>NZ_KB907341.1:0-300774 GCF_000381985.1 Novispirillum itersonii subsp. itersonii ATCC 12639 | reverse complement strand
CGTGTGAGGGACAGACAACGGAGGTACGGCTCCGCCGTACCGACTGGGCCATTGAGGCCCCGCGCGACCATTCGCGCGTAAGCCAAGGGCGCGGATGCGCCCGCCCGGCGTGTGAGGGGCTGAATAAAAGAGGACTAAAACCATGAGTCATATCAACAGTGTGTTCCGCTGCCCGCCGCGTATCCTGTGTGCCGTTGATGCGCTTGACGGTCTGGGGGCGGTGATGACCGGGCTGGGGTCGACAGCCGTGGTGATCGTCTGTGATCCGGGGATCGTGACGCTGGGCTTTGCGGACCGGGCGATCCGGTCCCTGACCGCCGCCGGGTGCCGTGTCAGCGTTTACAGTGATGTGTCGGCGGATCCGCCGACCACGGTGGTTGAGGCGGCGGTGGCTGCCGCCCGTGCTTTCGGGGCGGACGGCATTGTCGGTCTCGGTGGCGGCAGTTCGCTCGATACCGCTAAGCTGGTGGCGCTGATGGTGCCCAATGATCAGCCGCTGGCGGCAATGTACGGTCATGATCTGGCGAAAGGCAAACGTCTGCCGCTGGTGCAGGTGCCGACCACCGCCGGGACCGGATCGGAAGTGACCTGGGTGTCGGTGGTGACGGACGAGGCCCAGCAGAAGAAGGCCATCTACGCGCCGCAGCTGCTGCCCGATGTCGCCCTGCTGGATCCGACCCTGACGGTCGGCCTGCCGCCGAAGGTGACGGCTGCGACCGGCCTTGATGCGATGGTTCATGCCATTGAGGCCTATACCAGCCGCACCCGCAAGAACCCGATTGCGGATGGCCTTGCCACGTCTGCCTTGCGGCTGCTGGCGGGGAATATCCGGACCGTAGTGACCGATGGCAGCAATCTTGCGGCGCGGGCTGCCATGTTGCAGGGGTCTCTGATGGCCGGAATGGCTTTCGTCAATGCCTCGGTGGCGGCGATCCATGCGCTGGCTTATCCGCTGGGGGCCCGCTATCACATTCCGCACGGTCATTCCAATGCGCTGGTGATGGCGCAGGTGATCCGCTTCAACCTGCCTGCGGCTCTGCCGCTGTATGCCGAGCTGGCCGAATGCCTGTTGCCGGGCCAGCAGTTCGGGACTCCTGAGCTGGCGGCGGAAGCCTTTGTCGCTGAGATTGAGGCGCTGGTTCCCGCCACCGGGCTGGAAACCCGCCTGTCGGCACTGGGCGTCGATGAGGCGGCAATTCCGTCAATGGCGGAAGAAGTCGTGGTCGGTATCCGCCGTCTGATCGACTGCAACCCGCGCGATATGACGCAGGCGGATGTCGAGGCGATCTACCGCAGCATCTTCTGATCCGGGTTCGTCAGACCCACCGGACGGCGGCCTTTCCCGCAGGGGAAAAGGCCGCCGTTTCTTTTCTGGATTGTATTAAAATCGGGTAATTCCTTAACAGGTCAGGGAAAATCTATTAGACTCCATCATGTTTCGGGCATGAACGGGCAGAACCATGCAGGGCAGGACAGGTGCGGCAGGGATACGGTCCGGTATCCTTCAGGCTGCCATGGCGCTCGGGTTTCTGGCCGGGGCGGTGTGGCTGGGGATGGATCTGCACGCCAGCCAGCAGAGAATAATCGCTGAGAAGCGTGATCTGGTGCAGCAGAAAAGCCAGTTCATGAGCCAGTGGTTCGGCACCACGATCCTGTCCACCGATTATGTGCTGCGGGATATTCTGGGGCGGGTTGTCCCCGCTGGAACAGCCCCGCAGACCGCTGCCCCCGGCTGGCAGGAGCAGACTATCCGTCTTCTGGGTGAGAAAAGTCAGTCAGTTGAAGGGCTTGACGGTATTTCTTTTTACGGTGCCGATTGTGTGTTCATGGCTGCGGCCAACCCGAAACTGATCGGATTCCGCAGCAATCAGTCTTTCTGCCGGGACCGGGCCGAACCTGTTTCCAGCGATACCTATATTCAGTATATGCCGGTGGAACGGTCGGCCACCCACCGCCCGGTGCTGCTGGTGTCGCGCAATATCGTTGACGGAGATGGTCGGTTGGTGGCCGGGGCGCTGGCCGCGATAGACCTCAGCTTTGCCCAGAACTGGCTGGAAGAGTTTCCGATTGGCCGGAATGACGTGCTGGCGGTGGTGGACGGTAATGATACCCTGCTGGCCCGCAGCCCGTTGTTGCCCGGCGCCATCGGCAGCAGGGCCCCGGCACCGGCAGGCCAGCCGTCTTTCGGGGAAACCCGGGGGAGCGCCAGCTTTATTGCCCGCTCTCCCTTCGACGGGCGCGAGCGGGTGTTTGGTATCAGCAAGATCGAGAAAATTCCGTTGCTGGTTCTGGTCGGGCTTGACCGGGAAGATCTTCTTGCCGATTGGCGGCACCGGGCGCTTCAGATGGGACTGGGCTATCTGGCTCTGCTGTTGCTGGCTTTTGCCCTGTTGCGGTCCCATCGTACCGCCCTGCGTCAGCGGGCGGAAATGCACCGGCTGGCGGTCACGGATCCACTGACCGGGGTTTTTAACCGCCGTCATCTGCTGGATACCGCAGCCGAAGAGGTTGTGCAGGCATGGCGGCAGGGAACGCCTCTGTCTGTGCTGCTGCTGGACATCGACCATTTCAAGAAGGTGAATGATGCCTGGGGGCATGCCGCCGGAGACCGGGCGATCTGCCGTCTGACCGAGGAGATGACTGTGCAGATGGGGCCGGGCGCCACCATCGGGCGTCTGGGGGGAGAGGAGTTTGCGGTGCTGCTGCCCGGCTGTGATCCAACAGAGGCCGCCATACAGGCACAAACCCTGCGCCACGCGGTGGAGCAGGTCTGCTTTGAGGCCGCCGACGGGGTCGAGCGGAGCCTGACGGTCAGTATCGGGGTGGCCGGGCTGCGGCCCGAGGATACCGGCTTTGAGACGGTCCAGCTACGGGCAGATGCGGCGCTGTACCGGGCCAAAGCCGGGGGACGGAACTGTGTGGTCGTCGGTTGACCGCCGCTGTTCTGCCGAGACCGGCGGTTACGGCATATCTGGCCGGGCATGCGGGGGGAAAGCCGGACGGGTCAGCAGGCGATGGTAATAGGCCCCGACCGCCGCAAGATCCGGGCGCGTCATCGGCATATGCAGCCAGCGATGTACTGACACCCCGAGCACCACGTCGGCCACGGTGAAAGTGGGGCCGGTGACATAGGCCCCGGTCCGGTCAAGTTGACGGTCAAGCAGGGCCATGGTGCGGTTCCATCCGGCGATCCCGGCTGTCAGGGCCTGCGGGTCGCTATGGGCCGGGCTTTTACGGATCAGCCCCATGAAGGCCGTGCGCCACGAGGTGTTCAGTTCGGTTGCCTGCCAGTCCATCCATTGCTCTACCCGCGACCGGGCCGTCGGGTCGGTGGGCAGCAGGTCATCGCGCCCGGCTTTGCCCGCCAGATAGCGGCAGATGGTGTTGGACTCCCACAGGATATGATCGCCGTCGGTCAGGACCGGGATCAGGCCGTTGGGGTTCAGGGCCAGGACCTCGGGCACCGGGTCCGGTCCGGGGCCGTCATAATTCTGGGCTGCCCGGGCAACGGTCAGGTCCAGTTCATCGCACAGCCACAGCACTTTCCGCACATTGATGGAAGACGGGCGGCCATACACCGTAATCATCGGACTCTCCGCAAAAGGGATCAGGACGGTGCAGTGTGGCATGGATCCGGGCGGGCTGTGGGCGGGCATTTCTCCGGTCGGCGTTGAGAAAAAGTCGGCCTTTTTCGCCCTGTGGGGGAACCGTGAATGAGATATTCAAATCCTGTTCAGGACCCGTGCCGTACGGTAAGGGGGTGTCGGATGCGCCGCGCAGAGCGAACGGGACGGAAACCGCAGGAGTTTCCCCCGTTGTGCGTATCATCCTCTTGTGCTTGAAAAGTCCGGGGACAGTTTTATGCGAGCAATCAAAGTTTCCCTCACCGGCCTGCTGGCGGGGGCCGCCCTGCTGTGGGTGGCTGCCGAACCGGGTGTGTTTGAGGTGTCGGCGTTTTTCCCGCTGCGGAATGCGATGGCGCAGCTGACCGGAGTGCTGGCGATCACCTGTATGTCGGTGGCGATGGTGCTGGCGGTCCGCCCGCGCTGGCCGGAACGCTGGTTCGGTGGGCTGGACCGGATGTACCGCCTGCATAAATGGCTGGGCATCAGCGCGCTGGTGCTGGCGGTGACCCACTGGCTGTGGGCCAAGGGCCCGAAATGGGCCGTGGGGCTGGGCCTGCTGGAGCGCCCCCAGCGGGGGCCACGCCCGGCTCCGGGGCCGGATGTTTCCCAGATTCAGCAGACCCTGCAATCGCTGCGGGGCACGGCGGAAGGGGTCGGTGAGTGGGCCTTCTACGGGGCGGCGGCGCTGATGGTGCTGGCCCTGATCAAATGGTTCCCCTATCGCTGGTTTTTCAAGACACACCGGATTTTGGCCGCCACCTATCTGGTGCTGGTGTTTCATGCCGTGGTGCTGCTGAATTATGCCGACTGGGCGACTCCGCTCGGGGTGTTGATGGCGGTGCAGCTGGTGGCCGGGTCGGTCGCTGCTGTGATCGTGCTGCTGCGGAAGGTGGCGGTGACGCGCCGGATTCAAGGGACTGTGGCCCACACCGTTTATTATCCCGGTGTACGTACGCTGGAAGCTGCGGTTGATGTGCCGCACGGCTGGCCGGGGCACCGTGCCGGACAGTTTGCCTTTGTCACAGCCGATCCGGCGGACGGGCCGCACCCGTACACCATTGCGTCGTCCTGGGCGGGCAGCAACAATCGCCTGACCTTTATCATCAAGGAACTTGGGGACCATACCGCCCGCCTGCGTGACACCCTGCACGACGGTTTGCCGGTGACGGTGGAAGGCCCCTATGGCTGCTTTACGTTTGAGGATGACGCCCCGCAGCAGATCTGGGTCGGGGGCGGTATCGGCATCACCCCCTTCGTCGCCCGCCTGAAGGATCTGGCAGCGCGATCCGGGGCAGCCCCGCGGACGGTCCATCTGTTCCATACCACGGCTGATCATGATGCGGTGGCGCTGGAAAAGCTGCGTGCCGATGCCGCTGCCGCCGGGGTGACCCTGCATGTGATGATTGACAGCCGCGATGGCCGTCTGGATGGGGCGAAGATCCGGGCACTGGTCCCGGAATGGCGGTCCGCCAGCCTGTGGTTCTGTGGTCCTGCCGGTTTTGGCAAGGCCCTGCGGTCTGATTTTTCTGCCTGCGGGCTGCCTGCCGGGCGCTTCCATCAGGAACTGTTCGCCCTGCGTTGAGAGAGCCCTATACCGGGGTCAGCCGCGGGTGGCGGTTGATCCCCGGATGATACAGCGGCCGCTTAGCACGATTTTACGGACCGGCAGGTCCTGCCGCTCCAGCCGTTCAAACAGCATGGTCATGGCGCTGGCCCCGATCTCCTGCACCGGCTGTTCAATCACCGTCAGACCGGGGCCGACCAGTTCAGTCCAGGTTTCGTTATCAAATCCGGCAACGGCCAGATCCCCCGGCATCGACAGCCCGGCGGCGCGCAGGGCGCGGGTCACCCCCAGCAGCAGCTGGCCGTTGCTGACCACCACGGCCTCGGGCCGGTCCGGCGTTGTCAGCAGGGCGGCAATGTGGGCTTCCGCCGCCGCCGCCTGCGGGGCGATGAAGACAGCATCCGGTTGCAGGCCGTGGCGGTGCATGGCCGCCGTGTAGCCATCATGCCGCTCTGCCCCCGTGGTGCTGGTGTTGCCGAACAGGCCGTGGATTTTGCGGTATCCCTGAGCGGCGAGATGGTCGATCAGCAGGGCGCTGGCCCCGGCATTGTCCAGTACCACGGCATCATGCAGCCCGGGCGGACCGGCGCGGTCAATCAGAACCACCGGAAAATCCAGATCAAAGCGATCAAGCGCTTCACAGGTAGTTCGTGTTGGTGCAAAAATCAGTCCGGTGACCCGTTCTTCCTGCATCAGGCGGAGGTACAGTTCCTCCCGGTCGGGGTTTTCATCGGTATTGCACAGAATAACCCGCATTCCGGCGTGATAGGCGGCGTCTTCCACAGCCCGGCTGACGGCGGTAAAAAACGGGTTGCGGATGTCTGAGACCACCAGACCGATGGTCTGCGTATGCTGTGACCGCAGGCGGCGGGCTGACAGGTTAGGGCGGTAGCCGGTTGCCTGCACCGCGTCCTCGACCCGGCGGCGGGTTTCCTCGCTGACCGGCCCGTTGCTGAGAGTGCGGGAGACGGTCGCCACCGACACCCCGGCGTGGCGGGCCACATCCTTGATGCTGACGCTCATATCCCGGGCCTTTCACCGCAGGAGTCTGCGGGGCTGATGATAACGTTTCCAATCATTATTGTCCTATCATAGATCAGGAAAATAAGGTTTCAAGCCATGTCTGCGGGACGTCTCCGGCAGTGGATTGACAATTTTTGTGTAAACGTTTTCAATCGTCATAACGGGCAGCGAAACACCCATGTCCGGCTGTGGTGATGATCCTCAGCCGGGGGGCCGGACCGGCAGGGTGGAACGGTGCCAAAGCATCGTATGAGGAAGCGCCATGGACCAGTCTTCTCACCCCAGCATGCTGCTGAGCCCCGCCCTGATCCGCCTCGGGGCTGCCCCTGCTGATAAGGGGGCCGCGATTGCCGCCGCCTGTCAGCTGTTGATCGACGCCGGGTACGTCGCCCCCGGATTTACCGCCAGCGTTGAGCGGCGGGAGCAGGTGGCGAATACCTTTCTTGGTCATGGCGTCGCCATTCCCCACGGGATGGTCGAAGACCGGGCGCTGGTGCTGAAAGACGGTATCGCCATCGTGCAGGTGCCGGGTGGGGTTGAATGGAACGCCGGGCAGTCAGCGCGGCTGGTGGTGGCGATTGCGGCCCGCTCTGATACCCACATTGCCGTTCTGCGTCGCCTGACCCGTCTGTTGCAGGATGAAGCCCGGCTGGCCGCCCTGTGTGAGACGCAGGCCCCCGCAGATCTGCTGTCGGCTCTCAACGATGTCCCGGAAGCCCCGGTGGCGTCCGACCCGGTGACGGATCTTGGGGCCGGGGATGCCCGTTTTGACTGGGTGGTCGATTATCCGACCGGCCTGCATGCTCGTCCGGCCTCGGCGTGGGTTGAGGCCGCCCGCCCCTTTGCGGCGCAGGTACAGGTCAGGTCCGGGGACCGGACCGCTGACGCCAAGGCGCTGGTCTCTTTGCTGCAACTGGGCCTGTCCTGCGGTGATGCGGTGGTGGTGTCTGCCAGCGGGCGCGATGCTGTGGCCGCTGTCACGGCGCTGAAGGCGGTGATGACCCGGCTGAGCGCGCAGGAAAAGGCGGATGCCGCCGCCGCAGCCCGCAAGGCGGTTCCGGCGGAGGCGGGCTGGGCCCCGCCGTCAGCCTTGCCGGTGATTGCCGGTCTGCCCGCCAGCCCCGGTCTGGCACTGGCCCCGGTGCATGTGCTGCTGCCGGTTGATGCCGCAGTGCCGGATCACCCGGTTTCGCTGACCGAAGGCGGGGCATTGCTGGATGACGCCCTGACCGCCACCCGCCAGCAGTTGCGGGCACTGGCCGACGACACCGGCCGCCGTCTGGGCGCGGCAGAGGCCGGGATTTTCACCGCACAGGCCGAGCTGCTGAATGACACCGACCTGATCACCCTGACCTGTCAGCTGATGGTCGAAGGCCATGGCGTGGCGTGGGCGTGGCATGAGGCGATCGAGCGCAAGGCGGGCAGTCTTGCCGCGCTGGGCAACCCGGTGCTGGCTGCCCGGGCTGCCGATCTGCGCGATGTTGGCCGCCGGGTGCTGACCCGGATTGATCCGGCGCTGGGGGCTTCGACGCTGGACAGTCTGCCGCAGACGCCATTCATTCTGGTGGCCCCGGATCTGTCGCCGTCGGATACCGCCGCGCTGGATATGGACCGGGTGGTGGGGCTGGCGACAGCCCACGGCGGCCCGACCTCGCACACCGCCATTCTGGCCCGCACACTGGGTCTTCCGGCGCTGGTTGCCGGTGGTGCGGCCTTGCTGGATCTGCCGTCCGGCACCCCGGTTATTCTCGACGGGCAGGGGGGGCGTCTGTACCTCAACCCCGGCGAGGCCGATACCGCTTCGGCACAGGCCTGGCGGCAGGACCGTCAGGCCCGGCAGGACCGCGAGGCCGGAGAGCGCAGCCTGCCCGCCCGCACCACCGATGGTCATGCGGTGGAGATCGCCGCCAATATCAACAGCGCCGATCAGGTGAGCATGGCCGTGGCGCAGGGGGCGGAAGGCGTCGGTCTGATGCGGACCGAATTCCTGTTCCTTGAGCGGGGGACGACCCCGGATGAAGACGAGCAGTATGCCGCTTACCGGGCCATGGCGCAGGCCCTGGACGGTAAGCCGCTGATTGTGCGGGCGCTGGACATCGGCGGCGACAAGCAGGTGGCGCATCTGAACCTGCCGAAAGAAGAGAATCCCTTCCTGGGGGTGCGCGGGGCCCGGCTGCTGCTGCGCCGTCTTGATCTGCTGGAGCCGCAGATGCGGGCGCTGTACCGGGCCGCCCGGGATGGCGGGACGCTGTCGGTGATGTTCCCGATGATCACCAGTGTCGAGGAGATTCAGGCCCTGACCGCCCTCTGCGAGCGGATCCGGACTGAGCTGAACGCCCCGAAAGTGCCGCTGGGGATCATGGTCGAGGTTCCGGCGGCGGCGGTACAGGCGGATGTGCTGGCGCGGCATGTCGATTTCTTCTCGATCGGTACCAATGATCTGACCCAGTACACACTGGCGATTGACCGGCAGCATCCCGATCTGGCGGCCGAGGCTGACAGTCTGCATCCGGCGGTGCTGCGCCTGATCCGCCAGACTGTTGATGGCGCGGCCCGGCATGGCCGTTGGGTCGGGGTCTGCGGGGGAATTGCCGGTGACCCGTTCGGTGCGGCCCTGCTGACCGGGATCGGGGTACAGGAACTGTCGATGACCCCCCGGGATATTCCGGCGGTCAAGGCCCGGCTGCGGCGGTCGTCGCAGGCAAATCTCAAGGCTCTGGCCCTGCAGGCCCTGTCCTGCGAAACGGCAGCGGATGTGCGGGCGCTGGAAACCGGCGCCGGGGGGCAGGCATGACCGCCCCGGCCCTTCCTGCGGTGATGACGGTCACCCTGAATCCGGCGATTGACCAGACCATCACCCTTGACCGGCTGGCCGTCGGGCATGTGCAGCGGGCGAAGACTGTCCAGCACAATGCCGGGGGTAAGGGGATCAATGTGGCCGGATGTCTTGCCGACTGGGGTGTGCCGGTGGCTGCCGCCGGGTTCCTCGGGGCGGATAATCAGGCTGCCTTCGCGGCTTTCATGACCGCCAAGGGGATTGCCGATCATTTTGTACGGGTGCCGGGCGAAACCCGCACCAACATCAAGATCGCCGATCTGTCTGCCGGGGACACCACCGATATCAATCTGCCGGGCCCGGCGGTGACGGCACCGGCGTGGGCGATGCTGATCAAAAGCCTTACCCAGACCGTGCGGGCCGGGGATCTGGTGGTGCTGGGCGGCAGTCTGCCGCCGGGCCTGCCGGAAACCGCCTACGCTGACCTGTGTGCGGTGCTGTCCGCTACCGGCGCCCGGGTGGTGCTGGATACCAGCGGCGCTCCGCTGACGGCGGCGCTGGCGGCATCCGGGCCGAAGCCGTGGTGCATCAAACCCAACCGGGCGGAGCTGGAAGGCTGGGCCGGGCGGCCCCTGCCGGATAGAGCCGCGCTGCTGGCGGCGGCGGCTGATCTGCTGGCGCTGGGGCTGGGGCGGGTGGTGATTTCTCTGGGGGCAGAGGGGGCCCTGTTCGTTGAAGCCGGGCAGGCGGTGCAGGTCTGTCTGCCGCCGGTACAGGCGGTCAGTACGGTCGGGGCCGGGGATGCGATGGTGGCGGGGCTGACCGCTGCAGCCCTTGCGGATGCCCCGCTGGACCGCGCCGCCCGTCTGGCCGCGGCTTTTGCCTGCGCCAAGCTGGCACAGGTCGGGCCGCATCTGCCTGCCCGGTCTGTGGTGGAAGATCTCGCCGCAACGGCGGAAACGGTAGTCCTGCGCTAAGCGGCAGGCCGAAGTCTCAGGAAGAAGGACGGGGGAAGCCCGTCAGGAGGAAACCATGACCACCATTCTTGCTGTCATCAACGCCGGGCCACGGGCCACACTGGGCGTTCTGGCCAGCGAAGCGCTGCGGAAGGCGGCTTCTTCCGCCGGGCTGTCCCTGCATGTGGAGCTGACCGGCGGCGGGGCGATCAGCACCCCGTTCTCCGGCGCGGCTCTGGCCTCGGCCACCGGGGTGATTCTGGTAGGTGCCGATGCCGGTGACGCCAGCCGCTTCGCCGGGCTGCCGGTTGTCACCGTACGGGTCGAAGATGTGCTGACCGATGCGGCGGCGGTGCTGGCCCGTCTGCCCGCGCCAGCGGCAGCGTCTGTTGCAGTGGCCCCGGTTGCGGACACTGCACCGTCGGCTCTGCGGCTGGTGGCGATCACCTCCTGCCCGACCGGGATTGCCCATACCTTTATGGCGGCGGAAGGGATCACCGCCGCAGCGCAGGCGCTCGGTCATCCGATCAAGGTTGAAACGCAGGGCTCGGTCGGGGCGCAGAACACCCTGACGGCAGAGGACATTCGGGCGGCGGATCTGGTCATCATTGCCGCCGATACGCAGGTCGATCTGACCCGGTTTCAGGGCAAACGGGTCTATCAGACCGGCACCAAACCGGCGATCAACGACGGCAAGGCCCTGATTGCCAAAGCGGCGGCCGATGCGTCCGTTCTGTCCGGTCCGGCATCAGCCGAAACATCGGGCCCGCAGCTGACCGATACCGTGGCTGCCGCCAAGGCCGATCTGGCCGCGCAGCGCAGTGGCCCCTATAAGCACCTGATGACCGGCGTGTCGTTTATGCTGCCGTTTGTGGTGACCGGCGGCCTGCTGATTGCCATCGCCTTTGCGCTGGGCGGTGTTTACGCCTTTGATGAGCAGTATAAGGGGACGCTGGCCTATACCCTGTTCACCATCGGGGCCAAGGGTGGCTTTGCGCTGATGGTTCCGGCGCTGGCCGGGTACATTGCCTATTCCATCGCCAACCGCCCGGGTATCGCGCCGGGGATGATCGGTGGCATGATTGCGGCCAACATCGGGGCCGGGTTCCTTGGCGGGATCGCCGCCGGGTTCATCGCCGGGTACGGCGTCGATTTTCTGAACCGGCATATCCGTCTGCATCGTAACCTTGAAGGCCTGAAGCCGGTCCTGATCCTGCCGATCCTCGGCTCGCTGCTGACCGGTCTGCTGATGGTCTATGTCATCGGTACGCCGGTGGCCGGGCTGCTGGCGGCCCTGACGGAATGGCTGAAGAACATGCAGGGCAGCAGTGCCGTACTGCTGGGGGTCCTGCTGGGGGCAATGATGGCCTTTGACATGGGCGGCCCGGTCAACAAAGCGGCTTATGCGTTCTCCACCAGCCTTGTCGGCACCGGCGTTTATATGCCGATGGCTGCGGCGATGGCTGCGGGTATGACCCCGCCGCTGGGGATTGCGCTGGCGACCCTGCTGTTCAAAGACCGCTTCACCACCGATGAGCGGGAGGCCGGCAAGGCGGCGGCAGTGCTGGGGATTTCCTTCATCACCGAAGGCGCGATCCCGTTTGCCGCCAAGGATCCGCTGCGGGTGATTCCGGCCCTGATCGCCGGGTCAGCACTGGCCGGAGCGATCTCGATGGCCTTTGCGGTGGAGCTGAAGGTACCGCATGGTGGGATCTTTGTGCTGCCGATCCCCAATGCGGTGACCCATCTGGGCGGCTACGTTCTGGCGCTGGTCGCCGGAACACTGGTGACCGCCGTGTTGTTGCGGGTGCTGAAGAAGAAAGTTGCCTGACGGTCAACACGTCAGAGCAAAAGAAAAGGGCGGAGACTTTGCGGTCTCCGCCCCAGACTACTGACAAAGCCCTCGACACTGGCGGGGCTTTTGACTCAGTGATGTATGCGGAAGACATCGCCGTCGCACCAAACCGCCCTCGAGAGTGTCACCATCGACTCGCTGGTTCTGCTTTAACAGGCAAAACAGCCTGCGGAGACGCATCGCGGCCCTTATCCGAACGGCTCAAAAAACAAACCCCGCTGAAAAACAACGGGGTTTGTCTCCGTGCTGAGGGGTCGGAAAACCGGCGCAGCCCTATGTCATAGAGTATAGTAACAGGGGAATATCAGAACCGGATGGTGCCACCGGCCTTGATGGTCCGGCCCTGCTCAAGGGAATCAGCCTTCAGCCGGTCGCGGTATTCGGTATCAAACAGGTTATCGACCGAGACCCGCAGGGTCAGGCGGTCATCCAGCTCCGGCGGGGTATAGCCGACATACAGCCCGTGCAGCAGGTATCCCCCGGCCTGTGCGCCATCGTCAGAGGCATGGGCGTCTTCCAGTCCCAGACGGCCATCCATCTTCCAGCCGCCGTCGAGGCCGTTGCTGCGGTCGCGCACGCCAAGGGTCAGGCTGGCGCGGGAGCCAAGGCCGGAGGTCAGCTTTTTGCCGGTCAGGTTGTTTTTGCCCCGGGCGTTGGTCAGGGTCAGCCCGGCATAGGCAAACCCGGCGTCATAGACCACTTCGGATTCAACGCCGCGCAGGGTGACTTCCGCCTCGTTGCGGTAGCCGTAGGTCGAGGCGGCGTAGTTAACCGTTCCGCCGGACCGGACCATGTTGAAGTACTGGTTGATATAGTCTTCCACCTCGGACTGATACACCGAGGTCTTCCACTGCAGCCGGTCTCTGGGCATCAGCACGTCGCCGAACTTGACGTTGGTACCCATTTCGAGGTTTTCGGCGGTTTCGGGGCGCAGGCCCGGATTGGGCACAAAGCGGAACGGGGCCGGGGCCGGATGGGTGCCGCTGATCAGTGTTTCGGTGATCGACGGGGCACGGAAAGCCTGTGCCCACGAGCCATAGACCTGCACGCCCGGCACCACGGTGTAGCCCAGTGTCACCTTGGGCGACAGGGCGGTGTCTTCGGCGCTGAGGGTTTCGCTTTCCATCTCATAGCTGTCAAAGCGGACCGCCCCGATCAGGCTCAGGCGTTCGGTCAGGGCGACTTCGTCCTGCACATAGGCCCCGGCAATGGTGCGGTTGCCGCCGGGGGTGAATTCCAGCGCCCCGGTGCCACGGGTGGCGGTGACTTCGTCATGGAAGGCATCGCCGCCGATGGTCAGCGCGTGGCCGACCGATCCGGTTTCAAACCGTGACGTATTGAAGATATCGATGCCGGGGGTGGTTACTTTAACCTGAGTCTTGCGACCGTTGGAGGTGGTGCCGACGCGGGTTTCGTTCTGATCGGTTTCTGAATAGGTCAGGTTGGTGGTCAGGTCGACCAGCCGGGTGCTTTCCGGGGTGAACCGGTGCCGCAGGGTGAAGGTGTCGGTGTCGGTTTCCAGCTTGTCGGCGGTGGCACCGGTCCCGGCGGTATAGTCGAAGGTGCTGCGCAGCGCCGACAGGCGCAGCTGGTGGTCGTCGTTGGGGGTCAGGGTGATTTTGCCGAAGGCGCTGGTGCTTTCCCAGCCGGAGGCATCAATCTTTTTGCCGTCACCGCCCTTGAAATTGCCCCGGTCACTGCCGGAGACGGAGGCGACGACGTCGGCCCAGTCAGCCACGGCGTAACCGCTGATGGCCCCGCGCCGTTCGGCGGAATTGTCACCATAAATCCCGGTGACCTGCCCGCCGAAGGTCTGGCCCTTGCGCAGCAGATCCTTGGCGTCTTTGGTCTGGAAATTGACAATACCGCCAATGGCGCCGGAGCCATAGACAACGGCAGACGGGCCGCGCACCACGTCAACCTGCCCGATCAGGTCGGGGTCGATGAACACCGTGGTGTTCTGGCCGTGGCTGCTGCGCTGGAAGTTCTGGCGGGCACCATCGACCATCACGTTAACGCGCCCGAAATCCTGCAGGCCACGGATGTTGATCTTAGTGCCGGGCTGACCGGCGGTCTGATAGGCGGTGACCCCGGGAATACCGCTGAGCAGGTCGGTGACCGTAGACGGCATGGTGCGGTCCAGCTCTTCACTGGTCCGGACAGACACCGGGGCGGTGGTGTCAATGGCGGCTTTTTCAGTGCGGTCGGCGGTGGCGGTCACGGCCCCCATGGAATAGGTCGGAACCGCCGCAGGGGCGGCCTGTGTGGTGGCACTCTGCCCTGTGGGGCTTTGTGCAGTGGCACTCTGGGCCAGGGCCGGGGCGGCAGTCAGCAGGGGCGACAGAAGCGCCATGGCGGTTGAGGCACGCAGGAGGCGGGCAGTGCGGGTCATTGCAGATGGATCTCTTGACCAGACAGGAAGACATGCGGGTCTGCGCGGTGCGCATCGGCACGGCAGGCGCGGTGAAGGGGTCTGGAAAGGGGAGGTTGGGGCGGACCGGGTCTCTCCTCCGGTCCGTGGCCTGCCACAGGGATAGCGGCCCAATTCTGTAAATGCAAGTCATTTTCATTTGCAAAGTATGAAAAAGCGTTTTACTCTCCCTTCATCCCAGCCAGCCCGGACCCGATGGTCCTTCCCGCCAGCCCGGATCAGGCCGCCCGATGCGACAGAACGCAGGGCGCCTGAGGGTTCATCCGTCTGCCCCGTTGCCGGGGCGGATCACCTGCGGGGAGAATGGCAGTGGCACAGGCCATGGCGACAGCACAGGGATTTTATGGCGCGGCGGCGTCCGGTCCGCTGTTTGGGTCCGGGGCGGGGCTGCCGCCGCTGACCTGCCCGCTTCCGGGCGAGGCGCGAGGCCGCAATCCACGGATCACCACAGCGACGGCGCTGCTGTCGGTTCTGGTTCATGCCGGGGCGGCGGTTCTGCTGCTGCGGGATCCGTTTCCGGCCCAGCCGGATGCAGCGGCCCCGACCTCGGCAGCCCCGGTGCTGACCCTGACGTGGGAGCAGCCCGCCCCAGTTCCAGCCCCCATCCCGACCCCGGTTACGCCTTCTGTGGCGGCCCCGGTGGACCCTGTGCCCCCGATGCCTGCCGAGCCGGAGTCGGTGGTGGTCCCGTCCGTTGACCCCGCGCCGCCGGTTCTGTCATCGGTGGCGGCAGCAGCCCCTGCGGCGGTTGCGGTGCCTGCTGCCGTGAAGGCAACCCCGCTGGTGCCGCCCCTGCGGCAGAAACCGGCGGTCCCCCGGCCTGCCCCCCGCCCGCATCCTGCCGCTCCGGCGGCGGCGATGGCAGAGGCCCCGGCTTTGGCGGCCTCAGCCCCAACCTCAGCCCCTGTTTCTACTGTTTCTTCTGCTTCTTCTGTTCCCTCTCCAGTCACCCCGGAGCCGTCTCTCCTCCGGGGTGAGGAGGGTATCCCGGTCAGCCGGGATGCCCGGTATCTCGAACCCCCGAAGCCGCCGGAATACCCGCGCCGCGCCGTCCAGCTTGGTCTGGAAGGGACGGTGGTGGTGCAGGCTCTGGTCGAAGGGGGCGGGGTGCCCCGGACAGTCCGTATCGTGACCGGCAGCGGGGTTGACAGCCTTGATGCCGCCGCCGTCAGGGCGGTGTCCGGCTGGAAGTTTGCCGTCTCTGACCGCGGAAGCCTGTGGGTGGAGATTCCGGTGCAGTTCCGCCTGCGCTGACCGTTCAACCAAATCAAAACCGTCTTTCTGAACAGGACACGTCCATGACTGCCTCTGCTTTTATTGCTGCGCCTGATGCGGCGCTGACCGCCACTCTGACCGCCCTGTGGACTGCCGCTGCTGCGGGAACCGGCAATGGCCGCCTGCGCGATGTTGCCGCCCAGCACCATGTGTCGGAAGCGCACATTGTCGCCTGTGGCTGTGCCGACGGGTCGGTGCGCCGCCTGCGCACCGACTGGAAGCCGCTGCTGGAAGGCCTGCCCGCCTGCGGCGATGTGATGGTGCTGACCCGCAATGAATGGGCGGTGCATGAAAAGGTCGGCACCTTTGGCAACATGACCATTTCCCCGGCGATGGGGCTGGTGCTGAACCGTACCATCGACCTGCGGATGTTCCTTGGCAAGTGGGCGGTGGCTTTTGCCGTCACCACCCAGACCAAGACCGGGCCGCGCCACAGCATTCAGGTGTTTGACGCCCACGGGGATTCCATCCTGAAGATTTTTGCCCGTGACACCACCGATCTGGCGGCGTTTCAGGCCCTGACGGCGGCCCACGTGGCTGAGGATCAGACCCCCGGTTTTGTTGCCGATCTGGTGCCCGCGCGGGCCAGTGACCCTGCCGATGACAGCGTGGATGTCGAGACCCTGCTGTCGTCGTGGCGCGGCATGACCGATGTGCATCAGTTCCACGGTATCGTCAAAAAGGCCGGGGTCGGCCGCCATCAGGCCCTGCGTCTGGCCCCGGAATTTGCCGAGGAAGTGCAGACCGATGCCCTGCGGCAGGTGGTGCAGGGCGCGGTGGATGGCGCGGTGCCGATCATGGTGTTTGTCGGCAACCGGGGTAATGTGCAGATCCATACCGGGGCGGTGCAGACGGTCCGTATTATTGATAACTGGTTCAACATCATGGATCCCGGCTTTACCCTGCACCTGCGGGAAGACGGCATCGCCTCGGCCTGGGTCGTGCGTAAGCCCCATGCCGATGGTCATGTGACCTCGCTGGAACTGTACGACGCCAACGGTGACAACTTCTGCATCCTGTTTGGCGAGCGCCGGGAAGGGGAGCCGGAGCGGGACGACTGGCGCGCCCTGCTGGATGCCCTGCCGCGCCGCGCCGTGGCGCAGGCTGCCGAGTAAGGGGGGCGGTGATGGCTGTGTCCGCCGGGCGGGGTCTGTCCCGCCGTCATCTGCTGGGGCTGCTGGCTGCCGGGGGCGTCGTTTTCACCGGCGGGGGGCTGTTTACCCCCCGGGCCGGGGCAGCGGTGCCCGTGCCGCAACGGGTTGTCACACTGGGTGGCCCGGTGTCCGAAATCGCTGAGGCCCTGATCGGCCCGGCACGGATTGTCGGGGTGGATACCACCACCACCACACCGGCGACACTGGCGGACAAGCCACGCACCGGCTATCTGCGTCAGCTGGCGGCGGAAGGTGTGCTGTCGCTGCGGCCCGATCTGATTCTGGCCCAGCATGATGCCGGTCCGCCGGAGGTTCTGGCGCAGGTGCGTGCTGCCGGGGTGCGGGTGGAACAGTTGCCCCCCGCCGTCGATGGCACCGGTCTGATCGCCACCATCCACCGCTGCGGTGCGGCGCTGGGGGCAACGGCGGCGGCTGATGCGCTGGCGGCACGGATGACGGCAGATCTGTTGGCCCTGCCGGGCTCGGGGACGGGGGGGCGGTCCGTGCTGTTCCTGCTGATCGGGCATTCGACCCCGATGGCGGCAGGGGGGCAGACCCCGATTGACGGGTTGATCAGCATGGCCGGGGCCCGCAATGCCTTTGCCGGACAGACCGGCTGGAAGCCGGTCTCGGCGGAAGCCCTGCTGCCTTTGAACCCGGATGTGCTGCTGGTGTCTGATCAGGCGCTGAAGCAGACCGGCGGGATCGCCGGGTTGCAGGCCATGCCGCTGCTGGCGGGCAGTGCCGCCGTGCGCCGGGGCCGGGTGCTGACGGTGGAAGCCAGCCTGCTGCAGGGGCTGGGGCCACGCACCCCCGCCGCCGCGCGGGATCTGGCGGACCGTCTGGCCGAGATTCCGGCATGACGGCGCTGTTGCTGGGCTGGCGGCGGGGCGGCGGCCTGTCGGCGCTGCGATCGCCCCGTGTCTGGGTGACACCGGGCCTGCTGCTGGGGGTGGCCGGGGTCGCGGTGCTGGCGGCGATGACCGGGGCGGTGGCGGTGCCTGCCGCTGCGGTGTTGCAGGTGCTGTTCGGCTGGACCGGCCTGTGGGACGGTGCGCCGCTGGATGAGACAACCGCCACCGTTCTGGCGGTGATCCGTCTGCCCCGGGTGGCGATGGCGGCCCTGATCGGGGCCACGCTGGCGGTGATGGGGGCGGTGATGCAGGCGCTGTTCCGCAATCCGCTGGCGGATCCGGGGCTGATCGGGGTGTCGTCCGGGGCGGCGGTTGCCGCCGCCGGGGCGATTGTGCTGGGCGGCAGTCTGCCGGTGGCGGTTTTTTTGCCCGCCGGGCTGCTGCTGCCGGTGGCGGCTTTTCTGGGTGGGTTGTCGGTCACGGCGTTGGTTTATGCGTTTTCTGTCCGTGACGGCCAGCCGTCGCTGTCGCTGATGCTGCTGGCCGGGATCGCGCTGAATGCGCTGGGCGGGGCGGTGATCGGCCTGTTCGTCTATCTGGCCGATGATGCCCAGATGCGGCAGCTGACGTTCTGGACCATGGGTGGACTGGGGGGGCTGACCCCCGGCACGCTGATTCCGGCGGCAATGCTGATGGTGCTGGCGCTGGGCGGGGTGCTGTTCACCGCCCGGTCCCTGAACCTGCTGCTGCTGGGCGAGGCGGAGGCCTATCACCTTGGGGTGCGGGTCGAGGCCCTGAAGCGCCTGTGCATCGTGCTGGTGGCGCTGGGGGTCGGTGCCGGGGTGGCGGTGGCGGGCACCATTGCCTTTGTCGGGCTGGTGGCACCGCATCTGGTGCGGCTGATGACCGGACCGGATCATCGCCGGGTGCTGCCCGGTTCGGCCTGCATGGGGGCGATGCTGCTGACCGGATCAGACCTGATCGCCCGCACCATCGCCGTCCCGGCGGAAATGCCGGTCGGGCTGGTGATGGCCGGGATCGGCGGTCCGTTCTTTCTGATCATGCTGCTGCGCGTCCGCGCTGCCAGTGCGGTATAGCAGGGGGCAATTATGCTGACAGTACAGGGGGTGACCGTGCGCCGGGGCGGACGGGCGCTGATTGAGGATCATCACTGGACGGTACCGGACGGGGCCGTGACAGTGGTGCTGGGGCCAAACGGCGCGGGAAAAACCACGGCCCTGAAAGTGCTGAGCGGCGATCTGCGGCCCGATGCCGGGCAGGTGTGGCTGAATGACCGCCCCCTGACCGACTGGTCGGCGCAGGATCTGGCCTGCCGCCGGGCGGTGGTGCCGCAGGCCGGGGCGCTGGCCTTTCCCTTTACGGTGGAAGAGGTGGTGGCGATGGGCCGCGCCCCGCACCGGAAACGGTCGTGGGCAGCGCGGGATGCCGCCGTGGTGGCCGATGCCCTGACGGCGACGGATCTGACGGCGCTGGCGCAGCGGCCCTATCCCGGCCTGTCGGGGGGGGAAAAACAGCGGGTCCATCTGGCCCGGGCGCTGGCCCAGCTGGATGGCGCCCCTGACGGTCAGCGTGTGCTGCTGCTCGACGAGCCGACGGCGGCGCTGGACCCGGCCCACCAGCACCAGTGTATGCGACTGGCCCGGCGGATGGCTGATGACGGTGCGGCGGTGGCGGTGATTCTGCACGATCTGGCGCTGGCCCTGCGCTATGCCGACCGGTTGGTGCTGCTGCGGCAGGGGCGGGTGGCGGCAGAAGGCCCGGTGGCGGTGACGGCAACAGCCGAGACGCTGTCGGCGGTTTATGACTGTCCGGTGCGGTTGCTGACCATTCCGGGCGAGGCGATGCCGGTGATCGTCACTGGCTGATGTCTTAGGGGCCCGCAAACAAGCAAAAAGCCCTCCTCCGGGTGCCGGAGGAGGGCTTTTCTGCGTGAGGCGCGTAAGGTTTACCGGATCAAAAGCAGATCCGGTATCAGCCGACAGCGTCCTTCAGGGCCTTGCCGGGCTTGAACTTCGGCTGCTTGGAGGCAGCGATTTCCAGCGGCTCGCCGGTGCGCGGGTTCTTGCCGGTACGGGCAGCGCGCTCGGACACAGCGAAGGTGCCGAAGCCGACCAGACGCACTTCGTCGCCCTTCTTCAGGGCGTCGGTCACAGCGTTGAACACCGCGTCAACGGCCTTGGCGGCATCCGCCTTGGTCAGGCCGGACTCGGCAGCGACGGCATCGACCAGATCGCTCTTGTTCATGCTCAGGGTCTCCTTAGGTTCATCAACCAAATGGAAAAAGAAAAATCTGAAACCCGGAAACGGTCCAGCAGGCTGACGTCCCCTTTGCGGCCAGTGGCTGCCCAGCAGCCCCGTCCGCAGCATCCTGTCCTGCGTGCCCCAAATCCCCGGTGCGGGCGCAGTTTCTTCCGCTTCCCTCGCTAAAGCAAGCGTTTCCGCCATTTTCACATCAGCTTTATTAGCTTGACAGACGCCCGCAAACCCGCACAGCAGGCCGGTTTGCGGGCGGGTGCCCTGTCTTTTCTTTCCTTGGTAGACGCGGATACATGCTGCCGGAAATTAATATGTGCTGATACTGGCGGGGAGCGGGAAAATCCTGAATGAGATCCGTGTATTCGCGCCCGGTGGCAAGGGATTGCGGCAGGGGCGGCGGGTTTCCTTTCTGCGAAACGTACAGGCGGGCATTGATCGTCTGTTTTCGGTGCCGGTGCCGAGATCATGCCAGAACCATCCGCCCGCCCCGGCGATACACGGTGCGGGCCCTGAGCAGTCAGAGTGGCGGGGCCGGGTGTCGGCGGTTGTGGCCCGGTGTTTGCATAAACCACCGGCAATTCTTTTATCCGTGGCACCGGAAGGCCGGTCGCCGCCGAAGCAGACAGCGAGGATACGACCATGACTATTCGTGGCATCCAGCGGGGGCAGCAGGTTATCCCCGGCATCCAGCCGACGGATGCATCCACTGATGCACAGGCTTCTGACGGAGCGGTCACAGACTTTTCTGCCCTGCTGTCACAGATGGCCTCGCAGGTCGGGACCTCGACCTCTGACAGTGCCGGGGTGGCCCTGATCAAGACCCTGAATGCTACGGCTGCCAACCGGCAGGACACGAAGGCGCCTGAACCGACCCGTCCCCGCCCGGAGCGGGACCGTCCGGAGCGGGCGGAACCGGCATCGCGGAGTGGGGAAAAGGCTGACCGTTCCGACGCCCGTGCGGCAGAGGATGACAAGGCTGCCGCAGCTTCTGATGCTGTTGATACCACACAGAAAACCGATCCGTCTGCGGCTGATGCCGCCGTGGCGCAGGCTGTGGCGCAGGTGGCTGTCGCCGCCCCGGTGGTGACCGATGCTGACGCCGCTGCGGCAGCGGCTGATGCTGCGGCAGCCCAGCCGGAGCAGATTGAGGTCGCGGCGGCGGCGCAGGCCCAGAGCCAGACGGTGGCACAGGATGCCCGCCCGGCAGGGCAGGCCCAGCAGGGGGCGACCCAGCAGGGCCGGGTCCAGCGGGACGACGTGCAGACCCAGACCGCGCAGGCGGTGCAGGGGGCCGCTGATGGCCAGCAGGCCCAGTCCGATCTGACGGATCAGGGGGCCGGGCAGCGGGATCAGACCGGCAACCGTCCGCACCTTGCCGAGCATCAGGCCAAGGCGGCAAAAACTGCCTCGGCTGAGGTGCAGGCGGCAACTAATGCCGATGCGGCCGCTGATACTGCCAAGGCATCTGAAGGGCCGCTGACCACGGTCAATGCCGCCCAGTCGAAGGGGCTGGCGAAGGCGATCGGTGATGACCGTCAGGCGTCGGTGCAGGTGCAGGTCGCGGCCCCGTTGCAGCAGGCTGTGTCGCAGCAGGCCGCCCCGGCGGATGACGCCCCGGCTCCGTCGGCCTGGTATGATCTGGCCAAAGCCTCGGCCCAGGCCCCGTCCGGCGGTGCGTCTGCTGCCGGGCAGGTCGCCGATGCAACCCAGCCGCAGCCCCTGACCGGGCTGGGGGCGGTGGCGGCGGCAATGGCCCCCGGGGGGGCGGCAAATTCTGCCGCGACATCCTCGGCCGCTGCGTCGGGTGGTGTTGATGGCGTTGAGGGGGTAAAGGCCACCTCCGGCACCTCGCAGACCTCTTCTTCCTCCGCCCCGGCTTCGGCAGGGTCGGCGACGGCCCAGCAGCAGGCCCAGCATGCGGGCAAAGCCCAGCAGGCCAAGGCCGCCGCCCGGGCGCAGCAGGCGGAAGAGCCGGACCCGGTGGAACAGATCCGCGTGCGGATTCAACAGGATGCCACCAAGGGCGAGACCATCAAGATTGCTCTGCGGCCCGATAACCTCGGCAAGGTCGAGGTCAAACTCGACATCCGCGAGGGCAAAGTCAACGCGCAGGTGGTCGCCGAGACCTCTGAAGCGCTGGAAATGATGAAGACCGACGCGCGTGGGCTGGAAAAAGCCCTCAACGATGCCGGTCTGAAGGCTGATCCCGGCAGTGTCACCTTCTCGCTGAAGGACAACGGCACCCAGCAGCAGATGGCCCAGCAGGATCAGGGTCAGGGCAGCCGTCAGGGCGGGACCCCGTATGACCGGGTCGGTCATTCGCTGGAAGATGATCTGGCCCCGGAAGTTGGCACGATTGATGCATTAAGATCTATGCAGGCTGCGGCCCGCGGTGGGGTGGACGTCAAGATCTGACGTCCTTCCGGCTTCCGTCCCGATGGGGGTTTCCCGGTGGGGCGGTGTTTCAGGTCTGCTGTCTTTAAGGAATTCGCCCGATGCCTTCAGTCAACGCATCCGCAAACGACAAGGCCCTGTACGATCAGGTCACCAATGCCAATGGCGGGACCTCCAGCACGTCGCGTAACAAGCTGGCGAAAGACCTCAATACCTTCCTGACGCTGCTGACCAATCAGCTGAAGAATCAGGACCCGACCTCGCCGATGGACTCCTCGCAGTTCACCCAGCAGCTGGTGCAGTACGCACAGGTCGAACAGCAGATCAGCCAGAACGAAAAACTCGATAAGATCCTGACCGCCAACAACAACACTCTGTCGGCGATGGGCGTTAACTACATCGGCAAGTATGTCGAGGCGGAAAGCTCCTCGGTGCCGCTGCAGGATGGGACGGCCCGCTTTGCTTACGGGGTTGCCTCCAACGCTAAAACCGTCGGGATCCTGATTAAGGACTCCACCGGCAAGGTGGTGCGCGGTATTGACGGTGACCCGTCTGCGGGCGTGCATGAGTTCCGTTGGGACGGCAAGGACGACAGCGGCAATCAGCTGCCGGACGGCTCTTACGCTCTGTCGGTCACCGCCATCGGTGATAACGGGACCATTGAGACCTACACCACCGCCTTCGGCCGCGTCACCGGCGTGACCAATAAGGATGGTGAGGTCAACCTGATCATGGACAAGCTGGCCGCGCCGATGTCGAAGATCCTGTCGGCCTCTGACAGTGTGGCGGCCAACACCCAGACCCTCGCCAATTCGGCGATCCAGTATCTGGGCAAGACGGTTGAGACCAAGACCAATACGCTGGCGTTGCAGGATAAGGTTGCGACCTTCCGCTACACCATGCCGGACCGTACCGACAAGACCACCATTGTCATCAAGAATGCCGCTGGCAATACCGTCCGCACCATTGACGGCGCGACCACCAAGGGCGAGGCCAATGTCACCTGGGACGGCAAGGATGATGCCGGGAACCAGCTGCCCGACGGCGCCTATTCGGTGGCGGTGTCCGGCAAGCTCGGCACCCAGACGGTTACCCCCAGTGTCCTGACCACCTTCGGCAAGGTGACCGGTGTGGTGACCCGCAACGGTATCGCCACCCTGCAGATGGGCAAGGCTGAGTCTGCTGTTTCCACCGTCGTCGGCGCCACCTGAGGCCCCCCCCGGCGGGATAATCGATTAAAACGATAATAAGCTGCGGTATCTGCAGAAGACAGGCGTCCCCGGAGAAACCGGCCCCCAACGGGTCAGACGCAGCCGCAAAACCAAAGAATTCCTTGAGCAAGGAGTCACACGATGTCGCTTTACGGAGCCTTGTTTGCTGGCGTTTCCGGTCTTGCCGCGCAGTCCAGCGCCATGGGGGCCATTTCCGATAACGTGACCAACGTCAACACCATCGGGTACAAGGGGTCGAAGGTTAACTTCCAGACCCTGGTGACCAAGCAGGTGTCGTCCACCGCCTACAGCGCCGGCGGTGTGCAGTCCCGCCCGCGGGCCGGGGTTGACGTGCAGGGTCTGTTGCAGGCCACCACATCGTCCACCGACGTCGGCATTTCCGGCAGCGGGTTCTTCATCGTGTCGGAACAGGCAACCAGCCCGGTTGGCTATGCCTATTCCCGCGCCGGGTCCTTCAAGGTTGATAAGGACGGCTATCTGCAGAACGTCGGGGGCTCTTACCTGCAGGGGTGGCCGCTGGATAACTGGGATGGCACCGCCACCGCCTCCACCGTCACCAAAGACGGCAGCATCTATATGAAGTCATATAAGAATGCGGCGGGTGAAACCTATTACATGAACGACAATGCGGTTGACAGCATCAACCTGCAGCCGCTCAACCTGACCAACATCGGCGGTACCGCGCGCGCCACCTCCACGCTGGGCATCGCCGCCAACCTGCCGTCCGGTGCGCTGGTCGGGGCGACGGAAAAGACCAACGCGCTGATTTATGACAGCCTTGGCAACGCCCATAACCTGAACTACACGTGGTCGAAGCGCGCTGCCAACTCGTGGGATTACGAAGTGATGCCCCCGGCAGGCTCCACCTATGTGGCGCTGGATGATCAGACCTCGGCCCGGCAGACCTCTTTCGCCGCCGGTCGTCTGGATTTCAACAGCGTGCCGCAGGCCGGGACCAACATGTCCCTGACCCTCGGTGGCCAGTCTTATACCTTTAACTTCGTCAATACCGACGACAGCAACAACAACTTCCTGCAGAACGGCGGCACCAACGCCAGCACCGTCGGCAGCACCGGTGCGGCCGGTGATACCGTGGTGATCGGCGGGGTGACCTTTACGCTGGTGTCGGGCGCAGCCTCCAACACCACCGAAATCGACATCACCGGCGTCACCACTGCCGCTGACCTTGCCAGCCGTGTCTCGCAGACCGCTGAGTCCTACTTCGATACCCGCCTCGGTGCAGGCAACTGGGTGAAGGCCAGCGGCGCGACCATCCAGAGCTCGCTGCCGCTGACGGCTGTCACCGGCACCACCTTCGGCGCCCCGGCGACTGATGCCACCATCAACGACAACGGCACCAACACCCCCGGCGCCCGCGTCTTTAACATCAACGTCACCGCCAAGTCGCTGAGCCAGGTTCTGGATCAGCTGGGGGCGCAGATCAACACCGCCTTCGCCTTTGAGTCGATCAACGGCGGTTATGGTCTGCCGCCGAGCCCGCCGTCCAACCTGGGTGGCCGTGTTGCCGGTGAAAACGCGATCTGGTTCCGCCAGTTCTCGTCCAACAGCAGCCAGGGGATTCAGGTCAACGCCTCCGGCCTGACCAATGTCAACGGTGCCAAGTCGGTGCAGCAGAACGCCATCTACACGGTGCCGCCGCTGTCGAGCAACGTCGCCTGGAACCGTACCAGCGCTACCGGCAACAACACCCTGAAGTTCAACGGTGACGGTACCATCGATAAGATCCATGGCTACGATGAGACCTCGGCCAACGATCCGCGCCTGCGGGTCCGGATCGGCTGGTCGAACGGTGCGCTGAACATGGATGGCTCGACCGTCACCTCCGGCGGCAGCCCGGCGATCAGCCTGTTCCTCGGCAACTACAACTCCACCGCCGGCGGGATGCAGCAGAAGGCCGGTGATTACCAGCTGACCAGCCTGACCCAGAACGGGAACAAGTTCGGTAACTTCGCCGGTGTCACCATCGGGGAAGACGGTATCGTCATCGCCCGCTTCGACAACGGTGTGACCACCCCGATCTTCATGATCCCGGTTGCCACCTTCGTGAACCCGAACGGCATGTCGTCCTCGACCGGCAACGTCTTCAACCAGACCAGCCTGTCCGGCCTGCCGACCGTGCGTGAAGCGGGCTCCGGCGGGTCCGGCAAGATTGCCGGTGGCTCGCTGGAAAGCTCCACCGTCGATCTGGGGGAAGAGTTCACCAACATGATCACCACCCAGCGCGCCTATTCGGCGGCGGCGAAGATCATCACCACCTCTGACCAGATGCTGGAAGAGCTGGTGAACATCAAGCGGTAAGGTTTTCCGCTGCTTTCAACAGTGTATGATTTCTTTGCTCAAGCACAGACTGACCCCGGAAGGCAACTTCCGGGGTTCTTTTTTGTCTGAAGGGGCAGGGGGATAAAGGGTGCGGCGTTACCGTCCGGCTTCGTCCATCAGCCATCGTCGCATCAGCTCGGCTTCCGGCGAGGGGCGGGGGCGGCTGATCAGCCAGTAGTCTTTGGCGGTATCACTGGCATGGTCAGAGACCACCGACAGCGCGCCGCTGCGCAGCTGGTCTTCCACCAGTGCCACCGGGCACAGGCCGACCCCCAGACCGGCAACGACCGAGCTGACCAGCAGGCTGAAGTCAGCAAAAATGGGCCCGGTGCCCTGTGGCATCACCAGACGGTGGTCGGCAAACCACCCCCGCCAGGCGTCTTCGGTGGCATCATGCAGCAGCTCTGCCCGCAGCAGCGCTTCCGGTGTGGTAAGGGGGCCGGAGCGGGCCAGATAGGCCGGGGCGGCGATTGGCCGGGTGGCGGCGCTGAGGATGGCATCCGCCGGGCGGTCCGGGCGCAGGCCGTGGCCGATCAGCAGATCTGATCCGGCATCCTCGGGGGTTCTGGCCCCCAGCGGATAGACGATTGACACCTGAATATCCGGGTTGGCCGCCCGGAAGCGGGGCAGCCGGTGCGCCAGCCACAGGCTGACGATCGACGGCTGACAGGCCAGACTGACCCGGCGGCCCCGGCTGCGGCCGGTCAGGCGGGCGGCGGCCCGGGCGATTTCCTCCAGTCCGCGCTGGCAGGCCGCCCCGAAATCCTGCCCGGCGGCGGTCAGGGTCACGCCACGGGGATGGCGGTCGAAAAGGGCAAGCCCCATCCACGCCTCCAGCGCTTTAACATGCTGGCTGACGGCGGCGGGGGTCATCCCGAGTTCGGCGGCGGCCCGCAGAAAACTGCCGTGGCGGGCGGCAGCCTCAAAGGCACGCAGGTGGGTCAAAGGGGGGATCGTCATCACACTATGGCTAAGCCTGACTTGGTCTTCGGTCAAGAAGAAACCCGGTTGTCAGCCGGGGGGTGTGCAGGCAGGCTGATGGCAGGAAGCGACCCCCGCCCGTGACAGACTCCCCAGCTGCACGTAACCCCGGAGAGAGAGAATGACGGTTTCATCCCGCGTGACCCCGCCCGCCGATGCCGCTGCCCGCCGGGCGGTCAAGCCGGTGGTGGTTTACCCCAACGGGACCCTGCCGCAGCCGGATATGGCCCGGCTGGAAACGGTGCGGGCGACACTGGAAAAGACGGACGAGGTGATCGTACCGCCGCGCAGCGGGCGGACTTTCCGGGTCCCGAAGGGCCACTTCTTCCGGATTGTCAGCATCGAAGGGCCGCAGGTCGGCGACCTGAACCTGTGGAATGCCGATAACCTGTCAGAACGGTTTTTCAGCGGCAAGACCCGGGCCCTGCACGCCACCCACGTCACCACCGGCGACCGCCTGTGGAGCACGATGCCCAGCCTGCGCCCGATGGCGACCATCACCCATGATACCCTCGGCTGGTATGGCTTTGATGAAGACGGCGGCGGTGTGCATGATGTGATCGGCACCCGCTGCGACCCCTATACGCACCGCCTGCTGTCGGGGGGCACCTATGACCACTGCTGTCATTCCAACCTGACGGATGCACTGGCGGAAACCACCGGCCTGCCGTTCCGGGAGGCGGAGCCCTATGTGCATGACGTGCTGAACGTTTTCATGTGTACCGGGTTCACCAAAGACACCAAGCAGTATTTCATGAAGGCCAGCCCGGTGCGGCCGGGGGATTTTCTGGAGTTTTTTGCCGAGATCGACCTGCTGGGTGGTCTGTCGGCCTGTCCGGGCGGCGATTGCAGCGCCACCCATTCCAGCGATGTCGCGGCCTGCTACCCGCTGAAGGTCGAGATTTTCCGCCCCGACCTGTCGCTGCTGGCTGACTGGCCGTTCCCCGGGGTTAACGGTTATCAGCCGCCGTCCTGCCGCTAAGCCTTTCCTGCTCCGGTTCCGGCGGCCCCTGTGGCTGTCCTGCCCCTGTGGCTGTCCTGAGTGCGTGTGGCAAAACCGTATCAGACCGGATCAGACAGGACCGGCAGAAGGCAGCTTCTGCCGGTCCGGCTTTGTGGCCACAGCTGCGGGCGGGGTGTCAGAACAGCTCCCGCTGACCGCCGAAGCTCAGGCGGTGATGCGGGCTCAGGCCATGGCTGCGCATGGCGGCCCGGTGTTCGGCAGTGCCGTACCCCATGTTTTTTGCCCAGTTGTAAACCGGGAAGGCGGCGTGCAGATCCAGCATCAGCCGGTCGCGGTGGACCTTGGCGATCACCGATGCGGCGGCGATGGACAGGCTGATGCCGTCGCCTTTCACCACCGCCTGCATCGCACAGGGAAAGCTGCGCGGCATCTGGTTGCCGTCGATCAGGGCCAGCGCCGGGGCAACCGGCAGGGCCTCCACCGCCCGCTGCATGGCCAGATGGGTGGCCCGCAGAATGTTCAGGCTGTCGATTTCGGCGACGCTGGCAAGGCCCAGCCCCCACAGAACGCCGGGGGTGCCGGGGTCAGTCAGCAGCGCAAACAGGGTGTCGCGCTTTTTGGCTGACAGCTTTTTAGAATCATCAAGCCCGTCCCGCAGGGCCACGGGCAGGGTGGCGGGATCAAGAATGGCGGCCCCGGCCACCACCGGCCCGGCCAGCGGGCCGCGCCCGGCTTCATCGACCCCGCAGACCACCACGGGTCCGGCGGCGGTGGTCCGGCAGGCATCTTCCAGCGAAAAATCAGGCATCAGGGGTCCGTCGCTCCGGCGTGTCAGCAGGGGGGGGAAGGCGCCGCACTGTCGTCAGAACCGGCCCGGCTGTCCAGTGTTTCCGGTGCGGCGTCTGCCGGGGCGCTGAACCGCCGTGGCCCGCGCCAGCGCTGACGCAGCCGCACCAGCAGGCGGCAGGATCCGCCCCACATCAGGCCAACCCGGCGGGCTTCCGGCCCATAGACCGCCCCCAGCAACTGCCCGAGGGTGGAGAACCCGTTGCCGGAGGCTTCCAGCCGTCGTGCGCTGGCCAGCCACAGCGGGCTGATCATCAGCGACATCACCGTCACCGCCACCACCAGCTGGGCTTCGTGCCCGGTGATCACCTTGCGGGCAACGCCGGTGCTGGCCAGCAGGAAGGAAAATTCCCCGATCTGGGCCAGCGCCACCCCGACCAGAAAGGCCTGACTCCAGCCGATCCTCTGGATCCGCAGGGCGGCGATGTTCAGTACGGTCTTGAACAGGGTGACCGCCGCCAGCATCAGCAGCACGGTGCCAAGGTTGTTCCACAGGAAGCTGAGATCCAGCAGCAGGCCGACGGACAGGAAAAACACCATCAGCAACAGGGCCTGAATCGGGTGGGCGTGATGGCGCAGGCGTTTGCCGTCCCCGGAATTGCCCAGCACCATTCCTGCCAGAAAGGCCCCGTATCCGGGGGACAGGTCCAGCAGACCGGCCAGTGTCGCCGCGCCGAAACAGGCGGCAAAGGCCGCCAGCGGCCCAAGGTCGGAATGGGTGGAAATCATATGCATGAACGGCAGGCGCACCGTGCGTTTCAGCAGAAGGAACACCACGGCGGCCAGAATCAGCACCGATCCGGCGACGCGCAGGCCGTCCAGCGGGTCCATCCCCTTGCCGGACAGGGCTGACAGCGACAGCAGCATCGGCACCACCGCCATATCCTGCGCGATCAGGATGCCAACGGTCATCCGCCCGGCCGGGCTGTTGCTTTCCCCCAGCTGTTCCAGCAGCTTGATCACCACGGCGGTGGAAGACAGGGCGACGGCAAAGCCCAGCAGAATGGCGGCGCCGGGGCTCCAGCCCAACCACTGGCGCACCAGCAGCATCAGGCCGACGCTGCCACCGATCTGCAGCAGGGTGGTGGTCAGGGCAATCCGCCAGACCTTGGAAAAGC
This sequence comes from Novispirillum itersonii subsp. itersonii ATCC 12639, assembly GCF_000381985.1. Taxonomy (GTDB): domain Bacteria; phylum Pseudomonadota; class Alphaproteobacteria; order Rhodospirillales; family Rhodospirillaceae; genus Novispirillum; species Novispirillum itersonii. The sequence continues at coordinate 271,108 of NZ_KB907341.1, read as the reverse complement.
GCTGGACCGACAGTTCCAGCCCGATCACGAACAGCAGCATGATCACGCCAAGCTCGGCCAGCAGCGAAATACTTTTGCGGTCAGAGACCAGACCCAGCAACGATGGCCCCAGCAGCACCCCGGCGAGAATATAGCCGACGATTGCCGGTTGCTTCAGGCGGACAAACAGAATGCCGCAGCTCATCGCCGCCAGGGCAACCGTGGCGATGCCGGTGAAATCGTGATGAACGTCCATGGGCCCCTTAATCCTGCCGGTCTGGCCTGCCGGTTATTCTTACGGGTGGGTGACAGTCTGACGCAAAACGGTGTGATGCAAAAGGGTGCGGCGCAAAAGAATGTGACACAACAGGCCGGGCCGGAAAGGTCTGGCCGGTAAAACCCGTTCCGGCCGTACACCACCCGATAAAGGTGGCGGCAGTGTGGCGTTTTTCACGCCGGTGTCTGTGACGGCGGTATCAGCGGGGCCGGATTTATTCTGAATGACCGTTGATTTCCACAAAATTCTATTACCGGTAGAGTGCTGTCCTCGGCCCTTCTCTCCGAAGTGTTTTTCCCCTCGCGACAGGTCAGGTCTGATCCCCGATGCGTCCTTATCCTTTCCGTCATGCCCTGCTGGCCGCCACGGCTCTTCCGTTCCTGCTGTCTGCCGCAGCGCTGGCGGCAGAAGACAAGTGGGGGCCGTCTGTCGAGGCCGGAGCCAAGATCGGCAGCAAGCGCAAAATCGGGGAGAGCGACCTGTTCCTGCCACTGGCGCAGGATGAACAGCGGCTTCTGTTTGCCGATATCCGTGGCAGTATCGATGAGGACAGTCAGCGCGAGGGCAATTTTGGCCTTGGCTACCGGCAGATGCTGGACAGCGGCTGGAACCTTGGCGGCTACGGTTATTTCGACCGCCGCCGGTCAGAGACCGGGCACTATTACAGTCAGGCCACCGTTGGCCTTGAGGCCTTGGGCACGGATTTCGATGTCCGCCTGAACGGCTATCTGCCGCTGGGCACCAAGGAGCGGGACGTGCCGGGCAGCACGGCGGTGGAGCTGACCGACACCTCGATCCGTATGAGCAACGCGGTTGAACGGTCCTATCATGGCGGGGATGCTGAGATCGGCTGGCGGGTGCCAGTGTTCGCGGCGGAAGAAGATCGGGAGCTGCGGCTGTACGGCGGTGGCTACTGGTTTGATGCCGCTGACAGCAAAGAGGTGGCCGGGCCGCGCCTGCGGATGGAGCTGCGCCTGTATGACCTGACCGAAGACCTGCCGGGGTCCCGCCTGACCCTGAGCGGGGAAGTGCAGCATGACAGGCCGCGTGGCACCCAGGAATTCTTTGGCTTCCGGCTGCGGCTGCCCCTGCAGGCGGAGGCATCTGACCGCCGCCTGACCGCGCAGGAACGGCGGATGACGGATCCGGTGGTGCGCGATGTTGACATCGTCACGCAGGCGGCCCGGGTCGAGGAAGCGGTGACCATGGACGGTCAGGCCATTGATCAGGTCCGGCAACTGAGCGGCAGCACTCTTCAGGCCCAGCTGAACAGCGCCCCGGCCGGAACCCTGCTGCTGCTGAACGGCAACGCCACCGTGTCCGCCCCGGTGACGCTGGTTGCCGGGCAGGTCGTGCGCGGGGGTGGGGCGACCCTGACGCTGACCGGGGCCTCCTCCGGCCGGACGGTGCAGTACGTAATTCCGGGCAGCAGCGGCACCATCCGGGGGGCGGTGGCCGGGGATGCGGTGGTCAAGATGGGGACAGACAGCACGCTGCGCGATGTACGGGTGGAAAACACATCCGCCGCCGCCGGGTCGTGGGCGGTCAGCGCCAGCAATACCAGCGGGGCCGCCCTGCGCAATGTCACCATGGTTTCCTCAGGCGGGGGCCTGCAGGCCAGCAATGCCACCAACCTGACCGTCACCGGCAGCCGGATCACCGCCGCGCAGGACAGTGCCGCCCGCATCACCGGGGGCAGCGGCCTGAGTTTCACCGATAACACCCTGACCCAGAACGGGGCCAGCAGTATGGGGTTCCGGGCGGATAACGCTGCCGGAACCCTGCGCGGTAACACCATCACCACCAACGGCAACGGCAACGGGCTGGAGGATACCAACGGCTCTGCCCTGCCGTCCCATGCGGTGCAGCTGAACAACAGCGCCGGTCTGACGGTCTCGGGCAATACCATCACCACCAATGGCACGCAGGCCAATGGTCTTCATGTGACCAACAGCGGCGGCATCACCCTGTCGGGCAACACCATCACCACCAATAACTACATGAGCCGGGGCATCCATCTGCAAAACAGCAACGGCTCGACCCTGTCGGGCAACACCATTACCACCAACACCACCGATGACAGCAACTGGTCGATCCTGACCATTTCCTTCGGGATCCTGAGTTCTGACAGCACCAACCTGACCATCAGCGATAATACCATTTCAACCCAGATGCGTGGCGCCTACGGCATTAACCTGCGCTCTGGCGACAACAGCACTTTGTCAGGGAACACGGTGACGGTGCGCGGCACCGACACCGCCGCCGTCAACGTGCTGCGGTCAGAGACTGTCACGGTGCGTAACAACACCCTGACCGCCAATGGCACCGGGGCATCCAGCGGTCTGCTGTTTGGCGTCAACAGCCATAACGGGCTGGTGGAAAACAACACCATCACCGCCACCGGGGCTAAATCGGTGGCCACCAATGCCGCCAACGGACTGGTGGTGCGCAACAACCGGCTGGTCGGGCAGGGCAACAGCGGGGTCTATGACAGCGTCGGGGATGCCACCGTCACCGGTAACACCCCCTGATCACAGCCGGAAGGGGCGATCACAGCGGGAAGGGACCCGGGCGGTCAGTGGGCATCCTTGCCCGCTGACCCCAGATCGACTTTGCGCATCACCGGCAGGAACAGAAGCCCGGCAACAAACGGGATCGCCATCAGCTGGAACACATCGCCGAACGACAGCACCCAGGCTTCCCGCTCGGCCAGGCGGCCAAGGGTTTTGACCGCCATCTGATGGGCATCGCTGCCCATCACCGGGCCAAGCATGGCTGTCATGCCGTTCAGGGCATTGGTCACGCTGTCGCGGGCGGCGGTCAGGTTTTCCTTCAGGTGCCACAGGTGCAGATCATGGCGGTTGGTCAGCAGGGTGTTGATCACCGCCAGCCCGATGGCTCCGCCCAGATTGCGCATCAGATTGTACAGCCCGGCCCCGCCTTTCAGCAGGTGTGGCGGCAGGGTGCCCAGGGCCAGCGCGTTGACCGGAATGAAGATGAACATCAGCGAAATGCCGCGCACCGCCTGCGGCAGGAAAAATTCCCAGTAGCTCCAGTCAGCGGTCAGCGTATGCGACAGGTACAAACCCAGCCCGAAGAACACCAGCCCCAGCCCCAGCATCAGCCGGGGATCAAGCTTTTTCGACAGTGCCCCCGCCAGCGGCGCGGACAGGAACTGGAACCCCCCGGTGACCATCAGCACCCAGCCGATTTCCAGCGCGTTGTAGCCGCGCACCATCGACAGGAACAGCGGCATCACATAGACCGATCCGTACAGGCCGATGCCGACAATAAAGCTGAACAGGCACCCCAGCGCAAAGTTAGGATTGGCAAAGGCGCGCAGATCCACCACCGGGTGGGGGGTGGTCAGCTCCCGCCAGAAGAACAGGATGGCGGAAACGGCGCAGACCACGCACAGCAGGGCAATTTCATCAGACTGCAGCCAGTCATCGCCGGGCCCTTCCTCCAGCACATATTGCAGACAGCCGAGGAACAGCGCGACAAACAGGATGCCGGGCAGGTCAAAGCCTTTCAGCAGGTTCAGGTTGGGGCGGTCAACATCCAGCTGGGTCCAGACCACGATGGTGACGATGATCCCCGGCAGCACGTTCATCAGGAACAGCCAGTGCCATGAGAAGGTATCGGTCAGGTATCCGCCCAGCGTCGGGCCGATGGTCGGGGCCATGGTCGCGACCAGCCCGATGAACACGGTGACCATGCCCTGTTTAGGCCCCCGGAACAGCAGATAGGATGTGGCGAACACCGTCGGGATCATCGCCCCGCCAAGAAACCCCTGCAACACGCGGAACAGGATCATGCTTTCCAGATTCCACGCCACCGCGCAGGCCATCGAGGCGATGGTGAACATGCCCGCCGACACCGCGAACAGCACCCGGGTTGACAGCACATGCGACAGCCAGCCCGACAGCGGGATCATCACCACTTCAGCAATCAGATAACTGGTCTGCACCCACGAGATTTCCTCGCGGCTGGCCGAGATCCCGGCCTGAATTTCCGACAGGGAGCTGGCGACGATCTGAATGTCGAGGATCGCCATAAACATCCCGACCACCATGGCGACAAAACCGATGGTGTTGGAAGATTTCACTTCCGGGTGATCGACAAGGATGGTGCCCTCGTCATCGGTGTGGGTGGCCGCGCCGCTGTCGATGGCGGTCATGACGGATGCTCCTGTGCCCCGTAAACCGGGTGAGGGAAAAGGGGACGGTTAGCGTTCGGCGGCGTTGGCGCTGCCGGTGCCCCCGGCGCCGGTCTGCACATCAACCACCACCGACAGCCCGGGGCGGAGCTGACCGCGCAGCGGGTTATCGGCTGACAGGCTGATCCGCACCGGAATGCGCTGCACCACTTTGGTAAAGTTGCCGGTGGCATTTTCCGGCGGCAACAGGCTGAACTGGGCCCCCGAGGCCGGGGAGAAACTGGCGACCGCGCCGGTCAGCCGCAGGTCGGGGTAGGCATCGACGGTGACGGTCACCGGCTGGCCGGGGCGCATGGCACCGATCTGGGTTTCCTTAAAGTTGGCCTCAATCCACACGGTGTCCAGCGGCACCACGCTCAGCAGATGGCTGCCGGCGGTGATGAACTGACCAAGCTGAACCGCCCGGTTGCCGACAACCCCGTCAACCGGGCTGGTGACTTCGGTATTGGCCAGATTGATTGTGGCGGCATCCAGTTTGGCGCGGGCTTCAGCCACCGCCGCCTGCTGGCGGACCCGGTCCGCCTCCAGCACCGCACTCTGGGCGCGGGATGATTCGACTTTGGCGCGGGCCTGATCCAGCCCGGCCCGGGCCTTTGACAGCGCGGCCTGATTGCTGTCCAGCCGCTGGCGGGATGCGGCCTCTTCTTTGACCAGACTGGCGGTCCGTCCCAGTTCCCGCTGGGCGAGGTCAAGTTCGGCCTGCCAGGTGCGGATTCCGGCCTCGGCTTCCTCGATGACGGTTTTCTGGGCGTCAATGCGTCTGTCGATGCCAAGGATGGCGGCTTCGGCCCCCTGCAGGGCCGCCGCGGCTTCGTCCACCTTCACCTGAAAGTCGCGGGCGTCGATGCGCAGCAGGACCTGCCCGGCCCGGACCGGCTGGTTATCTTCCACCGCCAGATCGACCACATGGCCGCTGATCTTCGGGCTGATGACGGTCAGGTCGCCGTGGACATAGGCGTTGTCGGTATGCTCATGCCCCTGCCGGGATTTCCAGAACCATGCCGCCCCGCCGACAAGGCCGGTCAGCACGCCGGTTAACACCAACACTCGGAGAACACGCTTGGCCATCTGTTTGCTCGTCATGACATCCGGTCAGGGCCGGGGATGTGGGGCGTCCGGTTTCCGGTCCGTGTCAGCCCGTTCTGTGCCGGGGGTCCGTACCACTGCGGACCGGGCGAGAAGGAGATTGACAGGTGAAACTGAACGGTTCAGTTTTGTGAACAGTGCCGACTTGCATGTCAGCCGTCAAGAAGAATGCTGAACTTGAGAGTTCAGTTAGGCAAAAAAAGAGACCGGACAGCCGGTCCGGCCCGGCCACCGTTGCCTGTCCCTGCTGCGTATAGGGTGGATCAGCGGCGGGGCAGATGTCATAACAGGGGCAGATCCATCAGCGGACTGCCGTTTTTGTCCGGCTTTCCATCAGGTCCCGGTCTGCCCGTCAGGGAAAAGGCCGGTGCATCCCCCAGACAGAAAAGGAAACCTCCGATCATGGCGGAGACCACGCCGACCCCCGACTCCTCTGTTGCCACCTGTGAACCGGATCAGGTGCATGGGGACTGTTGCGGTGATGACGCCGGGGCAACCGGCGCCGGGCCCGCTGCGGGGCTGGACTGTGGCGGGGCCCGTCCGGCCCGGCGGTCGAAAAAGCGCGAGGCGATTCTCGATGCCGCCCGGTCCCTGTTCTGTCAGGAAGGGGTGACCAACACCAGCATGGATGCGGTTGCCGCCCGGGCCGGGGTGTCTAAGGCAACGCTGTACGCGCACTTCCCGTCGAAGGTTGATCTGTTTGGCGAGGTGCTGCGCCAGTTTGCCGCGGCCCGGATGCCGGTGTCGGAAGATCTGGTGGTGCTGCCGGTGGAAGAGGCCCTGCGCCGTCTGGCGTGGCGGTTCCTTGATCTGGTGCTGACGCCCGAGGCTCTGGCGACCTACCGCACCCTGATGGTGCAGGGTCAGCATTTCCCCGAACTGGTCGCCGCCTTCCGCGCTGCCGGGCCGGAAATCGTCTGCGCCTCGGTTGGCCGTTTCTTCGACACGCTGGCCCGGCGGGGTGATCTGGTGCTGGAGAATCCGGTGCTGGCGGCGGAAATCTTCCTGCATCTGGTCAAGGGCGACCCGCATGCCCATGCCCTGATCGGCGCCCCCCTTAGCCGGGAGCAGACCGCCTGCTGGGTGGAGGAAGCCATTACGGTGTTCCTGCGGGCCTATGCGCCCAAATCCGCCTGAAGGATGCGCCTTTAAGACGCCGTGCACGTGGGGGGCCCTCCAGCCGGGAAAATGCCCTTATCGCAGACTGAATTTCCAAAAAACAAACCCCGCTGAAAAACAACGGGGTTTGTCACCACTCTGGGCGGAGACTTTGCGGTCTCCGCCCTTTTTCCTGAACAGGACAGGGTGGGTGTTACTTCACCCCGCCGCCCAGAGTCTTATACAGGGTGACCATGGTGGACAGACGCGCCACCTCGGTCGAGACCTGTTCCTGCTGGGCCGAGAACAGCGACCGCTGGGCATCCAGAACGTTCAGATAGCTGTCGATCCCGCGGTCATAGCGGGCCTGTGACAGTTGCAGGCTGCTGGCATAAGCATCGACCAGTGCATTCTGGGCCTGAAGCTGCTCGCCATAGGTACCACGGGCTGCCAGAGAGTCCGCCACTTCCCGGAAGGCGGTCTGAATTGCCTTCTCATAACGGGCAACGGCGATATCCTTGCTGGCTTTGGCGCTGTCGAGCTCGGCCTCGTTTTTACCGTTGTCAAAGATCGGCAGGCTGATCGACGGGGCAAAGGCCCAGGCCCCAGAGCCGGACTGGAACAGGTTCTGCAGGGTGCTGCTCGACAGACCGAAGGACCCGGTCAGCGAGATGGTCGGGAAGAACGCCGCCCGGGCCGCGCCGATGTTGGCATTGGCTGACTTCAGGGTGTGTTCGGCCTGTGCGATATCCGGGCGGCGCAGCAGCACGTCAGACGACAGCCCGACCGGAATGTCTTCCATCAGTTTCACGGTGCGCAGGTCGCCTGGCACCGAGACATCGACCGGCTGCCCGACCAGCAGGGCCAGTGCGTTACGGTCCTGCTCCACCTGACGCAGGTAACGCAGGCGGCTGGCGCGGGCGGTCTCGACCGAAGACCGCGCCTGCGACACATCCAGCTGTGACCCGACACCCAGCTGGAAGCTGCGCTCGATCAGTTGCAGCGACTGCTGGCGGCTTTGCAGGGTTTCCTCGGTCAGGGCCAGCAGTTTGCGGTCCCCGAGCAGGGTCAGGTAAGCATTGGCGACCTCGGCGATCAGCGAGATCTGGGCCGAGGTGCGGGCTTCCTCAGTGGCGAGGTAGCTTTCCAGCGCCGCATCCTCAAGGCTGCGGACCCGCCCGAACAGATCCAGCTCGAACGAGGTCACCGCCAGATTGGCCGAATAGCGGCGGGTGATGGTGTCCCGTGCCGGGCTGGCGGTGCTGGCGTTACGCGGGGTGCGCTGGGCGCTTTCCCCGGCGGTGGCGTTCACCTCCGGCAGGGTATCGGCTTCCCGCACGCGGTAGGTGGCGCGTGCCACCTCCACGTTCAGGGCGGCCACCCGCAGGTCGCGGTTATGCTCCAGCGCCTGACGGATCAGGCCCTGCAGCGTGCTGTCGGTGAAAAACTGCTGCCACGGGATATCGGCCCACACCGGGGCATCCGCCGCCACCGGACCGACCCCGGCAAGGGTCGATCCGGCCTGTGGCAGGGCGGCCGGAACCGGCGCCTGCGGGCGCTCGTAATCCGGGGTAAAGGAGCAGCCCGCCAGCAGCAGGGCCGCCGCCGCGGTCATCAGCGGCAAACGCAAAGAGGTCATGGTCGTCTCACGGACTGGGGACTGAAGGGAACGGGCGGCCATTATTCAGCCTCCGCGACCAGATGCAGGCGCTTCGGCTTTTTACCGAACCAGCGCTGCACGACAACGTAAAACACCGGCACAAAGAAGATGGCAAGGAAGGTGGAGGCAATCATCCCGCCCATCACCCCGATGCCGATGGCGTTCTGCGCCCCTGATCCGGCACCGTTGGCAATCGCCAGCGGCATCACGCCAAGGATGAAGGCCAGCGAGGTCATCAGGATCGGGCGCAGACGCTGCTGGGCCGCTTCGATGATCGCGCCGCGCAGGGCCCGGCCGTTGTCATACAGGTGCTTGGCAAATTCCACGATCAGGATGGCGTTTTTGGCGGCCAGACCGATGGTGGTCAGCAGACCGACCTGAAAATAGATGTCGTTGGTCAGTCCGCGTACGGTGACGGCTGCCACCGCCCCCAGCACGCCCAGCGGCACCACCAGCATGACCGCGAACGGCACCGACCAGCTTTCATACAGGGCGGCAAGACACAGGAACACCACCAGAATGGACAGGGCATACAGCGCCGGGGCCTGCGACCCCGCCAGCCGTTCTTCATACGACAGGCCGTTCCACGCGAAGCTGATGCCGGGCGGCAGTTTCGCAGCCAGTTCTTCCATCACCTTCATGGCCTCGCCGGAGCTGTGGCCCGGAGCGGCGGCACCGTTGATGTTGCGCGACGGCACACCGTTGAAGCGTTCCAGCTGCGGTGATCCATAGCTCCATGAGCCGGTGGCGAAGGTGGCGAACGGGATCATCTCGCCGCTCTTGTTCCGCACTTCCCAGCGGTTCAGGTCATCCGGTGACATGCGGTACGGCGCGTCGGCCTGCAGGTACACTTTCTTGACGCGGCCCTTGTCGATGAAGTCGTTGACATAGGCCGACCCCCACGCCGCTGTCAGCGTGCTGTTGATGTCAGACAGCGACAGGCCCAGCGCCTGGGCTTTTTCCCGGTCCACTGACACCCGGTACTGCGGGGTGTCTTCCAGACCGTTGGGGCGCACCGCCATCAGTGCCGGGTTCTGTGCTGCCATGCCAAGCAGCTGGTTGCGCGCGGCCATCAGGGCCTGATGACCAACCCCGCCACGGTCCTGCAGCTGGAAGTCAAAGCCGCTGGCGTTGCCGAGTTCGATCACCGACGGCGGCACAAAGGCAAACACCATCGCTTCCTTGATCTGCGACAGAGCCCCCATCGCCCGCCCGGCGACGGCCTTCACCTTTTGCGACGGATCTTTGCGCAGGGACCAGTCCTTCATGCGGACGAAGGCCATCCCGGCGTTCTGACCCCGGCCGGAGAAGTTGAAGCCCGACAGGGTGAACACGCTTTCCACCGTGTCCGTTTCTTTCTCCTGGAAGTATTTCTGTACCCGGGTCATCACCTCGGCGGTCTGTTCGCGGGTGGTTGAGGCCGGGGTGGACACCTGCACGAACATGATGCCCTGATCTTCGTCCGGCAGGAACGCGGTCGGCATCCGCACGAACAGGAAGCCCAGCAGCGCGACAAAGGCGACATAGATCAGCAGCATGCGCCCGGCGCGGTACACCACATAGCGGACCGAGCTGGTGTAGGCACGGCGGCTGCGTTCGAAGCCACGGTTGAACCAGCCGAAGAAGCCTTTCTCCGACCAGCCGTGTCCTTTATGCACCGGCTTGAGCATGGTGGCGCACAGGGCCGGGGTCAGCACCAGTGCCACCACCACCGACAGCGCCATCGCCGACACCAGTGTCAGCGAGAACTGACGGTAGATCGCCCCGGTTGAGCCGGTGAAGAACGCCATCGGCACAAACACCGCCGACAGCACCAGCGCGATACCGATCAGCGCGCCGGTGATCTGCTCCATGGACCGCCGGGTGGCTTCCTTCGGTGGCAGCCCGGTTTCCGACATCACACGTTCAACGTTTTCCACCACCACGATGGCGTCATCGACCAGCAGGCCGATTGCCAGCACCATGGCGAACATGGTCAGGGTATTGATGGTAAAGCCGCAGGCCGCAAGCACGCCAAAGGTTCCCAGCAGCACCACCGGCACGGCAATGGTCGGGATCAGCGTGGCGCGGAAGTTCTGCAGGAACACAAACATCACCACAAACACCAGCACGATGGCTTCGGCCAGTGTCTTCACCACTTCCTCAATCGACAGGCGGACGAAGGGGGTGGTGTCATAAGGGTAGACCACCTCAACGCCTTCCGGGAAGAAGGATTTCATGGCCTCAAATTCCTGCCGCACCAGATCGGCGGTGGTCAGCGCGTTGGCCCCGGTCGCCAGCTTGACCGCCAGCGCCCCGGCAGGCATCCCGTTGTAGCGGGCGTCGATTTCATAGCTTTCCGAGCCCAGCTCAATCCGGGCGACATCGCGCAGGCGGACCTGTGATCCGTCAGCGTTGACACGCAGCAGGATCGCGCCGAACTGATCGACCGTCTGCAGACGGCTCTGGGCCATGATGGTGGCGTTCAGGCGCTGACCGGGCATGGCGGGCTGCCCGCCGAGCTGCCCGACCGAGACTTCGGCGTTTTCGGCCTTAACGGCGGCAACCACGTCGGCGGTGGACAGTTTATAGCTGATCAGCCGGTCAGGGTTGAGCCACAGGCGCATGGCGCGCTGGGCCCCGAACACCGTGACTTCACCGACGCCGGAAACACGGCTGAGCTGATCCTGCACCTTGGAGACCAGAAGGTCCGCCAGATAGGCCTGATCATAACGCCCGTCTTTTGAGACCAGCGCCGCGACGACCAGAAAGTTCTTGGTTGCCTTGGCGACACGGACGCCCTGCGCCTGCACTTCCTGCGGCAGCAGCGGCATCGCCAGCTGCAGTTTGTTCTGCACCTGCACCTGTGCGATGTCGGGGTTCGCCTTGGACTCAAAGGTCAGGGTGATCGAGATGTTCCCCGCCGAGTCACTGGTGGAGGACATGTAGCGCAGATAATCGAGGCCGTTCATCTTCTGCTCGATCACCTGCGTCACGGTGTTTTCCACCGTCTGCGCCGATGCGCCGGGGTAAGACGCGCTGATCTGGATGGTCGGCGGAGCAATCCGCGGATACTGCTCGATCGGCAGGGCCAGAATCGACAGCCCCCCCGCCAGCATGATGACGATGGCGATCACCCACGCAAAGATCGGGCGATCAATGAAAAAGCGTGACATTGTGGTCCCCGCTTACTGCTGCTGCGCCGGGGCGGCAACGCGGACCGTCGCGCCGGGCTTGATTTTCTGGAGACCGGCGGTGACGACCTTGTCCCCGGCGGTCAGGCCACCGGTAACAATCCAGGCGTCGCCGGCGGCCTGTGCGGTTTCCACCGGGCGGGGGGCCACGGTGTTGTCGGCATTGACCACCCACACCTGTGTTGCCCCGGCCGGGGTACGGACCACCGCCTGCTGCGGGATCAGGAAGACATTGTCGCGGACACCCTGCTCAACGCGGGCCCGCACGAACAGGCCGGGGAACAGATCGCGGTCCGGGTTGGGGAACACGGCGCGCACCTGTACTGATCCGGTGCTTTCATCAACGGTAACGTCAGAAAACTTCAGTTCACCGGTATGGGCATAGGGTTTGGCCACGCCATCGAGCAGCAGGGTCACCGGGGCGGCGTCCTTCCGCTGCACCGATCCGGCAGCGGCGGCCTGCTTCATCCGCAGCAGGTCGGCGCTGGACTGGTTAAGATCGACATAGATCGGGTCAAGCTGGGTGATCAGCGCCATCGAGATGGTCTGATTGGCGGTGACCAGTGCCCCTTCGGTGACGGTGGATTTGCCGATCCGCCCGGCGATCGGGGCGTAGACTTTGGTGTAGTCCAGATTGATGCGGGCGGTATCAATCGCGGCCTGCGCCACCTGAATCTGGGCTTTGGCCTGATCGAGGCTGGCGATCACGTCGTCATAGTCCTGACGTGAGACGGCGTTGATCTTCACCAGCTCGGCATAACGGGCGGCCTTGGCTTCCACCGATTTCAGCGTGGCGCGGGCCTTGACCAGATCGGCCTGGGCGCTTTGCACCACTGCCTGATAGGGAGCGGGATCAATCTGATAGAGCTGCTGCCCGGCCTGTACGTCGCTGCCTTCCTCAAACAGGCGCTTCAGGACAATGCCGGTGACCTGCGGGCGGACTTCGGCCACCCGGAAGGCGGTGGTGCGCCCGGGCAGATCGGTTGTGACAGGCACATTCGACGGGGTGGCAGCAATCACCGTCACTTCCGGCGGTGGCATCCCGGCGCCGGGGGCAGCGGCCTGCTGCTTGGGGGCGTCGTCGCAGGCGGCCAGAAACAGGGCCGAGGCAACAGCGAGAGGGAGGGCGAGGGGCAGAGAGGGGCGTTTGGCAAACATCGGGGTGTCAGCTCCGGAGGGAGAGGCCCACGGGTGACTCGGGGCCCCGGGGCGAAAGTGCTGTACTGTACTGTACTGTACAGTTTGATACAATCGCAAGCACGAGATGAACGTCGTCTGAGATTTTAGGAACCGACCGTGACCGAAATGCCGCAACAGCCCGAAAAACCAAGCCGGGGAGAAGCCCGGCGACAGGCCATTCTGGAGGCGGCAATGGAGCTGTTTCTTGAACAGGGATTTGAACGCACCAGTCTGTCGGATATTCTGCGGCGGTCGAAAGGGTCACGCAGCACATTGTATGATGCCTTCGGGAACAAGGAAGGATTGCTTCTTGCGATGGTGCAGGAGGCCTGTCATCGCGTCTGGAGTACGGTGGATCCCGGAGATGACAGGAGTGACGGCCCCGGGCTGCAGGCGACGGCAGAAGGCCTGACGGCTTTTGGTCTGCATTTCCTGAAGACTGTAACGGGCCAGCGCTCAATTTCCGTCTACCGAATTATGGTGGCGGAAGGGCATCGGTTCCCCGAGATTGCCCGGCAGTTCTATGGTGAAGGGCCAAAACTGCTGACCGATCGCCTGACGGCGGTTTTTCTGCGTGGGCAGGCTGACGGGCTGCTGATCGACGGGGATGCCCGGCGGCTTGCTCAGATTTTTATCGGCACTCTTGTCAGCGACTTCCATATCCGCCGCACGCTGGGGCTGGTGCCGGTCATTGCCGATGAGGACATGGAGACGCATGTCCGGGCGGCGGTGGGGGTGTTCCTGAACGGGGCGGGAAAGCAGTCCGGGGGCTGAAAGCCAAAGGGCCGGGCACCCCCCTCCGGCAGGGGATGCCCGACCCTTTCAGCCCGACCCTCTCAGTCTGGGCCTTCAGACAGCCGTCAGGCCATCAGGACAGCGATGCTTACCGTTCGATTTCGCGGTTCCAGCGGTCGTTCCATTCCGGGCGCTTTTCGTTGATCACGTCCCAGTTGACCAGCGTGGCGTTCGCCATGTTGGCCTGGAAGGTTTCCAGCTCGGCCTGCTTGTCCGGGGTTGCCTTGGCCTGACGGTTGGACGGAATCTGGCTGCCGTACTGCATGGCGGCTTCCTGCGCCGGGACCGACAGCAGGAAGGCGGCCAGCTTCTGGGTCAGTTCCGGTTCGCTATTGTTCTTGATCGCGCATTCGCCGACCATCAGCACGACGGAGCCTTCCTTCGGCTGGGCGTATTCGACATCGATGCCCTTTTCCTTCAGGGCGCCGACACCGGTCGGGGTCAGCGGGAACATGGCGGCTTCGCCGGTCTGGACCATTTCCGAGATCTTCGACGAGCTGGGGATGTATTCCAGCACGTTGGTGCCGACCTTGGTCTTCCAGTTCTTGAAGCCCGGCTCGACATCCGTCTCGCTGCCGCCCTGGGTGCGGTTGAACATCAGGAAGGCATGCAGGCCGAAGCTGGACGACGGGGCGGACTGCACCACCAGCTTACCCTTGAACTTCGGGTCGGTCATGTCCAGCCACGACGACGGCGGGGCCCACTTGTTTTCGGCAAACATCTTCTTGTTATAGGCCAGACCGACCATGCCCATGTTCACCCCGGCAGCCATGCCGCCTTTGATCTGGGCCACGGGGTACAGCTGACGGTAGGCGTCGGACGGCTGCAGACGTTCGCACAGGTCCATGCCGATGGCGCGGAACATCAGGCCATCGTCAAGGAAGGCGATGTGCATCTGCGGCGCTTCTTTCTGCGCCTGCATCTTGGCAAGAATATCGGTGGAGGTGCCGGGCACGACCACGACCTTCACCCCGGTTTCCTTTTCAAACAGCGGAAACACCTTTTCGGTGTAGGTCTTTTCCATGGTGCCGCCGTTCATGCCGACATACAGGGTCTTGTCGGCAGCATTGGCAACGCCGGCCGACAGGGCCAGCAGGCTGGTGGCGGCGATCAGGGACTTCATCAGGGTCATCGTCACATATCCTTCCTGTTATCAGATTATGGTTAGACCGGAATGGTCAGGCAGGGGAGGAAAAGCGGTCGGGGCGGAACGCATCGAGAGGCGTCACGCTGCGGCCGGTGGTCACAAGGTCGGCAAGAACCGCGCCGACAGCGGGACCGATCTGGAACCCGGCCCCGGAAAACCCGCAGGCATGGAACAGACCGGGATGGATGCGGCTGGGCCCGATGATCGGGGCATGGTCGGGGGTTTCGGCTTCAACCCCGCTCCAGCTGCGGATGATGGTGCAGCCCTGCAGGGCCGGGAACAGGCCGGTCCCCTGTGCCAGCAGCCGCAGGGCGGCATGCCGTTCCGGGCGGGCATAATCGGGCGGCGTGCTGTCGGTGGCGGCACCTGCTTTCGGGTGGGCGAACCCCCGGCCACCGCCGAACACGAAATTGCCGCGCTCGACCTGTCGTCCGTAGATGCCACCGCCTTCGACGCCGATGCTGACGTCAAGAAAGTGCGGCAACGGTTCGGTCACCGCCATCAGCGGATGGATCACCGCAATCGGCAGTGTTTCGCCCATACGGGCGGCCAGCTCCCCGGCCCAGGCCCCGGCGCAGTTGATCATCACCGGGGCTGACACGGTGACATCGGCCTGCGCACTGGTGATATGGAAGCCTTCCGTTGTGATACGGACGTCACTGACCGGCGACTGATCAAGGATGGTGGCCCCGGCAGCGGCAGCGGCCCGTGAAAAGGCAGGCGAGACCAGACGCGGGTTGGCGTGGCCGTCTTCGGGGCACAGGGATCCGCCGACGGCACTGTCGCCGACCATCGGGTACAGGCGGCGCAGGTCTGCGGCATCCAGCAGCCGCAGACCCAGCCCGAAGTTTTCCACCCGCGCCGCATAGGCTTCCAGAGACGCCATATCGGTAGCGGAGCGGGCCAGCTTCAGGTGCCCGGAGCGGACATACTCTCCGTCCTCACCAATCAGGGATTCCAGACTGGCCCACAGGGCATGGGCCCGCTGCGACAGAGGCAGGTGCTCAGGCGGGCGGCCCTGACGGCGTACACCGCCATAATTGACACCACTGGCCCGGCTGCCGGGGCGGTCCCGTTCCATCAGGATCACGGATGCTCCGGCCTGCCGCAGAAACAGCGCGGCGGATCCGCCGACGATGCCCCCGCCGACAATCACCACATCGGCACGAAGATGACGGGTCATGGGGTGGCCTCCCCGGCGGTATCAGCAGGAATGGTGGCGGCAGGCAGCGGCTTGATCGGCGGCTGCGGGCGCAGCCGGGCGATGGCGGAAACCGGACGGCCGGTTTCGTGCGCCAGCACCTCGGCGGCGGCGACACCGCACATCCGGCCCTGACAGCGGCCCATGCCGATGCGGGACAGCGCTTTCAGGCGGTTCAGTTCAGTCGGGGCATCGGCCTGCACGGTGCGGCGCAGGGTGCCGACGGTGATTTCCTCACAACGGCACAGGGTCATGCTGTCGGGCAGATCCTGCGCCCACCCGGCAGGCACCGGAAAGGCGGTCCACAGGGCGGCGCTGAACCGGCGGAACCGGGCGATGCGGCGGTCAAGCACAGTGATACGGGCAGTGTCCACGCTCAGACCCCGGTCCTGTAACAGGGCAAGGGCGGCGCGTTCTCCGGCAGCTTCGGCGGCGTCGGCCCCGGCAATTCCGGCACCGTCCCCGGCGACATAGACCCCGGTGACGGAGGTCCGGCCCGCCGCATCCCGGTCCGGCAGCCAGACGCGGTGCAGATCGTTGAAGCTGAAGCTGCATCCGGCCAGATCGGCCAGCTGGGTTTCTGACCGCAGGCCATAGCCGAGGCCGATTCCGTCGCAGGCGGTTTCCCGGTCCTGACCGTGAGAATCCCGCCAGTGGAGGGCAGAGACCGCCCCTTCCGGCCCGGCGACCTCCCGCAGGATGACGCCGCTGTGCAGCGGCACCCCGTGCAGGGTCAGCCATGCGGTGTAGTACAGGCCTTTCAGCAGGGTATCCGGGCAGTTCAGCAGACCGGGCAGGGCGCGGATGCGGTTGGCAAAGGGGGCGGTATCCAGTACGGCGGCAACAGTAGCCCCGGCCTTGGCGTACTGATAGGCGATCAGGTACAGCAGCGGCCCGGTTCCGGCGAACACCACCCGCTGGCCGATGCCACAGCCCTGTGCCTTCAGGGCAATCTGTGCCCCGCCGAGGGTATAGACGCCCGGGCGGGTCCAGCCCGGCAGCGGCAGAATACGGTCGGTGGCTCCGGTGGCCAGAATAAGACTGTCGTAGGGCAGAACGGTGCTGACCGGCTGGCCGTCAGCAGTCCGGTGCATCAGATCCAGCGCACCGCGTTCGATATTCCAGACCAGTGTGTCCGTCCGGTGCTCAATCTGCCCGGCGTAGGGGGCAAGGGCGGTGTGAATTGCCCGGGCCTTTGCCGCCTCAAACCCGTACAGGGCTTCCGGCGGGCGGGTCATTCCGGCTGGGGGCTGGCGGTAAATCTGACCGCCGGGGCGGGCTGCCTCGTCGATCAGGATCGGCCGCAGCCCGGCGGCGGCAAGGGTGACGGCAGCGCGGACGCCGGCGGGACCGGCCCCGATGATGACCGGGCGCAGCGGGGTGCTGACGGGGCTGTTCATGGCAGATCCCCCGTCATGACCGGCGGTGCGGCAGGCGAGGTTGACAGGCTCATACCATCTTCCAGCAGGGTGGAGCAGGCCCGCAGCCGTTCCACCGGCCCGTTGCCACGGCGCACCTGTACCCAGCAGTCCTGACAGGCGCCCATCAGGCAGAATCCGGCCCGGTTTTCACCGGTGAACTCGCTCTGACGCAGGCGGTTGGCGCAGGTGAGGATGGCGGTCAGCAGCGTGTCCCCGGACAGGGCCGTCTGCGGCTGGCCATCCAGAAAAAAGCGCAGCGGGGGGCGGGACTGCTCCGCGTAGCGGACGAGCAGACTCATGACAGACCTTTCAGAAAGGAACGTACCGGGCCGTGGGGCGGGGGGTCAGCGTTGGCCGACCAGCACCCGGTCAAGGCCGTAGATACGGTCCAGCAGCAGGGCGGTTGCGGCGGTAAGGCCGACGACCAGCGCCGAAACGGCGGCCATCATCGGATCAATCGATTCCGTCGCGTACATGTACATCTTCACCGGCAGGGTGATGGTGGACGGGGCGGTGATGAAGATCGACATCGTCACTTCATCGAAGCTGTTGATGAAGCACAGCAGCCAGCCGCCGCTGACGCCGGGCAGGATCATCGGCAGGGTGATCCGCCGGAAGACGGTCAGCCGGCTGGCCCCCAGCGACAGGGCCGCATGTTCCACCGACCGGTCATAGCCGGTCATGGCGGCAATCAGCAGGCGCATGGCATAGGGGGTGATGACCACCACATGGGCCAGCGACAGCCAGACGAAGCTGCCGGTAGCCCCGATGCGGGCGAACATCTGCAGCAGCGCCACGCCCAGCACCAGATGCGGGATCACCAGCGGCGACAGGAACAGCCCTTCCAGAGCCTGACGGCCCGGGAAGTTGCCCCGGGTGATCGCCAGCGACGCGGGAACCGCCAGCCCGACCGCGATAGAGGCCGAGACGGTGGCCAGCCACAGGCTGTTGATGAACGAGGTGACAAAGTCCGGGTGTTCAAAGACTTTTCTGAACCAGCGCAGCGACCAGTTCCAGCCCGGCAGCGACAGGGTGTTTTCCGGGGTGAAGGCCACCAGACAGACGATCACCAGCGGGGCCAGCATGAACATGACCACCAGCGTGTTGAACAGGATGGCAAAGGATCCGTTACGGGGCATGGCGGCTTATCCCAGTCGGCGGCGATACTGGCGTTCCACCACGCGGTGGCAGGTCAGCATCACGATCAGGTTGGCGATCAGCAGAATGACAGCGATGGCAGCGCCCATCGGCCAGTTCAGCTCGTGCAGGTACTGGTCATAGACGGTGGTGGCCACCATCTTCAGGCGGCGTCCGCCCAGCAGACCGGGGATGGCGAAGGAACTGGCGGCCAGACCGAACACGATCAGCCCGCCGGACAGGATGCCCGGCATGATCTGCGGCAGCACCACCCGCACGATGGCGGTCAGGCGCGATGCCCCGAATGACAGGGCGGCCTGTTCCACCTGCGGGTCCAGCTTCTGCAGGGCGGTCCATACCGGGATCACCATAAACGGCAGCATGACGTGAACCAGCGCGGTGATCACCGCCCCTTCGGTGTAAAGCATACGGGTCTTGCCGATCCCGAGGGCCTGAAACAGCATGTTCACCGGGCCTTCGATCCCCAGCAGCATCGACCAGCCGAAGGTGCGGACCACCACTGACACCAGCAGCGGGGTCAGAACGATCATCAGGAACACCGACCGCCACGGCGCGGCCATGCGCGACAGGATGTAGGCCTCGGGGACGCCGATCAGCACGCACAGAAAGGTGGTGATCAGGCCGATGCGCAGGGTGCGCAGAAAGATCTCAAGATAATAGCCATCGCTGACGATGGCGGCGTAGTGGCTGAAGGTGAACCCGCCGGTGGCGCCCCGGGCGGCGTCGTATTCATTGAACGACAGCAGCAGGGTCAGCGACAGCGGTGTCAGCAGCACAACGGTAAACAGCAGCAGCGACGGCAGGGTCAGCCAGACCGCTGACCGTGCCCGGGGGGTGGAGGTGTCGCTCATCGGCTGCCCTCCGGCAGGGTGCGCAGGGTGGCGTCATCCCAGTCCAGCGCCACGACGGTGCCGGGGGCATGGGCCGGGCTGCCGTCGTTGACCTGCACCACAACCATCGGGCCGAGCGGGCTTTCCAGATGATAGAGCCACTGGCTGCCGAGGAAGAAGCGGTCAACGACGGTGGCATCGCTGCGGCCCTGTCCGGCGGGCTTCAGGGTCAGTTTTTCCGGGCGGATGTGGCGCTGCGGCCCGTTGGCCGTGGCCGGGGGCAGCAGGTTGGTCTTTCCGACGAAGCGGGAGATGAATTCCGAGGCCGGATGCTCATACACCTCATACGGGGTATCGATCTGGGTGATCCGGCCGCTCTGCATCACCACAACCCGGTCTGACACCGAGAAGGCTTCCGCCTGATCATGGGTGACCATGATGGTGGTGGTGCCGACCTGCTGCTGGATGGTCCGCAGTTCGAACTGCATCGCTTCGCGCAGCTTGGCATCAAGGTTAGACAGCGGCTCGTCCAGCAGCAGCAGCGGTGGCCGGATGACGATGGCGCGGGCCAGAGCCACGCGCTGACGCTGGCCGCCGGACAGCTCCCGCGGGTAGCGCCCGGCATGGGCATCCAGATGCACCAGTGCCAGTGCCTGTTCGACCCGGCGGGCCCGCTCGGCGCGGTCAACCTTCTGCATTTCCAGCCCGAACGCGACGTTGTCGGCCACGGTCATGTGCGGGAACAGCGCATAGCTCTGAAAAACGATGCCAAGGCCACGGGTGTTGGCCGGGGCGTGGGTGATGTCGCGGCCCTGCAGGCGGATCCGCCCGGCGGTGGCATCAACAAACCCGGCAATCATCTGCAGGGTGGTGGTCTTGCCGCAGCCCGACGGCCCCAGCAGCGAAATGAACTCACCCTGTTCAACGCTGAGGGACACGTCATCAACGGCTTTCACCGGACCGTAGTGTTTGCTCAGGGCGTCCAGTTCAAGAAAGGGCACAGCTGGGTCTCCCGTTTTTCATTCCGCTATGCGGAAAGAAATTGCCTGTCTGTCCAAGGGGGAGGCCGGGGCGGAAAGGGGGATCCGCACCCGGCCCTGAGGCCGTTGGGGCCTGTTAGAACCAGAGTTTTCCGAACCGGCGGCAGCGTCAATGTCAGTTTTCATATGGTTGAAAAAAATTTCAAAAAATTCCAACATGCGGAATATTGAGAAATGGTATGGCCTATTCCTTTGCCGGAGAAGAAAACGATGTCTGACCCCGCCGATCTGCAGCGCGCCCCCACGGGCGACGCGGGCAACAAGACCAGTCTGCAGCGGGGGATCGCGATTCTGCGGGCGATTGCGGCCCATGGTGGCAGTGGTGTCCGTCTGACCGATCTGGCCCGTGATCTGGAGATGACCCCGCCGACCGTGCACCGTCTGCTGAAGGCCCTGGTGGCGGAAGGGATGATTGATCACGATACGCAGGGCAAACGGTACCGGCTGGGGCTCGACCTGTTTGTGCTGGCCGCGCAGGCGGGATCCTGCGGCACCCTGCGCGATCTGGCCCGCCCGATTTTGCTGCGGCTGTCGGCCACCCTGCGCGAAACGGTGTTTCTGCTGGTCCGGAACGGATTTGATGCGATCTGTCTGGACCGGGCGGAGGGGCCGTTTCCGATCCGCTCGTTTACCGGGGATATCGGTGGGCGGGTGATGCTGGGGATCGGGCAGGGCAGCCTGACCATTCTGGCCCACCTGCCGGAAGATGAGCAGCAGGAGGTGATCCGCTTCAATCTGCCGCGTATGCAGGGGATGGGGTTTCTGGATGAGGTCTATCTGCGTACCGCCATCGCCAAAGTAAAGGCGCAGGGTTATGCCAGCCAGCATTCCGGGTTGCTGCCGGGGATGTCAGGGGTGGCGGTGCCGGTGTTTGACCGGCAGGGCCGGGCGGTGGCGGCACTGTCGATCGGCACCCCGACGGACCGACTGACCGATGAACGCCTGACGGTGGTGGTGGACATCCTGCGGCGTGAGGCGGCGGGGATCAGCCGTCAGCTTAACCCGTTCGATCCGGCGCTGTCGCGTCCGGGGGTCTGAGAACCGGGGGGAGCTGCGGGCAGGACAGGCGTGCAAAAATAAGAGGGCTCCGGGGGTTCCGGTCCGATGACGGATTGGTTACACAGAGTATCTCCCCTGACCTCCCCATTCCGGCCCCCCTGCCGGGAGAGTGCGCCGTGCCCCTTGATCAGACTCCTCCCCCGCCTCCTGACTCTGATGGGGGCGAGCCCTCCACACGGTTGGGCCTCCCCGACGGTGTCCCGCTAACGATGTCTCCGCCGATTTCTCCGGGGCGACTGTTCCTGCTGTTCTCCTCGCTGGCGATGATCGGCTTCGGGGGTGTCCTGCCGTGGGTACACCGCAGTCTGGTCGATCGCCGCCGCATCCTGACGCAGGCCGAATTTGCGGAGATCTTCGCCTTTTCTCAGCTTCTGCCCGGCCCGACCATCTGTAATCTGGCGATTATCGTCGGGTATCGCCGTTGTGGTCTGGCCGGGGGGCTGGCGGCGCTGTCGGGGATGGTGGTGCCCCCGGCGATCGGTGTGCTGGGGATTGCCGTGCTGTATGACCGCTACGGCGGGACCGGACTGGTCAGCGATGTGCTGCGGGGGATGTCGGTGGTGGCGGTGGCCTTGATCTGTTCGATGGCGATTAAAATGGCCCGGGCGATGCCGCGGACCCTGCGGGCGGGAGTGTTCGCGCTGGCGATGTTTGCCGCGATTGCCCTGCTGAAATGGCCGCTGGTCGCGGTGATGCTCGGTCTGGGGACGTTCGCGGTGGTGGTGCAGAAAAATCCGGACGGAGGGGCGCGGTGATGGACAGCCCGTGGTCAATCGGCGGGCAGATCCTGCTGCACTTTACCCTGTTGTCACTGATGGCGATCGGCGGCGGAGTGGTGGCCCTGTCGCCGGAGATGATGCGGTTTATGACCGAGACCCACCAGTGGGTCAGTCATCAGGTGTTTGTTGAAGCCTTTACGCTGGCACAGGTGGCCCCGGGGCCGAACTTTCTGTTTGCCACCATTGTCGGCTATCGTGCCGCCGGGGTGATCGGGGCGGCGGCGGCGACCGTGGCGCTGGTCGGTCCGCCATCGTTGCTGGCGGTGCTGGCGCTGCGCTATGGCAACCGGCTGGTCGACCAGAGTTTCGGCACCCGCGTGCGGCTGGCCGTTCTGCCGCTGTCGATCGGGATGATGGCGGCAACCTCATGGTCGCTGACCCTGATGGCCGTGCAGACGGTCACGCAGATCGGGCTGTTTGCCGCCGCCGTGGCCGTTCTGGTCTGGACCCGCCTGAACCCGCTGTGGTTGATCGCCGTCGGCGGCGTGCTGGGGGCGCTGAAGATCGTCTGAGGTCCTTTATCCCCGTTTCCGCCCCCCGCCGCGCCGGGCCTGTTTGGCGGCGCGGGCGGTGCCGGAGGCGGTCGAGGCGCTCGGGCGCGGCTTATAGGTGACGTCCGGCATTTCCAGCTCGGCGGCTTCCAGACGGCGGATTTCGTCGCGCAGCCGGGCTGCTTCCTCGAACTCCAGATCAGCAGCGGCTTTGCGCATTTTTTTATCGAGATCCTCGATCACGCTGCGCAGGTTGTGGCCGACCAGTTCAGTGGCTCCGCTGACGCCGGTATCGACGGTCATGTAATCGTGTTCCGCCACATCGCCCAGCACGTCGGCAATCCGCGACCGCACGCTTTCGGGCGTGATGCCGTTGGCGATGTTGTAGGCCTGCTGCTTTTCGCGGCGGCGGGCGGTTTCCTCCATCGCCTTTTTCAGGCTGTCGGTCATCTTGTCGGCGTACAGGATCACCCGGCCTTCGACATTCCGGGCGGCGCGGCCGATGGTCTGGATCAGCGAACGTTCTGAACGCAGGAACCCTTCTTTGTCGGCGTCCAGAATGGCAACCAGAGAACACTCGGGGATATCAAGGCCTTCACGCAGCAGGTTGATGCCAACCAGCACGTCGAAGGCCCCCAGACGCAGGTCGCGGATGATCTCGATCCGCTCCAGTGTTTCAATGTCGGAATGCATGTAGCGCACCCGCACCCCGTGTTCATTCAGGTATTCGGTCAGGTCCTCGGCCATCCGCTTGGTCAGCACCGTGACCAGTGCCCGCTGCCCTTTGGCGGCGACCTGCTTGACCTCGCCCAGCAGGTCATCGACCTGATGTTCGACCGGGCGGATGATACAGGTGGGATCAATCAGGCCGGTCGGGCGGATCACCTGTTCGGCAAAGACGCCGCCGGTGCGCTGCATTTCCCAGTCGCCGGGGGTGGCGGAGACGAAGACGGTGGTGGGACGCATGGTGTCCCATTCCTCGAACTTCAGGGGCCGGTTATCGACGCACGAAGGTAGCCGGAACCCGTAATCAGCCAGCGTCATCTTGCGGTTGAAGTCGCCACGGAACATGCCGCCGACCTGCGGCACGGTCACATGGCTTTCATCGACGATCAGGATGGCGTCTTCAGGCAGGTATTCAAACAGGGTCGGCGGCGGCTCGCCGGGGCTGCGGCCGGTCAGCCAGCGGGAATAGTTTTCGATCCCCTTACAGAAGCCGGTCGATTCCAGCATTTCCAGATCAAACAGGGTGCGTTCCCGCAGGCGCTGCTCTTCCAGCAGTTTGCCCTGTTCAATCAGTTCGGCCAGCCGGACCTTCAGTTCATCCTTGATGCCTTTGATCGCCTGTGACAGTGCCGGGCGGGGGGTGACGTGGTGGCTGTTGGGATAAAAGGTCAGTTCGGTGAAGGACAGCATCTTCTCCCCGGTCAGGGGGTCAAATTCCGTCAGGGAGTCGATTTCGTCACCGAACAGATCAATCCGCCAGGCCCGGTCTTCCTGGTGGGCGGGGAAAACTTCGATCACATCGCCGCGCACCCGGAAGGCCCCGCGCTGAAAGGCTGCCTCGTTCCGGCGGTATTGCAGATCAACCAGCTGCCGCAGGAAGGTGTCGCGGTCCAGCCGCTCCCCCTGCTTTACGGTCAGGCGCATGGCGGAATAGCTTTCCACCGAGCCAAGCCCGTACAGACAGGAGACGGAGGCAACGATGATCACATCCCGACGTTCCAGAATGGCGCGGGTGGCGGCATGGCGCATCCGGTCAATCTGTTCGTTGATGCTGGCGTCTTTCTCGATATAGGTGTCGGTCTTGGGGACGTAGGCTTCCGGCTGGTAATAGTCGTAGTAGGAGACGAAGTATTCGACCGCATTCTCGGGGAAGAATGACTTCATTTCCGCATACAGCTGCGCGGCAAGGGTTTTGTTTGGGGCCATCACCAGGGCCGGGCGGCCCAGTGTTTCAATCACTTTGGCAGCAGTGAAGGTTTTGCCCGATCCGGTGACGCCGAGAAGGACCTGATCGCGCTCGCCGCTCTGGATGCCCTCCACCAGTGTGGCGATGGCGGTGGGCTGATCCCCGGCGGGGGTATAGTCAGAGGCCAGTTTAAAGTCCGCCCGCGGACCGGCGGGGGGCTTCTGGTACATCGGGAGCAGGACCGACATGGCGGTATCCTCTGACTGAAGGGGACTATCCCTAACCTAGAGCGTTTTCGACAGAAGGGGAGGCCCCTTTTGCTGCCGGAACCACGCCGGTCTGTCTGTTGCAGGCCCCGGAACGGCGACGGGGCCTTCAGGGCATTCCTGAAGGCCCCGCGTGACCTTATCCGGGATGGGACGCTTATGCCTCGTCGGTGTCGGCGTCTTCCATTTCCGCCGGGCTGGCGGTCATGGCTTCCTTGATCAGGCCGGCGTTCGCGCGGATGGTGTTCTCAATCTCGGCGGCCATGGTCGGATTTTCCCGCAGGAAGTTCTTGGCGTTTTCACGGCCCTGACCGATGCGGGTCGAGTTGTAGGAGAACCACGAGCCCGACTTTTCGACGATCCCTGCTTTGACGCCGAGGTCGATCAGTTCGCCCATCTTAGAGACGCCTTCGCCATACATGATGTCAAAGTCGACCACCTTGAACGGCGGGGCCACCTTGTTTTTCACGACCTTGACGCGGGTCTGGTTGCCGACCACTTCGTCACGGTCCTTGATCTGGCCGACGCGGCGGATGTCCATACGCACCGAGGCGTAGAACTTCAGCGCGTTCCCGCCGGTGGTGGTCTCCGGGTTGCCGAACATCACGCCGATCTTCATGCGGATCTGGTTGATGAAGATGATCAGGGTGTTGGAGCGGGCGGTGGAGGCGGTCAGCTTGCGCAGCGCCTGACTCATCAGGCGGGCCTGCAGGCCGACGTGGCTGTCGCCCATCTCGCCTTCCAGTTCGGCACGCGGCACCAGCGCGGCGACGGAGTCGATGATCAGCACATCAACCGCGCCGGAGCGCACCAGCGTATCGGCGATTTCCAGCGCCTGTTCCCCGGCGTCGGGCTGAGAGATCAGCAGGTCGTCGAGGTTGACGCCCAGCTTGCGGGCATAGGACGGGTCGAGGGCATGTTCGGCATCGACGAAGGCGCAGGTCCCGCCTTTGCGCTGGGCTTCAGCAATCACATGCAGGGCCAGCGTCGTCTTACCGGAGCTTTCCGGCCCGTAGATTTCGACGATACGGCCACGGGGCAGGCCACCGATGCCGAGGGCAAGGTCCAGACCGAGGGAGCCGGTGCTGACGGCCTCGATATCCACCGCCTGTTCGCGCTGGCCGAGCCGCATGATGGAGCCTTTGCCGAAGGCGCGTTCAATCTGGCCGAGGGCAGCGTCCAGAGCTTTCTGCTTGTCCATGGTGTCCTTGTCAACGAGTCGTAAGGCGGTCTGAGTCATTCGATGCCCCCGTTATTCCATAGCTGGTGCAGACCTGCAACCGGCACAACAGTACATGATTTGTTCTCTGGCGCAAGGGGATTGGAACATAGGGGGAACAAATCCTGTATCCAATTGTGCCGATCGGTGATTGTCAGCCGGGGTGCCCTGTGGTCCAATCCCGCCCGCTCCGGGACCGGGCCGTGTACGCCGGGCCGGTCATGGCGACTCCCCCTCTCTCTGCGTACATCCGGTGAATGATGAAACCCAAGGATCTGGCGTCTTATGTCTTTCTGGCCTTTGCATGGGGCCTGTCCTTTCTGGTGCTGCTGCGGGTGCTGAACACCTTCGGGCTGGCGGGGACCATTTCGTACCGCTCGTTGATTGCGGCCCTGACCCTGTTGCTGCTGGCGGCAGTCACCCGGCGGCGTCTGCGGTTCGGGGGGCGCTGGCTGCCGTTTGTGGTGGTCGGGGCAACCACCGTGGCCGGGCAGCTGATCGGGCTGTCCTATGCCACCCCGCTGATCGGTACGGCGATGACGGCGATTCTGGTGGCTTCAATTCCGCTGCTGTCGATGGTGATGGGCCGGATCGCCGGGATTGAGCGGATTTCTCCCAATGGGGTGATCGGGTTGGTTTTGGGGGTGACCGGCATTGTCATGCTGGTCGGTTTCCCCTCGCAGCCGGTCGATGCCAGTTTCCTGACCGGCTGCGTGGCGGCGATGTTCGGCTGTGTCTGTGCGGCGGGGGGCAGTCTGTATGCCAGCCGCCACCTGAAAGGGGTCGGCAGCTGGGAATCGACGATCGGCGCATTCCTGTCCGGCGGGCTGATGACGCTGCCGCTGGGGCTGGTCTCACCGCTGCCGGAGGTGATCACCGCCCCGGATATTGCCTATCTTCTGGTGCTTGGCTGCGTGATGAGCGCAACGACCTACGTGCTGTACTTCCGGCTTGTCTCAACCATCGGCCCGACCCGGGCCATCAGCGTGGAGTTTGCCGTGACGGTGGTGGCGGTGCTGGTCGGTGCGCTGTATCTGGACGAGACCCTGTCATGGGTGCAGGTGGCCGGGGCAGCGGTGATTGTGTCGGGCTGTGCGCTGGTGCTGGGGCTGGTGCGGATTCCCTCCCGGCTGCTGCGGTGGTAAGGGCGGTCAGCCTTCACCTCCGCTGCTTCCGCCGCTTCCGCCACTTCCGTTCTGGGCCAGCAGGGCTTTGACCCTTGCGGCAAGCTGGGTCAGGCTGAATGGCTTGGGCAGGAAGTGAAAATCGGTCGAGTCGGCGATTTCTCCCCGTGCGGCCTCTTCCGAGTATCCTGAAATCAGGATCACCTGAAGGCCCGGTCGGTCGGCCCGTACGGTGCGGGCCAGTGTTGCCCCGTCAATTCCCGGCATCACCATGTCGGTGATCAGCAGATCAATCGCCGGATTTTCTGCCAGCAGGTCAAGGGCCTGTTCCCCGGTGCGGGCCTCGGTCACCGTATAGCCTTTGTTCCGCAGGGCGCGGGCGGCGAAGACCCGGACCGGATCCTCATCCTCCACCAGCAGGATGGTGCCGCCCCCGGTCAGGTCGGCACTGTCCGACGGTGGCGGCACCAGCGCGGCGGTCAGCACCGGATCATCGGTTGCCCGTACCACCGGCTCCGACGCGTCGGCCATGTCATCCAGACGCGGCAGATAAATGGTGAAGGTGGTACCGTCGTTCAGGCGGGAATCGACAAAAATGAAACCGCCGGTCTGGCGGATGATGCCGTAAACGGTGGACAGGCCAAGGCCGGTGCCAGCCCCGATGCTGCCGGTTTTGGTCGAGAAAAACGGCTCAAAGATCCGGCCCAGATTTTCACGCGGGATGCCGACACCGGTATCGGTGACGGTGATGACGGCATAGGGGCCGGGAGGGATCACTTCCGCTCCGCGTTCCAGCGGGGTTTCCAGCTGTTCCTGCCGGGTGGAGATGGTCAGGCAGCCGCCGCCGCTCATGGCATCGCGGGCGTTGACCGCCAGATTGATGATCACCTGATCGAACTGACCGGGGTCGACCCGCACGTTGCCGACGTCACGGCCGTGACGCAGATCCAGCCGCACGCTTTCGCCCAGCAGGCGGCGCAGGAGGTGGCTGAGTTCCGACAGGGCATCGGTGACGGTCAGGCGGCGGGGTTTCAGGGGCTGCTTGCGGGAAAAGGCCAGAAGCTGACGGACAAGATTGGCCGCACGATTGGCATTCTGCTTAACCTGCATGATGTCGGCGAAGGAAGGATCCCCGGCGCCGTGCCGCTGTAGCAGCAGGTCGCAGTAGCCGATCATCGCGGTCAGCAGATTGTTGAAGTCGTGGGCAACCCCACCGGCCAGCTGGCCCATCGCCTGCATTTTCTGGGCCTGTGCAAACTGGGCCTCAAGATTGCGCTGGGCGGTGGTGTCAATCAGATAGGCGACCACGGCATCGCCTTCCAGCAGATGGAACCGCAGCATGGCGGCATTATCCGGGTTGGCGGCAAAGCGCACCTCCCGCTGGGCCGGGGGGCCCTGTTCCATCAGGGTTTTGTCAAACAGCTCCTGTCCGTCGGCGCGGTCTTCCTCGGTCAGCAGATCGGTCAGGGTGCCGTCGATCAGGTCGGCGCGGCTGTGGCCGCACAGGGCCTCGAAGGCAGTATTGCAGTCGGTGATCACGCCGTCGGGGTCCAGCACGCACAGCCCGACCGGGGCGTTGTCGAACAGGCTGCGGTAGCGGTGATCTTCCGCCGGGGCACTTTGCGCCGGGCTCAGGGCCTCACGCACGACCACGCTGCGGGTCAGGGTTTCGCCCCCGTCGTCATAGGTGGTCTGGAACACCAGTGCCGGAAACGGGCGGCCGTGACTGTCAACAAAGCTCAGTTCGCCCCGCCACGCCCCTTCGATATCAGGGACCTCGCCGTCATTGAGCAGGGCAGACAGCGGCTGTCCGGTCAGGTCTTTGGGGGTATAGCCCAGCCATTCAGAAAAGCGCTGGTTGACGCTGCGCAGGCGGCCCCCGGAATCGGCGGAGTAGACCCCGACCGGCAGCAGGTACAGGAACTCTGCCAGATCGTCGCGTTCCTGCCGCAGGATGTCATCAATGATGCGGCGGGCGGAAATATCGGTGGCAGTCCAGAGACGGCCGGCAGCACCGTCCCCGCCATCGGTCGGCCGGGTCTCGACCAGCAGCCATTCGGCACCGCTTTCCCCCTGTACCGGCAGTTCGACCTTTTCGGTGGTGCCGGAATGAACGGCGGCCAGCAGGCGGGCCAGCGCATCGGCGGCGGTTTCCGGCACCGGGCCGGTCTCGTCGCTGTCATCCAGATCCGCCGTCAGCGGGGCCGTGGTCTGGGTCAGATGTTCGAGATAGGTCAGGGGCGATGCGTTGGGCCAGCGTTGCAGGGCCGCAGCATTGGCGGCAAGAACGCTGCCATCGCTGCCGGTGATGGCCCGGGCGGTGTCATCCTGTGCGGTCAGTGCCAGCGCCAGCGTCGCCTTGCGCTGCAGCGTCCGGGTCCGCAGCCGGGCATACAGGTATCCGCCGCCTGCCGCCAGCGCCACGCCACTGCCAAACGCGGCTGTCAGGGCCTCCGGCAGGGTCAGAATGATCCCGTTCAGGGCGACAAAGCCATCAGCGAAGAGCATGGGCAGGGGTTCCTCAGGGGCAGTGATGGCAGGCGGAGGGGGCTGTCAGGCGCGGTCAGGGAGCCGGGGGGGCGGGCGGTGTTTCTTCCCACCGGCGGGGTTTGGGGATCCTCCCGCCGGATTTTTTCATCCGCATCACAAAGCCGATGACCTCGGCCACCGCCTTGTAATGATCCGGGGGAATTTCTCGGTCCAGCTCCACCGTTGCATAGAGGGCCCGGGCCAGCGGCGGGTTTTCAACAATCGGGATGTCGTGCTGTTCCGCCACTTCCCTGATTTTGCGGGCCAGACTGTCCACCCCCTTGGCCACCAGCTTGGGGGCCGCCATGTCATCCATGTCATATTGCAGGGCGATGGCGTAGTGGGTCGGGTTGGTGACGATCACACTGGCTTTCGGCACGTTTTGCATCATGCGCTGGCGGGATTTCTGAATGCGCAGGCTGCGGATCTTGGCTTTGATCTCCGGGTTGCCTTCGCTGTCCTTGTGTTCGTCCTTCACTTCCTGCTTGGTCATTTTCAGCTGGCTGCGGTGCCGGTGCCGCTGCCACCACCAGTCCGCCGCCGCCACCGCACCAAAGCTGAGCAGGGTGCCGAACAGCACCAGCAGCACCAGATCGTACAGATCTTTCAGCGTGGAGCGGAAATCCAGTTCGGAATACACCTCAGGATGCTGAAGCTTGGGGACGACCAGAAAACTCAGCACCACGCCGACGACGATGATCTTCACCAGCCCTTTGACCATTTCGATCAGCTGGTTTTTTGAGAAAATCCGCTTAAACCCGCTGAGGGGGCTGATATTGCTGAGTTTGGGTTCCAGCTTTTTCGGGGTAAAGGCCAGACCGGCCTGAATGATGCCGCTGGTCAGTGCGAAAATGTACAGCAGGGCCGCCAGAGGCAGCAGGATCAGGCCGACATCGACCATCAGCTTGACCAGAACACCGCGGAACCCGTCCACATCCAGCCGCACGGCATGGACATTGCCAAGGAACCCGCCGAGCAGGGTGGTCATCCGCCCCATGATCCACGGGGTCAGCATCATCACCGATGCCAGAATCCCGGTGATCATCATCAGGCTTTTGACTTCCTGTGACATCGGGATCTGACCGTCTTCGCGCGCTTTTTCTAGTTTTCGCTCAGACGGTTCTTCTGTCTTGGAGTCCTGGTCCTCGTCCGCCATCTGCGCTACCCGAAAATGAAGGCGGTCAGGGTGCCCTCGAAGTATCTCAGGAATATCAGAATCAGGCCGGGCAGCGCCACCCACAACATTGCCAGACCGAGCAGGATCTGCAGGGGCAGGGCGACAAAGAACACGTTCATCTGCGGTGACAGGCGGGCCATCAGGCCCAGCGCCACCTGAAACAGGATTCCGGCGACGATGAAGGGGGCCGACATCTGCAGGCCGATGGCAAAACTGCGGGCAAAGATATCAAGAAAACTGACCAGATGGTCTTCCACCAGCGGGGTCGATCCAACCGGAAACAGCGCGTAACTGGCAACAACGCCCTGAATCATCAGGTGGTGCAGGTCCATCACGAACAGGCTGACCAAAATGATGTTGGACAGGGCGCCGACCACCATCGCCCCCTGCTGTTCCGTGATCGGGTCAAACACCATCGCATTCATCAGGCCGGTCATCTGGCCGATCGAGGTGCCGGCCAGATGCATTGCCCCCATCACGGCCTGCGTCACCAGCCCGAAGAAGGCCCCGTAGAAGGTTTCCAGCACGATCAGCAGCACCAGCACCGACATCTGCGACGGGGCCGCAGGCAGCTGTGGCGACACGATCGGGGTGATGATCAGGGTGATCGCCACCGCCAGCAGCAGGCGGGACTTCATGTTGATGTAATGGGCCGAAAAGCCCGGCAGCAGCATGAAAGCCGCGCTGAGGCGGACGAACACCAGCAGCACGTGGAAGATATTGAGATTGAGGATTTCTGAGAGCATCGCCGGGCCGCCTATGGCAGGCCGATGATGGTGTCCATGATCTGCCGGGTGAAGTCGGTCAGATGGCGCAGCATGAACGGCAGCAGCAGAATGATGGAGGCAAAGGTGATCAGCATCTTTGGCACGAACACCAGCGTTGCTTCCTGAATTGAGGTCAGGGCCTGAAACAGCGATACCACGACCCCGATCACCAGCCCGATGATCAGGATCGGGGCCGAGATGATGATCATCACCATAATGCTGTCGCGGGCGACATCCAGGATCTGTGCTTCTTCCATCGGGGCCATATCTCGGATCGGGGGACGGCTGGCTGCCGGTGCCCTGTTGTGGTCCGCCAGACCCGAAGGGTCAACAGGCTTTTAAGAATCCCCGAAGGGTCAACAGGCTTTTAAGAATCCCCGAAGGGTCAACAGGCTTTTAGGGTCCAGCCTGCCGTTCAGGGCCCCGGCGGGTCAGCCGGGGTGTCCGGTCATGGTAGGAATGCAGGATCCTCAGATCGGCATCTTCAGGATTTCCTGATAGGCATTCAGGACCTTGTCGCGGATGGCGACCACGGTGTTCAGGGTGTTTTCGGCATTGTTGACCGCCAGCACCACATCCCGCATGTCGGCATCACCGGCGATGCCCTTCAGGCTGATTTCTTCGGCATTGCGCTGAACCGCAACCGCTTCTTTCAGCGAGTCCTTGATCAGGTCGCTGAAGCCGGTGCCGCCCGATTGGGTGGTGCCTGCCAGTTTCGGCGAGGAAGACGACTGCATCGACTCCGTCGCAGAGGCGGCGGCACTGCGGTAGGCATTGATGGCACTGCTAACATTAATCGCCATGGCGGGGAACTCCGTTAGGCATCAGGGGAAGGCGCGGACCGCAACAGGGGATCAGCGCAGCATTTCGATGGTTTTGCTCATCAGGTCGCGGGATGTGCTGATGACCTGAAGGTTGGCTTCGTAAGACCGCTGGGCCTCGCGCATGTCCATCATTTCGATCAGCGGGTTGACGTTGGGCGTCGTCACATAGCCCGCCTCATCGGCGCCGGGATGGCCCGGCATGAATTTGCGGCCGAAGTCGGTCATGTCGCGGGTGGTGCGGTCGGCCCGCACGGTTTTGGCGTCCAGCTCCCGGCTCAGCTGATTGCGGAAGACCACCAGCTTGCGGCGGTAGGGTTCGCCGCCCGGGGTTTTGGCAATGGAGTCGGCGTTGGCCATGTTTTCAGAGATGACACGGACACGCTTGGCCTGTGCCTTCAGGCCGCTGGAGGCAATGCTTGTCGCCTTGGAAAGATCATCCATCTGTCAGCGTTCCCATCTCGTCATCTCTCTGCCGGTCCTGTGGCTGTCAGCGGTCAGCCGCGGCTGCCAAGGGCCAGTTTGATCATGGCCATGTTCTTGCGGATCAGGCTCAGCGCCAGATCATACTGAGACCGGCCCCGGGCCATTTTTTCCACCTGTTCTTCCAGCACCACCGGGTTCTGGTCGATGGAGGTTTCCCACGTCTTGCGGGTGGTATCCTCGCGGAACGGCCCGGCATAGGGCAGGGTGGTGGTCTGGTGGCCGGACTGCGTGACCGTGGGGCGGACCGGGCGCTCGATGGCATCAGTGGCCATCCGGCTGAAATTCAGCTCCCGCAGGTCTTTGGCGCGGTAATTCGGGGTGTCGGCGTTGGCAATATTCTCCGACAGCACCTTCTGGCGCTGTGCGATCCAGTCCATTTTGGTCTTCGCCATCTGAAACAGGGTCAGATTGCTGGTGTCCATCGGGGTGGGTCCTGTCGGTTGAAGGGCCTGCCGTGCCACTGCAGATAAAATCCGCTTTGGCACAAGCCTATCATGGGGGTGTAGGGCTTAAAAATCAGTAAAACCCGGCAGGGCGGCTGCCTTAAACATTCTTAAATCCACTGTCAGGCAAAGTTGAGAGGAAATAATTGCCGGGTAGCATCGTCTGAGCAGGCAGGGCGGAGGGCGGAAGGATGAAACAGCCGGGGAAACCACCGGCAGAAAAAGCCAGCGCTGATCCTCCGGGCGGGGGTGGTCCCGGCAGGCCTGCCGGTGGCCGGGCCGTTGCGGTGGCGATCCATCACGACCGGCAGGACGGCGGAGCCCCCAAAGTGGTGGCCTCAGGCCGTGGGTTTGTGGCGGAGCAGATTCTGGAACTGGCGTTTGCCCACGGGATCAAGGTCCGGCAGGATGCCGATCTGGCGCAGATTCTGGCGGTGCTGGATCTGGACAGCGATATTCCGGCGGAAGCCTTTGCCGCCGTTGCCGAAATTCTGGTCTACGTCTACCGCGCCAATGCCACTGCCCCGGCGGTTGATCCCGGCGGGCCCCTGACTCCGCCGCTTGCCGGTCAGAATGTGCCACCATCCGGTCACAGTCCGCCGTTACCGTTGCTGCCGGGGAAGACATGACTCATCCCGAAGAAGGCGACCGCGGGAAAGTCCGCCTGACCGGGGCTGTCCGGCACGTTACTTGCTAAGTCCGGTGATAGATTTGAAAAACACTGCGGGACCCGAAAACGGGACAACCGGTTCCGCAGGCAGGGGGTGGCAGCGCCGCAGGGTGCGGCACCACGGAGACTGTGTAAGATGAACGACATCCTGAGTGGGGGCCGCCCACGCCCGCTGGCAGGACGGCGCGCCCCGGTGGAAGACAGCAGCGTCAGCCTGTCTGATCTGCTGGGCCCTGATCCCGACGTGCCGGTGCCGCCGCCGACGACGGTCGCGCAGGTCCGGCAGGCCATGCGCGAGGTGGCAACGGTGATCGTACAGGCCCGCCGGGCCCTGAATGAAGACCGGATGCCCAGCCTGCACGATCTGGATCAGGTGGTGCGGCGTGCCTGTCGCATTGCGCAGGATCTGCCGGTGGAGTACCGGCATGAAGCCGCCAATGATCTGGAAACCGTGCTGTATGATCTGGATGTGCTGACGGTGGATCTGACCACCCGCTTCGGCGGGCTTGCCCTGCGGCCGGAAGCGGCGCTGGCCTGCGCCCCGTCAGGGGAGGATGCCGCCGATGACGGACTGCTGGAAACATTTTCAGCCCCCGATCCGCTGCTGCTGTCACCGGTGACGGAGGATGAGGCCCCGCCGCGCAGTACCGACCCATACCGCCGCCCGCCGCCGCGCCGCCCGCCGGTGACCAGCGACGAGGTATAGGTCCCGCCGGTGCCTCAGCGGTTGCGGGGGCGGCGGCAACGTGGCAAGTATGCGGGGCTGCTGCCCGGCATTGTCCGGCGGCAGCCGGTTTCAGGGGTCTCCGGTCTCGGGGGACAGCGGTTTCAGGGGTGCCATGGAAGTCGATACCTATCTGCGCCTGTTTCTGTCATTGGCGTTGGTGCTGGGGCTGATTTTTGGCACGGCGGCCCTGCTGCGCAAGGTCGGGGGGCGTCTGATGACGGCCCGTGGCCCGCGTGGGGTCGCCCCGCGCCTGTCGGTGCAGGAGGTGATGCAGATTGATCCCCGCCGCAAGCTGCTGCTGATCCGGCAGGATGATCAGGAACATCTGCTGCTGCTGGGCGGCACGCAGGATCTGGTGATCAGTTCCGGTCGTCCGGTTGCCCGCTTTACCCTGCCCCCGGAAGAGGACAGCCCGCCGCCGGTGCGGATGGCTGATGCCCCGCCGCCGTCCACCCCGTCCGCCACCGGAGCGACTGTCTGATGATCCGCACCCTCAGCCGCCGCCTGCTGCCCGCCGTCAGCCTTGGCAGTCTGCTTCTGCTGACCGCGTCAGCGGCCTCTGCCCAGCAGTTTTCGCTGGATCTCGGGCCGGGCAACAGCGGATCGACCACCTCGACCATCATTCAGCTGATCGTGCTGATGACGGTGCTGACGCTGGCGCCGTCCTTTATTCTGATGGTGACCAGCTTCACCCGGCTGCTGATCGTGTTTTCCGTGCTGCGCAACGCGCTGGGCACCGGCACGACCCCGCCGAATCAGGTGGTGGTCAGTCTGGCACTGTTCATGACCATCTTCATCATGCAGCCGACGATGGAGGCCTCGTGGAAACAGGGGGTCGAGCCGCTGATCAACGAGCAGATTGATGAGATGGAAGCGTTTGAACGGGGGATGATGCCGTTCCGCATGTTCATGCTGGAACATACCCGCCCGAAGGATCTGCAGCTGTTTATGGATATGGCCAAGCTTCCGGCGGTTGATACCCCGGAGGAAACTCCGCTGCGGGCCCTGATCCCGGCTTTTATGATTTCTGAACTGCTGCGGGCGTTTGAGATCGGTTTTCTGATCTACCTGCCGTTCATCATCATCGACATGACCATCGCCAGCGTGCTGATGAGCATGGGGATGATGATGCTGCCGCCAATGATGCTGGCCCTGCCGTTCAAGCTGATTTTCTTTGTGCTGGTTGACGGCTGGCACCTGCTGGTCGGGTCGCTGGTGCAGAGTTACGGCATTATCCAGTAGCGGCACTCAGAGTTTCGGTCGCCAGCGGGATCCGCCGCCGGATGTAGACGGTGTTGCGGACCTTCGCCACCACCGTTCCGGCGGCGTCGGTGATGTCGATATCAAAGGGATGGACCAGTTTATCTTCCCGTGACAGGTGTTCCCGTGCTGTGGCCAGAAGGGACTCCGTCAGGTCAAAGCGGGCGCGGACCACCCCGCGCCCGGGGCTGAGGTAGTCGATGCTGGCGTCTTTGGTCCAGACCATAAACTCCTTTTCCCCCAGCACTTTCAACAGCATCAGCCCGTACCACGGGTCGGTCATCGAAAACAGGCTGCCCCCATAGTGGGCGCCGTTGATGTTGCGGTTGAACCAGCGCAGGGTCAGGCTGACATCCACCCGCCGGAAGTCATCGCTGATGTGATCAGCCCTGATCCCGGCGCACAGCAGGGGCGGCCACAGGTTGATCAGGCGGCGGAAAGTAGCGGCATTCATTCTCTGCGTCCGTATTCGTTATGATGGTGACGTATGCGTCAGAGAGTGCCAGAGGCGACGGGCGGCGGCAATCCTCTCCTTGATCCGTCCGGTGTCCTCCCGTATTGATCGGGCAGAGTTATCGACCATCCGGCGGAGAGGACATCATGGCGGACGGGCACGCGACCCCGGTTCTGGGGATTATCGGCGGCAGCGGCATTTATGGCATCGACGGCCTGACCAAGACCGAATGGCGGACCGTGGAGAGCCCGTTCGGTGAGCCGTCGGACCAACTGTTGTTCGGCGAGCTGGACGGACAGAAGCTGGTGTTTCTGCCCCGGCATGGCCGTGGCCACCGTATCCCGCCGAGCGAGCTGAACTACCGCGCCAACATTGACGCCCTGAAGCGGGCCGGTGTCACCGAGATTCTGTCGGTGTCGGCTGTCGGATCGCTGAAGGAAGAACTGCCGCCGGGTACCTTTGTGATTGTCGATCAGTTCATCGACCGCACCTTTGCCCGCACCAAAAGCTTTTTCACCACCGGCTGCGTTGCCCATGTGGCGTTGGGGCACCCGGTCTGCTCCCGCCTTGGCGATGCCTGTGAGGCGGCCCTGAAGGAGCTGAGCATCCCCTATCAGCGCGGCGGCACCTATCTGGTGATGGAAGGGCCGCAGTTTTCCACGCAGGCGGAAAGCAAGCTGTACCGCTCGTGGGGCTGTGATGTGATCGGCATGACCAACATGCCGGAGGCCAAATTGGCCCGCGAGGCCGAGATGTGCTACGCCACCGTGGCCATGGTCACCGATTACGACTGCTGGCACCCGGATCATGACCATGTCACCGTCGATGCGGTGATCAAGGTGCTGCTGGAAAATGCCGACAAGGGCCGGGCGCTGGTCAAGGCGGTGGCCCCGAAGGTGCGGGACCGCGCCGCCCCCTGCGGGGATGGCTGCCATACCGCGCTGGAACACGCGATCATCACCGCGCCCGAGGCCCGGGATCCGGCGGTGCTGGCCCGTCTGCGGGCCGTTGCCGGCCGCGTTCTGGGGGGCTGACGGTCATGAAGGTCAACGGGACTCCGACCCGCACCATCTGGCTGGCCGATGATGGTGTGTCTGTGCAGATCATCGACCAGACCAAGCTGCCGCATGCGTTTGAGGTCATCACCCTGTCCAGCTGGCAGCAGGCTGCGACAGCGATCAAGGAAATGTGGGTCCGTGGGGCGCCGCTGATCGGTGCGACGGCAGCATACGGGCTGGCGCTGGCGATGCAGACCGATGCGTCCGATGCCGGGCTGGAATTGGCGGCGGCGGTGCTGCGCGGGACCCGCCCGACAGCCGTTAACCTGATGTGGGCGCTGGACCGCATGCTGGCGGTGCTGCGCCCCCTGCCGCAGGCCCAGCGGCGGGCGGCGGCCTATGCTGAGGCTGCGGCCCTGTGTGATGAAGACGTGGCGATGAACTACGCCATCGGCGGTCATGGGGTGGAGGTGTTTAAGGCCCTGTGGGATCAGCGCCGGGCGGCTGGGGCTGAACGCCTGAACGTGCTGACCCATTGCAATGCCGGATGGCTGGCGACGGTGGACTGGGGCACCGCGCTGGCCCCGATCTATCGCTTCCACGATCTTGGGCTGCCGGTTCATGTCTGGGTTGATGAGACCCGCCCGCGCAATCAGGGGGCCAGCCTGACGGCGTGGGAGCTGAACAGCCATGGCGTTGCCCACACCGTGATCCCCGACAATGTCGGCGGGCATCTGATGCAGCACGGCATGGTCGATGTCTGTATTGTCGGCACCGACCGCACCACCCGGCAGGGTGATGTCTGCAATAAGATCGGCACCTATCTGAAGGCGCTGGCCGCCCATGACAACGGCGTGCCGTTTTACGTGGCTCTGCCCGGCCCGACAATCGACTGGGCGCTGGCTGACGGCGTGACAGAGATCCCGATTGAAGAACGGTCGGCGCTGGAAGTGACGCAGATGACCGGCCGCACCGCGGACGGGCGGATTGAGACCGTGACGGTGACCCCGGCAGGCAGTGCTGCCGGGAACTGGGGCTTTGATGTCACCCCGGCCCGTCTGGTGACCGGCCTGATCACCGAGCGGGGTGTCTGCCCGGCCTCGGAAGCCGGGCTGCGTGGCCTCTATCCGCAGGAGGGGTGATGGAAAGCGAAGTGCATCTGCGGGCGGAAGTGATCAAGACCGCCCGGTCCCTGACCGATCTTGGCCTGAACAAGGGCACCGCCGGGAATGTGTCGGTCCGGTGCGGTGACGGTTTTCTGGTCACCCCATCGGGGATGCCTGCCGCCGCGCTGGCGCCACAGGATATCGTCTGGATGGGGTTTGACGGGCAGGTGGAAGGCACCCGTGCCCCGTCATCAGAGTGGCGCTTTCATCATGATCTGCTGCTCAGCCGGGCGGATCTGGGGGCGGTGATCCATACCCATGCCCCGTTCTGCACCACGCTGGCGGTGATGGGGCGGGGGATCCCGGCCTTTCACTACATGATTGCGGTAGCCGGAGGCACTGATATCCGGTGCGCCCCCTATGCCACGTTTGGCACGCCGGAGCTGTCTGCGGCAGCGGTTGAGGCCATGCATGACCGCAAAGCCTGTCTGCTGGGGCAGCATGGGATGATTGCTGCCGGGGAAACCCTTGCCAAGGCCCTGAAGCTGACGGTGGAAGTGGAGGAGCTGGCGCAGGTCTACTGGCAGGCGTTGCAGATTGGGGAGCCGCCGTGCCTGCCGGGGGACGAGATGGCGCGGGTGCTGGAGAAGTTTAAGACCTATGGCACGGCCCGGCCCGTCGTGTGATTTTATTAAGTATTAAAATTAATAAAGCAGCAGTGCCTTAGGTCTGCTGCTTTATTTTTTTGACCACCAAAAGTCTCACTGTTTGAGTGATTACGGTTTATTCCAGTACGCGGGAAATAGGGTCGGATGATGGTTCGATTATTTCATTTTAATTTTGCAATTTCTAATTGTTGCTCGTATCTCTTTGAGAATAAAGTCGATATAGTTCCTTGTGATTATTGTTTTTGTCGCTTGAAAGCGGCACAGTCCTGTTCACTCAAATGGTGCCATAGCTCACTGCCTGCTGGCAGAGAGGGCGCTTCCTGAGCGAATTTTTGCGGGGTAGGGGCATGTCTTTCGTTAATCTTCGGATTAGTTTCAAAATTTTATCTGTCTTGATGTTGTTTGCCGTCATATCGATGGGTATCGCCCTGTATCTGACGTCACGCATTGCACAGGTGGATCAGAATTATCGTGCTTTGATTGAAGGTAATGATGCGGGGCAGCTGGCAATGGCCCGTGCCAACCGTGCTGTTTCCCAGTTGGGGCAGGTGACATATCGGCTGATCGCGGAGACCGAAGAGGCTGAGATCCGGAAGGTTGATAGCCAGTTCCCGGCGGTGCGTGACAGCTTTAACGGTATGCTTGCGGCTGCTATGCAGGCCATGCCAGACCGACAGGCTGATTTATCAAAGTTACAGGCTGACTTTGATAAGGCTTATAGTATCGGGCGGGAAGTTGCAGCCCCTGCTCTGATAAATAATAATGATACTGCGGTTAAAATTGCCCGGGATAAATTCATCCCTGCGATGGACGCTTTGCAGAGGGACTTTATCGCAAAAACCAATGATGTCTCTGGGGAGACAGAGCAGGAAACAAAGACCTTGAAGGCGTCAGTGTCATCTATGCGCATTGAAAGTCTTGTTTTTAGCAGTTTTGGAATTGTATTGGCTTTGATTCTTGGTTTTGTTGTCGCCAGTCGTTTTATTGCAACACCGCTGCGTGGGCTGAGTGCGGTGATGGGGCAGCTGTCCAGCAATAATCTGGATGTGGCGGTTGGGGGGACGAACCGTCAGGACGAAGTCGGGATCATGGCCCGCAGTGTCGATGTGTTTAAGGCCAATGCCCTGCGGACCCGCGAGATGGAGGCCGAGCAGGAACGGCAGCAGCAGCGGGCGGAGGAAGAAAAACGCCGGATGATGCACCAGATGGCCGATTCCTTTGAACACAAAGTGAAATCGGTGGTGCAGTCGGTCTCGGCGGCGGCAACGCAGATGCAGTCCAACGCCCATTCCATGACCTCGGTCTCCACCGAGGCCAGCCGTCAGGGGGTGGAGGCCTCCAGTGCCGCCGGTCAGGCCACCGCCAATGTGCAGACCGTGGCGGCGGCGTCGGAAGAGCTGTCGTCCTCGATTCTGGAAATTTCCCGTCAGGTGACGCAGGCGACCGATATTACCGGCCGGGCGGTGGAGCAGGCGGAACGGACCGGGGGGGTGGTGCAAAGCCTGTCCGGGGCGGTTCAGAAGATCGGTGATGTGGTCGGGCTGATTTCTGACATCGCCAGCCAGACCAACCTGCTGGCCCTGAATGCCACCATCGAGGCGGCACGGGCCGGGGACGCAGGCAAGGGCTTTGCAGTGGTGGCGAACGAGGTGAAAAGCCTTGCCACCCAGACCGCCCGTGCGACGGGGGAAATCACCAGCCAGATTGGCATGGTGCAGTCCGCGACGCGGGAGGCCGTGCAGGCCCTGGGGGAAATCAGCGGCACGATTGTGCAGATGAATGAGATTTCCACCACCATTGCCAGCGCGATTGAGGAACAGGGGGCGGCAACGCAGGAGATTGCCCGCAATGCCGAGCAGGCCGCGACCGGAACCGAGCAGGTGACCGCCAGCGTCAGCATTATCGCCCAGACGTCGCAGGAGGCGAACGGCATTGCCTCGCAGGTGCTTGATGCATCCTCAGAGCTGGCGCGGCAGGCGGCTTATCTCAGCACGGAGGTGGATACCTTCATCGCGGAGATCCGTGCCGGATAATGCCTGATTTTTATTTTGCGTCCTGATCAGCCCCGCCGAAACAGTCACTGGCGGGGCTGTTTGCATTCTGCATTTCA
Source organism: Novispirillum itersonii subsp. itersonii ATCC 12639 (assembly GCF_000381985.1). Taxonomy (GTDB): domain Bacteria; phylum Pseudomonadota; class Alphaproteobacteria; order Rhodospirillales; family Rhodospirillaceae; genus Novispirillum; species Novispirillum itersonii. Next base: position 229,779 of record NZ_KB907341.1, on the reverse strand, counting down.
GTAGCCTGTAATTAATGTGTCAACAAAACTATGTTTTGTTTAAAATCAATAAGTTGAAATAAGAGCAAGCTGATTACTACGTACTATTGAGGCCTTTGGATTTCCCCTGCACAGTTATTTTTGAAAGGGGCGCCCCGCTTATGGAAACCGGCGCCACGGTGCCTCAGCACCGGTTACAACCATGCAGAGGGCAGGATCATGTCGTTCACGAATCTTCGCATCAGCGTAAAAATATTGTCCGTCCTCGTGCTTCTGGGGGTGATTTCCTTCGGTATTGCGGTGTTTCTGACATCGCGTATTTCGCAGGTGGATGAGGATTACGGAGCCCTGATTTCCGGCAATGGGACCGGGCAGGTTGCCATGGCCCGCGCCAACCGGGCGCTGACCCTGCTGGGGCAACTGACGTACCGGCTGATTGCCGAGACCAGTGAGGCGGAAATGAAGGTGGTCAATGATCAGTTTGAGCCCGCCCGGGACCGCTTTAACACCCTGATGCAGGACGCTGCGACCGCGATGCCGCAGCGGGCGGCGGAGCTGAAAGCCCTGCAGGCAGAGTATGACAGGGTCTACCGTGCGGCCCGTGAGGTGGCGGCGCTGGCTCTGCAGAATAAAAATGATGAGGCGACCAATTTGGCCCGTAAGGATTTTGCGCCGTCGATGGATGCTCTGCAGAAAGGCATGGTCGCCAAAGTGGATGAGGTGGTGGCCGAGACCAAGGGGGCTGCCGCTGAGCTGCGGTCTTCGGTGGGAACAATGCGGTTACAGAGTCTGATTGTCAGCGCTGTCGCTGTCCTTAGCGCTTTGCTCATCGGGTTCTTGGGTGTCGGCAAGTTTGTGGTCCGCCCGCTGGCGGGGCTGACCAACATTATGGACCGTCTTGCCAACGATGATTTCTCGGTGGCTGTGCAGGGGCTGGACCGTAAAGATGAAGTGGGCGTCATGGCCCGCAGTGTTGAGGTGCTGAAGCAGAAGGCGATGCGGTCTGTCGAGCTGGAACGCGAGCAGGAAATCCTGAAGGTTAAGGCTGAAGAAGATAAACGTCATCTGATGCATGGTCTGGCTGACGCCTTTGAGAACAAGGTTAAGGGCGTTGTTCAGTCGGTGTCGGCGGCGGCGACGCAGATGCAGTCCAATGCGCACTCGATGACTTCGGTGTCTGACGAGGCGAGCCGTCAAGGGGTGGATGCCTCCAGTGCTGCCGGTCAGGCGACCTCTAACGTGCAGACGGTTGCGGCGGCCTCAGAAGAACTGTCGTCCTCGATTATCGAAATTTCCCGTCAGGTGACGCAGGCAAGCACCATCACCGGGCAGGCGGTGGAACAGGCGGAACGGACCGGGCAGGTGGTGCAGAGCCTGTCGGGGGCAGTGCAGAAAATCGGTGATGTGGTGGGTCTGATCTCTGATATCGCCAGCCAGACCAACCTGCTGGCCCTGAACGCCACCATCGAGGCGGCGCGGGCGGGGGATGCCGGTAAGGGCTTTGCGGTCGTCGCCAATGAGGTGAAGAGCCTTGCCACCCAGACCGCCCGGGCGACGGGAGAAATCACCACCCAGATCAACACCGTGCAGTCTGCTACCCGCGAAGCGGTTCAGGCCCTGGGCGAAATCAGCAGCACCATCGTGCAGATGAACGAGATTTCCACCACCATCGCCAGCGCGGTGGAAGAGCAGGGGGCGGCGACGCAGGAGATTGCCCGCAACGCCGAGCAGGCCGCGACGGGGACCGAGCAGGTGACCAACAGCGTCAACGTGATTGCCCGCACCTCCCGGGAAGCCAACGATATTGCGTCTCAGGTGCTGGATGCCTCGGCAGAGCTGGCGCGCCAGTCGGCCTATCTCAGTAAGGAAGTGGATAATTTTATCGCTGAAATCCGCGCCGGTTAAAAGAAAGAGAGAGCCAGCCCCCCCCCTTTAAAGGGGGCTGGTTATTTTATCTTTTGCTTTAAAAGATCAGATTCGTTAGTGTGCGTATGTTATGAAATGCTAAAAATATATTTTATGGCTACTTAAAGGCAAAATTTCCCTCTCTATCCTGTGGGGGAATGTGTTCTGGACTGGTGCCGTCGTGGCGAAAGTCCACGGGGCCCCAAGGAAACCCGACAATGGTCTTCACCAATCTGCCCATCAGCACGAAAATACTGGCAGTGCTGATTTTCTTCGGTGTGACCTCGCTCGGGGTTGCCTTTTATTTGACCTCGCGCATTGCGCAGGTTGATGACGCGTACGGTGTGCTGGTCGAAGGGAACGGGGCCGGTCAGGTGGCCGTTGCCCGGGCGAATCGTTCTATCACCTTGCTGGGGCAGCTGACCTACCGTCTGATTGCTGAAACCAGCGAGGCAGAGATCAAGGGTGTTGACGGTCAGTTTGAACCGGCACGGGCTCGTTTTAACGAGCTGATGCAGCAGGCGGCACAGCTTATGCCGGGGCGTCGCAGCGACCTGACCGCTTTGCAGGCTGATTACGAGAAGGCCTATCGTGTGGCCCGGCAGGTTGCGGATCTGGCGTTGCAAAACAAAAATGAACAGGCGACCGATCTGGCCCGGAAAGATTTTGCACCTGCCCTTGAGGCCCTGCAGAAGGCGATGGCCCTTAAGGTTGATGATGTTGTGCAGGAAACCGCAGCCGATGCGGCCACGATCCGTGAGTCCGTTGGGGCTGTCCGGTGGCAAAGCCTGCTGGTGAGCGGGGCTGGTATTCTGGCGGTTCTGCTGATCGGTATCGGTATTGCCGGCCGCTTTATCGTGCGGCCTCTGCAGGGCCTTACCAACATTATGGACCGCTTATCGACCAATGACTTCTCGGTTGCGGTTGAAGGATTGCAGCGCCGGGATGAAATCGGGGTGATGGCCTGTAGTGTTGAGGTCCTGAAAAGCAAAGCGCTGCGGGCTGTCGAGCTGGAACGCGAGCAGGAAATCCTGAAGGTTAAGGCCGAAGAAGATAAACGTCATCTGATGCATGGTCTGGCCGACGCCTTTGAGAACAAGGTTAAGGGCGTCGTTCAGTCGGTGTCGGCGGCGGCCACGCAGATGCAGTCCAACGCCCGGTCGATGACGTCTGTCTCTGACGAGGCCAACCGTCAGGGGGTTGATGCGTCCAGTGCCGCCGGTCAGGCGACCTCTAACGTGCAGACGGTGGCTGCGGCGTCGGAAGAACTGTCGTCCTCAATTAATGAGATCTCCCGTCAGGTAACGCAGGCTTCTGATATCACCGGGCAGGCGGTGGAGCAGGCGGAACGGACCGGGCAGGTGGTGCAGAGCCTGTCGGGGGCGGTGCAGAAAATCGGCGATGTGGTGGGCCTGATTTCTGACATCGCCAGCCAGACCAACCTGCTGGCCCTGAACGCCACCATCGAGGCGGCGCGGGCCGGAGAGGCCGGGAAAGGGTTTGCGGTTGTCGCCAATGAAGTGAAGAGCCTTGCCACCCAGACCGCCCGGGCGACAGGGGAAATCACCGCCCAGATCAACACCGTGCAGTCTGCCACGCGGGAGGCTGTGCAGGCCTTGGGCGAAATCAGCAGCACCATCGCGCAGATGAATGAGATTTCCACCACCATCGCCAGTGCGGTGGAAGAGCAGGGCGCGGCGACGCAGGAGATTGCCCGCAATGCAGAGCAGGCAGCGACGGGGACCGAGCAGGTGACCAACAGTGTCAACGTGATTGCCCGCACCTCGCGGGAGGCCAACGATATCGCGTCTCAGGTGCTGGATGCCTCTGCAGAGCTAGCGCGCCAGTCGGCCTACCTCAGTAAGGAAGTGGACAGTTTTATCGCTGATATCCGTGCCGGTTAACCCCGTTCCGGGCAGAGGCGATGCAGGGGCCGTCCCGATGTGGGTGGCCCCTGTCTTTTGGAAGGGCTGACTGTTTTCAGTCTTCCGATTGCTGTTACTTTCTGCCGGAAGCGCCGTGACCTTCCTGCTCCTGCCGGTGCAGCTCCTGCCGGATCTGTTGCAGGATCAGCCGCAGGCCCAGTGACCGTTCCTGATCGGTGTCGTAGGTCGAGATCAGGTCGGCATAGGCCTGTGCCTGTAGGGTGGCGACCCGGCCAGGGGTGGCATTCTGCTGCTCCGCCTGGAGAAGAAGAGTAATTTCCTCCCCGATCAGGGCGAGAAGCCCGGTATGAATCGGCTGAGGCCGGTCCTGCGCCGGAGTGGCGGCGAGGGGCCGGCTGTTCGGCAAAGTGCCGGTGAGCAGCCAGTTGATGTCAATCCCCAGCAGGGCGAGGCGGGTCAGGACATCGGCTTTCGGTGTCGTCTGTCCACGTTCGTAATTCTCCCACGATTTCCGGTCTTTCAGTCCGACATGTCGGGCCATTTCGGAGGCAGTCAGCCCCGCCTGATGGCGGATCGTGCGCAGGCGTGTTTGCAGGCGTTCGGTCATATCTGACCTCCCGCATGACCTGAGGCCGATGTTACAAAGATATCATTTTTGTGATTAATCATTCCCATTCCTGACTTTTCTGGATGGGAAGGGGCGTTTTCTACGCTTTTTTGGGTAGACTGTGGGTAGAAATATGTACATGATCTTCCTCGTTCTTGATCTGGGCAGGTCTTGAAAAAAATCATCGCTCTTTTGCGCAGACACAGTGTGTGATGTCTGTGATGGCGTGGTTTCGGGGTTTTAAGGGACAGGGCTTGGCAGCGCCCCTTTCTGGTAAAACAGAAAGGGCGGGTATGGCCTGTGTTCTAATGCAGGGCTTCGCCGGTGACTGCCATGTCTTAATCCTGGGGGGCAATGTTTCGGGATCTGATCCTGAGAAAGTGTCTCCTATTGTTTACCTGTGGTGAATGATCTGCGGGGTCTGATCTGTCCGGTCAGTCCAGGACCGCATCATCTTCCATTGGCGTCGCCCCTTCAAGCCGGTGTTCCAGATCAATCCACAGGCGCTGTCCTCTGGCCTGAAAGTTGGATGGTGCGGGTATTCAGCTGATGAAGGTCAGAAGACCGGGATGGGGATATGTCATTCATAAATGTGCGGATCAGCGCAAAAATCGTTATGGTATTGTTTCTTTTAGGCGCAGTTGCGCTTGGTCTTCTGGCTTCGATGATCGGGGCCCTGACCCGGACAGAAACCGCCTACCGGGGCCTGCTGACGGGGGAAGCGAAGGCCGAGGTCTATCTGACACAGGCCAATGTCCGGATCCTGAATCTGGGGATGCTCAGCTTCAGGGCAATCGCCGAACCGGATCTGGATAAGGTCGAGCAGATGCGGGCAGAGTTTCGCTCGGAGGAAGACCGCTTCCGCAAAGGGCTGGAAGAGGCCCTGAATGCCGTACCCCACAAAAAAACTGATATCGACGCGATTGCCGCCGCGTATCAGAAAGCGTATCAGATCGCGGGCCGGATCTTTGAATTTGCCGTCAAAAACCAGAATGAAGAGGCGAATGCGCTTGCCAACAGCGCCCTGTCGCCTGCTGTGGCGGATGTCCGGCAAAAGGTGATCGATATCCGCATGGCGATTGCCGATGCCTCCGGCCGCAGGTCGGCGCAATTGACCGAGGAAGTCCGCTCTGAGACTCACCGCGCAGTGATCGGCGGGGTTCTGGCGGTTCTGATCGGTGTGCTGGGCGGCTATGTCCTGGTCCGGTATTATGTGTCTTCTCCTTTGGTCCGTCTGTCGAAGGCGATGGATGCCCTTGCCGCCGGTGATCTGAAGGTGGTGGTGGATGGCGAGGCGCGTCGCGACGAAGTGGGCGGGATGGCGCGCAGCCTGTCGGTATTTAAGGCCAATGCCCTGCGGACGCAGGAGATGGAAGCTGAGCAGGAAGCGGCCAAGCATCGGGCGGAGCAGGAAAAGCGGGCGCTGATGCACCGGATGGCCGATGACTTTGAAAGCAAGGTCAAAGCGGTGGTGGAATCTGTATCGGCGGCGGCGGTACAGATGCAGGCCAATGCCGAGGCGATGAGCGGCAGCACGGCCGAGGTCACCCGGCAAGGCGGTGATGCGGCCAGTGCCGCCACACAGGCCACCGGCAATGTGCAGACGGTGGCCGCCGCATCGGAAGAGCTGTCGGCCTCAATCTCAGAGATTGCCCGGCAGGTCTCGCAATCCAGTGATGTCAGCGCGCAGGCCGTGGTGCAGGCGGAAGGGACCGGGCGGGTGATTGAGGGGCTGTCAGCGGCGGTGCGGAAAATCGGGGATGTGGCGGGCCTGATCTCTGACATTGCCAGCCAGACTAACCTGTTGGCCCTGAATGCAACCATCGAGGCAGCCCGGGCCGGAGACGCCGGGAAAGGGTTTGCCGTGGTGGCCAATGAGGTGAAGAGTCTGGCGACACAGACCGCGCGGGCCACCAATGAGATTACCGGCCAGATTACATCCGTGCAGCAGGCAACGCAGGACGCGGTGGACGCGATTGCCGCCATCAGCGGCACCATCGGGCGGATCAGCCAGATTTCCACCACCATCGCCAGTGCGGTGGAAGAGCAGAGTGCCGCCACCGGAGAAATTGCCCGCAATGCGGAGCAGGCGGCAGTGGGGACCGAGCGGGTGACGGTCAGTGTATCGGTCATCGCACAGTCCTCGCAGGCGGTCTCTGACGTGGCGCAGCAGGTGCTTTCGGCCTCGGCGGATCTGGCCCGACAGTCATCGGTTCTGAGCGTGGAGGTGGACGCCTTTATTGCCGGGATTCGGGCCGGGTAAAAAGTTCCTGATTTGTTCTTCTTGGTGTGATAGAGTTCCGGGATGGAAGAATTGCCTCCGTCCCGCACCTCTGATCTTTTAAAGGCCCGGCATCGCGGTACGCTGTCGAACCGCAGCGGTCGTTATGAGGCTGCGCAGCGGGTGTTCGCTGATGACGGCTGGGGCAGTCTGGCCGGTGGGTGGTGGTCGGAAGACAGCGCGGCCAACCAGCCCCCCTTACAGACCACGGTTCAGCCGGATGCCAGCCGTAGCATTCTCGCCCGGAATGACAGCCCGGATCTGCCGTTTGAGCGCTCGGTCAATCCGTACCGGGGGTGCGAGCACGGCTGCGCTTACTGCTTTGCCCGCCCCAGTCATGCCTGGCTTGGCCTGTCCCCCGGGCTGGACTTCGAGACCCGGCTGTTTTCCAAGCCTGAGGCGGGGGCACTGCTGGAGCAGGCGTTCCGGGCCCGCACCTATCGTCCGGCTCCGTTGGGATTGGGGACCAATACGGATCCATGGCAGCCGGTGGAGCGGAAGCTGGGGATCACCCGGTCGGTGCTGACAGTGCTGGAGGCGTATCAGCACCCGGTGGCGATTGTCACCAAAGGGGCGATGATTACCCGGGATGTGGATATTCTGGCGCGGATGGCAGTGCGGGGGCTGGTATTGGTCTGTATCTCGATCACCACGCTTGACCCCGACCTGTCGCGGCGGCTGGAGCCCCGGGCCTCAACCCCGGCAGCCCGGCTGAAGGCAGTACGGGTTCTGTCTGAGGCCGGGGTTCCGGTGCGGATCAACGCGGCCCCGATGATCCCCGGCCTGAACGACCATGAGCTGGATGCGATTCTGGGGGCGGGAAAACAGGCTGGTGGTCGTTACGCCGGGGCTATTCTGCTGCGTCTGCCGCAGGAAGTCCGCAGCCTGTTTACAGAATGGCTGGAGACCCATGTGCCGGACCGGGCCGGGCGGGTGTTATCACTGATCCGGCAGTGCCGGGACGGCGATCTCAATTCCGCAGCCTTCGGGGACCGGATGCGTGGGCAGGGGCCGGTAGCGGATCTGCTGTGGCAAAGATTCCGGCTGGCAGCACGGCGGAATGGCCTGTTGCTGACCCCGCCGGCGCTGCGGACTGATCTGTTCGCCTGCCCACTGCAAAAATTACACCTGAAGGTCGGCGATCAGATGGCATTGCTGTAGAGTAAAGATCCGCGCCCGGCATCTGAGGAGCTGAACAGAAGGCGGAAGCCCGGCTTTTCCGGGCTGACTGGCCCATTGAGGGCCCGTCCGCCCATGCGGACGTAAGCCAAGCGGGCGGATGCCCGCGCCCGGCACCTGAGGGGCTGAACAGAAGGCGGAAGCCCGGCTTTTCCGGGCTGACTGGCCCATTGAGGGCCCGTCCGCCCATGCGGACGTAAGCCAAGCGGGCGGATGCCCGCGCCCGGCATCTGAGGGGCTGAACAAAAAAACCCGGCCCAACGGGCCGGGCTTTTCTTTCCTCTTATTCGTCGTAGCTGGCCAGCGTTGCCACCGGAACATCCAGACGGTCGCGTCCGTGCAGGAAGTTCAGCTCGACGATGGCGGCGACACCCACCACCTCGGCCCCGACGTTCCGGAACAACTGGACGGCGGCGTTGGCAGTGCCGCCGGTGGCCAGCAGATCATCCAGCACCACCACGCGCTGACCCGGCTCCACGGCATCAGCCTGAATTTCGATGGAGTCCGAACCATATTCCAGATCGTAATCATAACGCACGGTGGCGCCCGGCAGCTTGTTGCGCTTGCGGACCATCACAAAGCCGCAGCCCAGCTTCAGGGCCAGCGGAGCAGCCGTCAGAAAGCCGCGCGATTCGATCCCGGCCAGCACATCGGGACGCCAGCCACCGACCACTTTGGCCAGACGGCCCATGGTCACCTGCCAGGCATCGGGATGACGCAGCAGGGTGGAGATGTCGTAGAAGTTGATGCCCGGCTTGGGAAAATCGGGAATCGACCGGATATGTTCTTTGATGTCCATCACGGAATCCTGAAGCGTCAATGCGCTGAAGTCATGTGAAAAACGGCCCGGCAGTCCGGGTGGAGGCCGCCATCGGCAGGGCCGAACCGGCGGATCGTACTGATTTGACGTCAATTGGCAACAGGCTTGCGCGCCGTGCCGTTGCAAAGGGGGGACCGGTGATGCCGTTGCCCCTGCTGGCGGTGATACAGCCAACTATACAGAAAGTGTTTTTGCAGTTACCCTTACAGGCGGTAGGGCCCGGATTGGCCCGCCTATCTGGAATGTAAAAAAGAGTCAGGCCAGCCAATGGCGGATACGCAGCTTACAACGGAAGATGTGCAGCGGCTTCTTCAGGAGCCGTCAGCAGGGGTGCGGGCGGAGACGGCAGGCAAGCTGGCGCGTCAGTTCGACGGGCGCAATCTGTCAGAGACGGAACGGCGGATTGCCGAGGATATCTTCCGGCTGATGGTCAAGGACGCTGAGGTCCGGGTCCGTGAGGCGCTGGCGGAGAATCTGAAGGGCAATCCGATGGTGCCCCATGACGTGGCGGTTGCGCTGGCGCGCGATGTCGACAGTGTGGCCCTGCCGGTTCTGGAGTTTTCAGAGGTTCTGACGCCGGGAGATCTGATTGAGATCGTCCGCGCCAAGGATCCGGACCGCCAGATGGCGGTTGCCCGCCGCCGGGTGGTGCAGTCTGATGTGGCCGAGGCCCTGGTGGAAGATGGCAGTGCCGATGTGGCGGCCACGCTGGCCGCCAATCCGGGGGCTGATCTGCAGGAAGCCGCCATGCTGAAGCTGGTGGACCGCTTCGGTGATGATGAGCGGGTGCAGTCGCCCTTGGTGACACGGTCCTATCTGCCGGTGACGGTATCGGAACGGTTGGTCCACCGGGTGTCGGAAGCGCTGCGCGATCATCTGCTGCGCCATCATGAACTGCCGTCGGATCTGGCCGCCGATCTGGTGCTGCAAAGCCGTGAACGGGCGACGATTACCCTGTCCAGCGAATCCAGCGAGGATGAGGTTGACCGGCTGGTCCGGCAGATGGCCGAGCATGACCGTCTGACCCCGTCGATTGTCGTCCGGGCCATCTGCATGGGTGATCTTAAGTTCTTTGAATATGCGATGGCGCTGAAAAGCGGTGTTCCGATCGTCAATACCCGCGAGTTGATTCATGACAGTGGGGCGCTGGGCCTGAAAGGGATCTATGAGCGTGCCGGTTTGCCAATGACCATGTATCCGGCGGTCCGGGCGGCTGTCGATGTGGTGGGGGAAACCGACTATGATGGCGAGACCAATGACCGGGAACGCTACAAACGCCGGGTGCTGGAGCGGGTGCTGACCCAGTACGATGATCTGGGCGTGCAGTTTGAAAGTGCCGATCTGGAATACCTGTTGGGTAAAATGGATAAACTGGCACCGCTGGCGTAAGCGAATGCTGCGATCGGTCCGGTGATGATTGAGAAGGGGGGGAAGTCTGATGACTTCCCCCCCTTCTCATTATTCGTCCGGAGCGGTTCTGTTCAGGGATCTGTCTTGCGCCAGCGCTCTGGCCTGAGGGAGTGTCTGTTGACGGCGGCAGAGCGGACCGTTATAGAAAAGCAGCTCTGGCGGAGCTGAACGGCACAGATAAAAGCAGATGTGCCCGAAAACTACTTGCTCCGAACGCGGGACGGCCCTCTCGCAAGGGGAGCCGTATGTTTAACCGCCGTATTGCTCTCCTGACATTCTGGTTCCGGCTTTCCCCGGTGAAACGGGCTGTACACGCAAGGATGGCGTGTCCTTCCGCGTGTTCAGTATCCGGCAGTTTTTCTGCCGGGGGAGCCGTGATGCCGTGGAGACCTGATAATGACGAATGATTCTCTGCTGCTGCCGGTGGCGACAGCCTACGATCTGTGGTCGGCGACCTATGACAGCTATGACAATCCGATGGTTTTTGGCGCAACCCGGATTATGGAAGATCTGGCCCCGCAGGCGTGCGGTAAGGCGGTCGTGGAGTTTGGCTGTGGAACCGGCCGGAATCTCGCCTGTCTGAAGCGGGCGGGCGCAGTGGCTCTGACCGGGTGCGACCTGTCTCCGGGCATGCTGGAGCGGGCCCGGAACCGGGATGCCACGTTTACCCTGTTGCAGCAGGACATGGCCAGCCCGCTGCCGTTGCCCGACGGCAGCGTGGATCTGGTGATTTTTGTGCTGAGTCTTGAGCATGTCAGTGATCTTACGGGCCCTTTGCGGGAGGCCCGTCGTCTTCTGCGTCCCTCCGGTGACTGTGTGATCATCGAGATTCACCCATTTCTGTCGTTGAATGCAGTCAGTGCCCACTTCCGCGACGGTGAAACAGAGATCCGGATGCCGACGGTTGCCCATCGTTTTTCTGACTACATCAATGCCTGCTCCGGGGTTGGTTTCCGGCTGGCTCAGTGCCGGGAGTGGCGGCCCTGTGATTTCATGGGGGAAATCCCGGATAAAGTGCGCAAGCGGGGGCTGGAGACACCGTTGTTGGTGCAGTTCACCCTTCTGCCGACCTGATCCGGCACGGCAGAGCTGTTTGGCGGGAGAGAGAGGGATCTCCTGAGGGCTGCTGGCCCCGTGTTCTGTCCTTGTGTTCGGGGGCGGTCAGCGTTCAAACCGCGTGGCCATCAGGATTGATGTCTGGGTCCGGTCTACACCGGTCACCGCGCCGATCCGGTCGGTGACGGCATCCATCGCATCCATGGTCTCAGTGGTCACTTCGGCGATCATGTCAAACATGCCGCTGATGGTGTGCAGGGCGCGGACCTCAAGGATCTGCCGGATGGCGTGAGCGACCCGGGCCGCGTGTTTGGGCTGTACGCTCAGCATGACGTGAGCGCGGATCATCCGCTGCGAGAAATCATCGGTCAGGCGGATGGTATATCCGCCGATGACACCCGTTTCTTCCAGCCGCAGGATCCGGCTTTGCACCGTGCTGCGGGAGATCCCCAGCCGCCGGGCCAGCGCGGCGGTTGGCTCCCGCGCATTGGCCCGCAGGGCATCGAGCAGGCGGCGGTCGAGATCATCAATCATTTCGCCAAAATCTCCGTCATTATGACTGGTCTTATGGCGCACTATGGCAGAATGCAGACTTCAGATCGACTGTTTTGCGCTTCAGAATACCTCTTAACAGGTCGGGGTCCTGACGACGGGTCCCGGCTCACAGAACGCAAACAGGAGGTTCTCATGCGTGACATTCTGCTTCTCGGTGGTGGCAAAATCGGTGAAACCATTGTCGATCTGCTGACTGCGACCGGCGATTACGCCGTCACCATCGCCGATCAGAATGGTGACGCGCTGGCGCGTCTGCCGAAGCGTCAGAACATGACGACCCTGGTGCTGAACGCCGCTGATCCTGATGCCCTGCGGGCCGCGATGAAGGGCCGTTTTGCCGTCCTCAGCGCCCTGCCGTACAGCCTGACCATCGACGTGGCCCGCGCTGCCCGCGATCTGGGCGTGCATTACCTTGATCTGACGGAAGACGTTGCCTCGACCCGTGCCGTCAAGCAGTTTGCGGTGGAAGGTACCTCGACCTTCATCCCGCAGTGTGGTCTGGCCCCGGGCTTCATTTCGGTGGTGGCCCATGATGTCGCCAGCCGCTATGACAGCCTCGACAGTGTCAAGATGCGTGTCGGTGCCCTGCCGGTCTACCCGCATAATGCTCTGAAATATAACCTGACCTGGAGCACCGACGGCCTGATCAACGAGTATCTGGAGCCGTGTGAAGCCGTGGTCGATGGCGAAAAAGTGCTGGTGCCGCCGCTGGAAGAGCTGGAACACCTGTCCCTTGACGGCGTGGAATACGAAGCCTTCAACACCTCCGGCGGTCTCGGGACCCTGTGTGATACCCTGTCGGGCAAGGTGCGGACCCTCAACTACCGGTCGATCCGTTATCCGGGTCATCGCGATATCATGAAGGTGCTGCTGCAGGATCTGCGTCTGGGTGAGCGCCGAGACCTGCTGAAGGACATCATGGAACGTTCCATTCCGGCGACCCCGCAGGACGTGATCGTGATTTTCGTCACCGTCAGCGGTTACCGCAATGGCCGCCTGCTGCAGGAAAGCTATGCCAACAAAGTGTATGGCCGTATGGTCGGCGACACCTTCCGCTCCGGCATCCAGATCACCACTGCCGCCGGTATCTGCACCATGCTCGACCTGCTGCATGAGGGCAAACTGCCGTCACGTGGTTTCGTGAAGCAGGAAGATGTCTCTCTGGCGACCTTCCTCGGCAACCGCTTCGGTAAAGTCTATGCCCAGAACGAAGGTGGCTCTGCCGCCGGTGTCGGGGCCGGATCTGTCAAGGCGGCGTAACGCCAGCCTCGCCCTGCGACAGGAAAAGGGGGTGTCCGGGAACGGGCACCCCCTTTTCCTTTGGGGATACCGGCGGTAGAGTTCCTGATAAGAGAGCTTTTAAAAAAGATGAGGGGGAAACCGGTTCCATGGCCCGTGACATTCTGTATCTGCTGCCGCCGTCTTTCCCGTCAGAGGGCGGAAGCCAGCAGTTCTGCCCCGACTGTATGATTGTCGAAGGGATTCTGGCGACGGTGCCGGGGCTGCGCGACAGGCTGGAGATCCGGTATGTTGATTTCCCCCGTCCGCGTCAGGCCATTGTTGATTTCGTCGGGCCGGACAAGCAGGGCTGCCCGTTGCTGATCCGTGAAACCCCTGATGGGCGGACCGTGACCGAGGATATGGTCGAGATTCTGACCTACCTCCATCATGCCCATGCCGTGCCTGCCGGACGGGGTCGGGTCACGGTCCCGTGAGGCGGCATCACCCGAAGCGATCCCCTCAGGGAAGACCCCCTCAGGGAAGACAGGGATTTCTGGCGACGCTCGGCGGGCTGTCGCCGACGGTGTGGCTGGTCGGTTTTGTCAGCCTGCTCAATGATGCGGCCAGTGACATGGTCTATCCCCTGGTGCCTTTGTATCTGGCCACGGTTCTGATGGCCGGGCCGTCGGCGCTGGGGCTGATTGAAGGCGTGGCGGATGCCACCTCCAGCCTGCTGAAACTGGTGTCGGGGATCATCAATGACCGGACCCGACGCAGCAAGGGTATGATTTTACTCGGGTATACTCTGGCCGGTATCTCCCGCCCGCTGATGGTGCTGGCCACCGGCTGGGGTGGGGTGATGGCTTTACGGTTCATGGACCGGCTGGGGAAAGGACTGCGCAGCTCGCCACGGGATGCCCTGCTGGCCGCTTCGGTCAGTGATGATAACCGTGGCATTGCCTATGGTCTGCACCGGGCCATGGATAATGCCGGTGCGGTGATCGGCCCGCTGGTAGCGGCAGGACTTTTGGCGCTGGCTGTTCCGATTGAGACGATTTTCCTGCTGACGATTATTCCGGCGATGGCAGCCATCGCACTTGCCGGGTTTCTGACGGAGCCGAAAGGCTACACCCCGCCGCGCCGGGCAGCCGTTGATTGGTCTCTGGGCTCTATGCCCCTGCGGTTCCGGCGCTTTCTGCTGGTTCTGGGGGTTTTCACGCTTGGTAAGTCATCGACGATGTTTCTGCTGCTGCGGGCGTCTGAGCTGGGGGTGACGCAGGCGCATATCCCGCTGCTGTGGGCCGGTGTGTCCGCGGTGGCGGTGGTTTTTGGCACTCCGCTGTCGGCGCTGTCAGACCGGATTGGCCGTAATCCCGTACTGATTGCCAGCTGGATTCTGTTTGTGGTGATTTATCTGGCTCTGGCGCTGAATGGTGACGGCCCGGTGTTGATTGCCCTGTTCCTTGGCTATGGGCTGTTTATGGCGGCGAACGAGGGGGTTGAGCGGGCACTGGTCGCCGATATGGCGCCGGAGGACCGCAGGGGAACGGCGTTTGGATGGTATAATCTGATCAGCAGCTTTGCTTTGTTGCCGGCCTCGTTCCTGTTTGGAATTATTTATGAGGATCTCGGCCATGTCGCAGCCTTCGGCCTGTCGGCGGCACTTGGCCTGATTGCGTTGCTGCTGTTCTGGGCGTGGGTGCTGCGGACGCCGGACGGAGCGTGATCCGGGTGGCAGAAGACAGGAGGACCGGGGACATGACGGTACACAAAGCCGGGGTGATCAAGACAGCGCCACCGGCAGGACTGCTGATTGAGGCCCTGATGCCACGCTGGAACTTTCGCGACAGTTACCGGCGTCGGCTGTCTGCGCCGGGGCAGGGGGCATCGCCCGTGCAGCTGGCACAGCGCATTTTCAGCCGGACTCCGGCATGGGTTGACCGTCTGATGGATCTTCGCAATGCGGCAATGCGGCGGCTGGGTCTGAAAGATGTCGGCCGTCTGGGGCAGCCGCAGCCGGAACAGCATGCGGTAACCCTTGGTGACCGGATCGGCCCCTTCACCGTCTATGCGCACTCAGACACCGAGGTGGTCTTCGGCGAAAAAGACCGCCATCTGGATGTTTTCATTTCGGTCAGCCGATGGACTGAAGGGGATGAGGCCGCGGTCTACGTCACCACCAGCGTGGTGATCCACAACCTTCTGGGCCGCCTGTATATGCTGGTGGTCGGCCCGGCCCACCGGGTGATTGCCCCGGCGGTGCTGCGGGCCGCCGCACTGTAATCAGACCGTCAGGGCATCCAGCCCGAAGGCACCCAGAAGCCGCTCGGCGGCAACGGTCGGGGTCAGGGTGCCGCCCTGTACCGCCTGTTCCATCTGCGGGATCAGGGCGGCCACCTGCGGATGGGTTTCGAAAGCGTGCAGCAGCCGTTCTTTCAGCATGGCCCACATCCAGGTCTTATGCTGTTCCCGCCGCTTGGTGTCCAGTTCCCCGCTGGTGGTCAGGATGCGGCGGTGTTCCTGAATTTTTTCCCACAGGGTGTTGAGGTTGCGGTTGTTCAGACCCGACATCATCAGCACCAGCGGCGTCCAGTTGCTGCTGGCCGGGGTCAGAATATGCAGCGCGTTCTCATAGTCGCGCTTGGCGGCTTTGGCTTTCAGATCATTCTCGTCATCAACCTTATTGACGGCGATTAGGTCTGCCAGTTCCAGAATGCCTTTTTTGATGCCCTGCAGCTCGTCCCCGGCGTTGGGCAGCATCAGCACCAGAAAGAAATCAACCATGTCAGCGACCATGGTTTCCGACTGACCGGTCCCGACGGTTTCCACCAGCACAACATCATACCCGGCGGCTTCACACAGGATCATGGTTTCCCGCGTTGCCCGCGCCACCCCGCCAAGATGGCCCGAGGTCGGTGATGGCCGGATAAATGCCCGCTCATCGGCGGTCAGACGGGCCATGCGGGTTTTATCGCCCAGAATCGAACCCCCGCTGCGGCTTGAGGTCGGATCCACCGCCAGAACGGCCACTTTCAGGCCTTCTGCGGTCAGATTACAGCCGAATGTCTCGATAAATGTCGATTTTCCGACCCCCGGCACCCCGGAAATGCCAAT
Organism: Novispirillum itersonii subsp. itersonii ATCC 12639; assembly: GCF_000381985.1. GTDB lineage: Bacteria > Pseudomonadota > Alphaproteobacteria > Rhodospirillales > Rhodospirillaceae > Novispirillum > Novispirillum itersonii. Next base: position 213,766 of record NZ_KB907341.1, on the reverse strand, counting down.
GCGGTGTGCCTTGCCGGCATGGGGCAGCAGACGGGTCAGCACCTGCTGCGCCATCACCCGATGACGGTCAGCCCGGCTTTCGATCAGGGTGATTGCCCGGCCCATCATCGCCCGGTCCCCGGCGAGAACACCGGATACGTAGTCATCGACGGTCGGCATGGCGATCGGCATGGTGGTTTCCTTCTGTACGAAAAAGGGGAAGAATCCGGTCTCTCGATAGATAAGGTTATAGTATCGTTAACTGTGAAGGCGGTAAGTGCTGGGGTTCCGCTGGGCGTTTCCAGCAAGGGCGGGCACCGGTTTTGTGGTTGAAAATGCTCTCATTCTTTAAAGGTGGAGTATTTTCTGCGATTGACCGGACCCTACTCAACCGGAAAATACTCCAGGGCTTTGCCGCAATGAAAGCCCACCTAAATCCACGGAGGGCCTGTCAGTGTCTGGAAGCTCTCGTCTGCGATCAGCACTTTATCTGGTCCTGACCGTGCTTGGCGTTGTCCTTGGTTCAGGGGGCTGCCGGGCGACGGAGGTCTGGCATGTGCTGATGGATGACCGCTTTCCGCCCTATTCCTGGCTGGATGGGACCCGCCCGGCGGGGCTGGACACCGAAATTGTCGATGCGGTCCTGACCCGGATCGGCGTTACCCCCCGGTACGAGGCGATGCCGTGGAACCGGGTGCTGAAGCGGCTGGATCTGGATGGGTATGATCTGGCCTTCCAGTTTGTGGAGACCCCGGAACGGCGGGAAAAGTACCTGTTGGTCGGGCCGTTCCGTATGGGGCGGACCGTGGTGATGGTCCGGCGCGGCAACCCGATCCGCTTTGAGAGTGTTGCCGATCTGACCGGCCTGCGGGTGGTGACGGTGCAGGGGTATGCCTATACCGCTGATTTTGATGCCGCGACCGGCTTCACCCGGATTCCGGTCAACGATGTGACGCTGGGGGTCAAGATGCTGGCTGCCGGGCGGGCCGATGCGATGATCGGTGATATCTGGAGCCTTTCGGGGGCGGCGGACAGTCAGGGGCTGGCCGGGCAGCTGCTGATCCTGCCGGACAGCCTGAATGAAGTGGGGCGGCATGTGATTTTCCCCAAGGGGCAGGAGGCAAAGGCGGCCCGGTTTGCCGAGGGGCTGGACCGGATCCGGTCAGATGGCACCCTGCAGACCATTGTCAACCGCTGGCTGAATCCGGCCTTGGTGCAGCTTCCGCACTAACGGATCCCGATGCCCGGGGCCTGTCGTTCAGGGTCCGGGCATCGGGCGCCGTGATGGTTATGCCGCTTCGGTATACCCAAGCTGGACATTCAGTTTGGCGATCAGGTCCTGCGCCGCCACGCTGATTTTAGTGCCGGGCGGGAAGATTGCCGCAGCCCCGGCATCGTACAGGGCATCAAAATCCTGCGGCGGGATCACACCGCCGACAACGATCAGGATGTCCTCCCGCCCCAGCTTCTTCAGTTCTTCGCGCAGCTCCGGCACCAGAGTCAGGTGACCGGCTGCCAGTGAGGAAGCCCCGATGACATGCACGTCGTTTTCCACGGCCTGACGGGCGGTTTCCGCCGGAGTCTGGAACAGCGGGCCGATATCGACGTCAAAGCCCAGATCCGCGAACGCCGTGGCGATCACTTTCTGGCCACGGTCATGCCCGTCCTGCCCCATTTTGGCGATCAGTACGCGCGGACGGCGGCCGTCATTCTTTTCGAATTCGGTGACCAGCGCCCGGACCTTCTCAAAGCTTTCGTCCACGCCCTTGACCTCTTTGGAATAAACCCCGGAAATGGCACGGATGGTCGCCTGATGGCGGCCATAGACCGTCTCCAGCGCGTCAGAGATTTCGCCGACGGTGCATTTGTTGCGGGCGGCGTCCACCGCCAGCCCCAGCAGGTTGCCATCGCCGGAGGACGCTGCATTGGTCAGGGCCGTCAGGCAGCTTTCCACCGTCTTCGGGTCGCGTTCTGCCCGCAGGCGCTGCAGCTTTTCAATCTGCCGGGCCCGCACCGCCGAGTTATCGACCTTCAGCACATCAAGGGCGTCTTCGTTTTCCAGCTGGAACTTGTTGACGCCAACCACCGTCTGCACCCCGGCATCAATGCGGGCCTGTGTGCGGGCGGCGGCTTCCTCGATCCGCATCTTGGGGATACCGGCTTCGATGGCCTTGGCCATCCCGCCCTGTTCCTCGACTTCCTGAATATGCTGCCAGGCCAGATCGGCCAGATCGCGGGTCAGGCGCTCGACGTAATAGCTGCCGCCCCACGGATCGATCACCCGGGTGGTGCCGCTTTCCTGCTGCAGAAACAGCTGGGTGTTGCGGGCGATGCGGGCGGAGAAGTCCGTCGGCAGGGCCAGGGCTTCGTCCAGCGCGTTGGTGTGCAGCGACTGGGTGTGACCCTGTGTTGCCGCCATCGCCTCCACACAGGTGCGGGTGACGTTGTTGAACACGTCCTGCGCGGTCAGCGACCAGCCGGAGGTCTGGCAGTGGGTGCGCAGGCTGAGCGACTTGTCGGACTTGGGGTTAAACTGACGGATCAGCTTGGCCCAGATCATCCGGGCGGCCCGCATCTTCGCCACTTCCATATAGAAGTTCATGCCGATCGCCCAGAAGAACGACAGGCGGGGGGCGAACTTGTCAATGTCGAGCCCGGCGGCCATCCCGGCGCGGGCGTATTCCACCCCGTCGGCCAGCGTATAGGCCAGTTCCAGATCCGCCGTCGCCCCGGCTTCCTGCATATGATAGCCGGAGATGGAGATGGAGTTGAACTTCGGCATATGCTGCGAGGTGAACGCGAAGATGTCGGAAATGATCCGCATCGACGGCTGCGGCGGGTAAATGTAGGTGTTGCGGACCATGAACTCTTTCAGAATATCATTCTGAATGGTCCCGGACAGCAGCTCGGGCTTCACGCCCTGTTCCTCGGCGGCGACGATGTACAGGGCCAGTACCGGCAGCACCGCCCCGTTCATGGTCATCGACACGCTCATCTGATCAAGCGGAATGCCGTCGAACAGGGTGCGCATGTCATAGATGCTGTCGATCGCCACCCCGGCCATACCGACGTCGCCCGCAACGCGCGGATGATCGGAGTCGTAGCCGCGGTGGGTGGCAAGGTCGAAGGCCACCGACAGGCCCTTCTGACCGGCGGCAAGATTGCGGCGGTAAAAGGCGTTGGAGTCCTCAGCGGTGGAAAACCCGGCGTACTGGCGCACGGTCCAAGGCTGCTGCACGTACATGGTCGGGTAGGGGCCCCGCAGGAACGGGGCGACGCCCGGATAGGTCTGCAGATGGTCCAGCCCGGCCAGATCGGCAGCGGTATACAGCGGTTTCACCGCCAGTGTCTCCGGGGTCTGCCACAGCAGGGCATTCAGATCTGCGCCGCTTTCGGCACGGGCCTGTGCCTGCCAGTCGGCCAGAGAGCCGCCCGCAGCCGCAGAGAACGGAATGGTGGAAAAATCAGGAATCCGGGTCATGGCTCAGTTCACTCCCAGATGACGGTGGGCGGCGGTCAGGGTGGCAAGGGCATCGCAGCCCATGAAGATGTAGTCGCTGGCTCCGGCAGCGTCATACACGGCCTTGGCCTCGGCAGCCGGGCGGCCTGCCACATACAGGCGGGTGGCGCCGGCGGCCTTCAGGGCGGCCAGCATGGCGGCGGCCCCGCCTTCGTACTGGTCATCCGTTCCGCACAGACAGGCGATTTTCGCCCCGCTCAGGCGGAAGGCGGCGGCAGCGGCCTCCGGGCTGTCAAAACCGTCACTGCTGACCGCTTCGATCCCACCGGCTTCGAAGAAGTTGCGGGCATAGGTGGCGCGGGCGGTGTGCTGGGCCACGCGGCCCATGTTGGCGAGAAACACCGACGGACGGGTGCCGTTGATGGCGGCGACTTCATCCGACGCATCGCGCAGGGCTTCAAAGTCTTCGGCAAAGCGGTGGTTCGGCAGCGGATCAATCCGCAGCGGGGTGCCGCCCAGTGCTGCAGTCAGCCCGCCGAGGGTGCCGGTGCGGGCGGCGTTGTAGAACTGATCAAGGGTGCCGAAGGCCGGGGTGCGGTCGACATGCTTCAGGCGGGCTGCCATTCCCCGGCGCAGCAGGGCGCGGTCGGCCGGGGCGACATCCACCGGGGCTTCAGACAGGTTGGGGAATTCGTTGACCCCGGTCAGCTGGTCTTTGCGGCGGGCAATGTTGGCGCGGCGCTCGTCCCAGGTTTTTGCCAGGGCGGTGGCCAGAGATCCGTCGAGCAGGACGGCGGCGATCCCCCCGGCCTTTTCAATCGCCTGAAACTCTTCCCACGCCCGTTCCGCCAGCTGACGGGTCAGGGTTTCGACAAACCATGATCCACCGGCCGGATCAACCACCTTCGCCAGATGGGATTCTTCCTGAAGGATGATCTGGATATTGCGGGCGACCCGGCGACCGAAGGCGGTCGGCAGGCCGATCGCTGATTCATAGGATGCGGCGGCAACACTGTCAGCCCCGCCGACCCCGGCGGCAAAGCTGCTGACGGTGACACGCAGCATGTTGACCCACGGGTCACGCTGGCTGAGGATCCGTTGGGCGGTCTCAGCGTGGATGACCATCTTTCCGGCGTCGGCAGAGGCTCCACAGGCGGCGGTGACCTGCGCCCACAGCAGGCGGGCGGCGCGCAGCTTGGCGATGCCGCTGAAGAAGTCGGTCCCGACCGGCAGGGTGAAGCCGATCTGACGGCAGGCGGTGTCGATATCGATTCCGGCACCGGTCATCGCCCGCAGATAGGCAACGCCGGTGGCCAGCATGCAGCCGAGTTCCTGCGCTTCCGATGCCCCGGCATTCGACCACGGCGCACCGGATACCCCGACGGCAGTGACCATCGGGAACTCTTCAGCGGTGCGGGCGGCGACTGCGGCCATGTCGTTCAGGGATTTTTCCAGCCCCTGCGGCAGCCAGCCGGTGGCGGCCAGCGTACCGACCGGATCAATATTATAAGCACCCCGGGCCAGATCCGCCCCGACGCCGCGCTTGGTCCACACATCGGCCAGCATGGCGGCGGCAGCGACCGCCCCGGCCCCGGCTTTCAGCGAGACCGGACAGATATCCAGCAGCACACCCGCGAGTGCGGTATCCAGATCATCGGCAGTGGCAACCATGATGCCATCGACCCCGGCCAGCCCTTCGGCGGCATCGGTGTCGGGGTCCAGTCCGGCATGGGCGGCGGCGTCCAGACGCAGAATGACCGAGGAGACGCCCCGCTCCAGATCCTCAAGCGCTTCTTTGGAGACCTGACGCACATCCGGGTGGACAAATTCCTGACGGATGTCCCAGCCTGCCTGCCGTTGCCCAAGGGCGTTGGTGCCACGGGTGTAGGGGGCCTGACCGGGCAACCCGGCTGCATCGGCGGCCGCACCCGGCGCATCCTGCGAGTACAGGGGGGCCAATGTGATGCCATCGTACAGGCGGGTGGTCAGCTTTTTGTCGAAATCCGCCCCTTTCAGGGCCTTTTCGACCACCTGACGCCATGCGGACTCGGTCGCCGGAGGAAATTCAGGGGTCAGGGAAAAGGATGTCTGGCTCATCTGGTCTTACGCTGCCTTCTTGTCGCTCCCTCTGTCAGGGGTGCCCCCGACCCCATAGTTGTATCATATCCGGCAGGGTAAGGCGATGTATGGGGTGATGCTGATTTTCAGGATAAATTCTTATTTACAGGAGTTATCGTCGTAAAAATTACGAAAAATTTGTTCCTGATGGTTATTTCTCTCTTTACCTTCGCCCCATTTGCAAGTGTGAATGCAGGGGGTGAAAAAATTGCGAAGAAGCGAAGGGCGGTTTTGGCTAAATTCTTTTTGCCCTGTTTTCGACACGATGTTGGCGCTATAGAAGGCGGGATTGCCCGGACCCCGATCCGCCGAGGAGTTTTGCTGCCCATGCCCGCCCGTACCGCTGCCCTGAAACCCAAAACCGCCCGTCCGTCCCCCAAGCGGGACGCCTTGGTGGATGTGGCGGAAGGCCTGTTTGACCGTTACGGCTTCCACGGCACCGGCATTGACCGTCTGGTGCAGGATTCCGGTGTTGCCCGGATGACGCTGTATAAACATTTCCCGACGAAGAACGCTCTGGTGCGCGCCGTGCTTGAGCACCGGGATGAGCGCTTCTGGGCCTATATCAATGACGGCGTTGCCGCGCGGGAGCAGGATGGCCCGGCGTGGCTGACCGTCTTCGATGTGCTGGGTGACTGGCTGGAGGCTGACGGGTCGCAGGGCAGCCTGCTGCTGCGGGCTCTTGCTGAGTTTTCCGGCCATGATGTGGCTGTTGCCGGTGATGCGGCCTTCCGCTGCCGCGCCAGTGGTGTCTGGTTTCAGGAGCGTCTGGAGGCGGCGGGGATTCCGCAGGCGACGGAACGGGGCTGGGATCTGGCGCTGCTGTTTGAAGGCGCGGTGGCGATGACGCCGGTGGTCGGCGGCAAGGCTGCCGCCGGTCAGGCCCGCCATGCCGCGATTGCCCTGACGGCCGGATGGTAGGGCTGCTATGATCCGGCGGTAAAACCGTCGGAAGCAGACAGTGTGGGGGATGAGCTGATGGCAGTTGAGAATGTGTCCGGCCCGGTCGTGGCCGGGGCAGCGGGGCTGTCTGCCGCCCCCGGGCCTGAAGATGCATTTTTCAGGGTTTTTCATGACCTGCCGCGACAGGGGCCGGGCAGTGATGCCGTGACCCTGTCGCTGATCAACCGCCTGCGCCCGTTTCTGCCGACAGAACCGGCCTGTGCCGATATGGGCTGTGGCAATGGCCGGTCCGGCCTGCTGCTGGCCGAGCATCTGGGGGCCAGAGTGACGGCGGTGGATACCCATCAGCCGTTTCTCGATGAACTGGCCGATACGGCCCGTCGCCGTGGTCTGGGCGGGCAGGTCGAGATCCGTTGCCGCGATATGCTTGATGCCCGCCTGAAGCGCCATACCCTTGATATGGTGTGGTCGGAAGGGGCCGCCTATGTGGTCGGGCTGGAAGCCGCCCTTAATGCCTGGGCCCTGCTGTTGAAGCCGGGTGGCTTTCTGGTGGTCTCTGACTGCATGTGGTTGCACCCGTCGCCGCCCGCTGCGGCCCTGCGGTTCTGGGAAACGGCCTATCCCGACATGCGGACGGTGGCGGAAAATCTGAGCGTGGCGGAGCAGCTTGGGTACTCTTTCGTCCATGCCGAGGTTTTGCCGGAAAGCGGCTGGTGGGAAGACTATTACCTGCCGCTGGAGCGGCGGCTGGAGACGCTGGCCCCCGTCAGCCGCCATGATCCGGCACTGGCCGGCGTTATGGCCGGGGTGCGGGACGAGATTGCTATGTACCGCGCCCATGCCGATGTTTACGGCTATGTTTTCATGGTTTTACGCTGGCCGGGAGCCTCTTCATAAAAAAATGATTTTTTGTGTTGACGGGGTGGGGGCAGCGGTCTATAAAGCGGCCCTCACCTGATGGCGGGTGTAGCTCAGTTGGTTAGAGCATCTGGTTGTGGTCCAGAGGGTCGTCGGTTCGAATCCGATCACTCGCCCCATCTTTGAAAAGGCCGATACGAAAGTGTCGGCCTTTTCTTTTGTTCTTTTTCCCGACAGACATAAAACAGCCCCGGTCCGGGGGGGACGCGGGGCTGTCGGTCAGCGCTGTGTGCGGGCGATCAGGTCAACAGGGCGTAGATCATCCGCAGACTGGTGATGAACAGGAAAAAGGCGAACACCTGTCGCAGGCGTGGCCCGTTCAGCACGTGGGCCAGTTTCACCCCCCATGGGGCGGCAAGAATGGTGGTCGGCAGAATTAGCAGCAGTCCGGGCAGGCTGATGAAGCCCAGCGACAGCGGCGGGCGGCCGGGGATGTCCAGCCCGTTCAGCAGAAAGCCGATGGTTCCGGGGATGGCAATCACCAGCCCCAGCGCGCTGGCGGTGCCGACGGCGCGGTGAATGGGGTAGGAGCAGGCTGACAGGATCGGTACGCTCAGGGTCCCGCCGCCAATGCCCATTAACGCGGACAGGCCGCCAATCACCGCCCCCATCGCCTGCCGGATCCAGCCGGTGGGCAGATGATCGGTGACTGTCCAGCCTTCCCGCCGGAAGGTCATGTTGGCGGCAACCGCCAGGGCCACGACGGCAAAAATTGCGGTCAGCATCCAGCCTTTGGCCTGTGTCCCCCACAGGGTGGCGATCACCACCCCGATGAAGACGGACGGGATCCATGATTTCAGCAGGGCATCATCAATGCTGCCTTTGCGGCGGTGGGCGCGGGACGATGCAATCGAGGTCGGAATAATGGTCGCCAGCGAGGTGCCGACGGCCACATGCATACGCACGGCTTCATCGACGCCAAGGCCGGTAAACACGTGGTACAGCACCGGCACTATGACGATACCGCCGCCAACCCCCAGCAGGCCGGACAGGATCCCGGCGGCAACGCCGGTGATCAGCAGGCCAAGAGCCAGCAGCAGAAGATCGGGAGTCAGGAGGGACAGCAGGTCTGCCATCGGGGGAGGTTTCCATTGGGAGTGAGGGGGGAACCACTCTGAGCAACCGAATGGGGCAGTGCAAGAGGTGCGCTGCAAAAAAAAGATGGCCCGGTCTGGGCCGGGCCATCCGTCTCCTGCGGCGTGAGTGATTACGACGGCAGGCGGAACAGGTCTTTGTACTGATCACGCAGCAGATTTTTTTGCACCTTGCCCATGGTGTTTCGCGGCAGTTCATCGGTGAAGAACACCCGCTTGGGCACTTTGTAGTTGGCAAGGTGCTGCTTCAGGTGGGCCAGAATAGCGTCTTCTCCGACGCCGTTAGCTTTGGGCAGCAGCTTGACCACCGCCACGCCGACCTCACCGAAATCCGGGTGCTGTACACCGACCACGGCGCTTTCATCGACCCCCGGCAGATCGTCGATCACGCCTTCCACTTCCTTCGGGTAGACATTGTAACCGCCGGAGATGATAAGATCTTTGGCGCGGCCGACGATATGCAGATACCCCTCGGCATCAATCTTGCCGACGTCGCCGGTTTTAAACCAGCCGTCAGAGGTAAATTCTTCCTTGGTTTTCTCCGGCATCCGCCAGTAGCCGAGCATGACGTTATCGCCCTTGACCTGAATGGCACCGACCGACCCGGTGGGCAGGGCGGTGACATCGTCTTCCCCCACCACCCGGACGCTGACGCCGGGGAAGGGGAAGCCGACGGTGCCGGGGCGGCGCTCGGCATCATAGGGGTTGCCGGTGTTCATCCCGGTTTCTGTCATGCCGTAGCGTTCAAGAATCGCGTGGCCGGTGCGGGAGGAAAACTGGGTGTGGGTTTCTGCCAGCAGCGGGGCGGAGCCGGAGGTGAACAGCCGCATGTGCGCGGTGGCCTCACGCCCGAAATCTGCCTTTGACAGCAGGCGGGTGTAGAAGGTCGGCACCCCCATGAAGGCGGTGGCCTGCGGCATCAGGCGGATCACTTCATCGGCGTCGAATTTCGACAGCCAGATCATCCGGGCCCCTGACATCAGCACGCAGTGGCAGGCGACGAACAGGCCGTGGGCGTGGAAAATCGGCAGGGCGTGCAGCAGCACATCATCACTGCTGAAACGCCAGGTCTTCACCAGGGCTTCGGCATTGCTGGCCAGATTACGGTGGGTCAGCATCGCCCCTTTCGGCTTGCCGGTGGTGCCGGAGGTGTACAGCATGGCAGCCAGATCATCCGGCTCGCAGGCCACAATCGGAAACTGCGGGCTGGCGTCAGCGGCGGCATTGGGGAAGCTGCCGTCGTTGCGGGTGCCCAGCGTGTAGACATGTTCCACCCCATGCCGGGCGGCAATGGTGCGGGTGGTGTCTTCGGCATCCGGGCTGCACAGGATCAGCGCCGGTTCGGCATTGCTGACCAGATAATCGACCTCGTCCGGGCGATAGGCGGTGTTCATCGGCAGGAACACGAAGCCGCCCCGCAGGCAGGCCAGATAGACCAGCAGCGCTTCCGGCGATTTCTCGGTCTGTACCGCCACCCGGTCCCCTTTCTGCAGGCCGAGGCTGCTCATGAAGTGGGCATAGCGGCCCGACCATTCGTGAGCCATGCCATAGGTGATGGTGCGGCCACCGGGGGCCTGCAGCAACACGGCCCCTTCCGACGGCGGGAAGTGGGCGTACATCTTGGCGTAAAGCGAGGCGGTCATGTCGTTTCCTGTGTCCCTGATTTTTGCGCCGGAGCGGTCTTGTATACAATTGATGTCTATTTTGAATATTTATTGCCGAAAGCCAAGGAAAAAAGCATCGCTTTCCGCAACGGAAAGGCGATCGTGGAAAGATGTTTTACGACAAGGCATTATCAGACGCGCCGGGGCCGCAGGCGGGGTTGAAGCGGCGCGGGCCCTTCTATAGTCTGTATGACCAAAGTGGAATGGACCGGGCCCACCGTGCCCCGGGCCTGTCAACGGAGCCCCTGCGATGACCCTTACCGAGCTGTCGGTCCGCCCTGCCGGACTCTCCCTGACCGTCCGGACCGAGGCCTGGCCGATTGCCGGGTCTTTCACTATCTCCCGCGGGTCGAAGACGCAGGCGGATGTGGTGGTGGCCGAGGTCAGCGACGGCGTTTATTCCGGCTGGGGGGAGTGCGTTCCCTATGCCCGTTATGGGGAAAGTGTCGCCGGGGTTCTGGCGGATCTGCGGGCGATGACGGAAACGCTGCAGCAGACACGCCTGACGCCGGAAGATCTACAGGCGCTGATGCCGGCGGGGGCTGCCCGCAATGCGCTGGACTGCGCGCTGTGGGATTACCGGGCGAAGGCGGATGGGCAGCCGGTGATGCAGCGCATCGGTATCAGCGATCCCCGTCCGGTGGTGACCGCCTACACTCTGGGGATTGATACCCCGGATGTGATGGCGGCGAAGGCTGCCCGTGCTGCGGCCGAGGGGGTGCCCCTGCTGAAAGTCAAGGTCGGGGCTGACGGCCCGCTGGAGCGGTTGACGGCCATCCACACCGCTGCGCCGCAGTGTCGGCTGATTGTCGATGCCAATGAGGGCTGGACGCTGGAACAGCTGGCGTCCCTGATGCCGGTCTTGCCGGTGCTGGGAGCGGTGCTGGTGGAACAGCCACTGCCTGCCGGGCAGGATGACGGGCTGGAGGATCTGGTCAGGGCCGGGGCAATCACCGTGCCGGTCTGTGCCGATGAGTCTCTGCATACCGCTGCCGATCTGCCGGTTCTGCGCGGGCGCTATCAGGCGATTAATATTAAGCTGGATAAGACCGGTGGCCTGACCGGGGCGCTGGCGCTGAAGGCGGCGGCGCAGGCGCAGGGGTTTAAGGTGATGGTCGGCTGCATGGTCGGCACATCGCTGGCGATGGCCCCGGCGGCTCTGCTGGCGCAGGGTGTGGATTTCGTCGATCTGGACGGGCCTTTGCTGCTCCGCAGTGACCGGTCGCCCGGGTTGCAGTATCAGGGCACCTTGCTGTCTCCCCCGGTGGCGTCGCTGTGGGGATAAGGCTGACGGTCTATTCTTTTAATCATTCCAGAGTCTTGCCGATAATGCTTTGATTCTGGGTTGAAATACAGGATTATGGCCGTTCGCGAGGGGGTTCGCGCCGGATTCGGCAGATATGCCGGATCGCCGGTCTGGCCGTCAGCCGGTTTACCGGCAGGCGGCAGGAGTCTTTTCAACGGGGGCATCTACGGATGGAACCGACTTTTGCGGAAAGGGTTTGGCCTGTTTCAGCAGGGTGAACTTGAGGGGTGGCATGAGTCTGGGTTTGGCTGTTTCAAAGTTTTGGGCGCGTTTTGCCCCTGACATGACACCCGATATGATTCACGGGTTGATTGAGCCGTCGGTGCATTCGCCGCTGGTCCGCCGCCGTCGTGCCCAGCTGATCCTGTCCCGGGTCCGCTGGGTTGCCGGTGTTTTTGCGGTGCTGACCCCGCTCTGGATTGTCGTTGACGTCCTGACTTTCCCGCAGCCGCTGTGCTGGTATCTGGCGGCCCTGCGTCTGGGGGCCAGTCTGTGCTTCGGGGCTGTGGCGCTGGGCTTCCGCCCGTCAGAGAAGATCGACAGCGCTTTAAAGGCTCTGGCATCCCTGCTGGCGATCCCGGTGGTTTTCTTCCTGATCTCCGATCCTTTGCTGATGGGGTATTCGTTTACGCCTTTCCAGCTGGCTCTGGCCGCAGGCTACGCCTTCCTGCCCTTTGTGATGGTTGCCGGGCTGTCGGTCTTTCCGATTACCGCGTTAGAAGGGGCGCTGTTCTCCGCGCCGCTGATTCTGTCGATGGTCGGGGTGGTTATCACCGGCTACGAGCTGTTGCCGTTCTCCAGCTATCTCGGGGCGCTGTGGTTGCTGGGGCTGCTGGCGGTGGTGGCGACCCTGGCCGGGATCAGCCAGCTGCACTTCATGATGGCTCTGGTTCAGCAATCCAGTCATGACGGCCTGACCAAGGTGTACACCCGCCGGGTCGGGGAAGAATTGCTGAGTGTTCAGTTCACCAATGCTGAACGGGCCCGCGATCACCTGACGCTGGTGTTCATCGACCTTGATGACTTCAAGAAGGTCAACGACGGGTACGGGCATGAAGCCGGGGATCATACCCTGCGGGTGGCGGCAGATGCCATGAAGCGGATCCTCCGGCGGGGCGACATTGTCGTCCGCTGGGGTGGCGAAGAGTTTCTGATTATTATGCCGGGTACGGATCTCAGCGGCGCCCTGATCGGCATTGACCGGCTGCGTGAAACCGGGATCGGCCTGCGCCCCGATGGCACACCGCAGACGGCCTCCATCGGGGTGGCGGAACGTATTCTGGATGCCATTCCGAACTGGGAAGATCTGGTTGAGGTCGCTGATCGCCGGATGTACATGGCAAAGAAGAACGGCAAAAACCGCGTGATCTGTGCCGATCGCCTGCCGGAGGCAACGCAGGCACACCCGGCGGAATAACCGCCGGGGTCCCCGTCTTGGGGACAGTCAGATTACGGCCCGCTGACGCAGGGCGGCAATCTGTTCCGGGGTTAGCCCCAGCAGGTCCTGCAACACCTGATCCGTACTTTCCCCCAGCTTTGGTCCAAGGTGGTCGATCCGCCCCGGTGTTGCCGACAGGCGCGGCAGGGTTGCCGGAACGGACACCGGGCCCAGCTCCGGCTGCTCGACCGTGGTGATGGTCTGCCGGGCAGCAAAATGCGGATCAGAGAAAATATCGGCGATTGAGTTGATCGGCCCGCAGGGCACTTCGTGACGCAGGCATTGCTCCAGAATGCTTGCCCGTGGCTGGCTGCGGGCCCAGGCTGCCATTTCTCCGTCGACGATCTGGCGGTCCCGCAGGCGGTCGCTGACGCGGGCAAAACGGCTGGCCAGATCGGGCCGCTGCATAGCCGTGCACAGACGAGCAAACATTTTGTCATTGGTGCAGGCGATGGCCAGCCATTCGCCGTCCGCGCATTGGAAATGGCCGTGCGGGCAGGCATTCAGCGTGCCTGAGCCTTCCCGGTCGCGGATTTTGCCGGTGTGGGCATAGGCCGGGGCCAGTTCATCCAGCATCCGGAAAACACTTTCGAACAGGGCGACATCAATATATTGCCCCTGTCCGGACTGATCGCGGTGGCGCAGGGCCAGCAGGATGCCGACAACCCCATAGAGGCCGCTGATATAGTCCCCCAGAGAGGTTGACCCCGGCGTGACCGGAACCTCTCCCGGCATTCCGGCCAGATAGGACAGCCCCCCGACCGCATGGGCGATACGGGCAAAGCCGGGGCGGTCGCGGTAGGGGCCGGTCTGACCGTAGCCGGACACCCGCAGCATCACTAGCCGGGGATTCAGGGCCTGCAGCACGTCCCAGCCCAAGCCCCAGCGTTCAAGGGTGCCGGGACGGAAATTCTCGATCACCACATCGCTTTTCGTCACCAGATCCCGGAACAGGGCTGCTCCGTCAGCCGCCCGCAGATCCAGTGTGACGGACTTCTTGTTCCGGGCCTCCGAGAGCCACGCCAGAGTATCGCCGCAGGCGGTCATGGTCCCGAAGCGGCGCATCGGGTCACCGTCACCCGGCTGTTCGATTTTGATCACCTCTGCACCGAATTCGGCCAGCAGACCGGCGCTGTAGGGACCGGCGATAAACGTGGCGGTATCGAGAATCCGCAATCCATCCAGAGGGCGGGGGGAACAGGACATTACAGGGATCTCCGGTCTGGTGTCGGGCGGGGCGTGGGAACGGACCAGCTGCGGATCATATCAAGGGCGATCGCGGGAATCTCCCGCAGCGTGGCGACCCAGTATCCTGCCCGGCGCATAGTGGCTGTGGGTGGCAGGCAGGGGCGGATCTTAAAACGCAGGCCGCTATGGCGACCGATGATCCGAAAGACCAGCCAGGCCCGGGGGGCATGGTACAGGTCGGTGACGATAAGGACCGTCTGCGGCGAGGAAGGGGGAGGGGTGCTGTTCAGGCTAGAATGATCGGTCTGTTCGGTGATGTCTTTTGTCTTTGGGATACGGGCCTGCAACAGAAGATTGCAGGCCAGCCGGGCGTTGTCACGGGTGGTCATCGCCTGCGACTCGATCAGAAGATGATCATCCGGCAGGCCCTGCTCCCGGGCGTGGGCGGCCATCTTCTCAGCTTCGGTGCAGACGGCTGAGGTCGGTCCTCCGGTCATCAGCAGGCGGCTGACAACGCCACGGTGGTAAAGATGGCAGGCAAAATCCACCCGACGCCGCATGGCAGCAGACAGGCTGCCGTCCGGATATAGCCGTGCCCCAAGAATTACGGCTGTCGGGCGATTATTTTCCCATTCCCCGTTTGAGATTACTGGTCTGTCCATGTTACGGTGCGCCTCAGCCTGCAAAGTCCGATGCCCATGAAGAACATGGACATATCACGGATTTCCTTTCAAGATCAGGGCGCGGTCGGGACCCGGGGGCAGGGGACACCTGACAGCGGCGAGCGAGCGCAGAAGCACACAGGGCAGAAGTCGAAACGTTAAATGGCCGCCATTCTTACGGGTCTGACACTTTACCGGGAAAAAAGCACCGTCCGCCGCTTTGATCTGGCTGACGAAGGGGACTCCATTGTTTTTCAGATCCGCTCCAACCGTATTTCACTGTCACTGAAATCGGGCCCGATCGATGAAACGGTGGTTGTGCGGGGGCAGAACATTCCGTCTACCCTGCGGATGGCCTCGCTGGTGATTGAGCAATTCAATCGCAATCCCACGATTTTTTCCGATGAATCCACCAGTCATCTGGAATGGTCGGAGATGTGGAAACCCCGCGTCTCCAGCTACGAAAAGCAGTTTATCTCCGAATCGTGGGTTTCGGTGCACTATGAGGGCGGTACCGTCTTCACCACCAATCCGTCTCCGCAGATTGATGAGATGGAGCGGATGGCGATGGGCGGAGACATCAGTGAAGATGTCATCCGCACGGTCTGCAGCAACTTCCATGGTTCGATGGATGACATTGTCGTCCATCATGACAGCCAGACCGCCGTGGTGTTTTCCCCGTTCAAGGAATACCACCGGGCGGCGATTCTCGAGCGGAAAGGCGGAAAGACCGGTTCGTTCGCGGCTTCAGCCTTCCATCCGCCGAAACCCGCCAAGCCGGTACGGTATTCCGGCTTCATCAATTTCTGCGCTGATATCATCGAGGCGCTGACCCTGAAGGTCTTTCTCGAACGCATTCGCGTGATGGTCGAAGAGAACAAGGTTTATGGTTCATCCATTACTCCAGCGCATGTCGCGGGGGCGATGGGGCGTAAGCGCGACCTGATGCAGTTTGTGCAGTCTTATGAACGGGCGAACCGGGTGGCGTATCGTCCTGACCGCCCGGAGTTCTTCTGATCCGGGGGTTGCCTTCGGTTGGCGCGGCGCTCGTTCGCGATCATGGATCCCATTATGACAACACGGCGGAAGACTATCTTCCGCCGTGTTGTTTTTTTGTATGCGTCTGCTGTTGTGAAGAACACCGGGCTGTAGCCCAGAGAATCCGTTCTGATGGTTACGGCTTTTTGACCCCGGTAGAGCGCTGAGATGCGGTCAGGCTGCCGGGCGGAGCAAGCGGCGGGAGCTTCCGCTTCATTGTTGCTCTATCCTGCTGTGCCTTTGTTCCAGCAGCTGCTGCCGCAGGGCTGGCCGGGGCGCCGGGGCGGGCTGCGGCGGCTTCTCCGGCAGCGGCGCGGTCAGCTTCGCGGAACTTGCGGATAGCGTCCAGCTCTGCGGCGCGGTCACCGTTCCACACCACTTCGTGCAGGGTCTGTTCATCGCGCACACCCTTCAGGCGCTGCGCCCCATGGCTGAACAGGCTGATATCGGGGGCGCGGTTCACCTGCTCGTAACTGGTCGGACCGATCCAGATCTGATCCATCCCCGCAGCGGCGCAGACTCTGGCCGCGATCTGAACGGTTGCCCCGAAGTAATCATTTTCTTCAATGATCGGTTCACCGGTGTTCATACCGATCCGCAGGTGCAGGGGTTGCTTGGTCCACTTCTGATTATGAGCCTTGACCGCCCTTTGAATCTGGATCGAGGCCCGGACAGCATCGACCGCTTCGTCAAAGCTGGCCATGATGCCGTCGCCGGTATGCTTCACCTCTTTCCCCCGGTGCTGGGACAGGGCGGTGCGGACAATGGAGTTGTGGGCCCGGATGACGTCCTGTGCCGCCACATCCCCCATCTGGTGGGTCATGTCTGTGGATCCGACCATGTCGGTGAAGAGAATCGTCACCATGCTGTTGGCCAGCTGCCGCGTTTGCGGGGTGTTCCAGTCCTTCATCACTCCGCCAAGGGCGTGGAAGGGGTCTGTATCGCCGGTCAGGTGATGCTGCATCGCGGTCTGCCCGGCATCAATCATCGCCTGATAGCGCGGTTCCGTGCCGTAGGTATCCAGCCGCAGGATCAGGTGGCGGGCCTGTTCCGGCTTGCTGCCAACAACCTCGACGGCTTCACGGACCAGAGCTGACTGTTCATCCTTTGACAGTCCGCGCGTTGATGACAGGGCGGCGCAGGCCCCGGCGAGATAGAGGTTAACGCCAAATTTGTTATAGGCGTCCAGCACCGGCTGCGATGTCTTCAGGGCTGCAACCACTTCCCCCAGAAAGCGCATGATGGTGACGCGGGCCTGCTCATAGGCCTGCGACAGGTCTGCAGCCGGATCCGGCTCTTCCGCGAAGGGGGAGGGGGCCGGATCTGGGGTGGCCTGCATCGCGGCCTCGGCGGCGGCAACGGCGGCGTCCTGTGCGGCTTTCCGTTCAGCCTTGCGTTTTTCGGCTTCTTCCTTCAGGCGCTGGCGTTCGCGCAGGTCGTCGGCGGCCTGCTTTGCCCGCTCCTTACCGGGGTCATGTTCCTCGGGCACGGTTGGGGTCGGCCATGGGCCATCATCCGGCAGCATCGCATCAAGGGGATCAGGCGGGGGCGGAGCAGAAGCTCCCGGTGCCGTCTGTGCGCCGTCTTTGGCCCCCCCTTTCGGCGAGAAATCGTCGGCGTGATAATCACCGGCATGGGCCGGGACGACGTCATGGTGGTGACCGGCAGTACGCCGCCGCATGCCTTCCAGCGGTACATAGGCTGAAACCATTGGCACGACGCTGATCAGGAACAGGGTGATGAAGACCCCGAACAGCAGAAAAGACTGGGTTGAGGACCCCAGAGACAGCCCGCTGCGGGCCAGTTGGGTCAGAATCAGAGAGCAGACGCCGGTACCGCAGATTGCGATCAGCAGCGACAGGATCAGCACCATCAGCAGCCTGAACACAAAGTCACTGGCTCCTTTTCCATTTCCGCTGTTGCCGTAGGTATTCAGGACATCGTGTTCAGAAAACGGGCTGTTCGCTCCGCCGCCGGGGCCACGGCCGCCCGTGGTCCCGCCCCGTCCGTTCCGGCCACCCTGTCCGGGCATTTCCGGCCGGGGCTTGATCTTACCGGTATAGACAATCCGCTCTTCCGAGAAGTTGCTCTCGGAATAATAGGTTTCCCGCACCACTTTGACCGGAGCCTTGGCGTAATGCTCGATGTTCTTGGCTTCTTCGACTGCCCCGGCCTTATCGTCGCCCGGAAACCGCCCCTGCAGGACCCAGCCCTGCTCGGTTTGTGCGTAGACTTCGAAGTTGACGACTGTTGGCATGGCCGCGATCGGATCACTGTTACAAGGGGGAAGGGGAAATCTCTGAGACTGAGATTGTCGATCTTAACCCATTTTGACAGGGCTGACCTGTGACGAAGCGAGAATATTTCTATTCTGGTGAGGGTATCCGTCAGGCAGGCGATAATAAAACAGAACGCCCGGCTTTTGGCCGGGCGTCTGGGAAAACCGAGATCGGATCGGTGAATTACACCTTGAGGCCGAACTTGGCGAACTTGTTGTTAAACTTCGCCAGCTGACCGCCGGTGTCGACCAGACGGTGAACACCAGTCCAAGCCGGATGAGACTTCGGGTCGATATCCAGCCGGAGAGTGTCCGCCTTCATGGTCGAACGGGTCTTAAACTCGGAACCATCCGTCATGATGACGGTGATTTCGCGGTATTCGGGATGGATATCCTTTTTCATAACCCAGCTCTCCAAAAAACGAGCCGCCTATATACTCGGCGGTAGGGGACCGTGCAAGGGGAAAGGCACTGTGACCCGCAAATAATGCGGTTTTGCACCCGTTGTCCCCCCTCTTACCTCTGGTCAAGCTTCAGTTCAATACGTCTGTTGCGGGCGAGAGCCTCGGCTGAGTTGCTTATGTCCAGCGGCTGGAACTCCCCGAACCCGGCAGCAGCCAGTCTTGACGGATCAATTCCCTGTGATATCAAGAAGTTAACAACGGAAATAGCCCGCGCTGAAGACAGATCCCAGTTAGAACGGAATTGCGGTGTGGCAATCGGCCGGTTATCGGTGTGGCCGTCAACGCGCAGAATCCAGTTTACATCCGGCGGGATCGTCTTGGAGATATCCAGCAGAGTCTTGGCCAGCCGCGCCAGCCGCATTTTCCCGGCGGCCTGCAGGTCCGCTGAGCCGGAGGGGAACAGCACTTCTGACTGGAAGACGAAACGGTCGCCTTCAATCCGCACATCTTTGCGGTCTCCCAGTACGGTGCGCAGCCGCCCGAAGAATTCCGAGCGGTACTTCTGAAGCTCCTGCACCTTGGTGGCCAGAGCCCGGTTCAGCTGCTTCCCAAGATCAGAGATCTGCACTTCCTGCGACTTGTTGGCGCGCTCAGAGGCATCCAGCGCATCGGCCAGGCGTGCCATCTCCATCTTCAGGGCCTCAAGCTGTTGCCGCATCATGGCAGCCTGTGCCCGGGCCTGATCGGAGATCCGTTCCTGTTCCTGCAGCTTGCCCTTGCCGTCATCAAGGGCACGGTCTTTTTCGCTGATGGTCTTTTCGAGACTCGTCTTCAGGGCCTGCAGCGCCTCGATATCGGCTGCCAGTTTGGCCGCTTCGGCGGACTTCTGTGCGCTCAGGTCTTCCAGCGCCTTGGCCTTGGTGGTCAGAACGGTGAGTTCACCGCTCAGGCGGTCGGTTTCGGCTGTCAGGCTGGCATTGGATTGCCGTTCCATCTTCAGCAGACTGGCCATTTCTGACATCTGCGCGGTCAGGCGGCCCAGTTCCGCCTCCTGCCCGGACAGGGTGCGGCCCATGAAAAACTGTGCCATCACGAACACCAGCAGCACGAACATCAGGATGATGATCAGGTTGCCGAGGGCATCAACGAAGCCCGGCCAGATATCAACGGTCTGACGGTTACGGCGCAGTGCCATGGGGCGGAAACCTCCGGGTCAGGGGCACGCGGGAAAGGGCGGGGGTCAGGATCGGCTGTCGTCGGCCAGCGCGGCGATGGTCCGGGCCAGAAGCTTGATTTCGCTGCGGATCTCTTTAACCGCATCATCGCGGCCCCGGCTGGCTTCATCCACCAGACGGGTCAGGGCAACATCCATATTGCGCAGGTGAGACCGGCTGGTGTCATCAATGCCACCGCCCGACAGCGGGCGGTTCAGCGTTTCGGTCAGACGGGAGATCAGCCCTTTCAGCTCCATCTGGCTTTCGGCCATCCGCAGCAACACCTGCTGTTCCGCCCGCATCTGATCGGTCAGGGTCGAGAGACGGTCAACCAGATCCCGCTGATAGGTCACCGAGGCACTGCGTGACTCCTCACCACGGGTCAGAACCCGTTGCAATTCGTCGATGCTTTCCGCTGTCTGTTCCAGCAGGGCCTGAATATAGGCCGGGACCGACTGTTCGCCGTCGCCGACCGATCCGCCGGAAGTCAGGCGGGTGATGCCTGACAGCCATTCTTCCAGATCATTGTAAAAGGCGTTCTGGGCCTGTCCGAGCTGAAGATCGAGGAAGCCGAGGATCAGGGATCCGCAGAGACCGAACAGCGAGGCCGAAAACGACGTTCCCATGCCATGCAGTGGCTTTTCCAGCCCCTGCTTGAGCAGAGAGAACATCGCAGCGTTATCCCCCTGTGCCGAGACCTCAAGGGATCCGATCACCTGCGAGATGGTGCCAACCGTCTCCAGCAGGCCCCAGAAGGTACCGACCAGCCCGAGAAAGATGCACAGGCCAACAAAATAGCGGGAGAGGTCGCGGGCTTCATCCAGACGGGCGGCGATGCCATCCAGCAGGGTCCGCATTGCGGGGGCGGACAGGGTGAAGCGCCCGCCACGGCCCTTATGCTCTTCCAGCATGGTGGCCATCGGCGACAGCAGGCGCAGACGCCCGGCGGTCGCGGAGGTCATGGTCTGATCCTTACGGAAGCTTTCCGCCCACGCCACTTCCGGCGCCAGCAGCAGCACCTGCCGCAGGTTAAGCAGTACGCCAACAGCCAGTACGCCGATAATCAGGCCGTTCAGGGCCGGATTGGACATGAAATAGGGGATCACCCCGTGTGACAGAATCCCGGCTGCACCGATCACTGCCGCCAGAAACAGGCCCATGCGCAGCAGAAAACGGGTTGGACGGGTCATACGCATCACTCAGGACCTCTTGCCAGCATCATATGTCGGAGAGCGTACAGGCAGCCGCAGGCGGTGTCCGTTACGATCCGGCGAAAATATCCACACGGTCAGTGCTGCCGCCCTTTACCTGATCACCAAGCGCCCGGACGTCAATCCGGTTCGAGGCAACGCCCTGATCAATCAGATAGGCCCGGACGGCCAGCGCCCGTGACAGCGAGGTCCGGCGCGCCTTGGACGGATTGTCGCGGTCACCGCTGGCATAGGCCAGCACCTGAATGGCGCTGCTGCTGCCCAGCTTTGTCAGTGCGGCATCAAGGGCGGCGCGGGCGTCTGATGACAGATCGGTCTGGCTGCCGTTGAAAGGCAGGGTGGCAAGGGCGTTGCCCGATACCGTCGGTGCTGCCGGGCGGACCGGGGCGGCCGGAGCCGGATCGGTCGCCGGGGCCGAGGCAACCTGCTGGGGTTCCGGTGCCGGTTCTGCGGCGGGCGCGGGTGCCGGGGCGGGCGCGGCTTCGGCGGCAACAGGGGCGGGTGCCGGAGTCGCGGCGGGGGCCGGAGGGGGTGCCACGGCGGCAGGAATGGTTGTTGCCGGGGCGGCAGGGGGGGTGTGATGCTGGCTGGCGGGCGGCTCCGGGACCAGTTCCGGCAGCTCGGTCAGGCCGGGCGGCGGTGTCAGCGCAACCGGGGCGGCTGCCATGCCTTTGGGCGGAATCAGCGGGCCGGTCACCAGCATCCGGCTGTGTACGCCCCGTGACGGATCTGGCTGCAGCAGGGTGCCGCGTTTACCGGCGGCGGCTCCGGCGACCGGGGCGGGCTGACCGGCCCGGCCCAGCAGCAGGTCTGGCAGATTGCTGCCACCACCAAGCTCGTCCAGTGCCCCCATGTCGACCATCACCCCGGATGTATCGGCGCTGTTATAGGCGCCACGGGCGTCTGCCCGGTGCGATGTGGCGACCGACAAAGTCAAGGCCAGAACCAGCACACTGCCACCGCTGGCCATCAACCGGGATACGTGACGCACGAGGCGGTCTCCCCTACTGCCCAAAAAATCACAGGATAAAAACTGAATGGCTGCACGGCTCTGGCCACACAGGTACGCCCGGCAAGGCTGGCGGGCGTACAACCGCCGACACTATACCATTCCTGCCTCTGCCAGCAAGCCGGTTGGCCGGATGCAGACAGCAGAACGCCCGGCCCCTTTTCAAGGGCCGGGCGCGGCAGGAGGCAGACTGTACTGAAAAATCAGCGGGCGGCATCCGGCGCAGCCGGGGCTTCGGCCTTTGCTGCCTCCGGCTTGCGGTCTTTCAGCAGGGCCAGCAGGCCGTAATGCAGCGGCTCGTTGGAAGCGAGAAGCGCCCCGGCGGCCACCGGATCAGCAATCTTGGCATCAAGAGTGGTGACATACCCACCGGCTTCGCGGACCATCAGTACACCGGCGGCGACATCCCACGGGCTGAGGTGAGTTTCCCAGTAAGCGTCATAACGCCCGGCGGCGGTCCAGGCCAGATCCAGCGAGGCGGCGCCCATGCGGCGGACTCCGGCGGTGGAGGCCATGACCTTCTGCAGCTGACGCAGGAAGGCCGGATGTTCGCCACGGCCCTTGTGGGGGATCCCGGTGGCAACCACGCTCTCGTCAATCTTGCGGCGACCGGAGACGCGCATGCGGCGGTCATTCCAGAACGCGCCGCCGCCCTTTTCGGCGGTGAACAGGTCATTGGTGATCGGGTTGAAGATCACCCCGGCGACAATCTCTCCGGCCCGCTCCAGCCCGATGGAAATGGCGAAATGCGGGATGCCGTGCAGGTAGTTGGTGGTGCCGTCCAGCGGATCGATGATCCAGCGGTGCTCGGTGTCGGTGCCTTCAATCACCCCGCCTTCTTCCAGCAGGAAGCTAAAGCCTGGGCGGGCCTTTTCCAGCTCGCGGCGCAGAATCTTCTCGGCGCGGATGTCGGCGGCGCTGACGAAGTCACCAATGCTTTTGACGGAAACCTGAAGCTGTTCGACTTCGCCGAAGTCGCGGATCAGACCTTTGGCGGCCTTTTCAGCGGCCATGACCATGACATTAAGGATGGGAGAGCGCAGAGCCATAGCCGCACAACGTCCTTGCACAAGAGAGATTCACGATGGAGACCCGCGTCCTCCCGCCGGACCGGCAGGGGGGCCTGATAAAAACGGCAGACAGTATGCCGCATCAGGCCGGGGTCTGAAACAGGAAGGCGAGCATTCCTGCCATGCGGAATGCTCGCCCTTCAAAACAGCCTGAAGAGGGATCAGCCCTTGAAGCGCTCGACGTAAGCGCACTCTTCGGTGTTGACCACAATCTTGGTCCCGGCATCGATGTGCGGGGGGATCATCACGCGCATGCCGTTGTCCAGCATCCCCGGCTTGTAGGAGGAGGAGGCGGTCTGCCCCTTCACCACCGGCTCGCACTCGGTCACGGTCAGCACGACGGTGGTCGGCAGCTTCACCGAAACCGGCTTGCCTTCGATCAGATCGATCACCACTTCCATGCCGTCCTGCAGGAAGCCGCCCTTTTCACCGACCAGATCTTCAGCCAGCGGGAACTGGTCGAAGGTTTCCTTGTCCATGAAGTTGAAGCCCGACTCGTCCTGGAACAGATAGGTGCAGTCGATCTGACGCACGTCCAGCTTTTCCACGGTGTCGGCGGTACGCCAGCGGGCGTTGGACTTGTTGCCGGTGTCAACGTCACGGATTTCAACGGTGATGAAGGCGCCGCCCTTGCCCGGCTGCACGATCTGGGTCTTCAGGACACTCCAGCTCCGGCCTTCGTGCTCGATGACCATGCCGGGGCGAATCAGGTTGGCGTTAATCTTCATGGCGTCGTTACTTCTGGAAATGTTCGGGGAATTCTGGCGCGCTTCTTAACAGGTCGCTGGCTGCTTGGCAACAGCATGTCTGGGCCGGTATAACGGCAGCATCATGACTGACTCCCGCGATTCCGCCCCGCTGTCCGCCCTTCCTTCCGTTTCTTCCCGCCGCTGGTGGAGCCGGGACGAGATTATCCGCAAGCGTCCGTTCCTGCTGGAGCGGCAACGGATTGTGGCGGATATCCGCGCGTTCTTCACCCGGCAGGGCCTGCTGGAGGTCGAAACCCCGGTGCTTCAGCTCTCTCCCGGGCTGGAACCGCACCTGCGGGCCTTTTCGACCATCCTTGAGGAGCCGTTCGCCAGCCGGGAGCGGACTTTTTTCCTGCACACCAGCCCCGAATTCGCCATGAAAAAGCTGCTGGCCGGGGGACTCGGGCCGATCTTCCAGATGGCGCGGGTGTTCCGGAACGGAGAACGGTCGGAGCGGCACCATCCGGAATTCACCATGCTGGAATGGTACCGACCGGGGGCGACCTATCGCGATCTGATGGATGACTGCGACGGCCTGTTTGCGGCGGTCGGGTTGCCGGGCCCCTGCGAACGGCTGACGGTGCAGGAAGCGTTCCTGCGGTATGCCGGTGTCGATGTTCTTGCGACAGTGGATGACCCGTACTCCCCTGCACCCGACCCGGCCCGCCTGAAGGCGGAAGCGGCGCGGATCGGTATCTATACCGGGGAGAACGACAGCTGGGATGATGCCTTCTTCCATATCTTTCTGGAAAAGATCGAGCCGCGTCTGGGGGAAGAGCGCCCGGTGATCCTGCACGACTGGCCGGCCTCAATGGCGGCGCTGTCGCGGCGCTCGGCAGCGGATCCGCAGGTCTGTGAACGGTTTGAAATCTATCTGCATGGTGTTGAGCTGGCGAACGCCTTTGGCGAGCTGACCGACCCGGTGGAACAGCGCCGCCGCTTCGATCACGACATGGATCTGAAAGAACAGCTCTATGGGATCCGGTATCCGATTGATGACAGCTTCATCGAAGCGGTCGGACTGCTGCCGGACTGCGCCGGGATTGCGCTGGGGGTTGACCGGCTGGTGATGGCGGTGACCGGAGCAACACGGATTGAGGATGTTCTGTGGGCTGAGGTCGATTAAGCGGCCTGCGCCGGGTCAGGGCCGGGGCTGAAGAGCATCAGGCATCATGGCCAAAGCTGCCGATCAGCTCCACCAGCAGAGATTTGACCTTGGGGGGATAGCGGCGCAGGGAGGTGATGGAACTGAGTTCCTCGGCCGTCACCCGCTCGTCCTGATGCCAGTCAAGGGTCCCTCTGCCGAGCAGCAGCCAGTCAAGGGAAACGTCCAGCGCCCTGGCCAGATTACAGGCGCTGTCGAGAGAAAGATGCCCCCCGTTCTGCCATCGTGATATCGCGGCGACAGAGACGTCCAGTTCCGCGGCAAGGGCATGTGTTTTGGTTTTGTTGCGATAAGCCATTGCAAGGCGGATGCGTTTGCCACGGTGATCGTCAAAGGACATGCCATTTCCTTTCTGATGGGAACGGGGGCCATTGGGGAAAAGAACGTCAGGCAACCCCTTCCCGGACATAGGTGATAGCATTCTGTCCGGCACCGACCGCTACGAGGCGGATTTTACGGCTGATCCCACCGGGCATTGGATCATCCAGCCGGTACACTGAGTTGACGGTCAGATTCAGGGCCTGAGCGACAGGGGCCCACCCGGCCTGAGAAAATTCTTCGAAATTCCCGGTAGGTTGAGGGGCTGCGCCGGTTTGCGACAGTTGCTGGCCGTTGGAGTAGGTGCGCAGAATATAAGGCATTAGAATGCTCCTGCTGACAGGGGTGGGGTTATGCTGTCGGTTGAGTGCAGAATGTTCCGTCGGGATTGTAGGTGACGAGGATGGTGCTGACGCCATTGAGGAACGAGCAGGCAGCCGCTGTCTTGGTGTCGTATAAAATGCGGGTCCCGACTGAATAATTTCCGACCTTTACATAATAAACGGGCTGGACGCTGCAGTAGAGAAACGTATTCGGCGTCGGATCGACATAGCTTGACAGCGTGACGATACCGCTGCTGTCAAGGCAGGCGTTTCCACAGTACAGCTGCGGGACGGCTGACGGCGTGAAGGCCGGAACCTGCACAGAAAAGTACCCCGCATTCTCACCGGGCACATTGACCGGGACAGACAGGCTGAGGGGATACAGACCAAGAGTGGTCTGATTTCGTGACATGCTGTCGCCGGGAAACTGTGAAAGGGTGATTGGCTGATAGGCTTCAGACTGTGTACTGCTGAACAGCGCATCTGACGGACTTGTGGACGTCTCACCCGTCGTCGGGGCTGACGTCATGGTGCTGATCGCTCCCGCGTAAACCTGACTGTCAAAGCTGAAATTCAGCTGTGCCCCTGAACTGCCGTATGGTGCCAGAGACCGGCTGCCAAGGCTGTTGGTCAAGGGGGTGGTAATGGCGCCGGGGTCCAGAAAAACGGCCTGTTTCTGAAACACGTAAAAAGGTTGGGTGGCTGCGGAAAGATTGCGCAAAAGGATGGTGTATTGATTGGTCATCGCACCACCCGGGTCAGAGTTAGGCGGGGAATGTTAACGGCAGTCGGACGGGGCAGCGCAGTATGCCCCGTCCGGTCGGGCCGTAATCAGCCGACGGGCTGGGTCATCCAAGTGCCGTCAGGGTTCAGGGTAACGTTGATGGTGGTATAGCCACCGGTGAAGTCTGCCGTTGCCGCATTAATGCTGGACTGGGTGAAATTCATCACTGTACCCGGCGTGTACTGTCCGGTCTGCACATAATACTTCAGAATCGGCTGACAGTCGGTGTTACTGGCCGGGTTGGCCTCGACAAAGTTTGACAGCACGATGCCGCCGTTGACCTGAACCGCAGACCCGACGTTGTAGATGGCCGGCGGGGAAAAGCTGGGCGTGGTGATGCGGAAGGCGCCGGGCTGTACGCCGACCCCGGCTGTCGGGGCGCTCAGTCCCAGCGGGTTCAGAGTGGCTGTCGTCCAGTCATTGGCACTGCCGCCGTTGGCAGGAGCCAGATCAATAGCGCGGCTGGCCGAGGCAAAGCCGGAAGACTGGCCGACAGCAGGCGGCTGGTTCGACTGCTGAATACCGGCATAGTACTGCATATTGATCTGGAACGTCAGGATTGCCCCAGTGTCATTGTAATTACCGAGCGCCTGTGAGTACAGGCTGTTGCTGTAAACCTGCTGTCCACCGCTATAAATGGACGGTTGCTGGAAAAAGTAAAAATTCTGGGTCTGACGCTCAAGGTTTTTCACATTGATGGTAAGAAAAGTGGACATTTTTTCACCATGGGTAATGCATTGAGGACGATCGCAGGGTGTGGCGTCCGCCGACATTTCCTCAGTCAGTCTGTAGAGCCAACCTTCCCTGCGACCAAGTATCTGGTTCGATGTAATTTTATGCAATTTAAAGTAGTTTTGCAGAGATAGATTTTATTAAAAGGTGTTTCTTTCAGCGTAATGATTATATGTCTGAATGGTAACAATAGCCTTTTGATTTATGAAATGCAGGTCTTTGAGCATTTTGATGGATTATTAAGTTAAAAATTGATCTTTAAAAAAACAGAAAATAAAAAAGATCCCGAGAGAACGTGGATCCAAAATCCACATTCTCTCGGGATGGAGAACTTTCGTCTGAGCGTATTGAGAAAAGATAGATTTCTATAGTGGCGGAAGCAGCGCCTCATATCGTTGATCGGTCAGGGCGCGGAGGAATGCGACAAGGGCATTGATCCGTTTGTCATCCAACGCGGGTCCGCTTTCCAGCTCCTTCAGGGAAACCGTTCCCGGAAATTCAGGAGAGGCAAAGGGTTGCCCGGTTTCTGGATTGATTTTCCGCTTGGGGTTGCGGGTGTTGAACGTGTTGTAAAACAGAATGACCGTGCGAAGGTCTTTGAAGACGCCATTGTGCATATACGGGGCGGTGACCGCGACATTGCGCAGGGTCGGGACTTTGAACTTTCCGGTCTGGGCAGCCTTGTCCTTGACGGCAGGGTTTTCGGCCAACCCTGTATCGCGCTGTCCGGTGCTGTAGCCGAACAGCCTGCGGGCCTGCGGGTTTGCAGGCACACCGATGTTATGGAACTGGTAGTTGCTGAACGTTTCTTCGGCCATTCCGCCCTGTGGCTGAAGCTGGTGGCACAGTCGGCAATTGGTGAACTGATTGGAAAAGAACAGGGTCCGGCCCAGTTCCTCTTCCGGGGTCAGGGTCAGTTCACCGCGCAGGGCTCTGTCGTAACGGGAATCGAAGGTGGCAAAGTCCTTGGTTCTTTCATAAGCCGCAATAGCCCGGGTCATGGCGGTATACGCTGTGTCGGCATTGTCGAGCGTGCCCGGCCCGAACAGGGCGGGGAACGCAGCGGCATAGGCAGGGTTTTCGGCCAGCCGGTCCCGGACGGCGGCTTTGTCAGTCATTCCCATCTCTTTGGGATTTAGCGGCGGGCCACCCGCCTGATCTTCCAGCGTTGCCGCCCGCCCGTCGTGGAACTGGCCACCGCTGTAAACACCGTCCGCAGACCGGCTGAAAGGCGGGCTGTAACGGGCATAGGCGGCGCTGGGGGTGTGCCGGTTGCCAAAAGACTGCCCGTCATCACCAAGGGAGAGCTGTCCCCCTGCTTTTGTTTGCCGGGGGTCGGTGAAGGCTGCTGCCGGGTCATGGCAGGTTGCGCAGGCCTGCGTTCGGTTTTTCGACAGGGCGGTATCAAAAAACAGGGCCTCGCCCAAAGCTTCCGGTGTGGAGTATCCGGCGGCCTGGGCCATGCCGGGCGGGAGGGGCAGCAGCAGAGACAGGCAGAAGAGCGCGCGGCGCAGGGTCACCATGATACAGACCTCCCCGGGGGACTGCCGGTACCTTAGCTGCTCTGGAGTAGTCCTTCAATAAATATGGGAATGAAACGCATTTGCGCCTGCTTACAGCGCATTCCGCAGCATCAGCTCCCGCGGGTGTGGGGACAGGAATGTCTGTTGCGCCAGATACGTGACGTCAAATTTGCGGACATAGTGGCGGATCAGGGTCAGGGGCACCAGCAGGGGCACCAGCCCGTTCCGGTACTCGGTGATGGTGTCGGCCAGTTCCTGCCGGTCGGCGGCATCAAGGTCACGGCGGAAATATCCGGCCATATGATTCAGCACATTGGTCATCCGCCCCGGAGTCGCCAGTTTGCTCAGGGCGGCCATGTACTGGCTGCGGTAGGCGGCGGCAAGGGCGGTACGGTCCTGCCCTTTGGCGGTGGCGACCATCTGCCCCAGTGCCCGGTAGGCCTCCGGGCTGTGGGCCATCAGGGCCAGCTTTTCACGGCTGTGGAAGTCGACCAGATCGCCGGTCCGCCAGTCCTGCCGGAACAGGTCAGTCACCCGGCGGTAGGCGAACAG
The DNA here is from genome assembly GCF_000381985.1 of Novispirillum itersonii subsp. itersonii ATCC 12639. GTDB lineage: Bacteria > Pseudomonadota > Alphaproteobacteria > Rhodospirillales > Rhodospirillaceae > Novispirillum > Novispirillum itersonii. Next base: position 184,666 of record NZ_KB907341.1, on the reverse strand, counting down.
CCGCTCGACAAAGTTCTCGCGCAGGCGCGGATCGTTCAGGCGGCCGTCTTCTTCCATCGGCAGATCAGGGAAGGCCGCGCGGATTCCGGCGGCAAACAGGCCGGTGCCGGTCCGTTCCGGTGGATGACCGGGGCGGGGGTCGTAAATGCGGATGCGGAACAGGCCACAGCTGGGGCTGTCTTTTTTGAAGACGTAGCCACACAGATCTTCGGCGTACAGCCGCGGTACCGTGTCTGCCGCAAAGGCGGTCATGGCGTCGGTATGGTCGGCAGCGGTGCGGGTTCCCAGCAGGCGGATCGCACCGTCCCGCTGTTCCAGATGGATGGTTTCCCGCGGGGTGCCAAGGCCGATCCCCATTTCCGGGCAGACCGGGACGTAGCGGACATAAGGGCCAAGGCGGTCGCAGAGGAAGCTGTCGCGTTTATGCCCCCGGTCCCAGCGTACATTCTGCCCGAGCAGGCAGGATGAGATGCCGATGGTCAGCGGCGGGGTGTCTGTTGTGGAGAGGGCTGGGTCCGTCATTTTATATGCGCCGATATTAATGTGGCTGAATTGTCTATTTGTCAGACAAAATTACAATAAAAAGGCATGGTCCAAAAGAAGGGGGTGTGGCACTCTTCCCTCAGGCATGACAAGGAAGAGCGGCGGGGATTTGTATGCCTGAGTCTTCTCATATTCTCATTGTTGAAGATACGAAATTCTTCTCCAATATCATCTGTAAAGCAGTGAAGGAGCGCGTGGGGGCCTCAGTTGTTCCTGCGATGTCGCTGGCTGAAACCAAGGCTGCGGTTGCTGCGGCCGAGAAGCCGTTTATGCTGGCTCTGGTGGATGTGGTGCTGCCGGATGCTGAAAATGGCGAAGCCGTTGAATGGCTTCTCAGCCAGTCCGTGCCCTGCATTGTTTTTACCGGTATTTATTCCGAGGCGATGCGGGAGCAGCTGTTCGCGCAGGATATCATTGATTACGTGGTGAAGGATTCTGTCTCCAGCATTGATTACATGATGGATCTGATCAAGCGGATCGAACGGAATCTGACCACCAAAGTACTGGTGGTCGATGATTCCTCGACCGTGCGCCGGTATATGACTGATCTGCTGCGCAGTTACCGTTTTCAGGTGTTTGAGGCGGTCGATGGCCGGGATGGGCTGCGGATGCTGAAAGAGCATCCTGACATCCGGCTGGTGCTGACCGATTACCACATGCCTGAGATGGACGGGGTGGCGATGGTGCGCGAAATGCGGCGCAGCCATGGCCGTGACCGTCTGGCGATCATCGGTCTGTCCGCCGGGGGGGATGGGGCGCTGTCGGCGAAATTCATCAAGTACGGGGCGAATGATTTCATCAACCGTCCGTTTCTGCGCGAAGAGTTTTTCTGCCGCATCACCCAGAACATGCGGGTGCTGGATATGGTTGAGACCCTGACGGAAATGGCGACCAAAGATGCGCTGACAGGCATCCATAACCGTCGTTTCTTCTTTGAGGCCGGCCACACCCTGTTCGCCAGTGCGGCACGCGACCGGCTGACCCTGACGGTTGCCATGGTGGATGTCGATTTCTTCAAGCGCGTCAATGACACCTATGGTCACGATGCCGGGGATGTGGTGCTGAAAGCCGTGGCCGCTGAGTTGCGGTCTTCCTGCCGTCAGACGGATCTGGTGGCCCGTCTGGGTGGCGAGGAATTTGCCATCGCGGCCGTGAATATGAACGATGCGGACAGCGAACCGTTTTTCAACCGTCTGCGGATTGGTTTGCAGTCAATGGTGGTTGAGCATGAGGGGGTGCGGATTCCCATCACAGCCAGCTTTGGCGTCTTCTGCGGTCTGTGTGACAGTCTGGAGGAAATGCTCCGGCAGGCCGATATAGCCCTGTATGCGGCCAAGGAAAACGGCCGCAACCGGGTTGAGGTGATTGCGGCCGTGGCGGAAGAGGCAGAGGCAGAAGAGGCGCGGTGTGTCTCAGAACTCGAACCCGTCTAAGCCCAGTTCCGTCCGCAGGCTGCTCAGCCCGCCCCGGTAGGCGTAGGCGGCATAGCCGCGCTGCTGCATGTGTTCTGCCATGACCGCCGACAGCACCCCCCGGTGGCAGTACAGAATGTAGGTGCCGTCCTTCGGCACTTCCTTATACAGGCGCTTCAGATCTTCGACCGTGTAGTGCAGGGCCCCGGGGGCGTGCCAGTGACGGTAGAATTCCGGCGGCTGGCAGTCAATCAGGCGGGCCCCTTCCGGCAGGCTGTCCGCCCATAGATACGGGGTCCGCAGATCGGCAGCGGTGACGCCGTTGACGTCAATGATCTTGCGGTCACGGACCGCCGCTTCGACCAGTGCCGGGTCCATATTGGCTTCGCCCCGGGCGACCCGCTCAATAGTGCTGGAGGTGGCGGGTTTGGTCGGCGTGATGCCGCAGTATTCCGGCACGTGCTCTGAAATCGGGGCGGTGCCGATATAGCGTGCCTGCGTTATGATGTCTTTTTTGTCCATGCCGATCAGCGGGCGCAGCACCGGCATACTGGTGGCGGCATCAATCGTCACCAGATTGGCAAGGGTCTGTGAAGAGACTTGGCCGAGGGCCTCGCCGGTGACAATCGCCCCGGCATGGATATCGGCGGCAACCCCTTCCGCGACCCGGTACATCAGGCGTTTCAGGGTGATCTGCCAGTACGACTGCTTCTGATGGGTCCGGATATCGGCCAGCAGCGGCTGGAAGTCGATGATATGGAAGCGCGGCTGAAGCCCGGCTGCCCACAGGTCGCAAAGCACCTTGACCGCCTGCAGCACCATCCGCTCAGCGGCTGCCCCGGCCAGATTACACAGTACAAAGTCCATGCGGGCGCCGCGCCGCATCATCTGCCACGAGGCCACCATGGAATCGAAGCCGCCGGATACCAGCGACACCACCTTGCCCTGAGTTCCGGCAGGCAGCCCGCCGGCCCCTTCGACGCGGTCACAGAACAGATAGGTCCCTTCCTCGGTGATATCGACGCGGATCAGCACCTCCGGGGTATCCAGATCCACGGTGGCGCCGGTCAGGTCCTTCAGCATCCCGCCGCCGATATATTGCACCTCGCGGGTGGAGATCACCCGCGGACCGATCCGCTTCGCCAGCACCGCAAAGCGCTTGCCCCGAATGGCATCGGCATACAGCGACACCATGGTGGAGGTGATCGCCTCCATGGTGTTTTCCACCTGCGCATCAATCACAGAAAAGCTGCCGAGGCCGAAGATCTTGGGCAGCAGGTCCCGGGTGCGGGCCCGCATCGTCCGGGGGACATCCAGCATCATGCGGCCATGATAGTGCCGCATGGTGTGGTCGATTCCCTCACGCGTCAGCACGGTCCGGAGATTCCGTCGCAGCGTTTCCTGAAACTGGCGGCGGACCTGCTGTGATTTCAGCAGGATTTCCGGCGACAGGCGCAGCAGGAAGCGCGTGGTGTCCGCAGGCAGGGTGATCGAGGTGGCGGCAGTGGTCATCGCGGGGCAGGGTCCGGGGCTGAGCGGGAAGGCACCCGGCACTGTGCGGCCTGCGGGTGCCCGGAAGGCAGATGCGAAAAACCCCGGCTTGTGGGCCGGGGTTTTTGCTTTGGCTGGGGGACCTGGATTCGAACCAAGACTAACGGAGTCAGAGTCCGCTGTTCTACCGTTAAACTATCCCCCATCAGGGTTCGCTACTCTGTTGCTTCCCTTAGACTTTTACGGTTTCGGCGGTTGCCGTTTTCGCTTCGTCTTCGTTCGCTGCATCGTCGCGAGGCCGGTCTTATAGCGCGACTTTTCGGGTCTGCAAAGCCCTTTTTTCAAAAAATGTGAATTTTTTTGAAAAGCCGTTTTTCCGGGAGGGCCGATGCCCCGGAAAACCGTGTGTGGTCGGGGCTTCCGTCCTGCTCTTGGAAAGGCTACGATAGAGACCTAGATATTTGCAGGAGCGGACTGCTCCGTTGATAAAGGGTCCCGATGGCCGCTCAGGAGTTTCCGGCGGCCGGTGCAGCAGTGACGGAGACAGGTGATAGGTGCAGGGAATGCAGCGAGGCAAAGGACGGACCGCTGGCCGGGCCGGTAACACCGGGGGCGCGTCAGACAAAGGGGCTGACGGTCTGCGGGCCGGGTCTCTGCGTCATCATGCCTGCGGTGAAACCTACGCTGCTGTTGATCTTGGCACCAATAACTGCCGGATGCTGATTGCTCACCCCGATGCCGAAGGGTTCCGGGTGATAGACTCTTTTTCCCGCATTACCCGTCTGGGCGAAGGGCTGGCCGTGACCGGCAGCCTGTCGTCAACGGCGCAGGTCCGTACCATTGATGCCCTGAAGCGCTGTGCCGATAAAATGGACCGCCGTGGCGTGACGGTGTCGCGCAATGTGGCGACCGAGGCCTGCCGCCGTGCGGTCAACGGGCAGGAGTTCATCGCCCGGGCGAAGGAAGAGACCGGAATTTCGCTGGAGTGTATCAGCGCCGACGAAGAAGCCCGGCTGGCGCTGGCGGGCTGTGCTAGCCTGCTGACACGCGATCAGCCCTACGCGCTGGTGTTCGATATCGGCGGCGGCTCCACCGAACTGCTGTGGGTCAAGCTGACGGATTCCCCCTATCCCTGTATTGAAGGCTTCGCCACTCTGCCGCTGGGAGTGGTGACGGTGGCCGAGGCCTGTGGCGGCGGGGATCTGTGCAGCCGCACCTACCGGGCGGTGATGGATCATGTCACCGCCAGTCTCCGTCCGTTCGAGGACCGGCATCAGATCGGCCTGGCGATTGCCCGGGGGGAAGCGCAGATGCTCGGCACGTCCGGGACCTGTACCACGCTGGGCGGCCTGCATCTGGGGCTGGGCCGCTATGACCGGGCGGCGGTTGACGGGATCTGTATTGATTTTTCGGACATTACCCGCCTGACCCGCTCTCTGGCTGGCATGAGCCACCGTCAGCGGGCTGATTCCCCCTGTATCGGGCCGCAGCGGGCTGATCTGGTGCTGGCGGGCTGTGCAATTCTTGAAGCCATCTGTGCGCTGTGGCCAATGGGGCGGCTGACCGTCGCCGACCGGGGCTTGCGCGAAGGGATGCTTTTGGGGCTTATGGGCGAAACTGATCTTCTGGGTCAGTCGCCGACGGTGTCCCGCCGTCCGTTCACACCTGTTTTTCCCACTTCACAACTGATCGCGATTTAACGTTCATGGCGCAGAAGCCTACCCGTCCCGGTGCACCGCGTTCCGGTTCCCGTCCCGCCGGTCGCAGCGGCGGCCCCTCATCATCCGGTTCATCCGGGGAGTCCAGCGCTCTGCCGACCGTGCGGATGAAGTCCGTGCATGTCAAATCGGCCAAGGGGCGCAAACTCTCGTCGACCCTGTGGCTGCAGCGGCAGTTGAATGACCCCTATGTGGCAGAGGCGAAGGCCCGTGGCTATAAGTCCCGTGCTGCCTTTAAGCTGATCGAGCTGGACGAGAAGTTCACCTTCCTGAAGCCGGGGATCAAGGTGGTTGATCTTGGCGCGGCCCCCGGTGGCTGGACCCAGATCGCGGTTGACCGCACCAAAGCCGGGCAGCCCGGTGGCGGTACCGTGGTGGGGATTGATATTCTTGAATGGGGGCCGATACCCGGTGCCCATTGTATCACCCTCGATTTTCTCGATCCCAAGGCCCCTGACCTGCTGAAGCAGGCGCTGGGCGGGCGGGCCGATGTGGTGATGTCTGACATGGCTGCCCCGACCACCGGCCATCCGCAGACCGACCATCTGCGCATCATTGCGCTGCTGGAAGTGGCCTGGGCGTTCGCCGAGGAAGTACTGGCCCCCGGCGGCACCTTCATCTGCAAGGTGTTTAACGGTGGGGCGATCAACGAGCTGCTGACGGAAGTCAAAAAGCGCTGCCCGTCGGTAAAGCACGTCAAGCCGCTGTCCAGCCGTAAGGAAAGCCCGGAACTGTATCTGGTCGCGCAGGGTTTCCGCGCTGACACCTGATCCGGTTTTCGGCGAGAGAAAAGGCGCGCCCCGGTACCGGAGGCGCGCCTTTTTTTGATGTGCAGGGCCAGCGCTTCATCTGACGGCAGCGGGCAGGCGGCCCCGGTGGGGAAGGATCATTTTCCGCCCAGCAGCCGGTCGCGGGCTTCATTGAGCTTGGCGGCCATCCAGTCGGTTCCGCCTTTGTCGGGGTGTAGCTGCGACATCAGGCGGCGATAGGCCGCGTGGATCTCTGCCTCGCCCGATCCCTCCGGCAGGCCGAGAACCCGCAGGGCCTCCTCTCGGCTCATCCGGGCACCGGGTGGGGCGGGGGGGATGCCGGGGCCTTCATCAGGCCGGCGTCGCGTGAACAGATCCCGGATCATTCGCCCGGCCTGCCACATCTGCATGCCGCGCATCACCCACGGTGCCATAGCGGCCAGTGTCGCCAGTGCCAGCCCCAGTCGCCCGGTCAGGGCCAGTCCGGCCACAATCACCAGCAGCAGCGGAATCAGGCCACCGCCCAGACGGCGTTTCAGACTGCCGGGGGGGGATCGCATCAGCCAGTTGCCGAGGATCATCACCCCGATGATCAGGGCGGCGCCGACGAGGAGGGAGAACAGCATGGACCGGCCCGGATCAGGCTGCGCCGGTCAGCTTGGCATGGGCCTTGCCGATGGCGTCGAGCAGGGCGCGCAGCTCCTGTTTGGCGGCAACGTGAGACAGGTTCATTTCCAGCTGCACCCCGTCTTTGTTCAGGTCCAGAAGGGTCAGGCCGGTCAGAAACAGTTCGCGGAAGATCACCCGTTCCCCCAGCCCCTGAATATGCACAAAACGCAGGCGGTCCGACAGTTCAGCCACCAGCCGTTCCATATCCTGCTTATTGCGGGCGGTCAGGTGCGACAGGCGGTTGCGCAGGACCACCCAGGCGATCTGACCGCCGTCACGCACGGCGCGGCGCTTTTTGACCTCGAAGACCATCGCGGCGTAATGGCTGTAGCCCTTGATCTGCATGGTATCGGGATCGACCCGGGCCAGCACGTCAAGGTCGATGAAGCTGTCGTTCAGCGGGGTGATCAGGGTATCGGCGTAGGAGTGCCCGGCCCGCGACAGGTAGGTGTCGGACCCCGGCGTGTCGATGACAATGGTATCGCAGCGGGTCTGCAGGTCGCGGATGATCCCGCGCAGGATCTCTTCATCGCGGGGCTGGTCGCCGGAGGGCAGCAGGGGATAATGTTCCGGCATCGGCAGGGTGATGCCGTGTTTTTCAGCATAGGTTTTGCGGTTTTCAATATACCGGGTCAGGGTGGCCTGCCGGGCATCAAGGTCAATGGTCCCGACCCGCAGGCCCCCGCGCAGCAGACTGACGATCAGATGCATGGAGACAGTGGATTTACCGGATCCGCCTTTCTCGTTGCCGACGACGATCACATGAGCGGAGTTTTGACTCATCGGGACGGTTCCTGCCCTGTTACACCCAGACCAATGGGGCGATCCGTTGCCGGGGGGCGTTCTGCCCCCGCATGCATAACGGTGCCTTTATGACACGGCTTCGGCCCGCAGCCAAACGGCAGTGTCATGAAACACTGCTCCCCCATTTGGCGGGGCCGGTTCTGCCGATACCAGTGTATTGATACCATTCCCATCGGCAAAGTCATCATTTGGCCATATGCCTTCAACGACAACGGTCTGGGCCTGCAGGCCGCTGAAGGCCCGTACCGCCACCACCACGCTGCCCCGGCGGTTGCCGATCCGCACCCGGCCGCCGTCCGTCAGGCCAAGGCGGGCACAGATATCGGGGTGGATCAGGGCGGTCGGCTGACGCTCCTGCTTCCGGCTGGTCGGGGTTTCGCTGAAGGTGGTGTTCAGGAAATTGCGCGACGGGGCCGCCACCAGCCGGAACGGATGATCATCATCGGGCATGTCGATGATCGGCACAAAGTCGGGCAGTTTTGGCAGCTGCTCATGCAAGGGGCCGTAGTTTTCCCAGTGGGGGGCAAAGTGGAACTTGCCATCCTGATGCGGGAAGCCGGACCGGAAACGGGCGTCATCACCGCTGCGGCCCCGGAATTCCCAGCGCTTTTCGATCAGCTCATCCCCACCGGACAGGCCGACGCTGCGGGCCATGTGATCGACATGCTCCCACGCTGACAGGGCAAAACCGGGATGCTCAGCCCCCAGTCTGGCGGCCAGCGCACAGATCACGTCGTGGTTTGACCGGCATTCCCCCGGGGCAGGCATCACCGCGCGGTGGGCCTGCAGGAACGGATGGCCCCCGGCAGCATAGATATCGTCATGCTCGAGGAACATGGTGGCCGGCAGAACGATATCGGCGTAGCGGGCGGTTTCAGTCATGAACTGTTCGTGGACGCAGAGGAACAGGTCCTCCCGCGCCAGCCCCTGCCGCACCAGTGCGGTATGGGGGGCCACAGCGGCGGGGTTGGTGTTCTGGATGATCATTGCCGTCACCGGCGGGCCGTCGCCAAGGTCGCGGCGGTCTCCGGTCAGCACCGGGCCGATCCGGCTCATGTCCAGCGCACGGATGCTGCGGTCAACCGCATCCAGCCCCTGCACCAGAGTGCGGTCAACGCCGAAATCGCCGGACAGGGAATACTGTGCCCCGCCGCCGGGATGGGCCCACGCCCCGGTGACAGAGGGCAGGCAGGCCGCGGCATGCATGCTGACGGCCCCGAGCCGGTTGCGGGTGAAGCCGTAGCCCAGTCGCAGGAAGCTGCGCTTGGTACTGCCGTACAGGGTGGCGAAGGCCTCGATCTGATCAGCCGGAATGCCGGTGATGGCGGCGGCCCATTCCGGTGTGCGGGTCTGCAGATGGGCTTCCAGTTCCGCCGGGACATCGGTGTACTGTGCCATCCACGCACGGTCGGCATGACCGTCACGGAACAGCACGTGCATCACCGCACAGGCCAGTGCCGCATCGGTGCCGGGCATCGGCATCAGGTGCAGGTCGGCCTTTTCGGCCGTGGCCGTACGGTAGGGATCGACCACCACCAGTTTTGCATGACGCGCTTTTCTGGCTTTCTGCACCCAGTTCATCACATGGACCTGCGTGTGGACGGCGTTAGCCCCCCAGATCACGATCAGGTCGGACTCCGCCATGTCCCGCGGGTCTGTGCCGGTACCCTTGCCGACGGCAGCAGCCCAGCCGGGGGTGCTGGTGCCGACACAGATGGTCGAATGCTGACGGGAGTAGCGCAGGGCGTGGCGCAGCCGTTCAATCCCGTCGCGCTGTACCAGCCCCATCGTCCCGGCGTAGAAATATGGCCATACGGCTTCGGGGCCATGCTCTTCCGCTGCACGGCGGAAGGCGGTGGCGACGGTATCCAGTGCTTCGTCCCATGACACCGGGGTGAAGGCGCCCTCACCCTTGCGGCCGGTCCGCTTCAGCGGCGTCATCAGGCGGTCGGGGTGATGCACCCGTTCCTCATAACGGGCGACCTTGGCGCAGATTACCCCATCAGTATAAGGCTGGGGCGCGCCCCGCAGACGGCCGACCCGGTCCGGGGCGACCAGATCGACATCCAGCGCACAGACGCTGGGGCAGTCATGGGGGCAGACGGAATGCCGTGTCGCGTAAAGAGGTTGTTTCGACATAGTGGGGAGTCCGGGCCGAACATCAGAGGAAATAAGTCCTACCCCGCTGCGGCATGCCCCGCAAGCCTGACGGGATCGCGATTGCTCCGGCTGGGGAAACTGGGATAGAACAGCATGAATAGAAAACGTCTGCCTGCCCACAAACTTACAGGAGAGTGGCTGGGAGGCTGTCAACGGGGTGATACGTAATGAGCGACGAGAATGCCTGAGCAGGCCACGATGGTCGCACCGCCCCGCGCCGGGGCCTTCTTTGACCCCGAGCGCGAGAAAATTCTGGGATTTCTGCAAATCCTGCAGACCAAAACCGAAGACCTGAGTGATCTGTCCCGCTGGAGCCGGGGCGGGGCAATGGGGCGGCCGGGGCGCAGCCGGTATGCCGATTTTATGCGCTGCCGGGATGTGGCGGCGGAATGCTGGGCCTTTTCGATCGTTATCGAGCGGCGGATTGATCTTTATCACGGCCCGGAGCGCGATACCCTGCAGGCGCAGTTTGACCGGCTGACGGTGGCGATCTGGTCGGTGCTGCTGGAGACATCCCTGCGTTTTCTGGAGGCGCTGGCCGGAGAAGATCATCTGCCATTGGGATCGCGGGAGATTTTTGTCAGGGAAATCAAAACCCTTTATGATTCTCGCAAGTTTCTGGAGGATCCGCGCTACGACGCCCTGATTGATGCGGCGACCCATCGCCGTCAGGATCAGGCCACGCGTATTCTGGAGGCGATTATCGAGCGTGCCCCGGCTTTGCTGGACTTTTCTGCGGCATAACGACTTTATCCGGGTGCGGACGACAGGATCGGAATGCAGATGGAACAGGTTGATGTTGTGGTCATCGGGGCCGGAGCGGTCGGGCTGGCGGTTGCCGCCATGCTGGCAGAGGCCGGGCGGGATGTGATCATCGTTGAGGCCGGACCGGCGATCGGCATGGTCACCAGTGCCCGTAATTCCGAGGTTATCCACGCCGGGATTTATTATCCGGAAGGCAGCCTGAAGGCCCGCCTGTGTGTCGAAGGCCGACAGGCCCTGTATGCCTGGTGTGCGGCGCGCGGGGTGACAGCCCGGAAAGTCGGAAAGCTGATTGTCGCCACCGATGACGCCGAGGCGGCGGCTCTGGACGGGCTGCACCGTAAGGCGGCTGCCAATGGGGTTGACCTGCTGCGCCTCAGCGGAGCGCAGGCCATGGCGATGGAGCCTGCGCTGTCCTGTGTCGCGGCCCTGCAGTCCCCGGAAACCGGGATCATCGACAGTCACGGGCTGATGCTCAGCTATCTGGGGGTTGCCGAAGATCACGGGGCGATGCTGGCGTTGAATACCCCGGTGCTGTCGGGGGCGGCGGAAGCGGACGGAATCCGCCTTGACTGCGGCGGCGCTGAGCCGATGACGCTGAAAGCGCGGGTGGTCGTCAACTGTGCCGGGCTGTGGGCGCAGCGGGTTTCGCAGTCAATCGCAGGGGTTGATCCGGCCTCGGTGCCGCCGTTGTCGTTGGCCAAGGGCAACTATTTTGATCTGACGACGGCCCCCCCGTTCCGCACGCTTGTCTATCCGGTGCCGGTCAATGGCGGGCTTGGGGTGCATTATACCGTCGATATGGGCGGGCGTGGCCGGTTTGGGCCGGATGTGGAATGGCTGGACCATGCAGACCCTGACCGGGTCGATTATCAGGTCGCGCCCCGTCGTGGCGATGTGTTTTATGATGCGGTGCGCCGGTACTGGCCGGGTCTGCCCGACGGGGCGCTTGCCCCCGGTTATGCCGGATGCCGCCCCAAGCCCCACCCGGTGCGGGCGGCGGCTGAAGATTTCATGGTCCAGACGCCATCACAGACCGGAGTAGACGGTCTGTTTACTCTTTACGGCATAGAGTCGCCGGGATTAACCGCATCTCTGGCGCTGGGGCGTCTGGTGACGGGATATGTGGCGGAAGCCTGAGATGACAGTGAGGGGTTAAGGTGGGCAGACGGACACGGACAGGAAACGCAGGCTTCTGGTGCGGCCGGGGTGCGGTGCTGGCGGCACTCACATCTGTTCTGCTGCTGTCGGCTCCGGTCGGGGCGCAGCAGCCCCCGCCGCGTGGTCCGGGGGCTGATCCGCTGCGAACCAGCCCGGCAGCCCCGCTGGAAGTGCCTGATTACCGCAATGCCCTGCGCCAGACCGTGACGGCGCTTGGGACGTTTGCCCGCAATAAAAACCCCTATTTCTCGATTGTTTCCCGCAGTGGTCTTGGCCTGATCGTCAAGGGCGAGTACGAGGTCAAGCTGGAGGAACTGAAGCGTCTGCGCACCACGGATGGGCTTCAGGTTCCGGTGGAGCCTGCGGGCACGGTGATGCGTCAGTATGCCAAGCTGATTGACGGCGTTATTCTTGACGGCCAGTTCTGCGTGGAAATTCCGACTGCATCGGCGGCTTTTGTCCAGATGCTGCGGGAAACCGGGCTGACGGTCCTGTCTGCAGATCATTGCAGCACCCCGCAGACCTTGCCGGATGCCTATCGCACGGCCCGACGGCAGGGGATTATCCCGCATCTGGATGCCGGGCGCGGGCCGCTGAAAGATCTGTCGATGGCGGCGGTGATCAACGAAAACGCTGATAACGTGGTCACGCTGGCCGATGGCCGCAACTTCCTGCTGCTGGACAGCAACAGCGGGGCCCCGAGCAAGAAGCATTGGCTCGATCAACTGCAGGCCACCAATTTCGACATCATCGCCATTGATCCTTTCTACCGGGATGTCGAGCCGTTGACCCCGGCAGAGGTGCGGGCGCTGAAGTTCAAGAAGCTGGGGGCCCGGCGTCTGGTTCTGGCGCGGATGGACATTACCCACGCCTTTGATACCAAATATTACTGGAAGAGTGACTGGAAGGTCGGAGAGCCGCGTTGGCTGGAGCTGCCGATTCTGTCGCAGCCCGGTGCCTTTGAGGTTCAGTACTGGAATCCTGAGTGGCAGGCGATCCTCGGGAAAACGTTTGCCGGGATCATGGATCTCGGCTTTGACGGGGTGGTGCTGGAAGGACTGGATGTCTACCGGGCGCGCGAGGCGGCCGCCCCGATCAAATAAAACGCCAGCAGGTCATACCGTGTGCAGGGCAACCGGGCCGGAGAGGGGATCTCCGGCCCGGTTTTTTGTGTAGAGGGGGAACAGGTCAGGCCGGAACCGCTGTTTCTTCCAGCAGGGTGGCTGCCCTGCCAAGGGTTGAGCGGTATTCCCGTTCCAGCCGCGTGACCAGATCGGCAACGGTGGGCTGATCGTGGATGGCGGCGACCCCCTGACCGGCAGACCAGATGGTCTTCCAGGCCTTGGCTTCACTGTTCAGCTCGGTATGCAGGTCAATATCGGGGCGCTCGGCCAGACGGGCGGCGTCGATCCCGGCATTCTCAAGGCTCTGGCGCAGGAAGCTGGCGGGAATGCCGGAAATCGCCGGGGTATAAACGATGTCAGACGCCCCGGCGCTGATCAGCATGTCTTTGTAATCCTGCTGGGCCGCACATTCCTGCGTGGCGATGAAGCGGGTGCCCATATAGGCCAGATCTGCCCCCAGCAGTCGGGCAGCGGCAATCTGATCCCCGGTGGACAGGGTGCCCGCCAGCAGGATCGTGCCGTCGAATTCCGCCCGGATTTCACTGAGCAGAGCGAAGGGATTCAGGGTTCCGGCATGGCCCCCGGCTCCGGCACACACCAGAATCAGTCCATCCACTCCGGCGGCGATGGCTTTGCGGGCATGCTTCAGATTGGTTACGTCATGAAACACCGCCCCCCCGTAGGAGTGGACCGCATCCACCACGTCCTTCACCGCCCCAAGGCTGGTGATCACCAGCGGTACCCGGTGGCGCACGATCACTTCCAGATCCGCCTGAACACGGGGATTGGTCTTATGGACGATCAGGTTGACGCCAAAGGGGGCATCCTGCGGGGTCAGCGCCGCTTCAATCGTCTTCAGCCAGTCTTCAAAGCCGTCCGTGGTCCGCTGGTTCAGGGCCGGAAAGGTGCCGACCACCCCGGCCCGGCAACAGGCGGTGACCAGATCGGGGCCCGAGGCAAGAAACATCGGGGCGACAACAACGGGCAGGCGCAGACGGCCATCAAGGGCTTTGGGCAGCGGCATCGGATCCCTCTGGGTTTGAGTGACTGGGGGCATTGTTTCAGGACGCTTGGTGGTCCTCCCTGTTCTGCCGTACTTTACTGTATGCGGTCACCTGCCGCCAATCTGATTTACCTATAGGTCACCAAAATAACGAAAAGGTAATGTGGCGGGCTTCCCGCTGCAGGCACCGGCTCCCCCACAAAAAGAAACCGAGGAAACGTCAATGCTTGAACGGGTTGAGACCTGGGCCGCCGGGCGGGCAGGGTTCCGCTGGGCCATTCCACACCGCTATAACATCGGTGTCGATATCTGCGACCGCCACGCGCTGGTGCGGCCGCAGGCCCCGGCCGTGATTATTGAAGAGGCCGACGGCACGGTCCGGGTCCATGATTTTGCCAGTCTGAAGGCTGACTCTGACCGGCTGGCCGCCGTGCTGCGGGGTAAGGGGATACAGGCCGGGGACCGGATCGGTATTTTTCTGCCACAGTCTTACGAAACGGTGGTCAGTCATATCGCGACCTACAAGCTTGGGGCGATTGCGGTTCCGCTGTTTACGCTTTTCGGCCCGGAAGCCCTGTCTTACCGGCTGAACGACTGCGGAGCAGCGGCGCTGATCACTGATGCCGCAAACCGTGACCGGGTACTTGATCTGCGGGCGGATCTGCCGGGTCTGCGCAGTGTTCTCTGTGTCGGCGGCGGGGCTGGCACCACAGATTTCTGGGATGCCGTCGGACAGGCTGCCGGTGGTTTTGTGCCGGTGGAGACGCTGGCGGATGATCCGGCGATCATCATCTATACCTCAGGGACCACCGGCAAGCCGAAGGGGGCGCTGCACGCCCATCGGGTGTTGCTGGGGCATCTGCCGGGGGTGGAGCTGCCGCACGAGTTCTTCCCGCAGCCGGATGATCTGTTCTGGACCCCGGCAGACTGGGCATGGATCGGCGGCCTGATTGATGTTCTGCTGCCGAGTCTGCATCACGGGGTACCGGTGCTGGCACACCGGGCCCGCAAGTTTGACCCGGAAGAGGCCTTTGCCCTGATGGCCCGCCACCGGGTGCGCAATGTCTTTATGCCGCCGACCGCCCTGAAACTGATGCGGCAGGTGGAGGCTCCGCGCGGGCGGTTTGGTTATCATCTGCGTTCGATCGGCTCAGGTGGGGAAACTCTGGGGGCGGAACTGATCGACTGGGCACAGGATACCTTCGGCCTGACACTCAACGAGTTCTACGGCCAGACCGAATGCAATCTGATTGTCGGCAACTGTGCCTCTGTGGCGCCGGTCAAACCGGGCTCAATGGGGCAGCCGATCTTTGGTCATGAGGTGGCGGTGATTGATGCCGGCGGGACTCCGCTGCCCGCCGGGCAGACCGGCAGTATTGCCGTGCAGGCACCGGACCCGGTGATGTTCCTGCGGTACTGGAACAATCCGCAGGCGACCGAGGACAAGTTCGTCACCGCTGCTGACGGGCGCCGCTGGCTGCTGACCGGTGATCTGGGGCAGCAGGATGGCGACGGCTATCTGTGGTTTCTGGGCCGGGATGATGATGTCATCACCTCTGCCGGATACCGCATCGGCCCGGGCGAGGTGGAGGATGCCCTGATGAAGCACCCGGCTGTGGCGATGGCTGCGGCGGTCGGGGTGCCCGACCCGGTCCGGACTGAAATCGTGAAGGCCTTTATTGTTCTGAAGGACGGACTGCAGGGGGATCCGGCGCTGGCGGAAGAGATCCAGATGTTTGTGAAAACTCGGATGGCGGCCCATGCCTATCCCCGGGCCGTTGAGTTCATGGACAGTCTGCCGATGACGCCGACCGGGAAAATCCGCCGTAAGGATCTGCGGGAGCGGGAAACCGCCCCCCTCTGAGCCGGGCACGGACAGCAGAACGGGGAAGACCCTGCGATCTTCCCCGTTCAGACCTTACTTATTGGCGTAAGGATTCTTCGGCTTGCGGATGTAGATGCGGATCGGCACCCCATCCATGCTGAAGGTATCGCGCAGGCCGTTGACCAGATAGCGCATATAGCTGTCCGGCAGCTCATCGGGCTTAGATGCGAAGATGGCGAATGTCGGCGGACGGGTCTTGACCTGCGTCATGTAACGCAGACGGATCCGGCGGCCCAGCTTCGACAGCGGGGTCGGGTGCCGCTCGGTCATTTCGTTCAGCCAGCGGTTCAGCTTGCTGGTCCCGACGCGGCTGTTCCAGACGCGATGAATGGCAAAGGTGCTTTCCAGCAGCCGGTCCAGTCCGTGGCCCTTCAGGCCGGAAATGGTAACGGTCGGAATCCCGCGCACCTGCGGCAGCGAGGTTTGCAGACGGTCGTTCAGGCGCTGGATGGTTTCGCCCCGGTTGTCGGCTGCATCCCACTTGTTGACGGCGATCACCAGCGCGCGCCCTTCGTCGATCACCATGCGGGCGATGGTCAGGTCCTGCTTTTCCATCACCATATTGGCGTCAAGCATCAGGACCACCACTTCCGCCATGCGGATGGCGTTCAGGGTCTCGGCGACCATCAGCTTTTCAAGGCTGTCATCAATGCGGGCACGGCGGCGCAGACCGGCGGTGTCAACCAGACGGATCCGCCGGCCCCGCCATTCCCAGTCCACTTCAATGGCATCGCGGGTGATCCCGGCCTCGGGGCCGGTCAGCAGGCGGTCTTCGCCCAGCAGGCGGTTGATCAGCGTCGATTTCCCGGTGTTCGGGCGACCGACGATCGCCAGCTGCAGCGGGCGTTCCGGGCGGCCGGGCTCTTCATAAGGCGGGAACTCTTCGTCCTCCTCCTCATAGTCGCCGGGGCCTTCCCAGTCGTCATCGTCATCATCATCGCTGCTTCCGGCCGCCGCGACCGGGCGGTCGTCATCGGCACCGTCGCCGGTTTCCCGCACCACCGAAGCGCCGACCGGGGCGTCTTCCCCGTCATCGGGGAAGGGCTCGAACTCTTGCTTTTCCTGCTCTTCTTCTTCCACGCCAGCGGCGCGGGCAAACGGGAGCAGAGCCTGAAACAGGTCCATCATCCCTTCGCCGTGTTCGGCAGAAATCGGGACCGGCTCGCCCAGACCCAGACCATAGGATTCAAACAGCCCCGGTGCCCCGGCCCGGCCTTCGCACTTGTTGGCGCACAGGATCACCGGGGTCGGGTGGCGGCGCAGCAGGTCTGCGAAGTGGGCGTCCAGCGGGGTGACCCCGGCACGGGCGTCGATCAGGAACAGGACGACGTCAGCTTCATCCAGTGCCGCTTCCGTCTGCTGGCGCATCCGGCCTTCCAGCGAGTCGTCCAGCGTGTCTTCCAGACCAGCCGTATCGATCACGGTGAACTCCATGCCAGCCAGAACGGCCTTGTGGGTCTTACGGTCCCGCGTCACGCCCGGCATATCGTGAACGATGGCCAGACGCCGCCCGACCAGACGGTTGAACAGCGTGGATTTGCCGACATTGGGACGGCCGATGATGGCGACGGTGAAACTCATGGGAGGCGATACTCTGGAAAAAAGAACAGCCCCCCGGGCAGGGCGCACCGGGAGGAACAGGGGGGTATCAGGAGCAGACCTGCGGCGGCAGGGAAACCCCGCCGCCGCCAGCCGCAGTTAACGCAACGAGACGATATCGCCGTTGTTGCTGAGGAAGTAAAGGGCTTTCCCGGCGATGGCCGGTGGCAGGTTGATGCCATCGGGCATATCCATGCGGCCGATGACCTTGCCGGTATAGGGATCGACCGACATCGCTTCCCCATGGGATCCGGTGACAATCAGCCGGTCAGAGGCAAGGACAGGGCCGGTCCACAGGATGCGGCCGGTTTTGTCTTCGTCGTCCTGCCACAGGGGCAGGGCGGTCACCCACAGAATTTTGCCATTGCGGGCATCAACCGCCACCAGCTGGGCATCGACGGAGACAGCGAACAGATAGTCCCCGGCAATCCACGGCTGGGACAGGCCCGACAGCTCCAGATCCCACGACCGGTCGCCGGTCCGCATATCAATCCCGACCATCAGGCCGGAGTGACCGATGACGAACAGCCGGTTGTTGTCGATCACCGGGCGGGCGGCAATAGAGGCCAGCGTGCCGGTCGCATCGGTGCGGCGGGCGGCGATGATGCTGTCGTTCCACAGGGGTGCCCCGGTATCGACCCGCAGGGCGACCACTTCGCCGGAGGAGAACGGGAACACCACCACGCCGTTGTCAACCGCCGGGGCTGCGGCGGCAAGAACGGTCGCGCCTTCTTCGTTCCCGGAGTAGGTCCACAGGATGCGCCCGTCATCGGCAGCCAGTGCCAGCCCCTTGTTATCAAGGGTGGCAACGAACACGCGCCCGCCATTGATTGTCGGGGCGGCGCGGACCGGGGCGGTCACTTTCTGCCGCCACTGTTCTTTGCCGGTGGCGGCATCCAGCGCGACGACCTCGGCATAGGCAGTGGTGACAAAGACCCGGCCATCGTCATAGGCGATGCCGCCGCCGATGATGGCGTTGTCGTCCTCGTCATCCGGGGCCAGATCGACGGACCACAGGGTGGATCCGCGTTTGGCGTCCAGCGCCGTTGCCCGGCCCTGGGCGTCAACCGCGTAGACCCGGCCCTCACCGACCACCGGTTCGGCCATGACGGCGCTGCGCTTGGCATTGCCGGTTCCGACACTGGTGGTCCAGTCCTCACGGGGGGCGGCGCCGATTTCCATGTGCTGCATGGAATGGTGGCTGTATCCACCGGCCTGCGGCCAGTCCTCGTTGGGTTCCGGGGCAGGAAGGCGGATTTCCACCGGGCCACCGCCCTGTGTCGGCTTCAGGCTGTTTTCATGCTGAAGGACAGAGATCCGGTTGCCCGGCAGGGGCGGCTTGGTGTCTCCACCTAACCACGAATCGCCACAGGCAGACAGGATGAGCGGGGCAACAAGGGCAACCGCAGCGGCGGACAGGCGGCGGCCCCGGTGCGGGGCCACCCCATGCCGGGTTTCTCCCGAAAGCCGGGTCTGACCGGAAACAGGCAGCAAACGACGGACCGTCATTCTTCTACTCCACATACCCGTGACGGGTGCCCCAGACCATATCAACCGAGATGACTTAACCCTGCGCCGGTTCCGCACCAAGTGCGGACAGCAGGTCGCGGGCCCGGCTGCGGACCCCCGCCGGGGTGGTGCGGTCAGCGAACAGGGCATTCAGCTGGGTTTTGGCATCCTCAACGCGCTTGTCCTGCAGCGCCAGCAGGGCCTTGGCTTCCGCGGCCAGATGACGGAACGGGCTGGCGGGATCCAGCAGCGGAGTCAGCACCGATTCCAGTGCCTTCACATCAGCCCCCGGCAGGTCCATGCCATGCTGTACGGCCAGAATGCGGGACAGATCGGCAAAGACCTTATCCGTCTTGCTGTCAGCATACAGTGCCTGATAGGCGGCGACAGCCTCAGTCCCTTTGCCCTGTTTCAGGAGCAGGGCCGCTTCCTGCAGGCGGGCCAGATCACGGTGGCCGGTGGTGCCGGTCTTGCCGATGGCGGTAAGGGCGGCAGAGGCATCTTCCCCGGCCTGAAGTCTGCTCAGGGCCTGTTCATAGGTGCGGGCCTCGTCATTGCGGACTGACCGCTGCCACGCCTGCCAGCCTTCGTGTCCCGCGACGACCGCGACAATAAGAACCGCAGCGGTGATGATCCACGACCCATAAGCCTTCCACAGCTTATTGATCTGCTCATGCCGCAGATCATCATCCACTTCGCGGAAGAGGGCGTCTTGCTGGTGATCGGGAGTCCTGTCAGCCACGGATCGGGGTCCTCATCAATGGTCAGTCTTCAAAACACAGGGGTGTGCGTTGCATGCGGGGGTCTGCGTCGGGTCAGGCTTCTGGCAATCAGGGCCAGCCCTGCAGCCCGCAGCGGTTCCTCCGCACGGAAGGTGCCCACCATAGTGCGTGTGGGCAGAGGAGGCAATCTGTAGTGTATCAGCGGTTCATGCCGAGGCTGCGGGAGTTTCAGGGTTCCTTAACTTTACCGTGCCAGACTGTGGTTGCTTACACTGCTTAAAGCGCCCGGTTGCGGTGCTGAACGCATAAGGCTCTTGTATAGGTCCCCCGCCCGGCTTTCCGGGCAGGCTGCCACAGCGGCACGGGGCCGGACGCAGTTTACGGAGAACGGCAGGCAATGCAGGACCGTCCGCAGAAGATCATGAGCATCGGGCCGGGATCCTTCCCGGGGGGGCGCCATTCCGCCCCGGTTCTGGGTCTTCTGGCGCTGCTGGTATTGTCCGGCTGTGCATCGCACATTCCTCCGGGGGTGGCGGCGATTGATCCGGTGACGGTGATTGCCACTGATAAAACCGTGATTGACCATGTGACCGGCTGGGCGACCGGCGAGGACTGTTCCAGTGTCCGCGCCGAACAGGGCGGTCACTGGTGTGTTCAGCCTTACGAGAACGATCCGGTCACGCAGCCGCTGTATTGTTACCGGACTTTGGGGAATGTCTCCTGCTATGCCCAGCCCAGCAATCACCCGGCTGATAAGCTGATCGGCGTGCAGGACGGGGGCCGTCAGCGCACCTGGTAACAGGCTGTCGCAGTCTGTTCTCCGCCGGACATTACCTGTTCGGCCAATGCCGGGAACTTGATGGGTGCGGGGATCAGAACGACAGCTTCAGATCCGGCCCGCCTCGGCACAGAAACAAGGCCAGTTCAGCATCCTGATGGCGTGAATGCGCGATCAGCCAGCTCTGCAGTGTCTGACACAGGGGATCGCCCTGTACTGGCTTGCCCCGCAGCAGGGCATCCATTTCCATCTGGATCAGCGTCAGGAAAAAGCGGTGGGTCTGCCGGTGTTCATCGGTCTGATCGAAGCCGGTGTCTTCCATCAGTTTTTCTTCGTGTGCAAAGTGTTCGGCTGCGGCTTCTTTCACGCCGGACAGGGCGCTGATCAGGTCGGGTGCCGGGAGATCCGGCCCCTCTGCCGATTCGCTGCAGAACGTCAGGCTGGCCTGCTGCAGATAATGCAGGGCCCGGTCAATCTGCTGGTGATGACCGATAAAAGAGGCATCCGCCAGAGGTGCCGGAGATGAAAGGTGCGAGGTCCCGCCGGTCGGCTGTGCCTGCGGAAGGCTGCTCTGTCGGTCCGGGTGCGGGGGGCGGGTCATACAGGATAATCCGGTGGCGTTGAGGGGGGCAGGTGTTCCTAAGTTAGCCATGCCGGGATGTTCCGGGTCAAAGCCTCCTCTTGCGGAAAAGGGTGGTGGATCGATACTTCGGCCTAAATCAAGGGGTTTAGCTTCAGGGTGTATGTCGGGCTAGACACACGGTGCCTCTCTGTGCCCCGGGTGCTGTAATATTCTGGAGTCCTTCCAGTCTGTGCCCGGTAATGATGGACAGTGTGTCGCGATTCCACTAAAAATTTACGGGTAATGCTGGCGCGGCTTTTAAAGCTGTGTTGCAGCACATGGCATGTCACGCAGGACTGCGTCATAAGGGGTGCCGGGGGCTGGGCCGAGGGGGCTGAGCGGCCTGCGGCAGACAGACTTCAAAGGAGAATGTCGTCATGTCGGTTACCGGGAAGACATTTGGAATCGTCCTGATCGGTCTGGTCGGGCTTCTGGTGTATCTGTCGATCTATATCGGCTCTGTTTATGGTGTGGGCATTGCTCATGCCGTTATTTACTTCGGCCTGTTCATGACGGCTGTCATGCTGCTGGTGACCACCGCGCTGGCCAGCGGCCGGGACTGACGGCCTGCCGTCTTTAGCGATCCAGATGATGGGCTGAAAAAAGGCGCCTGCCGGTTGGGAGGCGCCTTTTTGTCTTTCTATCATGCCTTCCGGGATAGCCCGGAGGGGTGCGCGAATGAGAAGTGCGGGATTCTTAGCCGGATGATCACCTAAGGGGTGTTTTGTCTGCGAAGGTGCCGAGAAACTGCTGTTTTGAAATTATTATTATATATCAATAAAATGATGTTGATTTCTTCCGGTTTCGGCGATGACGGAAGATTTAAGACTTAGCTTTGTATAATATACCTATTCTCAGGTGCGATATGCGCTCTTTACGTTGCGTACGGGGAAAGGCTTGCCGTAAACTCTCCTTCTAATACGCATCCCGGAGAGGGTGCGGGCGCAAAGACGCGTGGGGGACAAGTGGGGTGAGCGTTTACGGAGACTCCTCCGGGAGGCTGCTGTCAGACCTCCTGTTGAATGTGCTCCCCGATGGAATGATGATTCTGTCGGGGGCCGTTGTCGTTCAGGCCAATGCGTCCTGCTGCGAGCTGCTCGGCTTTCCCCTGACGGATCTGATTGGGCAGAATGCGGAAAGTCTGTTTGAGGCATTCCCGGATCTGACCGCCGTCGAGGGAGACAGCCTGCCGCCGGAAACCGGCAAAAGTCTGGCCTTGCGGGTGGCCTCCGGCCCCAAGGTGGGGCAAATCCTGTGCCTGTCGCTGCGCCTGCTGGCGGGGGAAGACTGCACCACAAAGCAGGGATGCGGGCAGTATATCGTTTCCCTGCGGGCGGCTTCCTCGCTGACGGCCTATCTGTCGGAGCAGCTGCGGGAGTCTGAGGCCCAGTACCGCAGTATCTTCGAGAATGCGCAGGAAGGGATCTATCAGACCACACCGGACGGGCGCTATCTGCGGGTTAACCCGGCGCTGGCGCGGATCTATGGGTATCCATCGGTCAATGCATTGATGGCGGGGCTGACGGATATTGCCAGCCAGCTCTATGTGGACCCTCACCGCCGCGCGGTTTTTCTCGAGCTGATGGAACGCAACGGGGTCGTCCACAATTTCGAGGCCCAGATTTTCCGCCAGGACGGATCGCAGATCTGGATTACCGAAAATGCCCGCTGTGTCCGCGATTCCAGCGGGCAGATCCGGTATTACGAAGGAACCGTTGAGGATATTTCCGACCGCCGCCGCCGGGAGGAAGAGATCCGCCTTCTGGCCAAGGTGTTTGACAGCACGGCGGAAGGGATTGCCGTACTGGATACCGAAGGGCGGGTCTATGCCGTTAACCCGGCCTTTGCGGCAGTCACCGGGCAGGATGCCGCAGCCCTGACCGGGCAACCGCTGCCGCTGGTCGCCGACGGGCTGCATGAACGCAGTTATCTGACCACGATTCTGGAGCGGGTCAGTCAGTCCGGTACCTATAACGGTGAGATTTTTGCCACCCGCCGCGGGGGTGAGGTGTTTCCGGCAGAGCTTTCAGTGGCCCCGGTCCGCCTGCCGGACGGACAGATCAGCCATTTTGTGCTGCACGTCGCCGATATCACCAGCCGGAAGAGTGACGAGGCCTACGTCCGCTTCCATGCCAATTATGATATGCTGACCCGGTTGCCGAACCGGCGTCTGGTGATCGAGCGTCTGGAGCAGGCCCTGGAAAAATGTCTGGCAGAGGGCCGGAAGGGCTGTGTTCTGTTCCTCGATCTCGACCGTTTCAAGGTTATTAACGATACCTACGGCCACGCTGTCGGGGATGAGCTGCTGCGGATGGTGGCCAAGCGTCTGCGCCATTGCACCAAGCCCGATGATACCATTGGCCGTCTGGGGGGGGATGAGTTTCTGATCCTGATGACGGATGTGGCGCAGGATCAGGACGGCATTGATATGGCCGATAAGGTCCTCTACAGCCTGTCAGAGCCGTTTTCCCTGCTGGGGACAGAGCAGTTCTGTCTGCCGTCGATCGGGATTTCTTACTTCCCTGATCATGGCACCACGGTCAGCGATGTGCTGCGCACGGCTGATATCGCCATGTATCAGTCCAAGAAGAACGCGGTCCGCCGCTACACCATTTATGATCCGTCGCTGTCGCAGGCGACTCCGGAGCTGCTGAGCCTCGAAAACGATCTGCGGCTGGCGGCGGCGCGCGGAGAGCTGGAGCTGTTCTATCAGCCGAAGGTCTGCGCCCATTCAATGGATGTGCAGGGGGCCGAGGCTCTGGTGCGCTGGCGCCATCCGGTGATGGGGATGGTCAGCCCGGCGGAGTTTATACCGATTGCCGAAGAAACCGGCCTGATCGTGCCGATTGGCCGCTGGGTGTTGCGGCGTGCCTGTCTGCAGATGGTCCGCTGGCTGCGCAATGGCATGGATATTCCCAGCGTTTCGGTCAACGTTTCGGTCCGCCAGTTTCAGGATCCGGCTTTTGTGGTCAGTGTGGCGCAGATTCTTGAAGAGACCGATCTGCCGCCGTCACGGCTGGATCTTGAGATCACCGAAAGTGTCATGTCCGGCGATGTGACGCGGGCCGTTGCAATCCTGCATGAGCTGAAAGAGCTGGGGGTCACCCTGTCGATGGATGACTTCGGGACGGGGTATTCTTCGCTCAATTATCTCAAGACCTTCCCGATTGATACCCTGAAGATCGACCAGACCTTTGTGCGTGATGCCGCCCGGAACCCCAAGGATGCGGCCATTGTCACCACGATTGTCACGCTGGCTCAGAATCTGGGCTTCAGCGTGGTCGCGGAAGGGGTGGAGACGCTGGATCATGCCACCCTGCTGCGCGAAATGGGCTGCAATACTTTTCAGGGGTACTGGATTGCCAAGCCGCTGCCCGCCGCTGATTTCAGCGGCTTCTGGAATGACCGGCTGACCCTGAAGGGAAAGTGACCTCAGGTCTCTTTGGCGGGCAGGCGGCGGACCAGACGGTCGCACAGCCAGCCGGGCAGGGCTGACAGCAGCCAGCCCGCAAGTGCCATTTGCCACGGGAAAGCAATGCGTGCCCGGTTGCGGCCCAGCCGCCTGCGGATCAGGGCGGCAGCCTTGTCTGCGGGCATCAGGAAGGGCATCGGAAACGTGTTGCGGTCGGTGATCCGGCTGACGACGAAGCCCGGCAGAATGGTGGACACTCCGATTCCATAGGGGGCAAGGCTGCCACGCAAGGCTTCCCCCCATGCCCTGACGGCGGCTTTGCTGGCGCTGTAGGCAGCGGCCCCCGGCAGGCCACGGTATCCGGCAAGTGACGACACCAGTGCAATCTGGCCGCTGCGCCGCTGTTTCATCCGTTCAATCACGGGCAGAACGGTGTTCACCACCCCAAGAACATTCACCTCGAACACCCGGCGCGGATCGGCGGCGCTTTCGGCAATGCCAGCGTTGGCAATCACCAGATCCAGCGGCTGTAAGTCGTCGGCGGCAGTCAGCAGAACTGCCATAGCGTCGGTATCGGTGACATCGACAATCACGCTTTCCACGATTGCCCCGCGCTGACGGCAGGCCTCGGCGATGGCTTTGCAGCGGATCTGGTTCTGGCCGGTCAGCAGCAGCCGGACCCCCGGTTCGGCATAGGTCAGGGCCAAGGCTTCCCCGATGCCGGACGACGCACCGGTGATACAGATATGGCGGGGGGCGGGCAGGGGGGCCATCGGGATCTCCCGTCAGGGGGCAGCGGGGGGATGCGGATGTTCCGGCCCCAATACAGCCATCAGCAGCGGCTGCAGCGGGGGCAGGTCATTGCGCACCGTGCGGTACAGCAGCGACGCATCGACTGAATGGTATTCATGAATCAGAATGTGGCGAATTTCCGCCAGAGCAGCCCACGGGATCATCGGATGGGCCGCAGTGATATCATCGGGGACCTTATTCGCCGCTTCGCCGATGATTTCCAGATTGCGGGCGACGGCATCAATGGTGCGTGAGTCCGCGATAAAACTCAGTTCGTTCATCCCCTCGGTATAGCGCTGACACCGGCTCAGGGCTTCCAGCATGTCATCAATTCTGACCCGCCAGTCCTTGTCCTTAAAAGACATGAATGGCCTCCTGCAGGATGCGGTCGCGGATCCGGGGCTTGATATTGTCCGGGGTGATCAGGTCGACCGGCCGGTCGAGCAGGCTTTCCAGCCAGCCCTTCAGGGCGACGAATTCCAGCATGCCGTCAGGGCGGCCGGGCAGAAACTCGACCAGCAGATCGACATCGCTCTCGCGGCGGCTTTCATTGTGGGCCACGCTGCCGAACAGGGCGAGAGAGCGGACCCCAAACCTAGCCTGAAACTCCCGCGCATGGTGTCGCAGCTGTTGCAGCACCTCTTCCCGCCGGGCCGGACGGTTGCGGCTGATGCGCTGGGCGTAGTGCTTGACCTGCCCCGCCCGGTCACGGGGAACCAGAACCGTCAGAGAGACCATATCCGGTCTGTCTGGATGCTTATGGTCTGGCCTGCGGGGACCATTGCGGGTCGGTTTGGCGGAATGTCTGGTCATGTCATGAGTTTAGCCGGGATTTCCGGCGGCGGCTCGGCTTTTTTGGTGGACTGGCCTTTGCGGTCGTCCGGCGGTATAACTCGCTCCGGCGACAGAACCACAGCCCCTGTGGACAGGAGACCTGACAGATGAAGACGATTGCCAGCATGACCGGCTTTGCCCGTTCCGGGGGGCAGCGGCCCGAGATGGGCCTGTCGTGGACCTGGGAGGCCCGTAGTGTCAACGGCAAGGGGCTTGATGTCCGTGTCCGCTGGCCGAACGGGTTCGACGCGCTGGAGGCCCCGGCGAAGGAACTGGTCGCCAGACATCTGACCCGTGGCAGTGTGACCGTCAGCCTGCAGACCCGGACCGATGCTGCTGCCGGAGGCGGGCAGGTGCGGATCAATCAGGCCCTGCTGGCCCAGCTGATGGATCTGGCCCGCGATCTGCCGCTGCATGTGCAGCCGCCGAGCTTTGATGGCCTGTTGCAGGTGCGCGGTGTGCTGGAAACCGTCGAGGCGGAGGAGCCTGATGACGAGGCCCGTAAGGCACTGGAAACAGAGATGCTGGCGAGCCTCGATCAGGCGCTGACCGGGCTGAAGGCCGCCCGTCACGAGGAAGGGGCGCGCCTGAACACCATTTTGCGGGCGCATCTGGCGACGATCGCTGATCTGGTCAGCCGTGCCGGGCAGACGGCATCGGCCCGCCCTGACGCGATGCAGGACCGCCTGCGGGCTGCCCTCAGTCAACTTCTTGAGGCGAAGGTGCCAGTCAGTGAAGACCGTCTGGCGCAGGAGCTGGCCCTGATTGCCACCCGGCAGGACGTGCGGGAAGAGCTGGACCGTCTGGTTGCGCATATTGCGCAGGCGATGGAGCTTCTCGATGCCGGTGGGCCGGTGGGGCGGCGGCTCGATTTCCTCTGTCAGGAATTCAACCGCGAGGCCAACACCCTGTGCTCCAAGGCGCAGGACACGGCCCTGACGCGGATCGGGCTGGAGCTGAAGACGGTGATCGATCAACTCCGGGAGCAGGTGCAGAATGTCGAATAAACAAGGGGGACAGGACATGAACGGGCAGGCTGTGCCGGTGCGGAGCCGTGGGGTGATGCTGGTGCTGTCATCGCCGTCGGGGGCTGGTAAGTCGACCATTTCCCGGGCTCTGCTGGAACGGGACCCGCGTTTGTCGATGTCAGTGTCGATGACCACCCGCCCGCCGCGCCCCGGCGAAGTTGATGGCGTTGATTATTTCTTCCGGTCGATCCCCGATGTACAGGCGATGGTCGCGCAGGGCGGCATGCTGGAGCATGCCAAGGTGTTTGACAATTATTACGGTACGCCCCGCCAGCCGGTTGAAGAGGCCCTGCGGGACGGGCGTGACGTTCTGTTTGATATCGACTGGCAGGGGACCCAGCAGCTGGCCCAGAACGCGCGGGAAGATCTCGTCAGCGTCTTTATCCTGCCGCCGTCTCTTGAGGAGCTGGAGCGCCGCCTGCGTGGCCGCGCGCAGGACCCGGAAGAGGTGGTGCGTAAGCGTATGTCGAAGGCCAGCGATGAGATGAGTCACTGGCCGGAATACGACTACGTGGTGGTTAATGTCGATATTGAAGACAGTATTCTGGCGGTGCAGGCAATTCTGCGGGCGGAGCGCCTGAAGCGGACCCGGCAGATGGGGCTGGCGCAGTTCGTTAACGGGATGCGGCAGGATGGTTGAAGGCAGAACGGGGGCGATCCTGTCGCCCCCGTCTGTCTGTCAGGTTTGCCCCGTGCCCTTAGTTCTGTAAGGCAGTGGTATCTGCGGTGGAGCCAAAGCGGTTCAGGTACTGGCGTGCTGCCACCTGCAGCGCTTTCGGGTCGGGATGTTCCGTCCCTTCATGCGACAGGGCCATCACCAGCCGGGCCAGCCGGATGGTTTCATTAGCGGCTGAAGCGCTCCAGCGGGCCGGACCGTCAAGGCGGCTGGCAAGGCTGTTGATAGTGGTTGAGGCTGCGATGATGCGCTTATCGTCCTGCGTCAGCGGCATCACCATGCCATCGCGCGGGGCCAGGGTTGTCTCGCGGATATCCATGACACAGCGGGCCAGATAGAGGCCGAGGCGGCCCATCCGTTCTGCCAGCATCTGGTCGCGGGCAACCTCGATCTGCGCAATCAGGTCATCGGTGCTGATGCCGTCAACCGCTTTGGCTTTGACCGGATTGGGCACATCGAACAACGGCTCCGGCTGATCCCCGGGGCGTGGGGTGCGGCGACGGTCCGGACCGACATAGGCGGATGTGATAACGAATTTTTTCCGTTTTAAGGCCAGATGGACCAGCCGTTCCCGCACATAATGCTGGGGCCAGTGGTAGGGCAGGATATCATCCGCCCCGGCATCGACCATGGTCTCAAGAACCGGCGACTGCGGATAGCGTGTGACGACGTCCAGCGCCAGAAACGGATTGCTGCCGACATCCCCGGTACGGATGGCGCGGAACAGCTCAGCAATCTGCGGCAGTGTTGCCGGGCTGACCAGTGCATACAGCACATCCGGGTGGCCTGTTGACAGGATTGTCTGCAGATGGGCCCAGCTTTGCGGCTTTATCGGGGCGGTCACCCCTTCCGCAGTCAGGGATGCCATCAGGGCTTCCTCCACCAGCGGATCCGGACACCAGACGCAGACCGTCAGCAACGACAGGTCGGCGGCTTCTACTGTTTCAGTCGACTGAACCGACGGCATCATCGTGCTCCTCGAATGCCATCAACGCTATCGGCGGCAGACCCTTCTGTTCCTTATGGGGAAAAAGTGTCCGCAATCCACACTGCGGACGCAGATCAGATCCTGCCCGCCTGATCCCTCCCCGGATCTTCTTTATGTGTACACCAGGCAGCGTAATGTTGCAGCGCTTTGCGAGCGGTTATCCCCAAAAAAACCGCTTTACCCTATAGATTTTATAAGAACTTCATCAAATTTTATGAAGGCATCCATGGGGGCCGCTGGTAATGGCCCGAAAAGGCACTCTCAGGTCCCGGGGGCGTTGCACAGGCGGGCAAGGGTGCAGAACTGCTCGACGCTCAGTTCTTCCGCCCGTGCTGTCGGCGGAATGTCGGCAGCAGCGCACAGGGCTTCAGCATCCATGCCGTCGGGCAGCATGCGGCCCAGCCCTTTCAGGCTGGCCCGCAGCATTTTGCGCCGCTGGTTGAAGGCTGCGGCCGTCACGGCTTCCAGCGCTTTGAAGTCGCAGGGGGCCAGGGGGGCAGGGCGGGGCGTCAGCCGCACCACCGTCGATGTCACTTTCGGCGGGGGAACAAAGGCCCGGGGATTGACGTCAAACAGCGGCTCCACCGTACACAGCCACTGGGTGATGACGGACAGTCTGCCGTAGTCTTTGGTGCGGGGTGCCGCCGCCAGACGGTCTACGACTTCTTTCTGGAGCATGACCACAATACAGGCGAAGCTGTTGATGGAGGCCAGCCAGCGCAGGATCAGCGGGGTGGCGACATTATAAGGCAGGTTGGCGACAATCCGGCGCGGGGCCTCACCCAGCGTGGTCAGATCGATTTCCAGAGCATCGGCCTGCACGACGGTCAGCCGGTCCGGATAGGCGGCGGCGATTTCGGCCTGAATCGGCAGCATGCGCGGATCACGCTCAATCGCGATCACCTGCCGGGCCCCTTCTTCCAGCAGGGCCCGTGTCAGTCCACCCGGGCCGGGCCCGATCTCAAAGGTCGTGCCGGTTCCCAGATCCCCGCCGCCACGGGCAATCCGGCCGGTCAGGTTCAGGTCAAACAGAAAGTTTTGCCCAAGGCTCTTCTTCGCCTGCAGATCATGCTGAGCGATCACCTCGCGCAGCGGCGGCAGGGGATGGACCGGGTGATCCGGGAAAGCGGAGGGCATGGGCAGTTCTTTCGGCAGGGTGATGATCGGGGGGGGAGGGATACGGGGGCGGTCGGTTCAGCAACGATGGCTGGCCATGGCCGCCGCCAGCGTCAGGGCTGCAAAAAAGCTGGATGGGTTGGCAGACCCCGTTCCGGCCAGAGCATAGGCCGTGCCATGATCCGGCGAGGTGCGGATGAAGGGCAGGCCAAGGGTGACGTTGACGCCCCCATGGAAATCCAGCGTTTTGATCGGAATCAGGGCCTGATCGTGATACATGCACAGGGCCGCATCATAGGTTGCCCTGGCCTCGGCATGAAACATCGTGTCGGCAGGCAGCGGGCCGATGGCTTTGATCCCCATCGCCTGCAGCCGGGCAACTGCCGGGGCGACAATCGCCTGATCCTCGTGTCCCATCGCCCCGTTTTCGCCGGCATGGGGGTTTAGCCCGGCAACGCCAAGCCGGGGCGCGGGGATGCCGAACTGATGGCGCAGGGCTTCCGCAGTGATCTGGCCACGGGCAACGATCAGATCCGTTGTCAGACTGTCGGGCACGCTGCGCAGGGATTGATGAATGGTCACCGGAACCACCCGCAGGGCCGGGCAGGCCAGCATCATCACCGGCAGCGGATCCGGTTCGCCGGGGGCAGCCGCCAGATGGGCCAGATATTCGGTATGGCCGGGGAAGCTGAAGCCGCCGTCCTGCAGGACCTTTTTATTGATGGGTTGCGTCACCACCGCACCGGCGGCTCCGCTGCGGCTGAAGGCGACAGCCTGTTGAATGGAAGACAGGACTGCCGCTGTGTGTCCGGGGGCGGGATTACCCGGCCGGGCTGGCGTCGGCAGGTGCACCGGCAGCACCGGCAGGGCGGTCGGGAAAACGGCTGGTGCCTGTTCCGGGCTGCTGACCTCAATCACCGGCACCGCAACGCCCAGCCGTGTAGCAAGGGATCGCAGACGGTCAGGATCGTCCAGCGCGACAAAGGCGGGCAGGGCGGCAGTGGTCCGCTGCTGCCACGCCATCAGGGTCAGATCACCCCCGACCCCGGCCGGGTCGCCCATAGTGACGGCAAGCGGAGCAGTCATGGCCGGTCAGATCCGGATATCGATCAGGGCTTTACGGCGCAGATCCCGCAGGGTCCGCTGTGCCAGCCGTTCCAGCTTTTCGGCTTCCAGTTTCCGTTCGATGTCCTCACGGCTGGGCATGCCATCGGCATCCTTCCGTTCGCAGACCATCGCCACCACGGTCCCGGAAGGCAGCTCAATCGGAGCACTGAGTGTATTTTCCTTCAGGGTGGCAACCACCGATCCGACGGCAGGGGGCAGATCTGCGGGCTTCATGGTCCCGATACTGCCGGAGTTTGGCAGGCGGACCTGATCGGCCAGCCGGTCGACATCCTCGCAGCCTTTGGCGGTTTCAGCGAGGGTGGCGATGATGTCGTCGCGGCTTTCTGCCGGGATCGCCGCACCACCCTTCGAGGGGAAAAACAGCTGGCTCAGCCGGACCGGGGTGGCTTCCGGCGGCAGGCGCTTGGTTTCCCGCACATCACGCAGAACAATCAGATGCAGACTGCCACCGCTGACCACCGGGCCAGCCATCATCCCGGGTTTCAGGGTGCTGACGGCCTCTTCCAGTTCCGGATCAAGCTGTCCTTCCGTGACCCAGCCCAGATCGCCGCCGACGGCAGCGGTCGATGAGCCGGAGAACTGGCGGGCCAGTGCTGAAAACGCCGCACCCTGCTTCAGCTGCTCGCCAAGGCGGTCTGCAAGGGCCCGGGCCTGCTGTTCTTCAGCCTCATCATTGAAAGGCAGAACAATTTCACCCAGCAGGCGCTGGGGTTTGCCAAGATTTTCCCGCAGGGTGGAAAGGACGGCTGCGACTTCCTCCTGCTCGACGGAGACCTGACGGCGCAGCGAATTCTGGACCACTTTTGCCCAGGCAATGTCAGACCGCAGCTGTTTGTCCAGCGATGCCGGGTCAACGCCTTTCTGACGCATGCTGGCGGCCAGAGACCCCGGAGGCATACGGTTGTTGGTCTCAATCTGGCGGCGTGCTGAGTCCAGATCCGCTTCGGTGATGGCGATGTTGAGCCTCTTGGCTTCCTGCAGCTTCAGCCGCTCTTCGATCAGAATTTGCAGGACACGCGGCATCAGACGCCGACGGGTGTCGGGAGAGTCGGGCAGGCTGGACGTGCCGATCAGCATATTCATGCGGTCTTCGACATCCCGCACGGTGACTGCATCATCGTTGACGACGGCGGCAATCCGCTGCACCTGCATCTGCTGGGCCTGCGCCACCGGCGACAGCGTGCCGTAGACCGGCAGAGCCAGTGCGGTCAGCCCGACAGACAGCAGGGCAGACCGCGTGGTGGCCTTCAACCGGTCTGCACCGCGATGGCGGGGAAAGAGGCGCTTGCACTGCATTGTGTCTGGTCCCTTATCTGGCAGCCTAATCATCAGGTGCTGTTAAAATCCAAGCCCGCTTGATGATGTCGAAAAGTCACCCAGTGTCTTGAAGGCAAAGCGCAGGCCGACACTAAAGCTGCCATCATAGTCAACATCATAGGTATAACTGCGGTTGACAGACAGAGCGAGCCCGAAGCATTCGTCTTCATAGGCAAGAGTTCCGCCGACTTCGAGCGGGCCGCCGTTATCCGCCAGATCATAGCGAAGGCCAACCTGACTGAGCCAATATTGACTGAACTGTGATTGCACGGTGACCGACGCTTCCTGACGCTTCTGTAGGATAGCGGAGGAATCTTCTGCCCGGTCGAGCTGGGCGTAGGCGGTATAGAGGCTGAGGGCCCGCGGACCGACCCGCACGGCTGCTTCACTGCGGTGCAGATCAAGGGTTTCGCCGTCTGCACGGAAGCGATAGATCAGATCCAGATTTGATGACGGTCGAAGCACCATGCGGCCGACAACGTCTGACAGGTCTTTATCAAGCCCTGAGTTGACCGGAAAAGCGGAGTGACCGGTACCGCTAAGACGGTAAGATTGACCGACCAAGGCGTTGATCGCTCCGACCCGGGCATGGGACGCAGTGTATTCCATGCCGTAACTGACCCGAGTGCCCGACTCAATACGATCCCGTCCGCCGAAACGGTTGGGGGAAAACAGATTTGTATCGTCAAATTCAACAGCATAGCTGTCTTCATTCGGGATTTCAGAGGGATTTGTTGAGCCCTGTGTGCTGACGCCCTGTACAATCGGGCGGATGACCTCTGTCCACTGTCCGTTTCGGCGTTCGAGCGGCAGGCTCCAGGTCAGGGCCGCCAGAGGTGTAACCCTGCCCTTGGCCCCGGTGTAATATTCACCACTGCCGGTCATCACATCTTCGACGTGATAGGCATCGCCGCTCATGCCGACATCAAGGCGGTACACGTCGCCGATCGGCCCGATGTAGGGCAGATGCCAGCCATATTCAGCGCTGACGCGACGGCTGCTTGTCCCGCTCATCCGGGTGACGGCCGCCGATGTTATATCGACGGTCGTATAGGCTCCGCGGGTACCGGGTTCGCTGGAATAGTTCCAGCTGGCAACCGGGGCTGCAATCGGCAGGTCGCCCCGGGTGGTGGCCAGTGAACTGAGATTCTGAAAATACAGGGCCTCGGCAGAGGCGTAAGAACGCCGGCTGAAGCCCTCGATATAGCCGCGACTGGTCAGATAGCTTTGATTGCCAAAGCGGTAACGTCGCATATAGGTGCGGTCTGAGGTGAGGTTGACATCGGCGCCGACTCGATAAGCATTATCCAGATTCGCAACGGCTTTGCCTTTGAAGTGATTGCGGATCTGGTCGTCTTTATCCTGTGTGACAGACCCGGACATTGCCAGTGAGGCTTTCCGGCTGACCCCACGGTATTCACCGCTCAGTACCGGATTTTCATTGGTACTGGGCATGATTGCCAGCGTGGCATCCTGCTGGTCATCAATCACGAAGAAGTAGGGGATGTTGACGCCGACCCCTAACTGATTATTGACCCGGTAAGACGGTGGCAGAAAACCGGAGCGCCGCTTAACGCTGGGGTCTGGGTGAGACATGTACGGGGTGTAGGCCACCGGCATCCCGAACAGTTCAAACCACATGTCGTTATAGGTGATATCTCCTGCCTTCTGGTCATGGACCACCCGTTTGGATTTGATCTGCCAGATGCGGGTATCGCTGCCCGGGGTGTCGGAGCAGACATCGCAGGGAGAATAGATGGCATTTTCCATCTCGGTGATGGCGTTACCACTGGCATCGGTCTTCCGGGTGGCGGTCCTGGCTGCTGCCCGCGACCCGTCAGTCAGCAGGAACTTGACTTCCCGGACGAAACCTTCCTTGAGGTCCCCGCTCAGCTCGGCAAAGTCGGCAAAGGTGGTGGTGCCGTCAAGTTCGGTGATGATGACGTTGCCGGTGGCACTGGCCCGGTCGGCGGTTACCTGATAGTTGACCGTGTCTGCCAGCAGGATCCGCCCCTGATACTGCACTTCGACCTTGCCGCGTGCGGTAACGGTATCAAGGTTCTTGTCGTGGGACAGTTCGTCGGCGGTGATGACCGCCCGGCCTTCGGTGGACGGCTCGTCAGCTGTGCCTGCCCCAGAGGGCGCCCCGGTCTGAGCGGCAGGCTGGGTGGCAGCCCCGGCAGGAAAGGCAACGGTTGCCAGACAGCTGGCAAGGAAGGAGGCATAGGCCAGAGATGCGGGAGAAAACGGGATCAGGCGGCGTGTCCGGCGCATCAGCTGGGCTCCTGAGGGGTCGGGCGTCTTGGCCGCATCAAAAGAGAAGAAAAGAAATCCGGTTTCAACAGGGCAAAAAATGCCACCGGAATAGGTAACAGGACAACGGCATAAATCAGCGGCACCATCGTTTCGGATTTTGCTGCGAGATTCCCGGCACTGACGATCAGGGCCTGAATCACAACCATGGCTGAGACTGCCAGAATGAGCCGGGGCCCGTTACCGCGACGGTTGAACGATCCCCCCAGCAGAATGGCAAGGGCCAGTAAGGTATACGCAACGGCGCTGATCGGGTTTGCGATCCGTTGGTGGGCCTCTGACCGGAAGCGCAGGATCTGGGTTTCTCCGATGGCGCCGTTGTCATCACCGACCTTGGCTGAAAAAAGCTCCGTCAGAGAGCGTTCCGGCGCTTCAGCTACCCGGGTTCCGCCTGTTCCTTCGTCTTTGCTTATGTCCATTGTGTACGTCTGAAAGTGCAGCAGGGACATAATTCCGGTGCCGCGTTCGACTTCCTGGCGGTTGCCGTTGACAAGAACGACCCGGGGGCCGTTGGGGCCATCCACCAGAGCTCCACGTTCTGCCATCATGGTTGAGACCACTTTTTCCCGCCGTTCGTCATGCAGCATGATGTTCAGAAGCTCACCGTCAGGGGTGCGGGAGCGCACATAAAGAGTCAGGCCCCGTCCCATCTGGGTGAACGTGCCTTCCTGAATCAGCAGACGGGACATGTCATGCCGGAACGACCACTGCATGTCCTTGAAGGCCCGGGCTGACAGTGGCCCCAGATATAAGGTGATGCTGTAGACGACTGCCGTGACCGCCAGTGCCAGCAGCAGTGCGGCCCGCGACAGGGCGACCGGCCCTATCCCGGCAGCCCTTAGGACCACCAGCTCCCTGTCCACGGAAAGGCGGTTGTATGTGAACAGGACCACCCCGAAGAGGGCAATCGGCAGCACGACCACCAGAAAGTTCGGCAGCAGCAGACCGGTCAGGGCCAGGAAGTTGCCCACTGACAGGCCTTGCGTCACGATCATCTCGACGAAGCGCAAAGACTGTGTCAGCCACAGAATGCACAAAAGGCCGGCAGTGACCAGCACGGTCCCGGCAATAAGATGACGTAAGAGATAACGGGTCATTTTCAGCATTGCGGGCGCAGTATAGTGCGGGGCAAGGTCCGGAAACCAGCAGGAATTCTCACTTGATACGCTTTCGTGGTATCTTTGTCGTAAGGGGCAGTGATTGATCGGGAAACCTGACCTGTGGCGCGGTTTTCCGCCTGCAGCGGGTCAACCGCCGGAGGGGCGCAGGGAGAGACAGAATGTCTACGTTTCATGCATCAGGCCACGGGCCTGTCCCGACTGGGACACCGGTTCATCACAGTCAGCCCGATGCCATTTCTCATCCTGTCAGGCCGGATGCCGCCGGCCCTGAAGGTAAGGCACCGGCCCTGCCGCCGGGGGCTCTTCCCCCCGACTGGAACCCCTATACCGGACCATATCATCATGATGATGCGAAACCCGGTGCGCGGCCCCCGGCTGGCGATGGGCCGTTGCGGCATGACGGATCAGGATTCGGGACCGCGGGGCGTGCTGACGGCGGCGGACATGCCGGGGGCTCTGCCGGGCACCATGGCGGCCCCGCTGCCACCCGCAGGCCGGGGCTGCGCCACCGGGTCCGGCGGCGGCTGCACCCGTTCCGTTCGGCAATCAAAGGATTTGCCGCCGGTCTGTTGATGGGACTGATTTTTCTGGGTGGTGCGTGGATGACCGGTCTGCTGGATCCAGCTCCGGTCTGGCAGGCCCTGCGGAGCGAGGCAGATCCGGCAGCCGGAATCGAGGATGATATTGGCCGCGAGGTGATCACCGCCTGTGCCGCCACGTTCACCCGCACGGATTGTCGCTGTTTCTGGGGACAGACCCGGCCAGTCTGGACGAAAGGCAATATTAACGAGGTCATGCAAGCCCTGACAGAACGGAACCGTTACGCCGGACAGCTGACCCGGATGAAGCTGGACCGTCTGATTGGGGAAGATGCCAACCGGCAGGTGATGCAGGCCCTGATCCAATGTCTGCAATAGGGGCAAGGCCGACCGGCGTGCAATGCAACAGGCCGCACCGGGGGAAACCGGCTGCGGCCTGTTCAGGGAATTTAATATTCAGTCAGGATCAGCCGTAGGCCGGGGTCATGTTGGTGCTGGCAAACGCGGACTGAAGCGGCTTGCGGAAGGTATCCAGTGCCCGGCGGATTCCCTGCTTCTCGCGGTTCACCAGTTCACGGATTTTGCCTTCCAGCTTTTCCATGGCGCGGACTTCGATCTGCCGGACCCGCTCACGGGACAGACCGTAATGTTCGCCCAGACTTTCCAGCGTTGCCGGGTCATCCTGCAGACGCCGGGCGGTGATGATCTGCTTCTCGCGGTCGTTCAGCACTTCCATCGCGGTATGGACCAACGTATGCGACCGGCTGCGTTCCTGCAGGGAGACGAACGTTTCTTCCTGATTCGGGCTGTCATCCATCAGCAGGTCGATCCGTTCACTGTCGCCATCTTCGCCGATCAGGGCGTTGAGGGAGCTGTCGCGGCCACTGAGGCGGGCGTCCATTGCCAGCACATCATCTTTCCGCACATCAAGGATGGCGGCGATGCGGCTGGCCTGCTCATCTCTCAGCGGACCGTCCTCATAGGCACCGAGCTGGGCTTTCAGCTTGCGCAGGTTATAGAAAATCCGTTTCTGGGTGGAGACGGTGCCGATCTTCACCAGCGACCACGAATTGAGGATGTATTCATTGATCGAGGCCCGGATCCACCACATGGCATAGGTCGCCAGACGGAAGCCGCGGCTGGGCTCAAACTTCTGAACAGCCTTGATCAGGCCAAGATTACCTTCGGCGATGATGTCGGCCATCGGCAGACCATAACGGCGGTACTGCATCGCCATTTTGACCACCAGACGCAGATGGCTGGTGATCAGGCGGTTTGCCAGATGTTCATCCTTGGTCTCAGCGTATCGGGTGGCCAGATCCATTTCCTCTTCCGGGGTCAGCAGAGGGTAGCTGCGGATCCGGGCCATGTAGCCGGGCAGATTGCCATCCTGAGAAAAGGCGGGAAGGGCGGAGATAAAGCTCATCGGGGCACCCTGTAAACCGGAGAGAAGGGGGAGAACAGCCGGGGAGTCAGGCTGCCGGTTTTGACGGTGTCATTCCGGGGCGACGGCCAGCGTGCCCCGGAGCGACGGGTGGAAAGGTCAGGCCGCGTGGGGCAGCGCCGGGGCGCTGACGGTGCGGGCGATCGGGATGTGGCGCGGCTTGGCCGCTTCCGGCACCTCACGCAGCAGGGTGACGGTCAGCAGACCGTTTTCAAGTGCAGCCCCGGTGACACGCATGTGGTCCGCCAGCTGGAAGCGCCGGACAAAGTCGCGTTCGGCGATGCCTCGGTGCAGAACCTGACGGGCGGGACGGGCAGGGGCAGCAGACTCCGCCGCCGGGCTTTCTGGGGAGTCAGCCTGAGCGGTTTCGGCGGTCTTGCGGCTGCCGCGCACGGTCAGCATTTCGCCGGTGATTTCAATGTCGAGGTCGCTTTCGGCAAACCCGGCCACGGCCAGAGTGATTGCGTAAGCGTCTTCGCCATGCTTTTCAATATTGTACGGGGGGTAAGCCGTGGACTGCTCACCGGCCTGTTGCAGGGCGGTTTCCGCCAGACGGGCCAGCCGGTCAAAACCGACGCCAGCACGGAACAGCGGAGCAAAATCGAACTGAGACATGATACATCCTCCGAAAAGCGATGTCAGAGCCAGACCTGCCCAATCATCGGGGCCAGGGCGGCAGGGTTTATGATCACAGTCTCCGGGGGTCTGTCCGATCATCGGCACATCAGCCCGAAAACAACGAAACCCGTCTGAAGGTCAGACGGGTGGCAACGCAATCGGTGGATGTCTGGGCAGATATGGATTTTCAGGGGCCGGAACACACTGTTTCGGCGTCAGGTCCTGTACCCGTCCGGCTTTATATAACAGTCTTCCTTGACGGAATGCCTGCCGGAACGGAAAATCCACACCCATGGTCCTCCGGTTGAGCTACCACGGTAACAGCGGTCTGTACGGGTCTGCACCCGGTCAGGCCGGTCCTCTGGTCCCGTCCGGAAGGGTCGGCCCAGTTCTCTGGCGCGCAACCTGTTCTTCCCGGTGCGGGAGCGAACCCACATCTGCGGCGTTCACGGGTAAAAGTATGGGGAGGGGGTGCGCCATCGTCAAGGGGGTGGACCGGGCATGGAACGAAAGAGGCACGGAATGCGGTTACCAGCCGGTAACCATGACTTTACCCCGCGACATGCTGCGCTGCGGCAATTTAAGGTTCCGTTCAGGCAGGTGCCGCCATACCCTTACCGGAGTGACATTGCGTGCGGGCGCAGAGGCTGACCGCTGGACAGGCCGCTGTCTGTGAAAAGCAGGAGGAGCAGGAAAATGGTGAAGGTGTGGGATCTGCCGACTCGGCTGTTTCACTGGATTTTGGTGTTGCTGTTTGCCGTACTGTGGCTGTCGGGCACAGTCGGGGGGATTGATCTGCCGCTGCCGGGCGGCAAGACCATCATGAACACCGATCTGCACATGCTGCTGGGGCAGGTGGTGCTGGCGATGGTGCTCTATCGCGTCCTGTGGGGACTGCTGGGGTCTTCGACCGCCCGTTTTTCATCATTCGTGCGGGGGCCGGCGGCTGTGATTGCTTATCTGAAGGCGGTCCGGTCCGGTCAGCACCCGCTGTTTGCCGGGCATAATCCGGCCGGGGCGCTGATGATTCTGGCGGTGTTGAGTCTGCTGCTGTTGCAGGCGGGCACCGGTCTGTTTTCTAATGACGATATTCTGTCGGAAGGTCCGCTGGCGGCCACTGTCGGTAAGGATCTGTCCGATACTCTCACCGGGTTTCACGGTCTGATCGCCGATGGCCTGATCGCGTTGGTGATCGTGCATGTCTGCGCCGTGGTCGTCTATCGCCTGAAGGGGGAGAATCTGGTGAAGCCGATGGTCACCGGCTACAAAGACCGCGCCAGCCTGCCGCCGGGGGAACCGGCACCGCGGATGGTGTCGCCGCTGCTGGCGCTGGTTCTGCTGGCGGTATCGGTGGGGGCTGTGTTCTGGGGGGTGCCGCTGCTGGCGGCGCACTTCGGCGGCTGACCGCTGTGATCTGATGACGTTTTGGCAAAATAGGCGGGGTGCCTGTCATTGATGACAGGGGTCTTCCCGCCGATACTGACGGCTCCCGGATCTGTTGTCCGGGGGCCGTTTCTGTCTGCGGAGCCTGCGATGACCCTGCCATCTCCTGTTCCCCGCCGGATTGCCTGCTTCCTGTTTCCGCAGGTGATGATGCTGGATGTAACCGGCCCGATGCAGGTTTTTGCCAGTGCCAATGAAGTTCTGGCCCGTCAGGGCATGCCGCCGTTGTACCGGCTGGAGACGGTCGGCCCGCAGGCGGGGGTGGTTGAGACATCCTCGGGGCTGCGGATGGTGGCGGATCATGCCATGGCCGACTGGGATGCCACCGGTGTTGATACCCTTCTGATCGCCGGGGGCAACGGGGTTGATGCCCTGCGACGGGACCCGGCCTGTCTGGACTGGCTGCGCCGGGTGGAACCGCAGGTACGGCGGCTGGGGTCGGTCTGTTCCGGGGCGTTGCTGCTGGCCGAGGCCGGGTTGCTGACCGGGAGGGCAGTGACCACCCACTGGTGCCGGGGCGACGACATTGCGGCCTATCCGGGGCTGGCCCTCGATATCTGTCGCTTACATACCTATGCCCCCGATGGCCGCGATGGTGACCCGCATGTGTTTACGTCTGCCGGGGTGACGGCGGGGATTGATCTGGCAATGGCTCTGGTGGAGGCGGACGCCGGGCCGGTGGTGGCATTGGCCGTCGCCCGCTATCTGGTGCTGTTTTTGCGCCGTCCGGGAGATCAGGCTCAGTTTTCTGCCCATCTCGGTCCGTCGGCCCGCCCTGCGGATGCCGACGCCCGGCTGCTGGCCCTGCTGGATTGGCTGCCTGCGAATCTGTCGTCGGACCTGACGGTTGAAGCGCTGGCCGGGCGCTGTGGGCTGGCACCCCGCACGTTTATCCGCCGTTTTGTACAGGCCACCGGCCAGCCGCCGGGCCGCTATGTGGAAAGTCTGCGGCTGGAAGCGGCACGGGGATTGCTGCATACTGGATCCATTCCGGTGGCGGAGGTGGCGCGGCGGTGTGGCTATGACCACCCCGAGGCGCTGCGCCGGGCCTTTCAGAAAACCCTCAGACTCAGCCCGGCTGACTATGCCCGCCGCTTCGGCGGCGGGACGGTGACGGCGGGCACCGGTGCCCCGTCCTGATTTCCTTTTCCTGTGTCCGTTTTCCCCCTGTCCGCTTCCCCCCTGTCTGCCCCTCCTGCTGAAAGTGCTGATGATGCTTCTGCTGTCCAACCCCACCATCCGCCTGCTGTTTGTGGCGCAGGTGCTGTATATGAGCTGTATCATCATCGGCTTTACGCTGCTGTCGCTGATCGGGTTGCAGCTGTCACCGTTTGCCGGGGCGGCAACGGCACCGCTGGCCCTGATGCTGCTGGCCACATTGCTGGTGGTGCAGCCGTTGTCGCGGTTCATGCAGGGGCGTGGGCGGCGGGCCGGGCTGCTGGCCGGGGCGGTCAGCGGCACAGTCGGGTCTCTGGTGATCTTCGCCGGGGTTATGCTGGCGTCGTTCTGGCTGGTCTGTCTGGGGTCTGCCCTGATCGGACCCTTTGCGGCGTCGTCCAATTTTTTCCGCTTTACGGCACAGGATGCGGTTGGACTTGGGGACAAGGGTAAGGCTGCCTCTTACGTTCTGGGCGGCGGCGTGGTGGCGGCCCTGATCGGACCGTCTCTTGGACTGTGGAGCCGTAACACTCTGCCGGTGCCCTTCGCCGGATCCTTCCTGATGATGGCTTTTCTGGCCTTTCTGGTGCTGGCCGCCCTGCTGTGGCTGAAGACTCCGGCTTCGGCGGTGGCGGCGACCCGGCAGCCGGGGCTGACCGGCACCCTGCTGAAGCGGCCGCTGGTGCGTGCAGCGATGGCGATCACCGCCGCCGGGCACGGCATCATGGTGTTGGTGATGAACGCCACACCGCTGGCGATGCAGTTCTGCTCTTTTGGGGTCGATGACACGGCCACGGTGATCCAGTGGCATGTGCTGGGCATGTTTTTGCCGGGGTTTCTGTCCGGGCCGCTGGTGGACCGTTTCGGCAGCCGCCGGGTGGCACTGGCCGGGGTTGCGCTGCTGCTGATCAGCATGGGGCTGGCGCTGTCCGGGGTCGGGTTTATCAACTTCCTGACCGCCTCGGTGCTGCTGGGGGCGGGCTGGAACCTGATGATGGTCGCCGGAACCACCCTGCTGGGCGAAGCCCATGCCCCGGAAGAGCGTGGGGCGGCGCAGGGATTGATGGAACTGGGGAATGGCTCGGTCGGCGCTTTTGGGGCACTGGCCTCCGGGGCCTTGCTGACCGGCACCGGCTGGGGGGCGGTCAATCTGGGCATTGTGCCGGTACTGGCAGTGTCCCTGCTGATTCTCGCGTCGGCCTCGCTGCCGAAGGTGCGGAATGCCGAGGAAGGGTAAGAAGGCTGCCGCCCCTACGCCTGCGGCGTTGGGGCAGCGGAGTCTTCGGTGATGATCGCGTCCAGTTCCTGCAGGGCGGTCACAGCCTGAGAGGTGAATTCCCGCCGGTACAGAACAATCACCACTCCGGCGGTGATCAGGGCGAAAAAGCCGGGATGAACCAGCCATGCCATTGCCCCGAGGGCGAAGAAATAAGCCCGCAGGCCCCGGTTGAAGTGATGCCCTGACCGGCTGGACAGCACGGCGGCCGCCTTCGACAGCGCGGCGGAGCGGGCACTGTCACGCTCTGCCGCCGGGGGCAACCCTCCGACGGTGATCGAGCAGTAGTTTGCCAGCCGGAAGGCCCAGCCGAATTTGAAAAAGGCGTAGATGAAGATCATCAGCAGCACAGCAATCTTCGCTTCCAGCGCCGAAACAGACCCGGCAGACGCAAACGGCAGGCGGTTGAGGGCATCCTGTACCTGTGATGTCACCCCCATCATCGCCATCAGGCCACCGATCACCAGAATGGTGGTGGAAGCAAAAAAGCCGACCCCGGTGATCAGATTGCCAAGGATGTTGGTGTCGATCATCCGCAGGTCGCGCCGTCCGGCCTCGCGCAGCCAGTCGGCCCGGCGACGGTTGACGGCGGCGGAAATGGTCCGGTCCCGCGCCGGGGTATGATCGGTATAGACCGTGTAGCCGATCCAGGCTGCCAGAAACCAGGCAAAGGCCAGCGCATCGCCCAGTGTCACCCACTGCAGACCCATCGCCTCACTCCCCGATCAGCGTGAAGAATTCGTCTTCCGTCAGCACCGTCACCCCCAGATCAGCCGCGGTCTTCAGCTTGGATCCGGCGCCCGGACCGGCAATCAGATAATCGGTCTTGGCGGAAATCGATCCGGCAACTTTGGCCCCCAGATCCTGCGCCCGGGCTTTGGCTTCTGACCGGCCCATCCGTTCCAGTGTGCCGGTGAACACCACGGTTTTCCCGGCGATCGGGGATCCGGCGGTATCCCGCCGGGCAAAGGCTTCAATGGTCAGGGCTTCTGACAGGGCATCGAGGACGGCGCGGTTGTGTGGCTCCCGCAGGAAGGCCAACAGTTCCCCTGCCACCGCCGGGCCGATGGTCTCGATATTGATCAGGTCCTTATACGGCCCGTCAGCCTTGGGGTCTTCACTGCCGTCCGGAATGGCATCAAGGGCGGCCCGCAGGGCGGGCAGGGTTTCGTAATGCTGCGCCAGCAGACGGGCGGTGGCCTGCCCGACCTGCGGAATGCCAAGGGCAAACAGAAACCGTTCCAGCGGAATGGTGCGGCGGGCCTCAATGGCCTCAAACAGTTTTTTGGCGCTGGCGGCCCCCCAGCCTTCGCGGTTTTTCAGTTTGATCAGGCTGGTGGCATCACGGGCCTGCAGGGTGAAGATATCCTGCGGGCTGCGGATCAGCCCGTCGGTATAAAAGCTTTCAATCCGTTGCCCGCCAAAGCCTTCAATGTCAAAAGCATTGCGGGAGACGAAGTGCTTCAGCCGTTCCACCGCCTGCGCCGGGCATACCAGCCCGCCGGAACAGCGCCATGCCACCTCGCCTTCTTCGCGCACGGCAGCGGAGTCACATTCCGGGCAGGTATGAGGAAAGAGGAACGGCACCGAGGTCTCCGGCCGCTGCTCCAGCATCACCGAGACCACCTGCGGGATGACATCCCCGGCCCGCTGCACTGTTACCAGATCGCCGATCCGCACGCCGAGGCGGCCGATTTCGTCTTCATTGTGCAGGGTGGCGCGGCTGACCACCACGCCGCCGACCGTCACCGGCTCCAGTATCGCCACCGGGGTCAG
Source organism: Novispirillum itersonii subsp. itersonii ATCC 12639 (assembly GCF_000381985.1). GTDB lineage: Bacteria > Pseudomonadota > Alphaproteobacteria > Rhodospirillales > Rhodospirillaceae > Novispirillum > Novispirillum itersonii. Next base: position 140,976 of record NZ_KB907341.1, on the reverse strand, counting down.
CACCCCGGTGCGACCGACCTGAATTTCGATATTCAACAGGCGGGTCTGGGCCTGCTCCGCCGGGAATTTGTGAGCGATGGCCCAGCGGGGGGCGCGGGAGACAAAGCCGAGGCGCCGCTGCAGATCAACGCTGTTGATTTTGTAGACCATGCCGTCGATGTCGTAGGGCAACTCGGCCCGCCGGCTGTAAATGTCCTGATAAAAGGCCATGACCTCGGCCTCGTCCCGGCACAGGCGGCGTTCCGGATTAACGGCGAACCCCCAGTCTGCAAGCTGTTCCAGCCATCCGGCATGGGTTTCCGGCTCGTAGCCGTCGAGTTCCCCCCACGCGTAGCAGAACATCCGCAAAGGGCGGCTGGCGGTGATTTTGGGGTCAAGCTGGCGCAGTGATCCGGCGGCTGCATTGCGCGGATTGGCAAAGGTCTTGCCGCCGGTCTGCGCGAAGCGGGCATTCATTGCCGCAAATTCATCACGCCGCATGTACACTTCGCCGCGGACTTCCAGCACGGCTGGCGGGGCCAGTGTGCGCAGGCGTTGCGGCAATTCGCTGAGGGTGCGCAGATTGTCGGTAATGTCCTCGCCTTCCTGACCGTCGCCACGGGTGGCGGCACGGACAAACACCCCGTGCTCATAGCGAGCAGAAAAACTGAGGCCGTCAATCTTCAGTTCCGCCAAGACCGGCAGGGCGGCATCAGCCTCCCTCTTCAGAAAGCGGCGGGCCCGGCCAAGGAAGTCGGCGACATCGTCTTCTGAGAAAGCATTGTCCAGCGACAGCATCGGCACGCTGTGGCGCACCTTGCCAAACCCTGCCGCCGGAGTGGCGCCGACCGTCTGGCTTGGGCTGTCAGCGGTGATCAGGGCCGGATGGGCCGCCTCCAGCGCCAAAAGAGCCCGCTTCAGGGCATCATAGTCCGCGTCGGACAGTTCCGGGGTATCCTGCTGATGGTACAGGATATCATGGCGGCGGAGTTCGGCGGCCAGCCGGGCATGCTGTTCGGCGGCCTGCTCCGGGGTCAGCAGGGTCGGATCAAGGGGGGCGGGAGTCACAGGGGCCTCTTTCCCAAAAACAGAAAAAACAGGACAGGGCGGGCGGCGGTCAGGCCATCAGGCTGGCCGCCGCAGCGCGGGCATGATCGGTGATCGATTCGCCGGACAGCATGCGGGCCACTTCTTCCAGCCGGTCGTCTTCCGACAGCGGGCTGACAGTGGTGACCGTCTGACCATCGGTGACAAACTTTGCGACCTTCCAGTGGCGGCGGGCTTTGGCGGCCACCTGCGGGGAATGGGTGACGACCAGCACCTGCACATCATCGGCCAGCCGGGCCAGCCGTTCGCCGACTGCTGCTGCGGTGGCCCCGCCGATCCCGGCGTCCACTTCGTCGAACACCAGTGTCGGGACTGACGACACCCGGGCCAGAACCACTTTGAGGGCGAGCATGAAGCGCGCCAGCTCACCGCCCGAGGCGATCTTGCCCAGCGGGCCGGGGGCGGCACCGGGATTGGTTGCCACCTCGAAAGCAACCCGGTCGAGTCCTTCCGGCCCCCACTGATCCTCCGGCAGGTCGCTGATGGTGGTGACAAAGCGGGCACGATCGAGTTTCAGCGGCGGCAGTTCCGTCGCAACAAGGCCGTCAAGGCGACCGGCGGCAGCCTGCCGGGCGCGGGAGATGGCGCGGGCGGCTTCGATATAGCTCAGGCGGGCACCCTGTTCTTCTTTCGCCAGCCGGGCCAGATCGCTGCCGCCGTCCTCCAGAGCCGCCAGCCGGCGGCGGATGGTATCAAGCAGCGATGGCAGATCCCCCACTTCGCAGCCGTGTTTACGGGCAACGGCCCGCAGGGCGAACAGCCGTTCCTCGACTTCCTCCAGACGGCGGGGGTCAAGGTCGATATCCGCGACCGTACGTTCCAGAAGCTCATGGGCTTCAGCGGCCTCGATGGCTGCCCGCTCAAGTGCATCAATGATGGTGGAGACAGCCGGACCGGCCATTCCGGCGATCCGTTCCAGATGGCGCTGGGCACCGCGCAGGGCGGTGGCGATATCAGCCCCGCCGGGGGTGAGGGAGGCCAGAGCGCCATTCAGGCCATCGGCCAGCTTTTCGCCGTTCATCAGGGTCTGGCGGCGTTCCGCCAGATCGGCCTCTTCCCCGCGCTGGGGCTTCAGGGCCGACAGTTCTTTCTCGGCATGCCGCAGGGTGTCTTCTTCATCCCGTGCGGCTTTCATATCGCGTTCGGCCATGTCGCGGGCAGCCCGTGCCGCCTGCCACAGTTTCCACGCCGCCCGGCAGCCGGTCAGGCCAAGGGACGGCCCGGCATAGGCATCCAGAACGCTGCGGTGGGTTGCCGGATCCAGCAGGCCATGAGTGTCAAACTGGCCGTGGACCTCAACCAGCGTTTCTCCGATCCGCCGCAGCAGGCCCACACTGGCCGACTGGTCATTGATTGACGCGCGGGATCGGCCATCGCGGGTGACCGTCCGGCGGACAATCAGCATATCCTCTTCCGCAATGCCCTGATCTTTCAGGATATCGCGGGCCGGATGGGCTTTGGGAAGATCAAACTCCGCCGTCACCGACAGTTGGTCGGCCCCGGAGCGGACCAGACCGGCGTCGGCGCGGTCGCCAAGGGCCAGCCCGAGGCTGTCCAACAGAATGGATTTTCCGGCGCCGGTCTCCCCGGTCAGAACCCCCAGACCGTCAGCAAAGCTCAGGTCCAGACGGTCAATCAGGACGACGTCACGGATGGAAAGGCGAACCAGCATACCGTTTGCCTCGATTTTTCGTTCCGGTGGCGACAGGGGCCGTCAGCAGGGGCGCGTCAGAACCAGCTGGTGGCCTTGGACAGCCAGCTTTTGCTGTTTTCGGAATTGTCGATGCTGTCGTTGTTGGACGCGGGATCAGTGATGCCGCGTTCCACAAGATCATAGGCATCGTCGTACCAGTCACTGCCGGGGTAGTTGTAGCCCAGAACGGCGGCGGTCTTTTTGGCCTCTGGCTTCAGACCGATCACCGTATAGGCTTCGGTCAGGCGGTAGAGGGCTTCGGGCACGTGGCTGGTGTGATCATATTTTTCGACCACTATCCGGAAGCGGTTGATCGCCGCCAGATACTGCCCGGCTTTCAGGTAATAGCGCCCGACTTCCATTTCCTTCCCGGCAAGGTGATCCTGCGTCAGGTCCAGCTTCAGGCGGGCATCGCGGGCGTACTCGGTGTTGGGGAAGCGGGTGACGATTTCTTCCAGCGCCTGTTGCGCCAGCCGGGTCATCTTCTGGTCACGGCCAACGTCGCTGATCTGCTCGTAGAAGCACAGGGCTTTCAGATAATAGGCGTAAGGGGTGTCCGGGCTGCCTGGGTGCAGCTGGATAAAGCGGTCAAGGGCGATGATGGTGTCGTCATATTTGCCTTCCTGATAATAGGAAAAGGCAGCCATCAACTGGGCCTTGGTCGCCCATTTGGAATAGGGGTGCTGACGTTCCACTTCGTCAAACGCCTTTGCGGCGTCTGAGTATTCGCCTTCATTCATCAGATCAACAGCCTGATTGTACAGGTCTGTCACCGGCTTTTCGACGTATTCCGGTTCCTTATCGCCTGAGCAGGCAGCAAGGGTTCCTGCCACGGCGAGGGCGGCGAGGGTCGGCAGCAGGCGGCGCAAACTGAACAGGGGCATCGTCGGATCCGAAGTCGCCATCACGGGAAAGAACTAAGCTGTGGGACTATATCACGCGGAAGGCGGCAAAGGGCAAGTCTCTGCGGAACAGATCATGAAAAAATGCGGCAACCCGTTTGGGATTGCCGCATTTCTCGCTGTTTTCTGCTGTCTGCCGGGGCCTTACTGGGCGGCAACCCGGGCCAGAGAGGGCAGGCCCGCCGCCGGAATTTCTTCCGGGAGCATGTCAACGATGGTCCATGCTGAAGGGTCGGCCAGCAGGGTCTTGACCAGCGTCGTGTTCAGGGCGTGGCTGGACCGCTTGCCGATGTAGTGACCAAGGATCGGCTTACCGGCCAGGGCCAGATCACCGATGGCATCCAGCACCTTGTGGCGGACGAATTCGTTGCTGTAGCGCAGGCCGTCTTCGTTGAGGATTTCGGCACCGTTGACCACGATGGCGTTGTCGAGAGATCCGCCAAGGGCCAGACCGGCTTCGCGCATCTTGGCGATGTCGTCGATCAGGCAGAAGGTGCGGGCGCGGGCAATTTCAGCCACGAACGCCGAGGAAGAGACCGAGAAGGTCATCGCCTGCTGACCGATGGCCGCCACCGGGAAGTCGATTTCGAAGTCGATCCGCGGGGTGGCGGACGGCAGCAGGGTCGCTTCAGCCATCCCGTGCGACACGGTGACCGGCTTCAGCACTTTCAGGGCCTTGCGGGTGGCGGACTGGGCGACCAGACCGGCGCATTCAATCAGGAACACGAACGGAGCAGCCGATCCGTCCATGATCGGCAGTTCCGGGGCATTCACCTCGACCACCACGTTATCGACGCCCATGGCAACCAGAGCGGACATCAGGTGTTCGATCGTGCCGATCGACTGCTGGGCATTCAGCCCGATCACGGTGCACAGCCGGGAGTCAAGCACATGGGTCGCCAGAGCCGGGATCTCGGCATTGCCACCGGCAATATCGGTGCGGCGGAAGATCACCCCGGTGTTTTCCGCAGCCGGATGCAGGGTCATCGACACTTTTTTACCGGTGTGGAGACCGATGCCGGTGCAGGAAATGGACGTCTTCAGGGTGGTCTGGGACATGGGAACCGGAGTGCTGGAGGAGGTGGAAAGATGCGACAGGGCACGGACGGCGGCGAGGGATGTCACGTCGGCGGCAGAAACAGCAGAGAGACCGTCGAAAGCCATAATCGTCATCCTTACCTTCTGACTCCGCCGGGGCTGTCCCTTTTAACAGGGGTGAAGCCGGTGGAGGAGTGTCTTGCCCGGGAACCGCCCGGCGGCCCCCCGATGATGCCGCAGCAGATCCCTGCTTCGACAGGCTAAGGTTTAAGGGGTCGGGCGTCTCAGGACAAATCAATCATTGTTTCGGATTGTTACGCTGTGTGACGGGAACTGTAAGAAGGCACAGCCCTTTAGACTCAGGGGCTGCCGTATCACTGCAGGACCAGATCCTAGGGCATTGAAAAACAAAAAAAGAGGAGAACCGGCACGGAGGCACCCCTCCGGTTCTCCCCAAATCAGGGCTTTAATCACAAGGTGGTCAGACAGATGCTGAAACCAACACATCGCGTTGGGGCACCTGTCATCAACAGGCAGCTCGACCCGGTCAACGACACACACAGCTGGCCGGACTCTGCCCCCGGTCTGCCCGGCCGGCCCCGGTTGGGGCTGGTGGCCGGGCGGGCCAGTCCTCAGGCTACGGAACCGCAGCCTTAAACCTTAACCTTACGACACAGGCTTCAGTTGGCCTGACGGCGCAGGAATGCCGGGATTTCCAGCTCGTCTTCGTCCTTACGGGACAGCGGCTGACGTTCCGGCTGCGGCGGGGCCACCGGCTCGCTGTGGTAGGACGGCTGACGGTGATCCACCGGGGCAGCCTGATGCTGGTGTCCTTCGTCCGCATGATCGCGGCTGGCGAGGCGGGTCAGGCGGGAGAACAGGTTGCCTGCCCCCTGACGGGCCGCCGGGGCGGCATGCTGCTGCGGGGCCGGGCGGTCGGCGACCATCGGCTGGTGCTGCGGGGCATGCTGGACGGCAGCCTGACTGTTGCCCATCTGCGGGCCACCCAGCTGTGCCCCCAGAGTCGGATGCGACGGCTGAGCCATGGTCCGCGGTTCCGACGCAAAGGCGCGCGGGGCGGGCATGCCCATCGGGTTCTGGCCGACCGGCTGGCCGCCGGACAGGTCACGGGTTGCCGCCGGGGCCGGAATGAACGATTCACCGGCCCGTACCATCTGCGGGGCCTGCTGCGGCGCCACCGGCTGCTGCCAGGCGGCTTCCGCCGCGCGCGGCTGCGGGGCATACAGGGCGTCCAGATCGGATGCCATCGGGGCCTGCTGCGGGGCCTGCGGGGCGCTGTAGGCGGCAGGGGCCTGCTTAACCGGCTGCTGCGGCGCGACCGGAGCCGCCTGCTGGTAAACCGGCTGCTGATAGGTCTGCTGCGGGGCAGCGGCCTGCGGGGCCTGTGCCATGGTGGGCGGGGCGGTGATGCCGACGCCGCGCGGCGCCGGGATCGGGGCATGACGCGGGGCCTGCTGCTGCGGGGCCGCCTGCTGCGGGCGCGGCACCGGCATCTGCACGGCCTGGGTCTGGATGCCGGTGGCGACCACCGACACGCGCATCTTACCTTCCATTTCCGGGTCGAAGCACGACCCGAAGATGATGTGGGCTTCGCCTTCCACTTCGTCGCGGATGCGGTTGGCGGCTTCATCGACCTCGAAGAGGGTGACGTCCATGCCGCCGGTGATGTTGATGAGAACGCCCTTAGCGCCCTTCATGCAGGTATCTTCCAGCAGCGGGTTGCTGATCGCGGCTTCGGCGGCATCCAGCGCCCGGCGGTCGCCGGTGGCGGTGCCGGTGCCCATCATGGCACGGCCCATGTCGGACATGACGGTCCGCACGTCGGCGAAGTCGAGGTTGATCAGGCCGGGCATGATCATCAGATCGGTGATGGAGCGCACGCCCTGATGCAGAACATCATCCGCCATCTTAAAAGCGTCGGCGAAGGTGGTCTTTTCGTTGGCAACGCGGAAGAGATTCTGGTTCGGGATGATGATCAGGGTGTCGACGTACTGTGACAGTTCCTCGATGCCCGATTCGGCGAGGCGCATACGGTGAGCGCCTTCAAACTGAAACGGCTTGGTCACGACGCCAACGGTCAGGATCCCCATTTCGCGGGCGACGCGGGCGATCACCGGTGCGGCGCCGGTCCCGGTGCCACCGCCCATTCCGGCGGTGATGAACACCATGTTGGCGCCCTGGATTTCCTTGGCGATGGTTTCGTAGGTTTCTTCGGCGGCGGCCCGCCCGATTTCGGGACGCGCCCCGGCGCCCAGACCCTGCGTGGTGTCAGCACCCAGCTGGATCCGGCGGTTGGTGCGGGCCATCGAAAGGGCCTGCGCATCGGTGTTGGCGACAACAAAATCAACACCCTGCAGGTTGTCGTTGATCATGTTGTTGACGGCGTTACCGCCGGCGCCACCGACGCCGATGACGGTGATGCAAGGCTTCAGGGTCGGTTCTGCTGCCTGCGGAACGGACAGGTTGATCATGGTGTGCCTCCGGTTTCATCACTGTCCCGGGCGGGACAGAGGGGGGGATGTCTCTGTGTCAGGGGTTGCCCTTGGTCGGTACTGCGGCGCGATGGCAATTCTTGCTCTGGCCGTTCTTGCTTTTCATCCGGGCCTGTTCCGGTCCGGTTTGCTGTGTGTGTTGTAGAGAAATATCAGAAATTGTCCTTTAGCCAACTGAACATTCGTCCTAATGCACCGCTTTTTCTACGCGATTCATCCTCAGCTAACTCTTCCGGGGGAACCTGCCCCGGTTGTGCTACCTGATCCTGTACCGCATAACGGAGTAAACCGGCGCAGGTCGCGAAGGCAGGGCCCCCGGCACTTTCCGGCAGGCCCTTCAGGCGACGGGGACGCCCGAGACGGACCTGTTTATCGAGTATTTTTTCCGCGCTTTCCCGCAAACCCTGCAACTGACTGGCCCCGCCGGTCAAAACCAGACGGCGCCCGGCGGCATGCAGCATACCGGCGGCGGACAGACGGTCCCGCACCAGCTCGAAGGTTTCTTCGATCCGGGGACGGATGATGCGGATCAGTTCCGACCGGGGCACTTCCTGTGCCTCGATCTCCTCATCTTCACCAACCTGCGGGACTTTGATGATTTCACGGCTGTCGGTGGCGGTCGGCAGCACCGTCCCCCACATGGTCTTAAGCCGCTCGGCATGGACGGTGGGGGACGACAGGCCCTTGGCCAGATCGTTGGTCACGTGGTTGCCGCCGATGGGGATCACGTCGGCAAACATCGGGTGCCCTTCGACAAAGACCGAAACGGATGTGGTTCCGCCGCCCATGTCCAGTACTGTAACTCCCATTTCTTTTTCGTCGTCGACCGTGCAGGCCAGCGCCGATGCGTGGGGCGATGCGACCTTTTCCACCACGCTCAGGTGGCAGCGGTCGATCACCGTCAGAAGATTGCGCAGCGGGCCGTGCGACGCCGCCACCATATGGATCCGGACTCCCAGACGTTCGCCGTACATCCCGCGCGGATCAATGATCCCGTCGCCGCCGTCGATCGAATACCCGGTGGACAGACAATGGATCAGTTCACGATCACCGCCTTCCGAGGCCAGAATATGACGACCATGATCCACAATTCGGCTTATATCTGTGTCGCGGATCACATTTCCGCCCACTTGGATCTCTGCATTCACATTTCTGCTGTGCAGATTTCCGCCGGTGACATTCAGATAGACGCTGTCAACCCGCAGATTGGCCATCTGCTCTGCCGCATCAACTGCGGCGCGGACCGATTCTTCCAGCTGCGCCATGTCAGAGACCATGCCGTTGCGCATACCGCGTGACCGGTGATGCCCGACGCCCTGCACGCGCAGGGTACCGTCTTCATCGGGCTGGGCGATGAAGCAGGCCACCTTGGTGGTGCCGACATCAAGGGCGGTGATCGGGCCGGTCTTTTGCCTCGGTCGTGCCACGGTTCTGCATCCTCCCCTTTCCGTCAGGCGTCACGGCCGCCGCTCATCGGCAGCGGTGCGGTTTTTACGGCCGGGGGTTTGGCCCCCGATCCATTCTGCGCCGGAAGTTTTAGGTTTCCCTTACTTTTTGGCCCAGGGGTGTCCTCCGCATCACGGCTGGAGCGCACGATGAGGCGGTCAGGAACCCGCATGTCGATCATTACCAGATCCCGCTCCAGAAGGGACTGGGTTTTTTCCAGTGTTGCCAGACGGTTAAAAGCACTTTCCATACCGACTTCCGGCAGTTTGACCTGCAGGCCGTTTCCGGCGTAGCCATCCAGCCACAGATCCCAGCGGCGGGATCCAACGCGAATCGCTGCCTTCACCCGTGCTGCCAGCGCCGGTTCGGTAGAAAACATCATCAGCAGGTCACTGGCGGCTTCGGGTGCGCCTTTGCCACTGACCAGCGGCAGGGTCAGATGTTCCGAGCTGATCTCGCCCAGAACCATGCCCTGGGCGTCAATCAGCAGATTGTCATCACCGTTCTGCCAGATGGCGATCGGCGTGCGTTCAATCAGGGTGACAAACACCTGATCGGGCAGGCGGCGTTCGACGGTGGCGGATTTGACGGTCGGCAGGCTTTCCAGCCGTTCGCGTGCCTCTTCGGGGCTGAACCCCATCAAGGGGGCACCCTGCGGCAGATCCAGTGCATCCAGCACGTCAACCGCCGGTGTGCGTTTGCGCCCGGCCACTGCGACCTGACGCAAACGGACACCGGCGATGGCCGAGTAATCGGTAACGGACATAAAGACGGTCTGCCGGGTTTCTGCATAGTACGCCTGCGGAATCCCGCTGAACCACAGCGCAGCCCCGGCGGCGCCGAGGACGGAAGCCGTCCCCAGCGCGCCGAGGGCTGTTCTCACCAGCCGGTTCTGCAGAAAGGCTAGACGTCGCATTGTGCGGTTTCCACCATCCACGTGCACAGGTCAGGGAAGGGAATGCCCGCCAGCGCCGCCTGTTCCGGCACCAGCGATGTCGCGGTCATCCCCGGTTGGGTATTGGTTTCCAGAATCACCAGCCGGGTGCCGTCGTACCGGAAATCCGACCGCGACACCCCCCGGCACCCCAGTGCCTGATGCGCCCGGACCGCCAGTTCCTGCACCGTGCGGTACACCGCTTCCGGCAGGTCAGCGGGCAGGGTATGGGCAGATCCGCCGGAGGCGTACTTAGCATCATAGTCATAAAAGCCGCGATGGGTGCTGATTTCCGTCACGCCCAGCGCATGGCGGTCCATCACCGCAACGGTCAGTTCGCGCCCGGGGATGTATTCCTCCACCATCACCTGCGGGCCATAGGGCCAGTGGCGGGCGAACGGGCGGTCGTTATCGCCTTCCCGCACGATGGTGACACCGACGGAGGACCCTTCGTTATGCGGCTTGACCACATAGGGCAGGGGCACCGGATCCCCGGCGATCAGAATATCGCGGGTCACCAGCCGGTCCTGTGCCACGGTCAGCCCGGCTGAGGCAAACACCCGCTTGGCCATCGGTTTGTCCATCGCCAGGCTGCTGGCCAGCAGGCCGGAATGGGTGTAGGGCACCTCAAGGATGTTCAGCATACCCTGTACGCAGCCATCCTCGCCGTAACGGCCATGCAGGGCGTTGAACACCACGTCGGGCTTTGTGTGTTCCAGATGGTGCAGCAGGCTGCCGACATCGCGGGAGACGTCAATCGCCTGCACCGCATACCCGGCGGTTTCCAGTGCCCGCACTGCATTGGCCCCGGAGTTCAGCGACACCTCACGCTCTGCCGAGAAGCCGCCCATCAGCACGGTCACTTTACGGTGGCGGCGGCTGCGCACCGCTTCGGCCACCGTCGCGATGGCGTCCAGGTTATGCGGGGATACGGCCGTGGTTACGGTGATTGCGGCAGCCATCAGAACTCTCCTGTCGGCGGGGTGGAGGCAGCCCGCAGGCCGATCCGGCGGATTTCCCAGCGCAGCTCAATGCCACTGGTGTCACGGACCCGGCGGCGGACATCCTCGCCCAGATCTTCGATATCGGCGGCGGTGGCGGTGCCGGTATTGATCAGGAAGTTGCAGTGCTTTTCCGACACCTGCGCTCCGCCCCGGGTCAGGCCCCGGCATCCGGCCCGGTCAATCAGTTCCCACGCCTTGGCACCGACCGGATTGGCGAAGGTGGATCCCCCGGTGCGGCTGCGGACCGGCTGGCTGTCCTCACGGCTGCTGCGGATTTCGTCCATCCGGGCGGTGATGGCGGCAGTGTCGGCCTTTTCACCGCGCAGGATCGCCCCGGTGAACAGCCAGTCGTTGGGCACAGAACAGTGGCGGTACGTCAGCCCCATCTGATCGGCGGACAGGGTGTGGATCTGCCCGCTGCGGTCAACAGCGGTGGCGCTGACCAGCACATCACGGATCTCCCGGCCATAGGCCCCGGCGTTCATCCGCAGGGCGCCACCCAGGGTTCCGGGGATTCCGCACAGGAATTCCAGTCCGCCAAGCCCGGCATCGCGGGCGGCCTGCGCAATATTCACATCCAGCACGGCCCCGCCGACGTGCAGCAGGTTGTTGCGCACGCTGATGTCGGCGAAGGCCCGGCCCAGCCGCACCACCACCCCGGGGACACCGCCGTCACGGACCAGCAGGTTGGACCCGACGCCGATCACCGTCACCGGGATATCGGCCGGGGTTCCCGCCAGAAACGCCGCGAGATCATCGGTATCCTCGGGCTTGAACAACACTTCGGCCGGGCCCCCGACACGGAACCACGTCACCTTGGCCAGTTCATAGCCTTCGCTGTAGCGGCCCCGCACAGCAGGCAGGCGGGGCAGCAGTCCGGCCCCGTCTGCGGGAGAGAAGGCGGCGGCGGTCATGCCGACACTCCTTCCGCCGCCAGCGCGTCCAGCTCGGCGGGCAGGGCGTGGGCCCAGGCCGTGATATTGCCCGCCCCAAGGCAGACCACCAGATCCCCCGGACCGGCCAGCCCCTTCACCACACCGGCCAGCGCAGCCTGACCGTCCAGCGGGGTGACGGAGCGGTGACCGTGATCGCGCAGGCCCTTGACCAGCGCATCGCGGTTGCGGCCTTCAATCGGGTTTTCCCCGGCGGCATACACGTCGGCGACCACCACATGGTCGGCATCGTTAAAGCAGGTGCAGAATTCCTCGAACAGGTCGTTCAGGCGGCTGTACCGATGCGGCTGCACCACTGCCACCACCTTGCCTTTGCTGGCATGGCGGGCTGCCCGCAGCACGGCGGCGATTTCCACCGGGTGATGGCCGTAATCGTCGATGACGGTGATGCCGTTGCTTTCCCCGGTCTTGGTGAAGCGGCGCTTGACCCCGCCGAATCCGGCCAGAGCCTTGGCAATCACCGCGTCGGAAAAGCCCATGTTGACACCGATGGCGATGGTGGCCAGCGCGTTCTGGACGTTGTGTTCCCCGAACATCGGCAGGCGCAGCCCTTCGATGGTGCGGTCCGCCTCGCCGTTGGCACCGCGGATCCGGGCATCAAAGCGCGCCCCGTCAACGCCGATCTCGACATTGACGCCGCGCACATCCGCCTGCGGACTGAAGCCGTAGGTGACGATCCGGCGGTCAGAGACGCGGGCGATCAGGGTCTGTACTTCCGGGTGGTCGATGCACAGGGTGGCAAAGCCATAAAACGGGATGTTGGTGACGAAGGTATGGAAGGCATCCCGCAGCTTATCGAAGCTGCCGTAATGATCCATATGCTCCGGGTCGATGTTGGTCACCACGCAGATGGTGGCGGGCAGCTTGGTAAACGTGCCGTCGGATTCGTCGGCCTCCACCACCATCCAGTCGCCGTCGCCAAGGCGGGCATTGGTGCCATAGGCATTGATGATCCCACCGTTGATGACGGTCGGATCGGTCTCTGCCGCTTCGAACAGGGTGGCAATCAGGCTGGTGGTGGTGGTCTTGCCATGGGTGCCGCCGATGGCGACCGCCCACTTCAGGCGCATCAGTTCCGCCAGCATTTCGGCCCGGCGCACCACCGGGATCAACCGCGCCCGGGCGGCTTCCACTTCCGGATTGGTCGGCTTGACGGCGGAGGAAATCACCAGCACCCGGGCGTCACCGATATTGTCGGCGCTGTGCCCGACAAACACCGGGATCCCCTTGGCGCGCAGGCGCTGGGCATTGGCGTTGTCGGTCAGGTCAGAGCCCTGCACCGAATAGCCGAGGTTATGCAGGATTTCCGCGATGCCGGACATGCCGATGCCGCCGATCCCGACAAAATGCAGGGTGCCGATATCCAGCGGAATGCTGCCAGTGGTTTTTCCGGTGCGGGCGTCTACAGAGCGGTTCATGGCGTCAGGGTGTCCTTATGGCAGCAGGGTTTCAACGGCATCGGCAAGATTGGTGGCGGCATCAGGCATTGACCACGCGCGGGCGGCGGCGGCGGCCCCGGCGAGAGTGTCGGGTGAGCCAAGCAGTGCCTTCAGCTTTTCCGCCAGAACGGTCGGGGTCAGCTCCGGCTGGGGCAGCACCCATGCCCCGCCCGCGTCCTCCACCGCCTCGGCATTGGCGGTCTGGTGGTCATCGGCGGCATGCATGTAGGGCACCAGCAGGGCCGGGCGCCCGGCGGTGGTCGCTTCGGCCACGGTCGAGGCCCCGGAGCGGGCGATCAGCAGATGGCATCCGGCCAGACGGTCGGGCACATCATGGAAGAAGGATTGCACGTCAGCCGTCAGGCCGTGACTGGTGTAGCCAGCGGTTGCCCGCTCCACGTCTTCAGGCCGGGCCTGCTGGGCGATTTTAACCCGCTGACGCAGTCCGGTCGGCAGCAGAGCAAGCGCTTCCGGGACCACGGTGGAGAAAATCTGCGCCCCCTGACTGCCCCCCAGCACCAGCAGCGATACGGTGTCGCCATTGACCGGCGGCGTGTATGGCGCGGTGGACAGGGCGCGGATCGCTTCCCGCACCGGCATGCCGACCCGGCGGACCGGGCGGTTGGCGGGCAGATGCTCGACATCCTCATAGGCGGTGGCGATCAGGCTGACCCGGCGGGCGAACAGGCGGTTGGCCCGGCCCAGAACGGCGTTCTGCTCGTGGATCACCGTCGGCACCTTCAGGGTGACCGCCGCGGCCACAGCCGGGACCGAGGCGTAGCCCCCGAAGCCGACCACTGCCGCCGGGGTCAGGGTTTTCAGCAGTTTACGGGCCTGCATGACGCCGGATGCCAGCGCCAGCGCACCCCGGGCCTTGCCGACCAGACCCCGGCCGAGCATCTGGGCAGAGCTGACGCGCCACGTTTCCAGTGTGCCAAGGGTGCCGGTATAGGCGGTGCCCCGGCTGTCGGTGATGAAGCCGACGCGGAAACCCCGTGACAGCAGAACCTGTGCCAGCGCTTCCGCCGGGAACACATGGCCGCCGGTGCCACCGGCCGTCAGCAGGATAAGAGGCGAGGATGCGGACATTTTATGACGGACTCCCGGGTACACCGCCGACATGGCGGCGTGTCAGGGCGAGGATCATCCCCACCCCCAGCGCCAGCCCCAGCATGGACGAACCGCCATAGGATACGAACGGCATGGTCATACCCTTGGTCGGCATCATATGCAGGCTGGAGGCCATGTTAACCAGCGCCTGCATGCCGAACTGCACGGTCAGCCCACCGACGGCGATAATGATGAACAGGTTGTTTTCCTGCGTGGACCGGCTCATCGCCCGTGTCACCACAAAGGCGAACAGGCCAACCACCAGCAGGCACAGGATCAGGCCGAATTCTTCTCCGGCAACGGCGAAGATGAAATCGGTATGGCTGTCAGGCAGCAGTTCCTTCACCCGGCCCTCGCCGGGGCCGCGACCGAGAAAACCGCCATCGCGGAACGCCTGCATCGCTTTTTCGATCTGGTAGGTATCCCCGGATTCCGGGTTCAGGAAGCGGTCCACGCGGCTTTGCACGTGGGGCAGCAGCATATAGGCCCCGACGGCCCCGACCAGAGACAGCGCAAACAGCACCACCACCAGAATCAGCGGCAGACCGGCCAGAAAGAACTGCACGCCCCACATGGCCGAGACCACCATGGTCTGCCCGAAGTCCGGCTGAATGATCAGCAGCCCGGCGGTCACGGCATACAGGGCCATGCAGACCCTGAACCCGGGGAAATTGGGATTCAGCCGCCCTTCAGAGAACATCCACGCCGAAACCACGGCGAAGGTCGGCTTGACGAACTCCGACGGCTGGATCGACAGGCCACCGATATACACCCAGCGGGTTGCCCCCTTGATCGCCGGGCCGGTCAGCGGGGCGATCATCATCAGCAGCAGGGCAATTACATAGGCAACCAGCGCCACCCGCCGCACCCCCTGCGGGGACAGCAGCGAGACAGCAAAGATCACCAGCAGGGCAGGGGGCAGGAACACGAACTGACGCCGCACGAAGTGCAGCGGATCGGCGTTGATGCGCCCGGCGGCAGCCGGGCCGGCAGCCATCAGCAGGATGATGCCGATCACGATCAGCAGCAGAATGGCAGTCAGCAGCATCCGGTCAACGGTCCACCACCAGCGACCGACAATTGATGTATCCGTCCGTCCGAAGGTGATGGGCTTCATGCCGTTCCCTCCGTAACACCCTCGTCCTCGTCCTCGTCCTCGTCCGGCTCGTCTTCGGCCAGATCGCGGACGATGGCGGCGAAGTCTTCGCCCCGGTGTTCAAAGCTGCGGAACTGATCCCACGAGGCACAGGCCGGGGACAGCAGGACCGTATCGCCGTGATCGGCGATTTCGTCCGCTTTCTCCACCGCGTTCTGCAGGGTCCGGCTGAGGGTGAAGGGAACCTTGCCGCGCAGTGTTTCGGCAAAAGCCTCCATCGCTTCGCCGATCAGGAAGGCGTGTTTGATGCGCGGGAAGAAGGGCTCAAGGCTGGCAATCCCGCCTTCCTTCGCCTGCCCGCCGGCAATCCACAGAATGTTGTCGTAGCAGGCCAGAGCCCGGGCGGCAGCATCGGCATTGGTGGCCTTGCTGTCGTTGATGAAGGCGACGCCTTCGATCACCTCAATCAGCTGCTGGCGGTGGGCCAGTCCCGGAAAACTGTGCAGGGCGGCGACAATCGCATCCACCGGCACATTGCGGGCGCGGGCGGCGGCATAGGCGCAGGCGGCATTCTGCCAGTTATGACTGCCGGGCAGGGCTTTCATCCCTTTCAGGTCACAGATATCACGGGCCCGGCCATCAGTCGCGTCGATCAGACGGCCGTCGATAACGTAAACTCCCTTGGGAACGGCCCGACCGATCCGCACCGGGATGACTGTCCCCAGATCGGAACGGATCAGCTGGTCATAAACCTGTGCGCTTTCCAGATCGTCGACGCCGATGATGGCGGTGGACGGCTGGCGCTGATTCCTGAAAATCCGGGTCTTGGCGGCGACGTATCCATCCAGCCCGCCATGACGGCCCAGATGGTCGGCGCTGATGTTCAGCCAGACGGAAACCGCAGCCTGAAGGGACGGCACCAGCTCCAGCTGATAGCTTGACAGCTCCAGAACATAAGAGCCGGTAAAGTCCAGCGCCGGAAGATCCAGCGCCGGGATCCCCAGATTGCCCCCGGCAGCCGTCTTATGCCCGGCAGAGGCCAGAATATGGTGGATCAGGGTGGTGGTGGTTGATTTGCCGTTGGTGCCGGTGATGGCGACGTAAAACGGATCGACCCGGCTTTCGCACAGCAGATCGACGTCGCAGACCAGCGGGATGCCCATCGACCGGGCCAGATCCGCAGCCGAATGGGGGGACGGATGCGTGTGGGGGATGCCGGGGCTCCACACCACTTTCCGGACCAGCCGCCAGTTCTCGCGGTTCGGCTCGGCGACGGTGTATCCGGCCTTCGCGGCCTGTTCCCGGGCTTCGGGCTTATCATCCCAGACCAGTACCTTGGCCCCGCCCGCCGTCAGGGCACGTGCCGCCGACAGCCCGGATTTCCCCAGACCGACAATGGCAAGCGTGTTCTGAAAATGACGGTGGACGGGGATCATGACGGTTTCTCCGGGCGGGTGAGAACGTTCTAATGCTTTGAGAAGAAGAGCATTTTGTATGGGGAGACCGGTCCTGACTGAAACGGGGGCGGGTCAGCGCAGTTTCAGGGTGGACAGGCCGACGATGGCGAGAATGGTGGCAATGATCCAGAAGCGGATGACGATGGTCGGTTCCGCCCATCCCTTCTTTTCAAAGTGATGGTGCAGCGGGGCCATGCGGAACACCCGCTTGCCGGTCAGCTTGAAACTGGCCACCTGCACAATCACCGAAACCGTTTCCAGCACGAACAGGCCGCCGGTGATCGCCAGCACGATTTCGTGGCGGGTGGCGACCGCCACCGCCCCCAGCGCGCCGCCAAGGGCCAGCGACCCGGTGTCGCCCATGAAAACCATGGCCGGGGGAGCGTTGAACCACAGGAAGCCAAGGCAGGCACCGATCAGCGCGGCGAGAAAAACCGCCAGTTCCCCGGTCCCTGCCACGTAATGGATACCAAGATAGTTTGAATACACGGCGGAGCCGACAAAATAGGCAATCAGCGCAAACACCCCGGCGGCAATCATCACCGGCACGGTCGCCAGCCCGTCGAGGCCGTCGGTCAGGTTGACGGCATTGGAAGCCCCGACCATCACCACCATCCCGAACGGGATGTAGAACAGGCCGAGATGCAGCATTACGGTCTTGAAGAAGGGAAACGCCAGCCCGTCAGCAACGGCGGGATCGGACAGATGGACGATCCACGCCGTGGCAATCGCCCCGACGCCAAACTGCACCAGCAGCTTGACCTTGCCCGACACACCTTTCGTGTTGCGCTTGGTCACCTTCAGCAGATCGTCGGCCATGCCGAGCAGGCCGTAGGACAGGGTGACCAGCAGCACGGCCCAGACGAACCCGTTGCCAAGGTCAGCCCATAGCAGGGTAGAGACCAGACAGCCGATCAGGATCATCATCCCGCCCATGGTCGGGGTGCCTTTTTTGGTCAGCAGGTGGTTTTCCGGCCCCTCGGCGCGGATCGGCTGCCCTTCTTTCTGCTTGCGCTTCAGCCAGCGGATCACCCCCGGCCCGATCAGGAAGGCGACCAGCAGTGCCGTCAGAATGGCCCCCCCGGCCCGGAAGGTCAGGTACCGGAACAGATTCAGCACACTGAGGTCGCCGGAAAGCTGCGACAGATAGTAAAGCATCGGGGGGAGGGGCCTTTCTTAATCTGATTAACGAACTTTTTACTGTAACTATGTGATTTACATCGTGACGATGGTTTTCAGAGTCTTGGGATTAGCCCCGGTATCCCCCGCTCCGGTCGCCTTGGGGAAGGCGTTTGGGGGGATCCGGGACCTGTCCTAACCGGTCTGGTGTGTGTGTGTGGATCCGGAACCGGTCAGAGTTTTGAGTGTGGTCACAATTGTAGCCATGCGCATACCGAGCGACCCTTTGACCATCACCACGTCGCCGTCGGAAAGGTGTGAACCGATCCATGCGGCGAGTGCGGAGCTGTCGGCGGCGTGCTCAGCACGTACCGCCGACGGCAACGCACTGTGCAGATGCGCCATCAGGGGGCCAGCGGTATAGACCCGCTCGATCCCCGATGCCACAACTTCCTGTGCCAATCCGCTGTGCAGGGCCGGGCTGTCCGGCCCAAGTTCCCGCATGTCGCCCAGAATGGCGATCCGTCGGCCCCCGCGTTCTGCCGTCTGGGCCCCCAGAGTGCGCAGGGCTGCGGTGACAGATGCCGGATTGGCATTATAGCTTTCATCAATCAGGATAAATGTGCCGCCCTGCGGCAGCGGGTGTACGCTGCGGGCACCGCGCCCTTTCGGGGGGCCGACCTCACGCATGGCCTGTGCGGCCTGTGCGTAATCCAGCCCCAGCACGTCGATCAGGGCCATCACGGCCAGAGAGTTGCTGGCCCAGTGCTGACCGGCAGCCCCAACCGTATAGGCGAGGCTGCGGGCACCGATCTGTGCATGGACGGTTGTATGGTCTGCGGCAATCTGCACGGAGTCCATGCGGACATCGGCGGAGGCGTCAGCCCCAAAGCTGCGGACCGGCAGGGCAAGCGCTGCGGCGTGCCCGCACAGACGGTCAAAGTATTCACTGTCACGCGGCAGGATGGCGACGCCGCCGGGTTGAACCCCTTCCAGCATTTCCGCCTTGGCGTCGGCAATGTCGGCGATGCTGTCGAAGAATTCCAGATGCGCCCCGGCAATCCAAGTGATGATGCCGTGATGCGGGCGGGCAATTGCCGTCAGGGCCCGCAGTTCCCCGGCATGGTTCATCCCCATTTCGATCACCGCATAACGGGCGTCCTGCGGCATCCGTGCCAGTGTCAGCGGCACCCCCCAGTGATTGTTGAAGCTGCCGACGGCGGCATGGGTGGGGGCAAATGTGCCCAGCACATGCGCCAGCGCCTCCTTGGTGGAGGTTTTGCCAACGCTGCCGGTGACGCCGATCACGATACCGGTGAAACGGTCACGTCCGGCCCGCCCGAGGGCGGTCAGCCCGTCCAGCGTATCGGCACAGACAATCAGGCAGGACGGATCGACCCCGTCAGGGATCCGGTGGACCAGTGCGCCGCTGGCCCCGGCGGCAAGGGCGGCGGCGACATGGTCATGGCCGTCATGGGTCGGTCCGGCGAGAGCAATGAACAGGTCCCCGGCAGCAACCGTGCGGCTGTCGATTGACAGGCCGGTGACGGAAAAGTCGGTCGGGCAGGTGCCGGAAACCGCTTGGGCAATGGTGCGGGCGGTCCACAGGCTCATTGCGTGATCTCCAGATGGTTCAGGGCCTCACGGGCGACAACGCGGTCGTCGAAGGGCAGGGTGGTCGAGCCGACGATCTGGCCGTCTTCGTGCCCCTTACCGGCGATGACCAGCACGTCACCGGCCTGCAGCATCTCAACCGCAGCAAAAATGGCGGCGCGGCGGTCACCGATTTCGATCGCATCCGGGCATCCCGGTCGGGCCGCAGCCCGGATCTCTGCCGGGTTTTCGCTGCGGGGATTGTCGTCGGTCAGAATCTGGATATCGGCATAGCGGGCGGCGGCCTCGCCCATCAACGGGCGCTTGCCGGGGTCGCGGTCTCCGCCACAGCCGAAAATCACAATCACCCGGCCACTGGCGTGGGGGCGGACTGCGGTCAGCACATTAATCAGGCTGTCCGGCGTATGGGCGTAATCGACATACACTCCGGCCCCGTTGCGCCGCTGTCCGGCTTTTTCCAGCCGTCCGGGCACTCCGCCAAGGTGATTCAGGGCTTCGGTGGCGGCAGCGGCCTCACCGCCGGTCGCCAGGACCAGACCCAGTGCGGTCAGGGCATTCATCGCCTGAAACTCACCGACCAGAGGCAGGTCGATGGTGTAGGTGACGCCCATCACCTCGAGCGTCAGGGTCTGCCCTCCGGTGTGGATCGACCGGTCTATCATTCTGATGGTGGTGCCTGCGCGGCCAAAGCTCCAGACCCGCTTTCCGGCGTCTTCACTCAGGCGCTTCAGGGGCGCGAATTCCGGGATGTCAGCGTTCAGAACCGCAATGCCACCGGCTTTCAGAACACGGGTGAACAGCCCGGCCTTGGCCGTGAAATAGGCATCAATGGTCTTGTGATAATCCAGATGGTCACGGGTCAGGTTGGTGAAGGCCGCCGCCTCGACCGGCACCGCATCCAGCCGGAACTGGTCCAGCCCATGGCTGGAGGCTTCCATACAGGTATAGTCACAGCCCTGACGGGCTGCGTCCGCCAGATAGCGGTGCAGCGTTACCGGATCCGGGGTGGTCAACCCTTCATAGGTTTCAAAGTCCGGGCCGGTGAGGCCAAGGGTGCCGATGCTGGCCGCCCGCTGGCCCAGCAGACCCCAGATATGCCGGAAGAAGACCGCAGTGGATGTTTTGCCGTTGGTGCCGGTGACGGCAGCAATATGGGCAGGCATGACCGGATGGAAGGCGGCGGCGATCTTTGCCAGCGCCAGCCGTGGTTCGGCAGAGCGGATCACCGGCACGTCAGCCGTACCGGCCCAGTCTGCCCTGACCAGCAGGGCACTGGCCCCGGCAGCCAGCGCGGCAGGAATAAAGCCGTGCCCGTCCGCCTTGACGCCGGGCAGAGCGGCAAACAGGGTGCCCGGGCGTACGGCGCGCGAGTCTGCGGTCAGGGCAGAAATGGCGACCCCGGCATCCCCTGTGAGGATGCCGGGAAAATCGGGTGCGGACATCAGGTCAGCGAGGTGCATCAGGGCCTCCCGTGGTCCGGGGTGGAGCTGGCGGGCGGGGCTTGTTGTAGGTCGCCTGTGTCACCGAGGCGACCGCTGCCGCCACTTTCGAGGTCAGGCTGACGGTCTGGGTTCCGTTCTGTCGCGGCTGCTCGGGCTCCGGCACCGGCTGCACCCCCAGAATTGGCCCGATCTCGGCGATCAGGGCCCCGGCGGTGGGGGCCGAGTTCCAGCCTGCGGTGGCGAAGCCGTAGGTCGACTTCAGAGGTTTTGGTTCATCCAACGACACGATCACCAGATACTTGGGGTCACTGATCGGGAACGCCCCGGCAAAGGTTGTCAGCAGGCGTTTGGTATCATAGCCGCCGACCGCGGCCTTATCGGCCGTACCGGTTTTGCCGCCGACTTCATATCCGGCGACGTCAGCCTTGCGCGCAGTGCCATCCGTCACAACCATGCGCATCAGTTTGCGCACGGTGGCCGATGTTTCTTCACGGATGACCCGTTTGCCTTCCTTCACATTGCCCAGCAGCAGTGTCGGCTGGCGCAGGGTGCCGCCGTTGACCATGGCTGACAGGGCCTTGGCCAGATGCACCGGGGTAACGGCGATACCATGACCGTAGGAAATGGTCATAGTGGCGATCTCTTTCCAGTTCTGCACCGGCGGAGACAGCGGGAAACCGTTTTCCGGCACCTCAATCTTGGCGCTTTCCAGAAGGCCGAGATCACTGAGGAACTTGCGCTGGGCCACCGGCCCGAGCTGCACTGCCATGCGGGCAGACCCGATGTTCGACGACTTGATCAGGATTTCGCCGACATTCAGGTTATAGCGGGCCGGGTGGTCATCATTGATGGTGAAGCGGGCGATCTTCAGCGGGTTGGTGGTGTCATAGACATCCGTGGCACGGATCTGCCCCGATTCCAGCGCCATCGCGGTGTTAAACACCTTGAAGGTCGAGCCCATTTCGTAAACGCCGAGCGTTGCCCGGTTGAAGCGGGTGTTCGGGTCGGAGTTACCGAAGGATTCCGGGTCAAAGTCCGGCAGGGATACCATCGAGATGATTTCCCCGGTCCGGACGTCGAGCACCAGCCCCATGGCCCCGATCGCCTGGAAGGTTTCCACCGCCTTCATCAGGGTATTCCGGACGGCAAACTGGACGCGGGCATCAATGGATAGCCGCAGCGGCTCCGAATTTTCTTTCAGGCGCTGGTCAAAGCTCAGTTCCAGACCGCCGATCCCGTTGTTTTCCGGATCGGTGGCACCAAGAACGTGGCTGAGCAGCGGCCCCTGCAGATAGGCCCGCCGTTCGGAGTTTTCAAAGAAGACCCCGGGGACGCCCTCGGCGTTGACGGCGGCCTGCTCTTTCGGGGTCAGGTTGCGGTCAAGGTAAACAAAGCGTTTGCCCGACGACAGCTTCGCCAGCACATCATGCCGGTTGAGGTGTGGCAGGGCGGATGCCAGCTTGTCAGCACCTTCCGCCGGATCAATCACCTTGGTGCTGTCGACGTACAGGTTAACCGTCGGCAGGTTGGTGGCCAGCACCACGCCGTTCCGGTCAACAATGTCGGCCCGCCGGGGTTTGACCTCGGTGGTGGCGGCAATCCGTTCAGCGATCGGACGGTCTTCCGCCTTCAGCACCATCACGTCAATCAGGCGGATGGCGACAGCGGCGTAGGCCAGTACAAAAAGCCCGCCGGTGACAATCAGGCGGGCGCGGCCGGTTTCCAGCGATTTGTGGGCAGCCCCGGCCTGTACGGCTTTCTGGGATGCCTTGATGTGACTCGCCGTGGCCCCGGGGGTCCGCAGGGACCGGATCTCTTCACCCGGATAAAAGAAGGTGTTCGGTTTACGACGCAGGAAAGAGAACATCACTGATCCCCTTCCAGACTCGCCAGCTCCGCCTGCGGGTCAGCCGCAGCGGCGCGCCCGCGCGGTTTGGCTGCTGCCGGGGTGCTGCTGCCGGGGGCCGCATTGCGGGCCATGGCGGTCCCGGTCTTGCCGCGCAGCGGCAGAGCGGACAGGGCGACAATGGTTTCCGCATCCAGCGGTTCCATCGCCAGCAGACGCCGGCTCTGTTCCGACAGCCGGACCGGGGTGTTCAGGTAGGCCCATTCCGCCTCAAGCACGCGGATGGCCTCCCGGTCCTGCCGGGTCGCACGGTTGATCTTGGCCAGACTGTCTTCAAGGGTCTGAACCTGCATTTTCATCAGGAACATCGCGGTGCTGACCAGCAGCACCAGAATGCCCCATAGAATGGTCGTACCACGGATCATGACGGCTCTCCCCGCCGGAAACCGGCGTGTGCTGCGGCATGGAGTGGGGAGTCACTGTCCCGGGGCGGGGCGTCGGTGCGTTCTGCCACCCGCAGGCGGGATGACCGGGCGCGGGGATTGCGCCGGCACTCCTCATCCCCCGGGCGGATGGCTTTTCTGGACACCAGCTGGAAGGTTGCCGGGGGGGGCACCTTCTCGCCCGGCAGGGGCCGGGATTTCATTTCGGCGGTGCGATCGGCGAGGAAGGTTTTCACCTCCCGGTCTTCCAGAGAATGGAAAGACACCACCGCCAATCGTCCGCCGGGGCGCAACAACGCTTCTGCTCCGGTTAAGCCGCGTTGCAGTTCCCCGATCTCGTCATTCACATAAATACGCAGACCCTGAAAGGTCCGGGTGGCCGGATCAATCGCGTCATGGCTCTTTTTGGGCACCACCCGGCGGACGATCTCGGCCAGACGTCCGGTGGTCTCAATCGGGCCGTTAATCCGACGGTCCTCAACAATCGCACGGGCAATCCGGCGGGACAGCCGCTCTTCCCCGTACTGATAAATGATATCGGCGAGGTCGCTTTCCTCGGTCTCGTTCACCACATCGGCGGCGGTGCGTCCGGCCTGTTCCATCCGCATATCCAGCGGACCGGCCTTCATAAACGAGAAGCCTCGGGCGGCGGTGTCGATCTGCATCGACGACACGCCGACATCCAGCGTCACGCCGTCAACCGGGCCAAGCCCGGCGGCGTCAATAAGGGCCTGCATGTCGCCGAAGCGGCCGGGCAGGAAAAACAGGCGGCCC
This sequence comes from Novispirillum itersonii subsp. itersonii ATCC 12639, assembly GCF_000381985.1. GTDB lineage: Bacteria > Pseudomonadota > Alphaproteobacteria > Rhodospirillales > Rhodospirillaceae > Novispirillum > Novispirillum itersonii. The sequence goes on along the minus strand of NZ_KB907341.1, from coordinate 117,067 downwards.
GGAAACAGGGCAGACAGGGCTTCGGCGCGCGGGCGGGCGTCGGGGTCGCGGTCGATGGCGATCACGCGGGTGTCGGCTGCGGCTTCAAGGATGGCGCGGGTGTAGCCGCCAGCACCGAACGTGCCATCGACATAGGTGCCACCGGGGCCGACGGCAAGGCCATCAAGCACTTCAGCCAGCAGAACGGGAATGTGCGGGGCAGCGGTCATCATGCACCCCCGTCAAGCTTCAGGGTGGGGCGCTGGGCAGAGGCCCGGCGCATGCTGTCGGCAAGGGCGGCGCGCTGGGCTTCGGGCTCCCAGATCTGAAAAGTGCGGCCCCGGCCGACAAAGGCGGCGCTGTCAGAAATTCCGGCGTGGGCGATAAAGTCTTCGGGCAGCATGATCCGACCTTCGGTATCGAAGGACAGTTGACGGGCGGCGGCAAAAATCAGCTGGGTCATGTCATCCTGCTCGACTGAGAACATGTCGAGCCGGTCCAGACTTTCCGCCATTTTCTCCAGCCGTTCCATATCCATGCCTTCCAGACATGGGTGTGTGAACGACGGGAAGCAGACGATCCCGGCAAACGACTGTGATGCAAGTGCCGCACGCCATGGGGCGGGGACGGAAACCCGTCCTTTGCGGTCAACTTTGTTCACGATGGTCGAAACGAAAAGCGCCATCGCTTTACCGTCTGCCTCTCGCCTTTAGAAAATGACGGATCGGGACCCGCCGACTGCCCACTGAAAGAGGAAAGAGCCCACCCGATTTTTCCGCGCCCCGTGCTCCGCTGAGAAATCGGTTTGAACTGGGTCTCCGTAGGTTCCCCTTGGTACACCATGGTATGTCATGGGACAGGATGGGTGTCAACGACACCTACCGGGAAAGGCCAGTGAATTCGTACCCTTGGCCTTTTTATTTAAGGTTGTGGATAGAGTGTAAGGTTGCTTCGCAAGTCCTTGCAGGTGTGCCGGAAAGTATAGTTATCCACAGATTGCGTCGAGGAACTGTTCTTTTTATGTTCTCGATGCTGCAACCGCAAAAACACCGGTCAGTCAGCGGCAGGAAAGTAGGTTGGAAACGAAAACAAATCATGAACATTTTGTGTCTCTGGGGATAAAATCCAGATCTGATCCATCAATGCCCATGCCGACTCCCGGTGGAGCCGGAAATGATTCGGGGGAGAGGCATAACAGCACTGTCACCGGACGGTCATCCCCTTGACATGGCTGCGGGATTACAGTCCGGTACCTTTAAACAGGAGTGTCTGATGCGACGTTCTTTTCACCATGCCATTCGGTCCTTGATGGCCGGAGCGCTGCTGGCCGCAGGTGCCCTTGCGGCAGTTCCCGCCGGGGCTGCGGAGCGGTTCAGTTTTGTGGCGATCGGTGACATGCCGTATGGTAAGCCGGAAGAGGCTTATCCACCCTACGAGCGTCTGATTGCTGCAATCAATGCGGCGGGCCCTGATTTTACGGTGCATGTCGGCGATATTAAGAGCGGCTCAACGGTCTGTTCTGATGACGAGTTCCGGGCTCAGCTTGCCTATCTCAACAGTTTCAAAACCGCGCTGCTTTATACCCCGGGGGATAATGAGTGGACAGACTGCCACCGGAAGAAGGCAGGCAGCATGGATCCGCTGGAGCGTCTGGACACTGTGCGCCGGATGTTTTTCCCCCGTGGGCTGACGCTCGGCAAGGCGCCGCTGCCGGTCGAACGGCAGGCTGACGGATCAGAACACCGGCAGATGGTGGAGAATGCCCGCTTCCTCCACAAAGGGGTGATGGTGGCCACGGCCCATGTGGTTGGCAGCAACAACAACTTCGAAACCCGGGACCCGGCGGCAGTGGCTGAGTTTTTCGCCCGCGATGCCGCCAATGCTGACTGGATCCGGTCCAGTTTTGCCAAAGCGAAGGCCGAGAATGCGCGGGTGCTGATTCTCGCGATGCAGGCGAACCCGTTTGAAAGCGATCAGGACGGCCAGACGCCGGGGCATTCCGGTTTTGCCCGCACACTCGATGTGTTCGCGGAAGAAGCGGCGGCGTTTGGGCGGCCAGTGCTGTTTATCCATGGGGATACGCACACCTTCCGGATCGATCACCCGTTCAGGACCCGGGATAAAGACCGGATTGTTCTCGACAACGTCACCCGTCTTGAGGTGTACGGCGAAAAGCAGGTCCATGCGGTGAAAGTCACGGTTGATCCTGACAGTGAGGATGCCTTCACCTTCCAGCCGCTTTACGTCAAGGGCCAGCGTACGTTCGTAAAGCCGTAACGTGGGCAAGGGGCGCTTGCCCCGCTGATCCGGCAGGGCAAGCGCATGTCATGCAGAAGGACTGGGTTATTCCAGCCCTTTTTCAGACCAGGTGATCTTTTTGCGATAGATCGTCGAAGGGCTGATTTCCAGCAGGGCCGCGGCCTTGGGGATATTGCCGCCGCACAGCTCAATGGCGTGTTCGATGGCCTCTTTCTCAATCAGCCACAGTGGTTTCAGGTCTGCGGCACTGCCAAGGATCAGGGTTGCGACCTGATCGCGGGGATTGCCGGGGGCAGGGTCGGTGGCAGGGCGGGGGGCGGTTTCGGCGGAGACCTCGACCGATGACAGCGGCTGCGGGATCCGGCTGCCGGTGGACAGGACCGGGGGCAGCATTTCCTGCGTCAGTTCCGGGCCATCGTTCAGAACAACAGCACTGCGGAGGACGTTTTCAAGCTGTCGGACGTTGCCCGGCCAGTCGTAGCTGGCAATGGCGGCGGCGGCCCGGCGCTCCAGACGGCGGAACCCTTTACCTTCCTCGACGGCCAGTTTTGCCAGCAGGGATTCGGCGATTTCAAGCGCGTCTCCGTCGCGCTCCCGCAGGGGCGGCAGATGGATCGGGATCACATGCAGGCGATAGTACAGGTCTTCGCGGAACCGTCCTTCCTCCACCTCGCGCAGCAGGTCGCGGTTGGTGGCGCAGACCACGCGGATGTCCACCTTCTGGGCGCTGTCAGCCCCGACTTTCTGGACCATGCCGGTCTGCAGGAAGCGCAGCAGCTTGCCCTGAAGGTTGATGTCCATTTCCCCGATTTCGTCGAGGAACAGGGTGCCGCCGTCAGCGCGGGAGGCTGCCCCGTCACGGGTGGCGGTGGCCCCGGTAAAAGCCCCCTTCAGGTGACCGAACAGCTCGCTTTCCATCAGGTCTTTGGGGATGGCGGCGCAGTTGACTGCCACAAACGGCTTACCGGCGCGTGGCCCGGCCCGGTGAATGGCCTCCGCACACAGTTCCTTGCCGGTCCCGCTTTCCCCGGTGATGAAAACCGTGGCCTTTGACGGGGCGGCGGCCTCGATGATCCGGTAGACGCCACGCATGGCTGCCGATGCGCCGATAAAGCCGTAGAACGTGTTGGTCCGTTCTTCCCGCAGGGTTTCGGTCAGTTCTTCCACCTGTCGGGACAGGCGCTGTTTTTCCACCACATTGGCGATGGTGACCTGCAGCCGTTCCGGGGTGAAGGGTTTGACCAGAAAGTCAGTTGCCCCGGCCTGCAGCGCTTCCACCGCCAGCCGGACCGAAGCCTGAGAGGTGACCACCACCACCCCGACCGGCATCTGGGCAGACCGGATGCGGCGCAGGATGTCCAGCCCGTTCATATCGGGCAGATGGACATCCAGCACCACGGCATCCGGTGTCAGTTTTTCCAGGGCTGCAATAGCGGTCTGACCTGAATGCACACAGTCAACCGTATGTGCCGCCAGATCGAAAGCATACCGTTCTGCCATCAGCGGATCGTCTTCGACGATCAGTACCCGAGCTTTCATATCCGGCGCCTGTGTTCTTGCTGCCATAATTTCCCCAAATTAGCGCAGCCTTTTACCCGGCGCAACCGGATCACAGGGATCAGATCATGGGGCGGTGACAAACTCCGTCGCCTTATACCCCTGCGCGAACAGAAGGGCTGTCAGATTACCGGCGTTTACCTTGTGGGCGACACTGTCCCGGACCAGCGGCTTGGCGTGGTAGGCCACCCCAAGGGCGGCGGCCTGCAGCATCGGCAGGTCATTGGCCCCGTCACCGACGGCGGCGGTCAGGCTCAGCGGCAGGTGTCGGGCCCCGGCACCTTCCATCAGCAGGCGCAGTTTCGCATCCTTGCCCAAAATTGGTGAGCCGACTTCACCGGTCAGCTTGCCGTCTTCGAGTATCAGGGTGTTGGCGTGGTGCTCATGGAAGCCGCAGGCGGCAGCGACGCGGCCGGTGAAGAAGGTGAATCCGCCCGAGGCCAGAATGCAGTGGGCGCCGTTGGCGCGCATGGTCTGGACCAGCGTATGGGCACCGGGCATGAACCGGATTTCTTCCCATGTCCGTTCCAGCGCATCGGCTGACAGGCCCTTCAGCATGCCGACCCGTTCCCGCAGGGCTTCTTCGAAATCCAGCTCACCGCGCATCGCCCGCTCGGTGATGGCGGCGATTTTGTCCTTCAGGCCGGCAAAGGCGGCCAGATCGTCGAGAGTCTCGCCGGTGACCATGGTGGAGTCCATATCGGCGATCAGCAACTGTTTGCGGCGGTTTTCCACCGGCTGGAAAAACAGATCGACCCCGGCGTCGCTGAAGTGAGGGCGGACCACCGCGTCGGCGAAGTCGGCGGAAATACCGCTGAACAGCAGGTCGCAGGCGGTTTCTTCCGCCAGCCAGTCCGGCGGTGACACCGAGGCATGGGCCCCGCGCAGGGCATCCCGGGCTGTGGCGATGTGTCCGGCGGTCAGCCCGCCCGGAGTGGAAACGAGGGTCAGCACTTTTTCCATGACAGGCTCCGGGGCTATACGGCGGGGGCAGATGTCACTTCTCGGTGGCTCCATCTGCTGCTTTGCGGCATCGTATACGGAACAACCGCCCGTGAAGGCAAGACCGGAGCGGCGTCCGGCCCGACAGAGTATGTCAGGCGTTGGTGTAAAGTGTGTCAGGAGAGCAGGGTGACAATGACGGGAAACCCCGACCCCGAAAGGCTGCGGCAGGCAATTGTGGTGGTGGCCGGGCCCACTGCCAGCGGCAAATCCGCCTGTGCGCTGGATCTGGCGATGGAGTTTGACGGCTGCGTCATCAATGCCGATTCCATGCAGGTTTATCAGGATCTGCATGTCATCACCGCCCGTCCGTCGGCGGCGGATGTCGCCAGGGCACCGCATAGTCTGTATGGGATGCTGCCGGGGCGGGAGGTCTGTTCCGCCATGCGCTGGGCCGAGATGGCGGCGGCGGAAATTGCCGTCTGCCGTATGGCCGGGCTGCTGCCGGTCGTCTGCGGTGGCACCGGTCTGTATATCCGGGCCTTGATGGACGGCATGTCCCCGATCCCTGACATTCCCGACGAGATCCGTCAGCGCAGCCGTGCCGAGATGGACGACATGGGCAATGCTGCCTTCCATGCGCGGCTGGCGGAGGTCGATCCGGTTACTGCGGCGCGGCTGAATGTCGGGGATACCCAGCGCCTGTGCCGGGCGTGGGAAGTGTGGGAGGCCACCGGCCGCTCAATCACCGACTGGCAGACCGAGCCGAATGTCCGCCTGATCGACGGCGCGTTTTTTCCGATCCTGATCGCGCCGCCGCGTGACCAGCTTTATGCCTCCTGCGACCGCCGTTTTGACCTGATGATGGACAGCGGCGCACTGGAAGAGGTGCGGGGACTGGATGCGCAGGCACTGCCGGAAGATGCCCCGATTCTCAAGGCGTTGGGGGTGCCGGAACTGCGGGCTCTGCTACACGGGCGGATGGACCGGGCCGAGGCCATCCGCGCGTCTAAACAGGCCACCAGAAACTTTGCCAAGAGGCAGATGACATGGTTCCGCGGACAGCTTAATTCGCGGGAAATCCTTCCTGCGCAATATTCAGAAAGTTCGAGATCAGAAATCTTTGCGAAAGTTCGTCGCTTTTTGTTGACCGGCTGACCGCAACCCTCTAGGGTGCCGTTCTCCCCCGCGTTTCCGGCGGGGAAGACGCCGTTCCGGCGTGAACTCCCCACAGGCGGGGAGCCCCGGTTCCGGCGCGAGAAGACACTTTGAGAGGTTAAGGATTATGGCCCAGGAAACCATGTCGGGAGCAAAGATCGTCCTTAAAGCCCTGGTTGATCAGGGTGTGGACGTAATCTTCGGCTATCCGGGCGGTGCCGTCCTACCCATTTACGACGAGCTGTTCCAGCAGAACCAGATCAAGCATGTTCTGGTCCGGCACGAACAGGCGGCCGTTCATGCGGCGGAAGGGTATGCCCGGTCTACCGGTAAGGTGGGCGTGGTTCTGGTAACCTCCGGCCCCGGTGCGACCAATGCGGTCACCGGCCTGACCGATGCGCTGATGGATTCCATCCCGGTCGTCTGTCTGACCGGGCAGGTGCCGACCCACCTGATCGGTAACGACGCCTTCCAGGAGGCCGACACCACCGGCATCACCCGCCAGTGCACCAAGCATAATTATCTGGTGAAGAAGTCGGACGATCTGGCCCGCACCATGCACGAGGCCTTCTACGTCGCCACCACTGGCCGTCCCGGCCCGGTGGTCGTCGATCTGCCGAAGGACATCCTGATGTTACCCGCGCCGTACAATGCGACGGCAAAGGTCAAGCACAAGTCCTACAAGCCGCAGGTCAAGGGCGATCTGAAGAAGATCGAAGAAGCGGTGAAGATGCTGGCCAACGCCAAGAAGCCGATCATTTACGGCGGTGGCGGTATCATCAACTCCGGCCCCGGTGCCAGCCAGCTGCTGACTAATTTTGCCCGTACCACCGGGTTCCCGGTGACTCTGACCCTGATGGGGCTGGGGGCGTATCCGGCGTCTGACAAGCAGTTCCTCGGCATGCTGGGGATGCATGGTACTTACGAAGCCAACATGGCGATGCACGACTGCGACGTCATGCTGTGTGTCGGTGCCCGCTTTGATGACCGCGTGACCGGCCTGCTGTCCGCCTTTGCCCCGAACTCGAAGAAGATCCACATCGATATTGATCCGTCGTCGATCAATAAGAATGTCGCGGTCGATCTGCCGATCATCGGGGATGTCGCCCACGTGCTGGAAGACATGCTGAAGGTCTGGAAGTCCAGTCAGGCCAAGGCCGATGCCAAGGCGCTGGATGCGTGGTGGTCGGAGATCAACGGCTGGCGGAAGATCAACTGTCTCGCCTTCGATCAGGGCAGCGAGATCATTAAGCCGCAGTATGCGATCCGCCGTCTGTATGAGCTGACCCGTGGCCGGGAAACGTTCATCACCACCGAAGTCGGGCAGCACCAGATGTGGGCGGCCCAGCACTTCGGCTTTGACAAGCCCAACCAGTGGATGACCTCCGGCGGGCTTGGCACCATGGGCTATGGCTTCCCGGCGGCGATCGGGGTGCAGATGGCTCATCCGGATGCGCTGGTGGTCGATATCTCCGGCGAAGCCAGCTTCATGATGAACATGCAGGAACTGTCGACGGCGGTGCAGTACCGCCTGCCGGTCAAGGTGTTCATCCTGAACAACATGTACATGGGGATGGTCCGCCAGTGGCAGGAGCTCCTGCACGGCAGCCGCTACTCCGAAAGCTATTCCGAAGCCCTGCCGGACTTCGTGAAACTTGCGGAGTCCTTCGGCGCGGTCGGTATCCGCGTCCACAAGCCCGATGAGCTCGATGGTGCCATCAAGGAAATGATGGCGGTGGACCGTCCGGTGCTGATGGACATCCTCGTTGACCAGAAAGAAAACTGCTACCCGATGATTCCGTCGGGCAAGCCGCACAACCAGATGCTGCTGGGGCCGGTGGCCGCAGGGACCGAAGCCATTGCCGACGAAGGCAAAGTGCTGGTCTGAGCCACGCCTGACAGGGAGTAAACACCGTGCAAATGTCGACCGAAATCCAGTGTCACACCATTTCCGTTCTGGTGGATAACGAGTCCGGGGTTCTGGCCCGGGTGATCGGCCTGTTCTCCGGGCGCGGCTACAACATCGAAAGCCTGACGGTGTCCGAAGTGGACCCGCGCGAAAAGCTGTCGCGGATCACGCTGGTCACCTCGGGGACCGAGATGGTGATCGAGCAGATCAAGGCGCAGCTCAGCCGTCTGGTGCCGATCCACAAGGTGCGCGATCTGACCGTCGAAGGGGCGCATGTCAGCCGTGAACTGGCGCTGATCAAAGTTGCCGGAACCGGAGACAAGCGGGTCGAAGCCCTGCGCATTGCCGATATCTTCCGTGCCAACGTTGTTGATTCCACCAACGAAAGCTTTGTGTTTGAGATTGTCGGCAAGACCGACAAGCTCGACGCGTTCATCAAACTGATGGAACCGCTGGGGCTGATCGACGTCGCCCGCACCGGGGTTGCCGCCATCGCCCGCGGGGCCGAGGCCCTTTGATCTTTTATCGTGTCACTGCGGCGGGGAGTGCGTCCCCGTCGCCTTCATCTTCCAACTGACAGTTTGGTTTAAAAGGACAAAATCATGCGCGTTTATTACGATCGCGATGCCGACGTTAACCTGATCAAGACCAAGAAGGTCGCTGTTGTCGGTTACGGCTCGCAGGGCCACGCCCATGTGCTGAACCTGCGCGATTCCGGCGTGAAGGATGTCGCGGTCGCCCTGCGTGAAGGCTCTGCCACCCGCAAGAAGGCCGAAGGTGAAGGCCTGAAGGTCATGACCCCGGCTGAAGCCGCTGTCTGGGCCGACGTGGTCATGATCCTGACCCCGGACGAACTGCAGGCTGAGCTGTACTACGCCGATCTGCACAAGAACATGAAGGAAGGCGCCGCCCTCGTCTTCGCCCATGGTCTGAACGTTCACTTCAACCTGATCGAGCCGCGCAAGGACCTCGACGTGTTCATGGTCGCCCCGAAGGGCCCGGGGCACACCGTGCGTTCCGAATACAAGCGTGGCGGTGGCGTGCCGTGTCTGGTCGCCGTGGCCCAGAATGCCTCTGGCAATGCCATGGAACTGGCCCTGTCCTACGCTTCCGCCATCGGCGGTGGCCGTTCGGGCATCATCGAAACCAACTTCCGTGAAGAGTGCGAAACCGACCTGTTCGGCGAGCAGGCCGTTCTGTGCGGTGGTCTGACCGAGCTGATCAAGGCCGGTTACGAGACGCTGGTCGAAGCCGGTTATGCCCCGGAAATGGCCTACTTCGAGTGCCTGCACGAAGTGAAGCTGATTGTTGACCTGATGTACGAAGGCGGCATGGCCAACATGCGCTATTCGATCTCCAACACCGCTGAATACGGCGACTATGTCACCGGTCCGCGCATCATCACTTCCGAAACCAAGGCGGAAATGAAGCGCGTTCTGGATGATATCCAGTCCGGCCGTTTCGTGCGCGACTGGATGCTGGAATGCAAGGCCGGTCAGCCGTCCTTCAAGGCCACCCGTCGCCGCAATGCTGAGCATGGCATTGAAGAAGTCGGTTCCCGTCTGCGCGCCATGATGCCGTGGATCGGTGCCAACAAGCTGGTGGATAAGGAAAAGAACTGATCCTTCGGGATCGGCTTCCGGATCGGTCAGCCTATACAGGCTACGGCAGATCCCCGCTGTGCGACGCCCCGCAGGAAACTGCGGGGCGTTTTGCATGTCCGGGGGCCGGTTCTGACCCGGGGGTAATTGCATAAAGCTGCATGTTCTTACACTAAGGGTGGAAATAAGATTTCTCCTGCATTCTTTCAGGTGTAAACGTATATCCATCAGGGCGGGCTGGCTTTGATTCAGGAGATGATGTCGCTCATGGTGTCGGTGTGTTGAGGGTTTGTGGTTTTTGTGTCGGTTTGTTTGTGGCTTTGTTGTCAGGGTTTCCAGCCGCTGCGGAGCAGCGGACACTCACCCTGTATGGCGGCGATAAGCAGGCCCCGGTCGTATGCAATGATGAGGCAGGGCGTCCGGGGGCGCTGACGGAGAAGGCTACCGAGATGTTTCGCCGGGCCGGATATGCGGTGCGGATTGAATGCACCGCATGGAGCCGGGCACAGGCGTTGGTGAAGTCTGACCCTGACGGTATTATCCTGAATATCGCCCGGACACCCGAGCGGGAGGGCGAATATCGCTGGCTGGTGAAAACCGGAGAGGTTGATTACGGGATCGCCACCACCCGCAGCGATGTGACGTCTCTGGAAACTGCTTTGCAGGCCGGGCCGGTGGTTGCGGTGCGGGGCACGCCACGGGTCACCGAATTGCAGGCGGTCGGGCCTGACCGCAACATCGTACAGGTCAATGACCCTGAGCAGGCCGGCCGGATGCTGATCTCCAACCGCGTGATCGCATGGTATGATACTGATACCGGGATCCGGCGGACCTGGGCCGAGCTGGCTCCGGTCATCCGTCCGTCTTTCGTCATGGTTCGACGGGTTTCCGGGTATCTGGCTGGCGGGCATAGCCTGCAAGGGGCTGAGCAGATTAGCCTTGGGCTGGAGCAGGCGATGATGTCAATGCGGGAAGATGGCAGCTGGCAGGCTATTGACCTCCGCTATTCGGCGTCATCAAAGTAAGACTGGTGGCGGCGCTGTGCTGTACTCATAAACAAGGGGCACCGGCTGCTGTCTGATCGCGGCAGGGGAAGGGCTGACATGCTGGCGCGGTCGCGTGATGGACGGGGGGCGTGATGAGACAGCCGGCGCAGCCGCGCACCGCAATCCGAGGGTTGATCCGGCGAATGGCCGTTGTCTGTGTCCTCCTGCCTTTGCTGGCAGGGGGGTTCTTTTTGCCTGCAGCGGCGCAGGACCTTTTTCTCTATGGCGATGATCATCAGGGGCCGTTTGTTGGCCCGGATGATGCCCCCGGTCTGTTCCGTGAGGCGACGGAGGAGATGCTCCGGCGGGCGGGTGTCCCTTACACCCTGATCCTGACCCCGTGGCGGCGGGCGCAGGCTGAGCTGAAAGCCGGAGCAGGCGGGATAATCATGAATCTGGCCCGCACCCCGGCGCGGGAGGAAGAATTCCGCTGGTTGGTCCGGGTGGTTTCCACCCCCTATGTTTTGGTCAGTCGCACCCGGGGCTATGACACCCTGTCAGAAGCCTGTGCCGATGGTCTGGTGGTGGCGTTGGCCGGGACCCCACGGGCAGAGGAAGCGGCCTCTCTCTGTGGGGCGGGACAGGTGATCCCGGTCAACGATCCACAGCAGGCGGTGCGGCTGCTGCAAAGCGGGCGGGCGGTGGCGTGGTATGAAATCGAGCTGCGGGCCCTGCATGCATGGCGGTCAGCGGGGTATGATCCAGAGATGCTGAAAAGCGGCAGGCCGCTGCAGACCTTTGACAGTTATCTGGCGGCCAGTCTGGCCTTGCCGGAGGCAGAGGCCCTGCAGAAGCGTCTTCAGCAGGCGTTTGCCACCATGCAGGCGGATGGCACCTGGGAAGCGATTCTGGCGGCCTACGTCGGTCCGGTCCGGGCGCATACTCTTGCGGCAGGCCGGCGGCGCTGAAAAAAAATACCCCCGCGCCAGTCTGCCGTTTCGTCAGTCCCTCCAGGCCCGGGCGGATGACGGCGGCTGCGTGGCAGCGGGGGTAAGAGTAAGGCGGTTGCCCTGCGGGACGCACCGCGCTGTCTCGGGATACGGGAGAGAGGACCGCATCACCGAACGGAGTGCCCGGGCCCGGTATGCCGGGGCGGGCGGAATGGGGGCCGGAAGGTTCTGGGGAAACCTTCCGGTATAAGGGAAGGAATGAGGAGAGGGATTTGAGGATTAAAGGAGAGAGAGATAAGCAGGGTTACCGACGGCCACGTGGGCGGCTGCGGCGTGATAGCAATTAAAGCCCCGAGAGAGGGAAGGGCTGATCGCTACCGGCCAGTGCCATGCATCCGTTGCCGGAGGGGTGTTGCGGGCTGTTTGCCGATCCGCAGCCGCCCATCGTGGCGTCGATGACCCTGTTATACGCAGCTTCTCCCTCGAATGCAAGTGCAAATGATTTGCAATTGCGTTTTTGGTGCAAATGAGGGGTGCGGGGCAGGGCTGAAATGAAAAACCGGCGCAAAGTCAATGCCTTGCGCCGGTGTTGCTGGTTGGGGGGAAGGGGTCAGATCTCGCTGTAAGTGGGGCGCGGGGGCTGTCCGGTCAGAGAAAAAACGTCCACGCCGTGCTGGGTACAGGCCTGCGTCAGCTTGGGGGAGATCATTTCGTCCGTGAAGAAGGCGGTGATCTGCGAGAAATGACCGATCCGCACCGGAGCGGACCGCGACAGCTTGGTTTTGTCGGCGACCAGATAGGTTTTGCGGGCATTTTCAATGATCGCCTGCGCGACCCGGACCTCGCGGTAATCGTAATCGAGCAGGGCACCGTCTTCATCAATCGCCGACGCGCCGATCACCGCATAGTCCACTTTGAACTTTTTGACGAAATCGGCGGTAGCCTCACCGATCAGGCCGCCGTCGGAACGGCGCAGAAGGCCACCGGCGACAATCACCTCGCAGGACGGATTCTGTATCAGGGTGTTAGCGACATTCAGGTTGTTGGTGATCACCAGCAGGTTGCGGTGATTCAGCAGGGCCCGGGCCACCGCTTCGGTGGTGGTGCCGATATTCATGAACAGCGACGCATTGTTCGGAATTTCGGCAGCGCACAGACGGCCGATTTCGGTTTTTTCATCTGCGGCAATGATCCGCCGGGCTTCATAGCCGACGTTTTCGATGCCGGAGGCGAGAACCGCACCACCATGCACGCGGGCAAGCATGCCGCGGTCACACAACTCATTCAGATCACGGCGGATGGTCTGCGGTGTTACCTTGAACTGTTCGGCCAGTTCATCGACCAGAACCCGCCCGGCATCGCGGGCGGCATCCATGATTTCCTGCTGACGGAAGGACAGGGGCATGGGGCGGGTCTCTCTCCGGGGGTTTTGCCGGTTTCGTTATGGTCAGCCGACAGGGGGGGATATTGTTTTCCCCTGTTCTCCGGCTGTCATCGCGGCGTTTCGTTCAAAAGAATAATTCGGTTGCGCAGATGGTCAAGTGGCGAGTCGAGTGAATGTTTCATTTTTGTGACAGTTTCGTGAATGTGCGTCTTCCGGTAAGCGCGTGGCGACAGAGCGAAACATCATGGATTTCTCTGTAGTGATCTGATTTTTATCATATTTATGTCTTCTGTCCGGTTTTGGAGGTTATTCTGCGTGTGCGTAAATGTTGTGTGCATGTGCGAAATATGAACGTTTCATCGTCCAAAATTGAACTTTTACGAAAATTTCCTTGACCATAATGCGTCAATCCCGCTCAATCTCACTAACTGGCGAACCACGCACAGCATAGCAGCGGGTCATTCGGGCCCGGTTAGACAAGACCGGTTGGTGGGAAGAACATGACGGATCAGGCGATCTACGATCTGGCGATCATCGGGGGCGGTATCAATGGCTGCGGCATTGCGCGCGATGCCGTCGGGCGTGGCCTTTCGGTGTATCTGTGCGAGCAGGGCGATCTGGCGCAGGCAACCTCTTCCGCCAGTACCAAGCTGATCCATGGCGGTCTGCGCTATCTGGAATACTATGAGTTCCGTCTTGTGCGCGAAGCCCTGATTGAACGTGAAGTGCTGCTGAATGCCGCGCCGCATATCATCTGGCCGCTGCGCTTTGTGCTGCCGCACGTCAAGGGGCTGCGTCCGGCGTGGCTGCTGCGCCTTGGTCTGTTTTTGTATGACAACCTCGGCGGGCGTAAGCTGTTGCCGGGGACCCGTGGCCTTGATCTGCGGCATGATGCCGCCGGTGCGCCGCTGCGGGATGGATACCGCAAGGGATTCGAGTATTCTGACTGCTGGGTGGAAGATGCCCGGCTGGTGGTGATGAATGCGATGGACGCGGTGGAACGCGGCGCGGTGATTGAGACCCGTACCCGCTGCACCGGGGCCCAGCGTGAGGATGGTCTGTGGCTGGTGTCGGTTACTGATGCCGATACCGGGCTGTCGAAGAGCATCCGTGCCCGGGCGATCGTCAATGCTGCCGGCCCGTGGGTGGAAGACGTGCTGACCACCAAGGTCAAGGCGACTGTTCCGGCCCGTATCCGGATGGTCCGGGGCAGCCATGTGGTCGTTCCGAAGATCTTCGAACATGACCGGGCTTATATTTTCCAGAATCCCGATGGGCGTATCGTGTTCGCTATTCCTTACGAGCATGATTTCACCCTGATCGGCACCACCGATCACGATCACAAGGGTGATCCGGCTGCCGTGCACTGTACCGAAGAGGAAGCGCAGTACCTCTGCGATGCCGCGTCGGAATACTTCAGGCGTCCGGTCCGCCGTGAGGATGTGGTCTGGACCTATTCCGGCGTTCGCCCGCTGTATGATGACGGGGCTTCCGCCGCGCAGGCCGCCACCCGCGACTATGTGCTGAAGCTGGAGGACGCCAATGGTGCCGCCCCGCTGCTGAGCATCTTCGGTGGCAAGATCACCACCTTCCGGAAGCTGGCGGAATCAGCGCTGGAAAAGCTGATCCCCTACTTCCCCGGCAAACGCGGCCCGTGGACTGATAAAGCGGTCTTCCCCGGTGGGGATTTCTCCCCGACCGATGTGTGGTCCCTGATTGCGGCGCTTAAGAAAGATTACCCGTTCCTGGATGATGTCTGGGCCCGCCGTCTGGTCCGTGCCTATGGCACCCGCGCCCGTCAACTGCTGGGGGATGCGGCGTCTGTCGCGGATATGGGGGAACAGTTCGGGGCCACTCTGACCGAGCGGGAAGTGGTATACCTGATGAAGAAGGAATGGGCGCGCGAAGCCGCCGATATCGTCTGGCGCCGGTCCAAGCTGGGCCTGCGGATGACGGCGGAGCAGATCGCCCGTCTTGATCTGTGGATGCGGACCAACCGTGGGGTGGTTTCCCCGGCTGCTGAATAGGTGTGTCACCATTTGTACCGGTTCTGCTGAAGAAACGTCCGCTACCAAATAAATCATAAGGAACAGGGGCCAATGACCCTTACGCTGGAGAACGTCACAAAAACGTCAGGGCGTGAGACTCATATCCACCCGGTGTCAATGACACTGGAACGGGGGAGTCTCAACGTGCTGCTCGGTCCGACGCTGTCGGGCAAAACCACCCTGATGCGCCTGATGGCCGGGTTAGACAAGCCGTCTTCCGGCCGGGTGCTGTGGGACGGCAAGGATGTGACCGGGGTGCGGGTGCAGGATCGCAACGTGGCGATGGTGTACCAGCAGTTCATCAATTACCCGGCCCTCAGTGTCTATGACAACATTGCCTCGCCGATGCGTCTGAAGAAGGTCGATACCGCCACCATTGACCGTAAGGTCAAGGAAGCGGCGGCCCTGATGAAGCTGGGCCATCTGCTGGACCGCAAGCCGCTGGAACTGTCCGGCGGCCAGCAGCAGCGCACCGCTCTGGCCCGCGCTCTGGTCAAAGGGGCCGATCTGGTCCTGATGGACGAGCCGCTGGCCAATCTGGATTATAAGCTGCGTGAGGAACTGCGGGTCGAGATCCCGAAGATCTTCGAAGAGTCCGGCGCGATTTTCGTTTATGCCACCACCGAACCGCATGAGGCCCTGCTGCTGGGGGGCAATACCGCCACCCTGTGGGAAGGCCGGGTCACGCAGTTCGGCCCGACCCCGGTGGTGTACCGCCAGCCCGGCACGATGACCACGGCGCGGGTGTTCTCTGATCCGCCGATGAACTTTATCGCCGTTGCCAAGGCAGGCAACCGCCTGCTGTTCGGTGAAGGCCAGAGCACGGTTGCCGCCGGATCTCTGGCGGCGCTGCCGGATGGCCGGTACACCGCCGGGTTCCGTCCCAACCACGTCCGCCTCAATCCCCCGGCGGGGGAGGCTTTAAGCTTCCGCGTCCGTGTCGCGGTGACGGAAATCACCGGGTCTGAAACCTTCGTCCATGCCGATCACGGGGATGACCGCTGGGTCGCCCTGCGTCACGGCGTGCGCGATCTGGAAATCGGGTCGGCGATCGAAGTGTTTGTCGAGCCGCAGCACGTTTACGTGTTCGGCACTGACGGTGCGCTGGTGGCTGCTGCCGCCTACGCCGCCGCGGCCTGAGGAGCGGAGAGACCCCGATGGCAAAGATTACCCTGTCCAATCTGGCGCATGCCTACCGCCCCAATCCGCAGAGCCGCAGCGATTTTGCGCTGAAGCAGATGGATCACGTCTGGGATGACGGTGGCGCCTACGCCCTGCTCGGCCCGTCGGGCTGCGGCAAGACCACCCTGCTGAACATCATTTCCGGCCTGCTGATCCCGTCTCAGGGCAAGGTTCTGTTCGGTGAGGTCGATGTCACCCGGCTGCCGACCGAACAGCGCAACATCGCGCAGGTGTTCCAGTTCCCGGTCGTGTATGACACCATGACGGTGTACGACAATCTGGCCTTTCCGCTGCGCAACCGTGGGACGGAGGCGCATCTGGTTGATGCCCGGGTTCGCGATATTGCCCGTATGCTGGGCATGACCGACGTGCTGGGCAAGAAGGCACAGGGCCTGACCGCTGATGCCAAGCAGAAGATTTCCCTCGGTCGGGGGATGGTGCGCGAGGACGTCTCGGCGATTCTGTTCGACGAGCCGCTGACCGTGATCGACCCGCATATGAAGTGGGAGCTGCGGACCCAGCTGAAGGCCCTGCACCGCGAATTCGGCCACACCATGATTTATGTCACGCACGATCAGACGGAGGCCCTGACCTTCGCTGATAAGGTGGTGGTGATGTATGACGGCGAAGTGGTGCAGATGGGCACCCCGGCGGATCTGTTTGAACGCCCGGCCCATACTTTCGTCGGCTATTTCATCGGCTCGCCGGGTATGAACGTTCTGCCCGCGAAAGTCGATGGATCGGTCGCCTATCTGGAAGGCTGTCAGATTCCGCTGGCCCGTCACTACAGCGGGCTGGAAGCCGCCAAGACTGTCGAAATCGGCTGCCGCCCCGAATTCCTGACCCTGACCGATGGCCCGGACGGCCTGCCGGTTCAGGTGCGCCGGGTGGAAGATGTCGGTCGCCTGAAGATTGTCCGCGCTGATTTCTTCGGTCGGGAAGTGAATATCATCGCTCCGGAAGGGGCCAGCATTGGCGACCGTCTGAACCGGGTGGTGTTCGATCCGTCGCGGATCAACGTCTATGCCGACAGCTGGATTGTCGAAGGGAAGGCGGCGTGATGGAAAAGACCTTTAACAACAAGGCCTGGTTCATGGTGCTGCCGGTGGTTCTGCTGGTGGCGTTTTCGGCGGTGCTGCCGCTGATGACCGTGGTCAACTACTCGGTGCAGGATACATTCGGCAATAACCAGTTTTTCTGGGCCGGTCTGCAGTGGTTTGAGGAGGTTCTGACCTCTGAGCGTCTGCACGATGCCCTGATCCGTCAGTTTATCTTCTCCGGCGTCATTCTGGCGATTCAGATCCCGCTGGGGATTGCGGTGTCGCTGTGCATCCCCAAGCGTGGGGTGTGGTCCTCGTTCTGTCTGGTGCTGATGGCCCTGCCGCTGCTGATTCCCTGGAACGTGGTCGGCACCATCTGGCAGATCTTCGGGCGCGTCGATATCGGCCTGCTCGGGGCGACCATGGCGGCGCTGGGGATTGATTACAACTATACCCAGAACGCCGCCCATGCGTGGATCACCATTGTGGTGATGGATGTGTGGCACTGGACCTCGCTGGTGGCCCTGCTGTGCTTTGCCGGTCTGCAGTCAATCCCGGATGCTTATTATCAGGCTGCCAAGATTGACGGGGCCAGCCGCTGGAAAATATTCCGGTATATTGAACTGCCGAAGATGAACCGCGTGCTGCTGATTGCCGTGCTGCTGCGGTTCATGGACAGCTTCATGATTTACACCGAGCCCTTCGTGGTCACCGGTGGCGGCCCCGGCAACTCCACCACCCTGCTGTCGATCGACCTTGTGAAGATGGCACTGGGGCAGTTTGACCTTGGTCCGGCTGCGGCATTCTCGATCATTTACTTCCTGATCATCCTGCTGCTGTCGTGGGTGTTCTACACCGTGATGACCAACTATGGGAAAGGGGAGGGCCGCTGATGTCCACCGCCGTTCAGTCCGGTTCGTCCCGGATCAACGCCCGCACCGTCGGCATGGCCCTTTACCTGCTGTTCCTGCTGGTGCCGATTTACTGGCTGCTGAATATGAGCCTGAAGACGAATGAGGAAATCCTCTCGACCTTCTCGCTGTGGCCGCACAATCTGACGTTTGCCAACTACATGGTGATCTTCACCGATTCCAGCTGGTATTCCGGCTACATCAACTCGATGATTTATGTGGGTCTCAACACGGTGATCTCGATCGCCGTTGCGCTGCCCGCCGCCTATGCGTTCTCGCGCTACCGCTTTCTTGGTGACAGCCATCTGTTCTTCTGGCTGCTGACCAACCGGATGGCCCCGCCCGCCGTGTTCGCGCTGCCGTTCTTTCAGCTCTACAGCTCGGTCGGGCTGTTTGATACCCACATTGCGGTGGCGCTGGCCCACTGTCTGTTTAACGTGCCGCTGGCGGTGTGGATTCTGGAAGGGTTCATGTCCGGCGTGCCGAAGGAAATCGACGAGACCGCCTATATTGACGGCTATTCCTTCCCGAAGTTCTTCATCAAGATCTTCACGCCGCTGATTGCCAGTGGCATCGGGGTGGCGGCGTTCTTCTGCTTCATGTTCTCGTGGGTGGAGCTGCTGCTGGCCCGGACCCTGACCTCGGTCGATGCCAAGCCGATTTCGGCGGCGATGACCCGCACGGTTTCTGCCTCCGGCCTTGACTGGGGGGTGCTGGCCGCTGCCGGGATCCTGACGATCGTTCCGGGTGCGCTCGTCATCTACTTCGTGCGCAATTACATCGCCAAGGGCTTTGCCCTCGGCCGGGTCTGACGGTCTTAAGGAGGATATCAACATGGCTCTCGACTGGATGGCCTGGACCTGGCAGACCGCCGCGTTCTTCGGCTGCATCGGTATCACCCTTGTCGGTATGACCGTGTGGGCGGTCGTCGCCCCGCAGGCACCGCGTATGGGCATTCTGCGCTTTGAAACCACCCCCGGCGACCGTCTGTTCGTGTCGCTGCTGGGCAGTGCCTTTATTCATCTTGGCTGGCTCGGGTTGATCGGTGATCCGCTGTGGGCTGCCAGCATTGTTTCCGTCGTGTATGCCGCTGCGGTGTTCCGCTGGGTGTAAGCGCCGGTTGAAGGACGGAGCGGGGATCCCGAATTCCCCGCCCGTATCAGTCCAACAAGGAACTGAGACATTGAAAGTCATGGGAGGACTTGCATGAAATCGGGTATTAAGACCACGGTTGCCGCCATTGCGCTGATGACCGGCCTGTCTGCCCCGGCCTTTGCCGGTGTGGAAGAAGCCAAAAAGTGGGTGGACAGCGAATTCCAGCCGTCGACGCTGTCGAAAGACGCGCAGCTGAAGGAAATGGAGTGGTTCATTCAGGCTGCCGCCCCGTTCAAGGGCATGGAAATCAACGTGGTCTCGGAAACGCTGACCACCCATGAATACGAAGCCAAGGTGCTGGCCAAGGCCTTCACCGAAATCACCGGGATCAAGGTTCGCCATGACCTGATCGGCGAAGGCGATGTGGTCGAAAAGCTGCAGACCCAGATGCAGTCCGGCAAGAACATCTATGACGCCTATGTCAACGATTCCGACCTGATCGGAACCCACTACCGCTACAACCAGACTGTTGCCCTGTCCGACTTCATGAAGGGCGACGGTAAGGATGTCACCAACCCGGATCTGGACCTGAAGGACTTTATCGGTCTGTCCTTCACCACCGGCCCGGATGGCAAGATTTATCAGCTGCCGGACCAGCAGTTCGCGAACCTGTACTGGTTCCGGTACGACTGGTTCACCAACCCGGATATCAAGGCGAAGTTTAAGGCCAAGTATGGTTATGACCTCGGCGTGCCGGTCAACTGGTCGGCCTATGAGGACATCGCTGATTTCTTCACCAACGACGTGAAGGAAATCAACGGCGAGAAAGTCTATGGCCACATGGACTACGGCAAGAAGGACCCGTCGCTCGGCTGGCGCTTCACCGATGCGTGGCTGTCGATGGCTGGTGCCGGTGACAAGGGCCTGCCGAACGGTAAGCCGGTTGATGAATGGGGTATCCGCGTTGCCGGGTGCCGTCCGGTCGGCTCTTCGGTCGAGCGTGGCGGTGACACCAACGGTCCGGCGGCTGTCTATTCCATCACCAAGTATCTGGAGTGGCTGAAGAAGTATGCCCCGCCGGCTGCCGCTGGCATGACCTTCTCGGAATCCGGTCCGGTTCCGGCGCAGGGCAACGTCGCCCAGCAGATCTTCTGGTACACCGCGTTCACCGCTGACATGGTGAAGGACGGTCTGCCGGTGGTGAACAAGGACGGCTCGCCGAAGTGGCGCATGGCCCCGTCGCCGCATGGCGCTTATTGGGAAGAAGGCCAGAAGCTTGGCTATCAGGATGCCGGTGCCTGGACTCTGCTGAAGTCCACTCCGGTTGACCGTGCCAAGGCTGCCTGGCTGTATGCCCAGTTTGTCAACGCCAAGACCGTGTCGCTGAAGAAGAGCCATGTCGGCCTGACCTTCGTGCGTGAAAGTGACATCTGGGACAAGTCCTTCACCGAACGCGCCCCCAAGCTGGGTGGTCTGATCGAGTTCTACCGTTCCCCGGCCCGTCTGCAGTGGACCCCGACCGGCACCAACGTGCCGGACTATCCGAAGCTGGCGCAGCTGTGGTGGCAGAACATCGGCGATGCTGCCTCGGGTGCCAAGACCCCGCAGCAGGCGATGGATGCCCTGGCGGAAGAGCAGGATAAGGTGCTGGGCCGTCTCGAGAAGGCCGGGGTGCAGGGTGACTGCGGCCCGAAGCTGAACGAGAAGAAGGACAAGCAGTACTGGTTCGACCAGCCGGGCGCTCCGAAGGGCCCGCTGGCCAACGAAAAGTCGAAGCCGGAAACGGTTGACTATGATCAGCTGATCAAAAGCTGGGAAGCTGTGAAGAAGAACTAAGGCTTTTGCCCCTGCCGGATGGCCCCGGCAGGGGCAGAACCGGCCCGCCCTCCGGCTGTTTTGCGGGCGGAAGACGGGCTGATACCGGGACAGGCGCACGGCACCGGGGATTTCCGGTGCCGTGTTGCTGATCCCACCCCTCCTGATGCGAAGCAAGGGCCGGGTTCCGATCCGGCCTTGGTTTTTCGTGGACGGCGGTATGGGGGCTGAGACTGGCGTTTCCCGCCCCCGCAGTCACTGAGCGGACTTGCCGCCGGATCGCAACGGTGATCCGGCGGTTTTTTACAGGACCCTGGCGGATCGCAACGGTGATCCGGCGGTTTTTTACAGGACCCTGGCGGATCGCAACGGCGATCCGGCGGTTTTTTACAGGACTCTGGCGGATCGCAACGGTGATCCGGCGGTTTTTTACAGGACCCTGGCGGATCGCAACGGTGATCCGGCGGTTTTTTACAGGACCCTGGCGGATCGCAACGGTGATCCGGCAGTTTTTTGACATACAGCGGGCCCGGCGTCCGTGGCGTGTTTATGAATTCAGAACCGGGCAGAGAGTACGTTATGCTCCTGCCGGACAGTCCGGGAACGGACGTTGAAGGGGAAGGAACCTGTGCAATGACCACTTACGTTCTCTCGATCGATCAGGGCACCACGTCCAGCCGCGCCATTCTGTTTGATCAGGCGTTGCGTGTGGTTGCTGTCGGGCAGGAGGAGTTTGCGCAGCATTTCCCCAATTCGGGCTGGGTGGAACACGATCCGGAAGATCTGTGGTCTTCGACAGCAGCGGTTTGCCGTTCGGCGCTGGAACGGGCAGGGGCTCTGCCGGATCAGATCGCAGCCATCGGCGTGACCAACCAGCGCGAAACGACCGTGGTGTGGGACCGCGACACCGGCAAGGCCATCTATAATGCCATCGTCTGGCAGGACCGCCGGACCGCTGATTTCTGCTCCCGCCTGAAGGCGGAAGGGCATGAACCGATGGTGACGGAGAAGACCGGCCTTCTGCTGGACCCCTATTTCTCCGGGACCAAAATTGCCTGGATCCTCGACTCTGTCGAGGGGGCACGGGCAAAGGCCGAGGCCGGAAAGCTGATGTTCGGTACGGTGGATAGCTGGCTGATCTGGCGGATGACCGGCGGCGCTGTCCATGCCACCGATGCCACCAATGCGTCCCGCACCATGCTGTATGACATCCGCCGTGGATGTTGGGATGAAGATCTGCTGAAGCTGCTGAACATTCCGGCATCGATGCTGCCGGAGGTCAAAGACAGTGCGGCGGACTTCGGTGTCACCCGTCCCGATCTGTTCGGCGGTCGCAGCATCCCCATTCTTGGCAATGCCGGTGATCAGCAGGCGGCCACCGTCGGGCAGGCCTGCTTCAAGCCGGGGATGATGAAGTCAACCTATGGCACCGGCTGCTTTGCCCTGCTGAATGTGGGGGAAACCCCGGTGCGGTCGCAGAACCGCCTGCTGACCACTGTGGCCTATCAGTTGAAAGGCAAGCCTGCCTATGCGCTGGAAGGGTCGATCTTCGTCGCCGGGGCGGTGGTACAGTGGCTGCGGGATGGCCTGCAGATCATCCGGTCGGCCGCAGAGACCCAGCCGCTGGCCGAGCAGGCGGATCCGGCCCAGAGTGTCTACATGGTCCCTGCCTTCACCGGCCTTGGTACACCGCATTGGGATGCCGATGCCCGGGGGGCGATCTATGGTCTGACCCGGGGCACCGGCCCGGCAGAACTGGCCCGGGCGGCACTGGAAAGCGTCGGGTATCAGACCCGTGACCTGCTGGAGGCGATGAAGGGCGACTGGGCTGCTGCTGCTGCCAGTGCCGGGGAGACCGTGCTGCGGGTTGACGGTGGCATGACGGCTTCAGACTGGACCATGCAGTTTCTCGCCGACATCCTCGGGGCCCCGGTGGACCGCCCGAGGGTGCCGGAAACCACGGCGCTGGGGGCCGCGTGGCTGGCTGGCATGCAGGCCGGGGTTTATCCGGATCAGGAAGGATTTGCCGCCACATGGGCTCTGGACCGCCGCTTCACCCCGACGATGGAAGAGAGCCTGCGGACCCGTAAGTATGCCGGGTGGCAGGATGCCGTCCGCCGGACGTTGACCCGGGGATAAGCACCGATACCGCACCCCGGCTTCTCAGACAGAAAAACCCCCGCCAGAGGGATCCGGCGGGGGTTTTGACTGAGCAGGCAAACCTTCGGGCGGCGTCCTGCGGGATGCGCCGCCGTCAGGGTTTTCGTCAGGCCAGTTTGGCTTCAATAGCATCCAGCGCGGCCTGCGCCTTGTCACCATCCGGGCCACCGGCCTGTGCCATGTCGGGACGGCCACCGCCGCCCTTGCCGCCGACCGCTTCCGACCCGGCGCGGACCAGATCAACCGCGCTGAAGCGGTCCTTCAGGTCAGCGGTGACGGCGACCACCAGATTGGCCTTGCCTTCAACCACCGACACCAGCGCGATGACGGCAGAGCCAAGCTGCTTGATCAGCTCATCGGCAATCGGCTTCAGGTCGCGGGCAGGCACTCCATCCAGCAGGCGCGGGGCGTAGGTGATGCCATTGACCGTCTTTTCCGACGAGCCGCCGCCTGCCCCGCCCAGAGCCAGCTTCTTGCGTGCGTCTTCCAGGTCTTTTTCCAGCCTGCGCTTTTCGTCCATCAGGGCGGTGATGCGGTCGGCCAGCTCCGACGGCTGGGCCTTCAGGGCATCGGTTGCGCGCAGCAGATGGCTGTCGCGCTCGGCAACCCAGGCCAGCGCCCCGGCGCCGGTCACCGCTTCGATACGGCGCACGCCGGAGGCGACCGCACTTTCAGAAACGACCTTCAGCAGGCCGATATCACCGGTCCGGCGCACGTGAGTCCCGCCGCAGAGTTCGGTCGAGAAGCCGCCCATGGTGACCACGCGCACTTCATCGCCGTACTTTTCGCCAAACAGCGCCATCGCCCCGGCTTTAATCGCCGATTCCGGGTCCATCAGCTTGGTGGCGACCTCAACGTTGGCGCGGATTTCGGCATTCACAGCCACTTCGACCGCCGCCAGTTCCTCAGCGGTGATTGCCTTGGGGTGGGAGATGTCAAAGCGCAGACGCTCGGCATCCACCAGCGAGCCCTTCTGGGTCACATGCTCGCCCAGCTTAGTGCGCAGGGCGGCATGCAGCAGGTGAGTGGCGGAGTGATTGGCCCGCACGGCAGCGCGGTAGGCGCCATCGACATTCAGGAAAGCGGCGGCCCCGACATGGACACTGCCATCAGCGACAGTGCCGATGTGCACCACCAGATCGCCCAGCTTCTTCTGGGTGTCGGTGATGGTGACATGGCCTTTGCCGTCAGAGACGGTGATGGTGCCACGGTCACCGGTCTGGCCACCGGATTCACCATAGAACGGGGTCTGGTTGACGATTAGGGCGACAGTCTGGCCCTTTTCGGCAGACTGCACCGGCTGGCCATCAACGACCATCGCCACCACCTGACCTTCAGCGGTTTCGGTGGAATAACCGAGGAATTCGGTGGCGCCGACCTGTTCGCGCAGCTCAAACCACACCTTTTCGGTGGCGGCTTCGCCCGACCCGGCCCACGATTTGCGGGCCTTGGCGCGGGCTTCTTCCATCGCGCTGTTGAAGCCGTCGGTGTCGACGGCATAGCCTTCGCCGCGCAGGGCATCCTGCGTCAGGTCCAGCGGGAAGCCATAGGTGTCATACAGGGTGAAGGCGACTTCGCCCGGCAGGGTGCCGCCGCTGACCAGCTTCGACTTTTCGCCGTCGAGCAGGCGCAGGCCGCGTTCCAGCATCTGCTTGAAGCGGGTTTCTTCCAGCTTCAGGGTTTCGGTGATCAGGGCCTGCGCCCGCTCCAGTTCCGGGAAGGCCTGCCCCATGCGGCGCACCAGCGCCGGGACCAGCTTGTACATCAGCGGGTCCTGACAGCCCATCATATGCGCATGGCGCATGGCACGGCGCATGATGCGGCGCAGCACATAGCCACGGCCTTCGTTGGACGGCAGCACGCCGTCAGCGATCAGGAAGCAGGTTGACCGCAGGTGGTCGGCGATCACGCGGTGGCTGACCTTGTGCGGGCCGTTCGGATCGGTGCTGGCGGCATCGGCGATGGCTTCGATCAGGCCGCGCATCAGGTCGATGTCGTAGTTGTCGTGCTGGCCCTGCAGCACGGCGGCCAGACGTTCCAGCCCCATGCCGGTGTCGATCGACGGCTTGGGCAGGCTGATGCGGGTGTTGGCATCAACCTGTTCATACTGCATGAACACGAGGTTCCAGATTTCGATGAAGCGGTCGCCGTCCTGCTCGGCGCTGCCCGGCGGGCCGCCCCACACCTTGTCGCCGTGATCGAAGAAGATTTCCGAACACGGGCCACAGGGGCCGGTTTCCCCCATCATCCAGAAGTTGTCGCTGGTCGGAATGCGGATGATGCGGTCGTCGGATAGGCCAGCCACCTTTTTCCAGATCCCGGCGGCGTCTTCGTCACTGGAATGGACCGTGACCAGCAGCTTGTCCTTCGGCAGGCCGAATTCCTTGGTGATCAGGTTCCAGGCAAAGGCAATGGCGTCATCCTTGAAATAGTCACCGAAGGAGAAGTTCCCCAGCATTTCAAAGAAGGTGTGGTGACGTGCGGTGTAGCCGACGTTATCCAGGTCGTTGTGCTTGCCCCCGGCACGCACGCATTTCTGCGATGTTGTGGCGCGGGAGTAGGGGCGGTGTTCCTGCCCGGTGAAGACGTTCTTGAACTGCACCATCCCGGCGTTGGTGAACATCAGCGTCGGGTCATTGCGCGGAACCAGCGGACTGGATTCAATAGCTTCGTGACCGTTGCGGGCGAAGTAATCCAGAAACGTGGTGCGAATATCGTTGGTCGTCTTCATGGCGGCACACTTTCACACTACAGGCGCTTTAATACTGCGGGCGCGAAAGCCCGCGGCGGCCTGTGCCGGGGCTGTTCCTTGGCATAAACGAGATCCCGTTTTACGGGGGAAGAGGCGTACTGTCCAGAGATCCGTCTGTTTTATGGGTGTTCTGCCGGTATGGTTTCGCCCTGTGTGCTGTTATGGCGCGGCGACCAGCCCAGCCCGTCAGAATAATCGTCGGGAATTCGATGATCCGGGCAGGCCCCCCCCCACGCACGCACGGGGGGCGGGGGGCGCTTTTGTTCGCATCAGGCGGTGGCGGCGGTGGCAATCACCGTCGCCACGTCGTCCGCCCGGGTGTCGAAGGCGGTGACGAGACGGACCGCCCCCGGCCCGAGGTCCGGCCACGGGGCGACGATCACCCCGGCGGCGGTCAGGGCAGCCCGCACCGGATCCGGCAGGCGGACAAACACTTCGTTGATGGCGGTGGGCAGCAGCAGCTCTACCCCCGGGACTTCTGTCAGCCCATCCGACAGCATTGTGGCCATGGCATTGGCATGGGCGGCATTGCGCAGCCAGACGCCATCCTGCAGATACGCCGACAGCTGAATGCCAAGGAACCGGCTTTTACTCAGCAGGTGGCCCGCCCGTTTACGGTGATACTGGAAAGCCTCCGCATGGTCCGGGTTGAAGAAGATCACCGCTTCCGCAGCCCACGCCCCGTTTTTGGTTGCCCCGAAAGACAGGGCATCGACCCCCAGCCGCCATGTCATGTCAGCGGGGGAAACCCCCAGCGCCATCACCGCGTTGGCAAAGCGGGCCCCGTCCATATGCACGGCCATGCCGTGTTCGCGGGCAACGCTGCACAGGTCCTCGATCTCTTCCGGATAATACAGGGTGCCCAGTTCGGTGGCCTGCGTCAGGGTCAGGGCCTTGGCCGGGGCACGGTGGACGCCCCGTGACCCTGCTGTTTCCGCGGCCTCCCGCACCGCCTCAACCGTCAGTTTGGCATCGGTGCCGGTCACGGGCACCAGCTTGGCCCCGCCGGTCAGCAGGCCGGGGGCGGTGGCTTCGTCACTGTTTACGTGGGACTCGGTGTGGCACAGGATGGTGCCCCAGGGCGGGCACAGGGTGGCCAGTGCCAGGCAGTTGGCGGCGGTGCCGGTCAGCACCGGAAAAGCCACCAGATCCGGTTTTTCAAACAGCTCCCGCAGTTCGGCCTGTGCGGTCTCGGTCCATTCGTCATTGCCATAGGACGGTGCTGTGCCGGTGCTGGCATCCAGCAGGGCCTGCGCCACTTCCGGGCAGCAGCCGGTGACATTGTCTGAGGCAAAGTTGAGCATGGGGAGTCCTGTGTTGCTGGGTCGGGCCGGGGATCGGGCCTGTGGCTTCCGGTCTGGCCATCTTCAGCAGATTTGACCGGGTCTGTGCAGTATTTTCTTGTGCGGTATGACACTTTGCCGAAAAGGTCCGGCGATCTGCCGGATGAAAAACGCTGTTTGGGCAGATCGTCCGGTTACGCTTGGCGGAAGTGTCTGGCAGGCTTTCTGTCATAAAGAATGCGGCTGAAAAACAAGACGGGCCGCAAGAAAACAGGCTTCACATCTATATGCGCATCCGCTGATCAACAGTGGATTACCGGGAGACTTCGGCCATGCCACGCAATAGCGTTGCCTGCAGGGCAACTTTCTTTCTTGACACCTCTTCACCTGCCCCTTGAAACTGATGCCTTCGGAATGCCCCCAGTCTTCTCGGGGCGCACTGACCGGAGCCCGTTCAACGGCGCCTGATCCGGACCGGCCATGGCACTGGCTGTTCGTCGGCGTCTGTCTGCAGCCGCAGTTTTCAATGAGGTCCAGGTGACCAGAAATACGAACAGGGACACCGGAGCAGGGGCCGCAACCCCGGCACTGGACGTCGAGGATATTCATAAGAAGTTTCATGGTCTGGAAGTGCTGAAAGGCATCTCTCTGACCGCGTATGACGGTGATGTCATCTCCATCATCGGGTCGTCAGGGTCCGGTAAAAGCACCTTTCTGCGCTGTATCAACTTCCTTGAGACCCCGGATGCCGGACGGATCCGCGTCGGCGGTGAAGAAATTGAGGTGCGCCAGAAGCGCGGCAGCCTGCAGGCCAGTGACCGCCAGCTGGTCAAGCTGCGTCAGCGTCTTGGTTTCGTATTTCAGAACTTCAACCTGTGGCCGCACATGACGATTCTTGAGAACGTCATTGAAGGGCCGGTGCAGGTGCGTGGCCTGTCCAAAAAAGAGGCGGTCGAAAAGGCTGAGGCCCTGCTGGCTAAAGTCGGTATCGACAGCAAGCGTCATGCCTATCCGTCACATCTGTCCGGCGGGCAGCAGCAGCGGGCGGCCATCGCCCGGGCGTTGGCGATGGACCCGCAGGTGATTTTGTTTGACGAGCCGACCTCCGCCCTTGACCCCGAGCTGGTGGCCGAGGTGCTGGGGGTGATGCGCGGTCTGGCCGAGGAAGGCCGGACCATGCTGATCGTCACGCATGAAATGGGGTTCGCCCGCGAGGTTTCGAACAAGGTGGTGTTCCTGCATCAGGGACGGGTTGAGGAACAGGGGCCGCCCGGTAAGGTGCTGGTTGACCCTGACTCGCCGCGCCTGCGACAGTTTCTGTCCAGCCACCTGCACTGACCGGCCTGCCGGAAGGGGCAGGGGGCCGGTACCGGCACCTGCCTCCCCCGGTGGTCCCTGTGATCCGGGTCTGGCGGAGGGTGCCGCAGGCAGTGCCGCTGCCGCCAGACCGGCCAAGACCGGCCGATTGAGCCGGACCATCAAACAAGGAGAGGTTTCCGTGGCCACTTTCAAAAAGTCCCTGCTGGCGGTTGCCGCCGTTGCCGCCCTGATGACCGGCGCCACCGCCGCTCAGGCCGCCCAGAAGATCAAGATTGCCACCGAGGGCGCTTTCCCTCCGTTCAGCGCCATGAGCAAGGAAGGCAAGGCGATCGGCTTTGACGTTGATATCGCCAATGCCCTGTGCGCCGAAATGAAGGTGGAATGCCAGGTCGTTACTCAGGACTGGGACGGTATCATCCCCGGCCTGCTGGCGAAGAAGTACGATGCTATCGTGTCGTCGATGTCGATCACCGACGAGCGTAAGAAGGCGGTCGATTTCACCGACCCGTACTATTCCAACAAGCTGCAGTTCGTCGCCAAGAAGGGCGTGGACTACACCCTGACCGCCGACGGTCTGAAGGGTAAGGCCGTCGGGGCCCAGCGTGCCACCATCTCCGCCGAGTGGATGGAAAAGAACATGCCGGGCATTGAGACCAAGCTGTATGGCACGCAGGAAGAAGCTTTCCTTGATCTGGCCGCCGGCCGGACCGATGTTGTGCTGAACGATGTCTACGTCACTTATGACTGGCTGCAGAGCGACGCTGGCAAGGCTTTTGAATACAAGGGCAAGGTCGTTTATGACGACGACAAGATCGGCATCGCCGTGCGCAAGAACGATGCCCTGCGTGAAAAGCTGAATGCGGCGATCAAGGTGATCCGTGCCAATGGCACTTATGCCAAGATCAATGCCAAGTATTTCCCGTTCGACATTTATTAAGCTGCGACCGGACGGGGGCGGCTCCTGCCGGGGCCGCCCCCGTTTCTATTGGGGCTTTTCCTTATAACTGATACATGTCAGGCAGGTTGGGCGTGCTGCAAGGATTTGGACCGCAGTTGCTGGCCGGATTGGCGATCACCGTGCAGGTTGCACTGGTGGCGCTGGGGGTCGGATTGATTCTCGGCCTCGGCGGCGGGATCGCCAAGGTTTATGGAAACCGGGCCGTGCGCGGGGTGGCGGAGGTTTACACCACCATCTTCCGCGGGCTGCCGGAATTTCTGGTGGTACTGATCGCCTTTTTTGGCGGATCGCTGATTTTGGCGCAGTTTTCCGAGGATGCGGAGCTGAACGCCTTTACCGCCGGGTCTCTGGCGCTGGCGACCACCTTCGGGGCCTATGCCACCGAGGTGTTCCGTGGGGCGTTTCAGTCGGTGCCGCCGGGACAGATAGAGGCCGGGAAGGCGGTCGGCCTGTCGGGGCTGACCATCATGCGGCGCATTGTGCTGCCGCAGGTGTGGCGTCTGGCCCTGCCGGGGCTTGGCAACCTGTTCCTCAGTCTGCTGAAGGATACGGCGCTGGTGTCGGTGATCGGGGTGGATGATCTGATGCGCAAGGCCGATATCGCCCGCAGCGTCACCAAGGATTCCTTTACCATGTATGCAGCGGCTGCCGTGCTGTATCTGATCCTGACGGCGGTCACCACGGTGATCCTGCATCTTCTGGAACGTCGGGCCAGTCGCGGCATCCGGCGCGCGGCGTAAGGGAAGGGGCGGATCATGGATTTCAGTTTTGAGCTGATTATCGACAGCCTGCCGCAGTTGCTGGCCGGTGTCGGGCTGATCCTGAAGCTGGTGGCGGCGGCGGTCTGTCTTGGCTTTTTCATCGCGGTCCCGGTTGCGGTGCTGCGCACCAGCCGGAGCCCGCTGGTACAGGCACTGCCGTTTTCCTACGTGTTTTTCTTCCGGGGGACCCCGCTGCTGGTACAGATCTTTTTGATCTACTACGGTCTGGGGTCGTTTGAGGTGGTACGCAACAGCCCGTTGCTGTGGCCGATTTTGCGCGAAGCCTACTGGTGTGCGCTGATTGCCTTCACCCTGAACACCGCCGCCTATTCCGCTGAGATCCTGCGCGGGGCAATTATGGCGGTGCCGTTCGGCGAGATTGAGGCGGCCAAGGCGATCGGGATGACCCGCGTGCAGGCCTTCCGGCGGATTATCCTGCCCCGGGCCTTCCGGATTGCCCTGCCTGCCTATGGCAACGAGATCATTTTCATGATCAAGGGGTCGGCGCTGGCCTCAACCATCACGCTGCTGGATCTGACCGGGGTAGCGCGGCGGATTGTCGCCCGGACCTATAAGCCGGTGGAAGTGTTTCTGGCTGCGGGCATTCTGTACCTGATCATCGTTTACGGGGTGACGTGGCTGTTGAAGCGGCTGGAACGCCGTCTGTCGATTACCCCGCCGCGCCTGCCGGTGAAGGCCGAGGATGCCGGTCCGGTGTGATATCATGGTGTATCCAGGCAGAAACGCCGGGGCTTTGGTGCCCCGGCGTTTTTGTCTGCGGATGCCGGAATAAACCGGTTCTCAGTCCGTGACGCAGGTGGCGGTGTTCAGGGCAGGCGGCGATTCACGCAGGGCCTGCCGGAGGCAGTCGGTGAAGGCGGCGGTCAGGTGAGGGGACCGCTGGCGGGTTGGCAACAACACCGAATAGCGGTAGCGGACTTCGGTCGATACCGGCCGCAACACCACCCCGTGCGGTACATAGGTCTGGGCGGCGAAGGGCTCAAACAGGCCGATCCCGGTGCCCTGTGCCACCATGGCATAGGCCACCATCGAGTGGGTGGTGCTGACCCGGCGGCGCGGACGGATCCCGTGTTCGCGGAACAGCTCGTCGGTCCGGTTCCAGCTTAACGGCCCCAGCGGCAGGATGCTGATGAAATCCTGATCGTGGAAATCGGCGAGATCAATCTGGTCCTTGGCCGTCAGCGGGTGCCCGGCAGGCAGGGCGGCGACAAACGACACCTCGGCCAGCGGGATCTGCTCAACACCGGGGGCGTTGCTCATTTCCTGCGACAGCGCCAGATCGGCCTGACCGGACTGCACCACTTCCTGCGTGCTGGGGGGGTGCAGGATGTCGATGGTGACGTTGACATCCGGATGATTACACTGAAACAGCCGGATTGCCGCCGGAACCAGAGACGCCGCCAGAACCGGCAGGGCGCAGATGGTCAGGGTTTCGCCACGCGTTTCGCGGATGCGGTCAGCGGCGGCTTCCAGCTTTTGCAGGCCGACGAAGGCGTGATCGACGGCGGTATAAAACTGCAGCCCTTCCTGTGTCGGTGACAGGCGGCCGCCGGTCCGGTGGAACAGCTTGAATTCAAGGCTGTCTTCCAGATCCGCCAGCAGACGGCTGGCGGAGGGCTGGGTGATCTGCAGCAGCGAGGCCGCGCCGGTGACCGATCCGGTCAGCATGGCGGCGCGGAAGGCTTCAATCTGGCGGAAACGCATGCCTGCGGTCGTGCCTTTCGGGTAACAAGGGGGAGTGGCTGCCCGGCCCGGATGACGGAGGGGGCAGCAGGGTGACCGGCACTATACCCGGTCCTGCGGGTGGGCTGTATGTGGCAAGCGTATACCCTGTTAGGGCCGCTGCATTATTCGGACAGATAATATGATCCGTCTATGGTCTATACATTTCCGGCTGGTAGCCGGGGGCCGGACTATTGCGGTTGTCGCCTGCGAAACAGGGTGTTACACGGGAGAAAGGCGCCTGTCCGCCGATACTCCCCATCCCCGTTTACAGGAGCTGACCAGTGGATCAGTCTTCCCGCGATATGATTGCCCGCCTGATCGGGTTCGATACGGTGTCCCGGTCCAGCAATCTGCCGCTGATCAAGGACGTAAAGGCCTATCTGGCCGGTTTCGGGATTGAAAGCCATCTGGTCTATAACGCGGATCAGACCAAGGCCAATCTGTACGCCACCATCGGGCCAATGGTGGAAGGCGGGGTTGTCCTGTCCGGGCATACCGATGTGGTGCCGGTCGATGGGCAGCCGTGGGATACCGACCCCTTCACCGTGGTGGAAAAAGACGGTCGGCTGTACGGGCGCGGCACCTGCGACATGAAGGCCTTTTCTGCCGTGGCGCTGGCACTGGTCCCGGAGATGCTGGCGGCGGGCCTGAAGCGGCCGATCCATCTGGCCCTGAGCTATGACGAGGAAGTCGGCTGCCTTGGTGCCCCGTCGATGATTGAACGCATTGTCGCCGATCTGCCGAGGCCGGAGGCGGTGATCGTTGGCGAGCCGACGGATATGAAGCCGATTCTGGGGCACAAGGGCGTGGTCGCCCTGCGCACCACCATCACCGGGCATGAGGCCCATTCCAGTCAGGTTCACCGTGGCGTCTCGGCGGTGATGACCGGGGCGCGTCTGATCACCTTCATTGCCGACATGATGGCGGAGAACAGCGCGGTGGCGGATCCGGAAAATCCGTTCACTCCGCCCTATACCACCCTGCACTGTGGTGTGATCAACGGCGGTACGGCCCTGAACATTATTTCGCGCGAGTGCAGCTTCCTGTGGGATATCCGTCCGGTGCCGGGCGATGACTGGCGGCGGTATCTGACCCGGTTTGAAGAGTACTGTGCCACGCTGACGCCGGCGATGCAGGCAATTGCCCCGCACACCGGCATTGTGACGGAAGTGCTGTCGGATACGCCGTCGATGTTCACCGAGGCTGATAGCCCGGCGGCGCTGCTGGCCTATAGCCTGAGCGGGCACAACACCGCCGGATTCGTTCCCTATGGGGCAGAGGCAGGGCAGTTCATTCAGGCCGGTCTGTCGACTGTGATGTGCGGCCCAGGGTCGATCGATCAGGCGCATCAGCCCAATGAATTCATTGAGATTTCGCAGGTGACTGCCTGCGAGGACTTCCTGCGCCGCCTGATCCGCCGTCAGGCTGTCTGAGACGACTCCCGGAGACAGTGTGGCGGATAAAGTACACCGTACTTTACGGGGAATGCTGATTTTATGGAAACCCTCTCCTGCCCGTGGGTGGGGAGAGGGTTTTCTTTTTTGTTTATAAAACAAGGCACTGCAAATTTAGCATTTAAAAAATGTATATTAAAAAATAAATTACACAAAAAAATCGCAGCAATCGTTGACGGTGGGAAATATTAACAGTACATATCTGTCTATGGACGGGGATGACCCCGCCGCAAAGACAGAATGGAGGCTGCCATGTCTCACTCCCTTGGCCCGGTTCAGATCATCACCGCAGCGTCGTCCGATCCCGACATGCTGACCGTGAAGGCCGCGCGGCTGCTGGAAGGGGCGGGCGCCGTGGTGTTTGATGATCCGGCGCTGGGCCCTCTGGCCCGTCTGGCTGATGACGCTGTCGTGCTGCAGGTGGCCCCGTGGGATGATATTCCGGGGCTGGTCGCGGCTCTGGCGCGGGAAGGTCTGGCAGTGGTGCGGCTGGCGTCGCAGGCTGATGCCGCCGGGGTGGCGTGCGAGGCTGACGCCCTGCACGCTGTCGGTATTCCGGTTGGCACGCTTGGTGCGGCTGCGGCCTGCACCCCGGCATCCCGCCGTCCCCACAGCTGGCTGGATCTGGCTTTCCCGCCGCTGTTCGCCGCCGCAGTCTAAAGGGTTGCCTTCAGGGAAGCCCGTAAAACAGAAACGCTAAAAAAAGACCGCCGCAAAACAAGGCGGAGACCAGAGAGAGATCCCGATGAGCCGCCAGATTGTTTCTGCCAACCGCCTGACTGACGGGCTGGTGGTGTTCCGTACCGCCGCCGGAACGTGGACTGAACGGGCTGAAGATGCCCGCGTCTACAGCGTTGAAGAAGCCGAGATTGAAGTCGCTGCCGCATCACGGGAAGGGACCGTGGTTGTCGGGGTCTATGCGGTTGATCTTGAAGAGCAGGGCTCTGCGCCGTCCCGCCTGCGGGAACGGATCCGCGCCACCGGCCCGACCGTGGCGTATGGCCCCGCCGCCGTGATTTCTCCCCGCCGCGCCGCAGGAGCCTGAGCATGTACCGCTACGACGAATTCGACCATCAGGTGGTGCGGGAGCGTGTCGCCGAGTTCAGCGATCAGGTTGCCCGCCGCCTGTCCGGGGATCTGTCGGAAGAACAGTTCCGTCCGCTGCGCCTGATGAACGGCGTGTATCTGCAGTTGCACGCCTATATGCTCCGGGTTGCCGTGCCGTATGGCGAGCTGACGTCGGGGAAGATGCGGCGGCTGGCCCATATCGCCCGTGTCTATGACCGGGGATACGGCCACTTCACCACCCGTCAGAACATTCAGTTTAACTGGCCGAAACTGTCCGATATTCCGGCGATCCTGCGGGAGCTGGCCGAGGTCGAGATGCACGCCATCCAGACCAGCGGCAACTGCATCCGCAATGTCACCACCGATGCCTTTGCCGGTGTTGCGGCGGATGAGATCGAGGATCCGCGCCCGTGGGCGGAAGTGCTGCGCCAGTGGTCAACCTTCCACCCGGAATTCACCTATCTGCCGCGTAAGTTCAAGATTGCCATCAGCGGCGGGGCGCAGGACCGGGCGGCGACGTTCTTCCATGACATCGGCATCCGGCTGGTGCGGGCGGAATCCGGTGATGTCGGCTTCCAGATCATCGTCGGCGGCGGCATGGGCCGTACCCCGCGGGTTGGCCGGGTGCTGAACGGTTTTGTCGCTAAGTCAGAAATCCTCAGCTACCTCGAAGCGATCCTGCGTGTCTACAACCTGCATGGCCGCCGGGATAACAAGTATAAGGCGCGGATCAAGATCCTTGTCGATGCCCTGACCCTGGAAGGGTTCCGGGCGGAAGTCGATGCCGAATGGGACCGGATCCGTGGCAGCGTGGTTGAAGTTCCGGCGGAAGAAGTGGAGCGTATCGGCGCCTACTTTGCCGACCCGGACTGGCAGGCGCTGGCCGATAACCCGCCGGAGCTGGCGGCCGCACGCTCCCGCAGCGCGGCCTTCAACGGCTGGGTGTCGGCCAACGTCATGGCGCACCGGGTGCCGGGGTATGCCGCCGTCACCGTGTCGCTGAAGCCGGTCGGCGGGATCCCCGGTGATGCCACCGCTGACCAGATGGACGCGCTGGCCGATTTCGCCGACCGTTACAGTCTGGGGGCGCTGCGGGTCAGCAAGGAACAGAACATCGTTCTGCCGTTCGTCCGTCAGGACCAGCTTTATGCCCTGTGGCAGGCGCTGGTGGCGGAAGGACTGGCAACCGCCAACAAAGGGCTGATTTCTGATATCATCGCCTGCCCGGGGCTGGATTACTGCGCGCTGGCCAATGCCCGCTCGATCCCGCTGGCACAGATGATTTCTGAACGGTTCTCCGACATTGCCCGTCAGCATGACATCGGCGAAGTCACCCTGAACATCTCGGGCTGCATCAACGCCTGCGGCCATCACCACGTCGGCAACATCGGTATTCTGGGCGTTGATAAGCGCGGTGAGGAATCCTACCAGCTGGTGCTGGGCGGGGATGCCACCCAGACCGCTGCAATCGGTGACATCGCCGGGCCGGGGTTTACCGCTGAAGGCGTGGTGGATGCGATTGAAACCGTGATCGGCGTTTATCTGGCGCAGCGCCAGACCGGCGAACCGTTCATCGACACTTACCGCCGGATCGGCCTGACCCCGTTCAAGGAGGCGATCAATGCCGCTCGTTAAGCTGACCGCCGCCGGGATTGAGCCGGTTGAGACCGTCTGGACCCGTCTGGGGGGTGAGGATGCCGTGCCTGCCACCGGGGCTGTTCTGGTTCCGCTGGCTCGCTGGCAGGCCGAGAAAGACAGCCTGCTGGCGCGCGCCGATGCCGTCGGTGTCTGGCTTGCTGCGGGGGAAACCGCCGACAGCATCAGCGGTGATCTCGACCGTCTGACTGTGGTGGCGCTGGACTTTCCCGCGTTCAGCGATGGCCGGGCCTACAGCACCGCCCGTCTGCTGCGCGACCGCTTCGGTTATCGCGGCGAGCTGCGGGCCATTGGGGATGTGCTGCTCGATCAGCTGATCCAGATGGTGCGGACCGGTTTTGATGCGCTGGATGTCAAAGCTCCGGTCAGCGGGGCAGCGGTGACGGTGGAAACCATTCAGGCTGCTCTCAGCCGCTATTCTCTGGTCTATCAGGTTGCCCATGATCCCCGTCCGCCGGTGTCGGCCCTGCGCCGCCGTCTGGCGGCAGGGGGGCAGGCATGAGTGCCGCCGCGCAGGTCCTGACCGGTCTTGAGGGGATGACGGCGGATCTGGCCGGGGCGACCCCGCAGGAGATCATCGCCCGCGCTTATGCCGATCACGGTCAGGGGCTGGCACTGGTGTCCTCCTTCGGGACCGAAAGCGCGGTGCTGCTGCACATGGCGGCACAGATTGACCCGGCCCTGCCGGTGCTGTTTCTGAACACCGGCAAACTGTTTGGCGAAACCCTGCGCTACCGCGACACGCTGGTCGCCGCGCTTGGCCTGACCAACGTGCGGACCCTGAAGCCGGAGGCGGCGCCGCTGGCGGCGGAAGACGCTGACGGCATGCTGTTCAGCCGCGATTATGACCGCTGCTGCTTCCTGCGGAAGGTTGAGCCGCTGGCCGCCGGTCTTGCCGGGTACACCGGCTGGATCAACGGGCGCAAGGGGCATCACGGGTCAGGGCGCGCCGCCCTGCCGGTGGCTGAGGCAGACGGTGACCGGATCAAGTTTACCCCGCTGGCCCGCTGGACGGCGGAGGATGTGGCAGCTTACTTCGATGCCCACAGCCTGCCGCGACACCCGCTGGAAGAGGACGGTTACCCGTCCGTCGGCTGTTACACCTGTACCAGCCGCGTCGCCGCCGGGGGCGACATCCGGTCCGGCCGCTGGGCCGGAACCGGCAAGACCGAATGTGGAATTCATACCGTTTTGAGCAGTGTCACCCCGACCCCGAGCCAGACGCGCTCCCCGGTGACGGTGCAGGACTGAGGATCAAGTCATGAACCATCTCGATGCCCTTGAAGCCGAAAGCATCTACATCTTCCGCGAAGCTTACGCCAAGATTGATAAGCTCGGCATGCTGTGGTCGCTGGGGAAAGACTCCAACGTCATGATCCGTCTGGCGCAGAAGGCCTTTCTGGGCCGGATCCCGTTCCCGGTGATCCATCTGGATACCGGCGCTGAATTTCCGGAGACCTATGCCTTCCGGGAGCGGTACCACAAGGAATGGAACCTCGACATGATTGCGGACGACTGCCCGCCGATCGAGGATGCCGACCCGGATCTGCCGCCCGCCAGCCGCTTTGCTTCCCGCAAGTCGCTGGGTCTGAAGCAGACCCTCAGCCGCTACGGCTTCACCGGCATTATCGCCGGGATCCGTCGTGACGAGCAGGCCACCCGTGCTAAAGAGCGGGTGTTCAGCCCCCGTGCCGACGACGGGGTGTGGGACTTCCGCGATCAACCTGCCGAGTTCTGGGATCAGTACAACCTCGACCATCCGCAGGGGGCACACCTGCGCGTTCATCCGCTGCTGCACTGGACCGAAGTGGACATCTGGCAGTACATCGAGCGGGAAAACATCCCGGTGGTGCCGCTGTACTTTGCCCGCGACGGCAAGCGGTTCCGGTCTCTGGGGGAAGAGGGCATCACCTTCCCGATCGACAGCCATGCGACCACCATTCCGGAGATTATCGCCGAACTGATGGCGACCAAAGAGCCGGAGCGCGCCGGGCGCGCCATGGACCATGACTCCGAAGACAGCTTCGAGCGCCTGCGCGCCGCCGGGTATATGTAAGACACGCGAACACGGGATATCAGCATCATGGCAGCTTCCGCGACCACTCCGGTCCGCGCCCCGTCGTCACGCGGGCAGGACTTCCCCATCGTCATCGTCGGCCACGTCGACCATGGCAAATCCACCCTGATCGGCCGTCTGCTGAACGACACCGACAGCCTGCCGAATGGCAAGGTTGAAGAGCTGCGGGCGTCTTCCGTCCGCCGTGGTGTTGCCTTCGAATGGTCTTTCGTCATGGATGCCCTGCAGGTCGAGCGCGATCAGGGCATCACCGTTGACACTACCCGCATCTGGTTCAAGACCCCCAGGCGGTCCTACGTCATCATCGACGCCCCGGGCCACAAGGAATTCCTGAAGAACATGGTGACCGGCGCGGCCAGCGCCCGGGCTGCGGTGCTGGTGGTCGATGTTGCCCGTGGCGTGTCAGAACAGACCCGCCGCCATGCCTATCTGCTCAACCTGCTCGGGGTATCGCAGATCGCGGTGGCGATGAACAAGATGGACCTCGTCGACTATGATCAGGCCCGCTACGATCTGGTCAAGGCCGAGCTGGAAGCCTACCTCGCCAGCATCGGCCTGACGGCTGCCGCCGTGGTGCCGGTGTCCGCGCAGAAGGGCGATAACCTCGCCGGGCGCAGTGCCGCCACCCCGTGGTACAAGGGGCCGACCGTGGTCGAGGCGCTGGATGCCTTTAAGGCCCCGGCCTCAGCCAGAGATCTGCCGCTGCGCCTGCCGGTGCAGGACGTGTTCAAGTTTGACGAACGCCGCGTGGTGGTGGGCCGGGTGGAAGCCGGGACCGTCAACCTCGGTGACGAGCTGGTGTTTACCCCCGGTGGCCGCCGTGCCCGTGTTGCCTCCTTCGAGACCTGGGCCGGCCCCGGTACCCCCCGCATCGTGCCGCGTCAGGCCGAAGCCGGGGAACCGATTGCCATCACCCTTGATCAGGATATCTTCGTCGAGCGCGGTCAGGTGGCGGCGCTGGACGGCACCACTCCGGCGGAAGCCCGCCGCCTGCGGGTGCGGGTGTTCTGGCTGGGCCGCGAACCGCTGAAAGTCGGGGTCCGCCTGAAGCTGAAAGTGGCGACCGGTGAATACCACGTCACCGTCGCCCGGGTGCTGTCGGTGATCGACGTCCACACCGTGTCGGAAGACCTGCTGGCCGATGTGGTGGAGGTCGGCGGCATCGGGGATGTGATCCTCGAAAGCCGCTCGCCGGTGGCCTTTGATACCGAAGCCGGTCTGCGCTCTACCCGCCGTGGGGTGCTGGTGCAGGATTACCGTCAGGTCGGCGGTGTCCTCATTCAGGGCGCTGACGAAGTGGAGAAAGAGGCCCCGGAAAAGGCCAGCGTGCTGGTGGCCCCGACCCATTCCGTCACCCGCCGGGAACGGGAAGTGGTCAACGGTCATAAGGCCGGAGTGCTGTGGCTGACCGGCCTGTCGGGCTCTGGCAAGTCAACGCTGGCGATGACCCTGCAGCGCCGCCTGTTTGAGGCGGGCAAGCAGGTGACGGTGCTGGACGGTGACGCCCTGCGCACCGGCCTGAGCAAGGATCTGGACTTTACCCCGGAAGGGCGGCGGGAAAACATCCGCCGGTCTGCCGAAGCGGCCAGACTGCTGGCTGAGTCCGGTCATATCGTGATTGTCAGCCTGATTTCGCCGCTGGCGGCGGACCGCGATATGGCCCGCCAGATCATCGGGGAAGGCTTTGCCGAGGTGTATGTCAGCGCCTCTCTGGATGTCTGCGAAGGCCGTGACGTGAAGGGCCTGTATGCCCGGGCCCGGGCCGGAGAGATCCCGGCGTTCACCGGGGTGTCGGCCCCCTATGAGGCACCGGAAACCCCGGACCTGACCGTCGACACCGGGGCGGAAAGCCCGGATCAGTCTCTTGACAGGCTGCTGACGCTGGTGTCTGACCGCTATCTGATCTGACCGTCTTCCTGAAGAGTTTTTCGTGCACGGCCATTTCCGGGAGACCGGGAATGGCCGTGATGCTTTTGCACCATTGGTTTCCGCATGGGATCAGGCGCATCATGGGTAAAGACGTAAGCGACTGTCCGTCCGGGGGTTATTATGGTTGTCCCCTCTGTAGATCTTCCTGCGGCGCTGTTGCGGGGTGCCGACCCGGCTGACTGGCAGCCCCAGCGCTGGACCGGCCTGCGGCTGGATCTGGGGCAGGTGGCCCATACGGTTGCCCGGGCGCTGGATTATGTCGGCGTTGATGACCGCAGTCATGGCCGCCGGGTCGGCCTGATGTGCGGGCGGGTGGCGGCAGAACTCGGCTGGTCACCGGCCCGTCAGACCGAAGCGCTGATTACCGGCATGTTGCATGATTGCGGTGTCTCATCGACGGACATGCACCGTAAGCTGACCGCCTCGATGGAATGGTCGGGCGCAGAGGAGCATTGCCTGAAAGGGCATGCCGCCCTGTCAGGCTTTGATCCGTTTGCCTGTTATGCCCCGGCGGTGCGCTGGCATCATACCCGCTGGGCCAATCTGTCGCCGACGGTCGGGGCAGAGACGCGGATGATGGCCAATCTGGTGTTTCTGTGTGACCGGCTGGATGTGCAGACGGCGGTGTTTTTGACCAGTCACCCGCCGGTCGATCTGTTGCAGGCACGTTTTACGCTGTTTGACAGTCTGGCGGTGCATGCGGGGCTTCTGTTTGATCCGGTGTTGCTGGCCGGAGTGCGGCAGGCGATCCACCGTGACAGCTTCTGGCTTGAACTGCAGGATGATTTCCTCGACCGGGCGATCTTCGAAATTCTCGATGCTCACAGCCAGACGGTTGACGTCAGTTTCGGCGATGTTCTGTCGCTCGGGGCGTTTCTGTCGCAGATTGTTGATGCCAAAAGCCCGTTCACCCGGCAGCACAGCCTGCGGGTTGCCGATCTGGTCGAGGCGATGGGCGGCCTGCTTGGATACGGCGGGCGGCGGCGGGATCTGCTGCGGCTGGCCGGTCTGCTGCATGATATCGGTAAGCTGCGGACCCCCGATGAGATTCTGGAAAAAGGCGGGCCGCTGTCTGTGGTTGAGCGCGACTGCATGCGCCGCCACCCGATGGACAGCAAGCTGATTCTGATTGATCTGTTCCCCGATACTCCGTTGGCCCGCTGGGTGTCGCATCACCATGAG
Organism: Novispirillum itersonii subsp. itersonii ATCC 12639; assembly: GCF_000381985.1. Lineage (GTDB taxonomy): Bacteria > Pseudomonadota > Alphaproteobacteria > Rhodospirillales > Rhodospirillaceae > Novispirillum > Novispirillum itersonii. The sequence goes on along the minus strand of NZ_KB907341.1, from coordinate 75,905 downwards.
AAAATCAACGGACAGGGGTATCCTTACGGTCTGGGGGGCAATGATCTGGATCAGGAAACCCGCCTTCTGACCCTGTGTGACATTTTTCAGGCCCTGTCCCAGAACCGGCCCTACCGAAACCGTCTGCAACCGGCTGAGATCATGACAATCATGACCGGGATGCGGGAGAATGGCGAGCTGGATGCGGATCTCTTCGCGCTGCTGGATGCCCACCGCGAGGAGATGTACCGGATCGCGATTGCCGAAGACTGACGGGGGTCACAGGGTGTCGGCCTGATCCTGCATCCGTGCGGCCCACTGGCGGGTCGCGGTGCGTTCTTCTGCCGTCATCCGGTCCAGTGTCCGGTAGGTCATCGCCAGCCGGGGATTCCGCGACAGAGTCTCGGCATGGCGGGCGTGAAAATCCCAGTACAGGCTGTTCAGCGGACAGGCGCCGTCACCATGCCGCTTTTTCGGGTCATAGGTGCAGCCCCGGCAGTAATCCCCCTGCCGCTGGATATAGGCGGCTGAGCCGCAATAGGGCTTGCTGCCGACCAGTCCGCCATCAGCAAACTGGCTCATGCCCCGGGTGTTTGGCAGCTGCACCCATTCAAAGGCATCAATGTAGATTCCCAGATACCAGGCATCGACCACATCAGGGGCGCAGCCGTTCAGCAGGGTGTAAGATCCGGTGACCATCAGCCGCTGGATGTGATGGGCGTAGGCGGTGCGCAGAGACTGGCTGATGGCCTGCCGCTGGCAACGCATCCGGGTTTCACCGGTCCAGAACCACACCGGCAGGGGGCGGTCGGCATGCAGGGCATTCAGCCGGGCATAGCCGGGCATCCGGGCCCAGTAGACCGCCCGCACATATTCCCGCCAGCCGAGGATCTGACGGATAAACCCTTCAGTGGCGGTCAGCGGGGCGGCTCCGGCCCGCCACGCGGTCAGGGCGGCCTCGATCACTTCCGACGGATGCAGCATTTTGACATTCAGGGCAAAGCTCAGGCCGGAGTGGAACAGGGTCGGGCTTTCCAGACTGAGAGCATCCTGAAACTGTCCGAAATGGGGCAGGCCATGACGGATGAAGGCGTCCAGCATCTCCAGTGCCTGCCGTCGGCCGAGTGGCCACGGAAAATCTCCGGCAGCGGCAGAGCCGAACGTCTCGACTCCGGCCGCCTGTATCTCGTCCCACAGGGGGGAGAGATCGGCGGAAAACCGGGGCCATGGCGGTGCGGGCGGATAGCCCGGCCAGCGGTCGCGGTTTTCAGGGTCATAATTCCACCGCCCGCCTTCCGGTTCATTCTCTGACGTCATCAGAATGCCGGTCCGGCGGCGCAGACCACGATAAAAGGTTTCAAGGCGGGGTATTTTATGGGTGAATGTCTCCACCGCTTCTTCCCGGCTGACCAGAAAATGGTGGGCGCTGACGGTGGCGGAGGTGATCCCCAGACGCTGACACAGCGGGTCAACCTCTTCACTGAAATGCTGTTCCAGCCGGTATTCGTCAGCTTCAATCCGTTCGAAACGGGTGACCTGAAAGCGCCGGAACAGGGCGGGCAGGGTCGCAGCGAAACTGCCGCCGTTGTCAGGGTCGAGCAGAGAGACCGTATGCACGCGGTGTCCGGCCTGCCGCAGGGCGTCGGCGAAGCGGCGCATGGCAGCGAAGATCGCCAGAACTTTCTGGGCGTGATGCCGTACGTATCCGGTTTCGCTGCGCATCTCCATCAGGACATACAGCACATCAGGGTCCGTCTGCCGAAACCACGGATGGCGGACGGTCAGCTGGTCGCCAAGGATCAGGCGCAGGCAGGTCATCGGGTGTGTTCCGGGGCAAGGGGAAAGCTGTGTTGCCTTACGGTCAGGATGCGGATGCGGATCTGCGGCGGTCACAACAACCTGCGCAGTGCGGGCGAACCGGATGATTCTTACAGCTTTATGGTGCGGTGCAGCGACTCGTTTCCTATCGGTATTGAGGGTGGGGGATGAGGATATTTACAGATTTACAGATTATTTTCCGGATCCGTAAATCATGATTGTCAATGTGGTCTCCTGACTGAATTTCTCCGGGATTGCTGCGTAAATGCGGGTTACAGGCCGGATAGGCCATTGCCGTATCTCGAAAAAGTGCTGGTCTTTTTACACAGGAGGCGTACTGTTTCGAAGACATGGCAGCCATGCGGCTGCTGCATAGTTAACAAGTCCAACAAGAAAAAGATCAACGTCGCCCCGGAACGGGTCTGCTGCCAAAGGCCGGACCTAAAAGACGAAATGGGAGGGTGCAAGTGAGTAAAAGCAGTTACGAGCGGGTTATCGCAAACCCCAAATTCCACGAGCTCTGCAGCAAGCGCGCCAGCTTCGGCTGGACGCTCTCCATCGCTATGCTGGTGGTCTACTATGCCTTCATCGCCGTGATCGCCTTTGATCCGGTCCTGCTGGCCAAGCCGCTGTCATCCACTGGTGTGACCTCCGTCGGTATCCCCGTCGGCCTTGGCGTCATCATCTTCGCGTTCCTGATCACCGGCGTCTATGTCCGCCGGGCCAACAGCGAATTCGATGAACTGAACCGCCAGATTGTCGAGGAGAGCAAATAATGCGGATGTCGCGTTTTTCCGCGGCCCTGACCGGCCTTGCCGTCAGCGGCTTCTCCACCGCCGCGCTTGCCGCGGGTTCCGTTGACGGGGCGGTGCAGAAGCAGGCCACCAACTGGACGGCCATCATCATGTTCGTGGCCTTCGTGCTGGCCACGCTGGGCATCACCTACTGGGCAGCCCGCCGCACCAAGTCCGCCAAAGACTTCTACGCCGCCGGCGGTGGCATCACCGGGTTCCAGAACGGTCTGGCGATTGCCGGTGACTACATGTCCGCCGCGTCGTTCCTGGGGATTGCCGGTCTGGTGTTCTCTGCCGGGTTCGACGGCCTGATCTACTCCATCGGCTTCCTTGTCGGCTGGCCGATCATCCTGTTCCTGATTGCGGAACGCCTGCGTAACCTCGGCAAGTTCACCTTCGCTGACGTGGCGTCCTTCCGCTTCCGTCAGACCCCGATCCGCTCCATGGCTGCCTCCGGCACCCTGGTTGTGGTCATCCTGTACCTGATTGCCCAGATGGTGGGCGCGGGCAAGCTGATCCAGCTGCTGTTCGGTCTGGACTACACCCTTGCGGTGGTTCTGGTCGGCGTGCTGATGGTCGCCTATGTGATGTTCGGCGGTATGCTGGCCACCACCTGGGTGCAGATCATCAAAGCTGTCCTGCTGCTGTCCGGTGCCTCGTTCATGGCCTTCATGGTGATGGTGAAGTTCGGCTTCTCGATGGAAGCCCTGTTCGCCAAGGCCACCGAAGTGTCGCCGAAAGGTATCAAGCTGATGGCCCCGGGTGGTCTGGTGTCTGATCCGATCGACGCCATCTCCCTCGGTATGGCCCTGATGTTCGGGACCGCCGGTCTGCCGCACATCCTGATGCGCTTCTTCACCGTGTCCGATGCCAAGGAAGCCCGTAAGTCGGTTTTCTATGCCACCGGTTTCATCGGTTACTTCTACATCCTGACCTTCATCATCGGTTTCGGTGCCATCGTGCTGGTGCTGAACGTGCCGGAATTCATGGCGGCTGACGGCAAGGGCATCCTTGGCGGCACCAACATGGCGGCGATCCACCTGTCCAAGGCTGTCGGCGGTGACCTGTTCCTCGGCTTCATCTCCGCGGTTGCCTTCGCCACCATTCTGGCAGTGGTGTCCGGCCTGACCCTCTCCGGCGCTTCGGCAGTGTCCCATGACCTCTACGCCTCGGTGTTCCGTCAGGGCCATGCCAACGAAGTTGAAGAAATCCGTGTCTCGAAGATCACCACCCTGTTCCTTGGCGTGATCGCCATCGTTCTCGGGATTGCCTTCGAAAATCAGAACATTGCCTTCATGGTCGGTCTGGCCTTCGCGATTGCCGCGTCCGCCAACTTCCCGGTGCTGTTCATGTCGATGTTCTGGAAGGGTCTGACCACCCGTGGCGCCTTCCTCGGTGGCTTCATCGGTCTGATCACTGCCTCGGTTCTGGTGGTCCTCGGCCCGCCGATCTGGAAGAGCGTCCTCGGTCACCCGGCTGCGATCTTCCCGTACTCCAACCCGGCGATCTTCTCCATGCCGCTCGCGTTCTTCTGCTGCTGGCTGTTCTCCAAGATGGACAGCTCTCCGGATGCCGCGAAGGAGCAGGAAGCCTACGGTCCGCAGTATGTCCGGTCGCAGACTGGTATTGGTGCCGAAGGTGCTTCCGAGCACTGACCGGTCCCTGATCCAAGGGATGGGGCAGGGGTCCTGCTCCATCCTCGGACCATCCAAGATCCCCCGTCTGCCGATCATGGCCGCCGGGGGATTTTTTTTAACCTGAGATGATTATCCGGGCCGGACGGCGCAGAAGACGCTGACGGCCTCTTTTAAGGGGGAAGCGCACCATGGCCGGAGACGCCTTTGATTTTTCCATACCGCCGTTCGACCGCCTGACCACGCCGGAACGGGCCAAGGTCGCCGCAGTGGCCGACATCGCCTATTACCGCCCGCAGGAGAAAGTCATTCAGGCCGGGCAGCCGGTCGATTTTCTGTTTGTGGTGATGAAGGGGCTGGTGATTGAGCGGGCCGGTGACGAGGTGATCACCGTTTACGGGGCCGGGGACAGTTTTGGGGCCATGGCCCTGATCCATGGGGCCGAGGCGGCGGACTGCGAGGCGCAGGAAGAAACATTGGTCCATCTGCTGCCGCGTCAGCTGATCCTTGATCTCTGCCGCAGCAATGGGCGGTTTGAGCGGTTTTTCACCCATTCGGTCAGTGAACGGCTGGCCGAGCGTGCCAATGTGGAAAGTGCGCGCGGGATGGCCGCTTTCATGGTGGCGCGGGTTCACGAAGCTTATCTGCATCCGCCGATCACCGTTCCGGCGACAACTCCGCTGCGGGATGCAGCAAAACTGATGAAACACCACCGGGCAACCAGCCTGCTGGTGGAGCATGATGATGGCCGGATCGGCGTGCTGTCAGGGTCTGATTTGCGGGAAGCGGCCCTGATCCACGAAAAGCCGCTGTCCACCCCGGTCGGGGATTGTGCCACTTTCGGCACCATCATGATTGATGCCGATGATTTTCTGTTCAATGCGCAGGTGCTGATGACCCGGCACAGCATCCGCCGTCTGCCGGTGATCCGCGACGGCCATGTGATCGGGGTGCTGGAGCTGCTGGATCTGCTGTCGTACATGTCCAGCCATTCGCATCTGGTGGCCGTACAGATCGACCGTGCTGGAACCCTGCCGGAGCTGGCACAGGCCGCGCAGGCGCTGGATCCGCTGCTGACCGGGCTGCATGGCTCCGGGGTGAAGATCCGGTATATTGCCGAGATGGTGTCGGATCTGTCGCGGAAGATGCAGCGGCGGCTGTACGGGTTTCTGGCAACGCCGGAACTGCAGCAGGCATCCTGCCTGATGGTGATGGGCTCGGAAGGGCGGGGCGAGCAGATCGCCAAGACCGATCAGGACAATGCACTGATTCTCAGCGATGAGGTTGATCCCGGCAGTCTGCGCAGCCTGTGTGAGCAGTTTACCGAAGCGATGCTGACGTTCGGCTATCCCCGCTGCCCGGGCAACATGATGGTCTCTAACCCGGAATGGTGCCGGACTGAAAGCCAGTTCCGGGATGAGCTCTTTCACTGGATCATGACGCCGTCAGAACGGTCGTTCCTGAATCTGGCAGCTTTTCTGGATGGCGAGGCGGTGGCCGGTGACCCTCTGCTGTTGCACCGCCTGAGAAGCTATCTGTTTGACCGGCTTACGGATAATGCCGGATTCCTTGCCAACTTTGCCCGTCCGGCCCTGAGCTTTGATACCCCCATCGGCTTTTTCCATCAGCTGGTGCTGGAACGTGGGGAGCGCCGGGGCACGATTGATATCAAAAAGGGTGGGATTTTCCCGGTGGTGCATGGCGTGCGGGCTCTGGCGTTGGAAAAGCACCTGCACACCTGCAACACGTTTGAGCGGATCGAGGGCCTGACCGGGGCCGGGCTGTTTGATGCCGCCTTTGCCGCAGATCTGACCGAGGCGCTGCAGTTTCTGATGGAAATGCGGCTGGCGGCACGGGTGCAGCAGAACCGGCTGGATGCCCATGGCAGCGATAATTACGTGCAGGCGGCGCAGCTGACCAAACTGCAACATGACGGATTGCGGGATTCCCTTAAAATCGTCAAAGCCTTCAAGCAGTTGGTGGCGCATCATTTCAAGCTTGGCAGCTTCTGACAGCAAAAGGGACCGGATATGCTGACCTCTCTCCGTCAGGCTTGGGCCCGTCGCCGGTTGCGCAACCCGGAGTATGACTTTCTATTTGATCCGCCGCCGCCGGATGAGGCAGTCTGCTTTGACTGCGAAACCACCGGCCTTGACCGCCGGGCTGACAGTATTGTGCAGATTGCCGCTGTGCGGATCAAAGGGCGGCGGGTGCTGACCAGCCAGCGCCTGAATCTGATGGTGCGCCCGCCAGCCGGGATGACTGCCGGGGTGATCAAGGTGCATCACCTGCGGCAGCAGGATGTTGCTGACGGTCTGGAGCCGCTGGAGGCAATGGACCGGTTTCTGCGGTTTGTCGGGTCCCGTCCGCTGGTCGGATACTATCTGGAATTTGATGTGGCGATGGTCAACCGCCTGATCCGTCCGTGGCTGGGGATCGGGTTGCCGCAGCAACAGATTGAGGTTTCCAGCCTGTATTACGATTACCGCGTTGCCGGGCGGGATGCGGTGTATACCGGCAACATCGACCTGCGCCTGAGTGTCATCATGGATGATCTCGGTCTGCCGCGTCTGAAGGCTCATGATGCCTTCAATGATGCGGTCATGACCGCGATGGCCTACGTTAAGCTGAAGGCTGGCTAAAATGCAGCGCACCGCAGCCCGGGGGACTGCGGTGCGCGTGCCTTTGTGCGAATGCTCAGACCGCAAGGCCGGTGATGGTCACCGGAATGTTGCCCCGGGTCGCCTTGGAATACGGGCAGACCGCATGGGCAGCGGTGGCCAGATCGGCGGCGACGTCAGGGGTGACACCGCTGACGCGGGCGGTCAGGGCGGCTTTCAGGCCATATCCGGCGCCGTCATTACCAAAGGTGATGTCAGCGGTGACGGTCACGCCGGTGAACGTGATGCCCCGGGTGCGTGCGACCAGCCGGAGGGCGCCTTCGAAGCAGGCGGCATATCCGGCGGCAAAAAGCTGTTCCGGGTTGGTGCCCGGCCCGCCGTCACCGCCCATTTCTTTCGGCACGGACAGAGTGACGCTCAGGCGGTCATCGCTGGTTTTGGCAGACCCGGCCCGCCCGCCGGTGGCGGTGGCGGAGGTGGTGTAGAGATCGGTGAAAGACATGGTGGGCTCCTGTCCTGAGTGGCGGCGTCAGTGCCGGTGTTGATAGGTATATATTGAGCACAATTTAATTTTTTACAATATAATTGTTTTCTTGATGTGTTGGGGCTATGGTTTAAAACATCCCGCCATCCGCCCTGATCCTGTCTTTACGGGGAGACCCGACGATGAAGAGCCCTGAAGCCGTCCTTTCGCAGCCTGCGGGCTGTCCCAGCGATGATGACTTCCTGCGCCTTGACCAGCAGGTCTGCTTTCCGCTGTATGCGGCCAGTAATGCCCTGACCCGGGCTTATCGTCCGGTTCTGGCCCCTCTCGATCTGACGTATCCGCAGTATCTGGTGATGCTGGTGCTGTGGGAACGGGATGGCCTGTCCGTCGGCGACCTTGGTCAGCGTCTGCGGCTGGACAGCGGTACGCTGACCCCGCTGCTGAAGCGGATGGAGGCCGCCGGCCTTTTGTCGCGTCAGCGGGCCAGTGATGATGAGCGACGGGTGGAAATCCATCTGACAGAGGCCGGACGGACTCTGCGGCAGGCGGCCACCGCCGTTCCGCCGCAGATGCTCTGCGCCATGGGATTAAGCATTGATGAGCTGAAAAGCCTGAAGGCCGGGCTGGAAAGCCTGCTTGACCGTCTGGATGCGGGCTGAGGCTTACTCTGCGGCGTTGGCGGCGTTCTGGGCGGCCTGCATCTGCGCCTGCACCTTCAGTTTGTGGCCGATTTCAGCGATGGTCTGAATGGCTGGCAGAAGTTCCCGCCCCAGCGGCGTCAGGCTGTATTCGACTGATGGCGGAGAGGTCGGCATGACCTGCCGGATCACGATCGCACGGTCTTCCAGATCCCGCAGGCGGGTGCTGAGCATCTTTGCCGAAATGGCCGGTATATCGTGCCGCAGCTCGGAAAAGCGCCGGGGGCCGCCACTGAGGTACCAGATGATGTTGGGGGTCCAGGCGCCGCCCAGCAGCGACATACAGTGACTCAGCGGGCACATGTTCGGCGGGGCCGGGGCGTTGTTTTTCCGCAGCTTCAGGGCCATGGTGCAGGCATCCTGTCCGGGGTGAGTAGGCAATGGCAGTACGTTACCAGATGGAAACCGGAAAGTGAAGGTAACATAATGTTATCTGATGACGGAAGGTGATGGCCGCGCTTACCATCGGCACCGGATCAAGAGCGGGGATGACCCCGCCAGTCTGACTGGAGACATCTGACGATGAAGCTGTATTACTCCCCCGGCGCCTGCTCTCTGGCCTCTCATATCGTGCTGCGCGAAGCTGGCGTGTCCGTCGATCTGGAGAAGGTGGCGCTGGCGACCCGGACCACGGAAAGCGGGGCTGACTTTGCCGCCATCAATCCCAAGGGCTATGTTCCGGCGCTGGTGCTTGAGGATGGGTCGCTGCTGACCGAAGGCGTGGCGATCATGCAGTACGTGGCGGAGGCCAACCCGCATGCCGGTCTGGCCCCCAAGGATGCCCTGTCCCGTGCCCGGGTGCAGGAAGCGCTGAACTATCTGGGGACGGAAGTTCATAAGTCTTTCAGCCCGCTGTTCAAGCCGTGGACGACTGAAGAAGGCAAGGCGCAGGCCCGTGAAATGGTGCTGAAGCGCCTTGGCCTGATCGAGACTCAGCTGGCGGATGGCCGGGACTGGCTGCTGGGCGATGCCCCGACCGTGGCGGATTTCTACCTCTTCGTCATCACCAACTGGGCGGGGCATGTGGCGGTATCGCTGGACGGCTTCCCGAACCTGAATGCGCTGCGGGCCAGAATTGCGGCCCGCCCGGCGGTTCAGGCGGCGCTGAAAGCGGAAGGCCTGATCTGACGGCGTTTCTGCGGGTTGATTGCGGTTATGGTTGCAACGGCAGGGGTCCCCCCCTGCCGTTGTCTTTTTCTGTGCGCGGCTGTGATCGCTGCCCTTGACGCCGGGCGGGCGGTGACGCACCTGAAAAGGCGGAACGGGTCTCTCCGGCTGCTCTGACAGCCCTGCACGGAACGAGGTAACAATGCTGCAGCGTATCAAACCGGCTCTTCTGGCTGGCCTGACCGGTTTTATCCTCCTGACGGGCCCCGGTGTTGCCCGGGCGGAAACCGCCCCGTCCTGTGCGGTGGTGCAGACCCGCTGTGATGCGTCCTGCGCGGCCCGCTACACATCTGAGGCCGGAAAGGTCGGGTGTCAGGCCCGCTGCGCCTCTGAGCGGGGGGCCTGTGATGCGTCTGCCGGGTATGATCAGGCGAAACCGTGGGTGAAAAAGAAAGTGCAGTCGGTCGGTGAGTTTTTTGACGGGCTGACGGATGGTGGCGAGAGCCCCCCGTCGGAGCCGCCACCGGCAAAACCGGCACCGGTCAGGAACTGAGGAGGCAGGGGATCGCACCGGCGTCCCGCAGGCAGTCTGCACCCGAATCGCAGGCAGACGATCTGACAGCGGCGGAGAGAGGGGCTCCGCCGTTTGTCGTAAAAATCAGCGGTGTTTATGACCGTATAGAAAAAATGGATAAGGCTGTTTCGCGCTATCGTTTTGTTGAGGTTTCATTTTTGTGACAGATGCAAAATCTGTGAGCTGATTATACATATTATTATTGTTGTTTCAGGGTTTGGGGTGTACTCCAAAAGCCGGTTGGGGGCACCCGCTTTGCGGGATTGTCTTACGTCTTGAAAAACCGGTACCGCTGTCAGGCTTAAATCTGTCGCCGGGTCCGGACAGGGGAAACGATCAGGCAGGGATGGCACCGAATGATCCGGGATGAACAGAAAGACCGCATTGCAGGGGAAACAGGGCTGTCCGCTGATGTGGCGGAACGGCTGGAGCAGGCAATCCGTCTGATGACGGAAGGCTGTTATCTGTCGGTAGCGGATGGGGCCCATCCGCTGGAGCGGCAGATGTACCAGATGGCACAGGCCGTTCATCAGCGGGCAAAAAGCGAACTGGTCCGCACCGTCAGTATGTCGGTCAATGTCAATGAAAGCGTCACCGCCACGGCGGAAATGAAGCGGGCGGTGGAAGAGGTGCGGCACCGTACCCAGTCGATTGCCTCGGCAATTGATGAAATGGCCACTGGTGTCACCGAAATCTCCCGCTTTACCGGGGATGTGGCGCGCGAGGCGGAGGAAAGCCACCGCGCGGCAGAAGAGGCGCGGCGTACCGGACATGGCGCGGTGCAGGCGGTGGCGGAAATCACTGATGTGGTGAGCGACGCCTCCCGGCAGGTTGACCGCCTGCATGAGGCGTCTGACCAGATCGGGGTGATTGTCCAGCAGATTGAGGCGATTGCCCGTCAGACCAACCTGTTGGCCCTGAATGCCACCATCGAGGCGGCGCGGGCCGGGGAAACCGGAAAAGGGTTTGCCGTGGTGGCGTCGGAGGTCAAGACGCTGGCGCAGCAGACAGCCCGGGCGACGGTGGATATCCGCAGCCGGATTGCCGCCCTGCAGGAAGGGATGAGCGGGATCATGCACACCATGCATGCCGGGGCCGAGGCGGTGGAACGGGGGCAGGGTGTGATCACCGCGGCAGGAACCGGGATGGACATGGTGCTGTCGCATGTCGAGCGTGTCAGCCTGCGGGTTGCCGAGATTGCCGCGATCCTTGACCAGCAGACCGCGGCATCGGCAGAAATCTCTTCGGGTGTCACTGCGATTGCCCGGATGACGTCGGCCAACGTGCAGGCGATTGAGGAAATTCTGACCGTCTCTGACGATACGGATACCCTGATCCGGCTGGCGGTGGCTTCTCTGTCGGAAACCGAAATTGAAGACTTCACCATTCATGTTGCCAAGTCTGATCATATGATCTGGCGCAAGCGGCTGGCGGAGATGGCCGCCGGGCGGGAGAAGCTGGACCCGAAAGAGCTGGCCGATCATACATCCTGCCGTCTTGGCCGCTGGTATACGGCAGTGAAAGACGCGGGGCTGACCGGGCATCCCGCCTTTCTGCGGCTGGAAGAGCCGCACCGGGAGGTACATGCCGCCGGAATTGAGGCGGCCCGCCGGTATGCCGACGGTGATGTTGATGGGGCGCTGGAACAGATTGCCCGTGTTGCCGAGGCCTCCAAGGGGGTGATGTCGGCGCTGGATGACCTCTGTAACCGCCCCCGCTGAGGGGTATGCTCAGGGCTGCCGCCGCGGCCTGTGGCAAATCAGCAGGGGGAGTGCGGTTTTCGTTTGCCCCCGGCAGGGGGAATGGAGTACACAGCGTTACCGCCGGTCCGGGCATCCCCCGTGACCGGCGGAGTCGTGTTCGGCCTCCCCCGTTTGCTTTGCCGCAGAGGCGCAGCGCAGGAACGGGGAGGGCGTCGTTAGTGGCTCCGTCCGGCAGAAATGCCTGTTTCGTCCACCGCGCCTGCCCGCTGTTGCCGGGCTGGCCGCACCGCAGTTCAGGGAAAACCACCCGGATGTCCGATACCGTCAGCAAGGCATTGTTGCCCGCAGGTCTGCGCGATTTTCTTCCGCCGGATGCTGCGTTGGAAGCCCATGTCGTCTCCGGTCTGATGGCGGATTTCGGTGCCCATGGTTACGAACGGGTCAAGCCGCCGCTGATCGAGTTTGAAGAGAACCTTCTGGACGGTGCCGGGGCTGCGACCTCTAAGGATACCTTCCGGATGATGGATCCGGTCTCGCAGCGGATGATGGGTCTGCGGGCCGACATGACCATTCAGGTTGCCCGGATTGCCACCACCCGTCTGTCGAAGGCCCCGCGCCCGCTGCGGCTGTGCTATTCCGGGCAGGTGCTGCGGGTGAAGGGAACCCAGCTGAATCCGGAGCGGCAGTTTACGCAGGCCGGTCTGGAACTGATCGGCTCTGACTCTCCGGCTGCCGATGCCGAGGTGATGGCCCTGACCGCCGGGGCGCTGACGGCGCTGGGTGTGCAGGGGGTCAGCGTTGATCTCAACCTGCCGACACTGGTGCCGGTGCTGTGTGACGAGATGGAGCTGTCACCGGAAACCCAGCTGCGTCTGCGTGCGGCGCTGGACCAGAAAGACGCTGCTGCCGTCCGTGAAATGGGTGGCCCGATTCAGGACCTGTTCGGTGAACTGATCCGCTGCTCCGGCGAAGTGGATACGGTGCTGGACCGTCTGGGGCAGATTGATCTGCCGCAGGCTGCCGCTCAGCGGCGTGACCGCCTGAAGACGGTGGTGGCGCTGGTGCGCCGCCTGATGCCGGGGCTGTCGCTGACCGTTGATGCCGTTGAAAACCGTGGCTTTGAATACCATACCGGTATCAGCTTCTCGATTTTTGCGCCGGGGGCCCGGGGTGAGCTGGCCCGGGGCGGGCGTTACCGCGCCGGATCGGCGAAAGAAAAAGCCGTGGGCTGCACGGTTTATGTTGATACGGTGATGGGCGTGATTGCCCCGCCCGCAGACCGCCCGCGCCTGCTTCTGCCCTATGGTGACCGTGCGCAGGCTGCGGCGTGGCAGTCAAAGGGCTGGGTGACGGTGGCGATGCTGGAGGACGGCGTGGCCGACCCCGAGGCTGAAGCCCGCCGCCAGCGCTGCACCCATTATGTCTCCAACGGGCAGGTCAGGGCGGTCGGCGGCTGAGGCTGCCCCGTCTGACGGGCCTGACAGAATTACCCCGGCCGCGGCCGGGCCTTCCCGACCGGAACAGACCGGTCCTTTTCCCCGACCGGCAGGGACCGGTCCTGTTTACAGAGTCAAGGTAGGGATCAAGCCCATGACCAACGTGGTTGTCATCGGTTCTCAGTGGGGCGATGAAGGCAAAGGCAAGGTTGTCGACTGGCTCGCCTCGCGGGCGGATGTTGTTGTGCGCTTTCAGGGCGGCCACAACGCTGGCCACACGCTGGTGGTTGACGGCGTTTCCTACAAGCTGAGCCTGCTGCCGTCGGGCGTGGTGCGCGGGACCCCGTCGATCATCGGCAACGGTGTGGTGGTTGACCCGTGGGCGCTGCTGCGGGAAATCGACAACATTGCCAAGCAGGGCGTGAAGATCACCCCCGATGTGCTGATGCTGGCGGAAAACGCCGCCCTGATTCTGCCGCTGCACGGCAACCTTGACCGCGCCCGCGAAGCGGCTGCCGGGGCCGGTAAGATCGGCACCACCGGCCGTGGTATCGGGCCGGCCTACGAAGACAAGGTTGGCCGCCGCGCCATCCGCGTCTGCGATCTGGCCGATGAAGCGGCGCTGGGCGCCAAGATTGACCGCCTGCTGGCCCATCACAACCCGCTGCTGCGCGGTCTGGGGGAGCCGGAGCTGGATCCGGCCCAGATTCTGGCTGAGCTGAAAGAAATCGCCCCGCAGATCCTGCCGTATGCCCGCCCGGTGTGGCGCGTGCTGTCGGAATACCGCAAGGCCGGTAAGCGTATTCTGTTTGAAGGCGCGCAGGGCTCGCTGCTGGACGTCGATCACGGCACCTATCCGTTCGTCACCTCCTCCAACACCCTTGGCGGTCAGGCGGCGGTTGGGTCCGGCATGGGGCCGGGCGGCATCGGCTATGTGCTGGGCATCACCAAGGCCTACACCACCCGCGTCGGCGAAGGGCCGTTCCCGACCGAGCTGTTCGATGACGTCGGTGAGCGTCTGGGCACCCGTGGCCACGAATTCGGCACCGTCACCGGCCGTAAGCGCCGCTGTGGCTGGTTTGATGCCGTGCTGGTGCGTCAGGCGGTCAAGACCGGTGGCATCGACGGCATTGCCCTGACCAAGCTGGATGTTCTTGACGGTTTCGAGAAGCTGAAAGTCTGTGTCGGCTACCGCATCGACGGTAAGGAAATTGACTATCTGCCGGCCTCGATGAGTGCGCAGGCGAAGGTCGAGCCGATTTACGAAGTGCTGGAAGGCTGGAGCGAAAGCACCGAAGGTGCCCGCAGCTTTGCTGATCTTCCGGCTACTGCCGTTAAGTACGTGCGGCGGATCGAAGAGCTGATTGAGGCCCCGGTGGCTCTGCTGTCGACCAGCCCGGAACGCGAAGATACCATTCTGGTGCGTGATCCGTTCACCGATTGATCGCGGCATCTGATCGGCTGATAAAACCGTATGACGGGCCGGGGGCAGTGCTTCCGGCCCGTTGTCTTTGCGAGTATCCCTGCACATTTTATGGACAGCGGCGCGTTATCTTGAGGGATTGCCCGTTTTTTCAGAGTTTTGTAATCGTATTTTGCGTATCCTCCTGAAGATTGAGTTTCCACCCTCTATTTTTACCGGCTGACAGAAAAGGCTCCCCCCCGGCATGGCGAATGAGGCTCCGATCACGGCAGGTGGCGCGGTCATCCTGCGCGAGCGGTTCGAAATTGATCCGACCAAGCCGATCAACGACCTGAGCACCCCTCAGGCGCTGGCCTTTGCCTGTGCTGACAAGCGGGGGGCGGGGCGTTCCCTGTTCGCATTGATTTGCCGTCATGACCTGCCGTTGCGAATGGGCGCGATGCGGGCGATGAAGGGCGTGCAGGCCGCCGGTGTGCTGACGCTGGTGGATTACGGCATCATCGACTGGCCTCTGGTCGGGCGGAAGGTGATGGTGGTGGTGTATGAACGGCCCGGCGGCCCGCGGGTGCTGCCCAAGCCGGGCGCGAAGTTTGACCCGATCCCGGAAATTCTGTTCCCGAAAAAAGTGCTGCGGCCCCTGTTTAATGCCCTGAACGAAATGTCGCAGCGTGGGGTTGTGCACCGGGCGATCCGGCTGGATAACCTGTTCTGGTCAGATTCCGGCAAGGATCATATCGTTCTTGGCGATTATGTCACCTCGCCGCCGGGCTATGACAATCCGGCGCTGTATGAGCCGCTGGAACTGGCGATGGCCAACCCGGAAGGGCGCGGCCAGACCAGCGTGAAAGACGATCTTTATGCGCTGGGCATGGTTTCGATCGGCCTGCTGAATGGCCGCGACTTTCCGGTGCAGGGGCAGGGCGCGGCGGAGGTGGTGGCGGCAAAGCTAGCCCAGTCCACCTATGCCAACTATGCCACCGACAGCCGGGTGCCGCTGAATCTGCTGGAGTTGTTACGCGGTCTGCTCTGCGATGACACCCGCGACCGCTGGAAGCTGGAAGATCTGGACCTGTGGCTCAACGGTCGGCGGGTGACACCGATACAGCCCAAACCGGCAAAGCGGTCTCAGCGACCGTTCAAGTTTGAGGGCAAGGATTTCTTCGCGGTGCGGGAACTGGCGAATGCCATGTCCCGCCAATGGGATGCCGCCGCGCAGGTGATCATGGATGGCCGGGTGGAAATCTGGCTGCGCCGGGGTTTGGAAGATAACGAGCTGGCGGATGCGGTGGCGTCAGCCATCCGCATGGCGCAGGCGACCGGCGATCCCCGACAGGCCGGGGATGTGGCAGTGGCCCGGGTGCTGATGATCCTTGATCCCCGCGCGCCGATCCGGTACCGCGAGATCCGGGTGACCCTTGACGGTTTCGGGGCGGCCTTGGCCATGGCCTTCATGCAGAAAAAGGCGCTGCGGCCCTATGCGGAGATTCTCGCCCGTGATCTGGCAAAGTACTGGGTCGGGGCGCAGGGCTACCATAATACCGAGCTGGGGCACTATGAATCCCAGTTCAAAGATCTGGCGGGCAATCTGTCCACCCCGATGATGGGGTGGGGGATTGAGCGCTGCCTGTACGAACTGAATGAGACCCTGCACTGCCAGAGCCCGCTGATTGAGGCCGAGTTCGTCTCTGACATCCGCGAGCTTCTTCCCGCACTTGACCGCGCTGCCCAGAAACTGGACCCCAAAACCAAGCCGGTGGACCGGCATATAGCGGCCTATATCGCGGTAAAATGGCAGCGGGATACCAAGGTGCAGTTCCGGACTATGGCGGAGCAGGATCCGGTCCGTGCCACGCTGGGGATGGTCAGCCTGCTGGCGGTCCTGCAATGGCGCCTTGGCCCGCCCGCCCTGCATGGGCTGTGCGGCTGGGTCGGCGGGCAGCTTGCGCCGCTGATCAACAGCTTCAACAGCCGGTCGAAGCGGAAGGAGCTGGAGGCTGAGATCCCCAAGCTGGTCCGCAAGGGCAGTCTGCCGGATCTGTACAACCTGCTGGATAATCAGGAAGACCGTCTGAAGGATGCCGAAGGGTTCGCCTGGGCGCGGGCCGAATATGCTGCGGCCGAGCAGCAGCTGAAGGCGGCCGAGCAGGGGCGTACCGTGATTGATGAGCGCGCCGCCCTGCAGGGTCAGCAGGCTGCGGCGGTGATGGCAACCTGTATTGCCCTGCTGACCGTAACCGCATTGCTGTTCATGAAAGTCTGGTGAGGATAATGGCGAAGGCTGCATCCAAGGCGCTGGGATCAAAAGGGAAGTCCGCCGGGGGCAAAAAGCCGTCGTTGATCCGCAACATCGGTCTGCTGGTGGCGGTGGTGCCGCTGATTTTTGTCTTCATGCCGACAGTGATCTTCATGGGTATTGCCCTGATCCCGACACTGGTGGCGCTGATGGTTGATAAATCGGCCCGGCGGTACTGTGGTATCACGGTCGGGGCCCTCAATTTCTCCGGGGCGCTGCCGTATCTGCTGGATCTGTGGCTGAAGGACCATTCGGTCCCCCATGCGCTGACCCTGCTGGCCAATGTGTTCAATCTGATGGTGATTCTCGGGGCCTCGGCCTTTGGTTGGATGCTGTATGTGGTGACGCCGCTGCTGGTGTCGGGGGCGATGTCGTTTTCTTCATCCAACCGGACCTCCAACCTGAAGACCAAGCAGCAGGATCTGCTGGCGCAGTGGGGGCCGGATGTGGCAAAGGCTGACGACGGAGCAGATATGATGAAAAAGCGTCGCCGCCCGGGGGCGGACGACGACGACGACTGAAGGCCCCGGACCCGGCAGTCTGAGAAAGCATGAAAAAAGCCGCGTCCTCTGAGGAGCGCGGCTTTTCTCTGTCCGAAGGTCCCGGAAGGATTATCCGGCGGGGGTCCGGGCCCGTTCCCGTTGGCGCAGCAGCACGTACAGGACTGCCACCACCACAGTGGTCACCACAAACAGCAACCCGATGATGTTGACCACCGGGGTCAGGCCAAAGCGCATCCGCGATCCGATTTCGGTGACCAGTGTATGGCTGGCACCGATGGAGAAAACCGTGGTGTTATAGTTTTCAATGGATTGCAGAAAAGCAATCACTGCGGCGGACAGCATGGCAGGCCGCAGGAATGGCAGGGTGATCCGCCGGAACACCTGCAGATGGGTGGCCCCCAGATCCAGCGCCGCTTCTTCCAGCGAGGTGTCCTGCCGTTGCAGCCGGGCCATGAACATCAGCATGCAGTAGGCGGCGATAAAGGTGCTCTGGGCCATCACCGTCAGGCCGAGCCCGCCGCCGACATCCACCTGTCGCCAGAAGATCAGGGTGGAGATACCAAGGATAATCCCCGGTGTCAGGACCGGAGAGACCAGCACCCCGTACAGCAGGCTGCCGGTGCGGGCATCAAGGCGGGACAGCAGCAGGGCCCCGGACAGGCCAAGCGGCAGGGACACGGCAATGACCCCGGTGGCGACGATCACCGAATTGACGATCCCCTGCAAAATGCGTTCGTCGGCGGCGAGCTCGGAAAACCAGCGCAGGGAAAACCCTTGCCACTGCGTCACGGATGGGGGGCTGTAGCTGTTAAAGCCGGCGGCCACCATCAGGATCAGCGGCAGGAACAGATAGCCGAAAAACAGGGCCATGTAGACCGACAGGACCACACGGCTGGCGGAAGAGGAAGAAGAAGCCGTGCTGCTCATTTGGCGATATCCCGGATGCCGACCTTAAAGACCTTCATCATGATGATGATGAAGGCCACGCATACCAGCAGCAGGGTGAAGGCGTAGGCCGCGCCCTGATTCCAGTAGAAGCTGTCGTAGAATTTGGAATAGATCAGCTGGGAGAACCACGGCTGGGCGGTGCCCCGGGTCATGATGTGCGGCACCGAGAATGATCCGGCGGACAGCATAAAGGTCATGATGCTGCCGACCGCGATCCCCGGTTTGGCATGGGGCAACACCACCCGGGTGTGGATCTTCCAGGTTGAGGCACCAAGATCCCGTGCGGCCTCGATCTGGTTGCTGTCCAAAGTCTCAATGGTGTTGTAGATCGGAAACACCATGAACAGCACATAGGCATAGACCATCGCCACAAAGACACCGATCCCGCTATCCAGAAAGCGGATCGGCTCCGGCAGGCCCAGCCACAGCAGCACGCTGTTGGCAACCCCCTGATAGTCAAGGATCATCAGCCAGGCGAACACCCGCAGCAGTTCATTGATGGCATAGGGAATCACCAGCCCCAGCAGGATCAGGGCTGCCCGCTGCGGTTTTGCCAGTTTGGCGGCGGCATAAGCCACCGGATAGCACACCGCAAAGGCAATCAGCGTCACCAGCAGCGATGCGCCGATGGTTTTGACGAAGATTTCGGCGTGATAGCCGCTCATCTCGGTATAATTGCCGATGGTATAAACCTTCACCGGGGCGGTATCCTGCCCCTGCAGGGTCGACAGTTCCTGCTCCATCTCGCTGACGGACCGGGCCAGTTTCTCCCGTTCGGCGACCTTATCGGGCTCGGTGGCACCATCAAGGGTGCCAAGATCGTACTGCGCCAGACTGAGGGCGTTGTTCAGCTCCTCAATCCGCATTCCGGCGGTGACGGCGGAATCCGGCTGTTCCAGCCGCCACAGGCTCTGTTCGACCATGAACACCTGTGGGCCGATGATCATCGCCAGCGTCCATACCGCCACCCCCAGCAGGATGATGGTGCCAAGAAGCGGGCCGTAACTGCGGTAGACAGCATTCATCAGGCGGCCTCACTCGTCACGGGCCAGCGCCCCGGCGGGCAGGGCAAGGGCATCCTCGGGGGCAATGCACAGCCAGCGTTCCGCCGCGCTGTCGCTGGCATGGCGGCTGTCGTTGGTGACATGCACTGTCACCGGCAGCCCCTGACAGTCGAAGAACAGGTTGACGAACGGTCCTTCCAGATCGCGGCGCAGGAAGGTACCGCGCAGGGCGAAACCGCTGCCGTCCGGGGTGTCCTGCAGGCGGGTCCGCTCCGGGCGGATAAAGACGATTGCCTTCTCTCCGGCGGTCAGTCCGGCCCCGCAGCGGGCCTGTAGTGTGCCAAAGCGGGTGGCGATGCTGGCCTGCCCGCCGCTGATGGCTTCGACGGTGCCGCTCAGGCGGTTGCTTTCCCCGACAAAGCTGGCGACGAAGCTGGTGGCCGGATTGTCGTAGATGTCATCGCCGCGCCCGACCTGTTCCACGATTCCCGAGCGCATCACGGCGACGCGGTCAGACATGGTCAGCGCTTCCCCCTGATCGTGGGTGATGTAGAGGAAGGTGACCCCGGTTTTGCGCTGGATTTCTTTCAGCTCAGTCCGCATGTGCTGGCGCAGTTTCAGATCCAGCGCCGACAGCGGTTCGTCCAGCAGCAGCACTGCGGGTTCCACCGCCAGCGCCCGGGCGATGGCAACGCGCTGGCGCTGCCCGCCGGAGAGGGCGGTCGGCAGCTTGTCCCCCTGACCGTCCAGCGCGACAAGGGCCAGCAGTTCTTCGGCCTTTTCGCGACGCTGGCGCTTTGAGACCCCGCGGACCTCCAGCCCGAAAGCGACGTTTTCCCATACCGGCATCAGCGGAAACAGCGCCAGATTTTGAAAGATCAGCGCGGTCGGGCGGCGGTTTGGGCCAAGGGCGGTCACATCGGCGTCACCGATGCGGATCGTGCCCCCGGTCGGGGTCATAAAGCCGGAAATCATCCGCAGAAGCGTGGTTTTGCCGCAGCCTGACGGGCCGAGGATAGAGAAGAACTCTCCGGCCTGAATGGTCAGTGTGGTGGGCTGAACGGCGGTGAAATCACCGAACCGCATTGAGACGGAGTCAAGGGAGACGCTTTTGCCGCGCATACGCATCCTGCCGCAGTGGGGGCCTGCCGGGAAAAAGAACGGGGCCGGGGGAAAGAAAACACCGGAAAAGAAACGGGCGCGGGGGCCGGGGGCCCGCCGCGCCCGTCGATCAGCCTCAGGCGTTGGTCAGCTTCTCGACATATTCCTGACGGACCTTAGAGAAGTAAGGCGGCTGCGGCGGCCAGAACACCAGCTTTTCGGTGGAATCGCCGGAATAGGCGGCTTTCTGGAATTCCCGCGCCACTTCGCTGATATGGGCTTCGGCGCCCTTCACAGCGGAGTTGTAGCCGGTGACGTTGGCAATATAGCCACCGACCTTCGGATCCAGCAGATGGTTGATGAAGGCGTAGGCCTGTTCGACATTCTGCGAACCGGACGGGATGCCGACGGTGTCGATCCAGCCGATCCCGCCTTCCTTCGGCATCAGGAACTTCCACTTCTTGTCGAGCTTATACAGCTCAAGACCCGTGGAATCCCAGACCTGACCGATGGTGCATCCGGCATCGGTGAAGGCGGTGCGGGCCTGCGTGCCGTCATTCCAGAACGCGCCGACGTTCTTCTTGTGGGCGGCGGCAAACTTCAGGCAGCCGTCCATCACGCGGCGCATTTCGGCTTCCGACTTATAGATATCCAGCGAGCGGTTGCTCTTCACCTCGCCGATGGCGTCGAGGTAGATGGCCAGGCCGATCAGCACCGACTTCTGGCGCATGGCGACCTTTTTGGTCAGGTCGCCGTTCCACATGTGGGCGTAAGACAGCTCGCCGTACTTGGCCGGGAATTTGGTGGAATCGAGGGCGATCGCCTCCGTGCCCCAGATGTGCGGGATCAGGTAGCGCTTCCCCTTGCTGACCCCGCCGGAGGTGATGGAGCCGCGCCACAGACCGGCGTCGATGGCATCCACCTTGATCTTCTTTTCGTCCAGTGCCAGCAGCAGGTTGCCGTTGTCGTAGTTGGTGCGGGTGTCAATGGACGGGAACACCACGTCAAAGCCCTTACCGCCCGATGCACGCAGCTTGTTTTCCAGCTCGTCATTGGCACCGTAGGTCGCCAGCGTCGTCTTGATGCCGGTGGCCTTCTCAAAGTCGGCGATCACGCTTTCCAGCTTGTAATCACCCCAGCTGTAGACAGTGAGGGAGCCGGAGGAGGAACGGGCATTGCGTACGTAGGCCGGGGCGGCGGCCAGCACGGCACCGGCGGCTGCGCCCTTCAGAACGGTGCGGCGGTTCAGGCCGCCGGTCAGCAGGGTCTTCAGATCAGACATGGTTGTTCCCCAGATTTCATAAATGCAGAGTTGTCAGGTCAACATCAAACGGGTACTCGCAGAACGAAGCGCGCAGTGTAAAAGGGGACTGCGACAGTTTGGTGACGGACGGATGAAAGTTTCATGCCGCTGTACAATCAGCGGATAATGATTGCATACGTCTGCACCTGTTCAAAGCGGAGTTTGAGGGAATGGCCGGAAGAGAAAGCGGTTTTCCGAAAGTGGTTCTGGTTGTGCTGGACGGGCTGGGGGCGGAAACCGCCTTCGCCGAATTCGGCTGGCTGGAAGCGCTGACAGCTGCCGGGCGGGCCGCCCGCTGGACCATGACCTGCTGTCTGCCCAGCCTGTCCCGGCCCCTCTACCATACTGTTTTAAGCGGTCTTCCGCCGCTTAAGCACGGCGTCATCAGCAACGAGGTCAACAGGCTGGCCGGGGACGAGACGGTGTTCAGCGTCGCCCGGGCGCAGGGCCGCCGGACGGCGGCGTCAGCCTCCCACTGGTTTGCCGAGCTGTATCATGCCAATCCTTATGTTCCGGCAGAGCATCGGGAGGTCGATGATCCACGCGCGCTGATCCAGCATGGCCGGTATTACAGCACCTTCGATTGCCCGGATGAAGAGGTGTTCCACGCGGCGGGATCGCTGATCCGCCGCCATGCCCCGGATTTCCTGCTGCTGCATGCCCCGGCCTGCGACACCGTCGGCCACCGTTTCGGCGGGCAGTCGCCGGAGTACCGGCGCACCGCTTCGATGGCCGGGGATCTGATCGCCCGGTATGGCACCGACTGGCTGGAGCGTGGCTACCGGCTGGTGGTGACGGCGGATCATGGCATGGATGAGATCGGCTGGCATGGCGGCACCCGTCCGGCGGCACGGCAGGTGCCGTTCTATGTGGTCGGGGCGCGGGTCAGCGGGGTGCAGACGGCAACTGCCGACCAGCTTTCGGTGGCGCCGACGGTGCTGTCGCTGCTGGGGCTGCCGGTTCCCGCCGGGATGACCGGGGTGGTGTTGGGGTGAACATCTCAGGGTTGATTTTTTAGGTCAAATCTATACCCTCCACTCATTCAATCGGAGGTGGTGAATGGGTGGAATGAAGTCTTTTATTCTGATTCTGTGTCTTCTGATCGCCGGATGCGCGCCGGTATCTGTGGTAGAGCCGACAGGGGGCAACCGGGCGCGGGTCCGCTTTGTTACCAATACGGAAGGAATAACGGTTCTACGAGCCTACGAAGGCGAAAACTGTTCCGGAGAGGAACAGGAGTGGGTGCGTATGCGGAATGGATATCTTCTTACCGGAAGTGAGAAGCGGCTTGGAATTCCATTGTGGTCGTATAACGTAAATGCTGCAAAAGAGCTTTATGTGAATACAGATAAAGCAATGCATGGAATGTTTTTTGGAAGCGAAAGCGTCGGAAACTATGTTGTATCCTGCGCTGTTCCTTTTACGTTCTCATTTCTACCTGATCATGATTATGAGGTATCGTATAAATTTTTTATTAGCACCTGTCTTGTCGAAGTTTCTGAGATTGAAGGGAATAGTCAGGGTGGCTTTCGTGCCCGACAGCTCTCTGTTTTCGACAATAAACTTGATGAACGGGATGCGAGCTGTAAGAAACACTTCCGGCAAGGGCGCCGTTCATAGCAGCACTCTTCAGAGCGTCCCTGTCCGCAGCGCCTGCGCCCAGTCAGGGCGGGCGTTGCGGTCAGCCTGACCGGCGGCCAGAGCGGTGTCGTAAGGCAGACTGATCAGATCGACGGTCCAACCTTCCGGGGTCTGGTCCAGCAGGGCGTAGCGGGCGTCCGGGCTGCCGGTGGCGACCTTGTGAGGGATCGGGTGATCGTCGGTATAGGCGGGCAGGCCGACGCTGCCGGGATTGACGATCAGCGGCCCCTCGTTCAGGTGCACCGTGCGCGGCAGGTGAGTGTGACCACACAGGATCAGATCTGCTGTCACAGCCCCCAGCCGGGTACGGATTTCGGCCTCTGTCGCCGGGCGCACACCATCCGGGGCGGTGGCGTCTACGGTGTCCAGCCAATAGGTCAGGTCACTGTCGGGGGTGCCGTGACACAGCAGGATGTCAGGCGTCAGCCATGCCCGTGTCGGCAGGGTCGTCAGCCAGTCCCGGCTGGCCGGACTCAGGCAGGCATGAGCATGCCGGTCTGACGGGCCACGCCGGACCGGATCAAAGTCCAGAAGCTGCCGTTCATGATTACCGGCAATCTGCACCCAGTCTGTCCGTGATCGCAGCAGGGTGGCGGTCTCTTCCGGCCACAGCGGGCCGGAAAGATGGTCGCCAAGGGTGACGATCTGCACGTCCCGCCCCCCGGTCCGGCGGTCCACGTCAGCCAGCACCGCCTGCAGGGCAGGCAGGTTGCCGTGGATGTCAGACAGGATGGCGAGACGTGTCATCAGCGTATCCTTATTTGGTTTTCCAGCCCGCCCGGGCGAAGGCATCGGCCAGAGAGCCCATGTCCTGCTTCTGCGGTCTGGCGGCAGGCTTGGCAGCAGCCGGTTTCCCTGCGGTGCTGCCACCCCGGCCTGCGGCGTTGGCCGCAGCAGGGCGCCCCATGCCGCCGGGGGCGGACCGTGGCCGGTCTTCTTTCGGGCCGGGCTCGTCGCTCATACGGCGGGTCAGGGCGATGCGGTTGCGCTTCAGGTCGACTTCCAGCACCTTCACCTTCACCACGTCCCCGGCCTTGACCACATCACGCGGGTCTTTGACGAAGCCGTCGGCGAGGGCGGAAATGTGGATCAGCCCGTCCTGATGGACGCCGATGTCAACAAAGGCCCCGAAGTTGGCGACGTTGGTCACCGTGCCTTCCAGCACCATCCCCGGCTTCAGGTCACTGACCTTTTCAACACCGTCCATGAAGGTGGCGGTCTTGAATTCCGGGCGGGGGTCACGGCCCGGCTTTTCCAGCTCTTTCAGGATATCGGCCACCGTCGGCACCCCGAAGGTGTCATCGGTGAACTGTTCCGGCCGTAGGGTGCGCAGCACGGCGACATTGCCGATCAGACCGTCGATGTTGGTGTTGGCGGCCTTCAGGATCCGCTGGACCACCGGATAGGCTTCCGGGTGGACCGAGGAGGCATCCAGCGGCTGAGTGCCGTTGCGGATCCGCAGGAAGCCTGCGCACTGTTCAAAGGTTTTGGGGCCGACCCCGCTGACGTCCAGCAGGTCCTTCCGGCTGGAGAACGGGCCGTTGACATCACGGTGAGAGACGATGTTTTCCGCCAGCCGTTCCGACAGACCGGCAACGCGCGACAGCAGCGGGGCAGAAGCGGTGTTGAGGTCAACGCCAACGGCGTTCACCGCGTCTTCCACCACGCCATCCAGCGCACGGGCCAGCTTGGTCTGCGACACGTCGTGCTGGTACTGGCCGACGCCGATGCTCTTCGGCTCGATCTTCACCAGTTCCGCCAGCGGGTCCTGCAGGCGGCGGCCGATAGAGGCGGCACCCCGCAGGGACACATCAACCCCCGGAAGTTCCTTCGAGGCATAGGCCGAGGCGGAATAGACCGAGGCCCCGGCTTCGTTGACCACCACCTTGGTCAGGCGGTAGTCCGGCAGCTTGCGGATCAGTTCCATCGCCAGCCGTTCGGTCTCGCGGCTGGCGGTGCCGTTGCCGATCGCCACCAGTTCAACCCGGTGCTTCATGGTCAGGGCCCCCAGCACGGCCAGTGCCGCATCCCACTGGCGTTGTGGCTCGTGCGGGTAAATGGTGGCGGTTTCCACCAGCTTGCCGGTGGCATCGACCACTGCGACTTTGACCCCGGTGCGGAAGCCGGGGTCAAGGCCCAGCGTCGGGCGCATCCCGGCGGGGGCCAGCAGCAGCAGATCTTTCAGGTTGGCGGCAAAAACGCGGATCGCCTCTTCCTCGGCGGCGTCGCGCAGGCGGCCCATCAGATCCATTTCAATATGGCCGGACAGCTTGACCTTCCAGGTCCAGCGCACCACCTCGCCCAGCCACTTGTCGGCGGCGCGGCCCTTGTCGATGATCCGGGTGAAGGCGGCAATCTTGCGTTCTGCCGGGCCCGGATCGCGCGGGTTTTCCGGGTCGTCGCGATGGACCAGCGCCAGACGCAGCACGCCTTCATCGCGGCCACGGAACATAGCCAGCGCGCGGTGACTTGGCACTTTCTGGATCAGTTCACGGTGGTCGAAGTAATCGGCAAACTTCGATCCGGTTTCCTGCTTGCCGTCAATAACGGCAGAGGTGAGGAAGCCGTCGGTCCACATCATATCGCGCAGCCCGCCGACCAGTTCCGCATTTTCGGCGAACCGTTCGATCAGGATGTGCTTGGCCCCTTCCAGCGCGGCGGCGGCATCGGTGATGCCTGCCTCGGCATTCAGGAAGCGGGCGGCCTCAGTCTGCGGGTCCAGCGTCGGGTCGGCATACAGGGCATCGGCCAGCGGTTCCAGACCGGCTTCACGGGCAATCATCGCCTTGGTGCGCCGCTTGGGCTTATAGGGCAGATAGATATCTTCCAGCCGGGTCTTGGTGTCGGCGGTGATGATCTGCTTGCGCAGTTCATCGGTCATCTTGCCCTGTTCTTCTATACTCTTCAGCACCGTCTGGCGGCGGTCTTCCAGTTCCCGCAGGTAGACGAGGCGTTCTTCCAGCGTGCGCAGCTGTATGTCATCCAGTCCGCCGGTCACTTCCTTCCGGTAGCGGGCGATAAAGGGGACGGTCGAGCCGGAATCCAGCAGCTCCACGGCGGCATTCACCTGCGCTTCGCGGCACGACAGTTCCTGAGCGATCTGGGCAGCAATCGACAGCATTTAACGGATGACTCCCGGTACAAAAAAACGGACAGGTGGCGCAAAAAAACAGAAAGGGGCCACCCGGATCGGGCTCCCCCATCCAGACCCTAACGCGTTTCCGCCCTGCGAAGCAACCGCCGTGAGACGGGTGACAGGCTGCGGATTTGTCTGCATGACTGCCTAAGTACAAAACAGGTCTAGGTGTAATAAAACCTTATCTGGATGGAGGCTGACAGTTCCGGTAGCGCTGGCGGCGGGGTTAAAGGGGCCTTTTATGAAAGGGGCGGAATGGTTATGCCTTCCGCTTGATTGCGCATGATGCTGTGGAATATTCGCGTTCAGACCCGCCTGATCCTTCTGGTATCCGTTTTATGCGGTGTGATTGCCGGTGTCGGTGTTGCCGGTGTCTGGGGCGGGGCGACGGCCCGGCAGGCGCTGGACGCAATCCGACGCGACCGGGTTGCCCCGATCGAGCTGCTGAAGCAGACCGGGCAGGCCTATCAGCAGCTTGTCGATCAGGTGAACCGCTTTGACGCCGGGCAGGTGCCGGCAGCAGAGGCCGAGCAGACAATCGCGACCCTTCGGGCGCAGGCCGCAACCCAATGGCAGCAGGCCCGGCCCTTTTTTGTCAGTGCTGCCGAGATGAAGGCCGCCGATGACTATGAGGCGCTGGTGTTCACCGCAGCCCAGAAAGTGGACTGGCTGGTGCAGGCGATCCAGAGCGGTGATGCCGAGATGGTCAACCGCTTCAACCGGGATTACCTCTATCCGACGGTGAGCGAACTGACGACAGCGCTGGATGCGTTGGAACGCCTGCATCTGGACGCGATGAAGGCGTCTTATGATGCCTATGC
Source organism: Novispirillum itersonii subsp. itersonii ATCC 12639 (assembly GCF_000381985.1). Taxonomy (GTDB): domain Bacteria; phylum Pseudomonadota; class Alphaproteobacteria; order Rhodospirillales; family Rhodospirillaceae; genus Novispirillum; species Novispirillum itersonii. Next base: position 48,881 of record NZ_KB907341.1, on the reverse strand, counting down.
CGAAGTTTATACGCTGGTGCTGGCGCTGGTCGTCGGGGGCGGCGTCGCAGGCTGCCTGATCGGGGCCGGGGTCGGTTTTGCGGTGATCCGGTCGGTGGAGCGCCCGCTGAAGCGGCTGGAAGAGACGGTATCGGCACTGGCGGCAGCGGATCTGGACGCTCCGGCGGCTCAGGTCGGGCGCAGGAATGAGTTTGTTCCGCTGGCCCGCGGGCTGGAGGAATGGCGGCAGGCGATGCGGCAGGGGCAGGCCCTGCAGGCAGCGGAACTGGCGGCGCAGGCCCGGCAGCAGCAGCGTCAGCAGGCGCTGGAAACGGCGATTGCCGGGTTCGACCGGTCCATCGCTGATGTGGCTGAAGCCCTGCGGCTGGCGGTCGGCAGTATGCGCACCTCTGCTGATGGGCTGGTGCGCAATGCCGGGCAGGCACAGGCCCGGACGAATGATGCAGCAGAACAGATCGAGCAGGCCGTCAGCAGCCTTGAGACCATTTCTGCCGCCAGTACCGAGCTGAGTGCCTCAATCGCGGAAGTCTCCCGGCAGGCCCACGAAACGGCGGAGCTGGCCGATGACGCGGTCGGCGATGTCGGGGATGTCCGGCAGCGGGTTTCGCAGCTGGCTGAGGTGACCGGCAAAATCGGCGATACGGTCACCCTGATCGGCGATATTGCGGCCCGTACCAATCTGCTGGCCCTGAATGCCACCATTGAAGCCGCCCGGGCCGGGACGCTGGGCAAGGGGTTTGCCGTGGTGGCGGGTGAGGTGAAGGGACTGGCCGGGCAGACGGCAGCGGCAACGGAAGAGATTACCGCCCTGATCGCGGCCATTCAGGTCGAAACAACAGCCGTGGTCGGGGCGATTGAGGCTGTCAGTGCCCGTATTACCCGGATCAGCCACCATGCCCATGCCACCGCCGGGGCGGCTGAACAGCAGGATAGTGCGACGGCAGAGATTTCCCGCTCGGTGGTGGCGGCGTCAGAGCGGACCCGTGATCTCAGTGACCGGGTCCGCGATGTGTCGATGGCCGCCGACGAGACCGGCAGCATGGCGCAGCAGGTGTTTTCCGCCGCAGACAGTCTGGTACAGCGCCGTCGGGTGCTGGATGATGCGGTCAGCAGTTTTCTGCTGACCGTGCGGGAGGAGGATGCCCCGCAGGCCGCGTAAGGCAAGGGGCCGCGGGTGGCGGATTATGCCACCCGCACCACCCCCATCATGCCGCTGGCCTGATGTTCGATGATGTGGCAGTGCATCATCCAGTCACCGGGGTTGTCGGCCACCACCGCCACCACCGCCCGCTCCTTGGGGCCGAGCAGGACGGTATCGCCGGTCTGGCCGGTCCGCATGCCGGCCCGGGTGGAAGAGACCATCTGCACCGCCAGCCCATGCAGGTGGATCGGGTGCGGATGTGGGGTGTAATTGGTCAGTTCCAGCAGATAGGTCTTATTCCGCTGCAGGGTGGCCAGCGGGGTGCCGTCGCCGCAGATTGCGGCTTTGGCATCGGCAAAGCTCTGGCCCGGCAGCATCGGCAGTTCCGGGGTCGGGCCGGTGACGCCATAGGCTTCCACCCACGCCCGCCGGTTGATCGACCACAGCGCCGGTTTGGCGCCATCGGCCTTCTGGCCGTCTTCCACTCCGGCCCCGAAATCAAAGCGCAGGCTTTCAGCGGCGGCCAGATCCGGGACTGTGACCGGATTGGCGGGCAGAGGGCTGCGTTTTGGCAGGCTGCGCTTCCGCGATGGCCCATCTGCGGTCAGCGTCAGGACTGTCCACGGGGTGCTGGAGGAGGTGTTGCTGAAGCTGACGCGGTCTCCGGCCCGGTCGGGCATCCGTACCAGCAGGTCGCAGCGCATGCCGGGGCCGATGCTTTCGCGCTCCAGCGGTTCCGGGCGGGCCAGCGGGTGACCGTCGATGGCAATGACCTGCACCGCCGCCCCTTTCGGCAGGTCGTCGGCGACAATCCGCAGGATGCGGGTGACATCGGCATTGCACAGCCGCAGCCGCACCAGTCCGCCGGATGGCGCGGTCAGCACCGGGGCCTCCTGCCCCGAGGCAGTATGCAGCGGGCCGAAAGTTCCGGCGCGGCCGGACTCCCGCTCGTCAACCAGATCAAGCCAGCTGCCGTCCTCACCGATCCGCCAGTCCCGCAGCAGCAGCGGGATGTCGGCATCGAAGCCGGGGTCGTCGCGTTCTTCGACGATCAGCAGCGCCGACAGCCCGCGGGAGAGCTGGGTCAGGCTGTTGAGGTGCGGATGCAGCCAGAAGGTCCCGGCGTCGGGAGGGGTAAAGGTATAAGTGAAGCTTTCGCCCGGCCTGACCGGGTTCTGGGTCAGGAACGGCACGCCATCCATCGCCACCGGCAGCCGCAGGCCATGCCAGTGGACGGTGGTCGGCTCCGGCAGGTGATTGGTGAAGACGGCGGTGAACGGCTGCCCCTGCTTTGCCCGCAGGACCAGCGGGGCAGGGGCCCCGGGCAGCGGCGCTGGGCCCTCCGCGCGGTAGCTCCACAGGGTTTCCGTTTTCCCGGCCCGGAAGCTGTGGGGCAGCGGCAGGGCTGCAAAGGCGGTGCTGACCCCGGCGGCCCGGGCCGGGGTGCCGCGCAGCAGGGCGGGCAGGCCAACCGGCAGAGCCATAGCCCCCGCAGCAAGGGCAAGACTGCCGCGCAGCACAGTGCGGCGGCTGGAAAGGAGCGGTGCGGACATGGCGAAGACCATTTTTCTTTTGATGGCTTTATGTTAGGGGGCTGCGAGTGATTTTGCAAATAATTTGCATTGACCCTGCCGGGCTGCGGCAGTACCACACAAAGGTGCCGCCCCGGACCGGACCCCGGCCTGACCGGAATTTGTGAGCCGGTGCGGCTCTCTGACATACGCAACCTTACGCTCTGAAAGCGGGGAGAAGCAGGATGAAAGCGCTGTTGGCGGCAACGTCGGTTCTGGCCATGGTCGTTGGCGCGTCCCTTCCGGTGCAGGCGGCTGCGCCGTCGAACAAGGAAGTGGTCGCCACCTATGTGACCATCGCCCATGCCAAGTTTCAGGATACCCTGACGGCGGCGAAGGCCCTGAAAGTGGCCGTGGATGCGATGATCGCCAACCCGACCCCGGAAACCCTCGCCAAGGCGCGGGATGCATGGAAGGCGGCCCGTGTGCCCTACATGCAGACGGAAGTCTACCGCTTCGGCAATCCGATCGTTGATGATTGGGAAGGCAAAGTGAATTCCTGGCCGCTGGACGAAGGCCTGATCGATTATGTCGATACCGCCAAGTACGGCGAAGAATCTGACGAAAACCCGTATTTCCGTGCCAACGTGATTGCCAACAAGTCGGTCAAGCTGGGTGGCAAGACCATCAACGCCAGCAAGATTGACAAGAAGCTGCTGGGCAAGACCCTGCATGGTATCGACGAGATCGAGGCCAATGTCGCCACCGGCTACCACGCGATCGAATTTCTGCTGTGGGGGCAGGACCTGAACGGCACCGGCCCCGGCGCCGGGGACCGTAAAGTCACCGATTTCGACCCGAAGGCCTGCACCAACGGCAACTGCGAACGCCGGATCCAGTATCTGAAGACGGCGGTTGACCTGCTGATCGACGATCTGGCGGAAATGGAAAAGGCCTGGTCCGCCAAGGGGGCCGCTGCGGCCGCCCTGACCAAGGGCAAGCCGGAAAAGGCGCTGGTTGCCATGCTGACCGGGATGGGCAGCCTGTCTTACGGCGAGCTGGCCGGGGAGCGCATGAAGCTCGGCCTGATGCTGCATGACCCGGAAGAAGAGCAGGACTGCTTCTCTGACAACACCCATAACTCCCACTATTACGATGCGGTCGGGATCCGCAGCGTCTTCACCGGCAGCTACACCCGCCTTGATGGCAGCGTGATCAGCGGTCCGGCCCTGAAGGATATCCTGCCTGCCACCGATGCGCAGGAACTGGGGACGGCGCTGGAAACCTCTGTCGCGAAGATGCAGGTTCTGGTGGACCGTGCCAATGGTGGCGAGGCCTACGACCAGATGATCGCGGAAGGCAATGTGGCCGGGAATGCGGCGGTGCAGGCCGCGATTGACTCCCTGCTGGCCCAGACCAAGGTGATCGAGCGGGCGACCAAGACCCTTGGCCTCGATAAGATCGCCTTTGAAGGGTCTGACAGCCTCGACAACCCCTCGGCGGTCGGCAAGTAAGCTGTTGCCTGTTTTCCTGATGCGCCTGCGGGGGCCGGATCTGAGTCCGGCCCCCGTTGGTGCTTCCGGCCCTGCTGATCTGGAATGATTATGAAACGTGTTGCTCTGCCCCTGCTGCTGCCGGTCCTGTTGCTGTCCTCCGTTCCGGTGGGGGCGGCGGAACCGGCGGCCTTCACCCCCGGCGAGGACCGTCCGGCGGGGGATCTGACCCACCATCAGCCCCGCGATAAAAAGGCCTTCACCCGCCCGGCGGCGACGCTGACGGCAGATCAGATGATGCGTTTTAAGCTGGGGGATGGGTTTTTCCGGCGGATCTGGGTGTCAGCCCCGGCCTCGACGCAGGCGGCGGACGGTCTGGGTCCGCTGTTCAATTCCCGCTCCTGCCAGCGCTGTCACGTCGGGGATGGCCGGGGCCATCTGCCCGATGGCAGTATGGGGTCAGAGGCGTTTTTCCTGCGGCTGTCCGTGCCCCCGCGCACGGAGGCGGAGCAGAAGGCTCTGGCCGACGGACGGCAGGCGGTGATCCCGGATCCGGTCTATGGCACCCAGTTACAGACATCCTCGATACAGGGGCATGCGGCGGAAGGGCAGGTGCGGATTGACTGGACTGACCGCCCGGTGACGCTGGCCGATGGCCACCGGGTGGTACTGCGCCAGCCGCACTATCAGATTACCGGTCTGGCCTATGGTCCGCTGGATCCGGACGTGATGATATCCCCCCGTGTCGCCCCGCCGATGATCGGTCTGGGGCTGCTGGAGGCAATCCCTGAGGCTGATCTTCTGGCGAAGGAAGATCCGGATGACCGGGATGGTGATGGTATCTCCGGGCGGGCCAACCGGGTGTGGGATGTCGCCGCCGGGGCGGTGCGGATGGGGCGTTTCGGCTGGAAAGCCGGGCAGCCGACGCTGGATCAGCAGAACCAGAGTGCCTTTAACGGCGATATCGGTCTGTCTACCCCGCTGTTCCCGAAAGCCGCCGGGGACTGTACGGCGGCGCAGGCCACCTGCCTGACCGCACCGGACGGCAACAGCCCGCAGTATCAAAACCTTGAGGTTCCGCAGGCTGTTTCTGATCTGGTGCTGTTTTACACCCGTACCCTGTCCGGCCCGGCCCGCGATGCGCGGGTTGCGGCATCGGCGCAGGTGCTGCGCGGCAAGGGGCTGTTCACCGATATCGGCTGCGCCGCCTGCCATACCCCGCAGCACCGCACGGCGGATCAGGGTGTTGATCCGGTTGTCGCCGGGCAGACGGTCTGGCCTTATACAGATCTGTTGCTGCATGACATGGGCGACGGGCTGGCTGATAACCGGCCGGAAGGTCTGGCCGATGGCCGGGAATGGCGGACACCGCCGCTGTGGGGGCTGGGTCTGACCGCCGTTGTCAGCCCCCGCGCCGGGTATCTGCACGATGGCCGGGCGCGGACGGTGCTGGAGGCGGTGCTGTGGCATGGTGGCGAGGCTGCCGCCGCCCGGGACCGGGTGCAGGCCTTGCCCGCCGGTGACCGGGATGCCCTTCTGGCATTTCTGAATGCGTTGTGAGGATGATCTGATGGGGAGAGAGTGGATGACCGGACCGACCTCTGTTATGGCCGTTGCCGCCGCTGTGCTGCTGCTGACCGCGGCCCCGGTGCTGGCGGGGAAGGATGTCGAGGATCCGCGTGTGGTTTCCGACCGTGACATGCTCGCGCTGATCACCGCACAGACGGACCATCAGATCATTCCGGGCTATCGGGCGTTTGCCGGGGCCTCGGCCACTCTGGCGGATGCCGTCGGGCAGGCCTGCGCGGATGGCACGCTGTCGGCGGCGGAGCTGACGCCCCTGCGCAGTGCCCATACGGCTGCCTTTGCCGCCTGGCAGCGGGTGCAGCATCTGCGCCTTGGCCCGGTGATGGAGCAGGACCGGTTTCACCGTATTGAATACTGGCCCGATCCGAAAGGATTGGGCGGCAGGCATCTGAAGGCGCTGCTGACCGAGGCCGAGCCGCCTGCACTGAAAGAGGTGGAGCCGGGCAGGGGCTTCCGCAGCGGCAGCATTGCCGTGCAGGGGTTTCCGGCATTGGAGCGCCTGCTGTGGGATGAGACCGAGGAGGGAACGCCGCAGCGCCGGTGTGCGGTGGTCACCGCGATTGCCAACACCCTGAAGACCATGGCAGCCGAGACGGCGGAGGGCTGGACCCGGCCCGACGGTTTCCGGCAGCAGCTTCTGGCATCGGAGACGGGAACCCCCGCGTTCCGGGCCCCGGTCGAGGCGCTGAAGGCCCTGCACGGCAGCCTGTCGACCGGATTGCAGGTGATGGCTGATCTTAAACTGTCGGGGCCGCTGGGCAGCGGCGCTGACAAGGCGCGGGCAGAGAAAGGCGAGGCGTGGCGGGCCGATCTGACCCTGATCGCCCTGCGCGCGAATGCCGAGGCAGCGCGGACCGCCTATTATGGCACCGGGGCCGGGGAACTCAGCCTGCGGGCACTGGTCCGCCGCCATCCGGATGGTGAAGATGTCGATGCGTCAGTCAGTCATGGCCTGACGGAAGCGGTCCGTCTGCTTGATACCCTGAAGGGCGGCTGGCGCGAAACGCTGGAAAACCCGGACGGGTACCGCACCCTGCAACTGGTGCGCGGCAACCTGCAGACGGCGCTGGCGTCGGTTCAGACCGATGTGAACGGTATCCTTGGGCTGGGGATCGGCTTTAATGCACTGGACGGGGACTGAGCAATGTTGTCGCGCCGCCGTGTTCTGCACCGGCTGCTGACCGCCGGGGCAGCCCTGACCGTCCCGTCTTTTGCTGTGCCGGTGCTGCCGTCTGTCTCTGGTCGGGCTGTTGCTGCTGAACCGGAGGCGGACTGGCCGCTGCTGCTCAGTTCTGCCCGGGGGCCGGATGGTAAAGACTATGCGGTCGGCTGGCACCCGGAGGGCGGGATTCTGTGGCGACAGCCGCTTCCGGCGCGGGCTCATGGCCCCGCGCTGTCGCCGGACGGGCGGGTTGCGGCCTTTCCGGGGCGTCGCCCCGGCAGCACCGTGCTGTTGGTTGACCCGGAGGACGGGCGCAGACTGGCCCTGTGGCAGGCGCCGGAGGACCGCAGTTTTCAGGGGCATGCCGCCTTTACGGCGGATGGCCGTCTGCTCTACACCACCGAGGTCAGGGCGGATGCGTCTGCCGCTGACGGGGAAACCGGTGTGCTGGGGGTATGGGACGTTGCCAGCGGCCACCGCCTGGGAGAGGTCTCCACTCACGGCATTGAACCCCACGAAATCCGCCGCATGGCGGACGGGGTGACGCTGGTGGTGGCCAACGGAGGTATTCTGACCAGCCCGGAGACCCGGCGCGTCAAGCTGAACCTTGGGGCGATGGATACCTCGCTGGTCTATCTCGACAGCCGCGATGGTCGCCTGCTGGAACAGGTCCGCCCGCCGGAATCTCTGCAGCGGGTCAGTCTGCGGCATCTGGCGGAAACCCCGGACGGAGCGATGCTGGTGGCCGGGCAGTATCAGGGCAACCCGGCGGATGCGGTGCCGCTGCTGGCCCGTCACCGGCGCGGTGAGGCCTTAAGCTGGGTGCCGGTGCCGGGGGAGACGGTCGCTGCCCTGAAGCAGTATTGCGGCAGTATCGGGGCGCTGGCGGATGGCCGGTTTGTGGTCACCAGCCCGCCGGGGGGGCTGGCGTTGCACGGGCAGGCCGACGGGAGTGGCGAAACCCGACAGATCGCCCGGCCCGATGTCTGTGGTCTGGCGGTGGATGGGGCGCGTGTGCTGCTGACCACCGGTTTCGGGGAAGTGCTGACCCTGTCACCGCAGGGGCAGGTGGATCTGTTGGCCCGCGAGACTGTGCAGTGGGATAACCATGCGCTTTTTGCATGACTCGGCCTGAAAAGGCAGCGGGAATGGCGCTTGTTGCCCATGGGCGACCCCGATAGGCTGGGACCACTTGAAATAAGTGTGCGCGAGGAAACCCATCATGCCGTTACCTGCTCTGCCCGACCGTCGTGATGTGATCGGGTGGGGGGTGACGGTGGCGGCATCTCTGCTGGCGGCGGTGGGTTTTGATGTTCTGGCCCTGCCTGCGGCGTGGGTGTCGGGGCCGATGCTGGCAACGGCGGCGCTGGCGCTGGGTGGGGTACGGGTGGTGATGCCGCAGCAACTGCGGCAGCCGGTGCTGCTGTTGCTGGGGGTTGCCATGGGGGCATCGGTGACGCCTGATGTGGTGTCCCAGTTGCCGCGCTGGCCGTGGACCCTGCTGGGGGTGATTCTGACCCTGCCGCTGGTGATGACAGCTTTGATGGGGTACTACCGGAAACTGACCGGGGCGGACCGGATCACGGCCTTCATGGCATCGGTTCCCGGCAGTCTTGGGTTTGTGCTGGCACTGGCAATTGAGGTCAAGGCTGACGCCCGGCAGGTTGCGCTGGTCCATGCCGTCCGGCTGTTCCTGCTGGTGCTGATCCTGCCGGTGGTGGTGACGCTGGGCGGGGCGACAGCCACGGTCAGCCCGGTGGTGGCACAGCTTTCCCATGATCCGCTTCAGATTGCCCTGCTGCTGGCGGCGTCGCTGGCGGTGGGCGGGGTGCTGCATCTGTGCCGGATGCCATCCGCCCTGATGGTCGGGGGGATGGTCGGCAGCGCGGTCCTGCATGGGACCGGGATCAGCCATGCAACCCTGCCGCAGCCGGTGCTGTCGGTGTGCCTGCTGGTTCTGGGGGCGATGATCGGGACCCGGTTTGCCGGAACCACGCTGCGGCAGCTGGGGCAGATGCTGCCGACCGCCGTCGGGGGAACCCTGATTGCGGCGGCGCTGGCGACCGGGCTGGCGGCGATTGTCGGGGCAATGACCGGTTTCAGCTTCGGGCAAATGGTGATGGCCTATGCCCCCGGCGGGCTGGAGGCAATGGTCTTCGTTGCGATGGCGCTGGGCTATGACCCGGCCTTTGTCGGCAGTCACCATCTGGCGCGGATGCTGTTCACCGCCTTTACCCTGCCGCTGGTGGTCAAGGTGATGTTTCCCGAGCTGGGGCGGCCCGCCCCTGAGAAAGACGGTCCCTGATGGCCCGTCCGATAAAAAAGACCGCCCGGCCGGAAGATCCGGCGGGCGGCTGAAGGTGCGTATAGTCTCAGAGTAAAAGCAGATTCTGCGCAACACACTGCGGCAAAATCAGATCCCGGCAGCATCTGCCGGGCTGACCGGCAGGAGACCACCGGGCAGGACGGGGCCGGGGATTACCCGGCAAACATATCCGGCAGCGCGGCCAGAGTGTGCCCCCGCTCCAGCAGGGCGGCACGGATGGCGCGGGCGGAGGCGACCGCTTCCGGGCCATCGCCATGCAGACAGATGGAATGGAAGGCGCAGGGCAGGACCGCGCCGCTGGTGGTGACGATGCCACCGGCATCCACCAGTCTGAGGACGTGGGCGACGCAGTCTTCCGGGTGGTGCAGCACCGACCCCGGCAGTTTGCGCGGGGTCAGCTGGCCGTCTTCCTGATAGGTTCGGTCGGCAAAAACCTCCAGCGCCACGGTCAGGCCGTCGTCCAGTCCGGCGGCGGCCAGCGGGGACAGCGCCGGGGCCAGCAGAATCAGGGACGGATCAAAGCGCCTGATGGCGCGGCTGATCACTTCGGCCAGTGTCCGGTCGGCGCAGGCCATGTTGCTGAGGGCGCCGTGGGCCTTCACATGGGTCATGCGGTGCCCAAGGGCCGAGGCAACCCCGGACAGGGCTGCCATCTGGTACATCAGCACGGCTTCCAGTTCCGCCGGGGGCAGGGTCATCGGGCGGCGGCCGAAACCCTGAAGATCAGGGAAGCCGGGATGGGCGCCGATGCTGACGCCCCGGGCCTTTGCCAGCTCGACCGTGCGCAGCATCACCAGCGGGTCACCGGCGTGGAAGCCGCAGGCAACATTGGCACTGTTGACGATATCCAGCAGCGCGGGATCATCGCCCATGGTCCACGGGCCAAAACTTTCCCCGAGGTCGGCATTCAGATTGATCTGCATAACAGGGTCTCCGGTAAGGGGAAGGGTTTATTCCGTATAGAGGTTGCCGGGAAAATGGTCTGCCAGCCGCATATCGACCATGCCGTCGATCAGGCTGGTGGTGTACAGGGCTTCCAGATCAATTTCGCCGGGGCGGCGTTCCGGGGCAATGCTGGCGATGGCGGCGTCCAGCCGTCCCCGCAGGGCGCGGGCGGCCTGTTCAGCCTCTTCCACCGAAACCAGGCTGAAGGTGATCGTTTCCCCCGGGACCCGGTTGGCAAGGCGGGGCAGGTCGGCGCTGATCACCGTGGCGATTTTAGGATAACCGCCGGTGGTCTGGGCGTCTGCCATCAGAATGATCGGCAGCCCGGATCCGGGTACCTGCATGGCCCCCGGGGCGATACCGTCAGAAATGATATCGCTGCCTTTTGCCGGGTCATGCTTCAGCGGTGTCCCTTCCAGCCGGAAGCCCATGCGGTCGGCCTCGCGGCTGACGGTAAAGGCTGTTGTGGTCAGCGTCTGATAGGCTTCGGCGGTGAAGTATTCTTCCTGCGGCCCGGCAACCACGCGGATCGGGCCGTCGCCGAGATCAAACCCGTCAGGCAGGCACAGCGACTCGCGGGGCAGTTCAGCATCCGGCGTCAGCAGCGGCAGGGCATCTCCGGCCTGAAGCGGGCGGCCCTGAAAGCCCCCGAATCCGGCCTTGATCTGGGTGGACCGGCTGCCAATAACGTCAGGCACCGCGACCCCGCCGTCAACGGCGATCACTCCGATTCCGCCGCGTTCGGGGGCGGCGAGCTTCAGGCTTTCGCCATCAGACAGGATGAAGGCGGTCCACGGACGGACTTCCCGGCGGGAGTCGGGGTCGTCGGCGGCGATGATGTGACCGGACAGACTGCCGGAAAGGGCCAGCCGCACCGGGCCGCCGCTGGCGCGCAGGGTGGGCGAGGTCAGCCGGACCTCGATCACCGCCGCATTTTCTGCGTTGCCAAGCAGGGCATTGGTCAGGATCAGGGCGGTGCGGTCAAGGCATCCGGCCACCGGCACCCCAAGGGCCCGGCTGCGGGTCGCCCCGCCATCCTGAATCAGCGACAGTGCCCCGGGGCTGACAATCTGGAGGGTCCGGGTCATGATGCGTCTCCCGTCCGGCGGAACTGGCTCAGGTCCAGAGACCCGGCGGCGGCCTGTGTCGTCAGCTGATCAAAGTCAGTGCGGCTGACCGCCTGAAACCGGACCCGGTCGCCCGCTGACAGCAGGGCCGGAGCAGTGCGGGTGCTGTCAAACAGTGGCACCGGGCAGCGGCCCAGCAGATGCCAGCCACCGGGGCTTTCCCACGGATAGATAGCGGTCATGCCGTTGGCGATAGCCACCGATCCGGCCGGAACGCGGGTGCGCGGGCTGGTCCGGCGGGGCAGGCGCAGGGTAGCGTCAAGATCCCCCATAAACGGAAAGCCGGGCAGAAAGCCGATACAGTACACCGAATAGTCGGTGCTCAGATGGCGGGCGATCACGTCTTCCGGGCTCAGGCCGGTGCGGTCCGCCACATCGGCCAGATCCGGGGCCAGATCGGTATCGTGGCAGATCGGCAGGGTCCACAGGGCCCCGGTCAGGGCTGCGGCGGGGGTGGTCTGTTCCAGCAGGGGCACCACCGCTTTCAGCACGCTGGCGCGGTCTGTCCGCAGCGGATCATGATGGACTGTCACCGAGCGGAAGGCGGCGGCAACCTCGGTCACGCCGGGCAATCTGCCATCGGCAATGGCGGCGTTGAGAACCGCCGTGGCGGTATGCACCCGCCGGGCAGCGTCTTCGCCGGCGGCGGGGGCCAGATCTAGGGTAAAAGCCGTGTCGGCAAGGGGACGGATAGCCTCGATTTCCACCGGCATGACTCCCTGTTCAGTATCGCAGTGGCGGGGTGAGGAATTTTGGGATGCGGCGCGTCTTTGTTATGATTTTCCGGCTTTAAGGCCGGGCTTTAAAAACCGGCACGGTGAGTCCGGCTTTAAGGCCTATCAGGGCACTACATCCTGCAATCGTTCTAACAAAAACGTTGACAAGTTGTCAACGTAATGATGACATAAATTCGCCACAAGCGCACCTGCACTCAAGGACATTCAATTCCAATTTCAAACACAGGGAGCACCCGTGATGCTGCAACTGCGTGGGATTCTGCTGGCTACCGGTCTGGCCGTCAGCCTGTCTGTTCCGGCCTTCGCCGCCGATAAGTGGGATATGCCGACTCCGTATCCGGATTCGACCTTTCACACCGTCAATATCCGTGAGTTTGCCAAAGACGTCGAGCAGGCCACCGGCGGCAAGCTGGTGATCAATGTTCATTCCGCCGGGTCGCTGATCAAGCATCCGGAAATCAAGAATGCTGTGCGCAGCGGTCAGGCGCAGGCCGGGGAATTCTTCCTGTCCACGCTGGGGAATGAAAACCCGATTTTTGAAGTTGATGCGGTCCCCTTCCTCGCCACCAGCTATACGCAGGCTGACAGCCTGTGGCAGGCATCCCGCCCGCTGGTGGAGAAGGAACTCGCCAAGCAGCGCCTGAAGGTGCTCTATGCCGTGGCCTGGCCGCCGCAGGGCCTTTACACCAAGAATGAGGTGAAGGTTCCGGGCGACTTCAAGGGCATGAAGATGCGCTCCAACAACTCCATCACCGAACGCCTGAGCACCCTGCTGGGCGCGGTGCCGACCCAGGTGCAGGTGCCGGATATTCCGCAGGCCTTTGCCACCGGTCAGGTGGAAGCGATGATCACCTCTCCGTCCACCGGCGTGGGGTCGAAGGCGTGGGACTTTGTGAAGAACTACTACGACGTCGCCGCCTGGGTGCCGAAGAACGTGGTGGTGGTCAACGCCAAGGCGTTTGATGCGCTGCCGGCTGACGTGCAGAAGGCTGTGCTGGATGCTGCCGCCCGCGCTGAAAAGCGTGGTTGGGAAATGAGCCTGAACGAAGCCAATTCCATGACCAAGGAACTGGAAAAGAACGGCATGGCCGTGCGTGAAGCCTCGCCGGAAGTGACCGCTGCGCTGATGCAGGCCGGTGACAAGCTGGTGAAGGAATGGAGCGCCATGGCCGGGGCCGATGGTGAAGCCATCCTCAAGGCTTACAAGAAGTAAGATCTGCGATGCAGGCGGGATGATGGATAAAGGCATCTTCCCGCCTGTTTTGTATCTATCTCACGCCGGAGGGCTTCTCTCATGCGCCGGACTCTGGACGGTCTTTATGCTGGCAGCGGGCTTGTTGCCGCCCTGTGCCTGTTTGTGATCTTTGGCCTGATCCTGTTGCAGGTTGTCGCCAATACCATTGATTTTATCGCCAAGCTGACCACCGGCACCGCCTATGGCCTGTCGATCCCCAGCTATACCGACTTCTGCGGTTTCTTTCTGGTCGGGGCCTCGTTTCTGGCGCTGGCGTCGACCTTCCGCGCCGGGGGGCATATCCGTGTGTCGCTGATCCTGCAGGCCATCCCGCTGTGGGCCCGCCGCTGGGCCAATGTGCTGTGCGCGGTTATTGCGTTGGGGCTGACCCTGTTCATGAGCTGGCATGCGTGGGAACTGGTGCGGGACAGCCTTGACTTCGGGGATGTCTCCGGCGGTCTGATCCCGGTCAAGCTGTGGATTCCGCAGGCGGTGATGGCACTGGGCGTTACTATCCTCGGGGTTGCGGTCTGTGACTCCTTCCTCGCCGGTCTGCTGGGCAAGGCGGATCCGGCCCTTGATTCCCTCGAAGGGGGCGAATGAGATGTCGGAAATGCTCGTCGCCGCGATTATCTCGCTGGTCGCTCTGTTCGGGTTCCTCGGTCTGGGGACTTGGGTGGCGTTCTCGCTGCTGGGTGTCGGGGCCGTCTGTATGGCGCTGTTTTCCAATGCGCCGCTGGGTACCAGTCTGGCCTCCACCCTGTGGGGGGGCGCTAATCAGTGGTCGCTGGCCTCGCTGCCGCTGTTTCTGTGGATGGGGGAAATCCTGTTCCGTTCCCGGTTGTCCAGCGACATGTTTGCCGGTCTAGCCCCGTGGATGACCCGCCTGCCGGGCCGTCTGCTGCACGTTAACGTGTTCGGCTGCGGTATCTTTGCCGCAGTGTCGGGGTCGTCGGCTGCCACCGCTGCCACCATCGGCAAGATTTCCCTGCCGGAGCTGCTGAAGCGCGGCTATCCGGAACATATGGTGCTGGGCACGCTGGCCGGATCTGCCACCCTTGGCCTGCTGATCCCGCCGTCGATCATCATGATCGTGTACGGGGTGGCCACGGACCAGTCGATTGCCCGTCTGTTCATGGCCGGTGTGATCCCCGGTATTCTGCTGATGGCGCTGTTCGTCGGCTATGTGGTGGTGTGGTCGCTGTTCAATCGCCACCGCCTGCCGCAGGAAGATGCGGTTAAGGTGACCTGGGGTGACCGGGTTCTGGCCATCAAGCGCCTTGGTCCGGTGTTCCTGCTGATCGGTGGTGTGATCGGGTCAATTTACTCCGGCATTGCCTCGCCGACCGATGCGGCGGCGGTTGGGGTGGCGATTGCGCTGCTTCTGGCCCGGATTTCCGGGGACCTGAACTGGTCTACCTTTAAGGCCGGGCTGATCGGCGCCACCCAGATGTCGTGCATGATTGCCTTCATTCTGGCCGGGGCCAACTTCCTGACCACAGCCATGGGCTACACCGGCATTCCCGCCGGGCTTGCCCAGTGGGTGGCGGCGCTGCAGCTGTCGCCGTATGCGCTGCTGGCGGCGCTGACCGTGCTGTTTATCATTCTTGGCTGCTTCCTCGACGGGATTTCTATGGTGGTGCTGACCACCTCGGTGATCCTGCCGATGGTTCTGGCTGCCGGTATTGATCCGATCTGGTTCGGGATCTATCTGGTGTTTGTGGTTGAAATGGCCCAGATCACCCCGCCGGTCGGCTTTAACCTGTTCGTTATTCAATCGTTGACCAACCGCAATATCCTCACCATTGCCAAGGCCACCATGCCGTTCTTCCTGATCATGGTCGCGGCGCTGGTGTTGATTACGGTGGTGCCCGATATCGCGCTCTGGCTGCCGAACCAGATGTAAAGAGTACAGCTCTGTGGGGTGGGCAGAGCAATCTTCCCGCCCCGCAGACCGGCAAACGTTGCACTCCCGGGGCGGCGGTGCTGTAATCGGCCCCTGATCAGACAGGAGAGACCCGTGACCGGCACTGCCGATACCCCGCCGCCGAAAGCCCCCCGAAAGCCCCGCCGCAAGCTGTTTGATGAAGTGGCGCGGATTGCCTCGGCGATGCCGGCGACGATGATTGTGTCGTCGGAGCATCTGGCCTCGGACGAAGGCTGGCAGCTTTCCGAATACGAATACGGCCTGATTGTCGCGTCCCACGCTTTTAACCGCTGGATGATCCGCTGCATGGCGGCGGTGGGGTATTCCGACTTCAGCCCGCTGGACGTACTGGTGCTGCACAACGTCAATCACCGTAAGCGGGCCAAGCGGCTGACTGATATCTGCTTCGTGCTGAATATTGAAGATCAGCATACGGTCAATTATTCCATCAAAAAGCTGCTGAAGGCCGAGCTGGTCGAAGGCGAGCGCCGTGGTAAGGAGCGGTTCTACCGCACCACCGAAAAAGGCCAGCAGGTCTGCAAGAATTACCGTGATCTGCGCGAACGCTGTCTGGTCGAGGCGATCCGCTCGCTGGAAAGCGACGGCGAGGATCTGCGGCGGGTGGCAACCATGCTGCGCGGCCTGTCAGGGTTTTACGATCAGGCGGCGCGCTCGGTGTCGTCGGTCTGAGGGGCCATGTGACGGCAGGGGGCGGCGATGTTCCGCAAATACGTCTATCTGATGGCCCTGTCGCGGGAGCGGCATTTTGGCCGGGCAGCGGCGGCCTGTAACGTTTCGCAGCCGACCTTATCCAATGCGATCCGGCAGCTGGAGGCGGAGCTTCAGGTGCCGATCGTCGAGCGCGGGCAGAAGTTTCAGGGCTTCACCCCCGAAGGGCTGAAGGTGCTGGAGCATGCCCGTCGGATACTGGCCGAGCGTGACGGTCTGCTGCAGGATCTGGGGGCGCTTCAGCAGGGAATCAGCGGGACCCTGCGACTGGGGGTCATCCCCACGGCCCTGCCCGCAGTCGGGCATCTGATTGGCCCTTTTGCCGAACGCTATCCCGATGTGCGCATTTCCGTGGTGTCGCTCAGCTCGCGCGAAATTCAGCGTGGGCTGGATGAGTTTGAGATCGACGTCGGTGTCACTTATCTGGATAACGAGCCGCTGTCGCATGTGCGGATGGTGCCGCTGTACTCCGAGCGGTATTTTCTGCTGACCCGCCGCCGCGACTGGGATGGGCGGACCAGTGTCAGCTGGGCCGAGGCGGCGCAGGTGCCGCTGTGCCTGCTGACGCCGGATATGCAGAACCGCCGGATTGCTGAAGGGGCGTTCCGTATGGCGGGCTGCTCGGTGACGCCGACGCTGGAAACCAATTCCCTGATGAACCTGTTCGTTAATGTCCGTCATGGGCATTGGTCCAGCGTGGTCCCGGGACAGCTGCTGACGCTGACCCAGCCCGATGAAGGGCTGGTGGCTTTACCGCTGACCACTCCGGACATCACGTATGTCATCGGTCTGGTCTATGCCGAGCGGGATCCGGCATTGCCGATGGCGAAAGCGCTGGCAGCCTCAGCCACCGAAAACAAGCTGTCCACCCGTATTGCGGAATACACCCGGGACCGGCTGCGGCAAAGCGGCGTCATAGGTTTTTGAAATTACCCTATCGCGGGCGTCGGGCACTGAAGCGCCGTTCCGGCGGGGTTCCGTGATAGATTTTTGCTATCGCAGTATTGGCAAAAAAAATTTGCCGACAGACCCCGCCGGACCGCAGCATGCGGTAACAGACGGCGTGGCCGGGGTGGGTGCCCTGTCCGCGACCGGCAAGAGAGAAGAATAGAGAGAAATGGGAGGCGTCATGACTGACCCCCGCCACTCCGGGACGGAGGCGGGCAGCACTGCCCCGTGGCCCGCACAGGAATCCTCCTCCGTGCGCCCGTGGGATGCTGCCGTTGCACAGCAGATTATTGACGGGTTCGCCGGTCAGCGCGGGGCGCTGCTGCCGATGCTGCACGCCCTGCAGGGCTGTTTTGGCTGCATTGATGATGCCGCCCTGCCGCTGCTGGCCCGCAGCCTGAATCTGTCACGGGCTGATGTGCATGGGGTTGTCACATTTTATCATGACTTCCGCCGGACCCGTCCGGGGCGCCATATTCTGAAGGTCTGCCGGGCGGAAGCCTGTCAGGCGATGGGGGCCGATGCCCTGATCGCGCATATCAAAGACCACCTGAGCGTCGATTTTCATGAAACGACCGGGGACGGGGCTTTCACTCTGGAGGCGGTCTACTGTCTGGGCAACTGTGCCCTGTCCCCGGCCCTGATGCTGGATGAGACACTGGTGGGGCGGGTCACTCCGGCCCGGTTTGATGCTCTGGTGGCGGGGGTGCGGTCATGACGGAGATGATCACCGTTTACGTGCCCTGCGATGCTGCGGCCCTGTCTGTCGGGGCCGATGAGGTCGCCGCTGCCATCGTTGCCGAGGCCGCCCGCCGCCATCAGGCGGTGACGGTGGTGCGCAATGGCAGCCGCGGTATGCTGTGGTTGGAGCCGCTGGTGGAAGTGGCCACCGCGCAGGGCCGGGTTGCCTATGGTCCGGTGGCGCCGGAGCAGGTGGCAGACCTGTTTGAGGCCGGGTTCCTGACCGGCGGGGCCCATCCGCTGGGGCATGGCCTCACGGAGCAGATCCCGTTTTTTCACCATCAGCAGCGCCTGACTTTTGCCCGCTGCGGGCTGACCGATCCGCTGTCGGTGGAGGACTACCGCGCTCATGGCGGTTTCGTCGGGCTGGAACGCGCACTGACCATGGCCCCGGCTGATATCTGTACCGAAGTGGCTGAGTCCGGGTTGCGCGGGCGTGGCGGGGCCGGGTTCCCGACCGGGATCAAATGGCGCACCGTGCTGGACGCCAAAGCCGATGAAAAATTCATCTGCTGTAATGCTGATGAGGGCGACAGCGGCACGTTTGCCGACCGGATGATCATGGAAGGGGATCCGTTCTGCCTGATTGAAGGGATGACGGTTGCCGCGCTCGCCGTCGGGGCGACGCAGGGCTACATCTATGTGCGGTCGGAATATCCGCATGCGATTGCCACCCTGCGGCGGGCGATTGATCTGGCCTATGAGCAGAACTGGCTGGGGGCCGGTCTGCACGGGTCGGCACATCGTTTCGATCTCGAAGTGAGAACCGGTGCCGGTGCCTACATTTGTGGTGAGGAAACGGCGATGCTGGAAAGCATCGAGGGGAAGCGCGGCATGGTCCGTGCCAAACCGCCGCTTCCGGCGCTGGAAGGGCTGTTCGGTAAGCCGACCGTGGTGAACAACGTGCTGTCCCTGTGTTCGGTGCCGGTGATTCTGGCCAAGGGTGCGGCTTTTTACCGTGATTTCGGGGTCGGGCGTTCGCGTGGGACCCAGCCGTTCCAGCTTGGCGGCAATATCCGTCACGGTGGCCTGTTTGAGACTGCGTTCGGCATCACCCTGCACGATCTGGTGTATCGTTTCGGGGGCGGCACGGCTTCGGGCCGTCCGGTGCGGGCGGTGCAGGTCGGCGGGCCGCTGGGGGCCTATCTGCCGGAACATCTGTTCCACCTGCCGAAGGATTATGAAGCCTTCGCGGCGGAGGAGGCGATGGTCGGCCACGGCGGCATCGTGGTGTTTGACGACAGTGTCGATATGGCAAAGCAGGCCCGTTTCGCCATGGAATTCTGCGCCATTGAAAGCTGTGGCAAGTGTACGCCGTGCCGCATCGGCTCCACCCGTGGGGTTGAGGTGATCGACCGGATCATCGCCGGAGAGCGGCGCGATGAGAATCTGGCCCTGCTGGAAGACCTGTGCATGGTGATGACGGAAGGGTCGCTGTGCGCGATGGGGGGGCTGACGCCGCTGCCGGTGCGCTCTGCGCTGAAGCATTTCCCCGAAGATTTTGACCGCCCGGCCAGCGCCCCGGCGCAGGCAGCCGAATAAGCGAGGAGGGCCGATCATGACCCTGATTAAAGAACAGGATTACGGTACTCCTGCCTCCCGCAGTGAGAAAATGGTCAGCCTGCGGATTGACGGGCGCACCGTCACCGCCCGCGAGGGGACCTCAATCATGCGAGCCGCCGCCGAGGCCGGGATCTCCATTCCCAAGCTGTGTGCCACCGACAGCCAGAACGCCTATGGCTCCTGCCGCCTGTGTCTGGTGCAGGTCGAAGGGCGGCGGGGGACGCCTGCCTCCTGCACCACGCCGGTGGCGGACGGGATGGACGTTCTGACCCAGACCCCGCGTCTGGCCGCCCTGCGCAAAGGGGTGATGGAACTGTATATCTCCGATCATCCGCTGGACTGTCTGACCTGTGCTTCCAACGGGGACTGCGAATTGCAGGACATGGCCGGGAAGGTCGGCCTGCGCGAGGTGCGCTACGGCTTTGACGGCGCCAATCACCTGAAGGCGGAAAAGGACGAGAGCAACCCCTATTTTACCTTCGATCCGGCGAAGTGCATCGTCTGTTCCCGCTGCGTCCGTGCCTGTCAGGAAACGCAGGGCACGTTCGCGCTGACCCTTGACGGGCGGGGGTTTGCCTCGAAAATCGCTGCCGGGATGGATGACGGTTTTCTGGCCTCTGACTGTGTGTCCTGCGGGGCCTGTGTGCAGGCCTGCCCGACCGCCACACTGATGGAAAAAGCGGTGATCGATCACGGTCAGCCGGAACACAGCGTACTGACCACCTGTGCCTATTGCGGGGTCGGCTGCTCTTTCAAGGCCGATATGCAGGGGGAAACCGTGGTGCGGATGGTGCCGTGGAAAGACGGCGGTGCCAATGAAGGTCATTCCTGCGTGAAGGGGCGCTTCGCCTGGGGCTATGCCACCCACAGTGACCGGGTGACCACCCCGATGATTCGTGACACGATCCATGAGCCGTGGCGCAAGGTGTCGTGGGACGAAGCGATTGGTTTTGCCGCCACCCGCCTGAAGGCGATTCAGGCGCAGTACGGCAAAAACTCGATTGGCGGGATCACCTCTTCACGCTGTACCAACGAAGAGGTCTTCGTGGTGCAGAAAATGATCCGCGCCGCCTTCGGCAACAACAATGTCGATACCTGCGCCCGTGTCTGCCATTCCCCTACCGGGTATGGTCTGAAGCAGACCTTCGGGACCTCGGCGGGGACGCAGGATTTCCGCAGTGTCGATCAGTCCGATGTGTTGCTGGTGATCGGGGCCAATCCGACCGACGCCCACCCGGTGTTCGGCTCACGGATGAAAAAGCGCATCCGCGCCGGGGCGAAGGTGATCGTGATTGATCCGCGCCGCACCGATCTGGTGGAAAGCCCGCATATCCGGGCGTCGCATCATCTTCAGCTGCGCCCCGGGACCAATGTGGCGATCGTCAACGCGCTGGCCCATGTGATTGTCACCGAAGGGCTGGTCAACCGTGCTTTCGTTGAAGAGCGCTGTGATCCGACCGAGTTCGCCCGCTGGGAAGGCTTTATTGCGGACCCGCGTCATAGTCCGGAGGCGGTTGAGGCGATTACCGGCGTCCCGGCGGCAGAGGTGCGCGGGGCGGCCCGCCTGTATGCCACCGGCGGCAATGCGGCGATTTATTACGGGCTGGGCGTGACTGAACACAGTCAGGGCTCCACCATGGTGATGGGCATGGCCAATCTGGCGATGGCCACCGGCAACATTGGCCGGGAAGGGGTGGGGGTCAACCCGCTGCGCGGTCAGAACAACGTGCAGGGCTCCTGCGATATGGGCTCGTTCCCGCATGAGTTTTCCGGCTACCGCCATGTGTCGGATGATACCGTGCGGGCCATGTTCGAGGTGGTCTGGGGCACGGCGCTGGATCCCGAGCCGGGCCTGCGGATCCCCAATATGTTTGATGCCTCCATCGGCGGGTCTTTCCGGGGGCTGTATGTCCATGGCGAAGATATTGCCCAGTCTGACCCCAACACCAACCATGTGGCGGCGGCGCTGGAGGCGATGGAGTGTGTGATCGTGCAGGACCTGTTCCTGAACGAGACCGCCAATTATGCCCATGTGTTCCTGCCCGGCACCTCGTTCCTGGAAAAAGACGGTACCTTCACCAATGCTGAACGCCGTATCAACCGGGTACGCCCGGCGATGCGCAGCCAGACCGGCAAGGATGAGTGGGAGGTGACCTGTGATCTGGCCGCCGCCATGGGGTACCCGATGCGCTACGACAGCGCGGCTGAGATCATGGATGAAATCGCCCGCCTGACCCCGACCTTCAAGGGTGTCAGCTTCGAGCGCCTTGACCGCGACGGCAGCCTGCAATGGCCGGTGAATGATGCCGCCCCCAATGGCACCCCGCTGATGCATGTTGACGGTTTCGTGCGGGGCAAGGGCCGCTTCATGCTGACCGAATACGTGGCAACCGAGGAGCGGGCCTCCCGTTTCTTCCCGCTGTTGCTGACCACCGGGCGTATTCTGTCGCAGTACAACGTCGGCACCCAGACCCGCCGCACCGGTAATGTGGCATGGCACCCGGAGGATATTCTGGAAATCCATCCGCACGATGCCGAGGAGCGTGGCATCCGCGACGGTGATCTGGTGTCACTGGCCAGCCGCAAGGGGGCGACCGGCCTGCGGGCGATGATTTCTGACCGGATGCCGCAAGGGGTGGTCTACACCACCTTCCATCACCCGGTGACCGGGGCCAATGTGGTGACCACGGAGAATTCCGACTGGGCCACCAACTGCCCGGAATACAAGGTGACGGCGGTCCAGGTCACCCTGTCGAACCAGACCCCGCAGGTTTCGGCGGCGGAGTAAGACAGGGATGATGGATGGCAACGGCCTTCTGGCGGGTGTTCCGGCCGGGTCAGTCCGGGTCAGCGGGTGGCTCAGTCCGCCTGCTGACGCGCCGGAAGGCGCGGTTGACTGGCTGGTCCCGGAAGAAGTGCCGGTTGCCATTACCCTCAACGGGTCAACCCTGGCCGTGATGATGGCGACACCGGCTGATCTGGAAGATTTTGGCATCGGCTTTGCCGTGGCCGAAGGTGTGCTGGCTGATGTCGCTGCAATAGAGGACATTGCGGTTCTGGATGACTGCAACGGCATGGTGGTGCATCTGTCTGCCGCCCCGTCTCGGGTGCGGGAGGAGGCGATCCGCAGCCGGACTCTGGCCGGACGCTCGGGCTGCGGTCTGTGCGGCGTTGACAGTCTGGACGGGGCCGTCCGCTGGCCGGGCCAGCAGGTTCGGCCCCTGACCGTGACCGCACAGGCCGTACAGCGGGCGCTGGCCTTGCTGCCTGAGTATCAGCCGATGAACCGCCTGAACCGGTCTGTCCATGCGGCTGCATGGTGCCAGCCCGATGGTACGGTGATGCTTGCGCGGGAAGACGTCGGGCGGCATAACGCGTTGGATAAACTGATCGGGGCGCTGTTGCGCGCCGGGATCTCTCCGGCAGACGGATTTGTGGTGATGACCAGCCGCTGTAGTTTTGAACTGGTTCAGAAAGCGGCGGCAGCCGGGATTCCGGTTCTGGCAACCCTGTCGGCACCGACGGCGCTGGCCTTACGGCTGGCCGATGCGGCCGGGCTGACGGTTCTGTCAGCTCACCGGGGGGGTGGGGTGGTGCGGTTTAACACTCCGGCCTGAGGGGCGGGGTTGGTTTAAAGAAGAATGACGGGACGGTTTTCCGCCCGGCTGGCAGGGGATGTGAGCAACAATGGACACCGCTGATCTGGTCCGTATGGCCAATCAGATCGCCGCCTACTTCCGGTCCTACCCGGAGGCGGAGGCGGTCAGCGAAATTTCCCAGCACATCAAAAGCTTCTGGGATCCGCGTATGCGTCAGGGGCTGGATGCCCTGATGGCATCGGGCGGCGAAGAGCTGGACCCGCTGGTCCGCAGGGCGTTTCCGCCACAGGACTGACGGTGATCGGCCCGCCACAAGAAAGAGTGCTTAAGATCCGGCATCTGTAAGCCGGGCATCGACAGGACAGGACGGCAGGACCGGGGATACCGGCCACGTATCCGGGAGGATTCATGAATATCTTTGAAGGCCTGAAAAAGGAACAGATCGTCGCCGGGGACGATTACAACCGCTGGCTGGTGCCGCCAGCTTCGATCGCCATTCATCTGTGCATCGGCTCGGTGTATGCATGGAGCATCTTTAATCCGCCCCTGACCCGTGAATTCGGGGTTGTTGCCAGTTCCTCGGCGGACTGGTCGCTGGGGCAGGTGGTGTGGATTTTCTCCACCGCCATCGTCTTCCTTGGCCTGTCGGCGGCGATCGGCGGCAAGTGGCTGGAAAAGGTCGGCCCGCGCATGGTCGGTACCGTTGCCGCCCTGTGCTGGGGCGGTGGTATTCTGCTGGGCGGCCTCGGGATTTATCTGCATCAGCTGTGGCTGGTATATCTGGGCTATGGGGTGATTGGCGGCTGCGGCCTTGGCCTTGGCTATGTGTCCCCGGTATCGACGCTGATCCGCTGGTTTCCTGACCGTCGCGGCATGGCCACCGGTATGGCGATCATGGGGTTCGGCGGCGGGGCGATGATTGGCGCGCCGCTGAAGGAATGGCTGCTGAAGCTGTACTATGAAGCGCCGATGTATCTGGGCAAGGCAGCCGATGTTGCCCTGACCACCGATGGCGGCAAGCGTTTCGCTCAGGTCGGTGGTGCCCTGAAAGAGGTTGTGGTGGTCTCCGCCAAAGAGGCCGCCAAGCTGACCGTACCGGGGCCCGAGGGTGTCTATGTGGTCGGGACCGGTTCCACCGGGGCGGCGGCGACGTTCTTCACCCTTGGTATTCTGTACCTGATCGTGATGGTGGCGGCGGCGTTCTCTTACCGTGTGCCGCGTGACGGCTGGCTGCCGAAGGGCTGGACCCCGCCGAAGGCCGACACCAGCGCCAAGAAGATGATCTCCACCCGGCATGTGCATATCGATCAGGCCCTGAAAACCCCGCAGTTCTATTTCCTGTGGGTGGTGCTGTGCGCCAACGTCACCGCCGGGATCGGCGTGCTGGGGGTGGCGAAGACCATGATGACGGAAATCTTCGGCTCCACTCTGCCGATGATCGTCAATGGCAGTTTCGCGGCTACCTATGTGCTGATGATTTCGGTGTTTAACATGGTCGGGCGCTTCTTCTGGGCGTCCAGCTCAGATTTCCTTGGCCGTAAGAACACCTACTTCATCTTCTTCGGGCTGGGGATTCTGCTGTATTGCTCGGTGCCGTTCGCCGCGCAGCAGGTCAGCGCCCATCCGGCGGTGATGTGGCTGGTGATGTTCTATGCGGCCACCATGGTTATCTTCACCATGTACGGCGGTGGGTTTGCCACCATCCCGGCCTATCTGGCCGACATTTTCGGCACCAAGTTTGTCGGCGGTATCCATGGCCGTCTGCTGACCGCATGGTCCACTGCCGGGGTGCTTGGCCCGCTGGTGCTGACCGAGCTGCGGGAGGCGTCGCTGGTGTCGGAGCTGAAGGCGCTGGCCGGGAAGGTCGATCCGGCTAAGTTCCAGTCCACCTTCGGGGCGGGTGTGGATAAGCTTGACGAGCTGATCACCGCCAAGACGGTCACGATCTCCCGTCTGATGGAGATTGCTCCGGCCGGTACGCTGGACCCCACCCCCAGCCTGTACAATACCACCATGTATGCGATGGCCGGTCTGCTGGTGGTCGGTCTGATCGCCAACATGATGGTCAAGCCGGTGCATGAGAAGCACCACATGCCGCACGACGAATTTGCTGACGGCATGTCGCAGTAACCTGCCTGAGGCGGTCTGCAAAAAGCCCCGCCGGAGTATTCCGGCGGGGTTTTCTTATGGTGCAGTGCGTCGCGGTCAGCTGACAGGCAGACCGCTTAACAGCATGGCGATGCGGGCCCGGATGATGTCATCAAGAAAATCCGGAACATCAAGCTGATAAATCCAGCGCCTGAACCCCATATAGAAAAAGCTGGAATGGAAACCCCAGAACAGTTCCATTTCCAGCGCGGTTGGGGCTGGGGGCAGGTCTCTGGCGGTTCGCAGCTCGGTCAGGATCGGGCGGAAGATCCGCTCTTGCAGCAGGCTGATATAGCGTTTGTTCAGCGTCGGATCTTCCAGCGCGGCAAAGACAAACAGCCGGATCCAGTCATTTCGCAGAATGGTCTGGGTATAGTCTTTCAGGTATATGAACAGCCTTTGTTCAAGCGGCTGCGCGGTATCGCTGATCCATGTTTCCCACAATGGGTTCCAGCTGCTGAAAAACCGTTCTTCGAAGACCCGGTTGATCAGGGCTTCCTTCGAGGGAAAATAGCGGAACAGCAGCGGCTGGGTGATGCCGATATGGGTCGCCAGATCCCGGGTGCTGACGGAAAACCCCTGTTCGGAAAAACATTCTGCTGCCCGGGCGACAATCTGGGCCTCTCTCTCATGGGCGGACAGGTGGCGGGCGCGGGGGCGCCGGGCGGGGGGGGCAGTGTCTTGCATGGGCCTGACGCGAAAAAGGATTTGGAGCAAGAGAATACCTTATCCCGCGCAGAGAAGAGACAGTCAAAAAAGCAGGCCCGGGATAGCCGGGCCTGTCAGGGGTCTTGCAATGGCAGGGCGGGTGTCAGCCCTGCTCTTCGGGGGCCGGGCGGGGCAGGGCCTGTGGGCTGTATCCGCCGGTCAGAGACTGGCGCAGCCACAGCAGGGAGAACACCACCGTCAGTGCAGCCGGTAAAATGGCAATAGACATCAGGGCGGTGGCGGCATCGTTGGTGTCGATGATCCGCCCGATTACCGGCAGGCTGAGCATAACGGACAACATGCCGGCGCCGCCCATCAGGTTCACCAGCAGGGCACCGCCTTTAGGGAACAGTTCGCTGGTGACTGCCAGCATGGTCGGCCAGAAGAAGGTTTTTCCAACTCCAAAAACGGTTGCGCCCAACAGAGCCAGCAGTGTGACCGTACTGCCGCTGCCACTGATTGAGCCGAGAATCACCAGCCCGCCCATCGACAGGAGGGCGCTGCCCGACAGGATTGCGAAGGGAGAGACACGGCGGAGGGCCGATGCGGCAAACTGTCGCAGCAGAAACATGATCCCGGCGGTATACGCCAGAAACAGAATGGCGTTTTGCCCCAGCGAAGGGACCAGATCAGCCATGATTTTCGAGAACCACTGATCGGGCCCCAGCTCGGTGGCGGCAGTCAGCCACATCAGGACGAACAGCAGGAGAAACATCGGCTGGGTCAGCTGGCGATACATCTCCCCGGCGCGCACATTGGCCGTCACCCGTTCTGTCTTTGGGTAAGCCTGTGTGATGGAGAGCGCCAGATACAGCAGGGCGGGTACGGTCACTGTCGCCAGCTTGACCCGCCAGGAGGCGTCAAACTGCCCGAGCAGCCATGCAACCACCCCGCCGAAGATCAGCCCGGCGGGCCACCATGCATGCAGGCGGTTGAACATGCGGCGTTTGTCGTGGCTGTAAAGGGTTGCGACCAGAGGATTGGTCACACCTTCGACCACCCCTTGAGAAACACCGGTCAGCAGGAAGCCGGTGTAGAGAAGGGCTGTACCGGATGCGGCGTTGTCGACGGTATTGGCCGGGGCCGACAGGATCAGCGCAATCCCACCAAGATAGCCGACGCCGGACAGTACATGCAGGGTCTTCATACCAACCAGGTCGACCAGCATGGCGCAGACAATGATGCCGAGGGTAAATCCCCAGAACACCGAGCTCATGGTCAGGCCGATCATTTCGTTGGACAGCAGATATTCATGGCTGACCGGCCCGAGAATGTCAGCGCGGATAGAGAAAATCATCGACGTGACCAGCATCGACAGACAGCTGGTGACGAACAGGCGGGTGGGGTGGATCATCGCGGTCGGTCTCCCGCAAGCAAGGGAAGGGGCGGCGGAGTCTGGTGATCGGTCCATCATCGGGCCTGCTCCGGGGCAACCTGGGCATACATATAAACCAGACAGAAGGCATCGCGGGGCATCACCGGATTGGTCCAGATCATCCGGGTATGCCGTCCACGATCCCCGAACATCTCGACCAGAATGTCAGAGGCACCGTTCAGGGCCTGCGGATGATCGAAACAGCCTTCGGCAACGTTCAGCACCCCTTCGACCCGATAAATGCGGCGCAGGCGGGAGAAGTCTCCGCCAAGGGCATCGTGCAGCTGTGCCACAGCATTCAGGGTAGCAAGGCGGCAGGCGTCATAGCCCTGCTCAACCGTGACTTCGGCACCAAGGCGGCCGGTATACCTCATGTCTCCCGAGATCCAGGGGAACTGCCCGGATGTCATGAAGGTTTCCCCGACGATGGACCAGGATTCGTAGTTGCCAAGCGGTCGGGCTGCGGGGGGCAGAGACAGACCAAGCGCTGTCAGCCGGTCAAGGGCCGGGCACGCCGGAGAAGCGGGGGTGTGAATGGCGGCAGTTGTCATTTTCAGGGGTCCTCCCGTGGACGATTTCGTTTATGGGGAAATTAATTATCAAATGATAAAAATAAGCAACCCTCTTTTGACGGGTCTGACGGTCGGTTGCCCATCTGCCTTCTCTAATGTGCGTTATCTTCAGAAAAATATGGGATGTACGAAAAATTTCTTGCTGTGGAAGAGGGACTCGGTAACTTTAAAAATTATCAAATGATAAATATTGAGGTCTATCATGACGGTTTTGGCGCTTGATCACTTCACGATCAGAACCGCCCGGGTGGCGGAGACAGTGACCTTCTTTCGCGATGTCGTGCGCCTTGAGGCAGGCTGGCGGCCCGGCTTCCGGTTTCCCGGGGAGTGGCTCTACGCGGCGGGAAAGCCCCTGCTGCACATCGTTTCACTCAGTGATGACGACACAGAGCTGCATGCCTATCTGGGGGAAAAGGGGGGCTGTGACGGTGGCGGATGCATCGATCATGTGTCCTTACGCTGTCAGTCTCTGAGTGACATGCAGCAGCATCTGCTTGCCGTGGGGCAGGCGTTCCGGGAGCGGCTGGTGCCGGAAGCCGGGGAGCATCAGCTTTTCCTTGAGGATCCCAATGGTGTGACCATCGAGATGATCTTCCCCTTCTCTGCGGACAATGCGGTGGTCGGGGCTGAAATGGACCGCCTGGCCATGCGGCAGGATGGGGAGGGAGCGCCATGATGACCACGCGCAGAAGGTTTCTTGGTGGGCTGGGGACTGCGGTTGCCGGTGTAGCGGCCGGGGTGGGGACTGCACCCTCTGCCGTAGCGCAGTCGCGCCGGACTGTCCGGCTTGGGGTCACGGACCTCAGCTTTCACCGGGCGACGGCGGCGGCGGTGACGCTGGTGCTGCAACGGATGGGGTTTACGGTTGAGCGCCGCTATGCCCTGCATGAAGCCAATTTCGAAGCGCTGCGGGCCGGGGAGGTTGGCATGGTGGCTTCAGCCTGGATTCCGTTCAGCCACGGGGTTTACAAAGCCCTGGTAGAAGAGGTGGTGCCGACCCGCGAACTTGGGCTGCATTACGAGCCGTATGCCCTGTGGGGAGTGCCGGACTATGTGCCGGAGGATGCCGTTTCTGCCGTGCCGGATCTTCTCAAGCCTGATGTCCGACAGAAAATGACCCCTCTGATACAAGGGATCGGCCCCGGGGCGGGCATCACCCGGTTCTCGCAGCGGATGATGCAGGATTATGGCCTGAGTGCCGCCGGATATACCTTCCAGACCGGAACGCAGCGGGACTGCTTTGATGCCTTCGAGGCTGCGGTGCGGGAGCGGCGCTGGGTGGTGGTGCCGCTGTGGCACCCGCAATATCTGCACAACCGCTATGTCATCCGCGAACTGGAGGATCCGAAAGGTCTTCTGGGCGGAAAAGACCGGGCCGTCCTGCTGGCGCGGGAAGACATTCTGCAGGGGTTTACCCCGCAGGAGGTGGCGGCGCTGAACGCCATTACCCTGTCTAATGCCATCGTGTCGCGCCTTGATGATCTGATCAACACCGATGGGATGGATCCGGATGCGGGGTTCCGCCACTGGCTGGGCGAGGCGGCCAGCCAGCCACTGCGGGCCGCGTTGGCGGCCCAAGGCGTGACGCTTTAAGAGGGTGCCCTTTAAGGGCCTGTGGCGTGCCGGAAGCAGGCCCTTCCGGCACGCGGCTCTGATCGGATCATCAGAACATATCGCTGGCTGCCGGGCGTTGCGGGGCGGGAGACAGGCTGTTCAGCGCCCGCTCCAGCCCGTCCCCGGCACGGTCAAGCTGGGCATCGGTCACGCAGTAAGGCGGCAGCAGATAGACGCTGTTCCCCAGCGGGCGGATCAGCAGGTTGTCACGGGTAAAGCTTTCCCGCAGGGCCGGAGCGACGGAGGAGGTGTACCCGCCATCCCCGGTTTCCACGTCGAAGGCAGCAATGGTGCCGGTGACCCGGAACCGGCGGACCAGCGGGTGCCCGGCCAGCCGGTCGGCCAGAACGGTACGGTGATGGGTTTCGATTCTGGCGCGGGCAGCGGTACAGGCGGGATCCAGCAGCAGATCAAGCGAGGCCAGCGCCGCCGCACAGCCCAGCGGATTGGCGGTAAAAGAATGGCCGTGCAGAAAGGCCCGGTCCAGCCGCTCGTCGCGGAACGCATCGTACACCGCGTCAGTGGTGACGGTGGCGGCCATCGGCAGGAACCCGCCGCTCAGGCCCTTGGACAGGCAGATGAAATCCGGGGTCACTGCGGCCTTCAGGCAGGCAAACAGGTCACCCATACGGCCAAAGCCGGTCATCACCTCATCGAAAATCACCAGAATGCCGTGGGCACGCAGGCGCTCCACCACCCCGCGCAGGAACTGCGGGCGGTGCATCCGCATGCCGCAGGCCCCCTGCACCAGCGGCTCGATGATTGCCGCCAGTGTCTGGCTGCCATGTTGATCAAGGTGGGCCTCAAGCGCGTTCAGGGCTTCGGCTTCCCGTTGACCGACCGCCTCATCGTCTATCCATGTTGCGGCTACCGGCAACACATCGACGGGAAACAGCATCTCCTTCCACGCTTCGAAAAAGCGCGAGGAAACCCCGGCTGACATCGCCCCGACGGTATCGCCGTGATAGCCGCCGTCGAAGGCCAGATAGCGGGTCCGCTGGGTTTCCCCCCGGTTGCGGGCGTACTGCAGGGCCATCTTCATCGAGACTTCAACAGCGGTGGAGCCGTTGTCGGAGAAGAACACCTTGGTCAGCGCATCCGGCAGCAGGCCGCACAGGCGGCTGGCCAGCGTCACCGCCGGTTGATGGGTAAACCCAGCGAAGATCACCTGCTCCAGCGTTTCTGCCTGCCGGGCGATGGCGGCGGCGATCGCCGGATGGGCATGGCCATGCAGGTTGACCCACCATGAGGAGATCAGGTCAAGGATCTCCCGGCCATCCGCTGTGGTCAGCACCGCCCCTTTCCCGGCGATCACCGGCACCGGCTCAGATGCGGTCATCGCCTGTGTGAACGGGTGCCAGACATGGGCGGCATC
Source organism: Novispirillum itersonii subsp. itersonii ATCC 12639 (assembly GCF_000381985.1). Lineage (GTDB taxonomy): Bacteria > Pseudomonadota > Alphaproteobacteria > Rhodospirillales > Rhodospirillaceae > Novispirillum > Novispirillum itersonii. Next base: position 18,319 of record NZ_KB907341.1, on the reverse strand, counting down.
GGTGCGGATCAGATCAGCGGGGGTCATGCTCGGGGAAGCCTTGAGGACGGGGAAAAGGGGGGGCAGCTTAGTGTTTTCTCAGTCTGTTGACCATGGTCCGGCGCGGAGCAACTTCCTGCGGGTCGAACGCCTCACGGCTCAGTTCCTCGCGCAGCGGCTTGCCGGTGGCCAGCGCTGATCCCAGCCACGCCATGGCCGGGCAGGTCTGAATCCCATAGCCCCCCTGACCGGCAAACCAGAAAAAGCCGTCGCTGCCGGGGTCAAAGCCGACCACCGGGCTGCGGTCAGGGGCAAAGGTGCGCAGCCCGGCCCACGAGCGGTCAACACGGGTGACTTCCAGCGTGACGGCCTGTTCAAAGCGGTGCAGGCCTTCAGCCAGATCCATGTCATCGACAAAGGCGTCGTGCGGCTCCATCGGCACTTCATCCACCGGGGAGACCAGCAGCTTCCCGGCGTCGGGCTTGAAGTAAAAGCGTTCCATCACGTCGTTGATCATCTGCCAGTGATCGAAGCCGCCAGCCGCCGGGCCGGGCAGAATGGCCCCGGTGCGCCGCAGCGGCTGCAGGCCAATCGGTGTCAGACCGGCCATCTTTGCCACCTCGTCGGACCATGCCCCGGCCGCATTGACGACCAGCGGGGCCACAAAGGTGCCTGCCTTGGTTTCCACCGTCCACAGACCGTCTGCCCCCCGCGACAGAGCGGTGACGGCGGCGTTGCAGCGTACCGTGCTGCCTGCCCGTGTCAGGCGGCGCAGCCAGCACTGATGCAGGCGGGCGACGTCGATATCTTCAGAGTCCGGCTCTTCCAGCACATAGGCGGCAGCTTCAGGCCGCAGGATCGGCACCCGTTTCAGGGCCTCTTCCGTGGTGTGGGGGATCAGATGCGGCGAGGCGGCGTGCAGGGCATCGACCGCAGCTTTATCTTCGGCGCGGCCAATGTACAGATTGCCGCGCGGGCTGAGAAACCCTTCATCGGAGAAGTCCGGCGGCGGCTGACGCAGAAACGTCAGACTGGCACGGTTCAGCTTGCAGATGGTGGCATTGCCGTAAGAGGCAATGAAAATTGCCGCCGACCGCCCGGTGGTGTGGTAGCCCGGCATTTCTTCGGCTTCCAGCACCACCACTTTACGGTCCTGCGCCAGTTCTGCCCCGATGGAGGCACCGGCAATTCCGGCCCCGATAACAATGGCATCCACATGCGACAGAGCGGTCACGGTCCAAACCCCTGCTCAAGTTCCGGTGAAGACAGGATAATTGTATCCAATCCAGCCGCCGACCTTACAGTCTATAAGCGCCTGTGCATAGAGGGGCGAACCGGATGGCTGCCATGAAACCGCCGGGGGAGAGGCGGGCGATTTGTCATAGAGACAGGCGACGAGGTGTTGTAATGTGCCGCCAATCCCGATTCTTACCCCCAGCCGTACGGATCCTCCATGACCGATCGTATCCTCATTGTAGATTTCGGCTCTCAGGTCACTCAGCTTATCGCCCGCCGGGTGCGTGAAGCTGGCGTGTACTGCGAAATCCACCCGTTCAACCGGGTGACTGTTGACAGCATCCGCACTTTCGACCCGAAGGGCGTGATCCTGTCCGGCGGTCCGGCCTCGGTGACCGGGACCGACACCCCGCGCGCGCCGCAGGGCCTGTTCGAGATGGGGTTGCCGGTTCTGGGGATCTGCTACGGCCAGCAGACCATGATGGCCCAGCTGGGCGGTAAGGTCGAAGGATCTGATCACCGCGAGTTCGGCCGTGCCTATGTCGAGGTCTCCGACGCCTGCGCCCTGTTTGAAGGCACCTGGAGCCCCGGCGTGCGCGAGCAGGTGTGGATGAGCCACGGCGACCGCGTCACCGCACTGGCCCCGGGCTTCCGGGTTGTGGCCACCTCTGACGGGGCGCCGTTTGCGGCGGTTGCCGATGACGAGCGTGGGTTCTACGGCGTGCAGTTCCACCCGGAAGTGGTGCACACCCCGCACGGAGCCCAGCTGCTGCGGACCTTTGTGCAGACCATCTGCGGCTGTTCGGGCGACTGGACCATGGCGTCCTTCCGCGAGACCGAAATTGCCAAGATCCGCGCTCAGGTCGGGTCCGGCCGGGTCATCTGCGGCCTGTCCGGCGGCGTTGACAGCTCGGTGGTGGCGGCGATCATTCACGAAGCCATCGGCGACCAGCTGACCTGCGTGTACGTTGACCACGGCCTGATGCGTCAGGGTGAGTCCGAGCAGGTGGTCAAGGTGTTCCGTGACCAGTTCAACATCAATCTGGTGCATGTTGATGCGTCCGATCTGTTCCTCGGCCTGCTGGCCGGGAAGACAGATCCGGAAGAAAAGCGCAAGATCATCGGCAAGACCTTCATCGACGTCTTCGAGGCGGAAGCCAAGAAGATTGGCGGTGCCGAGTTTCTGGCACAGGGTACCCTGTACCCGGACGTGATTGAGTCTGTCTCCTTCACCGGCGGCCCCAGCGTCACCATCAAGTCGCACCACAATGTGGGCGGCCTGCCGGAGCGCATGAACATGAAGCTGGTGGAGCCGCTGCGCGAACTGTTCAAGGACGAAGTCCGGGCGCTGGGCCGCGAACTGGGGCTGCCGGAAGAAATGGTCGGCCGCCATCCGTTCCCGGGGCCGGGTCTGGCGATCCGCATTCCGGGGCAGGAAATCACCCGCGAAAAGCTGGATATCCTGCGCAAGGCCGATGCGATTTATCTGGAAGAAATCCGCAATGCCGGTCTGTATGACGCCATCTGGCAGGCCTTTGCCGTGCTGCTGCCGGTGCGCACCGTCGGCGTGATGGGCGATGGCCGCACCTATGATTACGCGCTGGCAATCCGGGCGGTGACCTCCACCGACGGGATGACCGCCGATTATTACCACTTCGACCACGCCTTCCTGTCGCGGGTGTCCAGCCGGATCATCAACGAGGTCAAGGGCGTCAACCGCGTGGTGTATGATATCACCAGCAAGCCGCCGGGCACGATTGAGTGGGAATAACCGCTTCCCCGGTTTTACCGATCCAGAAAAGGCCCCGGTTTCCGGGGCCTTTTTGCGTCTTCTGTGTCCTTTGGGGGCCGGTATGGGGGGAGGGCCGGTCTCTAACGGCCCCGTTTCCGCCGGTCAGCGAGGGACCACAGATGCACCGCCAGACCGGCTGCGGCCAGTGCCGCCCCGACCAGCCCGGTGGATGACCAGCCATAACCGGCTTTGATGGCCAGCCCGCCCAGCCACGGGCCCAGCGCGTTGGCCGCATTAAAGGCCGAATGATTGAGGGCCGCTGCCATGGTCTGGGCATCGCCTGCCACTTCCATCAGCCGGGTTTGCAGGGCGGCGGCAAGGGCCATCATCGTCCCGACCAGCAGAATGTTCAGCGGGCCGAACACCGGGTGCGCGGCGGTGACCCAATAGGCCGCCATCAGGCAGCCGCCCCAGACCAGCACGATAAAGATGGTCCGTTCCAGCGCTTTGTCAGCAAAACGGGATCCGGCAAGGTTCCCGGTGATCATGCCGACCCCGAACAGGGCCAGAATCACCGGGATCACACTTTCCGGCAGTCCGGCCAGTTCCGTCATGGTGGGTTTGACGTAACTGAAGATCGAAAACACTCCGCCGGATCCGATTGCTCCGATCCCCAGTGTCAGTAACACCTGTTTGCGGCGCAGGGCGCCCAGCTCCCGCAGTGGGCTGGCTGTGCGGCTGGCCGGAATAAACGGAACCCAGCGCCATACCAGAAAGGCGGTCAGCGCCCCGATGGCCCCGACGAGGGCAAAGGCAACCCGCCAGCTCAGCATCTGGCCGATGGCGGCGGCGGCAGGTACCCCGATCAGGGTGGCCACCGTCAGGCCCATCAGCACCATGGCGACGGCCTGTGTCCGCTTTTCCCGCGGGACCAGACCGGCGGCGACAAGGGCCGCAACCCCGAAGTAGGTGCCGTGCGGCAGGCCGGTGACAAAACGCGCGGTCATCATTGACAGTACGCCGGGCGCCACCGAGCTGACCAGATTGCCCAATCCGAAAAACAGCATCAGGGCAATCAGCAGGCGGCGGCGGGGCCAGCGGGCCCCCAGCACCGCCAGCAGCGGGGCCCCGATCACCACTCCCAGCGCGTAAATGCTGATCAGGTGTCCGGCATCGGGGATAGAAATGGCAAGATCCGCCGCAGCATCAGGCAGCAGACCCATAATCACGAATTCACCGGTACCGATGGCAAAACCGCCGACACTCAGGGCCAGCAGGGCCTTACGGACCTGTGACGGGGTCAGAGAATGCGAAATCGTGCCGACGGCATCGCCGCCGTCTGTCGAAGAGGCCATTCAGGGGGAGGTCCTTATGGGAGCAGAAACGATAAAGGGGCCAGCATAGATAGGGAGGTTTGCCGCCGGACGGAATGGTTGAAATCGACGGACAGCAATACCGTTTTTGCAGGTGCCGTCCGCAGGGTGATGTCACTGGTCTGGGCTGACTGCCGAAAACTGGATCTTTTACCGGTCCGCCTTTTCCGGCACGCTGGGCACGATACCTTATCCCGGAGTTTTACCGATGTCCGTTCCGTTGTCTGATCCTGTGCCCCTGACCGACTGGACACCGCGCCCCCGCCCGCAGCGGACGGTGCTGGAGGGACGGACCGTCCGGCTGGAGCCGCTGGACGCGGCCCGCCATGCGGATGGGCTGTATGAACAGTCCGCCGTTGCCGATGCTGAAACCCGGTTTGCCTGGCTGTTCGAAAATCCGCCGACTGACCGTGACAGCTTCCGTCAGTGGGTCGAGGCGGTGGCCCGCAGTGATGATCCCCTGTTTTTTGCGGTGATTGATAAGGCCAGCGGAAAGGTCGCCGGGCGGCAGGCTCTGATGCGGATTGACACCGCGCACGGTGTGATCGAAATCGGCAGTATCTATTGGGGGCCGCTGGTTTCCCGCCGCCCGGCCGCGACCGAGGCGCTGTTCCTGTTTGCGGACTACGCATTCAGCACGTTGGGATACCGGCGTTTTGAGTGGAAATGCAATAACAGCAACGATCCCTCAAAACGGGCCGCCCTGCGGTTCGGGTTTACCTACGAAGGGCTGTTCCGCCAGCATATGGTGGCCAAAGGACAAAACCGGGATACGGCGTGGTTTTCGATTCTCGATGGGGAATGGCCAGCCCTGCGGCAGGCTTATCAGGCATGGCTGTCACCCGATAATTTTGATCTTGATGGCCAGCAGCGTCAGCCACTGTCCGCATTCCGGGGCTGACATCAGCTCCGGGGGCCAAACATCCGCCGTCGTGCCGCTGCTCGGCGGCGGATCAGTCCGCCGATTCCGGTCATCAGCAGACCCAGCAGAAAGATGGCGGCAAGGATCGCGACGGCCTGCATGTCGGCGTTAAAGCCGCAGGCCCCGTCACCGCTGACGGTGTCTGTGGTGTAGCCAGCCATCCGGCACAGTGCGGCGGCGATACGGTCTTCGATATCCGTCAGCAGCACCGCCGCTGCCAGCGCTGCGACTGCCGCCATCACCACCAGTCCCGCCCGGTACAAAAACATGTCTGCGCTCTCCATGCTGACTGACCTGTCAGGTGGCGGCAGGGTGCGCCTCAACTGTGGCGGTAATAGGGCCCCTCTGTCATATCCGCTATGGCGAGAGGCTGCGCATGAAAAGCGCCGGGTATGATCTGAATGGCTCATTGTTGTGCCCACGGGCCTCCGTTAGTCTCGAAGGAAGGGGGAAGGCGTTTTGCGTACATCCGGCCCCGTGGCCCGGACAGGAGAAGAACGGCATGAGGTCTCCCGCCATTTCAGGATCTGCCGGAGCCAGCGTTCTGGGATCGCCCCAATGGCTTGAGGCGCTGTATTCGTCGGCGCCGTTTGCAATCATTACGTGGGATGACCGCTTTCAGGTGATCGGCTGGAATACGCAGGCAGAGCGTATTTTTGGCTATACCGCCCTGGAAATGCTGGGCGAGGGGGCCGACCGGCTGCTGACCCCGGCCTCTGTCGCCAGAGTGGTGCCCCGGGTTTACCGTATTCTCCGGGATGGGGCCTCTTTTACGTCCCAGAATGAGAACGTGACCAAGGATGGCCGGATCATCCTGTGCCGCTGGCACGTGTCGCCGCTGCGCGACAGAGACGGGCAGATCTGCGGGATTGCCTCTTTCTGCGAAGATATTACGGTCCAGCATGAGGCGGCGATGGCAATGGCCCGGTCAGCGGAGCGGAACCGCCTGTTGATGAACGCCATGCAGTATATCCACCGGCATCCGACGATCACGCTGGGGGCGTTGGATCAGGCCTGCCGGTCGCTGACCGAAATCACCGTGACAGCGCTGGAGGTTGACCGGTCGGCGATCTGGATGATGGACGACAGCGGTCAGAATCTCCGCTGCGTTGATGTTTATGAGCCGCACAGTCAGGGCCATTTTGTTGAGCCGCCGCTGCGGATTTCTGATTTTCCCGAGTATTTTGAACGCATCGGGGCCGGTCGGCTGTTTGTGATCGCTGATATGGCGGCGGATGAGCGCCTTTCTGCCCTGCGTGATCATCTGTTCCATGGGCAGACCTATGCATCACAGATGGGGGTGCCGGTCTTCTCAGAAGGGCGGTGCGTTGGTGTGATGGTGGTGTCCACTCTTGAGCCGAAACCGGAGTGGAGCAGTCAGGAGCAGATGTTCGGGGCTTATGTCGGCGATGTGCTCAGCGGTCTGTGGCATAACGACCGTCGGCTGGCGGCGGAGGCATCGCTGCGGGCACTGAACGAATCCCTTGAACAGCAGGTCTTGCAGCGGACGGCGGAGCTGGAGCGGCAACGGGCCCTGCTGGATGTGGTCGTCACCAATATGTCTCAGGGGGTTACTTACATTGATCCCGATCTGAAGGTAGCGTTCCAGAATCAGCCTTACAGCGATATGTTCATGCTTCCTCAGGCTCTGCGCCGCCCCGGTGTGCCGGTTGAAGTCATGATCCGCGCGATGGCTGAAAACGGCCAGTATGGTGATGTTGATATCGATACCGAAGTCACGGCACGGCTGGAATCAATCCGCTCGATGGAGCCACGGCGGTTTCTGCACCGGACCCCTTGTGGCCGGATCATCGAGACCCGGCGGAATCCGCTGCCCCCTGAGATCGGCGGGATTATCTCGACTTATACCGATATGACCGAGATCGTCACCGCGCAGGAACGTCTTGAAGCGGAAAAAATCCGTCTGGAAGAGGTAACGCAGGAGCTGCGTCTCTATTTCACCCTGCTGGATGCGACGTTTAACAATATTTCGCAGGGAATCACCGTCTTTGACCGGGATCTGCGGCTGCGGATGTGCAACCACCGCTTCATAGAGTTTCTGGGCTTCCCGGATGATCTGGTTCAGCCGGGGACCCCTCTGGCGTCGTTGTTCCGCTATAATGCCGAGCGGGGTGAATATGGGCCGGGGGATATTGAGGCGCAGGTCGAGGCCCGTCTGGAGCTGGCCCGTCAGATGACGCCCCATCATTTTGTGCGGAGCCGCCTGGATGGCGGTGTACTGGAAGTTGATGGCCGCCCCCTGCCTGAAAGTATCGGGGGGTTTGTGACCACCTATACCGATGTGACAGAAATTCACCGCTCGCGCTCTGAGCTGGAGGCGGCGAAAAACAAAGCGGAAAAAGCCAGCCGGGCGTTGCAGAACAGTCTGGATGATCTGCGCCGGACGCAGGCTGATCTGGTTGAGGCCGAGAAAATGGCGTCCCTCGGCAGTCTGGTTGCCGGGGTTGCTCACGAGATCAACACTCCGGTCGGGGTTGCGGTGACGGCAGCTTCGCTGATGCAGGATCATCTGAACACTCTGCATGCAGCCTATGAAAGCGGGACACTGGAAGAAAGCGTCTTTGAGACCTTCCTGCGCAATTCGGTGCCGACAGCTGAGATGATCAGCGTCAACCTGCGCCGGGCGTCAGAATTGATTTCCAGCTTCAAGCGGGTGGCGGTGGACCAGAGCAACGGCGAGATCCGGCCGATCCTGCTGCGGGAATATGTCGAGACCGTGCTGTTCAGTCTGCAGCCCCGTCTGCGCCGGACACAGGTGCGGACGGTGACGGACATCCCGGAAGCGGTGATGGTGCGTACCGTGCCGGGCGCCGTCTCGCAGATCCTGTCCAATCTGCTGATCAACGCCATCCTGCATGGCTTTGAGGATGGCAATGTGGCCGGAACGATCCGCATTTCAGCCCGGTCCCTGCCACAGGGGCGGGTCGAGCTGATCGTGCAGGATGATGGTGCGGGAGTCCCGCAGGAGAACCTGCGCCGGATCATGGAGCCGTTTTTCACCACGCGGCGGGGGCAGGGTGGCACCGGCCTCGGGCTGCATATCGTTTATAATCTTGTGACCAGCGTCCTGCGGGGAACCATCCATTACAGCAGCGAACCGGGACAGGGGCTGACCGTGGCGATCCGCTTTCCTTCCCTGCCAATGGCTTGATCCGGCTGGGGTGCAGGGTAACAGACACCAACAAGGGGGGCCTGATGGCTGACGGAAAACTGATGTTCGGGGCGACACCGCGCCGGGTCTCCGGGCTGCCGCCTGCTGCGGCAACTCCTGCGCCTGCCGGGCGGACTGCCCCGGCTGGCGTGATGGCAGGGGATCTGCCGTGGACGGTGCTGATCGTTGATGATGAGCCCGAAGTCCATCGCATAACAGAACTGGCGCTTGCCGGTTTCAGCTTTGCCGGCAGGGGGCTGGAATTCCTGAATGCCCGGTCCGGTGCTGAGGCAAGGCAGTATCTGAGTGACCATGACAGCATCGCCGTTATTCTGCTGGACGTGGTGATGGAACATGAGCATGCGGGGCTGGATCTGGTGCGGTGGATCCGTGAGGATCTCGGCAATACGCAGGTCCGGATCGTGCTGCGGACCGGCCAGCCGGGGCAGGCCCCGGAGCGGGACGTGATCGCATCGTATGATATCAACGACTACAAGGAAAAGACCGAGCTGACGTCGCGGAAGCTGACCACGCTGATGTATTCCTGTCTGCGGGCATGGCGGGACATTAATGCGCTGGAAGCCAACCGGCGTGGGCTGACCCTGATTATCCAGTCCAGTCAGGATCTGTTCCGCCAGCAGTCGATGGAAACATTCACGCTGGGGGCACTGGAACAGCTGGCAGCCCTTCTGCAGAGCAATCGCGGGGCTTTCTTCGGCACCCTTGACGGGGTGGCGCTGCACCGGCCGGGGACTGGCCGGGCGCTGACGTCCATTGCCGGGATCGGACGGTTCAGAAGTGCCGGGGATATTGATCTGGAACAGGTTCTGCCCCCGGCCTTATACCGGATTCTGGAAGAGATGCCGCTGGCGGAAGGGATCCTGCATCACGATACTTCGGTGATGTGTATTTTCCGCAGTTATTCCGGGTCGGTGAATATTCTGTTTCTGGATGGTCTGGAGCATCCGGCCCAGGTGGACAGCGCACTGGTCCAGGTGTTCAGCCGCAATATTGCCATCGCCTTTGATAATCTCGAGATGATCAACACCATCGACGCCACCCAGCGGGAACTGCTGCAGCGGCTGGGGGAGGCGGTCGAAAGCCGGTCGCAGGAAACGGGCAATCATGTGCGCCGGGTGGCGGAGCTGAGCTGGATTCTGGCCCGGGCTGCCGGTCTTGATGTCCGGGCGGCGGATGTGATCCGTCAGGCATCCCCGCTGCATGATGTGGGAAAGATCGGTATCCCCGATGCCATCCTTCATAAGCCGGGCAAGCTGGACCCTGAAGAATGGGAGCAGATGAAATCTCACGTTGAGATCGGCGAGAAGCTGTTGCAGGGCTCAGATCTGCAAGTGATCCGCTGTGCTGCCAGCATTGCCGGTAATCATCATGAACGCTGGGATGGCAAGGGGTATCCCCGGGGACTTGCCGGGGAAGAGATCCCGCTGGAGGCCCGCATCACCTCCATCGCCGATGTCTTTGATGCCCTGTCCAGTGCCCGCTGTTACAAACCGGCCTGGCCGAAGGATGAGGTCTTTGCCTATTTGCAGGCCCAGCGGGGCACCCAGTTTGACCCCCGGCTGATTGACCTGCTGTTTGAGAACACTGACCAGATTGATGAGCTTTATGCTCGGCTGAAGGATCCGACCTGAAGGGGAGAGTAAAGGACGGAGCGTTGATCCTGCTGTTGTTCCGGTCTTCCGTCCTGTATGGAACGGGGGAAGAGGGCCGCAGCAGGAGTATGGAGGAATGTCCGAAGGGCTGTTGATCGTGACGCTGGCGGTTTTTGCGCTGGTGTATCTGGGGATGGCTGTCGGGCGGATTCCGGGGCTGCAGGTTGACCGGACCGGCATCGCGGTACTGGGGGCGATCATACTGGTGGCTGTCGGGGCTGTTGATGGCCCGGCTGCGGTGTCGTCAGTGGATTTCCCGGCTTTGCTGGTTCTGGCGGGTTTGATGGTCGTCTCCGCGCAGGCGGGGGAGGCCGGTCTGTATGACTGGTGTGCGGCCCGGCTGGCGGTGTCGCCGTCGGCTCCACCCCGGCTTCTGGGATTGGTGGTGTTTGTCAGCGGCGGATTGTCCGCGCTGGTGACCAATGACGTGGTGGTGTTTGCCGTGACGCCGCTGCTGTGTGTCGGTCTGTTGCGGCGGGGGCTGGATCCGCGCCCTTTCGTGCTGGCTCTGGCGTTGGCGGCCAATGCGGGATCGGCCCTGACCCCGATCGGCAATCCTCAGAATATCCTGATCGCTCAGGCCGGAGCCCTTCCGTTCTGGCCGTTTGTCCTGTTCTGTCTGCCGGTGGCGCTGGCATCCCTGTTGCTGATCTGGGGGGGAATGGTCTGGCTGTGGCGCGGGCGCTGGAGGCTGGATCAGCCGGGATGTGGTGCCGAGGGGAGTGTTCCGGTCCCAGTTCCGGTGGACCGCCGGGGCGCGGTCAAAACCGCTGCCGCCGCGGTTGGCCTGCTGGTGATGCTGTCGTTGCCGGTGCCGCAGGCGCTGGGCGTAACGGTTGTGGCCGGGGCCCTGCTGATCAGCCGCCGCCTGACCACCCGACGGACGCTGCTGCTGGTTGACTGGCCGTTGCTGGTGCTGTTTGCGGCCCTGTTTATCGTCACCCATGCCGCCCAGATGACCGGGGTGCCATCCCGTGTTCTTGCCTCGCTCGGGGATGTCGGGCTGGATTTGCGCCAGCCATGGGTGCTGACGCTGGTGTCGCTGCTGGGGTCGAATACGATCGGCAATGTTCCGGCAGATATGCTGGTGTTGTCTCTGGTGCCGGACCGTGACCCTCTGTTCCTCCACAGTCTGGCGCTGTTGTCTACGCTGGCCGGTAATCTGCTGATCACCGGCAGTATGGCGAACATCATCGCGGTTGAGGCGGCCGCCCGGCAAGGAGTGAGGATTTCCTTCCTTGACCATGCCCGCAGCGGGGTGCCGCTGACTCTGATCACAGTTTTTCTGGCGGCGCTGCAGATGACGCTGTTTGTGCGTCTGCCGTTATGATGGTGCCTGCAACCCTTTGTGCTTCTTGCATTTTGACGGTTCCCCCCTCATCTTGAACGGAAGGGGCCGGGAGCCCCGTATGGAAATGTCCTGTGGAGGGGCCAATGACCGATCAAAACAGGCGCTACTCGCCTTTCCCCACCTCTGCGGAAGACCGGCGGACCCATGAAGAGCGTCAGGCCCGGAACCCAACGCCGCAGACGGAGTCTGACAGTTACCGGCTGGCATTTGCCGATGTTGATTTTCTGACGATGCGCGATCTGCGTCCGGTCCGGCTGCAGCTGGAAATGCTGAAGCCGGAGCTGCTGCTGCAGGATGAGGGGGTTGTGTCGACTGTCGTTGTTTTCGGCAGCGCCCGCATCCCGGAAGAAGATGTGGCCCGGCAGCGCCTGAAAGAGGCTGAGGATCATGCCGCTGCCAACCCCGATGATGCCGCCGCCCGGCGTGCGGTGACGATTGCCGGACGTATTGTCGCCAACAGCCGTTATTACGCCGTCGCCCGTGATTTTGCCCGCAAAGTCTCTGAGCATAGTCAGGTGCCGGGGCATCGCCGTTATGTGGTCTGTACCGGGGGCGGGCCGGGGATTATGGAGGCTGCTAACCGGGGGGCCGCCGATGTCAACGCTGACAGCATCGGGCTGTCGATTGTACTGCCACATGAGCAGGCCCCGAACGGCTACATCACGCCGAAGCTGAGTTTCAATTTCCACTATTTCGCCGTCCGGAAGATGCACTTCCTGATCCGGGCAGAGGCTTTGGCCTGCTTCCCCGGTGGGTTTGGCACCATGGATGAGCTGTTCGAGGCGCTGACCCTGATCCAGACCGGGAAGATCCAGCGGATTCCGGTGCTGCTGTTTGGGAAAGAGTGGTGGCAGAAGGTGATCAACTTCGAGGCTTTGGTCGAAGAGGGCACCATTTCTCCGGAAGATCTTGAAATCTTCCACTTTGTGGAAACGGCTGAAGAAGGGTGGAAAATCATCACTGATTTCTACAACACCCACCCGCACCCCAACCGTTGGGCCGATCCGGGGATGGGGCCGTAACGGTAGCCTGTTCTGACGTCTGTAAAGGAAAAGGGCCCGGAGTTTTCGGGCCCTTTTCTGTGCTGCCTCAGGGGGCAGGGTCAGTTCAGATCAATCTGACCGATGGTTTTGGTGATGGCGGCGGCCAGACCGCGCAGCATCCGGTCACCGGTGGCACCGCCATCCCCTTCCATCCGTTCGCTGATGATCAGCCGCAGGGAGTCAACATGCACCCGCAGCACTGGCCAGTGGCTGGGGCGGGGCGCATCCTGAACCGCTTCGATAAAGCGGCAGAGGTACTTCCCGACCACGGTCATCAGCACGTAATTAAAGCTGCCGCCCTGACCCTTGATGTCGTGGACAATGGTGAACAGCTCCGTTAGCAGCGGCTTGGCGTCATCTCCGCTGCAGGTTTCAATCTTTTCCAGCAATGCCTGTGCGCGGCGCAGATCGTCCTCGACCCATGTCAGGTACGATGGCGACAGGCTGGCAATCACCTGCTCCGCCTTTTCCAGCATCTCCGGGTTGACCCCGTTGGCGCTGATGCTGACCTTATCACGCAGATTGGTCGGCGGAGTGATCACTTCAGCTTTAACCGGTGGGGTGATGATGGTGGCCGGGGAAGCCACGGGGTCCTGAGTGTCCATAGTTCAGCTCCGTCCAATTCTTGGTGTTCCGGGCAGATTCTTGACCGGGTCAATAGGTCCGTGCGCCGACAGCGTGACCGGGGCGGGCCTCAGCTTCAGTCAGGGGTGAAGCGGGGCCATCGGTTGATCCGGCACGGCAGGTCAGGCAGCACACAAGTGATCCAAGGATTCCATACCCGTGCCTGAAATGCACCAAATTCCTCGGATAAAGCATTCGCACTCCCTGCTTCTGCCCCGTCGCAGCGGTGCAGAAGCCAGAGAGAGGCAGGGATAAGGCAACCTCCGGCCTTTTCGGAAGATGTGTCACTGCGGACAGATCAACCGGGGAACCGGGGAGGGGAGGAGGATAGCCGTGGGGGTGCCGGGGGCTTAGCCTCCGAGCAGGGCCTCAACCTCAGCCTGACTCAGCCCGCCGCCGGTTTCCGGCTGAACGGTATTCTGCAGGTGGGCTTTCCGTCGTTCCGGGCCTTTCCAGTCGATCTGACGGCGGCGGCGGTCCGGGCCGAAGTACAGCCCGGCACGGATAAACGGGCGCGGCTTATCAATGATCGATTTGATGCGGGAATACAGGCCCTTGGCCGAAATCGGCTTAGCAAGAAATTCGTGCACCCCGGCATCTCTGGCTTCAATCACCCGATGCATTTCGGTGTGGCCTGTCAGCATGATGATCGGCACAAACGGGTTGGGACTGTCTTTCCCGGTACGGACCAGACGCACAAAGTCCAGACCATCCAGCGGGGACATGTTCCAGTCGCAGATAATGATATCAGCCGGAAAATGCCGCAGTTCCTTGAAGGCGTCGGCTCCGTCAGCGGCTTCGTGGACGTTCTTTGATCCCAGCGCGTGCAGAATGGTCTTTACCAGTGCCCGCATATGTTTGTTGTCGTCAACAACCAGAAAGTTAAGACGCTCGAGATTATAGCCGCTCATTGCCGTCCTGTTCCGATGGGGTATTACGGCGCGGGGTCCATGGCCCGTGCGGCTGCCGGCGCATACTTTTCGCCCCCCGCGAAAAGGCCCGGCCTTTTCAGGGCCGGGGCAGTGCCGGACGGCCTGTGGCGGTCCGCCCTTCGTCGTCGGGTCCCATCACAAAGCCCCAACACTTGCTATTACTATATCCCACACTGGCGGTCTTCAGAAAGAGGTTTAAAGTCTGCCTGCACAGACCCTGCGTTATCGTGTTCCCCGCTGCCCGCTTATGGGGCCTTGCGGCGTTCCGGTCCTTTCAGGGGGACCTGACGGCGGCGCCGGTCCGGCCCGAAGTATGCGGGGGACCGGACAAACTGCCGGGGGGACTGCAGCGTGGCCTGCAGCCGGGATTGCAGGATTTTGGCCGAGATCGGCTTGGCAATAAATTCATGCACCCCGGCGTCACGGGCATCCAGCACCAGCCGGAGCTCCGTGTATCCCGACAGCATCAGGATCGGCAGATAGCGGTTCGGGCTATCCGGGCTGGTACGGACAAAGCGGGTGAAATCGAGGCCATCCATCGGGGCCATCCGCCAGTCCACCAGCGCGACATCAGCAGGGAAATGGGTCAGGGACTTCAGGCCGTCGGCGCCGTCGGTGGCTTCTTCGATCATCCGGCAGCCCATGGAGCTAAGGACACTGACCAGCAGGCGCCGGAAATGCGGGTTATCATCAACAATCAGAACGCGCGTGGACTGAAGGGAAAAGTCGGACATGCGGAGGAACCCTGTCTGAATGGCCTGTCGGGCGGGCTGATCTATGCCCGGCAGTTCTGCCCCCGCCGCGCCCCCATGCAACGGTGGTGAGAAGACTTTATATCTTAATGGCTTGGTCGCTGATCGGCAACCGCCGCCCGGCCCTTACGGTAAAAGAGCGAGCAGTTTCCACCAGCCGTATGTGGTCGGCCAGATCAATACGACTGTCAGGAGTAACAGCACAAGTGTGTAGCGTGCGGCCGGTTTCATCCGGACGCCACCAAGCTGCATCGCCAGAATCAGCGGCGGCACCTGATATGGCAGCACCACGCTGGAATAGCCGACGGCCTGTGTCATCAGGGTCATGGTCAGGCTTGCCCCGGTGGCGGTCGCCATTGCCTCTGCCATCGGTGTCATGATGGCCGGGGTGCCGGGGACAGTGGCACCCAGGGCAATCACGGTTGTCAGAACCACCTGTGACAGCCATGACAGGGCCGGATGCTCTGCCGACAGCGGCATCAGGGTCAGCAGGGCGTTGCCGAGTCTGTCGCCAACCCCGGAGCTGGACAGGACAGCCCCCAGCCCCATCAGTCCGGCGATATAATACAGCGATCCGTGGCTCATTTTTTCATTAAAGGCAGCCATCGGGACCAGCGGGCGCGGTGGCAGCAGGCAGGCTGCGCCGCCCGCCAGAGAGATCCACGCCGGGCTGATGCCATGCCAGCGGTCGGTCAGCCACAGCAGCAGCGTTACCGACAGCAGCAGGGACAACCGCTTTTCATCAGCGCTCATTGGGCCGGGAGGTTGTTCCTGAGCCCGTCGCGGGGGTTCTTCGGCAAACATCTTCCAGGTAATGCCGACAATCAGCAGGCACTTGAGCAACCCCAGTGTCGGAAAGGCGGCGGTCAACCATGAAAAATAGTCAAAGCTCAGGCCATACAGACGCTCGGCAGCGCCGGTCATGACATTGTTGGGGACTACGGCGGGCAGAATACCAACCGCCGGACCCAGCCCCATCATCCCGGTCATCAGGGCCATGCCGGTGCGGCCCCGGCTTTCCGGACCATAGCCGAGGCGGTCGGCCAGACCCATCACGACGGGCAGCATCAGCATCACCCGCCCCATGCTGGATGGCATGATGAAGGCAAGCACCATGCCGATCCCGGCAATCCCCCAGCACAGAGCCAGCCAGCTGGTGCCGACCCGCCCCACCAGCGCGTGGGCCAGCCGTTCCCCCAGCCCGCTGCGCTTGACCGCCATCCCCATCAGCAGACCGCCGAAGACAAGCCAGAATGCCTTAGAGGTAAAACCGGAAAACACATCTTCTGCCGGGGCTGCCTTCAGCAGGATTGCTGCGGCAAAAAAAGCGATTGCGGCGGCGGCTTCGGGGATGATGCCGGTGGCCCATAGGGTCAGCCCGCCCAGAACCACCGCAGCGGCGTGCCACTCCGTCGGGTTGCCTGCCGGTGTCAGGTGTGGCCACAGGGCCAGCCCTGCCGATATCAGCAAAGAGACAGCAGCAAAGACAGTCAGGGGCCTCAGGGGGCGGTCAGCCATGCGACATGCTCCGGCAGGGCGGGAGAAAGGGGCTCAACAGTACGAAAACGGCGGGGGCGGTCAACCGTTGACCGTCCTCACTGGCGGTAAGGGGCAGGTTGCCGTAACGGAAGTTCTGGACAGGGCTTTACGTTTACGTAAACTAGAACTGACATGAGGGAGTGGCACCACCCTGAGAAGGCCGCTCATCACTTTCTGCAGGAGAGGACAGCCATGAAGACGTCTGCCGGGGTATCCCCCGCGTCTGACCGCTTTAATGCGGCGGGAGAGCGCGAATTCAGCATTTCGGAATTGGCGGCGGAATTCGACGTCACCGCCCGCGCGATCCGGTTTTACGAAGATAAAGGGCTGGTCTCGCCGCGTCGCGACGGGCAGCGCCGGATTTATAGCCCGCGTGACCGGGTGCGGCTGATCCTGATTTTACGCGGGAAGCGGCTTGGATTTTCCCTGCGCGAAATTCAGGAAATCCTTGACCTTTATGATGCTGAACCGGGCGAAGCCGGGCAGCTGCGGCACCTGCTGGGGAAAGTGCAGGAACGGCGGATCAGTCTGGCTCGCCAGCGCGAAGACATCGACAGCATCCTGCATGAGATTGACCGCCTTGAGCAGCAGTGCCTTGAGCGTTTGAAGACGCAGGAAGGCTAATCGGCCCATCTGACCGGGCCTGCTGAGATTTTGCTTTCAAATTCCCAAAAATGAGATAGTTTCTCTTAATTGGGAATTTGAGGCTGCCATGCTGACGTCTGTAAAATATGAAGCGGCCCCCCTTGAGGCTCGTCTGGCCGCCCGCCTGTCGCAGTTGCGGCAGGCGCAGGGCCATTCTCTTGAGACTGTGGCGGAACGCAGCGGGATCAGTCGGGCGACCCTATCGCGTCTGGAGCGGGGCGAAACCAGCCCGACGGCCGGAATGCTGGGGGCCTTGTGTGCTGTGTACCAGACCCCGCTCTCCCGGCTTATTGCCGAGGTTGAGGAAGAAGGGCCGTCGCTGATCCGGGCTTCGGATCAGGTGGTCTGGACCGATCCCGAAACAGGCTTTCGCCGCCGGATGGTTTCGCCTCCTGCTCCCGCGCTGGCGGGGGAGGTCATCGAAGGGGTTTTGCCGCCGGGTGCTGACATCTCTTATCCGCACACTCCGTTGACCGGGCTGGAACATCACCTCTGGCTGCTGGAAGGGGCTCTGACGCTGAATGTGGAGGGGCGCGGGTATGACATGCTGCCGGGGGATTGCCTGCGCTATCGCCTGTTTGGGGGCTCCCGCTTTCTGAGTACCGGACCGGACCCCGCGCGGTATGTCCTGTCCATGGTCCGCCCGTAACGCCTTCACTGCCGGAATAGAGACGAAGAATGACAACACAGAGCCCGCCGGTTGTTCCGGCGGAAACCCTTACGGCTGTCTGGCTGACGGCAGAGGGTCTTGAGGCTGCCCTGATGGACTATGTTGACCTACTGGCGGCCTGTATCGACGGTGGCGCCAGCATCGGGTTCCTTTTGCCTGTGGCCCAGAGCCGGCTGGAGCAGTATTGGCGCGCGGTTGCTGTCGCCGTCGCAGCGGATGAGCGTCGGGTTCTGGGGTTGTGTCTGGATGGGCGTCTGGCCGGTAGTGTGCAGTTGGGGCTGTCGATGCCCCAGAATGGAGCGCATCGGGTTGATCTGGGTAAACTGCTGGTCCATCCGTGGGCCCGGGGAAGGGGGCTGTCACGTCTCTTGATGCAAGCAGCGGAGGGAGAGGCCCGCCGTTTGGGGAGGAGCCTGATTGTTCTGGATACCGAGGAAGGCAGTCTGGCGGAAAGCCTGTATCCCCGGTTTGGATATCAGGAGGCCGGTCGGATCCCTGACTATGCCTGTAATCCCGGGGGAACGCTGCATCCGACGGTCCTGTTCTATAAACGGCTGAAACCGGCCTGAAACCGCAGGGTCCTGAAAAAGAGTCATTTTTCTGAAAAAAGTGTTTGACGGTTCTGCGTGGGGGACCTATAAAGCGCCTCCCGACGACGCGGGCCGCAGCGAAAAGC
>NZ_KB907340.1 GCF_000381985.1 Novispirillum itersonii subsp. itersonii ATCC 12639 | reverse complement strand
CCCGGCTTGCCACCCTGCGGACGGCCACCTTCGGGACGATCCCCACGCGGGCGGTCTTCTCGCCCGAAATCCCGGCTTTCACCACTGCCGGACCGAGGACGCCCGCCTGCGGCGGAGCGCTCCGGCTTGCCCCGGCGCGGTCCATCCTCAAGACGCCGTTCATCTGCTTTTGCCGCCAGATCAGGACGACGGGACCCCGGACGCACCGGTTTCGGCTTGGCCCGGGCCCAGCCGGTCCGATCAAGCCGTACCGGTTTCACATCATCAGCCGATCCGGCCTTGGCAACGTTATCCAGAAGCTCCGCCAGCATCTTCGGCGGAATTTCTTCCAGCTCTCCCCGTTCCAGACGACCAATGTAGAACGGGCCATAGGAAACACGGACCAGGCGGTTAACACGGTAGCCCAGATAATCCATCACCCGACGGATTTCGCGGTTCTTACCTTCGGTCAGGGTTACGGTCAGCCAGCTGTTAGCGCCCGACTGCCGTTCCACCTCAGCCTGAATCGAGCCATAGGTGACGTCATCGACCGTCACACCCTTCGCCAGAAGCGCCAGACGGGCCGGATCAACCGCACCAAACACCCGGACACGGTAACGCCGGGTCCAGCCGTTTGACGGATGCTCAAACTGCCGGGCCAGCGCCCCGTCGTTGGTCAGCAGCAGCAGGCCTTCCGAGTTCAGATCCAGTCGTCCGACAGAAATCACCCGCGGCATGGTCGACGGCATCGCATCAAACACTGTCGGACGACCCTGCGGATCATGATGGGTGGTCACC
The DNA here is from genome assembly GCF_000381985.1 of Novispirillum itersonii subsp. itersonii ATCC 12639. Taxonomy (GTDB): domain Bacteria; phylum Pseudomonadota; class Alphaproteobacteria; order Rhodospirillales; family Rhodospirillaceae; genus Novispirillum; species Novispirillum itersonii. Next base: position 334,431 of record NZ_KB907340.1, on the reverse strand, counting down.
AGACCCGGCGGCTTGTGATAGCGCCAGACACGGGTGGTCTGCGGCTTGGCAACCGGCTTACCGTCGACTGTCAGCACATCATGCGGGGTGACCAGTGTTGCCGGGGTTTCCACCGGCTTGCCATTCATCCGCACGCGGCGATCCGCGATCAGTTTTTCCGCATCCCGGCGGGAACAGACACCGGCGCGGGCCAGCGCCTTGGCGATACGCTCCCCGTCTTCGACCACAACCACGTCATCGAAGCCGGTGTCGGCGTCAGCATCCACCTCTTCATCAAAATCGGCTTCGGGTTCGTAGTCGGGGAATTCGTTTTCGTCGATCATGACAGGCGGCTTTCACTGGCGGCCTGCAAAAAGGCCGTAAACACTTTGGTATCAGCATCACTGATGTGGTACTCGGGATGCCATTGCACCCCAAGGCAGAACCGATAGGCCGGATGCTCAATCGCCTCAATCACCCCATCGGTGGCAATCGCACTGATCACCACATCGGGGCCAGAGGCCTTGGCAGCCTGATGGTGGGCCGAATTGACCGGAAACTCCAGCGCCCCGGTGATCCGGTGCAGCAGGCTGCCGGGAGCAACCCGCACCGAATGCCCGGCCTCGGTCCGGGGGTTGGGCTGCTCATGGGCCAGAGGACTGTCAATCTCGTCGGGAATATGCTGGATCAACGTCCCCCCCAGCACCACATGCAAAAGCTGCTGCCCCCCACAGATGCCCAGTACCGGCAGATCACGGGCAAGAGCACCCCGGGTGATCGCCACTTCAAAGGCTGTCCGGCCTTCCTTCAGCACCACGGTGTCATGGCGTGTCTTGGCACCGAACATCGCCGGGTCAATGTCGAAAGCCCCGCCGGGCACCAGCAGGCCATCAATCCGGTCAAGATACTCATCAACCAGTGACGGCTCGTGCGGCAGCAGCAGCGGCAGGCCACCGGCAGCCACCACCGACTCGACATAATTTTTCCGCAGGGCGTACCACGGCATTTTGGAATATCCGCCCCCGTCCTCGGCGTCGAGGGGAATGCCGATCACCGGGCGGCCGCTGGCGCGGACCCCGGCAGAGGAAGTCTGTGTCATCATGGTGGTGTTCATAGCGCCTTCGCCGGGGTGCGGCAATCGAGTCTTGACGCCCCCTATCACACCCGTAACAGTCAGCGCATGCAAGATCCTGTTTTCTCTCTTTCTCTGCCGATGCGTCTGGCGCTGGATGAAGCAGCAGCAGCAGCAGCCCGTGGTGAGGTTCCGGTCGGGGCGGTAGTCGTCCGGGATGGGGTAATCCTGTCCCGGGCAGGCAACCGGACCGAAGAACTGAAAGACCCGACCGCGCACGCAGAATGTCTTGCCCTGCGGGACGCCGCCCGGTCCCTCGGCTCCCCCCGGCTGCCCGGCTGTGATCTGTATGTCACGCTTGAGCCCTGCGCCCTGTGTGCCGCAGCCATCTCGCTGTTTCGCATCCGCCGCCTGTATTTCGGGGCCTATGACCCGAAAGGGGGGGCCGTGGATCATGGCCCCCGCTGGTTTCAACAGCCAACCTGCCTGCACAGCCCCGAAAGCTATGGCGGGCTGGGGGAACGCCCGGCTGCCGCCCTGCTGCGCAGCTTTTTCTCGACGCGCCGATAAATAAGTTTATACTAATATATGTGTATAATCTTATTCCGGAGCCCTGAAAATGAGCATCGAAACCCCCACCACCGGCAAAGACTGGATCGGAATGGCCGACGACCTGCGCGGCGCCATCAAGGAAATGCGGGGTGGGATTCCCGCTGTTGCCAAGGCTTTCAGCGCACTGGCCTCAGCTGCGACCGCTCCGGCAGCGCTTGACGTCAAAACCAAAGAGCTGATTGCCATCGGAATTGCCATCGCCGCCCGCTGTGATGGCTGCATCACCTTCCACGTCAAAGCCGCCATTGATCATGGTGCCACCCGGGAGGAAGTCATGGAAACCGTCGGGATGGCAATCTATATGGGTGGCGGCCCATCGATGATTTACGGATCCCTGACGATTGAGGCTTTCGACCAGTATATGGCTGCGAAAACAGCAGGCGAATAAGGCCATCTGCGGGGCGGACCCGTCCGGCGGCCTATGCTATAACCCGGTGTGAGGAACCCTGCCGGAAAGGACCGCCATGCGCCGCCCCCTGATTGCCCCCACCGTCTGGCTGACCGGCTTAAAAGCCCTGTCGGTGCTGATCCTGATCGCTTTGACCGGCACCCTTGCCCTGCCTCAGGCCGCCCATGCCGAACAGGGGAAAAAGGCTGCGAAGCCAAAAAATCAGATCGATGATGTGCCGGGCAACTTTGTGCAGCTCGACGTGGTCTGGGTTCCGGTGGCAGATCCCGGCGAACGCCCGATTTATCAGGGGATCTTTGTGCGTCTGTATCTGTCGGACACCGAACGTTATGACGGCTGCGTCAAGATTTCCTACATTCCCGAAATGCTGATCATTGCCCTGTCGGACTCACCGATCCGCAAGCGTGACTATTCCGATCCTAAAAAGCTGCAAAGCCTGATCGAGAGTATCATCATGAAAGGAACCGGACGCCGCCTGTATCGGCAGATCGAAGTTTCTACGCAGGATATGCCTTACACCAAAGAAGAAGAAGGCCCGACCAACACCTGCAAATAATGGCAGACCGAAAAGAGAAGGCCCCGGATTGCTCCGGGGCCTTTTTAACAGACCAGACCCCGCACAGGGTCTGGTTCCTCAGCCGGATATCAGATGTGCAGCGGACGCTTGTCCACGGCCAGCATCGCTTCCTTAATTGCTTCCCCAAGCTGCGGGTGAGCGTGCGAGGACCGGGCCACATCTTCGGAAGAAGCGCCGAACTCCATCGCCACCACGACTTCCTGCAGCAGGTCACCGGCCTGCGGACCGATGATGTGACACCCCAGTACGCGGTCGGTCTTGGCATCGGCCAGAACCTTCACGAAGCCTTCGGTGTCAGCATTGGCACGGGCACGACCATTGGCGGTAAAGGGGAACTTGCCGACCTTATAGGCGACGCCTTCAGCCTTCAGCTGCTCTTCGGTCTTACCGACCATGGCAATTTCCGGGCTGGTATACACCACCGACGGAATGGCACCGTAGTTGACGTGACCGGACTGACCGGCAATCAGCTCGGCCACCGCGACACCTTCTTCTTCGGCCTTGTGAGCCAGCATCTGGCCGCCGATGACATCACCGATGGCAAACACGCCCTGCGCCTTGGTCTGATAGTCGTGATCAACCTCAATGAAGCCACGGGCGTTGACCGACAGACCAACGCTTTCCAGCCCCAGACCTTCGGTATACGGGCGACGGCCAATCGCCACCAGAACCACATCAGCAGTCAGGGTCTGGGCTTCGCCGCCGGCAGCGGGTTCAACCGTCAGAGCAACCCCTTCGTTGGTCTTGGCAGCCCCGGTCACCTTGTGACCCAGCAGGAAGTTCAGGCCCTGCTTGGACAGGGTCCGCTGCGCCTGCTTCCGCACTTCACCATCCATCGGCGGCAGAATGTAGTCGAGGAACTCGACAACGGTGACCTCTGCGCCCAGACGGCGCCACACCGAGCCCAGCTCCAGACCGATCACGCCAGCGCCGATGACGATCAGCTTCTTCGGCACCGAGGCCAGCTTCAGGGCACCGGTGGAGGAAACGATGGTTTCTTCGTCGATCTGAACGCCCGGCAGCGGAGTCACGTCAGAGCCGGTGGCGATCACGATGTTCTTGGCGGTCAGGGTCTGCGGCTGTTCGCCGGTGACTTCGATCGTGCCCGGACCGGAAATCCGGCCAGCACCCTTCACATAGGTGACCTTGTTCTTCTTGAACAGAAATTCGATCCCGCCGGTGTTGTCGGTGACGACCTTATCCTTGTGGGCCATCATCTTCGGCAGATTGAGGGTCACGCCCGCCACTTCGACACCCAGATCCCCCACGTGGTGGGCAGCGGCTTCGTACATGTGCGAGGCATGCAGCAGCGCCTTGGACGGAATGCAGCCGACGTTCAGGCAGGTACCGCCGAGAGCGCCGCGCTTTTCAACGCAGGCAACCTTCAGGCCAAGCTGGGCCGCGCGGATGGCGCAGACATACCCGCCCGGACCACCGCCGACGACGACGACATCAAATTGTTCGGACATGTGCAGGATCCCTTACTCAAACGGCCCTACCGGACCAGTCGCGGTACAAAAGCCCCAACCGGGCCCACCGCAGTTGTTTCGACTTCAGAATAAAGACGCCACAGACACAGCGGGGGCCTCTAAGGCCCCCGCTTGCTCTGATCAGTCTCAGATGTCCATCAGGATACGGGCCGGATCTTCCAGGCATTCCTTGACGCGGACGAGGAAGGTCACCGCTTCCTTGCCGTCAATGATCCGGTGATCGTAGGACAGCGCCAGATACATCATCGGGCGGGCCTGGATCGACCCATCGGGCATCACCATCGGGCGCATCTGGGTCTTGTGCATCCCCAGAATACCGGACTGCGGCGGGTTCAGGATCGGGGTGGACATCAGGGAGCCATACACGCCACCGTTGGACACGGTGAAGGTACCGCCCTGCATGTCTTCCATGGTCAGCTTGCCATCACGGGCCTTCTTGCCGAAAGCGCCGATGGTCTTCTCGATTTCAGAGAAGGACAGCTTGTCACAGTCGCGCACCACCGGCACCACCAGACCCTGCGGACCGCCGACGGCGACCGAGATGTCGTAGTAGTTTTTATAGATGATGTCGTCGCCATCGATCTCAGCATTAACCGCCGGGATCTCCTGCAGGGCCTGCACGCAGGCCTTGACGAAGAAGGACATGAAGCCGAGGCGCACGCCATGGCGCTTCTCGAAGTTGTCCTTGTACTGGTTACGCAGCGCCATCACGTTGGTCATGTCCACTTCGTTGAAAGTGGTCAGCATGGCGGCGGTGTTCTGGGCATCCTTCAGGCGCTTGGCGACCGAGCGGCGCAGACGGGTCATCTTGACGCGTTCTTCGCGCGGACCACGGGCAGCAGTGGCGGCAGCGCCCGGCTGCATGGCCGCAGTGGCAGCCTGCGCAGCGGCATTCGGGGCCTGCTTGCCAGCGGCGATGAAAGCCAGCACGTCTTCCTTGCTCAGACGGCCATCCTTCCCGGTGGCCGGGATCTTGGACGCGTCGAGGCTGTTGTCTTCCACCAGCTTCCGCACGGCCGGGGCCAGCGGATAGTCAAGATTGGCAGACACAGCCGCCGGGGCCGGAGCAGCAGCCGGAGCCGGGGCAGCAGCGGCCGGGGCCGGAGTCGCAACCGGGGCAGCGGCGGCAGCCGGAGCGGCAGAAACATTACCGGCAGCGCCTTCGGCGATGATCGCCAGAACCGCGCCAATCGCCACTTCAGCACCTTCAGCGGCGATGATTTCGGCAATCGCGCCGGAGACCGGGGACGGAACTTCGGTGGTCACCTTGTCGGTTTCCAGTTCCACCAGCGGCTCGTCGACCTTAACGGTGTCGCCGACTTTCTTCAGCCACTTGGCAACGGTCGCTTCAGAGATGGATTCGCCCAGAGCGGGGACTTTCAGTTCGGTAGCCATGACGTCCTCAATTTCGTCGTCGTTTTTCGGCATCGGGTGGGGAAGAAGGGGGGAAATCTCCCCCCGTTATCCCAGCTTGGAGGCCCGCGTGAAGGGCTGCGGCAGATCGGCGGTGGCGTAAGTCAGCGCCTGATCCGTCAGCAGAGCCTGTTCGGCATTATGCTTCTTGTAGCTGCCGGTGGCCGGAGAGGCCGAGGCCGGACGACCCACATACAGCGCCTTGCCGGACTTGTGACCCAGCTCTTCGATGATGAAGTCAAGGCGCAGCTTAACAAAGGTCCAGTAACCGCCGTTGGCCGGCTCTTCCTGGCACCACACCACATCGGCGTTCGGGTACTGGGCCAGAACAGCCTTCACCGAGTCCTTCGGCCACGGATACAGCTGCTCAACACGGACCAGAGCCACGTCGTCGATGCCCTTGTCCTGACGCGCCTGCAGCAGGTCATAGTAGACCTTGCCGGTGCACAGCACGACGCGGCGGATCTGTGCGTCGGGCTTCAGGGCAGCGGTTTCACCGATCACACGCTTGAACGACGAACCCGGACCGAAATCGGCCAGATCGCTGACCGCCAGCTTGTGACGCAGCAGCGACTTCGGGGTCATGATGATCAGCGGCTTACGGAAGTTACGCCGCACCTGACGCCGCAGGGCATGGTAGTAGTTCGCCGGAGTCGTCAGGTTACAGACCTGCATGTTGTCTTCAGCGCAGAGCTGCAGATAGCGTTCCGGACGGGCGGAAGAGTGTTCCGGCCCCTGCCCTTCAAAGCCATGCGGCAACAGCACGACCAGACCGGACATACGCAGCCACTTCGACTCAGAGGACGAAATGTACTGATCGAAGATGATCTGTGCGCCGTTGGCAAAGTCACCGAACTGGGCTTCCCACAGGGTCAGACCGTTCGGTTCCGCCAGCGAGTAGCCGAATTCGTAGCCCAGCACCCCGTATTCAGACAGCGGGCTGTCGAGCACTTCGTAATGGGCCTGCTTCGGATCAATGTTGTTCAGCGGCGCGTAGGTGTTTTCAGAGGTCTGATCGACCAGCACCGAATGACGCTGCGAGAAAGTACCACGGCCGCAGTCCTGACCGGACAGACGGACCGGATGGCCTTCCAGCACCAGAGTCCCGAAGGCAAGCGCTTCGCCGGTACCCCAGTCGAAATCCTTGCCGGTGGCAAACATTTCTTCCTTGGCCTTCAGCTGGCGCAGGATCTTACGGTTGACGTCAAAGTTCTGCGGCGGGGTGTACAGCGCCTTGCCGACCTTCTGCAGATCTTCCAGCGACACCTGAGTGTCATATTCCCGGAACTCTTCTTCGCCAGACAGCCAGGTCAGGCCCTTCCAACGGCTTTCCAGCCAGTCAGCCTTATTCGGCTTGTAGGAATTGGCCGCCTCGAATTCCTTTTCCAGATGACGCTGGAAAGCGGCGTAGACTTCTTCCGCCTCTTCGGCGGTCATCACGCCATCCTGCACCAGCTTGGCCGCGTACATCTGACGGGTGGTGGTGTGCCCCCCGATCTTTTTGTACATGGTCGGCTGGGTGAAGGCCGGTTCATCGGATTCGTTATGGCCCTGACGGCGGTAGCAGACGATATCCAGAACCACGTCGGCCTTGAAGGCCTGACGGTATTCAATCGCCACGCGGGCAGCATGGAGCACCGCTTCCGGATCGTCACCGTTGACGTGCAGGATCGGGGCCTGAACCATCTTGGCGATTTCGGTGCAGTAGGTGCCGGACCGGCTGTACTGCGGCGAGGTGGTGAAACCGATCTGGTTGTTGATCACCAGATGGATGGTCCCACCGGTACGGTAGCCCTTCAGCTGGCTCATGCCGAAGCATTCCGCCACCACACCCTGACCGGAGAAGGCCGCGTCGCCATGGATCAGCAGGCCGAGCACGCGCACGCGCTCGGTATCCCCGATCTGGGTCTGCCGGGCACGGACCTTGCCGAGCACCACCGGATCGACGGTCTCCAGATGCGACGGGTTCGGCTGCAGCGACAGATGGACGGTCTTGCCGTCGAACTCGCGGTCAACCGAGGTCCCGAGGTGATATTTCACGTCGCCGGAACCCTGGACGTCATCCGGGTTCGCAGAGTTGCCCTGGAACTCGGAGAACATCGCCCGGTAAGGCTTGTGCATGATGTTGGTCAGGATGTTCAGGCGGCCACGGTGGGCCATGCCGATCACAACGTCCTCAACACCCAGCTGGCTGCCACGCTTCAGGATCTGTTCGATCGCCGGAATGGTGGCTTCGCCGCCTTCCAGACCAAAGCGCTTGGTTCCGGTGTACTTGACCTGCAGGAACTTCTCGAACCCTTCAGCCTGACAGAGACGCTCCAGAATGGTGCGCTTGCCAAGGGCGGAGAATTCGGTCTCGTTACGGCTGCCTTCGATACGCTTCTGGATCCACGCCTTCTGGTCGGGGTCCTGAATATGCATGAACTCGACGCCGATGGTGGAGCAGTACGTCTTCTGCACCAGCGCGATGATGTCCCGCAGCTTGGCCTTTTCCAGACCCAGCACGTTGTCGATGAAGATCTCGCGGTCGAGATCAGCCTCGGTGAAGCCATAGGTCCGGTAGTCCAGTTCCGGATGCGGAACCGGGCCCTGAATCTGCAGCGGATCCAGCGCAGCCATCAGGTGACCCCGCACCCGGTAGGTGCGGATCATCATCAGGACGCGGATGGAATCCAGCACCCGGGCGCGGACGTCCTGCTCAGACAGGCCACCGGCAACCGGGGCGGCATCCTTCGCGGCATCCGGCTTCTTCTTAGGAGCCGGGGGCGCGTCGGGATCAACGCTGCCGATCACTTTCCGGTCGGTACGGCCCCAGGACGGACCCTTCACTTCGCGCGCCAGCGCGGCAGGGTCTTCCATCAGCTCTTTGAACAGGCCGACCCAGCTCGGGTCAACCGATGCGGGATCGTCGAGATACCGTTGGTAAAGCTCGGCGATGAAGGTGGCGTTGGCGCCAGTCAAGAACGAAGCTTCCACGCTTCCCGTCCTATGCATTCTGCCCGTTTTTTCAGTTTGGACCGCCGGGCCGGGGTGCTCCCGGACAGTCGTGATCCCCTGGTTCATGTCTCTCCCGGGCACAGGGGATCAAGGGGCCCGGGACACGTAACATGGTTTTGACAGCGGGCCCGGGCAATCCCGGCAGAAAGAATTTCCACCGGGTCCCCGGGCCAACCGTCAGGACCTTAGCCCTTCATCAGCTGCAGCATGGTGCTGCCCAGTGCCGACGGGCTGTCAGCCACCACGATGCCAGCGGAACGCATGGCGTCCATCTTGGCATCAGCAGTGCCCTTACCGCCGGAAATGATCGCACCGGCATGGCCCATGCGCTTGCCCGGCGGGGCGGTGACACCGGCGATGAAGCCGACCATCGGCTTCTTCACCTTGCTCTGCTTGATGAACTCAGCGGCTTCTTCTTCCGCGGAGCCACCGATTTCACCGATCATGATGATGCCCTGGGTTTCATCGTCAGCCAGGAACATTTCCAGGCAGTCGATGAAGTTCGTGCCGTTGACCGGGTCACCACCGATGCCGATGCAGGTGGACTGGCCGAGACCGGCAGCAGTGGTCTGGGCCACGGCTTCATAGGTCAGGGTGCCGGAACGGGACACCACACCGATCTTGCCACGCATGTGAATGTGGCCCGGCATGATGCCGATCTTGCACTCACCCGGGGTGATGACACCCGGGCAGTTCGGACCGACGAGGCGGGTCTTGGAGTTGACCAGCGCCCGCTTGACGCGGACCATGTCCAGCACCGGAATGCCTTCGGTGATGCAGACGGCCAGTTCCAGCTCGGCGTCAATCGCTTCGAGGATGGCATCAGCAGCGAACGGCGGCGGAACGTAAATCACGGTGGCATTCGCCCCGGTGCGTTCCTTCGCTTCGGCAACGGTATCGAACACCGGCAGATCGAGGTGCTTGGTGCCGCCCTTACCGGGGGTCACACCGCCAACCATCTTGGTGCCGTAGGCAATCGCCTGTTCGGAGTGGAAGGTCCCCTGAGCGCCAGTGAAGCCCTGACAGATGACCTTGGTGTCCTTACCAATGAGAACAGCCATTACTTCGCCTCCTTCACGGCCTTGACGACCTTTTCGGCCGCATCCGCCAGATTGTCGGCGGCAATGATCGGCAGACCGGATTCACTCATGATCTTCTTGCCGAGTTCGACGTTGGTGCCTTCCAGACGCACCACCAGCGGCACGTTCAGGGACACTTCACGGGCAGCGGCAATCACGCCTTCGGCGATAACGTCGCAGCGCATGATGCCGCCGAAGATGTTGACAAGAATGCCCTTCACGTTCGGATCACGCAGAATGATCTTGAAGGCGGTGGTCACACGTTCCTTGGTGGCGCCGCCGCCAACGTCAAGGAAGTTGGCCGGGGAGCCGCCGTACAGCTTGATGATGTCCATGGTGGCCATCGCCAGACCGGCACCGTTCACCATGCAGCCGATTTCGCCATCGAGCTTGATGTAGTTCAGCGAGTGCTGGGCCGCTTCGATTTCGGACGGATCTTCTTCGTCCTCATCGCGCATTTCCTCGATGTCCTTGTGGCGGTACAGCGAGTTGTCATCGAAGGACATCTTGCAGTCCAGCGGAATGACATCGCCTTCACCGGTCACGACCAGCGGGTTGATTTCCAGCAGGGCGACATCCAGACCGAGGAAGCAGTTGTACAGGTTGGTCATCAGCTTGGTGAAAGCCCCGACCTGCTTGCCTTCCAGACCCAGCGCGAACGCCAGCTTGCGGCAGTGGAAGCCGGAAATGCCCGAAGCCGGATCGATATCCTGAACGATGATCTTTTCCGGGGTGTGGGCGGCGACTTCTTCGATGTCCATCCCACCTTCGGTGGAGACCATCACGGAAACGCGGGAGCTGGCGCGGTCAACCAGCATCGACAGGTACAGCTCGCGCTTAATATCGCAGCCGGACTCGATGTAGACGCGCTTGACCTGCTTGCCTTCCGCGCCGGTCTGGTGGGTCACCAGAGTGGCGCCCAGCATCTGGCCGGCGTTTTCCTTAACGTCAGCGGCGGTCTTGACGACGCGAACGCCGCCCTTGTCGCCCGCAGACGCTTCCTTGAACTTGCCCTTGCCACGGCCACCGGCGTGGATCTGGGACTTCACCACGAAAACCGGGGAAGTCAGGCCCTGAGCCACCTTCTCGGCTTCCTCAGCGGTGTAAGCGACACCACCGGCCAGCACCGGAACGCCGAACTTCTTCAGCAGTTCCTTCGCCTGATACTCATGAATGTTCATCTGGTCAGCCTTCTCTTGGTTGGCTTGTCTGTATGAAGGTCCCCGGGGCGGGCAGCGCGTCTGTGCGGCAGCCCGCCCCGGGGACGATCCCTCAGGACCGGTCCCGGGAAGGACCTCAGTCCTTCGGCATCAGTTCCTTGGACTTGGCGAGCAGGCCGCGCACCGCGTCAACGGAAGCGTTGAACATGGTGACTTCATCGGCGTTCAGCTCGATTTCGACAACCTTTTCCACGCCGTTTTCACCGATGATCACCGGCACGCCGACATAGATGCCGTCGAGGCCATACTGACCTTCAACCCAGGCAGCGCACGGCAGAACGCGGCGCTGATCCTTCAGGTACGACTCAGCCATCTGCACGGCGGAAGCGGCCGGAGCATAGAAGGCGGAGCCGGTCTTCAGCAGACCGACAATCTCAGCGCCGCCGTCACGGGTGCGCTGCACGATCTGGTCCAGCTTTTCCTGCGAGGTCCAGCCCATCTTCACCAGATCCGGCAGCGGAATACCGGCGACGGTGGAGTAACGGGTCAGCGGAACCATGGTGTCGCCGTGGCCGCCCAGCACGAAGGCGGTGACGTCCTTGACGGAAACCTTGAATTCTTCCGCCAGGAAGTAACGGAAGCGGGCGGAGTCCAGAACGCCGGCCATGCCGACGACCTTGTTGTGCGGCAGGCCGGAAGCCTCGCGCAGCACCCACACCATCGCGTCCAGCGGGTTGGTGATGACGATCACGAAGGCGCCCGGGCAGTTTTCCTTGATGCCCTTACCGACGGAGGCCATGACCTTGGCGTTGATTTCGATCAGGTCATCACGGGACATGCCCGGCTTGCGCGGCACGCCGGCGGTCACGATCACCACATCAGCGCCCTTCAGGGCGGTGTAATCGTTGGTCACGCCGGTGTAGGCGGCATCGACACCCTCGACCGGGGTGGACTCAGCGATATCGAGCCCCTTGCCCTGCGGAATGCCTTCGGCGATGTCGAACAGGACGACGTCGCCCAGTTCCTTCAGACCGATCAGATGCGCCAGGGTGCCGCCGATGTTACCAGCACCGACCAGAGCGATCTTCTTGCGTGCCATTGAATGTCCCCTCGTATGAGATTGGGCCAGAGAAAAGAAATGGTCTTCACCGCCTCGCTGCTCACCGGCCAGGGACACCGGCCGGACAGGACCGCGGATACTGCACCGCACCATCCCGCCCGGGCCACCCGGAGCGCTGCACCACAATCGAGTCGGCAACCCTTATGGGCGGCTTTTGGTAACGCGATTCCGGTAAGAAAGCAAGGCGATTGCTTGTTTTGCGCCGGTTTCTTTTCCGGCTTCACGCAAGATTATTCCTCGATTTCCAGCCATAAGAACTTGTATTAGCCCATCCCCGGCCCTGTCCTTGCAGGATTCTGCGGAACCCCGCCAATCCCACCCATGCGGGTAGCTACTCCGGGTAGGGAGGTGGGGTGGGTTTCTGCGGTCTCCTCCCCCCCGGCAGAGAGAGGAAGATCCCGTCGAAAAAAAGAGCCGCCAGCCGGAATCCGACTGGCGGCATCTGTCATTTTTATGCCGTTTTTCCCGTAACGGTGCGGGTCGGACCGGGTCCGGGCCGATCACGACAGGTGCTTCTGACCGATATAGGACTCCGCCTGCATTTCCATCAGACGGGAGACCGTGCGTTGAAATTCAAAGGCCCCGTCCCCTTCCGGATAGAGGGTTTCAGGGGCGGATTCCGCTGACATCACGACCAAAGTCCGATGATCATAGAGAGCATCAATCAGCATAACGAAGCGGCGGGCAGCATCGCGATTTGCCGGACCCAATAACGGAACGTTATCGATAAACACCGCATCATATAACGAAGCGATATGGAGATAGTCATTTGCCGCCAGCGGACGCTCGCAGAGATCAGAAAAAGTGAACCTTGCGACATCCCCGCTCGACCGGGGAACCAATATCGCCCGCCCCATGACCGAAAGAGTTGCCGGTCCGACCGGGCGCCCGGCGGTCATCCGCTGGAACAGATCATCCAGAGCCGCAGTGGCCTGCGGCCCCAACGGCTGCTGATAGACCGGTGCGCCCTTGATCCGGCCAAGACGGTAATCCGTTGGCGAGGCAAGCTCGATCAGTTCGAACTTCTGCTTGATCAGGGCAATAAACGGCAGAAACTTCTCGCGCTGCAGGCCATCTTTATACAGGTCGTCCGGCTCACGGTTCGACGTGGTGACCACCACAACGCCCGCCTTGAACAGCTCCTCAAAAATCCGCCCGACAATCATCGCATCGGCAATATCGCGGATTTCCAGCTCATCGAGACACAGCAGCCAGTTTTCTTCGGCAATTTTCCGCGCCAGCGGCGGAATTGGGTCTGCATCATCGCGCCCCTTCTGCTGCCGCCACTGATGCAGGGCAGCATGAAAGTCACGCAGAAACTCATGAAAATGAACGCGGCGACATTCCTTGACCGGGGCAGCCCTGACGAACAGATCCATCAGCATGGACTTTCCGCGCCCGACCGGACCGTGCAGATACAGACCCCGCGGCGGGGGCGGCACATCCGCCTGTCGGCCAAAGCCAAACCGGGCCAGCAGCCCGGCAGGGCCCGTCGGACGGGCCACCGGCTGATAGCCTTTAAGGGCATGGAACAGATCGGACAGTTTCCTGGCCGCCAGTTCCTGCACCGGATCAGCCTTCAGTTCACCCCGGGCCAGCTGGGCCCGGTACAGGGACAGAGGGTCATTAACCATGATGAAAATCGGGATCCGTCACCGGAGGAAAGAACAGGCAGCCCCTCAGACCGGGCGGCGGGCGCGCAGCGCCTGACTGAGAGTGCCATCATCAAGGTAATCAAGCTCGCCGCCAATCGGCACACCATGGGCCAGACCAGAAATCCGGACCGAACACTCCCGCAGACGGTCCGCCACATAATGCGCGGTGGTCTGGCCATCCACCGTTGCCGACAACGCCAGAATCACTTCCGCCACATCCTGCGAGGCGGCACGGCTGACCAGCGACGCAACACTCAGGTCTTCGGGCCCGATGCCATCAAGTGCTGACAGCACCCCGCCAAGAACATGATACCGCCCCGGAAACGCCCTAGTCCGCTCCAGCGCCCACAGGTCATCGACATCAGCCACCACACACAACAGCCCGGGATCCCGGCGCGGATCAGAACAGACCGCGCAGGGATCCCGGGTATCCAGATTACCGCAGACCGAGCAGGACCGGACCCGGTCGCGCACCTCGGTCAGGGCCGCCAGCAGCGGCTCCAGCGCCGTATCGCGCCGTTTCAGCAAATGCAGGGCCGTCCGGCGGGCCGAACGCGGCCCCAGACCGGGCAGCCGGGCCAGCATCTGCATCAGACGGTCAATCTCGGCGCCAGCCATCGCGGCCCCTCCCCGGTGTGGATCAGAACGGCAGCTTCAGACCCGGCGGCAGGGACAGACCACCGGTGACCTTCTGCATTTCAGCCGACATCATCGCCTCAGCCTTCTGCTTGGCGTCGTTATGAGCAGCCAGAATCAGGTCTTCCAGCGTTTCTTTGTCTTCAGGGTCAACGGCCTGCGCTTCCAGGACGATCTTCTTCATATCGCCCTTGCCGTTCAGAGTCACCTGAACCATGCCGCCGCCAGCGCTGCCGGTCACCTCGGTTTCCGCCAGCTTCGCCTGCATCTCAGTCATCTTCTGCTGCATCTGCTGGGCTTGCTTCATCAGATTGCCAAGGTTTTTCATGGCGCTTGCTCTCCACTTTCAATCAGTCAAATTCACCGCCGAATTCGGCGGTATCGTCGGTAAAGTCACCGCCAAATCCGGCGGCATCCGGCACCATCACCGGCACAAAGGCCCCGGAAGAGCCCGGAAGGTCATCCGACGGCTCCAGATCCCTGATGGTTCCAATACTGGCAGACGGAAACGCACGCAAGGCCGCCTGTACCAGCGGATGCGCCTTGGCGCCGGTCATCGTCTGCTCAAACAGGGTCGGGTCCCCGACCGCAGTGGACGTCAGCACCGCCCACCGCTGCCCGGTCCACAGATTGAGGCATTTGGCCACACGGGTGGCAAGATCCTGCGGCGCCTGCGGAGTCGGGCGGTATTCCAGCCGACCCGGCTCATAGCGCACCAGATGCACATCGCGCTCCAGATGGACTGACAGAACCGCCTCGCGGCGGCTTTTAAACATCGCCACCAGCCGGTCAAACGACACCGGGGCAGATGCCCCCCCCGCTGCCGCAGGACCGGGCGGAAGACCGCCCCCGTCATGCGGTGGCGGCTCCGGCGGGCCATCGTAGGCCGGAAGGGCTGAAGGCATGTCTTCCCACGGCGGCACCATCGCCGGGCCGGACTGCGGCGAAGAGGGCGCTGATACCGCAGGACGGGCAGCCTGAGGCTGGGGAGCAGAAGCAGGAGAATTCAGTGGTCCGGGAGACGGTCGGGATCGCGGCACCCCCTCCCCGGCCGGAGGTGCCGAAACGGCGCCCGATGGCCCCGGCGGCATCCCGCCACCAGAGGGAGCAGACCCAACCGGACCACGCGGGGGCGCTTTAGCGACCACATCCGCCGGGGTCGGCAGGTCGGCGGCATAGGTCAGGCGGATCAGCGCCATTTCCGTCGCCTGCATCGGGTTTCCGGCCATTCTGGCTTCCGCCACCGCCTTCAACAGCATCTGCCATGTACGGGTCAGGACAGCCATCGACAGCTTTTCAGCCATCTCCCGGCCACGCACCCGCTCCGCCTCACCCAGCATCGGATCTTCAGCAGCCTGCGGGGTGGCCTTCAGGCGGGTGAGCCAGTGCGTCAGGTCCAGCAGGTCATTCAGGACCACCACCGGATCAGCCCCGGCCGCATGCTGGTCAGCCAGAACCGCCAGCGCCGAGGCAATATCCCCACGCATCAGGGCATCGAACAGATCAAAGACCTGCCCCCGGTCGGCAAGACCCAGCATCTCGCGGACCTGCGCTTCCGTCACCGTACCGCCCCCACCGACGGCACCGGCATGGGCAATGGCCTGATCCAGCAAGGACAGGCCATCCCGCACGCTGCCATCGGCGGCCCGCGCCAGCAAAGCCAGCGCCGCGTCTTCAACCGCTGCCCCTTCGGTTTCGACAATCCGGTGGAAATGTCCAGCAAGCAGATCTGCCCCAACCCGGCGCAGATCAAACCGCTGGCAGCGCGATAGAACGGTCACCGGAACCTTCCGGATCTCGGTGGTGGCAAAGATAAACTTCACATGCTCCGGCGGCTCTTCCAGCGTTTTCAGCAACGCGTTGAACGCCGCCGTCGAGAGCATGTGCACTTCGTCGATGATGTAGACTTTATAGCGGGCACTGGTCGGGCGATAGCGGACCCCGTCCAGAATTTCCCGCATGTCATTGACGCCGGTGCGGCTGGCCGCATCCATTTCGATGACATCGACATGGCGGTCTTCGGCAATGGCGCGGCAGGACTCACAGACCCCGCAGGGCTGAATCGTCGGGCCACCCTGCCCATCCGGGCCGATGCAGTTGAGAGCACGGGCAATAATGCGCGCCGTGGTGGTCTTGCCAACCCCCCTGACCCCGGTCAGCACGTAGGCCTGTGCAAGACGGCCAGACTGCAGGGCATTCGACAGGGTGCGGACCAGCGCATCCTGTCCGATCAGGGTCGTGAAATCACTGGGACGGTATTTTCGCGCCAGAACCCGGTAAGCGGCGGGGCCGGAAGTACCGGAAGCAGTGGCGCCGGAAGCAGAGAGGGTCTGATCGGTCATCCGCCGGCTTCTGGTCTGGCTGAGGAAAAAGAACGGCAGCGCACTGGCAAAGCAGGTGGAAGACTGGACGACGACCCGAACCGGAACTCGTTAGGGCTGCTTCCTTCCGGACCTGACCCGGTTGGCGAGGAGTTCGTCCATCGCCAGCCTTCCAAGGGCACTATATCAGGGGAAGCGGACAGAATAGCAAGGGCTAATCACACCCTGTTCACGCGAAAGCGCCATAATTGCGGACTCGGAACAACAGCGGGATCGATCAGACCTCTTGCAGGGCACAGGCTTCCGCTCCATACCTGTCATCACCCCGGTCTTCAGGGAAAACAGACAGGAAACGGACTCTGATGCTTCCCCGCCCGCTCGCTTATGCTCAGGCCCCGATCGACCGCGCCCACCATCTGCGCTCCGATCCCGCCCATCTAGCCACCCTGTGGTCCCACCCTGATGCCCGTGTCCTGATGATGTGGGGTGGAAAACATCTGACCACCGCCGATGCAGCCCCCCTGCCCCTGCCCCCCACAGCGATTGGTCCTACGCCGGAACAAAGTATTTTTCTCGGCCTTGAAGGGACGATCCCGGTATTTGCTCATGACTGGGGCACGGCAGAAGAGGAACCCACGGGAACCCCACAGGATGCGGTCTGGCGGGATCTGCGCGAGAACGGACCGGACCTGAGTGGGGCCGATGCCAGCCAGCATGTCTATGCCCGGGGCCTGATCCTGTGGCATCGCCGGACCAATTTTTGCAGCGTCTGCGGATCTGGCCTGACGATGACAGATGGCGGTCACGTCCGGCGGTGTAACAACGCTGACTGCGGGGCATCGCACTTCCCGCGGACCGACCCGGCAGTCATCATGCTGGTAACCGACGGCAAAGACCGCGTCCTGCTCGGACGGCAGGCCTCATGGGCCCCCGGAGCCGTCTCCACCCTTGCCGGTTTCGTAGAGCCGGGGGAAACGCTGGAACAGGCCGTCGCACGCGAGGTCTTTGAGGAGGCAGGCATTCATATTGCCGAGGCCCGCTATATCGCCAGCCAGCCCTGGCCCTTCCCCGGCTCGCTGATGGTTGGGTTTGAGGCGGTTGCCAGCAGTGAAACCATCACCGTCGATCCCAAAGAACTGGAATCGGCCCGCTGGTTTCATCGTGACGAAATCAAAACATTCCGTGACGGTTGGTTTGCTGAAGGCGAAGGCTGGGCCCTGCCGCGTCAGGATTCCATTTCCCGCTTTCTGATCCTGTCATGGCTGCATCGCCCCACCTGACCGCATCGGTTTAAAGAGAGAAGAGGTCCGGGGGGTCAGCGGCGCTGGACGGCCCAAGGCCATCAACCCCAAGACCGACCAACCGGAACGCCCGGCCGGTCGCCTCCCGCCGCAACAATGGCTCGGCATGCCGCATCAGTTGCCGGGCCAGTTGTGTCGGGTCCGGCAACCGCGCCTGCCGGGTTAACAGGCGAAAATCCGGGGTCTTTAATTTGATCTGAACAACACTGGCCGACAGATCAGCCCGCTTCAAACGGGTTTCCACCCTGTCGGCCAGCCCTTTCAGGGTTGCCAGCAGCGCATCCGGATCTGACTGGTCAACATCATATGTCGTTTCCGCTGAAATCGACTTTGCCTCACGGTCGGTATTCACCGGTCTGTCATCCTCTCCCCGTGCCAGATGCCAGAGATAGCGGCCCATCGACCCAAAGCGGGCTTTCAGATCCAGCGGACTGGCGACCTGAAGATCGGCAACTGTGGTAAACCCCTGCTCGATCAGTTTGCGTTCCAAGGCCGGGCCAACGCCATGGATGGCCCGGACCGGACGCGGTGCCAGAAAGGCCATCGCCTCCTGCCGCCCGATGATGGAAAAACCACGGGGTTTATTGAGATCACTGGCCATCTTTGCCAGAAACTTGCAGTACGCCAGCCCGATAGAAACGCTGATCCCGACCTCCTGCTCCACCCGCAGGGCAATATTCGCCAGCACCTCGGGGATGTCATCCCGATGCGCCAGATCGAGATAGGCTTCATCCAATGCGATTGGCTGTATCACATCCGTGTAGTACTGAAAGATCCGGTGAATTTCTGTACTGACCCGCTTGTATTTGCCGTGATCGGGCGGCAAGACCACTGCCTGCGGGCATAATTCCCGTGCCTTATACATCGGCATCGCCGACCGGCAGCCATACCGGCGGGCAATATAACAGGCTGTTGACACAACAGAGCGCGGCCCGGTCCCACCAATCAGCAGCGGCTTGTCTTTCAGGGCCGGACTGTCACGCTTTTCAATCGAGGCATAAAACGAGTCGCAATCAATATGAGCAATCGCCAGTGACCGTAACTCCGGATGATGCAGCACACGCGGAGATCCACAGGCGGGGCACCGCTGCACGTCTTCCAACCCTCCTGCGGTGGTCAGACAGTCTCGGCAGATCACTTCTCTGGACGGGGTCATACCCAGCTCCGCTGCCCCTGCTTCAAAAGAGAACAAAGAGAAAACATTCTATCGGACTCTTGCCGTTCAGGCAATGCAGCGCCACACTGGGCAGCCCGTTCCTGTTTGCCAAGGCAGGTCCCTGAAATCCGCAGGAGTACAGCTATGTCCGTTCCGTCCGACGTGGTCAGCCCCGGACGCTTCACGCATCAGATCCCCGAAGGCGATGACCGCCAGAGGCTGGTCTGTGACACCTGCGGTTTCATCAATTATGAAAACCCGAAAATCGTGGTCGGGGCAGTCTGCACCTGGCAGGACAAATATCTGCTGGTCCGTCGGGCGATTGAACCCTGTGTCGGATTTTGGACCATGCCAGCTGGATATATGGAACTGGGCGAGACCACCGAAGCCGGTGCGGCCCGTGAAGTGTGGGAAGAAGGCTGCGCCCGGGTCACGGTCGGTGCCCTGATCGGGTTGTTCAGCCTGCCGCGTATCGGACAGGTACATATGATCTACCGGGCAGAAATGGATACCCCGGATCATGCCCCCGGCACAGAAAGCCTTGAGACAAATCTGGTGGATTGGGGCGACATCCCGTGGGATGAACTGGCTTTCCCCACTGTGGTCTGGGCCCTGCAGGCACACCGGCAGTTTCTTGGGAAAAGCGGATTCGGGCCGATGGGAGTCCCTGCGGAAGCATTATCCGGCGGGGTTTTCCGGTAAACTCCCCTCTTCCTCTCAGATCAAAAGACTGACGACCTGAAAAACGGTGTCAGTCTTTTTTTACGTCCATCGCAGCCGATACCGATCAGACAAAAACGGAGATACAAAAAGAAAAAGGGCCCCCGAAGGAGCCCTTTTCCCATTTCAAGCCTGCGGAACAGGCAGGAAATTAGAAGGTCAGAGACAGACCGGTAGCAGCAACCCAACCGTCGTTGGAGTTGAGCGCGCCAGAAACGCCATTGTTATCGGTCGAGTCGAAGGAAACATAAGCCAGACCGCCGACCAGATCGACGCCCGGACCCATGTTGTAAGAGGTGGACAGCTGCCACATCTGCGCTTCGCTATCACCGATGTTCTGGTTGATGGTCTGACTCTCTTCGACAGAGATGTCGAAGTAGGTCAGAGCAATACCGTACGGACCGGTCTTGTAGGAAACGCCAGCTTCCCAGGAACGACCGTCCTGATCCTTGCGGCCTTCGATACCGTCCTGCTGCAGGGCACGATAGGCACCGCCGACTTCAAAGCCAGCGTAACCGAACTTCAGGCCAGCCTGGTACTGGTTGTGAGAGTCGACGGTGTTACCGTTATCAGCGGTCAGCCAGCCAATATCAGCACCGACGGTGACATCGCCGAACTTACCGGCGTAGGCGAGACCAACGCCGTAGCCATCAGACACAACGCCAGCAGACTGGTTGGTCGCGCCAGCCTGGTTTTCACCCTGGTCAACCGACGGAACATAAGATGCGCCGAAGGTGAAACCAGCGAAAGACGGGGAAATATAGCTGATGGACTCAGAATCGCCACCGGTGTTGATGCCGGTATCAGCAAGAAGCTCCACGTTCTTAGCAGAGGTCGGACGCAGGACGTAGGCACCGCCCAGAACATCGTTATCCGCAGCGCCGCCATTGAACAGACGACCGCCGACAACCGGAGCATTGTTGTGGATCATCATCAGGGCGTTGTCATCAGCGCCGGTCTTGATGGTACCGAAGTTGCCGGAGACGGCAATCGACCACTCGTCGTTAGTCTTGTCGGCGGAACGACCACCGGCTTCAAATTCGTACTTCACGGCAACGGTCAGGCCGTTGTCGAGAGTGGTCTTACCGGAGAAGTGGATTTCGTTGTCGCCCTTAACGTCGACAGCGGAGACTTCCTGGTCCAGGGCAGTGACATAGCCGTCGTCGTTGGAGGCGTAGCCAACCATGACGGCACCGTAGCCACCGACGGACAGCTTAATCGGGTCGGCAGCGTTGGCGGAGCCAGCGAAAGCAGCGGCGGCGACGAGAGCGCTGGTGCCGATGAGGATCTTTTTCATTCTTCCCAAATCCCTAATTTGGTTCAGTGGAACGAGGTCGTTGAACCGCTGCGACCCCCTGGGGGCCATGAACACAGCCCCCTACCGGAGCGGCGATCACATCACGGTGAGGTCATCAAGCCACTTTACGCCGGGCGGGGCAACCGGCCTGCGCCGGGCGTTGTGCCAATTTGCCCACAGTGTGTTTTCCGTGCAACAGATCTACCCCCTTCTATTAACTCTTTCTAAACACTCAGCGGCCTGCCCCGGTGGAAAATGCCGCCCCCGGCATGGCACACCCCCTTCCCCATGCCGGGGCAGGACTGATATATAGAGTACCGCGCCGAATCTCCCGCCTGCGGGAAGGCCGACTCCAAAAGTTTGCCGGGCCACTTTCTGCCGGTCCCTATGATGACCTCTCTGGCAGATCTTCCGGTGTCCCGCTTGCCTTAAGGTTACCGATCGCGATGACGAAAATGGACACTCCCCGGTCTGCCACTGCCCCCTCTCAACGGTCCCGCCGTCGTTCGCTGGCCCTGCTGGGCGGCCTGACAGCCGTGGTTCTGGCCCTGTCAGGATGTGCCGGCGCCGATGCCGACACCCGCCCCTATGAAAAGAATTCCGACGGTCGATGGACCCGCGGCGGTGAAGGCGGATCCGGATCGGTCTTCGGCAAAGGCGGGATGAATATTCTCGGTGGCGAGAAAAATCAGGAACAGGACGGCGGCAGCGGTAACGGCGTCAACGTCAATGCCTTCCTGTGGCGCGCCGCCCTTGACACCATTTCCTTCATGCCGCTGTCATCCGCTGACCCCTTTGGTGGCGTCATTATCACCGACTGGTATTCCACACCGGAAACCCCGCAGGAACGGTTCAAGGTCAACGTCTTTATTCTGGGCCGGGCCCTGCGCTCTGACGGTGTGAAGGTCTCGGTGTTCCGTCAGGCTGTTGATCCCTCCAGCGGCCGCTGGGCGGATACCCCGGTCAGCGCCGGGACGGCGACTGAAATGGAGAACGCCATTCTGACCCGGGCCCGCCAGCTGCGCGTCGCCGTCTCGAAGTAAGGCGTCCGCCTGCCCTTTCCTTTCCGCCGGGGCGCGCTGAGGGATTTCCCCCGCCCCGTTTTCTGTCTCTCTGCCGCAACAGACCATCGATGGTGGCCTGCTACGGCCCATGTTTCAGGTGAAGTGTCATCATGGCCCGCGAGGATCGTTACAACGTCAAGGCAACCGAACAGAAGTGGCAGGCAGCCTGGGAACAGGCCCGCTGCTTCGAGGTGACCGAAGACACCTCCCGCCCCAAATATTATGTGCTGGAAATGTTCCCCTATCCGTCGGGGCGCATCCACATGGGCCATGTCCGCAATTATACGCTAGGGGATGTGGTTGCCCGCTTTAAGCGGGCGCAGGGCTTTAACGTGCTGCACCCGATGGGCTGGGATGCCTTTGGCCTGCCGGCGGAAAATGCCGCGATTGAGCGTGGCGCCCACCCCGGTACCTGGACCTACCAGAACATCGACACCATGCGCGCCCAGTTTAAGCCGATGGGTCTGTCGATTGACTGGTCGCGGGAAATTGCCACCTGCGCCCCCGAGTATTACCGGCACGAGCAAAAGATGTTCCTCGACTTCCTGAAGGCCGGCCTGGCCTACCGCAAGGAGTCGTGGGTCAACTGGGATCCGGTCGATAACACCGTTCTGGCCAATGAGCAGGTGATCGACGGGCGAGGCTGGCGGACCGGGGCACTGGTTGAACGGCGCAAGCTGAATCAGTGGTTCCTGAAGATCACCGCCTATGCCGATGATCTGCTGGAAGCCATCAAAGGGCTGGAGCGGTGGCCGGAAAAGGTCCGTACCATGCAGTCCAACTGGATCGGCCGCTCGGAAGGGGCCCGTGTCCATTGGGATCTGGTGGACCGTGATGGCTCCGTCGAAGTCTTCACTACCCGCCCGGATACTCTGTTCGGGGCCTCGTTCCTGGCCCTGTCACCGCACCATCCGCTGACTGCCGAACTGGCTGCGGGCAATGCCGCGCTGACCGAGTTCATTGCCGAATGCGACCGCCTCGGGACCTCGGAAGAGGCGATTGAGACTGCGGAAAAGAAGGGCTTTGACACTGGTTTGCGGGTACGCCACCCGTTCAATCCTGACTGGACCGTGCCGGTCTATGTCGCCAACTTCGTGCTGATGGATTACGGCACCGGGGCGGTGTTCGGCTGCCCGGCGCACGACCAGCGCGATATGGATTTCGCCCGGAAATATGGCCTGCCGGTGAAAGCCGTTGTTGCCCCCAAGGGGGAAGACACCGCTGCGTTCGTGGCGGCCCTTGAAGCCTCTGACACCGCCTATTCGGAAGATGGGGTTGCCATCAACTCCGACTTCCTGAACGGCCTGAGCCAGACTGAAGCCAAGTCTGTGGCCATCCGTCAGGTGGAGTCGCTGGCAAAAGGCCATGGTACCGTGCAGTACCGTCTGCGCGACTGGGGCGTTTCCCGCCAGCGGTACTGGGGCTGCCCGATTCCGGTGATTCACTGCGAAGACTGCGGTGTGGTGCCGGTGCCGGAACAGGATCTGCCGGTGCAGCTGCCCGACGATGTCACCTTCGACAAGCCGGGCAATCCGCTGGAGCGCCATCCGACCTGGAAAAACACCACCTGCCCATGCTGTGGTAAGGCCGCGCGCCGGGAAACCGACACCTTCGATACTTTCTTCGAGTCGTCCTGGTACTTCGCCCGCTTCTGCGCCCCGAAAAACCCCGACGTGGCGTTTGACCGGGCTGCGGTTGATTACTGGCTGCCGGTTGACCAGTACATTGGTGGCGTGGAACATGCGGTGCTGCACCTGCTGTATTCCCGCTTCTTTACCCGTGCCCTGAAGGAATGTGGCTATCTTGACGTGAAGGAACCGTTCGACGGTCTGTTCACCCAGGGCATGATCTGCCACGAGACGTATCAGAGCGAAGACGGGAAGTGGCTGGACCCGGCAGAAATCGAAAAGACCGATTCGGGCCTCTGGATCCGATCCGCCGACCAGACTCCGGTCACCGTTGGCCGCTCGATCAAGATGTCCAAATCAAAGAAGAATGTCGTCGACCCTGACAAGATCTTTGATGCCTATGGTGCCGACGCGGCCCGCTTGTTCATGCTGTCTGACAGCCCACCGGAACGGGATCTGGACTGGACCGACAGCGGAATCGAAGGGGCATGGCGCTTCATCAACCGTCTGTGGCGGATGGCTGGGGAGATTCAGCCCACCGAGGCGACCATTCCGACCGACTCGGCCTCCGCCGCCGGTAAAGTGGTGCGGATGGCGCACAAGACCATCGCCGCCATCACCGAGGATCTGGAAAAGCTGCGCTTCAACACTGCAGTTGCCCGCATCCGCGAGCTGGCTAATGCCGTCGGCGCACTGGAACAGACAGACGAAGCAGCCTCTGCCGCCTACCGCTTCGGTATCGAGACCCTGATCCGTATCAGCGCCCCGATGATGCCGCATCTGGCCGAAGAGCTGTGGGCGGAACTGGGGAATGCCAGCCTGCTGACGGATACCGCATGGCCATCCTATGATCCGGCTCTGCTGGTGGAAGACAGCGTGACTCTTGCCGTTCAGGTGAAGGGTAAACTGCGCGGCACCATCGAGGTTGCAAAGACTGCTGAAACCGCCGAAATCGAAGCCGCAGCGCTGGCTCTGGAAACCGTACAGGCCCAGATCGCCGGTCAGCCGGTCCGCAAAATCATCATCGTCCCGGGCAAAATCGTCAATGTGGTGGTCTAAACACAGCCTGCTCCGCACCGCTCTTCTGGGCTGCACGCTTGCCACGGCTTCGGTCGTGGCAGGCTGCGGCTTTCAGCCGATGTACGCGCGCTCGAACAATGGCGACGGCCTCAAGACAGCTCTTGCGGCTGTTGATGTTGCCATTATTGAAGACCGCTCCGGACAGATGCTGCGCAATGCTCTTGAACGGCGCTTTGAGCAGGGTGCGGGCAACAGGGTCCAGAAGCGTTTTCGTCTGGTGGTCGAGCTTTCGGAAGATAAAGTTGCCTCTGCCTTCCGCAAAGATGCGACCAACACCCGGGAAACACTCACCTTACGAGCGATCAGCACCCTTGAAATGGGGGGTAAAACGATCTGGCGGAGACCCGACAGCGTCGTTACAGCCTACAACATCACGCCGGACCATTTTTCTGTTGAAATGGCAGCGCGGGACGCCCGTGAACGCGGCATTGAACAACTTGCCAATCAGATCACAGATTCTGTAGCAATCTTTCTAAAACAGAATCCGAACCCTACTCCCCTGACAACTGGCACCCGCCCATGAAGATCAGCGCTGACCGCGCCGACTCTTTCTGTGCCCGTCCGGACGCCAAGATCCGGGCTGTTCTGATCTATGGACCGGATGACGGTTTGATCCGTGAGCGGGTCACCACCCTGATGAAAACAGTGGTTGCTGATCTGTCAGATCCTTTCCGGGTCGCCGATCTCAACGGGGCCACAGTCGCCAAAGACCCAGCGTTACTGGCTGATGAAGCCGCTGCCATGGCCCTGACGGGCGGGCGGCGGGTGTTGAAAATACGGGACGCGGGCGATTCCCTCGCCAAGTCTTTCGAGACATTCTTGAACGCCCCGGTCGGTGACGCGTTGATTGTGGTGCAGGCTGATGATCTCGCCGCCAAATCAACGCTTCGCAAACTGTTTGAAACACACACTCACGCCGCAGCAGTCCCCTGCTACGCAGATGATGATGCGGCGCTGACCTCAGTCATTAGCCGCACTCTTGCAGGCGCCGGACTGAGTGCTGACAAAGAGGTTCTCGACTATCTGACCGCAAATCTGGGTGGTGACCGGGCCGTGACCCGGCAGGAATTGGAAAAGCTGGTCACTTATATGGGGATCACCGACAGGCAGACTCGCCCGGTGTCACTGGATGATGCCATGGCCTGCATCGGTGACATGTCCGCGCTGGCGCTGGATGATCTGATCCTGGCGGCCGCAGAGGGCGACTCGGCGACGGCCCAGAGGCTTCTGGACCGAATGTTCGCCGAAGGAACAAATCCGGTGCCAATCCTGCGCGCCGCCTCGCGCCATTTTCAGCGGCTGCATCTGGCGGGCAGCGCCCTAAGCCACGGCCATACGCAGGACTCAGCTCTCGGACTGCTCAAGCCCCCGGTCTTCTTCAAGACCAAGCCCCGCTTTGTTGCCCAGTTACGTCTCTGGGGCCCTGCCCGGGCGATGACCGCACTGGATATTCTGCTGCATGCAGAAATGGACTGTAAAACAACGGGGATGCCGGAGCAGGAACTGACGTCCCGCGCCTTCCTTAGCATCGCCAATGCCGCACGGGCCAGCCGCCGCAGTACCTGACCCATACCCTTCGAAAAGCTGGCTTTGTTTTCAGCCTTGATCAGCATAAACAAAGGGCCCCATCACGGGGCCCTTTGAGTTGGAAAAGACAGCGACTGTCAAAAATACACTGTCTCTTTAAGAGGATTTCAAATCGTCTTCTGACGTCTGGCTCTTTGCCTCACCATCCCCGCCTGCGCGATCATGACGCAGAAAGTCCTCCAGCAGGCTGTCAACGGTTACACTCAACACAGTGGTCTCAGGGTCGCTCTGCTCGAGACCATCTTCTGACGCCGCAAAAACAGAAGCCGCATTCAGCCGCTCCGCAGACTCTTTTTCGACCTCATCAAAATCAAAGTCTTCAAAGTCATCGTCTTCGAGGACACCGAAATCCTTATCGATCTCTTCCTCGAAGGTATCATTGGCCAAAAGGTCCGCTGCTTTCACATCTTCAACGGATGGCTCATCGACAACAGCAGGGGCTTTCGCTGTAAAGAGTGCCGCAAAAGCCTGATCCGCAAGGTCGTCAGCGTCCTCCTCAATCACCGGTGTCGCGTCCGTACGACGGCGGTCAGCGGCATTGTCCGTTGGGTTATTCAGCCGATACAGAATGTCGTCGAGCTGCTCCAGCGTAGAATAATGAATAACGACCCGGCCACCACGGCCTTCGAACTCGATATTCACCTTAAGACCAAGAATTCGGGCAAGATCCCGTTCCAGGGCAAGGGTGTCGGTATCTTTGGAAACGGACACCGATGGTTTCTCGGTCTTCTCCGTTTCCGGGCGGACCTTCCGGGCTTTCACCCCGCCCTTTTCTGTTGCCAGCTTCTCAGTCTGGCGAACGTTAAGGCCTTTTTTCACCACCTGCGTCGCAAGAGTTGCCGGATCGTCTGCGTTCAACAAGGCGCGGGCATGCCCGGCCGTCAAACTGCCGCCCCGCATCATCTCTTTAACCGGGTCCGGCAACGCCAGAAGGCGAATCATGTTGGCAACATGGCTGCGGCTTTTGCCAACAGCTTTAGAAAGATCGTCCTGGGTATGCTGGAATTCTTCCTGAAGACGACGATACCCTTCCGCTTCTTCCAAGGGGGACAGGTCGCGGCGCTGCAGGTTTTCCACCAACGCCACTTCGGCAGCATCACGGTCGGAAAAATCCCGGATGATCACCGGTACAGTATGACGCTGGGCAATCTGTGCTGCCCGCCACCGCCGTTCACCGGCGATGATTTCGTAACGGTTGGAATCTTCAGGCAGAATCCGGACCAAAATCGGCTGAATGATACCCTTTTCACGGATACTGTCCGCGAGGTCATTCAGAGCTTCCTGATCAAACTGCGTCCGGGGCTGAAACCGGCCAGACTGCAGGAACTCCACCGGCACCATAACCGTCCCCCGGTTATCAGCGCCCCCGTCCCCGCCAGTGCTGAAGGCAACGTCACCTTCATCCCCCAACAGGGCTGACAGCCCGCGCCCGAGAACACCCCGCTTACGCCGATCTTCCATTTAGGTGCGAGCCTCCCGACGATCACGTTTCAACACCTCGCCTGCCAGATGCACATAGGCCTGAGCCCCGGCAGATTTAAAATCATAGAGCAAGACCGGCTTCCCATGGGAAGGGGCCTCGGAAATGCGGACATTCCGCGGGATCACCGTCTCAAAGACTTTAGCGCCAAAATAGCCCCGGACATCGCTTTCGACCAATCCCGACAGATTGTTCCGCCGGTCATACATGGTCAGCACGATCCCCTGAATTTCCAGACGGGGGTTAAAGCTGCGCCGCACCCGCTCAATGGTCTTGATCAGATGCGAAATCCCCTCAAGGGCAAAAAACTCACACTGCAACGGCACCATCACCTCATCAGCGGCGACCAGTGCGTTCAGGGTCAGCAGCCCTAATGCCGGGGGGCAATCAATCAGAACATAATCATAAGCATCAAGGCGACCCTGCAGGGCTGAGCGCAGGCGATATTCGCGCTTTTCGACGTCCACCAGCTCCAACTCAGCCCCGGCGAGATCAACGCCGGACGAAATCAACTGCAGGCCCGGCACCGTGGTATCAGAGATCGCCTCCTGCACCCGGGCCTCTCCGGTCAACAGGGCATAGCTGTTGATCCGGCGCTTTGACCGTTCAACGCCCAGACCCGTCGAGGCATTGCCCTGCGGATCCATATCAATGATCAGGACCCTTTTTTTCACCGCTGCCATCGCTGTTCCCAGATTAATGGCGGTGGTGGTTTTACCGACCCCCCCCTTCTGGTTGGCGATGGCGATGATCTTCGGGCCGTAAGACGACACCGGGGCAGCGTTAGACGTTGTCTGCTGGTTGCTCACGGCGAACCTCGCTCAGTCGCAGAATGGTCGCGTCGGCATCCGTCAGGCTGGGCTGACGGTCCATGCGCAGTGTCCATATTTTGTTAAGGTCGGTCAACTCCGCCTCAACATTTTGCCCTTTGGGGAACAGGCAAACCGTGTGCGGTGCAAGAAAAGGGGCCGCAAATTCAAGAAGCTGAGGCAAAGCCGCCAAAGCGCGCGACGAAACCACATCAACCGGAAAGGCAGTAATCGCCTCGATTCTTTTATTGTGGATTGTCACTGACACACCGGCAGCCCGCGCAGCCTCACGCATAAAGGCGCATTTTCTTTGGTCTGATTCGACCAGATGGACGTCAGGCACCCCCATGATGGCCAGCACCAGACCGGGGAACCCTGCTCCACTGCCAAAGTCAATCAGGGTCTTTGCCCCAGCCGGAAGCAGAGGCCACAGCTGAGCAGAATCCAGAAAATGCCGACGCCACACATCCCCCATCGTCGAAGGTCCGACGAGGTTGATTTTCGGCTGCCATTTGCACAGCAGATCGGCATAAGCGGTCAAACGATCCACTGTTTCACGTGAAACAGTGGTTTGGGCCTGAAAGGCCTCTGATGTCATCGGTGCAGTCACAATGAGGTTCGGTCTGTTTCACGTGAAACAAAAAAGGGGCTGTGCTCCATGCCGGAACACAGCACCCCTTATAATAGACTATGGCCGGAAAGGCCAAGGCTTACGCGGCAGATTTCTTCATCTTCTTCACATGCCCCAGCAAGGCTGTCAGGGCCGCCGGGGTCATACCGGGGATCCGTGCCGCAGCCCCCAGCGTCGCCGGGCGGGCATTGGTCAGCTTCAGACGAATTTCAGCTGACAGGCTGCCAACCGTCGCATAGTCCAGATCATCAGGCAGGCTCAGGCCTTCATCCTTCCGATAGGCGGCAATATCCGTAGTCTGGCGGTTAAGGTAGCCCGCATACCGCCCTTCAATTTCCAGCTGCTCGGCAACGGCAGGAGGAATCTCCATCAGTTCCGGCCACAGGGTGTTCAGGGTCTGCCATGTCACTGTCTGATAGCTGAACAGATCAAGTGCCGACCGCCGGACCCCATCCTGATTGACATGCAGCCCAGCAGCCGCCAGTTCCTTCGGGGTTGCGGTCAGGGCCTGCATCCGGGCACGGGCTTCATCCAGAGCCTCCCGCTTTGCCACAAAAGCGGCAGCCCGGGCGTTGCTAATCACACCGGCTTCCATACCCATCGGGGTCAGCCGCAGATCGGCATTGTCAGCCCGCAGCAGCAAGCGATACTCCGCCCGGCTGGTGAACATCCGATACGGCTCCTGCGTCCCCAAGGTCACCAGATCATCAATCATCACCCCGAGATAGCCATCCGCCCGATCCGGGACAAACGCATCATCCCGATCCGCGCCCGATGCCAGAAGGGCGGCATTGACACCGGCAACCAACCCCTGAGCCCCGGCTTCTTCGTATCCGGTTGTTCCGTTAATCTGCCCGGCCAGAAACAGTCCGGGGGCCTTCTGCACCTCAAGGGAGGGCCGCAGTTCACGCGGATCGACAAAGTCATACTCAATGGCATAGCCGGGACGCAGGATGACCACCTGCTCCAATCCCGGGATCGAATGGATCAATGCATCCTGTACCTCGGCAGGCAGACTGGTCGAAATCCCATTCGGATAAACCGTCGGATCATCCAGACCTTCCGGCTCCAGAAAAACCTGATGCCGTTCTTTATCCGCAAAGCGGACAATCTTGTCTTCCACAGACGGGCAATAGCGCGGCCCGACACTCTGGATCTGGCCGGAGTACATCGGAGACCGATGAATATTATCGCGGATGATCTGGTGCGTCTGGTCGGTAGTATAGGTGATCCCACAGGCAATCTGCGGGGTGGTGATCCGATCGGTCAGGAATGAAAACGGCTGCGGCGGATCATCCCCCGGCTGCATCTCAAGACCAGCCCAGTCAATAGTCCGCCCGTCCAGACGGGCCGGGGTTCCGGTCTTCAGGCGGCCCAGACGCAGGGCCAAACGCTCCAGCGTTACCGACAGGCCCAGAGCCGGGGCTTCATCAATCCGGCCAGCCGGCCAGGTCTGCTCCCCCAGATGGATGAGGCCACGCAGAAAGGTGCCGGTGGTCAGCACCACAGCTCCGGCCCCGATGGAACGGCCGTCAGCGGTCTTGACCCCAATCACGCGGTTATCATCAGCCAGAATCAGATCTTCGACCGCTGCCGCCCATTGCGTCAGGTTTTCCGTTTCCCGCAGAATATCCTGTACCGCCTGACGGTACAGCTTGCGGTCTGCCTGCGCCCGTGGCCCGCGCACGGCAGGCCCCTTGCTCTGATTGAGCATACGGAACTGGATTCCGCCACGGTCAATTGCCCGGGCCATAACCCCATCCAGTGCGTCAATTTCACGCACCAGATGCCCTTTCGCCAATCCGCCAATGGCCGGATTGCAGGACATCTCCCCAACCGTTTCCAGCTTGTGGGTCAACAGCAGGGTCTTCGCCCCCATGCGGGCAGCAGCAGCAGCCGCTTCGGTACCGGCATGGCCACCGCCGACCACAATCACGTCAAAGGAGTCGTTCATCCCATTTCACCCGGGCTTCGCATGCGCTGCGGCCCGCGCCCTGCCCCGCCTCCGGGTGGCACGGATCCCACAAACGGCATCCTGTCAGAAAATCGGACCAAGCAACGCCTGATCCGGAGGGATCAGGACTGAGGTCCACAATCGACCCTAGACATACGCCGATCCGCCCCCCGGTTCAAGAACCGAGGGACGGTGCCGTGTCTGTGCCCATGAGGGAAACAGGGGATTTCAGGACGCCCTAAACGACGTCATTTCCCGATACAGAAATCGCGGAAGATCACATCCAGCAGATCATCCACCTCAACCCGCCCGGTGATCCGCCCCAAAGCCCGCGCTGCCAGACGCAGATCTTCGGCCATCAGCTCCAGATCCGGGGCAGTCAGACTCCGCTGCAGGCTCTCCACGCACTCCTCCAGAGCGACACGATGCCGCTGACGGGTCAGCGCCGGAGCCCCCTGTGTTTCGAGCAGGGATCGCACCCGATCTGTCAGGGCCGCCAGAAGACCGGCCATCCCCTGACCTCCGGCAGCGGAGATCCGATGCGGTCTCCGCCCGGCAATCCGGAGATCCTCCGGCAGAGACGTGGTCTCCGTTTTATTCAGGATCACTTCCGTCCGGTCGTCGATCAGGGCCAGCGTTGTCTGATCCCACCCGGGTGCCAGACCGGCATCAAAGACCGCCAGCCGTAGATCGGCATTTTCGGCCCGCTGTAAGGCCCGCCGGATCCCTTCCGCCTCGACCTCTTCCGCCGCCTCCCGCAGCCCGGCAGTGTCAGCCAGAATGACCGGATATCCACCGAGGTCGAGATGGACCTCGATCACATCCCGGGTGGTTCCCGCCGCAGCCGAGACAATCGCCGCCTCACGCCGGGCCAAGGCATTCACCAGACTGGACTTCCCGGCATTGGGGGCACCGACGACCGCTATATACAATCCGTCCCGGATCCGCTCCCCACGGTGCCCGTCTGCAAGATGGGCACTCATTGCCCCGGCCAGAGCCGAAATTCCTGCGCGGACAGCCTGATCCAGATGATCGGGAATCGGCTCATCCGGAAAATCAATGAAGGCTTCCAGATGGGCCAGATGCCGGATCAGATCAGATCGCCACCCGTCAAACAGACGGGCCAAAGCCCCGTCCATCTGTCGCAGGGCCTGCCGGTGCTGGGCTTCGGTCTCTGCATTGATCAGATCGGCCAGTCCTTCGGCCTGCGTCAGATCCAGCTTCCCGTTCTCAAAGGCGCGGCGGGTGAACTCCCCCGGTTCAGCCGGACGCAACCCCGGAAGGGTACACAGGGCTGACAGCAGACTGTCGATAACAGCCTTACCGCCATGCCCCTGCAATTCGGCAACATCTTCTCCGGTAAAACTGCCGGGAGCGGGAAACCACAGGGCCAGACCGTCATCAAGGGGCTGCCCCCCCAGCGGATCACAAAACCGGACCCGCGCGGCCTGCCGGGGTTTCGGCAGCTTCCCGCACAGGGCCTGCAGTGCCGCCCCGGCCTGTGGGCCGGAAATACGGATAACCGCAACCCCGGCCCGCCCGGGCGCCGTCGCCAGGGCAAAAATTGTTTCCGGGCGGCTCATCACGCAGACGCGGCCTGCCGGGCTTCAAAAGCCGCCCGTTCCGTATCGGTCGGCAGAAGCATCAGACGCTCGACCCGCTTTCCGTCACGCAGATGGGTCAGCAGAATCTCGTCGATATCCTCTTTCGTGCGGGGTGCATACCATACCCCTTCAGGATAGATCACCATCACCGGCCCCAGTTCACAGCGATCAAGGCACCCAGCCTGCTGAGTTCGGATCCGCTGATCATTGAGCCCGAATTCCTTAGCCCGGGCCTTCATATAATCGCGCAGCTTCACTGAGCCATGTGCAGCACAGGATCCCCGGGGGTGGCCTTCCGGTCGTTCGTTGGTACAGAGAAAAACATGAGCGGTATAAAAAAGATCAGTGGTATCCGACACAACGTGTCCCTTTCATCAAAATCGCGGAGCAGGCTTTCGTCAGACAGATCCCTTGGATCCGCCCCCCTTGGTAAACTGCGACCAGAAAAACTTCTGCATCTGCTCCAGCCCCTGCACTTGCGCCGGAAGCCAGGTCTTGAACAGGGTTTCTGGATCCATCGCCTGCAGATTGGCGGTCATCTGCTTCTGGATCTCGTTCATCATCGCGTCCTGCATCGGCTTGACGTCCGGCAATCCCAGAAAGTCCCGGGCTTCTTCAGGGGTGCAATCAATATCGACAGAAATTTTCATCGGACATCTCCGGACGCAACGCCTGCGTCTGACCGGGCCAGATCCCCGGACAATCCCATATCAGGCAACTCACTCAAGGTAAGGCAGGGCTGAAACAGTGGCAACCGTCAACCGGATATCCGCCTCGAGTGCCCTCTCCCCCCCTCCGGCCGCCTTCTTTCAGGCCCCTGCGTCTCTGGGGGTAACAGGACATCAGATTGTCGGCAGACGAAAAAGCCTCTAGGCTGGAAATCATATCCACCCCATCTCTGTTGCCCGGTCCGCTGGATCGCCGCCTTTTATCAGAAAGGACGTCCCCTTCATGCCACAGCTTTCCTTCAACAGCCCGCTTGGCGCCCTGACCCTGACGGAAGAGGACGGTGCCATCCTGTCACTGGACTGGGGCTGGGGGATGGGGAATGAAGAGACCCCGCTGCTGACAGAAGCCCGCGATCAGGTCGATGCCTATTTCGACCGGAAACTGACCGTCTTTGATCTCCCCCTGTCTCCCCCCGGCACCGCATTCCAGAAAAAAGTGTGGGAGGTGATGTCTGCGATTCCCTACGGTCAGACCCTGACCTATGGCGGAGTGGCAAACCAGTTGGGCACGAGCCCCCGCGCCGTCGGTCTGGCCTGCGGACGAAACCCGATCCCGATCATCATTCCCTGCCACCGTATCCTCGGCAGCCACGGCAGCCTTGGCGGTTACTCCGGCCTTGATGGTGTGGAAACCAAACGCACCCTGCTGCAACTGGAAAAAGCCCTGCTGGCCTGAGCATCGCGTTCCTTCCTCCGCCCCCCTTTCAAAATCACGAGGAAACAGCCTGATGAGCACCGTAATCCGTCTTCACGAAACCGGTGGCCCGGACGTCCTGCGGGTTGAGACCGCCTCTGTCGGAGCCCCCGGGCCCGGTCAGGTGCGACTGGCCCAGAGCGCCTGCGGCGTGAACTATATCGACACCTATCACCGCTCAGGCCTGTATCCCATTCCGGGGGGGCTGCCGAATGGTCTTGGCCTTGAAGGCTGCGGCATCATCGAAGCCGTTGGCGAAGGCGTTGACGGCCTGCAAGCCGGTGACCGCGTGGCCTACGGTACTGGCCCGATCGGCGGCTATGCCTCCGCCCGGGTGATGCCTGCCGCCGGCCTGGTGAAAGTCCCGGATGCCATTACCGATGTGCAGGCCGCCGGGATGATGCTGCGCGGCCTGACCGTCCAGTATCTGATCCGTCGGCTGTTTAAGGTCGAGCCGGGGATGACTGTTCTGTTCCATGCCGCCGCCGGTGGCGTCGGGCTGATCGCCTGTCAGTGGCTGAAAGCTCTGGGGGCCACCGTGATCGGCACAGTCAGCACCGATGAAAAAGCCGAGCTGGCCCGTGCCCATGGCTGTGATCATCCGGTGATTTATACCCGCGAAGATTTCGTCAGCCGGGTGAAAGAGATCACCGACGGCAAAGGCGTGCCGGTGGTTTATGATGGTGTTGGCAAAACGGTGTTTGAGAAGTCCCTTGATTGTCTGGCCCCCCGCGGCCTGATGTGTACCTTCGGCAATGCTTCCGGCCCGGTTCCGGATGTCAGCCCGCTGACCCTCAGCCAGAAGGGATCCCTGTTCCTGACCCGCCCGACACTGGCCCACTACACCGCCAACCGGACGGAACTGGAAGAAGGCGCTGCCGACCTGTTCTCGGTTGTCGCCAGCGGTGCCGTGAAAATCGAAGTTGGACAAACGTTTGCCCTGACCGATGCACGGGGCGCCCACGAAGCCCTGGAAAGCCGGGCCACCACCGGCTCGACCGTTCTGACCGTCTAAACAGTTCCCTCCCCCCACTGCCCTCCCCGGTGTTTCACGTGAAACACCGGGGTTTGCTTTTCGCCCCCGATTTACCGACATGAGCTGTGATCCGATGTTTGGTCTCTATATCCACTGGCCCTATTGCCTGTCGAAATGCCCGTACTGTGACTTCAACAGTCATGTCGCAGACCGCATTGACCATCAGGCATGGCGGCGGGCCCTGCTGACCGAACTGGATCATTATGCGGCCCGCACCCCCGACCGGATCCTGACATCGATCTTCTTCGGCGGGGGCACGCCGTCTCTGATGGCCCCGGAAACCACAGCCGCGCTGATTGAGCGTGCCCGGCGGCACTGGCCGACAGCCAACGATATTGAAATCACGCTGGAGGCTAATCCGGGGGCTGTCGACCGGGATAAATTCCGTGCGTTCCGCGATGCCGGGGTCAACCGGGTCTCGCTCGGAGTACAGGCCCTTGATCAGGATGCACTGGTCTTTCTAGGCCGTCGCCACGATCGGGAAGAAGCCTTGCGGGCGATTGAGTCCGCTGCAGCTCTGTTCTCGCGGTTTTCCTTCGACCTGATCTACGCCCGTCCGGGGCAAACCCCGGAAGACTGGCGAGCGGAGCTGCGCCGGGCGTTGCCGCTGGCGTCTGCCGGGCATCTGTCGCTGTATCAGTTGACCATCGAAGAAGGGACGCGGTTTTACCTCGATCATGCCGCCGGACGCTTCCACATTCCCGACGATGATCTCGCCATTGCTCTATGGGATGTGACGCAGGAGGAAATGGAAAAGGCCGGAATGCCTGCCTATGAAGTCTCCAACCACGCCCGGCCGGGGGAAGAAAGCCGCCACAATCTGCTGTACTGGCGCGGCGGGGAGTACGTCGGCATTGGCCCCGGCGCCCACGGACGGATCTGCGAGAAGGGCATCGATTATGCCACCCGCCAGCACCGGGCCCCGGAAATCTGGCTGAAAGAAACCCTGTCTGCCGGTCACGCCACCCGGACCAATGATCCGGTCAGCCCCCGGGACAGAGCCATTGAGCGGGTCATGATGGGCCTGCGCCTCCGCGATGGAATCGACCCGACGCAGTTTGAAGCGCTGGGAGGAATCGCGCTGTCAGACATCATTGATGCCGACATGCTGGCTCTGCTGATCCGGGAAGATCTGATCGCAGAAGCGTCTCTGAACGGAACGGCACCATTGCGGGTGACCGCCAAGGGCATGCCGGTCCTCAATGCCGTGATCGCCGCTCTGGTCACTGATCCGGCAGGCTGATCGCCTGTCAGCCGGAAAACCGGTCGGACCGCCGCCCCTTCCGGCTCTGTGTCCGCATCGGACGGACCCGGACCAGAAGCTCATCCAAGGCGGCAATCGCCTCATCATCAAGGTGACGCAGGCATTCTGCCAGCCGGTTGGCAAAGCCTGTAGCCCGTGGACTAAGGCCCGAAGTATCGAGAGTAACTTTCGGCTGGGACAGCAGCGCCAGACGCTTCAGGGCCTCGGCCTCATCCCAGATCAGGCCAAAATATCCGCAGATTTCCATCACCAGTCCGGGGCCGGGCCGACCGCGCTTGCCGTGTTCCAGCGCAGACAAATAAGCCGCCGACACATTAAGGTCGGCGGCCATTTGCGTCAGGGTCAGGTTCCGTTGCCGCCGCAGGTCACGCAGGCGCGCACCAAAGGGGGTCACGGTCCTTCACCCCGGAAATCAGACATCAGCCTGCTGAGAAGCCTGCATGGCTTCCAGCGCCCGCAGGCGATACAGCGCGACAAAGTCGATCGGCTGCAGCATCAGCGGCGGGAAGCCACCGTCACGGGTGATGTCGGCAATCAGGTTCCGGGCAAACGGGAACATCAGGCGCGGTGCCTCGATCAGCAGCAGCGGCTGGGTGTGATCCGGTTCAGCCGGATTGACCTGCACGACAGCCCCATAGGCCAGTTCCAGAATGAAAGCGGTTTCATCCTGCACTTTACCTTCGATGTTGAAGTGCAGAACCACTTCAAACACGTTGCCGCCAAGCTGGCGGGCCTTAACATCCACCGAGATCGGAATCTCCGGCGCCCCATCCATCTTACGGAAGATTTCCGGGCTGTTCGGAACTTCGAACGACAGGTCCTTAATGTACTGCCCCTGCATCACGATGGGCGGCAGACCCTGTTCTTCCTGTCCGGTGGTATCGGTATCGGTCATGGGTTGGGCTCTCCGTTAAAAGGCTGGTCAGACCTATCACGGTTCGCCTTGTGCGACAACAGCGGCGGCACCCCGGCGGGCCCGCCGGACGGCCTGGAGGGCGGGGTCTGCGGGGTCACATCCCGGTATTCCCCATCAATATCCTGCCCACCACCAGCGGGGGGGAAACCCTCAAAAGGACCTCCCGCGAAAGGGCCTGCACTGGCGGCTCCCGCACCAGATCCTGCTGCCCCGGTGGCAACAACGGTCATCCGCCGCAGGGCCAGCACCATCAGCACCTTCCGAACCGGGGGCAGCAGCAGAGGCAGCGCCAGAAGATCGGTGAAAAAACCGGGGATCAGCAGAAGAAGCCCGGCCAGAGCCAGGAACAGCGTATCCCCCAGATCGGCGATCAGCCGGGATGGGTCCCGCCCGCCCCGGCTGCGCAGCACGGCCCCAAGGCCGCGCCCCCGCAACAGTGCTGATCCGATAAACATCGACAAAATCAGCAAACCAAGGGTTGGCAGTGTTCCCAGCCAGTCGCCGACAATAATGAAGCCAGCGATTTCCAGAAACGGAAGGGCAATCAGAAGGGTAAGAATCAGGGGGGCCATGCTTGCTCTTTCACAGGTCAGGGCTTATTTAGGGAGTCAACAGGTCTCCGTCCAGCCTGCCGCGGCACTGTAACTGTCCGCCTATCCCGGCGTCAGACAGCCTTACGGTTCAAAAGCGGACTGTGTTAAGGTCGGGGATGTCTTTTCACCTTTCAAGAGTGACACGTCAGGGACGCTATGGGCCAGAGCATTCAGTTCATCGATATCATCTTCCTCGGACTGGTGGCCGGATTCCTGATCCTGCGCCTGCGCAGTGTCCTCGGACGCCGGAATGGCAGCGAGACCCCACCGCGCGATCCCTATGGCCTCAACCGCCAGCAGCAGGATGGTGAAAGCACCACCCCGGCTCAGGCCGGTACCGGTGGCAACGTGGTTGACCTCAGCAGCCGCCGCCCGGTTGCCCCGCAGACCCCGGTGATCCCGGAAGGTCCGGCAGCAGAAGGCCTGACCCGGATCACCATGGCGGACCCTTCGTTCGATCCCGACAGCTTCCTTGGCGGGGCCCGCCGGGCCTTTGAAATGATCCTGACCGCCTTTGCTGCCGGGGACCGTGCCACCCTGCGCCCGCTGCTGGGCGATGCTGTCTACCGGAATTTTGAAGCCGCAATCACCGACCGCGAAAGCCGGGGGGAACAGCTGACCACGGAAATCGACGCCATGCGGGGTCTGTCGTTT
Source organism: Novispirillum itersonii subsp. itersonii ATCC 12639 (assembly GCF_000381985.1). GTDB lineage: Bacteria > Pseudomonadota > Alphaproteobacteria > Rhodospirillales > Rhodospirillaceae > Novispirillum > Novispirillum itersonii. The sequence goes on along the minus strand of NZ_KB907340.1, from coordinate 295,715 downwards.
GTCGCTGCCAGCCTGACCGGCGATGTGGCATCGGTGACGGTGCGTTTTGAAACTGACCAGATCTCGGTTCTGCATGACCGGGACGGGGCGGTGATCGACGGCAGCCAGACTGAAACCGTCCGCCTGACCGATGACTGGACCTTCTCCCGCACCTTGTCTTCCGGCGATCCCAACTGGGCGCTGGTGACAACGGCCACCCCGGAGGCATGAGGGGACCGGTGAGACCTGCCGTTAAAATCCGTCTGCTGTCGCTGGTCGCCGGGGCGTCTCTGCTTGCGGCCTGCGGCACCAGCACTGATACATCCTCCAGCCGGTCCCCCTCTGCCAGCGGGGGACTTTCGCTGATTCCGATCAGCTATGACGCCCTGCCCGGCTGGGGACGGGATCAGCAGAATGAAGCCCTGCCCGCTTTTGCCCGATCGTGCGAAGCGTTTTCCAAACAGCCGAACCCTAAAAAGTGGCTGGGGGATTTTACCATCACCGGCTCTGTCGGAGACTGGCAGGCCCTCTGCACAGCGATGAAGCGGCGTTTTCCCTCGGGCACCGGATCGGCATCGGATGCCCGCGCCTTCTTCGAGGCCAATCTTGACCCCTACATGGTACAAGGGGACAACGGCGGGGACAGCGGCACCTTCACCGGCTATTACGAAGCCGAGCTGCGCGGCTGCCGGACCCGCACCGCCAGCTGCACAGTGCCGATCCACGGCATGCCGAAATCCACCACCAACCTGCCGGACCGCGCCGCGATTGAAACCGGCGCACTGGATGGCAAGGCCCCGGTGCTGTTCTGGGCAGAAGACCCGGTGGATGTGCATATCCTGCATATTCAGGGATCAGGACGCATCACCCTGTCCGATGGTACCGTTGAGCGTGTCGGGTATGCCGGTAACAACGGTATGACCTTTAAGGGGCTGGGCAAGATCATGCTCGACCGGGGTCTCCTTGGCCCCGGCCAGACCACCATGCCCTACATCCGGGACTGGCTGAAACGGAACCCGGGACAGGCCACCTCAATCATGCGGGAAAACCCCCGCTATATCTTCTTCCGGCGTATTAACGGGGATGGGCCGGTCGGGGCATTTGGGGTGCCGTTAACCACCAAACGCTCGCTGGCGGTAGACACCCGGTTTGTCCCGCTCGGCATTCCGATCTGGCTGGATACCGTCGATCCTGACGGGGAATCGCTGCGCCGCCTGATGCTGGCGCAGGACGTCGGCAGTGCAATTAAAGGGGTGGTCCGCGGCGACTTCTTCTGGGGCTCCGGGGAGCAGGCACTGGAAAAAGCCGGACGGATGAAAAGCACCGGACGCTGGTATCTGCTGCTTCCCAAAAGCCGCCGCCCGACCAGCTAGCGCCTCCTTCCTTCACGTTACCTCATTTCTTTCAACGGGCCTGACAGCAGTCAGGCCCGTCTGACTGTTCTCAGGGTCCGGCCACCCTGCTATGGTAAGGGCTTGACGTCCCGGCCATCTGGAAATCAGCAGCATGCCTCAGGCACCCTTCCCCACCAAGGCGGCATCCCAGCCGCATGTCGGTCTGTTCGTGACATGCCTTGCCGATGTCTATCGCCCCGGCGTCGGCTTCGCGAGCCTGAAACTGCTGAAACAGGCCGGGTGCCGGGTCTCGGTGCCTGACGCTCAGACCTGCTGTGGACAACCGGCCTGGAACTCCGGGGACAGACCGACCACACAGGCAATTGCCAAAGCCACCATCGCCGCCTTTGAGACATTCGATTATGTGGTCCTGCCTTCAGGATCCTGCGGTGGAATGCTGAGAGACTATCCGGCAGTTCTGGATGGTGACGCGCACTGGCAGGGCCGGGCCACCGCACTGGCTGAAAAAACCTGGGAACTGACCAGCTTCCTCGCTGATGTGATGCGGTTTGAAGGGATCTCCGCCCGTCTGGACGGGGCTGTCGCCTATCATGACAGCTGTACCGGCCTGCGCCGCCTGAAGATCAAGGCTCAACCCCGGGCCCTGCTGGCGCAGGTTAAAGGGCTGACCGTCCGGGACCTGCCCAACCCGGAAGAGTGCTGCGGCTTTGGCGGCACCTTCTGTGTTAAATACGGCGATATCTCCAATCAGATGGTCAGCGACAAAGTCGCAGATATCCTCGCCACCGGGGCCGATACCCTGCTGGCCGGAGATGTCGGCTGTCTGTTGAACATGGCAGGAAAACTGAAAAAAATAGGAAGCCCGGTCAAGGTCCGCCATGTGGCTGAGGTTTTGGCTGATATGGCCGACCAGCCGGCGATCGGCGAGGCGGAGGGCCCCCGCTGATGCAGTCGACCACCCGCCAGTTCAAGGATAACGCCCGCGCGGCCCTGAATGACGCCACGCTGCGTCAGCCCCTGCAAAAACTGAAGGTCGGCTTCCGGGTCCGCCGGGCACAGGCAGCAGAAAAGCTTCCGGAATTTGAAACCCTGCGCGATCAGGGCCGGGATCTGAAAAATCACGTTCTCGAAAACCTCGACTTTTATCTCGAGACTTTCGCAACCGCGGTCGAAGCCTCTGGCGGGGTGGTTCACTGGGCACGGGATGCCGCCGAAGCACGGGAAATCGTGCTGTCGATCTGCCGCGATCACAATGCCCGCACCGTGACCAAAGGAAAGTCGATGATCTCGGAAGAGATCGGACTGAATGCCTATCTGGCTGATCACGACATTACCCCGGTCGAGACCGATCTGGGGGAATACATCATTCAGCTGCGCAACGAGCCCCCCAGCCACATCATCGCCCCGGCAATCCATGTGCAGAAAGAAATGGTGGCGGATGCATTCAGGGCGACCCACACCCACCTGCCCGCTGACCGCCCTTTGAGTGAACCGCGTCAGCTGCTGGATGAGGCACGGGCCGTACTGCGTGATAAATTTCTCGCCGCCGATGTGGGAATCACCGGTGCCAATTTTCTGATCGCAGAAACCGGATCCACTGTTATCGTCACCAACGAAGGCAACGGCGATCTGACCCAACTGCTGCCAAAGGTGCATGTGGTTCTGGCAAGTCTGGAGAAAATTGTCCCGACGCTGGAAGATGCCGCCCTGCTGCTGCGGCTTCTGGCCCGCTCGGCGACCGGGCAGGAAGCCTCCAGCTACACGTCATTCTCCACCGGGCCGCGTCGCCCCGGTGATCCCGACGGGCCGGAACACTTCCATGTTGTTCTGCTCGACAATGGCCGGTCCCGTCTGCTGGGGACAGAGTTTGAAGAAATGCTGCGCTGCATCCGCTGCGGGGCCTGCATGAATCACTGTCCGGTCTACGGGGCAATTGGCGGCCATGCCTATGGCTGGGTTTATCCCGGCCCGATCGGGTCTGTACTGACCCCTGCCCTGATCGGTATCGAAGAAGCAGCCCCCCTGCCCAATGCTTCGACACTGTGCGGGCGTTGCGAAGCGGTCTGCCCCATGCGGATCCCACTACCGAAACTCCTGCGCCACTGGCGAGAACAGGAATTTTCCCGCCATCTTCCCCCCGGCCGGACCCGTCTGGGCTTGCGGGTTTACCGGTGGTTTGCTACCCGTCCTGCCCTGTGGCGACTGGCAACCCGGGCTGCTGCGCTTGGCCTGCGGATGATGGGGCGGAAAACCGGCTTCCTGACCCGCCTGCCGTTTGCAGAAGACTGGACCCGTCACCGGGTGATGCCGGTCCCGCAGGGACAAACCTTCATGGCCCGATACCGGGCAGAGACTGACACCCCTGAGATTTAAGCAGAGGATCCGCCACAGATGGTCAAGCTAACGGCCGAGGAACGGGACCTGCACACCCGCATCGTCGGGGCCCTTGAAAAAAACCTGATCACCGTGCTGATCAACTTCCGGACCCTGAACACCCCGGGCAGCCCGGTGTTCAGCCCGTGGGAAGCGATTGCCCCGCTGCTGATCCTGCTGATGACATCGCTGGTGGTGATGGTTTTTGTCGGCATCATCGGCGGTATCATTGCCCTGCTGTTTGCTTTGCTGGTCTATGGCGTGATGGTCCGCCCCAAGCTGATCAAAAACATGCATGCCCGCGCCACCCGGATGATCCTGTACAGCCCACAGACCTTTAGCACCCTGTGGGAGTTCGGCGGGATCGCCCTGTGCCTGACCGAACGGCCGACGGCACTGGTGCAGGCCCCGGATGGCAGCTGGCAGGCGTTCGTCCGCCGCCTGTTGCCGAAAGCCGGGGAAACCCTTGACACTGCTGAGCTGCGTCCTGATTTTACCTCCTCTGTGGCAGCAGATGGCATGACCCTGAACGCCCCGGTACGGGACCGCCGTACCCCTTCCTGATCGCCCCCAACAGAAAAGGTTGCGGCCATGACGTCCTCCCGTACCGCAATTCTGGAGTCTATCCGTCGGGCCCATGGCCGGGGGGACCTTTCCGCAGACCGGCAACAGGCCCTGCGGGACCGCCTGAAAGCTCACCCTGCCGCCACCATTCCTGCCCGCAGCGCCGGGGATCAGGACCATCGGATAACCCTGTTCACCGATATGGTCACTGCCGTTGACGGTACTGTTGACCGGATTTCCGGCTGGGATGCGCTGCCGCAGGCTGTCGGGAACTGGCTGAAATCGCGCAATCTGCCGACCACACTGGCCATCGCCCCTGATCCCCGCCTTGATGCAGTTGCCGTCCATCCGCTGTATACCGTTCATCGCGGGGCAGCCCTGCCGGAAGATCTGATCGGCCTGTCCATCGCCGAAGCCGGGATTGCCGAAACTGGATCCCTGATGCTGGTTTCCGGCCCCGAAACCCCGACATCCCTGAACTTTCTGCCGGATGTCCACATTATCGCCCTGCCAGCTTCTGCATTGGTCGGGCCATTTGAAGAGGCATGGGCAAGGCTGCGGACACGCTTTCCGGATGGACTGCCACGGACGGTTAATCTGATCACCGGGCCGTCCCGTACAGGGGATATTGAACAGACCCTGCTGTTGGGGGCACACGGCCCCCGCCAGCTGCATGTTGTGATTGTCGATGATGTCCCGTCCGCGTAAGCGCAGCCTCTTCAGCCCCGAAGACCTTAAACTGTGGCAAAGCATTGCCCGCAGTGCCACGCCCTTGCCGGGGCATACCCTTCTTGATGATGCCGCAATTGAAGCCCTGATCGCCGGTGAAACAGATCCGGTTGCCGATCTTGTTTCACGTGAAACACTGACAGCCCGCCCGGCAAAGCCAACCTCTTCCTCCGAGCGCACCCCTGTCGTTCTGCGTGATGATTTTCAGATCGGCAGCCTTGGTCCGTCGGCCCCCGCGCCTGCGGCCGGGATGCCCAATATCAAAGGCAAGCGACAGCTTCCCCATCTGGCCCATGGGTATAGCCCCGGGGTTGACCACCGCACGGCCCAACGGTTCAAACGGGGCCGGATGGACATTGATGCCAGGATTGATCTGCATGGTATGGGACAGGAAGTTGCCCACTCTGCCCTGATCCGGTTCATCAGCGGCAGTGCCTCAGCCGGACTGCGCTGCGTTCTGGTGATCACCGGACAAGGAGACCGGGGTCAAGGTGTGCTGAAGCGGATGGTTCCCCGCTGGCTGAATGATGAAACGCTGCGCCCGATTGTCCTGTCCTTCAGTCAGGCGCAGGTCGAACACGGCGGTTACGGAGCCCTCTACGTCTTGCTCCGCCGGAACCGCTGACACAAGGACCCCACAAGGCAAACGGCCCCGGATTTCTCTCCGGGGCCGTTTCTGTTTTTCTGCCAGTCCTCTTATTCCCCCAGCACGATCCCTTCCCGACGGGGATCCGCTCCGCCGACCAAGGTCACCTTGCCGCCTGTCCGGTTGATCTGAATAGCATGCAGACCGCTGTTGAGGTCGCTGATCCGTACCTCATGGCCACGGGCCTCGAAATCAGCCTTCAGCGCTTCCACGCTGCTGCCCTTTTCAAGATCCGTAACCTTGCCATTGCGGTTGATGACATGCCCCATGTCGATGGCGGCCTGCGGGGTCATTCCCCAGTCCAGAACACCGACAATCGTGCGAGCAACATAGCCGATGATCTGGCTGCCACCGGGAGATCCGACTACCAGAATCGGCTGACCGTCCTTCAGCACAATGGTCGGCGCCATCGAGCTGCGCGGACGCTTGCCCGGTGCAATCGCATTGGCGACCGGCTTTCCGTCCTTGGTCGGAGTAAAAGCAAAGTCAGTCATTTCGTTGTTCAGCAGAAAACCACCGGCCAGAACCCGGCTGCCAAACCCGGCTTCGATGGTGGTGGTCATCGACAGCATGTTGCCGTAGCTGTCTGCAATCACAATGTGACTGGTCCCGGGGCGGCCGAGATTGGTGTCAGCCGCAAAATCAGCCCGCTTCCGTGGCGGATTGCCTGCCTGTACGGGGGCCAGAGCCTTTCCCGGGTCAATCATCGCCCCACGGTCGGCAAGATACCCTTCATCGAGCAGCCCCATCGGCACATCGACGAAATCAGCATCGCCCATATACGTATTGCGGTCGGCAAAGGCGATCTTTGATGCTTCGGCAAACAGGTGCAGGGCCGCCGGGCTCGGGCCCATCGCCTTCAGGTCATAGCGCTCCAGCATCTTCAGGATCATGCCAACCGTCATCCCGCCGGACGACGGCGGCCCCATACCGCAGACATCATAAACCCGGTAGCGGACACAGACCGGCGGGCGCTCTTTGGCCTCATACCCCAGAAGATCCGCTTTCGTCAGCACCCCTCCGGCAGCCTGCACAGCAGAAACCACCGCATCCGCCAGTGGCCCCTGATAGAATCCGGCTGACCGCTCTTTGGCCACTTTCTCAAGACTGTCTGCAAAGGCCGGATTCTTCAACTTGCTGCCCGCCGGAAGTGGGTCCCCCGACGGGGTCAGGTACAGGGCTGCGGTCTCAGGAAACCGCCCCATACCCTTCGCTTTCGCATCGGCAATCGCAGCGGTCAGACGGGGGGAAACCAGAAATCCTTCCCGGGCCTGCGCGATCACCGGTTCAAACAGGCTTGCCCACGGCAGACGGCCATGGGCCTGCTGCGCGGTATCAAGCACCCGTACCGTCCCCGGTGTGCCGACAGCCGTCCCATGGGCAACAGCGTCAAAGAATTCCTTCTCCTTGCCATCCGCTGCCAGAAAGACATCCGGCTTCAGGGCCAGCGGGGCAGTCTCCCGACCGTCATAGGTGGTCATCCTGCGGGTTTTGGCATCCCAGTAGACCAGAAAGGCCCCGCCACCGATGCCGGAAGACTGTGGCTCCACCAGATTGAGCATCATCTGTACGGCCACCGCAGCATCCATCGCCGTACCGCCGCGCTTCAGAACGTCATATCCGGCCCGGACCGCATAAGGGTTCGCCGCTGCCACCATCATGCGGTGGGCTTCCACCCCTTGCTTAACTGACAGACCATTGCCCTGCTCCGGCTGTTGCAACTGCTGCGCTCTTGCCGATCCCATCATCGGGCCTGCCAGCGCCGCCGCCAGTACAAGTCCTGTCATCAACGGACGCAGCCGCAGCGACTGGTATCCCTTTTTTACGCCGTATGTCATCGTGAAGCCCCTGATTGATGTTCTTGTCTCCGGCTATTGTCTCAGCCGGATAAAAAGCGTAGCGATGCGGTCACCACACCAGCAACCGCAGAATTGTCATACCGGCATTTTTTAAACCGGAAGGAAGAGTAACCGGTCTGCCGGTGCAATTGACGATCCGCGCCCCCGCAACTACATTCCCCAGAGAGGCCCGCACTCCGGCAGGGCCATTGCTCCGCACGGGATCTGCACGGACCACTCATGACCTCCATCGCTGAACTGAACGAGCGCAGTCGCGAGGTCCTCCGGCTTATCGTCGATGCCTATGTGCAGACCGGCGAGCCGGTAGGATCCCGAACTCTCTCCCGCCTGATGAACGACAGCGTCTCGCCTGCCACCGTCCGGAATGTGATGGCGGATCTTGAAGACCTTGGCCTGCTGTACTCGCCCCATACCTCAGCCGGGCGCCTGCCGACGGAACAGGGGCTGCGGCTGTTTGTCTCCGGCCTGCTGGAAGTCGGCAGGCTGAGTGATGACGAGCGGATCGAAGTGGAGACCAAATGCCGCAGCGCCGGCCGCAGTGTCGAACAGGTTCTGGGCGAAGCCTCGCTGATGCTCTCTGGCCTGTCGCACGGGGCCGGGCTGGTTCTCGCCCCGAAAAGTGAGAGTGCCCTGCGCCATATCGAATTCGTCAGTCTGGGACCGGGCCGGGCGCTGGTGGTGATGGTCAGCGCCGACGGGGTGGTGGAAAACCGCCTGATCGAAGTGCCGCACGGGGTGCCGCCCAGTGCGCTCAATCAGGCCAGCAACTATCTGAGTGCCCATCTTAACGGACGGACACTGGATGAAACCCGCGTCACCGTGCTTGCGGATCTCGACTCCAAAAAAGCCCAGCTTGACGAACTCACCAGCCGCGTGGTGCAGGCTGGCCTCGCCACCTGGAGCGAAACCGGATCCGATGCCGCGCTGATCGTCCGCGGTCAGTCCAACCTGTTAAATGATGTGCATGCCGTCGGGGATCTGGAACGGATCCGTACCCTGTTTGATGCCTTGGAGACGCGGGAGCATATGCTGCGCCTGCTGGATCTGGTGCAGGGGGCCGATGGGGTGCAGATCTATATCGGATCGGAAAATCAGCTGTTCAGCGCCGCCGGATGCTCCCTGATCGTTGCCCCTTACCAGAACAGCCGGGAACAGATCGTCGGGGCCATCGGCGTGATCGGCCCGACGCGGATTAACTATGCCCGTATCATCCCTCTGGTCGATTACACCGCCAAGGTGATCGGCAGGATGATCGGTTAGCGCACCGGATGCCAAAGCGGACAGCGCTTTTCCGTCCGCTGCGGCAGAGGAAGCGGTGAGAGCGGTGGCCCTGCCCCGCCCTTTCCCGTACAGTCACCCTGATCTTTTTGAAAACAGCAGAACGACCATGACCACTCATTCCACTGACTCCATCCCTGACGATATCCTTGCCGCCGCCGCGACCGAACAGGCCCCCGAAGGCGCTGCCGGATCGGCGGAGCCCGTGCAGAGCGCCGACGAGAAAATCGCCGCGCTGGAAGCCGAGGTCGCCCAGCTGAAGAACGAATATCTGCGGGCTCTGGCTGATACCCAGAACGCCAAGCGGATGGCGCAGAAGCAGATTGAGGACAACAGCAAATATGCGATGTCCAATTTCGCCAAAGAGCTGCTGCCGGTGGCCGATAACCTGACCCGCGCCCTGATGGCCGCACCGGAAGCGGCCCGTGCTGCAAGCGCCGATCTGAACACCCTCGCCGTCGGTGTTGAAATGACGGAGAAGGAACTGCAGAACGCGCTGGGCAAATATGGTGTCCGCCGGATCGACAGCCTGAACCAGCCGTTCAACCCGCATCATCATCAGGCAATGCAGGAAGTGGACCGCACCGACGTGCCCACCGGCACCGTCGTGATGGTTTATCAGGATGGATATCTGATTCAGGATCGTCTGCTGCGCCCGGCGATGGTTGTCGTCTCCCGCGGGGGGCCGCAGCGGGCAGCGGATACCGATACGCCGGACGCCTCGGGCGTCAATCAGACCGTCTGACCTACCGCTCTTTCCTGTATGTCCCACAGCCGGAGATGACCTGTCATCCCCGGCTGTGCCACATCACAGACCACGTCAGTTTTTCCCTTTGTCCCGATCCGGGGGTTTACCGTGCAGGCCATCCTTCAAGGCTTCCGTCCCTATCTGCTGCTGCTGGTGGTCTGTGCCGCCATCTTCCTGCCCGGTCAGACCAGTCTGCCGGCAATGGACCGTGATGAATCCCGCTTTATGCAGGCGACCCGGCAGATGGTTGAAAGCGGCGATTACATCGTTGTCCGCTTTCAGGAAGAACTCCGCGCCAAGAAGCCGGTCGGGATTTACTGGCTGCAGGCTGCGGCAGTAAACGCCTTCAGCCACCCGGCAAAGACGGAAGCCTGGCCCTATCGCCTGCCGTCACTGCTGGCAGCGTTTGCCACGGTTCTGATGACTTTCCTGTTCGGCAGCCGTCTTTTTGACCGCCGGATCGGCCTGATCGCCGCCCTGACGATGGCCGGATCCCTGATGCTGACAGTTGAGTCCCATCTGGCAAAAACCGATGCGACACTGCTGGCCCTGACCACTCTGGTACAGGGCTGTCTCGGACTGATCTATATGCAGTCCCGTGGAGGCAAGGCGGCACCGTCCTGGGCTTCTCTGGCCTTCTGGCTGGGCATGGGGGCCTCGATTCTGATCAAAGGTCCGGTGACACCGATGATCACCGCCCTGACTGTGATCACCCTATGTATCGCCGACAAACGGGTCGGCTGGCTGCATGGCCTGCGCCCGGTGATGGGGGTCATCATCACCGTTGCCATGGTTGCCCCATGGATGTCCGCCGTCAGCGGACAGACCGACGGGCAATTTCTCGGCAAAGCCGTCCGCGAAGATCTGCTGCCCAAACTGCTGGGCGCGCAGGAAAGCCATGGGGCCCCTCCCGGCTTTTACCTGCTGCTGATTTCGCTGACCCTTTGGCCTGCTTCACTGTTTCTGTGGCCGGCATTGGGGCGAAGCTGGCGGGAACGTGCCCTGCCCGGCCTGCGCTTTGCTCTCGCCTGGGCGGTTCCGGCCTGGCTGGTGTTTGAACTGATCCCGACCAAACTGCCTCATTACACCCTGCCGATGTATCCGGCGCTGGCGCTGATGATCGCCGCCACACTGATGGCTGTGCGCGATGGCACCTACGACCGGCTGGCCGGATGGCCTGCCCGCCTGTGGTATCTTCTGTGGAGCCTGATTGCGCTGGCTGTCGCCGGGGCCGCGCTGTGGCTGCCGGTCCGTCATGGCGGGGGCTTTACCCTGTGGGCCATTCCGACCGCACTGGCTGCTGTCGTTCTGGTTGCCGGTGTGTGGTGGCATGTGCTGCGTCGACATTTCCTCAACGCGCTGGTCTGGGCGCTGGCTCTGGGAGGGATCACACAGGTGACACTGGTGACACTTGTCGGTCCGCGACTGTCAGATCTGTGGGTCAGTGAAAATGTGGTCCGGATGATTGACGAGGTTACCCCCGGTGCCGCCGTCGCCGCTGTTGGCTACCATGAACCCAGCCTTGTGTTTCTGACAGAAACCAAAACCCGCCTGACCACTCCGGCCGGGGCCGCCGAAGCCCTGATGACAACCCCAAACAGTGTCGCTGTGGTTAACGAGCCGGAACTGGAAGACTTTCATAAAGCGATCCCGGCCGGTACCCGGATCACCGATCACGGCGTCGTCACCGGACTGAACTATTCCCGTGGCAAGCCGGTGCGCCTGCATCTGCTGACCCGATCCACCCCGTAACATTTTCAGTTCTGCTGCCAGAGGATCCCCCCATGTCCCTCTCCTCTCTCCGGCATCGTTTGACACCGGCGCTGCATCTGGGCTCCCGCGCACTGTCGCAGGCCCGGATCTGGAGCCTCCGCCACCCCCGGCTGGCCACTCTGGTCTGGGGTCTGGTCGGCTGCCTGCCGTTGTTTCTGGGACTGGATGCCTGGCTGTCACAGGCGGTGCGGCTGAAGCTGTCGGGGGATCTCCGCGGCTTCTTCAGCACCATTACCGATATCGGCCTTGGCGGCCCCTGGTACATCGGTTTTGCGGCAGGCTGGCTGATCTGTATGGCCACTGCCGGGCTGTCTCTGACGACAGAAGCGCATGAACTGTGGCGGATACGGGCCCGCAGCTGGGGCTTTGCCCTGATGTCGCTTGCCGCCTCCGGGATCGCAGTTCAGGCCCTGAAGTTTCTGTTCGGACGGGCCCGTCCCAAGTTTTATTTCAATGAAGGCGTTTACGGATTTTTCCCCTTCTCGGGGCATAACTCCTTCCCGTCGGGACATTCTCAGGCCATCGTCGGGGCAATGACCGCCCTGTGGTTTGTCTATCCTCGGTTCCGTCCGGCCTATGTGGTAATCGGGGCAACCATTGCCTTTTCCCGTGTTGCGGTCGGGGCGCACTACCTGTCAGACACCATCATGGGCAGCCTGCTGGCAATCGTCGTCTGCCTGTGGGTCCGTGACCGGTACCGGGACAACGGGCGACCGGATGTCACTCTGCCATAAGCGGCGACGGCATTTTCCGGCGGGGCGTCATCAAAGGATCAGGAGAAGACAATTCCTCCCGGCGCCGTAATCCGTTAGGCTGATCCCCGACACTTTATGGGGAGACGAGCGATGAAGGTCGGAATCATCGGTGCCGGTCAGGTGGGCAGTGCTGCTGCCTATGCCGTGGCGCTCAGCGGCGCGGCCAGTGATGTGGTGCTGATTGACCGCAGCGACAAGCTGGCTCTGGCACAGGCACAGGATATTCTGCACGCAACCCCCTTTGCCGCACCGGTCCGGGTGCAGGCAGGCACCTATACCGATCTGACCGGGGCACAGATCATTATCCTGACCGCAGGCGTCAATCAGAAGCCCGGGGAAACCCGGCTGGAACTTCTGGACCGCAATACAGCTGTTTTTGCTGAAATCCTGCCGCAGGTTCTGGCCGTGACTCCCGATCCGATCCTGATTGTTGCCACCAACCCGGTGGATGTGATGACCGAGGTGGCCCAGCGGCTGTCCGGCCTGCCACGGCACCGCTGCATCGGCTCCGGGACCATTCTGGATACGGCACGCTACCGCGCCTTGCTGGCCGACCATCTGGGGGTTTCCCCCAATTCGATCCATGCCAGCGTTCTGGGGGAACATGGAGATTCAGAGGTGCTGTGCTGGTCTTCCGCCACAATCGGGACCGTTCCGCTGGCCTCACTGGCCGCGCAGCAGGGCAAGCCGCTGGACGACACCGTCAAAGCCCGGATTGATGCCGGGGTCCGCCGGGCGGCTTACACCATTATCGAAGGAAAAGGGGCGACCTGGTTTGGCATCGGCGCCGGTCTGGCCCGGATGGTCCGGGCCATTGCCCGCGACGAGCGGGCAGTCATGACCATTTCGCAGGTTGAGGACAAAATTGAAGGCGTCGGCCCGGTCGCCCTGTCCCTGCCCCGGATCCTCGGGGCGGTCGGGATCCTCGGAACGGTGATGCCGATTTTAAGCCCGGAAGAACACAGTCTGTTACGTACCTCCGCTGAAACGCTGATCAAGGCGGCAGGCCGGACGCCCTGACCCCCTGAAGCCACCGGTCCGGACCCCGGGAGGCTGGGCCCGGACTGGACGACATCCCCAACTTGCGGCACAACAAAACTATGGCCCTTGATGCAGAAGATAAAGCCGGTGCGGTCGGCTGCCTGAGTGCCCTCCTCGCGATTGGCGTGGTGGTCGGTGGCGTCTATTTTTATCAGAACGTCAAAATTTCTTCGGAACCAGAGAGTCCTGCCCCGAAAAAAGCCCCGATCACCAAAGTGCAGGCACAGGATCCATCCCGCAAAACTGTGGTGGAACAGGCTGCCCCGGTAGAAAAGATGGCCCGCTCGGTCTCGACCGAGGAAAAGGCCCCGCCGCCGGAAGAGGCCCCGCCGCCGCCGCAAGGGGTAACCGCTGCGGTACAGAACCTTGGTTCAGTCCTGCCGGAACAGACCCCACCCCCGGCAGCGGTTCCGCCGGAAGCGGCACAGGTCCAGACCGTTATGGAAGCGGAACCTTTATGTTACCGCGGCCGGGTCGCACGGCGAACCGCCAGCCTGTATGGCGGCGACGGGTTTGCCATCACCTATGGTACAGACGACCGCCGGGCTGAAGGCCAGCGCCCACGCCTTGAATTCTTTTTCAACGAGATCAGCGGTCAAAAATTCGTCACCTATCTCAGTCTGGCGGAGAAGGCTCCACGCGACTTCCCCAATGATCATGAATTCATGATCCCGTGGGAAACCGATGCCATCAATGCTGTGGTGGCAAAATGGATTGTCGCGGTTGCGGATGGGACCTGTCCGGCTAAACCAGCCCTGTAAGAGTCACCACCCGGATATGATCTTTTTGTGACCTCGGTCAGTCTGGGGTTGCCGCCCTCCTGTTCAGGCCGTACCCAGAGACTCCATACGTCGCTGCCAGACCGGATTCCTTCCAATGCCTGAGCATACCGTCAGCCTTGCTGCCAGCACCAAAGTCTGGGCACGGATTGCCCTTCTCAGCTTTGGGGGGCCTGCCGGGCAAATTGCCCTGATGCACCGGGAAGTGGTGGAAGAACGCCACTGGATCAGTGAACAGCGTTTTCTCCATGCCCTGAATTACTGCATGCTCCTGCCCGGCCCGGAAGCCCAGCAGCTGGCCACCTATATTGGCTGGCTGATGCACGGGATAAAAGGCGGGCTGATCGCCGGGGGCCTGTTTATCCTTCCCGGTCTGCTGGCAATTCTGGGCCTCAGCTGGGTTTATGTCCTGCTCGGCCATCTGCCGATGATCGACGGGGTCTTTTTTGGTTTAAAGGCAGCGGTTCTGGCTCTGGTTCTTCAGGCCATGCTCCGGCTGTCGAAGCGGGCCCTGAAAACCGGTTTCCTGCGGATCATCGCCGTGGCGGCGTTTCTTGCCCTCAGCCTGTTACAGGTGCCTTTCCCGGTCGTGGTTGTGTCAGCCTTGGTCATCGGTATCCTCTACGGACGGATCAGACCACAGGCATCTGCTCAGCCTGCAACACAGGATTCCCGTGCTACCCTGCTCGGTGACACCCTTCCCGCCCATACTCAGGTCTCGGGACAGTGGGCTTTGCGGGTCGGTGGTGTATTTTTGCTGCTCTGGCTGACCCCGGTGATCGGCCTCACCCTGCTGCTGCCTGACAGCACCTATCAGCATATCGCCGTCTTCTTTTCCAAAATGGCGGTGGTCAGCTTCGGGGGGGCTTACGCCGTCCTGACCTATGTTGCCCAACAGGCTGTGGACACTTTTGGCTGGCTATCCACTCCAGAAATGGTTGACGGCTTAGGGCTGGCAGAAACCACGCCCGGCCCCTTGATTATGGTGGTGCAGTTTGTCGGCTTTCTGGCCGGATACCGTGACCCCGGCCCCCTGCCTCCGCTCGTGGCAGGGTCCATTACCGCTCTGCTGACCACTTGGGTGACTTTTGCCCCGTGCTTTCTGTGGATCTTTGTCGGCGCCCCCTTTGTTGAGACATTGCGCCGTAATCAGGCCCTGTCCGCCGGACTGACAACCCTGACCGCTGCGGTTGTCGGCGTGATCGGGACGCTGGCCCTGTGGTTCGGCCTCCATGTTCTGTTCACGGAAACCGCCCTGCGGAGCTTTGGGCCACTTCATGTTCTGCTGCCAGACATAACCAGCCTGCAGCCCAGCGCGGCCGTACTGGCCATGCTGGCCTTTCTGCTGCTGCGCCGGGGCCCGGTAACGGCCCTGAGTGTCTGTGCCGTCAGCGGGGCCCTCCTGTCACTGGGACTGTTCTGATCCTTTCGGAGCCAGAAAAGAATCCCACAGCGCTCCTTTCACTTTTTTCCCAAGAAAGGCGCGATGGCGTTCCAGTTCTTCGGCTGTCGGATGATGAGGACGTGGAGCCCGGAACGGACGATCCACCACGATCCGTTCCACTTTCGTCACCACCGGGCCGGTGGCGGCGGTCAGCACCAGCCCCGGCTGGCGCCCCCCTCGCAGCTCAAGATACACTTCGGCTAACAGCTCGGAGTCTAACAGTGCCCCATGCTTCTCACGATGACTGTTATCAATACCAAAACGACGGCACAGGGCGTCAAGGCTGGCCGGAGCACCGGGGAATTTGCGGCGGGCCATCTGGACGGTATCAATCGCCCGCTCGAACGGGACGGTCGACAGCCCAGCCCATGCCAGTTCTGCATTGATGAACTTCATATCGAATGCCGCATTATGAATGATCAGCGGAGAATCTCCGATGAAGTCGAGAAACTCTGCGGCAATATCGGCAAACAGCGGCTTGTCTTTCAGCATGTCCCATGTCAGGCCGTGAACACGCGCCGCCTCTTCCGGGACCTCACGCTCAGGATTGACGTATTTGTGAAATGTGTTTCCGGTCGCAACGTGATTCAACAATTCAACGCAGCCGATTTCCACCAACCGATGTCCTTCGGACGGCTCAAAGCCGGTCGTTTCGGTATCGAGGACAATCTCACGCATGTCAGGGATCCCTTTAGGATAATCTTATGGTGTCAGTGAAACCGGCGTCTGCCTGTTCTGAAAACGCTCCGGTGATCACAAACGTCTTTCCGGCCTGTCAGATCGGCCACAATACGCCGCAGAACCCGGACCGTCACTCCCCGGCCCAGACCACTGGGAACAATATAATCAGCCCGCCGCCGCTTTTCCGCATCCGGCATCTGTTTCGCACGGATCAGGCGCAGACGCTCTTCTGTCATTCCCGGGCGGGCCAGAACGCGCTGCTCTTGAATCAGGGCATGCGCCGTAACGACCGCCACCGCATCGCACCGCCGTTCCCCCCGGCTTTCAAACAGCAAAGGAATATCGAGTGCGACAACCGGCGTCCGCCGTCGGCGATGACGGGCAAGAAATGCCCGCTCCTCCGCCTGTACAAGCGGATGCACGATCTGCTCCAGATCTCTCAGCGCCTGTTTATTGCCAAAAACCATCCGGCCCAACGCCACCCGGTCAACCTGTCCATCCTTGACCGCATCCGGAAAGCGATTGGAAATCGGGAGCACAGCCGCCCCCTTCCGCCCATACAGACGATGGACCGTTGCGTCCGCATCATGAACCGGCACCCCCATCTGCCGCAGCAACTGGCAGGCTGTGGATTTTCCCATGCCGATTGACCCGGTGATGCCCAGGATTTTCATGGCAGCCCCTTCAGAAGAATGCCGTCATCCAGAGCATGTGCCGATATGATGCCATCCGGTTCATCGACGACACGTCTCCGGTTTTAAGGCTGGATAATCGCTGCTCTCTTGCCCAGAAGTCACTCTGATTTTATTTTCTTCCCGAAATAATATGAGCCCTCAGGGCTTCCGTCACCTCAGGAACCACCCCAAACCACGCGGCAAAACCGGGTCGGGCCTGATGCAGCAACATCCCCAGTCCATCGACCACAGGATTCCCCCGTCGGCGAGCCTCCGCCAGAAGATCGGTTTCCAGAGGGGCATAGACAATGTCCGTCACCAAGGCCCGGTCAGGCAGCGCTGACAGATCAAGGTCCAGCGGCGGCTGGCCGGTCATACCCAGACTGGTGGTATTGACCAGCAGAGCGATCCCGTCACAGGCAGCATGGCGCTGATCCCAGTCGACAACGCGGAGCGACGTGGTGCGCCCTCCGTTCAGATCTGCCGCCAGCGCCTCTGCCCGCTCACGGCCCCGGTTGGTCAGAATAACTTCCGGGCACCCCGCATCCTGCAAGGCAGCAATCACTGAACGGGCTGCCCCTCCGGCCCCGAGAATCAAGGCCGGGCCAGCCGCTGCATCCCAGCCGGGGACCCCGGCCCGCAGATTTTCAACAAACCCGAAACCGTCCGTGGTATCGCCCAGAATGCGACCGTCAGCCTCAAAGATCAGCGTATTGACGGATCCTACCGCACGGGCCCGCTCCGTCAGGCTGTTGCCGTCTTCCTGACACAGCCGGAAAGCCGCTTCTTTATGCGGTACCGTCACATTAGCCCCCCGGAACCCCAGACGGACCAGACTGCGGACAGCATCGGCGAAATACGCAGGTTCAACCGGCAACGGCAGATAGGCACCGTCAATGCCATATTGCTCCAGCCAGAAGCCATGAAGACGCGGACTCTGTGAATGACTGACCGGCCACCCCAGAACCCCGGCCAGACGGGCTTTTCCGGTAAGCATCATGCCTGCACCACCTTCCATTGACGCAAAAAGTCCAGCAGCGGCAACAGTGGCAGACCACGGATCACAAAGTGATCCCCTTGCACCCGGTTAAACAGCTGCACCCCCAGCCCTTCGATCTGATAACAGCCGACCGTGGACTGTACGGCATCTCCCACCTGATCCAGATACCAGTCGATAAACGGTTCCGACAACGGACGCATCGCCATCCGCGCCTCAGCCACCTGATGCCAGATCCGCTCCCCTTTATGGATCACCACTGCGGCACTGATCAGCCGGTGGGTTTTCCCTGACAGGGCCAGAAGCTGGTCACGGGCCGCAGCGCGGCTTTCCGGTTTATCAAACCAGACGCCGTCACACTCCAGCATCTGGTCAGCCCCCAGCACCAACGCTTCGGGAAACCGCCGGGCAACCCGGCTGGCCTTCATCTCGGCCAACACCACGGCGGCCTCTTCCACCGGAGCCTGTTCCGCCCACAGGGCAGATTTGATCTCTGCCTCGTCAACAGCAGGGGGCACACTCTTCGGTGTCAGACCGGCACTTTCCAGCATCATCCGGCGCGAGGCGCTGCCCGAAGCCAGAACCAGAGGAGGACTACTCACAGGCATGGTCATGTCGGATATCCTGACAGGTCTTCCAATACCGACAGATCTTCTTTCTGGCGGCGTTTATGATCAGCATGCAGCTGCAGGATTGCCGCCGCCGCTTCCTCAATTGATTTGCGGGTCACGTCAATCACCGGAAAACCAAGGCGGGAAAACAGACGCCGGGCTTCCAGCACTTCTTCCCGCACGGTTTCCTCGTTGGCATAAGCGCTGCCGTCACTCTGGTTCATCATCCGCAGGCGATTCCGGCGGATATCAGAGAGGCTGCGCGGTTCCCGCGTTAATCCTACTTTTAGCGGGCCTTGCAGGGTCAACAGCCGTTCCGGGAGAGGGATGCCCGGAACCACCGGCACATTGGCAGCCTTCAGACCGCGGTTGGCCAGATACATACAGGTTGGCGTCTTTGACGTTCTGGATACCCCGAACACCACCACATCTGCCGCTTCCAGACCGTCAATCACCTGTCCGTCATCGTGATCAACCGTAAACTGCATTGCTTCAATCCGACGGAAATACTCTGCATCCATCACATGCTGACGGCCAGGCTTGCCACGGATCGGCAGATCAAGGACCGCTGACAGGGTCGAAAGAACCGGATCCATCACCGGAATATAAGGAACATCAATCCGGGCAAACCCGTCCTCAAGCGTCGCGCGGATTGCCGGATCCATCACTGTATACAGGACCGGTCCCGGCGTGGCGGCAATGCTGTCGAGAACCCGTAAGGCCTGCCCTTTGGTACGGATCAGCCACCACTGATGCTGACGGACATCGACATCCTCAAACTGGACCTGACAGGCCCGGGCGACTGAAGAGACAGTCTCCCCTGATGAGTCCGAGACCAGATGCAGGTTCAGGCTCTTTACCGGCATAGGCAGCTTTCCTTCCCAACACAGGCTGTGACGCACTGTCACTGCCACACCCGGAATAGCGCATTTTCCCGGCGAAGGGAAAGTCGACCACACTCCCGCCTTGCCTTGATACGGGGGTCGGGCAGCGACACTGGCCCCGAGTCTGTGGATAACCCCTGTGGACGGCGTGGGGGAGTCACTGAATAACCGGAGGTTTGGCGATCCCGGTGGAAAATCCCTCCCACTGACTGCTTTTTCCTCCCGGAGATCATCCCGCTGTGACTCCTTTCCTCTGTCCCTCTGTGAGTCCCCTGAATCCATCCCCCGGGAAGAGACAGCCCGGACAGGTTTTCCCCAGTATCCACATCTTTCCTCACAACGGGATTCTCAGGAGTCGCTTCGAGTCGTCCCGGAGTCCTCCCGGAGTCGTCCCCAGATGGGATAACTCTGGCCTTACACACACTGTTATCCACATCGATTCTGTGGATCACTTTATGAAGAGCCTGAATCCCCGTTACCCACAGGCCCTATCAAAAACCACCATACCTTTAAAAAAAAATCTTTCTTGTGTAAGAGAAGGACATACCAAAAAGAGGAGCATCCCCGCCGTGAGCCGACCTGCGACCGACAGCAAGCGTTTTATCCGGGCTCTTAAGGGGGAAACCTTAACCCCTCCGCCCTTCTGGCTGATGCGTCAGGCAGGGCGTTACCTGCCCGAATACCGGGCAACCCGGGCAGAGGCCGGTGGCTTCTTGGATCTGTGTTACAACCCACCGCTGGCCGTTGAGGTGACCCTCCAGCCGCTGCGACGTTACGGGATGGATGCAGCGATCCTGTTCTCAGACATTCTGGTGGTCCCTGATGCTATCGGACAGCCGGTCTCCTTCAAGGTCGGCGAAGGTCCGTGCCTGACACCTCTCGCCGATGATGCCGCTGTAGAGGCGCTGGATCCCTCACGGCTTAAAGACCATCTCGCGCCGGTGTTTGAAACCGTGTCAGGCTTGGCAAGGGCGATCCCGGAAACCACAGCGCTGATCGGCTTCTGCGGTGCGCCATGGACCGTTGCGACCTACATGGTTGAAGGCGGAGGGTCAAAAGACTATGCCCGGACCAAAGAATGGGCCTATGGGCATCCGCAGCGCTTTCAGGCTCTGATTGATAAACTGGTTGACGCCTCAGCCGAATATCTGTGTCTGCAGATTGATCATGGAGCTGAGGCCGTGCAGATTTTTGACAGCTGGGCCGGTGTTCTCCCGGAGGATGAGTTCCGTCGCTGGGTGATTGATCCGATCCGCCGGATTACGGAACGGGTGAAAGACCGCCATCCGGGCGTTCCGGTGATTGGCTTTCCGCGTCAGGCCGGACTGATGTATGTACCGTTCGCCCGAGAAACCGGCGTTGATGCGGTCAGCCTTGATACGATGATCCCGCTGGATTGGGCGGCGGAAACGCTGCAGCCGCTGGTGACGGTACAAGGCAATCTTGACCCGATTGCTCTGCTGGTTGGCGGTGAGCATCTCGACCATGCCGTGGATTATATTCTCGGCAAACTCGGTAAGGGGCCGTTTGTGTTCAATCTTGGTCACGGCATTGTCCCGGCAACACCGCCGGAGCATGTAACCCGGCTAGCAGACCGGATCCGGTCCTGGAAGGGTTGATCCGGGTTTTGCTGATCCGCGTATCGAAGAGTCAGGACTAATTTCCGCGCGCTGATAGACAGAGGGCAGATCAATGAAACGGCTGGCAGTGGTGGTGTTCAATCTGGGAGGGCCCGACTCTCCTCAGGCTGTCCAGCCGTTTTTGTTTAATCTGTTCAACGATCCGGCGATCATCAGCCTACCTCAGCCGTTACGCTGGCTGGTGGCAAAGATGATCTCTTCCCGCCGGGCACCGGTGGCGCAGGAGATTTATCATCATCTCGGTGGTAAATCGCCACTGCTGGAACAAACGCAGCGGCAGGCCAGCGCGCTGGCTGATGTCCTGAGCGGGGACGACTGTGAGGTTCGGGTGTTCATCGCCATGCGGTACTGGCATCCGATGACCGCCCAGACCGTTGCCGAGGTGAAGGCCTATGCTCCCGATGCGGTGGTCCTGCTGCCGCTGTATCCGCAGTATTCCACCACCACCAGCGGGTCTTCGCTGAAGCTGTGGGCGGAGGAAGCCGCCCGTCAGGGACTGGCGGCACCGACCAAGGCGATCTGCTGCTACCCGATAGAGCCCGGATTTATTGCTGCGATGACAGCCACCCTTCTGCCCCTGCTGCGTCAGGCGGAGGGGACCGGAGTGCCGCGCCTGCTGTTTTCGGCCCACGGTCTGCCAAAGAAAGTCGTGGATGGCGGTGACCCCTATCAGAATCAGGTGGAGGCTTCCGCCGCTGCGGTGATTCAGGCACTGGAACAGGCAGATCCACACTGGCATGGTCTGGACTGGCAGGTTTGTTATCAAAGCCGCGTCGGCCCGCTGGAATGGATCGGCCCTTCCACCGACGCCGAAATCGAACGGGCTGGCCGTGATGGTGTTCCTGTAGTCCTGATGCCACTGGCTTTCGTCTCAGAGCATTCAGAAACGCTGGTTGAACTGGATATCGAGTACGGCAAACTGGCGGCTGACGCTGGGGTCCCCCTGTATCTGCGGGCACCGACGGTACAAAGTCAGCCGGAGTTCATTCATGGACTGGCCGGTTTGGTCCGGCAGGCCCTTGACTGGCCCAGGGGGGTAACCCCACGTCCTGACGGCGGGTTGCGCCGCTGTGCCGATGCCTGGGGAAAATGTCCCTGTCAGCCATAACGCCGTAGTATCACTGATTGTTATGTTTAACGGGCCGGAGCCTGACTGATGCCGACACTTGTTGATCCCGGGACTACGGCTTATGCGCTGGTAAAGGCGCTGCACATCATCAGTGTAATTACCTGGATGGCAGCGATGTTCTATCTGCCCCGGTTGTTCGTTTATCATGCGTCTGCCACCCCGGGCAGCGAGCTGTCAGAAACGTTTAAGGTGATGGAGCGGC
Organism: Novispirillum itersonii subsp. itersonii ATCC 12639; assembly: GCF_000381985.1. GTDB lineage: Bacteria > Pseudomonadota > Alphaproteobacteria > Rhodospirillales > Rhodospirillaceae > Novispirillum > Novispirillum itersonii. The sequence goes on along the minus strand of NZ_KB907340.1, from coordinate 273,574 downwards.
GCCTTCACCGGGCCATTATGACCCCGTCGATGATCGTGGTGTTTTTGACCGGGCTGACCATGGCCCCGGTCTGGCTGACCGGTCAGGGCTGGCTGCATGCCAAGCTGGTGCTTGTTCTGGGGATGGCAGCCTGTCATGGTTTTTATGCCCGTTGGCGGCGTCAGTTTAATGAAGACGGAAACCGGCGTACCGACCGTTTCTATCGGGTTGCGAATGAAATACCGACCATCCTGTTGCTTGGGATTGTGTTTCTGGTGGTTCTGAAGCCGTTCTGAGCCCCGGTTTTGATCGCTCTCTCTTGACAAGGGGGATCAATGCGCCTAACCGTAGGCGCACGACCTGATGCGGGCTGACGGGATTATTCCGGTCCGCAAAGGGCCGGTCCCTCCTCTGTGCTGCTATCCCCTGAACGCAAAACACTCCAGTCCAGCTCTGCTGTCAGAGATCCGGCCCTGCCCCGGTTTTATCCGGCGGGGCGTGATATCTTACGGTGGGAGTCATCCTGAATCCGGTGTTTTCCGTTTCTGCCCGATCAGCGGCCTCCTGACTATTCCGCTGCGTTCCCGTTTCTCCCTCTGATCGGGGTGGGAAGGCAGATTCTGGACCATCACTGGCGACTCTCCCATGCATTTGCAGGAACTGAAGAAAAAGTCCCCCGCCGAGCTGTTGAAGCTGGCAGAGGAACTGGAAATCGAAAATGCCAGCAGCCTGCGGAAGCAGGACATGCTGTTTGCCATTCTGAAAGGCTTCGCAGACCGTGGAACCGCCATTTACGGCGACGGGGTTCTGGAAGTGCTGCAGGATGGTTTCGGATTCCTGCGCTCCCCAGAGGCCAATTATCTGCCGGGCCCTGACGACATTTACGTCAGCCCCAGTCAGGTCCGGCGGTTTGCCCTGCGGACCGGCGATACGGTTGAAGGGCAGATCCGCGCCCCTAAGGATGGAGAGCGCTATTTTGCACTGGTTAAGGTTGACACCGTCAACTTTGAAGATCCCGATGCGGTCCGTCATCGTATTAACTTTGATAACCTGACCCCGCTGTACCCGAACCAGAAACTGAAGCTGGAAGTCGATGATCCGACCACCCGCAACATGGTTCCCCGGGTGATTGAAATGGTGGCCCCGCTGGGCAAGGGCCAGCGCGGCCTGATCGTTGCGCCGCCGCGGACCGGTAAAACGGTGATGCTGCAGAACATCGCCCATTCCATCGCTGCTAACCACCCGGAAGTCTATCTGATCGTTCTGCTGATCGATGAACGCCCGGAAGAAGTCACCGACATGGCCCGCAGTGTGCGGGGCGAAGTGATCTCCTCAACCTTCGATGAGCCGGCCAACCGCCATGTGCAGGTCGCCGAAATGGTGATCGAAAAAGCCAAGCGTTTGGTTGAGCATAAGCGGGATGTGGTGATTCTGCTGGATTCGATCACCCGTCTGGCCCGCGCCTATAACACTGTCGTTCCCTCTTCCGGTAAGGTGCTGACCGGTGGGGTGGATGCCAATGCCCTGCAGCGTCCGAAGCGTTTCTTCGGGGCGGCCCGCAATATCGAGGAAGGCGGATCGCTGACTATTATTGCCACCGCGCTGATCGATACCGGCTCGCGTATGGATGAAGTGATCTTTGAAGAGTTCAAGGGCACCGGTAACTCCGAACTGATCCTTGACCGGAAGCTGGCTGATAAGCGTACCTTCCCGGCGATCGATATCACCCGTTCCGGTACCCGTAAGGAAGAGCTGCTGGTCAGCCGCCAGAACCTGCAGAAGATGTGGGTCCTGCGCCGTATCCTGAACCCGATGGGGGTGCAGGACAGCATGGAATTCCTGCTTGGTAAGTTGCGTGAAACTAAGAATAATGATGATTTCTTTGAAGCGATGAATAACTGATTTTAAGTCAGTCGTTTCTCGCGCAAGAAAAAAGAGCGGAAGTCGATCTTCCGCTCTTTTTTATTTTATTCCATGACCTTGGGGATCAGGCTGTTCCTGCCAAACGATATCCACCGCTTTCTGTAATCAGCAGGGTGGTTTCCCCACTGATCGGTTCAATTTTCTGTCGCAGCCGGTAGATGTGGGTTTCCAGGGTATGAGTGCTGACCCCGGAGTTATATCCCCAGACTTCTGCCAGCAGGGTTTCACGGTCAACCATCCGCCCCTGACGGTACAGGTATTTCAGGATGGCGGTTTCTTTTTCCGTTAACCGGATTTTTTTCCCCTCTCCCGTCTCGAGAATTTTTGCCGAGGGCAGGAAGCGGTAGGGGCCAAGGGGGAACACTGCATCATCAGAGTGACGGTGCTGGCGGATCTGGGCTTTGATCCGGGCCAGCAGAACAGCCAGACGAAACGGTTTGGTGACATAATCGTTGGCCCCGGCATCCAGACCGGTGATGGTGTCATCGTCACTGTCGGCCCCGGTCAGCATGATGATCGGGGAGCGGACCCCCTGCCGGCGCAATTCGCGGCAGACATCACGGCCATCCTGATCCGGCAGGCCGATATCAAGCAGGATCAGATCAAACGGACCTTCCGGGCCGGTAGCCGTGGTGATGGCATCGGCCCCGGTCGCAACATCAGCGATGGTCGCGATATCCTCCTGCTGGGAAAGCTGCTCCCGCAGGGTCCGGCGCAACAGGTCGTCGTCCTCAATGATCAGGATAGAGCGTCCGGCAGCCATTGATTTGCCCCTCTTTGCAGCCCGCAGATGATGCCCTATCTATCATTCTGCCGTAGTCCTCGGGAAGAGTGCTGACGATCACACTCTGTTACAGACTGTTCCGGAGGCACCTCCTCCGCAGAAAATCTGCTTTGCGTTTCTTGCCCGGCCCGGGGACCCACAGTATAAGGCTTGTCATGACTGAACCTCTCCGCCCTGCTGCCCCGCTGTCGTCTCCCCCCCCTGCCCCGCTGCTTGCTGTGGACCGGGCAGCGGCTGAACTGCGCCGGGGGGTGCCGGTTGTTCTGATCGCGCCGGACCAGACGCCCCTGTTGGTTCTGTCGGTGGAAGCCGCGACGGCGGATAGTCTTGAGCGTCTGGTACACCTGTCAGCTCAGCCGCTGGCTTTGTGCCTGACGGCCCGCCGGACCCGACTGATCGGTCTGGAACCGGGCGACGGTGTCATTACTGCTCTGACCTCTGATCTGCCGTTAACCGCAGACCGGATGCTGCGGCTGGCTGATCCGGGAACCGCCGAGGATATGGGCGGTGTCGGCCGGATTGATGATCTGAAAGTCCAGCCGTTGGCGGCGGGTACTCCGGCTGAAGCCGGAGTCCAACTGGCAAAAATTGCCCGTCTGTTGCCCGGTGTGGTGATGACGCCGGTCGCCTGTTCAGAAACGGTCCGTAGCTGGGCGGCCAGCCGTAATCTGTTGGTGGTGGAAGGGTCGGCGGTATTGGGGTATGCCCAGACAGCCGCCCGCAGCCTGCGTCTGGTCGGCGAAGCCCGGGTTCCGCTGGTCGAAGCGGAGAACACCCGTATTCTGGCGTTCCGTCCGGCCGACGGCGGGATTGAACATCTGGCGATCGTTATCGGAACCCCTGACCCGGAACAGCCGGTTCTGGCCCGTCTGCATTCAGAATGCTTTACCGGTGATCTTCTGGGATCACTGCGCTGTGACTGTGGCGATCAGTTGCGGGGGGCGATTGACGCCATCCATCAGGCTGGCAGCGGGGTTCTGCTGTATCTGGCGCAGGAAGGCCGGGGTATCGGACTGGTCAACAAGCTGCGCGCTTACCGTCTGCAGGATGCCGGTTACGACACCATGGATGCCAATGGTCAGCTGGGCTTTGACGATGATGAGCGTGTCTATCTGCCCGCTGCGGAAATGCTGCGTCTGCTGGGGTACAGTCGGATCCGGTTGATGACCAACAATCCGTTTAAGGTTGATGCCCTGTCCCGGCATGGGGTGCAGGTAGAGGAACGGGTTCCGCATGTGTTTGAAACCAACAGCCATAATCTGTCGTATCTGCGGACCAAGGCCTTGAAAGGCGGTCATTTGTTCTGAGAGTCCACCGAAATCACCGGCTCGGACCGGTGATTAGCTCGGTAAAAGATTCCGGGCTAGCGGTTTTCTCGGCGAAAAATTTAATAAATTCAAATAGTTTTCAAATTGGCATGAGAATTGCTTATTTTTCTGTCGCGTCGTTGATGACGTAATCAGGAAACCGTGTACAGTCTGCTGATGGCAGGGTGTTGCCGGTTCCGATCCCTGCGGGGACAGACAGGAGGCAGGACAGGCAATGGCCATTGGTTCCGTTGATACTCTGCCTGTATCCAGTCAGACCCCGCCGCTGACGCCGACTGCGGCTCAGGCCCAGAAAAAGCGTGCGGCTGAGTACGACATCAGCGAAAACGGCTCCCGCAATGCTGAATTGGCAGAGTATCAGGAAGCCTCCTCCGCTCAGGACAGTGATGAGGAAGGGCTGACATTCTGGGATGTGCTTGATGTGGTTAATCCACTGCAGCACATTCCGATCGTCAATACGATCTATCGCGAGCTGACCGGTGATACCATTGCTTCCGGGGCCAAGCTGGCCGGTGGAGCCCTGTTTTTCGGGCCGATTGGTCTTGGTTTTGCGGCGCTGGATGTTGGCGTCAAGGAAATGACCGGCGCTGCAATCGACGAACATGTCGTGGCCATGGTCAAAGGCGAAGATGCCGGAGAAAATGCCCGTCAGGCTGCTGCCGCTGACGATGCCAAAAAAGCGGCCAAGATGGCCAAGGCCACGGGTGCGGAAACACCTGTCGCCTCTGCACAGGCCGCTCCGGTTGCGACGGTTGAGCGCACAGCCCCGCTCGGGCTGTTTGATGCGGCTCAGGGGACACCTGCGGCGCAGGCGGCTGCCCCGGCGGCCTCTCCTGTGGCTGTTACGGCAGCAACAGCGCCACTGGGGCTGATCGGCACTGTATCGCCCGTTTCTGCTGCTACGCAGGCAACCGCTGCCAAGGTGGTGCAGGAGGCAAACGCCCGCCCGCAGACGCTGGAATCAACCCGTCCGCGGGCCCGTCTGGCCCGCAACAGTCAGCCGACACCTGACCATCTGGCGATGGCGATGCAGGCGCAGGGCTTGGAAGCCTCTAAGCTTATGACGGTTCCATCCCGTTCGGCGACGGCTGTTTCCGCGCAGATGATTGCCTCAGAGAAGAGTGGGCGGGAACAGACGGCGGCAGCGCCTGCCAGCCGCCAGACTGCTCCGACGCAGTTGGTGACAGTGCCGGCTTCCGGGCTGTCGGTAACATCGTCGACCCAACCGGCCGCCACTCCGACCGCAGAGGCCGCAGCCGGGCCGGTTGATGTTCCGGCGTGGTTTGACTCGGCGATGATGAAAGCCAGTTCTGCCTATCAAAAGACCAATCGCGTCACTTCTGCCCCCTGATGGGGGGAGCCCTGATCTGTGGATAAATCACTGGGAAAAATATGCCGGGCGGAATTTTCCGCCCGTTTCCTTTATGGTGATATCACACTGATGTCAGGAAGAGGTCTTTGGCTGTGGATCCTTTCAACCGCCTTATTGTCACGGCGACGGGGCCGTCGCGCGGCCTCCTGTCTGCAGGCGAAAAAACGTTCCCCTGTGCGCTGGGCAAAGGCGGTTGTGTTCCGGCTGAGCAGAAACGGGAAGGGGATGGCTGTACGCCGCTGGGTGTCTTCGCTCTGCGGCACCTGATGTACCGGCCTGACCGTTTGCCTGTTGTTCCTGCTACCGCTCTGCCGGTGCAGGCCCTGACCGAGCGGGATGGTTGGTGTGATGATGCCGCAGATCCGCTGTATAACCGTCCGGTGACCCTGCCCTATGCGGCCGGTCATGAAAAGCTGTGGCGGGAAGAAGCGGTCTACGATCTGATCGTTGATCTGGGATATAACGATGACCCGCCACAGGCCGGTCGGGGGAGTGCGATTTTTATGCACATTGCCCGGGAAGGGTATACCCCGACGGAGGGGTGTGTGGCCCTCCACCGGGACGATCTGCTGTGGTTACTGGCCCATTGCGGGCCACAGACGGTTATGGACATTCAGGCCGGTTTGTCAGCGGCTTCCGAACAGGGCTGACCCCACTCGTACATGGGTGGCCCCCAGCGCCACTGCGGTCTGATAATCGGCACTCATTCCCATGCTTAAAACCGCCAGTCCGTTGCGGCGGCCAATCTCCCGCAGCAGGGCGAAATGCAGGGCCGGTTCTTCATCAACCGGCGGAATGCACATCAGCCCGGTGATGGTCAGGCCAAGGGTACGGCATTGGGCAATAAAAGCATCTGCCTCTTCCGGCAGGATACCGGCCTTCTGAGCTTCCTTACCGGTATTGACCTGAACCAGACACGGCAGAAAGCGGTTCTGGCGCTGCATTTCCGCAGCCAGTGCTTCTGCAATTTTCGGGCGGTCAACGCTTTCGATCACGTCAAACAGGGCAACGGCTTCTTTCGCCTTGTTAGACTGCAGCGGGCCGATCAGATGCAGTTCCAGATCCGGGAAAGCTTCCCGCAGGGCCGGCCACTTTCCCTGGGCTTCCTGCACGCGGTTTTCTCCGAAGACCCTCTGCCCGGCCTCCAGTACCGGCCGGATGGCATCAGCCTCGAAAGTCTTGGAAACCGCGACCAGCGTCACGGCTTCTTCCGCCCGTTTGGCACGGCGGGCACTGTCTGCGATGGCGGTGCGGATGGCATGAAGGTTTTCAACGGCAGAAGCGGCAGACATGACCAAAAATCCTGGTGGCTGAGACCGGGGAGAACCCGGTATGGTTCTGATATGAGTGTGACCCTAACAGACCGTCTTCTCCGGCTCAATTCCGAGACACGCCGCGATCATCCCGCGCTTGCGGCCTGCAGCAGAGTGCCTGCGGTGATTCTGATGACTGATCCACAGCGTGGGGCCCCTCTTCAGGCAGCCCAGATGCTGCCGCCGGGGGCGGCTGTTCTGATCCGTCATTATGATGATCCCGGGCGGGAAGAGCTGGCACTGACACTGGCAGCCCTTGCCCGCAGACAGCGGCTGAGAGTGATGCTGGCTCTGCGCGACCCGGTGCAGGATCTGCCATTGGCTGACCGGATCGAGGCCGACGGCATTCATCTGCCCGAGGCCGTTCTAAAAGCTGGGGGATTGGCCCGGCTCTGGCAATGGCGTCGGGGCAAGCCCGGACGTATTATTACGGCAGCGGCCCATTCTCCTGCGGCCCTGCGACGGGCTGAACAGGCCGGGGTCGATGCTGTTCTATTGTCCCCGGTTTTTGCCACCCTCAGCCATCCGGGGGCCCCGTTCCTTGGGGGGCTGCGAGTCCGGCGGTGGGTTCAGCAGACCCGTTTGCCTGTTCTGGCGCTGGGCGGTATTTCAGCCCAGACCATCGCCGGGCTGTCACGGTCCGGGATCTGGGGGGCTGCTGCCATCGGCGGTCTGACACCACGGGCAATCGGGGGCTGAGGATGACCGATCCACTGCAGCCTGATGTTTTTCCATTGGATTGGGATGATCTGCGGCTTGTACTGGCGATTGCCGAAGGGCGGACCCTGTCGGCCGCGGCCCGGCATCTTGGGGTTAATCAGACAACCGTATCGCGACGGTTACAGGCGGCGGAAGCAACGCTGTCCCGGGCTCTGTTTCATCGTTTCGAGGGGGAGATGATCCCGACGGAAACCGGGGAGCTGTTACTCTCTCAGGCCCGGCGGATTGAGGATGGTCTGATCGGCGTTGCTCACGCTCTCCGGCAAGGGGAAACGGTGACGGGGACAGTCCGGCTGACGGCCGTAGAGTCGGTGCTGACCTGTCTGGTGGTTCCTGCAATCCCCGATCTGTACCAGCGCTATCCCGGTCTGATGCTGGATCTTCTGGGAAGTCAGTCCAATGCCAATCTGAACCGGCGTGAAGCGGATATCGCCCTGCGGCTGGCGATGCCGCAGGATCCGGGCGTGATGGTCCGCCGTGTGGGGGCAGTGCCGATGGCGGTGTATGCCGCTGTAGGGCGGGATCCGGTGGGTCTGCCATGGCTGGGCTATGATGACAGCCTGCAGGATGTTGTGGAAGCGCGGTGGCTGGCAGACCGGCTGGAGGCTGAGGGAAGCCGCCCTGCCCTGCGTGCCTCTTCGGCGGCATTGCTGCTGGCGGCTGCTCAGGCCGGTCTGGGGCGGGCTGTACTGCCCTGTATCCTTGCTGATCGGGGGGCAGGACTGGTCCGGCTGGAGGATGTCGTGGTGACCCGTCCCCTGTGGATGGCGGTGCAGTCTGATGTTCTGCGCAGTCGCCGGGTCCGGGTGGTGGCTGACTGGCTCTCGGAAATCCTTAAACCCCTTCTCTGATAAGGGGTGTATACTGTCTTTTCCAGAGAACGCGTTTGCCGAGAACGTGGACAGCGGTGTTGCGGCTGAAGATGCCCTTCCTGTTTTAAAGAGAGCATCCCCTGCGGCGCATCCGGATCCGTTTCATCGGAACATGCTCCCGGTATAAAACAGGGGGAGACCACCATGCGCCAGAGCCAGACGACCCTGACCATCCGCACCCGCGGGCAAGATCTGACCGACATTACCGACGCAATAAACCACTGGATCCGGGACACGGGAGTGCAGACCGGTGTGCTGACGGTGTTCTGTCAACACACGTCAGCCAGCCTGACAATTCAGGAGAATGCTGATCCGGCTGTCCGCCATGATCTGGAAGTGTTCCTGAGGCGCATTGTGCCAGAGGATCCTCACCGCTACCGGCACATCGCGGAAGGGGACGACGACATGCCCGCCCATATCCGGACCATGCTGACAGGCGTCAGCCTGTCTATACCAGTGGGCGGCGGCCACATGCTGCTTGGGGACTGGCAGGCGGTGTACCTGATGGAACACCGCGCCCGTGGGCATGCCCGCCATGTCGTCCTGCATGTTATCGGAGAGGCCTGACCGGGCTTTATCCCCCGACGGCCAGTGCATATCCGGCGGCGGTGAACCGGGTTACGATCGTCTGGTTCAGGTCTGCCCTGACGGCACCGACGTCAGAGGCTGCACACCAGCCGCTGATGCTGATTTTCAGACCTGCATCCCCCAGTACGGCAATGATGGCCTGGGGGGCGGGGGACTGTTCAAGCCGCGGATCGGCATTGACGATGTCAGTCAGCAGGGCAAGGGCCCCTGTAACATCCTCGCGGTAACCGATATTCAGGCTGAAATCGATTTTGCGGCGGGGGTTGGCGGACAGGTTCCGCAGGGTATCCCCCCACAGCTTGGAATTGGGAACAATCACCTTAACGTTATCGGCGGTCGCCAATTCAGTCACGAACAGCGATAACCCTTTCACCGTACCGCTGATTGCCCCGGCTTCGATGCTGTCTCCGGCCCGGAACGGGCGGAAGATCAGCAGCATTACCCCGGCGGCAACGCTGGTTAGGGTTCCCTGCAAAGCCAGACCGATGGCCAGACCGGCGGCCCCAAGAATGGCGACAAAGCTGGTGGTGGCGACCCCAAACTTTTCAAGAACCGCGATGACGGTAAATGCCAGAATGGCATAGCGGACCAGAGAGGCGAAGAATTCCACCAGCATGCTGTCGCAGGCTTTGATCTTCGACAGCGTGCGGGCCAGAAGGCCAGATATCCACCGCGAGCTGACCCACCCGACAAGCAGGATGGTAATGGCGGCAATCACCTGCAGACCGTAGGTGGCGATGATTGCCATAACCGTATCGGTCCATTTCAGTACGGTATCCTGTAGGTGTTCCATTATGCCCTCCTGCAAAAGAGACGTCCCGGCGGTTCCGCATCGTACCGCCGGGACAGGGGTCTCTTATCTTACTGTGCCTGTGGCGTGGCCCGGCGCAAGAAGATTAATGATCGGGGATGTCCCCGGCCTGCGGAACGATCCGGGCGATCGTATCACTCAGGCCGCTCAGGGTTGTCTGATGCAGGGTGTCGGCATCAACCGCGCCACCATTCGGCAGGGGAAGGGCACGGGTGGCGCTGGCGCTGTTGACAATAGTAACCGTCATGCCCAGAGCCGAGGCTGAATGGGCTGTTCCTGCCACACAGTTGTGCGTCATAAACCCGACCAGCACCAGCGGCGGGGTCCCCAGGGCAGCCAGACGCAGCTGCAGATCAGTACCGGCAAAGGCACTGGCCCGTGTTTTGCGGATCACCGGCTCTCCGGCCCGGGGGGCGAGGGCTGGCAGAATTGCGCCCCGGGGGGCATCCAGATCAAAGGCTCCGCCCGGTGATCCCTGATGAACAATGTGCAGGACCGGTGTTCCCAGAGTCCGGGCCCGGTCCAGAAGGGCCGCCGTTTCTGCGACGGCGGCGTCAAGGCCGGGCAGAGCCAGTGGTCCGCTCTGATATTCCTGCTGGGCATCAATGATGATCAAAGCGGACTTTGACAGCGGTGGCGGTACCGGATCAACGCCACGCATCTGCTGGATTGTTTTAGGCTGTGTCATTGCTCAGACTCCTCAAACGATTGGGGATGGCCGGGTGTTTCGTGGTCTGAGATCAGAGTATCTATGCAAGAATAGAAGATTAATCGGCAATTTCTCGATATCTATCTGCAAAAATGCAGAGAGTGAGACGATAAAAAACCGGCCCCTGATCAGGACCGGTTTTTTACGGACGCATCATGCGGTGAAGCAGGACTCAACCAGTTTGGTGAAAGCCCGGGCGCGGTGGCTGATTGCGTGTTTGGCTGCCGGATCCATTTCCCCGAACGTCTGATCGTAGCCGTCCGGGGTGAAGAAGGGGTCATAACCAAAGCCATTGGTGCCCCTCGGCTCGGTCAGGGTGCCATCAATCCGGCCTTCAAAGCATTCGGTGTGCCCGTCGGGCCAGGCGACGCAGAGAACGCAGATGAACGCCACGGAGCGGTCGGGGTTGGGGCCAACCAGATCGATCACTTTTCTCATTGCCATGGCGAAATCTTTTTCCGGCCCGGCCCAGCGGGCGGAATAGATTCCCGGTGCGCCATCCAGTGCGCTGACGCTGACCCCGGAGTCATCAGACAAAGCCGGAAGATTGGCCGCTGTGGCAGCGGCAACGGCCTTCAGGATGGCATTTTCAGCGTAGGTTGAGCCTGTTTCTTCCGGTTCCGGCAGGTTCAGATCCCCGGCTGACCGGACATCAATGGAAAACGGGGCCAGAAGATCCCTGATTTCCCGGACTTTACCGGCATTGTGGCTGGCCACAATCAGGGTATCCCCGGGGTTCAGGCGGCGGGATACGGTCATGGAAGAGATCCTCCGAAGGGGCCTCAGGCGATGGAGCGGGCGGCGGTCAGGGTGTCAGCCTGCACCACAGTCAGTGTGGCAATTCCGGCTTCCGCCAGATCCAGCAGCTGGTTCAGCTCGGCACGGGTAAACGGCACGTCTTCAGCGGTGCCCTGTACCTCAATCACCTTGCCGCTGCCGGTCAGCACAAAATTGGCATCCGCCTGCGCCGAAGAGTCTTCCGCATAATCCAGATCGAGAACGGCCATACCATTGTACAGCCCGCAGGAAATGGCGGCGACACTGTCGGTCAGCGGGTGAGTCTTGATCTGGCCGGCTTTCAGGGCGTGGTCAAAGGCCAGCGCCAGCGCCACATAGGCCCCGGTGATCGAGGCGGTACGGGTTCCGCCATCGGCCTGCAGAACATCGCAGTCCACCTTGACCTGCATTTCGCCCATGGCGGTCAGATCCGTGATGGCCCGCAGGGACCGGCCGATCAGGCGCTGAATTTCCTGTGTACGGCCAGACTGTTTGCCTTTGGCGGCTTCGCGGTCGGTCCGCTGGCCGGTGGCTCGCGGCAGCATTCCGTATTCCGCCGTCACCCAGCCCTTCCCCTGCCCGCGCAGCCACGGCGGTACCCGGGTATCAATGCTGGCGGTGCACAGGACATGGGTATCCCCGAACTTCACGAGGCAGGACCCTTCAGCGTGCTTATTGACGCCGGTTTCAAGGCTGACGGAACGCAGTTGATCGGGGGAACGGCCGGACGGACGCATGAGGACTCCAGAAGCTATACGGGGAAAACGGGGCAGAAGCGGCGACGGGGGCAGCATCGCCACCCCCGTCCGGTTTCGGTCCATCCGTCTTACAGGATAAACTTTGACAGGTCACTCTTCTTTGCCAGCGGGGCGATGCGGTCCCGCACATCGGCCCCGGTCAGGGTGATGGCCTCTCCGCTGCGGTCCGGTGCGGAGAAGCTGATCTCTTCCAGCAGTTTCTCCAGCAGGGTATGCAGGCGCCGGGCACCGATGTTTTCCACAGTACGGTTCACCTCTGCGGCCAGTTCGGCCAGAGCCGTGATCGCATCATCGGCAAAGGTCAGGGTCACTTCTTCCGTGGCCAGCAGGGCAGTATACTGCTTGATCAGGCTGGCTTCCGGCTCGGTCAGGATCCGTCGGAAGTCTTCAGCGGTCAGCGGCTGCAGTTCCACCCGGATCGGCAGGCGGCCCTGCAGTTCCGGCAGAAGGTCTGACGGTTTGGCGAGATGAAACGCCCCGGAGGCGATAAACAGGATGTGGTCCGTCTTGACCGGGCCGTGCTTGGTGGTGACGGTGGTTCCTTCGATCAGGGGCAGCAGGTCGCGCTGGACCCCCTCGCGGGAGACATCGGCGCTGCGGGCCTCTGCGCGGGCACAGATTTTGTCGATTTCATCCAGAAAGACGATGCCGTTGTTTTCCACGGCACTGATCGCCTGTTTGACGACCTGTTCCTCGTCCAGCAGTTTGTCGGCTTCTTCACGCAGCAATACTGCGTAACTGTCAGACACCTTCATTTTGCGGGTTTTGGTGGCTCCGCCAAAGGCTTTGCCGAAGATGTCGTTCAGGTTGAGCATGCCCATCTGTGCCCCCGGCATTCCGGGAATATCGATGGAAGGCATCGTGGCGGCGCCGGTATCCCGGACCTGAAGTTCAATCTCGCGGTCATTCAGGCTGCCTTCCCGCAGCATCTTCCGGAATTTCTGACGGGTTTCCGGGCTGGCACTGTCCCCGACCAAGGCATCCAGCACACGGTCTTCGGCTGCCAGTTCGGCCTTGGCGGTGACCTGACGGCGCAGGGTCGCCCGGCTGTCCTGAATCGCATTCTCCAGCAGGTCGCGGATGATGCTGTCAACATCCCGTCCGACATAGCCGACCTCGGTGAACTTGGTGGCCTCAACCTTCAGGAACGGTGCCTGCGCCAGTTTGGCCAGACGGCGGGCAATCTCGGTTTTCCCGACACCGGTCGGCCCGATCATCAGAATATTCTTCGGCAGAATTTCGTCACGCAGGGGCTCTGCCACCTGCTGGCGGCGCCAGCGGTTCCGTAGGGCAATCGCCACGGCCCGTTTGGCATCCTGCTGGCCGACAATATGACGGTCCAGTTCCGAAACGATTTCGCGCGGGCTGAATCCGGTCATGGCTTACAGGCTCTCCAGCGTGACAGAGTGATTGGTGTAGATGCAGATATCACCGGCAATTTTCATGGCTTTCCGGGCAATGGCCTCGGCATCCAGTCCGTCGATATCGATCAGGGCACGGGCCGCAGACAGGGCATAGGCCCCACCGGATCCGATACCGATCAGGCCATCCTCAGGCTCCAGCACATCGCCGGTTCCGGACAGGATCAGAGAGGTGTCGCGGTCGGCGACAGCCATCATGGCTTCCAGTTTGCGCAGATAGCGGTCAGTCCGCCAGTCTTTCGCCAGTTCGACACAGGCCCGCGACAGTTGGTCGGGGTACTGTTCAAGCTTGGCTTCCAGCCGCTCAAACAGGGTGAAGGCATCGGCGGTGGCCCCGGCAAAACCGACAATGACCTTGCCCCCCGCCAACGGGCGGACCTTGCGGGCGCTGGCTTTCAGGACGGTGTTGCCCAGTGTCACCTGTCCGTCACCGGCAACGACGACACGACCGTTTTTGCGGACAGAAAGAATTGTGGTGCCATGCCACGCGGCACTGGTCGGGGAATCATGCATCGGTGATCGGGCCCTGTGATGAAAGAAGCAGACTGACGGCGCAGCCGGGCGGGATCAACCGGGCCTGACGGCGGGCTGTCTCTCCCCCATGCTGTGGTTCAACATGGGGCAGGGATAAACATGGGTCAAGGTTTGGGGAGAAGGCCTGGGTGGAGTCCTGTCAAAGCAGCACTCTTTTTTCGAGTAATCGAAAAAATGCTCTTTAAAAGAGCAGAAACGGCTTTGCGCAAACGGCAACCCTTGATAGATTTGCCGAACAAAAACGGCAACTTACTATCGTCAAGGTTGTATTTTCCGTTTTAGCTAACACGCTGGGGAGGACTACCGATGGCAGAGCAGTCAGATAAGGGGAAGGGCCCGTCTTCAAGGCCGGTAGCGGTGGATGGTACTGCCATCGGCGCAGCGGCCTCTGTTTCTGCCAAGGGGGGATCGCCGCGCCGACGGGCCGGGTTACGTCATACGACGCCAGCCCTGCCCGAGCCATGCTCTGAGCCGTTCAAGATTCTTGCCAGCCTGATCAGTGTGGCGGAACGGTTCAAGACTGACCTCGGAAATCTTCGGCCCGACTATCCTCAAATGGCCGAAGTGATCCACTTTCTGGACATTACCCAGCTGTCAGCCGAACAGCTCCTGCCGGTGTTTGAATGCCCGCCTGACCCCGGTCAGGCCCTGTCCGGTTCTGCGAAACGCTGATGTCCTGCGGTCAGTCGCGGCGCCCCATGCTGCGCAGCAGCTCCAGGACGTTTTTCCGCATATCGGAGCTTGGCAGCTTCCAGTAAGAGCGGACCAGCTCCAGGGTTTCGTTCCGTGACAGCGGGTCCTGTTCGTAAGACGGCAGCCCGGAGACCTCAGGCAGCCCGGCCTGTTCCGGCAGGTGCTGGGTCGGGCGACCATCGGTGACGTCTTTACCGATATCTTCGAAGAAGAAGGAGATTTCGACGCCAAGCACACGGGCGACATCATACAGCCGGGACGCGGAGACGCGGTTGGAGCCACGCTCATACTTTTGAATCTGCTGAAAAGTCACGCCAACGGCGGCGGCCAGCTGTTCCTGACTCAGGCCAAGAAGGGTACGGCGCAGGCGCATACGCTTGCCAACGTGAACGTCAACCGGATCCGGTCCGTATTCCTTGGCAGTAATCGGCTGGCGGCGGCGAGCCTTCGGCTTATCGTCAATCATATTATCGGCACACCATCTTGCGTGGTCAGTCCTATGCCCGGCCCGGTCCGTTGCGTCTGGATACAACACCCCCAGGGGACGGGCCCCTGTCCCGTCTGACCGGACCTAAGCTGTCATCCTGCCATAAGACAGGGTGATGCGTCGGGCTACAGACCGGGGATTGAACAATACTCGGGGTTCTTTGTGTGAACCAGTTGAAACCAGCCAAGAATAGCGAGTAAGAGGTGTAATCCGCATGCTTTTTTTGGCTTCTGGCCCTGTTGGGGATCTTGGCGGGGCCCGACAGGGCTGTTACATAGCCTGAACCCCATCCCCGTTGCCGGGGGAGATGTGCAGGTGTCCCTGATAAGCCCGGCAGCGCAAGCAGAGAGCAAACCCATGCGTCAGGCGAGCATCGAGCGGAAGACCAAGGAAACTGAAATCAGCGTCAGTGTGAACATTGATGGCACCGGCCAGTATGATGTTTCCACCGGGATCGGTTTTCTCGATCACATGCTTGAGCAGCTGTCCCGCCACTCGCTGATGGACCTGACCGTGCGGGCCAAGGGCGATACCCATATCGATTTCCACCATACGACCGAGGACAGCGCGCTGGCAATCGGGATGGCGGTGTCGAAAGCCCTGGGGGACCGTGCAGGCATCCAGCGGTACGGTTCTGCCCTGATTCCGATGGATGAGACCCTGTCGCAGGTGGCCCTTGATCTGTCCAACCGCCCCTATCTGATCTGGAAGGTGTCTTTCCCGCGCGACAAGATCGGTGATTTCGATACCGAACTGTTCAAGGAATGGTTCCAGGCATTTTCCCAGACGGCAGGGATCACCCTGCATGTGCAGAACCATTATGGTGAAAACTGCCATCACATCATTGAAAGCTGCTTCAAGGCACTGGCCCGTGCCCTGCGGCAGGCGATGGAGATTGATCCGCGCAAGCCGGGTGCGGTCCCGTCGACCAAGGGGGTTCTGGGCGGCAGCCTGTAAGAGGCCGCTACAGTTCCACAGTGGTAAAGGCATGATCCATGCGTGGTGTGGGGTTTATCCCTGCGCCGGTTCCTGCTAAGACAGCGCAGGGCTGCCCCCGCATGGGGGTGGCCCCGTCGGTATGCCATGTCGGCCATAGTGTACCGGCTTTTCCATTCGACAGTCCCGGGGCCGGTGCGATGCCTGTTGCCGGGGCGGATTACTTTCGAGGACGCAGATGACAGTAGCCATCATCGACTACGGCTCGGGCAATCTGCGCTCTGCCGCCAAGGCGCTTGACCGCGCGGTGCGTGAGGCCGGTCTGACCGAGACCGTTCTTGTCACCAATGATGCGGATCAGGTGCGGAAGGCAGATCGCGTGGTGTTGCCCGGTGTGGGGGCGTTCGGGGACTGCAAGCGCGGATTATCCGCCGTTCCCGGCATGATTGAAGCCCTGACCGAGGTGGTCCATCATCATCATCGTCCGTTTCTTGGCATCTGTGTCGGTATGCAGCTGATGGCCGAACGTGGGGTCGAGCACGGCACGTTTGAGGGGCTGGGCTGGATTTCCGGCGAGGTTTCAGCCCTGACGCCGTCGGACCCGACCCTGAAAATCCCGCACATGGGTTGGAACGAGCTGGTGTTTGACGGCGGGGCACATCCGGTTCTTACCGGGATCGCGCCGGGCGACCATGCCTATTTTGTCCACAGCTACCATATGCAGTGTGCTGATCCGGCGCACCGGCTGGTGACGGTGGATTACGGCGGGCCGGTGACAGCAATGATCGCCCGCGACACCATGGTCGGAACCCAGTTCCACCCGGAGAAAAGTCAGGCGGTTGGCCTGAAGCTTTTGACCAATTTCCTGCGCTGGACGCCATAAGGGGCCGCCGAAATGATTCTGTTTCCTGCCATTGATCTGAAGGACGGGGCCTGCGTTCGGCTTCTGCGCGGCGAAATGGATGCCGCAACCGTTTTTAACACCTCGCCCGGTGATCAGGCGGCCCGTTTCCGGGCTGCGGGGATTGACTGGCTGCATGTGGTGGATCTGAACGGAGCGTTTGCCGGGCAGCCGGTCAATGCCGGGGCCGTCGATGCCATTCTGGCGGCACTGGGGCCGGATATTCCGGTTCAGCTGGGCGGTGGTATCCGTGATCATGCCACCATCGACATGTGGCTGGAAAAGGGCGTCCGCCGGGTGATCCTCGGGACCGTCGCCCTCCGTGATCCGGCATTGGTGAAAGAGGCCTGCCGGCGTCATCCGGGCCGGGTGGCGGTCGGCATTGATGCCCGTAAAGGCATGGTGGCGGTGGAAGGCTGGGCTGAAACCTCTGACATCACTGCCGTTGATCTCGGGCTGAAGTTTGAGGATGCCGGGGTTGCTGCCATCATCTACACCGACATCGACCGCGACGGGGCGATGGGCGGCCCGAACACCGAGGCAACCGTTGCACTGGCAGAACGTCTGTCAACGCCGGTGATCGTCTCCGGTGGGGTGTCATCGGTGGCTGATCTTACGGCCGTCCGTGACCGGGCGGCGCAGATGACCCGCGGTGAGATTGCCGGGGTGATCTCTGGCCGGGCAATTTATGACGGCAGCCTCGATCTGGCCGAAGCACTGGCCGTTCTGCGGGGATAATCACGCTATGATGAAAATGCGCATTATCCCCTGTCTGGACGTCAAGGACGGCCGGGTGGTCAAAGGGGTCAACTTCGTCGGCCTGCGTGATGCCGGGGATCCGGTGGAGCAGGCGCGCATCTATGATGCCGCCGGGGCTGATGAGCTGTGTTTTCTGGACATTACAGCCTCGTCTGAGAACCGGGATACTCTCTATGACGTGGTGACCCGCACGGCGGAGCAGTGCTTTATGCCGCTGACCGTCGGGGGTGGGGTGCGGACCAACGAGGATATCCGCAGGCTGCTTCTGGCCGGGGCTGACAAAGTTTCTATCAACACTGCGGCTGTTCACCGTCCTGAGTTTGTCCGTGAAGCAGCGGAGAAGTTTGGCAGCCAGTGTGTGGTGGTGGCGATTGATGCCAAATCAGTCGCCCCCGGCAAGTTCGAGATCTTCACGCACGGTGGCCGGAATGCCACCGGGCTGGATGCGGTGGACTGGGCCAGACGGATGGCTGATTATGGGGCCGGAGAAATCCTGCTGACCAGCATGGACCGCGACGGCACCAAGCAGGGCTTCAACCTGCCGCTCACCCGGGCTGTGGCCGACGCGGTGTCGATCCCGGTGATTGCCTCCGGCGGCGTTGGCACATTGGAGCATCTGGCGGAAGGGGTTCTTGAGGGGCACGCCACTGCGGTTCTGGCCGCGTCAATCTTCCACTTCGGGGAATACACCGTGCAGCAGGCCAAGGAGTACATGGCCTCCCGCGGGATCCCCATGCGCATGGGGTAAGCCGCATGACCACGCAACACACCCTCGATGCCCTCTATGAGATTGTCGCCAGCCGCAAGGGTGGTGACCCGGAGGCATCCTATACCGCCAAGCTGTTCACCAAAGGCCGGAAGAAGATTGCCCAGAAGGTCGGTGAGGAGGCGGTGGAAATCGCCATTGCTTCACTGGTCGAGGGAAAGGCGGAGCTGATCTCAGAAAGTGCGGATCTGCTGTACCATCTGACAGCCCTGTGGGCTGACTGCGATGTGAAGCCGGAAGAGGTGTGGGCTGAGCTGCAAAACCGCTTTGGCACATCCGGTCTGGATGAAAAGAAGTCCCGCAAAAAGAAAGGCGAGATGTGATGTCTTACGATCCGAATAATATCTTCGCCCGCATTCTGCGCGGGGAAATCCCGAACCATACGGTCTATGAAGACGATCACGTTCTGGCGTTCCATGATATTGCCCCGGCCCGTCCGGTGCATGTTCTGGTGATCCCGAAGGGTCCCTACAAGTCTCTGAATGAAATGGCCCAACTGGGGAAAGATGTGGAAATCGCCGCCCTGTTCCGTGCCATTGAGAAGGTGGCGGATCTGACGCGGGTGCGGGACAGCGGCTATCGTGTCATTACCAACATCGGCGAAGATGGCGGTCAGGAAGTTCCCCACCTCCACTTCCACGTTCTGGGAGGTGGCGCTGTCGGTCCGATGCTGAAGCGCTGAGCCCCACAGTTTCAGTCTGCCCTGAAAAACCTGCTCCTGAGACTCAGGGGCAGGTTTTTTTATATGCACAAATATTGCTTTTCCGTCATGATTTCTGTGGCGCACGGGGCAGGTCGTGATCGTTTTTATCAAAAAGACGAATAAGATCGGATGATTATGACGCTCTGATAGTCTTTCTGACAGGGGTGATGTACTCTGTCAGCAGGGTTAGGGAAGGGTATGGGCATGAGAATGACAGGGGCGCTGTCGGCCCTCAGGCGGGTGGCACTGCTGTCCGGCATATGGGGGATGATCGCTCTCTGCATCGCCTGTGACTTTTCATCAGGTGTTGCCCGGGCTGAAACCGCGCCGGTCAAGGTGTTTGGCCAGTTTGGAGAAACCCGGTATGCCGCGACGGAGGCGATGAAGCGTCTGCAGGCAATCCTTGATCTGGTATATGGTGAAGCCGGTCTCGAGCCGGAATACGTGCCTGTTCCTTTTAACCGGGCGTATCAGCAGGTGATCAATCATCCGGGGAGCTGTCTGGCAGCCGTCACCCGCTCCGCTGAGACGGAGCAGACGCTGCGCTGGATGTTCCCGGTCAGCGAAACACGGGTGATCGTCATCGGCCCGGTCTTGTCAGAGACACCGGATGAAGCGGTTTCGGTCGAGATGCTCCGCCGCGCGGAAGCCAAAGGGATTGTCAGTCTGGATGGGGCCGGGCAGGTCCTTCTGCAAGGGGCCGGTATCCGGCATGACAGTCGCCCGACAGCTGACACGGTTGTTAAAATGGTTGCAGCCGGGCGCGTCCGGTATGGGGTGCTGTTGTCGGTGACATTTGATCTTCTCGACAATGATGAGAAGTCAGGAGTCCGGGTTCTTGGGCCTTTGCAGGTGCAGACCATCTGGCATGCCTGTCATCGTGATCTACCGCAGGAGCAGGCAAACCGGTTGACTGCGGCATGGGCACATCTGAAGGAGGATGGGCGGCTTGCCGCCGTTTATGCCCGTTTTCAGACGACGGTTCCTGCGCCCTGACTGCTCAAGGGGCGTGAGATAACCCTTCCCACACCGTGGTCAGGCGATCATGCAGATCCCGCACGAAATCCCGCCCCAGATCGTCCTTCACACCGCGCTGAACATTCCGCCAGAGGGGGACAGCCTGTTCAAACAGGGCGGTTCCCGCCTCAGTCAGGCGGGCGAGCTTGACCCTGCGGTCTGTTGCTTCGGCTTCCAATGTCAGCCAGCCTGCGGCCAGCATCGGCTTTAAGGTCCGTGTCAGGGTGGTCCGGTCCATGACCAGCATGTCAGCCAGTGCGGTCAGCGCGATGGGGGTGGTCATCAGATGGGCGAGAACAGAAAACTGGGTGATCCGCAGTCCCAGCGGGGCCAATGCAGCATCGTACCGCCCGGTAATGACCCGGGCTGCCCGCCGGATCTGAAAGCAGGTGCAGGGGCTGGCGTAGGGGGCGGAGGCCATCATGGGGCGAAATCCGGGGCAAGCTGACCGATCCGCTATACTAGGGTATTTCCGTTGCTACCGCTACTTTTTGCATATACAACATTGTATATGCAATTAAAAGAAGCCGGGAGAAAACGATGACCACTGCTGTATCCCCGTCCGGTCCCCACTACGGGGTCCTGCCGCTGGCCGAGATCTCTGCTGAAGATGGTATGACCTATCTGAACGGCATTCTTGAAGGCCGCCATCCGGCCCCGCCAATTGCCCGGACCCTTGGGTTCGGGCTGGGGGAAATCAGCCCGGGTCATGCCGTGTTTGAAGGGACGCCGACCGAAGATCACTATAACCCGATCGGTACCGTCCATGCCGGATTTGCCGCGACCTTGCTTGACAGCTGCATGGCCTGTTCAGTGCATACCACCCTGAAAGCGGGTGAGGCGTATACGACGCTGGAGTTTAAAATCAATCTGGTCCGGGCCATCACCGTCAAAACCGGCCCGGTCCGGGCAATTGGCACCCTGATCCACCGAGGCAGCCGGATTGCCACGGCAGAGGGAAAACTGGTGGACGCAGACGGGAAAATTTATGCGACGGCAACCACCACCTGCATGATCATGGCCCCCGGAGAACGCCGGGCCGGAGAGGGCAAGGCCTGAGAACCCTGTGACAGGCCATAGAAAAAGCCCCGGCCAGAAGGTCCGGGGCTTTTTACGGGGTGCTTGCCGTGTGTTACAGCACGGAGTTAACCCACTCGACCAGCTTGGATTTCGGCAGGGCACCGACTTTAACGGCGGCGACTTCCCCCCCCTTGAACATCACCAGGGTCGGGATGCCGCGCACCCCGAACTTGGCCGGGGTCATCGGGTTATCGTCAATATTGACTTTACCGACCACCAGACGGCCAGCGAATTCGGTGGAAATATCATCCAGTGCCGGGGCGATCTGCTTGCACGGACCGCACCATTCCGCCCAGAAATCCACCAGAACCGGCAGGTCAGACTTCAGAACGTCTGCTTCGAAGCTGCTGTCCGTAACGTGTTTCATCCCGCAAAATCCTTCCGTGAGGGTCCGGCGCAGACGCCGGACATCAGATGACCCAGACTCTAGGGAGCCGCCTTCAGAACGTCAAGTCAGGGACCGCTGTCTTCCTTCAGCCTGCAGCGGTGAACCGTCCTTCCAGCAGATCTGACAGGGCTTGATCCAGCGTCTGCGGCGGCAGATCCATCAGGAAGGGGCCATCCGTCCACAGCAGGGCGCAATGTACCGGCCGGTCCGGGTACACCTGCTGCAGTACATCACGGTATAGCGCCAGCTGAACCAGATAGGCGTCGGCCACGTCCTCGACCCGCCGGGGGGGCGGGCGGTTGGTCTTAAAGTCCACGACCCACACACCTTCCGGTCTGACCAGCAGACGGTCGACCTGACCGGAGACCACATGCTGATGGGCCACCACCCCGGTCAGGGGCACTTCTGCCAGTGATCCCGGGCCGAACAGGTCGGCGAAATCAGGGTGAGCCACCACCGCCATCGTCTCCCGCCGGAACTGGTCCTGCCGGTCGGCGGGCAGATCCCACACCGGACGGGCCAGATAGCGGGCTGCGGCGGCCTCGCGCTGTTCCGGTGGCAGGTCCGGCAGGATCTGCAGCAGGGTGTGGATCAGACGGCCCCGCTGGAAGCGGTGGCTGTCGCTGTCTTCATCGCCACTCAGGGGGGACCGTACCGGCGGATCAATCAGAACCGGTTTTGAAGGGGCCAGCGGCCGCGATGGTGTCGGCTCCTTCGGTGGTGGGGCGCTGATCCAGCCGGGCAGTGCGGCGGCGTCACCACGGTTCTGGGTGACTGGCCGGTCCGGGCGGGCCGGATCGGTCTGGGCGGAGGTATGACGCCAGACGGCGACCGGGTCTTCTCCGGCCAGACGGGTCAGCAGCGGGTCGTCCACTTCCTGCCCCAGATCCGTCATGGCAGCAGAGACCAGATCGTGCCAGCAGTCCGGGCTGCGGCGGGTCCGGTTGTCCCAGCCGCAGACATACAGGCGGTCTTCGGCCCGTGTCAGGGCCACATACAGCAGGCGCCGGTATTCCTGCATCTGCCGCCGCCCGTTTTCATCATGCATGGCCTGCGCCAGAGGGGCACGGAACTCGGCCCGTGGCGGCCAGACCAGCAGGGTTTCCTCGTCTGTTTCCTGCCACAGCAGCGTTTCGCTGTTTTTCGGAATCTGGCAGGTGTCGGGCAGAAAGACCACCGGGGCCTGCAGACCCTTTGATCCATGGACCGTCATCACCCGGACCGCATTCCCGCCTTCTTCCAGATCGCGCTTCAGTTGCTGTTCGTCGGCACTCAGCCAGTGGAGGAACCCCTGTAGGGTCGGCGGGTGGCTGCGGTCATAAGCCAGAGTCAGGCCGATGAATTCATCCAGTGGGTCGGCGGCATCGGGCCCCAGTCGGGCCAGTAGTTTTTTCCGCCCCTGCAATGGACCCAGAACGTGCGAAAACAGTTCATGCGGGGGCAGGAAGTCGGCCTTTTCCATCAGTCGCCGCAGGGTCTGATAGGCGTCGCGGAACGGCCCGCCATGGTCTGCCTGCTCGCGCAGGGTCCGCCACAGGGTCACCCCCCGCCGGCGGTCATGGGCAAGGGTGAACAGATCCTCTTCACTCAGGGAAAACAGTGGCCCCTTCAGGACAGTGGCCAGCGTCAGATCATCTTCGGGTAACAGCAGCACCTGCGCCAGAGCCAGAAGATCCTGCACCACCAGCTGTTCGGTCAGGATCATACGGTCAACCCCGGCGACCGGGACCCCGCGTTCCTTCAGGGACCGCACCAGACTGTCAACAAAACCGTTCCGGCGGCGGACCAGAATCAGGATGTCACCGGGGCGGATGGGCCGGTCGCGGCTGTCCAGCCGTTCCTGATCACGGATCATGGCCTCAATGCGGGCAGCCATCAGCCGGGCCAGCCGGTTCTGGGCGCTTTCCACCCGGATCCGTTCGACCGGGGGTTTCCATGGCTGTGCCGGTTCCGCCGCCGTTGGCTCCAGCGGTGACCACACTTCGACCACCCCGGCCTGTCCGGTGCGGAAAGGCAGGTGGGCAATCCCGTCGGCCCCGATGACTCCGTCCCCGGCCCCGGCGCGGCGGAACACGCTGTCGACCAGATCAAGGACGGCGGGGACAGAGCGGAACGAGACTTCGAGGGCCACGTCCTCAAACCGCCGTTCGATGGACGCCGCAGCCCCGGAGAACCGCTGTCGGCTGATCTCGAATTCCTGCGGGCTTGCCCCCTGAAAGGAATAAATCGACTGTTTGCGGTCACCGACGGCAAACACCGTCCGTGGTGGCTGGTCCGGGTGCTGGCCTTCTCCGGCGAAAAACTCCGAAACCAGAGACCGCACCACAGCCCACTGATCGGGGCTGGTATCCTGCGCTTCATCGATCATCAGGTGATCAAGGCCACCGTCGAGCTTGAACAGCACCCACGCCGCCGCATCAGACCGCGACAGCAGGCGGCGGGCGGTCAGGATCAGGTCGTCGAAATCCATCCGTCCGGTTGTGGCCTTTGCCCGTTCATAGCGGCTCAGAATGGCGTCGGCCAATACCAGCAGGGCGTCAGTGGCTTCCAGGCACACCGCCGCCTTGGCCTGCTGTTCAACCCGGTAAACCCGTTCCGTTTCCGCATCAAGGAAGGTCAGGAGGTGGGGAAAGGCTTCCTTCACCGCTTTGCTGGGAAAGCGGGTCTGTGATTTTGGTTCTTTTTCCTTGGTCAGGTAGACGCTGACATAGCGGTCCCACTGTACCGCCCGGTCCTCCACCGGCAGGGCCAGCCAGGCTGCCAGCACACCGGCCAGTTCCTGATCGCTTTTGCCGCCTTGCCCCAATGCCTGCGCCAGTGCCCGGGCTGATTCCTCATCCAGCCGGGGGGGGTGACAGGCAGCGGCGATCAGGCCTGCCGGGGTGGTGCCGGGCTCCAGTTCCAGCGCCTGCCGCAGACGGTCAACCGCCGTATCGACCCCATCGGCCAGAACCCGGCGCAATTTACCGCGGGCCTGTGAGACCGCAATCATCAGGCTGGAGAAGCTGTCTTCCTGCACATGGCGGGTGATGACGGTCAGGGCTGCCGAGAGGCGGGCGTTGGTCCCCAGCCGGGCATCAATCAACACCTGTTCACGGACCTGCTGCATCAGTTCGGCAGCGTCACGGTCTTCGATCAGCGTGAAATGCGGAGAAATCCCGGCTTCGAGCGGAAACCGCCCAAGCAGGGCCTGACAGAAGCTGTGGATGGTCTGAATCTTCATACCGCCCGGTACATCCAGCACTCCGGCAAACAGCCGTCGGGCGGTACGCAGGGTGACGGCATCCGGCTTCTGACCGCGCAGAGTGGTCAGATCCTGACTCAAGGCCTCATCGCTCGCCACGGCCCAGTCTGACAGCCGCCGGGCCAGCCGGTTGGCCATTTCAGCCGCAGCGGCTTTGGTGAAGGTCAGGCACAGGATTTTTTCCGGGCGGGTGCCGGTCAGCAGTAAGTTCAGCACCCGGTCGGTCAGCACTTTGGTCTTGCCGGTACCGGCATTAGCCCCGACCCAGACAGAGGCCAGCGGATCGGCGGCAAGGCGCTGACGGTCTGTGGCCTGACGGAGGATTTCGCTCACGCTCATTCACCGTCCTCCCCTTCGCCGCTGGCCCATTCCTTGACCCGGGCCAGATGCTGATAGTCAGAATAGCGCGGCGCATAATCGGGGTGCGGGCGTGGTTCGTAGGGGGTGTCCTGATGATCAAAGGCCATGACCAGCCCCCGCAGCCCTTCCAGTGCTTCTTCAGCCAGCGTGTCAGCGGTGCTGTCTTTTCCGCAGGCGGATTTTTCCGTTCCGCCGGCCCGTGATCCGGTGACATGCCAGAACAGCAGATCCTGCACCGGGGCGGCACCGACCCCTTCGAAGCCGCCGCTGCGGGCAATCAGGGCTTCCAGCGGTAATTGTGGGGCGTATCCGGCGCTGATTTCTTTCTGGCTTGGCGGACTGCCGGTTTTGTAGTCGATGATTGACAGGCTGCCGTCGCGATGGCGGTCAATACGGTCTGCGGTGGCAGTGACGGTGAAGCTGCCGATGTCCAGCTCGCCTTTCACTTCGCTGAAGCTGCGGTCAACCGTGGTCCGGCGGTCCTGCTCCATCGCCACCACCCATGCCGCCAGCCGCTCAAACCGTGGCCACCAGAACGCCCAGACAGCCGGGCGGTCCAGATGGTCGGCAAAGGCCTTCCGTCCACAGGACAGCAGGCTGTCCAGTGGATCTGCGGGAAGGTCCTGTGGATGGGCCTTCAGAAACAGTTCCAGCGCCCTGTGAACCAGCATTCCGTAATCTGCCGGGCCCGGCTCCGCTTCCAGCGGGTCAAGGGCCTGCAGGCCGAGGATAAAGCGGGCATAGATGGCATAGGGGTCACGCATCCATGTTTCCACCCGCGTCACCGACAGGCGGCGGGGGCGGGCGGAAACAGGCGGGCGGGGAGAAGGTCGCTGCGGAGGGATCTGGCGCTCCGGCATATCCAGTATCTGGGCCCAGTTCAGCCAGGTCTCGGCCGGAGTGGGCAGGTTCAGCCCGGTGGCACTGAGGACGGTATCAAGCCGTAGCAGCCAGCG
The DNA here is from genome assembly GCF_000381985.1 of Novispirillum itersonii subsp. itersonii ATCC 12639. GTDB lineage: Bacteria > Pseudomonadota > Alphaproteobacteria > Rhodospirillales > Rhodospirillaceae > Novispirillum > Novispirillum itersonii. The sequence goes on along the minus strand of NZ_KB907340.1, from coordinate 247,395 downwards.
TGACGGGACTGTCGGCGTGCCATCCACTTTGGCCGATCGGGTCATAAGCACCTGAGGGGCACAGAAGGCCATCGCAAAATCGTGCGCCGCATGGCCGATTTTCTGTTCCGGAAGTGGCAGGCCGAAGTCGGTCCGCATCGGGCGGCTCATCCAGGGATCGGCGGACGGACTTGGCGGCCAGATGTTGTCATTCAGTCCGCCGAGAATCATCACATCGGCCTGATACAGACGGGATTCCATTGGGCCGAGAATGCTCAGCCGTGGATGGCTGCCAAATTCGCTGCGCACTCCCCGGCCCAGCATCAGGGTCTGTAACAGGGCCGGATAGGCCGCAGGGGGGATTTCTCCCAGTACATCGGCAGTTTCCGCCAGCTCGCGGACAAAGGCAGCGGCTTCTTCCCCGGCCTGTTCCGCCCATAGCCACAGGGGGCCGGGGCGATCCGGGGTCGCGGCCAGAGCTTCTGCCATCACCATATGGGCTTCCAGCAATGCCGGGAACGGCGTGTCGCTCTGCTTCATCAGGTTGGTAAAGGCACCGCAGCAGCTTTCCAGCGCCGTCAGCAATGGGTCAAGACCGTCAGGTTCAGCCCCTTTTTCGACCAGCGCCTGCCGCAGACCTGACAGACCGGGGGCGGGGCGGACGCCACGCAGGGCCGCCAGTTCCAGCCGCCGCACCGCATCCCGGAAGACGGCCGGATCAAGCCCGGCGGAGCAGAGCGGATGCTTTAGTACCGCCAGCAGCGGCACCGGGGCAAAACCGCTTTCCACCATCGCCGCAGTCAGCCGCAGGAAGGCCCCCGGCGGTGAGACGGTCAGTGGTTGACCGGCAGAATCATCGACGCTGATGCCCCAGCGACCCAGTTCGGCGGCAACCCGGCGGCCAAGGTCACGGTCCGGCGTGACCAGCGCGCAGGTTTTATCCGGTGTTTCCAGCACCGCGCGCATTCGCAGGGCAATCGCCAGCGCCTCTTCCCGCGGGGCCGGACAATCCAGACGTTCCAGACCCGTCACGGCGTCGGCGGTCAGCCCGCCATCGGCCAGAAGCCGCCAGCGGTGGGTGGTGTCTGCCGGGCGCAGCGTCTCACTGATCAGGGTTTCCCGGCTGGTGGAGGCGATGGCTGACAGGGCAAGGGTTTCCGCCACTGGCCAGTCTGCGACATCCGCACGGGTCAGGTCCAGTCGGTCCAGAAGGCGCTTCAGGGTGTACTGGGGGTGTGTTTCCCCCAGTGCTTCCCAGCTTTCCGGATCAAGCGAGCGGTCGAGACCGGGTAATACCACCTGCCCTTCCGGCAGGCCCGCCACCACCGCCAGCAGGTCAGCGGCGGCAGGGACAGAGCCGGTCAGTCCGGCAGCCAGAACCGGCCCCGGCGGGTGGGCCTGCCACAGATCAGCCTGTGCCCGCAGCAGGCGGTTCCGGCGTTCGGCGGGATCGAGGCATCCTTCGGCCTCAAGCACCTGTGGCCACACAGTGGTCAGAATTCTCAAAAAATCGAGAGTGATCTGCCAATGTTCAGCATAGCTGTCGGGCACCAGACCGGCCAGCCGGTCAAATCCCAGTCCTTCCGTCTGAACCTGATCCAGCAGGCGGGCCAGTTCGGCTGCCAACAAGGCAGCCTGATCAGGGGTCTGGGCTTTTCCGGCCCCCGGCGCGGCCAGAATCAGCCGCGTGAGCAGAATCTGCCGTCGCAGCGGCGGGATTTCCGGCGGGATCTCGCTGCCCGCTTCGCCGCCCAGCCCGCTCAGACCGCTTTCATCATCAAGATCGGAAACGGTCAGCAGGCGGGGCAACAGCAGGGCCCTGCCCTGCGACTGGCGCAGAAAGGCTTCCCGCAGGGTCCGTCGGGCCCGTCGGGTCGGCAGCAGAATGATCTGTCGGGCCAGCCGGTCCGGGGTGTTGGCGCTCTCCTTCAGCAGTCCGGCTGCCAGAGTGTCCACAAACGGCAGGCGGGCCGGAATTGTCCAGACGGAAGCGGGCATGGCGTATCCTGCCGGTTGTGGGCGCTGTCAGCGGGAAAGATCGGCCAGAGGGTCATCCTCACCGCTGAGCAGGGCCTTGATGCGCCGTTCGGTTGGCGCGATCGCATCCGGGGTGCCGACATGGAACCACGGGCCGTCATGGGCAACGCCATAGAGGCGACCGGACGCCAGAAGGCGGTCAAACACCACATTCAGCGAAAACGGCCCGTCCGGGGTTCCGGCCATGGCGTCGGGTTTCAGCATCATGACCCCGGCGTAGATGTAGGGGGCGACTTCGCCCTCCCCCCGCCGTCGCAGGACGCCGGTACCATCCATGAAAAAGTCACCAAGACCGTCATAGCCCCAGGCGTCGGAGGTGCGTTTGACCAGCAGCAGGGCATCCATCCGGTCCGGCCGCCAGTGCCGGCCCAGACGTTCCAGCGCCGGACGAGCCCCTTCCATCCAGACGATGTCGGCATTCGCGACAAAAAATGGATTGGGCCCCAGAAGCGGCAGGGCATTGCGGACACCCCCGCCGGTCTCCAGCAGACGTTCTGTCTCGTCAGAGATCACCACCGCCGGTCCGCTTTTGCGCTGGGCCAGATGGCTGCGGATTTTGCCGGGATGGTGATGCACATTCACCACCACATCTTTGACACCTGCGGCCAGCAGGTGGTCCAGCACCCGGTCCAGCATGGTTTTTCCGCCGACCGAGATCAGCGGCTTGGGGGTATGATCGGTAATCGGACGCATGCGGGTGCCAAGACCGGCAGCCAGCACCATCGCCCGCTTGGGCAGGACGGTCATTGCAGCTTCCTCTGTCGCAGGACGGGGGGGACATGATCGTCAAACCACGCCCGGATAGCCATAAGATCAGGATGGGAAAGGGCGCGGTCAAGAAGATCCCACACCCGGGGCAGATGCCCCAGATAGTGGGGCTTTCCATCCCGCTGCCAGGTCCGGACAAAGCCGCCGATCACTTTGGTGTGGCGCTGGGCGGCACAGATGGACCAGTCACGGCGGAAGGTCTCTGCGGTCACTGTCGGGCGGGCGGCCAGATAGCGATTCTGCATCGCCTGCCGCAGGTCGGGGGCAATGTCGCGGCGGGCATCTTCCATCAGGCTCATCAGGTCATAGGGCAGCGGGCCACGCCGGGCACTCTGGAAATCCAGAAGACCACAGGCACCGGTCCCGGCCCGCCCGGACAGAACCATCAGGTTGTCGACATGAAAGTCCCGCAGCACCAGTGTTTGTGGTCCCTCTTCCAGCACGCGGAACAGCGGGTCCCACAACTCAAGAAAGCCCCGGCGCTCCGTCGCAGACAGGGTGATGCCGACAGCGGGCAGAAACCAGTCGCAGAACAGCGAAACCTCGAAGCTCAGAAAGGCATGGTCATAGGGCGGAACATCCGGCAGGGGGTTCTGACGGGTGCTCAGGCGATCGTGCAGCTGGCACAGGGCATCGGTGGCCAGTGTGTACAGCGGCAGAGCCTGATCGGGTGCTGCGGCCAGCGCCCGCCCGTAAGAAAGATCGCCGAAATCTTCCAGCAGCAGAAAGCCATTGTCCCGGTCTTCTGCCCGGATTTCGGGGACACTCAGTCCTTGTCCGGCAAGAAAGCGGGCAAGGGAGACGAAGGCCGGAATTTCGCCGGGTGGCGGGTCATCCATGACGATGGCGGTGCCGTCAGCGCCCGTTACCCGATAATAGGTCCGGGGTGAGGCATCCCCGGCGACAAACACCGCGGTTGCCGGGTTCAGACCGCAGGCGGCCACGAAGGCGGTGCGGCTGGCCGCCCGATCCTGTTGTGAAACCGGAATGGTCATTCCGCCCCCTTCAGCGGTGCCAGGCGGTCTGCCCAGCGGTTCTCTCCGCGCAGGGTGGCCAGCCGTCCGCCGTCCACCGTGTGGGTCAGCGCGATGGTCAGGGCCCGGCGGGGAGCCCACCGGCCCAGCCGCTGCGGCCATTCAATCAGGGAGACGCCATCGGCGAAGGCATCCTCGATCCCCAGTTCCAGCACATCGTCGGGCTTTTCCAGCCGGTACAGGTCAAAGTGCCAGTAGGTGGCGTGTTCCCCGTCGTAGGTCTGGACCAGTGTAAAGGTCGGACTGGGGACTTCTTCGTCCGGATCCCCCAGCGCGGCGCGGATCAGGGCGCGGCACAGGGTGGATTTGCCGGTGCCGAGGTCTCCGTCCAGCAGAACGGTGTCGCCGGGGCGCAGCAGGGCGGCCAGCGCCTGCCCCAGTCGGCAGGTGGCGGTTTCGTCGGCAAGGGGCAGGGTCATCAGATCGGTCATCATGATGATTTATGTACCGCGACTGATGGTTGTCCCGCAATTGTTCCCTGTGGTGTTTTCGGGAAATCCGGTGACAGGAAAGTCTTGATCCGGGCCGGTTGGCGGTCCACTCTGCGGGCCAAGATCTGTCTCCGCTTTTTTGTCAGGAAGTCCTGAAATGACTGACGCGATTCATCGCACCGATGCTCTGGTGATCGGGGCTGGCCCGGTCGGCCTGTTCACCGTGTTTCAGTGTGGGATGCTCCGGATCAAATGCCATGTGGTCGATGTGCTTGATACCATCGGCGGCCAGTGCGCGGCCCTGTATCCGGAAAAGCCGATTTTTGACATTCCGGCCCATCCGTCGGTGCTCGCCGGAGATCTGATTGACAGGCTGAGTCAGCAGGTTGAGCCGTTTGCCCCGGTCTATCATCTGGGGCAGCAGGTCACTGGCCTGACCCGCACCGAAGAGGGCCGCTGGCGGGCTGAGACCAGCAAGGGCACTGTGATTGATGCCGCCGTGGTGATGATCGCTGCCGGGGCCGGGGCTTTTGGTCCCAACCGTCCGCCGCTGAAAGGGCTTGAGGCGTACGAGGGCACCTCGGTGTTCTATTACGTTACCCGCCGGGAAGATTTCCGGGGGAAGAAAGTGGTGATCGCCGGGGGCGGGGATTCTGCCGTTGACTGGGCGATTTCGCTGTCGGAAGTGGCCGCCAGCGTGCAGGTGGTGCATCGGCGCGCCAAATTCCGCTGTGCGCCGGAAAGTGCGGCCCGCCTGCAGGAACTGGCGGATGCCGGGAAGATTGAGCTGGTGGTGCCCTATCAGCTGTCAGCCCTTCAGGGGGACGGCGGTGTGCTGACCGGGGTGGAGGTTGCGGATCTCGACGGTGGCCTGCGGGTGCTGGAGGCGGATGTGTTGCTGCCCTTCTTCGGTCTTGCCACCGACCTCGGCCCGATTGCCGACTGGGGTCTGGCGATGGAGCGAAGCACCATCACCATTGACCCGACCACCGGGGCGACCAGTGTGCCCGGCATTTTTGCGATGGGGGATGTCTGCCACTATCCACACAAGCTGAAACTGATCCTGACCGGCTTTGCCGAAGCGGCACAGGCTGCCCATGCCTGTTACCCGCTGGTGTTCCCCGGTGAGGTGCTGCACTTCCAGCATTCCACTTCGGTCGGTGTTCCGGCCTGATGATCAAGCGGCGGGGGCTTCAGGCCCCCGTTCTGTTGTGTCCCTGAGCGTGCAGGGTGAAACCGGCGGGGCATGGCTGCCGTGTGCCTGACGCTGTTTTACACCGGTTGCGGTGGGGGTTGCGGTGCGGTAAGGTGTGAGCCTCTGTTTTTCCTGTATGGAATGGATCCCGTGTCCCGCTTGTCTGTTCGCTCCGGCCTGATCGGCCTGCCTCTGTCCACCCGCATCGGCGGTGTGGCGGCGCGAACTATGGGCACCGGGTTCTGTGTCGCCTGATGCGGCCTCTGGCGTGACCGTCTGCTGACCCGCGCCCAGCACATCCCGGAATTTCTGTCCCTGCGGGCCCTGTCCGGTCGGTTCTGACCGGAGGCAGGGATCGCCAGACCTGAACCCCGCACCCCTTCCCGTCCGACAGGCCGATCGGTGCGCCCATCACAGAGAAAGAAGATCATGGTTGCCATTACCCTGCCCGACGGCAGCGTCCGTTCCTTCGAAGGTCCGGTTTCCGGTCTTGAGATTGCCAAAAACATCAGCACCAGCCTTGGTAAGGCGGCGCTGGCGGTGTTTGTTGACGGCGATATGTGGGATCTGACCCGGGTGATTGACCGCGACGCCAAAGTGTCGATCGTCACTGCCAAGGACGACGCCGCGCTGGAGCTGCTGCGTCACGATGCCGCCCACATCATGGCGCAGGCGGTGCAGGAGCTGTATCCGGGCACGCAGGTCACCATCGGTCCGGCGATTGAAAACGGCTTCTATTACGATTTCGCCCGCGACGAGCCGTTCTCCACCGATGATCTCGAAAAGATCGAAGCCCGGATGCGCGACATTGTCGACCGCAAGCTGGAGATTGTCCGCGAGGTCTGGGACCGGAACGATGCGATCGCTCATTTCGAAGGCATCGGTGAAAAGTACAAGGCCGAGATTATCCGCGATCTGCCGGGGGCGGAGACCATCACGGTATACCGTCAGGGTGACTGGAAAGACCTGTGCCGGGGCCCGCACCTGCCTTCCACCGATAAGCTAGGCAAAGCCTTCAAGCTGACCAAGGTGGCCGGTGCCTATTGGCGTGGCGATGCCAAGAACGCGGTTCTGCAGCGCATCTATGGCACCGCCTGGGCCAACCAGAAGCAGCTTGACGACTACCTGCACATGCTGGAAGAAGCCGAAAAGCGCGACCATCGCCGTCTTGGCAAGGAAATGGATCTGTTCCACTTCCAGGTCGAGGCGCAGGGTGCGGTCTTCTGGCATCCTAAGGGCTGGGCGGTGTACCGGACCCTGCGGACGTACATGCGCAACCGGCTGGAAGCGGCGGGCTATCTGGAGGTCAACACCCCGCAGCTGGTGGACAGCCATTTGTGGGAACTGTCCGGCCACTGGGCTAATTATCGCGACAATATGTTCGTCACCGGCTCGGAAGATAAGACGCTGGCCGTTAAGCCGATGAACTGTCCGTGCCATATTCAGATCTTCAAGCAGGGCATCAAGTCCTACCGGGATCTGCCGCTGCGGATGGCCGAGTTCGGGGCCTGCCACCGGAATGAAGCCTCCGGGGCGCTGCACGGTCTGATGCGCGTCCGTGCCTTTACGCAGGATGACGCCCACATCTTCTGTACCGACGATCAGATTGAAAGCGAAACGAAGGCGTTCTGCGATCTGTTGCGCAGCGTTTATTCCGATTTCGGGTTCTCTGAGATTAAGGTGAAGTTCTCCGATCGTCCGGAAAACCGGGCGGGCTCTGATGATGTGTGGGACCGTGCGGAAGAGGCGTTGAAGCGCGCCACTGAGGCTGCCGGGATCGAAACCTCGCCGAATCCGGGCGAAGGGGCCTTTTATGGCCCGAAGCTGGAATTCGTTCTGCGGGATGCCATCGGCCGTGACTGGCAGTGTGGTACCCTGCAGGTCGATTATGTGCTGCCGGAACGTCTGGATGCCGAATATGTCGGTGAAGATGGCAACCGTCACCGTCCGGTGATGCTGCACCGGGCAATTCTCGGGTCATTTGAACGCTTTATCGGTATCCTGATTGAAAACTATGCCGGTAAGTTCCCGCTGTGGCTGGCGCCGACGCAGGTGGTGGTGACCACGATCACCTCTGACGGTGATGACTATGCCCACGCCGTTGCCGCTACCCTGCGGAAAGCCGGTCTGCGGGTTGAGATCGATACCCGGAATGAAAAAATTAACTACAAGATCCGTGAGCATTCGCACAAAAAAGTGCCGGTGATCGCGGTTGTCGGGAAGCGCGAGGCGGAGGAAGGCAAGGTTGCTTTGCGCCGTCTGGGGGGTGATGCCCAAGAAGTGCTTGCGCTGACCGACGCTGTCGCTAAACTTGCAGATGAAGCGAAGGTGCCGGGTCTCTGACCCCGGCACCCTTCCTGCTTCCTGAATAACCGGGGGCGCGGGCCCCTACGACAATCTTCCGAGGGAGAGTGACGCACTAAGATCTGGTCACAGTCTCGCCGGAAGGCGACTGTCGCCGGATCCGCTCTCCTGACCACAACCCGAATTTATGGAGAGGGTTTCATAGCTAGGCCGCCGATGCAGACGCCGCCGTCCAAGGATGGACCGCGCGTCAACGACATGATCACTGCCCAGATGGTCCGCCTGATTGATCAGGATGGGGAACAGGTGGGCGTGGTGCATATCCGCGAAGCTCAGGAAATGGCAGATACGGCAGGTCTCGACCTCGTCGAGATCTCTCCCAATGCCGAGCCGCCGGTGTGCAAGATTCTCGACTATGGCAAGTTCAAGTACGAGAACCAGAAGCGCAAGGCCGAGCAGCGGAAGAAGACCAAGGTCATCGAGGTCAAGGAAATCAAGCTGCGTCCCAACATTGATGATAACGATTATCAGGTCAAAATGCGGGCTCTGAAGCGTTTCATCGAAGAAGGCGACAAGGTGAAGGTGACCCTCCGCTTCCGTGGCCGTGAACTGGCCCACCAGAATCTGGGGATGGACGTCCTGAACCGGGTTAAGGAAGAGACTGTCGATCTGGTGAAGGTCGAGCAGCTTCCGAAGATGGAAGGCCGCCAGATGATTATGGTTCTGGCACCGAAGTAAGCTCTCCGGTGATCGGGCTGTGTGCGGCGTAAGGCCGCACCGGCTGACACAAAAAAGCCTGCCCGAAAAAAAACGGGCAGGCTTTTTTGTGTTTTTGTGTGGGAATCCGGTGTGTGATGTGGGCTGGCAGGGTTATCCCTGCCCGCCATTCATCCGCCGGATGGTGTTGGTGGTGGATTGTCCCGGTTCCAGTTGCGCGAGGACAACCCGCCCGCCATAGCCCATCACCACATCGGCACCGACCACGGTCTCCACGGTGTAATCCGCCCCCTTGACCAGAACATCCGGGCGCAGGGCACAGATCAGGTCATACGGGGTATCTTCCCCGAACAGAACAACAGCATCGACCATCTGCAGGGCCGCCAGAACGGCGGCGCGGGCCGCTTCGGTCTGGACCGGGCGGGTTTCCCCTTTCAGGCGTTTGACCGAAGCGTCACTGTTCAGGCCGACCACCAGCCGGTCACAGGCTGCACGGGCCTGCCGCAGCAGCGCCAGATGGCCGGGGTGCAGCAGATCGAAGCAGCCGTTGGTGAAGCCGACGCTTTGCCCGCGGCGGCGCCACAGTTCCACCTGCTCGGCGGCGCGGTCCCGTTCCAGAATCTTGGCATCGCTGCTTTCCAGGTCCTGATGGTGCAGGGTTTCCACCACTTCGTGGGCGGCGACGGCGGCGGTCCCGACCTTGCCAACCACGATTCCGGCGGCAACATTCGACAGTTCCGCAGCTTCCGGCAGCGGGGCGCCGCAGGCCAGAGCGGCCGCGAGGGTTGCGACCACAGTGTCCCCTGCCCCGGAGACATCAAATACTTCCCGCGCCTCGGCAGGCAGATGGGTGACGGTGCCGTCGCTCTGCACCAGCGTCATCCCATCCTGACTGCGGGTGGCGAGAACGTTGGTGATGCCGCAGGTATCAATCAGGTGGCGGGCCGCAGCGATCACATCGGAATCGGTCTGGGTCGGCAGTCCGGTGGCGTCCTGCAGCTCTTTCCGGTTCGGGGTCACCACCGTAGCGCCGCGGTAGATGGAATAATCCCGCCCTTTGGGGTCAACCACCACCGGCAGACCGGCCGCATGGGCCAGATCAATACTGGACCGGATCACATCGTTGGTCAGGACCCCTTTGCCGTAATCAGACAGGATCATGGCCTGACACTGGCTGATGTGGGCGGCAATACCGGCCAGCAGGGCGGCGGCGCGGTCGTCGGCGATGGTCTGCACGGTTTCCCGGTCAGCCCGCAGCAACTGCTGACTGCCCGCGAGATAACGGATCTTGATGCCGGTCTGGCGTCCGGTCTCCACTTCCAGCATCGGGGTCACCAGTGGCAGGTCGCCCAGCATATCGGCGATTTCCCGTCCGGCGGTGTCATCGCCGACGGTGGACAGAAACAGCGCACGGGCTTTCAGGCCGACCAGATTGCGCACCACATTGCCCGCCCCGCCGAGCATGCTGGTTTCCCGCAGGATCCGCAGCACGGGGATCGGTGCCTCCGGCGAGATGCGGTCAACGCTTCCGCTGACGAAACGATCGAGCATGATATCACCGATGCACAGCACGGTGGCGGAGCCGAGGGAAGAGATGTGGGCAGCCAGACGGGAATGACGTTCGGACATCAGCGGGTTCCATGGTGCGGCAGGCAGGGGGCAGATCAGGCCGGTAACGGATGGCATCTGCGCCGCACCGTTCTTACCACTGTTCCGCCATCAAGGAAAACCCTGCTGAGAGCGGGCGGTCCGATCCAGCCGCAAGGGCTTCGAGGTGTTTGTTTTCCCTCGCTTCCGGGGGCGGGTTCGTTTTACAGTCGGGGGACTGACCGCATCCACATAATGCCATATGGCATGACCTTCCGGCCCCCGGAAACCATAAAGGCGTCCCATCGTGTTGTACCGAGATCCCACTCACGCCGAGCGCGAACTGATTGATCTGGTTGAACGTGGCGCGAAAACTCCGTCTGGCCGGACGGCAGTGCATCTGCATCTGTCCCAGCTGATGCCCGCGCATCGCCCGCCGCAGTATCTGCGGATTGCCTCCCGCCTGTTTGCCCCGCTGGAGTCCGATGCCGGGGTCCGGGTTTTTTCTATGTCCAACGGCGATGTGATGATCATCGGTCGGGATATGCCGGAAGATGAGATCGACCGGATGATTCACCGCATCAAGTCGTTGTTCAGCAATGACCCCCTGACCTGGGCCGATCCCGATGATGAGGACGGATTCGACCCCTTCGTCACCTGGTATGCCTTTGAGGTTGATCTGGAAGAGCTGCGGCAGGTGATCCGTGGCCTTCTGGCCGATGCCGAGAAAAAACGCCGGGATCAGATGAAGGTGACGGCGCAGACGCAGACGCTGACTTCTGACAGGCTCGGCGGCCTGATTGAAGGGCTGGGGAAGATCAACATCCGCCATCATCTGCGCCGTCAGCCCTGCGTCCGGGTGATGGATCGTAAGGCTGTCATTCTGTTTGAAGAAATCTACACCTCGATGGCTGACCTGCGGAAAGCGGTGGCACCGGACGTTGACCTGTTTTCTTCCCGCTGGCTGTTTCAGGACTTTTCCCGCAGCCTTGACCGGGTGGTTTTGACCGGCCTGCCGCGGGCGGAAATGGTACAGGCGCAGCGCCGGATCAGCCTTAACCTGAATCTTGAGACGGTTTTTACCCGGGAATATCAGATCCTGCGGCAGATCCTTGGCCCCAAGCCGGTGGTGCTGGAGGTGCAGCTGATTGATGTCTTCACCAATCTGCCAACCTATCTGAAGGTCCGCGATCAGCTGCGGGCTGACGGGGATGCGATCCTGATCGACAGCCTGACGCCGGACATGCTGGGGACCATGGATATGAGCCAGCTGGATCCTGATTTTGTCAAAGTGCAGTGGGTTTCTGATATGGCAACGCCGGGACAGCGCAATACCGGCGGAGATCTGGGCGATATCGTCGAAGCCCTTGGCGGGGACCGGGTTATTCTGACCCGCTGTGACACAGAGCTGGCAATCACCTGGGGCCTGACGCAGGGGATCTACACCTTTCAGGGCCGGTTTATCGATGCCATTCTGGGCACGGTCAGTATTAATACCCAGCCGAAGCTGGCCGGAGTCTCCCTGCGGGACTTCGTGCGCTGGCGGGCGGCTGTGGATAATGCCACGCGGCAGCAGTGTCCGGATCCGGCGGCGCTTGACGCGGTGCAGGAATTTGCATCGCCGCCGCGCCGGGGCCGTGCTGCCCGGGCACCGGTGACCCCCGCCGGGACAGGAGGCAAGTAACAGATGGCCCCGCGTCAACCCGAGCACTCGCAGGGCGCTGCTCATGAAAAGCGCCTGCTGTCCGATCTTAAGCTGTCAGCCAGCCAGACCAAGGGGCGGGGGGCTGTTCAGGTCCATCTGTCGAAGCTGGATCCGAAAGCCCGCCCGGAACATGCCCTTCGGGCGGTGGAGTCTCAGTTTCAGGGCCTGATGCAGCGTGAAGGGGTCCGGATTTACTGGCTGCGGAATTTTGATCTGTTCGTTACCTTCAACAGCATCAGTGCCGATAATATCCGTTCCGCTCTGGTGAAGATCAGGTTCCTGTTTGCCGGTGATCCGCTGATTGAAGCCCCGATCCCGGCGGAGGGGCCGGATCCGTTTGCCACATGGTATGCGTTTGAGAAGGACTTCGACGATCTTCTGGCGGCTGTCCGCAAGATGATTTCCGAGCATCGGGGGGTTTCAGCCCCGGTCCGGCGTCGGCATCGGGCGACCGGAGATATCAAGGAAGTCCATCGGCAGGGGGCGGAGCTGACGCCGGACGTTCTTAGCCGGGTGGAAGCAGCCCTGATCCGGGCTGATCTGTCGAGTCTGATCCGTCGGCAGGCCGTTTGTGCGATGGTGGGAAAAAGTACCCCGGATCCGGTTTTCACCGAGGTTTTTGTCTCGATCTCTGACCTGCGGGCCGCCTTGATTCCCCACGTGGAACTGGCATCGAATCCATGGCTGTTTCAGCATATGACACAGACGCTTGACCGGCGCGTACTGTCCATGTTGACCCGGCGTGATGATAAAACCCTGTCTTCTGGGTTTTCCTTAAATCTGAATGTGGCAACCATTCTGTCTGAGGATTTCCTGAAATTTGACGACAGCATTGCTCCGGGAAGTCACGGAACGGTTGTCCTTGAGTTGCGGGTAGAGGATATTTTCTCTGACCTTCAGGCCTTTTTCTTTGCCCGTGATTTTACCCGCCAGCGGGGGTACCGGCTGTGTATTGACGGGTTAACCTGGCGGACCCTGCCCTTCATCGATTCAACCCGCCTGGGTGTTGATATGGTGAAACTGCAGTGGAATGACGATCTGCCGATGATTTTGGTCAGCAAGGCGGGTGCCAAAACGATGGAAGCCATCAAGCGCAGTATTCAGGGTCGGATTATTCTGACCCGATGTGATGATGAGCGGGCTATTGCTGTCGGGCAGGAGCTTGGTTTCTCACTGTTTCAGGGGCGTATTCTGGATCAGATGATGCGTACTTATCTGGTGATGTGATGACGACGCCAGATTCTGCTCCGGCAATTGTGGTTGAGACTCTCGTCAAACGGTACGGGGCGGTGGCAGCGGTTGACGGGCTGACGTTCACGGTCGCTGCCGGATCAACCACAGCCTTGCTGGGGGGGAACGGCGCGGGAAAGACCACCACGCTGTCGATGTTGCTGGGGGTTCTGGAGCCAACGTCAGGCAGTGTCCGCATCTTCGGGCATGATATGCGGACTGACCGGCAGGCCGTTTTGCCGCGGATGAACTTTTCCAGCCCATACGTTGATTTGCCGGGGCGCCTGACGGTCCGGCAGAATCTGACCATCTACGCCCATCTTTATTCTTTGTCCCATGTCCGGGACCGGATTGCCCGGCTGGCGGAGGATCTTGAGATCACGGCAGTGCTGGAGCGGCCGACCGGACGGCTGTCTGCCGGGCAGAAAACACGGGTGGCACTGGCGAAAGCCCTGCTGAATGATCCGGCGCTGCTGATTCTGGATGAGCCGACGGCCAGCCTTGACCCCGACACCGGAGACTGGATCAGAACCTATCTGGAGCAGTACCGGGCCCGCAGCGGTGCCACTATTTTTCTGGCCTCGCACAATATGGCGGAGGTGGAACGGCTGTGTGATTCCGTCCTGATGATGCGGGGCGGCGTGATTCATGACCGGGGGGCTCCGGCGGATCTTCTGACCCGGTATGGCCGGGAGTCGTTAGAGGATGTGTTTCTCGATATCGCCCGCAACCGGCGCAGTGCCGTGGAGGAACCGGCATGATCAGTCTGCGGCGGGTGGGGGCGGTCTGTCTGCGTCATCTTTACACCCTTAAATCCGGCCCGGTCCGCCTGCTGGAAATGGCCTACTGGCCAACGATGCAGATGATTCTCTGGGGCTTTATTTCTTCCTTTTTTACCATGCACTCGTCCTGGCTGGCGCAGTCTGCCGGGGCGCTGCTGGCGGCGATGCTGCTGTGGGATGTGCTGTTCCGCGCTAACCTTGGGGTTTCCGTCTCGTTTCTGGAAGAGATGTGGGCCCGCAATCTGGGGCATCTGTTTGTCAGCCCGCTGCGCCCGACGGAATATCTGATTGCCCTGATGACAATGAGTCTGATGCGGACGCTGATCGGGATTATTCCGGCAGCGGTTCTGGCGGTTCCGTTTTATTCCTATAATGTTTTTTCAATGGGACTGCCGTTGCTGGTGTTTTTCACCTGCCTGATGGTGACCGGCTGGAGTCTCGGCATTGCCATCTGCGCCCTGATTTTGCGGTTTGGTCTGGGGGCAGAAAGTCTGGCGTGGGTGGTGGTGTTTGCGTTTGCCCCCATCTCGGGGATTTATTACCCGATTTCAGTGCTTCCGGGTTGGCTGCAGCCCCTCGCTCTCGCCTTTCCGCCGGCGCATGTCTTTGAAGGGATGCGGGCCGTGCTGTTTGACGGTGTGTTTGTATGGGGGCACCTGTGGGCGGCCATTGGGCTGAATATTCTCTATCTGGCGTTGGCCGGTGGTGGCTTTTTACTGGCCTTCCGGGGGGCACGCCGTCGTGGAGCCTTGCTCAATCACGGTGAATAAGGAATGCTGCGCCCGGTTTTGACCGACTGGGAGAAGCAGGGTGCAGCGGATTGGGGTGATCGGGGCCGGGGCCTGGGGAACGGCACTGGCGCAGACCGCGGTGCGGGCCGGGCGGGATGTCATCCTATGGGCGCGGGATGCCGATATCGCCGACCGGATTAACTGTGATCACCTGAATCCTGACTATCTGCCTGATTGTCCGTTGGACCCGGCGTTGACCGCCACATCTGACCTGAGGGCTGCCTGCGCGGCGGATGCTGTTCTGCTGGTGGTTCCGGCGCAGTTTCTGCGTGCCACCTGCCGTTCTTTGGCGGCGGTCTGGGTGCCCGGTGTCCCGGCAGTCCTTTGTTCGAAAGGGATTGAGCTGAGTTCCGGGGCGCTGATGACCGACGTGGTCCGCGCGGAGCTGCCCGCCGGGACACCGCTGGCCTGCCTGTCGGGCCCGTCTTTTGCGGCAGAAGTCGCCCGCGGTCTGCCGACGGCGGTGACCATCGCCAGTGATGTGATGGGACTGCCCGAGCAGTTGGTGCGGGCTCTGGGGACGCGTACATTCCGCCCCTATCACTCGACGGATTTGCTTGGGGCCGAGATCGGCGGGGCGGTGAAGAACGTTTTGGCGATTGCCTGCGGAATTCTGGAAGGGGCTGGGTTGGGCGATAATGCCCGGGCGGCGCTGTTGACCCGGGGGCTGGCAGAAATCACCCGGCTGGGGGTGGCGCTGGGGGGGCAGCCGCAGACCTTCATGGGCCTGTCAGGCATGGGCGATCTGATGCTGACCGCAACATCGATGCAGTCGCGTAATTTTTCCCTCGGCTTCGCTTTGGGGCAGGGGCGGGCATTGGCCGAAATTCTGGCAGAGCGGAAAGCGGTCACGGAAGGGGTCGCGACTGCGGCGGCTGTGACGGCTCTGGCCTCCCGGCAGGGCATTGATATGCCGCTGTGTGCAGCGGTGGATGCCCTGCTGAACCGGGGGCAGGCCCTGCCAGAGGTGATTGATGGCCTGCTCGCGCGTCCTTTCCGGCAGGAGCATGGGTGAAAACACCCTACCCCCCTTAAAGGAACCCTTTGCTCTACAAGGGTGAAAGCCGCCTAACCGGGCTATGGGTTAAGCATCGGCCGGGCGGAACAGGTGGCTGTGGTTACGCCCGTAAAGGGCGCTGGTCCGGTCTGACCGCCCTTGCAGCACTTTTCCAACCAAGATCAGAGCGGTACGGGTGACTCCGCCTTCCGCTTTTACCTGCTCGCGGATCGTTTCCAGCGTGCCGGTGATGACTTTTTCATCTGGCCAGCTGGCCCGGTATACCACGGCCACCGGACAGTCTGCCCCGTAGTGGGGAACCAGATCCCGCACCACGGCGGCCAGATTGTTGATCGACAGATGGATGGCGAGGGTGGCGTGGCTGCGGCCCAGTGTTTCCAGATCTTCTCCGGCAGGCATGGCAGAGGACCGGACGGAGGTCCGGGTCAGGATCACTGTCTGGGCCACATCCGGCAGGGTCAGTTCCCGCTGCAGGGTCGCGGCGGCAGCAGCAAAGGCAGGCACCCCGGGAACAATCTGATAGGGAATACCGAGAGCATCCAGCCGCTGCATCTGTTCGCCGATGGCACCGTAGAGGGATGGATCCCCGGAATGGACACGGGCCACATCCTGTCCGCTCTGATGGGCCTGTTCCATCAGCGCAATGATTTCATCAAGGTGCAGGGATGCGGTGTCTATGACCTGCGCCCCGGCTGGGGCAGCGGCAACCACCTCTGCCGGGACCAGAGACCCCGCATACAGACAGACGCGACAGGATTCAATCAGCCGTAGCCCACGAACGGTGATCAGGTCAGGCGCACCGGGGCCAGCACCGATGAAATGGATGGTCATAGTTCGGGTCCGTGCAGCAGTCAGACAGAATCAGCCGGAGACAGTAAGGATGGCAAGGGCGACAGTACACCCCGGCCCGGTTTGTTTGGCAAGCCACAGTACCGGCTTTTGTCCCGGCCCCGCAGCCTGACGGGCTGACGCAAGGGCGGCTGCTTCGGCAACGGATGCGACTCCGCTGTGGATGGCGGCGGCTGAGGGGGCTGCTGTGGTTTCAGCAGTCAGGGCAGTGGCGGAAACCGGAACCAGTGGGCAGCCCGCGATGGCAGCGGTTTCCGTCAAGGCTGGCAGGCTACAGCGGCGGTCAAGGCTGGCCAGAGAGGCCAGACTTCCCCCCGGCGGGAGTGTGGCGTTGAGAAGAGCCAACAGATCCTTAGTGCGGGCTGTTGAGGTACAGCCAGCCCCGGCAAAGAAAAGAACAGGATGAATCTGGGAGCGAGGATGTTGCATCCACGCAGTTTAGCACACCGCCGCCTCAGTCAGTGTGTGCGGACGGGGGCCGGGGTGGGCGCTGCAGTGCCAGAGGATGAGGCCGTTGGGCCGGTTGTCTGAGGAGTCTCCCGGTTTTTGGCTCCGGCGACCAGCAGGGCAGCCATCATTGCAGGGGATAGACCACGCCAGATTACCATGTTCGGATCCCTTTCCGGCCCGGCCAGAGGAGAGGCATACAGTGCAGGCGGGGTCGCCGGGTTAAAGCCCCCATCCATGAAGGGATGTTATCACGCAGAAAATGCAAATGCAAATGAGTTGCAAATCTTAGGGATTCCCCCTTAAAATCAACCTCCCGGTGCCCATGCTGCTTCAGCGAATCATCTCCGGGCTTGCTTGATGAGAATGAATTGCACTATTATCCGCATTAGCCACCACGTGCCTGCAAAAATGACAGGGTCGGTTGGGGAGGGATCATGTACGTCTGTCTGTGCAATGACCTGAAGTGTCGGGATGTCCGGGCTGCCCGTGACCGTGGGGCCCGCACCCCCGCGCAGGTTTTCCGGGCCCACGATACCCGCCCGCAGTGCGGAAAGTGCATCGGTTGCATGAAGGATATCCTGAAGGAGGAACGGTCTGCCGCATCCCTCGCGCAGGCGTCCTGAAGCTTTATCCTTTCAAAAAGATCAGGCTGAGACCCGCTGACAGAAAGGCCAGCGCCAGACCTGCCTGAATGGCTCGTCGTGCCCGCGCATATATCCGGCTGGCCGGTCTGGTTGAGAAGGCCAGCGCATATCCACAGAAGACGATAAACCCCAGACAGAAGCAGCCGCCGACGATCAAGGGTAAATCCCTCGCCTGACGCTCAGGGCTCAAGGCCAGCGATAGAATGGCACTCCACGACAGCACCGCTTTAGGGTTGGTCAGGTGCATGAAATATCCCTGCCGGAACTGTTGCCACGGGGTGAAGGGCTTTGCGGTGGTCCGGGCAGATAAATCGCCGGTCTGACAGGCTGAGGTGGCCGCCTTGTAAGCAAGGTAGAGCAGATAACAGCCTCCGGCGATGCGCACTGCATTCAGGAACTCGGGATGGGTTGCCAGCAGCGCAGCCAGTCCGGCTCCGGCCAGTCCGGCCCAAGTGATCGACCCCAGCAAAATCCCCGCTGCCAGCAGCAAGGCAGGGCGGCGTCCCTGACCCATTGCCGTGCCCATAATGGCCATGACGCTTGGGCCGGGACTGGCAGAGGCCAGAAGATACGTCGCGTAAACGGTGATCAGGGGTTCTGCGGCCATAAAAAATCTCCTGTCTTTTTCAGGTTAATGCCGCAGCCCTGACATCTGCGTTCTGGTCTGTCCGCCGACCCAGACAGTCCCCTCAGAGTCCTGATGCACTGCAATCCGGCCGCGTCTTCCTAAACAAGTCCCTTGTGATGCCAGATAAGACGATCCGGAGACCCGGCCGGTCTCAAACATCCACTGCGCGGCAGAGGCATTGAGGCTGCCGGTGACCGGGTCTTCAATCAGCACGCCATTGGCATCGGTGAACAGGGCGCGCAGCTCAAACGCAGTGTCGCTGCCCTGCGGGTAGGGCCCGATCAGGCCGATGTCTACGGTGCGGTCAGGCGCGCGTTGGGGAGTGACAGCCCTGACGGTTTCTGCGGAGTCGAGGAGCAGACCAACCCAGCCGGGGCCGTTGTCGATCCAGCGCGCTCCGACGACTTTTCTGGAGTCGATCTGCAGAATATCGATCAGGTCGTGCAGGGTTGCTGGGTCCACCGTGCCGCTGCGAAGCAGGGGCGGGGCGGCAAAAGACAGCATATTGTCCTGCTGCCGGATCGGGATTAGCCCGGCGCCACATTCCTGGCGGATCAGCCCCGGGGTCTTGGGGCGTCCCCCCATACTCAGCCAGACATGGCAGGTGCCAAGCGTCGGATGTCCGGCGAAGGGCAGCTCGCGGGCCAGTGTAAAAATCCTGACCCGGTAGTCAGCCGAAGGATCTGTCGGGGGCAGAAGGAAGGTGGTTTCAGACAGGTTCATCCAGCGGGTGATCTGCTGCATGCTCTGGGTATCCAGATCCTCGGCAGCGCTGACCACAGCAACAGGGTTGCCGTCAAACCCAGAGCTGCCAAACACATCGACCAGATGGAAAGAGCGGGACATGCGATAAATCCGTCATTGGGGGGCGCTGGGGGCAGCTTAAGAAGATCGGGGCAGTGCGGGCAGAGACAGTCTGATACAATTTTGAAAAACTGTACTGATGAAGAGAGGCGTACACTGATGGATCGTCCTGTTGCATCCGGTGGGGAAGGGTCGCGTACCGGGCAGGTGATGCAGATGATCCGGGACCGGATTGACCGCCGGAGTCTGGTGCCGGGATCCAGAGTCCCTTCAGTGCGGGCTATGGCCGGGTTGGCCGGGGTCTCAAAATCCACTGTGGTGGAAGCCTACGACCGTCTGGCAGCCGAAGGGGTCATTCGCGCTCGGCGTGGGTCTGGCTTTTATGTGGCGGCGCCGCTGGCACCGCTGACGCTTGACCGGATCGGGCCGGATGTGGAGCCGGAGATTGACCCGCTGTGGATGCTCCGGCAATCGTTGCGCACGTCTGCCGGGGCGGCGTCGCCGGGGTGTGGTTGGTTACCGGAAACGTGGTTTGAGGAGGATGGGGTGAGGAAGGCCCTGCGGCAGGTTGCGCGCAGTGGCGATGGTCCGCCGGCTTACAGTCCGGCACAGGGCCCGGTCCCCTTGCGGACGGTGTTTGCCCGTCGTCTGACGGATCAAGGGGTTGCTGTCGGGCCAGACCAGATACTGCTGACAGACAGCGGAACCCACGCCCTTGACCTGATCTGCCGGTTTTTGTTGGCACCGGGCGATGCGGTGCTGGTGGATGACCCCTGCTATTTTAACTTTCTCGCCTTGTTGCGGGCGCATCGGGTGACGGCAGTTTCTGTGCCGATGACCCCGCAGGGGCCGGATCTTCAGGCGTTCACTGTGGCGGTCGAACAGCATCGTCCCCGGATGTATCTGACCACATCCGCCGTTCATAATCCGACCGGGGTGACTGTCGCGGCAACAACCGTCCATCGGGTGTTGAAAGTCGCGGAGCAGAACGGCCTGATTGTGGTCGAAGATGATATTTTTGCTGATTTCGAGGGATCTCCCTCCCCTCGTTATGCCGCTTTTGATGGTCTGGATCGGGTGATTCGGATCGGCAGTTTATCAAAATCGCTCTCCACCGGGGTACGCTGCGGCTTTATTGCCGCAAATCCGGACTGGATTGCCGCCCTGACGGATCTGCGGATCGCCACGTCTATGGGGGGATCGTCTTTGTCAGCGGCCGTACTGCACACCGTCCTGACCGATAGCAGTTATCGGCGACATATGGATCGGGTAAGGGCCAGGCTGGATAAATGCCGGGAGCTGACACTGGACCGCATGCGGTCTTTGGGGTTAACGCCGTGGGCGGAGCCTTCAGCCGGATTGTTCCTGTGGATGCTGTTGCCTGAAGGGCAGGACGCCGTTGCGTTGGCCCGGCAGGCGCAGGCGGAAAGGGTGATTTTGGCACCGGGCCCGGTGTTCAGTGCGTCCAGGGGATGGCGGGATGCTTTACGCATCAACGTTGCCCACTGCGAGGATCGTCGGTTAGAACGTTTCCTTTCCCGGTGTCTTGGCCGTTGCGTGAGTCCGGAAGCGTGACGGACAGGAACAGAAGGCAGTCAAGGCCGGTTGCAGACACAACGATCAGAACGGCAAAGGCGGTTCTGGCGTCAGGGTATGAGGCGGGCCGAAAGAACAGAGTGATCGTTGGGGGCTGTTCCCACAAAAGTATCCAGAAACAGCGGATTAGGCTGTCGATTGCTTGCGGAAAAGAGCAGAACGGGCAATGGCAAAGTTCAGGCTCAGTCCGGCAAGACTGCCAACGGCGACACCCAGAACCGGATAAGCGGCAACGACAGGCAGGGTGGCGATACACAGGCTGTACGCTGCCAGATTAGCCCCGCCACCAATCAACATGATCATCAGATAACGCAGGGCTTCCTGCCACACGGGCAGACCCGACGGCCGCTGACCAAAGGCCAGACGCCGGTTGAGCAGCCATGTGGCAAGAACGGCTGCCAGAAAGGACAGAGCCCGCCCTGCATAGGGGCCTAGGAAAGGCAGGGCCAGATACAGCACGGCTGTATCGACCAGAAAGCCGACTCCCCCGGCGAAAGCGAACAGGACGAGGGATCGCATCACCTAATCCCGTTTGATTGTCGAGCAATGGGGGATGGCGAGATAGGCTAGCCGCTTGGCTTCATGACGACCGCGGGTGACGGTATCGAGGGTCAGCCCGCAGAGGAAGGACAGGAAGGCGGTCAGCATCAAGGCCGTGGATAAGACGGCAGTTGGAAGGCGGGGCACCAGACCGGAGTGCAGATATTCCAGCAGCAGCGGGACAGACAGCAGAACGGACAGAACCGCAAGGACCCCGCCGACAATGCTGTAAAACGCCAGTGGTCGCTCCAGAACGTACAGCCGCATGATGGTTTTCAGAATCCGCCAGCCGTCGCGATAGGTTGACAATTTGCTGACCGACCCTTCCGGGCGGGCCCCATACGGGGTGTCCACTTCCCCGACAGCCATCCGCAGTTCCAGTGCGTGGACCGTTAGCTCCGTTTCGATTTCGAAACCCTGCGACAGGGCGGGGAAGGATTTGGCATAGCGGCGGGAGAAAATCCGGTACCCGGACAGCATGTCCCGGAAGGACCCGCCAAAGATGTGGGCGACGCTGCCCGTCAGCATGCGGTTGCCCCACTGGTGGCCTTTGCGGTAGGCCTGACCGGCGATATCTGTCGGGGTCTGTCGGGCACCGACAACCATATCAAGGCGCTGGTCTAGAAGGGTATCAATCAGGCTGCGGACGCAGGGGGCGCTATAGGTGGCATCGCCGTCAACCATGACATAAACGTCCGCTTCGACATCGGCGAACATGCGGCGGACAACGTTTCCCTTACCCTTCTGCGCAACGTGTACCACCTGAGCCCCATGGTGGCGGGCGACGCTTGCCGTATCATCGGTTGATGCATTGTCAAAGACATACAGACCCAGCTCTGGCATCGCTGCGCGGAAATCATCAATAACCTGCCCGATAGCCACGGCTTCGTTGTAGCAGGGGACGATCAGGGCTACCCGAAGCCCGCGGTACAGAGCTGTCTCAGTCATATGTATACTTATTGATCGAGGTGACTGGGAGGCGGGGATGATGCTCAGGAGTTCTGTCGACCCGCGACGGATGCCAGTAAAAACATGCGCGGGAACGTACCATTATGTCGATGGGCTCGACAAGAGAGCGATTGAGGGGGGAACTCCTGCCGTGCTGCCCTTCCGGAAAGAAAAAACGGGGAGCCGGAAGGCCCCCCGCCTGTTGTTAGGGTCGGGTGGAGTCAGGTCACCAGAGACCGCAGCACATACTGGAGGATGCCGCCGTGGCGGTAATAGTCCACTTCGTCGGCAGTATCGATTCGGCAGAGGGCGGTGAGACTCTCAGTTGATCCGTCCGCACGGGTAATGGTCACGCTGACATCTTGACGGGGCCTGATACCGTCGCTGAGGCCGGTGATATCAAAGACCTCGCTGCCATCCAGCCGCAGGGTCCTGCGGTTAATCCCATCCGGGAACTGAAGGGGCAGAACGCCCATGCCGACCAGGTTGGAACGGTGGATCCGTTCGAAGGATTCAACCAGAACGGCCTTTACCCCCAGCAGGTTGGTTCCCTTGGCGGCCCAGTCGCGGGAGGAACCGGTGCCGTATTCTTTGCCCCCGATCACCACCAGCGGGGTGCTGTCAGCCTGATACGCCATGGCGGCATCATAGATGGCCATCACCTCGCCAGACGGGATGTGTCTGGTGATGCCGCCTTCGATGCCGGGAACCATTTCGTTTTTGATACGGATGTTGGCAAAGGTGCCGCGCATCATCACTTCGTGATTACCCCGGCGGGCGCCATAACTGTTGAAATCTTTCCGCTCCACGCCATGGGCCAGAAGGTAACGGCCGGCCGGGCTGTCGGCCTTGATCGAACCGGCGGGAGAGATGTGATCGGTGGTTACTGAATCCCCAAGGATCGCCAGAGGTCGCGCCCCACGGATGTCGCTGACTGTGCCGGTCTCTTCCGTGAGACCGGTGAAGTATGGCGGATTCTGCACGTAGGTAGAGGTGTCACTCCAGCGATAGGTTTCGCCTTCCCCCACCGTGATATCCTGCCACTGCCGGGGGCCGGTCCAGACGTTGGCGTACCGTTCCTGAAACATTTCGCGGGTGACGCAGGCGGCAATAGCAGCCTGAATTTCCGCACTGCTCGGCCAGAGATCCTTCAGGTAGACCGGCTGTCCATCCGTGCCGGTTCCCAACGGTTCGCTGGTGATATCCTTCTGCAGAGTGCCGAGAATGGCATAGGCCACCACCAGCGGTGGGGAGGCCAGCCAGTTGGCGCGGACGTGGGGGCTGATGCGGCCTTCGAAGTTGCGGTTGCCTGACAGCACCGCCGAGACCACCATTTTGTTGGAGTCGATGGTGTTTGCAATCGGCTCGGCCAGCGGACCGGCGTTGCCGATACAGGTGGTACAGCCAAAGCCGGCGATATTGAAGCCGAGTTGATCAAGATAGGGTTGCAGACCGGCCTTCTGCAGATAGTCCCGCACCACCTGCGACCCCGGTGCCAGAGACGACTTCACCCACGGGGCACGCTTAAGGCCCTTTTCGACAGCCTTTTTGGCGACCAGACCGGCGGCAATCAGTACGCCGGGGTTGGAGGTGTTGGTGCAGGACGTGATGGCGGCGATCACCACATCGCCCTGATGCAGGGCATAGTCGGCTCCGGCGACGGCGAAACCTTTGGCGTGATCTGTGACGCCTTCGGCTGTCAGCACATCCTTCAAGGCGGCGGCGGCACCGGACAGGGCCACCCGGTCCTGCGGGCGTTTCGGCCCGGCCAGAGAGGTTTCGACGGTGGACATGTCAAGGTCAAGGGTGTCGGTGAAGACCGGGTCCCACTCAGCGGTGCGCCACAGGCCCTGTTCTTTGGCATAGGCTTCGACCAATGCGATCTGCTCTTCCGGGCGGCCTGTCAGGCGCAGGTAAGCCAATGTTTCGGTATCAATCGGGAAGATGCCGCAGGTAGCCCCATATTCGGGGGCCATGTTGGCAATTGTCGCCCGGTCGGCAAGGGTCAGGCTGTCGAGGCCGGGGCCGTAGAATTCCACGAACTTACCGACCACCCCTTTTTTCCGCAGCATCTGGGTTACGGTCAGCACCAGATCGGTGGCGGTCATGCCTTCCCGCAGTTTGCCGGTCAGCTTAAAGCCGATCACTTCCGGAATCAGCATGGAGACGGGCTGCCCCAGCATGGCGGCTTCGGCTTCAATACCGCCGACCCCCCAGCCGAGGACGGCCATCCCGTTGACCATGGTGGTGTGGGAGTCCGTTCCGACGCAGGTGTCCGGATAGACCAGAGTGCGGCCGCCTTCTTCCCCGGTCCAGGCAACCCGGGCCAGGTGTTCGAGGTTGATCTGATGGCAGATGCCGACGCCGGGTGGAACAGCGCGGAAATTCCGGAATGCGGTCTGCCCCCAGCGCAGAAATTCGTAACGCTCTCCATTCCGCTCGAACTCAATATCCATGTTCTTTTGCAGGGCGTCGGCAGATCCGAAAGAATCGATCATCACGGAGTGATCGATGACCAGATCAACCGGGGACAGCGGGTTGATCTTCTGCGGGTCTCCCCCCAGCGCTTTCATCGCATCACGCATGGCGGCCAGATCGACCACGGCAGGGACGCCGGTAAAGTCCTGCATCAGCACGCGGGCCGGGCGATAGGCAATTTCCCGGTCGGACCGGCGGTGCCGGCCCCAGTCGGCACAGGCCTTCACATCGTCGACGGTTACGCTGCGCCCGTCTTCATAGCGCAGCAGGTTTTCCAGCAGCACTTTCATCGAATAAGGCAGGTGAGCGATATCGCCGAGGCCCGCCTGTGTGGCAGCCCGCAGGCTGAAATAGTCGAATTCTTTCCCGGCGATGTTCAGAGTCCGGCGGGTGTTGAGGGTATCCTGACCGCACAAAGGCATGGGGGTGCTCCTGTTTCTGGGGAGTAGGAAAACGGGAAAGC
Organism: Novispirillum itersonii subsp. itersonii ATCC 12639; assembly: GCF_000381985.1. Taxonomy (GTDB): domain Bacteria; phylum Pseudomonadota; class Alphaproteobacteria; order Rhodospirillales; family Rhodospirillaceae; genus Novispirillum; species Novispirillum itersonii. Next base: position 222,417 of record NZ_KB907340.1, on the reverse strand, counting down.
AGAGGTCTGGATAGGGCGGGGAGCCGTCACGGCACCCTTCCTGAAAAGGGTGGGGGGAAGAGGGTAGGGTCTTCCGGGGGGCCGTCTGTCTATTGATACTGCGATGCGGCACTGACGAAAGCATAGGTCTGCCACGAGGCTTCTGTCCAGAAAATGCCGCCTTGAAGCATTATTTCAAGAGAAGCCCTGAAGGGGGTGCCGGTGGGGTTCAGGGCGGAAAATCCACCCGAAAGGGTGGTTTTATATTCACGAATCGACACGTTCGGGATTGGTGTCATTTTCGTCTACAGGCTGTCCAATCATCGTATACAGCAACGTATACAATTCTGACGAACCAGAATGCCGGATAGCGGAAAACAGCCCGGAAAATGCCGTTTTCAGACCCTGATTTGCAAACTTGCCAAGGGTCAATTTAACGGGTTGACGCTACGGAAACCGTAACTTTTGTTGACCGATTGGCAAAAGTGCGGTTAGCTACACACATGACGCATGCCATGTATGCAAGAAGTGCATGACAAGGCGTTGTGATCGGGGTACACCAGTGGGAGTATCGCCAGATACGGGAAGAGACCTTTTTCAATAAAGGGATTTTCCGGGGTCCTGTCCGGTTTTCTGGAACCGTCGTTAAGGCGGACCGGAGGTACCGGAAAATAGGTCAGAACCACACCGGAGGCAGGGGATTGCCGTAGAGACCGGTGGGGGGAGGCCGAAACAGGGGTTGTTGTTTGCTGCACGGGTGGGTGGGCCACCCGGATCATCTGTGACCTGTTACCGCCGGAACCATCCGGTCGGGAAAAGGGTTCTGTTCCTGTCCTGTTGAAGGCTGTCACCCTGACGGTCTGCGCAGGCCGGGCGGTAAAAAAGCCAGCGGACCGTTCTTCTTGCCTGCAGGAATGCTGTGGGGTGGGGCGGGGCCGGGGGCCAAGATCCAGCAAGAACAAAAAATCATATAAAAATAACGATGTAAGAACGCGTGTTGCCTTCAGGACGAGAAGAGGCCGGACCCCGGAAAACCGTGGCGTCCAGACAATGAGTCTCCCGTCTGAATGAGCAGTGTCGCCGGGATGCCGTTGATAGCGGGCCTGTGCGACGTGGGAGTGAAACTGATGTCCAAGGAAACGTCCATGACGGAAACGTTCGTGAGCGGCTGCCGGGGTGCGTCTGCCGGTCTGTGGGGAGGGTCTGTCTGATGGCCTCCGCAATCACCACCACCCCGGCGATGGATACTCTGCCAAAGTTGCTCAAGCACCATGCAGAGGTCCGCCCCAACCATCCCGCCATGCGCGAAAAGGATTTCGGCATCTGGCAGACCTGGTCGTGGAAACAGGTCCATGACGAGATTATGGCTCTGGCTGCCGGGTTTTCGGCGCTGGGCGTGACCCGTGGTGCCACCATTGCCATCGTTGGGGATAACCGCCCGCAGCTGTACTGGTCGATGGTGGCGGTCCAGGTTCTCGGCGGTGTGCCGGTGCCGGTCTATCAGGATTCCGTCGCCCGCGAGATGCAGTTTGTGCTGGAGCATGCCGAAGCGGTTCTCGCCGTTGTCGAGGATCAGGAGCAGGTCGATAAGCTGCTGGAAATCCGGGAGCAATGTCCGAAGCTGCAGACCATCCTGTTCGAGGATGACCGCGGCATGCGGGATTATCATCAGACCTTTGTCCATTCCCTTGCGTCAGTGCAGGAGAAGGGGCGGGCTCTGATGGCCCAGAACCCCGGCCTTCTGGATGCTGAAATTGCCAAAGGCAAAGGCAGCGATATCGGGGTGATGCTGTATACCTCCGGTACCACCGGCCAGCCGAAAGGCGTGATGCTGACCTTCGACAACGTGCTGATCACGGCCCGTAACAATGTTGAAATGGAGGGTCTGACACCAGACGAAGATGTTCTGGCTTACCTGCCGATGGCATGGGTGGGGGACCATCTGTTTTCGATGGCGCAGGCCTATGTCTGCGGGTTTACGGTCAACTGCCCGGAAAGCGGGGAAACCTTGCTGATCGACCTGCGGGAACTGGGGCCGACCTATTTCTTCTCGCCTCCGCGTATCTACGAAAACATCCTGACCACAGTGATGATCCGTATGGAGGACGCCAGCCGCCTGAAGCGGAAGATGTTCGGATACTTTATGGACGTCGCCAAACGCGTCGGGGTGGATATCCTGGACGGTAAGCCGGTCTCAGTCACCGACCGCCTGCTGTATGGGCTGGGGAACCTGCTGGTTTATGGCCCGCTGAAAAACGTTCTCGGTTTTACCCGCATTAAGCTGGCCTATACCGCCGGTGAAGCGATCGGGCCGGAAATTTTCTCCTTCTATCGGTCGCTGGGGATCAACATCAAACAGATCTACGGGTCCACCGAGGCCAGCGTCTTTATCTGCGTGCAGCCTAATGGCGAGGTTTATGCCGATACGGTCGGTAAACCGGCGCCGGGGGTGGAGCTGAAGATTGCTGAGAACGGTGAGGTGCTGTTCCGCAGTCCCGGGGTTTTTCAGGCCTATTTCAAGCAGCCTGACAAAACGGCGGAAGATAAGACGGCGGATGGCTGGGTGCATACCGGTGACGCCGGGATCTTCAATGATCTGGGGCACCTGAAGATCATTGATCGCGCCAAGGATGTCGGCCGGATGGTGTCGGGGCAGATGTTCCCGCCCAAGTATCTGGAGAACAAACTGAAGTTCTTCCCCTTTATTAAAGAGGCGGTTGCCTTCGGTGATAAGCGCGACAGTGTCGGCTGCTTTATCAACATTGATCTGGAAGCGGTGGGGAACTGGGCGGAACGGCGGGGACTGGCCTATTCCGGGTTCCAGGATCTGGCGGCGCAGTCTGTGGTTTACGACCTGATTCAGGACTGCGTGGAAAAGGTCAATGCCGATCTGGCGGCCGACCCGATGCTGTCAGGGTGCCAGATCAGCCGGTTCCTGCTGCTGCATAAGGAACTGGATGCGGACGATGGTGAACTGACCCGCACCCGCAAGGTGCGCCGTAAGTTCATCAACGAACGCTACGCCGATCAGATCGAGGCGCTGTTTGATGGCCGTACCAGCGTGCGGGTGGAGACGGAAGTAACCTTTGAGGATGGTCGTAAGGGGATGGTCCGCGCCGATCTGGCGATCCGGTCCGCCGCTGTCCGTCCGGGTACTGCCGCGCCGTTGCGGAAGGCGGGCTAAGGCCCTGCCCCTGTTCCGTGATCGGTTCCGCCTGACTTTTGTGGGGAGCTCCCCTTATGTCCAGTTCAGCCGTTAACCCTGTTTCCGGTTCTGACGCTTTTACCGCAGATGGCCGCCACAAGATCGGTGGCGTCATCCTGTCCGTGCAGAACATCAGTCTGTCGTTTGGTGGGGTGCGTGCCCTGACCAACATCAGCTTTGATGTGCGTGAGCATGAAGTGCTTGCCATCATCGGCCCCAACGGGGCTGGCAAAAGTTCCATGCTCAATGTCATCAACGGGTTTTATCACCCGCAGGAAGGCAAGGTGTTTCACAAGGGGCAGGAGCGTAAGCGCATGCGCCCCTATATGGCCGCCCGTGCCGGGATTGCCCGGACCTTCCAGAATATTGCCCTGTTCAAGGGGATGAGCGCGCTCGATAACATCATGACCGGGCGTAATACCCTGATGAAGTCCGGTCTGCTGGCGCAGGCTTTCTATCTGGGCCGGGCCCGGAAGGAAGAGACCGCGCACCGCGAATTTTGCGAAAAGATCATCGACTTTCTTGAAATCGAGGCTGTGCGCAAGACGCCGGTCGGGCGTCTGCCCTATGGTCTGCAGAAGCGGGTGGAACTGGGGCGGGCTCTGGCTGCGCAGCCGGAAATCCTGCTGCTTGATGAGCCGATGGCCGGGATGAACCTTGAGGAGAAAGAGGACATGTGCCGCTTCATCCTCGATGTGAATAAGGAATTCGGGACCACCATTGTGCTGATTGAGCATGACATGGGGGTGGTGATGGATATCTCCGACCGGGTTGTGGTGCTCGATTATGGCCGCAAGCTGGCCGACGGCACCCCGGATGAGGTCCGGGCCAATCAGGACGTGATCGACGCCTATCTGGGCGGCGGGCACTAGAGCGTTTTCAGCAAAAGTGGACACCGGTTTGCGGTTGAGAAGGCTCCGACATTCTGAAGAAGAGCACTTTCAATCAACGGGTTTTCTCTTAACCGGACAATGCTCTCAAGGGCCCCGGTTCAAGATGGAAGGATGAGTCCGATGGACTTCCTCTACAATTTCTTTATCAGTCCTTTTGTTCAGATCGCCGATGCCCCGCTGTTTTTTGTCGAGGTGCTGACCGGCGGTCTGTTGTCCGGGGTGATGTATTCCCTGGTGGCGCTGGGCTTTGTTCTGATCTTCAAGGCCTCCGGCGTTTTTAACTTTGCCCAGGGGGCGATGGTTCTGTTCGCCGCCCTGTTCTTTGCCGGATTTATGGATAAGGGCGTGCCGTGGTGGGGATCGCTGATCCTGACCATCGGCGTGATGGTGCTGCTGGCGATGGCGATTGAGCGGATTGTGCTGCGGCCACTGGTGAACCAGCCGCACATCATCCTGTTCATGGCGACCATCGGCGTCACTTATTTTCTGGATGGTTTCGGTCAGACCATCTGGGGGTCCAGTGTCCGTGTGCTGGACATCGGTCTGCCGCAGACCCCGCTCGAGATCGGCGGTGTTCTGGTCAACAAGTTCGACATTATCGCCGCCGTGGTGGCGGGCTCTCTGGTCGCCGCGCTGGCGCTGTTTTTCCAGAAAACCCGTATCGGGCGCGCCCTGCGGGCCGTGGCAGATGACCACCAGGCGGCTCTGTCAGTCGGGATTCCGCTGAAGACCATCTGGGCGATTGTCTGGACCGTTGCCGGTCTGGTCGGTCTGGTGGCCGGGGTGATGTGGGGATCCAAGCTGGGGGTTCAGTTCTCGCTGGCGATGGTGGCCCTGAAGGCCCTGCCGGTGCTGATCCTTGGCGGGTTTACCTCGGTGCCCGGTGCGATCATCGGCGGCCTGATCATCGGGGCCGGGGAGAAGATCGCGGAAGTGTACTGGGCGGATGCCATTGGTGGCGGTATCGAAGATTGGTTTGCCTACATGCTGGCGCTGATGTTCCTGCTGTTCCGTCCGCAGGGTCTGTTCGGCGACAAGATTATTGAGCGCGTGTAAGGAGTAAGCACAGATGCTGTACCGTGAGGCAGGCCAGTTCAAAACCTCTTACGCCGCTGATCAGCAGATCTTTCCGATTTTGCAGGACCGTATTGGCATCGGCTTGATTGCCGTTCTTGCCCTGGGTGTTCTGCCGCTGTTCGCCACTGAATATATGACCACCACCATTCTGATTCCGTTTCTGGTGATGTCGATTGCCGCGATCGGGCTGAACATCCTGACCGGTTATGCCGGACAGCTGTCGCTCGGCACCGGCGGGTTCATGGCGACCGGTGCGTTTGCTGCCTATAAGCTGTCCACCATGTTTCCGGATCTGAACATTGTGTTCGTGTTCCTGGGGTCTGGCGTCATCACCGCCTTTGTCGGGGTGATGTTCGGTATTCCCTCGCTGCGGATTAAAGGGTTCTATCTGGCGGTGGCGACGCTGGCGGCGCAGTTCTTCCTGCTGTGGCTGTTTAATAAGGTGCCGTGGTTCACCAACTATTCGTCTTCCGGGGTGATTTCCGCTCCGCCGCGGGCGATCTTCGGGGATATCATGGTCACCGGGTCGAGCGCCCATTACACCGCCAAGTACCTGTTCCTGCTGGTGTTCGTCGGCCTTCTGGCGCTGGCTGCCAAAAACCTGACCCGCTGCCATCTTGGCCGGGCGTGGATGGCGATCCGCGATATGGATATTGCCGCTGAGATTATCGGGATCAAGCCGTTGCAGACCAAGCTGTCGGCCTTTGCCATCAGCTCGTTTTACTGCGGTATCGCCGGGGCGGCGTGGGGGTTCATTTACACCGGGTCGGTGGAGCCTCTGGCCTTCTCGATCGAGATTTCCTTCAAAGTGCTGTTCATGGTCATTATTGGCGGTCTGGGGTCGATCCTTGGGTCGTTCTTCGGGGCTGCCTTCATGGTGCTGCTGCCGGTGATCCTGACCAATGCCCCGCATCTGCTGGGGCTGAACATTCCCGTCGATATGATTTCGCATCTTGAATACATGATCTTCGGGGCGCTGATCATCTTCTTCCTGATCGTTGAGCCGCACGGGCTGGCCCGTCTGTGGCAGATCGGTAAGGAAAAGCTGCGTCTGTGGCCGTTCCCCTACTGATTTCGGTCAGGGCGGATCCCCGGTTACAGCCGGTACCAAGAACATGGGCAGGGGTGGCAACGCTGCCACCCCCTCAAGCCCGGACCCTGCAGCCGGAATACCGGCTGCCTGATGAAGAAAAACGTCAGACATCAAGACAGATTGTCCATGGGAGGACGCGCATGATTTTCAAGAAACTCGCTCTTGCTGCTGTCGGGGCTACGCTGGCTGCTTCGGCACTGTCGGCTGTTCCGGCGCAGGCGCAGGAAAACGGCCAGTTTGTGCCTGGTCTGGTTTACCGTACCGGCCCCTATGCGCCGGGCGGGATTCCGTGGGCCGACGGGTTTGCCGACTATGTGTCGCTGCTGAATGCTCGTGACGGCGGCATCAACGGTGTACCGCTGGTCTATGAAGAATGCGACACCGCCTATAACAACGATAAGGGCGTGGAATGCTATGAAAAGCTGAAGGGGAAAGGCCCGACCGGCGGCGCCTCCGTTCAGCCGCTGTCCACCGGCATCACCTATGCCCTGATGGACCGTGTCCGTGCTGATAAGATTCCGATGATCACCTCCGGCTATGGCCGTGCTGATGCGTCTGACGGATCGGTCTTTGAATGGATCTTCACGGCCCCGGTGACCTACTGGGCGGGGGCGGATGCCATCGTGCAGTACATTGAGGCGCAGGAAAAAGACCTGAAGGGCAAAAAGATCGCGCTGGTCTATCACGACTCCGCCTTCGGGAAGGAGCCGATCAAGACCCTGCAGGCTCTGGCAGAGAAGAACGGCTTCAAGCTCGATCTGTTCCCGGTGCCGCATCCGGGGCTGGAACAGAAGGCGACCTGGCTGAAGATCGGCCGTCAGCTGAAGCCTGACTGGGTGATCATGTGGGGCTGGGGTGTGATGAACTCCACCGCCATTAAGGAAGCGGCGGCCGTCGGCTTCCCGATGAATAAGTTTGTTGGCGTGTGGTGGTCCGGTTCGGAAGTGGACGTCCGCCCGGCCGGTATGGATGCCAAGGGCTATCTGGCTGCTCAGTTCCACGGTGCCGGTGCCAACTACAAGGTTCACGAAGACATCGTGAAGACCCTGTACGAAAAGGGTAAGGGCGCCAGCGATCGCGATAAGGTCGGTGATATTCTGTACAACCGTGGTCTGATCTCTGCCGTGATCATGGCCGAAGGCATCCGCACTGCCATGAACAAGTATGGCAACAAGCCGATGACCGGGGAACAGATCCGTTGGGGTCTGGAAAACCTGAAGCTTGACGATGCCGCCCTCGACAAGCTGGGCCTGAAGGGGCTGATGGCGCCGCTGCAGCTGTCCTGTAAGGACCATGAAGGCGGCGGGAAAGTGGTGATTCAGCAGTGGTCCGGCGCTGCCTGGACCCCGGTGTCTGACTGGATTACTCCGCGCCGTGACGGTTTCCTGACCGAAATGTACAAGGAATCCGCTGCTCAGTACGCCAAGGAAAAGAACATTACTCCGCGTACCTGCAACTGAGGAATATCCCCAGTTTCCGGGTAACGGAAACCCCGTGACCGGCGGCCCTGCCCCCCTCATTCCCTGTCTTGGAGGGGGGCGGGAACGCCCAAAAGGAAAAACCGCGTGACCGTCCGGGCCATAGGCCCAAGCGCAGCGTTTCCCAAACGTAGAGTTTTAGGGAGTACCCGTCGTGAGCCAAGCCACCCTGCATGCCGTGCAGCCTGCCAGCAGCCCCGCCGCTGCCGAGCCGATCCTGCGGGTCAACAACATCGAGGTGATCTACGATCACGTGATTCTGGTGCTGAAAGGGGTCTCCCTTGCGGTGCCGGAAGGGGGCATTGTTGCCCTGCTCGGGGCCAACGGCGCGGGCAAGACCACTACCCTCAAGGCGATTTCCAACCTGCTGCGGGCAGAACGTGGCGAAGTCACCAAGGGCACCATTGATTATAACGGTCGCAGCATTCAGGACCTGACCCCCAATGACCTCGTCAAGATGGGTGTGGTGCAGGTGATGGAAGGCCGCCACTGCTTCGGTCACCTGACCGTTGAGGAAAACCTGCTGACCGGCGCCTACACCCGTGGGGATGGGGCTGCTGCGGTAAAGCGGGATCTGGAAAAGGTCTATGAATACTTTCCGCGCCTGAAAGTGCGGCGGAGCAGTCAGGCCGGTTATACCTCCGGCGGGGAACAGCAGATGGTCGCCATCGGGCGGGCCCTGATGACCAAGCCGAAGGTGATTTTGCTTGATGAGCCGTCGATGGGGTTGGCCCCGCAGCTGGTGGAAGAAATCTTCGAAATCGTCAAACAGCTGAATCAGAAGGAGGGGGTCTCCTTCCTGCTGGCGGAGCAGAACACCACCATTGCGCTGAAATACGCCACCTTCGGCTACATTCTTGAAAATGGCCGCGTGGTGATGGAAGGCGAGGCCCAGCGCCTGATGGAAAATGATGACGTGAAGGAATTCTATCTCGGGCTGGCGGCGGAAGGCCGGAAGAGCTTTAAAGACGTTAAGCATTACCGCCGCCGGAAGCGTTGGCTGTAAGGGAGGGATCAGCGATGACCGAGCAGACCGACGCCTCTTCCTTTTTCGACGCTCTGGAAACCCGCGACCCCGAGGTGCGGGAGCGGGACCTGTTTGCGGGCCTGCCTGGGCTGATTGCCCATGCCAAAGCCCAGACCGACTTTTTTGCCACCCATCTGAAAGATGTCGATCCGGCACAGGTGACGGATCGCGCCGCACTGGCAAAACTGCCGGTTCTGCGCAAGTCCGCTCTGAAAGACGTGCAGGCCCTTACGCCCCCGTTCGGCGGATTGGTGGCACGTGATCGTCCGGTCGGACGGATTTTCCAGTCTCCCGGCCCGATTAACGAGCCACAGGGGATAGGGGCCAACTACTGGCGGGCGGCCCGTGCCCTGTATGCTGCCGGGTTCCGCTCCGGTGATCTGGTGCATAACAGCTTTTCCTACCACTTCACGCCGGGTGGGTGGATTCTGGATGATGGCGCGCGGGCGTTGGGCTGTCTGGTGTTCCCTGCCGGTATTGGCCAGACGGAGCAACAGGCACAGGCAATCGCTGCCATGCGTCCCAGCGGATATTGCGGGACCCCCAGCTTCCTGCGGATCATGCTGGAGAAAGCGCAGGAGCTGGGGCTTGATACGTCGTCGCTAAAGAAGGGGCTGGTCTCGGGCGAGGCATTGCCGCCCAGCCTGCGGGCCCTGATCCGTGATCTGGGGGTTGATGTCTATCAGGCCTACGCCACCGCCGATCTTGGGGTGATTGCCTATGAAACCCCGGCTCTTGAGGGCATGGTGATCGAGGAAGGGGTGATCGTTGAGATCGTCCGTCCCGGGACCGGTGATCCGGTGGAGCCGGGCGAGGTCGGTGAGATTGTGGTCACCACCTTCACCCCGGAATATCCGCTGATCCGTTTTGCGACCGGAGATATGACTGCGCTGTTGCCGGGGATCAGCCCCTGTGGCCGGACCAACATGCGGATCAAGGGCTGGATGGGGCGTGCCGATCAGACGACCAAGATCAAAGGGATGTTTGTTCATCCCGAACAGGTGGCCGAAGTGGTGAAGCGGCACCCGGAAATCCGCCGTGCCCGGCTGGTTGCCGACTCGGTTGATAACGTTGATCAGATGCTGATCCGGGTGGAGGTTGAGCAGGCTGCGGATGGTCTGGGTCTGGCGGTTCAGAAAACGCTGCAGGAGGTCACCAAGCTGAAGGGGACGGTTGAGCTGGTGGCCCCGGGGTCTTTGCCCAACGACGGTAAGGTGATTGACGATATCCGTTCCTACGCCTGACCCGGCTGGGGGACCTGATCTCGCTGGGATCTGTCGCAGACCAAAAAGGCCACAGGAGAAATCCTGTGGCCTTTTTGGTATTCAGTTGGCTCCAAGTGCTTTCAGCCGGTCCTGTGCCATACTGTAAGCCGGACTGTCCGGGGGCATGACGGAAGAAAGTTTCTTCCACAGGTTGATCGCCTCATCCGCCTGCTTCCGGCTTTCGGCGGCCAGAGCCCGCAGATAGAGTCCGCCGGGCTCATCCGGGGCATTTGTCGCCATCCAGCGGGCTTGTTCATAGAAGGCGTCGGGAAGAGACGGTGCTTTCGTCGTTTCAGCCCGGGCCAGCAGGGCCATCCCGTAATCCAGACGGGTTCCGGCATTGCCGCCGTCCTGTTCCACGGCTTTGGCGTAGGCATTGACGGATCCGTCATAGTCTTTCAGCACGCCGAGAGACTTCCCAAGACGGGCCCAGCCTTCGGGATCCTGAGGGGCCGTGGCAAGGCGGTCCTTCAGGCGCTGGATCATCCCGTCAATCATTGCCTTCTGATCTGGGCTGAAGCCTTCGTCTGCCTGTTCAGCCTGCTGTTGCATCGGTGCGGCTGCACCCGGCCCGGAAGGCAGAGTAGCGACCTCTACCGGGCGGGAATCCAACGGGTGGCGCGGGCTGATGCCCATCGGCGGGATACCGGCTTCCTGTGCGGCCTGTGCAATCCGGGACCGCAGCATCCGCATCCACGGGGCATCCGGCGGGGACCCTTGCGACAGGTCGCGCCAGATGGCGATCCCGCGCTGGGCATCGCCCCCTTGTACGGCTGCCAGCCCGAGATAATAGCGGCTGCGCGGGTCGTCACGGTCCTGTGCCAGTGCTTTGAGGAAGGAGTCTTTGGCGCCGGGCATCACCTGCCCGTTGCTGGCCATCACATTCGCTTCCCCCAGCGATGCCCAGCTGGCGGCATCCAGTGGCCCCAGCCCGGCGGCCTGCTCATAGGCATTCAGGGCTTTGGTGTATTCCCCCAGCTGCTGCCATGTCTGGCCTAATGCGATCCAGTCAGACTGCTTGCCGCCGTCTTGCAGGGCTTTGGTCATGGTCTCGGCGGTGATGCGCAGGTTTTTGGCCTGATCGGGTGTCAGCCCCAGCATCTCCGCCATCCGTTCGGCATGGGGGCGATCAGGATACCCGGGGGAGCCAAGACGCCCATACAGGCCAAAAGCAGCGATCGGCAGGGCGACGGCCAGCGCAATGGTGGTGAAAATCCGCTGTCGCCGACCGGGGGATCCGGTTTGCAATGCCCCTGCGGCGCGGGCTTCGGCATCTGCGTTCAGCAGGCGGCGATGGATTTCCAGCCGGGCCGCGTCGGCCTGTTCGGCTGTCACTACACCGCGCTCCAGATCCTTTTCCAGCTCCCGCAGCTGGTCGCGGTAGACCTGCATGTCAAAAGCGGCGCGGATAACTGACCCATTCTGACGGCGCAGCAGCGGCAGGGCCAGCATGACGAGAACGGCAAACGTCAGCCCGACAAAGGCGATCAGTGTCAGGGTCATGACCCGCTCTCCTCAGTCCGTAGCAGTTTTTCCAGCCGTTTCCGTTCTTCCGCACTCAGGGGCGGGGCGGCCGGAGATTCGTCAACGTGGGCAGCTGACGGGCGGCGGTACAGCCGCCAGCCCAGCCCCAGCGCCAGCAGGGCAAACAGGGGAGGGCCAGCCCACAGCGCCAGTGTTGTCATTTTGAACGGGGGACGCAGCAGGACATAGTCGCCGTAGCGATCCACGACGTATTGCATCACCTGATCGTTGTTATCGCCTTTGGTCAGGCGGTCGCGGACCAGAAGCCGCAGGTCACGGGCCAGATCGGCATTGGATTCATCAATGCTTTCATTCTGGCAGACCACACAGCGCAGGTGTTTGGAGATATCCCGGGCCCGCTGTTCCAGCTGCGGGTCCTTCAGCATCTCGTCCGGCTGGACGGCAAAAGCCAGAGGGGCAGACAGGATCAGGGCGGCGAGAGAGAGGGCGGCAAACCGTTTCACTTGCGCAACTCCTCCACCAGCGGCTTCAGGGTCTGTTCCCAGACCTCTTCCGTCACCGGGCCGATGTGTTTGTAACGGATGACGCCGTTCTTATCGACGACAAAGGTTTCCGGGGCGCCGGTGACGCCGAAATCGATGGCGACCTTGCTGTCGGGGTCGAGGCCGACGCGGGTGTAGGGGTCACCGTTTTTCTGCAGCCAGCGCAGGCCGTCGGCCGGGTTTTTTTCCCGCCAGTCAATGCCGTGGATCGGGATGACGTTCTGCTGTTTCAGCTTCATCAGGAACGGGTGTTCGATGGCACAGGCCACGCACCACGATCCGAAGATATTGACCAGTGAGACCTCGCCTTTGAGGTCGCCAGACCGCAGGGGCATCCCGCGTCCCGGCAGTTCTTCCAGCGCAAAGTCGGGGACCGGGCGGTTGATCAGCACCGAAGGGATGGTCTTGGGGTCGCGCCCGCTGAGGAGCTGGGAGGCAAACAGCCCCACCAGCACCACAAACATGATCGTCGGCGCGATAAAGATCAGTTTACGCATGATCGCTCAATCTTTCCTCAGGCCATCTGTCTTCAGGCTTTGACGGCGGCGGTGGTCGCCGCGCCTGTCCGCTTGCGGACCGGGGCACCGACGCGGTGGCGGCGGTCGGTCAGCGACACCAGCCCACCTGCTGCCATCAGCAGCGCGCCGTACCACAGCAGCGGCACCAGCGGTTCGTGATACAGCCGGGTGACATAGGCCCCCGGCAGGGCCGGATCAGGGTCACCGATGACCGTATAAAGGTCTGACAGGCCGGTGGTATGGATGGCGGCTTCTGTCGTCGGCATCGGCGGTGAACGGTACAGACGCTTTTCCGGCGTCAGGGTCGCGATCAGCTCTCCCTCTTTACGGACCTCGAAGATTCCGCGCTGGGCTTCATAGTTCGGCCCCTGCACGGTGGCGGCTGACGTCAGGGTCACGTCGTAACCGGCAATGCGCACGGCTTCGCCGATTTTCTGTGACTGGACCAGCTCCCCCTTATAAGCGGAAGAGGCGGTGACGCCGGCGACCACCAGAGCCATCCCGGTATGGGCAAGGGTCATGCCCCACGCCGCGCGGGGTAGGTTGGCTGCCCGGCGCAGGCTTTCCCCCGCCGGGGCGCGGAACAGCTTTACTCGCTCCGCCCATTCCACCAGGGTCGCGACCAGCAGCCAGGCGGCCAGACCGAAGCCAAAGGCCGCCAGCAGGTCATCGATGGTGCCGCCGACGTACAGCCACGATCCGGCCATGGTCAGGCCGGTGGCCGCCAGAGCCACCCACAGGCGGGAGAGCGCCCCACGCAGGTCACCGCGCTTCCATGCCAGCATCGGTCCGATGCCCATCACCACAACCAGCGGCACCATCAGGGGCACGAACACCGCGTTGAAGAACGGTGCGCCGACCGAGACTTTGCCGAGCGCAAAGGCATCGGCGATCAGCGGGTACAGGGTGCCCAGCAGCACGGTGGCCATGGCGGTGGTCATCAGCAGGTTGTTCAGCAGCAGCCCGCCTTCCCGCGAGATGGGGGTGAACAGGCCGCCCCCCTGCAGGGTCGGGGCACGGAACGCATACAGAATCAGGGCCCCACCGACAGAGACCGCCAGCAGAATCAGCACGAACATCCCGCGGGTCGGGTCACTGGCAAAGGCATGAACGCTGGTCAGCACCCCGGACCGGACGAGGAAGGTCCCAAGCAGACTCATCGCGAATGTCAGGATCGACAGCAGGATGGTCCAGCTTTTCAGGGAGTCCCGCTTTTCCACCACGATTGCGGAATGCAGCAGGGCCGTGCCAGCCAGCCACGGCATGAAGCTGGCATTTTCCACCGGGTCCCAGTACCACCAGCCGCCCCAGCCGAGTTCGTAATAGGCCCACCAGGACCCAAGGGCGATGCCAAGGGTCAGGAAGGTCCATGCCGTCAGGGTCCACGGGCGGACCCAGCGGGCCCATGCCGCATCGACCCGGCCTTCAATCAGGGCGGCGACAGCGAACGAGAAAGCCATCGAGAACCCGACATAGCCGAGGTACAGCATCGGCGGATGGAAGGCGAGGCCGGGATCCTGCAGCAGCGGGTTGAGGCCTTTGCCATCCATCGGCGGCGGATTCAGACGGATGAAGGGGTTGGAGGTCAGCAGGATGAACAGCAGGAAGCCTGCGGTGATCATCGCCTGCACCGACAGCGCCCGCGCCCGCAGCTGCGGCGGCAGGTTACGCCCGGTCAGGGCCACGGCCAGACCGAAGAAGGTCAGGGCGGTGATCCACAGCAGCAGGGATCCTTCATGGTTCCCCCAGACCCCGGCGACCTTGTAAAGCATCGGTTTGTCGGAGTGGGAATTCTGCGCCACCACCGAAACCGAGAAGTCGGAAACCACGAAGGAATAGGTCAGGCAGGCGAAGGCTACGGCAACCAGCCCGAACAGGGCAACCGCCCCGGGCCGGGCCATGGCCATCATGGCGCCGTCACCGCGATGGGCCCCCCATAAGGGGACAATGGACTGTACCAGCGCCACGCACAGCGCCAGTGCCAGTGAAAACTGGCCGAGTTCGGCAATACTCAGGGTCATGCAGCGCTCCTGCGGGCGGGCGTGGCGATAGGGGGGACAGGCTTAGTTCTGGGGGGCCTTATGCGAGGCCGCATCCGTCTGCGCCCCGGTCCACTGCCCGGATTTTTTCAGGGCCTCCGCCACTTCCGGCGGCATATAATTTTCGTCGTGCTTGGCAAGGACTTCCTTGGCGATAAACACCCCGGACCGGTCAAGCTTGCCTTCGGCCACCACGCCCTGCCCTTCGCGGAACAGGTCGGGCAGAATGCCGGAATAGCTGACCGGCAGATCGGCGTTCATGTCGGTGACGGTAAAGCGGACCTCAGAACCGGTTTTGACCACCGATCCGTCCTTGACCAGTCCGCCCAGCCGGAAGCGACGGTCTTCCCCGACCTTCTTCGCCTGCACGTCGGTGGGGCTGTAGAAGAAGACCAGATTGTCCTGAAAGGCCGTCAGAACCAGTGCGGTGGCGGTGCCGAGCAGCAGTAGCCCGGCAACCACCATATACAGGCGGCGTTTCTTGCGGGTGGCGGCGCGGCTCATGCGGTTTCTCCTGCCCCGGGGGTTTGGTTGCCGTCCCGGCGGCGGCGGGCCGAGCGCACGCTGCTTTGCAGCAGGTCAAGCATCTTCTGCTTCCGGCGCAGGCTGCTGACCGTCGCCACACACAGCGCACCAAGCACCACCAGTGTCAGGGCATAGGCAGGCCAGACATAGCCTGCATATCCCCCCATTGACAGAAAACCGCTCATCTCTCTCGTTCCGACTCAGTAAATCTTATTCATTGGGTCCGGTGATCCCTGCGGTTGACCGGGGTCAGCCGTGGATCTCCGTCAGGCGCAGGCTGCGGATTTTGGCATCGGCGACCTCAGCCTTGATGCGCAGCAGCAGCAGTGTGACGTAATAGGCCTTGAAGCCGACGGTCATCACCAGCAGCGGTACCAGCATGGCCGGGTCGATGGCCGGGCCGCCCATTTTCACCACGCTGGCGGGCTGATGCAGGGTGTTCCACCAGTCAACGCTGAACTTGATGATCGGGACATTGACAAAACCGACAAGGGCCAGGACAGCCGCAGCCTTCTGCCCGCGCTGGGGGTCATCGAAGGCTCCCTGCAGGGCCATGTAGCCAAGGTACAGGAACAGCAGGATCAGCATGCTGGTCAGGCGGGCATCCCACACCCACCATGTCCCCCACATCGGCTTACCCCACAGGGACCCCGTGACAAGACAGAGGAAGGTGAAGCACGCCCCGACCGGGGCGCTGGCCTTGGCAGCCAGATCGGCCAGCGGATGTTTCCAGATCAGGGCCACAGCACTGGCCACCGCCATGGCGGTGTAGGCGAACAGTCCCATCCATGCTGCCGGAACATGCAGATACATGATCCGGACCGTGTCGCCCTGCTGGTAGTCAGCGGGGGAGAACGCAAGGGCCCACACCAGACCGGAGCCAAGGGCGAGGACTGTGGCGGCGATGCTCCACGGCAGAATGGCGTCGGCCAGCCGCAGGAAGCGGGTAGGGTTGGCGAACCGGTGCATCAAGACTCCCGTGGTCAGGGCCCGATCGGACCGGGCGCCCGCAAAGTGGCGTCCGGTGCCGGGTATTGCAAGATCCCGGCAGAGCGGGACGGTGTGCGGATCGGGGCTATTCATACCGTTGTCCCGGAATTAAAGCCAGTCTGGGCGGTTGCGCCTTGAGGCACGTCAAACCTTGATTAAGTTTAATCTGGGGTATCTGAACACTGCCTGAAGGCGGGCAAGCACAAACCTGTGGCTGAAGGCTGGACATCAGGCCGGCTTCGCGCCACAGTTCGGCCCGGTCAGGAGGGGTCACAAAACGCCCCGGCTTTCTGTCAGGAGTACCATTGATGTCACAGACCGTTTCTTCTTCCGTCGTGCCGCCCGCTGCGGCGCTGACCTGTGATGTGGTGGTGGTCGGTGGTGGTCTGGTGGGCGGAACACTGGCCTGCGGGTTGGCCCAGCACGGGGTCAGCACCATTTGCATCGATAAGGATGATGCCGGAGTCCTGCTGGACACCGGTTACGACGGCCGCTCTTCGGCGATCGCGCTGGCCTGTCAGCGGGTGCTGGAAGGCACCGGGGTCTGGGCGCACATGGTCAGCGATGTCCAGCCGATTCTTGATATCCGGGTCACGGACAGCAACAGCCCGCTGCATCTGCACTACGACCACCGCGAGGTCGGGGCACCGATGGGCTATATGGCGGAAAACCGGACCATCCGCCGGGGGATTCTCGCCCGGTTTGCCGAACTGGAGAAGGCCCCCCTGCTGGCCCCTGCGACGGTGGCGACGGTGGACCGCCGGGTGGATGGGGCAACCGTCACCCTGACCGATGGCCGGGTTATTCATACCCGCCTTGTGGTGGCGGCAGATGGCCGTCGCAGCCAGATCCGGGATATGGCGGGGATCCGGCTGCAGCATGGTTTGCCGTACAATCAGGTCGGGATCGTCATGACCGTCTGGCATGAGAAGGATCACCGGGGGATCGCCCATGAACGGTTCCTGCCGTCAGGCCCGTTTGCGATTCTGCCGCTGCCGGGGGGGCACCATTCCTCGCTGGTGTGGACGGAGAAAGACCCGCTGGCGTGGACGATCCTGAAGCTGCCGGACGCTGAGTTTCAGGCAGAGCTGATGAGCCGGTTCGGTGATTTTCTTGGCGAGGTCAAGGTGGTCAGCAAGCGGTTCGGCTATCCGCTTACCCTGCAGCACGCCAGCCGATATATCGATCTGCGTCTGGCGCTGGTCGGCGACGCGGCCCACGGTATGCATCCGGTGGCCGGGCAGGGGATGAATTTTGGCCTGCGCGACGTGGCGGCCCTGATTGAAAAAGTGGTCGAGGCCCGGCGGCTTGGTGTCGATGTCGGGGCGGCGACGGTGCTGGAAGGGTATCAGAAGTGGCGTCGTTTCGATAACGTTCTGATGCTGGGGATGACCGATGGTCTGGTCCGGCTGTTCTCGAACGATATTGCGCCGCTGCGGCTGGCCCGGACTGCCGGGATGGCGGTGGTCAACAGGCTGCCGGGACTGAAGCGGTTTTTCATGCGTCATGCCATGGGCGATGTCGGCGCGTTGCCCAAGCTGATGCAGGGGGAGCCTCTCTGATCCGGGGGCCCTTTTTATAATCCTTCCGTTGCCTTTAAGGCGCGGATCGTCTACCCCTGTGGGGTTTCATCCACAGCCCGGTGCCTGATGCCGGACCGGGCGCTGTCAGGGTCCAGACCATCTCATCCGCCATGCGCCTGTTTCGCCATTACGACGAGTTCTCTCCCGAGTTCCGGGGCAGCGTGATTGCCCTCGGTAACTTCGATGGCGTCCACCGTGGTCATCAGGCGGTGATCGGCGAGGCTTTGCGCCGGGCCCGCCTGAGCGGGGTCCCGGCGGCGGTGATGACTTTTGACCCTCATCCGCGTCGTCTGTTCCGGCCTGATCTGCCGCCGTTTGCTCTGACCAGTCTGCGCCTGAAGGCTCGCCTGATCGAGGCCCTGGGCGTGGATTTTCTGTATGTTCAGCACTTTGACGCCGCTTTTGCCGCCAAATCTGCCGAGACCTTCATTGAAGAGGTTCTGGTGAAGGGGCTGGGGGTGTCTCATGTGGTGGTCGGGGCCGATTACGCCTTTGGTAAGGGGCGGGGTGGCTCGGTCGAGGTGATGCGGTCCCATGCGGCCCGGTTTGGCTTTGACGTGACGGCTGTTGATCTGGTCACCGGCACCGATGCCGGGAGCAGCGTGTTTTCCTCTACCGTGGTCCGGAAAGCTCTGGCCGATGGGGATACGGCAAGGGCAACGGCCATTCTGGGGCACCCGTGGGAGATTGAAGGCCGCGTTGAGCATGGTGATGCCCGTGGCCGCACCATCGGCTTCCCGACCGCTAACCTGCGGCTGGGCGATTACGCCCGCCCGGCGACCGGGGTGTATGTGGTGCAGGCTGGCATTGACCGGGGCTGGCAGACGGAATGGGTCGGCGGGGTTGCCAATTACGGCCGCCGCCCCACCTTTGATAAAACTGATGACCTGCTGGAAGTGCATCTGTTTGATTTTTCCGGTGACCTGTACGGCCAGCACCTGCGGGTGCGGTTTCTGCACCATCTGCGCCCGGAGCAGAAATTCTCCGGTCTTGATGCCCTGAAGGCACAGATTCTGGCCGATGCGGCGCAGGCGCGAATTATGTTGGCCCGTGGTGCCGAAAACCACACGGCCTGATCCCTCTTCCGTGACCGGACAGGTCTGCTGCCCAGGACAGACACTGTATTCAGAGTTGAGAACCGTTCCATGACCGTGGATTACAAAGCCTCCGTTTTTCTGCCGAAGACTGACTTTCCGATGCGTGCCGGGCTGCCGAAGCAGGAGCCGGGTCATCTGGAGCGCTGGGAAAAGATGGGCCTCTATGCCCGTCAGCGCCGGGAATCGAAGGGGCGGGACAAGTTCGTCCTGCATGATGGCCCCCCCTACGCCAACGGCCATCTGCACATCGGTCATGCCCTGAATAAAATTCTGAAGGATGTGATCTCCCGGTCTCAGCAGATGCAGGGCAAAGACTCGGTCTATGTGCCGGGCTGGGATTGCCATGGCCTGCCGATCGAATGGAAGATCGAAGAGGAATACCGCAAGAAGGGCAAGGACAAGGATGCTGTTCCGGTGGCCGAGTTCCGCCGTCAGTGCCGGGATTTTGCCGACAAGTGGATCGACGTCCAGCGCAGTGAGTTCAAGCGCCTCGGCGTTCTGGGCGACTGGGGCAACCCGTATGTCACCATGGATTACTTCGCCGAGGCGCAGACCGTGCGCGAACTGGGCAAGTTCCTGATGAACGGCAGCCTGTACCGGGGCGCTAAGCCGGTGATGTGGTCGGTGGTGGAAAAGACCGCTCTCGCTGAAGCCGAGATCGAGTACCACGATCATACCTCCACCACCATCTGGGTGCGGTTCCCGGTGCTGTCGTCGCCGGTGGCGGCGCTGACCGGTGCTGATGTGGTGATCTGGACCACCACCCCGTGGACGATGCCGGGCAACCGGGCACTGGCCTATGGGGCGGCGCTGGACTACGCCGTGTACCGGGTGACCGAGGTGGCTGACGGTGCGCTGGTGAAGACCGGCGACCGCCTGCTGCTGGCCCCGGCGCTGGCCGAAGAGGTGATGAAGGTCGGTAAGTTCACCGCTGAAGTGGACGTTGCGGTCTCCGGGGCTGATCTGGCCGGCACCGTCTGCGCCCACCCGCTGCGCGGTCAGGGGTATGATTTCGACGTGCCGATGCTGGCCGGTGAGTTTGTTACCGCCGATCAGGGGACCGGGATTGTCCATCAGGCTCCGGGGCATGGGGAAGACGACTTCTATCTGTGCCGCGAGCATGGCATTGCCGTGCCGGAAACCGTGCAGGATGACGGCACCTATGCCGCCCACATTCCGCTGTTTGCCGGTCAGCATGTCTACAAGGTCGCTCCGGCGGTGATTGAGGCCCTGACCGGGGCCGGGCGTCTGCTGGCCCACGGCAAGCTGGTGCATTCCTATCCGCACTCGTGGCGGTCAAAGGCTCCGCTGATTTACCGGACCACCTCGCAGTGGTTCATCTCGATGGAAGCGAACGACCTGCGGGTCAAGGCGCTTCAGGCCATTGATGATACCCGCTTCGTTCCGGCCGTCGGCAAGAACCGTCTGCGTTCGATGATCGAACAGCGCCCGGACTGGTGCGTATCGCGTCAGCGGACCTGGGGCACCCCGATCACCGTGTTCGTCAACAAGGTCACTGGCGAGCCGCTGCGGGATCAGGCGGTTCTGGACCGGATCACCGCTGCCGTTGAGGCCCGTGGGGCCGATGCGTGGTTTGAGGATAATCCGCAGAGCTTCCTTGGCGACTCCTATCAGGCCGAAGACTATGAACAGGTCTTCGATGTTCTGGACGTGTGGTTCGACTCCGGCTCGACCCATTCCTTCGTGCTGGAACACCGCGAAGACCTGCACTGGCCGGCCGACCTGTATCTGGAAGGCTCTGACCAGCACCGTGGCTGGTTCCATTCGTCCCTGCTGGAAGCCTGCGGCACCCGGGGCCGGGCCCCGTACAATGCGGTGCTGACCCACGGCTTCACGCTTGATGAGCAGGGCCGCAAGATGTCCAAGTCGCTGGGCAACACGATTGCCCCGCAGGACGTGGTCAATGAATACGGTGCCGATATCCTGCGTCTGTGGGTGATTTCCACCGATTACGCCAATGATCAGCGCATCGGGCCGGAAATCCTGAAGCAGACCGCTGAAACCTACCGCCGCCTGCGCAACACCCTGCGCTACATGCTGGGTGCGCTGGACGGTTTTACCGCTGATGAGGCGGTCACCGACGTCGCGGCGATGCCGGAGCTGGAACGCTGGGTCCTGCACCGTCTGGCGGAACTGGATGCGGTGGTGAAGCAGTGCTGCCACGACTTCACCTTCCACACCCTGTTTGCCGAGCTGAATGCCTTCTGCACCTCTGACCTGTCGGCCTTCTACTTCGATATCCGCAAGGATGCGCTGTACTGCGATGCGCCGAACGATCCGGTCCGCCGGGCCTGCCGCACGGTGATGAACACCCTGTTCAACGCGCTGGTGAAGTGGATGGCGCCGTTCCTGGTCTTCACGGCGGAAGAAGCGTGGCTGTGCCGCAATCCGGGCGAAGAGTCCTCGGTGCATCTGACCACCTTTGACGTCATTCCGGCAGATTGGCGCAATGATGCCTTGGCTGTGCGCTGGGATGCGGTCCGCAAGGTCCGCCGCGTGGTACTGGGGGCGCTGGAAGGGGCCCGGAATGCCAAGGTGATCGGGGCGTCCCTGCAGGCGCATCCGCAGGTTTATGCCCCGGCGGATCTGCTGGCGCAGATCGACGGTGTCGATATGGCTGATGTCTGCATCACCTCCGGCATCACCCTGAATGCCGCGGATGTCCCGGAAGGGGCTTATGCCCTGCCGGACGTCGCCGGAGTCGGTGCGGTGGTCGAAACCGCCTCGGGCGAAAAGTGTCAGCGCTGCTGGAAGGTGCTGCCCGATGTCGGTACGCATCACCACGAAGGTGTCTGTGGCCGCTGCGATGATGCGGTGACCGTGATTGCCGGGGGCGCTGCATGATCCGCCGCCTGACAGACGGGATGGTGTTTAACCGGTCGTTCTGGCTGTGTCTGCTGCTGGCGCTGGTGGCGCTGGCAGCGGATCAGATCGTCAAGCTGTGGGTTGTCGGTCTGTCCGGCGGGGATCCGATGCGGATTGAGGTTCTGCCGTTCCTCAATCTGGTGATGGCGTGGAACCGGGGCGTCAGCTTCGGGTTCCTGCATGACAGTTCGTTCGGGCCGTGGCCCCTGCTGGCGCTAGCTGTCGGTTTTTCCGGCGTGCTGCTGGTCTGGATGGCCCGGGCGGAAACCCTGATCCTGCGGCTGGCGCTGGCGCTGATGATCGGCGGGGCGCTTGGGAACGGGATCGACAGGGTCCGGTGGGAAGCGGTTGCGGACTATATCGACTTCTTCATCGGCGGCTGGCACTTCTGGGCTTTCAACCTTGCTGATGCCTTCATTTCTGTTGGGGCGGCGCTGCTGATCGCAGACAGCTTGTTCCGGCGGGAAAGCTGAAATACAACTGTGCTGTGTTTGTGTCGGATCCGGCGTCTGCCGGGCTGACCGGATTTGGAGGATGTTCATGTCTCGTCGGCTGATCGGACCCCTGAGCCTGCTGGTTGCGGCCGGGCTGACCCTTACCGGATGCGGTGGCGGGGCAAAGAAGATGCTTGGTCTGGAAAAGCAGGCCCCGGATGAATTCACTGTGGTGTCCCGGGCACCGCTGACGGTTCCGCCGGACTTCAAGCTGCGTCCGCCGGAGCCGGGGGCAACCCGCCCGCAGGAAGGAACGACCTCTGATCAGGCCCGTGCGGCGCTGACCGGCACCCGCGGGCAGGCCTATGCCCGCGCCGGGCTGAGTCAGGGTGAGCAGCTGCTGCTGAAGCAGGCCGGAGCGGAAAATGCCAATCCCGACATTCGTACAGTTGTGAACAAAGAAAGCTCGGTTCTGGCGGAGGAAGAAAAGTCCTTCACCGACACTCTCGTCTTCTGGCGTGATCCGGAGCCTTCCGGCACCGTGGTTAATGCGGCGGAAGAAGCAAAGCGTCTGCGTCAGAATCAGGCGCTCGGCAAGTCGGTGTCGACCGGCGATACCCCGCAGATTGAGCGCCGCCAGCGTGGAATTCTGGAAGGTATCTTCTAAGGTACGGCGTTTCCCTGCCTTTGTGGTGCCACAGTCTTTTACCAATGTCGGTAGGCCGGGGAGTGTCTCTCTCCGGCCTCTTGTTTTGTGCCTCTGTTCCCTGCCTCCATTCCCTCTGTCAGACCGGACTTTCCCCGATGACCGTTCGTTTGCCTGATACATCGCGTGACACACTGCGTCTGCGTGACCGTCTGCCCCGGCGTCTGTCCGGGGCTTCGGCGATTGTGCTGGGTCTGCTGGCCCTGTCATCCCCGGCGCTGGCGTTGCCGGGGACGGCGGTTCCGGCGGCGCCCATGGCCTCTCCGGTGGCGGTGGCTGACAGTCACCCATTGTTTGATGCAAAAACGTTCACGCTGGAGAACGGGCTGACGGTTGTGGTGGTTGAGAACCACCGGGTGCCGGTGGTGAATCAGATGGTGTGGTATAAGGTAGGGGCTGCCGATGAGCCGCCGGGCAAGTCCGGTCTGGCCCATTTGCTGGAACATCTGATGTTCAAGGGGACGGCAGAGATCCCTCCGGGTGAGTTTTCCCGCATCATTGCCCGCAACGGCGGACAGGATAATGCCTTCACCTCTTCGGACTATACCGCCTATTACCAGACGATCGCCGTCGATCAGTTGCCGTTGCTGATGAAGATGGAAGCGGACCGGATGCGGAATTTGCGTCTGGACGATGCAACCGTACTGACTGAACGTGATGTGGTGGTCGAGGAGCGGTTGAGCCGGGTGGAAAACGAACCGTCCGCCCTGCTGGGGGAACGGGTTGATGCGGCACTGTGGGGGGTGCATCCCTACCGCAATCCGGTGATCGGCTGGGCTAATGAACTGAAAGCTCTGACCCGTGACGATGCGCTGGAGTTTTACCGCCGCTGGTATGCCCCCAACAATGCGACGCTGGTGGTGACCGGTGATGTGACGGTTGAACAGGTCAGGTCGCTGGCGGAACAGTATTTCGGCCCTGTGCCGCGTGGGCCGGACATCGCCCGGACCCGCCCGCAGGACACCGGCCCGCAGGTGCAGACTGCCTTGCAGATGCATCATCCCCGGGTGGCGCAGCCGGAATGGAATTGGACGCACCGGGCCCCCGGCGTCAATACCGCGGTGGACCGCCAGCAGGTTCTGGCCCTGCAGGTCCTGTCGGAAATTCTGGGGGGTGGGCCGGTCAGTCGTCTGTACCGGTCTCTGGTGGTGAAGGATAAGTTGGCCGTTACTGCGGGCAGCCGTTACAGCGCGCTGGCTGTGGATGACGGGACATTCTCGATTTACGCCACACCCCGTCCGGGGATTTCGGCTGAAGCTGTCCGGGATGCCGTAAAAGCCGAGGTTGCCCGGCTGCTGATGAATGGGGTGACGGAGCAGGAGGTTCTTGAGGCCCGTCAGCGCATGCGTGCCGGTGTTCTGTACGCCCGCGATACATTGCAGGGGGCGTCACAGGCAATCGGGGCGGCCCTGACCGTCGGATCGACGCTGGAGGATATTGAGTACTGGCCGCAGCAGATCAACACCGTCACCCGTGAGCAGGTGATGGAGGCTGCCCGTCTGGTCCTGCGGGAGGAGGGGGGCGTCAGCGCTTTGCTGTTGCCGGAAACACCGCCTGCCCCGCCTGCGGCACCGGCCAAGCCAGCCAAGGGTAAGCCCAAGACCACCGCCAAGCCGTAACGGAGTGAGAATGATGACGATCAGTTTGCCCCGGACGGTGGGGACGGTGTCTGTACGGGTGGCCGCCCTTGTGTCGGCTCTGGTGGTTGCGGCGGTGCTGTCGGCCCCTGCGCGGGCGGTTGAGGCGCAACGGGTGATCAGTCCCGGCGGTATTGAGGCCTGGCTGGTGGAAGACCATTCCGTCCCGGTGCTGTCGGTCAGCATCGGTTTTAAGGCCGGTGGATCGGCCTATGACCCGGCGGGAAAAGAGGGGCTGGCAACGTTGGTCAGCGGGATGCTGGATGAAGGGGCGGGGGACTTTGACAGTTTCGCCTTCCGGACCCGGCTGGAAAACACGGCGATTCATCTGTCGTTTTCAGCATCTGCCAACAGCCTGACGGGTACTCTGAAGACGGTGTCCGATCACCGGATGCAGGCGTTTGAGCTGCTGCGGCTGGCCCTGACCAAGCCGCGGTTTGATGCTGAGCCGCTGGACCGGGTCCGGCATCAGATTCTGGCGTCGCTGGCCGAGGAGGCTGAGGACCCGCAGGCCTTGGCCGGAGAGGCTCTTGACCGGCTGATGTTCCCCGGCCATCCCTATGCCCGTCCGGCGCAGGGGACGCCAAAATCGGTCACGGCCCTGACTGCTGCGGATCTGCGGGGGTTTGTCCGTACCCGTCTGGCGCTGGATGGCCTGAAGGTCGGGGTTTCCGGTGATATCACCCCGGCAGAACTGGGGCAGATGCTGGATAAAACCTTCGGGGAGCTGCCGAAGACAGCCAATGTTCCGCCGCTGCCTGCCGTTGCGATCCCGCAACAGGGGGGGATCGCTGTGATTGACCGCGACCTTCCGCAGGCGGTGGCCACCTTTGCTCAGCCGGGGCTCGAGCGGGCGGACCCTGATTTTTATCCGGCCTATGTGGTGAATTATATCCTTGGGGGAGGTGGCTTTTCGTCACGCCTGATGACCGAGGTGCGGGAAAAGCGCGGACTGGCCTATGGGGTCTATGCCTATTTTCAGGATCTGGAGGGGGCGCCGCTGATCATCGGCGGGGTCTCGACCAACGCGGCCCGGGTCGGGGAAAGTCTGTCGGTGATCGCCGCAGAATGGCAGAAAATGGCAGAAAGCGGCCCGACGGCGGAGGAGCTGGAGGCTGCGAAATCGTATCTGATCGGGTCGTGGCCGCTGCGCTTCACCTCGACCGGGGCGGTGGCGTCGATGCTGATGTCGATGCAGCTTGATGGTTATCCGCTCGATCATCTGCAAACCCGGAATGCCAAGGTGGCGGCGGTGACGCTGGAGGATGCCCGCCGGGCGGCCCGCCGTCTGTTGCAGGCAGACCAGCTGAAGACCGTGGTGGTCGGTCGTCCGAAAGGGGTGACGGCGACCCTGACTGTTCCGAACTGAGGGATAGGTTTCCCCCGTGGAAAGAGCGCCCGTCCGGTTTTAAGCCGGGCGGGCGCTGTCGCATGACCGATTTTCCTGCGTGAAGATTGTGGGTAACCGGGCCCCCGGTGCGTACGCCCCGTTGACCTTACCGCAGGAACGGTTACGCTTATGGATGATACCTCAGGGGGATAGCTCTGCAGTCTCCCGCTGCCTTGTTAGGTGCCGCATGTCGCTGCTTACCACTTCCCCGGCCGATGCCCGTCTGCGGGCCCATGCTGCGGAAACCGCTTCCCTGCATCTGCGTGACCTGTTTGAAACGGATCCGGATCGGTTCCGGCGGTTCTCCCGCCAGCCGGGCGGCGATCTGGACGGGCTGGTGGTGGATTTTTCCAAGACCCGCCTGACCGACGAGACTCTTGCCCTGCTGACGGATCTGGTGCGTGACCGGCAGGTTGAGGCCGCCCGCGACCGGATGTTTGCCGCAGACCGCATCAACTGTAGCGAACGGCGGGCCGTCCTGCATGTTGCCCTGCGCAACCGCAGCAACCGCCCGGTCCTTCTGGACGGTCATGATGTGATGCCGGACGTTAACCGTGTTCTCGGCAAGATGAAGCGGTTTGTCGAGGCTGTGCGGGAAGGCATCTGGCGTGGGGCTTCCGGCCAGCCGATCGAGACTGTGGTCAATATCGGTATCGGTGGGTCAGATCTCGGGCCGCGGATGGTGACGGAGGCCTTGACCCCATACCACCGTGACGACCTGACCGTGCGCTTTGTTTCCAACGTTGATGCCACTGACATGGTGGAAACGCTGAAGCAGTGCCGCCCGGATACCACCCTGTTTATTGTGGCGTCGAAGACCTTCACCACGCAGGAAACCCTGACCAACGCCCATACCGCCCGGCGCTGGCTGGTCGATCATCTGGGTGAGGCGGCGGTGGCCAATCACTTCGTTGCGCTGTCAACCAACGAAAAAGAGGTCTCTGCTTTCGGGATTAATCCAGCCCATATGTTTGAATTCTGGGACTGGGTCGGGGGGCGCTATTCTCTGTGGTCAGCCATCGGGCTGCCGATTGCGCTGGCGGTCGGTTTTGAGCGTTTTGAAGAATTGCTGTCCGGGGCCCATGCCATGGACGAGCATTTCCGGACGGCGCCGCTGAACGAGAACCTGCCGATGCTGCTGGGGATGGTCGGGGTGTGGCATACCACTTACCTTGGGGCTCCGGCGCAGGCCATTCTGCCGTATGATCAGTATCTTGACCGTTTTGCAGCCCACCTGCAGCAGGTGGACATGGAATCGAACGGTAAAGGGGTGACGGTTGACGGCCAGCGGGTTGATTATACCACCGGTCCGATTCTGTTCGGGCAGGCTGGCACCAACGGGCAGCACAGCTTTTATCAGCTGATCCATCAGGGCAGCTGGCTGATCCCCTGCGACTTTATTGCCGCTGCCACCAGCCACAACCCGGTCGGTGACCATCATACCAAACTGTTGTCCAACTTCTTCGCCCAGTCGGAAGCCCTGATGCGCGGCAAGACGGCGGAGGAGGCACGGGCGGAGCTGGTTGCGGAGGGCCGTTCTGAAGCCGAAATTGAAAAGCTCCTGCCCCATAAACAGTTCCCGGGGGATCGTCCCAGCACATCAATCCTGCTACCGAAGCTGACCCCTTTCATGCTGGGGGCCCTGATCGCTTTGTATGAGCACCGGGTGTTCGTGCAGGGGGTGATCTGGGGGATCAACAGCTTTGACCAGTGGGGGGTGGAGCTGGGTAAGCAGCTTGCCAAGCAGATCCTGCCGGAACTGGAGTGCGAGACGGTTATTGCGTCGCATGACTCTTCCACCAACGGGCTGATCAGCGCTTACAAACGCCTGCGGCAATAAGGTAGAGTGACGGGCGGGCCAGTCCCGCCCGCCCCTGATCGTTGAGAGCGTTGTGATGACCATCCGCCTGTTGCCCCCCACCCTGATCAACCGCATCGCTGCGGGTGAGGTGGTCGAGCGCCCGGCCTCTGCCGTAAAAGAACTGGTGGAGAATGCCGTCGATGCCGGGGCGCGGCGGATTGATGTCACGATGGTTGATGGGGGCAAGGCGGCAATCATTGTTGCCGATGACGGGCGGGGTATGACACCGGCAGAGATGGAACTGGCGGTGGAACGCCATGCCACATCCAAGCTGCCGGACGATGACCTGTTCAATATCGGCTTTCTCGGTTTCCGGGGGGAGGCACTGCCGTCGATTGGCTCGGTGGCGCGCCTGACCCTGACCAGTCGGTCGGCCGGGCAGGACAGTGCATGGTCGCTGCTGGTCGAAGGCGGGGCCAAAGGGGTGCCGGAACCGGCGGCGCATCCGTTCGGGACCCGGATCGAGGTGCGGGATCTGTTTTACGCGACCCCCGCCCGTCTGAAGTTCCTGAAAGCATCGCGTACCGAATATCAGCATGCCGAGGATGTGATCCAGCGGCTGGCCATGGCCCACCCGGATATCAGCTTTACCCTGACCGGCGATTCCCGCACGACCCTGCGGTTGAACGCGGCACAGGGGGATCTGTTCGATGCCCGGCTGAAGCGTCTGGCCGATGTGCTGGGCCGGGAGTTTTCCGACAACGCCGTTTTGCTGGAGGCTGAGCGCGAAGGGCTCCGCCTGTCCGGCCATATCGGTTTGCCGACGTTTAACCGGGGCAATGCCCAGCACCAGTATCTGTTCGTCAACGGTCGCCCGGTGAAAGACCGGCTGTTGACCGGCGCGGTGCGCGGGGCTTATCAGGACTTTCTGGCCCATGACCGGCACGCGGTGGTGGCCCTTTACCTTGATCTGCCGCCGTCAGACGTGGATGTTAACGTGCATCCGGCAAAGGCCGAGGTGCGGTTCCGCGATCCCGGGCTGGTCCGGGGTCTGATCGTCGGGGCGATCCGTCATGCGCTGACTGAGGCCGGGCACCGGGCTTCGACCACGGTGGCGACGCAGGCTCTTGGGGCCCTGCTGCCGCAGGGGGAGGCCTCTGTCACCCGCCCCGCACTACCGTTTACCGGATCCCTCTGGAACCGCCCGCCGCCGCCGCCCTCTGCGGCTGCCCGGGATGCGGCATTTCAGGCGCAGGCTCCCGCCTGGGGAGGAACCCCGGCGTTTGACGGGCTCAGTGACCGGGCCGGGCCGGGGGCTTATGTACCGGCCCCCTTTGCCCGGGCTGTAGAGGCCCCGGTAGACCCTGCCGATGACGCGGCCCGCTATCCGTTAGGGGTTGCCCGGGGGCAGGTCCACAACACCTATATCGTTTCGCAGACAACAGACGGCCTGGTGATTGTCGATCAGCATGCCGCCCATGAACGGCTGGTCTATGAACGGATGAAGGAGGCGTTGGCCTCGGGGGGAATCCGCCGTCAGATGCTGTTGATTCCTGAGGTGGTGGAGCTGGAGGCCGCTGCGGCAGACCGTCTGGTGGCGAAGGCCCCGGATCTGGCGGCGCTGGGGCTGGTGGTGGAAGGCTTTGGAGATGGGGCGGTGGTGGTGCGGGAAATTCCCGCCCTGTTGGGAGATACGGATGTGCAGGGGCTGATCCGTGATCTTGCCGATGATCTGGCGGAGACCGATCAGGCCCTTGCCTTGCAGGATCGTCTGGCCGACGTCTGCGGTACCATGGCCTGTCATGGCAGTGTGCGGGCCGGGCGGGTTCTGTCCGCATCAGAAATGAATGCTCTGCTGCGGCAGATGGAGGCGACGCCCCATTCCGGGCAATGTAACCATGGCCGCCCCACGTATGTGGAGCTGAAGCTGAAAGACATTGAAAAGCTGTTCGGGCGGCGCTGATGCTGGTCGAATGGGTGAAGCATACCCTGATCCGGTGTCCTCCGGCGTTAAAGCAGGCGGGTGTTCTCTATGATCTGATT
Source organism: Novispirillum itersonii subsp. itersonii ATCC 12639 (assembly GCF_000381985.1). Taxonomy (GTDB): domain Bacteria; phylum Pseudomonadota; class Alphaproteobacteria; order Rhodospirillales; family Rhodospirillaceae; genus Novispirillum; species Novispirillum itersonii. The sequence goes on along the minus strand of NZ_KB907340.1, from coordinate 192,724 downwards.
GCGCTGGAAAGCCGGGCCCGGCGCCTGCGCCGGGTCTGGCAGCCACATCATGAGACCTGCCGACGCCTGATCGAGGGGTGGGCCGCGCAGACACCGGGGCGCGACTGTGCCGTGGTGCTGGGGTCCGGCCTGTTGCTGGAAATTCCGCTGGATGCTTTGGCTCAGCGTTTCCGGCGGGTTGTGTTGGTCGATCTGTTTCACATGCCATCCGTGCAGCGTGCGGTACGCCGTTTTCCGGGGGTCGAGCTGTGCGCCTGTGATCTGACAGGTGTGCTGGATGGGCTGGCGGACGCGGCAGAGAGCGGGCATCTGCCGGAGCCGCAGGCAGTTTTTCCGGAAGCGGCAACCGCTGATCTGGTGATCTCGGCCAATTGCCTGAGCCAGTTATCCCTGCGCCCGGCCGTGGTGGCGTGGCATGGCGGGGCGTTGTTGCCCGATCAGATCCGGCACTGGGAGAGGGCGCTGGTGGGGGCCCATCTGGCAGCCCTGCAGGCGTTGCCCGGTGTGGTCGGGCTGATCTGCGATACGGCCCGGATCGGGACAGATGACCGCTCCGGTGCTGTGCAGGAGCGGTATGACCTGCTGCATGGTGTCAGCTTGCCGCCGTGGGCGGCAGAGCCGGAGCAGTGGGCCTGGCGGGTGGCCCCGGCCCCAGAGGACCACCGCCAGATTTCCTATCATCATACCATGACCGGCGGGTTGGTCCGTCGGTAACTTATCCCCAGGGGCCGCGACGGGGTGGGGACGGGGGCTGTTGTCCCCATGGGCTGCGGGGCTGGGCAAAACCGGCGCTGCGGCCAGTGGCAACTCCCATTTCGGCCGCCAGAGCTTCCAGCGCGGCAATGCGGTTGCGGGTGTTGGGGTGGGTGGAAAACAGGTTGTCCCGGGTGCCGCCGTGCAGCGGGTTAATGATGAACATGTGGGCCGTGGCCGGATTCCGCTCTGCCGCGCTGTTGTACGTGGCATGCGCCCCCTGTTCCAGCTTCGCCAGAGCTGAGGCCAGAGCCAGCGGATTACCGCAGATCTGTGCCCCGAGGCGGTCCGCCTCATATTCCCGTCCGCGGGAGATACCCATCTGCACCAGCATGGCGGCCATGGGGGCAACAATCATCATGATCAGGCTGCCGACCATTCCCAGCGGGTTGCTGTTGCCGTTTTCGTCATTGCTGCGGGTGGCGGAAAACAGGAATGCGAAGTTGCCGAGCATGGAAATCGCCCCCGCCAGTGTGGCGGTGATGGTCATGATCAGGGTATCGCGGTTTTGTACATGGGCCAGTTCATGGGCCATAACCCCGGCGACTTCTTCCCCGTTCAGACGGTTGAGAAGCCCGGTGGTGGCGGCAACAGCCGCATGGTGCGGGTCCCGGCCTGTGGCGAAAGCATTGGGCTGGTCTGACTCGATGATATAGACCTTCGGCATCGGCATATTAGCCCGGCGGGCCAGTTCGGCGACGATACCGTAGAAGTTGGGGGCATCCTGCGGGCCAATTTCCCGCGCCCCATACATCGACAGGACCATCCGGTCTGAGTTCCAGTAGGCGAACAGGTTCATCGCCACCGCTGCGCCAAAGGCAATCAGGGTCCCGCCGGTTCCGCCGATCAGGTAGCCAACCGTCAGAAACAGGGCGGTCATCGCCGCCAGCAGCAGGGCCGTCCGCGCGAACCGCATCGGGAAATCCTCCGTTGTTCAGAGATCAGGCCCGGTTGGGGGAAACCGGCTGTTGCCGGGTCTGTGGCAGCCGGGCCGGGACAAAAAACTGTTGCGTGATGTCCCTCTGAGTATAGGTAAACAGTGGCCCGGTGTCGTCAAGGGGAGATCTGGCCATTCGCGAATAATGCGCCGGGGACATCGCCCGGTCAGCGGCTGGTTTCTGGTATGTGAATAGGCTGTGGAGAACTTTATGAATAAGAATGGAACGACTCCGGAAAAAAGCGGGGATAACTCTGCTGAAAAGTCCGGTGAAAAAGCTTTGGAAAACCCTGTTGATATCCTGATTAAAAAAGATGGATATCAGGATGGTGATCTTAGAAAAGAAGAGGAAATTCAAGAAATTGGCGGTCCTAAGGGGGCAGAGCCAACCCGTTTCGGAGATTGGGAGCGGAATGGGCGGTGCAGTGATTTTTAAGAAGCGCCCGTTTTCGGCTGTGGAAGAAAGGGGCGGCGACTCGGGAGGGCTGGTGGAGAAAAGGTCCCGCGTGTTGGGTTCGATCCCGAACCCGTTATGCGGCAATTCCCGGATATAATCGTTCTTGTCTTGTTCCAGGTGGTCAGATAGATTCTCTCATAGGGTTTATTTTTTATTTTTGCACCCAATGAGTGTTTCTCATGATCTCCGTCCGCCGCCTGTCCCCGACTCTTGTCCGCAGTCTGTTTCTGGGCGCCCTGCTGTCCGGGATGGTCCGTTCCGTTCAGGCTGCGGAAGAGATACCCGGTCCGGTTGATGCCGTGATTCTGAAAGTTGTTGACGGGGACACGGTCAGGGTTTCGGCCCGGATCTGGCTGAATCAGACTGTCGAGACGCTTGTTCGCCTGAAGGGGATCGACACGCCGGAGCTGAAAGGCACTTGCCCGCAGGAGAAAGATCTGGCCATTCAGGCTAAGGCACTGGCGATTACCTCCCTGCCGGAGGGGGCGACAGTCCAGCTGACAGAGATCGAGCCGGATAAATATGGCGGTCGGGTGGTGGCGCGCCTGTTGACCCCGCAGGGGCAGGATCTGTCTCAGGTTCTTATTATGGCTGGGCTGGCCCATCCCTATGACGGGGGTCGTAAGAGCCCGTGGTGTCCATAAGCCTGTTTGCGCATGGACGGGGGCTGGAAAAACTTCCCACACCTGTAAATTTCGTTACACTTGCCGCAGCAGCATGACCGCGGCGGGGGGCTGAGGTGCGCCGGGAGGGACGGTATCCCGGCACCGATGGAACGGGCGTGAGGCGCAGGCGAAGCTTTTGGCGTTGGGGCGATGGCATTCTGGGATTTTTTGACCCGTCTTTTGCAACCTTCCTCTCGGGGGGAGGAAGAGGCAGGCGGGGCGGCGGACGTTGCGGCAGCGACAGCAGCGGTTGAATTTGCTGTCATGGTGACTGATTTTGACAATGACAGTGGTGCGGTTGCCGATAGTGTTGCCGAAGCGTTGAAATCGGTCCGTGGTCTGTCCGTCCGTCGCGTTGGGGGCGGATGTGGTGTCGTTGATGACGCCGAGGTCTTGCCGACGACGCTGGCTGAGGCAACCCGCCTCGCCCGGCGGGGCGGACTCAGCCGGTCCGCTCATGCCGTCATTTTCGGGCAGGTGCAGGGCACAACGGTCCGCTTAAGGTTTGTTCCGACGGTGCTCGAGGCTGATTCCGGTTTTTCGACTCTGTTCCCCGGTGACTTTCTGGATCTCCCGTGGCCTTTTGGCGAGCGGGCCGACCTGATCGCCGCATGCGCCGTCGCTGCTTTGTCCTGTACGGTCGAAGGGGCGCGGAAGCACCGGCTTGACCGTCTGCGGGGGCTGATGTCTGCCGCTGACCGGCAGTGTCAGGCGCTGGCAGGGGGCGGTCCGGCCCATGCGGCTGCTTCGGCGAGTCTCTGTTACGCGGCAATGGTTGCCGAGATTGGTTTCCGTCAGGATGAGCCCGAACTGTTGCGGCAGGCGCTGGAAATCATCCGCGCTGCTTTGGCGAAAGGAAAGGATCATCTGACATCGGCACAGGTGGCTGCCGCCCGGATCCGGTTTGGCGACATTCAGCTTAAGTTTGGTGCTGACGACCGCAGTAATGATCTTCTGGAAGAGGCAGCGCACCATTTTCGTCTGGCCGCCGATGTTTTCACTCTCGAAACATTCCCTGAAGAGTATGCGCTGCTGCGGGCTCAGGCGGCGCGGGCGTTGCACCGTCTGGGCGCTTCATCCGGCAAGACGACGGTGATGAAAGAGGCGGTTCAGTCCTATTTTGATGCGTCCAAAGTCTGGACTAAGGCGCTGTATCCTGACCGATGGGCGGAAATGCAGCAGGGGATGGGGGCAGTGATGAGCCATCTCGGCGAATTTTCCGGGAATCCGGAAATCCTCGGTCGTGCCTGTAAGATTTTTGAAGGGGCCGCTGAGATCTGGTCGAAAGAGAAAGCCCCGCGTCGCTGGGCCGGATTGATGAACAATATCGGTGCCTGCCGTTTTGCGCAGGGCAAGCGCTCCGGCGATTTGCCGGTCCTGCGGGAGGCTTCGGATAGTTTCGCGCGGGCGCTGGAGGTCTATACCGCTCTGGGGATGAACCGGAATGTTTTTGTCACCCAGAAAAATTTGGCCCGTGTTGACCGGCTGATCTCGGTTCAGGAGGGCCGGGAATAGAGCGTGGTGTCCGGGGCTGGAAGTGGCTTGAACCCTATGGATCTGGGGTCTTTCTGTTCTGGTCATTTGCGGACGGCAGGGGTAGAGTGCCCCGGTTTCCGATGTACTTTGCGCAGTGATTTACTCTTGAGTAATTGTAAATTGCGATTGATGCTCAGGGGTATAACCCGCCCGGTCCCCCGCCTGTTCCGGAAAACAGGGGCAGCCCTCCGGTCCTCCCGGACGGGGGCTTGACGCGGACGACCGGCGCGACTACCAGTCGGAACACCTGATCACCGGCGCGGAGGGAGTTCCGCCGCCCTCTTGGACCGCACAGCGGAGAGTTGACCGCAGATGGCTTACGTCGTTACCGAAAACTGCATTAAGTGCAAGTACACCGACTGCGTCGAAGTGTGCCCTGTCGATTGCTTCTATGAAGGGGAAAACTTCCTCGTCATCAATCCGGATGAATGTATCGACTGTGGTGTGTGCGAACCGGAATGCCCGGCGGAAGCGATCTTCCCCGACTCCGAAGCGCTGGCGGCGAAGTGGGCTGAATTTAACCGCACTTATTCGACCCAGTGGCCGAACATCACCCGCAAGAAAGCCCCGATGCCGGGTGCTGATGACTGGCAGAACAAGCCGGGCAAGGGTGATCTGGTCAGCACCAAGCCGGGTGGCTGACCCATCCCGGGTATCGGGATGAGTTAATGTGAAAACACCGACAGCCGCTCCGGGACCGGGGCGGCTGTCGGTGTTTGGGGATCGCTGGGTGTTGTGGTTTGCAGGTTGCCCCGCCCTGTCAGGATGACGTGCACCATGACAGGGCGGGAGCCCCCGAGGCCGAATCAGCGCGGTGTCGCTGCCGGAAACGGCCTGCCCCGCAGTCGATATACGTCAAATCTGATCTGTTTAACGGTGATGCCCGTCACAGCCACGGCAAAAAATATGGGTTTTGACTGCTGTGATCTAAACCGGGGTTTCTGTGCGGGGTCAGGCTGGTGCGGCCGCAGGGGTGATGCGGTTTATCGCGGTCTTATTCTAAGGTTTTGTTTTAGCGGATCGTTTTTTAAGCGGCATCTGGGTGTAGCTTTTTGCTGCCGGTGTTTCCCGAGCCTGATCACTGGAACGTTTATGACCTATGCTGTTTTAGCATGGGCTCATTACGGTTTTTTTACCTGACGGTATCCTATTTTTATGATACACACTGTCTCGTCGCTCGGCCTTCTTGGTCGAGCGTTTTTCTTCACAGAACGCCTCAGAGACGCCTGCTCCTGACCCGTGAATAACGGTCGATGGTTGAGCGGAGGGTCTCTATGACACAGCACACCTTTCTGTTCTGCGGGCAGGGGGGAGAGAGAGTTTTTCCGGCACCGGTTCACCCCCTTACCGGTTCCGGTCTTGTTGCCGTAGTGCGACTTACCGACGAGAAAGCGAAAAGAAATGTCCACTCTGTCTTTTGGTCCCGGCGAATATGTTGTCTATCCGGCCCACGGGGTCGGTCAGATCGTCGATATTGAAAAGCAGGTGATCGGTGGCCACGAGCTGGAACTGATCGTGATTACCTTTGACCGGGAACGGATGACCCTGCGCGTTCCGGTGGCCAAGGCCAAGACATCCGGTCTGCGCCGTCTGTCGACCAAAAAGATCATGGAATCGGCTCTGGTTACCCTGAAGGGCCGCGCTAAGGTGCGCCGCGCCATGTGGAGCCGCCGCGCCCAGGAATACGAACAAAAGATCAATTCCGGTGACCCGGTGGCGATTGCCGAAGTGGTGCGTGATCTGTACCGCAGCAGCACCCAGCCGGAGCAGTCTTATTCTGAACGGCAGATCTATGAACAGGCGCTGGAGCGTCTGTCCTGTGAGTTGGCGGCTGTCGAGCAGATTGAAACCGACGCCGCCACTGCCAAGCTGGAAAAACTGCTGCGCGCCGCCTGATCTGGCTGCGTGGTTTCCGGTCTTCCGTAAAGTCCAGAACGCCCGTAAGCCTGATGGCTGCGGGCGTTTTGTGTTGTATTCCGCCATGATCCGTCCGTTCGGCCCTGTGGGGGGCTCTTGCCTTTCCCGGGGACATCCACGACAGTGCGGCGACAGGCTGGAGCGTGTTCCGCAAAAGTGGGCACCTGTTTTGCTGAAAATGTTCTGACACTTTACAATAAAGAGCCCTTCTCTCGATTAAGCGGGTCTCACTTGATCGAAAAATACTCTTTAGGGCTGATCCGCTGGAGTTGCCATGACGGTCTCATTCCGCAAAATGCACGGGTTAGGCAATGACTTTGTGGTGGTTGATGTGCGCCAGAACGGCGTCGTCTTCACGGAGGAGCAGGTGCGTCGGATCGGCGACCGTCGCCGGGGGATCGGCTTCGATCAGTTCATCACGATCGAGCCGCCGCACCAGCCCGGTGCGACGGCCTTCATGGGGATCCGCAATCCCGATGGATCGGTTGCCGGGGCCTGCGGCAATGCGACCCGCTGTATCGCCTCCCTGCTTATGACAGAGGCCGGGACTGATACGGCCGTGGTCGAAACGGTTTCCGGTCTTCTGCCCGCCTGCCGCGCGGCGGATGGGACCGTCACGGTCGACATGGGGCCGGCCCGTCTGGACTGGCAGGATCTGCCGTTGTCTGAGGCCCGGGATACCCTGCATCTGGGGATTGGAGCGGGGGATCTGCAGGACCCGGTCGGCGTCTCGATGGGGAATCCGCATGCGGTATTCTTCGTGCCGGATGTGGCGGCGGTTCCGTTGACGGAAGTGGGCCCGGTTCTGGAGACCCACACCCTGTTTCCCAAGCGTTGCAATATTGAAATTGTTCAGGTCGAGGCGCGTGACCGTCTGCGGATGCGGGTGTGGGAGCGTGGCGCGGGGATTACTCAGGCCTGTGGGTCCGGGGCCTGTGCCACCTTGGTTGCCGCCGTACGCCGGGGACTGTCAGACCGCCGGGCTGAAGTGGTTCTGGATGGTGGCGTCCTCACGATTGAATGGCGCGACAGCGACGGGCATGTGCTGATGAGTGGTCCGACCGCCACCAGTTTCACCGGTATCTTCGATGGATCCCTGCTGGCATGACGCAATCCCGGCCAACTCCTTCTTCTTCTCTCACCCCCGACGTTCCGGAAATCAGGACGGAAGCCGAAGGCGAGCAGCCGGTCCTTGATCCGGTGCTCGAGACCCGCGCGGGGGAGGCCCGGCTCCTGACATTCGGGTGCCGGATGAATACCTATGAGTCTGAGGTGATGCGCGATCATGCCCGCGCTGCCGGGCTCGATAATGCCATCATCATCAATACCTGCGCTGTTACCAAAGAGGCAGAGCGGCAGGCCCGGCAGGCGATCCGGAAAGCCCGGCGGGATAACCCGCAGGCAAAAATTATTGTCACCGGCTGTGCCGTGCAGCTGGATCCTGACCGTTTCGCAGCCATGACGGAAGTTGACCGGGTGATCGGCAATGCTGAAAAGCTGCAGGCTGACAGCTGGCGGGTCGGCAGCAATCAGCCGGTGCTGGTGCAGGATATCATGACCGTGCGGGAAACCGCCGAACACCTGCTGAGTGGTTTTGAGGGGCGGGACCGGGCCTTCATTCAGGTGCAGCAGGGCTGCGACCACCGCTGTACTTTCTGTATTATTCCGTTTGCCCGTGGTCCAAGCCGTTCGGTGGCGCTGGGGCCGGTGGTGGAACAGGTCCGGACTCTGGTGGAGAATGGCTATCAGGAAGTAGTCCTGACCGGGGTCGATATCACCTCTTATGGGCACGATCTGCCGGGGCAGCCGCCGCTAGGGCAGATGGTGCGCCGTCTGCTGCAATTGGTCCCGGATCTGCCGCGTCTGCGGCTGACCTCGCTGGATCCGGTTGAAATTGATGCCGACCTTCTCGACCTGTTTGGCCGTGAGCCCCGTCTGATGCCGCATGTACATCTGTCGGTACAGGCGGGGGATGATATGATTCTCAAGCGGATGAAGCGGCGCCATCTGCGCCACCATGTCGTGGATCTCTGTCAGGATCTGCGGCAGCGTCGTCCGGATGTGGTCTTCGGCGCCGATCTGATCGCCGGTTTCCCGACGGAAACGGATGAAATGCACGCCAATACGTTGCGGTTGGTTGAAGAGGCCGGGCTGACATACCTCCACGTCTTCCCCTATTCCCCGCGTCCGGGGACGCCGGCGGCGAAGATTCCGCCGGTTCCGGCAGAGATTGCCAAGGCGCGGGCGGCGGAGCTGCGGGCCGCCGGTGCCCGTCAACTCCAGGCGCACCTGCGGTCACAGGTCGGGCAGACCGTTACGGTTCTGTTTGAAACTACAACGGCAGGGCATGCCCCTGATTACGCCACCGTACGGGTTGACGTGCCGGTGCAGGAAGGTACGCTGCGCAGCGTGCGCCTGACGGGTGCAACAGAGACTGAGCTTTTGGGGACTGTGTGCTGATGAGTGATCCCGTTTCTTCCCCCGGTTCCGGTGACGGGGCTCCGGCCCCGGAGCAGAAAAAAGGCTGGTTGCGCCGTCTGTTCGGGGGTGGGGCCGCTCCGGCGGAAGCTCCTGTGGCAGCGCCTGAGGATCCGGTCAGAGATGCTGAGCCTGTGGACACGGTTGAGCCGGTCGTGGCCCCCGTCCCTGATGAGCCGTTGTCCGGTGAGGAGATCCCGGAAGAGGCGGTGTCCTCTGCCCCTGAAAAGCCGACAGAAAAGAAAAGCTGGTTCCAGCGACTGCGGGACGGTCTGTCGCGGTCGTCATCCCGCCTGACCACCGGTATTTCTGACCTTTTCACCAAGCGGAAGCTGGATGATGAGGCGCTGGAGCAGTTGGAAGAGCTGTTGATCACAGCTGATCTCGGGGTGAGCACGGCCTCTAAGCTGACGCAGGGGCTTGCGAAGTCGCGGTTTGGCAAAGATGTGACAGCCGAGGAAGTCCGGACTGCCCTTGCCGAGGAAGCCGCCCGTCTGCTGGCACCTGTGGCGCAGCCGCTGGTCCTGGACGCGACGCGCAAGCCGCATGTGATTCTGGTCGTTGGTGTCAACGGGGCAGGCAAAACCACCACCATTGGCAAAATGGCCCGCCAGTTCCGCGAGCAGGGCCTGTCGGTGACTCTGGCCGCGGGGGACACGTTCCGGGCCGCTGCAGTGGAGCAGCTGAAGGTCTGGGGTGAACGGACCGGTTGCCCGGTCATTGCCCGGGATACCGGCGCTGATGCTGCCGGTCTGGCGTACGATGCCCTTCAGGAATCGATCGCCCGGCAGGATGATGTGCTGATGATTGATACCGCCGGCCGTCTGCACAACAAGGGAGTGCTGATGGAAGAGCTGCGGAAAATCCGCCGGGTCATCCAGAAGCTGGATCCCACCGCCCCCCACACCACGCTGTTGGTGCTGGATGCGACTGTGGGACAAAACGCCCATCAGCAGGTGGATGTGTTTAAGGAAATGGTCGATGTCACCGGTCTGGTGATGACCAAGCTGGACGGAACCGCCAAGGGTGGTGTTGTCGTTGCGCTGGCGGAGCGGTTTGGTCTGCCGGTGCATTTCATCGGGGTTGGCGAAACGGCTGAAGATCTTCAGCCGTTTGCTGCCGATGACTTTGCCCGTAGTCTGATGGGGCTGTCCTGACCGTCAGAGTGTTTTCAGTCTCCGTCCTCAGCGAGGGCGGAGACGCGCACGTCTTCTGTCTGGCGGGGGAATGTTTTCATCATCCACAGCAGCAGCAGGAGTCCGGGCACGGCGGCAGAGGTGGAAATCAGGAAATAGCTGATCCAGTCCACCTGATCGGCCAGCCAGCCGCCGATTGAGGCAAAGTAGGTGCGCGCAAACGACATAAAGCTGCTGACCAGCGCGTACTGTGTCGCCGTATAGGCAATGTTACACAGGCTGGACAGGTAGGCCACAAAGGCGGCAGTCCCCATGCCGCCGGTCAGGTTTTCAACACTGATGGTCACCATCAGCATGGGCAGACTGGGGCCCACCATTGCCTGTATGGCGAACACCAGATTGGATGCGGCCTGCAACACACCGCACAGCAGCAGCGAGCGCATGATCCCAAGCCGGGCCACCACCACCCCGCCCAGAAGCCCGCCGACAATGGTCATCACCACCCCATAGGACTTCGAGACCAATCCGATATCGGTTTTAGTGAACCCGATCGACAGGTAGAACGGATTGGCCATCACGCCCAACAGGGCATCACCATATTTATAGAGGGCGATGAACAGCAGGATCATCACCCAGTGCTGCCGTTGGGTGAAATCCTGCATCGGCAGAATCACGGCGGACCGGAACCAATGGCCCAGCCGTGTTGCCCCATCACGTGCCGGGGTGTGGATTTCCGGCATCGCAGGCCGTTCCGGCTCTGGCATCAGCAAGGTGATGATCATTGTCAGGGCAATCAGGGCCGCCATCACGGCATAAGCCGTAAACCATCCGAACTGATCGGCCAGAATCAGGGCTCCGCCCCCGGCGGCGATCATGCCGATCCGGTAGCCAAGCACGACGGCTCCGGCCCCGGCTCCCAGTTGCCAGTGTTCAAGACTCTCCACCCGGTAGGCATCAATAACGATATCCTGTGTGGCTGAGGCGAAGGCGAGAGCCACGGCCCACAGGGCGGTCTGCCACAGGGCTGTTTCCGGGTTGCTGGCCCCCAGACCGATCATGGTCAGGGCCGTGACTGCCTGACTGGCCAGCAGCCAGCCGCGCCGCTGGCCAAGCCAGCGGGTCAGCCCCGGCAGAGGCAGGCGGTCGGTCAGGGGGGACCACATCCATTTGATGGCATAGGCCGTGGTTGCCCATGAAAACAGGCCGATGGTGGTGAGGCTGGCGTTGCTTTCCGCCAGCCGGGTCGACAAGGTGCCGTAGACCAGCAGCAGCGGCAGGCCGGAGGCAAAGCCCAGCATCAGGATGATCAGGACCCGGCGGTCGCGGTAAACGGTCAGGGCATCGCGCCAGGAGTGGGACACGGTCAGCCTCGTTATCATACAGAAAAGAGCGGGGCGGGACACAGCCCGGCCTGATCGCCGCAGGATGCCGCTCCTGACCGGGGAAAGAAAGCGTTAAGCGGGGCGGGAGGGGACAGTGCGGTCAGAGGGCGGATGTTGAAATTATAAAATTTGTGGATATTGGGTCTTTTGAACGATTGCATCCCCGCAGGATCCCCATGCTAATACAGACAGAGAGCTGCACCGGGGACAGGGCTGTAAGCCCCTGTCTTTCTGCCGAGGGGAGTTGCTGGAATGGGTCTTTGCGTTCTGATTGTCGATGACAGCCGGGTTGCCCGCATGTCGCTGCGCCGTCAGTTGCTGGAGATTGAACCGGATGCCTCGATTGTCGAGGCCGGATCCTACGATGAGGCTCTGACCCAGATTGAGACGCATACGCCTGCATTGGCCCTGATTGACTTCAATATGCCCGGTCATGATGGGTTAGAGCTGGCGCGGGTTCTGAAAGATAGCCTTCCCGCCTTACGGATGGCACTGGTGACGGCCAATATTCAGGATGCGGTGTCTCGCCGGGCCACGGATCTCGGGATGGCTTTTATTGCCAAGCCGGCCTCGGTGGCTCAGTTGCAGCAGTTTGTGACGGGGGCGGGACAATGACGGTCACCTTGACGCCAGATCAGCAGGATGTGGTCACTGAGCTGATGAATCTGGGTGTCGGGCGGGCTGCGGATGCTTTCTCCCGTCTGGTCGGGGATGAGGTGCTGCTGTCTGTTCCCGACGTTCTGTTCTGTTCACAGGAACAGGCGCAGACCCATCTTCAGGCGACCGACAGTGGCCAGATGGCCGGGGTGATGCAGACTTTCAGCGGTTTCGCCACCGGTACGGCCGCCCTGATTTTCCCCGGTCCGCGCAGTATGGAGCTGGTGCGGCTGGTGGTCGGCGATGATCTGCCTGCGGAAGATATCTCCGAGCTGGAGCAGGAGACGCTGGCGGAGCTGGGAAATATCATTCTCAACCATTGTCTGGCCACGATTGGGAACACTCTGCAGGCTGAGGTCAGGGCGTCCTTACCGGAGACCTACCGCGGGCTCTGGCCGGAGATGTTTGAGGCCTTTCACCGGATTACCCCGGTCCCGCCGGTTCCGGCTGGGGCAGATCAGGAAGACACGCTGGTGATGCTGGTGCAGATCGACTTCACGCTGCGGTCGAGAAATCTGCGTGGCTATCTGGCGTTTCTGATTGATATGAATGCGGCACAGATTTTCCTGTCGTTGATTGACCGCTATCTGGAGAACCTGTCCGGGTGAGACATGCGGCGGGGCAGGAAAAGGCGAGCGAAGAAGCCATGCAGTCTTTAAGTGAACAGACCGGACTCCGCAGCCGTGGGGAAGATCTGTCCGTTCCGGGGGCGCACAGTATCGGGTACCCCGTACTCGATGCGATGGGATCGGGCGTGATCCTGCTCGACCGGGAGCGGCGGGTTCTGTACTGGAATCCGTGGATGACCCGGATGGCCGGTATTGATGTGGCACATGCCACGGGGCGCCGTCTGGAACAGGTTTTCGGTGAGGATGTGTTGGCCCCCGGCCTGCTTGACGGCATCAATGATGCTCTGTCGCTGGGGGTGTCCCGTCTGTTGTCCAATAAGCTGCACCACCACCCAATCCCGCTGCATCGCCCGCTGGATGAGCCCGGTGTGCTGTTGGATATCAGTGTGCAGATCCGCCCGGTGGCTGTCGGGGATATCGGCTGCGTGATCCAGATCTCCGACGTCAGTGCCGTTGTCCGGCGTGAACGGAAAATGTGGGAGCGGGAAGGCGAGCTCCGGCTGCGGAACGGGGCATTGGTGGCATCCGGTCAGGGCATCCTGATTGTCAATGCGAGCAGCCCTGATTTTGAAATCCAGTATGCCAATCCGGCCTTCGCCTCTGTCACGGGGCTGACGGATGATATGGTTCTGGGGAGCGGGATCGACCGCCTCCTGTCACACTGTGAAGACGGGCCGGAGCTGGACCGGATCCGTCAGGCCCTGTCAGCCAAGCGGGATGCTGCCTGTGATCTTCTGGCCCGCCGTGCTGGCGGTGAGGAATACTGGCTTGAGCTGTCGGTCTCGCCGGTTTTCGACACCACAGGCCGCGTTTCCCATTTTGCGTTATTCCTTCGGGATGTGACGGCCCGCCGGATGGCCGAAACGATGCTGGAGCGTGCTTTAAGTGACGTGCAGGCGACGAACGCCCGTCTGAACCGTGAGCAGTCTTTCGTTTCGACAGTTTTGCGGACTGTCGCCGCGCTGGTGGTGGTGGTTGACCGTAGAATGCGGGTTGTCACCTTTAACCGCGCCTGTGAGCAGATAACCGGTTATGCCGAAGCCGACATGACGGGTGCCGCACTGGCGGACTTTGGGGCCAGCGTTGATGTGGAGACCGCAGTTCATGCGGTTTTAACGGAAGGATCGGGGCGGACACTCGAATCAACCCTGACCGCTGCCAACGGTGAGCAGCGGCTGATCCGCTGGGCCATGTCGCCCTTGCTTCAGACCGGGGGCGGAACCGTCAGTCATGTGGTCTGCGCCGGGACTGACATTACGGAGCGCCGCCGGGCGGAAGCGCTGCTGCGTGGCGAGCGCGAACTGATGGAGCTGATCAGTCGGGATGAGGATCTTCCGGTGGTGGCGGCCCGCGCCTGCCGCCTTCTGGACTCCCAGATTCCCGGGGCCCGCAGCAGCCTGATGGTGCTGTCAGAACAGAAACAGTTGAGCACCGTTGCGGCACCGGGGTTGGCGCCGGACTATTCCTCGGTGCTGGGGGCGATCGATATTGGCCCGTCCGTCGGCTCCTGTGGCCGGGCGGCGTATACCGGGGAGGCCGTTATCAGTACCGATCTGATCCGCGATCCCTGCTGGGCGGATTACCGTCCGCTGGCGGAACGGTTTGGATTCCGTGCCTGCTGGTCCCAGCCGATTCTGGCCTCCAGCGGTGGTGTTCTGGGGACGATCGGGATTTATTTCACGATCGAGCGGGCACCGACCGACAGCGAACTGGATCTGCAACGCCGGATCTGTGACATCGTTGCAATCAGCATTGAGCGGCGGCGGACGGTTGACCGGATCCGGTATCTGGCCCTGTATGATCAGCTGACCGGGCTGGCAAACCGCTCTCTGCTATCAGACCGGCTGATGACTGCAATCCGTCAGGCCCGCCGGACCTCCGGCCAGCTTGCGCTTCTGTTCCTCGATTTTGACGGTTTCAAAGCGGTCAACGACCGTTTCGGTCATGATGCAGGGGATGAAGTGCTGGCTGTCAGCGGTCAGCGGCTGCGGCAGACGTTGCGGGAATCGGATACCCCGGCCCGGATCGGCGGGGATGAGTTTGTGGTGTTGCTCCCCGATGTGCAGGCTGTCGCTACGGCAGCGCATGTTGCCGAAAAACTGCTGACCGTGATGCAGGAACCCATTCCCTGGATGGATCATTTCCTGCAGGTCGGCGTCAGTATCGGTGTTGCTCTGTACCCGGAACACGGCGACACCGCCGATGAACTTCTGTCCCATGCTGATGATGCCATGTATACCGCCAAGATGGCCGGAAAGGGCCGCTGGACTTTGTTTGATCCGGACAAGGCGATTGGGCGGAAGTGACAGTGCTGCGGGAATGCCGGGGTGGCAGCATAATTTCTGGTGTTTGCCGCCTTCGCTTTTTGGCGGGGAATCCTTATAGTCACGGGATCATACTTTTTCTCTGTGCCGTTCCGGAGCCTTGTCCGCTGTCATGACCGCTGTGTCCAACCGCCCGAAGCCCGCCGTTCTGTGCATTCTTGATGGCTGGGGGTATCGCCCCGAGACCGAAGATAATGCGATTGCCCAGGCAAATACCCCGACGTGGGACCGGCTGCTGCGGCAGTATCCCAACAGCCTGATTGAGACCTCCGGTCTGGATGTCGGCCTGCCGGGCGGCCAGATGGGGAATTCCGAGGTCGGCCACATGAATATCGGGGCTGGCCGGGTGGTTATGCAGGATCTGCCCCGCATTGATGCCTGTCTGGCGGAAGGGGGGCTTGAACAGATCCCGACCTTCCAGTCTTTCGTGGCAGCGATGAAGGCTAGTGGTGGGGCGGTGCATCTGATGGGGCTGCTTAGTCCCGGCGGGGTGCACAGCCATCAGGACCAGATGGCGGCACTGGCTGCGGCATTGAATGTCCATGGCATTCCGGTCTGCGTGCATGCGTTCATGGATGGCCGCGATACCGCCCCGAAGTCGGGCAAAGGCTATCTGGAAGAGTTTCTGAAAGCGACCCGGGATCTGCCGAAGCTGAAACTGGCAACGGTTTCCGGGCGTTATTACGCGATGGACCGCGACAAGCGGTGGGACCGTGTCCAGCTTGCCTATGACGCCATGGTGTCGGGCAAGGGGCAGGAGGCCCCGAACGCCATTGCTGCCATGGACGCGTCTTATGCTGCCGAAAAGACCGATGAGTTTGTGCTGCCGACCGTGATCGGTGGTTTTGAGGGGATGAAGACCGGCGACGGTCTGCTGATGGCGAACTTCCGGGCCGACCGGGCCCGGGAAATCACTCAGGCGCTGCTGGATGCCGACTTTGACGGCTTTGCCCGTTCGAAGGTGGTCCCCTTTGCCAAAGCGCTGGGCATGGTCGAATATTCCAAGGCCCATACCCGCTGGCTGGATACCCTGTTCGCGCCGGAGACCCTGAGCGGGATTCTGGGCGAAGTGGTTTCCAAAGCGGGTTTGACCCAGCTGCGGATTGCCGAAACGGAAAAGTATGCGCATGTCACCTTCTTCCTCAATGGCGGGGAAGAGACGGTCTATCCGGGGGAGGAACGGATTCTGGTCCCCAGCCCCAAGGTTGCGACCTATGACCTCCAGCCGGAGATGTCGGCCAAGGAGGTGACCGATCATCTGGAGAAGGCGATCCGGGATCAGGCCTTTGATCTGATTGTTGTCAATTATGCCAACGGCGATATGGTCGGCCACACCGGTATCATGGCTGCGGCGATCACGGCGGCGGAAACCATTGATGCCTGCCTCACCCGTCTGGAGGTGGCGCTGAAGGACGTTGGCGGCGTCATGCTGGTGACGGCTGACCACGGCAACGCCGAGCTGATGAAAGATCCGGAAACCGGCGAGCCCTACACCCAGCACACGGTTGGTAAGGTCCATGCGGTGCTGGTGAATGGTCCGCAGACAGTGACGACGCTGGGCGATGGCCGCCTTGCCGATCTGGCTCCGACCATGCTGGCTCTGATGGGGGTTCCGCAGCCGTCGGAAATGACCGGTGCATCTTTGCTGGGCGGTGTCTCAGTCCTGCAGCAGGCAGCGGAGTAAGACCGGCAGTGCAACGACTCCGGCGCGGGGGGATACTGCAGGCGGGGCAGGTCGGGCATGAAACCCGGAACGGAGTGGTCCGCACTCTTGTCCGGTATGCTCTTCTGTGCCCGGGCCCTGCGACAGCGCCGCACCTGATTGCCGGGTTGATTGCCGGAATGATTGTGTCCGCACCGGTGACCGCGTTGGCTCAGGCCCCGAAAGCCCCGGATGCAGAACTGAAAAAGGTCGAAAAGCAGCTGGAGGAAAGCCGCGAGAAAGAGCGGCAACTTCAGGAAAAATCAGAAGCCCTGCAGAAGGAACTGGACAGCCTGCGCGATGATATCGTCAAGGCTGCCCGGTCTTCGCAGGACTATGAAGAGCAGCTTTCCGAACTCGAAACAAAAGTTGCCGATCTCCGTCGCCGCGAAAAAAATCTGAAGGATCAGTTGAGCGCGCAGGATCAGAGCATGCTGCAGGTGCTGACCGGGCTGGAGCGTCTGGCGATCCGTCCGCCAGAAACGGTTCTGGTGCAGCCGGGGGATCCTGATGATGCGCTTCGCAGCGCCATTCTGCTGCGATCGGCGATCCCGGCCCTGCAGGACCGTGCTGCCACCTTGCGGCAGGAACTGCAGAAGCTGGCGCAGGTCCGGCAGGAGATCACCAGCCGCCGGAAAGAAATCGGCGAGACATCAACCCGCCTTGACCGGCAGAATGATAAACTGAGTAAGCTGTTTGAACGCAAGGCCGCGTTGGTTAAATCGACGGATAAGGAGCGACAGGCGGCAGCGGAGCGGGCACAGGCTCTGGCCAAAGACGCCAGTTCCCTGCGTGACCTGATGGTCCGTCTGGAAGTGGAGCGCAAACAGCGCGAGGAAGAGGAACGGAACCGTCTGGAGGCGGAGCGTCAGGCGAAAGAAGCGGAAGCGAAACGTCTGGCGGCACTGGGGAAACCCAAGGCCCCAGACAAGCCGGTTCCGGCGGAACGGGCCGAAGAGGTGTCAGGGGCTGGCCTGCCTGCCCGTGGGGCCGTGACGACCCGATATGGTGATGCGGTTGAAGGCGGAACGTCCAAGGGTGTGGTGATCCGGACCCGTTCTTCAGCGCAGGTTGTTGCCCCGGTTTCGGGGACTGTTGCGTTTTCTGGCCCTTTCCGGGGTTATGGCCTTCTCTTGATCATCGAACATCGTGGGGGATATCATACGCTTCTGTCGGGAATGGGGCGCATCGACGTCTCGGTGGGTCAGCGTTTAAAGGCTGGCGAACCGGTCGGGCTTATGGGATCGTCTGAGGATCCGGCCCTTTATGTCGAAGTGCGTCAGGACGGACAGGCGGTGAATCCCCTGCCTTGGCTAACGGCTCGCAAAGGTTGAATACTGCGAACATGATGCGGAAGTCTCTGATTGCGGCGTGTGCCGTGGCGGCTCTCTCCTTCGGGGCGGGGGTTGCATTTCAAACCACGGTGTCTGCACCGGCGCTGGCCGAAACCAAGGGAACCGAGAACGGATCGAACGAGGACATCTACCGTCTGCTTGATCTGTTCGGGAACGTTTTCGAACGGGTCCGTCGCGACTACGTGGAGCCGGTGACCGACCAGCAGCTGATTGAAGCTGCCATTAATGGCATGCTCAGCAGCCTTGATCCGCATTCGTCCTACCTGAATGCGGATAATTACAAGGACATGCAGGTTCAGACCAAAGGCGAGTTCGGCGGTCTGGGCATTGAAGTATCGATGGAAAACGGTCTGGTGAAGGTGGTGTCGCCGATTGACGACACGCCTGCCTTCCGGGCCGGGCTGCAGCCGGGCGATCTGATCTCTCATTTGGATGGCAAGCCGGTTCTGGGCCTGAGTCTGCAGGATGCGGTTGAGCAGATGCGCGGTAAGGTCGGCACGGCGATCAAGCTGACGATCCGCCGGGAAGGGAAGCAGCCGTTTGACGTGTCGCTGACCCGCGACGTCATCCAGATCAAGTCGGCCCGGTGGCACCGCGAAGGGGATATCGGCTATATCCGCCTGACGGCCTTCAACGAAAAGACGTATGACGGCCTGAAGGAAGGCGTCGAGAAGATGCGGAAGGAAATCGGTAACGACAAGTTGCGCGGTTTCGTTCTCGATCTGCGGAACAATCCGGGTGGGCTGCTCGATCAGGCGATCTCGGTGTCTGATGCTTTCCTCGATGCCGGGGAAATCGTTTCGACCCGGTCCCGGAATGCTGAGGATACCCAGCGCTATAATGCCCGTAAGGGTGACCTGATTGACGGCCTGCCGCTGGTGGTGCTGATCAACGACGGGTCGGCGTCGGCGTCTGAAATTGTCGCGGGGGCCCTGCAGGATCACCGCCGGGCGATCATTGTCGGCACCAAGAGCTTCGGGAAAGGCTCGGTGCAGACGATCATTCCGCTGGCCGGTCATGGGGCGATGCGCCTGACCACGGCGCGTTACTACACGCCGTCGGGTCGGTCGATTCAGGCTGTCGGGATTGAGCCGGATATAGAGGTCCGTCAGCTGAAGCTTGCGGACGGCAGCCCCGAGCCGCATCGCCGTGCTGAGGCCGATCTGCCGAAGGCCCTGAAGAACCCGAATGCCCCGGCCTCTGATAAGAAGGATGCGGATCCGAAGGCGAAAGACGCAAAGCCTGCTCCTGAGGCCGAGGATGATGGAGTCGATGTTGCTCCGGCTCCGGGCCCTGACGGAAAGGTCGAGGATTATCAGCTGTCCCGTGCGCTTGATATTCTGCGGGGGGTTGCGATCTTCCGGGAACGTCAGACGACGGTGCAGTAAATACAGATCAGAGGGGGAAGCCCGCTTGTGCGGGCTTCTCTTTTTGTTTTATAGGGTTATGCCGGGTGCCGGACAGGGCGGTGTGGCGGTCCCCCTAACGCTTCTTTAACGGGCCGTTCTGCATAGTTCGGGCGATATGGGGCTGAGCGGTGTGCCCGGAAAGGGCGCCCGGTCAGACGTTCAGCGATAATGCGGCCCAGACAGAGACAGGGGAGCAGGGTGGCTTTTTCTCTTAAATCCCTTTTCAAGCGGAAAGAGAAAGATTCGGCG
Organism: Novispirillum itersonii subsp. itersonii ATCC 12639; assembly: GCF_000381985.1. Classification (GTDB taxonomy): domain Bacteria; phylum Pseudomonadota; class Alphaproteobacteria; order Rhodospirillales; family Rhodospirillaceae; genus Novispirillum; species Novispirillum itersonii. Next base: position 173,138 of record NZ_KB907340.1, on the reverse strand, counting down.
GCTTATGATGCCGACGATGACGACTCGTTCGCGCCGAAGGCAGAGAAGAGCCGGAAATCTCCTGGGAAAAAGCCTTCCGGAAAAAAGAAGCCCGCGTCTTCTGGCGCTGCGGCTTCTGGCGGTGGACTGCAATCGCTTCTCGGGAAGATCCCGTTTCTGAAAGCCAAGGGTGTTGTGGCTGCCGGGCCCGACCCGTTTGATGATCCGCAGTTGCTGGCCCTGATCGCCTCTGAGCTGGAGGCCCTGCCGCCGCCGGAGGTCTCGGTCCCGCCTGCGGATGATTTTGCGTCCGATCCGTTATCGCAGTCCCCTCCCTCTTCGGCGCGGGCTGCTGACCCCTTTTCTGTTTCCGAAGAGCCGGTTCTCCGGGCGACCACTGAAGACCCTGGCTACCCCGCAGAAGACGATTTTTCGGCTCTGGGGGGAGTTAGCCCGGAAGATCCGTTTGCCACAGATGAGGCTGACGAGATCTACCGCAACCGCCGCCGTCGCCGGACGGTGATGGGGCTGATTTCCACTGCTGCGCTGGTTCTGGTTCTGGGGGCTGGCCTTTTCTGGTTGTTCGGTTCCTCTGAGCCTGAGCCTTGGGTTGCGGAAGGGCTGACCGTTCTCAATGAAAAAGGCGTGCCGATCGCAGTGCCGCCTGCTGAGGCGGTGGTGTCGGGGACGCGTGTGACCATGGCAATGCCGCCACCGCCGAAGCCACCGCTGCAGGCGAAGACGGATCCGGCCTCTGCATTAGGCACTGAGAAGTCAACAGCCCGCCGCCCTTGGCTGCAATCGGGGCAGGATGCCCCTGCTGCTCCGGGCGAGGCTGCTCCGGCTGAGGCAGCGGTTGCCGCACAGGCTGAAAAGCCGACGGAGCCGACCGCGCCCCCGGCTGACCCGAATGCCGGGAAGCCTAAAGTGGTTGATCCGATGGCTGCCCTGCCGATGTTGGTCGATCCGTTGGGGCCGACTCTGCGGGCTGCCGGTGGCAAGACTCCGAGCTATGCCGGTCTGCCGGATCTGAAAGTGCCGCCCGCTCCGTTGAAGGAAGCCCCCGACCCGGATCTGGCCAAGCGCAGTCCGCTTGGTATTCTGCCGATTCTTGGCCGGGATGGCCGGGCTTCATGGCAGGCTTATGCCCATCCCTTCAAGGTGCAGCCGCCTCTGCCGGCTTCGGCCCCGAAGGTTTCGGTAATCGTCGGTGGGCTGGGGATGAACCCCGACGCCACAGATACGGCAATCCGTAAGCTGCCGCCGGAAGTGACGCTCGCGTTTTCGCCGTATTCGCCGCGACTCGACGAATTTGTGAAAAAAGCCCGGGCTAATGGCCACGAGGTGATGCTTGAGTTGCCGCTGGAGCCTGAGAATTTTCCGAGTCAGGATCCCGGCCCGCTTGGGCTGCTGACGATTTTGCCGCAGATTGATAACCTGACCCGCCTGGAAACCATTCTGGGCAAAACCACCGGCTATGTCGGCCTGCTCGGGCGCATGGGGGGGAAGTTCGGTGCGTCTCCGGTGCATATGCGGCCGGTGCTTGAGGCAATGACAAAGTATGGCGTGATGTATGTCCATACCGCGAGTCCGAAAGGACTGGGGGATATGCGCGGCATTGCCGTGCCGGTGGTGCAGAACATTGTCATGGTGGATGACAGGCCGTTCCGGGACGCCTTTGACGCCCGCCTCAGCTATCTGGTCACTGTGGCCAAGCAGCGGGGCACTGCCGTCGGTGTGACCAATCCGTCGCCGATGGCCTATGACCGTCTGCTGGCGTGGATGGCAACCCTGCAGGCGCAGGGTGTGGTGTTTGCGCCGGTTTCCGCGACGACAGGTATTCCGGCAGGCTGATTTCTGTCCTGCCTGCCTGCTCCCGCTTCTGACAGTCCTGTGGTCTGTTGGGGCAAGAGGGGGCTTGGCCTAACACACTGACATCAGGATGCACCATGTCTCATCCGTCTGCCCCGTTGATTGACCGCGAGTCGCTGCCCTATCGTCCCTGCGCCGGGATCATGCTGGTGAATGCCGACAACAAGGTGTTTGTCGCCCGTCGGATCGATACGGATCAGGACGCCTGGCAGATGCCGCAGGGAGGGATCGATTCGGGCGAAAATCCGCGGGATGCCGCCCGGCGGGAACTGCTGGAGGAAATCGGAACCAACGCCGCTGACCTGCTGGCCGAAACGGACGACTGGCTGTATTACGACCTGCCGCAGGATCTGATCGGGAAAGTCTGGAAAGGCAGGTACCGGGGGCAGATGCAGAAATGGTTCCTGATGCGTTTCACCGGTCAGGACCACGACATCACGCTGGAAACCGAGCACCCTGAATTTGATGCGTGGCAGTGGGTACCGCTGGCCGATGTTCCGCGGCTGATTGTGCCCTTCAAGCGGGATATTTATCAGCAGGTCTGTGATCGTTTCGGGCCGTTGCTGTCGCCCTGATCGCCGCGAGGGGGGCTGCCTGCTCTGGCGATGAGGGCATTTGGCCGGGTTCTGTGATGCGGGCCATTCCGTCCCTGATTTGTTCCGTTTATAGTGCCGCGCATGTCGACGAAAAAAGCCCCCCGCCCGCCCGTTAAAGACCGGACCCGTCTTCTTCCGCCTGAGGCGAAAGAAGCCCTGACCCGGCTGTGCCGCCGTCTGATCGGACTGTGTCTGATCCTGTCGTCCGGTGCGCTGGCTGTGGCGTTGTGGAGCTATTCTCCCTCCGATCCCTCTCTCAATACGGCCGGGCCAAAGCAGGTGGATAACCTGCTGGGGTTACCGGGGGCGCTGATGGCGGATACCCTGTTTCAGGGCTTTGGCATTTTGGCCATCGGCCCGTTGGCACTGCTTGTTTTTTGGGGGGTGCGGCTGCTGTTTGCCTCACCAATCCGCTGGATCTGGTTGCGTCTGGTTGCATTGGTGGCGGCCTTGATTCTGGCCAGCGGCATTGCTCTGCTGTTTCCCCCGCCAGCATTCTGGACCGCTCCGGTCAGTCTGGGCGGCGTCAGTGGTACGATGTTGGTCAATACTTTGCGCCTGATGGTGCGCGAAAATGGTCTGTCCCCGTCCGTGGTTCAGCTCGGCCAGCTGGGCGGCGGGATTCTCGGCGGGGTGCTATATCTATGGGTGGCGATGCTGCGGTGGCGGGAGTGGCGGGCCGTTTTCCGGGTATTCACGGTCGTGCAGGCCGTGCGGCAGACGTCGCTTTCCGGCCATGCTCCTGAAACCTTGCAGGAGGAAACCGGTGCCGGGAACCCAGATCCGTCAGAGACGGTACGGAGCGGGCGTCGGCATTGGCGTTTTGGCGGAAAACTGCGGGATACTCTGCGTCGGGAGGGGCCATCTGTCGTCGACGAGGGGCGTCAGGAGCCAGTGATGACCGCTGGACCCGAACCCGAGAGACCGTTGCAGAAGGCTGCGGCGAACCCGGCGATGCCTGCGTCGGATGAAACCCCGCCGGAGACTGTTAAGGTGGTGTCGCCTTTGCCGCCATCCCGTCCGGATCCGGTCATTACCCCACCCTCTGCTCCGGTGTCGCCGAAGCCGGTGTCGCGAAAAGATCTGGCGGCCCGGCAGGCGTCGCTGCTGCCGGAAGAGGGGGCGCCTGCCTTCCGTTTGCCACCGCTGGATCTGTTGCACCCTCTGAAGGGCAGCGGAGTCTCGGCGTTTAATGAAGAGGCACTTGCCCAGAATGCCCGCCTTCTGGAAGGGGTTCTGGATGATTTTGGGGTGAATGGCCGGATTGTCGAAGTCCGGCCCGGTCCGGTGGTGACCCTGTATGAACTTGAGCCCGCCCCCGGCACCAAGACCAGCCGCGTTGTCGGTCTTGCCGACGATATTGCCCGCTCCATGAGCGCGATCAGCGTCCGTATTGCCGTTGTGCCCGGTAAGTCCACCATCGGGATCGAACTGCCCAACAGTAAGCGCGAGATGGTGAACTTCCGGGGCCTGCTGTCGCTTGATGCCATGCCCCGCCAGCCGGGGACCCTGACGCTGGCGTTGGGGCAGGATATCGGCGGGGCGCCGGTTTACGTTGATCTGGCCCGTATGCCCCATCTGCTGATCGCGGGTACCACCGGGTCAGGCAAGTCGGTCGCGGTCAATACCATGATCTGCTCGCTGTTGTTCCGCCTGAGTCCCGCCGACTGTCGCTTCATCATGATTGATCCGAAGATGCTGGAGCTCAGCGTTTACGACGGTATACCCCATCTTCTGACGCCGGTGGTGACTGACCCCGGGAAGGCCGTTGTGGCGTTGAAGTGGGCGGTGAAGGAAATGGAAAGCCGCTATCGCGCCATGAGCCAGATGGGGGTACGCAATATTGCCGGTTATAACCAGAAACTGCGGGATGCCAGTGCCAAAGGGCAGCCCCTGACCCGTCTGGTGCAGACCGGTTTTGACCCGGAAACCGGTAAGCCGGAGTATGAAGAGCAGCAGCTGGATATGACGCCGCTGCCCTTCATTGTGGTCATTGTCGATGAAATGGCTGACCTGATGCTGGTTGCGGGCAAGGATGTCGAGGCAGCGATCCAGCGCCTTGCCCAGATGGCCCGTGCCGCCGGGATTCATCTGATCATGGCAACCCAGCGCCCCAGCGTTGATGTGATTACTGGCACGATTAAGGCCAACTTCCCGACGCGGATCTCTTTCCAGGTCACCAGTAAGATTGACAGCCGGACCATTCTGGGCGAGCAGGGGGCAGAGCAGCTGCTGGGGCAGGGGGATATGCTGTATATGGCGGCCGGGGGCCGGATCAGCCGCGTGCATGGTCCGTTTGTCTCGGATCAGGAGGTTGAGGATGTTGCCTCCTTCCTGCGAGATCAGGGCACGCCGGATTATATCGAGGCGGTGATTGATGAAGAGGAGCAGGGGCAGTCCAGCATCCTGGATATGCTTACGGGGGGCGGTGATGACGGAACAGGGGGAGATGCCCTGTTCGATCAGGCAGTGGCCTTGATTGCGCGGGAGCGCAAAGTCTCGACCAGCTTTATTCAACGTCATCTGCAAATCGGGTATAACCGGGCAGCCCGTCTGGTCGAGCGGATGGAAAAGGACGGGATGATTTCCCGGGCGAATTCCGCCGGAAAGCGAGAGGTGCTTCTGCCGCCGCCGCAGGAAGGCTTTTAAGAGCCTGTGATCGCGGTTGCAGCCATGCTTTAGCCATGATCGGTGATTATGTCTGTTGCCGGATCCCGCACTGAGATCCGTGCCTGTGTTCGAGGAAGTCTGCCCAATGCTGTCGTGCCGTATCCTGTTATCTGCCGCTGCCGTAGCCCTGCCGTTGCTGACCGGCGCGGGGGTTTTTGCTCCGTCGGCAGTGCAGGCAGCGACGTCTTCCGGTCCGGCGGCCTATACTCCGACAGCGGAGGATCAGGCTTTCCTGAAGGCGGCCGAATCCTACATGTCGGCCCTGAAAACGTTGCAGGCCCGCATTCTGCAGATCACCTCCTCAGGGTCGTCGCAGGAAGGCATGGTGTCGATCAAGCGTCCGGGCAAGATGAATCTGTCCTACGACGCACCGTCTCAGGTCAAAATCATCGCTGACGGGACCTGGCTGATTTATGTCGATAAGGAAAGCGGGCAGGTGACGCATCTGCCGCTGGATTCGACTCCTGCGGGCATTTTGCTGCGGGAAAGTGTACGGTTTTCTGACCCTGATATCATCATGACCGGGATCCGCCGCAGTAAAGGGGTGAGTGAGGTCGATCTTGTCATGGCCTCTGATCCGGCGGCAGGATCGCTGACACTGGTGTTTGCTGACTCTCCGTTCGAGCTGCGGCAGTGGCGGGTGACGGATGCGCAGGGGATTGAGACGATGGTCTCGCTGTTTAATGCCCGGACGGATGTGAAGTTCAAGAACGAACTGTTCGTGTACACAGATCTTCCCGGTGATAACCGCTGATATTCACTCATGGAAGTGTGATCAAGATCACCCCGTGGATGATCATCTTTCTTTATAATACAACCGTCATGCGTCTGTCGCATATCTGTCATGCTTTTACGGGGGTGGCGGCGAGGACGGTTTTGACTTAAATCAAATCCCGACACGGACAGTGCGAAATGCCTGTCCTACTCCGGAACACGGTTTCCCCTACCGTTGTCCGGCGCTCCTCACGGAGCCGAACGCCCGGTCCCCCCCTGACCGGGCGTTCCATATTTCCGGGCCAGCGTTTTCTCCGTGCTTCGACAGCCCGTTCTTCAACAGATGCCAAAACTGTGCGACAACCGGTGGCATACCGTGTTTTGTCTGTACAGGATTTTGCCGTCATGACCTCCACCGTTATTGCTCCGCCGCCCGCTGCGACTGTTGCTGTCGCCGGTACGGATGCTGTGTTTCCGGTGCGCCGGATTTTCTGTGTCGGACGGAATTATGCCGCCCATGCCCGGGAAATGGGTGGGGATCCGAGCAAAGAGGCGCCGTTTTTCTTCTGCAAGCCGGCTGACGCGGTTGTTCCCTCCGGGGCGGTGTTGCCGTATCCGCAGGCGACCAAGGATCTGCATCATGAAGTCGAACTGGTTCTGGCGCTGAAGGGCGGCGGGACGGACCTGACTGTCGAGCAGGCGGCTGAAACCCTTTACGGCATTGGGGTTGGGGTTGATCTGACGCGGCGTGATCTGCAGGCTGAGGCGAAAAAGGCCGGGCGTCCCTGGGATATGGCCAAGGGCTTTGACCGTTCTGCGCCGTTGGCCCCGCTTCTGCCGCTGACCGCCCCGCTGGATCAGGTAGTGCCGCCGTCGTCCCGGATCCGCCTTTCGGTAAATGGCTCTGTGCGGCAGGATGGCGGGCTGGATGAAATGATCCTGTCTCCGCTGGAAATCATTGCGCACCTGTCGCAGGTGGTGGAGCTGGCGGCTGGAGACCTGATCTTTACCGGAACTCCGGAAGGGGTGGCTGCTTTGGTGCCGGGGGATGCGGTGCGGGCCGAAGTGGAAGGGTTGCCGGTTCTGGAGTTTACGCTGGTCTGATGGCAGCGACCTCACCCCTGCGGCTTTGCTCCTGGAATATCAACTCGGTCCGCCTGCGTCTGCCGCTGCTCCAGCGGCTGGCGCAGGCGGCGGGCCCCGATGTTATCTGCCTGCAGGAAACCAAATGTCCTGACCCGCTGTTTCCGGCGCTGGATTGTGCCGCGCTGGGGTACCCGTATCAGGCGCTGGCCGGGATGAAGGGGTATAACGGGGTGGCGATCCTGTCCCGCTATCCGCTGGAGGAAATCCGGGTTCATGACTGGGGCAACCGTCAGGATTGCCGCCATATCTCTGCCCGTGTCTGCGGCGTCGCGGTTCATTCCCTGTATATTCCGGCGGGAGGGGATGAGCCTGACCCGGAGAAGAATCCGAAATTTGCCTATAAGCTGGGGTACCTGACGGCGGTGGCGTCGGGCCTGTCTGCATTACATCGGCCGGAGGATCCGGCTGTTCTGATGGGGGATTTCAATGTTGCCCCGCTGCCGTCCGATGTCTGGGATCATCGGAAGATGCTGCGGGTCATCACCCATACTCCGGTCGAGGTCGATCACCTGCGCCGGGTGCAGGACAGCTGTGGCTGGGTGGATGCTGCCCGCGAATTTGTACCCTCTCAGCAGCGCCTCTCCACGTGGTGGAGCTACCGCGCCGCTGACTGGCGGGCTGCCGACAAAGGGCGTCGTCTTGACCATGTCTGGGTGACGCCGGCGTTGAAACCCCGCCTGTCCGGCTATACGGTACTGACCGAAGGGCGGGACTGGGATCCCCCCTCCGATCATGCGCCGCTGCTGCTTGATCTTGCGTCAGATCCAGCGTAGGGCAATGTCCTCACTGGGCTTCAAAAGCGGCGATCTGTCGGGCTGCGTCGGCCAGCGTGTCGGCAATCAGGGTTGGGGTGCAGGTTTGGGCGGCTTCGGTTTTGGCCCCTTTGCCGGTACGGACCAGCACGGTCCGCGCCCCCAGTGCCTGCCCCAGTCCGACGTCAGCATCCTTGTCGCCGATCATCCATGCCTGCGTGGGATCAAACCCCAGCGCAGTGCGGGCCTGTTCCCCCAGACCGGGCAGAGGCTTCCGACACGGGCAGTCTTCATCGGGGCCGTGCGGGCACAGGAAGTATCCGTCAACATGGATCCCTTCTGCCGCGAGGATCTCGGACAGGCGCTGATGAATTTCGTCCAGCCGTTCCCGGGTAAAATAGCCACGGGCAATGCCGGACTGGTTGGTCAGGACCGCAAACCGGAACCCCATATCCCGCAGATGCCGCAGACCGTCCGCCACCCCGGTTTCAAGCCGCAGATCGTTGGGGTCGGACAGATAGTGGGTATCCACATTGATGGTGCCGTCCCGATCGAGAAGGATGTAACGGGCACCAGAAGACGCAGCGGCAGAAGGCATGGGGCGGGTTCCACAGGTTGAAAGGCGCCTGTCAAACGGGGCTTGCAAAACCGTCCTTCGGCGTCTATCTTGCGCGCCACACCGGCTGATAGCCAGCTCCCGAGACAGGGTGCCTCTGATTAGCCGGTCCGGTTCTCCTTCGCAAGAGAAGGAAAATGCCGGAAAACTCAGGATAAGCTCTCTTACTTATCCACGGTGTGCCGCAGTAGCTCAGTTGGTAGAGCAACGCATTCGTAATGCGTGGGTCGGGGGTTCAAGTCCCTTCTGCGGCACCATTTTCTTCATAATATTCTCTCTTGTGCCCCGCCCGTTCATCGGGCGGAGGGGCTTTCGCTGATCGGCGTATTGTGTCACCACCCGGGCGGCGTTACCATTTCCCTTAATCCGCCGAGATGAGCGGACAGAAATGCAGGGTAGGGAATGGGGGCTGGCGTGCGATGGCGCTTCAGCCCGGAAAAGGGGGTGGAATGAGTGCAGGCCTGTCCCCTCAGTCAGCGGAATTTCTGAGACACGCCAGTGTGGCTGAAATTTTTCAGGCGGCTGGGGTTGTGGTGTCCGTTGGTCTGGTGGTGATTGATGATGCCCAGACCGTGACGTTGATTAACCCGCAGGCGGCTCGCCTGCTGGGCGTTGATCCGGCGCGGGTTCTTGGTCATCAGATTGCCGACCTGCCGGATACTGAGCGGGATCTGTTTACGCTCATGACCCGTCTTGATGGGGAAAAGGCGCGTGGGACCGTTACCCTTCCGGCATCCTCGGGTGGGGGCGGGCAGGTTCTTGAAGTTTCGATCCAGACGCAGGGGCTGGGCAGCGATGCTGTCCGGGTTTTCAGTCTGCGCCGTTTCGGCCCTGCCGATCCGGTCGAGGCCCCGTCCTCTGGATGGGCTGAGGCGGAGGACCGCCTCGGTATGATCGCCACCGGCCTGCCCGGTCTGGTCTTCCATCGGGTGATGCGCTCCACCGGACAGATAGACTATCCGTTCTTCTCCGGGGGTGTGCAGGATGCATTGGGCTATGCTCCGGCAGACATGCGGGTGACCCCTGATGGTTGTCTGGGGTGTCTCCACTGGGCGGACCGTGATGATTATATGGACCGCATCCGCCGGTCTGCCGTTGATCTGACCCCTTATAGTGAGACTGTCCGGGCGGTGACGCGGGACGGGCGGGTCCGCTGGTTGTCCGGAACCGCCAGACCGGAGCGGATGGAGAATGGGGATATCCGCTGGGACTGTGTGCTGATTGATGTCAGTGACCGGATGCTGGCCGAGCAGCGGCTGAGCATGATCATGGATCATGCGGCGGACGGGATCCTGACCTTTGATGATCTGGGGACGATTGAGCTGATCAATGCCGCCGCTGCCCGGGTGTTCGACCTGTCCCCCGGGGCCTTGCAGGGGCAATCGGTGTTTTCTCTGATGCCTGATCATCAGGCCGAAGAGCACCGGCAGGCGTTGGCCCGGCATAATGAGCTGGGCGGGGGATGGATTATCGGGGCCGGTCCGCATGAAATGGACGTCTGTCGCTCTGACGGGCGTCTGATCCCGGTGGAGCTGACCGTATCCGAAGTGGTCTCTGACGGGCATCGTACCTTTATCGCCGTGGTCCGTGACATCACCCGGCGGCGCGAAACCGAGGCCCGTTTGCATGCCAGCGAGCACCGCCTGTTGAGCATTACCGGTAATTTGCAGGGGATGGTCTTTCAGATCCTGTCGGTCCCGGAAGAGACGGCGGCATGTGGGGCGGTTTTCACGTATGCCAGCGATGGGTGCCGCGATCTTCTGGGGGTTCTGCCCACAGATCTGACGGCTGATCCGCAGGTTTTTACGGGGCTGATGGATCTGGCCCAGTGCCAGACCCTGCGGCAGGCCTTGGCGCAATCGGCGGATCGGATGGATCCGCTGGAGCTTGATCTGTATCTGCGGGCCCGCAGTGGTATCGGTCATTGGGTTCGGTTTCTGGGTACGCCCCGTGCTGTCGAGGCCGGGCGGCTGATATGGGATGGTGTGGCCCTGGATGTCACCGACCGAAAGCGGGTCGAGGATGAACTGACCTTTCTGGCTTATTACGACCCGTTGACCCGTCTGGGGAACCGGGCTCTGTTTCTCGACCGTTTTCCCGGCACGCGGGCCGACGCTGACCGGTCCCGCAGTATGGTGGGGGTCCTGATGCTGGGGGTTGACCGTTTCACCATGATCAACACCACCTGCGGGCATGACGTCGGGGATCAGGTGCTTCGTCAGGTGGCTGGGCGGTTACAGGCGCTGGCCGGGCAAGAGATGCTGGCCTGCCGGACGGGGGGAGACCAGTTCCTGCTGCTGGTGCCGGGGTTGCGGGACCGCGATGCCCTGCTGGCGGTGATCGCACGGATTTCCGAGGCCTTTATCAGCCCGGTGAGCGTTGGGCCGTCAGAGTTTGATCTGTCTGTCTCGGCAGGCGTCTCGATGTATCCGCAGGATGGTCTGGATGCAGATACCCTGATCCGCCATGCGGAAGCAGCGCTGCACCGGGCAAAAGGTCAGGGGCCGGGTGGGGTTGAGATCTACACCGAAGCGCTGGGTCGCCGGGCCAGCCAGATGCTGACAATGCGCCAGAAGATCCGCCGTGGGTTGGATGCCGGGCAGTTTATTGCCCACTTTCAGCCGAAGGTTCAGACGGCGACGGGCCAGATCGTCGGGCTGGAGGCTCTGGCCCGCTGGCAGACCGTGGACAGGGGCATGGTTCCCCCGTCAGAATTTATTGAAATCGCTGAAGATTATGGTCTGATTGATGCGATTTGCCAGCAGGTGATGCAGGACTCCTGTCGCTGGATCCGGCATTGGCAGGATCGGGGCCTGCCGACGGTGCCGGTTGCGGTCAATATCTCCGGGCGGCAGTTCCAGAATAGCCGTCAGTTGATGGCAGGAATCCGCACAGCCCTTGAGACCTGGCGGCTGTTACCGGCTGCGCTGGAGCTGGAGCTGACGGAAACGTCGGCAATGGCAGACCCGGCACAGGCCATCTCTGTTGTTACCCAATTGAAAGATATGGGAATTATCTGTGCAATTGATGACTTCGGGACCGGATATTCCTCGTTGTCCGTCTTGCGGCGTTTTCCGATTCAACACCTGAAGATTGACCGCTCTTTCATCCATGGGGTGTCGGACAGCGGGGAAGATGCCGCGATCGTTCGGGCTGTGATTGCGATGGCCCGGGCTTTGGGCCTGTCTGTTGTCGCCGAAGGGATCGAAACGCGGGCGCAGTGGGACTTTCTGCGGGGGGAGGGGTGTGATCAGGGGCAGGGCTATCTGTTCTCCAGACCTGTGTGCGGGGATGCGGTTGCCTCTCTGTTGGGGCAGGTTCTTCCGCTATAAATCTGAATAAAATCAAATGTATAATGTGATTTTCTAATATTTTTGTTTAGCTTGAAATGCGCGTTTTTCGCGCATTTTTTTATTATCTCCCCTCCCAGACATTTCGGAAGCGCAGTGGATTTCGGCAGATGGGGGGTAAATTTTACGTATTTTCCCAAAAATGGCCTGCTTCTGTAGTCGCATGATAAATTATTTTTATATCAATGCATTAATCAGAAAATCTCATCTGATTTATAAGAGATGGGCTGGGGCATGATCGACGAAGGCACGCTAGACCGCGAGGCAATCAGGGAAAACGGGGTTGCAAAGCCGGTTTTGGTCTGCAAATGTAGTTGAAATGCTGCATCCGCAGGGCAGTCCGTTGCGAAATCGGTACGGTAGGGTGATGATTCCGGCTGGTTTTTGGCGGCAGGGCTTCTGGTTGATCCAATACAGGTGTCAGTTTTACCGTCATGGCCACGCTGAAAGACTCTTATACCCTATCGTGCTCATCGGCTTTTCGGGATGCCATTCTGGCTTTGGCGGAACGCCGTCATGTCAATGCCGGTGATGTGGCCCGGTCTGTCATGCTGGTGATTCCTGAGGCGGTTATCGAAGCCTTTGCCGACCCGGGGGAACCACCGGAGGACGACCGCGAAACAGTGGTGCTGAAGTCAGGACGGGCTGAAGGCCGCCCGTGGAAGCGGAAGCCCCGGCTTCAGGTCCGTCTTCCGCCCGGTCTGACCGTGCCTTTTATCCGTAAAGCTTTGAATTTGGCTCTTGCGCTCGATGGCGGAACGATGTCGCTGGATGTCGATCACCCGGATGCCTTTGATGCCCGTCAGGCTGAGCTTGCCGCAGCGGAAGCCGACCGTGCCCGGGAGGAGGAGCGGGCCCAGAAGCAGCGTGAGCTGATGGGCCTGCGGGAAGAGATCGACCGCCTGCGCACCGTGATCAGTGTCCTGTCCTTCGATCCGCTGCCGAATGGGGTAACCACCCGTGCCGAGGCTCTGCACATCCTTGGTTTTTCCCCTTATTCCGACCCCAGTGCTCGGGAAATACGGGCCCGGTTCCGGATGCTGGCGACGGTCCATCACCCGGACAGTTCTTATGGCAATCACAACCGGATGAGCCAGCTGAACGCTGCGATGGAAATGCTGCGGAAGGCCGGGTGATCCGGTTCCCGCCCGGCCCTGACCGGTCAGGAAGCGTCACCCTCACGGGCCAGACGGTCAATGACGGCGGCCAGCTGGATATCCCTTACGGTCAGGGTTTCCGCATCATGGGTGGTCAGTCGGATGGTGACGGTCGCATAGACGTTCTGCCAGTCGGGATGATGATTGATCCGCTCCGCCTCCAGCGCCACCCGTGTCATGAACCCGAAGGCAGCGGAAAAATCGCTGAACCGCAGGCCGCGGCACAGGGTTTTTCCGTCTGAAGACACGGCCCAGAGGGGGAGAATCCGGGGCAGGGCCTCGCGTTCCGCAAGGGTCAGCGGTTGGGGGCAGCTGGCTTTGGTGTCGTTTGCCATTGTATGGACCTCTCTGTCCGGCCGGTCCGCCCCTGCGGTCCTGTGCGTGCGCCGCAGCACGGTCAGCCCTGTGGAAAGGGCTGGAAACTCTGGTGTTTCCTCCCCATCTCCGGGAAGATGACGGATCCGCCCCGTGGCTGCAACGGGGGGATCGGGTGGGGCCTGTCCCGCACCGCCTGATCTGTCTGCCGCTCAGGGAGTTTCGCGTGTCTTCAGCCCCGTCTTTTACTGTCGCCCCGTCTCTGGCCGATATCGATATGATCGCCCGGGATGCGATTTTGACCCTGCCGGCTGAAATTGCCGATCACGTCACCCAGCTGGTGGTGCAGGTCGAGGATTTCCCCGATGCGGAGGTGGAGCGGGAGATGGGGCTTGAAACCCCGTTTGATCTGCTGGGTCTGTATCACGGTATTTCGCTGGCGGAAAAAAGCGTGGGGACGGTTTCCACCCAGCCGGACATGATCTTCCTCTATCGTCGCCCGATCCTCGATTACTGGTGTGAGACCGGCGAGGATCTCGGGCATCTGGTCCGCCATGTGATCATCCATGAAATTGGTCACCACTTCGGTCTGTCCGATGACGATATGGATCGGATTGAGACCAGTATTGCCTGACCGTTGCTCTTTGCTCTGTCCGCCTATGCTCCGCAGGTGCCGCCGATGACCCAGCCGCTTTGCCCCGCCCCGTTACCGACCGACCTTCTGGCCCGCCGGGTTGATCCGGCTCTGGTGCCCTATGAGCGTTCGTCCGAGGCCCCGCCCTTTGACCGGCCAATCGGGCAGGAGCGGGCGATTGAGGCGGTCCGGTTTGCTCTGGGAATGAACGGGCCGGGCTATAACCTGTTCTGCATGGGGCCGGAGGGGACGGGAAAGTCCAGTCTGGTCAGGCGCTATCTGGCGGAGGCCGCCGCCGCCCTGCCGGTGCCGCAGGATTGGGTTTATGTCTATAACTTCTCGGACTCCTACCGTCCGCGGGCCCTGACCCTGCCAGCGGGCCGGGCCCGCCAGTTCGCCCGCGATATGGACGCTCTGGTTGAAGAGCTGCGTCATTCTCTGCCTGCCGCCTTTGAGGCCGATGAGTACCGTCAGCAGCGCAAGGCATTGGAAGAGGCTATTAAGCAGCGGCAGGAACAGGCTCTGGAAGAGCATCGCGGGCGGGCTGAGGCCAAAGGCATCGCGCTGGTCCGCACCCCGATGGGGCTGGCGCTGGCCCCGGAAAAAGAGGGAGAGGTGCTGACGCCGGATGACTTCCATAAGCTTCCGGAGGAGGAACAGCAGCGCCTGAAGGAGGCGATGGGGGAGCTTCAGAAGGGGTTGGAGGAAGCCCTGCGGGAGGCCCCACAGTGGGAGCGGGAGAAGCGGGAAAAAATCCGGGCTCTGGATGCCGACACCGCCGACCGGGTGGTGAAGCTGGAAATTGCCGAGCGTAAGGAGATCTACGCGGACTGCCCGCAGGTGCTGGAATACCTCGATCAGGTGCATGCTGACCTGAAGGACAATGCGAGCCTGTTTCTCACTGATCCGCAGGAGCAGGATCAGCAGGACGGGGTCCCGCCCTATCTGCGCAAGGTCGGTGATGAGGCGCGGTTCCGGCGGTATCGGGTCAATGTGCTGATTGATCACGACGGTGCAACGGTTGCCCCGGTGGTGATGGAGGATCACCCGACCCAGCCTGCCCTGCTGGGGCGGATTGAATACCGTCAGCAGCTGGGGGCCTTGATCACCGATTTCCATCTGATCAAGGCCGGGGCCCTGCACCGGGCCAACGGCGGCTTCCTGATGCTGGAGGCCCGCAAGCTGCTGCAGAATTCGTTCGCGTATGATGATCTCAAGCGGGCCCTGCGGAAGGGGGAGATCCGGATAGAGGTGCCCGGTGGCTCGTGGGGGATGTGGTCAACGCAGGCGATGGAGCCGGAACCGATCCCGTTGCAGGTGAAGGTGGTTCTGATCGGCGAGCCGATGACTTTCTATCTGCTGTCGGAATATGACCCCGACTTCAGCGGTCTGTTCAAGGTGGTGGCGGATTTCAACACCCACATTGACCGTACCCCGGAGACGGTCCGCGATTTCGCTTTGGTTCTGGCCGAAATGGCCCGCCAGAAGGGTACGCTTCCTCTGGGGCGTCTGGCGGCGGCGAAGATCGTCGAATACGGCTCGCGTTTGGCCGAGGATGCGGAGCGGCTGACCACCCATATGGGGGATCTGGCCGACCTGATCCGTGAGGCCGATCATTTCGCCCGTGGCGCCCGGCAGGATCTGATCAACGCCGATCATGTGGCGCAGGCCATTGACGGGCGGCGGCGGCGGTTCGGGCGCATTCCGGCGGCCATTCAGGATGAGATCACGCGTGACATCATCCGCATTGAGACCGATGGTGAGGCAATCGGCGAAATCAATGGGCTGGCGGTACTGGAGGTCGGACCGAATGCCTTTGGCAAGCCCAGCCGGATTTCTGCCCGGGTCCGGGCCGGGCGCGGTGAGGTGATCGATATTGAGCGTCAGGTCGATCTGGGCGGGCCGACCCATTCCAAAGGCGTATTGATCCTGTCCTCATTTCTCGCTCACCGCTTCGGCACCATGGAGCCGCTGCGGCTGACCGCGACGCTGACCTTCGAACAGTCTTATGGGATGGTGGATGGGGACTCCGCCTCCTCGACGGAACTGTATGCCCTGCTGTCGGCTCTGGCCGAGGTCCCGATCCGGCAGTCTCTGGCCGTTACGGGGTCGGTCGATCAGTTTGGGCGGGTACAGGCGATCGGTGGGGTGAACGAAAAGATTGAGGGCTTCTTTGATCTATGCGTCAGCCGGGGACTGACCGGAGAGCAGGGCGTTCTGATCCCGGCCTCGAACGTTGCCCATCTGATGCTGCGCGATGACGTGGTGGAAGCCTGTGCCGATGGGGCGTTCCATATCTGGCCGGTCCGGCACATTGATGAAGGGATCACCCTGTTGACCGGGGTCGCTGCCGGTGAGCAGGAGGAGGACGGCCAGTGGACCAGCGGCAGCGTCAACCGTCGGGTTCAGGCGCGGTTGCGGGCCTTTGCCAGAATCGGGGCGCTGGATGACCACGGCATGGGGGGAGACGAGCCCCCACCGCGCCGTGGTCTGCGGGTGGAGGAGGAGGCCGCCCGCCGCCGCCGCTGGTGACGGGACCGGACAGGTAATGAAAAACGGCGGGACCCGCGCAGGTCCCGCCGTTTATGCTTCAGGTGCCGGTTATCACACCGCTGCGGCGATCCGGGTCAGGATCTTGCGGGTGGTCTCGAGGTCGTGCACCAGCGCCACGCGGATGTAATCGGTGGCGCAGTTGCTGCCATCGGCGCTGGCCTGAGCCAGATAGGCCCCCGGCAGCACTTTGACGCCCGCGTCCTGCCACAGGCGGCGGGTGGCCTGTTCACCGTCCCCGGTCTTCAGCCACAGGAAGAAGCCGCCTGCCGGTTTGACCGCGCCGAAGCGGGGGCCGAGCAGGTCCTGCGCCAGATCCAGCTTCTGTTGATACAGGGTGCGGTTTTCGATGGCGTGGGCCTCATCCCCCCACAGTGCGGTGGCGGCGGCAACGACCGGCAGCGGCATCCCGGCGCAGGCGTAGGAGCGCAGCTTGGCAAAGCGGGCAATCAGGTCCGGGTCCCCGGCAACGAAACCGGACCGCAGGCCGGGCACGCTCGACCGTTTCGACAGGGAGTTGAAGACCAGCACGTTCTTCAGCGAACCGCCGAGGTCACGGCAGGCTTCCAGCGCCCCCGGCGGCGGGGTGTCGGAGTAGATTTCGGAATAGCATTCATCGGCGATCAGTACGAAATCATGCTTCCGGGCCAGCTCGATCATATGTTTCCACTGATCCAGTGTCGCTACGGCGCCCTGTGGGTTGGCCGGAGAGCACAGGGTGACGACGGCGGCGCGGGCCAGAGTTTCTTCCGGCAGGCTGTCGAAATCGGGCAGGAACCCGGTTTCCTCGGTGGCATCGACCAGCACCGGTTCGGCCCCGGCCATCAGGGCCCCGGCATAGTACACCTGATAGAACGGGTTCGGCATGATCGCGGTCGGGCGCTTGCCGTTCTTCAGCTCCGGCACAATGATCTCGTGGATCATGTACAGCCCTTCGCGGGAGCCGGAGACCGGAAGCAGGTGACGGTCGGCCTCGATCATGCCGTCGGGCAGGGTATAGCGGTTGGTCAGCCAGCGGGCCAGCGTCGCCCGGTATTCGGGGGTGCCGTTGACCGGCGGATACTTGCTCCACAGGGCATTGGCGGCGGCCAGCGCCGGGGCGACCAGCGCCGGGACCGGATGTTGCGGTTCACCAATGGAGCAGATCAGCGGATCCTGACCGGGGGTGATCCCCTCCAGCAGGGTGTTCAGACGGGCGAACGGATAGTCGGTCAGAAGATCGGGGCGGCTGTTGAGATGCAGCATGGGGATCACTCACGGCGGACGCTGAGACAAGGAGGGGGAGCGTAGCCGGTTCCCGCAGGTGCCGTCCAGACGGCAGCCGGCCTGCCGATGCCGCCTTTTTGTCATGAGGTCATGACAGAATGTATAGCCCCCCTCACCTGTTGACGCAGAGCCGGCAGGGCCAGCTCTTCAAACCACGGGTTCTTTTTCAGCCAGGCGGTGTTGCGCCAGCTTGGATGCGGCAGCGGAAAGAAGGCGGGTCCGTAGGTCAGCCAGTGGGCGACCGTGGCGGTCATGGTCGGCTGGCGGCGGTTTCCCAGCCACCAGTGCTGGGCATACTGTCCGATCAGCAGGGTCAGCTGAATAGCAGGCAGCGCGGCCCGCATCCGGGCCTGCCACAGCGGGGCGCAGTCAGGGCGCGGCGGGTTGTCCCCGCCTTTCGGGTTGGCACCGGGATAACACAGCCCCATCGGAACGATGGCGACACAGTCCTCGTCATAGAAGAGATCCGGCGGCAGGCCCAGCCACTGACGCAGCCGCGCCCCGGAGGCATCATCCCACGGGATCCCGCTGGCGTGGACCTTCGTCCCCGGTGCCTGTCCGACGATCAGCAATCGGGCAGAGGCGTTGCCGCGCAGAACCGGGCGGGGCCCCAGCGGCAGCACCCCGGTGCAGACCGTACAGGCGCGGGCTGCGGTTTTGACGGATTCTGTGGTTTCTGCTGCAGGGTCGGCGGGCATTACCATCCCGGAATATCCCCGCGCAGAATCCGGTCGACCAGCGCGGGGACCTGTTCGCCCGCCGGACCATAAAGGCCGTCATCGAACAGTCCTGCCCCGTCGCTGGGGGTCAGATTCAGTTCCACCGTATGAGCCAGACCGATATCTGACAGGTGGGAGACAAACCCGGCTGCCGGATAGACAGTGCCGGACGTGCCGATCGACAGAAACAGTCCGCAGTCATCCAGCGCGGCATAGATCCGGTCCATCTCCAGCGGCATTTCACCGAACCACACCACATGTGGCCGCAGGGATCCGCCGTTGCCACAGGCCGGACAGAGGCTTTGGGGTGAGCAGTCCTGATCCCACGGCAGAACCGTTGCGCAGGCGTCGCAGCGTATTTTCCGCAGTTCTCCATGCATTGGGATAATGGCCTGTGAGCCCGCCCGCTGATGCAGGTCATCAATATTCTGGGTTACCAGCAGCACCTCGCCGGGATACTCCTGCTCCAACCGGGCCAGCGCCTGATGGGCGGGATTGGGCTGTACTGCCGGATCGGCCAGCTGTGCCCGCCGGGCATTGTAAAACGCATGGACCCGGGCAGGATCACGCCGGAAACCATCCGGTGTCGCGACATCTTCCAGCCGGACCTGTGACCAGATCCCGCCTGCACAGCGAAAGGTGTCGAGGCCGGACTCGCGGGATATTCCGGCTCCGGTCAGGATGACGATCGACGGTGGGGCTGCGGCGGTCATGGGGGGAGGCCTTCATTGTTTTGCAGACAGAGGAGCATGATATCTGAAGAAAAGGGGTTTTCCGACACAGCCTCTCATGGGACCATGGCATCAGATCACAACGCCGGGGTTTACAGTGCCTGCGACTGACTCTTTTCCTTCATCCGGGGCGACAGCCGCCGGAGCGGACCAGCCGGTCCGGGTTTTGTTTGTCTGCACCGGGAATATCTGCCGGTCACCTTCGGCAGAAGGGTTCTTCCGGGCGCTGGTGGAGCGGGAGGGTCTGTCGGGTGTGATTGAGACCGACTCCGCCGGGACCGGGGCGTGGCACGTGGGCGAACCGCCTGACCGGCGGTCACAGGCGGCGGCCCGGCGGCGCGGGGTGGAGCTGGCGGAACTGCGGGCCAGAAAAGTCGAACTGGCCGACTTCCGGCGGTTTGATCTGATCATTGCCATGGATCAGGGGCATCTGACCGCTCTGCAGCGGATGGTTCCGGCGGAACAGCCGCCGGGAGTGGTGACGCTGTTTCTGAGTTATCTCGACAATCCGCCGATGCTTGATGTGCCAGACCCTTACTATGGTGGGGAAACCGGCTTTGAATACGTTCTCGATCTGATTGAAAACGGTTGCGCCGGACTGCTGAACTATCTCCGGCAGCGCTATCCGCAGGTGGCGGCTGCGTCCGCCGCTGCGTCTTCCTGATGGTCTGCTGATGAAGGAGTCCCGTGATCCGCTCCCGGTGCCTGATCTTCCGCTGGAGGTTGATCTGATCGCCCACAGTTATGGGGCGGCGGTCCGGGCCCGTGGGGCCACCTCGCTGGGGGTGGGGTGGTCAACGGCGGAAGTGCAGATGCTGCGCCTGTCGGTGCTCTGTGATCTGCTGGACGCGGCTGATCCGGCAGCACCGGTGACAGTCCATGATCTTGGCTGTGGCTGGGGGGCGCTGTGGGGGCTGCTGAAAGAGCGCTCAGCTCCGCTGATTTCTCATTATACCGGCTACGACATTACACCGGACATGATTCAGACGGCCCGCCGCACCTACCCGGGGGATGGTCTGCGGGCCCGTTTCGTGGTGTCGGCGACGGCTGAAGAACCCGCCGATTACGGCTTTGTCTCCGGGACCTATAATTTCAGTGACGGAACGGCGGACAGTATCTGGGAACCCTATGTGGAAGAGTCCCTCCGCCATTTTCTGTCACAGTGCCGGAAAGGCATGGCTTTTAACCTGCTCCATCAGCGGCGGCGGACGGAGCGCCCGATGTATTATGCCAACCCGGACCGCTGGCAGCGCTGGCTGGAGGCTGAGGTCGCCGATCGTGGCGGCACCGTCTGGCGTCGGGAGGACTACCTCGAAGACGATTTTACCCTGTTTGTCCGTTTTCCTGATCCGCGGGAGCCGATTTAAGGAGAGAGGGTGAGGGGATACGCGGCGACTTCCTCGTAAAGCGGGCCAGAGCGGCCAAGGTGGCTGCTGAACAGGGTCAGGTGAGTGGGCAGGAAGGTCCCGCCGGGCCAGTCGGTATTGGCGGCCACCACCTGCTCCACACGGCCGGATGCCGGGGGCGAAAACCGGGCCAGCGTCACATGAGGATGATAGCGTTCCTGGCTGGCGGGCAGCCCTGCCTGCTGGCAGATCGTTTCGCAGCGGTCATGCAGGGCGAGAAGGGCCGGGGTCGGGAGAACGGCGATATACAGCGCCCGGACCCCGCGTCGGTTTCCGAACGCCCCGAAGCCATGCAGGGTCAGGGGGCCGCCGGGCAAACGGGACTGGCGCAACAGGCCGTCAAGATCATCCGCCACGTCTTCCTGTACCTCGCCGATGAAGCGCAGGGTGATATGGGCATCCGCTGGATGGATCCAGCGGGCCTCCGGGAGTCCGTTCAGGACGGTGGCGATCCGGTCGCGTAACGGGGCAGGCAGGGCCAGACCAAGGAACAGGCGCACCATGGCATCAGGACTTGCCGCGCTGGTCGATCACGTCCTGTACGGCCTTTTCGACATCCGGCAGCAGGCGGCGGGCGATTTCCTCGGTGCCTTTTTCTGTCGGGTGCATGCCATCCTTCTGCAGCAGGGCCGGATTTCCGGCCACTCCCTCCAGAAAGAAGGGGTAAAGCTGCACCCCGAACTCAGCCGCCAGTTCGGGGTAAATGCCGTTGAACTCGGTCATATCGTCTTTGGAATAGACGTTGGGCGGGGCCAGCATGCCAGTCAGGAGAATGCCGATTTTGGCATCCTGCAGCGTCTGGATGATGGCGATCAGGTTCAGTCGGGTATCGTCCGGCGACAGACCGCGCAGGGCGTCGTTGGCCCCGAGTTCAATGATCACCAGATCCGGCCGGTCCGTCAGCATCCAGTCCAGCCGGGCCAGCCCCCCGGCAGAGGTATCGCCGGAGAGGCCCCCGTTGGTCATTGCGACGGTCAAATGGTTGTCACGGATCACCGGGGAGGTTGCCAGAAGGCGGGCCAGATGATCAGGCACGGACTGGCCGTTGGGCAGATTATAGCCTGCGGTCAGACTGTCGCCGAGGGCCAGAATTTTAAGGGTCGGTGACGGTTTTCCCGTGGCGGTCGCCCCCCCGGCAGATTGCGCCTGTGCGCCGGGAAGACAGAAGATCAGTACATTGACAATGGCGAAAGCCGCCGCATATGCCCACAGAGCCTGCCGCCGCAGGCGTTCCGTAATCCGAGAAGGCCACTGCCAGGGCCGCAGGAGCGTCATGTCTGATCTTTCCTTTCCAATGACCAACCGGGTGACACAGGTGTCTCCGGCCCCTGACTATAGGGTCGAGATGGCGGCGGTGGAAGTGACCCTGAGCGGTGTTTCCGGTACGGTCGATATTCTCCGGGGCGTTGACCTGACGGTCCGGACCGGCGAGGCAGTGGGGATTATCGGTCCTTCCGGGTCGGGCAAAAGTACGCTGCTGATGGTGATGGCGGGTCTGGAGCAGGCCACCGCCGGGCAGGTCCGCGTCTGTGGCGCGGATTTTACTGTGATGGGGGAAGATGCGCTGGCGGTGTTCCGGCGTGACCATGTCGGGGTGGTGTTCCAGTCGTTTCATCTGATCCCGACCATGACCGCGCTGGAAAACGTTGCAGTGCCGCTGGAGCTGGCCGGGCACCGGGATTCCTTCGACCGGGCTGAGGCCGAGCTGCGGTCGGTCGGTCTGGGGCACCGGCTGCACCACTATCCGCCGCATCTGTCCGGCGGGGAACAGCAGCGGGTGGCGCTGGCCCGGGCCTTTGCCCCCCGTCCGGCCCTGCTGCTGGCGGATGAGCCGACAGGAAATCTTGACGGCACAACCGGTACGGCGATCATGGATCTGCTGTTCGACCGTCGGGCGGCAGCCGGATCGACGCTGGTGCTGATCACCCACGATCCGGCGCTGGCGGCCCGCTGTGACCGGGTGGTCCGGGTACAGGATGGCCGGATTGTTCCGGATCCGGCGGCTGTTGCCCCGGCGGTGATGAGCGGCGTCCCTTCCGTCCCCTCAGGATTGCCCGCATGACTGCTGACACCACCGCCCCGCGCCGCGATACCTTTCATGCTGACCGCGCCCGCCGCTACGACGAGACCATCCGCCGGGTGCTGCCGGGGTATGACACCCTGCATGCTCTGTCGGCGGTGATGCTGGAGACCGCCGGGGCCGGGGCCGCTGCCCGGGTGTTGGTGACCGGGGCGGGGACCGGAACCGAACTGGATGTGATGGCCCGCCGGAATCCCGGCTGGCATCTGGTGGCCTGTGATCCGGCGGAAGGGATGCTCGCCGTGGCCCGGACCCGGCTGGAAGAAGCCGGTCTTGATCAGCAGGTCAGCCTGCATGTCGGGATTACCGACAGTCTGCCGCCGCAGGCCCCGTTTGATGCCGCCACCTGTCTGCTGGTGCTGCATTTTCTGCCTGATGATGGCAGTAAGCTGGCCCTGTTGCAGTCCATGGCCCGCCGCCTGCGGCCGGGGGCTCCGCTGGTGATCGCTGATATGGCGGAAGATCCGGGCAGCCCGCGGTTCCGGCACCTTCTGACAGCCTGGACCCACTGGCAGGAAGAGGCCGGTATTGACCGGCAGGAAATCGAAAAAGGCCTGCGCCATATCGAGCGCGATATTCATTTCGTCCCGGAGTCCCGGTTTTCCGCCTTGCTGACGGAGGCTGGATTTACCCCGCCTGAGCGGTTTTTCGGCGGGCTGCTGTTTACCGGATATCTCTGCCACCGCACGCTGGAAACCTGATGACACCGTCGCCGCACCCCGTTCCGCACCCCGTTCCGTCCCCCGTTCTCCAGCCGCCGGGCTGGGGCCTTGCATGGCGCCTTGCATGGCGTGACCTGCGTGGCGGTCTGGCTGCCAATCTGCGCGGTCTGTGGGTGCTGATTGCCTGTCTGGCGCTGGGCGTCTTTGCGATTGCCGCCGCAGGGTCCCTGCGGGCGGCAGTGGAGGCGGGGATGACCCGCGATGCCACTGTTCTGCTGGGGGGCGACATTGATATCCGCATGACCTACCGGGTGCTGGATAACGCACAGCGCGAGGCCCTGAGCCGTCATGGTCGCCTGACTGACCTGCGGGAATTCCGAACCACGGTTCGCAGTGGCGCCGGGGATGTCGAGCAGCGGGCGTTCAGCGAACTGAAGGCGGTCGATCCGGCAACTTACCCGTTGTATGGCACGGTGCAGCTGGACCCGCCGTTGTCGCTGGCCGAAGCCCTGCGGACGGAAACCCGGGCTGACGGCAGTGTTCTGACAGGCGCGGTTGCCGAAAAAGGCCTTCTGGACCGCCTTGGGGTTGAGGCTGGCAGCGAGGTGATGGTGGGGGAGGCGCGGGTGCTGATCCGTGCCGTTCTGGTGAAGGAGCCTGACCGGGTGGCGTCCGTGATGGCCTTTGGCCCGCGTCTTCTGGTTGGTCCCGGCACCATTGAGGCCTCCGGCCTTGATTTGCCGGGGGCGCTGATCCGCAATGTCACCAAGCTGCGGATCGAGGACGGCTCGGCTGTGCCAGCCTTGATTGCGGATCTCAATGCCCGCTTCCCTGAAGCTGGGTGGGATCTGCGCGGGGTGGATGCTGCAGCCCCCGGACTTGATCGGTTTCTGGGGAATATCACGCTGTTCCTGACCTTGGTCGGTCTGACCGCGCTGCTCAGCGGCGGGGTTGGTGTGGCCAATGCGGTGACGGCATTCATGGACAGCCGCCGTCAGACGGTGGCGATCTTTAAAACCCTTGGGGCATCGGGGTCTCTGGTGTTCCGGATCAGTCTGCTACAGATCCTGACTCTGGCATCGATTGGTATCGGTATCGGTCTGCTGGCGGGGGCGGTTCTGCCGTGGGGGTTAGGGACGGTGCTGGCTGATCTGCTGCCGACTCAGATGGCACTCGGGCTTTACCCCTTGCCGCTGATCACTGCCGGGGCTTTTGGCATTCTGGTGACGCTGGTGTTCGGGCTGTGGCCACTGGCGCAGGCATACCGCGTGCCGGCGACAGCGTTATTCCGGTCTTTACTGGCCCCGGCGTCGGGCTGGCCCCGAGGGCGGTTTGCCATCGGGATTCTGTTGGCGGTTCTGGCGCTGGTGGCGGTGACGGTTCTGACAGCAGACCGGAAGGATATTGCTGCCGGGTTTGTGGTGGCTGCTGTGCTGGCGGTTGGGGTGTTTCGCGGGATGGCCGCGTTGGTGATGGGTCTGGCGCGGCGCTCTGTCACCAAAGGAGTGGTGGTTCGGAACCGGCCGGTGCTGCGGCTGGCCCTGACCAATCTTTACCGTCCGGGGGCCTCGACGGCCCCGGTGGTGCTGTCGCTGGGGCTCGGTGTTTCGGTGCTGGTGGCGTCAGTGCTGATTCAGGCCAATCTGACCCGACAGGTGCAGGAGCGCCTGCCGGAAACGGCCCCGGCCTATTACT
Source organism: Novispirillum itersonii subsp. itersonii ATCC 12639 (assembly GCF_000381985.1). GTDB lineage: Bacteria > Pseudomonadota > Alphaproteobacteria > Rhodospirillales > Rhodospirillaceae > Novispirillum > Novispirillum itersonii. The sequence continues at coordinate 148,228 of NZ_KB907340.1, read as the reverse complement.
TTATCGACATTCAGCCGCGCCAGCTGGAGACGTTCCGGCAGGCGGTCGCCTCCGTACCGCAGGCACAGGTTCTGGGGGCGGCGGATATGACCCGGGGCCGTGTCGTACGGCTGAAAGATCAGCCGGTGACGGCAGAGAGTGTCAGTAAAGAATCGGAATGGGCCGTCCGTGGGGAACGGGCCCTGACCTCAGCGGCACAGGCCCCGGCTGATGCGGTCATTGTGGATGGCGCATGGTGGGCGGCGGACCACGCTGGCCCGCCGATGGTTTCCGTGACCGCTGATCTGGCCAAGGGGTTGGGGGTGACCGTCGGTGACCGCATCACCCTGAATGTGCTGGGGCGGGATATTACCGCCACGGTGGCCAACCTGCGTCAGGTTGACTGGTCGTCGCTGTCCTTGAATTTTGCTTTCATTATTTCTCCTGATGCCCTGAAAGGCGCCCCCCGGACCTGGATTGCGACGGTGGCGGCCCCGCCCGCAGACGAGCTGGCGGTGGAGAGGGCTGTGGGGAAGGCTCTGCGCAATGTGTCGGCCATTCCGGTCCGGCAGGCATTGCAGGCTGTGGAGCAGGTGATGGGGGCGGCGGCACAGGCTGTCTGGGTGACCACGGCGCTGACGGTTCTGGCCGGGGTTCTGGTGCTGGCGTCCGCGATTGCCGCCGGGCACCGTCGCCGGGTCTATGATGCGGTGGTTCTGAAGGTCCTCGGGGCCCCCCGCATGCTGTTGGCCCGGGCGTGGCTGCTGGAATATGGGCTGATCGGTGGGGCGACCGCCCTGCTGGCGGCTGCCGTCGGGACCGGGGCGGCATGGGTGATTGTCACCAGAGTGATGAAACTGCCGTGGGAATCGATGCCCGGCCTGACGGCGACAGTCAGTCTGGCCTGTATTGTCCTGACCCTGACCGGGGGGGCACTGGGTACCCTGCGGGCGCTGTCGGAGAAGGCGGGCCGGGTCCTGCGGGCGGAATAATCGTTTTCCGCCCACGTGCAAACTGTTGGTGGTCTGACGGCATGCCGCCGGGGCAGGCAGATTCTTTTGTCTGCCCCATTGCAGAGCGTGAATTTCATGCCATATTGAATCACACCATCGCTCTTTCGCGAAAACAGAGAGGACACTATGGCTTTCGAAGACCGTTCCACCTGGACCCAGGCGCGTTCGGCCGCCGAAGCGGTTCAGATTGATGAAGGCCTGCGCGCGTATATGCTGCGGGTCTACAACTACATGGCCTCGGGCGTGCTGCTGACCGGTATCGTCTCGTGGCTGGTCGCCAACACCGGCCTGAGCAAGGTGTTTTACACCGTTGCCGCCAATGGCAAGACCCAGCCGGGTCTGCTGATGTGGGTTGCCCTGTTTGCCTCGCTGGGCATGGTGTTCTTCCTGTCCTTCCGGGTTGCCAAGATGCAGGCGGCGACGGCGCAGGCTCTGTTCTGGCTGTATGCCGGTCTGAACGGTGTGTGGCTGTCCACCATCTTCCTGACCTATACCGACACCTCCATCGTCCGGGTGTTCTTCATCACCTCTGCCGCGTTTGCCGGTCTCAGCCTGTACGGCTATACCACCAAGCGCAGTCTGGATGGTCTGGGCTCCTTCCTGATGATGGGCCTGATCGGGATGCTGATCGCCAGCGTGGTCAACATCTTCCTGCAGAGCAGCATGATGGACTGGATCCTGTCTGCGGTGGGTGTGCTGGTGTTTGCCGGTCTGACCGCCTATGACACCCAGAAGATCAAGGAAATGTATTTTGAGGCTGATGGTGCCGATGTTGCCTCCAAGAAGGCGATCATGGGTGCGCTGACTCTGTACCTCGATTTCATCAACCTGTTCCTGATGCTGCTGCGCTTCTTCGGTCAGAGCCGCGAATGATCCCGGCACCGCAAGAGGCGAAGGCTTAGCTTTTTGCATCTTAATGCTTCGCGCAGGGCCCCGGACTGGGGCCCTGTTGCGCTTTATGGGGGCAGATTTGTTTGCCCATGATGTTTCTCGGTGGCCCTTTTTTCGGTTCAGGGTAATGATGTTTTCTTCCCCCTCCCGCTGTTTCTGGCTCCCCCGATATGTCTGACAGTCTGTCCTCCTCCCTGTCCCTGACCGTGACCGAAGCGGTGAATGCCGCCGAGCGGGATGAGATCTTCCGCTTCCGCTACGACATCTACGTCCGCGAGATGGGAAAGCTTGGAATGGTGGAGGCTGACCATGCCAACGGTCTGCTGCGGGATGTCGAGGATGCGGAGGCCCGCCTTTACATTGCCCGTTCAACCGGAAAAATTGCCGGCACCCTGCGTGTTCTGTCCGGTGAGAACGGCATCCCGGCCCGCTTTGCTCAGATGCCGGATTTTCAGCGGTTCCGGGCCTTCAGGCCGGAGGAGCTGTCCTTCAGTGCCCGCCTGATGGTTGCCCCGGGCCTGCGCGGAACCCCGGCCCTGAATGCTCTGGTGGCCTGCGCCTATGGCGATGGCCTCAACCGGGGCACCCAGTTTGATTTCTGCACCTGTGCCCCAGGTCTGGTCGATCTGTATGAGCATCTGGGCTACCGCCGGTTTACCACCAACGTGGTTGATCCGGTGATTGGGTATCAGGTGCCGTTGGTGCTGGTGCTGCGGGATACCGAACATCTGGAGGCGATCCGCTCCCCCCTGCTGCGGATTCTGCGCCATCACCGTAACGCCGGGGATGGCGGCCCGGTGGCGGAATGGCTGCGCCAGACGTTCCCGGTGAAATCGGTGGTCCGTGACTGGGTCGAGGATGAGGATCTTTACTGGCGCTTCCTGACAGAAAAAGTCTGGAACAGCGCTGCCGGGCAGGCTTCAATCCTGACCGATCTGGATGAAGACGAGCAGAAGCGCCTGTTCCGGAGCGGGACAGTTCTCGACTGTCGCCGGGGGGATCGCATCATCACCACCGGGACGGTGGGGAAAGAGGTATTCGTGGTGTTGTCCGGTCTGGTGGAGGTCCGGTTGCCGGGGCAGGAGGCCCCTCTGGCGGTGCTGGATACCGGGCAGGTGTTTGGCGAGATTGCCTTTTTGGCCGATACGACCCGGTCCGCTGATGTGCTTGCGGTTTCTGATGCCCGTGTTCTGGCTCTTAGTCAGAACTTCCTGCGCCGCCTGATGCGGACCTCGCCGACGATGGCGTCAAAGTTGCTGTTCAATCTGTCGCGGATGCTGTGTGAGCGTCTGGTGACCAGCAACCGGCATCGCACGCAGGAGAATGGCCTATAGTTGACTGTCCTTGTCGGCCATCAAGGGCGGCGGACCTGAAATTTGCGATTTTCAGCCATTCCAAAGTGGCGGGTAGATATGACCGCCCGATGTGACAAGGAATTGGCAGAATGACCGCGTTTACCTTTGACGATATGCGCAAAATTGACCGGAAGACGCTGGGGGGCGATGTGCCGCTGGAGCTTTTCCGCACCATCCGGCTGATCGGGTTGCATCAGGGGCTGCCAATGGGGGGCAAAGCCACCACCCTCACGGTTGGCCGCAAGATTGGTGACAGCCTGCCGGTAAGATCCCTCGACGATATCCTTAAGATCTTTGTCGACCTTAAAATCGGTATGCCGAAAGTGGTGCATCAGGACGAAACCCTGATCCGGGTGGTGGTTGAAGACTGTTTCTGTGACGGCCTTCCGGCCAGCGGGACATCGGTCTGTGATCTGGAAGGGGCGATTCTTGAAGGGGCGGTTGCAAAAGTGACTGGCAAAAGTGTCCGTGTGCGCGAGACCAAGTGCAATGTCGCCGGGCATGAGCATTGTGAGTACGAGGTCCGGCTGGGATAACCAGTCCGGTGTGCCAAAACAGGATGTGCCGAAAAAAGGACCGGCCATCCTGTCGGAAAGCCGGTCTTAAAGGCATCTGTTGGCTTGGTCTGCCACCGGGGGGCGGGAGGGAGCATCAGCAGAAGCAGGGATCGCCTGTCGCTGAAAACACTCCGTCTCCCCCGGGACCGGGCCGGGTCTTAATACATATGCTGACCGCCGTTGATCGACAGGGTCGAGCCGGTGATGAAGTCGGCATCGTCAGCGACCAGGAACAGCACGCCGCGGGCAATGTCGTCAGCCTTGCCGAGGCGGCCGCGCGGAATCTTAGCGATGATCTTTTCCAGCACGTTCGGGGGGACGGCGCGGACCATATCGGTATCGACATAGCCGGGGGCGATGGCATTGACGGTGATGCCCTTGCTGGCCCCTTCCTGGGCCAGAGCCTTGGTGAAACCGTGAATCCCCGATTTGGCGGCGGCGTAGTTGACCTGACCGTACTGACCGGCCTGCCCGTTGATGGAGCCGATGTTGACGATGCGACCGAAGTTACGGTCCCGCATGGAATCGATCACGCACCGGCACATGTTGAAGCAGGAGGTCAGATTGGTCTGAATCACCTCGTCCCACTTCTGGTAATCCATCCGGTGAATGGTGGTGTCGCGGGTGATCCCGGCATTGTTGACGAGCACGTCAACCGGCCCCAGCTCTTCGTTGATCTTTTTCACTGCGGCTTCGCAGGCGGCAAAATCAGCGACATCGAACTTGTAGGCAGCAATACCGGTTTCTTCGCTGAACTTTTTGGCGGCGTCATCGTTACCGGCATAGGTGGCCGCCACCTTGTAGCCCTTGTTCTTCAGGGCTTCGGAGATGGCACGGCCAATCCCACGGGTTCCACCGGTCACAACCGCCACACGACCTTCAGACATTCTTGAACTCCCCTTGCATCAAAAATTTTGCATATGAATGGATCTGTACTGATAATTATCCCGGCAGGCTGGAGCCCACGGCAGGGCCAGACCGCGAAGGCCTGACAGCGCTCTTTCGGCGTCATGAGAGTCAGTGTAATGAAATTTATGGATAAATAAACCGATATTTCTGTAACAAAATTTCAAGATGACAAGAGAAAGTGTGTCGCATTCCAACCTTGTGGCGCGACTTCAGCGGCTTTATCCATGGCGAACGGGGCAGGGGGATCGGTTTCAGCCGGGTTCCGTAAGGGTAACATCTCTGGTTGCGGAAACAAAGCTGCGTAACCGGATTTGATCGCGGGACCGGGGAAACCATCGGATGGCGGAAAAGAGTCTCCCGCCAGTGATGTCCCTGCGGTAGACTTTCCGGCAGCAGTGATGGCCGTGCGGGATTTGTCATGACAGTACCGGAGATGCCGCCAGATCCGTCCGGTATGATGACGGATGCCGGAGCCGACCCGGGACAAACGGTGCCGCCCCGCGAGTCGTTGTCCCGCCGCCTGCCAGTCCTGCAACTTTTGATCGCACTTGAGCGCTTCTGGCTGGAAAGCTGGGCGGTCCGGGCGATGTTGGTGATGGGGTTGGCGGTCTTACTGTCGGGATGGCTGCCGCTGCTGCCGGGATGGATTCATCTGACTCTACTGCTTGTAGCGGCTGGTCTGCTGCTGGGTGCCGTCTGGCGGATGGGGCAGCGACTGTGCTGGCCGGGCCAGATCGATGCCATCCGGCGATGGGAAGGCCGGGCTCGGCACCGGCCGCTGACAGCCAGCTTTGACCGGCTCAGTCAGGGTGGAGACCCTCTGACGGAAGCGTTGTGGGTTGCGCATAAGGTGGCTGCCCGCAGACAGGTGGCGTCTCTGTCGCTGTCATTCCCCGATCCACAGATTGCCGTCCGGGACCCGCTCGGGTTACGGGTGATACCTGTGCTGGCGCTTGTGGTGGCGTTGGTGGCGGGCTGGCATGATCCCCTGCGGCGAATCACCGAAGGGATGGCACCGGCCCTGAATGTGTCGGGAGATCCGGTGACGCTGGATGTCTGGCTGACGCCGCCGTCATACACCGGCCTGCCCCCTTTGACCCGTAGCCTGACAGTGCAGAGGCCGGGGGTGGGCGAAGAGGAGGCCGTCAAGGCATGGCAGGATCTGTTTGCCGTGATCCCGGCGGGAACGGCGGTGCAGATGCTGGTTCGCTCCGGGGGGAGTCTAAGCCTGCAGATGGCAGGGCAGGACGTGCCGGTGCAGCATCTTGATGCCGGTGTCGTGCGTTGGGATGGCGTCCTGTCTGCTCCGGGTGTGGCTGAGATTGCGATCGGATCGTACTGGCGAACCTGGCTACGCTGGCCGGTAAAGGTTCTGCCGGATCAGCCGCCGTCTTTGGCGTGGACGGCCCCCCCGACTGTGAGTGCCCGCTCCGGGGGGGATGGGGCGCTGCTCTTGCCTTTACAAGGGGATGATGACTGGGGGTTTACCGCCCTGCTGCTGGAGATGCAGCGGGCGGGCGAAGCGGGTGAGGCCCTGCCGTTGCCGCTGTCCGGGCAGCCGCGTGCCTTGCGTTCAGCCCTTTCGCTGATGCTGTCCGGTCACCCCTGGGCCGGTCTGGAGGTACAGGTCCGGGTCAGGGGGCGTGACGGGGCCGGGCAGGAAGAGGTGACGGAATGGGCCCCGGTGACGCTGCCGGAGCGGGCCTTCACTCATCCGGTGGCCCGGCAGATCATTCTGTTGCGGAAGGCGCTGATGACGGAAGGGCCGACCGGTCTGGCGGCGGTCGGTATCGGGCTGGCCCATCTAAGCAGCCAGCCGGATGATTTCGGGCAGGATCCGGTGTTGTTTCTTGGCCTGCGGATTGCGGCGCTGCGGACTGCCTTTGCTGCGGGGGCTGCAATCAGCCCCCCAGACCGGCGCGGTCTTGCCGGTCTGTTGTGGAATCTTGCGATCCGGGTCGAAGATGGTGGGCTGAGTGGGGCGCGGGAGACTCTGGAGCAGGCCCGTCAGGCATTGGCGGATGCGGTGGCGTCAAAAGTCTCGCCCGCTGAGCTACAGGCGGCAATTGCTGCTGTGCGGCAGGCCGCCAGCGCCTATATCAATGAATTGCTCACCCGGATGGAAAGTGATGGCACTCCGTTGCCTGCCCTGTCCGGGCTGGCTCTGTCTGCTGACAGCATCGACCGTATGGCACAGGCTCTGGAGGAGCTGACCCGTCTTGGGTCAGCGGAAGCGGCCCAGCAGATGATGGAGCAGCTTTCCCGGGCGCTGTCGCGCCTGCAGGCGGCAACCCCGGATGTGGGGCAGATGCAGGCTGTGGCGCGGACAGTCGAAGCTCTGAAGCAGATTGTGCGCGAGCAGGAAGGGCTGCTGCAGGAAACCTTTGGCGTCCGTCAGGATGAGCCGATCCGCCGTAAGAACACGCCGTCCCGATATGCCGGGCGTGGGCAGGAGCTAGCGGAATCGCAGCAGCAGCTTGCTGCCCGTCTGCGAGCCCTGTCAGCAACGCTGTCGCCTGATCCTGCGGCGCAGTCCCCATCCCTGACGGCAGCGGGGGTAGCGATGGGGCAGGCCGAGGCGGCGTTGCGGACTGCCCGCTGGGACGCGGCGATGGAGGCGGAGGCCGAGGCTCTGTCTGCCCTGAAAAAGGGGCAGGGAGAGGCGCTGGAGTCGCTGCTGCAGGGAGGGGGGATGCCTCTTCTGTTGATGCCCGGCGGCACTGGTCTGTCTGAAGATCCCACCGGACGCGGGGGAGAAAGCCTTGGGCCTGCAGGGCAGGCGATCCCCGATAAACCCCAGCGGGCAAAAGCCTGGGATCTGTTGCAGGAACTGCGACGCCGGGCCAGTGACCGGTCCCGTCCGCAGGAGGAGCGCGAGTATCTGGAGCGCCTGCTGAAACTGTTCTGAGAAGTACTGTTCAGGGACTGGAGCATAAGAAAACCGGGCTGCAACGGGGCAGCCCGGTTTTCTTATGACGGAACGGAGAAGGGGGGCGTTGGGTGTCCCCCTTCCCTGTTGCCTGATTATTCAGCCGCTTCGGACAGCGACCACACTTCCGGGCTGCGTTCCAGACGGGCGATCTGCATCTGACGGTGCAGTTCCAGTTCCTTCGGCAGACGATCACCAAACTTGCTGAACATGACTTCCTGATCAATGGCTTCCGCCATCGCCGCGCCCTTGTAGATCTTCATGATCTCGTCGAACTTGGCCTGCGGGAAATCAAGACCGGCCCAGTGCAGGTCAGAGTAATGCGGCATCCAGCCGATCGGGCTTTCGGTGGCGGCGGCGCGGCCATGGACGCGGTCGACGATCCACTTCAGGGCGCGCATGTTTTCGCCGAAGCCCGGCCACACGAACTTGCCGTTCTCGTCCTTACGGAACCAGTTGACGCGGAAGAAGCGCGGCGGATTCGGCAGCTTGCGCCCGACGTTCAGCCAGTGATCCCAATAGTCGCCCATGTTGTAGCCGCAGAACGGCAGCATGGCCATCGGGTCACGGCGCATGGCGGCCTGACCGACCGCAGCGGCAGTGGCTTCGGAGCCCATGGTGGCGGCCAGATAGACGCCATGGCTCCAGTTGAAGGACTGGAACACCAGCGGGAAGTTCTTGGACACGCGGCCACCGAACAGGAAGGCCGAAATCGGCACGCCAGCCGGGTTTTCCCACTCGGCGTCGATGCACGGCACCTGCGAGGCCGGGGCGGTGAAGCGGCTGTTCGGATGGGCAGCCGGGCGACCGCAGTCCGGGGTCCAGTCACGGCCGGTCCAGTCGATCAGATGAGCCGGGGCTTCATCGGTCATGCCTTCCCACCACACATCGCCATCGTCGGTCAGCGCGACGTTGGTGAAGATGCAGTTGGCGGTCAGGGTCGCCATCGCGTTCGGGTTGGACTTGGTGTTGGTGCCCGGGGCAACGCCGAACAGCCCGTTTTCCGGGTTGATGGCGCGCAGCTGGCCATTGGCGTCCGGCTTGATCCACGCAATGTCGTCGCCGATGGTGGTGACTTCCCAGCCATCAAAGCCGGCCGGCGGAATCAGCATGGCGAAGTTGGTCTTGCCGCAGGCAGACGGGAAGGCGGCGGACACGTAGGTCTTTTCACCCTGCGGGTTCTTCACGCCGAGGATGAGCATGTGTTCGGCCAGCCAGCCTTCGTCGCGGGCCATCACCGAGGCGATGCGCAGGGCCAGACACTTCTTGCCGAGCAGGGCGTTGCCGCCGTAACCGGAGCCGTAGGACCAGATTTCCCGGGTTTCCGGGAAGTGGACGATGTACTTGGTGTCGTTGCACGGCCAGGCCACATCCTTCTGGCCCGCGGCCAGCGGGGCACCGACGGAGTGGATGCACGGCACGAACGAGCCGTTTTCACCCAGCACGTCCAGCACCTTGGTCCCCATGCGGGTCATGATCTTCATGTTGACGGCGACATAGGCGCTGTCAGAGATCTCGACGCCGATCTGGGCGATGTTGGAGCCGAGCGGACCCATGGAGAACGGCACCACGTACATGGTGCGGCCCTTCATGCAGCCGTCGAACAGGTTGTGCAGGGTGTTGCGCATTTCCGCCGGATCGACCCAGTTGTTGGTCGGACCGGCATCATCCTTCTCTTCCGAGCAGATGAAGGTGCGGTCTTCAACACGGGCGACGTCAGACGGGTCGGAGCGGCACAGATAGCTGTTGGCGCGCTTTTCCGGGTTCAGGCGAATGAACGTGCCCGCGTCGACCATTTCCTGACACAGGCGGTCATACTCGGCGTCGGAGCCATCGCACCAGTAAACGCTGTCTGGTTTACACAGCTTGGCAACTTCATCGACCCAAGCGAGAAGCTTGGCGTTCTTCGTCGGGGCAGCGGTCATTTAACGGATCTCCAGTGGACGATCCGCGCCCGGTCCTTCCGGCTTGAAAGCGGTAAGGGCATCAGGGGCGCGAACGGCGGTCAGTCTTGGGGAAGAAACACGGACCGGCCCGGCGGGCCATCCGGGTTTCACACAACAGGTCACAACCCCGGAGCGGACAGAACGGGGGTTCACCCGGGTCATAGACCGGGTGTCAGGGGCATTTTTGTTTTTACGAGCCTCGGGCCGTTTCGGTCCCTCTTGCATCGCTGAAATGCTCTCCTTAAGCGCGGCACGGTCCCCCGGCCCGGACGGGCAAGGGGTGTGTCTGGCTCTGGGCCTGTTTGGGATCCCTGTCCGGCATGGCCTCCGGACAGTCCCGAAAGGGACAATAAAGGCCCGGAGGGTGCCCCGCAACCGCTTGTTTCGCTTTCCGGGGATTCCGGACCGGAAAACCGCGCCTACCCGGATGGGTTGGATACAAAATCCCCGCAAAGCGGCGGATTACTGCGGTGCAGCACGAAGAGCGCGGAGCATCGCCACCAAAGTGGGTTGGAGGTCATCCGGTGCTGACAGCGGGGTCGGGAACGGGATCCGCAGGCTGAGGGCATCGGTGCCGATATCCATGCCGTCGGCATCGAGGGCGAGCAGTTTCCATACACTGGTGGGGGTATCGGTTGCGTCGTTGTCGGCCCGATGATGACGGGCCAGCAGGGCAACGGCATCGGCATGATCGGTGTTCATATGGTCGCAGGCCGATCCGGCGCGTGCCTCGAGATTGGCGCACAGGGCAGGGGGCAGACCCGGGCCGTCTTCGATCCACACGGCACGGGCAAATCCGCCGACAAAATGGATGCGCTCAATCTGCATTACCCAGAAAGAGAAGTCCCCGAACCCGGCATAAAGGGCCGCGCCGGGGTGGCGGGCCAGAAAGCGGGCACGGGCCCGGTCGGCTTCTGCTCCACTGACCCGTCGCAGGGTCCCGGTCAGGGTCGCGCGCGGACCGGTCTGCGGATTGGGCAGGACGGACGCCTGTTCGACCAGAAAGGCTGCCCGGGGATCCCGCAGAAGGTTTTGAGTGTGTTCAGCCAGTTCTGAGAGTAAAAAGACCGGCGAGGCATCCGGCAGGGTGGCGTGGGTGACCAGTGAGGCGTAAGGGCCGCCGGGTGCCCCGTCCGCTTCTGACGGTCCTGATGCCTGCGTGGTGGCAAGGCTGCCGCAGCGGCTGGCGCGCAGCAGGGCCCGCACGGTGCGGCGATGGGTATCAGAGGGTTTGATTTGTGGAATTTCGCGGGTCATGATGCCATCCGTGACACAGCACACAGGTCCGACGGGCAGAAGGACCATATGGTGAGGAAGGTTGAATAACTTTCCTGATTCGGTAAATAGGGCGCATGCGGATTCTGTATCATCACTGGCTGTCGCCGTTCGCACGGAAAGTCAGGCTGGTTCTAGGCGAAAAACGCCTGGACGTGACCGAAAACCTTCAGGCTGACTGGGATCGCAGTGACCAGTTTCTGGCCCTGAACCCGGCTGGGGAAGTTCCGGTTCTGATTGAACCGAACGGCCTTGTGCTGTGCGATTCTCAGTCGATCTGTGAATATCTTGAGGAAGCCTATCCCGAGGTGCCGCTGCTGCCGCGTCAGGTGCCGGAGCGGGCGGAAACCCGGCGTCTGGTGGCGTGGTTTGACCGTAAATTTCAGCAGGAGGTTACCCATCCACTGGTCAGTGAAAAGCTGATGAAGCGGATGCTGGGTGGTGATCCGCCGGATTCCCGCTGGGTGCGGGTCGGGCGTACCAACATCCACAATCACCTCGCTTATATCACCTGGCTGACCGAGCGTCGCAAATGGCTGGCCGGTGGGGCGATGACGCTGGCTGATATTACAGCGGCTGCCCATCTGTCACTGATTGACTATATCGGGGATGTTCCGTGGGATGACCATCCATTCGCCAAGGACTGGTATGTTCGGATCAAGAGCCGTCCCTGCTTCCGGCCACTGCTGCGGGAGGTGATCCCCGGTGTACTGCCGCCCAAGCATTATGCTGATCTGGATTTCTGATTCTTAGGCGTGAGCCTGCCTGCTTCAGGTCTTTTCCTTCAAAAAAAACCGGCACAGCTCAGGCTGGCCGGTTTTTTTGAGCCGGGGCCGCAACGGCCTTAACGGAAGTACTGCCAGAAATAGCGGCCGATCATGATCATGCACATGGTGACGATCAGGGGGCGGATGTACTTCGATCCCCCCTTGACCACCGCCACGGATCCCAGACTGGCGCCGATCACCTGTCCGCAGACCATCGACAGGGCAACAATCCACAGGATTTTTCCGCTGGCGATGAAGACAGCAACCGCAGCAATGTTGCTGGCAAAGTTCATGGCTTTGGCATGGGCTGTGGCGCGAACCAGATTTTGGCCGCGCAGGGCGACCCCGGCCAAAGCAAAGAAAGAGCCGGTTCCCGGGCCGAACATGCCGTCGTACAGGCCGATTGCCGGGATCACCGTGGTCCGGTATGCCATCCGCCCCATCCGGGGTTTCCCATCCACCTCCCCCGCTTTGGGGGCCAGAATGAAATAGACCGCGATGCCGATCAGCACGGCGGGGATGATGATATCAAGGGCTTTGGCATCCACATAATGGATGGCGATTGCCCCGAGGACGGATCCGATCAGCGCGGCGAGGAAGGGCCACCCGACGTCCTGTGGCCGCAGCATCCCCATACGGATCATGGCGATGCTTGCGGTCAGGCTGCCGGAGCAGCCCTGGACTTTGTTGGTGGCAAGGGCGATCAGAGGCGGGACACCGGACAGCAGCAGGGCGGGAATGGTGATCAGTCCGCCCCCGCCTGCCATCGCGTCCAGAAAGCCGGCAACCAGTGCGATGGCGAACAGCATCGCCAGCACGTCATAACCCAAAGTCAGATCCACGGCAGTCCTCGCCAGTTCCGCAGGAGTCCGGGGTGGCTCCGCAGGGGCAGTGCAGATCCCCGGAGGGGGGAGCGCCGACAATAGCCCCCCTCCGGCAGGGCCGGAAGCCGGATTTTGTCCGGTATGACACTGGGCGAACTGGGCTGCATACCACAGGCGCAGGTCAGCTGAAGGCGTTCACCAGTTCGGTGATCCGGGCCGGATCGAATTCTGCCATCACCCGTCGGGCAAAGGTTTCGGCGTCCATATGGCTGATTCTGCGGATCCGTTGTTTGACCCGGGGCAGACTGCCTGCCGCCATCGACAGTTCGCGGATGCCGATGCCCAGCAGCAGCGGTGCCAGCCGGGGATCCCCGGCGATTTCCCCGCAGACACTGATCGGAATCCCGGCCCGCAGGGCGGCGCCGGTGGCAAAATGGATCAGCCGCAGGACGGCTGGGTGCAGTGGGTTGTACAGGTGGGCAACCGTCTCGTCTGTGCGGTCGATCGCCAGCGTATACTGGGTCAGGTCATTGGTGCCGATGGCAAAAAAGTCTGACAGCGGCGCGAGGGCATCGGCGGCGAGGGCGGCACCGGGGATCTCGATCATGATACCGATCGGTGGCAGGGCGTCCGGCACCGGAATGCCCTGATCTTTCAGACGGGCATGGACCGTCTCAGCGGCCTGCCGGACCGCCTGAATCTCATCGCAGTTGGAAACCATCGGCACCAGAATTCGCACCGGTCCGTGAACGGCAGCCCGCAGGATCGCCGCCAGCTGGGCTTCCAGAACATCCGGGGCTGACAGCAGGAACCGGACCGCCCGCAGCCCAAGGGCCGGATTATCCGGCAGACTGGTGCCACTGGCGGAGGTCAGTTTATCGCCACCGGCATCGAGAATGCGGACCGTCACCGGACGGCCCTGCATCCGTTCAATCACAGACCGCAGTACGGCATACTGCTCGTCTTCGGTTGGCCAGTCGGGGCGGTTCATAAACAGGAATTCGCTACGCAGCAGGCCGATTCCTTCCGCCCCGGCCTGAAGCACCGCTTCGGCTTCCGTCGGCAGTTCGATGTTGGCGAGCAGCCGTACGGTGACGCCGTCGCTGGTGACGGCGGGCAGATCTTTCAGCCGGGTCAGGGCGCGGCGGGCCCGCAGGAAATCAGCCCGTTTGATGCGGTAGGCGGCCAGTGTTTCCGTGCAGGGATTCAGGATCACCTGTCCGTCGATACCGTCAATGATGACGGTTTCGCCACCCCGGACGGACCGCACCAGATCCGGCACCGCCAGAACGGCAGGCAGGTCAAGGGACCGCGCCATGATGGCGGTGTGGCTCTGGGCGCCGCCCGACTCGGTGGCGAAGCCGTGGACGTACTGCGGGTCAAACATGGCGGTATCAGCCGGGGTCAGTTCCCGGCTGATCACCACGGCCCGGCGCGGCAGATTGTCGAAGGCTTTGACCGTGGTTTTGGTCAGATTGCGGATCAGCCGGTGACCGACCTCGCGGATGTCGTCGGCGCGCCCGGCCAGATAGGCGTCGTTCATCGACGCAAAGGCTTCGGCCAGATCGGCAATGACGGTGCGCACCGCCGCTTCGGCGTTGATCCGGTCCTGCTCGATCCGCAGGTCCACCCCCCGGACCAGCCGCGATCCCTGCAGCATATGACTGTAAGCATCAAGCATGAAGCCGAGTTCTTCCCCGGCATGCGCGGGCAGTTTCTCAGCTTTTCCGCGCAAGACGCCGATCTGGCGCTGGGCAGCGGCGACCGCCTGTGCAAACCGTTTCTTCTCGGCACTGACCCGGTTGGCGGCAATCCGGTATTCCGGAGCGCGGACATCGCCGGGGTCATGCAGATGAACGACGCCGATCACCACCCCGGGGCCGACGGCCAGCCCCCGGAAGCACTGTTCCTCGCGGAGGCCGCCGGGGCCGCAGCGGCCGGGGGGTGGGTCATTCCTCATCGAATTTATCATCCACCAGTTTGCCGAGTCCTTCCAGGGCCTGTCGGGCCTGGGTGCCGCTGGCCCGCAGCTCGATGGTGGTGCCGGGTGAGGCGGCCAGCATCATCAGACCCATGATGGATCTGCCGGAAACGGTCTCCCCCCGGTTGGTGACGCGGACATCGGCATCAAAGGTTTCAGCCAGTTTGACAAACTTGGCGGCGGCACGGGCGTGCAGGCCGCGGCTGTTGGTGATGGTGGCGGTACGGAACACCGATCCGTCGGCTTCCTCGGTGATCATCGGCTGAAGGGCAGTATCAGACATAACGGGTTCCTCCCGGACGGTTTTTGTCTTTGGATGACGGGCCGGGCCCGCCACCGGGGACAGCAGGGGCCTGTGCCCCTGTTCCTGCGACCTGTTGTTATTTGTTCAGCAGCTTGGACGCAACGTTGATGTACTTGCGCCCGGCATCCTGCGCCGCCAGAACGGCATCGGCGAGGGCCATGTCGTTGCGGACACTGGCCAGCTTGATCAGCATTGGCAGGTTGACCCCGGCGATCACCTCGACCTTGGCCTTGCCCATGATCGAGATGGCCAGATTGGACGGGGTGCCGCCGAACATGTCGGTCAGGACCACAACACCGCTGCCGTCCTCAACCCGGCCGACGTTGTCGAGGATGTCGGCCCGCCGCTGTTCCATATCATCATCGGGTCCGATGCAGACCGATGCCACCCCTGCCTGCGGGCCGACCACATGCTCCAGCGCAGCGATCAGTTCATCCGCCAGCCGACCGTGGGTGACGAGTACCATTCCAATCATCCGCGCATTTCCCCTCAGTAAGATCCGTTTTCTTTAAGATCTGTGCTGTTTTTGTGGTTCTCCCGGCAGCGGTGCCGGGCTCAGCAGCCCGCCGCCGGATGGTGCACGTCCGCAGCGGAAGCGGTGAGTGTGCCCGGCATATCACGATGCCGCAAGGTCGGACGTCGTCCCAGCGTACTCAGCCAGTGAAAAAGCTGTTCGGCGACATAGACGGACCGGTGTTTGCCGCCGGTACAGCCGATGGCAATGGTCAGATAGGACTTTCCTTCTTCCTCATAGCGGGGCAGCAGCGGCCCGATCAGGGTTTTGAGGCTGTCAAGGAACCCTGCCAGCGCGGGGTCGGCTGCGATATAGGCCCCGACGTCAGCCGACTGGCCGGTCTGGGGACGCAGGGCGTCGATATAATGCGGATTGCGGAGAAACCGGACATCGAAGACCAGATCGGCTTCACGCGGTAATCCGTTGCGGAATCCGAAGGACATCACCACCACGCTCATGCCCGGGTTGGCCTCTGTACCGAACTGTTTTTCCAGTAGCCCCCTGAGATCGGCGACCGGCAGGCGGGAGGTGTCGATCACGGCGTCGGCGCGGTCGCGCAGCATCGACAGCATCTGGCGTTCCAGCAAAATGCCATCGGTCAGCGGCAGATCGCCGCCGATCGGGTGCCGCCGCCGGGTTTCGGTGAACCGCCGGGCCAGAACATGCTCATCCGCATCGAGAAACAGCAGATCTACATCAAGGTCCGGGTGGGTCCGCAGGGTATCGACTGCGGCCAGCAGGCGGCTGACATCAAAATCCCGGGTGCGGATGTCAATGCCCACCGCCAGCGGTTTGCGCACACCGGGGGCGGCTTCTCCGACCAGACGTTCCAGCAGGCTCAGGGGCAGGTTATCCACGGCCTCATAACCCATGTCTTCGAACCCCTTCAGGGCCGTTGACTTTCCGGCACCGGAGAGGCCGGTAACGATAATGACCCGGGCGGCGGGAGAGGGGGGCGGAAGGGAGGTTGTCATGACAGCAGCACCACATCGCCGGTGATTACCCGCACGGCCAGCCTGACTTTTGCCGCAGCGGACGCATGAAAAGGGTCAAGAAACAGCCGGGGTACGGCCACGCCGGACAGTTCGACCGTTTCCGGTACCGGCATCCGCTCCGGGATCTGCCCCGGACACAGGTCAAACAGCAGGCGGACCGGGACGTCCTGTACATGGCCGACCCGGATCAGGCCCAGCCCCCGCACTTCCAGCACCCCGGCCAGTTCCGGACGGGGGGAGGCGATCAGGACGTCACCGGCCCATCCGGATTCGGTGTGGTACCGGCAGTAGTCATCGCCGACCAGATGTGCACCGGCATCAATCAGACGCAGGGCCAGATCTGACTTACCGCTACCGGAAGGGCCGCGCAGGAGAACCCCATGACCATCAATCGAGACGCAGGTGGCGTGGATCATCATCATGGGTCAGAGAGTGTGTTTGACCCGTTCGAAAGTCAACCGGCGGACCGGTCCATTCGCTTTTATGGTCCGTATATCCCCCTCGTCAGCCTGACTTTCATGCTTTAGTAAGGGTGTCCTGCCACACTGCAGCAAAATAGTCAGCCTTCCGTATCCTGCTTTCTTCTCTGTTGTCCCCTGTCCCGGATCCCGACCGCGCATGACTCCCCGGTTTTCCTCTTTGACGCTGCATATGCTGCGCCGCGGTATTCACCGGGCGGCGGCGGCCTGCTGCGTGCTGGGGGGGCTGGCGGCACTGGGGCCGGTGTGGGCGCAGGCGGTCAGCCTCGACCAGATCTACCGGGACTCCCTGCGGGAAGAGAACGCCGGGATTTTGCCGGGTTATGTGCTGAACCGTGGGTTGCCCCCTTACCCTGAGCCGAAACCCCCCGTTCCCGGATCCGGGGAAGGGCGGGTGGGGGCAGGGGTGGTGGAAATGCCGCTGAATACTCCGATGGCGTGGAACGAGGTGCTGAAAAGCATCGCCGGGGGATCCCCCAGCCCCTTTGCCGTTGATGCGGTCCGCCGCCGGGCGGAACGGAGTGACCCTCAGGCGATTGAACTGCTGGCGTGGATGTTCACCAACGGGGTTGGGGTCAAGCGTGATCTGACGCAGGCCTTTGACCTGTATGTGAAAGCAGATGCGCTGGGCATCGCCAATGCCAAGGAAAACGCCAAAGCCGTGCTGAAATCGATGCGGCCGGAAGAGCGCCGGGCGGTCATGAACCCCTTTGGCTGACAGCCGGGGCAGGTTCCGGCTTGCGTGCCGGGGGGTGTGCGGTCATGGTGCTTCTCCTCCCCTTTCTGACCGGTACGGATCTTCCCGATGCTGCTGATTCTGTTCAACGTTATCGCACCGGTCATGATTCTGGCCCTGATCGGATATGTCTGGGCCCTGCGGAAACTGCCGTTTGATACCCCGGCAATGACCCTGTTGGTGACAGCGCTGGGCGCCCCGGCCCTGATCGTGGAAACCCTGCTGCGGGTGAACCTTGATCTCTCGGTTCTGTTAGAAATGATGCTGGCTGCCCTGCTGACTCATGTGGCGTTTGTCGTTGTCGGCTGGTTGATCCTGAAAGCGGCGAAGGAACCGATTTCGGCCTTTTTGCCCTCTCTGGCGTTCGGGAATACCGGCAACATGGGTATTCCGCTGTGCCTGTTTGCTTTTGGTGATCATGGGCTGGCGCTGTCGATCGGATATTTTACCCTCAATTCGATTTTTCTGTTCACGCTGGGATCGCAGCTGGCATCGGGGAAAGCCTCTCTGACCGATCTGGCCCGTACGCCGATTGTTTATGCCGTGCCGGTGGCGCTGCTGATGATTATTACCGGTATCCAGATGCCGGTCTGGGCCGCCAATACCCTGAAGCTGTTGGGCGGGGTGATGATTCCGCTGATGCTGATCGCGCTGGGGGTTTCTCTGTCCCGGCTGAAGATCACCAGCATCCGCCGCAGCTTCGGGATTGCCCTGCTGCGGATTGTCATGGGGTTTGTGATCGGCTGGGCAGTCGCATGGCTGCTGGGGCTGGAGGGGGCCGCCCGTGGTGTGGTGGTGGTGCAGAGCGCCATGCCGGTTGCCATGTTCAATTATCTGTTCGCGGTCCGGTTCAACAACCGCCCGGAAGAAGTGGCGGGCATTGCCGTGATGTCGACCCTTATGTCCTTTGTCCTGCTGCCGTTTATTCTGATGACGGTGATGGATTTTTAAGGCTGGACCGTTCCCGCACGGGCAATCGCCTGCCTGCTCTGTTCACCCCGCACTGGACATCCGGGGCGGAGCGGTGCATGTATTGGCATCTTTTTGACAGTATGGGGTTGCCCCACCGATGAACTGGCTGACCAACTTCGTCCGCCCCAAGATCCAGCAGCTTGTCCGCCCGAAGGAGGTTCCTGATAACCTCTGGATCAAGTGCGGCGCCTGCGAGCAGATGATCTTCCACCGGGAGCTGGAGAAGAACCTGCAGGTCTGCACCCACTGCGGTCATCATATGCGCCTGCCGGTGAAAAAGCGGCTGGAACTGCTGTTTGATGATGGCAACTACAAGCGGATCGAGCTGCCGAAGGTGGCCGAAGATCCGCTGAAGTTCAAAGACCTCAAGGCGTATCCGGCCCGCATCAAGGAAGCCCGGTCCAAGACCGGCGAACAGGATGCCATCATCGTCGCCCATGGCGCGATGGGGGGGATTGACGTGGTGATCGCCGCCTTTGACTTTTCCTATATGGGCGGGTCGATGGGGATGGCGGTCGGTGAGGGTCTGGTTGCTGCAGCCGAGCTGGCCGTGGTGCAGGATGCACCGCTGATCGTAATCCCGGCTTCCGGCGGGGCACGGATGCAGGAAGGGATTCTGTCCCTGATGCAGATGGCCCGTACCACCGTGGCGGTGGAGAAGGTCAAGGAACATGGCCTGCCCTACATCGTGCTGCTGACGGATCCGACCACCGGCGGCGTCACAGCCAGCTTTGCCATGCTGGGGGATATCCATGTCTCTGAGCCGGGCGCGACCATCGGTTTCGCCGGGGCCCGGGTGATCGAGAGCACCATCCGTCAGAAGCTGCCGGAAGGCTTCCAGAAAGCGGAATATCTGCGCGACCATGGGATGGTCGACGTGGTGGCCAAGCGCCATGATCTGCGCAAAACGCTGGTCAATATTCTTGATCTGCTGCGGAACCGTGGCCCGGCCGGTCAGGTCGTGCCGCTGCGGGCCCGGATCCCGGCGGAATAAAATGACGGGCGTCCCGGCTGATCCGTCCGCCGCGCTTGACCGCCTGACGGCGCTGCACCCGAAGATCATCGATCTGTCGCTGGATCGGGTGTGGCGTCTGCTGGCGGCGCTGGGCAATCCGCAGGACCGGTTGCCGCCGGTCGTCCATGTTGCCGGGACCAACGGCAAGGGGTCGACCGTCGCCACCCTGCGGGCCTGTCTGGAAGCCGCGGGGAAGACGGTCCATGTCTACACCTCGCCGCATCTGGTCCGCTTCAACGAGCGGATCCGCCTTGCCGGACAGATCATCAGCGACTCGGCGCTGGTGGCTCTGCTGGAGGAGGTGGAGGCCGCCAATGGCGGCCAGCCGATCACTTTTTTTGAAGTGACCACCTGTGCTGCGCTTCTGGCGTTTTCACGCACACCCGCTGATGTGGTGTTGCTGGAAACCGGGCTGGGCGGGCGGTTGGACGCCACCAATGTGGTGACCCGTCCGGCAGCGACAGTGCTGACCTCTATTTCCCTCGATCATCAGCAGTATCTCGGGGATACGCTGACCTCCGTCGCCACCGAAAAGGCCGAAATTATGCGCCCCGGTGTGCCGTGTATCGCCGCCGCCCATCCGGCGGAGGCCGCTGCCGTGGTTGAGGCCGCGGCTGCCCGCATCGGGGCGCTGCTGCTGCGCGAGGGCCGTGACTTCTCAGCGGACGCCGGTGGTGCCGGTGTTTTGTCCTTCAGGGCCGGGGAAACCCACCTGACCCTGCCAAGGTCGCGGTTGCCGGGCGATCATCAGATCCAGAATGCCGGTCTGGCACTGGCGGTGCTGACGCTGGTCCCGGCGCTGAACGTTCCGGAGCAGGCGCTGCGTCAGGGGTTGCCTGCCGTGGACTGGCCCGCCCGTCTGCAGCACTTGACCCACGGGCCGTTGGTTTCGGCCCTGCCTGCTGGCTGGGATCTGTGGCTGGATGGCGGTCATAACCCGGATGCCGGGGTGCGGCTGGCTGCCTATCTGCAGCAGCAGACCGAGGCTCGCCCGCTGGATCTGGTCGTCGGGATGATTGATACGAAAGATGAGGCTGGCTTCCTGCGCCCCCTGCTGCCGCTGGTCCAGCGGGTGCGAACGGTGCCGGTGCTGTCCAGCGCTGCCGGACGTCCGCCGCAGGCCGTGGCAGAGACGGCGCGAGGGCTTGGGGCCGGGGATGTGCTCCCCTGTGACAGTGTTGAAGCCGCAGTTACGGCTCTGGTTGCCGGACAGACCGCTCCTCGGCGGATTATGATCTGTGGGTCGCTGTATCTGGCCGGGGATGTTCTGGCTGAAAACGGCTGAGAGATCATAGGAACAGAGAAGAGGTAAAAGGGGCTTTGGGGAGCCCCTTTCTCTATGCCTGTCAGGGATTGGCCTTCCGGGCGCTGCGGGCCAGAATCCAGTACGTTGCCATCGACAGGCTGCCCATGATGCCGATGCTCAGGCACATCGGCAGGGTGGTGCCATTATGCAGCATCCCGACCAGATACCCGGCAATAGCCCCGCAGCCCATCTGCAGGAAGCCAAGCAGGGCGCTGACGGATCCGGCTATTTTCGGGAACGGAGCGATGGCGCCGGCAGTGCCGTTGGGCAAAGTCAGGGCGCAGAAGAAGAAGTAGAGAGAGATCGGGGCAATCACACCGGCGGGTGTCTGGATTCCGGCCAGCGCGATACCGGCGGTCAGCAGCCCCGCGGCCCCAATACCCAGCGTGCCGAAGCCGAGCACACGGTCAAGGCCGTAGCGCCCGGTCAGCCGGGCGGCGAGAAACCCCCCGCAGATATAGCCGATCACCACGCAGGCAAAGGCAAAACCGAAGTGGGCACTGTCAATGCCCAGCACGTCGATAATGACGAAGGACGAGCCGGAAATGAAGCTGAACAGGCCGCCGAAGCCGAAGCCGACCGTCAGGGTATAGCCCATGAAGACCGGTGATTTCAGCAGATTGCCGTAGGTGCGCAGCAGCCGCCCCGGACGGGTGGCCTGCGGATCCATATGGGCATTGGTTTCCCGCAGTAACAGCAGGGTTGCGGCCAGTACGCAGGTCCCGAACACCACGAGCGCCACAAAGTTCGACCGCCAGCCGAAGCTGCCATGCAGCCAGCCACCGATAATCGGCCCCACCGCCGGGGCCAGAGCCATGGCGGATGCCATGTAGGACATCATCCGTGCCGCCTCATCACGGTGATAGACGTCGCGTACAATGGCCCGGCCCAGAACCGGCCCGGCGCAGGCCCCGAATGCCTGGGCGAAGCGGGCGAGAATTAGGGTATCGATGGTTGGGGCCAGCAGGCAGGCAACAGAGGCGATCAGATACAGCACGATCCCGCCGATGATCACCGGCCGCCGCCCGAAACGGTCTGACAGGGGGCCATAGATCAGCATTCCGCAGGCAAAGCCGAGCGTGAAGGCCGAGAGTGTCATCTGCACCTGACTGACAGTGGTGCCGAAGGCCCGCGTCATATCCGGCAGTGACGGCAGATACAGGTCGGTGGAGATCGGTCCGAAGGCAACCAGAAAGGTCAGCAGAACGGCAACTGTCGGGGTCCGGGGGTCTGGTTTGGTCAGCATGGGGGAGGGGAGGCTTTCCGCGCTATTTGTTTCATTTGTAACTATGGCAGTATCAACCGGCGGATAAAACCACCCGAACCGGCAGGGTGGGGAGGTTCAGGTTACCACCCGGTTACCGGGCTGCTCTGCGTCCGTGGGGGCAGGGCCGGGGCATCATCCATACCGGTGCAGGCTGCTGCCGTGCCGTTTCAGCCAGTCCCGGGGGGCCGGGTAGTCTGGCATCAGCCGGGCGACCTCGGCCCAGAAGCGGGGGGAGTGATTCATTTCCGCCAGATGGGCCAGTTCGTGGGCCACCACATACCCCAGAACTGCTGGCGGGGCCATCACCAGCCGCCAGGAAAACGACAGATCCCCCAGTGCCGAACAGCTGCCCCAGCGGGATCGGGTATCGCGCACGCTGATGCGCCGGATCCGGCCTTCCACCAGCGGGGTCAGCCGTTGGCACTGGGTGGTGATGGTGTCGCGGGCGAGCCGGACCAGATAATCCCTGACCCGGTTTTCCGGCTTTTCGACCGGGCCGGTCAGCACGATCTGTGTGTCCGTCATCTGCAGACCTCGCCGTCCCTGCGGGGTATGGGTAATCAGCCGCATCTGCCCCAGAACCGGGATCGTCTGGCCGGGCAAAAACGGGATCCGGTCGGGGGCGGTGGCAATCCGCCGCCCGATCCAGTCATGATGATCACTGAGGAACTTCCGGATGAACCGGGCCGAGACTCCGGGTGGGGCGGTAACCGTCAGGCAGTCTTCCTGCGGCAGGTAGCGCAGGGTCAGCCGGACAGCCCGGGGGGAAACCCGGATCCGCACCGGCAGGACCCGCCCGCTGACTTCCACCGACAGGCTGGCAGTGACAGGCGACCGCGTGCCGATCACAGGTCCGGCCAGTCAACAATGTGGTGATCCAGCGGCCCGGCTTTGCGCTCAGAGATCACCCGCCCCCGGACACTGATGCCTGCTTCATGAATGGTTTCCGCGCTGCCTGAGACCAGCGGGTGCCACCAGGCAAGGTCCTTGCCTTCATGCAGCAGACGGTAGGCACAGGTTGTCGGCAACCACACCGCTTTTTCGATGAACTGCGGGAACAGCTGGACACAGTCCGGCACAAAGTCCCAGCGGTTGGCATAGTCGGAGCACTGGCAGGAGCCAAGGTCAAGAAGGCGGCAGGCAACGTTGGTATTGTGGATTTCGCCGGGTTCACCGTCTTCATCCTCGTCCTGCAGTTTGTGCAGACAGCATTTACCGCAGCCGTCACAGAGGGATTCCCACTCTGCGCGGTCCATTTCCTCCAGAGATTTCCGTTTCCAGAACGGAAGCTCTCCGGAGGAGGCATCAGTGGTGGTCTTAAGGGCGGCGGCGTCAGGCCGCGCGCTGCTTTTCGGCCCGCGCCCCGTGGGCGCGGATGAAGTCTCGGACATGGGGCAGGATTTCCTCGCGCCAGCGGCGCCCGTTGAAAATACCGTAATGCCCCACTTTGGGCTGAAGATGATGCTTGCGCAAGTCATCCGGCAGGCTGCTGCACAGAGAATGGGCGGCAATGGTCTGTCCGGCACCGGTGATGTCGTCACGCTCCCCTTCGACGGTCAGCAGGGCGACATCGGTGATCGCGGCAGGATCGACCCGGCGTCCGCCGAGGGTCAGGGTTCCTTCCGGCAGGGCATGTTCCTTGAACACCCAGCGGATGGTGTCGAGGTAGAATTCCGCAGGCAGATCCATCACCGACAGATATTCGTCGTAAAATTCACGGTGCTTTTCAGCCGAGTCGCCATCGCCTTTGATCAGGTGACGGTAGTAATGCAGGTGAGCATTCATATGCCGGTCCATGTTCATCGACATGAAGCCCGACAGCTGCAGGAACCCCGGATAGACCCGGCGCCCGCGCCCGGCGTAGGTCATCGGCACGGTGTGGATCACCTTGCTTTCAAACCAGCTCATTTCATGAGTGTCGGCAAATTCGTTGACTGCCGTCGGGCTCTGACGGGTGTCGATCGGCCCGCCCATCATTACCATCGAGGTCGGCCGACAGGGATCCTTATCCTCGCTCATCAGCGATACAGCGGCCAGCACCGGCACACTGGGCTGACACACCGCCATGATATGGGTGTTGGGGCCGAGGAAGGTCAGGAACTGGCGCAGGTAGTCCACATAGCTGGCAAAGGTGAACTCCCCCTGCGACAGCGGCACATCACGGGCATTGATCCAGTCAGTGATATAGATGTCGTGGTCGGGCAACATGGCCTCGACGGTCCCGCGCAGCAGGGTGGCATAGTGGCCCGACATCGGGGCGACCAGCAGGACTTTCGGGTCATCCTTTGGCGCATTGTCGCGGGCGAAATGCAGCAGGTTGCAGAACGGCAGCCGCAGCGCCACCTCTTCGTGTACCGCAGTTTTGTGGCCTGCGATGTCGGTGACCGGCAGGTTGAACCCCGGTTTCGGATACTGGCGGGTGATCCGCTCAAACAGTTCTGCCCCGGCGGCCAGGCTGCGGCCGGTGTTGGTATGGGCAAACGGCATCCACGGGTTGGTGAACATCGTCTGCATGGTCTGCGCCATCAGCCGCATCGGCGCCAGCGCCGCATGCTGCATTTCATGAAAATGATACAGTGGCATCCTGCTCGTACCCTCCGACGTATCCGCACAGTGCGGCCCCCGGTGTCTGGTGTGGCTGCCGGCAGGATGAAGACCATGCGGACAGCGGTCAGGGGCCGTGTTTTCGGGAGTTCCGGTTTTCCGGATTTGTAATTTTATTGCGACGGTCATAGGACCGTCATTTGATTTATTGCCAGATATTCAGTGTCCGGCAAGATAGAATCGAGGCAGGATCACAAAGACCTGTCCGTTGATCATGTTGCAATGCAGCATATCACGGACGGGGCTGTCCGTCAGCGAATTTAAATCTGTTCCAGATCAATCATGTGCAGGAAAGACCCTGCCACCGACCCCCGCTTCAGCCCCATCGCGGGCAGTTCTGCCCCAGTGGCATCCCCGGCGCGGAACAGCCGCTCTGCCCGCGAGTCGTCTTCGCGGATGATGCTGGCGTAATGGAATTCATGCCCCCTCAGCCGGGCTCCGGCCGGGCCGAAGCCGCTGTCGGTGAGGCTGGTGACATGGCGGTATCCCAGATGCAGCTTCCGTTTGGCAAAGCTGGTTTCCACCGGCAGCAGGCCCAGCATCGGGTGGCTGTTACCTTCGGCATCGGTCAGGGCCTCTCCCAGTGTCATATAGCCCCCACATTCCCCGATGATCGCCGCGCAGCGGTCTGCTGCGGCCTGCATGCCAGCCTTGAAGGCTGTTGCCCCGGCAAGGCAACCGGCATGCAGCTCGGGGTAGCCGCCGGGCAGATAGACGGCGTCGGTCTGTGGTGCGGGGCCTTCGTCCGCCAGCGGGGAGAACGGCAGGATTTCCGCCCCCTGCTCCTGCCAGCCGCGCAGCAGGCCGGGGTAGGCGAAGGCGAAGGCAACGTCGCGGGCGATTGCAATCCGTTGTCCGGGCGGGGGCGGAAAGGCTTGTTGCCCGGTCAGGGGGGGCGGCAGCGGTGGCCGGGCCAGCGCCATCACCGCGTCCAGATCGACATGGGTTGAAACCGTATCGGCAGCCGCGTCGAGGAAGGCTTCCAGCTCAGTATGTTCCTGCGCCTGTACCAGCCCCAGATGGCGGTGTGGCAGATCCAGCGCCTTGGCCCGGGGAACGCTGCCCAGCACCGGTACGTCCGGCACCGCTTCGGCCAGCGCCTGCCGGATAGCCGCTTCGTGGCGTGGGCCGCCGACCCGGTTCAGAATCAGACCGGCCAGCGTGATGCCGGGGCGGAAGGTCTGAAAGCCCTTGGCGACAGCGGCGGCAGAGGCGCTCTGGCCACTCACATCAAGCACGAACAGAATCGGCAGCCCGGTCTGCAGGGCCAGTGCCGCTGTCGAGCCGTCCGCGAGGCGGTCAGCGACAAAGGCCCCGTCAAACAGTCCCATCACCCCTTCGGCAACCGTCATGTCGCCATCCAGCCAGTGCAGGGATGTCAGCAGGGTTTCCCGCCGCATACCCCAGGTGTCCAGTGACAGGCAGGGGTGCCCGCTGGAGGCGGCATGGAAAGCCGGATCAATATAGTCGGGTCCGGTCTTGGCTGTCCGGATCAGCAGTCCCCGCCGTCGCAGGGCACGGACCAGCCCGAGGGTCAGCACGGTTTTTCCGCTGCCGGAAGAGGCGGCGGAAACGATCAGGCCGGGCGGGGGAGACGGGAGCATCGGCAGGGTTCAGAGCAGGGGTTACAGAACGGATGCCAGCTTCTTGGCCATCTCTTCCGCCGTGGTGTCGTGGCCGAAGTAGGAGACGAAGCGACCATCCGGCCCCATCAGGTAGGTGATGGCCGAATGGTCGACGAGATAGTCATCGCTGTTGTTTTCCTTGCCCTTTTCCTTGGCGTAATAGACCCGGTAGGCTTTGGCGATGGCGGCGGTCTGCTCTGCGGTGCCGACCAGACCGATCAGGCGCGGGTGGAAGGCTGCGACATAGGCAGTCATCTGCTCCAGCGTGTCGCGGGCCGGATCGACCGTGACAAACAGGGGCTGGATTTTGTCCGCCTTATCGGCAGGCAGGCTGTTCAGGGCCTGTGCCAGCGTGGTCAGGCCGGTCGGGCAGACATCCGGGCAGTAGGTGTAGCCGAAATACATCAGCATGTATTTGCCCTTGAAGCTGTCCTGCGTCACCGTCTGGCCGGTGGTGGCCGCCATGGTGAAGGGGCCGCCGAGGGCGACGGCTTCATTCTTTTCCAGAAATCCCGGGGCAAACCGCAGGCCAAGGGCGACTGCCGCCACAGCGACAACGATCAGGATAATTTGCAACGGCTTCATCGGGGTTCCCTTTACTCCGGGCCGGTCCCCTCCGCGCGGGGCAGCGGCTGTCAGTCAGGATCAGGCAATCAGTGAAACGGCCAGCCACGCCAGCACACCGGCGTTCAGGATCAGCAGGACCGGTGCCGCCTGGGCAATCAGGCCCCGCCAGCGCTGCCCGGCCAGATGTCCGGCGACACCGACCGCAAGCAGGTTGGGCAGGGTGCCAAGGCAGAAGGCGGCCATGCCGAAGGCACCGGCAACCGGGTCACCGGTGGCCGCTGCCGCCGCCAGAGCAGCATACAGCAGGCCGCAGGGGATAAACCCCAGAACAACCCCCAGCGCATAGCCCCGCCAGCCGATCGGTGCGGCAAACAGCGGGGCAGCCATCCGGTTGATCCAGCGCCCGGCTGAGGGAGTGCTGACGGGGCCGGAGGGATGCCACAGCTGCCTGAGGCGGGGAATGGCGTGTCCGGCAAACAGCACGGCGGCCAGCAGCAGCAGGGCCGCCGACAGCCAGCGTAGGCCGCTGAGGCTGTTGATCTGGCCCGCCAGGGTCGCGCCCACGGCCCCCAGAAGAGAATAGGTGGTCATCCGCCCCAGATGATACGGCAGCAGGGCCGCCCCGGTCAGGCGGTGCCATTCCCGCATCCGCGCTGCCGGAATCCGTTCCAGACGGGATCCGACCTGCGACAGCACAAACGGCCCGCACATGCCGATACAGTGGCTGACGCCGCCGACCAGACCTGTGAACAGCAGGCTGGTCAGCAGGCCGCCCTGTTCGGCCACGACACCGGAGCAGTGACTGATTCCGGCAGCGATCAGGGCAAAGGCGGCGTCGGGGCTGGCCATGGATCAGCGCCCCGGGTGCCCGGCCCCGGCGGCGATAATGTCGCGCAGGGACACCACGTCGCCCACCACCACAATGGCGGGGGGATGCAGTCCGGCTGTGGTGATAGCCTCGACCAGAGTGCCCAGTGTCGCCGTCACCACCCGCTGGCGGGGGGTTGTGGCTTCTGCCACCGCCGCAGCGGGAGTTTCCGCAGAGCGCCCGGCTGAGATCAGCCGGTCAACGATGACCGGCAGATGCTTCAGGCCCATGTAGAAGACCAACACCGGTGAGGCGTGGGCCAGGGCTGACCAGTTCAGGGTTTCCGGTACATCGCCGTTGGCGGCATGGCCGGTGATAAAGGTGATGGCGGCATTGGTTTCCCGCACCGTGGCCGGAATCCCGGCGGCGGCAAGCCCGCCGATTCCGGCAGTGATGCCTGAAACCACCCGGAACGGGATGCCGTGAGCGTGCAGATACTGGCACTCCTCAGCCCCACGCCCGAAAACGAACGGGTCGCCGCCCTTCAGGCGCAGAACCCGGCGGCCGGAGCGGGCCAGTGATACCAGTGTTTCGGAGATGTCGGCCTGACGGGCGCTGGGGCGTCCTCCCCGCTTTCCGGCGTACAGGCGTTCTGTCGCTGCCGGAGCAAGGCCCAGAATCCGCTCATCAACCAGTGCATCGTAAACGATGACGTCAGCGTGCCGCAGGGCATGCAGGGCATGCAGCGTCAACAGACCGGGATCACCGGGACCGGCCCCGACCAGCCAGACCCAGCCCGGCGGAAAGTCAGGAAAATCCAGCCCGGCCGGAAGCAGATCCGGGGCGGGGCCGGGGGCCATGTCTCCGGAGTGTCGGTCCGGGGGAGGGGAGGGCGTGTCCGTCATCATGAAACAGGTTCATACACCTCACGCAGACTGCCTGCAAAGTCTGAAACAGTCACATCCCCGTGACGGAGGGCTGATTTTCCGGCGGTCGGTTGCGCCGGGGGCGGGGCTGCGTTAGCTTCAGGGGCAAGACTGTCTTTTTCTGTGTCCGAGGGATCCTATGGCTTTTTCGCTGCCGTCTGCCCGTTTTCCGCTGTCGCTGACCACGTTGCGCCGGGTGGCGCTGGGGGCGGTGCTGTTGCCTGCCGTGTTGCTGGTGACCGATCCGGCCCGTGCTGAAATGGACCTGCCGCTGGAAAGCCCGATCGTTAAACTGATGATGAGCCAGAACTGGCCGGAATTTAAGCGGACCCTGATGGGCGGTACAAATGCCAACAGTACCGATCAGTCCAAGCAGCCGCTGCTGGTGCTGGCAGCCCGCAACAATATGCCGCAGGCCGTCGAGATTCTGCTGGAGCAGCAGGCCAAGATCGATCTGCAGGATTCCTTCGGTAATTCTGCTCTGCTGTGGGCGGCGGACCAGAACAACGTTGAGATTCTTGAAAAGCTGATCAGGGCCGGTGCTAACGTGAACCTGCAGAACCGGCAGGGGGTGACACCTTTGATGCGGGCGGCGGAAAAAGGGTCGGTCGCTTCGGTGGAAAAGCTGCTGAAGAGCGGGGCGGATGCCTCCATCAACGATTATACCGGCCGGGATGCCCTGTCATGGGGGCAGGCCGGGGGCAACGGTAAGATCCAGCGGCTTCTCGAAAAGGCCCGCTGATCGGTTTGCCGCCATGACGACCCTTGCGGCCCTGCTGTTCGATATGGATGGCACCATTGCCGAGACCGAAGACCTGCATCGCCGCTGTTTCAACAGGGCGTTCGCGGCTTTTGGTCTGTCTTGGCATTGGGATGAACCGACCTATCACCGGCTGCTGGATGTCCCCGGTGGCCGGGAGCGGATTGCGGCCTATGCCCGGGATATCGGGGCGGAGATTTATACTGCCGTCACCGACAATCCGGCGCTGGATGCGCTGCACCGCTGGAAAACCGCTCATATGGCGGATCTTCTGGCCACTGGCCGCAGTGGTCTTGCTGCCCGGCCCGGTGTCGCCCGCTTATGCCGCGAGGCGGTCGCTGCCGGGGTCAGGCTGGCTCTGGTGACCACCAGTCAGCGCCCGGTGGCGGAACAGGTGCTGCGCCAGACACTGGGGCCGGATCTGGCAGCAGCCTTCAGCGTTGTGATCTGTGGGTCGGATGTCCGGGTGAAGAAGCCCGATCCTGAAAGCTATCTTCTGGCGCTGCAGCGGCTCGGGGTGTCGGCGGGGCAGGCCGTGGCGGTTGAGGATTCCGCCGTCGGGCTGCGTTCCGCCCGGGCCGCCGGTCTGGCCTGCGTGGTGACCGAAAGCCTGTATACCCGGGATCATGACTTTTCCGGGGCGGCGCTGGTGGTTTCTGACCTCGGCGAGCCGGGGGACTGGCCGGTGCTGGTCCGCAGTCCGTCCCGGCAGGTCTGTCCGGGCGTGGTTTCTCTGTCCCAGATCACCGGTCTGCTGACGGCCATCACCGTCTGAGGGCATGAAAAAACCCCCTGCCGGAACACTCCGGCAGGGGGCATCTTCTGCCTCGGCTCAGTCGCGTTCGACGGTCAGGGCAACGCCCATGCCACCGCCGATACACAGGGTGGCGAGACCCTTCTTGGCATCGCGCTTCTGCATTTCATGCAGCAGGGTGACGAAAATACGGTTACCCGAAGCGCCGATCGGGTGACCCAGCGCAATGGCCCCGCCATTGACGTTCACTTTCGAAACATCCCAGCCCATTTCCTGATTGACGCTCATCGCCTGCGCGGCAAAGGCTTCGTTGGCTTCGATCAGGTCAAGGTCGGCGGCGGTCCAGCCAGCCTTTTCCAGCGCCTTCTTCGACGCCGGGATCGGACCGGTGCCCATGAAGGCCGGATCTACCCCGGCAGCGGCGAAGGACTTAATGCGGGCCAGCGGCTTCAGGCCGCGCTTGGCAGCGGCTTCAGCGCTCATCAGCACCACGGCGGCGGCGCCATCGTTGATGCCGGAGGCGTTACCGGCGGTGACGGTGCCATCCTTGGCGAAGGCCGGGCGCAGTTTGCCCAGCGACTCGGCGGTGGAGCCGAAGCGCGGGAACTCGTCGGTGTCGAACAGCTTCTGTTCTTTTTTCACCATGTAGGTGACCGGGACGATTTCATCCTTGAAACGGCCGGAGGTGATGGCGGCTTCGGCTTTCTGCTGCGAGGCGGCAGCAAAGGCATCCTGCGCCTCGCGGCTGAAACCCCACTTGTTGGCGATGTTTTCAGCGGTGGTGCCCATGTGGTACCCGTTGAAGGCACACCACAGACCGTCTTTGATCATGGTATCGACCAGTTCCGCCGAGCCCATCTTGACGCCGGAGCGCAGATAGCTGCAATGCGGGGCATTGGTCATGCTTTCCTGACCGCCGGCGACAACGATATCGGCCATACCGGACAGGATGCTCATCGCCCCCTGTGCCACGGTGCGCAGGCCGGAACCGCAGACCATGTTCAGTACATAGGCGGGGACGGTGTCGGGCAGACCGGCCTTCAGGACTGCCTGACGGGCCGGATTCTGGCCGGTGCCGCCGGTCAGAACCTGACCCATGATCACTTCGGAGACTTCGGCCCCGTCAACACCGGCGCGGGCCAGCGCTTCCTTAATGACAATTCCGCCCAGATCGGCACCGGAATAGGCCGACAGGCTGCCGCTGAAGGCGCCGATGGCGGTACGGGTTGCGCTGACGATAACGACTTCGGTCATGGATCGTGTTCCTCCCTGATCCTGCCGTGAGGAGTTTCTCCGCACGGGCTGACTGCGCTGCCGACATCAGGGCGTCCATCTGTCCCGGTATGGAACCGGGCGCCGGTGCCGGACCGCCCGAAAGAGTAGCGAGCGGCCCGGTGCAAGTCTACCGGATATTGCGGCGCAAAATGCCAGATGGTGCCTGCTCCTGCCGCCCCTCTGCTGCTGCGTCACTTCCCCCGTCAGGAGCGGGTTTCCGCGCAGGCACGTCGTAGCCAGCGGGCCAGCGGGCCATAGACGGTCCGTACGGCGGCACTGCCGGTCATCATGCCGATGTGTCCCAGCGGCACATCCAGACGGGTGGTTCCGCCGGGGGAGCCTGTCAGGGCATCGGACAGGGCAATGGCAGACCCCGGCGGAACGATCCGATCATTCAGCGGCACCACGGTCAGAGACGGCACGGTCAGGGTGCCGGGGCGGACTGTTTCTCCTGCCACCGTCCATTCCTGCCGGAAGGTGCGGTTTTCGCCATACCAGTGCAGCAGACATTCCTGTGCGGCCGGTCCGGCCAGCGGGACGCCATCATTAACCCAGTCTTCCAGCGCAACGAAGGCTTTGGCTTTGTCTGATGTCTGCCCCAACCCGGCAAACATGCGAAATTTGCGGGCGATTGAGCCGGGATCAAGCCCGGAGAACATCGCCTGCAGGATATCCACCGGCAAAAACCCCAGATGCTCCACCGCTTCCGCCACTTTCTCGCGGGTTTCCAGCAGCAGGCGCAGCCCGCCGCCGGATCCGGCATGAAAGTTCCATGGGGTCGCCAGCCCGATGTAGGCGGCGCAGAGATCTGGCCGCCTCTGGGCCAGAGCCAGCGTCAGAACCCCCCCCATGCAGTATCCGATCACCGCCGGTTTCTGTCCCGTCAGTCGCAGCACCTCGGCTGCTGCCGGTTCCAGCCGGTGCAGTACGTAGTCGCCCAGAGAGAACGCCCGCTCTTCCTGCGGGTCACCCCAGTCAATCAGAAACGGGCGGAACCCCCGGCGCGCCAGCCAGCGCATGAAACTGCGCCTGCCGTTCAGATCCAGAACATAGGCGCGGTTGACCAGCGACGGAATTGCCAGAATGGGCAGTCCGGTCTCCGGCCCGCCGTAGCTGCGTAAGGTGACGCCGCCCGCCTGCCAGATCACCGGGGCATCCCGCAGGCGACGGCGGTAGGGGTGATTGCGGTACAGGTCGAGCCCTTGCAGAAACTGCTCGAAGCGGTGGCGGCTTTCGGCCTCAAACGCGGTGGCGAACTCAGCCGGGCTTGCGTCGCCGAGCTGGCTTCGCATCTCCTCCGGCAGGTCGGGATTCCAGCGTGCTGACCCGTTCTTCAAGATCTGCGATGCGGCGCAGCAGGTCAGTAAGGACGTGATCTCCATGCTCAGAAACATCGGCAGCGGACGCGGACCCAGTCTTGGGGCCCGGCTGTGCAGGGGCGGCGTCTGGGGCATCGGCGGCGGTCTCCCCGGTGTCTGGACGGGCGGCAGAAGGGGCTGTGGCAGGCTGGGGCCACAGAGCTGACAGATCTCTGGCTGTTTTTGGCAGGTCATGCAGGGCTTCGCTGCCTTTGGTCATCATCGCAAAGGTGCGCGTCATCAGATCCAGCGTTGCCGGATCCTGCGACAGGCGGCCCATCTGGTCCTGCCAGATATCAAGGGTTTTGCGGGCCAGCGCCGACAGGTCGGGCGGGGTGGATGATCCGGTACTGTCGCCGCCGGGCGGGGCAGATGTTTTGGTCATGGCAGTACCCTGAGCAGTAAGAGCCAGAAGGGAAGAGCGGATGGCGGCAAAAGGGCCGCTGGCATCAGAGTACAGCAGGAAATTGCCGCCGCACTTGCATTTTTCTTGCTGCAAAGCGGCATCGCAGGCACTCTTGATCGTGCAATGACGCAGGGAAAAGCCGGACGCTGTCCGTGGCACAGAACCCTGCCATAACAGGGAAACGCGCATATGGCTGAAACCAGGAACAGCCCGATCACCATTAAAAAGTACGCCAACCGGCGTCTTTACAACACGGCGACCTCCAGCTACGTCACGCTGGATCACCTGTGTCAGATGGTGAAGGACGGGACCGAATTCGTGGTCTATGACGCCAAGACCGGCGACGACATCACCCGCTCGGTCCTGACCCAGATCATCGTCGAGGAAGAGAGCAAGGGCGGCCAGAATCTGCTGCCGATCGGGTTCCTGCGCCAGCTGATCAGTTTTTATGGCGACAGTCTTGGCGGTCTGGTGCCGCGCTATCTGGAACACAGCATGCAGGCGTTCTCCCATAACGAAGAACGGATGCGCGATGTGATGCAGAATGCCTTCGGCGGAATTTTTCCGCTGCAGCCGTTCGAGGAGCTGAACAAGCAGAATGTCGCGTTCTTTGAGAATGCAATGAAGATGTTCGGCCGCTTTTATGGGGATGAGGAAAACGCCGGTAAACCCGGGGCCGCCCGTCCCGCCGCCGGCGAGTCCAGTATTGACGACCTGAAGGCCAAGCTGAACGCCATGCAGGAGCAGCTTGACGCCCTGAGCAAGAAGGGCTGACCGCATCCGTTTGCGATGCAGAAGACAGACATGACGGTCGCCTTTTGGCGGCCGTCTTTTTTTGCATCAGGACAGGAGAGGCATTGGACAGAAAGCGTTTTGCAAAATGCACAGACTTTTTCGGCAAGAAGGGATGTATTCGCATTCTGCAAAGACGTTTCTATTCTTTGGTATATGAAAAAGGATATTCGACCGGGGCATGTAGTTCCGAGGGATCACTTGCTACAAGAGCATGACCGGCGTATCCCTTTAGTTGATCAGAAGGGCACAATATGGTCGCAAAAGATGGCCTGTCCCGATCCGTATAACGTCCGTCTCCGCCATTGTTTGCCGATGGCCTCCCGCAGGACGATACGCCCGTGCTTGAGATGAGAGGGAACCCGATCATGAATTATTCGCCCACCACCGTCCGTCCCGACCAGCCCGCCAACCGGGCCACGGATACTGACCGTCATGTCGGCTCTAAAATCCGTGAGCGCCGGATCATGCTGGGTCTGTCCCAGCAGCAGATGGCCGACATGATCGGTGTGACCTATCAGCAGGCCCATAAGTATGAGCGCGGTATCAACCGTATTTCTGCCGGGCGTCTGTACGAAATCGCGCAGGTGCTGAATGTGCCGGTCAGTTACTTCTTTGAAGGACTGGATGATGCCCGTACCGGCGATCTGGCACCGCGTCAGCGTATGTGTCTGGAACTGGCCCGCAATTTTGCGATGATCCAGAACGAACGCCATCAGGAAGCCCTGTCGGGTCTGGCCCGGGCACTGGCCAGCGAACCGGCCTGATCCGGGCTTACGGCCTTTGTAAGAGAGCAACGCCCCCGGATGGTATTATCCGGGGGCGTTGCTGTTTTTTTGTATCCTGTCCGGTGTTTACACGGGATGGAGCCCCCTGTACCGTCACCCCCGCGTGTGTTGGGTGTAGAGGCGGACCGGGATAAAATGACGGCTCATGTGCGGACGGTGGCGTTCTCTGGCATTGATACCATTGCCATTGATGTGCAGGTGCAGTTGTCCAACGGGCTACCGGCGTTTTCGATCGTCGGGCTGGCAGACAAGGCCGTCAGTGAGTCGCGTGAGCGGGTGCGGGCGGCACTGACCGCAATTGGTCTGGCGCTGCCGCCCAAACGGATCACCATCAATCTTGCCCCGGCGGATATCGTCAAAGAAGGCAGTCATTACGATCTGCCGATTGCCTGTGGTGTGTTGGCGGCGATGGGGATTTTGCCGCTGGAGGATATGGACCGCTATCTGGTGCTGGGCGAGCTGGGGCTGGATGGATCCGTCGCTGCAGTATCCGGGGTTTTACCGGCAGCCATGGCTGCGGTGGCAGGGGATCTGGGACTGATCTGCCCAGCCGCACAGGGGGCCGAGGCCGCATGGGCTGGCGGTGAGGATATTCTGGCGGCACCGTCCCTGCTGGCGCTGATCAACCACTTCAAAGGGACGATGTTGTTGCCCCGTCCGGCCCCCAGTGCGCCGGAGGAGATCGGCATTCTGCCGGATCTGCGGGATGTCAAAGGTCAGGAGACGGCCAAGCGGGCTTTAGAGGTTGCGGCGGCAGGGGGGCATAACCTGCTGATGATCGGTCCGCCGGGATCGGGGAAGTCGATGCTGGCCAGGCGTTTGCCGGGTCTCCTGCCCCCGCTGACACCGCAGGAATCACTGGAAGTCTCGGTGGTGCATTCGATCGCCGGTCTGCTGCCGGAAAGTGGATTGACCACCCGTCGCCCGTTCCGGGATCCGCATCATTCGGCCAGTATGCCTGCCCTGATCGGGGGCGGCCATCGGGCCAGACCGGGCGATATCAGTCTGGCGCACAATGGTGTGCTGTTTCTGGATGAGCTGCCGGAATTCCCCCGTCAGGTGCTGGAAGCGTTACGTCAGCCTCTGGAAACCGGGCGGGCGGTGATCAGCCGGGCCAACGCCCACATCAGTTATCCGGCACGGGTGCAGCTGGTGGCGGCGATGAACCCCTGCCGTTGTGGCTATCTGTCGGATCCGGGCATGGCCTGTTCCAAGGCTCCCCGCTGCGGAGATGACTATCAGAACCGCCTGTCCGGCCCTCTTCTCGACCGTATCGATCTGACGGTGGAGGTCATGGCGGTTCATCCTCTGGATCTTGCGGGCACTCCGGCCGGGGAAGCATCGGCACCGGTGGCGGAGCGGGTGGCGCAGGCCCTTGACCGGCAGCGGATCCGCTATGCCAGACTTGATCCGTCGGGGGCGGTGCGCCGCAATGCTGAGGCGGATGGAGCGGTGCTGGATCAGGCTGCCCGTCTGGATGAGGCAGGGCAGGCCCTGCTGGCGGAGGCGGCAGGGCGGATGAGGCTGTCAGCGCGTGGGTACCATAGGGTGCTACGGGTGGCGCGGACGGTCGCTGACCTTGCCGACCGGGATCAGATCAGCCGTCTGGATATTGCGGAGGCCCTCAGTTACCGCCGGGCCCGTGCTTTGCCGGGGTGAGTCAGACCGCGTCGGTCCGCATCCGCCGGTACAGCCACACTCCGATCAGGCCGGAAATCACAAACAGGACTGCCGACAGGGCGATCTGTGCGGTGGCATCAACCTGTACCCCGGTCCCCAGCAGCACAAAGACGATGGTCTGCGGTAGATAGCCAACCATCGTGCCCGCCAGAAAGCGTGGCGCAGGAACGCTGGAGACACCGGCGCCCATGTTGGTGGCAAGGTTAGACCCGACCGGCAGCAGGCGGATCAGCAGAGTCATCGAAAACGGGTGGCCGTGCAGCAGGGCATCAAGGCGCTCGATACGGGCGGCGAACAGCCGTCGCACCAGTGACCGACCGAGCAGGCGGGCATAAAAGAAAGACAGCGTGCAGCCGATGATCTGGGCAACGGTGGAAATCAGGATGCCCATGCCGAAGCCAAAGGCGTAGCCGCCGCCAAAGGCCACCAGCTGACGGGGAATCCCGATGGCGGAGGCAATCGCCCCCAGTCCGATGAACAGGGCTTCGCCGATCAGTCCCTTCCCGATCACCTCGTGGTCCAGCCAGCTGGTGGAGAGGGTGTCAGCCAGACCGAGTTTGCGGGCAACCGTGCCAATGATGACCAGAGAAACGATCATCACCAGTCCCTTTATCAGGGACTTCAGGCCGCTTTGCTTCCGGGCGACAGTGTCACCGTCCTCTACCAGCAGGGAGCTGGTCAGGCCGGAGTCCGGCGCAGCGGTATTTTCCGGGTGTTCCGTCGGGGCCGACATCGGGGGTGCCTCAATCCTGCGTTTCGACCTGCGGGTTCCGGGCCCGGCGCTGCAGCCACATCACACCGATCAGATCATACAGGCTGACCCACAGGCGGTTCCAGACACCATATTTGGAAGTGCCGCGTTCCCGTGGCCGGTGGTTGACCCGCACGCTGACAACGTGGCCGCCTTCGCGCAGCATCAGGGCCGGCAGATAGCGGTGCATGTGGTCAAAGCGCGGGAATTTCAGGAAGGTGTCGCGGGCGAACAGCTTGAGGCCGCAGCCGGTGTCCGGGGTGTCATCGTTGAGCAGCCATGCGCGCACACCGTTGCCGACCTTGGACGACAGGCGGCGGATTTCATTGTCCTGCCGTTTCTGGCGGTGCCCGGCGATCATCACCATCGAGACCGGCTTGCCGGACCGGGCGGCTTCTTCATTCCGACGGGCCAGCATGGCAGGAATATCGGCAGGATCGTTCTGTCCGTCACCGTCCAGAGTGGCGATCCAGCTGCCACGGGCCATCCGGACGCCGGTATGCACCGCCTGACTCTGGCCGCACGAAAAACGGTGCCGGGCCGTGCGCAGGCGCGGATACTGGCGTTTGGCGTCTGCCAGAACGGCGGGGGTGCGGTCGTCGGAGCCGTCATCGACGTACACGACTTCAAACGGGGCGACGCCGTCGAGGGCGGCATGAATCTCTGCCAGCAGCGGCAGGATATTGTCCTCTTCGTTCTTTACGGGAACGACGACGGTAACGTCAGGCTGAGTCAGATCGGTCATGGTCCATCACGACGGCGCGGGAAAACAGGCCATGGGCGTATGCCAATGGCGGTCTGACCGTCCGGTCGACCGGTCAGGCTGGCGCGGTTGTACTCCTGCTGCCGGATCAGGAAAAGGGAAAAGAGGCTGACAGGGCCAAAAGGAGCCGCAGGTCAGGCGGCTGGATCTGTTCAAAAGCCTTGGGCGCGATGGGG
This sequence comes from Novispirillum itersonii subsp. itersonii ATCC 12639, assembly GCF_000381985.1. Lineage (GTDB taxonomy): Bacteria > Pseudomonadota > Alphaproteobacteria > Rhodospirillales > Rhodospirillaceae > Novispirillum > Novispirillum itersonii. The sequence goes on along the minus strand of NZ_KB907340.1, from coordinate 110,181 downwards.
GGCGGCTCATGGCGAATCCATGGGAAAGTATGCAGCCGATTGCACACATCTCAGTGCGTGCTTTTCTTGTATCAGGCGCAGGGTTTTTCTGGGGGGACATCTTTCCGCAAGAGGGTTTCTGGCGGTGAGCTGTGATGGATCGCACAGGGATAGCCTGCGAATCGGGTTAAGAGAAAGCCATATACAAAGGGACTCTGGGGCGTCGATACGGCCCGGAGATATACTCTTTTCTTTCATCGCATTCAGTTTCCGGGGTTGTCGCCGGGAAAATCTTCCGCCTATATCTTGCCTCGGCTGGGAGGGGCAGTCGCGAGACCGTTAGGGGGATGTCCGAATGAAACGTATGCGACAGCCTGTAAGAGGCCCGGGAGCGGAAGTGTGTTCAGACTCTGCCCGCTTGAAGAGCCGGGTCAGTAGCGCGGCCCTGACCGTAGGGCGCAAAGCCGTTTTCGGGATGGCCCTGACCGGGGTGGTTGTTTCCGGTTTTGGGCTTGAGAGTGCACCTGTCCATGCGCAGGGCTTCAAGGTGGAGCAGGTTGCGACCCGTTCCGCCGGGCAGGAAGGCTGGCGGCTTTCCGAGCAGGACATGGACTTGTATGGCCGTATTTTTTCTCTGCAGGGCGATGGCCGTTGGGATGAAGCTGCGGCCCTGATCCCGCAGATTCAGGATCCCCTGCTGCTGGGCTACGTGCATCATCAGCGTCTGATGGCTTCCCCGCAGAAAGCCCGGCTGACCGAGCTGCGGGATTGGCTGGACAGCTACGCCGATCTGCCGATGGCGGAGATTGTCTATTCCGTCGCGCAGGGGCGGATGGCTCCGGCCCGGTCTCCCCAGAAAGCGCAGCCCGCAAAGGCTGCTGCCGCGAAGAAAGAACCGTCTAAAAAAGAGCCCCCCAAAAAAGAAGCGGCAGGAAAGAAAGACCAGAAGGCGACGCAGGCGGCCCCCCCGGTGAAGGCAGAGCCCCCGGTGGTTCTACGCTCTCCCGTCGGCCCGCCGCGGTTTAACGGTGGCGGCACCGGCGAGACGATGTCTGCCCTGTGGGAACTGGCGGGGACGTATTCCAATTCACAGTCACAGAAAGCGGCGGCCCTGTGGGCCAAGTTCCGTACTGCCCTGAGCAAGCAGCCGACCCAGACTGTCGCCCGGATGGTGGACACTAAGGAAGTCACTTCCACGCTGACGGCGCTGGATCATGATCGGATGCGTGGGACGCTGGCCTATGCGCTGTTTGTTGAAGGCGATGATCAGTCGGCGGTCGAATGGGCTGAAAAATCGGTGGCCCGCTCCGGTGACCGGATGTCGATGGCCCTGTGGGCCGGTGGATTGGCGCATTGGCGTCAGGGCCGCTATGACGAGGCCCGCGACTGGTTCGCCCGCCTTGCCCGTTCCTCGGATTCTTCTCCGTGGCTGACGGCTGGCGGGGCTTTCTGGGCATCCCGTGCCGCCTTGCGCACGGGCCGTCCGGAAGAGGTTTCTTACTGGCTGAACGAAGCCGCGAAGGAAGCGCGGACGTTCTACGGACTGACGGCCCGCCGGGCCCTTGGTCTGCCTCTGTCTTTCGCGTGGGAAGGTGACTTTCTGAGTGCGGCGGACAGCGAGGCGTTGGGCCGGACGCAGGCCGGGCGCCGGGCACTGGCGCTGGCCCAGCTGGGCCGGATCGATAATGCCGAGGAAGAGCTGCGCCGCCTGTATGCCGTGGTTGATGAGCGGACCAAGGACGCCATCGTGCGGATGGCCGACGTATCCGGCATGGCTTCCTTTGCCCTTGGGCTGGCGTCGTATCGCAGCCGTACCGATCAGGGCAGTGTTTCGGTCACGGATGCGGCCCGCTATCCGGTGCCGCTGTGGGAGCCGGAAGACGGCTGGCGGCTTGACCGGTCCCTGCTGTATGCCTTTATGCGGCAGGAGTCGGCCTTTAATCCTGACGCCCGTTCGGTGGCAGGGGCGCAGGGGCTGATGCAGATGATGCCCGCCACGGCCAGGCTGGTGGCAAGCTGGGATGGCAATGCCAATGGCTGGTTGACCGGATCCAAAACGGTGATGGTGCCGGAAGTGAACATGTCGCTTGGCCAGAAGTATCTGGAAACGCTCCTGGCCCAGCCGGAAGTGGATGGTAACCTGTTCTTTGCCGCTGCGGCCTATAACGCCGGGCCGGGGAATCTGGCCAAATGGCAGAAGCGCGTGCAGTACAATGATGATCCGCTGCTGTTCATTGAGGCAATTCCATCGCGGGAAACCCGTCTGTATATCGAGCGGGTGGTCGCCAATCTGTGGATCTATGCGGACCGGCTTGGTCAGCCTGCCCCGTCGCTGGATCATGTTGCAGGCGGGGCGTGGCCGCGCTATGTCCCCTTGGAGCAGGGCACCCGGGTTGCGCAGGTCCGCAAATCCGGGGGATGATGGCGGGGGCCTTTCCGGGCCCCGGATCACTGCCCGCCGGTCCCGAGAGGACCGTCAGTCCTGATAGGGAGGGTTTATCATGTCCCAAGTCGCCGAAGGCGCAGCGTTTCTGCCGGTCAACATTGCAATCCTGACCGTGTCCGATACCCGGACTCTGGAGACCGATACCTCCGGTCAGGCACTTGTCGATCGTCTGACCGCTGCCGGGCATCAGCTTGCTGACCGAGCGATCGTGCGCGACGATGCCGATCTGATCGCCGAGCGGTTCCGGCAGTGGATTGCCGATCCGGCGGTTGATGTGGTGATCTCCACCGGCGGCACCGGTCTGACCGGCCGGGATGTGACGCCGGAGGCTATGAGCCGGGTGGTCGAAAAAGAAATTCCCGGCTTCGGTGAGCTGTTCCGCTGGATCAGCTTCCAGAAGATCGGGACCTCGACGATTCAGAGCCGGGCAATGGCCGGGCTGGCCAACGGCACCTATCTGTTTGCCCTGCCGGGATCAACCGGGGCCTGTCGGGATGCCTGGGATGGGATTCTGTCCACCCAGCTCGACAGCCGGTTCCGCCCCTGTAACTTTGTCGAGCTGATGCCCCGCCTGAAAGAACATCTGCGCTGACGGGCGCGCAATTCCGTGCAAGGCAGGCTCCGGGGCGGGGCTTGCCTTTTCACGGGCACAGGTGTATAAGGTTGCCTTGACATTCTCTGGTGTGCCCGTCCGGGCTTGCGAGAGTGGGCCAGCGGCCCACTTTTTTTGTTATGGGCAGGGTGCAACGCCGGTCTGCCCATACGGACGCGGCGATGAACAGAGTGTGTCGGAAAGACCAACAAGCCATCTCTTTGTGGGACCCGGTATGGACCTGACCGAACGACTTGCCGCCATCGTCGAACCGACCATCTCCGATATGGGGTATGATCTGGTGCGTGTGCTGATTCAGGGCGCGAAGCACCTGACGGTGCAGATTATGGCCGACCGCAAGGATGGCGCGCTCATGACCGTGGACGACTGCGCCGATATCAGCCGGGCCGTTTCTGCCCTGCTGGATGTCGAGGACCCGATTTCCGGTGCCTATAATCTTGAGGTCAGCTCCCCCGGGATTGACCGTCCGCTGACCCGGGCCAAGGATTATGTGACCTGGGCCGGGTTCGATGTGAAGGTCGAAACCAAAGTGCTGCTGGACGGCCGGAAGCGGTTTTCTGGAAAGCTGATGGGGCTTGATGAGGCCGGAACCGCCGTGCAGGTGCATGGCGAGGATGGCCAGTGGTCCATTCCGCTGGATGCGGTGTGGAAGGCCAAGCTGGTTCTGACCGATGCACTGATCGACCATGTGACCCGGAGCCTGCCGGACGCCTGACGGCGGCGGCACCCGGCAATACGATTAATTCATTCGACCGTTTAACGACTTTCGATCAAGGGCTTGAGAACGATGGAACGTACCGTTGGCATGGCGCGGCCGGAGCTGGTTCAGGTCGCCGACACCGTGGCCCGCGACAAGAACATCGACCGGGAAGAAGTGTTCGCGGCCATGGAGCAGGCGATCCAGAAGGCCGGGCGCTCCAAGTATGGTCACGAGCATGATATCCGCGCGCACATCGACCGCCGCTCCGGCGAGATCCGTATGGCCCGCTATATCGCCGTGGTTGAGGAGATCGAGGACGAATTCACCCAGATGACCGTGGCGCAGGCCCGCCGGAAGAAGCCGGATGCTGCTGTGGGTGATTTTCTGATTGATCCGCTGCCGCCGATCGATTTCGGGCGTATCGCCGCCCAGACCGCCAAGCAGGTGATCGTGCAGAAGGTGCGCGATGCCGAGCGTGAGCGTCAGTTCAATGAATACAAGGACCGCATCGGCGAAATCGTCAACGGTCTGGTGAAGCGCGTGGAATTCGGGAACGTGGTCGTTGACCTTGGCCGTGCCGAAGCCCTGCTGCGCCGGGACGAACTGATCCCGCGTGAGCATCTGAAGAACGGGGACCGTGTCCGGGCCCTGATCAAAGATGTACGCAAGGAACAGCGCGGCCCGCAGATTTTCCTGTCCCGCACCGATGGCGGCTTTATGAAGCAGCTGTTCGCGCAGGAAGTGCCGGAAATCTATGACAACATCATCGAAGTGAAGGCCGTGGCCCGTGACCCGGGCTCCCGCGCCAAGATCGCCGTCACCTCCCGCGACTCCGGCATTGATCCTGTCGGCGCCTGCGTCGGGATGCGCGGTTCCCGCGTTCAAGCCGTTGTGGCCGAACTGCAGGGCGAAAAGATCGACATCATTCCGTGGTCGGTCGATCCGGCTACCTTCGTCGTCAACGCGCTGGCCCCGGCCGAAGTTGCCAAGGTCGTGCTGGACGAAGAGCGTAATGTGATCGAAGTGGTGGTGCCTGATGACCAGCTGTCGCTGGCGATCGGCCGTCGTGGTCAGAACGTGCGTCTGGCGTCTCAGCTGACCGGTTGGAATATCGATATTCTGACTGAAGAAGCCGAGTCGGAACGCCGTCAGGAAGAATTCCGGACCCGGACCAAGCTGTTCATCGACGCGCTGGACGTGGACGATGTGCTGGCTCACCTGCTGGTGACCGAAGGCTTCGAGACCGTCGAGGAAGTCGCCTATGTCGCCACGGAAGAGCTGGCTGGCATCGAAGGCTTTGACGAAGATGTTGCCGCCGAACTGCAGCAGCGTGCCCGTGTCTTCTTGGACGAGCTGGCCCGCCGCGCCGAGGAGGAGCGTGTTGCTCTTGGCGTCAGCGATGATCTGGCCCAGACTGAAGGTCTGACCGTCACCATGGCTGTTGCCCTTGGCCGCAACGGGGTGAAGACCCTTGATGATCTGGCCGATCTCGCGTCTGACGAACTGGTCGAGTATGTCGGCAAGGACGTCATGGGTGAGGAAGAAGCCAACCGCATCATCATGGAAGCCCGCGTCCGCGCAGGCTGGTTTGATGACGGCGCGGTCTGAGACCTGACGTCAGGAGTTGAGTGTGACCGAATCCGGCGCGACGACGCCCGCTGCTCCCGATCTGCCGGAAGGTTCTGACCTTCCGGTGGCTCTCCCCACCGCCGCCGCAACAGCGGTGCGGCGGAAAGGTCACCGGAAAGGTGGCGGTGCGGCAGACGGTAAAGGCAGCCCCGCCCGGGGTTCGGAAAAAGACGGGCCGCAGCGCCGCTGCATTGTCAGCGGTGCGGTCCTGCCGAAGGAGATGCTGATCCGTTTTGTCCTCGGACCTGACGGTAGTATTGTGCCCGATCTGGAAGGAAAACTTCCGGGACGGGGTTTGTGGTTGAGTGCGCGCCGCGATATGCTAGAAACGGCGACGCGTAAGCGCGCTTTTTCCAAGGCGGCCCGCTGCCAGACCGTGGTTGATCCCGATCTGGCCGGGTTGGTGGAAGGGCTGCTGCGTCAGCGCTGCCTCAACCTTTTGGGATTTGCCCGTCGCGCCGGAGTGGTGCTGGCCGGGTTTGACAAGGTGGCAGCCGCTGCCCGGGCCGGACAGGTGCGGATGCTGGTGGAAGCCACCGAGGGCGCCGAAGACGGCCGCCGCAAGATTATGGCGGCGGCGGCACAGGCCGCCCGGGAAGGCCGCCGGATGCCGGCGGTGATAGAGTTGTTTACGGGGGCCGAAATGGCCGCCGTGTTGGGTCGCGAACACGTCGTGCATGTGGCCGTGACCTCCGGCAAGCCGGACCAGCGTGCGCTGGCTGATCGGTTCGCCGCAGAGTGTGAGCGCCTGGCGGTTTACGTCGGGCAAAAGGATCTGCCCGCTTCCATGGCTCCGGCTGACACCGGACCGGAAGACGGAGACAGTCCGCAGCGCCGCGGAACGGAGCCGGAAATGGCCCCGGACAGCGGAGAGTAACGCCAGAGTTGGACGCCTAGAGACCGGGACGCATGTCGAACGAGAACGAAAAAAAGCCGCTTAGCCTTTCCTCGCGGGGAAAGCTGGAACTGAAGAAGGGCGTGGAGGCCGATAAGGTCGTCCAGAGCTTTTCGCACGGGCGGCAGAAGGAAGTGGCGGTCGAGCGCCGCAAAAAGCGCATTGTTGGCCCTGGCTCTGAACCGCATGGCGTCGAGTCTGCTCCGCAGGCTGCTCCGGCTGCCCCGGCTGACACCTCATCCAAGGTGATGCTGGATGACGAGCGTCTGCATCGCCTGCAGGTGCTGCAGAACGCCAAGCGCGAGGAAGATGAAGTGCGTCGCCGTCAGGACGCCGAACGGGCCGCTGCTGAAGCGGAAGCCCGGAAGGCTTCTGGCGCCGAGGCTGCGCCCTCCCGCGCCTCTGAAGACGCTGCCGCGCCGTCTGCCCCGGTCGCTTCTGCTCCGGCAGCAGCTGCTCCGGCGCCTGCTCCGCAGGCTGCCCGTCCGGCCCAGCCGGCCCGCCCGGCGGAACCTGAGCGTCCGGCGCAGGCCGCTGTGTTCCGGGCTCCGGATCAGCAGCGGGCGATTGACCGCACTCCGCAGCGCAGCGCCACCGGCCACAGCATGGGCCGCACCTCCGGTGACGGTCAGTCTGCCGTGTTCCGGGCCGGTCCGCGCCCGTCGCGTGACGGTCAGTCTGCGGTTCTTGCCCCGCGTCCCCCACGGGAAGCGCAGAGCCGTGACGGTGGATCGCGCGATGGCCAGTCTGCGGTGTTTCAGGCCCGTCCGCCGCGTGAAGGCGGTTTCAACCGGGATGGTGCCCCGCGTGAGGGTGGTTTCAACCGTGACCGCGATGGTCAGCGCGATGCCCGTCCGCCGCGTGAAGGTGGTTTCAGCCGTGATGGCCAGCAGCGCGACGGCAACCGTCCGCCGCGTGAGGGTCAGCGCGATGCCCGTCCGGGCGGTTTCTCCCGCGACGGGCAGAACACCGGTCCGCGTCCGCCACGTGAAGGTGGGTTCAACCGGGACGGCGCCCGTCCGGCCGGTGGTGGTCCGCGTGGTCCGTCCGCCGGTGCCCCGGGGGCCGCGGCCAACCAGTTTGGCCCGCCTGCCCTGACCAAGAACGAACATCCGATCCGTGATGATCGTGGCGCAGCCCGCCGCGTCGAGGTTGATCGTGATGAGGATACCGAAGAACAGCGCCGCAACCGCGCCGCTGCCAAGGTGGCCCCGAAGCGGACCGCCGGTCCGGGGACTCCGGCGACGGTTCAGAAGCGTCAGGGTAAGCTGAATGTGTCCGCCGCTCTGTCGGGGGATGAGGAAAGCGCCCGCGGTCGTTCTGTGGCTGCTCTGCGCCGTGCCGCGCAGAAGGAAAAGCGCAAGGCGCAGCAGATGCAGAAGGCGCCGGAGAAGGTCGTGCGCGACGTGGTCGTGCCCGACACCATCACGGTGCAGGAACTGGCCAACCGTATGGCCGAACGCTCTGGCAACGTTATTAAGGCGCTGATGAAGCTGGGGGTGATGGCAACCATCAACCACACCATCGACGCTGATACCGCTGAACTTGTGGCCCAGGAATTCGGTCACGAAGTGAAGCGCATCTCTGAGGCGGATATCGAAATCGGTCTGGATGCCGGTGCCGATGTCGACGTCGATCTGCTGCCGCGTCCGCCGGTCGTCACCGTGATGGGTCACGTTGACCATGGTAAGACCTCGCTGCTCGACGCCCTGCGCCATACGGATGTGGTCTCCGGCGAAGCCGGTGGTATTACCCAGCACATCGGGGCCTATCAGGTCACGATGCGGTCCGGTGCTAAGATCACCTTCATCGATACCCCGGGTCACGAAGCGTTCACCGCGATGCGTGCCCGTGGGGCCCGCGTTACTGACATCGTCATCCTCGTGGTGGCGGCGGATGACGGCATCATGCCGCAGACCATTGAAGCGATCCGTCATGCCAAGGCGGCGGGTGTTCCGATGGTTGTCGCCGTCAACAAGATGGATAAGCCTGCTGCGAATCCGGAACGGGTCCGCATGGAACTGCTGAACCACGAAGTGGTGGTTGAGCAGATGGGCGGTGACGTCCAGTGCATCGAGATCTCCGCCAAGCAGCGGCTGAACCTTGAGAAGCTGGAAGAAGCGGTCCTGCTGCAGGCTGAAATCCTTGATCTGCGGGCCAATCCGGAACGCGCCGCCGAAGGCACCATCGTCGAAGCGAAGATGGAAAAGGGCCGTGGCTCTGTGGCGACCGTTCTGGTCCGCCGTGGTACCCTGCGCGTCGGTGACGTCTTCGTCGCCGGTAAGGAATGGGGCCGTGTCCGCGCCATGATCGACGACAAGGGCAACCGCGTCGAAGAGGCCGGTCCGGCGACTCCGGTGGAAATCATCGGTCTCCAGGGTGTTCCGGCTGCCGGTGATGACTTCATCGTGACCGAAGACGAAGCCAAGGCACGTGATGTCGCGGCGTACCGTCAGCGGAAGGAACGGGAAGCCGCTGCCGTCAAGGCCGCCCGTGGCTCGATGGAACAGATGTTCGCCAAGATCCAGGCGGGCGAAGCCAAGGAACTGCCGGTCGTCATTAAGGGCGACGTGCAGGGCTCGGTGGAAGCGCTGATCGGGACGCTGGAAAAGATCGGGACCGACGCCGTCAAGGTTAAGGTGCTGCATTCCGCTGTCGGTGCGATCAACGAATCTGACGTCACGCTGGCCAAGGCCTCTGACGCCCTGATCGTTGGCTTTAACGTCCGCGCCAACCCGCAGGCCCGTGAAATGGCCCGCCGTGAAGGCATCGATATCCGCTACTACTCGATCATCTACGATGTGGCCGAGGATATGAGGCGGGCTCTGACCGGTATGCTGGAACCGACCTTCAAGGAAAAGTTCATCGGCTATGCCGCGATCCGCGAAGTCTTCAACATCACCAAGGTCGGCAAGGTTGCCGGGTGTATGGTCACCGAAGGCGTCATCAAGCGCGGCTGCAAGGTCCGCCTGCTGCGCGACAACGTGGTCATTCACGAAGGCGATCTGGGTCAGCTCAAGCGCTTCAAGGACGATGTCCGCGAAGTTCGCGAAGGGTTCGAATGTGGGATGTCGCTGGCCAGCTACGGCGACATTCAGGTTGGCGATGTGATCGAATGCTTCGAAATGGAGCAGATCGCCACCGAACTCTAAGGTGTGTGAAACAGGCGCGGGGCCGGGCTTCCATCCAAAACGGATGGCGCTCCGGCCCCAAGCCGTTTTATAGCAGACCTGCGTGGGGGTCCGTTCCGGGGCCCTCGGGGTCAGGTCGACTCCGGATCCGTGCCCGCTGTATTCCGTATAATTCGGAAAGACCACCCGGACCGGACTGCGACAGCGATAAAGGGGATAGCCATGATCCGCCCTGGCAATCAGGCTCCGACGCAGCGTCAGCTGCGTGTTAATGAAGAAATCCGTCACGCTCTGGCCTGGGTGCTGGAGCGGGGGCAGTTCCGTGATCCGGTTCTGGCGTCGACCCCGATCACCGTCACCGAAGTGCGGTGCAGCCCTGATCTGCGGAATGCCACGGTCTTCTTTACGCCACTGGGCGGACAGGGAAATGCCGAGGCTGTGCGTGAGGCGCTGACCCGCGCGCAATCTTACCTGCGGCACGAACTGTCGCGGACGGTCGAGATGCGGTATCTGCCCCGTCTGTCTTTTCAGGTCGATACCAGCTTTGATGAATATGCCCGCATTGACAGCCTGCTGCATCGCCCGGATGTGATCCGGGATACCGCCTCGGTTGATGAAGACGATGCCGAGGGGCAGGATGAAGATGCGGAGGAGGGGGACCGCCATGACGCGTAAGCGTCGCGGGGAAGCGGTGCATGGCTGGGTTGCCGTCGATAAGCCGCTGGGGATGTCCTCCACACATGTGGTGACGTTGGTCCGCCGGGCTTTCAACGCCCAGAAAGCCGGGCATGGCGGTACGCTTGATCCTCTGGCGACCGGCATCCTACCGGTGGCGTTGGGAGAGGCGACCAAGACCGTCCCTTATGTGATGGACGGGCGGAAGATTTACCGCTTTACGGTCTGCTTTGGGGAAGAGCGCTCGACCGATGACAAGGAAGGGGAGGTGACAGCCACCCATCCGCATCGCCCGACGCGGGAAGAGCTTCTGAAGGCGATTCCGCAGTTCCTCGGCGATATTCAGCAGATTCCGCCGAAGTATTCGGCGGTGAAGGTAGACGGCCAGCGGGCATACGATCTGGCCCGTGATGGGGAAGAGGTCGAGCTAAAAGCACGGACGATTCTGATCGAGTCGTTTGAGCTGGAAGAGATGCCGGATGCTGACCATGCCGTTTTCCGGGTCCGGACCGGCAAGGGGGCCTATGTGCGGTCTCTGGCCCGGGATCTGGCCCGGGCGGTGGGCACGGTGGGGCACGTGGCGACCCTGCGCCGTCTGGCCTGTGGTCCCTTCGATGAGCTGTCAGCGATTTCGCTGGATAAACTGGATGCGGTGCGCCATAGTGCCGCCCCTGCGGATTTCCTGCTTCCTGTTGTGACCGCGCTGGACGACATCCCGGCGCTGGCCTTGACGGAAGGGGAAGCCCGCCGCCTCTCCAACGGGCTGCCGGTGATTTATGCCCCGGTTGCGGCCCGTCTGGCGCTTTCCGATCTGGCTGACGGCACCACGGTGCGGGCCATGGACGGGGAACGGCTGGTGGCGATTGCCCGACTCCACGGGCCGGAAATCCGGTCTGTGCGGGTCATGAATCTCTAATCTTTAAGACCGAAGGAGTCTGCGATGTCGATCACCGCTGCCCGCAAGCAGGAACTGATCAAGGAATATGCCGTTAAGGAAGGCGATACCGGTTCTCCGGAAGTTCAGGTTGCCATCCTGTCCGAGCGTATCCGCAACCTGACCGAACACTTCAAGGACCACAAGAAGGACAACCACTCCCGCCGTGGTCTGCTGATCATGGTCGGTCAGCGTCGTCGCCTTCTCGACTACCTGAAGAAGAAGGATCAGAAGCGCTACGAGACCCTGATCGAGCGTCTGGGCCTGCGTAAGTAAGCTTGTGGCTAAGGTTTGCGGGACGCCTTCGGGCGTCCCCTTCCTTTTGGGCCGGACCCCGGCGGAGTACATTGGGCCTCTCAGGCATCAGGCCCGTCCCCGGAACGGGGAAGGCTGACAGAGTGCCGGGAGATCTGAAGTCCGGCCATCCAGATGCAGGGGCCCTGCCCGCACCGTGTATTTCTCGGTGGTGAAATAAGCGGGGACCTCAGATTTTCAGCGCCAGATGGCGCGAAACAGAGTATAGATTAGGCACTATTACAAAGAGAGAAGACCGCGACCGGACAGTCCGGTCCGCCGATCTGAAAGACGGTGCTGCGCCATGGGGTGCACGCCGGGATCCGGGCGGAACGGGCAGACACAAGGCGCCGGTCACACTTGGTAAGGAAAAAAGATACATGTCTATGTTTAAGGTGTTCCGTAAGGAAATCGAATGGGGTGGCCGCAAGCTGGTTCTGGAAACCGGTAAGGTCGCCCGTCAGGCCGATGGGGCCGTTCTGGTGACTTACGGGGAAACCACCGTCCTGTGTACCGCTGTCGGTGCCAAGTCCCCGAAGCCGGGTCAGGATTTCTTCCCGCTGACGGTCAACTATCAGGAAAAGACCTTCGCCGCCGGGAAGATCCCGGGTGGCTTCTTCAAGCGTGAAGGCCGTCCGTCGGAAAAGGAAACCCTGGTTTCCCGCCTGATCGACCGTCCGATCCGTCCGCTGTTCCATGACGATTACAAGTGCGAGACCCAGGTGGTCGCCACCGTTCTGTCGCACGATCTGGAAAATGATCCGGATATCGTCGCCATGATCGGTGCGTCCGCTGCGCTGACCATCTCCGGTCTGCCGTTCCTCGGTCCGATCGGTGCGGCCCGCGTTGCCCATGTCGATGGCGCCTATGTGCTGAACCCGACCTCTGAACAGCAGAAGTCTTCCGTCCTCGACCTGGTGGTCGCCGGGACGTCCGAAGGCGTGCTGATGGTTGAGTCCGAAGCGCAGGAACTGACCGAAGAGCAGATGCTGGGTGCGGTGACCTTCGGTCACGAAGCCTACCAGCAAGTGATCAATGCGATCATCGATCTGGCCGAGCTGTGCGCTAAGGAACCGCGTGATCTGCCGGCTCCGGCCCCGGAAAAGGCTGTTGTCGAGCAGGCGTTTGAAGCCTTCCGCGCCGAGCTGGAAGCCGCCTACAAGATTGCCGCCAAGACCGAGCGTCAGAACGCCGTCGCCGCTGTGAAGCAGAAGGCGCTGGCTTCGCTGGATCCGGAAAACACCGCCGCTCTGGCGCTGGCCGGTGAAGTGTTCAAGCATCTGGAAGCGGATGTGGTCCGTTCCAACATCCTGAACACCGGCGTGCGTATCGACGGTCGTGACACCAAGACTGTCCGCGCCATCGAATCCTACGTTGGCATCCTGCCGCGGACCCATGGTTCGGCCCTGTTCACCCGTGGGGAAACCCAGGCTCTGGTCGTTGCCACCCTCGGCACCGGTCAGGATGAGCAGATCATCGACGCCCTGGAAGGCGAATACCGCGAAAACTTCATGCTGCACTACAACTTCCCGCCGTACTCGGTCGGTGAAGCGGGCCGCATGGGGTCCCCGGGCCGTCGTGAAATCGGTCACGGTAAACTGGCATGGCGTGCGGTTCACCCGCTGCTGCCGGCCAAGGATGCTTTCCCGTACACCATCCGCGTGGTGTCGGAAATCACCGAGTCTAACGGCTCCTCCTCGATGGCCACTGTCTGCGGCACCTCGCTGGCGCTGATGGATGCCGGTGTGCCGCTGACCCGTCCGGTCGCCGGTATTGCCATGGGTCTGATTAAGGAAGGCGAAAAGTTCGCCGTCCTGTCCGACATCCTCGGCGATGAAGATCACCTCGGCGACATGGACTTCAAGGTTGCCGGGACTGAGCGTGGCGTCACCAGCCTGCAGATGGACATTAAGATCACCTCGATCACCAAGGAGATCATGGGCATCGCCCTGCGTCAGGCCAAGGATGGCCGTCTGCACATCCTCGGTGAAATGTCCAAGTCCCTCGGGACTGCGCGGACCGAAGTGTCCTCGACCGCGCCGCGTATCACCACCCTGAAGATTGATCCGTCCAAGATCCGTGACGTGATCGGCTCCGGCGGTAAGGTGATCCGCGAGATCACCGAACAGACCGGCACCAAGATCGACATCGAAGATGATGGCACCATCAAGGTTGCCGCCGTCGACAACGATGCCGCCCAGAAGGCCGTTAACTGGATTAAGGGCATCGTGGCCGAGCCGGAGATGGGCGAAATCTATCAGGGCAAGGTCGTGAAGCTGATGGACTTCGGCGCTTTCGTGAACTTCCTCGGGAAGCGCGATGGTCTGGTCCACATTTCCGAAATGTCCGAAAAGCGTGGCACCAAGCCGTCTGATCACGTCAACCAGGGCGATAATGTCTGGGTGAAGTGCATCGGCTTCGATGATCGCGGTAAGATTAAGCTGTCGATGAAGCAGGTTGATCAGGCTACCGGTAAGGAAAAGGTCGCGGACTCTGAAGAGGCCTGAGACTGATCTGGCACCGGGGTGACCCGATATGTGCAAACCCCCGCTGAAAACAGCGGGGGTTTTGCCTTTTCAGACCACAGAGACCGAACTAAAAAGCACAAAAACGCACTTTTCCGATCTTAAGGGGAGGAGTAGGGTTCTGGTCAGCGCCGACCCGTCGGGGTCGCCCTGTTGTCTCTGGTTCCTGCAAGGACTCCCTGTCATGTCGTCGAAGCTTTATCCGTTCTGGGTGGTCGGTCATCGTGGTGCCAAGGCTGTTGCGCCGGAAAATACCTTGGTCTCTGTCCGCCGGGCCGCTGCCGATGGGGCAAAGATGGTTGAGGTCGACATTAAGCTGACCGCTGATGGCCGCGCGATGGTGATGCATGATGAGCTGCTGGACCGTACCACTGACGGCAGCGGCCCGATGGAGCACACGCTGTTTGAGGCCGTCAGTGCGTTGGATGCCGGGTCGTGGTTTGCGCCTGAGTTTAAGGGCGAGCCGGTGCCGACACTGGAAGAGCTGATTGATGTGCTGGCCGAACTGTCGCTGGCGGTGAATCTGGAAATTAAACCCTGCCCCGGCCGTGAGGCCGAGACCGCCAAGGTCTGCATCGACATCGCCCGTGCCGCGTGGCCGGCACACCTGCCGCCGCCGGTGCTGTCCAGCTTCTCGCGTACCAGCATGGAAGTGGCGCGGGATCTGGCCCGCGACTGGCCGCGGGCGTGGCTGGACGAAAAACTGTCCGATGACTGGGAAGAGCTGGCCGTCGCGCTGGATGTGCAGGCGGCGCATCTGGGGACCAAAGACCTGACGGAGGCCGATGTGCGCCGGGTTCTGGCCAGCGGGCACGAACTGGCGGTATGGACCGTTAACGACGTGGCCCGGGCCAGACAGCTGCGGTCGTGGGGCGCTGCTGCGATTATCACCGACAATCCGGCCCTGTTGATTGCCGGGGGCGATGGACTGGTCTGATCTCTTCACTTTCAGGGTGTTAGGGTCACTTTTGATCCCCTTGTTGCGGGATTGATAGCAAAAACGGCTGCAGACAGGGTTCTGCAGCCGTTTTTGTCCATGAGTGTGGGTATAAAACATCATCGACAAGCGGGACTGAAGGGGGGATAACATGAGTGGCGTCCACGGCATTCCGTCATGGGCGAACCTCACCGGCTGGGTTTGTTGCTGCTGCTATCCCCGTGGCGGCCCGACAGGTTCAGCCATCACAAAATAGGGACCGCGAAGGCCCCTGGGTGCGAACAGCATCCGAAACGAGGGAGTACATGCTGTGAAAGCCATCAATCCCGTGGTCATTTCTGGCCGGGAAGTGCACCCCATTGTCGAAGGCGGCAAGGGTGTTGCCGTGTCCACCGGGCGCAGTGCCGGTGCGTTTGCCGCAGCGGGGGCTGTGGGCACCTTTTCCGGGGTGAACCCGGACTTCTATGATGAAAACGGCAATGTCATTCCGGTGTCTTACAAGGGTAAGACGCGGGCTGAACGCCATGAAGAACTGGTGGAAATGGGTATTCGTGGCGCTGTGGCGCAGGCGAAGATGGCCCATGATGTTTCCAACGGTCAGGGCCGCATCCACATCAACGTGCTGTGGGAAATGGGCGGTGCGGAACGGGTTCTGGAAGGTGCGCTGGAAGGTGCCCCGGGTCTGATCCATGGGGTGACCTGTGGGGCGGGTATGCCGTACCGGGTTGCGGAAATCGCTGCCCGTCATAAGGTGTGGTATTATCCGATCGTGTCTTCCGCCCGCGCTTTCCGCGCTCTGTGGAAGCGCAGCTATAACAAGATGCCGGAATGGCTGGGCGGCGTGGTCTACGAAGATCCGTGGCTGGCTGGCGGGCATAACGGCTTGTCGAACGTCGAAGATCCGCGTCAGCCGCAGGACCCGATGCCCCGTGTCCGCGAACTGCGCACCATCATGCGGGAACTGGGCGCGCCGGATGTGCCGATTTTCATGGCCGGTGGTGTGTGGTGCCTGAAGGAATGGGCAGACTGGATCGACAACCCGGAACTGGGGCCGATTGCCTTCCAGTTCGGCACCCGCCCGCTGCTGACGCAGGAAAGCCCGATTTCTGACGAGTGGAAGCGTCGGCTGCTGACTCTGCAGAAGGGCGATATTTCCCTGCATCAGTTCAGCCCGACCGGTTTTTACTCCTCGGCGGTGCGCAACACCTTCCTGCGCGGTCTGGAAGACCGCAGCGCCCATCAGGTGGCCTACAGCCGTGAAGCGACGGCTGAGCTGACCGAAGCGGTGGCTGTCGGTGCCCGTGGGCGCGAAATTTTTGTCAGCCCTGTCGATAAGGCCCGTGTCAGCGGATGGATCGCTGAAGGCCGGACTCAAGGGATGCGGACCCCGGACGAGACGATGATCTTCGTCACAGAAGAGGATGCCCGCACCATTCTGGTGGATCAGAAGAATTGCATGGGCTGTCTGTCGGCCTGTGCGTTCTCCAACTGGTCGCAGCATGGGGAAGGCTTCAGCACCGGTCGCACCGCTGACCCGCGCAGCTTCTGTATTCAGAAGACCCTGCAGGATATTGCCCATGGTGCCGATCCGGAGCATGAGCTGATGTTTGCCGGTCACAATGCGTATCGGTTTGCCGACGACCCGTTCTATGCCAATGGATTCGTGCCGACGGTCAAGCAGCTGGTTGACCATATTCTGACCGGCAACTGAGCAGATCCGGCTTTGTCCGGGGGGCTGGAGGCAGCTTTCTGGGTGGGTTGATCTAGCTCAATGCAATGATTCCAAATTAGGGTGATGGTGCGTCTAACAACGCACCATCACTTTTTTATTTCTGTTCACCGTCTTCCGCACTCATGGCTACCGCCGGATTATGGCGCGTCAGCGAAGGGTATGCTGTTGCCTGCACCTCTGGAAAAGCCGGTGCGGGCAGTCCGGAAGGCCCGGTTGGACCACACAAGGATCGGCTTGCCATGAATATGATGCGCCCCACCCTGAGTCTGGTTGACCGTCTTCGGGCCAGCGGTCTGCGCCCGACCCGCCAGCGTCTTTCGCTGGCAAAAATCCTGTTCGATCATGGCGACCGCCATGTATCGGCGGAGCAGCTGCACACCGAAGCGATGGAACAGAATGTGCGGGTGTCTCTGGCAACCGTTTACAACACCCTGCACCAGTTCACTGATGCCGGGTTGCTGCGCGAAATCGTCGTCGATGCCGGGCGGTCGTATTTTGACACCAACACCAGCACCCACCATCATTTCTTCTTTGAGGGATCGGGCCGTCTGGAAGATATTCCGTCGGAACAGGTCCATCTGGACCGTCTGCCGGATGCCCCTGCCGGGCACCGGATCCGCCGGGTTGACGTTATCGTCCGTGTCGAAGGCTAAGATCATCCATAAGCAGGACTTAGGCTGAGGCCGAGCGCGACAGGGGTTGACGGCCCTGCGTGTCCCACCCATCCTGACTGCCTCCTTTCTGCGCCGCCATCCCGGATTCGGGGTGGCGGCTGCTGTTTTGGGGTTTGTGACTCCGGCTATTTTCCGGCGCGGGAAAACAACCGGGCACTTTTTGCAGACAAGCACATTCAGGAAGGATGCCTGCCCCTTGGCGTGGCATCAGGGTGAAACGATGGATATGACAACAAGTCTCGGGACGCGGGGCGAGCACCATCAGGCAGGCGGAAACGGCTGGTGGGATGAAATCCGGGCAATGCTGGTGCTGGGATGGCCGCTGGTGCTGACCAGTCTGGCACAGGTGATGATGAATGCCACCGACGTGCTGTTCATCGGTCGTGTCGGGCCGCAGGCTTTGGCCGCCGCCGCACTGGGGACCAACCTGTACATTGCTGCCTTTGTGATTGGCCTCGGGCTGGGGATTGCCACATCGGCGATGCTGGCGCAGACGCTGGGGCGATCCCGCCACGCGGTGCGTGACGTACGGCGCACTGTTCGTCAGGCCCTGTGGGTCTGTGCTTTTGCGGCGCTGCCGGTCTGGCTGGTGCTGTGGCAGGCCGAGACGATTCTGCTGTTGATCGGGCAGGATCCTCTGCTGGCTGCAGAGGCCGCGCGGTTTGTCCATGTGCTGCAGTGGGGCATGCTGCCGATCTGGATCTTTATGGTGCTGCGGTCCTTCTGCGCGGCGCTGGAGCGGCCGCATCCGCCGATGCTGGTGACCATTGTTGCAATCGGGCTGAATGTGCTCCTGAACTGGCTGCTGGTGTTCGGGCACTTTGGGTTTCCTGCGCTCGGGCTGCAGGGGTCGGCGCTGGCGACGCTGATCAGCAGTGTGTTTATGGCGCTGGCGCTGCTGGCCTATATTCTGCGTGACCGGCATCTGCGGCGGTTTTCGATTCTGGGCCGCTTTTGGCGTGCCGACTGGCCGCGCTTGCTGGAGTTGGTGCGGCTGGCCGGGCCGATTATTGTGACTCTGGCGTTTGAGATGCTGGTCTTTAACGTTGCGGTCATGCTGATGGGGCTGATCGGAAAGGCCGAACTGGCGGCGCATTCGATCGCCATTCAGATGGCTTCTCTGACCTTCATGGTGCCGGTCGGCCTGTCACAGGCGGCTGTGGTCCGTGTCGGTCTGGCCGCCGGGCGGGGGGACATGGAGGGGGTTGCCCGGGCCGGATGGGTTGCCATCGGTATCGGCGTTGTCTTCATGAGTTGCACGGCGCTGCTGTTTGTGACGGCACCCAGCCTGATTGTCAGCCTGTTCCTCGGTGAGATCACCGGGGAAAAGGTTGAGGTTGCCCGCCATGCCGCCATCTTTCTGGGTATTGCCGGGATTTTCCAGATTGTTGACGGGGTGCAGTGCCTTGCATCCGGTGTGTTGCGTGGCCTGAAAGATGCGACCATCC
Organism: Novispirillum itersonii subsp. itersonii ATCC 12639; assembly: GCF_000381985.1. Taxonomy (GTDB): domain Bacteria; phylum Pseudomonadota; class Alphaproteobacteria; order Rhodospirillales; family Rhodospirillaceae; genus Novispirillum; species Novispirillum itersonii. The sequence continues at coordinate 91,569 of NZ_KB907340.1, read as the reverse complement.
CGATGCTGATCGCAGCGGTCGGCTATTGGGTGATCGGCCTGCCGGTCGGGGCATGGCTTGCGTTTAAGGGCGGCATGGGCGGTGCCGGGATCTGGGTCGGTCTGGGATCGGTGGCGGTGATGATGCTGGTGCGCTGGTCATGGCGTGACCGTCTGGGGTTACTGACCCCTTATCGCCGGACCGGCTGAAGCAAAAGAAACAGGCCGCAGAGGAATCTCTCTGCGGCCTGTTTTTTAGCGGGACAGTTCGGTCAGTTAATGGCTTCAGCTTTATAGGCGCCCCACAGTTCGTTCCGGCGCAGCCAGCCCTGATACCCTTCAACTTCAACGCGGCAATAATCACTGCCTTTCGGGCATTGCAGGAGTTTACCGATAACCCCTTGCGACAGATAGGCGGCAGCGGACGCGGTGTCATCCGCAGTCCGACGCAGCATGGCCTTATCTTTGCGGACCATAATCGTGCGCCGTCCGGTCAGCATGCTCTGATGCACCCAGCCTTCGGCGCCATCGGGGTCGCGGATTTTCCGCCAGGTTTCATATTCCTGAATGACCTCAACCGGAAGATCACGGCGCATGTAAACCCAGTCGACCGGATAGCGGGCCCCGGGACCGGCCCGCATGTTGACCTGATCAGAGCGCAGACTGACAAACCGTGGCAGGGGCAGGCCGCTGGTCCCTTCTGCGGCCGGGGCTCCGGCCGGGGCGGCAGCACCGGCCCCGGCAGCCGAATCGGCGGCGGCTTTGGCCGGATCCTGCTTGGAGGCATCGGGCTTAGCGGGCTCTGTCTTTACCGCCGGAGCAGGTTTTGCCGCCGGTGTCTGGGTCTGATGCTGCTGGGTCTGAGCTGCCGCAGGAAGCGGCTGGCTGCCCAGAAGAAAACCGGCAAGCATCATCAGGCCGGACAGGGCAAGCACGCTCCGGGCAGGGGTGGGCCGCTGCTCCTGGGGGGAGGGGAGAAGGCGGGCCTGCGAAAACATCCTGTTGTTCATTACCATCCACTTCGGACCGTCGCGACCGGGCGAGAGGCGCAGTATACCGGCTTGTTTTTCGGATGCCATGTTTTTGCGGACGCTAAGATTTGTTGCGCCTGCTCACTTTTCCACAGGGGCAGGGCTGGACAAGGGGCAGACGGATTGGTAAGCCAGAAGGCAAGGATCTGGACTCGCTTATGTATGCTCGCAGGGTTTTGCTTTCTGCATTGCCCGCAGACCGAACAGCCTGAATAATTCCGGAACCATCATCCCGCTACAGGGGGGAGTAATGCCGAAAGACAAGCCGTTGGTTGTTGTAACCCGCCGTCTGCCCGACGTGATCGAAACGCGGATGATGGAGCTGTTCAACTGCCGTCTGAATATGGACGACCACCCGTTCACCCGTGAAGAACTGATCGCGGCGGTGAAAGAGGCGGATGTTCTGGTGCCGACCGTGACGGACCGCCTTGATAAGGGGGTTCTGGCACAGGCTGGGGAAAACCTGCGTCTGGTTGCCAACTTCGGAAACGGGGTTGACCATATCGATCTCAGCACCGCCCAGCAGCGGGGGATTACCGTCACCAACACCCCGGGGGTGCTGACGGAAGATACCGCTGATATGACCATGGCGCTGATCCTGTCAGTGCCGCGCCGTCTGGCGGAAGGGGAGCGCCTGATCCGCTCCGGCCGCTGGGGGGGCTGGAGCCCGACCCACATGCTTGGTCACCGCATCTGGGGCAAGCGTCTGGGGATCATCGGCATGGGCCGGATCGGTCAGGCGGTGGCGCGGCGTGCCAAAGGTTTTGGCATGGCGATCCACTACCATAACCGCCAGCGCGTCCATCCGGAGATCGAGCAGGAGCTGGAGGCCACCTATTGGGAGAGCCTTGACCAGATGCTGGCGCGGATGGATGTCATCACCATCCACTGCCCGCACACTCCGGCGACCTACCATCTGCTGTCAGCCCGCCGCCTGAAGCTGTTGCGCGACCACGCCTATATCGTCAACACCGCCCGTGGTGAGGTGATTGATGAGGCGGCTCTGGTGCGGATGCTGCAGAAGGGCGAACTGGCCGGGGCGGCGCTGGACGTGTTTGAACACGAGCCGAGCGTGAATCCCAAGCTGCTGGATATGGATAACGTGGTGCTGCTGCCGCACATGGGCTCTGCCACCATCGAAAGCCGTATCGACATGGGCGAAAAGGTTCTGGTGAATATTAAGACGTTTGTGGACGGTCATAAGCCGCCGGATCGTGTTCTGCCGACGATGGTCTGACCGTCAGGGTTGCTATCAGCAGGACATGGGCATTCAGAACCCTGTGTTCGATCTTGAAACAAGGGGATAATCCGTTATGGATTATCCCCTTGTTGTGTTTTGTTACCCCACCTTATCGGTGTTCGCCGTTGCACGTCACAGCCGGACAGCGGAAGATTGCCGGGCCGTTCATAATACGCCGCAGGGTGTATGATCGCAGTATGCTCGGCCCCGTAGGCCGGGTGTGAGCAGCACAGGAGAGTTGTGGCATGTCATCGGAAGGGCTTATGGACCGTCCTGTGGTCCGGCCGGCGGTATCCCGCTGGCTGACAACGGTTCGTCCGGTGATCACGGTCGCAGTGATTGCCGGTGTACTGGTCTTGGCCTGGATGGCTGCGAGCCGCCTGACCGCTGAGGTCTCCTACGATGATCTGATGACGACAGTGCGGGAAACCCCCCGCTGGGCCCTGCTGAGTGCTTTGGGGCTGACCCTGCTCAGTTTTGCCGCGCTGGCGGTCTATGATTTTGGGGCACTGGCTTATGTCGGCCGGAAGATCCCGGCCCCGGTGGTGGGGCTGACGTCTTTCTGCGCCTATGCGGTCGGCAACACTGCCGGATTTGGCCCACTGACGGCCGGGGCGATCCGTTACCGCTTTTATACCCCGTATGGTGTTGAGACCGAGGATGTGGCGCGGATTGTCGCCTTTGTCACCGGGGCGTTTGGGGTCGGACTGGCCGGTGTGACCGGATTTGGTCTGCTGGTGGCATCGGTGGATGTGTCGACTCTGCCGATTTCTTCCCTCGGGATGAAGATTGTCGGCGGCGGGCTGGTGATCGGCCTGTTCACCCTGTGGGCCGTCGCCGGACAGGGGCGGGTGGTGACCGTTTTTGCCCGTCCGTTTGCCCTGCCGTCACGGGGTATCCTGATCCGTCAGTTTGTCGCCACCGCAGTCGATATCATTGCCTCGGCCGCCGTGCTGTGGGTGTTGCTGCCAGCTGGCAGTATTGATTTGCCGTCGTTCATTGCTGTCTATGCCGTGGCGATCGGGCTGGGGGTTCTCAGTCATGTTCCTGCCGGGCTTGGGGTGTTTGAGGCGGTGGTAATCGCCTCCCTCGGGCCACATATTGATGTGCGCGATGTTCTGGGCGCGCTGGTGCTGTACCGGGTGATTTATCACCTGCTGCCGTTGGTGCTGGCGGCGGCGTTTATTGCCGTGTTGGAACTGCGCCGTGTCGCGGGGTCGCCGATGGCGATGGTGGCGGCGCAGGCCGGGGCCCGTCTGGCACCGCCGGTGCTGGCGGGGCTGACACTGGTGACCGGCGGGGTGATGATCTTGTCCGGGGCTATGCCGCTGGATGATGCGGTGGTCAACCTTCTGGATGGGAAGGTGCCGTTGCCTCTGGTCGAAGGTGCTCACTTCCTCGGCAGTGTCCTGGGGGTGGTGCTCTTGGCCGTGGCCCGGGGACTGCTCCACCGTCTGGATGGGGCATGGTGGGCTGCGGTCGGAGTGGTCTGCCTTGACCTGTTTCTGTCGCTGCTGCGGGCTTTGGGGCCGGAAGAGCTGGTGCTGTCGGGTTTTCTGCTGCTGGTCCTGCTGGCAAGCCGGAAAGAGTTTACCCGCAAGGCTTCGCTGCTGCATCAGACCCTGACCCCGCAATGGCTGCTGGCGGTGGTGACGCTGCTGGTGACCACGGTGACACTGCTGTTTTTCGTTTACAAAGATGTCGAATACGCCAATCAGCTGTGGTGGCAGTTTGAGTTCTCGCAGCATGCACCACGCAGTCTGCGCGCGGTGATGGGGGTGGTGCTGGCGGCCTGTTTCGGGGCTGCGTGGATGCTGATGCGTCCGGCGCGGGCGACCCTGCTGCCGCCGACGCCGGAGGAGCTGGACAAGGCGATGGCGATTGTTGCGACCCAACCGGCACCAGAGGCCTGTCTGGTGGCGATGCGCGACAAGTCCCTGCTGTTCTCTGAAGATGGCCGTGCTTTCATTATGTACAGCCGACAGGGCCGGTCCTGGGTGGCACTCTCTGATCCGGTCGGGCCGCGGGACTGCTGGCCGGATCTGATCTGGCGCTTTGTTGAGATGGTGCTGGCTGCCGGGGGCCGCCCGGTGTTTTATCAGGTGACGGCGGAGGCGCTGTCCTATTACGCCGATGCCGGGCTGCGTGGCTTCAAGCTGGGGGAAGAGGCACGGGTGCGCCTGCCGGACTTCACGCTGAAGGGCAGCAAGAAAAATAATCTGCGCAACTCTCTCAACCGGTCAGAGCGGGAAGGGATCACCTTCGAAGTTCTGACCGGTGATCAGGTTGCGGCCCACATGCCGGAGCTGGCGACGGTGTCGCGGATCTGGATGAAACATCATTCGGTCCGCGAAAAGCGGTTTTCACTGGGGGCTTTTGATCCGCAGTATGTGCTGACCCAGCCGGTTGCTGTTTTGCGGCAGAATGACCGGATCATTGCCTTTGCCTCAGTGATCCAGACGACCTGCAAGGACTCTGCTGGTATTGACCTGATGCGTTTCCTGCCGGACACCCCGCACGGGGTGATGGAAGTGCTGATCCTGCGGTTGATCCTGCATTTTCAGGCGGAAGGCTTTCAGTGGTTTACCCTGGGGATGGCCCCGTTGTCGGGCTTGTCAGACAGCGAAGCGGCCCCCATCTGGCACAGTGTCGGTCGCACGGTGTTTGACCATGGGGAGTGGTTTTATAACTTCTCCGGGCTGCGTGCCTTCAAGGCGAAGTTTTTCCCCGAGTGGCGGTCGCGGTATCTGGCAGTGCGCGGGGGAATCAATCCGATGATTGCCCTGACGGATATCACTGTCCTGATTAGCGGCGGCTTTAAAGGGGTAATCAGTAAATGACCGGTTTCAGACAGGCCCTGTGGGCAGGGGTGTGCGTTCTGGCGACCCTGATCGCTGGTCCGGTACAGGCGCAGACGTTTGATATGGGCGGCATTGGCTCGCCGGAGATCATCCAGCCTGCGGGAACTCCGGTCGGGGTAGTCGCCCTGTTGTCGGATGCCGGGGGCTGGGGGGAGCGTGAACGCGGTCTGGCCCACCAGTTTGCTGATAACGGCGTGCTGGTGATGGGGATTGATACCCCTGCTACCCTGAAGCGGATTGAAGCGTTTACCGAGGATGAGTGTGCCGACCTGATCGGTGAGGTCGAGGCGGTCAGCCACCAGTTGCAGCGCGGCCTTGGTCTGCCGTCCTACCATTTTCCGGTGGTGATCGGCAGTGGTCTGGGGGGAGCCTTTGTTACGGCGCTGGCCGGGCAGACTGAAGAGGCGACGGTGGCGGCACTGGTCGCGGTTGATCCTGTGCCCGCTATCCCCGGCCAGAAACCGCTGTGCAGCCGTGGGCGGATCACCGACACCGCCGCCGGGCGGGTTTATGCCCTGCCGCCCCCCCCGGCCCGTTTTGCGATGAAAGTGATCGAGAGTACCTCTGCCACCGCTGCGCAGAAGCAGCGGATCCGGACTCTGCATCTGGGAATGAACATGGGGGCCCGCTTCAAGGCTGTGCCGGAAGCGGTCGATGAGGCCATCGTGAAAGAAGCGCTGTTGGCAGTGCCCCGGCAGACGGAAGAGACTCCGGGCTCCGCCGCTGAGGTGACGGGGGCGGCCCGGGTCGCCGACTTACCAGTGGTGCCGCTGCCGGTGGAGCAGCAGTCAGACACCTTTGTGGTGTTTTATTCCGGGGATGGCGGCTGGCGCGATCTGGATAAGGATGTGGCGGCGATTTTTCAGGAACAGGGGATCCCGGTCGTCGGTGTTGATGTCCTGCGGTATTTCTGGAAAGAGCTGACCCCGGACACTGCCGCCCGCGATCTGTCACGCATCATCCGTGCGTATTCGGAAGAGTGGAACGCCCCGTCGGTGATCCTGATTGGCTTTTCCTTTGGGGCTGACGTTCTGCCCTTCCTTGCCACCCGGTTACCGCCTGAGGACTTAGGCAAAGTGACTCAGATCTCGCTGTTAGGTCTGTCGGAACATGCTGACTTTGAAGTTACGGTCTCCAACTGGCTGGCCAACAAAAAGACGCCGATGGCTTTGAAAACGCTTCCCGAGATCAAACGTCTTCCATCCGGCCTGATCCAGTGTGTCTATGGCGAGGAAGACGAAGAGAACGCCTGCAGAAAGCTGGAAGGCACGGATATCGAAGTGTTACGGACTCCGGGGGGGCATCACTTCAATGAAGATTATCCCGCGCTGGCGCACCGTATCCTTGCCGGGGTCCGGCAGCGTCAGGCTGCCGGAGCGACGAAATAGGTGTATCCATAGGCCGGTGTCATTCCCAGCCCGCGATACAGGGTCTGTGCCCCGGTATTGGTGGCGCTGACATGCAGCCACAGCTGGCTGGCACCCTGTTCCAGCCCCCAGTGGCGCAGGGCTGACAGAACTCTCTGGCTCAGGCCCTGCCGACGGGCCTCCGGGACGGTGCCGACACAGAACAGCCCCATCAACGGGCCGTCGACCACTGCCATCGCCACCGATGCGGGCTGACCGTCATGGGCCGCGCAGGCATAGGCGCAGGGCAGGGCAAGCCGCCGGACCATACTTTTCAGGGTGCAGCGGTCCTGTGGGGGCAGACCGTCAATCCGGGCGAAGGTTGCCAGCCAGTCAGCGGTCGGATGGTCTGACAGCAGATCGGGTCCCGCCGGGGTCTCGGGGGTGGTCAGGGGGCCGAGCATCAGCAGCGACGGATCCCGTTCGGTCCAGCCCCGGCGTCCCAGCTCCGCCAGAGTGGCGGCGTCAGTCAGGGGAGACGCCCGGAACACCGGTGGCAGGCCCTGACGGTGGAATGTGGAACAGGCACGGTCCAGCCGCTGCCGCAGGTCGGCAGGGCTGTCATTTTCTGCCCCCAATGTATTGATTGAGTTGGCGCGCTTGGTCACGCCGGCTGCCAGCCGGATCACCCAGGGCCCGTCGAGGACAGTGCTGAGGGCAGGCCAGGAATTGAATCCGGCCTGCTCCAGCCGCCGCACCCTGTCTGATGGCAGGGTATTGAACAGTGTGCTCATTTCCAGATCGGCTTTCCGCTGCCCGGCAGGCCATAACTGGCCCATTTACGGGTGACGGTGTCGATCACATCCTGATCCATCTGGATTTTTTCGCCCCATTCACGGTGGGTTTCCGGCGGCCATTTGTTGGTGGCGTCCAGCCCGATCTTGCCGCCCAGCCCGCTTTCCGGGCTGGCAAAGTCGAGGTAGTCGATCGGGGTGCCTTCAATCACGGTGATGTCGCGAGCGGGATCCATGCGGGTGGAGATGGCCCACATCACATCCTTCCAGTCGCGGGCGTTGATGTCATCATCCACCACGATCACGAACTTGGTGTACATAAACTGCCGCAGGAACGACCATACCCCCATCATCACCCGCTTGGCATGGCCGGGGTAAGCCTTCTTCATGCTGACGACGGCAATACGGTAACTGCAGCCTTCCGGCGGCAGCCAGAAATCGACGATTTCCGGGAACTGCTGGGTCAGCAGCGGGATGAACACTTCATTCAGGGCCTCGCCCAGCACGCTCGGCTCATCGGGCGGGCGTCCGGTAAAGGTGGACAGGTAGATCGGCTTCTTCCGCATGGTGACGCAGGAGACGCGAAACACCGGGAACGGCTCCACGCTGTTATAATAGCCGGTGTGGTCGCCATAGGGGCCTTCGTCGCCGAACTCATCGAGCATGACGTGGCCTTCCAGAATGATCTCGGCCTGTGCCGGAACCTTCAGGGGCACGGTCTTGCAGTCGACCAGCTCGACCTTCTTACCCCGCAGCAGCCCGGCGAACTGATATTCTGACAGGGTATCCGGCACCGGGGTCACGGCAGCGAGAATGGTCCCGGGATCGGCCCCCAGCACCACGGCGGCAGGCATGGCGGTGCCTTTGTCCTTGCCCCAGCGCCGGTAATGCTGGGCACCGCCGCGATGCTTCAGCCAGCGCATCAGGGTGGTGTCCTTGCCGGTGACCTGCATCCGGTAGATACCCAGATTGAACACGTCTTCGCGGGTTTCGCCGGGGCCTTTGGTGACCACCAGCGGCCAGGTGATCAAGGGGGCAGGTTCTCCCGGCCAGCAGGACTGCACCGGCAGTCTGGACAGGTCGATCTGGTCGCCGGTTAACACCACTTCCTGACAGGGGGCGGAGCTGACGGTCTTGGGTTTCATGGCCAGAACGGTCTTGATCAGCGGCAGCATTTCCCATGCTTCGCGGATGCCTGCCGGCGGCTCGGGCTGTTTCAGGAAGGCCAGTGTCTCGCCAACAGCACGCAGCTGCTCCGGTTCGCGGTCCATGCCCCAGGCGACGCGTTCGACGGTGCCGAACAGATTGACCAGCACCGGCATGTCATAGGGGGTGCCATCCGGGCGGACCGGGCATTCAAACAGCACTGCCGGGCCGCCTTCGGCCAGCAGGCGGGTCTGGATTTCCGTCATCTCCAGATCGGTGCGGACCGGAACCTTGACCCGGACCAGACGGCCGTCGCGCTCAAGGCGGTCAATAAAATCACGGAGGGAGGAATAGGGCATGATGGCTCCGACCGAAAGGCAGGGGGACAGGGGAAACGCAGCGGCGTTGCTCCGGTTTTTGGAGTAAACGCCGCTCCGGTCTGTGGCAACCGCATTCTGTGCGGTTTTACAAAATCTTTCCCGGCATCCCTGTCTGCCGTACGGCGGTCCTTCAGAACCGGGCGGTGAAGAAGTGGGCCACCTGAGCCCCCAGTTCGTAATAGGCTTCCCGCAGCGGGGTGACGGACATCGCTTTCGGGGTGCTTGGTTCCAGCGGCAGATCAGCGTCCTTGACCTCGCCACAGATATAAGCGGCCAGCAGTTTTCCGAAAACGGTGCCGGGGGCGATGCCGCGCCCGTTATAGCCGCAGGTGGTGACCATGCGTTCATTGAGCTTGTGGAAACGGGGCAGGTTGTTGGCGGTCATGCCGATCCGGCCATACCATTCCGCTTCAAAGCGGATGTCCTGCATCTCCGGCCACAGCGTCTGAAGTGACCGGCGCGTCCAGTCGCGGTGGATCGGCAGGCCGGTGCCGCGCAGCGCCCCGACAGAGCCGAACACCAGACGGCCCTTCTGGTCAAAGCGGAAGGATGACAGAACTTCTTTGGTATCCCAGCACCCCTGCCGCTCCGGCAGAATCCGGGCCTGCAGGTCTTTTGACAGCGGCTGGGTCGCGATGTTGAAATAGGGCAGAATCACCTGCTGACTCAGGATTTCCGGGCAGATCAGCGTGGTGTAGGCGTCGGTCGCCGGGACCACCCATTTGGCGGTGACGGTGCCGCCGGGGGTGGTCACCACCCAGTCAGCCCCATTGCGGCCGATCGAGGTGGCCGGGGTTCCGGTGAACAGTTTGACCCCTTTGGCAACGGCGGCATGGGCCAGCCCGCGGGCGTAGGCCAGGGGCTGGATGGTCCCGGCGCGCAGGTCGAGCAGAGACCCGCTGTACGCACCGGTGGCCAGTTTGGCCGCAGTTTCGCGTTCATCGAGAATATGGACGGGAGCCCCGTACTTCTGCCACTGGCGGGCGCGCTCTTTCAGCTCTTTCAGGCCATTGGTCCCGCAGCCGAGGTGCAGGGTTCCCTGCCGTTCCCCCTCGCAGGAAATGCCATAGCGGTCGATGACTTCCCACACCTGCCGCGGGCCATCGCCAAGAAAACGGATCAGCCGGGTGCCGTAGTCTTCGCCCAGCTCGCTGCACAGGGCCTCGGGCATCACCCACATGCCGGCGTTGACCAGACCGACGTTGCGGCCTGCCCCGCCGAACCCGGACTCTACCGCTTCCAGCAGCACCACCGACCGGTCGCGTTCAGCCAGATGCAGGGCCGTGGACAGGCCGGTGTATCCGGCGCCGATGATGACCACCTCGGCTTCCTCTGCCCCGGACAGCGCGGTGGTGATGGGGGCGGCGGGGGCGGTCATTTCCCACAGGCCGTGGGAGCGGGGATCATTACGCATGGTCGGCGGGTCCTTATCGGCGGATCAGGATGAAAAGGCAGTCTATGCCCCTTTGTTGCGCGCCGTGGGGCGATGTGCTAGCGAGATCTGCTCAAAGGGTCATTCTGAACGGGAATACCATGCGCGCTCCCCGCCGTTTTCTTCCCTCTCTGCCGCTGCTTGCCGCCTTTGAGGCTGCGGCCCGTACCGGTTCTGTCACCGGCGCGGCGCGGGAGTTGTCCCTGACCCAAAGTGCGGTCTCCCGTCAGATCAAGGCGCTGGAAGAGCAGTTGGGGACCGAGCTGTTCGCCCGCGAAAAACAGAGTATCCGCCTGACAGCGGGCGGTGCGGCCTACGCGCGGGAAATCCGCGAGGCGCTGTCGAAAATTTCTTCCGCCTCGCTGACCCTGCGGGCGAACCCAATGGGCGGGACGCTGACACTGGCAACGCTGCCTGCCTTTGGGATCCGTTGGCTGACCCCCCGGTTACCGCGTTTTCTGGCCGCGTACCCGGGGGTGTCCGTCAATCTGCTGACCCGGATCGCCCCCTTTGATTTCCGGCAGGAGGCCATTGATGCCGCCATTCATTTCGGGACGGAGGCCTGGCCGGGGACCGGAATGGTCCGGGTACGGTCTGAAACCGTTCTGCCGGTCTGTGCCCCGGGATTGCGGGATCAATACGCCTTTGAAGACGCAGGGGATCTGCGTGCGGCCCCGCTGCTGCATCTGACCACCCGCCCCGACGCGTGGGAACGCTGGTTGCGGCGGTATGGGGCAGATGCCGAGAATGTCCACGGGATGCTGTTTGACCAGTTTGCCCTGTTGGGGCAGGCGGCGATGGCCGGGCTGGGGATTGGCCTGCTGCCGACATTCCTGATTGATGAGGATCTGGCGGCGGGCAGGCTCGTTCCTGCCCTGCCGCTGCCCTACACCTCAGAGGATTCCTATTACCTCTGCTGGCCGGTGGAGCGTTCAGAACACCCGCCGATGATTGCTTTCCGTGAATGGCTGATGGCAGAAACCGCGCCGGACCGGGCCTGAGCCCCCTGCAGGCGGGTATCCCCGATGAGACACACCCGCACTTTTATCCTGCTACAGACAGAAAATTTTCTTTATGATGATTCTGAGGGCAGCGTAAACCGGATGTGATCCGGTAAAATTTCAGGGATAGGGCATTGAAGTCTCGGCAGACTCATGAAGGCGCTCCGCCGCAGGCCAGCGATGCGAAAGCGGACTCCGGCAGCGCGAACGACCGTCGCCGCCGGGGCCGACGCAAGGAAGATATCGACGCCAGTTATCTTGCGCGGCTGATCGATCTGGGGATTGCCCTGTCGGCGGAGACCAACCATGACCGCCTGACAGAAAAGATTCTGGTTGAGGCCAAAGAGTTTACTCACGCTGACGGCGGAACCCTGTATCTGGTCGCCGATGACGGCCAGAGTCTGCACTTTAAAATTCTGCGCAACGATACCCTGAATACGGCAATGGGCGGCACCACCGGCAAGCCGGTGCCGTTTCCGCCCCTGCGGCTGTACAACGCCGAAACCGGCGAACCGAATCATAACAACGTGGCCACTCATGTCGCCCTGACCGGCCGCAGCATCAATATCGAAGATGCCTATACGGCGGAAGGGTTCGACTTTTCCGGGACCAAGCGCTTCGATCAGGGGACCGGGTACCGCTCCCGGTCGTTTCTGACCCTGCCGCTGAAAAATGTGGCCGGTGAGGTGATCGGCGTTCTGCAGCTGATCAATGCGCAGGATGATGACGGCGAGGTGATCCCCTTCGCCTCACACATTCAGCCAATGGTGGAGGCGCTGGCCAGTCAGGCGGCGGTGGCCATTGATAACCAGCGGCTGTTGCAGGCGCAACGCGATCTGCTGGACAGTTTCATCAAGGTTCTGGCCCGGGCGATTGACGCCAAATCGCCTTATACCGGCGGTCACTGTGAGCGGGTGCCGATTCTGGCCAAAATGCTTGCGCAGGCGGCCTGCGATCAGACCGAAGGGCCGTTCGCCGGGTATACCCTGAACGACGAGGAATGGTACGAGCTGCATCTGGCGGCGTGGCTACACGACTGCGGCAAGGTGACGACCCCGGAGTATGTGGTCGATAAGGCTACCAAGCTTGAAACCATCTATGACCGGATCCACGAGGTGCGCACCCGCTTTGAAGTCCTGCGCCGGGATGCGGAAATTGAGATGTTGCGCCGCCAGTTGGCCGGAGAGGACAAGGCTGCGACCGAGGCCGCTTTTGCCGCCCGCGTCGCCGAGCTGGAGCAGCAGTTTGCCTTTGTCGCGGAAGCCAATATCGGCGGCGAATTCATGGCCCCTGACAAGATTGACCGCCTGCAGGTGATCGGGGCACAGACGTGGACCCGGTATTTTGACCGCAGCCTCGGCCTGTCCTGGGAGGAAGCGACCCGCCTGAAAGATGATCCGCCCGCACCGGCCCCGGCTGTTGAACCCCTGCTACAGGACCGGGGCGATCACCGGGTCGGAATTTATAACCGGGGAGAGCTTTACAATCTCTCGGTGCAGCGGGGCACCCTGACCGCCGAGGAGCGGAAAATCATCAACGATCATATCGTGGTGACACAGGAAATGCTGAAGCAGCTGCCGTTCCCCAAATCGTTGAAACGGGTGCCGCAGATTGCCGGAAATCATCATGAGAAAATTGACGGCACCGGCTATCCCAACGGCCTGACCGGCGACCAGATGGGGACGCAGGAAAAAATTATGGCGATTGCCGATGTGTTTGAGGCGCTGACGGCGGCCGACCGTCCTTATAAGACGCCGAAAACCATCAGCGAATGTGTGAAAATCCTCAGCTTCATGCGGAAAGACAAGCATGTCGATTCTGATCTCTTCGATCTGTTCCTGACTTCCGGGGTGTATCGGGACTATGCCGAGCAGTATCTGCGGCCCGATCAGGTGGACGAGGTGAATATCGCCGCGTATCTGTCCCGGCCGGCCCCGGCTGAAACCGCAGGATGACAGGCTGATGAGCGGACGGTATCCGCGGGCACCGGTGCCCGCTGTTCTGGCGGTGGTGCCCGAAGACGGGCGGGTGGTGTTGGTCCGGCGGGCCAATCCACCACGGGCGGGAACCTGGGGGATGCCCGGCGGCAAGATTGATCTGGGCGAAACCCTGTTTCAGGCAGCGGAGCGGGAGCTGGCCGAGGAAACCGGGCTCAGTGCGACGGCGGTGATGGCCCTGCCCCCTCTGGAGACGCTTGATCGCGATGTGGCCGGTGCCGTGCGGTATCATTATCTGCTGGTGCCGGTGCTGTGCCGGTTGAATCCACAGACCCCGCCCTTGATGGCGGCCAGTGATGCCGATGCGGCGGAGTGGTTTGACCCGGCGGCGATTGCCGCTCTGCCAGCCGAGGCGCTGGCCGGTCCGGTGTTGCGTGTTGCCCGGTTGGGCCTGTCTCTGGCCGAGCGTCTCTGGGCAGGTGATGGTGACAGCCTAGCGGGCGGCGCAAAAGCAGGTTAAATTTGAAAGATTTCGTCGGAAAGCGGAGCGTTGGACAGAGATCCGGCCCGGTCCGGCGGCTGAGTGGGAAAAATGAAGGGGATACCCAATGTCGGACAGCAAGTTCCGTCTGGTTACTCGCAGCGATTTTGATGGTCTGGTCTGCGCCATGATCCTGAAGGAGATGAACCTGATCGATGAGATCAAGTTCGTCCACCCCAAGGACATGCAGGACGGCAAGGTGGAAATCTCCGCCCGCGACATCACCACCAACCTGCCGTATGTGGAAGGGGTGCATCTGGCCTTCGACCACCACCTGTCGGAAACGATCCGTGTCGGCAAGCGCGATAACCATATTATTCAGGCGGATGCGCCGTCGGCGGCCCGGGTGGTTTACAACTACTACGGTGGTGCCGCAAAACTGCCGCGCATCAGCGAAGAAATGATGCTGGCGGTGGACAAAGGCGACTCCGCCCAGTTCACCAAGGATGAGGTTCTGACCCCGACGGGCTGGAATCTGATGAACTTCCTGATGGATGCCCGTACCGGGCTCGGCCGGTTCCGCGAGTTCCGGATTTCCAACTATCAGCTGATGATGGAGCTGATTGATTACTGCCTCGATCACTCCATCGAGGATGTTCTGGCGCTGCCGGACGTCAGGGAACGGACCGAGCTGTACTTTGATCAGCAGGCCAAGTTCACCGAGCAGGTCAACCGCTGCACCACCGTGCGCGGGAACGTGGCGGTGCTGGATCTGCGGGATGAAGACCCGATTTTCGCCGGTAACCGCTTCCTGATCTACGCCCTGTTCCCGCAGACCAATATCTCGATCCATGTGATGCGGGGCTTCCAGAATCAGAACGTGGTGTTCGCCTGTGGCAAGTCGATTTTCGACCGCAGCAGCGGCACCAATGTCGGCGAACTGATGCTGCGCTACGGCGGTGGTGGTCACCTGAATGCCGGGACCTGTCAGGTCGGCCACGACAAGGCGGCGGAAACGCTGGAGGCGTTGGTGGCGCAGATGAACGCCGACGGCTGAGGCGTTTCAAGCCTCTTGCCGAGGCGGTAAGAGTATGCGATGCCTAAGGGGTGGGCTGAAGGCCTGCCCCTTTCGCGTTTTCCTGACACCTGTTCCCCGTCTAGGAGAAATCCTGTCGTGTTCCGCACCCGGTCCCGTTCGTCAGCCCGTCCGCCGATGCGCTCCATGCGCCGGTCGGTGCTGCGTGCCGTGGTGTGGACGGAAACCGCGTGGCGTCGCTGAACCCTGCTTCAGCCTGACCGGCATCCGTCCGGTCCCAGCCTTCGTATTCCGTGAGTGATCCCAGAGGGATCCGTAAGACAGGAGTGACGGCAGTCATGTCGCACCAGCTTGCCAATTCTTTCCGCACCGGCGCCGATGAGCGCGGTCATTTTGGTATCCACGGCGGCCGCTTTGTCGCTGAAACCCTGATGCCGCTGATTCTTGATGTCGAAAAGGCCTATGCCGAGGCTCAGGCCGACCCGGCCTTTCAGGCGGAACTGGATGGATATCTGAAAACCTATGTCGGTCGCCCGAGCCCGCTGTACTTTGCCAAGCGCATGACGGAAGAGCTGGGTGGGGCTAAGATTTATTTCAAGCGCGAAGATCTCAATCATACCGGCGCCCACAAGATCAACAACTGCATGGGGCAGATCCTGTTGGCCCGCCGGATGGGCAAAAAGCGGATCATCGCGGAAACCGGTGCCGGTCAGCACGGCGTGGCGACGGCCACCGTCTGCGCGCTGTTCGGTCTGCAATGCGTGATTTACATGGGCGCTACCGATATCGAGCGGCAGCAGCCCAATGTGTTCCGCATGAAGCTGCTGGGGGCGGAAGTCCGCCCGGTGACCAGTGGTGCGGCGACCCTGAAGGATGCCATGAATGACGCCCTGCGGGACTGGGTGGCCAATGTGCATGACACCTATTACCTGATCGGCACCGTTGCCGGCCCGCACCCCTATCCGACCATGGTGCGTGACTTCCAGTGCGTGATCGGTGACGAAACCAAGGTGCAGATGCAGGAGGCTGAAGGCCGTCTGCCGGATTCCCTGATTGCTGCCGTCGGCGGCGGTTCCAACGCCATGGGCCTGTTCCATCCGTTCCTTGATGACGCCTCGGTGCGGATCATCGGTGTTGAGGCCGCTGGTCATGGGATTGACACCGGCAAACATGCCGCCAGCCTGACCGGAGGCAAGCCGGGGGTTCTGCATGGCAACCGGACCTATCTGCTGCAGGATGAAGACGGTCAGATTGCCGAGGCTCATTCCATTTCCGCCGGTCTCGATTATCCGGGGATCGGGCCAGAGCATTCCTGGTTGCACGACATGAAGCGGGCTGAATATGTCGGGATCACCGACGATGAGGCGTTGGACGCATTCCACCGCTTCACCCGCTGGGAAGGCATCATTCCGGCGCTGGAATCCTCTCACGCCATTGCGCAGGCCATCAAAATGGCCCCAACCCTGCCGCAGGATCACCTGATGGTGGTCAACCTCTCCGGCCGGGGAGATAAGGACGTGAACACCGTGGCCCGCGCCATGGGCGTGGTTCTGTAAGGGGGGATGCGGATTATGAGCACCGTGACTGTCGTCAATCGTCTGGAAATCCGCTTTGCCGACCTGAAAAAGGCCGGGCGCGGCGCGCTTGTCACCTACACCATGGCCGGTGACCCCGATCATGAAACCGCATTGGCGATCATGAAAGGGCTGCCCGCTGCCGGGGCCGATGTGATCGAACTCGGGATGCCGTTTTCGGACCCGATGGCGGATGGCCCGGCGATTCAGCTGGCAGCGCAACGGTCTCTGGCGGCCGGGGGATCACTGTCCCGTACGCTGGATACCTTGCGGGCCTTCCGGGAAACCGACCACAGCACCCCGGTGGTGCTGATGGGGTATTACAATCCGATCTACGCCCGCGGCGTTGACCGCTTTGCTGCTGAAGCGGCAGCTGCCGGGGCGGATGGTTTGATCATCGTCGATCTGCCGCCGGAAGAAGCCCCGGAGCTGACCGAACACCTGAACGCCCATGGCATTCATCTGATCTTCCTGACCGCGCCGACCACCGACGCCCGCCGTCTTCCTGCCGTTCTGGCGCAGGCGGGTGGGTTTCTCTATTACGTCTCGATCACGGGGATTACCGGCACTGCCTCGGCGGATGAGGCGGCTGTGAAGGATGCGGTGGCAGCCTTGCGCAAGTCCACCGACCTGCCGATCGCTGTTGGTTTCGGGATCAAGACTCCGGCGCAGGCCGCCGCCTTCGCGCGGATCGGTGACGCCGCTGTCGTCGGGTCTGCCGTGGTGCAGACACTGGCAGACAGTCTTGATGAGGTCAGGGCGGCGACGGAAAAGACTGTTCCGGCCGTGCTGGGCTTTGTGGCGACGCTGGCGGAAGGGGTCCGTGCCGCCCGCCGTTGAGGCCGTGACCGTATTCTGAGAACAGGCGGACTCTCCGGGTGTGGGGAGTCCGCTTTTTCATGGGGATCCGGTCAGGTTTCGGATACAGTATGCGCCGTTCAGGGTGGTTTCACCGGCCCCGATTCGCCGAAAACGCCCAGAGAGGCCCCGTCCGAGAAGAGTCCGTGCCATGAGTGATGCATCTGTTCTGCGCCATACCCTGATCGGGGCCTCGGCCCTGTTGCTGTGGTCTACGCTGGCGGTGACAACCGTGTTCGCCGGAGGGGTGCCGCCGTTCCTGATGGTCGGCTTTGCCTTTTTTCTCGCCTTTCTGATTGGCCTGGCGAAGTGGGTGGTCCGGGGAGAATCGATCCTTGGCCATATGCGGCAACCGTGGCAGGCTTGGGCGCTGGGCGTCTGCGGGCTGTTCGGGTATCACGCCCTCGTGTTCTATGCCTTGCAGGCTGCCCCGCCGCTGGAGGCCAATCTGGTTAATTACCTGTGGCCGCTGTGTATTGTGCTGTTTTCCGGCTTTCTACCGGGACACCGCCTGCGTTGGTTTCATCTGGCCGGAACGCTGTCCGGCCTGATTGGGGTGATTCTGTTGGTGACCGGGGGCGGCTCGGTTTCCTTCAAGCCTGAGGCTCTGCCCGGCTATCTGGCAGCTTTTGGTGCGGCCCTTACCTGGGGAGCCTATTCGGTGCTGTCACGGCTGATGAAGGCGGTGCCGACCGACTCGGTGGCGGCATTCTGTCTGGTCGGCTCGTTGCTGGCGTTTGTCTGTCATGCGCTGTTTGAAACCGGCGGCTGGCCACAGACCCCGGTGCAGTGGGGGGCGGTGATCCTGCTCGGTCTTGGTCCGGCAGGGGGTGCGTTCTTTCTGTGGGATCTGGGTATGAAGCGGGGGGATATTCAGGTTCTGGGGGCCCTGTCCTATGCGACGCCGTTGATGAGCACCCTGCTGCTGATCCTGACGGGCAGCGGCGCTTTGTCGCCGATGGTGGCGGTTGCCTGCCTGATGATCGTTGGCGGTGCGGCGCTGGCCTCGAAGGATATGCTGTTCCGTCGTAAGAAGGAGGCGGTGGTGGCGGAATAACCGCCACTCCCCTTCTTATCCAGCCCCGTCAGCCGGGGCGGGTCATGCGGAAAACTTCGGTGATAACGGCATAGTCACGGTATCCCAGCCGGACCAGCGGCTTCAGAAGAGTTGGATCGACCCGCCCTTCCCGCAGGATTGAGTCGTCGATGTGGATACCTTCGACCAGCCCGAGGATCATGACATTCCGCAGCCCGGGCGGCGCATCAGGCCGGACCGGAAGTTCTGTTTTCTGATAGAGGCGGCACTCAAAGGTGATCGGGCTTTCGGCAACCCGTGGGGCTGCGATAGTTTGGCACCGGGCTTCTGTCATACCGGACAGATCGAACTCGCTGATATCAGGTCCGACAGCCGCACAACTGGCATTCATCGGCTCCCGCAGATCCGAGGAGACCATGTTGACGGCAAACTCCCCCGTCTCTTCGATATTGCGCAGCGTATCTTTCGGTCCGTGCGGATGATGACCGGTGATGGAAAACATCAGGATCGGCGGATCAGAGGCAACGGCGTTGAAATAGCTGAATGGTGCCAGATTGCTGATGCCATCAGCGCTGCGGGTTGAGACCCAGGCGATGGGGCGGGGGACCACGCAGGCAACAAACGGGTCAATCGGCAGGCCGTGATCGGCAGCGGACGGGCGATAAAACATCAGGCAAGATCCCTGCTGAAAGCGCATTGCATTTTGCATCGCAGACTTCCACGCGGGCCGTCAAGGAATGGTCTCTGCCTGCGTGGGTATGCTGTCGTATGCCAACGATCTTCTGACAGACCTGCGGGGAGAAGGAAAAATATTCCTTTTTCCTGCTTGTGGCGACGTGACATCGGAAAAAGGGATAAGCCCGGCGGATCAGCCTCTGTCTGGCAGAGAGTTTGCTGCAACGGTGGCATGGTGTGTCCCTGATCGGGTCAGGGGCCTTTCCTGCTTCTTACTGGATGCCGTCATGTCGCTCTCCACTCTCTCTCCGCTTGTCTCTTCTGCACCGCGTCTGCGTCCGTCTGTGTCTTTTGCGCTGTCCCGTCATCTTCTGGCAGAGCAGGCGCGGGCCGTCATGTCTGCCCGCGATGCCCTGAATGAGGCCTTGATCGCTGTTGCCAATCTGGAAACGGCTTTCAATGCAGGCCGGATTGACCGCAGCAGCCGTGATTACAGGCAAACTGAGCTGCGGCTTGACGCCCTTCTGGATGCGGTCCTGCGGGCTGAGGCGGAGCAATTGGTGTTGGAGGAAGTGTTCAGCCGGTCTGCCAGTTATGCGATTGATCGGGTGATCGCATACCATGTCCGGCGTGGGCTGGCCTATGCCGGGGTTCTGACCGGAGACCGGGGCTGCCGCGATGCCCTGCTTGCATTGTCTCAGTCCGTGCGGACTTATCTGGAAGAGGATCCGAGCGACCGGCAGGATATGCGGGTCCGGTCCGCCTGGGCTGATCTGCGCTGTCATATCCAGCCGGTGCGGGCTGGCTGACGGTTCTTCCGACGGCGGTTTTTTTAAAGAAAAACCCCCTGTCCGGCTCCACGGACAGGGGGTTTTTGACCATCGTCCCAACCGGGTATCCCGTTGGAACGGGATACCCGGTAGAACTGAGCCAGACGGAATCCGGCAGGGTGATCAGGTGACTGATCAGAAGGTCAGAGACAGACCGGTGGCGGCAACCCAGCCATCGTTGTCGGCGCCGGTGGAGGCAGAGCCTTCGCCGTCGAAGGACACGTAAGCGATACCGCCGACCAGCGACACGCCCGGGCCCATCTTGTATTCGGCAGCCAGTTCGGCCGACCGCAGTTCGTCGTCAGCAATGTTGGTGGTCTTCTTCTGGTCGCCGGAGATGTAGACCAGGGAGACACCGTACGGGCCGGTTTCGTAGGACGCGCCGATTTCCCAGATGTTGGCGTTCGGGTCACGGGCGTTGGCAGCGGAAGCGTCACGCTTCACCGCGCGGTAAGCACCGCCGAAGGTGAACCCGGCGTAGCCGATGTTCAGGCCAGCCTGGTATTCGTTGTGGCTGTCGATATCGTTGCCGGTGTCGGCGGTCAGCCAGCCGATGTCGGCCGCGACGGTGACGGCACCGATTTCACCCTTATAGCCGATGCCAGCGCCATAGGCGTCGGAGACCTGGGTGTTGGTGGTGGTCGGAGCACCCGGGGCATCATCGCCACCGGCCACGCTCGGCACATAAGAGGCGCCAAAGGTGAAGCCAGCGAAGGCCGGGGAGATGTAGCTGACCGATTCGGCATCGCCGTTGGTATCAATGGCGGTGTCGCCAAAGAAGGCGTCGTCGAAGTTGGTCGGCTTAACCACATAGTTGCCGGAGGTGACGTCGCCACCGATGGCGCCACCGCCAAACAGGCGGCCACCAACGCGCGGGGCGTTGCTGTGGATCATCGCCAGGGCGTTGTCATCAGCACCGGCCTTGATAGAACCGAACTTGCCTGACACGGTGATGGAGTATTCGTCGGACACGTCGGTCATCGAACGGCCGCCGGACTCGATCTCGTAGACCACGGCAATGGTCAGGCCGTTATCAAGGGTGGTGTTGCCCTTGAAGTGGATTTCGTTGTCGCCCTTCACGTCAACGGCGGACACTTCACGGTTGGACTGACGCAGGAAGGCGTCGTCGTTAGAGGCATAGCCAACCATCACGGCACCGTAGCCGCCAACGGACAGCTTGATCGGGTCCGCAGCGAAAGCCGAACCGGCGATCAGGGTGGTGGCGAGGGCAGTGGTGCCCAGCAGAGCAAAGGTCTTGGTCACGAGAAATACTCCCTGTCTTGGAATCCCGGAATTCGATCAGGGGCAGGTGCCAGAGCACTGTCATCACCGCGTAATCAAATCCATCCGTACAATGCGGGATCGTGTCGGAGCGCTGCAACAAAGACTCCGGGTGTCTGATCACATTTTCAAGGAGTGTGGCATTTTTGCATCATGCATGAGCAAGGGGTAAATTGTTCAACTTTTGAGCAATGCGCTGAAACTATTGGAAACGTCGCTTTTTAAAGGCTCTTTAAAGTCGACAGGGGAGAGGATGTGTCACTTTATTTAAAATTGTCAGACAATTTTTATTCTTCTGCGTGCGGAGAAGGGGGAGCGGAGAGACCGCGCCGTTGACCCGGTGATGGCCTGATCAGGGTGGCGATTGCTTGACAGGCGATGACGGGCTGTTACCGTACAGACCAACAGGGCGGAACCGGTAGAACGGAACCGCCCCTTTGGTTTTGGTGCATTCCGCGCTGAGATCTTTGCCAGTCTGTCTGTTCCTCATATGTCTGTTCCATAGTTTTGACCCGTGCAGGACTTCCGGCCACCGCCATGACCACCACCGCCCCCAAGAAGAAGCTTTTTATCCGCACCTACGGCTGTCAGATGAACGTCTATGACTCATCCCGGATGACAGATGTGCTGGCGCCGTTGGGATATGAACCGGCGGCGGATCCGGACGGTGCGGACATGGTGGTGCTGAACACCTGTCACATTCGCGAGAAAGCATCGGAAAAGGTCTTTTCCGAGCTGGGGCGTCTGCGGTCCCTGAAGACCGAGAACCAGCAGGATGGCCGCGATATGATTATTGCGGTTGCCGGCTGTGTGGCACAGGCGGAAGGGGAGTTTATCCTGCAGCGTGCCCCCTACGTTGATATTGTGCTGGGGCCGCAGACCTACCACCGTCTGCCGGAAATGGTTGCCCGGGCTGAACGGGCCAGTGCCGAAAACCGGAGTGGCGCGGGGAAGCCGGGTGCCAGCCGTCCCGGCGTTGGCGTGATGGATACCGAGTTCCCCATTGAACCGAAGTTTGATCACCTGCCGATGCCGTCTGCCAGTGGGCCGAGTGCTTTCCTGTCGGTGCAGGAAGGGTGTGACAAATTCTGTACCTTCTGTGTTGTGCCCTATACCCGGGGGGCGGAATATTCCCGCCCGGCGGGGCAGGTTCTGGCTGAGGCCCGCAAGCTGGTGGCCGAGGGAGCCCGGGAGCTGACCCTGCTGGGGCAGAACGTTAATGCCTATCACGGCGATTCGGCGGATGGCGGCACCTGGGGGCTGGGGCGCCTGATCCGCGAACTGGCGGAGATCGACGGGCTGGCCCGCATCCGCTACACCACCAGCCATCCGCGCGATCTGGATGATGACCTGATCCGGGCCCATGCCGAGGTGCCGCAGCTGATGCCGTTCCTGCATCTGCCTGTGCAGTCAGGGTCTGATAAAATCCTGCGGGCGATGAACCGTGGTCATACCGGTGCCGAGTACCGCGCCAAGGTGGAGCGTCTGCGGACACTGGCCCCGGATCTGGCGCTGTCCTCTGACTTTATTGTTGGCTTCCCGCACGAGTCGGATGCTGATTTTGAGGATACGATGGCGCTGGTGCGGGATGTCGGCTTTATTCAGGCCTATTCCTTCAAGTATTCACCGCGTCCGGGGACACCGGCGGCGGTGATGGAGTCGCAGGTGCCGGAGGACGTCAAGAGCGCTCGTCTGACCGCGCTCCAGGCCCTGCTGCTGGAACAGCAGGGGGCGTTCAACCAGTCCTGTCTGGGGCGGGAGATGGACGTTCTGCTGGACCGTCCGGGCCGTCATGACGGTCAGCTTCTGGGGCGCAGCCCGTACATGCAGCCGGTCCATGTCGCCGGATCGGAAGATCTTTACGGGTCAGTGGTCCGGGTGAAGATCGGTGCGGTCACTGCCAACAGCCTGACCGGAACGCTGATCTGACCGCTGCGGAGAGGGCCGCTGGCGGACCGGGGCTGTTTGCC
Source organism: Novispirillum itersonii subsp. itersonii ATCC 12639 (assembly GCF_000381985.1). GTDB lineage: Bacteria > Pseudomonadota > Alphaproteobacteria > Rhodospirillales > Rhodospirillaceae > Novispirillum > Novispirillum itersonii. The sequence continues at coordinate 68,682 of NZ_KB907340.1, read as the reverse complement.
CCATATATAAGGGTATCCAACCTGCTTTCAGCGTCCGGCCGGGCCGGGCAGAGCCTGCGGAGGCTATCATTCGTATCTCGCTGACCCTTGCCAACAATGCCCTGCTGCCGCTGGTGTTCGGGGCGCATAATGTCAATCTGGAGCGTCTGGAAACAGCGCTGGGCGTGACCATCGTCTCAATGGGGAACACCGTGACCCTTGAGGGGCCAGATGCCGCCGTGATTGCCGCCCGCGTCGCGCTGGAGGCCCTGTATGAGGAAGCCTGTAAGCACCCGGGGAAGGATATCGGGTTTGCTGAGGTTGACGCAGCGGTGCGGATGCAGCCGAAACATCCGACGGAACAGGTCAGCACCGCCGGGGTTGAGGATCTGACGATCCGCACCCGCAAGAAGTCGGTGGTACCGCGCACCCCCAATCAGGCGGAATATATCCGCTGCATGCACCGGAATGAGCTGGTGTTTGGTCTTGGCCCTGCCGGGACCGGCAAGACCTATATGGCGGTGGCGATGGCGGTGGCGATGAAGCTGGCCGGGAAGGTTGACCGGATCATCCTGTCCCGTCCGGCGGTGGAGGCCGGGGAACGGCTTGGCTTCCTGCCCGGGGACATGAGGGAAAAAGTCGACCCGTATCTGCGTCCGCTGTACGACGCACTGCATGATATGCTGCCGGGCGATGTCGTCTCCAAGGCGATGGAAAGTCAGGAAATTGAAGTCGCGCCGCTGGCTTTCATGCGTGGCAGGACCCTGTCCAATGCCTTTGTGATCCTCGATGAGGCGCAGAACACCACCACGACCCAGATGAAAATGTTCCTCACCCGTTTGGGGCAGGGGTCGCGGATGGTGGTGACCGGCGATCTGTCGCAGATCGATTTGCCCAATGGCGTGAAATCCGGCCTGCGCGATGCGCTGGACATTCTGGAAAGCGTCAACGGTATTTCCTTCATCCGCTTTACCGGCAGTGATGTGCTGCGTCACGATCTGGTGACCCGGATTGTTGGCGCGTATGACCGCCACGACCGTGGCCTTGCCCCGTATTGAGGATCCGGTGATGGACGAAATTCTCGATCTGGCCCTGACCGTTGAAGATCCGCGCTGGGAAGAGGCGATTCCGGTGCTTGATGCATTGGTTGACCGGGTGGTGCGGACCACGCTGGAAATGGCCGGAGAGCAGGACCCGGTAGAAGTCTCCGTGGTGCTGACCACCGATGCGGCTGTGCGGGATCTCAACCGGGATTACCGGGGCAAGGACAAGCCGACCAACGTTCTGTCTTTTGCCAGCCGCGATCAGGATATGCCTCAGCTTCCCGGCGAGCCGGAAGTGCTGGGGGACATCATCGTCGCCTTCGAAACCACACAGGCCGAGGCGGCGGAGCAGGAAAAATCCTTCAGCGACCATTTCAGCCATCTTCTGGTCCATGGCACCCTGCATCTGCTGGGCTTTGACCATCAGGACGAAAAAGAGGCCGGAGAGATGGAGGCGTTGGAGGTGGAAATTCTGGCCCGTCTGGGAATTTCCGACCCTTATGCTGACGGTGAGGTTGTCGCCGTCGACGATGACCGCTAGTATGGTTGCCGCGATCCCGCATTCATTCATCAAGAGCGCCAATGAACGACGACTCTTCCAGTAGGAAGCCCCGCGATAGCGGGGCCGACGACTCCGGTTCCCTGATGTCGCTGCTGAAGCGGCTGATTCCGGGTTCCCGGCGCGGTGGCGATGACGCCGTCCGCGAAGCCCTCGAAGAACTGATCGAGGACGACGACGCCGAAGCAATCGACAGCCATGAGCGGCTGCTGCTTGGCAATATCCTGCGCCTGCGGGATACCACTGCCTATGACATCATGATCCCACGCGCGGATATCTTCGCGATTGACGTCAGCACTCCGCTGGCGGATGTGGCGGAGCAGGTAGGGCGGACCGGGCATTCCCGCGTGCCGGTCTTCCGGGAAACTCTGGATGATGTTGTCGGCATGATCCTGATCAAGGATCTTTTGCCGGTGATTGCCCGTGGTCAGACCATGGATCTGCGGCACCTGATGCGGAAGGTGATGTTCGTGTCACCGGCGATCCGGGTGCTGGATCTTCTGGTGGAAATGCGGCTGAAGCGCACCCACATGGCGCTGGTGGTTGACGAATACGGTGGCATCGACGGTCTGGTGACGATTGAGGATCTGGTCGAACAGATCGTCGGTGAGATCGAGGACGAGCACGATGACGACAGCGAACCGGAAATGCTGTTGACCGGTGACGGCACCCTGACCGCCGACGCCCGTGTTGCGCTGGAAGATTTTGAAGACCGGTTTGGCGTCGTCTTCTCCGATGAAGACAAAGAGGACACCGATACCCTTGGTGGTCTGGTGTTCCGTCTGGCCGGACGGGTGCCGCTGCGGGGGGAACTGATTACCCACGCCAGCGGTCTGGAGTTTGAGGTGGTTGATGCCGATCCCCGGCATATCCGCCGTCTGCGGGTCCGGAACCTGCCGCAATCCCCCGCCACCGTTGAAGGTGCCTAAGTGTTTCTTTGTCCGCTGCGTAACCGCCTCCGCCCCCTGACCGGGTGGCGGAGGCTTGGTGCTGCCATCCTTGCCGGGGCGCTTTCCGTTCTGGCTCTGCCGCCCCTGTTTGTTCTGCCGGTGCTGCTGATCACCTTTCCGGTGTGGCTGATCCTGCTGGAAGGGGCGGACCGGCGGCGGACGGCTTTTGCGATCGGCTGGGGCTTCGGCTTTGGGTATTTTGTCTGCGGGCTATACTGGATCGCCAATGCCCTGTTGCTGGATGCCGCCCGCTTCGGCTGGATGGTGCCCTTTGCCATCGGCGGCCTGAGCGCTGTTCTGGCGGTGTATACCGGCCTGACCGCGCTGGGGGTCCATCTGCTGCGGTTGCATGGCGTGGCGCGGCTGCTGGCGCTGGCGGGACTGTGGACGGTGATGGAGGTTCTGCGGGGCCTGTTGTTTACCGGGTTCCCGTGGAATCCTCTGGGCAGTGTCTGGGCACCGGTGGGGCCGGTGTTGCAGGCGGCCTCGGTGATCGGTGTCTTTGGTCTGTCGTTGTTGACCGTTCTGGTGGCCGGGGCCCCGGCCTTTGGCCGCATGGTCTCTGTCATGGCCTTTGCCGGGCTTGCCGCTGTGGCCGTCGCAGGCTGGGTTCGCCTGCCATCCGGCCCGTCGCCTGTGGTCGACGGGGTGAGGCTGCGGCTGGTACAGCCGAATATTCCTCAGACCATGAAATGGGACGCTGAAGCCCGTGATGACAATCTGCGCCGGTATCTTGGGCTGTCCCAGCTGCCGGCGCTGGATCGCCCACCGACTCACATTCTGTGGGGGGAAACGTCGGTCCCCTATGCGCTGGATGGGCAGAATGATGCTGTTCTGCGGCAGATCATGGCCCGTCCGCTGGACGTCCATCAGCCCGGCAATCCGGCAGCGGGTCTGATTGTCGGCGCGATCCGGGCGACGCCGGTCGGGCAGGAGCCGTTCCGGATCTGGAACGCGATGATGGCGCTGGATCCGTCCGGGGCCGTGACGGGTACCTATGATAAGGCGCATCTGGTCCCGTTTGGTGAGTACGTCCCGTATAAATCCGTATTGCCGTTGCCGAAAGTGACGGTCGGGAGTACGGATTATACGCCGGGCCCCGGTCCCCGGACGCTGGATTTGCCGGGTCTGCCGCCGGTTGGGCCGCTGATCTGCTACGAAGTGATTTTCCCCGCAGCGGTCGTTGATCCTGCCCATCGGCCGCAGTGGCTGCTGAATTTGACCAATGATGGCTGGTATGGGGTCTCCACCGGTCCGTTCCAGCATCTTGATACGGCCGTTCTGCGTGCGGTGGAGGAAGGGCTGCCGGTGGTGCGGGTGGCCAATACCGGCGTCTCGGCCGTCATTGATGCCTATGGCCGGACTACGGCGCGGATCGGTCTGGATGTTGCCGGATATACTGATGCGGATCTACCTCTTTCGGTTGAGCCGACCCTGTTCAGCCGGATCGGAAACTGGGGTGCCTTAGGGTTATCTTTCGTATCGCTGGTGATGGCTGCACTCCTTAGGCGAAATATTGTCCGTACAGACCAAGGCTGACCAAAACTGTGCCTGACCGGACAACCTCTCCCGGTTGATTATTGAACTTACGATTTACTCCGTTACGGTCGCCTTCGAGAGTCGGGTTTGACTGTAAGCGCCTGAACTTCCCCGGTGCCTGTGTCTGCCGGGACAGGGGCTGAGAGAGGGTGACGTGGTACAGGATGATGATGTGGGTCGGTCCGCCCGTGGACGGTTGCCGGACGGCGCGCCCAATCCGGTCGATGTGCATGTCGGCAGCCGGGTGCGGCTGCGGCGCATGCTGCTGGGTCTCAGTCAGGAAAGGCTGGGGGATGCTCTGGGCCTGACCTTCCAGCAGGTGCAGAAATATGAGCGCGGGATCAACCGGATCGGTGCGTCCCGGCTGTGGGATCTCAGCCGTGTTCTGGGGGCGCCGGTCGGGTACTTTTTTGAGAACATGAATGAGGCGGTCGCCCGGTCGTCCCCCCGTCAGCTGGTGGACAGTACGGCAGGGGACGGCGAAGGGCCGGGGTTTGTCCGTGACACAATCCCCCCGGACCCGGCAGATCCCCAGGGGGATATCGGTCACCGGGAGGTGCTGGAACTGGTCCGGGCTTATAACCGGATCACCGACCCGGTCGTCCGCCGCCGGATCTACGACCTGACGCGGACGCTGGCCGTTATTCCGGGGCTTGGGCTTCCGGGGCGGGTGCCGTCGGGAGACGACACCTGGTCTGAAGAGGTCCGGGATGATGCCGAGCAGGTATGATCCAGCCTGATAATATACGCACATCACCATGGCGGCTGCGCTGTGGGGCTTGCGTCGTGCGCATATTTCCGATACTCCCTGCCAGTTAAATTTGGGGAAAACCGGGGTACTGTCGTCCCGGTCGCCCCTGTTCGTTCATCGCCAAGGCCGGTCTGTCAGCGCAGTCGGCTGGGGGCGTCATGCAGATCCCTGCGACGGAGGATTATCAGGTGGCGCTTAAAGACTACCTTTTCACCAGCGAGTCGGTTTCTGAAGGGCATCCGGATAAGGTCTGTGACCGTATTTCCGATACGATCGTCGATCTGTTCCTTGAAGCTGACCCGTATGCGCGCGTTGCTGTCGAGACACTGGCGACGACAAATTTTGTCGTTCTGGCCGGTGAAGTCCGCGGTCCGGATCATCTGAATCACGAAACCTTCAAGCAGAAGGCCCGTGAGGCGATCAAGGCGATCGGTTACGAACAGAACGGTTTCCACTGGAAGGATGCGGAGATTATCTCCCACGTCCATAGCCAGTCCTCTGACATTGCGCAGGGCGTTGACGCTCTGGGGAATAAGGACGAAGGCGCCGGCGACCAGGGCATCATGTTCGGCTATGCCTGCGATGAGACCCCGGAACTGATGCCGGCCCCGATCCAGTATTCCCACCGGATCCTGAAGTCTCTGGCTGAAGCCCGCCATGCTGGCAACACCCTGCTGGGCCCGGACTCCAAGTCGCAGGTCACCCTGCGCTATGTTGACGGCAAGCCGGTCGGTGCCACTTCGGTGGTGGTGTCCACTCAGCATGCCGTCAATGCCGATCAGGCGGAAATCCGTGAACTGGTGCGGAAGCATGTTCTGGAAACCCTGCCGGAAGGCTGGATGTGCCCGGAAGATGAATTCTACGTCAACCCGACCGGTCGTTTCGTCATCGGTGGCCCCGATGGTGACTGCGGTCTGACCGGCCGCAAGATCATCGTCGACACCTACGGCGGCGCTGCTCCGCACGGTGGCGGGGCGTTCTCCGGTAAGGATCCGACCAAGGTTGACCGTTCTGCCGCTTATGCCACCCGCTATCTGGCGAAGAACGTGGTTGCCGCCGGTCTGGCTGAAAAGTGCCTGATTCAGGTCTCTTACGCCATTGGCGTCTCGAAGCCGCTGTCGCTGTACGTCAACACCTTCGGCACCGGCCGGGTTGATGAAGGCAAGCTGGCCAAGATCCTGCCGGAACTGATGAACCTCAGCCCGCGTGGTATCCGTGAGCATCTGGGCCTGAACAAGCCGATTTATGCCCGGACCGCCGCGTATGGTCACTTTGGCCGTACCCCGGAGGCCGATGGTGGTTTCTCGTGGGAAAAGACTGATCTGGTCGCCGCGCTGAAGTCCGAATTCGGGGCTTAATCCCGAAAAACAACCGGCCCCGGCGGAGCGATCTGCCGGGGCCGTTGTGCTTTATGGCTCCCTTCCTGTCCCAGAGGCTTTGCCGTGTCCAAGACGCCCGTTCTGCCCGCTGAAACTGCCGAAACCACCCCCGTGATCGACACCCGTTTTTATGGGCGCCGTAAGGGTAAAGCCCTGAAGGCTGGTCAGAAGGCGCTGATGGAAACGCTGTATCCGCGTCTGCGCCTGCCGTTGGCGGGAGAGGCAGAGATCCCGGTGGATCTGAAAAGCCTGTTTCCTCGTCCTGTGCAGGAAGTCTGGCTGGAAATCGGCTTTGGGGGCGGTGAGCATCTGGCCCATCAGGCAGATACGCACCCTGACATCGGGCTGATCGGGGCGGAGCCCTTCGTCAACGGGATCGGCAAGCTGCTGAAGCACATTGATGAAAAGGGTGTCGAAAACATCCGGATCTATGGTGAGGATATCCGTCCGTGGCTGAAGGAGATCCCTGATGCCTGTCTGGATAAGGTTTTTCTGCTTTTCCCCGATCCGTGGCCGAAGACCCGGCACGCGGATCGCCGCTTCGTCAACCCGTGGAACCTTGATGTTCTGGCCCGGGTGATGAAGGACAATGCCATCTTCCGGGTGGCCTCTGACGATATGACCTATATCCGGCATACGCTGACCGTCGCCCCGGTTCATCCGGACTTTGAGTGGCTGGTCTCCGGGCCGGAGGATTGGCGGACCCGCTGGCCGGATGCGATCGAAAGCCGCTATGAGGCCAAGGCCCACCGGGAGGGCCGGACCCCGAAATATCTGACCTTCCGCCGCCGCCCGCGGGCCTGAGGCGTTTACGCCTCGAGTTTTGTTTGTCGGGCGTTTACGCCTCGAGTTTTGTCTGTCGGGCGTTTACGCCTCGTCTCCGGTCTTCAGGCGATAGCCGATCCCCGGTTCTGTCAGCAGGAACCGGGGGTTGGCCGGATCCTCTTCCAGCTTTTGCCGCAGCTGTCCTATGTAGACCCGGAGATAGGCCGTATCCTCGACATGGGCCGGGCCCCACACGCTGCGCAGCAGGTGACGGTGGGTCAGCACGTGATCCGGGGCTGCCGCCAGACAGGCCAGCAGATCCCATTCCCGCTTTGACAGGTGTATTTCTTCTCCGTCCCGGCGGATCACCCGTCGGGTCATGGACAGACTGACCGGTCCCAGACTCAGGCTGTCGTTGGACGGGCCGGGGGACCGGCTGCGCAGCAGGGCCCGCAGGCGGGCCATCAGTTCGGCAATGCCAAACGGCTTGACCATGTAATCATTGGCTCCACGGTCAAGGGCTTCCACCTTGTCAAACTCGTCCGCCCGCACCGACAGAATCAGGATCGGGCAGTCTGAAAAACTGCGGATGGCGGAAATCACGTCCTGTCCGTCCCCATCCGGCAGGCCCAGATCCAGCACCACCAGGTCGGGTTTTAGATCGCGGGCGGCGGTGATGCCGCTGGTGGCCCCATCGGCTTCGCTGACCCGATAGCCGTTGGCCGTGAGGGAAATGCCAAGGAACCGGCGGATCTGCGGTTCGTCGTCGATGACAAGAAGATGGGCGTTCATGCCGGGACCCCGGGTGGTGTATCCGGCATAGGTAACCGCAGGATCAGGCTGGCGCCAACCCCATTCAGGCCGCTGTCTGCGGTTAGGGTGCCGCCATGGGCGGTGACGATGCCCCGGCAGATTGCCAGACCCAGTCCGGTCCCAGACTGCCGGTCTGTCTGATCCACCCGGTAAAACATGTCAAACACCCGGTCCCGGTCTTCTGCCGGGATCCCCGGACCCTGATCGCTGATTTCAAGGGTCAGTTCTGTTCCGCTGTGGCTGGCCCACAGGCTGATCGTGCTGCCATCGGGGGAGTATTTCTGGGCGTTATCCAGAAGATTGAACAGTACCTGTTCCATCAGGACCGGATCGAGGCAGACCAGAGGCAGGGCCGGGGGCACCGTGACGCGGACCGTGTGGCGGCTCAGCAGGCGGGCGGCGCGGCGGCGGGCGGCGTCAATCACATCCTGCAGATCCACCCAGTCTGTGCGGGGGCGCAGGGCTCCGGCTTCCAGCCGCGTCATATCGAGCAGGTTCTGGACAAAGCGGTTCAGCCGTTCCGCTTCTTCAAGAATGGTCTGGGACAGCTCACCGCGCTGGGGGTCGGTCAGTGTCGGACCATAACTGATCAGACTGGAGGCCGCGCCCATGATCGAAACCAGCGGGGTCCGCAGGTCATGGGATAGGGACGACAACAGGGCCGCACGCAGCCGTTCCCGCTCGGTTGCCACCCGGGCGGTCTCGATATCGCTGACCAGCATGGTGCGTTCGATGGCGATGGCAGCCTGATCGGCCAGCACATCAAGCAGCTGGCGCTGGTCCGGCGGCGGGGGCAGATCGCTGTCCTGCCGGACCCCGAGAACACCGATCCCACCCCGTGCGGTTTTCATCGGCAGGAACAGCCATCCGGCGGCGGGCAGGGTGGCGGTGCCGCGCCCGGCAATGCGTTCGTTGCTCCAGGCCCACTGGGCGGCGGCGGCGGAAACGTCGTCCAGCCGGTCTTCCGGGGGGTATCCGGCCGCAATCCGCAGGCCTGCCTGTCCTCCGTCCGGTTCCGGCATCAGCACAAGCGACCGGCCGGGCAGGGTGGCCGCAACGTGATGGGCCACCGCCCACAGCACGTCGTCCTGAGTGACGGCGGCGCTGACTGTACGGCCAAAGGCATACAGGGTTTCCGTCCGGCGGGCATTTTCGCGCAGCCGGTCCACCTGCGTCCGCAGCCGGGCTGCCAGCTTACTGACCACCACCGCAGCCAGCAGAAAAAAGACAACGGTCAGAATATTCTGGCTGTCGGTAATGGCGAAGGTGTAGCGCGGCTCTGTGAAGAAGAAGTTGAAACTGAAGAAGCAGGCCAGTGACGTCAGGATAGCCGGGGTCTGCCCGGCCCGGATCGCCACCAGCAGCACCGCCATCAGATAGGCAACCGAGATATTGGCCAGAGGCCAGTCGAAATGATCAATGGCACCGCCCAGCAGGCTGGCTCCGGCGGTTGCCGCGACGGTCAGCAGGGCCGACCGCCACGGGAAGGGTGGCACCGGGTCAGACGGAGAGGTGTCGGCTGCTGCGGCCTGTCCCCCTGCTTTCCCGCCCCCGGGGGGGACCACCAGAATGTTGATGTCCCCGCTGGTGGCCAGCAATCGGTCTGCCAGCGGGCGGGACCACGGCCACAGGCCTGACCACGGCGACGGGGCGGGGCGGCCGGTGACGATCAGGGTGACATTGGTGGTGCGGGCATGGTCGAGCAAGGTGGCGGCGACGTCCGTTCCGTGCAGGGTCCGTGTCTCTGCGCCCAGTTGATCAGCCAGCCGCAGGGCTGCATTCAGGGCAGCCTGACGGTCGGGGGAGGCGTGCAGAGCTGCCGGTGTTTCCACCGTGACCACTGACCACGCTGATCCGCGCCGCTCGGCGGACCGTTTACCGATCCGTACCAGCCGTTCGGCGGCATCTCCGGCGGCAATGCAGACCATCACCCGTTCCCGGCTTGGCCAGGGGCCGCTGATGGCATGGGCCCGCATGTAATCGACCATCTGGCGGTCAACCCGCTCGGCGGCGTGGCGCAGGGCCATTTCCCGCAGGGCGGTCAGGGTCGCGGGGGAAAAGAAATTGTGCATGGCCCGCCGGGCCTGCTCGGGCACATAAACCTTGCCGTCCTGTAGCCGCCGTATCAGATCGTCGGGGGGCAGGTCGATCAGCTCGATTGCGTCTGCGGCGGCAAACACCCCGTCCGGCACGGTTTCCCGCACTTTGATGCCGGTGATGCGTTCGACCACATCGTTCAGCCCTTCCAGATGCTGGATGTTCAGGGTGGTGTAGACATCAATCCCGGCATCGAGCAGATCCTGCACATCCTGCCAGCGTTTGACGTGACGGCTGCCCGGTACGTTGGAATGGGCAAATTCATCAACCAGCGCCAGTGCCGGGCGGCGGGCCAGCAGTCCGTCCAGATCCATCTCGGGAAAGGTGCGTCCCCGGTGGCTGATCTCTTTCAGTGGCAGGATTGGCATGCCACCAAGCAGGGCCTGCGTTTCGGCGCGGTTATGATGTTCGATTACCCCGGCCACCACATCCAGCCCGGCGCGCAGCTTCTCATGAGCGGCAGACAGCATGGCGAAGGTTTTGCCGACACCGGGGGCCGCGCCGAGGAATATTTTGAGATGTCCCCGCTGCTCCTTCCGGGTTTCGGCCAGCAGGGCATCAGGGGACGGGCGCAGATCAGACGGGTTTGGCATCGGGGACGGGACTCTCAGGGATGGGGCGCCGCCGGAAAGCGGGTGTGCAGCAGGGTGTTCAGAGTTGTGGCGCTTAAAGGGGTCAGGCCACAGGCATCAATGGTGTCACAGCCCGCCAGAGTCCGCACCTGTTGCTGTAAGGCGAGCCGGTCCAGATGGCGGAGACCGGCAATTTCCCGGCTTTGCAACAGGGCGTCGGCGGCGGTCAGGGTATCACTGCCCGGCGGTAAGGTGGCATGAAACAGCGGGACCGGTGGCGGATGCAGGATTGGTTGGAGAACCGGCAGCGTACGGTCCACCGGGTGGCGGGGGATCAGCAGGACCGCCCCCAGCAGCAGGGACAGCGCGGTCAGGATGGGCAAGGGGTGGAGAGGGCGGGGCATGGCGGGTCTCCGAAAGGGTGGGCGGTGCACGGGGCACCGCCCACGTGTCGGTCAGGAGGACAGGGGCCAGCGCGCATCCAGCGCCCGGTTCAGGCGCAGGACGTTGACCCGGGGTTCGCCCAGAAGGCCCAGATCCCGGCCTTCGGTCATCTCATGGATCAGGTCACGCAGGGCAGGCGCTGGCAGACGGCGTTCTCTGGCGATACGCGGGACCTGCCACAGGGCGGCTGCCGGGGTGATGTGCGGATCCAGCCCGGATGCCGAGGCGGTGACCAGATCCACCGGGACCTGAGCCGGGGCGTCCGGATTGGCGGCGCGCAGGGTGTTCACCCGCTCTGCCACCGCGTCCACCAGCGGTCGGCTGCTGGGGCCGAGATTACTCCCGGAGGAATTGGCGGCGTCATAGCCGGTTCCGGCGGCAGAGGGGCGGCCCTGAAAATAGCCGGGCCGGGTAAAGGTCTGGCCAATCAGGTCTGATCCGATGACGGTACCGTTATCATGGACCAGACTTCCCCCGGCCTGCCGGGGGAACAGGGTCTCCGCCAGTCCGGTGACAGCCAGGGGATAGGCCAGCCCGGTCACCACGGTCATCACACCGGTCAGGACCAGGGCAGGGCGCAGAAGCGACAGCATTGCAGACTCTCCTTTTATTCGCTCAGGCAAGGCCCAGGGCGGTAACGATTAGGTCAATCACCTTGATTCCGGCGAAGGGGACGATCAGTCCGCCAAGGCCGTAGATCAGCAGATTGCGCTTCAGCAGGGCGGCGGCGCTGGCCGGGCGGTACCGCACCCCGCGCAGGGCCAGCGGGATCAGGGCAATGATGATCAGGGCGTTGAAGATGATTGCCGACAGCACCGCAGACTGAGGGCTGCTCAGACCCATGACATTCAGGGCCTGAAGCTGCGGATAGGCGGGGATGAACAGGGCCGGGATAATGGCGAAGTACTTCGCCACATCGTTGGCGATGGAGAAGGTGGTCAGGGATCCCCGGCTCATCAGCAGCTGTTTGCCGATCATTACGATTTCGATCAGTTTGGTCGGGTCGCTGTCGAGGTCGACCATGTTCCCGGCTTCCCGAGCGGCCTGTGTTCCGGTGTTCATTGCCACCCCGACATCGGCCTGTGCCAGTGCCGGGGCATCATTCGACCCGTCGCCGCACATGGCAACCAGCCGTCCGCCCTGCTGATACTCGCGGATCAGATCCAGCTTCTTTTCCGGGGTAGCTTCGGCCAGCACATCATCAACCCCGGCCTCGGCGGCGATGGCGGCGGCAGTCAACGGATTATCCCCGGTGATCATCACGGTCCGGATGCCCATATCCCGCAGCGTGGCGAACCGTTCACGGATGCCGGGTTTAACGACATCCTTCAGGTAAATCACCCCCAGCGGGCGGTCATCTCTGGCGACCACCAGCGGTGTGCCTCCGGCTTTCGCGACCCGCTCAACGGCTGTTGTCAGATCCCGGATCAGGGCGGCGGGCAGGGCGCGCCGCTCGGCAATGGCTTTCAGGATGGCGTCGGCGGCCCCTTTGCGGATTTCGCTGACCGCTGTCATCACCCCACCCCAGCTGATGCCACTCAGGCTGACGCCGCTCATCCGGGTCTGGGCGCTGAAGGGCAGGAAGGTCATGCCGTCGCGGGTGGGGTCGGTGAAGCCGAACCGGCTGCGGGCCAGAGCCACCACGGACTTCCCTTCCGGGGTGTCATCGGCGAGCGAGGACAGAAACGCCGCTTCGGCCAGTTCGCGCTCACCCGCGCCACCGACCGGCAGAAACTCGGCAGCCTGTCGCGCCCCCAGTGTGATCGTGCCGGTTTTGTCCAGCAGCAGCACGTCGATATCTCCCGCAGCCTCAACGGCCCGGCCTGATTTGGCGATGACGTTGAAGGTCACCAGACGGTCCATCCCGGCGATGCCGATGGCTGACAGCAGGCCGCCGATGGTGGTGGGGATCAGGGTGACAAACAGGGCCGCCAGAAAGACCAGCGGGATATCGGCTTTTGACCATGCGGCAAACACCGGCAGGCTGGCGACGACCATCAGGAAAATCAGGGTCAGACCGGCCAGCAGGATGGTCAGGGCAATTTCATTCGGGGTTTTCTGACGCTTGGCCCCTTCGACCAGATGGATCATCCGGTCGAGAAAGCTGTCGCCGGGATTGGCGGTGATGCGGATGACAATGCGGTCAGAGACCACACGGGTCCCCCCGGTGACGGCGCTGCGGTCGCCACCGGATTCGCGGATCACCGGGGCGGATTCGCCGGTGATGGCACTTTCGTCGACCGTGGCGATGCCTGCGATGACGTCACCGTCCCCGGGGATGACATCCCCGGCCTGACAGACCACCAGATCCCCGGCCCGCAGCAGGTGGGCGGGGACGGAGTCGCCGCTGACGGCTTCAGCCGTCGGCAGGCGGTGGGCCAGCACGTCACTGCGGGTGCGGCGCAGACTGTCAGCCTGCGCTTTGCCCCGGCCTTCCGCGATTGCTTCGGCAAAGGTGGCAAACAGGACGGTGAACCACAGCCATGCGCTGATCTGGATCATCACCGCCAGATGAGCGGTCTCCCGCAGGGTCAGGACTGTTGAGACCAGCGCAACGGCTGCGGTGGCAAACAGCACCGGGTTACGGATCAGCGACCGGGGATCCAGCTTGCGGACCGCATCAACGGCCGCGTCGGCAAGCACCCGCCGGGTGATCCACGACAGACCGCGCCCTTTGGGCTGGCTGCCAGCAGTATGGGAGGAGGACATGATCATTTCCTCAGAACAGAAGTCCGGCAGCGAGCGAAAGATGCTCGGCAAGCGGCCCGAGGGCGAGGACGGGGAAGAAGGTCAGACCGCCGATGATCACCACCACCAGTGTCAGCAGGGTGATGAACAGGCCGGAGTGGGTCGGGAAAGTCCCGGCAGAGACCGGCACCGGACGGCGGGCCGCCAGCGCTCCGGCAATGGCCAGTACTGGCACGATCACCGCAAACCGCCCGATCAGCATGGCCAGGCCCAGCAGGGTGTTGTGCAGCACGGTGTTGGCCCCAAATCCCGCAAAGGCAGACCCGTTGTTGGCGGTGGCGGAGACATAGGCGTAGAGCAGTTCGCTCAGGCCATGTGGTCCGGCATCCTGCAAAGATCCGGCCCCCAGCAGCAGTGCGGTGGCCCCAAGGCCAAGGATGCAGGCCGGAAAGGCCAGAACGGCAAGCATCGCCAGCGTGATTTCCCGCGCCTCGATTTTTTTGCCGACATATTCCGGGGTCCGTCCGACCATCAGCCCGGCGATGAACACCGCCAGCAGGACGAACAGCATCATGCCGTACAGCCCGGCCCCGACGCCGCCGATGATCACTTCACCCAGCATCATGTTGACCAGCGGTACCATTCCGGCCAGCGGCATCAGGCTGTCGTGCATGGCCACCACTGCCCCGCAGGAGGCTGCGGTGGTCACGACGGAGAACAGCATAGAGGCGGCAATGCCAAAGCGGACTTCTTTCCCCTCCATCGCACCGCCCGGCTGCCACGGGCTGAGGGCCTGATCGGCACCGATGGCGGTCAGGGCCGGGTTTCCTGCTGATTCGGCCCCATAGGCGACGGCGACCCCGATCAGGAACAGGATACCCATGCTGGCAAACAGCGCCCAGCCCTGCCGCATGTCCCCGACCATCCGCCCGAAGGTGTTGGTCAGGCCCGCGCCGATCAGGAAAATCGCGGTCATGTGAATCAGATTGGTCAGCGCATTCGGGTTTTCAAACGGGTGAGCGGCGTTGACGTTGAAGAAGCCACCGCCATTAGTGCCCAGATGCTTGATCATCATCTGGCTGGCCACCGGGCCGAGGGCGATGGTCTGCTTTGCCCCTTCCAGCGTCGTGGCTTCGGCATAAGGGGCCAGAGTCTGGGGCACGCCCAGCGCCACCAGTGCCAGGGCCCCGACGACACACAGGGGCAGCAGGACGTACAGAACCGAACGGGTCAGATCGACGGTGAAATTGCCGATGCCGCTGGCAGACCGGCGGGCAAAGCCACGGATCAGGGCAACGGCAACCGCCATGCCACTGGCGGCGGACACAAAATTTTGGACCGTCAGCCCGGCCATCTGGGTCAGATAGCTGAGGGTGGTTTCACCGCCGTAAGACTGCCAGTTGGTGTTGGTGGCAAAGCTGGCGGCGGTGTTGAAAGCCAGATCAGGGGCAACGGCGCCCAGACCGGCAGGATTGAAGGGCAGCAGCCCCTGCACCCGTTGCAGGGCATACAGCAGCAGGGCCCCCGCAAGAGTAAACAGCAGCAGAGTCCCGGCATAGCGGGTCCAGTGCTGATCTTCTGTATCGGTGGTGCCGCACAGGCGGTACAGCGGGCGTTCCAGCCAGCGCAGGGCGGTGATGCGGCCATCGTATACGCGGGTCATATACCCGCCGATCACCGGGGTCAGCAGGCAGATCAGGGCGACGAACACCACAATCTGCAGGATGCCGTTGGCGTCCATGGTGTGTCCTCAGAACTGATCGGGATGGAACAGGGCATAGAGCAGATAGGCTGCCAGCCCCAGTGCAGTGGCCGCCGTCAGGGCAAGGCCGAGCGGATCGTCGGAAAACGTCATTGCCGCCTTCCCTTCAGATCCGGGCGCACAGGCGCATCAGCAGCGCCGCCGCCCCGAAGAAACCGGCGAGCAGGCCGGTGAACAGCAGATCGGACACGGGGTCCCTCCATCGTCAAATGCCGGGAGGTCTGTCCCGGCTCTACGGAGGCACTGTCGCGCCGCTGACCGTTAAGGATCGATACGGTTCTGGGGCCGGATTTTTATGACTTCTTTATGCGGCTTAAAAATCCACATCGGGAAGGATTGCCCCCCGGGCGATCCGCAGATGCGGCCCCAGACTGTGCAGGCTGTCGGTCAGGGCCTGCGGTGTAGACCAGCGGACCCCGCGCAGGGCCTGTGGGGGCAGGGGGCGGCGGCGTGACCAGCCGATCAGCCAGTATCCGCCATCCTCTGCCGGGCCAAAGACCAGATCGGCCTGACGCAAGGCGCGCAGGGCGGCGGCGATGTGATCCGGGGTGACTGCGGGGATATCCGTGCCGATCAGCACCACCGGCCCCCGACCCGGGGCTGTGCGCAGGGCGTGCAGCATCCGCTGCCCCAGATCCCCCCGCCCCTGCGGGACCCGATGGCAGGGCAGGCCGGAAGGCAGGCGCAGCGACTCCGGGGTCGGGGTCAGGCATAGCCGGGTGATCCAGCGCCGGTCCCGGCTGAACCGGTGCAGCAGGACTGTCAGTTGCCCTTGCTGAAACCGCAGGGCGGCCAAAGCCCCGATGCGTCGGGCCAGCCGAGATTTTCCCGCCCCATAGCGGGGGCGTCTGCCAAACAGGATCAGGCTCGGGGTGTCGTTCATCGGCGGTACCGGTCCGCCAGAGTGCGCGGGTCTTCCCCCAAAGCATAGCGCAGCAGCAGGGCCGCATTTTTCAGGGGGCGGCGGATCCAGCCATCACGGCGGTACCGGTCCGCCCCGGTGGTCAGGGCGGCAGGCAGCAGGCGCAGTTGACGGCGGCCGATCCGCCGGACCAGATCGACATCCTCCATCAGGGGCAGGGGGCGGTACCCTCCGACGGCCCGATACAGGGAGGCCGAGAGGAACAGCCCCTGATCCCCCCACGGCAGCCCCAGCCAGCGGCTGCGCAGGGTGGCGGCCCCGGCGATCACGGTGGCCAGTGGGTGAGGGTCGTCAAAGCGTAGGGCAAAGGCGGCGGCATGGCCGGGAAAGCGGAGGCGGTGATCGGTCAGCAGGTCGGCCCATCCCTCCGGCAGTGTGCTGTCAGCATGCAGGAACAGCAGCCAGCCGGCCCCGGCCTGCAGGGCAGCCTCGGCTCCGGCACTCAACTGTCTGCCCCGCCCGGGTGGGCAAGAGAGAATCCGGGCTCCACAGTGCCCGGCACTGGCAAGGGTCGCATCGTCTGACCCGCCGTCCGCCACCCAGATCTGCGCCACCCCGCCTTTGTGCAGGGCTGGTAGCAGCCGGGTCAGTCCCGTTCCGGCGTTCAGGGTGGGGATGATGACATGCAGCATGCCCTGACTATAGCCGGGATCAGTCCAAAGAAAAGGGAGCCTCCGCACCGGCGGAGGCTCCCCTTCAGGAGTGTTCAGGAATATGGCCTTAACGGCCTGTGGTCAGGGATGCGGACACCAGCGGCAGACGCCAGCCCTCAATCGGGGTTCCTTCCGTGTTGAGGTGGGCGACCATGTAGTACAGGCGCTGGGCTTCCGGGGTGTCGTATTCCCAGCGTTCCTGCAGATAGTACGGCGGGATCGACTGGTAATAGACCGTCGCGGTGACGGTGGCGACAGAACCGGCAGCAGACGGCACCACATAGCGGATGGTGCGGCTGGCCGGGTCATCGCCGACCGGCAGCGGAACGTGCCGGGCCTTCTGCACATCAAGCAGCCACGGCCGGGTGATGTCTGCATAGGGGCCGGTCGGGGACCAGCCCTTCGGCAGCAGGCGGGTATCCTTGGCCTCATAGGCCACCTCAAGGAACGAGGTGGTCAGACGCATGGTCCGCAGGTCAGGTTCCTGCGGGCCCTTGGCCGCCTGCAGCCCCTTCACCGGGGTGGCAATCCGCTCTTCGAACAGATAGGCCTGATTCTGGCCGGTGATCAGCGGATCGCCGGTCAGGATCTTCAGCGGGTCAGAGGTGGTTTCGTTTTCCAGCACCACACCGTTCTGGTCGGTCAGCTGACCGGCCGCATTGGTGCGTCCCGAAGCCCACAGAACATTACCTGCGGCATCCTTGGCTTCAAACAGGATGTAGGCCCGGCGGAAGCCGACCCCGGACGGGAACTTGTGGCCGGTCTTGTTGACCACAGTCACGTCATAGGCGTTGCCGCCGCTGACCGTACCGCCGGATTTTACGCCGACATCGACGGTCATCTTTTCGGCGAAGGTCATGATTTCCTTCTGTGCCAGCACCAGCGCCGGCTGCCCGTTGGGCACACGGCCCAGCGGCTGGCTGCTGTTGCCCAGCAGGTTCGGGAACTGCTGGAACATCATGTTGGCATACAGGTTCAGGCCCAGCAGGGTATGACGGCGGAAATCTTTCTTCGGTTCCGGGGTGATCGCGGCATCCGGGGCCCGGTTGTCCAGCGGGGGCAGCCACGCGGTTTCAACGTTGGCAATGATTTCCGTAAGGGGCTTGGCTGTGCCGTCAACCGGATCATCCGGCAGACGCGACGGCATGTGGCAATCCTGACAGCTCTGGCCCTGTGTGCCGGTCCGGCCTGAGAACGAGCTGTTCAGCCACTCGACAAAAGTCGATTGCTCATAGGCGGTCCGGTATTCTTTGTTGGCGGTTTGATGTTCGGTCACCACCGGGGTGATGACGGTGTGGCAGGATCCGCACAGGGCCGAATCCTTCATCTGCGGGCCATGCACCGGTTTGACGCCGATGGCCTGTTCCATCAGATAGGGTTTGATGTCTTCGGTCGCGAACGGCCCGTAAACCAGCCCCGGATGATCCGGGTATTTGAAGTTGCCGGTGAAAGACGCTTCCGTCCCCAGTCCGTCGGCTTCAATCTGGTGGCAGATGGTGCAGGTCACCCCGTCACGGGCCAGAGCCCCGTACTTGGTGGCGGCATCAATCGTCTGTTTCGGTTCAAGATAGGTGTAGGCTGTGGAGAACAGCGGCCCCTTCGGCTTCTGATCCGGGGGGAAGATCACCGGCAGGTTTTCTGCGGCATCCTGCCCGTTATCAAGATGGAACTGGCGCTGGGCTCCGGCCTGATGGCAACGGGTACAGAAGTTTCCGGCCTGATCGGCCAGATCCGGGTGGCGCTTGGCTTCCCAGGCGATCTGGGCATGGAAGATCGGGTCACGGCCCGCCAGCCCCATCATCGACGCGCTCCATTCCCCATAGGGGGAAATGTCCCACATCTTGGTCTTGGACGGATCTTTCGGGTCAACCCCCGCCTGATCGATGGTGGTCATCGACGGCTGGGCGTTGTTCTGCAGCACGTAACTCCAGTGGCAGCCGTTACAGTTGTCGGACGTGACGTAGACATCACGGCAATCGACCATTTTGGTGCTGGTGTTGCGCGGTCCGGTCTTGGCGGCATTGCCGCTGGCGGCCAGCAACGAGGTGGTCGGGAAGGGGACTGCCCCATCCGCCCCCTGATGGGCCTTACAGACGTTTTCCGGCAGTTTTGCCGGCAGCGCCGGCGTGTGGGAGAAGATGAAGTCCAGCGGCAGCCAGGCCATGTCCGCCTGCGACTTCGGCAGGGTCGGGGTCTTCGGGAAGGCTGTCGTGATGGCCGGGTTCGGTTCGGGCAGTGGGGGAACGGGTGTCCCTTCAAGGATCGCCCGCAGATACAGTTCGACCACATTGTTCAGGGCCGGGCCGATTTCACCCTTCAGCAGCAGGCCGATATCGCCGATCAGCTTGTCAACCAGCGGCAGCAGGTAGGACGGAATCTGCCCCCCCTGCATCTGGCCGGTCAGGTCCTTCAGCTCCGGGGACTGGGCCAGGAGCGTCTTCAGGCGGGTATGGCGGTCCGCCTCGCTGAGGCCGAGATACCGGTCAAAGTCACCGCGCAGGGTGCCAAGGCGGTCAGGCAGGGTCTTGCCGTTCAGGCCGGACGTGTCCGCCGCGGTCTTCAGACCGGCGGCCTGCATCTGGCTCAGGGTCTTAGAGAACAGCGACTGTCCCGCAGGGGTCAGCGACGGCGGCGACGGCGGGGTCGGGGTCGGGGCCTGTGGGGTGGCGAAGACGCCGGGCTGAACCTGAAAGATCCAGCTGTACTGCTGCGCGGCCCCCTGCAGGTTTTGCAGGCTTGAGAACGTCACCTGCTTGTTGTCTGCGGCGGCGTGACAGCTCAGGCAGAAGTTATCCCCCGGCTGGGCGTAGGAAAACAGGGTCGGCGCATTGAACGGCGGGCCCTTGGGCAGGAAAATAAGCTGCCACATCCAGCCGTCATGACTGGCCTTGCTGTTGCGCACCATGATGGCCCACCCGGCGGTGCGGTCGGCGCCGTAGGTGGTGTCCAGCGGGTCAGAGCCATACATCTGCTTGACGATCATTGCCCCATCGGGAATGTCGCCTTTGCGGCCGTTCTGCAGCCATTTGACCACGGCGTCAGAATAGAACACCCGTACCCGCTGGTGGGTGTCAAAACCCTGCCCCTGAAAAACCGGGCCGGTCATACGGATATCTTCGCTGAAGCTGGCGACATCGTGGGCCCAGCCCAGATGCCCCCCGGCGAGCAGGAACAGGATCACCCCTGCCATCTGATCGCCACCGTACAGCTGACCGCTTTGTAAGGGATCCTGCATCCCGGTCAGATCCTGCACGGCCCGCCACGCGAGGCCGGAGACCAGACGACGGCCGATGCTGTCGAGGGAATTATAGTTCTGCAGGGTGACCTTGCCGTCATAGCACAAGGTCTTCCAGACCGGTTCCCCCGCATTTTTGGCGGCATTCGGCCCGGTACAGAACTGCGCCGCCTGAAAGTCAGGGGCTGTCGGCTGCGCTGCGGCAGCCGGGGTGCTGAGCAGGGCGGGACCAAGCAGGCCCGTCATCAGTGTTAACGATTTCAGCAGGGCACGCAAAGCACGCCCTGCTGGCCGCCCGGTTCGGGCGTCAGGAGTACAGATAGACATAAACACTCTCCCCCACTCTCCTGTGGTGTTCGCAGGGGTTGTGCCTTCCCTAATCCAACCCTTCTGCGTGTGCATTTAGGGTGCTGAATATCCTGAGTAAAAGCAAGGGATACTGTAATGACGCAGGCTGAGGATAAATAGCGCGGGAAGGGATGGGGAGAGAGTGTTCTGCCTGTTCAGCAGCAGGCGGAGAGCGCTGAGGAAGACGGCATCACGGCGCGGAAGGCGGCACGGGCCTCTTCGGGGCCAACACCATCACGTTCCATCACCAGCTGGACCAGCGGGTCAGACAGCAGGTCATCCAGCGTCAGGTCCGGGGCCGGAGCAACCCGCTTCTGGGGGAGCGGGCGCAGCACCGGGGCCGGAACATGAGCAACACTGCGGCGGATTCCGGGACGCGGGGTTGCTCGCAGGGCGGCGGGGCGGATCGGGGTCAGAACGTCGGACATGATGTCACCTCTTGGTCTGGGGGAGGGGGGCCAGGGGTGAGTGGGAGGCGGACTGCACAGAAATGGCGGCCCGCTGGTGAGATATTGGGTCGATGCGAATCCTTCGCAAGGGTTGACCGGTATTACCGCTGTCAGGGGCCGGAAGAGCCGGAGCCGCTATGCGGTGCTGCCGATGGGGCGACACTGCCTGCGGATCGTGGCGAAACAACCGGGCAACTGTGGCGAAACCGTGAAAAATCAACGGAAAGCTGGGGAAGAGAACACAGCGACCATCCGGGGGTTTTAGACCGGAGTCGCGGGGCTGTGCTGTGACCGGCATCATTCAGAGGCAAATCCCTGCGCCGCAACGGCCTGCGGAAGAACCGTCAGTCCGCTATGGCAGGGGAACGCAGTGATCAGAGGTCAGAGTCATGCTGCGCTCTTCGGGGGCTGTGGTCAAGGTTCTGTCTTTGGTCATCGGTTCCTCCTTGCCGGGTCGGCAAAAACACGATATGCAATTGCAAGTCATTTGCAATTATCGGTCTGGGTCAGGCCCGGGAGAACCGCAATGTCGATACAGGATCTTTATGATGGGCAGACTGTCGCCCCTCCGTTGTGGCTGGGCAGTGGTGCCCCGCGAGTCGGATCTGCCGCCGGATGGGCTCCGGACCTGATTGTTCTGATGGCTCTCGGGATGGCGCGGCGGGGTGAAGTGACGGCGCAGGATCTGGCCGCGGCGCTGGAAACGCTGGATCTGCCTGCTCTGCCCTGTGCGGATGTGGTCTGGCATCTGGTGCAGGGGCTGGTTCGCTCTGGCGGGCTGCGTCCGGCAGTGCCACAGCAGGGGGATTCGGGCTATGTGCCGGGGCCACTGGCGGAACGCCTGCTGCTGCGGGCAATGACCGCCCCGCTGGAAGGGGCAGGCGGTGTTTTGCGGACGGTTGTCCGCGTGCGGATGGCTTTTCTTGATCTGCTGTCACCGGCAGACCGGATCCGGGCTCTGGAGCGGATGCTGCTGGCATTGGAAGTGGCGGCAGAAGGGGTCAGCAGCGGGTTTGAGGACCGCTGGGGCGGGGTCTGGGGGAACCGGTGGATCCTGCAGGATCTGGCTGCGGCCAGCGATACCATCCAGCAGGTTCGCGGTCTTCTTGATGAGGCGCGGGTCAATGTCCAGCGTCGGGGCGTGCCTGATGTTGCCTCTGACACCGTATCCTCCCCCCTGTTTTACGCCGCAGAGTGAGGTCTGATCATGTGTGCATCGCACGCCCTGTCCCTGCCGCCCGCCTTGGTGTCGCCGTCCCTGCCGTTGTCGTCCCTGCCTCCTCAGGGGCTGTCGTCTGCGGCCCGGCGTAAGCGGCTGGATGAAGTGCCCAGCCGCTGGCTGTGCAGTGTTATCGGGACCTGCCTGACACTGGCAGACCTGCGCAAACTGGCGATTAAGGTCGGGCTGGCCCTGCCGCCGGATGCCTCGGATTACCGCCTGCATGGGGCGATCGTGCATCTGGCGTCAGAGAACAAAGTGCTGGGGAAGACGGTTGCGCGTCTTCTGGATAAGCGCCATGCCGCCACCGTATCGCGGATCACCCGGACCGGGGATGAGGCCGGACTGGCCCGCCTGTGGGCAGATGCCCGCAACAGCGGCGATATTCCCGGTGCATACTGGGCGCTGATGACGCATCCACTGGACTGCCAGGCCCTGCGGGAGCGGGTTTATGGTGAGGTCCATATGCTGTCGCATCTGTCCGGTGCGGCGCAGCGCAGCGATCTACAGCGCACGGCGGGGCTGGAGCGTCAGGTCGCTGACCTGAGTGCTGAGCTTACCCGCCTGCGGGCAGATCTGACGGTGGTCCGGCAGGAACGTGACGCCGCCCGCCGGGACGCGTCGGTCGGCGAAATCCAGCGTCGTCGGGCTGATCAGCTGGCGGAGCGCCTCGCTGAACTGGAAAGCGGTTCGGCTTTGACGGCGGCACAACAGTCCGTGCGGCAGGCACAGGCAGAGAAAGACAGTCTGACCCGCGCCCTGGATGCGGCACAGCGCCGTCTGGAGCAGATGCAGGAGCAGCGCCAGAAGGATGAGGCGGACCGCCGGGGGCTGGAACAGCGTCTGGCGGATGCCGAGCTGCGCTGGCAGGAGGCCCGGCGGGCGGCTCCGGCCGATCTGCTGGCGGCGAACCGCTCAGGCAGCGGGGAGGTGACGGAAGGGGTTGATCTGGCCCGGCGGCAAATTCTGTACGTTGGCGGCATTGGTCATGCGGCCCGGCATCTGGAGGATGTGGTAAAAGCCTGCAACGGCGTTTTTGTTCACCATGACGGCGGACTGGATGATGGATGCCCCCGTCTGGCCGGGGCGGTGTCCTGCGCGGATGTGGTGTTTTGCCCGGTGACCTGTGTCAGTCACGAGGCGGTGACCCATTTGAAGAGGAATTGCCGGAAGGCTTGCAAGCCGTTTGTCCCGCTGCCGAATCATTCTGTCAGCACGTTCCGTCGGGCTTTGAAGCTGGTGGGGGCACCGTCCTGAGGCCCGCACACGGGGGCTGAGGGGCAACCGAAAACCGCACCACCTTCTTTAATAGCGGCTACAGTGGCAGGCGCAGGGTGGCTTCCAGTCCGCCCAGCGCCTTGCTGTCTCCCAGCAGGATATCGCCGCCGTGAACACGGGCGACATCCCGGGCGATGGTCAGGCCCAGTCCGATGCCGCCGGTCTGGCTGTTGCGGGAAGCCTCGGCCCGCCAGAAGGCGCGGAACACATCCTCCCGCCGGTTTTCGGGAATGCCGGGGCCGTCATCCTCCACCACCAGATCCACCCAGTTCGCCCGTTTGCGCAGGCTGAGGCGGACTGTTTTGCCATAGCGGGCTGCGTTGCCCAGAAGATTGGACAAAGCCCGTTCCACCGCCGTCGGACGGAGGGGTAGAATCAGTGGCGGAATATTGACCCCCCGGATCTGCAATCCGGGATGGGTGCGGCGGAACCGCCCGGCCAGCTGGTCCACCAGATCGGTCAGATCCGTCTCCACCACCGCCTCGGTTCCTTCCCCACGGGCAAAGGCCAGATAGCCTTCGACCATCCGTTCCATCTCTGAGACATCATCCTGCAGATCACTGGCGTCAGGGGAGTCCGGCATCATCGCCAGCTGCAGCTTCATCCGGGTCAGCGGAGTCCGCAGATCGTGGGACACCCCGGCCAGCATTTCCGTCCGCTGGGCGATCTGACGCTGGATTCTTTCCCGCATGACGTTGAAGGCGTGCGCCGCCTGCCGGACTTCCCGCGCCCCTTCTTCCTTGATCGGGGGAACGTCCTGCCCTTTGCCGAAGCGTTCGGCACTGTCAGCCAGCCGTCGGATGGAACGGACCTGATTGGTCAGGAACAGGGTGGCAATCCCGATCAGTACCAGCGAGGTGCCGACCATCCACAGCACAAAAATATAGGTTGTTGAGCTGTACAGGCGCTTGGCCGGTATTTCGATGGTCATGACAGCGGTGGAAAGCTGGACCCGGACCAGAATGATGCGGTCAAACAGGCCGCCGTCGATCACCACCGGGCGCTCGATCCGGTCCTGCAAAAGCTGTTCGACCACCGAGACCATGTCATAGTCCGGCTGGTCATATTGCATATTGGGCAGAATCGCCCCTTCTGACAGGCTGATCGCCAGCCCCATCTGGGTTCGGGCCAGTGTGAAAATCCAGTCCCGCTCTTCTGGATCGGGGAACCGGGTCATCAGCTCCATCACCGTGGCGACATCACCGACAATACCTTCCGCCAGTCGCCGGGCAACGGTATCCCAGTGGCGGTCGTAAAAGATGATCGCCGTGACCACCTGCAGCAGCACCATCGGGGTGACCAGAATCAGCAGGGACCGACCGAGCAGACCACGCGGGGCCAGCCGCCGGACTGGCATCGGGGTCCCGAACAGGCGCAGATGCAGGCGGGTCAGCCGGGCCATCAGGGTCAGCCGGGCCGCAGGGTATAGCCGGTGCCGCGCACCGTCAGCAGGTAACGCGGCTGACGGGGATCGGCTTCGATCTTCTTCCGCAGGCGGGTCATCTGCACATCCACTGCCCGGGCACCGCCTTCAATCCCCAGCGCTTCGGCCAGGGCATCGCGGCTGACCGCGTCGCCGGCCTGCCGGGCCAGAGCCTGCAACAGATCCTGCTCGGCGGTGGTCAGATAGACCGGCTCGTCATTACAGGTCAGTTCCTGCCGTTCCAGATCGAACAGAAAGTCCCCGAAGCGGATCTGGCGCGGGGTTTCCTCCACCACCGGGCGGGGGCGCCGCCGCAGGATGGCATTGATCCGCAGCAGCAGCTCCCGTGGGTCAAATGGTTTGGTCAGGTAGTCATCAGCCCCGCCGGACAGGCCGGTGATCCGGTCTTCCGGCTCGTCGCGGGCGGTCAGCATCAGCACCGGAACATCGGATGTCTCGCGGATGCCCCGGGTCAGGCTGACGCCATCTTCGCCGGGCATCATTACGTCCACCACCAGCAGGTCAAAATCCATCAGCGAGAGGTGGGCTCGGGCTTCGGCAGCATCGGCCACGGCGGTCACCACATAGCCGCGTTCTGACAGAAAGCGCCGCAGCAGGTCGCGCAGACGGGTGTCATCATCGACCACCAGCAGGTGGGCACCGTCGCCGTTGATGTCATTGATCGGGCTCATGGCCGGGACCGCCGCAACAGGGCCGCCGGAGTGCCGGGGGCGGGCAGGAAGCGGTCCCGGTCGGGTTCGTCGATCATCCCGATCATCACTTTCCGGAAGCCGTCGACGGCTTCCCCGCCCGCTTCCCGGAAGGCGCGGGCCACCAGCTGGCGTTGGCGCTCTGACAGCTGCCGCTCCAGTTCCACCCCTTTGTCGGTCAGGTCCAGCAGCCGTTGCCGCCGGTCGTTCTGGCCGGGTTTCTGGACGATATAGCCTTCGCGGACCAGTTCGCTGAGGACACGGGACAGGCTCTGTTTGGTGATCCGCAGAATCCGCAGCAGGTCTGAAACACTGATGTCCTTATGACGGCCGACAAAGTAGATGACCCGGTGATGGGCCCGGCCCAGCCCGAGGTCGGTCAGCACCACATCCGCTTCGGCAGTAAAGTCGCGGTAGGCAAAGAACAGAAGTTCCATAGCCTTGCGCAGTTCCTCCTCACGGAGGAACAGTTGGTTGACGCCTGCCTTGAGATCACTCATCGGATATCAGTTTCCTGCTGCCGGGATCATGTCCGGTCTTTGGGGCCGGATCGTGGCGATTCCATAGCTTCCCTTACGGCAGACCGCAACAGTGCAGCACCGTATTCCCAGAGTAACCGCTCCGGCAGATGATACCAAAGCTGATTTGTGATCACGGCTATCGGCCAGACTTACAGCAGATCCCCTCTTTAACGTTTTCCCCGCGTCTGCTTACAGCAGATCCCCCCCTTTAATGTTTTCCCGCGTCTGCTTACAGCAGATCCCCCCTTTAATGTTTTCCCGCGTCTGCTTACAGCAGATCGCGGAGGCGGTGCCATGCCATTGCCAGCACCAGCAGAGGGGTGCGCAGGTGGGTGCCGCCGGGGAAAGGCAGATGTGGGATGCGGCTGAACACATCAAAACGCTCCGCCTGACCGGCCACGGCCTCCGCCATCAGCCGTCCGGCCAGACCGGTCAGGGCAATACCGTGGCCGGAATACCCCTGTGCGAACAGTACGTTCGGTGCCAGCCGCCCGAAGTGGGGCAGTCGGTTGACCGTGATTGCGACATGACCGCCCCAAGCGTAGTCCATCCGCGTGTCCTCCAGTTGCGGAAAACACCGCAGCATGGTGCGGCGGATCGCCGATCCGACATCGGCGGGATCCAGACGGGAATAACTGACCCGTCCGCCGAACAGCAGCCGGTGGTCCGATGACAGCCGGAAGTAATTCAGCACAAAATTCATATCGCAGACCGCTGCCTCTGAGGGGATCAGGGCCCGGGCCCGCTCTTCCCCCAGCGGTTGGGTGGCGGCGATATAGGTGCCGACCGGCATGATCCGCCGCCCGAGACGACGTTCTGTTGCCCACAGATAGGCATTGCCCGCCATCAGGACAAACTTGGCCCGTACCGTGCCGTGCGGGGTTTCCACCCGGACCGGGTTTCCGGCGTGCCAGCGCAGCATCGGTGTCTGTTCGTACATCTGTGCCCCGGCGGCGCGGGCCGCGGCGGCAAGGCCCAGCGTGTAGTTCAGGGGGTGCAGGTGGCCGCCATGCGGGTCATGGAGGCCACTGGTATAACGCGGGCTGGCGACCTGACGCCGGGTTTCGGCGGCATCCCAGACCGTCAGATCCCGGCGGCCAAGGCGGGTCCATTCCTCATAGGTGGCCTCGATATCGGCGCGGTGGCGGGGTTTCTCCCCCACAAACACCGTGCCATCACGGAAATCGCAGGCAATGGCGTGGGTCCGGATCAGATCCCGGGTCAGGGTCAGGGCCTCTTCGCACAGATCCCATAACCGCAGAGCCTCTTCCGGCCCGGTCAGGCGGGCGATGGCGGCGATGTCACGGTTGAACCCGGCGATCATCTGTCCGCCGGACCGGCCAGAGGCCCCGAAGGCGATCCGTTCCGCCTCCAGAAGGGTGACGCGGTAGCCGCGCTCAGCCAGATGCAGGGCTGCCGAGCAGCCGGTCAGCCCACCCCCGATAATGCAGACATCGGTTTCCCCGTCTCCGTGCAGGGGGGGCAGGGCCGGGGCCGGGGTGGCCGTGGCGGAATACCAGGACGTGGTCGGAGGATGCATGACGCCCGTGCTGTGGACAAAACAGGAGCTAAAAGCCTGAACCAGTTGCTGTGCAATATCAACTTGCGCGACGCGGCAAAGGTTGCGACAGTCACAATACAGCGCTTTTGGCCCGCGTTCCCCGCGTCGGCACGGCGCCTGCCGGGGGGTGTCCGTACCCCGGCGCTGCCCACAACTGCCCGGAACACGAGAAGGGGCCCCACATGCGTAAGTCCAGCGCGTTTCTGTTCGGCCTTGCTGCCGTTATGTTCGCTTCGGTCGGGGCACAGGCCGCCGAAGAAAAGAAGCTGAACCTCTACATCTGGTCTGACTACCTTGGCGAAGACACCATTGCCAAGTTTGAGGAAGAGACCGGCATCAAGGTTACCGTTGACGTCTATGACTCCAACGAAATGCTGGAAGCCAAGCTGTTGGCCGGTAAGTCGGGCTATGACCTTGCGGTGCCGACCGGGGCGTTCTTCCAGCGTCAGGTGCAGGCCGGTGTGTTCCGCCCGCTGGACAAGGCCAAGATCCCCAATCTCGCCAATCTTGATCCGAAGCTGATGAAGAGCGCCTCCGCCTTCGATCCGGATAACAAGAGCGGGATCATTTACATGTGGGGGACCGACGGCATCGCCCATAATCCGGAGAAGGTTGCCGCTGTCGCCGGTAAGGACGCGCCGGTTGACTCCTGGGCGCTGATCTTCGATCCGAAGTGGGCGGAAAAGGTTTCCAAGTGCGGCCTCTACCTGATGGACAGCCCGTCGGAAGTGTTCCCGGCGGCCCTGAAGTATCTGGGGCTGGACCCGAACTCCAATGATCCGAAGGATCTGGAGAAGGTGGAAAAGCTGCTGATGGGCGTGCGCCCGTACATCACCAAGTTCCACTCCTCTGAATCCATCAACGCGCTGGCCAATGGCGATATCTGCGTTGCCATGGGCTATTCCGGTGACATGTTCATCGCTGCGTCCCGCGCGGAAGAAGCCAAGAACGGCGTGAAGGTCGAATACAACATCCCCAAGGAAGGGGCTGAAATGTGGTTTGACTTCATGGGTGTGCTGAAGGATGCCCCGCATCCGGAAAACGCCATGCTGTTCATCAACCATGTGCTGAAGCCGCAGATCACCGCCGGGATCTCGAATAAGGTGTTCTACGCCAACGCCAATGCCAAGGCGACCGAGCTGGTCGACAAGGAAATTTCAGGGAATCCGGCTGTTTATCCGACGGAAGCGGTGCTGAACAATCTGTTCGTCAAGAAGACCCCGGACCAGAAGGCGGAGCGTCTGCGCACCCGCATCTGGAATAAAATCAAAACCGGGAAGTAAGACCCCCGGTGCCTGATCGAGCCGCCCGGCCCTGAGGAAGGTCCGGGCGGCTGCGGTTTTCTGTATCTATGTCCTCTTATCCCGTCTCTCGCATTGTAAAGGGTCTGTCCCGGCATGTCTCAGCAAGCCCGCAGCCTTCAGGATCAGGTCGCCCGGACCGAGAAAGGCGAAGCCTCCGATCTGCTCAAGCCGTTGATCCAGATTGAAGGCGTCACCAAGACGTTTGGCGACTTTGTCGCCGTTAACAATGTGTCGCTGACCATCTATCAGGGGGAGCTGTTCTCTCTGCTGGGGGGGTCGGGCTGCGGCAAAACGACGCTGCTGCGGATGTTGGCCGGGTTTGAGACGCCGACCTCGGGGCGGATCCTGATCGACGGTCAGGATATGACCCGGGTGCCGCCGTATGAGCGCCCGGTCAACATGATGTTCCAGTCCTACGCTCTGTTCCCGCATATGACGGTTGAGCAGAACGTGGCCTTTGGCCTGAAGCAGGATGGCATGCCGCGCGATCAGGTCCGTCAGCGGGTGGCGGAGATGCTTGATCTGGTCGAGCTGGGTCATCTGGGCCGCCGGAAGCCGCATGAACTGTCCGGCGGTCAGCGGCAGCGCGTGGCTCTGGCCCGGGCGCTGGCCAAGCGACCGAAGGTGCTGCTGCTGGATGAGCCGCTGGGCGCACTGGATAAGAAGCTGCGCGAACGTACCCAGCTTGAGCTGGTCAACATTCAGGAAAATCTGGGGATCACCTTCGTGGTCGTGACGCACGATCAGGAAGAGGCGATGACCATGTCGACCCGCGTGGCGATCATGAATCAGGGCCGCATCCTGCAGGTCGATACGCCGCACGCCATGTATGAATATCCGAATACCCGCTTCGTGGCGGAGTTCTTCGGGTCGGTCAATATCTTCGAAGGTCCGCTGCTGGAAGATGAGCCGGGGCATGTGGTGATCGGCTGCCCGGATCTGAGCGTGCCGATCTACGTCGGCCATGGCATCAGCTCCCGCGAGGGGGCGACTGTCTATGCGGCTGTGCGTCCGGAAAAAATCGCGCTGTCGAAAGAGCCGCCGGCGGATGGCACCTACAACACCTCGACCGGGGTGGTGGAGGATATCGTCTATCTGGGCGGTGAAAGCACCTATCTGGTGCGTCTGGACAGTGGCCGTCTGGTGCGGGCAGACCTGCAGAACCAGACCCGCTCTTCTGAGCCGGAACTGACCTGGCATGACCGCGTTCATGTGTCGTGGGAACATTCCAACGTCGTGGTGGTGACATCATGAGCGCGCCGATGCTCGGCGGGGGCGGCGGTGCCCCGAAGGAGCGTCGCCATCCCAACAGCGCCGGGGCGGCGACCCGCCGTCTGGGCGTCGGTGGCCGGGGGCTGGTGATCGCAGTTCCCTATTTCTGGCTGCTGCTGTTTTTCCTCGCGCCGTTCCTGATCGTTCTGAAGATCAGTTTCGCTGAATTTCAGGTCGGTGTTCCGCCTTACACTCCGCTGGTGGAATGGGTGGATGATCAGTATCTGCAAATCCGCATGTCGTTTGCCTCGTACTTCTATCTGTTCGGGGATGAGCTGTATGTGGCGGCCTATTTCAACTCTCTGAAGATTGCTTTTTTCTCGACCCTGTTTGCCTTGCTGCTGGGGTATCCGATGGCCTATGGCATTGCCCGGGCTGATAAAAGCATTCGTAACCTGTTGCTGCTGGCGGTGGTTCTGCCGTTCTGGACCAGCTTTCTGATCCGTGTCTACGCGTGGATCGGGATTCTGAAAAACAACGGTCTTCTGAACAATTTCCTGATGTGGGCCGGGGTGATCAACGAGCCGCTGGAGATTCTGAACACCGAAATGGCGGTGTATATCGGCATCGTTTACGCCTATCTGCCGTTCATGATCCTGCCGCTGTATTCGACGCTGGAAAAAATGGACATGTCGTTGCTGGAAGCGGCGATGGATCTGGGCTGCCGCCCGTGGAAGGCGTTCCTGAAGGTGACGCTGCCGCTCTCCATGCCGGGGATCGTTGCCGGATGTATGCTGGTCTTTATTCCGGCGGTGGGGGAATTCGTGATCCCCGATCTGCTGGGTGGGGCTGATACCCTGATGATCGGTAAGGTGCTGTGGGCTGAATTCTTTAACAACCGTGACTGGCCGGCCGCATCAGCTGTGGCTGTGGCGATGCTGGTGTTTCTGGTGGTGCCGATCATGCTGTTCCAGAGTTATCAGGCCCGGCAGGAAGCCAAAGCGAAGGAGCAGGGCTGATGACCAACCGCTCTCCGTTTCTGATTTCGGCTCTGGCCTTCGGGTTTGCCTTCCTCTATGTGCCGATTCTGCTGCTGATCGTCTTTTCGTTTAACGAATCAAAGCTGGTGACGGTCTGGGGGGGCTTTTCTTTCAAGTGGTATGGAGAGCTGTTTCAGGATGAGCAGCTTCTCGGTGCCGCCAAGGTCAGCCTGCTGATCGCGGCGATGTCGGCAACGCTGGCCACCCTGCTGGGGACTATGGCCGGGCTGATCATGGCCCGTTTTGGCCGCTTCAAAGGGCGGACGCTGTTCTCCGGCATGATCACCGCCCCGATGGTGATGCCGGAAGTGATCACCGGTCTGGCGATCCTGCTGATGTTTGTGGTGCTGGAAGAGCTGACCGGCTGGCCGGATGGCCGTGGCATCACCACCATCACCATCGCCCACACCACCTTTGCCATGGCCTATGTGACCATCGTCATCCAGTCGCGCCTGTCGCAGATGGATGACAGTGTCGAAGAGGCAGCAATGGATCTGGGGGCGCGACCGCTGAAGGTTTTCTTCCTGATCACTCTGCCGATCATTGCCCCGGCGCTGGTGTCTGGCTGGCTGCTGGCTTTTACCCTGTCTCTGGATGATCTGGTGACCACCAGTTTTGCCGCCGGTCCGTCGTCTTCGACGCTGCCGATGGTGGTGTTTTCCAGCGTCCGGCTGGGCGTTACCCCGAAGATTAATGCTCTGGCGACAATTCTGGTCGTTCTGGCGACGATGGCGATTGTTGTTGCCGGGTACATCATGCATCGGCAGGAACAGCAGCGGAAACGGGCGATGCAGCGGGCGCTGGCTGAGCAGGATGCGATGTAACCCTTTTGCGTTTTGATACGTATTTCAGAAAAGCGGCATCCGGAGGGGTGCCGCTTTTTTTCATGTCGTTCTGTAGGTACCGGCAGGCGTCCCATGCATGGGGCGCAGGGCGGCATGCAGGCAGGACATACGGTATATAGGTCAGTTTTATTGACCTATATCCGAATGAATGATACCAATAAACTATCAATGACGTAATTTTATGTCTTTGATGCCGGGCGGCCGCCTCTCACCTCTGTCACCCTGTCCCCGCTTTGCGGGGATGGGGAGGACTGTTTCAACCCTTCGACAGCATCAGTCTGATGGGGTCGTTGCTGACCCTGACGATGCCGTCTTTACAGGCAAGAGGCCCCCGATGAATGTTTTGCCCTTTGATGATCGTGATGGGTTTATCTGGTTGAATGGCACTTTGGTGCCGTGGCGGGATGCCCGCCTGCACGTTCTGTCGCATGGATTGCATTACGCCAGCTCGGTGTTTGAAGGGGAGCGGGCCTATCGCGGGCGCGTCTTCAAGTTGACCGAACACAGTCAACGCCTGATCGACTCCGCTGATATTCTTGGTTTCCGGCTGCCTTACAGTGTGCAGCAGCTGAATGCCGCCACTGAGGCGGTGATTGCCGCCAATGGCTTTTCAGACTGCTACATCCGTCCGGTGGCATGGCGCGGGTCGGAGATGATGGGCGTTGCAGCCCAACAGACCACGGCGCAGGTGGCGATTGCAGCCTGGGTGTGGCCCAGTTATTGGGATGCTGAAACCAAAATGCAGGGAATCCGGCTGACGGTCGCGCCGTGGCGGCGTCCGGCGCCGGAGACTGCGCCAACCCGATCTAAGGCTGCCGGTCTCTATATGATCTGCACCCTGTCGAAGCATGCGGCGGAGCAGGCCGGATACGATGATGCCCTGATGCTCGATTATCGCGGACAGGTGGCGGAAGCCACCGGGGCAAACATCTTTCTGGTGCAGGATGGGGTGATCCATACGCCGGTGGCGGATTGCTTCCTGAATGGGATCACCCGCCAGACGGTGATCGACCTGGCCCGTCGCCGGGGTTATCAGGTGGTTGAGCGGGCAATCCAGCCGGAAGAGTTTACCAACACGCAGGAAGTGTTTCTGACCGGAACGGCGGCAGAGGTGACGCCGGTGCGCCAGATTGCCGACTGGCACTTTACCCCCGGCACCGTCTGCCGGACCCTGATCCATGACTATGCCCTTGAGACCGGGGCAGCAGAATAAGGAGGCCGCAGGAGTCCCGCTGTTTCCGGCGGGGCTCCTGCCCCGGAAACTTGCGCCAGAAAAATGTCTGACCGGACAGGGCTGCCCTTGCCAACGGCGCGGGGATGGAGTTCTGTCAGAAAAATCCTGCAGGCTGTATGGAGCAGGTCAGGTGCGGCGAATTCTGGTGTTTGATTCCGGGTTGGGCGGATTATCGGTGCTGGCGGAAATCCGTCGGCTGATTCCGTCGGCGGCCCTTACATATGCCTGCGATGCGGCAGGATTTCCCTATGGCAGTTGGGAGAAGGGCGCGCTGGTCCGGCGGATCCGCAGTGTTCTGACGGCCCTTATTGCTTCCGAGGGGCCCGATGTGGTGGTGATTGCCTGCAATACCGCCTCGACGGCAGCGCTGGCTGAAATAAGACAGGATCATCACGGGCTTCCGGTGATTGGCACAGTGCCTGCCATCAAACCGGCAGCAGCGGCCAGCGCAGCGAAAGTGATCGGGGTTCTGGCCACGCCGGGAACGGCCTCCAGCACCTATCTTGAGGATCTGTGTCAGCGCTTTGCAGGCGACTGCCGGGTTGTGAAAGTCGGGGCTCCGCATTTGGCTGAGCTGGCGGAGCGCTATCTGGGGACCGGAGTTGCCGATGCCGGTGCCGTGGCCGCCGAGGCGGCGCCACTGTTTGCCGATCAGGATCTCGACACCGTTGTGCTGGGGTGTACCCATTATCCGCTGCTGTTGCCGGTGTTGCAGCAGGTGGCGCCCCGTCCGGTCTTGTGGCTGGACTCCGGGGCCGCGATTGCCCGCCAGACAGTGCGGGTGCTGGAGGCACCCGGTCTGACGCCGCTGACGTCTACCGCAAGGGGCGCCGACAACCGAGTGCTGTGTACCGCTATTCTGCCGCACTATCCCCCCGCCTTTGCCCGGATGGACCTTCCGGCACCGCATCTTTTCGCCATTCCCGAGGGGGCTGATCGCGGGTGCGGCTCTCTTTAAAAGAGTTTTTATTATTAAAAACCCCTCAAGATAGCAATTCATGGTAGTGTGACAGCGGGAAGGGCTCTCTGGAGGAGAGTCACGTGACTGGCACACGATGGGGAAAATCAGAACGTCACCACCGGGCTGTGGGCGCAGCCGGATCCTTGGGGGCAGTTCTGATTCTGATGATGACAGGAAGCGGCGCCTTTGCCGCATCGCAGCCATCCGCCGTTCTGGCCCCGAAGCCGGAGCTGGCGGGGACGGGCAAGCCGGGGTGCGAGCTGGTGCCGCTGAATGCGGAACAGTGGGGCGGAAAGCCGTTCCGGGCAGCCCCGGTGCTGCGTCCGCAGGGGGGCACGCTGACAACGGATCTGACGGTTGATTACCACGATACCGTCATTGCCGGATGCCAGACGCATCTGCGCGGGTACGACGGGGCTCTGGTTGGTAAAACCCTGCGGGTCCGCCCCGGGGATACTCTGTCGATCACCTTGCGCAACAGGCTGTTGCCGGAGCCCGGCCCTCAGCCATCCGATATCAATACGCCGCACAATTTCAACACCACCAATTTCCACAGTCATGGTCTGCATGTGTCCCCATCCGGCAATGCTGACAATGTGCTGCGTCTGATGCCGCCGCAAAGCACATCGCTCGTGGAAATCCATATTCCGCAGGATCATCCGACGGGTACGTTCTGGTATCACAGCCATGTCCACGGCTCGACCGCGCTACAGGTGTCCAGCGGTATGGCCGGGGCGATCATTGTGGAAAACCCCGATGATCCGCGCAGCCTCGATTCGGTGCCCGAGATCCGGGCGGCAAAGGATCAGGTGCTGCTGCTGCAGCAGATTTCCTATGACGCCAATGGCGAGATTGAAAACTATGACCAGTTCGGCCCCGGAGGCTGGGCTCAGTCCGGCCGTCTGCCGACCATCAACGGCCAGATCATGCCGGTGTTTGAGCTGCGCCCCGGCGAAGTCCAGCGCTGGCGGCTGATCCATGGCGGGATCCGTGAGACGTTCCAGATCGGTATCACCCGACAGGATGGCAGTGATCCATGGACGTTGAACGAGATCGCTCTGGATGGTCTGTCCCTGGGGTATATGAACAGCTGGAAAGAGGTGGAGCTACAGCCCGGCTACCGTTCCGATGTGCTGGTGAAGGCCCCGCCCTTGCCGAAGGGGGCGAAGGAGGCGGTCTATTACGTCTATGACCAGCCCACCTCCGCGGAAAAGTCTCTGCTGCTGACAGCGGAGGCCCGGCAGCCTCTGGCGAAGGTGGTGGTCCGGGGGGCGGCCATGGCGATGGCCTTGCCCTGTGCCACGTCGGGTCCGGGGTGTGCGGCGCTGGCCCGGACCAAGGCGATGACGGATATCACCGATGCAGACCTGACCGGTCCGGCGCAGGAGGTCAGCTTCATGATCGGGCAGGCGGCCCGGCAGGCTGATGGCCGTTATGCTTATTGCTCGGATGATAAAGACCCGGATTGCACCCTGCGCTTTATGGTCAATGCACAGCCTTTCCCCAGCGACGGCCCCCGCCAGCTGACGCTGGGGACGGCCTCGGAGTGGACGGTGCAGACCCTGCCGGTACCGGGCACGCCGGAGGATCAGAAGATCATCGTCGCCCATCCTTTCCATATCCACGTCAATCCGTTCCAGATGACCCGTCCCGGCCCGCAGGGCGTGATGGAAACCGTGTGGCGGGATACCCAGCTGGTTCGTCCCGGCGACAGGCTGACCCTGCGCAGCCGGTATGAGGATTATATCGGAACGTATGTTTTGCACTGCCACATTCTCGATCACGAGGATCAGGGGATGATGGAGCTGGTCGAGGTGGTTGAGCCGGGCGGAACCCATGGTGCCGCCACACCGTCACCACACAAACATCACTGAAGGCAGCCGGGCTGATCTGATTTTCGGGGGATTTTTCTGATGACATTCAAAATATTCTGGCCCCGCCTGCCGGGCCGGATCCGGCGTGGCCTGTCTGCGGCTGTGCCGGTTCTGCTGGCAGCGGGACTGCTTTTCAGTGCTGTTGCCGATGCGCAGGCAGCGGTACGGCTGCGAAAGAATATCGACGATCTGACACCGCAGGAACTGGCGGCCTATGAGCATGCCATCGACATGATGCGGAAGAAGAGTCTGGCGAATAAGAATGACCGTGAAGGCTACCTGTGGCAGGCCTGGGTCCATAACTGCAATGGCGTGCCTGTTCCCGATTCCGGGGCTGCGGTGCCGATTGTGGCGGATCCCGCCAAAAACGGCTGGTTTTCCGACAGCGACGCCTTTTGCCCGCCCATGAAGTCCCCGCCTGCCGGGTTCCATACCGAGCACCCGGGAATGTGTGAGCATGGTAAGGATCTGTTCCTGCCATGGCACCGGGCAGAGTTTTTCTATTACGAACAGGCATTGCGGGCCGCCGATCCGGAAGGGACATCCGGTCCCTCCACCAAGGATGTGACGGTACCGTACTGGAACTTTATCCAGATCCCCAGCGGGGTCCGCTTCCCTAAGGCGTTTGAGAATAAAACATCTCCGCTGTTTTATCCGGGCCGCACCGAGGGGCCACCGACCGCTGAAGATAAGCAGCGGACCTCCCCCTATCTGCTGGCCTACCTGATCCGCGATCTGCGGTGGCCGCAGTTCGGCGGGTATCGGGTCGGAGGGCCGGGGAATTACGGCGCGTTCGAGTCGATGATTCACAACTATATGCACGATGCATATATCGGCGGGGTCCTGAAGCGTCCCAGCACTGCCGGTCTGGATCCGCTCTTTTTCTCCTACCATGCCTTCATCGATTACATTCTTGAGGAGTGGATCGACAGCCATGCTGCGGCAGAGATCACCTCGCCGGGGCAGTATCTGCGCGGTCAGCAGTCTCTGGCCTTTGCCAATCCGCCGGGCTTTACCCCGGGATCCGGGCTGCAGACGATGGGGCAGGTGAAAAACTATCTGGATATCACCGCCCTGGGCTATGGCTTTGATCCCGGTGGCCGCCCGCAGTTTTTCACCGAGGCGGAGCTGACCCGGCTTACACAGGCCTATGATGCCGAAAACAAACAGGGCTTCGGCGTCGCCCCGGAAAGTTTCTTCACCTATCTGCTCAGCGGGGATGACGGGGCCGGTTACCAGTCAGGGGCAAACCCCTCTGTGACACAGTCGGTCTCTGTCACCCTTCCGCTTCCGGCAGAGGGATCGGTTGCCGCAGTGGAACTGGTGCGGAAACCGCTGCATCAGGGGTACAGCTATCAGGCCGATGTATATCTGCACCCGGCATCGGTTGCCGCAGACCTGAAGGACACTGCCTTCCGAAGCCGGTATCTCGCGACCTCGGTTAACTACTGGGAGCTGTCGGGCGCCGGTCATGATCACGGCGAGATGTCATCAACCCGGCTGACGGCCTCTGTCCAGCAGCCGGTCGCCAGCATTCAGGCCGGCCCGCTGCGCAAAGAGGCGTGGATGCTGACCGTTGGCATCACACCGTCGGGCACCGGAGCCCGGCCCGATGATTTTGAACAGCCGCGCCTGACCGCGATACCGGCCCACTGAGAGAAGGAGGCAGCACGATGACGACTGACCGTCCGGGATTTGAGCAGGATATCCGCCCGATTTTTGCCCGCTACGTGGCCTGTATGAAGAACGTTGTTCTGACGGATGAGGACGGGGCCGCCGAAATGGACCTGTCGAGTTATGACTGTGTTGTGCGGTTCCACCAGCCGATCGCGGTGGCGATCACCGGTTACCGGCCGGGCAGCACCGCGCCGCACCCGATGCCTCCGGGGGGAACCCCGCTGCCGGATGCGCAGATTGATCTGTATCTGAAATGGGTGGAGACCGGAATGGCCCGCTGAAGCGGTTGGGAAAACGGCGGCGGGGGTCAGACCCCGCCGCCGACATCCAGAATTGCCCCGGTGGTATAGGGCGACGCATCCCCGAGCAGCCAGACGATGGCGGCAGCCACTTCCGCCGCTGTTCCGGCGCGCTGCATCGGCACAACTTTTTCCCACTTCTGCATCCGGTCAGGAATGCCGCTGGCAGTATGAATATCGGTATCAATCAGGCCGGGCCGGACGCAGTTGACCCGCACGCCTTCCGCCGCCAGTTCTTTCGACAGGCCGATGGTCAGGGTATCCACCGCGCCTTTGGTGGCGGCATAGTCAACCCATTCATGTGGGGATCCCCGCCGGGATGCGCCGGAGGAGACAAGAACCACCGCCCCGCCGGAGCCGCCCCGCCGGGTCGAGAGGCGGCGTGCGGCTTCCCGCGCCACCAGCAGGCTGCCAAGGACGTTGACCTCGACCATCCGGGCCAGCCGGTCCGGGGTCGTATCCGCCAGATCGCCTGCTTTGGCGACAATCCCGGCATTGCCGACCACACCCCGGATCGACCCAAGGGTCTGTTCGACAGCATCAAAAGCCGCGCAGACCTCTTCGGCCCGGGCGACGTCAGCCTGCACCGCGACGGCATGGCCCCCGGCAGCGCGGATTTCCGCGACCACCGTCTCTGCGGCCGCATGGTCACTGACATAGGTCAGGCCGACCTGCCAGCCGCAGGCGGCCAGCTGGCGCGCGGTTTCTGCTCCGATTCCACGGCTGCCACCGGTGATCAGGACCACGGGGGCGGAGGAGGGGGAGGTCATTCGCGCTTCAGGCCTTTCACGGCCAGTTCGGCCAGATAGGTTGCCCACAGGCTTTCCTGCCGCTGGCCGTAGTCTGCCAGCGTTTCCCAGGTGTACAGGCCGGTATCGTGACCGTCGTCGAAGATGATTTTCACGGCATAATGGCCGACGGCTTCCAGATCGCGGATTCCCACGGTCTTCTTTCCCGCCACGGTCTGCTTCTGCTCGGGGCTGTGGCCCTGCACTTCGGCTGACGGGCTGTTGACCCGCAGGAACTCAGCCGTAAAGGTATAAACGGCCCCGGTGTCGAAAGTGACGGTCAGGGTGCGGTCGGCCCGGTTTACCGCCAGTTCGGTCGGTTCCATGGTTCCTTACCCAGCAAAGTCGTCAAGGGAGCGGGCTTCGTCAATCAGCATGATCGGAATGCCGTCGCGGATCGGATAGGCCAGCCCGGCTTTGTCGGAGACCAGCTCCTGCCGGTCCGCATCATAGCGCAGCGGGCCTTTTGACAGCGGGCACACCAGAATTTCCAGCAGCTTCGGGTCGACGGCCCGGACGGCGGCGGTTTCGGACATCACAAAACTCCAGAAAGCGGAATGACGGGTTATTGCCGGGGCAGTGTACCGGGGAACTGTGCCATTTCCAGCAGGGTGATCAGGGTATCGGCCCGGTGCTGGGCGGTCGGGGCTTCCAGCAGGGCCTGCTTTTCTGACGGGTCAAAGGGGAAGGTCATCGCCACCGTATTGATCAGATCGGCAGGGGGCAGGTCAGCCAGTGCCCGGTCGTTCACCGGCATGCCAATGGTGGTCAGAAACTCGGTCAGCGCCTGCATCAGCCGGGCCCGGTCGACCTGTACCGGCGGCTGCGGGCTCAGGTCGTCGGCAAAGGGCATCCAGTCCGGGTCAACCATCCGGTAGGCCCGTGTCATCGGGCGCTCTTCGCGGATACGGAAGCGACAGACCCCGGTGAGGGTGATCATCAGGCGTCCGTCCGGGGTTTCCGAGAAGCTGGAAATCCGCCCGGCGCAGCCGACAGAGAACAGGGACGGTACCGTTTCGGTTTCCATCAGGGCACCGCCGACCGGCTGAACCATCCCGATCATCCGCCCCATGCCAAGGGCATCCTGCACCATGCTCAGATAGCGCCGCTCAAAGATATTCAGCGGCAGCCGCGACCATGGCAGCAGAAGGGCCCCCGACAGGGGAAACACCGGCAGCACCGGCGGCAGATCGGCCAGCCGTGGATGAAACGGACCGGGAGCAGACTCAACGACCATGACATCCCCTTCCTGTGTGGTGCTGTGCCGACGGTGCTGCGGCTGGCTCCGTCAGGAGAACAGCAGCGCCGACAGCTTGCGGCGGGTGGCGACCGTCACCGGATCGGTGTGCCCGAAGGCTTCAAACAGCTTCAGAAGCTGGGTTTTGGCCTGTTCTTCGTTCCAGCTGCGGTCAAGGCGGATAATGTCGAGCAGGGTATCGGCGGCCTGCTGGCGCAGATTGGCCCCGAAGTATGCCATCGCCAGATCATAGCGTGCCTGCATATCGCCGGGGTTGGCGGCGACCTGTGCTTCCAGCGCGGCGAAGTCGCCGGAGGCCTGACCGGCCAGTTCCACCTGCGTCTTTACCGAGGCAATCGCCGGGTGTCGCAGCAGGTCGGGCGGGAGCTGGGCCAGAATTTCATCGACCGGCCCGTTTTCGCCCATCGCCAGATAGCAGCGCATGACCCCGGCGATGCCGTCACCGTTCGCCGGATCCTGCGCCAGAATCTGCTGATAGATGTCCATGGCGGTGGCGGCGTCGCCTTCTTCCAGCACGGCTTTGGCCTGCGCCAGCGCTTCGTCGATCACATTGCCTGCGTCACCGCTGAGACGGGCGATAAAGCTTTTGATCTGGCTTTCCGGCAGGGCGTTCGAGAAGGCATCAACCGGGCGGCCGTTGACAAACCCGAAGACGGTCGGCACAGCCTGCACCCGCAGCTGGGCGGCAAGCTGCTGTTCTTCATCAACGTTAATCTTGACCAGCTTGACCTTGCCGGCAGACAGGCGGACCTGCTTTTCCAGCATCGGGCCGAAAGTCTTGCACGGGCCGCACCACGGGGCCGAGAAGTAAACAATGACCGGAACCTCGCGCGAGGCTTCAATCACGTCCTTCATGAAGGTGGCGGCAGTGCCGTCCTTCACCGCATCGGCGGCAGCGGTCGGGCGGGGCGCGTGTTCGTCGAGAATGAAGCTCATGGGACTGGAAACCTGATAGTCAAAGGGTGAACCGGTTCAGTCTTCATAGATGGACCGTCTGCCCGGCGCTGGCAAGGTCTGTTATCAGCGGTGGGCCGGACGGGCGGCCAATCCCGGGCCAATCCCAGGGCCGGTATCGCGGCGACATTTTTTTGAAAAAACAGGCTTGCAAAGCCCCTGAAAGACCGTCTATAAACCGCCCCACCAAATGACGGGTTACAGCCCGGAACGCGGTGACCCACCGGATAAATCCGGGCGCCATGCGGGCGTAGCTCAGGGGTAGAGCACAACCTTGCCAAGGTTGGGGTCGAGGGTTCGAATCCCTTCGCCCGCTCCAATCAAAAAAGCTGCCTTAACCGGCGGCTTTTTTGCTTTTCAGGGCTTTGCGGTCAGGGGGCGGCCTTTCGGGCTCTCGCCCGAAGTTTTTATCTCCGGGCTCGCGCCCGAAGTCTTTATTCCCGGGCTCTCGCCCGAAGTCTTTATTCCCGGGCTCTCGCCCGGCTGGGCGCACACCCAAACCACCGCCGGAATGCCCGGCTGAACGCCGACAGTTCCGAATAGCCCAGCAGACAGGCAATGTCTGACATCGGCACATGTGTCTGGCTTAAATACAGGGCCGCCAGATCGCGGCGCACCGCGTCAACTGCCTCAGAAAAGCTTAATCCCTCATCCGCCAGCCGCCGTTGCAGGGTCCAGCGGGCCATGCCAAGCGTGGCGGCGACATCGTCAATATGGGGGTATCCTTCCGGCAGGCGGCTGCGGATGTCAGACTGTACCCGCGCCAGAAACGGCACGGTGCCGGTGCCGCCGGTCAGGGTTTTCAGATCCTGACGCAGGCGGGTCAGGCGGGCCAGATCCCCGCCCGGCATCCGCCGCTCAAAGTCCCGGTCCCGCACCACCAGACAGTTGGTGCGCTGCCCGAAATGCACGGGCGCCCCGAAGGCTCGGCTGTGATCCTGCGCGGTACCGGGGCGCAGATGTTCAAACTGCACTTCCTCCGGTGCCCAGGCCGTACCAAGGCAGGTGCGGAACACGTTGGCGAACATCCCCATGGTCAGTTCTGCGTCCTGCCGCCGGGCGGCGATGCGGCTGTCGAGAATCCGGTATTCCAGCCGCCACAGGTCGCCGTCATGGGTCAGGCGGGTTTCTGTTGCCTGTTGATGAAAGGGAAACAGGCGGGCCAGATTGTCCAGCGCGGCGCCCAGTGTCGGTGCTGACAGGGCGATTTCTCCGATCAGGCCGAGCGCCTGCGGGCGGAACTGCTGACCGTACCACAGGCCGAAATTGTCATTGCCGGTATCCCGGGCCGCCAGTTCCATCATGGCGCAGTAATTGCCCAGATCCAGCGGCAGCACTGGATTGCCAAGGCAGTCTTCCGGGACACCGGCCTGTGTCAGCACCCGTCCGGCATCGCCCCCGCAGGCAGCAATGAAATCGGTGATGCCCGAGGCCGCCGCAGCCAGCACATTTCTCTGGCCGGGGGCGGGACCGGCCGGGGACCGGGAGGGTGGCGACGAAACCATGAAGCCTCCTGACCTGAGAACGGGATATGGGATGATCCCGGTGGGTGCCGCAGGGGCTGGCCCACCGGGATCCGGGGGAAGGTCCGTTGCTGACGGGTCAGTCAGCCAGCGACCGGGCTTCGATCTGGGCCACGGTCAACAGGGCATCGGCCTCGGCATTTTCCCGCAGGCCCGCCGTGAAGCGGTAGAAGATGAACGCCACCGCCATCAGGCCCAGAAACAGGCCGAACACAACCGGGTTGAAGTAGATCATCGTACCAAGGGCCAGCACCGCGGTCACCAGCGCGACAGCCGGAAACACCGGGTAAAACGGGGCGCGGAACGGGCGGTCCAGTGCCGGTTCGCTGCGGCGCAGTTTGAACAGGGCAGCCATCGACATGATATACATCACGATTGCCCCGAACACCGACATCGTGACGATGTTGGCGGTCAGCGGCTGGCCGCCGATGGTGATCAGGCTGTCGGAAAAGATGGCGGCGATACCGACCACACCCCCGGCGAGGATCGCCTTGACCGGGGTGCGGGTGCGCGGGTTGACGGTGGCAAAAGCCGGGGGCAGGAATCCGGCGCGGGCCAGTGCGAAGATCTGCCGGGAATAGCCCATGATGATGCCATGGAACGAAGCAACCAGACCGAACAGCCCGATCCATACCAGCATATGCAGCCAGCCGGAGGATTCGCCGACCACCATCTTCATCGCCTGCGGCAGGGGATCGTTGATGTTGGACAGGGAGCTCCAGTCACCGACGCCGCCCGCCATGATCATGGTGCCGAAGGCTAGAAAGACCAGCGTCAGGATACCGGCGATATAGGCTTTGGGGACGGTTTTGGTCGGGTTCTTCGTTTCTTCGGCGGCCATTGCGGCGCCCTCGATGGCAAGGAAGAACCAGATCGCAAACGGAATGGCGGCAAAGATGCCGGTCAGCGATTCGGTGGAAAAGCTGCTCTGGCCAGCCCAGCCGTTGGCGGCAAAGGTGGCGAAGCTGAAGCCCGGGGCCACAACGCCCATGAAGACCAGAAGCTCAATAATCGCCAGCACGGTGATGAACAGCTCAAACGTCGCGGCAATGGTCACGCCGACAATGTTCAGGCCCATGAAGACGATATAGGCCCCGACGGCGGCCAGCTTGGGGTCAAGGGCCGGGAACTGCACGTTCAGATAGGCCCCGATCGCCAGCGAGATGGCCGGAGGGGCAAAGACGAATTCGATCAGCGTGGCCATTCCGGCAATAAATCCGCCGGTTGGCCCGAAAGCGCGGTAGCTGTAGGCAAAGGGCCCCCCGGCATGGGGGATGGCGGTGGTCAGCTCGGTGAAGCTGAAGATGAAGGTGGTGTACATGGCGGCGATCAGGATGGTCGTCACCAGAAAGCCGAGGGTCCCGGCGGCGGCCCAGCCATAGGACCAGCCGAAATATTCACCGGAAATCACCAGACCGACCGCAATGCCCCAGAGGTGCAGGCCGGACAGGCTGCGGTGCAGCCCGGGTTGAGGGGTCTCTGACATCGTGGTCTCCCAGACAACGAGATTGTGTGCCCCGGCCCGCCCCTGTCGACGGTCCGGGTGCAGGCATCACGGAACAGGCGGAAGGGGATCAGTCGCCCGGGTTGTCTCCAGGGTCGGCGCTTCCTCTTTCAGATCAACCCCGGTCAGGCGGCGCTGCCGGGCTTCGGTCATCAGCCACACCAGCTTTTCAGCGGCCAGAGCCGGAGAAAGGCCGTTGGCGTGGATGTTCGACAGACAGTTGCGTTCGGAGTCCTTACGGCCCGGAC
Source organism: Novispirillum itersonii subsp. itersonii ATCC 12639 (assembly GCF_000381985.1). Classification (GTDB taxonomy): domain Bacteria; phylum Pseudomonadota; class Alphaproteobacteria; order Rhodospirillales; family Rhodospirillaceae; genus Novispirillum; species Novispirillum itersonii. Next base: position 24,301 of record NZ_KB907340.1, on the reverse strand, counting down.
GCGGGTCATAGGTCAGGTAGATGCCCAGCGAGTCCGCCACCGACAAACCGGGGCGTTCGCCGATCAGCACGGCGGCCAGTGTAGCGCTCAGGGCCAGGCCGACCGGGTCGCCGAGGGCGACGCGGGCCTGCCGGGCGGTGACGATCCGGACCGTCCAGCCGGGGACCCGTGCCAGAACCTCATGAACGACCGGGGCCGCCCACCGCTGGACGGCGGCGGCGGACAGACCGTCAGCGATCACCAGAGCCAGATCGCATGGGGTGTCCGCGGCGGCGTGCAGGCGGGCCGGGCTGCCGGCGTCCAGACGCCGCCCCAGATCCGGGCGGCGCAGATAGGTGGCGCGGTCGGGGGCATCACTGTGTACGGCGATGACCGGGCCGGTGGCCTGCAGAGGCAGGGCGTCTGACAGGGCATCCCAGTCGACGGTGCCATACACGGCATCGCGGGCGAGGGCATGGGCCATCTGAAAGTCCAGCAGGGCCGGGGTCGGCAGGGCGTCTCCGGCCCGGCCCAGCCCGATTCGGGCCCGTGTGGCGGCCCGGAAGCGCGCGAAGGGATCCAGCGGCAGAATAGTGGCGGTCGGGGCGGTCATGGCAGCGACTCCCTCATCCCAGAAGACGGCGGAATGCCGGCTGATCGGGCGGCGGCAGGCGTCCGCTGTCATCCAGCAGACCCATCCGGGCCAGCCAGCCGTCAAACTCCGGGGCCGGACGCAGGTTCAGGCGGTGGCGCAGGCCAAGAATGTCGTGGTAGCTGAGGCTTTGGTAATTCAGCATCACATCATCGGCACCGGGGACGCCGATGACGAAATTGACCCCGGCGGTGGCCAGCAGGGTCATCAGGGTATCCATGTCATCCTGATCGGCTTCGGCATGATTGGTGTAGCAGACGTCGACCCCCATCGGCACGCCGAGCAATTTGCCGCAGAAGTGATCTTCGAGACCGGCGCGGATGATCTGCTTGGAATCAAAAAGATATTCCGGACCGATGAAGCCGACGACGGTATTGACCAGAAACGGATCAAACGCACGCGCCACGGCATAGGCCCTGACTTCGACCGTCTGCTGGTCCACGCCGTGGTGGGCGTCCGCTGACAGGGCGCTGCCCTGCCCGGTTTCGAAATACATCACGTTGTTACCGGCAGTGCCGCGCTTCAGGCTGCGGGCGGCATCCTGTGCCTCGGCCAGAACGGACAGCGAGATCCCGAACCCCCGGTTGGCGGCCTCCGTCCCGGCAATGCTCTGGAACACCAGATCCAGCGGGGCACCGCGCTCAATGGCCTGAAGGCTGTTGGTGACGTGGGTCAGCACACAGGACTGGGTGGGGATGTCATATTTGCCGCGCACCTCATCCAGCATGCTCAGCAGGGTCATGCAGGCGCTGAGATTATCGGTGGCCGGATTGATACCAATGACGGCATCACCGATGCCGAACAGCAGGCCATCGAGGGTGGAGGCGGCAATCCCCAGCGGATCATCGGTCGGGTGATTGGGTTGCAGGCGGCTGGACAGGTGGCCTTCCAGTCCGACGGTGGTGCGGAACGCGGTGACGACCCGGCATTTTCCGGCGACGGCCATCAGGTCGGCATTGCGCATCAGTTTCGATACCGCGGCGACCATCTCCGGCGTCAGGCCGGGGGCCAGAGCGCGCAGGCTTTGCGGGGTGGCAGCATAGGACAGCAGCCAGTCCCGGAACTCCCCGACTGTCAGCGGTGAGACCGGTGCAAAGGCGGCGGCATCATGGCTATCGCAGATCAGGCGGGTGACTTCGTCGGTTTCATAAGGGATCAGCGGCTGATCAAGAAAGATCTTCAGGGGCAGATCGGCCAGCACCATCCGGGCGGCAACCCGGCGGGTATCGGTGTCGGCAGCCAGCCCGGCCAGTTCATCCCCTGAGCGGCGCGGCGAGGCGCAGGCCATCACTGCGGCCAGACTGTCAAAGGTATGGCGTTGTCCGCCTGCCTGTCTGCTGAAAGAAGCCATGGGATCGGGCCCTGTGTTGCTGATCCTGTCCGCTGAGTATGGCAGCCCTCTGTTCAACCTTATTTGACATTTCAGCACAAAAAAGAAGCGCAATTCGCATATGCACAATTTATATGCACGGCGCAGCATCAAGGGAGCAGCTTTTTTCCGCATTGTCGAAAAAAGGGCTTGCAAAAAAGAAGAAAACCGACGATAAACCGCCCCCTGACGTCTGGAGCGTCATCCACCGGAAACGGTGGCCGCATGGAGTGCGGGCGTAGCTCAGGGGTAGAGCACAACCTTGCCAAGGTTGGGGTCGAGGGTTCGAATCCCTTCGCCCGCTCCAGTTTCAGATTGCTGCCGTATTCAGTACGGTGTGCCATGCGGGCGTAGCTCAGGGGTAGAGCACAACCTTGCCAAGGTTGGGGTCGAGGGTTCGAATCCCTTCGCCCGCTCCAGTTTCAAGAAACGGTCTGCCGCACAGCGCGGTGGGCCGTTTCGCTTTTCGGGCTTATCCCAGATTTCAGGCAGGCAGCCTCTTGACGCCTTGCGGTTTCGGTCCACCTTCAGAAGGGAGCTTTCTGTCTCTCTGCATGCCGAGGTGCGTGATGACCTTTGTTCCCCCCGCTGAGACCTCTCTGCCCCATGAGCCGCAGACTGATCCTGACCGCCGGACTCTGCTGAAGGCGCTGGCCGTGTCTCCGCTGGCTGCTGTTCTGGCGTCTCCGGCATTGGCTTCCGTTGCCGCATCAACGACAGCGGCGGTAACGCTTGATGTGTCCGGGATTGGCCCGGTGCAGGCGGCGCTGGCCCTGCCGGACACCGCCAAAGCCCCGGCTGTGGTGCTGATCCACGAGTGGTGGGGGTTGAACGATCAGATTAAGAGTGTGGCTGCCGATCTGGCCCGCAGCGGGTATGTCGCGTTGGCGGTTGATCTGTTCGGCGGCAAAGTCGCCACCGATGCTGATGCGGCCAAAGCCCAGACGCAGGCGGTGAAGCCTGAGGCCGCGACGGCGACCATGGTGGCGTGGATCAACTGGCTGCGTCAGCATGAACGGACCACGGGCAAGGTGGCAACGCTGGGCTGGTGCTTCGGCGGCGGTTGGTCGGTCAATGCCTCGCTGGCAACGCCGGTGGATGGCACGGTGATTTATTACGGTCGTGTGCCGTCAGATCCGGTCGCGCTGAAAGCCCTGAAAGGGCCGGTGTTGGGGCATTTCGGTGAAAAAGACCAGTCGATAAATCATGCGATGGTCGATCCCTTTACGGCTGCCCTGAAGCAGAATGGGCATCCTGCTGAGATCCACTGGTATGACGCGGATCACGCTTTTGCCAATCCGACGGTCGCCCGCTACGATGAGGCTGACGCCCGACTGGCGTGGGAGCGGACACTGGCATTCCTCAAAAAGACCATCGGCTGACCGACAGATCTGATTGAGTGCAGGCTAGCGGGTAGGGGCCCAGAGAGGGGTGTAGAGCAGGGAATGTGCAGCGGGGACCGGACCTGATATGGTCCCCGCTGTTTTGCAATCCGCTTTGCTCTGCCGGAGATCATCCCGTGTCGCAGAATTCTGTCATTCTGTATGCCTTCCGCCTGACCGGGGCCGGAAGTGCCGAGGCCTTGGCTACCGATTCGGTTGCCCTTGCCGCAGCCCTTGTCGCTGCCACCCCGGAAAAGCCGGTGTGGGTGCATCTGACCGGCGGTCAGGACGGAACCCGGGCTTTTCTGGAGAGCGTGGTGCAGGCGGGGATCATGCCACCGATGGCGGTGGATGCCCTGATGGCTGAACAGACCCGGCCCCGCTGCCTGCCGATGGATCCCGGCGTGCAGATCAACCTGCGTGGGGTCAATCTGAATGCCAATGCTGACCCAGAAGACATGGTCTCGGTGCGTCTGTGGGTCAGTGCCTCGGTGGCGCTGAGTGTCCGGATTCGTCGTCTGCTGGCGCTGGATGATGTGCGGCAGGCGCTTCTGGATGGCAAGGGGCCTCAGACCACGGGGGACTTTCTCGTGCATGTGGCCCGTTCGCTGGGGTTACGGACCCAGCCGGTGGTCGACGCCCTGAAAGAGCAGATCGATGATCTGGAGGAAGAGGCAGAAGGCCATCATACGCAGGGGATGCGGGACCGGCTGGCGGAAGAGCGGCGGCGGATCATTGCGCTGGCCCGGTATCTGCGCCCGCAGGTCGATGCGCTGGATACCCTGCTGGCCCTTGATTTGCCCTGGCTGTCACACCGTCGGCGTCAGCAGATGGCGACCACCGCCGACCGTTTCCGCCGTCTGACCGAAGACCTTGATGCCGCCCGGGATCATGCTGCGGTGTTGCAGGACCAGATCGCAGCCGCGATCGCCGACCGTCTCAGCCGCACGGGCTTTTCCCTGACCGTTCTGGCCAGTGTGTTTATGCCCCTCAGCTTTCTGACCGGTCTGCTGGGCATCAATGTCGCGGGCATTCCGTTTGCTGAAGCGCCACAGGCGTTCTGGTGGGTCTGCGGGCTGCTGGTCCTGCTGGCAGCCGGGCAACTGGCGTATTTCCGGTTCAGGCGTCTGCTGTAGCCAGCAGACGCCTGAGAGGGATCAGTGGAAGGCCTGATGCAGCTCGCAGGTCTGATCCGGCGGCATAAAATGACAGAGGTTCATCAGGGCTGACTGGCTGCCGCGGGCATACAGGCGGACAATTGGCCCGGTCCCCGGCCCCGAGCCCGGAATGAAGCCATGCAGATAGTAGGGCGCCAGCGATGCCATATCCGGCTGGGTGGCGGCCAGCGCATTCCAGCGGGTCTGGGCTTCGGTCTCAGACCCGAAGATGCCGAGGTGCGCCAGAACGGTGGTATCCCCTGCTGAAGGGGCCAGCGCCCGTGCCGGTTTGCGGTCTGGCGGTGCCGGGCGGGCGGTGCCTTCTTCCTGTACTGGGGCTGGTGCGGTGACCGGTGTGTTTTCACCGGCAGTGCTGACCACCGGGGCCGGTTTGGGCTTTTCCGGGGTTTTTGGCGGGGCGACGCGGTTGAGCAGCGGGATTCGTCCGGCATCAAGATCGGCCAGCGCTTCCCTGGCGTCTTCATTCCCCAGTTCGGCGGCCTTCCGCAGCCAGTGACGCCCTTCTTCCGGGTTGCGGGGGACACCGGGGGCGCCATCCAGATACAGCATCCCCAGATTGACCATCGCCCGGTCAAAGCCCTGATCAGAGGCTTTGCGGTACCAGAATTCCGCCTGCGTTGCGTCTGCGGGAACGCCCCGGCCCCAGCGGTACAGATGGCCCAGGTTCCGCATGGCGGCCTGATCGCCACCGCGGGCGGCTGCAAGCCATTCTTTGGCTGCAGTGGCGAAGTCCCCGGCTTCATAGGCTGCCAGTCCGGCCGGGAAATCCGCGCGGGCCCCGGCAACAGGTGCGGTCAGGCCTGCCGTGATGACGGCGGCGCAAAGGAAGAGGGAACGGCAGGAGAACGGACGGGGGGCCACGGACTAACTCCTTCACAACCGGGGCGGCACCGGCTTTTACAGGCGACCGGTGAACTGGCGCCCGCTGAGCAGGGTGACCAGATGTGCCAGCCCCAGCAGAATAACCAGAATCGCCACTGCCGCCAGAGGTCTCCATGGAAAATGCCAGATTTTTCCAAGCTCTCGTGGGGCCCGGTCACGCCACACCGCCAGCGCGGTCAGGATCCCGGCGGTAAGAATGACCATAAGCGTCAGTATGGTTTCATCATTTTGCACGTGCGAAGCCCTTGAAATTAGCCGGAATCAGGCGTTCTCTGTGTGGTAGGGGAAAAATCCCCGTTTAAAATAATACACACGCTCAGGATTCAATCTCATGGGACTTCTCCAGCAGACCGCCAAGCAGGATCTGATCGATCGTGCCGTAAAGCTGGTACATGATCGGCTGTCCGGCGACCGTGCCGCAATGGCCGAAAGTTTCCTCCGTCAGTATACGCGCGATGTGCCCCCGGCCGATCTGGAAGAGATCGAAGCCGAGCAGCTTTACGGCTCGGCTGTATCGCTGCTGGGCTTTGCCCGTCAGCGGACCCCCGGCACCCCGAAGATCCGGGTGTTCAATCCGCGTCTGGACGAGCATGGCTGGACCGGCGACCACACGGTGGTCGAAGTGGTCAACGACGACATGCCGTTTCTGGTCGATTCGGTGTCTTCGGCACTGACGTCGCATGGCCTGAATGTGCTGCTGGTGGTGCATCCCATTCTGCACACCCGCCGTACCGCGGAAGGCGCGCTGTCCGAAGTGCTGGATGCTGACGCCCCGGTGGCCGAAGGCGTGCTGACCGAATCGGTGATTCACATCGAAATCAGCGAGCAGGGCGATCCGAAGATCCTGAAGATCATCGCGGATGATCTGGAAACCGTGCTGCGGGACGTGCGTCACGCGGTGGCCGACTGGCCGCAGATGACCCAGCGGGTGCATGCGCTGGCGACGGAAATCACTGAAGGCGACGCCCCCGCCGATGGCATCGAGGAAAAGGCTGAGGATGTCAGCGCCTTCCTCAGCTGGCTGGTGGATAACCATTTCACTCTGCTGGGCACCCGTCATTACGCTTTCACCTATTCCGCTGACACCACCGTTGACGGCGGAATTGCGGTGGAAGGCTCTGACGGTTTCGGCATTCTGCGGGATCCGGATTATCTGGTGTTCGACGAACTGCGCCATATGTCCGACCTGCCGCCGGAAATGCGCGCCTTCGTCAGCCAGCCGACCTATCTGCTGATCACCAAGTCCAACCGCACCTCACGGGTTCACCGCCCGGTGCATATGGATGTGATCGGGGTCAAGCGGTTTGATGCCGTTGGCCGTGTGGTCGGCATTGATATGCTGGTCGGCCTGTTCACCTCCAACGTCTATACCAACAGCGCCAGCTTCGTGCCGGTGCTGCATACCAAGATCGACCGCATCATGCGCCGGGTCGGCTTCCGCCCGTCCAGCCATGACGGCAAGCGCCTGCTGTCGATTCTGGAGAACCTGCCCCGGGATGAGCTGTTCCAGGCCAGCGATGACAAGCTGATGGAAATTGCCGTCGGGATCCTGCATCTGCAGGACCGGGCCCGCACGGCGGTGTTTGTCCGTCAGGATGAGTTTGAACGCTTTGTGTCGGCGCTGGTGTTTGTGCCGCGCGACCGCTTTGACACCGCCCTGCGCCTGACCATCCGCAAGATCCTTGAGGAGTCTTTCGCCGGTCAGCAGATCGCCTATTCCACACAGGTCGGTGACAGCCCGCTGGCCCGCCTGCACTGCATGATCAAGACCGTTCCGGGGCAGATCCCGGTGTGGGACGTCAAGCAGATTGAAAGCCGCATCTCCGAAGCGGCCCGGGCGTGGACCGACCATCTGCACGATGCGATCCTGCAGGCGAAGGGTGAGGAACGCGGAGGCCGTCTGCTGCGCCGCTACGGCATGGCGTTCCCCAGCTTCTACAAGGAACGCTATACGGCCCAGAGCGCGGTGTTCGACATCGACCGGATCGAGGATGCCCTGCATGGATCCGGCCTGTCGCTGAACCTCTACCGCCCGCTGGAAGCGTCGGAAGATCAGGTCAGCTTCAAGGTGTACCGGGTCGATCAGCCGGTGACCCTGTCTGAAATTCTGCCGATGCTGGAAAACATGGGCTTCCTCGTCAGCGGCGAAATGCCGTTCGAGGTGTCTCTGGACGACGGCAAGCGGTCGGTGTGGATCCATGACTTCTCGATGCGCAGTGCTGACGGCACCGCTGTTTCGGTCGGTCAGATCCGCGCGGCGTTCCACGAGGCGTTCCTGTCAATCTGGCAGGGGAACGCTGAAAATGACGGCTTTAACCGTCTGGTTGTGTCCTCCGGGCTGGCCTGGCGCGAAGTGGTCATGCTGCGCGCCTATGCCAAGTACCTGCGGCAGGCGGCCTTCACCTTCTCGCAGCAGTCGATCGAAACGGCGCTGGCCAATCACGCGGGCATCACCCGTCATCTGGTCAAGCTGTTCCATGTCCGCTTCGATCCGGCCGGCAGCGATGCCGATGAGGAAGCCGGTCTGGAAAAGCGGATTCTGGAAGATCTGGAATCGGTCACCAGCTCCGATGAAGACCGGATCCTGCGCCGGTATCTCAACCTGATTCAATCGACCCTGCGCACCAACTTCTATCAGGCAGCGGCTGACGGCGGCCCGAAGGCTTACGTGTCCTTCAAGATCGACAGCCGTAAGGTTGAAGATCTGCCGCTGCCGCGTCCGATGGTGGAAGTGTGGGTGTACAGCCCGCGGGTGGAAGCGATTCACCTGCGCGGTGGCAAGGTGGCACGCGGCGGTATCCGCTGGTCTGACCGCCGGGAAGACTTCCGGACTGAAATCCTTGGCCTGATCAAGGCCCAGATGGTGAAGAACGCGGTGATCGTGCCGGTCGGATCCAAGGGCGGTTTTGTGGTCAAGCGGCCCCCGGCCACCGGCGGGCGGGAAGCTTATATGGCGGAAGGGATCGAGTGTTACCGCACCCTGATGCGCGGTCTGCTCGACATCACCGACAATCTTGTGGCCGGGGCAGTGGTGCCGCCGCCGCAGGTCCGCCGCCGTGACGACGACGACCCGTATCTGGTGGTTGCCGCCGATAAGGGGACGGCGACCTTCTCTGACATCGCCAATGCGATTTCGCAGGAATATGGTTTCTGGCTTGATGACGCCTTTGCCTCCGGCGGTTCGCAGGGGTATGACCACAAGGCGATGGGCATTACCGCCAAGGGCGCGTGGGAAGCGGTGAAGCGTCACTTCCGCGAAATCGGGCACGATACCCAGACGCAGGATTTCACCTGCGTCGGTGTCGGCGACATGTCGGGGGACGTGTTCGGCAACGGCATGCTGCTGTCGCGGCATATCCGTCTGCAGGCGGCGTTCAACCACATGCATATCTTCATTGATCCGACCCCGGATGCGGCGTCGGGCTTTGAAGAGCGCCAGCGCCTGTTTACACTGCCGCGCTCGACCTGGGCTGATTATAACCGCGATCTGATTTCCGCCGGTGGCGGGATCTTTGAGCGGTCAGCCAAGCGCATTCCGGTCAGCCCGGAAATGAAGGCGGCTTTCGGGCTGACGGTTGACAGCATTGCCCCCAACGATCTGATCGTGGTGCTGCTGAAGGCTGACGTTGATCTGCTGTGGTTCGGCGGGATCGGGACCTATATCAAGGCGTCGTCCGAGACCAATGCCGATGCCGGTGACCGCGCCAATGATGCGGTGCGCGTCAATGGCAGCCAGATCCGGGCAAAGGTGGTCGGTGAAGGGGCCAATCTTGGGATTACCCAGCGTGGCCGTATCGAAATGGCCCAGCATGGGGTGCGCCTGAACACCGACGCCATCGACAACTCGGCGGGGGTTGACTGCTCTGACCACGAGGTCAACATCAAGATCCTCGTCAATCAGGTTCTCGCCAATGGCGACATGACCCTGAAGCAGCGCAATCAGCTTCTGGCAGAGATGACCGATGAGGTCGGTGCGCTGGTGCTGCGGGATAACTATCTGCAGACTCAGGCTGTGTCGCTGATGCGGTCGCGGGGTGTGGATCTGCTGGACCATCAGGTCCGCCTGATCCGCATGCTGGAACGCGCTGGCCGTCTTGACCGCGGCATCGAGTTCCTGCCCGATGACGAGACCATTGCCGAGCGTCTGAACAACCGGACCGGATTGACCCGCCCGGAACTGGCGGTGCTGATCGCTTATTCCAAGCTGTGGCTGTTTGATGAAATCATCGACAGCGATCTGCCCGATGATCCGTCGATGGAAGCGGATCTGATTGCCTATTTCCCGACTCAGCTGCGGGAAACCTATGCGACCCAGATCAAGGCCCATAAGCTGAAGCGTGAAATCATCGCCACGCACGCTGCAAACAGCATCGTTAACCGTGCGGGCATCACTTTCATGACTCAGATCATGGAAAAGACCGGCCAGCCGCCAGCGGTGATTGCCCGGGCTTATGTGGTGTCCCGCGATGCCTATGGGCTGCGGCAGCTGTGGACCGATATCGAGGCTCTCGACACCAAGGTGTCGGCGGATATCCAGCTTGATATGCTGAATGCCGCCAACCGCCTGATTGAGCGCAATACCCTGTGGGTGCTGCGTCATGTCGCCCAGCCGATTGATCAGGGTGCCCTGATCGCCTCGCTGCGGGAAGGGGCGGAAGCCCTGCTCGGTGCGGTGGACAGCCTGTGCTCTGCGGATATGGCGGATGCCATCGCCCGCCGGGTGGAGACCCTGACCGCTGCCGGTGTGCCGGATGATCTGGCCCGCCGTGTCGCATACATGGGTCTGCTGGAGTCGGTGCCCGATGTGGTGCGCCTGTCGGGCGAGCTGAACACCAGCATCGCCGTGGCTGCGGCCCAGTACTTTGCGGTTGGCAGCCGCTTTGGCCTGAGCTGGCTGCACAGCGCGGCGGAAGCCCTGCTGCTGTCCGGCAGTCATTGGGAAAAGCTGGCGGCAGCAGCGGTGATCGACGAGCTGTATGCCCTGCAGCGTGCGGTGACAGCGCGGATTCTGACCACGCAGCCGGATACGGCGGCAGATCAGGCGCTGGCGCGTTGGGCCGAAGGCTACCGCGCGGCGGTGGACCGGACCGACCAGCTGTTGGGTGAGCTGCGGGCAGCGGCCAGTGTCGATCTGGCGATGCTGACCGTGGCCAGCCGTCAGTTCGGCTCCTTGGCCGGGTAAGCGGTCAGGCGTTCTGGAAACCGGAAACCGGGGTGTGGCAACGCACCCCGGTTTTTGTTTATCGAAGAAAAAGATAACTCTGCGTCGCATTTGCAGATGCGAAGCGGATTCCCCTCGGCCTGAAAAAGCACTATGACAGTGCAATGCATCGGGGCTGGCGATTCCTGCCTTGATCCGCTTTCAGATCCCTCAGGTTTAAGGACCGCACAGATGGCCCCCAATAAGAAGAACCCGCTGAAGCTCAATCCGCTGCAGCTGAAGACGCTGACCCTGCTGCAGGTGCTGGCGAAGCTGTCAGGCACCAGCCAGCCCGATGCTGCCACCGGCCAGCCGTTTATTACCACCTTCCCCGATCCGCATGGCAACCACTTCCATCTCGGGCCCTACGTGGTGATGTCGCAGGATGCCACCGGCCTGCGCAATGAAGCGGTCTGGGTTGCCCTGACCCGCAAGGGACTGGCGGAAAGCCGCTGGCCGGTCGGCATTGTGCTGACGCAGGCCGGTCAGGACTATGACACCGGCCTGCAGAGCAGCATCCTCCACGGTTCTGATCACTGACCGGGGTAGCCGGGATGACCACGCCGCCCCCCGCACCGGCAGACCGGCTTGATCGTGGGCGGGTTGCGGCGTGGTGTCTGTTTGATTGGGCCAACAGCGCCTTTCCGGCGTTGGTGATGACGTTTATTTTTGCCACGTACTTCACCAAAGCCGTGGCCCCGACCCCGGAGCAGGGCACCGCGCTGTGGGGGTGGGCGATGGGTGCCGCCGGTCTGGGGATTGCGGTGCTGGCCCCGGTCGGCGGCGCGATTGCCGATCAGGCCGGGCGGCGCAAGCCGTGGCTGGCGGCAACCCTGATCCTCTGTGCCGGTTGTACGGCCGGGCTGTGGTGGGTGACGCCGGACCCGGGGTCTGTGCCGCTGGCTTTGATTCTGGTTGCTGTGGCGACGGTCGCCTTTGAAACTGGCATGGCTTTTTATAATGCCCTGTTGCCCGCGGTGGCTCCGCCCCGGCGGCTGGGGGCGGTCTCCGGCTGGGGTTGGGGTTTGGGCTATGCCGGGGGATTGGTGCTGCTGGTGGTGGCGCTGGTCGGCTTTGTGCAGGCCGATCCGGCTCCGTTCGGGCTGGATCCGGCACGGGCGGAGCCGGTGAGGGCGACCATGCTGCTGGCGGCCCTGTGGATGGCGGTGTTTGCCCTGCCGTTGTTTCTGATGGTCCCGGAGCGGCCCCGCAGCCGACCGGCAGGGTCTGTTGTGCGGCGCGGGCTGGCTGATCTGGCCGGTCAGGTGGCTGCCCTGCGACGGGATCGGGTGCTGGGGTGGTTTCTGCTGGCGCAGATGCTCTATCTCGACGGCCTGAACACCCTGTTTGCTTTTGGCGGAATTTATGCCGCCGGAACTTTCGGGATGGGGCTGGATGAAATCATCCTGCTCGGTATTGCCCTGAATGTGACCTCCGGTCTTGGGGCTGCGGTGTTCGGCTGGCTTGATGACCGTCTGGGGGCACGCTGGATCATTGTTGTCGGGGTGGCAGCAATGACCGGGCTGGGGATCGGTCTGCTGCTGGTTTCTTCCAAGGTGCTGTTCTGGGCGCTGGTGCTGCCGCTGGGGCTGTTCTTCGGGCCGGTCCAGTCCGGCAGCCGGACTTTGATGGCACGGATCGCTCCGGAAGAGCGCCGGGCGGAACTGTTCGGGCTGGCGGCGCTGTCGGGTAAGGTAACAGCCTTTGCCGGGCCGATGCTGCTGGCATGGGTGACGGTGGTCAGTGGATCGCAACGGGTGGGGATGGCAACGATCCTGCTGTTCCTGATTGCCGGGCTGGCGATTTTGTTGACGCGGGTCAAACCATAAAGGCCGTTCACGCGTATACTTGAATACTTCTTACTTTCCGCAGACGATCCGGGGCCGGGCCATGCCGCTGAACCGCCATGAAAGCAATGTATTGAAATTCCTGTTCCAGCATCTGGCCGTCGGCACGCTGGGCGGTTTCGTTTTCGGCATTCTGTTGCTGTGGACCGATATCGGCGGCATCCGCACCATGGCAATGCGCTCTGACAGTCCGGCCCTGATCCTGATTCTGCTGTTCTTTGGTCTGTTTGTGACCTTCGGCAGCGTTGGGATGGGGATTGGCATCATGAGTCAGGGCGAGGATAAGAACTGACCCCTCAGTGTCCCGGACCGACACGCCGGGACACTGAGGGCTTGTTGCGCCGGTCAGTGACTGAACAGCACCGGCAGAGTGGCATTATCCAGAATATGGCGTGTCACGCCGCCCAGAATCAGTTGCCGCAGGCGGGAATGGGTGAAGGCCCCCATCACCAGCAGGTCAGCGCCAAGACCGCCACAGGCTGTCAGCAGGGCAGCGCCGACGGCGGCCCCACCGATGCCCGCGCTTTTTACCGGCTGCACGCTGGCGGTAACCCCGTGCCAGGCCAGATAAGTTTCCAGATCGGCGGCGGAGGTGGTGCTGTCCGGCTCTTCAGCGACCAGAATGGTTACCTTTTCGGCCTTCAGCAGCAGCGGCTGGGCGGCGGCAATTGCCCGCATTGCTTCCGGGCTGCCATTCCAGGCAATCGCGATATGGGTGCCCAGCGTGTTGACCGGGCGCGGCGGTGCGACCAGAACCGGACGCCCGCTGTCCAGCAGCACAGCATTCAGGGTTGCCTGCAGCGCAGGTTCTTCTTCAGCCCCGGGGCGCCCGACGATGATCAGGTCGCTCATCCGGCCCTGCAGGGCTGCAACATCGTCTTCCGCGCCGACCACTGTTTTCAGGGTCACCGACAGGGTACCGGGGCCCGGCGGTTCATCCGTGACAGTCAGGTCAAAGCGGTTCACCACCTGCTCAAACAGGGCAGTGACCTCTGCCTCGCGCTCTTTTCCCTGTGTTTCGGTCAGGCGCATCACCTCATCCACCAGGGCGCCGGACATGGCTTCCCCGATCAGGGGGATGGAGGTCGCCGGATCGGGGCGGACATGCAGGACGCGGACATGACAGCCCTGCGTCCGCCCCAGCAGGACGGCGGTTTCCAGTGTGGCAAGGCCGGTGCGGGCATCGGGGATGACCGCCTGAAGAATTTTCAGTCCGGACATTGTTTCTCTCCTGAGTCTTGTCATTCCGGGGGAGTCTCGGGGCGGAATGTCCCGGGGCGAAGGATGGGGCAGAAAAGCCCCTTAGGATTGAATGAGTATGACCTTATTTTCAGCTGGCGGGAAGTGCGCCGGGCGCAGGGCTGTCCCCCGCAGGCGGTCTGCCGGAACCAGTGTCAGAATATTGAAATTTTTGCGGAAACCCTGTGCCGGTAAAAGAAAACGGGCCACCCGGTGGGGCGGCCCGTCTGTGTCGGCGTCAGGCGCCGTGACACTTTTTGTACTTTTTGCCCGATCCGCACGGGCAGGGGTCGTTCCGTCCGACTTTCGGCCCCTGACGGACCACGGTGCGCGGGCCGTTGTTGCCGTCGATATACATCCACGCGCCATCCACTTTCCGGAAGTAGCCGGTTTCGTGGTGGGAATAATCTTTGCCGCCCAGCTTGAAGCGGGCAACGAATTCCACATACCCCTCTTCGTCGTCTTCGCCACCCTGTTCGGTGCTGACCACGGTCAGGCCCAGCCATTCGCTGGACTTGGCCCATTCTTCAACGTGGGTCCGGTTGAAGTCGGTGCGGGCTTCCGGGGCAATGCTGTTTTCGATGTGGTCCACATTGCCGGTGACGAAGGCGCTGTAGCGTGACCGCATCAGGGCTTCGGCCGTCTTGGCCGGGGCAGCACCGGTCAGGATCGGTTCACAGCAGGCGGCAAAGGTCTGGCCGGAGCCACAGTGGCAAAGAAGGTCGGTCATGAACGGTCTGCTTTCTTGAAAAACGGATGGGTCATCATAAGGCGGGTAATCCGGTTCAGGCGGGCTGCCTCAGGGCAGCCCGGGCCTGCCGGTCGGTGTCGCGGCGGGATCCCGAGCTGTTGATCCGGGCCCAGTGGATCGGCCCGGTATCATAGGTTTGCTGCTGCTGCAAGACTGCAACGGTGGCATCGGAGGCATTCCGCGTGCGTTTGCGGATGCGGTCAGCGGCAACATCCATTGCCGCTTCCAGCCACAGGCCACGGAAGGGAACCCCCGCCGCAGCAGCAACGGCGGCGATTGCATCCCGTTCCTCGGGCCGGGCAAACACCGCATCGGCGATCACCGGCAGGCCGGATCCGAGTACGGTCAGCGCATCGGCATACAGCGCGGCATAGGTCTGTGCCGATGCATCCGGGGTATAGGCCTCCGGCGGCAGGGCTTCATAAGGGCCGCGGCCAAACAGGCGTTTGCGGATCACGTCGGTGCGCAGCACGACCGCCCCGGCGGCCTGCCCCAGACCGTCAGCAAGCCGTCGCGCGCAGCGGCTTTTACCCGACCCGGACAATCCTCCGACCGCCACCACCTGCGGAGAGGACGGCAGAAGATACCGTTCCGCCTCCCGCAGGTATCGCCGGGCCTCGCTGTGCAAGGGGGTCGGATCCTGATGGTAGGCGGCCATGACTGGCGATAACATGGGCCCGGATCTGGGCCCGCAGGGACAGGAACAGCGGCAGCAGAACCAGCCCGCCGAGATCGTTGGTCTGTTCCAGCCAGGCATTCAGTACGGTCGATGCTTCCCGGGAATAGCCAGCGTGCCGGAGATCCATCAGCAGGAAGGCCAGATCGTACAGGATGTCAATCTGGGCGAAATCCTGATTGAATTCGATGCAGTCAAAGGCGACCGGCTTTCCGTCCAGCAGGCAGATGTTGCGCAGGTGCAGATCACCGTGGCACTGCCGGACCAGTCCGTCACTGCGGCGCTGATCGAGCCGGGCAGTCAGGGCGTGAATCCGTGACCGGGTCGCAGAGAGGACATGGTCAATCTCCCGCCCCTTGAATACCGTTCCCCGATGGGCCTCCATCGAGGTGGCAATGCCGTCCAGCGTGTGATGCATGGCGGCGGCCCCGCCATAGGACCGGGTCGGCGCGGCTGCTTTGTGGAAGGCGGCCAGCCCTTCAGCCAGATCCAGCAGCAGGGTGCGGTCAAGGCCCTGAGCGGCGGCGATCTGGTCCAGCAGGGCGGTCTGCGGAAAGCGGGCCATCCGGATCACCCAGTCTACCGCCGGTGCGTCCGTCGGCGGATTGTCCTGCAGCGACAGGCTGCCGTCCGGGGCGCGGCACAGGGCCGCAAGGCCGAGATACAGGGACGGTGCGGTCCGGCGGTTCAGGTCAATCTCTGCCCGGCAGGCCCGCTCCCGCGCTGCCAGCGGAACAAAATCCAGAAAGGGCAAGGTGACCGCTTTCTTGATTTTCAGCGCCTGACTGCCAGCCAGAAAGACGGCGGAGATATGGGTGTCGATACGCTCAACAGCGGCATTGGGGGGCAGTCCGTGGGCTGCCGGAGTGGCCAGAAAATCCAGTGCGGCCCCCTGATCATAGGGGGTATGGTCCGCAGCGACGGGCGGAAGGGGCGGAGTGTCTGTCTGTCTCATGGTCTGCACGGTACCTGAAAACACCGGTCAAGAAAACGGCCCAGCCTGCCCGGCAGACTGTCAGATATGCCATGGGTTGCGTAAGGGGTCTTGTCTCAGGTTTGTGAAGCGTTTAGGGTCTGCCCCTGTCTCTGACCAGACCACAGCGTGCCCGCTTGGCGGAATCGGTAGACGCAGCGGACTTAAAATCCGCTTTTCGCAAGAGAGTGCCGGTTCGAGTCCGGCAGCGGGCACCACTGGGGCCGGATCGTCTGCCGGTCCCGCCGTCCTCCTGACATAAAAAGAAGTCCCGGTCCGGGACGTTATCGTTTCGCCCTGTGGCTGTCAGCGAATGGGGATGCTCGGCTTTTTTGACGGTCATCAAAGCATTTCGCGCGCTGTGGATTACGACTTAAGGTTTATGATCTGGTGGGGTGGCCTGCCGGTCATGGCGAAAGGCATAATTGACCCTTGCGGCTGGTTCTGGCTCCATCACACTTGGGCAATCGGGTTTGACGTCTTAACGGTGCGTCCCCTCCGGACCGCGCTTTTGCGCGGGTTTGTAGGGAACATGTTAACGTCTTGGGTGTTATAGCGTTGTGGACACACAGCGGCGCAAACATCGGGTAGTGCGGAATGGGAAGGGTGTATTCCCTGTGATCAGGCAGGGCCGGACCGGTACAGGTCACCGGCCCTCTGAAATCAGGGGTTGATGCGTTGCTGTGCGGTCTGCTGAAGGTTTTAAGGAGCAACCGCATGATCGGCCTGTCCCGCAGTTTTCAGGCTGCACAGAGTCCGAAGGATCTGGTCGCCGGACACCGTCATCTGGCGGAACTTGTCAGTGCGTCGCTGGTGATCAACCTCGTCGCGCTGGCTTTGCCGCTGTCGATGCTGCAGGTCTATGACCGGATTCTGCCGAATCACAATACCGCCACGTTGGATATGCTGACGCTGGGGGTCTTGACGGCTATCGTGCTGGAAGCGTTGCTCCGCACCGTGCGGGAGGGGATCGCCGGTCTCGTCTCCGCCCGCTTTGAACACCGGGGCCATTACGAAACGCTGCGTCGTCTGCTCAGCCTGCCCCTGTCGGGTTTCGAGCGTGATGGCGGCGGTACCCATCTTGAACGCCTGTCAGCGATTGACCGTCTGCGTGACCAGTTTGGCGGGCGAACCCTGCTGGCCCTTGTCGATGCGCCGTTCGTGGTGATCTACCTCTCGGTCATCATGTTCCTTGGGGGCTGGCTGGTGCTGGCCCCGATTGTGGCCTCAGCGATCTTCATCGGTGTTTCGATCTGGCAGGGCCAGCAGCTGCGGGGGGCGACCGAGCAGACCGGCGAACAGGACGAGCGGCGTTTTAACTTTATGCTGGAAACCCTGTCCGGGATTCAGACCGTCAAGGCCCTGTCTGCGGAAGTGCAGATGCTGCGCCGCTTCGAGCGTCTTCTGGAAGGGGCGCTGGGCGGGCGGCGCGGTCTGGCGATCCGTCAGGGGAACGGCCAGATCACCGGGGCGATTTACATGCAGGCCCTGACCGTGCTGACCGTCGCCTTTGGGGCGCTGATGGTGGTGGATCATGCGATGACCGTCGGCAGCCTTGGTGCCTGTACCATGCTGGCCGGGCGGATTGCTCCGCCGATTCAGGCGGCAATCGGGGTGTGGCTGCGCCGTCAGAGTGTGCATACCGCCATCCAGCGGGTGGAAGAGACGTTCTCGATGCCGGTGAACATCTCGATGAAGCCGTTGGAAGTGACGGAAGGCGTTCTGACGCTGGAGAATGTCAGCCACGGCAAGCGTCCTGATGGCACTTTTGTCGTGCAGGACGTCAACCTGACCCTCCGTCCCGGCGAATCCATCAGTATCCGTGGGGAAAACGGCAGCGGGAAATCCCTGCTGCTGTGGCTGATGACCGGGCAGGTCCGTCCTGATAAAGGCCGGGTGCTGATTGATGGTCAGGATCTGTCCTCGCTTGACCCGCAATCTGTCGCCGCGCTGATCGGGGTGCTGCCGGAACAGGGCGAAGTCTTTACCGGGACCCTGATGGAGAACCTGACCCTGTTCGACGCCGAGAGGGAGCAGGACGCCCTGAAGGTGGCCGATGAGCTGGGTCTGAACGAAGTCGCCGCCAGTCTGGCGCAGGGGTTTGATGCCCCGCTGGGGGGGCGGATCGGATCTTCCCTGCCGCGTGGGGTAATCCAGCGTATTGCCATTGGCCGCGTTTTGACTGCGGATCCGCTGCTGCTGCTGTTTGATGATGCCAATGCCCTGCTCGACGGGGCTTCAGATCAACGCCTGACCGAAGCGATTGAGCGGCGGATGCCTACCTGTGGTGTGGTGATTGTCAGCCATCGTCCGTCGACGCTGCGGATTGCCACGACACATTACGAAATCCGCGATGGCCGTCTCCAGCTGCTGGAAAATCCGATGGCGCCGGTGCCTGTAAAGCCGCCGGCCGCTCCGAAGGCTGCCTTGCCGCCCGTTGCGCCGGGTCCGGCTGCCGCTGAGACAGGGCCCCAGCCCGGCAGCGGATCGCAAGGGGGGATGTAAGTCATGACACCGCCGACCACTGAAAATGCCGCTCAGGTCCGGGCCGGTCAGATGCCGGAGACACCGGTTGCTGTGGATGCCGAGGTTCTGACACCGGTCCGCTATGCGTCCCGCGAACTGGAGCTGCCGCCGGAAAACCTGCTGAAGCGCAATGATTTTGGCCTGTGTCTGCCAGTTCTGCTGCGGGTTCTGGGCTGGGCCGGAGATACCCGCCATCTGGTGGAGGCTTTGCCGTATTTCGAGCCTGATCTTGACCTGACCGCTTTGCGGCGAACGATGGTCAATCTTGGGTATACCAGCAAGATACGATCTGCCTCGGTGGCGGGATTGCCGGACCGTGATCTGCCCTGTCTGTTCCTGCCTGATAACGGGCTGGCGATGGTGGTGTTGGAACGGGATGGTCGCCAGTTTCACGTTTTCGACCCAGCCAAGGGTATGACCTCCATAGACGGTGATATTGCCGGGTCTGTGCTGACGTTTGACGCGATCGTTGATGCGGACGAGCAGGCG
The DNA here is from genome assembly GCF_000381985.1 of Novispirillum itersonii subsp. itersonii ATCC 12639. Classification (GTDB taxonomy): domain Bacteria; phylum Pseudomonadota; class Alphaproteobacteria; order Rhodospirillales; family Rhodospirillaceae; genus Novispirillum; species Novispirillum itersonii. The sequence continues at coordinate 5,158 of NZ_KB907340.1, read as the reverse complement.
GTGGCGTTGAAGCATGGCTCATGGCTGCTGTCGACGCTCAAGCGGTTCCGTCCGCATCTGGCACTGGCGATGATCCAGACGGTCTGCATCACCCTGCTGGCCATTACCTCGCCGATGTATGTGATGGCGATTTATGACCGTTTCATCACCTCGGCACAGGATCGTACGCTGGGGGCACTGCTGTTGGTCATGCTGGTGGCGCTGGCGGCAGAGATGGTGCTGCGCTCACAGCGGACCCGCCTGCTGGCTCAGGTGGGGTCCCGTATCGACCTGCTGGTGGGACGGGCGATTTTTGAGCGGTTGATGGGGCTGCCGCCTTCCGTGACGGAAAATGCATCGGTCGGGGCGCAGATCTCCCGGATTAAGGACTTTGAGACCGTCCGTGAATTCCTGACCGGTGCCAGTGCGCAGTCGGTGCTGGATGTGCCATTTTCGATCCTGATTATTGCGACGATTTTCTTTCTCGGTGGCTGGCTTGGTCTGATCCCGGCGGTCGGGGCTCTGGCCCTGATGCTGCTGGGCCTGTGGGCGCGGGAACCGTTGCGTCGGCAGGTGGCGGAAGCTGCCCGCAGTGTTGCCGCCCGGCAGGAACTGGCGATTGAGGCGATCCGCCGTCACCGTCTGCTGCGGACCTCCGGTGCGCTGGGTGTCTGGCTGGAGCGGTATCGGGTGCGATCAGCCCGTGCGGCGCAGGCGAACTTTGCGACGGCCCGGACCACGGCCCTGCTGTCGGTGCTGGCGCAGGGCATTGTGATGACCTGTGGCATTGTCACCCTGTGGTTTGGGGCGACGGCGGCGATGCATGGCTGGATCACCACCGGCGGCCTGATTGCCACGATGATCCTGCTGTGGCGGGCACTGGCACCGTTTCAGGCGGGATTTATGGTGCTGGCCCGGTCGGAACAGGTACAGTCCTCGGCCCGTCAGATTGACCGTCTGATGGAAATGCCGCCGGAACGGATTCCCAACTCGATCATCCGTCCGGTGCGGGCATTGGGGGGCGCTCTCAGCGTCAACCGTTTCAGCCTGCGGTACAGTCAGGACAGTGAACCTGCTCTGCTGGGGGTGACGTTTGATGTGAAGCCGGGCGAAGTGGTCGCCGTGGTCGGTCGCAACGGGGCGGGTAAAACCACCCTGATCAAAAGCGTCGCCGGAATGCTGCGTGGCCAGACCGGGATGGTAAAGATTGACGGCATGGATGTGCGCCGGTTTGACCCGGTGGAGTACCGCCGGGTGATCGCCTATTCCCCGGAGGATCCTGAAATTCTGCGCCGGACCGTCGCCCAGAACATTCAGCTCTCCGATCCGTCGGCAACGCCGGAGGAACTGCGGGATGCGGCGGAAAAAGCGGGAATCCTGAACGACACCCGCGAACTTCCTCAGGGGCTGGAGACGCGTTTTGGTGACCAGAAAGTCGCTTCCCCCAGCGTGCGGACCCGTATCGCGCTGGCCCGCGTTCTGCTGCGGAAAGATGCCCCGATTGTGCTGCTGGACGAACCGGCGGGCGGCCTCGACTTTGACGGCGACACCGCACTGATGAACGTGATCCGTCATCTGAAAGGCCGGGCGACGGTTCTGGTGGTGACCCATCGCCCCAGCCATGTCCGCCTGTGCGACAAGCTGCTGGAGCTGCGGGACGGTCAGGTCGTCCGCTTTGTGCCTGTTGATACCCTGAAACCGAATACGACACCGAACACAGCCGGCGCTGCGCCGCAGGTTACCGCCGGGGAGAATACCAATGCCTCCTGAAACCATGATCCAAGACGCTATGGGCCACCCGGTTGTTGAGCGTGGCCGCCGTAAGCCGCGCCCGATGGCCCATGTTGTCCATCTTGAGGAAGACATCCGAGACCAGCGGCGGAACACCATTCTGTCGATCTCGGCGATTGTCCTTGCGTTCACGGTCTGGGCCTCCACCCAGCCGGTGGCGGAAACTGCGGTGACCTCCGGTCAGGTGGTCGTGAAGGGGTCGATCCAGAAGATCCAGCACTTTGAAGGCGGAATTGTCCGTGCGGTGCCGGTGCGGGACGGCGTGCACGTCAAGGCCGGTGATCCGGTGGTGATTCTTGACCCGGCCGGGTTCGAGGCAGAGGAAGGCCAGCTGATGGCCCGCAAGGCCAGCCTTCAGCTGCAGGCGGAGCGTCTGCGTGCTTTTGCGGAAGGCCGGGCTTTTGACGGTGGCAGCAGCGGCGGTCTTTATACCGGGCTTGGGCAGGATCAGATCGCCATCCTGCGGGCGCAGGAACAGTCGCAGTTTGACCGGCGGGCGGTACTCCAGACCCGGTTGGAACAGCGGCAGGCGGAACAGGACGGTATCCTGCGCGAGCTGTCGGCCACCAACCGTCAGATTGACGTGCTGACGCAGGAGCGGGACGTTTATAAGAATCTGTTCGAGAAGGGGATCGGGTCACGCGTGAATCTGCTGCGGGCAGAGCGGGAGCTGGCCACCGTGCAGGCAGATCATGCCCGCGCTGTTGGCCGACTTGAAACAGTACGGTCAGCCATTGAGGAAGCCAGAAAGCAGCTGACGGAACTGGTCAGTGTCGGTCGCGAGGATGCGATGAGCCGTCTGGGTGCGGTGACCAGTGAACTGGCAGAGGTCGAGGAGAACCTCAACCGGGCCCGTGACAAGGTGAGCCGCCTGATGGTGCGGTCACCGATGGATGGCGTGGTCAAGGGGCTGGCGGTCAATCATTCCGGAGAAGTGATTGCTCCGGGCCAACTTCTGATGGAAATTATTCCTGAAGATGGTGAACTTCAGGTCGAGTCGCGGATTGCCACCAAGGACGTCGGGGCCGTTGCCGTCGGTCAGACCGTGCGTGTGAAGGTGACGGCGTTCGATTTTGCCCGTTATGGCAGCATTGACGGCAAGCTGGATCAGGTCTCGGCCACCACGTTCTTCGACGAACAGAACCAACCTTACTATAAGGCTAAGATTTCCTTGTCTCAGGATTGGGTCGGTAAACAGCATAACCGGCTGATACCGGGGATGGTTGTGCAGGCTGATATTCTGACTGGTGAGAAAACTTTGATCGAATATCTGTTGAAGCCTGTCTATATCGCTGCAACACAGGCGTTCACCGAACGGTGACCGGCGCCTGTCTGCGCGGCAGTAAAGGGTGCTCTGGCAGCGATGATGCCCGGACAGAGATAGGGGCTGTTCTGGGCGTCGCCGGAGATATGTGATAAAGTGGGGAATGCCCGTTTGTCGGGGTATTGGGGGACAGAATGGCTGACGAAAACATTCGCGTTGTCGAACCGGAAGAAATTGAACTGACATCGGAGGTTCCTGTCAGTACTTCCACGGTTGCGGAGGCGCCTGCCCAGGCTGCCCCCATGCAGACCGGTGACGACGAGCTGGACGGCGACATGGATGCGATCGAGCGCGCGATCGACGATCCGGCCGGCGATAACGGTGATAGCGTCGGTGGCCTTGGTGCCGTGCATACCGGCAGCCGACGTGATCTGCAGCCGACCAATGCCAGCCTGCCGATTGAAGCCCGCCCCTCTGAAGAAGGGGCCCTCAACCGTGATCCGGCTGAAGCCCCGGGGGTGACCCCGTCTGACCGCGGAGAGCAGCCGGAGCAGGCGACCCCGCAGGCGGGGGATCAGCAGGCTGAGGCCGCAGCTGACCCGTCTCCGGCCCCGCAGCGGGCGGAAACGGTACCGACCGTTGATGTCAATGCCGCGGACCCCGTGACGATCATTGACCCGAATACGGCCCCTGCCGCCGATCTTCCTGCCGCCGGGGCGGCCCCGGTGGAAGCACTGGCAACTCCACAGCAGGCTGCCGAAACCCCGACCGTTGATCTGCCGCCGGCAGAAGCGGCAGAGCTGGGCAGCCAGAGCCTGACGACGCTGGAAGACACAGCGATCGGGCTGAACCTGACACAGCTGCTGTCCAGCGGGACCGGGACCCTGAGCGTGTTGATCACTGGCCTGCCGCCGGGGACCGTGCTCAACCATGGGGTTCAGACTGGCAATGGCTGGGTTCTGACCGCCGCTGATATTCCCGGTCTGACCCTGACACCGCCGGAAAACTATTCCGGTTCGGTGACTATGAACATTCAGGCCACCACCACTGGGGTTGGCGGTGATGTTGCGACCAGCCAGTTCAGCATTCCGCTGACCGTGACGCCGGTTGCCGATCAGCCGCCTGTGTCGCTGGCGCCGCCCGCTTCGGTGCTGGAAGATGCGGTGATTCCGCTGAATCTTGACACCCGTCTGGTTGATACCGACGGTTCGGAAACTCTCAGCATCCGTCTGACCGGTGTACCGGGAGGGGCAACCCTCAGCGCCGGGACCAAGAATCCGGATGGCAGCTGGTCTCTGACCACCGAGCAGCTGGCCGGGCTGACGATGACCCCGCCGAAAGATTTCAGCGGAACCATCAATCTGACCGTGACCTCGACTGCGACGGAGTCCGCCAACGGAGACTCCAAGACGTCAGTGGCAACGGCCAGCATCGTCATTGACCCGGTTGCGGACGCTGCCAATCTGGCGGTGAAGGCTGCTACGGGGAAAGAAGATCAGCCGATTGCCCTGGATGTATCGGCCTCGCTGAACGACACCGATGGCTCAGAAGTGATGAGCGTCGTCATTTCCAACGTGCCGGCCGGAGCCACTCTGGCACAGAACGGTAAGGCCCTGACTGCCGGTGCCGACGGGTCTTATACGCTGACTGCAGCCCAGCTTGCCGGACTGACAATTAAGCCGCCAGCAAACAGCGATGACGATTTTACGCTGAAAATCAGCGTGACGACGACGGAAACCGCCAACGGCAGCAGCAAGACGGTCGAAGCTGATCTTCCGGTAACGGTGACGCCGGTTGCTGACGCTCCGACTCTGACCGGCCCGACCGGCGGTATTGCCGGGACGGAAGATACGACGGTGACGCTGGATATCGCGTCGGCGCTGACGGACAGCACGAACGAAAGCCTGAGCATCAAGATTGAAGGTGTGCCGGGCAACGCGACGCTGAAGAGCGGCGCTGATACCCTGAAGGCGAATGCGGACGGCAGCTATACGCTGACGCCGGAGCAGCTGAAGGGCCTGACGCTGACACCGGGGGAAAACGACCGGACCTCTGTGACGCTGAAGGTGACGGCGACGTCGACGGAAGCGAATACGGCGGCGGATCCGTCGGAACAGCAGGCTG
>NZ_KB907339.1 GCF_000381985.1 Novispirillum itersonii subsp. itersonii ATCC 12639 | reverse complement strand
CCTCAATGGCCCAGTCAGCCCGGCAGGGCCGGGCTTCCGCCTTTGTTTTTGGTCCCTCACACGCCGGGCGCGGGCATCCGCCCGCTTGGCTTACGTGCCCACGCGGGCACGGGGCCAGCCCGGACGCAAAAAAGCCCGGCGGTGTTTCGCGCCGGGCTTTTCCGTTTGTCAGCCAGCCTTACAGACCGGAGGAATCCCCGGCATCCGCCGCCGGTTCCTCGCCCACATACACCCCCAGCGAGCGGGCAGTGCGGACCAGTGTATCATTCGGGTCCAGCGAACAGGCCCCGATCGTCACCTTTTCCAGCGGCACCGCAACCACGCCACGGTTCTGCCAGCCGACCATATGATGGAACCGGCGCTCCGCCACCAGATCCACCGCATGGGTGCCGAATGCCGAAGCCAGAATGCGGTCGCGGGTTGATGGCGTGCCGCCGCGCTGGACGTGGCCCAGAATGGTGACCCGGGTTTCCGCCCCGGTCAGATCGGCAATTTTCTGCGTCAGATAATGGCCGATACCGCCATAGCGCTGCTCGCCGCCGACATGCGAAATGGTGGCGTTGGTGCCTTCGGCAGTCTTCACGCCCTCCGCCACCACCACCAGCGCATGGGTCCGGCCCCGGGCCAGTACCGAGCGGATCTTGCCCGCCACGCCATCCAGCGTATAGGGGATCTCCGGCACCAGCACCACATCGGCCCCGCCGGCAATCCCGGCGTTGATGGCAATGTGCCCGGCGTCCCGGCCCATCACTTCCAGAATCATCACCCGGTGATGGCTGGCCGCCGTCGGCTGCAGGCGGTCCAGCGCCTCGGTCACCACGTTGATCGAGGTGGCGAAACCGACCGCATATTCAGTGCCATGCACGTCGTTGTCGATGGTCTTCGGCACCCCGACCATGCCCAGACCCGCCTGCTGGCACAGCCGGGACAGAATGCGCATTGATCCGTCACCGCCGACCACCACCAGCGCATCCAGCCCCAGCATCCGCGCCCCTTCGGCAAACTCGCCGGAAAGATCGCGGAAGCTGCCGTCCGGCATCGGGAAGTTGAACGGGTCCCCCTTATTGGTGGTCCCCAGAAACGTGCCGCCTTCCCGCAGGGTGTTGCCAAGATTGGCCGGGCTCAGTTCCTGAAAGCGCAGCGGACGGCTGATCAGACCCATGCTGCCATCCTGAATGCCATAGACCTTCCAGCCGTAGCGTTCCACCGCCGCCGTGGTGACAGCACGGATCACCGCGTTCAGGCCCGCGCAGTCGCCGCCGCTGGTCATCACACCGATGGTCTTGATCTCTCTCATCCGCTGGTCCTTTCATCACACTGTCATCAGGGGGAAACCGGGTCATCAGGAAGAAACCTGGTAATCAGGAAGAAAACCGGGGGCATGCGGTACCGCAGTCCCACCCCGCCCCATAAGCCATACCGCGTCCGGCGCGAATGCTCCAGTGGCATTCCCATGACCGCCGTACGGTTTTCGCCGGACATACCGCTGACGGGCCTGTAAATCCTGCCCTATTTTTCCTGAAAATTGGTATAGTCTGTTCCGGTCGGCGGCATTTTCCGCCCCCACCCCGTTTTCAGCAGGGTTAAAAACAAGCATGATCGACGACGAAACCCAGTCCCGGCTGCTGGCCAGACTGGCGGAATTGAAGACCGAACACCGGGATCTGGATGACGTGATCGCCCGCCTGACGGAGCAGATGCCGTTTGACCAGTTGCAGGTGTCCCGCCTGAAAAAGCGCAAGCTGATCCTGAAGGATGAGATCATCAAGCTGGAAAGCGCGATGCTGCCTGACATTATCGCCTGACGCCCATGCGCCGTATGCCCCCCAAAGCAGCCGCCGCCCCGGCACAGGCACAGGCCGGGGATGCCCCGCCGCCGCCGCGCAACCTGATCACCCCGCACGGGCTGGAGCGCCTGCGCGGGGAATACAAAACCCTGTGGACGCAGGAACGCCCCAAGGTGGTCGAGGCGGTCTCCCGCGCTGCCGCCAATGGCGACCGGTCAGAGAACGGGGACTATATCTATGGTAAAAAGCGCCTGCGCGAGATTGACCGCCGCATCCGCTTTCTGACCAAGCGGCTGGACTGCGCCGAGGTGGTTGACCCCTCACAGCAGAAAAACCGCAGGCAGGTGTTCTTCGGGGCCACCGTCACCTATGTCAACACCCGCGATGAAGAGGTGACCGTCACCATCGTCGGGCAGGATGAGGCCGATATGACCGTCGGCAGCATCTCATGGCTGTCCCCGGTGGCGAAAGCCCTGATGAAAGCCGGGATCGGCGACACCGTGCCGGTACGCACCCCCGCCGGGACCGATATGCTGGAAGTGCTGGAAATCCGCTACCCGGACTGATCCCACCCCGCCTGTCTCCAGATCCGGTTTTACAGACCCGGATACAGCATCACCCCGGCGGCCGTGCGCGCCGGGGTGATGTCATTTCTGATGTCCCCTCTCCCCCGGCGGCTCCCAGACCATCGGGGAAAAGGCGGTCACCGGGGTGCCTTACTGCACCGCATCCTTCAGGCCCTTACCGGCCTTGAACTTCGGCTGCTTCGACGCCGGAATGGTGATCGGGTCGCCGGTGCGCGGATTGCGGCCTTCGCTGGCCGCACGCTCCGCCACCTCGAAAGTGCCGAAGCCGACCAGACGCACATCGTCCCCGGCCTTCAGCGCATCGGTGATCGCTGACAGCGTGGCGTCAAGCGCCTTACCGGCATCCGTCTTCGACAGGCCGCTTTTATCGGCAATAGCGGCAATCAGGTCATTTTTGTTCACGGGAAGCTCCCTTGGTCTTCATAGAGGCCGAGATTGGAAAAGGCCGGGTTTCGCCCCGGCACATGGTCTGAGGCGAAAGTGTAGGCACCGCCTGACGCATCCGTCAATCACCGACACCACAGAAAACCGGAGAATCCCGGCACTTTTCAAACAAAACAACCGGTTTTTCCGATCTCCATTTACGATGATTACAAATCCGGAAAACAACAATGCCCCCGGATCAGACCAAAGGACTGATACCGGAGGCATTATTGTTAACGTGAGCTGAAACGGTCCGGCCATACCAAGGGAGGGGGGGGGAGCTGTGACCTCCCCCGGTTCGGGCGGGGGCGATGCCCCCCTGCCCCTGCAACCGGCGCGACGGATCAGAGCTGCTTGAAGAAGTCGTTGCCCTTGTCATCGACGATGACAAAAGCCGGGAAGTTTTCCACCTCGATCTTCCACACCGCTTCCATCCCCAGTTCCGGGTATTCCAGCACCTCAACCTTCTTGATCGACTGCTGGGCCAGCTGGGCCGCCGCCCCGCCGATGGACCCGAGGTAGAAACCGCCGTACGCCTTACAGGCATCGGTCACCGCCTGCCCGCGGTTGCCCTTGGCGACCATCACCATCGACCCGCCATGCTTCTGGAACAGGTCAACATAGGCATCCATGCGCCCGGCGGTGGTCGGCCCGAACGAGCCCGAGGCATACCCTTCCGGGGTCTTGGCCGGACCGGCGTAATACACCGGATGGTTCTTGAAGTAGTCCGGCAGCCCGGCCCCGGAATCCAGCCGTTCCTTCAGCTTGGCGTGGGCGATGTCACGGGCGACGATCATGGTGCCGGTCAGGTTGACGCGGGTCTTGATCGGGTACTGCGACAGGGTGGCGCGGATCTGGTCCATCGGCTGGTTGAGGTCGATGTTGACCACGGTTTCCGACAGCTTATCAATCCGCACTTCAGGCATGTACTTGGCCGGATCGGTTTCCAGCGCCTCAAGGAACAGGCCGTCCTTGGTGATCTTGCCCCACATCTGGCGGTCAGCCGAGCAGGACACGCCGATGGCGACCGGACAGCTGGCACCGTGGCGCGGCAGGCGGATCACCCGCACATCGTGACAGAAATACTTGCCGCCGAACTGGGCACCGATGCCCAGCGTGCGGGTCATCTCCAGAATCTGCTGTTCCAGCTCCAGATCGCGGATGGCATGGCCGAACTTGCCACCCTTGGTCGGCAGACCGTCGAGGTAGCGGGCGGACGCCAGCTTGACCGTCTTCAGCGCGGTTTCAGCAGAGGTCCCGCCGATCACCACCGCCAGATGGTACGGCGGGCAGGCCGAGGTACCAAGGTACTGCACCTTCTCACGCAGGAACTTTTCCATGCTGGCCGGGTTGAGTACGGCCTTGGTTTCCTGAAACAGGAAGGTTTTGTTGGCCGAGCCGCCGCCCTTGGCCATGAACATGAACTTGTAGGCACCGCCTTCGGTGGCGTACAGGTCGATCTGGGCCGGCAGGTTGTTGCCGGTGTTCACCTCGTCAAAGGCGTTCACCGGGCTCATCTGCGAGTAACGCAGGTTGAGGCGGGTATAGGCCTCAGCCACCCCTTCGGACAGGTACAGGGCATCATTGGCCCCGGTCCAGACCCGCTGGCCTTTCTTGCCCATAATGATGGCCGTACCGGTATCCTGACACATCGGCAGAATACCGCTGGCGGAGATATTGGCGTTCTTCAGCAGCTCCAGCGCCACAAAGCGGTCATTCGGCGACGCTTCCGGGTCGTCGATGATGGCGCGCAGCTGGGCCAGATGGCCGGGGCGCAGCAGGTGGGACACATCGCGGAAAGCCTCGGCCGACAGCCGGGTCAGCGCCTGCGGGTCAACCACCACCATATCCTGACCGGCAAACTTTTCAGTGGTGACGAAATCGCCATCCAGCTTGCGGTACGGGGTGGTGTCATCGGACAGCGGAAACATCTCGGCAAAGGCGGCGTCGATCATGGCGGCTTTCCTGAAGTTGGCCCGGAACAGACAGGCGGCGGACGGTCTGCCCCGGTTCTTCTGGCCTCTCCCGCCAGCCTGCCCACCCGGGTAGGTTCAGAACCCGGTGCGGCACCCCGTCCGGTGATGGGACAGGGTATAGACCAAGCAGGCTGATCCGTCCAGCCCGGCTGCCGGGAAGAGAGGTTTTTGGGTGTCTGGGATTTTGGTCTTTGCCCCTCAAAACGGCGGGCGGGGGCATCCGCCCCCCCCTTGCCGCCCCCCTTGCCTCATGGGCCCACACGCCCACGGGCCCTCAATGGGCCAGTAGGCACGGCTCCGCCGTACTTCCGGTTTTCAGACCGCCGGGCGGGGGGTGGGCAGCGGGCGGGCGAACCAGTCCAGCACCAGCGCCAGCACCGCCATCGCGGCAAAACCACCAAACCCGACCAGCAGATCAGCCATCAGCGTCGATCCCGCCACGGTCGCCAGTGCATCCGCCACCGGCACCAGCACCACCCCGGCGCAGAACACCGGCAACGACCGCCGCCCCATCGCCTGCAACAGCCGGGCGGGCAGCGCCGCAGTCCACCGCCCGGCAGGCACCCACACCGCCGCCAGCCATGCCAGCAGCAGAAAATGGATCAGCCGCAGGATATCCAGATTGGTTTTATCAATCGGGTACAGCCAGTGTGCCACCGCCTGCGGCATCACCTGGTCATGCAGGTCCGGCACCCGCCAGCTGAAGGCCAGCGCCGCCGCGGCCACCAGCAGCATCGCCGCCGCCGCCTGCGCCGGGCGCGACGCCAGCAGGCCGGTCAGGCGCTGCCCGTGCAGTGCCGCCAGCGCCCCGATGAAAAACAGGAACTGCCACGCCAGCGGATTGAAAAACCAGCCGGGATCCCCAAACCGTGACGGCCAGCGCAGATCCGGCCACAGCGCATACAGCAGCCCGGACAGTGCCAGCAGCAGCAGCGGGCGATGCACCAGCAGCGGCAGCGCCGCCCCCATCGCCAGCACCAGCACAATATACAGCGGCAACGGGTCCAGCAGCACTGGCCGGAAGCGCAGCAGCACTGCATCGACCAGCACCCGGTCCGGTGCCGTCAGAAACGTCTCAAGATGCATCTCGCTGATAAAATCACGGGTCTCAACATGGGCATTGGCGACAAACACCACCGCCATCAGCAGCACCATCAGAAAGATATGGGCCACATACAGGGTTGCCGCCCGCTTCAGAATCCGCTGGCAGGCCACCGCATACCCCTGCCGCAGCAGCAGCGGCCCCCATGCCTTCGCCGCGCCGAACCCGGCCAGAAACACAAACAGCTCCGCCGCATCGGACAGGCCGATGTTGCGCAGCGTCAGCTCCCCCAGCCGGTTGCCGGGGATGTGATCCCAGAAAATGAACACCAGCGCCAGACCGCGCCAGAAATCAATCCGTGGATCCCGCATCGCTCCACCCCACCCCACACAGTGTTTCAGTCCTGCCGGGCCTCACGCTCCTGTGGCCCGGCAGGTCTTAACTCTTCGGGAAAGATGGCAAAACAATGACAGGGTGCAGGGTTATGCGGTTTGCAGCTGCCCGAGGAAGCGCGCCAGCGTCCGGCGCAGGCTGTCGGCCACCTCTGACAGGTCTTCCGCCGCCGTCAGCACCACCCCGGCAGTGCGCCCGGTTTCGGCGGTGGAGGCTGCGACCTCGCCGATCGTCCCCGCCACATCGTCGGTATTTCCGGCGGCATGTTCCGCCTGCCGGGCGATCTCGGTGGTGGCGGCGGCCTGCTGCTCCACCGTCTCAAGAATGGCGGAGCTGATGGCGCTGATGTCGGCAATGGTGCGGCTGATGTCGCCTATCGCCCGCACCGCCTGCCCGGTGGCGTCTTGCACTGTCTCAATCTGGGCGGCAATGGTGCCGGTGGCCCGGGCGGTCTGGTTCGCCAGCAGCTTGACCTCGTTGGCAACCACGGCAAAGCCCTTGCCCGCATTCCCGGCGCGGGCCGCTTCGATCGTCGCGTTCAGGGCCAGCAGATTGGTGCGGTCGGCGATGTCGGTGATCACCCGCACCACCGCCCCGATTTCCGTCACCGCCCGGCTGAGGCTGGTCACCGTGCGGGTGGAATGATCGGCTGCCGCGCAAGCCTGCCCGGCAATCGCCGCCGCCCGCGAGATCTGTTCCGCCACCCGGCCGATGGAGGTGTTCATCCCCTCCGCCGCCGCCGCCACACTGCGGACCCTGGCACTGGCACTGTCAGAGGCAACCGAGACGGCGCGGGTGCGGTCCGCCGTCAGGTCTGCCACCCCGGCCATGCTGCGGGCTGCGCTCTCCAGCCCCTGCGCCGAATGCAGCACCCGGGCCAGCAATTCTTCCGCTGCGGCATCAAATTCGCGGGCAATACTGCTGACCGTGTTGCCCCGTGTCTCGTGAGTGCGGCGGGCAGCCTCCACCTCTCCGGCGTGGTGCTCGGCCTGAACAAGCGCCTGCCGCGCCTGCGCCACCGACTGCGCCGCTGCGGTGAAGGACTGCCGCACCCGGTGGGTCAGGCGGATCAGCAGCCCGGCCTCAAACGCCATCACCAGCGCATGGATGCCCACATCAGCCAGACCGGCCTGCGGCGGGTACAGCACACCGGGCAAAGCCGCCACCCCGGCGGTCAGCATCATCAGGCTGGCCGCCACCATCAGGCAGGTCACCCGCCAGTCGCACCAGATCGCCGTCGCCGCCAGCAGCGGGAAAAAATACATCCGTGCATGGTCCTGCCACGGTGTGCCCGCCGTCAGCGCCGTAAACAGCACCGGCAGCACCGCCATGATCAGCGCGCTGGCCAGCCGGAACGGCAGGCCGACCGGATCCTGCCGCCGGGCCACCGTGCCCGCCAGCGCCACCCCGCCGGAAACAGCCAGCGCGGTTTCAACCGATCCGCCGACCGCCTGTGCCAGCAGCCCTGCCGCCGCCACATGCGCCCACATCACCGGAAAAAGTATGCGGCTGAGGTTCTGCCGCAGAGCATTCAACTCTGGCACATCCAAGGCTGCCATATCCTGATCCTCTTGGCCTGTTTCCTGCCGGTCCCTGTGTGCGGGTCCGGCCCCTGTTCCGCCCCGGCCTCTTATCCGGGCCGGTGACGTGGTCGCACCGGGCGCAATAAAACCACCCGGACAGAGAGAAACAGTACCGAAAGTTTCGTGATATGTCCTATAAGGAATCAAGATTCCTGATGCGCAAAAGTATTAGCCTATAGGGAATTTAGATGACGTAATGGTCATGCCTTTTCCGGCGGGTCCGGCAACAGCAGCAAAATCAGTCCGGCAAAGGCCGCCGCCCCGGCCAGCAGGGACAGCAACAAGGTAAAATCACCGGTCCAGCCGCGCAGCAGCGCCACCATCGGCACCCCAAGACTGCTGATGCCAAACGACAGCAGATATTTGCCGCCAAACACCGTGCCCCGCCAGCGGGATGGGGTAAACCGGGCAATCAGCGCATTTTCTGCCGGAAAACTGCCGGTATTCAGCATCACCATCAGCATCACCGCCCCCAGCAGGGGCAGGCCGCTGGCCAGCGTTGCCAGTGCCAGCAACGGCGCCTGCAACATCAGGGTGCCCAGATACACCCACTTCAGCGGGTAGCGGTCGGCCAGCACCCCGCAGGCAACCTGCATGACAGCCGCAAAGCCATAGACCAGCATCACCGCCAGACCGGGGCCGAACGCGCCATCCCCCAGCAGCCCGCCGGACAGGGCATCGCCCACCGCCCGCTCTTCAAACAGCTTGGGCAAAGCAGCCTGCGTTGACTGATAAATCAGGCCCCCGCACACCATCGACAGGGCCAGCAGCACAAAGGCCCGCTGCCATCCGTCCGGGGCCGTTCCGTCAGCCGCTGCCGCACCATCGCGGCGGCGGCCTTCCCCGGCGGGAATGCGCCCGGCCCGGGCCGCCTGCGTGAACAACACGCCGGTCACCAGCAGGGCCAGCCCCGGCACCATGAAAGCCGCCCGCCAGCCGAAACCGTCAATCAGCGCCCCGGCCATCACCGCCCCCAGCGCCGGGCCAAGGCTGCCAAACACCCCGTTAACCCCCAGCGCCTTACCCTGCCGGGCCGAGGCTGAAATCACCCAGGCGATACCGACCGGGTGATAAATGGCGGCAAACAGCCCCCAGGCCGCCAGCGCCGCCGCCATCTGCCATGGCGTCTGGCTCAGGCCGGTGGCGATGATCGCCAGCCCCATCCCGAAGAAATAAATCCCCATCAGGGTCAGCGTCCCCCAGCGGTCAGCCAGCCACCCGGCCAGCGGTGCCGCCAGCCCGGTCAGCACCTTACCGCCCAGAATCAGCGGCAGAACCGCCTCATACGGCATGCCAAACACCGTCGGCAGCACCAGCGCCACCACATAAAAGGCCGGCTCGACCAGATGGTTGAAAAAGTGGGCAATCCCGGCAAAGGCGGTGACGGCCCGCGCCCCGTCCGGCGGGGCGGCAGATGTGGCAGCAGTGGTCATAACGGTTCCTCCCCATCCGGCAGCGCGCATCTGCCGGGTTTTATGGCCGTTTTACCGGGCCTGAACGCAATCGGGCGGAACCTTCCGGCCCCGCCCGAGACTGTGCAAAGACCCGTTCCCAGATGCCGGATCAGACGTTCAGCAGCAGGAACTCACGTTCCCACGAGCTGATAACATCCTGATAGGCATCCCATTCCGCCCACTTCACGGCGGCGAAGGCAGAACAGAAGGTATCGCCGAACAGGTCATGCAGGCGTTTGGCCTGCTGGAACTTTTCAATCGCGTCCGGCAGATGCTTCGGCAGGGCGTGGGCCTTGGTATAGCCCGAGCCGCTGATCGGCTTTGACGGATCGTGGCGGTCAATCATGCCGAGATAACCGCACAGCAGCGACGCGGCAATGGCAAGGTAGGGGTTGGCATCCGCCCCCGACAGCCGGTTTTCGATGCGGGTATTGCGGGCGTCGGAATTGGGCACCCGCAGCCCGACCGTCCGGTTATCCCGGCCCCAGTGCATGTTGATCGGTGCCGAGAAGTTTTTCACCAGACGGCGGTAGCTGTTGACGTGCGGGGCCAGCAGCAGCATCGCCTGCGGCAGATACTTTTGCAGGCCGCCGATGTGCCAGCGGAACAGATCACTTTCCAGCCCGTCATCGGTGATGAACAGGCTTTTGCCGGTCAGCCCGTCCACCACCGACTGGTGGATGTGCATGGCGCTGCCCGGCTGGCCCTGCAACGGCTTGGCCATGAAGGTGGCGTACACATTATGCCGCAGGGCGGTCTGGTGGACCGTCCGCTTGAACAGGAACACCTGATCGGCCAGACTCAGCGGGTCGCCATGCTCAAAGTTGATCTCCATCTGCGCCGCGCCGGATTCATGGTGCAGGGTGTCAACATCCAGCCCCTGCGCCTCGGCGTAGTCGTAGACGTCCTCAAACAGCGGATCGAACTCGTTGACGGCGTCGATGCCAAAGGCCTGACGGCCGATTTCCGGGCGACCGGAACGGCCCACCGGCGGCTCCAGCGGGTAATCGGGATCGGTGTTGATTTTGACGAGGTAGAATTCCAGCTCCGGCGCGATCACCGGCTTCCAGTTCTTTTCCTCATACAGGCGCAGCACGCGGCGCAGCACCTGCCGGGGGGCCATGTCCACCGGGCTGCCGTCGCGGTAAAAACAGTCGTTGATCACCTGCGCCGTCGGCTCGTTATACCACGGCACAACGCGCACGGTGGCCGGGTCGGGGCGCAGATACATATCCTGATCGACGTCCTCCATCACATCTTCTTCCGGGTAATCCCCGGTGATGGTCTGGATGAACAGGCTTTCCGGCAGGCGCAGGCCGCGGTCGCGCAGGCCGGAAATGAATTTGTGCGCGGGCAGGATCTTCCCGCGCGGCACCCCGGCCATATCCGGGACAAGACACTCGACTTCAGTAATGCCCCGTTCCTGAATCCAGGAAATCAGGTCTTCAGTTGTCTGGACGCCCGGTGTCTCAGGCTCCACAGACGCCGGAATACCCGTGGTGTCACCCGTGGTACCGGCTTTGCTCGCGGACATGAAATGCCTCTTTGCAAGAGAGATTAAAACAGTTCGACTATACCCGTCGAAACGGCCTTTGCGAAGCGGGGACCGCACAGCCGCCGCCCGGTCAGAGAAGAATTCGGCAGACTCCGCCGGGGCAGGCCGGGGATTGCGTTAAATTCTCTGGATAACAGGGGAAACCGCCCGCAATCAGCTTGATCTTCCCGGCAAGGGACGGGATTATATACCCATGCGGCGGCATCGGGATTTGTGCGCCGCGACAAACGCCGCAGGCTGATGAAAGGGCCCTTGTTTATGGACTACATGACACTGACAGTTGTCACCATCGGTGTCGCCGCTGTTGTGGTTCTGGGCTTCTTTCTGATCTCGTACATGTCAAATCTGGTCAAAAACGCCTACCAGATCAAGGTCGAGATGCGCAACGACATGGAGGCTAACTTCCGCAAGATTGAGGAAGAGCTGACCAAAAAGTCGAAGTGGATGCGCGCCGAGCTGGGCGAAGACGTCAGCAAGATGAAAACCAGCGTCGAAAGCGAGAACGACCGCCGCCTGACCACCATTGAAAGCCGCCTGAAAGAAACCGTCGCCCAGCTGGATGATCTGGTGCGCGGCGAACGGAAGGACATGCGGCAGGCGGTGGAATCGATCCAGCGCCGTCTTGGGACCATCGAGCAGGATATCACCAACCTGAAGGATGAGGCAGCCCGCCGCGCCGCCATCGCCCGCAGCCGCAAGCCGGAAGACCTGCAGCCCCCGGCGCGCCAGCCCGCCCGGCCCCCGGCGGCACCCCCGGCGAAACCGGCTGCAGGAACACCCCCGGCCCCCACACCGCAGACAGCCGCACCGCAGGCCGCCGCAGCCCCGCCCCCTGCCGCCGCCGCCGCACCGGAAGCTGCCCCGGCAGCCAAGCCCGGCACCGCCCAGCGGATTGAGCTGATCGAGTTTGACGACTGATCCCTGATCTGGCCGCCCCAAAACAAGACAGCCGCGCGGACCTTCTCCGGCGGCTGTTTCTGTATCCTTAGCCCTTCAGCAAGGATCAGCGGGTTCCGGCATATTTCGCACAGAACGCTTCCGCTGTCAGACTGCGGAAATCCGGCAGCGCCGCCGTCAGGGTGGCGTGGTCCCAGTCCCACCAGCGCAGATCCAGCAGGGCCGCCCGCACTGCCTCGGGAAAGCGGTAGCGCAGCACCGTGCCGGGCATGCCGGTGACGATGGCATACTCCGGCACATCGCGCGTCACCACCGCGCCGGAGCCGATGACAGCGCCAATGCCGACCTTCACCCCGCCCTTGATCACCACGCCATGGCCGATCCATGCGTCATGGCCGATCTCGACCGGGCTGGATCGCCGCCAGTCAAAGAAGGCGTCATCATCCTGCCCCATACCGTACATCTCAGAGCGATAGAGGAAATGATGCTGGCTGGCCCGCTGCATCGGGTGCTGACCGGGGTTGATCCGGGTATGGGCGGCGATGTTGGCGAACTTACCAACCCGGGTGTAAATGATTTCGCTGTCATTCACGACGTAAGAATAATCGTCCATCACCGTCTCGGTGACCGAGGTGCGGGCCCCGACCTCGCAGAAGCGGCCAAAGGTGCAGTCCCGCACCTCCGCCGTCGGGTCAATCCACGGGGCATCGCCCAAAGTCTTGGCGGTCATCGTAAGTCTCCTGTCATCGTCTGGGCTGACATGCGCCCATAGAAAAGGCGGGCTCTGCCCGCCACCCGCCGGAGGAAAATCTCCGGACCTCTTTTTCTTTTATGAGGACACGAAAGGGAGGGTGTGAGAGGCCGGGCCTCCCGCACAGGAGCCAGCCGGGATCTTGTCCACGCTTTTTGCCCCCCTCCCGGGAGGGGGGCACCCCGTTTTCCCGTTACAGGAACAGTTTGCGCAGGCGCTGGCTGAGAACATCCAGCAGCGAGACGGTGACGATAATCACCAGCATCACCCCGGCGGTTTCGCCGTAATAGAAGCCGCGCACATATTCCCACAGCAGCTGACCGACGCCCCCGGCCCCGACGATGCCCAGCACGGTGGCGGACCTGACGTTGGACTCAAACCGGTACAGCGAATAGCTGACCCACAGCGGCAAAACCTGCGGAATAACGCCGAAAATCACTTCCTGCAGCCAGTTGGCCCCGGTGGCGCGGATCCCTTCGACCGGGCGCGGGTCCATGCTTTCCACCGCTTCTGAAAACAGCTTGGCCAGCACCCCGGTGGTGTGGATGAACAGCGCCAGCACCCCGGCAAACGGCCCCAGCCCCACCGCCACCACGAACAGCATGGCAAACACCATCTCGTTGATGGCGCGGAAGGCATCCATCAGGCGGCGCATCGGCTGGTAGACGTACCATGGCACCAGATTTTCTGAACACAGGATGCCACAGGGGATCGACAGCACCACCGCCAGCACCGTGCCCCACAGGGCAATCTGTACGGTGACGACCATCTCACTCAGATAAGCCTGCCAGTCCCCGAACTTGGGCGGAAAGAACCCGGCCCCGAACAGCAGCATGTTGTCGCTGTAGGTGATCAGGTCGCCGGGGCGCATATCCGCCCCTTCCCACGACCAGCCGAGCAGGGCCAGCACCACGGCCCAGCCGAGATAATAGCCAAGGGACTGACGCAGCGGTTTATGCGGAACCGCAACCGGCGGCGTGGCGGCGTAGGAAGCCATTGAACGATCCTGTCTGAAAAATCATCATCTTGGGGAGGAAACGGGGGCACCCCGGCCAGAACACACCAGCCGGAATACCCCCGCAGCATCACATCAGGGCTTACAGACCGGCCTTGGCAGCCTGCGCCTTCAGGTCTTCCAGCTTGGCATCAAGTTCAGCCAGCTTGGCGGTGCGGTCAGCATCAGACAGGGTGGTATCCCCGGCGATCTTGGCGCGGTCTTTGAACAGGGTCAGCTGACGGATCGGGATCAGCTGATAATCGCCGGACTTGCGGAACTGCCCCCAGGTCAGGCCTTTCAGCACCGCCAGTTCACGCTCGGCTTCGGCCTTGTCGCCGTTGGCACCGTAGGTCAGGAAGAAGTCAGAGATCTTCTTCTTGTCGGCATCGTCCAGATCCTTCCGCCACGCAATCGGGTCAGCCGGGATCAGCGGCGACTTCCACAGCACCTTGACGTTTTCAATCGCCTGCGGATTGGTCTTCTTCAGGCGGTCGAAGTTTTCGGTGTTGTTGGTGGCGATATCCACCTGCTTGTTGGCGACCGCCATCAGGTTGGTTTCATGGTTGGCGGAACGGACGTTCTTAAAGCAGTCCTTCGGGTCCACGTTGTTCTGGGAGAACACGTAGTAGCTGGGAACCAGAAACCCCGAGGTGGAGTTGGGATCACCGTTGCCGAAGGTCTGCGACTTGTCGCACTTCAGCACGTCCTTCAGGTCGTTCAGCGGGCTGTCCTTGTGGGCGATCAGCAGCGACCAGTACCCCGGCGCCCCGTCAGAGGCGGCGGTCTGCACGAACACCTCGGCATTGGCGCGGTCAACCGCCTCCATCGCCGCCTTGTTGCCCAGCCACGCCACATCAACCTTCTTAAAGCGCATGCCTTCGATCACCCCGGCATAGTCGGGGGCGAAGAACGCCTTCACCTTAACGCCCAGCTTCTTTTCCATATCGACCAGGAACGGGTCCCACATGGTCTTCAGGTTCTGGGTGCTTTCGGTGGAAATGATGCCGAAGTTGATTTCTTTCAGGGCTTCGGCGTGGGCAACCGGGGTCATCACCACGGCAACGGCCGCAGCCGTGAGCAGAGTGCGGAACATAAGACGGTCTCCGGGTTGGGTAAGACACGGACAGAGAGGGATAAACAGAAACGGGAAGAGTGCGGCGGGGCCCCTGTCCCCCGTAACGGCGTGTTACGGGGCAACCATCGCCAGAGCACCCCCGGCCACTGACGGATCAGCGGGCTTGCCGTCTCCGGCGGCAAGCGGGGCCGGATCTTCACCGGCCCCCGGGCGGCTGGTGCGGCCAAGGAGGAGATCCTCGCTTTCCGCGCCATACAGTTCGCGCAGGAAATCAGGGGTCAGGGCCGACGACGGGCCGTCATAAACCACCTGTCCGTCACGCATGGCGACGGTGCGCGGGCAATATTTGATGGCGTAATCAACCTGATGCAGCGACACCAGCACGGTGATGCCCCGGTCACGGTTGATCTGCGCCAGCGTATCCATCACCCGGGTCGAAGACGCCGGGTCGAGAGAGGCAATCGGCTCATCCGCCAGCAGGACCTGTGCCTGCTGCACCAGCGCACGGGCGATGGCGGCGCGCTGCTGCTGCCCGCCGGACAGGGTCGAGGCCCGCTGCAGCGCATAGGGCGCAATGCCGACCGCATTCAGGGCGTCCATCGCCTTCTGCTTTTCAGCGTGGGTAAACAGGCCAAGGCAGCCGCGCCATGCCGGGATACGGCCCAGAAACCCCAGCATCACGTTGGTCAGCACCGTCAGGCGCGACACCAGATTAAACTGCTGGAACACAAAGCCAAGGTCAGCCCGCACACTGCGGATCGACCCGGCGATGCGGCCATCCTTCTGCACCACCTTGCCCAGAACGGACACCACGGACGGCTCCTGTTCCGCCGCCGGGCGGCTGCCGGCCACCAGACCGGCGATATGACGCAGCAGGGTCGACTTGCCGGAGCCTGACGCCCCGATCAGCGCCACCATCTCCCCCGGAGCAATCGTCAGCGATACGCCGTCCAGCGCCTTACGGTCGGACAGGAAGGACTTGCTGAGGTTGGAGACATAAATCGCTGTCACGGGCACAACTCCACATCGGATCAGGATGACACGTCAGCCCGCCGGACAGACCGGGCGGCGACAGGAGTGGTCTTACCGATGATCCGTGACAGTTCGATTTCAGCGATGTGAAGCTTTGTTTAATCATGCGGAAACAATCATAAACCGGCGGAAATACTGAACTTCAGGCCGCTCAACCGGCCCAGCGCCCTAGACAGGATCGCGATTTGTTTAGGTTTCAGCAGGACAGAGACCGCACCAATCACACTTTTGTCCCCTGCCTGCGACATCTTTCAGACCGGAGCGGGGATTTCACCCAATCTTGCAAGGGTCTGCGGTCGTCGTTATCTCTGTCTTACCCCCCCGTTCCTGCCCCCGCTCCGGGCTCCCTTCCTGACTGTGGACCTGCCATGCCCCGCCCTGCCGCCAATACCCCCGCTAATCCTTTTGAAAGCCCGTATAAAGGCGTCATGCTGTCAGAGCATGTGACCAACCCGAATATCATCGTCGGGCGGTACAGCTATTATTCCGGGTATTATCACGGGGTGCCGTTTGACGACTGCGCCCGCTATCTGATGCCAGACCGCAGCGATGTGGACCGCCTGATAATCGGCAGCTTCTGTTCCATCGGGTCGGGGGTTGCCTTCATCATGGCCGGAAATCAGGGGCACCGGGCCGACTGGATCTCCACCTACCCCTTCCACTTCGCGCCGGAAGCCCCCGGACATGCCGAAGCCCCCAGCGGCTATTGCCCCGCCGGGGATACGGTGGTCGGCAGTGATGTCTGGATCGGGACGGAGGCAATGATTCTGCCCGGCGTCACCATCGGTCACGGGGCAATCATCGGCAGCCGGGCCCTCGTCAGCCGGGATGTGCCGCCGTATCATATCATCGGCGGCAATCCGGCCCGGATCATCCGGCCCCGCTTTGCGGAGGAAGACATCGCCCGCCTGCTGGAAATGGCATGGTGGGACTGGCCGGACGACCGGATCGCGCAGGCGGTGCCGCTGCTGTCTTCCGGCGATATCAGCGGTCTGTACCGCTTCTGGGAACAGCAGGTCCGCCCCGGATGACCGGGACGGACCTGTCTTCAGCCGTCAGGCCGCCGCGCCGTTGACCGACTGGGCCCGCAGGCCCAGCGCGTTGAACAGGCAATGCCCGTTGACGAACGTGGCCTGCACCCGCGGGCAGTCGGGCAGACTGTCATCCACCACCGTCAGGTCAGCCCGCAGGCCGGGGGCAATCCGGCCCCGGTCGGTCAGCCCGGCGGCATCGGCGGCGTTCCATGACACCAGCCCCCAGGCATCCGGCAGATAGCACACGCCATCCTGCGCCAGCCGGAATGCCGCCAGCAGCAACGCCGGATAATAGTAATCAGAGGTCAGAACCGTCCCCAGACCGGCCCCGATCGCCTCCGCCGCGTTCAGCCGCCCGCAATGGCTGCCGCCGCGCAGGATATTGGGGGCCCCCAGCACCACCGGGCTGCCCATGTCGCGTGCCGCCCGGGCGGTCGCGGCATCTATGGGAAATTCCGAGAGGGTGCAGCCAATCGCCTGCATCTGCTGCCGGAATGCCGGGGACGGGTCATCATGGCTGGCCATGGCCACCCCATGCGCCAGCGCCACCGCCGCCAGCCGCGCCTGCGACGGCTCCCACTCCGCCCGCCGTTCCAGCAGGCGGTCAATCAGGGCATAAAGCGCCGGAACCGTCAGCCCGGTCCGCGCCGCATAGGCCCCGGCCTTGCCCGGCTTTTCCAGCGCGCAGCGGATACTGTCGATATGGTCATTGAAGGCCAGCAGATCGACCTGCCCGGAGGCCAGAAGCCCGGCCAGCTCCGCCTCATCTTCCAGATTGGCGATCTCATGGCGCAGGTGCAGCCGGGTATCGCAGCCCAGATGCGGGCGCAGACGGGCCAGCTCGGCGATAAAAGTGCGGGCGGCGTCGCGGCCCCGCAACCCCGGCTCCCACGACCATGTCAGGCCGTGATACGCCGTGGTGATGCCGTTGGCAATCATCTGGCGGTCAGTTTCCAGCAGGGCCACCGCCATCGGCATATGCACATCGGGGCGGGGCATCAGCTGCCGCTCAAAGGCGTCGCCGTGCAGATCAATGATGCCGGGCAGGATCAATGCGCCGCCGACATCCAGCACCCGCGCCCCCTGCGGGGCGGCAGCACCGTCGGGCAGAATACCGTCGATGCGGCCATTGCGGACCAGCAGGCCGCCATCGCACAGAACCCCGTCACCCGACAGTATCCGACCACCAGATAAAACAAACATAGTACATATCCTTTGAACAAAAGAGAAATCATCACTTCAGTTCAAATAATGATGTATTTTTTTATTTTTTAAAAATGTACTTATTGTTGCAACATCAGCTTTCGAAAACAATCTGCACCCAGTCACTGGCCCAGCGCGACGCCCCGAAGCTGACCGGACGCCCCTGTTCATCCACATCCAGACCTTCTGTCACCAGCACCGGGCGGTTGCGCGGCTGGCGCAGATGGTCAGCATCGGCCTGCGACGGCAGGCGGGCAATCACCCGGGTGCTTTTACGGGTGTAATCCCGCACGCCGCAGCGCTGAAGCGCCTCGGTGATTGACTCACACTCCCGCAGCACATCTTCAATCCCGGGGAAGCGGACGGCGGAAAAATAGGTCTCCGAGACGTTGATCGGCCGCCCGTCGGCATAAGACACCTTGGCGCAGCAGATCACCGGGTCCCCTTCCCGCAGGCCCAGCGCCTTGGCCACCTTTTCCGATGCCCCTTCCATTTCGACGAACAGGAACTTTCCGTCGGTGCTGCGGTTCTGGCGGCGCAGATTCTCGGTAAAGCGGGTGCGTTTGGTGACCATGTAATCAATCACATGTTCATGCACAAAGATGCCGCGCCCCTGCTCCACCCGCAGCAGGCCCTTTTCCTCCATCCCTGACAGGGCCCGCCGCACGGTGTGACGGTTGACGTCAAAGCGCTCCGCCAGCTGGAACTCGGTCGGCAGCTTTTCCCCCGGCGGCCAGATGCCCTGTGCGATTTCCGCCTCCAGCACCTGCTGGATCTGCTTCCACAGGGCGACTCCGTTTTCACGGCTGAGATCGACACCTGCCGGGGATGTCGGGGCGGACAGATCAGACGGATTCATTCCATCCTCCTGAAATCACGGGAAAAACGCAGTGCAACGAAACGGTCACGCAAAGGTGCTTGTCCGGCTGCACGACTGCCAATATAAAAAGATTAGTTTAGATGTCTAGACAAATTTTCGCGGTTGTCGCCCACCTTAGACAAATCCGCGATCTGTCGGGGCCTCTCAGGTGTTCCGTCCCTTTTTTCCTGTCGTCCCTTTTTCCTGTCGCCCCTCCCTTTCCCGTCGTCATGGAGTTCCCATGTCCGCCGCTCCTTCCCCTCTCACTGCCGGTCAGCAGGCGCGTCAGCGCTGGATCGGCATTCTGGCCGAAATCCCGCTGCCGGAGCTGGAGGCCGCCGCCGCCGCCCTGCCCCAGCAGCCCGGCTATACCTTTCTGCGTGCCCCGGAAATCGGATCGGCGCTGATCCGTGCCCGCTCCGGCGGCACCGGCAGCCGGTTCAATCTGGGGGAAATGACCCTGACCCGCTGCGCCGTGCGCCTTGACAGCGGCCTGACCGGTTTTTCGTGGGTGGCCGGACGCGACCGCCGCCACGCCGAGCTGGCTGCCGTGTTCGACGCCCTGATGCAGGACCCCGCCCTGTCCGACAGCCTTGACCGCACCCTGATCACCCCGGCGGAACAGCGGCGCGATGCCGCCCGCCACAGCATGGCCGCCAAAGCGGCGGCGACGCGGGTGGACTTCTTTACTCTGGTGCGGGGAGAAAACGAATGACCCTGTCCGCTGCCACTCTCACCCCCGGTTTCGCCGATGCGGTGCATGATGCGCAGGCGGTGTTCCGCTGCGCCCTGACCGCCCTCAGCCGCCCCGGCCAGTGGGCCGCCGTGCCGCACCTGCCCCCGGCCCCGGCCCCGCTGTCGCCCGCCGCCGCCGCGATGATCCTGACGCTGGCTGATATGGATACCCCGCTGTGGCTGGACCCGGTGCTGTCCACCCCGGATGTCAGCGGCTGGGTCCGCTTCCATACCGGCGCGCCGCTGGTGTCGCTGCCGGAACAGGCTGCCTTTGCGGTGATTGCCGACTGTGCCGCCCTGACGGCGCTGGACCGCTTCAGCCTTGGCACCGCCGAGGCCCCGGATCTGGCCGCCACCCTGATCGTGCAGCTGCCACCGCAGGAGGCTGACGCCGATGCCCGCATCCTGACCGGGCCGGGCATCAACGGCAGTGTCAGCCTGAGTGTCTCCGGCCTGCCGGACGCGTTCTGGGCCGACCGGGACGCCTTCGCCCCGCTGTTTCCGCAGGGAGTGGATGTGCTGCTGACCACACCCGGCGCGGTGTGCGGCCTGCCGCGCACCACCCGCGCCACCCTGTCCGCCGCCGGTTAAGGAGAGACGCCATGTATGTAGCTGTCAAAGGCGGCGAAAAGGCCATCGACACCGCCCACCAGCTTCTGGCGGAACAGCGGCGCGGCGACACCGCCGTGGCCGAACTGACGCTGGACCAGATCAAAAACCAGATGACGCTGGCGGTTGACCGCGTGATGACCGAAGGGTCGCTGTACGACCGCGATCTGGCGGCGCTGGCGATCAAGCAGGCGCGCGGCGACCTGATGGAAGCGATCTTCCTGCTGCGCGCCTACCGCACCACCCTGCCGCGTCTGGCGACGACCGAGCCGCTGGAAACCGACGCCCTGCGGATCATCCGGCGCATTTCCGCCACCTTCAAGGATCTGCCCGGCGGGCAGGTGCTGGGCCCGACCTTCGATTACACCCACCGCTTGCTGGATTTCGCGCTGGCCGCTGACGGCGAAGCCCCGGTACCGGTGCCCGCCGATGCCGCCCCGCTGGAGCCCTGCCCGCGCGTCACCGCCCTGCTGAACGCCGAAGGCCTGATCGAGCCGGATCTGGCCGCCGACGATGCCGAGCCCGGCGATATCACCCGCGAGCCGCCGCTGTACCCGGCGGACCGGGCAGTCCGCCTGCAGACACTGGCCCGTGCCGATGAAGGCTGGCTGCTGGCGCTGGGCTATTCCACCCAGCGCGGCTATGCCAAAAGCCACCCCTTCGCCGGGGAAATCCGCATCGGCAGCGTCGATGTCGAGATCATCCCGGAAGAGCTGGGCTTCCCGGTCTGCATCGGCAGCATCGAGGTCGCCGAGTGCGAGATGATCAACCAGTTTAAGGGCTCAAAGACCACACCGCCGCAGTTTACCCGGGGCTACGGCCTGACCTTCGGCCACGGCGAGCGCAAGGCGATGTCAATGGCGCTGGTTGACCGTGCCCTGCGTGCGCGGGAGCTGGGCGAAGACATCACCGCCCCGGCGCAGGATGAGGAATTCGTCCTCAGCCACGGCGACACCGTCGAATCCTCCGGCTTCACCCAGCACCTGAAGCTGCCGCACTACGTGGATTTCCAGTCAGAACTGGTCGCGGTGCGCGCCCTGCGGGCCGAATACGACGCCCGCCGCCGCGCCCGGTCCGGTGAACAGGGAGAACTGTGATGACTGACACCGGCTACAACTACGCCTACCTCGACGAACAGACCAAGCGGATGATCCGCCGTGCCATCCTGAAGGCGGTGGCGGTCCCCGGTTATCAGGTGCCGTTCGCCGGGCGCGAAATGCCGCTGCCCTATGGCTGGGGCACCGGTGGCATTCAGGTCACCGCCGCCATCATCGGGCAGGACGACACCCTGAAGGTGATTGATCAGGGGGCCGATGACACCACCAACGCCGTCTCGATCCGCCGCTTTTTCGCCCGCACCGCCGCCGTGAAAACCACCGAAAAGACGGTTGAGGCCACGGTGATCCAGACCCGCCACCGCATCCCGGAAACGCCGCTGACCGAAAACCAGATCATGGTCTATCAGGTGCCGATCCCCGAGCCGCTGCGCTGGATGGAACCGCGCGAGACCGAAACCCGCAAGATGCATGCCCTGCAGGAATACGGGGTGATGCACGTCAAGCTGTACGAGGATATCGCCCGCTTCGGCCATATCGCCACCACCTATGACTACCCGGTGATGGTCAATGACCGCTATCTGATGGCGCCGTCGCCGATCCCCAAATTTGACAACCCGAAACTGAACAACAGCCCGGCGCTGCAGCTGTTCGGGGCCGGGCGGGAAAAGCGCATTTACGCCGTGCCGCCCTATACCCCGGTCAAAAGCCTCGACTTCACCGATCACCCGTTCGAGGTGCAGCGGTGGGATGACTGCTGCGCCCTGTGCGGGGCCACCGACAGCTTCCTTGATGAAGTCATCACCGACGATAAGGGCGGGCGGATGTACGTCTGCTCTGACAGCGATTACTGCGGCGACCGCCGCGCCGCCGGGCATGTCGGCCCGCAGGGTGTCGATGCCGACGCCTATCAGCGCGCCACCGCAGCCGAATAAGGACCATGACCATGACCATGATCCCGCAAACGCCCCTTCTGCGGGTTGAAGGGCTGACCCATTATTACGGCAGCCGCCTTGGCTGCCGCGATGTGTCGTTTGATCTGTACCCCGGCGAAGTGCTGGGCATCGTCGGGGAGTCCGGCTCCGGGAAATCAACCCTGCTGTCGTGCCTGTCAGCCCGGCAGGACCCCAGCAGTGGCCGGGTGCTGTACCAGAGCCGCCACGACGGCGAGATCGACCTCTACCGCGTGTCTGAACCGCGCCGCCGCCTGCTGATGCGCACCGAATGGGGCATCGTCCACCAGAACCCCCGCGACGGCCTGCGGATGACCGTATCCGCCGGGGCCAACATCGGCGAACGGCTGATGGCGGTCGGGGCGCGCCATTACGGCGATATCCGCGATCAGGCCATTGACTGGCTGGGCCGGGTGGAAATCAGCGATGACCGCACCGACGACCTGCCGCGCACCTTCTCCGGCGGGATGCAGCAGCGGTTGCAGATCGCCCGCAATCTGGTGACCCAGCCGCGCCTGATCTTCATGGATGAACCGACCGGCGGCCTTGATGTTTCCGTGCAGGCCCGCCTGCTGGATCTGCTGCGCGGGCTGGTCAGCAGCCTTGGCCTGTCGGTGATCATCGTCACCCACGATCTGGCCGTTGCCCGCCTGCTGGCGCACCGCCTGATGGTGATGAAGGAAGGACAGGTGGTGGAAACCGGCCTGACCGATCAGGTGCTGGATGACCCGCACCACCCCTATACCCAGCTTCTGGTGTCCTCGGTGCTGCAGGTGTGATGATGACCAACCAAACCAACGCCCCCCGCCCCGCCGTTTCGGTCCGCGATCTGGAAAAAACCTTCGTCCTGCATACGCAGGGCGGGGCCCGCCTGCCGGTGTTCGCCGGGCTGACGCTGGATGTGTTCCCCGGCGAATGCGTCGCCCTGCATGGCCCGTCCGGGGCGGGAAAATCCACCCTGCTGCGGTCGCTGTATGCCAATTATAAGCCCGGATCCGGGCAAGTGCTGGTCCGCCACGGCGACAGCACCGTCGATATGGTCAGTGCCACCCCGCACCAGATTCTGGCGGTGCGTCGCCACACCATGGGCTATGTCTCGCAGTTTCTGCGCGTCATCCCGCGTGTCAGCACGCTGGATATCGTCGCCGAGCCGCTGATCACCCTCGGCACCGCGCCGGAGGAGGCCCGCGCCCGCGCCCGCGCCCTGCTGACCCGCCTGCGCATTGCCGAACGGCTGTGGTCCCTCGCCCCGGCCACCTTCTCCGGCGGGGAACAGCAGCGCGTCAACATCGCCCGGGGCTTCAGCGTGCCCTATCCGGTGCTGCTGCTTGACGAACCGACCGCCAGCCTTGACGCTGCCAACCGCGCCACGGTGCTGGAGCTGATCACGGAAGCCAAGCAGCGCGGGGCCGCCGTGATCGGTATTTTCCACGATGCCGACGCCCGCGCCGCCGTTGCCGACCGGCTGTTTGATGTCCTCCCCGTTCCCTCTCAGGCTGCTTAAGAGACCCCCGATCATGAGCGCAGAACTGATCCTGACCAATGCCCGCGTCGTCACCCGCGCCGCTGACTTCACCGGCACCGTCGTCGTCCGCGACGGGCTGATCGCTGAGGTCGCCGATACCCCCAGCGCCGCCCCCGGCGCGGTTGATCTGGGCGGCGACCTGCTGCTGCCCGGCCTGATCGAAATGCACACCGACAACATGGAAA
Source organism: Novispirillum itersonii subsp. itersonii ATCC 12639 (assembly GCF_000381985.1). GTDB lineage: Bacteria > Pseudomonadota > Alphaproteobacteria > Rhodospirillales > Rhodospirillaceae > Novispirillum > Novispirillum itersonii. Next base: position 317,259 of record NZ_KB907339.1, on the reverse strand, counting down.
AGCATTTCGAGCCCCGCCCCGGCGTGCTGTGGCCCAACGCACTGGCCGCCGCCGCCGCCCACGACACTCAGGTGATCGGCGCGGGCATCACCACCGTTTACGATGCCGTCTCGGTCGGGGAATACCGGGGCCGGGGTATGCGCCGCGAAATCCTCAACCAGTCCCTCGCCGCCGTTCAGCATGCCCAGACCAACGGCATGCTGCGGGCCAATCACCTGTTCCATCTGCGCTGCGAGGTCTCCGACCCCTGCGTGGTCGAGCTGTTCGAGCCCTTTGTCGATCACCCGCTGACCAAACTGGTGTCGGTCATGGACCACACCCCCGGTCAGCGCCAGTGGAGCGATATTTCTAAATTCGTCCAGTACTACAAAGGCGAAAGCTGGACCCCGGAGCAGCTGGAAGGCATCCTCGCCCAATGCCGCGAGGATCAGGAAAAGTATTCCAACAAGCACCGCCGCGAAATCGTCGCCCTGTCCCGCCAGCGGAACCTGCCGCTGGCCAGCCACGACGACGCCACCGAAGCCCACGTTCTGGAATCCCTTGCCGACGGCTGCGTGATCTCGGAATTCCCGATCACCTTCGAAGCGGCTGAAATGGCCCGCCGCCATGGGCAGGGCACCATCATGGGCGGCCCCAACGTCGTGCGCGGCGGCTCCCACTCCGGCAACATCTCCGCCCTTGATCTGGCCAGACGCGGCCTGCTGAACGGCCTGTCGTCGGATTACGTGCCCTATTCCCTGCTGCAGTCCGTCATTCTGCTGACCGAAAAAGCCGATATGGCCCTGCACGACGCCGTCGCCTGCGTTTCCGCCAACATCGCCGCCATGGTCGGCCTGACCGACCGCGGCAGCATCACCCCCGGTCTGCGCGCTGATCTCGTGCGCGTCACCGTGCAGGATAACACCCCCCTCGTCCGCCGCGTCTGGCGCGATGGGGCGGTGGTGTATTAAGGGAAGAATACAGAGAATGGGGCTTGGTGGGGCTTTGCCCAGGCTGAAAAAGCGGGGCGTTGCCCAGGCTAAAAAAAGCGGGGCGTTGCCCCGTGGCCCCAGAAGGAGGCGCGGCCTCCTTCACCTCTGTTTTTCATCCAGCCTGACCGGAGATCATTGTTTCCGGTCAGGCCCCTTTTCTGCTCTGCGGGCTTAGCCCGCACCAAAAACAGCGTTTTTCCTTCCCTAAAACGGGATCAAAGGGCCTGACGGCCCTTTGCGGGGTCACGGGGCAGCGCCCCGTTCTCTTTCTCTCTCAGGACACATCCCATCATGACTGCCCGCTACGCCCTCTACTACGCTCCTCCGGCCGGGTCTGATCTGGAACGGACGGCGGCCCGCTGGCTGGGGCGGGGAGTGGACGGCACACCGCACGACCAGCCGGAACTGGCCGGACTGTCGGCGGAAGAGATCCGGGCCCTGACGGCAGCGCCGCGCTTTTATGGCTTCCATGCCACGCTGAAGGCCCCGTTTGAACTGGCAGACGGCAGCGATGAGGACGGATTGCTGAAGGCGGCGGGCACTCTGATGGCCGGTCAGGCCGCGTTTGATCTGCCACCGCTGGCGGTGACCCGGCTGGGCGGATTTCTGGCGCTGATCCCGCAGCAGCCCTCGGCGGCGCTTCAGGCCTTTGCCGGGCGCTGCGTGACAGAACTCGACCGCTTCCGCCGCCCGGAAACCCCGGAACAGCAGGCCAGCCGCCGCGCCAAGGGTCTGACCCCGGCAGAGGACGCCCACCTGACCCGCTGGGGCTACCCCTACGTATTGGACACCTTCCGCTTTCACATGACCCTGACCGGCCCCCTGAGCGGTCTCCTAAACGGTCAGGGCGACCGGACCGCCGCGCTGACGCGGGATCTGGCCGCCCTGTTTTCTGGCTGCGGGCTGGAACGGCTGCGGCTGACCGAGGTTGCCATCTACCGCCAGCCCGACCGCGACCAGCCGTTTACGCTGTGGCGCCGTATGCCCGCAGGCGGATAAGCGCCTCGTCAATCTCCGCATCGGTCTTGGCGAAGCAGAAACGGATGAAGCTGCGCGGCGTCTCCACCCCCGGCCGGTCAAGGTAGAACGGCGACAGCGGCACCGCCGTCACCTTGGCCCCAGTGGTCAGACGGCGGCAGTAATCGGCATCGCCTTCATCGCCCAGCGCCGAGAAGTCCACCGTCAGGAAGTAGGTGCCCTGCGCCGTCAACGGGCGGTAGCCCAGCTCCGCCAGCCCGGCGGACAGCCGGTCACGGCGGGCCTGAAGCTGCCCGGCCAGACCACGCACATAGTCATCCCGGTGTTCCAGCCCCCAGGCCACCGCCGCCTGTAACGCGGTGGGGGTGGTGAAGGTCATATACTGGTGGGTGCGGGCAATCGGCTGCATCAGGGCCGGGGCGGCAACGATGTACCCCACCTTCCAGCTGGTCAGCGAGAACACCTTGCCGAACGAGCCGATGCGGATGCAGCGGTCACGCATGCCCGGCAGGGTCATCATCGGCACATGGTCCTGACCGTCGAACACCAGATGTTCATACACCTCGTCGCACAGGGCATAGGCGTCATGCCGCTGCACCAGCCCGGCGACATAGGCCAGATCATCGCGGCTGAACACCTTGGCGCAGGGGTTCATCGGGGTGTTCAGCAGCACCAGCTTGGTCTTGTCCGAGAAGGCGGCGGCCAGCTCGGCACGCGGCAGGGCCCAGTCCGGCGGCGACAGGCGCACCGGCACCGGCACGCCCCCGGCGCGGCGGATAATCGGCACATAGCTGTCGTACAGCGGCTCGAACACGATCACCTCGTCGCCCGGCTCGATCAGCCCGAACAGGCAGTCCGCCAGCGCTTCGGTCGCCCCGGAGACGACCAGCACCTCCGACTGCCAGTCAACATCCAGCCCCCAGAAGGTCTTTTCGTGGGCGGCAATTGCCTGCCGCAGCGCCGGGATGCCCAGCATTGACGGATACTGGTGCGGGCCATCGGTCACTGCACGGGCGGCGGCGGCGATGATATCCGCCGGTTCCAGCCCGGCGGGAAAGCCCTGCCCGAGATTAACCGCGCCATGCTCTGCCGCCAGCCGCGACATCACCTCAAAAATCGTGGTTCCGTAGGAGGAAAGAATGCTGTTGGCCGCTTTCGCCATGGGGGTCTCCTGTCCGACTCCGGTCGCTATGGGGGTCCGTGTCTTCCCCATAGCACAAGACTTAGGCATCTGCATCCCTTCCGCCACACCGGCATGCGCCCAAAAAACAGGCATCATTGCTTTTTATTTGAGCAGATTCCCGCACCCAACACGCCCAAAGTTGCGGCACTGCATGAATTTTTCGTGTGTTTTCAATACCGTTGGAGAGTTGGCACGCAACGTGATATGTAAAATGCGCAAACCAGTTCACCGCACCGGCCTAGCACGCCGGGGCGCCTGACCAAGGGAAGAGACGACCGGCGCATGAAGAAGATCGAAGCCATCATCAAGCCGTTCAAGCTGGACGAAGTGAAGGAAGCCCTTCACGAAATCGGCCTGCAGGGCCTGACCGTGACCGAAGCCAAGGGCTTTGGCCGCCAGAAGGGGCATACCGAGCTGTATCGCGGTGCCGAATACGTCGTCGATTTTCTGCCGAAAGTGAAGATCGAGCTGGTCATTCAGGACGCCCTGGTCGAACGGGCGATCGAAGCCATCCAGTCCGCCGCCCAGACCGGGCGCATCGGGGACGGCAAGATTTTCATCTCCACCATTGAAGATGCGATCCGGATCCGCACCGGGGAACGCGGGGACGAAGCGGTCTGATCCGCGCCCCTTTCCCCGGCAGCACCTTAATGTCAGGGCTGTGACGGAGCCCACTCCGGCCACGCCTTCCGGTACCCCTACCCAAACCCAATGTTTCGCCACTGATAACGGGAAGCAGGACAATGTCCGACGTCAATACCATTCTCGAGATGATCAAGGAAAACGACGTTAAGTATGTCGATTTCCGCTTTACCGACCCGAAGGGCAAGTGGCAGCACACCGCCCAGCACGTCTCCACCGTTGATGAAGACCTGCTGACCGAAGGCATCATGTTCGACGGTTCCTCCATCCACGGCTGGAAGGAAATCAATGAATCCGACATGATCCTGATGCCGGATCTGTCCACCGCCGTTCTCGATCCGTTTGCGGCCCAGCCGCACCTGATCATCGTCTGCGACGTCGTCGATCCGGCCACCGGCCAGCTGTATGACCGCTGCCCGCGCGCGATTGCCAAGAAGGGTCTGGCCTACGCCCAGTCCGTCGGCATTGCCGATACCGCCTACTTCGGCCCGGAAGCTGAATTCTTCGTGTTCGACGACGTGCGTTACACCGTCGATATGCACAAGGTTTCCTTCGAGCTGGATTCCGAAGACGCCCCGTGGGTGACCGATAAGGAATTCGAACGCGGCAACTACGCCCACCGTCCGGGTGTCAAGGGTGGTTACTTCCCGGTTCCGCCGGTTGACAACGCCGTCGACCTGCGCGCCGAAATGTGCACCGTGATGATGGACATGGGCCTGCCCATGGAAAAGCATCACCACGAAGTGGCCGCGTCGCAGCACGAACTGGGCTTCAAGTTCGGCACCCTGATGCAGGCTGCTGACTGGATGCAGGTCTACAAGTACGTCGTGCACATGGTCGCCCACTCCTACGGCAAGACCGCGACCTTCATGCCGAAGCCGCTGGCCGGCGACAACGGCTCGGGCATGCACGTTCACCAGTCCCTGTGGAAGGACGGCAAGCCGCTGTTCGCCGGTTCGGGCTATGCCGACCTGTCGGACATGGCGCTGTACTACATCGGCGGCATCATCAAGCATGCCAAGGCCCTGAACGCCTTCACCAACCCGTCCACCAACTCCTACAAGCGCCTGATCCCGGGCTTTGAAGCCCCGGTGCTGCTGGCGTATTCCGCCCGCAACCGTTCGGCCTCCTGCCGTATTCCGCACGTCGCCAACCCGAAGGGCAAGCGCGTCGAAGTGCGGTTCCCGGATCCGACCGCCAACCCGTATCTGGCCTACACCGCCATGATGATGGCCGGTCTGGACGGCATCCAGAACAAGATCCACCCGGGCGACCCGATGGATAAGAACCTGTACGATCTGCCGCCGGAAGAACTGGCTCAGGTCCCGACCGTGTGCGGCTCGCTGCGTGAAGCGCTGGACGCCCTGAAGGCCAACCACGAGTTCCTGACCCGTGGCGACGTCTTCACCAAGGACTTCATTGACTCCTACATCGAGCTGAAGTTCCAGGAAGTCTACGCCTACGAACACACCCCGCACCCGATCGAGTACAAGATGTACTACTCTGCGTAAGCAGAATAAGGGTTCCTGCGGCTTCCATCACCCCCGACAAGGGCATGGTGGACCAGCCGGGTGGACCAGTCAAGAGAACCCCCGCCAGTGTTCTGACGGGGGTTTTTCTTTGCCCCGGATGTTTCAGCAAGGGCGCACCCCTGACAGGGCACCAAGGGGAAGACCACGGGGCGGGAAGGCTCACGCCTCCCCATTCACCCATGCCTGAAGGTCTTCGACAGCGTACAAGATCACCCGTGCAGTGGGCTTCCTGAACTTCGGGCCTCTCCCCTGAGTGGCCCAATTGGTCAGGGTCTTGGGCTGGACATACAGAAAGGCGGCTGCCTGTTCACGGTTGAGATATCGCGGCTGAACTTCCATCTGGGTCTCCAGAAAATGAAAAAGCCCGCTCACTGGCGGGCCGGAGTCGGGGGACAGGTAAGAGGCGGATCAGAACGGATCGTCAGCAGGGATTTCCGCCCGGTGCTTCGCATAGCCATCAGAGATGAAAAGGTTGTCTGAACGCAGGTTCAGGCGGTTGCCGTCCCGATACTGGACACACTGACCACGACCGGCCCCGACAATCAGACGGGCGACGGTTGACAGACTGCCACGGACACCCGGCACTGAAGCCCGAACATAATGGTGCCCATTACCGTTAGAATTGAACGTCCAAGCCATGCTTAGCCCCATTTCCTCCAAACGCAGGAAATCAGCCTTCAGCAGCTTGGCGGGTTCGGGGTGGTTCGCGAGGGAGACAAGGACAATGGCCTTCCCATCGCGATCAATCGAATAGACAGGGGAGCGGCGTTTCTTTCTCAGCATAGAGGGTGGTCCTGTGCGGAAATGCAGACGCACGTTTCCAGACGGCCCAGATTGATCCGGGCCGTGGGAAGGCGTCGAGTTGTGGGGATGTGGGGATGTGGGGAATTGGCGCTTTGCCAGCCAAGGACAGGCCGGGAGTGCTTAGGGGCGTTCAAGCCGTCTGTTGTTTTTATTTAGTGCATCTGCTTTTGGATAAACTGATATCGGGACAGCCCAGCCTCAGTGGCCCTCTCAAGTATCCACCGCCCCGCATCGCTCGGGCTTCCGCGCCCTACCCGGACAGCAGCAGCCACAATGTTCTGAGCTTCCTTCATTGCCTCAATCGCCATCTGGTTGTTCTTACGCATTTCCGGGTAGCCGTGTTCCTCCAGCCAAAGCGTAAGGGCCATATCCGTATGGCTGTCCGCTTCTTCTGTTTCGCAGGTGCTGACTGCCATAACAGTGAAGAAAGCCATGTGGTGAGCGAGGGCGGAAACACGGGTTTCATAGGTCATTGTCATTTCTGATTTTCCTTTCCGGTTGTTGGATGCGCTGGGCGCGGGAATGCAAAAGACCCCGGCAGGGTGTTCCGGGATTGACCGGGACGTTTCTGCCCGGCTTAAGTGCAACCTAATTTCCAGACGATTGATCAGAAATTTTTGATCGTTAAATTCGCTCACTATCTCCACGCCAGTTCGGTTGAAATTCCCGCCCTGTCGGGTTTAAGCTCTGGGAACCGTCCCCCTCTCTTGGAAGGGTAGAGGGACGGCCCCCGGTCAGTTCGCTGCCGTGCTGAAAAGCACCGTCAGCAGAACCACCAGAAACAGGAAGGTCAGTGCGTTCCAGCGCATTGGCCTTTCTCCTTTTCGGGTGGGTGGAAGTGATGCGGCTGGCATCATCAGAGGGACGGCACCACCCGCCCCTGACAGGGCCGTTACTGCCCCTCTCTGCTTCAGCCCTTGGCCTGCACCTCGGGGGCCACCTTCTTGATGGTGAACAGCCAGCCGGGGGCCATTTCCTTGGGGAGCATGAGAACCGACCGCCCCTGGCCACCGATCTGCATCACGATTTCCGTGACGCAGCTCGACAGCACCGGGTCAGCCATGATCTTGACGTGCTGGCCTTGCCAAGTGATGCCCAGCCCCTCGCAGATGGCGCGGGGCGAGAAGTAAACCTTTCCGTCCTGCCCCACCGCAGCGGGGACCGGGGTGTCAGCGATGGTGATGATTTCGGAGGCGCTGGGCGCTTACCTGCATGGTCGTTACCCCTTCCACATTCCACGGGCCTTCAGGTCGGCCAAAATCTCGATGAGTTCGTCTTTGCTGGCCCCGGCGAAGCGTCGCTTCAGGTCAGACAGGATGCGATCACGGCGGGCCAACTCCTCCCGCAGTGCGTTCAGTTCTTTCTCAGCTTCAGCGAGGTGGTTGAGGGGCTGGATGGCACGGGCCTTCTCCAGCAACTCCCCGCTGGTCATGCCGTGGTCCTTCGCCATCTTCTCCAGCTTGGCCTTGGCGACCTCCCGTTCCCCCTCAAACTCGCTGTCCATGCGGGCGGCGATCTTCAGGGCATATTCGGCGTCGTCTTCGGTGAAGGTCGGGAGGTTGGACTTGGGTGCGGGCTTGGAGCGTTCCTGGGCGTACTGCTCAAGGAAAGCGTTGATCCCCATGTCAGGGTCAAAAGTGCCATGCGTGGCACATTTGGCGACCTGCATGTACCTGACAGCAGAGCGGTAGCTGACCTTGGTGTTCGCCTCGACCCACTGCTTGAACTGCCCATGGGCCAGCATCTTCTTGGCCTCAATCAGCGCCTCACCGGCAGCCTTGGCAGCCAACAGCATTCCCTTGGCGTGGTGTTCAATCTGGTGCTGTTCTTCATTGATGCGCTGTGCGAGGGCGTCGAGGGGGCGATAGCGTTCATTCCTGTCTCCTTTGGGCGAAGACCAAGGTGCGCTTGACGCACCATGCACTCCAAATGGATCAAGAGGGATTTTGCAGGACCTACCCCCCTTCCGCTTACCTGCATGGCCTTGGCCCCGGTATAGCCCATGACCAGCCGGTCCTTCCCCTGAACTCGCTTCAGGGTAAGCCCCTCAGCGTCCAGCATGGACAGCCATTTGGATTTCCCGAACGGTTGAGCCACCCCCGGAAGTCAGGGCGTGGGAAGAGGCACGATCTCCCCGGAAGATTTTTGGGTAGTCAGCACGTTCACCCGCCTGCATGTCGATCATCAACGCGGGCCACTTTGAAAGAGAAGACCCCCACTCTTGGCAGTGGTCCCCTTCTCTTCCGGTATGGGGGACAGTGAGGGGTAAGGGTCTGGATGGTCAGCACCAAGACCGATAGCTAAGACACAGAGGGATGAAAAAAAATCTATGATCACCCCGAAGCCCTGCCTGACTGGGCCATCTGGTCTTGTTCCATCTTGGGGGATGGTTGTTGGTAATCACCCCCTTTAGGGGCAGCTTTAGGCTTCCACCTAACTGGCAACTTTAGTTGCACCTTAAGTGTCAGCTTTATCTATCAGCTTTTCCCCACCTGTCTTAAGTGCAACCTAATTATAACCCATTGATCCAGTTTAGCTTTTAGTGGCCACTTTAGGTTTCCACCTAACTGGCAACTTTAGTTGCACCTTAAGTGTCAGCTTTATCTATCAGCTTTCCCCACCTGTCTTAAGTGCGACCAAATTATAACCCATTGATCTAGCTTATAAATTCAGCTCTCAATTCTGAAGGGTCTTCGCCCGGCCCTCTTGGGCTTGGGGGTTCCCCAAATCTGGGGACACCCCCTCAAAGCCGTTTCCAGACTCACACAGAAGCGGTGGGGGCTGACAGCCTCATTCCACCAGCCACCGCATTACCGGCCACCAGCGGCCCGGAAATCGCCCCTAGCGTCGGTCCTTAAACCTCCCCGGTTGCCTCAAGGACTCCCCACGGTGAAACGACCCACCGGAGCCGCCCCCAATATCCCAGCGTCTCACCCCCGGCCTTCTCGCTGGAAAGGGCAATTGGGGCGTTGTCGGGGTTCCGGGTAAAGCAGGCTTGCCCCAGCAAGGGAACGCGAAGGAAGAAACCGCCCGGCAGCGTCTCGAAGATGAACCGGGAGCGGAAGGCGGTAACAAGCATGGTGCTTTCCTCTGTGGTTGATCTCAACGGCGGGAATAATGATTTCACAGAGAATCGCTGTCAATCTTTGCAAGGGTGCATAGATACCCCACCTTTGCCTATACCGTGCTTGCCTTCAGCAGGCGCTGAACTTGGACCGCCTGCCACTGCCCGCCCTTGGCTGTCGGGATGCCCCGCTCATTCAGCGCCTTGGCAATGCCGGACAGGCTGGTAACCCCAGCCGCCTTGATCTCTTCAAGAATGGGGTTCAGGTCCGGGCGCTGGGCTTTGGCCCTCTTCGCCTCAACAGCCTTAGCCCGGTCTTCCTCTGTGGGGACATAGCCACGGAAGCCACCCATCCTGACGCCACGGGCCTTTGCCGCTGCCAAGGCCCCCTTGGTGCGGGCACTGATCCTTTCGGCTTCATCCTCAGCCACCAAAGCCATAATCCCCACCGTCAGGAGGTTAGCGTCCGGCATGTCACAGGCCACGAAGTCAACGCCAGCATCCCGAAGGTTCAGCAGGAAGGCAGCGTTACGGGCCAGCCGGTCCAGCTTGGCGATGATCAGGGTAGCCTTGTGAAGACGACAGGCAGCGAGGGCAGCGACAAGCTGTGGGCGGTCTGACTTCCTGCCGCTCTCGACTTCCACGAACTCAGCCACCGGGGGCCAGCCCTTGCCAGTGAGGAAGGAATGGACCGCCTCCTTCTGGGCTTCCAGTCCTAGCCCAGACTGCCCTTGCTTGGTGGTGGATACCCGGTAATAGGCGACGAACCGCATAGCCATTACACACCTCTCTCCGAACGTTGAGAGATTTGTAAAGGCTGTTTGCGGTGGGTGTCAAGCGGGTGGAACGCCTTCGGGCTTCAGGAACGGGCAACCCCTATCAGGCACAGGAAGACCCCGGCCTGTTCGGGGGCTGCCTTCGCTTCCGCCATGCACTCCCCCGACAGGCAGGAAGGAACGCGCATGGCCCAGCGCCCCACCGGCCCCGATGCTGCCCGTTGGGTGGTAGGAAGGCGGGGTACCGGGGAAAACAGCCGAACCAGTATGGGCGATAAGCCGCTTAGATTTTTGCCCCTGAAAAATCCGGGGGAGTGGACAAAAGGGGGTGTCCGTTTCTGCTCATCACGACCCCATAAGGTGCGACAAATCCACCCCGAAGTCGGCCTCCTTGAACAGGTCCAGCTTCATTCTAGGTGTGATCAGCTTGTTGCCATAGCGTCCCCCGGTCATACTTTTAACCTTGTGGCCGACGAGGAAGGAGACCATCCGTTCCTCAACACCCACCACGTTCAGAAGGTAGGACGTGAACAGGTGGCGGAAGGAGTGGAAGACCAGCCCTTCGCGGTCAATGCCGATGACCCGGCGATACCAAGGGAACCACTTGCAGAACTTGCCGCTATAATCACCTTCGGCATCAGCGACCAGTTCCGGCCAAAGACGTTCCTCTTTGACCGCCGCCACATGGTCAAGAAAGCCCAGCGTAATCAGGCGGGGGTGGATAGGTACCAGTCGTTCCCCTGCCTTGGTCTTGGCCTTCTTGATATCGAAGCACCAGATGCCGTCTTCCTGCCGCACATCCTCGGTCCGCAACTTGGCGATCTCTTCCACCCGCATCCCGGTGTGCAGGCCAATCAGTGGGAACCAATACTTGAAATCCTTCAGCAGCACCTTACCGGGACGCTCCCGCCGATCCGCCCGCCAATGACCAGTATAAAGCGGCGAATGGAACAGCTTCTTCAACTCTTCGGACGTGAATGCGTCCCGAACCGGGTCATCCTCGGGCGGCATCAAACCCTTTGTCGGGTTGTCGAGGGTGGCGCGTTTCTCAGTCTTGGCCCAGTTGAACACCGCCGCCACGGTTTTGAAGTGAAGCCGGATGGTGTTGTTGGATAGTTCGCTTTCCTCTAAAGACTGCCTCCAAGTGCGGATATCATCGCGGCTGACCGTGTCCACCGGCTTGTTGTCCAGCGTCTCAGCAAAGCGGATCAGCTTGGGCAGGGTCTTGCGCTTGGTGTCAGCGGTCCATCTGCGGTCCTGTTCACGCGTCTGGACATAGGCCGCGATCAGGTCGAGAAGTGGGAGCGAGGATAGGGCCGGGTCCGGCTGTGACGCAACCGGGACGGGGGAAGGCTGGAACCGGAAAAGCGGGTCAGCGGGTTCAACCCCGTAATCCCCAACTCGCCGCGCCTTGGCAATGCGCAGGCGTTCGACGTTGGCCCGCAACAGCGCCAACGCAAGACGCTTGAACGGTTCCGTCTTTCGGTCCACGGGAAGCCCGACCTCAGTCAACAGCCGTTCCACATCCGCCTGAACGCGGTGGAAGTCGTGATAGGCGATTGCCTCCCTAAACTCACTTTCCAGCCAGTCCAAAACATCTAGGTCAGCTTCAACCGGGTCTATGCCGTCATCACCGCCCGCGTACAGGGACTTACCGGGATGGGCGTGAACTCGGAGCGCGTTGTCAGCCTCTAAGGCATTGCCGAAATACTGGCGGGCTAAGGTGTCGATCTGGTCGGGGGTCAAGGTGGGCTGTGACATGGCCTGTGCGAAGAATTGGTCTGCGACAACGGAGAACGAACGGGCCTGACGATATGCCGCATGGCGGTCAGATGTCCGTAAGGATCGAACCAACTCCGATTTGCCCCAACGCGCTGCCAACGTCAACGGCACCTTACGCCGCCAGTGATAAGTTCCCTCTCGCTTCCTCAAGTGCATGACTGCCCCCGGTGGACCAGTCGGTGGACCAGCCGCACGGCGCGTCTGATCTTGGCTTTGCTGGAAGTGGCAGGGGTCAGAGACGGGGGTTGCCTTCGCCAACCGTCCAAGATGTACTACTCTGCGTAAGCAGAGCCTCCGGCCCCGTACGGGACCGGAACGGTGTTTAAGCAGACCCCCGCCGGGCAACCGGCGGGGGTTTTGCGTTGTGACGCGCGGCCTTGGTAAAGTCATGGGCTGCCTGCAAAAGTATCAACCGGACCAGACCCATAGGGCTTGTGCTGCTGCCCGATCTGTGTTTGATCGTAGGGGTAGCATGATCCACGGTCTTCTAATCGGCAGGACGGAATGCAGTCAGTGAACTTCGAGATCCTGCGGCACCAGCGCCCGGCTCTGGCTGAACTTGGTAGCTTTGCCGAGCACTACCTGCACAGTGACCCGGCCAGCGCACTGACCAAGCTGCGGATCTATGGCGAGCAGATCACCAAAGCCATCTATTGGGAATTGCGGCTGAAGCCCCCGGCAGAGGCCACCTTTGACCGTCTTCTGGCCGAACCCGATTTCAAAAAATCCTTGCCCCCGGTGGTGCTGGACAAGCTGCACGTCCTGCGTAAGGAAGGGAACAAGGGGGCTCATGGCGGTCAGATTGACCCTGACCGGGTCCCGTGGGTGCTGGAAGAAGCCTATCAGCTTGGCAGCTGGTTTATGGTGCGCTTTTACGGTAGCAAACCTACCGACATCCCCCCGTTTCAGACGATCGCCAAACCGCCCCCCCAGAAAGCCGGGGCAGACGCCGACCGCGAGGCGCTGGAGGCCCGGCTCGCCGCATTGGTGGCAGAACGGGATGCCCTGAAGCAGGCCTATCAGGCGCAGGCTGCCCAGCCTGACTCTCAGGCCAGGGCGCAGCAGGCCGCTGATGCCCTTCTGTTTGACGAAGCCACCACCCGCCGCCGGATGATTGACGTGGCGCTGGCCGATGCCGGGTGGCTGATCGGTGCCAAAGGCCAGAATACCGATCAGGTCGGGCAGGAAGTTGAGGTGACCGGTCAACCCACTGCCACCGGCATCGGCTATGCCGACTATGTGCTGTGGGATGATGACCATAAACCGCTGGCGGTGATCGAAGCCAAGAAAACCACGGTCAGCCCCGAAACCGGCCGCAAACAGGCGGAGCTGTACGCCACGGCGCTGGAACGGCAGTACGGCCTGCGCCCGGCAATTTTCACCACCAACGGCTATGACATCTGGCTGTGGGATGACGCCGGGGGCTACCCCGAACGCAAGCTGTATGGCTTTTATTCCAAGGCCAGCCTTCAGCATCTGGTGCGCTTCAAGCGGTCTTCCAGACAGCCGCTCAGCAGCCTGCCCCTCAACCCTGCCATCGCCGGCGGCCCGCGCCTGTATCAGGCTGAAACGATCAAGCGCGTCACCGAAGCCTTTGAGAAGAAACACACCAAGGCCCTGATCGTACAGGCCACCGGCACCGGAAAAACCCGCGTCGCCGTCGCCCTGACTGATCTCTTGATCCGGGCAAAATGGGTCACACGCGTCCTGTTCCTGTGCGACCGGAACGAACTGCGCAAACAGGCCAAAAACGCCTTCACCGACCATCTGCCGACAGAGCCGCTGACCATCCTGAACGCCAGCACGGCCAGAAAAAAGGAGGACCGGATTCACATCGCCACCTATCCGGCGATGATGAACATCTTCCAGACCTTTGACGTCGGTTACTTTGACCTGATCATCGCCGACGAAAGCCACCGCTCCGTCTATAATGTCTATGGTGATATTTTCCGCTATTTCGATGCGCTTCAGGTCGGCCTGACCGCGACCCCGGTCGAATTCATCTCGCGGAATACCTTCGGGCTGTTCGGCTGTAAAAATCAGGACCCGACAGCAGCTTACACGCTGGAGCGGGCCGTCGAGGAAAAATGGCTGGTCCCTTACGAGGTGTTCAGCCACACCACCCAGTTCCTGCGCGATGGCATCAAATACGATGACCTGTCAGACCGGCAGAAGCAGGAGGTCGAGGACGACCCCGACACCGTGGAGCACGAGGCCGGCGACCTCGGCAGGCTGGTCTTCAATAAGGATACCGAACGCCAGATCCTGCGCAACCTGATGGAAAACGGCATCCGCGACGCCACCGGCCAGCTTCCCGGTAAGTCGGTGATCTTCGCCCGCAACCATGACCACGCAGTGCTGCTGGAAACCCTGTTTAACGAAATGTACCCGCAATATGGCGGAAAATTCTGTCAGGTCATCGACACCTATAACCCGCGTGCCGAGGCATTGATCGACGACTTCAAGGGCGACGGCAGCAATAACGACCTGACCATCGCCCTCTCGGTCGATATGCTCGACACCGGCATCGACGTGCCGGAAATCGTCAATCTGGTGTTCGCCAAGCCGGTCAGGTCGCGGGTCAAGTTCTGGCAGATGATCGGGCGCGGCACCCGCCGGTGCGAAGACCTGTTTGGTCCGGGGCAGGATAAAAGCGTCTTCCGCATCTTTGACCACTGGGGCAACTTTGAATACTTCGCCCAGAACAAGCCGGAAGCACAGCCCAACACCCCCAAACCGCTGATGCAACGCCTGTTCGAGGCCCGGCTGGATCTGGCGGCAACCGCCCTGTCCGCCGCCGAAATTGATGCCTTTACCGCCACAGCCCGGCTGATTGAGGCCGATGTGCGGGCCCTGCCGGAAGACAGCATCAGCGTCCGCGAACACCTTCAGGAAGTGCACGCCCTGCTTCAGGACGGGGTGATTGAAGACTTTGCCCCCGCCACGGTGCACAGGCTGAAAAAGCAGATCGCGCCGCTGATGCAGTGGGTCAACGTGCGCGGGGCCACCGATGCCCTGACCTTCGACCTGCTGGCGACCACCCTGCAGACGGCACACCTGAAAAAATCATCGGCCTTTGACACCCTGAAGGCGGAGGTGGTCAACGCCGTCAACAGCCTGCAAATGAACCTTAACCCGGTGAAGGCCAAGGCCGACAGCATCCGGCGGGTCAAATCGCCCGAGTTCTGGTCATCGGTCACGCTGCCCCGGATCGAAGATCTGCGGCAGGATCTGCGCGGCATCATGCAGTATTGCCAGACCCCCGGCGGCAGTCTGCTGCATCAGATCCGCGTTTACGATATCACCGAAGACGAAACACAGATTCAGACCGAAAAGCGCAGCTCTAACCTGATTTCGATTGATCTGGCCGCCTACCGCGCCCGGGTTGAGCAGGCCCTGACCGAACTGTTTGCCACCGACCCGACCCTGAAGAAGATCCGGGCCGGGCAAAAGGTCAGCCCGACAGATCTGGAAACCCTTGTCTCGCTGGTGCTGACCCGCCACCCGGATGTGGATCTGCACACCCTGACGGAATTCTTCCACGACCGCGCCGCCCCGCTGGATCAGTTGATCCGCCGGATTGTCGGGCTGGACCCGCAGGCGGTAAAGGCCCATTTCGCCACCTTTATCCAGACCTATCCGGCCTTAAGCGCCAGCCAGACCCAGTTTCTGCAACTGCTGCAAAACCACATCGCGCAGAATGGCGGGATCGAGCTGGCGCGGCTGGCCGACGCCCCCTTCACCCACCTTGCCGAGGATGGCATTTTCGGCGTATTCCCCAGTGATGCCCAGCGCGATCACCTGCTGGCGATGATCAAGACCTTTCAGCCCGAAGGACCAAGCCCGTTATGATCACCGGCGACCTGAAAAGCCGCATCGACAGACTGTGGGAAGAATTCTGGACCGGCGGCATCACCAACCCGCTGACGGTGATTGAACAGATCACCTTCCTGATGTTTGCCCGCCTGCTGGATATGGCGGAGCAGAAGAACGAGCGGAAAGCCGCCCTCGGCGGGGGTGACTTCACCCGCCTGTTCGGCCCGGATCAGCAGCATCTGCGGTGGTCGCAGTTCCGCAATCTGGGCGGGGCGCAGATGCTGCCACTGGTGCGGGACGAGGTGTTCCCCCATTTCCGCACCGCAGGCGTGGAAGGGGCCACCTTCGGCGAATACATGAAGGACGCGCAGCTGCTGATCCAGAAGCCCAGCCTGCTGGTGTCGGCGGTGACGATGATTGACGCCCTGCCGCTGGGCAATGCCGATACCAAGGGTGACCTGTACGAATATCTGCTGTCGAAGCTGACCACGGCGGGCATCAACGGCCAGTTCCGCACCCCGCGCCACATCATCCGCTTTATGCTGGACGTTGTGGCCCCGACACCGACGGAAACCATCTGTGACCCCGCCTGTGGCACCGGCGGCTTTCTGGCCGGGGCGATGGACTATCTGACCGAAACCTACACCTCCCCGCAGGGGGTGCTGACCGATGCCGACGGCCATAAGACCTTTACCGGCGACCTGCTGGAGCCGCACCGCGCCTTCATCCGCAGCGGCATGTTCCACGGCTTTGACTTTGACGCCACCATGCTACGCATCGCGTCGATGAACCTGATGCTGCACGGGGTGGAAGCGCCGGATATCCATTATCAGGATACCCTGTCCAACAGCTTCCCCGACCGGTTCCCCCGCCACGCCCGCGACGGGCTGGATGTGATTCTGGCCAATCCGCCGTTCAAGGGCAGTCTGGATGCCGAGGATGTGCATTCCGGCCTGCTGGCGAAGGTAAAGACCAAAAAGACCGAGCTGCTGTTTCTGGTGCTGATCCTTGGCATGCTGAAGCGGGGCGGACGGTCCGCCACCATCGTGCCCGATGGCGTGCTGTTCGGGTCCAGCACCGCCCATGTCGCCCTGCGGAAGATGCTGCTGGATGAAAACCAGCTGGAGGCGGTGATCTCGCTGCCGTCAGGGGTGTTCAAGCCCTACGCCGGGGTCTCCACCGCCATTCTGGTGTTCACCAAGGGCGGCCGCACCGATCACGTTTTCTTTTACGATGTTCAGGCTGATGGCTTTTCGCTGGATGACAAGCGCGACCCGGTGAAGAACAACGACCTGCCCGACGCCCTTGCCCGCTGGAAAACCCGCGACCCGGCCACCGACACCGACCGCACCGCCAAGGCATTCTGTGTTCCGGCAGACGACATCCGCGCCCAGAAATACGACCTGTCGCTGTCGCGCTACCGCGAGACGGTGCATGTGGAAGAAGCCTACGACCCGCCCAAGGTGATCTTGGACCGCATGAAGGCCCTGCATGCCGATATCGCCAAGGATATGGCCGAGCTTGAGGAGATGCTGGGGTGAGTGCTTCTAGTTTACCCTTAGGGGAGCTGTTTCAGATTGAGTACGGGGCAGCCCTCAAATCTGATGCACGAGATGCCTCGGGCGAGTGGGAAGTATTTGGTTCTGCCGGTTTCGTTGGTCGTCATTCAGATGCACTTGTCAAAAATCCGATGATCGTCGTAGGCCGCAAGGGTTCAGTCGGAAAACTAACCTTCGCCGAACGCGGTGGGTGGCCAATTGACACAACGTTTTACATGGTGCCGAAGAAAGAGAGAGAGATCAGCCTCCGCTATACCTTTCACATGCTATCGCGGATTTCCCTCGGCCATCTGACAATCACAACATCAATCCCCGGCCTAAACAGAAATGATCTAGCTGCGGTAAAAATCCCAGTCCCCCCCCTCGACGAACAACGCCGCATCGCCGCCATTCTGGACAAGGCGGATGCCATCCGCCGCAAACGCCAGCAGGCCCTCGCCCTCGCCGACGACTTCCTCCGCTCGGCCTTTCTCGAGATGTTTGGGGACTTCTTTACCAATCCCATGGGATGGTTGATGATGCCCTTAGGCCAATTGATCACTCGTGGGCCTCAAAACGGATTGTATAAGCCTTCGACGGCTTATGGCTCTGGGATCCCGATCGTACGTATCGACTCTTTCTACAATGGTAATATTAATCGCTTATCACATCTTAAAAGGGTTCGATTGAGTGCAGGCGAAGCAAATACATACCAGTTAGGTCAGCACGATATTCTTATAAACCGGGTCAACAGCCGTACCCACTTGGGCAAATGCGCCCTCGTTCCAGAGTTACAGGAACTCACGGTATTCGAGTCCAACATGATGCGGCTCTCTGTCGACGATCAACGGATCCATCCAGCGTATCTGACACGGGTCCTTCAAACCGCTTTCGTCAACGAGCAAATTCAGAGGCGAGCAAAGGATGCTGTAAACCAAGCTAGCATCAATCAAGGCGACGTGACATCCTTCGTTATCCCTCTTCCTCCCATTAGAGATCAACATAAGTTCGTTAACTTGGAGGCCAAGCTTGCAGCGTCTTCCGAGAACTATCAACTGGGGGTTCAGCAGGCTAACATCCTCTTCGCCTCCCTCTCCCAGCGCGCTTTCCGGGGCGAGCTGTAAACCCGCCCTGCACCACAAGGCCCCTTTTCCATGAGCGACATCAAACTGTTCCGCCTGTCCGCCAGTGGCCCCTGCGAAATCGCCGGGGCCTCGGCGGTGCTGGAAAAGTCGCTTCAGACCCTGATCGAAAGGCATCTGGAAACCTTCCTCGGGGTGCGGTTTCTGGCCAGCGAATACAGCACCGGCCGCGATCACGGCGGGCGGATGGATACGCTGGGCATCGACGAAAACGGGTGCCCCGTCATCATCGAATACAAGCGGGCCAGCAACGAGAACATCATCAATCAGGGCCTGTTTTACCTCGACTGGCTGATGGACCACAAAAAAGACTTTGAATGGCTGGTGATGGAAACCTACGGCAAGGAGGCCGCCGCCTCGGTCGAATGGTCCTCGCCCCGGCTGCTGTGCATCGCCGGGGACTTTACCAGATACGACATTCACGCCATCAAACAGATCAACCGCACGATAGAGCTGATCCGCTACCGCCATTACGGCGATGACCTGCTGCTGCTGGATCAGGTCAGCAGCACCGATGCCACGCCGGAACAGACGGCTGCCGCTGCCGGGGCGGGGCCAAAGGCCAGAACCAAGACCGTCAGCGACTATCTGGCGCAGGCGGATCAGGAGCTGACCGACCGGTTCGAGGCGCTGAAGGCGTGGATGCTGGCCTTGGGCGATGATGTTCAGTTCCGGGTATTGAAGCCTTATTTCGCCTTTGTCCGCCTGAAGAACTTTGCCTGTGTCGAGGTCCACATCAAAACCCGGACTCTGGTCGTTTATGTCAAGATCAATCCCGACAGCGTCGCGCTGATCCCCGGCTTCACCCGCGATGTGCGCGGCATCGGCCATTTTGGCACCGGCGATCTGGAAATCACCCTGCGCAGTCTGGACGATCTGGAAAAAGCCAAACCGCTGATCGAACGCAGTTACGAGGCATCATAGCCCCCCTACAGCGGCAGCACCCAGTGGTCCCAGTCCGGGTCTTTCTGCCCGCCCAGCCCGGCATACAGCGCCTGTGCCGGGATGTTGCCGGGCAGCACGGTCCAGCGCAGGGCGGAAGCATCGAGGCCGGCGGCATGCTCCGCCAGACCCCGGACCAGCGCCTGTCCCACCCCCTGCCCCCGGGCGGCGGGCTGAACGAACAGTTCCTTCAGCACCACCACCGGGCGCAGGTCGAAGGTCCAGGGGATGGTGTAATGCACCGCCATCCCGCACGCCCCCTCTCCCCGGTCGGCCACCAGCACGCCAAAGCGCGGCTGCGGGCCGAAGCCGTGGGTCAACACATCCTGCGGGATGACGCGGAAGCGGTCGCTGTAGCCTTCAAACACCGCCAGATCCCGCATCATCCCCCATACCCCCGGCACATCCGCCGGAGTAAAAGGCCGGATGATCATTCGGCCCCCGCCATGCTGCCCGGCTGCGGGCCGGTGGCAAAGGGGTTGCCTTCATCGGCCCAGCCGGTGATGCCGCCGATCATGATCTTTACCGGGCGGCGCAGGCGCGCCAGCTTCAGCGCCGCCTGATCGGCCCCGTTGCAGTGCGGACCGGCGCAGTAGACCACAAACAGGGTGTCGTCCGGCCATTCCGCCATCCGCTCCGCCGTCATCTCGCGGTGTGGCAGGTGCAGCGCCCCCGGCACATGGCGGCGGGCGTAGGCCTCCGGCGAGCCGACGACATGCAGCAGAACAAAATCCACAGCGCCGCTGCGCAGGGCATGGGCGACATCGGCGCAGTCGGTTTCCACCGACAGGCGGGCCAGAAAATGGGCGGCGGTCTGTTCCGGCGTGGCGGCGGGATAGTCAGTGACAAAGCTCATCGGGGGTCTCCGGTGTGTCTGGGAAAATCCAATGACCACAGGCTATGTCAGAACGGTTCCGGCTTGCAGATGGCACATCTGCCATGTAGCATCAAAATTATGCCAAATGATCAGACCCCCGCCCCCTCTTCCGTTCTGACCGGCCCGCTGGTGGTGGCGCTGGCCTATGACCGGCTGTGTACTTTTGAGTTCGGCATCGCCGTCGAGGTGTTCGGCCTGTCGCGCCCGGAAATGGGCAGCGGCTGGTACCGCTTTGCCGTCGCCGGGGTTGATGACGGGCTGATGCGGGCCACCGGCGGCCTGACCTTTACCGTCGATGGCGGCCTTGATCTGCTGCAACAGGCCGATCTGATCATTGCCCCCGGCTGGCGCGGCATGGATGAGCCGGTGCCGGACGCCCTGTGTGCCGCCCTGCGCGCCGCCCATCAGCGCGGGGCGCGGGTGATCAGCTTCTGTTCCGGGGTGTTTGTGCTGGCCGCCAGCGGCCTGCTGGACGGGCGGCAGGCCACCACCCACTGGCGGTATACCGACACCCTGCACCAGCGCTTTCCCGCCATCCATGTCACCCCGGATGTGCTGTATGTCGATACCGGCATGGTGATGACCTCCGCCGGGACCGCCGCCGGGCTGGACCTGTGCCTGCACATCATCCGCCATGACTTTGGCACCGGGGCCGCCAACAGTGTCGCCCGGCGGCTGGTTCTGCCCGCCCACCGCGACGGCGGGCAGGCGCAGTTCATCCAGCAGGCGGTGCCCCGCCCCCATGAAAGCAGCCGCCTCGGCCCGCTGCTGGACCATCTGCGCCGCACACTGGGCACGGCCCATACCGTGGAGACACTGGCCCGCCGGGTCAGCATGAGCCGCCGCACCTTCCTGCGCCGCTTTGAAGCCGCCACCGGCACCACCCCGGCCCGCTGGCTGCTGACCGAACGCCTGAACCGCGCCCGCACCCTGCTGGAAACCACCCCCGCCAGCATCGAGGAAATCGCCGTGGTCGCCGGGTTTGGCAGTGCGGCAACCCTGCGTCACCACTTCCGGCAGGTGCTGGGCGTTACCCCCGGTGCCTACCGCGCGGCCTTCGGCACCCCGGACCAGCCTTCCGCCCGGGCCTGAACACCCGCTGCCACCGTGATCCCGGACAACGCCCTTTATTAATCTATGGCTTTTTCATGACGATCGGCTAACATCCGCAGATACACCTTTTGGATGATTGCCCCTTCTGCGATGTCAGCCCGCCGCCACACCCCTGTCAGCATGATCCGACGCAGCAGCCTGCTGGCTGCCGTGATCGCCCTGCTGATCCAGAGTCTGGTCTGGGGCCTGCTGATGCCGGGCGCGGCGGCGGCGGCCCCGCCGGGGGCCATCGCCATCTGCACCAGCGACGGCCTAGTCTATCAGACTGCTGACGGCACCCTGCTGACAGCAGACGGTGCAACCGTCGCCCCGGCCAAAGCCGGGGGCCACTGCCCGCTGTGCCCGCTGATCGCGGGCCTGAGCCTGCCGCCCCCCGCCGTCACCGCTGCGCCCCCTTCTGCCGGTCGGGCCCCTGCGCCTGCCCTGCCGGAACAACAGGTGGCCTCCCGGTGGTTTCTGGCCACCCCGCAGGCCCGCGCACCACCGGCCGTCTGACGTTTTTTCCCCCTCTTTCCGGCCTGATACACGCCCCCTGCCCGCACACGGCAGGCCCTGATTCATGGCCGGTCCCATCGGAAAATCACGTTTTTGACGGAAGGACCACCCGTGTCCCGCACCCCATTTCTGGCCCGCACAGCCTGCGCGGCCCTGCCCCTGCTTGCCCTGCTGCCGGTCTGCGCACAGGCGGAACAGACCCTGACCCCCATGACCGTGACCGCCACGCGGACGGAACGCGACCCGTTTGAAGTCCCCGCCGCTGTCACTGTCCTGACGCGGGAACAGATGGACGAAGCGCAGGCGTCCTCCCTTCAGATCCTGCGGACCATTCCCGGGGTCAATATGGGCGGTGGCGCACGCGCTGCCGGACAGATCCCCTCGGTCCGCGGGCTTCAGGGGCCACGGGTGATCCTGTCGGTGGACGGGGCCCGCCGGAACCATGTGGATGGCATCCGCTCCCCCCTGCTGATCGACCCGGATATGGTGCAACAGGTGGATGTGATGCGGGGCCCGGCCTCTGCCCTGTATGGCAGCGGCGGTATCGGCGGGGTGATTGCCCTGCGCACGCTGGAAGCCGGAGATATTCTGCAGGATGGCCGCACCCACGGCGGGCGCATCCGCACCAGTTACCGCAGCGGGGATGAATCCTTTTCCAGCAACCTGACCGGGGCCGCACAGGCACAGGGCTTTGCCCTGCTGGGCAGCACCACCCTGCGCGAGGCGGGGGACATCCATACCGGGGCCAGCGACGATCTGCTGAGTGATGATCAGCTGCGCACCGGCCTACTGAAAGGCAGCT
Organism: Novispirillum itersonii subsp. itersonii ATCC 12639; assembly: GCF_000381985.1. GTDB lineage: Bacteria > Pseudomonadota > Alphaproteobacteria > Rhodospirillales > Rhodospirillaceae > Novispirillum > Novispirillum itersonii. The sequence continues at coordinate 294,802 of NZ_KB907339.1, read as the reverse complement.
ACAGCCCCAACGACCTGCATAAAATCCAGCTGTCGTATCAGCGCTTTAATGACAGACTGCTGACCCCCAGCAATCCCGGCGGAACCCCGGCTTTCGGGCTGCTGCAACAGCTTCGGCGGCAGCAGGATGAAATGGTCGGCAGCTATGCCTTCCGCGATGCTGACCGGTCGCTGTTTGACGGCAAAATCACCGTCTACAACACCAGACTGCACTTTAAAACGCTGCCGTATACATCCGGGGTCAACCCCACTGATGTGGTCACCGAAACCACCGGCGTCAGTGCCCAGAACTCCAGCCGCTTTGAGACCGCATCATGGCTGAAGCACCGCGTCACCTATGGCATTGACGCCTATCAGGACGCGCAGCGTAACCGTGACGGGGCCGGGATCAACGCCGTAACCCCGGACGGCGAGCAGACATCCGTCGGGACCTTCATCCAGAATGAAATGACGGTTGCCGACCAGTGGACCCTGACCGGAGCCCTGCGCAACGATACCTATTCTCTGGCCCCGAAAACACTGGATGACAGCAGCGTCAGCCGGGTTTCCCCCAAGCTGACCCTGCATTGGCAGCCGAACGAGGTGCTGGGGCTGTTCGGTGGATATTCAGAAGCCTTCCGTGCCCCGACCCTGAGCGAATCCTACCAGAACCTGAACACCACCCGCGCCCTGTTCAACTTCCGCCCCAATGACGCGCTGAAGCCGGAAACCAGCAAAACGTGGGAAGGCGGGATGACCCTGTCGTTCCGCGATGTCATCGCCCCCGGCGATCAGGCCCGGTTCAAAGGGGTGGCCTTTACGGAAGAGGTGGATGACCTGATCACCTCCTCCGTGATCGGCACCTATACCCGTGCGGCCCCGTTCAGCGGCACCGGCTCAGTTTTCCAGAACCGCAACGTCTCGAAAGCCAAGCGCCACGGCATGGAACTGGAAGCCGGGTACACCACCGGCCCGCTGGAACTGGGCGCCGGTTATGCCCGGATCCGGTCAGAAGACGGCACCACCGGCGACAATCTGTTCGCCCCGCCGGATACCCTCAGCCTGTCCACCCGCTATCAGTTTGATGATAACTGGTCCGGCTGGTGGCTGGGGCAGTTTGTGGCAGCGCAGGATTATGACGCCACGCTGGCCCGCCAGCGCAGCGGCTATGGCCTGCACAGCCTTGGCGTTGCCTATGATCAGGACTGGTGGCGGGCGGACCTGAATGTCTCCAACCTGTTTGACCAGACCTATGTGACCTATCAGCAGTCGCAGACCACCACCTACACCTATGAAGAAGGCCGCAGCATCAACCTGTCGCTGACGGCCCGGTTCTGATCCGCCATCCCCCCGCCCCGCCTGCCGGAGCGGGGGGTCTTCCATCGGTCAATGCAGCCCCACGGGGAGTCCCCTCTCATGCGTCTGTCCCTGCCTGCCCTCTGTGGCCTTGCCCTTGCCACCCTGACCGCCTGCGGCACCACCCCGCCGCAGACCCAGACGGTCGAAATCGCCTTCACCCTGCGGGCCGGGACTGCCCCGGTTTACTGCGGCGGCCCCTTCGGCCCGCTGGGCACCCCCGCCGTCACCGCCACCCTGCGCGATGCCCGCCTGTACGTGCAGGATATTGCCCTGATTGACACCACCGGAACCGCCGTGCCGGTCACCCTGCCCGCCAATGACTGGCAACAGCCGGGGGTCGCCCTGATCGACCTTGAGACCGGCGGCCCGGACTGTGCGGGCACCGCCGCCACCAACCCGGTGATCCGTGGCACTCTTCCTGCCGGAACGTATTCCGGTCTTCGTTTTACGGTTGGCGTTCCAGAAACCCTCAACCATACCAGTGTTGAGGTCACCCCCGCCCCGCTGGACGTGGTGGCAATGAACTGGAGCTGGCAAGCCGGGCGGAAGTTTATGAAGGTGGAGGTCACCCCCACCGGCGGCGTGACCAAGCCGGATGGGGCCAAAACCGCCACATGGTTCCTGCATCTCGGGTCAACCGACTGCACCGGCAATCCGGCGCAGGGCGGCACGGTCACCTGCCAGCGCCCCAACCGGCTGCCGGTCACCCTGCCCGCCTTCGATCCGGCCCGGCAGGCGGTGGCACTTGACCTGACCGCCCTGTTCAGCGGCACCGACCTGACCCGGGATCAGGGCGGGGCTGTCGGCTGTATGAGCGGCCCGACAGACCCCGATTGCCCGGCGGTGTTCGGCACCCTTGGCCTGTCCCTGACCAATGGTCAGCCGGTCACACCGGGACAGCCGCCGGTGTTCCGTGCCGTGGATGTGCGGTGATGGGCCGCCCAGCCCTGCTGCCCCTGCTGGCGGGTCTTCTGCTGCCGCTGTCTGCGGCGGCAGGGGACTGGGCGTGGTCTCTGCCAGACTACATCCCCCCGCCCCGGGTGCCTGCCGATAACCCGATGACGACAGAAAAAGTCGAGCTGGGCCGTCATCTGTTTTACGACCGTCGCCTGTCAGGCAATGGCACCACGGCCTGCTCATCCTGCCATCTTCAGGCGCTGGCCTTTACCGACGGGCGGGCAGTCTCGCCGGGCTCGACCGGCGCACACACCCACCGCAATGCGCCGACGGTGGTCAATTCCGCCTGGAATGCCACCTACACCTGGGCCAACCCCGCCTTGGTCTCGCTGGAATCCCAGATGGAAAACCCGCTGTTTGGCGACGACCCGGTGGAAATGGGGGTGACCGACCACACCAGACCGCTGATCCTTGACCGCCTGAAGGCCGAGCCCGTTTACGCCCCGCTGTTTTCCGCCGCCTTCCCCGACGACCCGCAGCCGGTCACCCTGCACCGGGTGATTCAGGCGATTTCCAGCTTCCAGCGGGCGCTGGTCTCAGCCGACAGCCGCTATGACCGCAGCCTTCAGGGCAGGCTGGAGCTGACCCCGGCGGAACAGCGGGGGCGTGATCTGTTTTTTGGCGAACGGGCGGAATGCCATCACTGCCACGGCAGCTTTAACTTTAACGATCAGGTCGCCCATGCCCGCAGCCGCGAGGTGGAGACCCCGTTTCATAACACCGGGCTGTATAACATCGGCGGCACCGGGGCCTATCCTTTCCCCAACCGGGGTATTTTTGAACTGTCCGGACGGCAGGAGGATATGGGCGCCTTCCGTGCCCCGTCACTGCGCAACATCGCCCTGACCGCGCCCTATATGCACGATGGATCGGTCGCCACTCTGGCGGCGGTGGTGGACATTTATTCCGATGGCGGGCGGAAACTTGAAACCGGCCCGCTGGCGGGGGATGGCCGCACCACCCCGCACAAAAGCGGACTGATTGCCCGGATTGATCTGTCAGCGACCGAGAAAGCCGATCTGGTCGCCTTTCTGGAAAGCCTGACCGACCTGACCCTGCCGACCGACCCCCGCTTTGCCGACCCGTGGAGCCGGTAACAGCATCAGCACACGGTATGACCTGCCTGCGCCAGCAGCACCCCGGCAGCGGGCAGGTCTGCCGCCTTGACCAGCAGAAAGTCGCCGTTGAAGGTGGAGATCACAAAGATACCGATCCCGTTCTCTGACAGCGGGCGGATCACCGACAGCACAATGCCGGTTTCGTTGAACGCAAACGGCCCCAGCAGCTTCAGGCACCGCCAGCCACGGTCAGCCCGCACCCCGTCTTCCGGCACCCGGTCCTGACGGCAGACCACCGACAGCTCATCATCGGCGCGGGTGACGGTCACCATCCCCGGCCCATTGATCCAATCCGGGAACGGGGCATCGGGCGGCAACTGCGCCACCGCATACAGACCATCCCACTGCTGTAACGTGACCGGCATCGCTGTTCTGCCTTTCGTCTGGCCCCGTGCCCCATCCTCATGGCACGTAGCGGACTCTGTCCGGGGATGATATCCCCCCGGAAGCCCACGAAAAAGGGCCCCGGTTTCCCGGAGCCCTGTTTTCCAGCATTCTGACAGAAGGCTTTAGCCCAGCAGCTTTTTCTTCAGGATCTCCTGAAGCATGCCGGGGTTGGCCTTGCCCTGCGTCGCCTTCATCACCTGCCCGATGAACCAGGCGATCAGCTTTTCCTTCCCGTCGCGCACGTCCTGCGCCTTATCCGGGTTGGCGGCAATCACCGCGTCACAGGCAGCTTCAATCGCGCCGGTATCGGTCACCTGCTTCATGCCGCGTTCTTCGACGATGACGGCGGGGTCCTTGCCCTCTTCCAGCATGATCTCGAACACGTCTTTGGCCAGACGGCCGGAGATGGTGTTGTCGTTGACCAGATCGACCAGCTGGCCGAGCTGCGCCGGGCTGATCGGGCTTTCGGTGATCGACAGGCCCTTCTTGTTCAGGCCGCCGAACAGGGTGGTGATCAGCCAGTTGGCCACCTGCTTGCCGTCGCGGCCCTTGGCGGCCTCTTCGAAGTAAGCGGCGGTTTCTTTTTCCATCACCAGCACCCCGGCGTCATAGCCGGTCATGCCGTAGGTCTCGACGAAGCGGGCCTTCTTCTCGTCCGGCAGCTCCGGCAGGGTCACCCTGATGGCTTCGACGAAGGCATCGTCGAATTCCAGCGGCAGCAGATCCGGGTCGGGGAAGTAGCGGTAATCGTGCGCATGTTCCTTACTGCGCATCGACCGGGTTTCCCCCCGGTTCGGGTCGAACAGGCGGGTTTCCTGCACGATGTCGCCGCCGCTTTCGTACACCTCGACGTGGCGCTTGGCTTCGATCTCGATCGCCTGCATCACGAAACGGACGGAGTTGACGTTCTTGATCTCGCAGCGGGTGCGGTACGGCTCCCCGGCCTTGCGGACGGAGACGTTGACGTCACAGCGCATGGAGCCTTCGTCCATGTTGCCGTCGCAGGTTTCCAGATAGCGCAGGATCGCCCGCAGCTTGCGCAGATAGGCCCCGGCTTCTTCCGGGGTGCGCATGTCCGGCTTCGACACGATTTCCATCAGCGCGACGCCGGAGCGGTTAAGGTCGATGAACGACTTGCTGGGGTGCTGGTCGTGCACCGACTTCCCGGCGTCCTGTTCCAGATGCAGGCGTTCAATGCCAACCGTGCGGCTGGTGCCGTCCGGCAGGTCGAGGATGATTTCCCCTTCCCCGACGATCGGCAGGTCGAACTGGCTGATCTGGTAGCCCTGCGGCAGATCGGCGTAAAAGTAGTTCTTGCGGGCAAACACGCTGCGCTTGTTGATCTTGGCCTTCAGGCCGAGACCGGTGCGCACCGCCTGCTCCACGCAGACGCTGTTGATGGTCGGCAGCATACCGGGGAACCCGGCATCAACGAACGACACCTGCGTATTGGCGTCCGCCCCGAAGGCGGTGGCAGCACCGGAAAACAGCTTGGCGTTGGAAATGACCTGAGCGTGGACTTCCAGCCCGATCACCAGTTCCCAGTCGCCGGTTTCCCCTTTGATGATGTAGCTCATACTCTTATCCCTTCACCAGCGACGGCACGGCGGAGAAGCCAGCAGCCTTTTCCAGCACATCCCCGGCCCGCAGCACGGTTTCTTCGTCGAACGGGCGGCCGATGAGCTGCAGGCCCAGCGGCAGACCGGTGGACGACAGCCCGACCGGCACCGACAGGCCCGGCAGACCGGCCAGCGAGGTCGGCACGGTGAAAACGTCGTTCAGGTACATGGCAATCGGGTCATCCATATTGGCCCCGATGCCGAACGCCGGGGTCGGCGCGGTCGGGGTCAGGATGACATCAACGGTCTTGAAGGCATTGCGGAAGTCTTCGGCAATGCGGGCGCGGACGCGCTGCGCCTTCAGGTAATAGGCATCGTAATACCCGGCGGACAGCACATAGGTGCCCATCAGGATCCGGCGCTGCACTTCCTCCCCAAACCCGGCGGCGCGGGTTTTGGCGTACATCTCATCCAGCGTCTTGCCCTCAACCCGCAGGCCGAAGCGCAGGCCGTCATAGCGGGCGAGGTTGGAAGAGGCTTCCGCCGGGGCGATGATGTAATAGGTCGCCAGCGCATACTTGGTGTGCGGCAGGCTGATATCGACCACCTCGGCCCCGGCGGCCTTCAGCATGTCGATGCCCTTATCCCACAGGGCGTTGATTTCCGGGTCCAGACCTTCCGGGCGGTATTCCTGCGGGATCCCGACCTTCAGGCCCCGGATGTCGCCGGTCAGCGCCGCTTCAAAGTCCGGCAGGGCCACATCGGCAGAGGTGGAATCCTTCGGGTCAAACCCGGCCATGGAGCCAAGCATGATCGCCGCATCGCGGACGGTGCGGGTCATCGGACCGGCCTGATCCAGCGAGCTGGCATAGGCGATGATCCCGAAGCGGGAGCAGCGGCCATAGGTCGGCTTAATGCCGGTGATGCCGCAGTAGGCGGCAGGCTGACGGATCGACCCGCCGGTGTCGGTGCCGGTGGCGGCCAGCGCCATGCGGGCGGACACGGCAGCGGCAGACCCGCCGGAGGACCCGCCGGGCACCAGATCAACGTCAGAGCCTTCGGCCTTCCACGGGTTTTTCGCCGGGCCGTAATAGCTGGTCTGGTTCGATCCGCCCATGGCGAATTCATCAAGGTTCAGCTTGCCCAGCATCACCGCACCGGCCTTCTTCAGGTTGGCGGAGACGGTGCTTTCATAGGGCGGCTTAAAACCGTCCAGAATGTGGCTGGCGGCAGTGGTCAGCACGCCTTCGGTGCAGAACAGATCCTTGATGCCGACCGGAATCCCGGCCATTGCCCCGGCAGTGCCGGCGGCAAGGGCGGCATCGGCGGCCTTGGCCTGTTCCCGGGCCAGATCCGGGGTTTCGGTGATATAGGCGTTCAGGTCGCGGTGCTTTTCGACCATGCCCAGATAGGCATCGGTCAGTTCCACGGCAGTGAATTCCTTGGCGCGCAGCCCGTCGCGGGCTTCGGCCAGACTCAGATCCAGAAGCGACGTCATTACTCGACCACCTTCGGCACGGTGAAGAAGCCATCCATGGCTTCCGGGGCATTGGCGAGAATCTTTTCCGGGATGCCGCCATCGGTGATGACGTCATCGCGCCACCGCAGCACGGCATCGGTGACGCTCGACATCGGTTGGACGCCGTCGGTATCCACTTCCTTCAGCTGCTCGAACCAGTCGAGAATGCCGGAAAGCTGGCCCGCGAGGGGTTCGAGCTTTTCGTCGGCCACCTCGATGCGGGAAAGGAAGGCGATCTTCCTGACGGTGTCTCTGTCAAGCGACATTGAAAAGTGTCTCCTGGTGGGAGTAAGTGTCTGTACACACCCTGCGGGCCGGACGGCACCGCAGGAAAGAGAATACTGGAAAAACCGGCGGAAGGTAGCACCCGGCATGGACGACCGCAACCCTGAGAACCAGCCCCCCGCAGCCCTGCCGGAGAGCCCCGCCCCCCGCCCTGCCCGCCCTGCGGACCTGACCCCGGCGGAGATGAAGGCCCTGCTGCCCCGCCACGGCCGCCTGCTGGGGCTGGATCTGGGCACCAAAACCATCGGCCTTGCCCTGTCCGACGCCCTGCTGATGGTGGCAACACCCCTGCTGACCATCCGCCGCACCAAGTTCACGCAGGATGTGGACGAACTGGCCGCCGTGGTCAAAAAGCACGAGGTCGCCGGGCTGGTGCTGGGCCTGCCGCGCGAAATGGACGGCAGCGAAGGCAAACGCTGCCAGTCCACCCGCCAGTTCGCCCTGAACCTGCGGACCAAACAAACCCCGGTCGCCGCCCTGCCGGTGGCGTTCTGGGACGAACGCCTCTCCACCGTCGCCGTGCAGCGGATGATGATCGAGGAAATGGACCTCTCCCGCAAACGCCGCGCCGAAACCGTCGACCAGTCAGCGGCGGCCTATATCCTTCAGGGCTTTCTGGATGCGTTGGGGTGAGGGTGTGGGAGTTGGGAGCGTGAAGCGTGGGGATCTTATCCCCACACCCCTGCGTGAGAGGCTTAGCCTCTCACGCTCTCTGAGCTAACGGCAGTCAGCCAGATCAGACAGAATGTCTGATCTGACGTAGATAACGGAATAGCGGTTTTGGCTATCAATTTCTGCGCGGACCGTCAAGTCCGTGAACAATACTGTTGTTTGTCAAAGGTCATATGCTGCGGATTTTCCGCTGCGGCCTATTGAATCCAGATGCTCAGCGGAGGGCTAAGCTTGCTAAGGCGGTAGAAGTTTGTATGGCCGATGGCGATGCCTGTGGTCGTTAAGGTGAATTTATTGATCGGTGTGTCGTCCCAGGCCGCTTTTAGCTGCTCAAATTTCGGAAACACATCGGTCACGGCCTTGCGGAAATCCTCGACCGTCGGAAGCCCTTCCTCCACCAGAACTTTAATTTTGTTTTGGTCTTCTTGGTCAAGCGAGGTTGCCGCCAGCCTTTGAGCGAATTCTATATGGCTGCAGGCATCGAAGCGCACCTCGCTAACGTTCTCTGGATTGAACCTCTTGATCAGGTCGTTGGCGATCAAGAAATCCAGCAGTTGCTGTCCCAGTCGCTGTGCCACATTCTCGATCATATGAGGCGGGGAAAACACCAAACGGAACCTGTCATTAAATACATCACCGAAGGGAAGCGAGGTGATGTTGTTGAGGCTCCCACAGCCGAGCGACTGCATGTATGCATAGCTCGATGTCGTGTTTTCGATGAATGGAAGCAGTTCACCAGCCGTGTCAGACAGGAAGCGTCCAAGACTTTCAGGCGAAACCCAGTTTATAATACGGACATGATGGATGCTGAAGATCAGGGTAATCTCGGCGAACTCATTAACCGTAAGAAGCGCCGACTTTTCGACGGCATCGTTGAGCGACAACGAAAGCCGGGACCGCTTGCCGTGTTTTGACCGTTCGACAATTAGGTCCACGAGAGTCTCTTGGATCATCTCATCGCCAGACCGTGCATAAGCATGCTGGCCTCGTGTCAAGAGGGACTGGAAGTCAGGGTCTTTAAAGGCTTCACTGTTGGCATTTTCGTCTGTTGTGAAGCGCAGAATCAGCCTTTCCTCAAATTTTTCAAGGCGGTCGTCAACGATCTGTCGGGCTACTGCCGTATAGGCTGGAAGCTGCTTTGCCAAGGCTTCCAAAATCACCCCCATCTGTTCCGGCGAAAGACCGATATTTGTGTCTCGGCCAGACTGGATGGCGAAGGAGTTTTCACCGACTTCTTGGTCTTGGTCGTTCTTATCGGCCATCCTTACCCCCTCCCGCCCTGGGCGAAGCCGGATAGTTTGTGTCTCGGCCGGACTGAATGACGATTCCGCTGCCCTTGTTTTTCTGCGTCTGCTTGTTGATGTGCGTCTTTTTCATCAGAGTCTTTACAGTGAAGAACCCGGCAATCGTCACCCCAATAGAAATTAGTGTGACGACGATCCCCGTCACGTTTAGATAATCCCCTAAAGCTTCCACGCCCCTCTCTCCGAAAATCTCCATCCAAGGTAGTTAGTTGTATATTTTTTCACCTATCTCTAAAAGAGGGTAAAACTAGGTAATTGCACCATCTTGCGTTGATTAAAATTTATGTCCCACTGGTAGAATTCAATGGACACGATCTTCCATGGCTGGTCGATGAGCTTGTTCCAGGCATGGCAGCAGAGGGCGATGATTTGGTCGCAGGACTCGAATACGCGGTTAGACAGCCAGTTGTCGCGGATGAACTGCCAGATATTTTCCACCGGGTTGAGTTCCGGGGTCCGGGGCGGGAGAGGCAGGATGGTGATGTTGGCGGGCACGGCCAGTTTGTCGGTGGTGTGCCATCCGGCTTGATCCATCGTAAGCGCGCAGGGCGCCACGGGGCGGGTCCCGCACTTGGCCCAGCGTCGTGTGATCTTAACTTTTCTGACCGTCTCGGGCCTCGTCCTTCCACCACAGCTCTATGTGGGCTCCCGCCAGTAAGGCGGCCCGGACCACCGCCAGTTCGGCTTTTAAAATCCTCAATAGCTTCGCCGTTCTGGCCATGGCGGCGAGGGCGAGCCGACAGCTTTCGGAATCCCATCGCTTTCAATTCGCGCCCCATTGTCGTCTCGTCCAGCGAGATGCCGAATTCCTCGAAGATCCACTGTACCAGATCCTTCAGCCGCCAGCACACGACGCCGTCGACCGCCGCGATCGGCCCGTGATCCACCTTTTCGGCCAATGCCTGACGCTGAGCGGCATTCAGCTTCGGCGTTTGCCCCAGAGCCTTGCACTCAATCAGTCCGTCCGGCCCCTGCGCGTTGAAGCGCAGAACCCAGTCCCGAATAATTTGCAGGCCAACCCCACCTAATTTGGCGTCGATCTCCGGCTGCCACCATCGTAGATCGACGCCAGCACCAGCAACCGCCGTGCCTGGTCGGCGTCCTTCGAGTGTCGGGCAAGAGAGCGAAGGCTGGAGCCATCATAATCGAGGCGAAGGGGGATCGGTGCTGCCACGGTAAGTCTCCGGCTGTTTGCCTGAGTGACTCATATTCGGCAGATCTTGGGAATCCCCCTCAGTGAGTCAATCTCACCGCAGGCTGGTATCACACTCTCTCGCAAGTCAAGTTCAACTTGGACACCTCCCGGCATCGACACTCGAAAGCGAATCACACAGTCAACCGACAGGCCAGTTTTCGGAGGTATCCACATCGAAGCCCGGACGGCCACCCTTCGACGGATCAGACCGTTGGACAGCCTTGAGGAGGAGCGGACGGAACTGTTCGAACGGCACCGTCCGATCCAGCTTTTCCAGCGGATCACCCTCCGCGGAAAGCACTTCAAGGCTGTTCTCAAGATCCCAAAAACCCGCCTGACCTGTCATCTTTACCTCCCGCCATCGACGCCCGAAAGCGAATCACACATTCAGCCAAAACGTCAACTTCCGGAGGCGTCCAATTTTGAATATTGCAAACCCTCAAAAATCGTATTTAGATTGTAGAAGACCTTACTATATAACCTTTACTACCGTCGGAGATAAAAGTGTCTGAAGGAAGTATTTATATTCTCGTGAACCAGTCTATGCCGGGTTACATTAAAATTGGCATGACGAGCTCAACAGTGGCTGATCGTATGCGCTCTCTTGATGGAACTGGAATCCCGCTTCCATTTGAGTGTTTTTATGCTGTTACTGTTGAAAATATGGAGCTTGCTGAAAAGAAGATTCATGATGCGTTTGGAGATTATAGAGTTAGAAAAAATCGAGAATTTTTCACTGTAAGCCCCGACAGAGTGAAATCTATTCTGGAGCTTATTGGGAAGGACGACGTCACTCCAAAGTCGGATATTGTAGAGAATCTTGATGACCAGGGCGCCCTTGATGCAGCTAGGAAGAGAAAATCTATTTTTAGTTTTGATGTTGTCAATATCCCCGTAAATGCTGAATTGGTATCTATTTTCTCTGACACTGAAAAATGCGTTGTATCCGGAAGGCGGAAAGTTATTTTCCGAGATAAAGAAACCAGCTTGAGCGATGCTGCGATGATACTCGCCCGTGAGCATGGATACCAATGGAGGACAATCAACGGCCCCATGTACTGGACATATAATGGAAAGACACTTCCTGAAATACGTGAGGAGGTCGAGAGCGGGACAGGTGACGTCGAGGCTGATTGATCGCCACTTTGTGTTTTTGGGGGAGCAGCGCCCCGCGCTTCCCCTTCCCCAAATCCACTCCCCCTCACCCCTTCTGCGGCGGGAAGCCTTTGACGTGGGCTTCCATTTCCTCGCCGATCTGGCGGCGCATTTCGACCAATTTGATGGCGGAAGCGTGGAGGTATTTGTCTTCTTCCGTCACCGGCACCCATTCCGGCACCGGCGACGGTCGCCCGGCGTTGTCCACGGCGACCATGATGACGATGCAGTGGGTGGTCAGGTAGCGCTGGCGTTCCTTGGGGTCGCCGGCGTCAACGCGGATGCCGATGTGCATGGAGGTGCGGCCGGTGTAGATCACCTTGGCGGTGACCTCGACCAGACTGCCGACGTGGATCGGCTGCACGAAGCGGATGCCCCCGGCATAGGCGGTGATGCAGTATTTGCCGCTCCAGCCCGCCGCGCAGGCGTAGGCGGCAAGGTCGATCCACTTCATCACCGCGCCGCCGTGGACTTTGCCGCCGAAGTTCTGGTCGCCCGGCTCGGCCATAAAGCGCAGGGTGATTTCTCTTTGCATATCAGACATGCCTGATGGTTCCGCTGTGTACTGCCCCGGTCGGGGTGGGTCGGAAAGGGTACGGGAGCAGGCGGAAAACGTCCACGGCGATATCAGATCCGCCCACCGACCTGATGGAAAACTGGACGTCTGGCCGTGATGCTGTAAAAGAAGGGCCAGAAACGCCGTCCGGCGGGGGTGGCCGCACCCGGCCATGCCCCACCTTGCCCTTCAGTCCTGCTGAGGTCATAAGTCCGCGCCCATGAAAAACGAAGCCCCCAACTATTCCCACCGGCACCTCCTCGGCATCGAGGGGCTGTACCCGCACGAGATCAGCTATCTGCTGGATCTGGCCGATTCCTATGTCGAGACCAACCGCCGCCCGCTGCGGAAGTTCGATATTCTGAAGGGCCGCACGCAGGTCAATATGTTCTTCGAGGCATCGACCCGCACCCGCGCCTCGTTCGAGCTGGCCGGGCAGCGGCTGGGTGCCGATGTCATCAATATGCAGTCGTCGGGGTCGTCGGTGACCAAGGGCGAAACCCTGATCGACACCGCCGTCACCCTGAATGCCATGCACATTGATGCGCTGGTGGTCCGGCATCAGGATTCCGGGGCGGTGAAGCTGCTGGCTGACAAGGTCAACTGCGCCGTGGTCAACGGCGGCGACGGCGCGCACGAGCACCCGACGCAGGCGCTGCTGGATGCCCTGACCATCCGCCGCCGCCGGGGCCGTCTGGACGGGCTGCTGGTCGCCATCTGCGGCGACGTGCTGCATTCCCGCGTCGCGCGGTCAAACATCCACCTGCTGACCACCATGGGCGCGGTGGTGCGGGTGATCGGGCCGAAGCCGCTGATCCCCGGCGGCATCAGCGAAATGGGCGTGGAGGTGTTCCACGACATGCGCAAGGGCCTGAAGGATGTGGATATCGTGATGATGCTGCGCGTGCAGAACGAACGCATGCAGGGCAACTATATTCCGTCGGTGCGCGAATACTTCCACTTCTTCGGTCTGGATAAGGAAAAGCTGGCGCTGGCCAAGCCCAACGCCCTGATCATGCACCCCGGCCCGATGAACCGGGGGGTGGAAATCGACTCTGACGTCGCGGATGACGTCGAACGCTCCGTGATCCGTGAACAGGTGGAAATGGGCGTGGCGGTCCGCATGGCGGTGCTGGAAACGCTGGTCCGCAACACCACCGGAGGGAAGGTCTGATGCCCGTTTTCGATACCCCGACGCAGGTGGCCTATACCAACGCCCGCCTGATTGATCCGGCCACCGGGCTGGATACCCCCGGCACGCTGGTCACCACCGGCGAAGTGATCACCGCCTTCGGGCCGGATGTCACCCCGCCTGCCGGGGCGACGGTGGTGGACTGTGGCGGCAACGCCCTGATCCCCGGTCTGGTCGATATGCGCGCCCAGCTGCGCGAACCCGGCGAAGCGCATAAGGAAAGCATCAAGAGTGCGGGCAAGGCGGCGGTCTCCGCCGGGATCACCACGCTGGTGGCCCTGCCCAACACCGACCCGGTGATCGACGACGAAGCGGCGATTGAGTTTATGGCCCGCCGCGCCCGCCAGATCGGCCTGACCAAGGTCTACCCCTATGCCGCCGCCACCAAGGGCACGGACGGGAAAGAGCTGGCCGAGATGGGCCTGCTGTCGCTGGCCGGGGCGGTTGCCTTCACCGATGGCACCAAGCCGATTGCCCATGCCGGGCTGATGCGCCGCGCCCTGCAATACGCCGCCACCTATGACCTGCTGGTGATGCAGCACCCGGAAGAACCCGGCCTGTCCGGCGGGGTGATGAATGCCGGGGATCTGGCCACCCGCCTCGGCCTGTCGGGCATCCCGCGCGAAGCCGAGATCGTCATGCTGGAACGCGATATGCGTCTGGTGGAAATGACCGGGGCGCGGTACCACGCCGCCCATCTTTCCACCTCGGAAAGCGTGGAGATCATCCGCCGCGCCAAGGCGAAGGGCCTGCGGGTCACCTGCGACACCGCCCCGCCCTACTTCGCCCTGAACGAGCTGGAAGTGTCGGATTACCGCACCTTTGCCAAGCTGAACCCGCCGCTGCGGTCGGAAGAGGACCGTCAGGCGATTCTGGCCGGGCTGCGCGATGGGGTGATTGACGCCATCGGGTCGGACCATTCACCGCAGGATCAGGACACCAAGCGGGTGCCGTTCGCCGTTGCCGCCTTTGGCGGGATCGGGCTGGAAACCCTGCTGCCGCTGGTGCTGGAGCTGGTGCACACCGGCCAGTTGCCGCTGATGCAGGCGCTGAAGCTGATCACCTGTGGCCCGGCGGATCTGCTCGGCCTGCCCGCCGGGCGGCTGGCGGTCGGCGCTGCCGCTGATCTGGCGGTGGTCGATCTGGAAAAACCGTGGAAGTACGACGCCAAGAAGTCGCTGTCCAAGTCCAAGAACTCGCCGTTTGATGGCCGTCTGTTGCAGGGTCGGGTCCTGCGCACGGTGATTGATGGTCGCACGGTGTACCAGCATGACGCCTGAACTCCTGTTGGGCCTGTGCGCCCTTGGCGGTTATCTGCTCGGCTCGGTGCCGTTTGGCATCGTGCTGACCAAACCGTTCGGCTATGACCTGCGCAGCATCGGTTCCGGCAATATCGGGGCCACCAATGTGCTGCGCACGGGGCGGAAAGATCTGGCGCTGGCCACCCTGCTGCTGGATTCCGGCAAGGGCGGGATTGCCGCTGCCGTCGCCGCCCTGCTGGTGCCCGATCAGGCCGGGCTGGCCGGGCTGATTGCCGGGTGCTGCGCGGTGGTCGGCCACAACTTCCCGGTGTGGCTGGGGTTCAAGGGCGGTAAGGGCGTGGCGACCACGCTGGGCGTGCTGCTGGTCACGTCGTGGCCGGTCGGTCTGGCCGCCTGCGCCACGTGGCTGATTGTCGCCGCCCTCAGCCGCTATTCGTCGCTCTCCGCGCTGGTCTGTCTGGCGCTGGCCCCGGTGGATGCGTGGTTCCTGTCTGATCAGGACCATGTCATCGCCTATGCCCTGCTGGCGGTGCTGGCCTTTATCCGCCACCACGAGAACATCCGCCGCCTGCTGCGCGGCGAGGAAAGCAAGATCGGCAAAAAGAAGAAAGACTGATCAGTCTGTTTTTATTAATGCAGCCGCCCCGCCGCCGCTTTGGCGCGGGGCGGTTTTCTTTTGTCCCGTCTCTCCCGCTGCTCTGGCATACTGAAGGGCCGTACTGATCTTTCCGGGAGGCCCCAGATGCGCATCCTCCACCGGCTTACCGGGCTTGCGGCGGTGGCCCTCAGCGGCCTGCTGCTCTGGCTGCCCCCGGTATCAGCGGAAACCGTCGTCCGTATCCCTGCCGCTGGCAGCGCGGCGGATACCAGCCACCGCTTTTTCGCTGATCTTCTGGCGCAGGTGCTGGCGCGCACTGCCGCCACCGATGGCCCCGCCCGGGTGGAAATAACCGCCAGCAGCCCGGCGCAGGAACGGATCCTGCGCGATCTTGAAACCGGCGGACTGGATGTTTACTGGGTCGGCACCAACCCAACGCGGGAACAGCGGCTGTTGGCGGTGCGGGTTCCGCTGACCGGGGGCATGCTCGGTCTGCGGGTTCCGGTGATCCGGGCCGACCGCGTCGCTGATTTTGACCGCATCACCGGCCTTAATGATCTGCGCGGACTGACCGCCTGTCAGGGGGACCAGTGGCCGGACAGTGATATTCTGGAAGCAAACGGCCTGACCGTGGCCCGTATCAATCACTTCCGGCTGATGTATGACATGCTGAAGGCCGGACGGTGCGATTACTTCCCCCGGGGCCTGCAGGAAGTCTACGCCGAGGTCGCGGGCCAGCCGCCCGGCACCGTCGTTGCCTATGACCGGCTGGTGATCGCCTACCGCTACCCGATGTATTTCTTTACCGGGCCGAACAATGGGGCGCTGGCGCAGCGCCTGACTGCCGGGCTGACCGCGATGGCCCATGACGGCAGCCTGCGCCGCTTCTGGGAGAGCCATCCGGTGACGCAGGGTGTCTTTCCGCTCACCCGGTTCAACGACAGCCGGGTGCTGCTGCTGACCAATCCGATGCTGCCGAAAGAAACC
This sequence comes from Novispirillum itersonii subsp. itersonii ATCC 12639, assembly GCF_000381985.1. Lineage (GTDB taxonomy): Bacteria > Pseudomonadota > Alphaproteobacteria > Rhodospirillales > Rhodospirillaceae > Novispirillum > Novispirillum itersonii. The sequence goes on along the minus strand of NZ_KB907339.1, from coordinate 278,719 downwards.
CCGGTGCAGGATCAGGCCCTGTGGCTGCCCTTCCCCGGCCTGCCGCCGGGGGCTGACTTCCGGGGTAACGCCCCGCTGCGGGATGGGGCTTTTTAGCGGTCATCAGCCGAGAACGACGCGCAATCCGGCTGACCTTCAGGGGATCTGTCTTAATAATTCTCACAAATGAAGAAACTCTCTTTTACGGTCGCCCCACCCCGGTAGACTGAACTCCAGCCCTTCCCGCCGCGTGATGCCGCCGCACAAGAGTGTCCGCCAATGCCTTTGATCCGTCCCGTAAAACCCGAGGATTACGCCCAGTGGCTTCCTCTGTGGACTGGTTACAACACATTTTATGGTCGCTCCGGACCCAGCGCCCTGCCCGCAGACATCACCGCGATGACGTGGCAACGCTTTTTCGATGACGCCGAACCGATGCACGCCCTTGTCGCAGAACAGGACGGAACGCTGATCGGTCTGGTGCATTATCTGTATCATCGCAGCACCATAAGCATCGGCCCGACCTGTTACTTACAGGATCTGTTCACCCTTGAGGCCGCGCGCGGGACCGGGATCGGCACAGCCCTGATACACGAAGTGTACAGACAGGCCGCCGCTGCCGGGGCCGGGCGTGTTTATTGGCAAACCCACGAAACCAACCTGACCGCGATGAAACTTTACGACAGGATTGCCGACCGGTCCGGCTTTCTGGTCTACCGCAAAACCCTCCCCCCGCTTTAAAGCGGGCCAACACAGGCCGGAAGGGTCTGCGCCAAGGGGGCTGGCGGGCCTTAACCGACCCCGTGCTTTTTCAGCAGCCGCCGGAACTGGTGATACCCCAGCCCCAGCCACTCCGCCCCCTTGGTCTGCTGATTGTCACAGGCCCGCAGCGCAGCTTCCAGCAACTGCCGTTCATAGGCCGCCACCGCATCGGTGAACGGCAGCGGCCCGGCGGGCGCTGCCGGGGCCGGTTGCGGCACTGTTCCTGCCGGGTCCGCTTCCGCCGGGGGCGGATCGCCCAGCGTCTCCCCCGGGCGGCCTTCGGCGGCGAAGGGGTCAAACACCACCGCCGCCACCGGCTGCTCTTCCGGTGTTTGATAGACGGCCCGTTCCACCACGTTTTTAAGCTCGCGCACATTGCCCGGCCACGGGTGCCCCCGCAGCAGCGCCAGCACCGCCGGATCAAAACCGGCAAACACCGACCGCCCCAGTTCCTGCGTCATCCGCAGGGCAAAATGATGCGCCAGTACGGGAATATCTTCCGGGCGCTGCCGCAGGGCAGGCACCGTCACCACATCAAACGCCAGCCGGTCGAGCAGATCCGCCCGGAACCGGCCCTGCCGGGCCAGCGCCGGAAGATCAACGTTGGCACAGGCAATCACCCGCACATCGACCGACACCTGCTCGACCCCGCCGACCCGCTCAAAATCGCCGTATTCAATCGCCCGCAGCAGTTTTTCCTGCACCTGTAACGAGGCAGAGGCGATTTCATCAAGGATCAGCGTCCCCCGGTGGGCCCGCTCAAACCGCCCGGCCCGGCGCTTCTGTGCCCCGGTGAAGGCCCCGGCCTCGTGGCCGAACAGCTCGCTTTCCAGCAGTGTTTCCGGCAGGGCGGCGCAGTTGACCTTCACCACCGGCCCATCCCACCGCCCGGACAGATAATGCAGGCGTTCCGACGCCAGTTCCTTCCCCACGCCACGCTCCCCCACCACCAGCACCGGGCGGTTGAGCGGGGCCAGCCGCCGCACTTTGTCGAGCATGGCCAGAAAGGCCGGATCTTCACCGATCGGGGCGGATAACGGGGCGCGCATCAGTCAGACTCCTGCGGGGATAGATCCGGGGTGACAGTTTCCGACACTCTGGCGAAAACCGCCACCATTATCCGCCAAACAGCTGAATCCTCTCTGAACACCCAGCAGACAACGCTTTGAAAAACAATGAAACCTCAGTCTGGCACGGGTCTTGATAAGAGAGAGGCAAACCAACCGTTCCCCCCACTGCCTACAGGAGTAGCATCATGGGTATTTTCTCCCGCCTCGGCGACATCCTGAACGCCAACATTTCTGCCCTGCTCGACCGCGCCGAAGACCCGGAAAAGATGATCCGGCTGGTGATTCAGGAAATGGAAGACACGCTGATTGAAGTGCGCTCTTCCGCCGTCAAGGCCCTTGCCGACCGCAAGGATCTGGAACGCCGGGTCGCCGACCACCGCCGCGCGCAGGAAGACTGGAACCAGAAGGCCGAATTCGCCCTCAGCCGTGACCGCGAGGATCTGGCCCGCGGTGCCCTGATGGCCCGCCAGAAACTTGGCGAAGACATCGCCCTGCTGGAAGCGGAACTGGCCGGTGTCAATGAAGCCATCGCCAAGTTTGACGAAGACCTCGGCAATCTGCAGAAGCGTCTGGAAGAAGCGAAGACCCGCCAGAAGGCGCTGGAAATCCGCATGAACACTGCCAGCCGCCGGGTGCAGGTGCGCCAGACCCTGTATGATGGCCGGATTGATGCCGCCCTTGGCCGCTATGACAGCATCGAACGCCGTATTGCCGAGCTGGAAGGCAAGGCCGATGCCTATGATCTGGGCCGTGGCAAGGATCTGGCCGGGGAATTCGCCGAACTGGAGGCCTCTTCCGCGGTCGAGGACGAACTGGCAGCCCTGAAGCGCAAGCTGGGCCGCTGATCCGTCCCTGTCACAGGGCGGGACCATAATGCTACACTGGCCCGGTCATACGGGCCGGCACGCGCCCCGCGCCTGCGGGATGGCCCGCCCCTCCCCCCTTCCTTACCCGGTAGAGACGGATCATGGTTGAAATGCTCGCTTTCCTGAAGGTTCCGCTGATCCTGTTCATGGCGGTGGTTGCGCCGCTGTGGATCATTCAGCACTACCGCCACAAGAGCAAAGCAGCCGCCCGCGCCGATGCGGTCACCGGCAGCGATCTGGCCCGCATGGCCGAGACCGCCCGCCGTCTGGAAGACCGCATCACCGTGCTGGAACAGATCCTGGACCGGGAGGCCCCCGGCTGGAGGACCCGATAACATGGCCTTTCACACCTGCCGCCCCGGCGGCTTTGCATCCGGCAGCAGGCCGGGCCGCCGCCACCGCTGCGGCACCGCCAGCCCCCTGCGCGATGCCTTTGACAGACTGGAGCAGTCCATGCACCGCTCGCCTTTCCATCGTACAGGCCACAGCAGAAGCATCGGCGGCCTGAAAACCGACAAGGCCAACGGCAAGCTGATGGGCGTCTGCGCCGGGCTTGCCCGCCGCCTTGGCATCACCCCGACCACGGCACGGGTGCTGTTCATCATCGCCGCCATCCCGATGGGGATGCTGTGGTTTCTGGTGCCGCTGTATGTCATCCTTGGCTTTGTGCTGGATGATTACGGCGACAGCGCGGAAACCGTGACCGCCACGGCGCAGCCACAGCAGGCGACCCATGACATTCCGCCCGACCTGCGCTTCGCCGATCTGCGCCGCAAGTTCGACGATCTGGAGCGCCGGACCGGATCAATGGAACGCGAGGTCAGCAGCCCGGATTTTGACCTGAAGCGCGCCTTCCGTGATCTGGGCGCCAAAGACAGCCCGCGCGGCTGATGCCAATAAAAAAACCCCCGGATTGCTCCGGGGGTTTTTATGCTTATGACGCCGGTGGGCGCTACCCGTATGGCGGCACGCCGGTCACGGCTGGCCGCGCAACGGCCCGTCCAGCACCTCCACCACATACCCGGCATCCCGCAGACCGGCAATCAGCAGGCCCATGCGGCGGGCATCGATGGTTTCCAGCGCCACTTCCAGCGTCGTATCCTTGGCGGGCAGCGAGCTGAAAATACGCTGGTGCGATACATCAATAATGTTGCCGCCCAACTGGCCGATCAGGGCGGTGACCTTGGCAAGCTGCCCCGGCATATCCATCAGCGCAATGCGCAGGCGGCCCATACGGCCCGACCGCACCTGATGGCGCATGATGACCCCGGCCAGCAGACGCTGGTCGATGTTGCCACCGGACAGCACCACGCCGACAGTCTTGCCGTTGAACTTATCCGGGTGGGCCAGCACCGCCGCCAGCGCCGCCGCCCCGGCCCCTTCCACCACCGTTTTTTCGATCGACAGCAGATGGGTGATCGCCGTTTCCAGCGCATCTTCATCAACCGTCAGGATCTCATCAACGGTTTTGGCAACAATCTGCCGGGTCAGGTGCCCCGGCTCTTTCACCGCGATCCCTTCGGCAATGGTATCGCCCCCACCTGCCGGGGGTTCGCCACGGATGACACGGTCCATGCCCGGATACAGCGCCGCCTGCACCCCGACCACGCGGATATGCGGAGCCAGCGCCTTGATGGCCGTCGCCATGCCGGAAATCATGCCGCCGCCCCCGATCGGGACAACGACGATATCCAGCGGCAGCGGAGTATCTTCCAGCATTTCCAGCGCGATGGTCCCCTGACCGGCGACCACGTAAGGATCGTCGTAGGGATGGACGAACACCAGATTCCGCTCTTTCTGCAGTTGAGAGGCGTACTCGCTGGCTTCAGAGAAATTAGCCCCTTCCAGCACCACCTCAGCCCCGAAGACGGCGGTATTCTCCACCTTCACGAACGGGGTCGACTTCGGCATGACGATGGTGGCGGGAATGCCGAGGCGGCTGGCGTTGTAAGCCACCCCCTGCGCATGGTTGCCCGCCGACACCGCGATCACGCCGCGCATTCGTTCTTCCGCCGTCAGGGACATCAGCTTGTTGAGAGCCCCGCGCTCCTTGAAGGAGGCGGTGAACTGCAAATTCTCAAACTTCAGCACGATGCGCGCCCCGGTGACACGGCCGAGTGTCAGGGACTCGGTCGTCCACGTCCGCTCCACCGCATCATGGATGCGGGCGGCGGCAGCGCGGATATCCTCCAGCGTAGGCAAAGTCACGAACTGGGTCTCCTGCAAGACAGCACCCCGGCCACACGGGCAACGGGGCCCCCGCCCGGAAAAGCGGGGTCAACATCATGCCGGGAACCGCTGGCCCTTCCAACTGTTTAACGCGACACATTTTTCTGATCATAATCAGAAATAAAGAAGCATATACATCCTCATACATCTGCCTTCAGATCGGCAAATCGCCTTGAGAAACGGCCATAAATCATTCTTTAGCCATAAACACGCAACAAAATTACCGATACATTTATGAGTCTCACTTGCCATTTTTATGTGTCATATTAGCCCCATGCGGCCACACCAAGAGCCGCAGTCCACCCACAGAGGAAACAGGCCCACCGCCACCGGAAAGGGGAGTCTCATGTTTTTTGACGCCTGTGACGCTGACAAGATCGCCACCTGGAAAGGGGAGATCGAAAGCTATATCCGCACGCTGGATACTCTGGAAGAGGAGATCCGCGACTATTTCCGCACCAACGGGGAACACGACCCGGCAGCGGTGATCGCCCGCTGGAATGACATTCAGACCATCAATCAGGGGGATGCCCTGTGGGCAGCCTTTGCCGATGACGGCGTCACCGTCGCCAGAGCCCGGGCGGAAGAGGCTGGCATGACCCTGCATCACGGCACGCCGCCCGACGGATACGGCAATGCCAACTGGTATGGCATGAGCCTGTGGTACGTACAGGAGAGCTGACCGTCGCCCGCACTGCCCCGTCCGGCAGGGCTGTGGCCTTTTTCACATACCGGGATGATAATCTTCGCGAAATGCGGAATCCCCCGTTGAGCAGGCTTCCCCTGACCGTCAAATCATGGCAATGTGATCAGGCGTTTCTGGACGGGACAGAACGCAACGAGTGACCCGAAAGCCCTGTCAGCGCCGTGCAAACGCTGCCGACAGACGGCCAAGGGTCCCGCCCCCGACTTTTGTGGAGGACGTCGGGGTCTCGGATCGCACCTCCCATCCCGGGTATCCGATGCCGGTTTTCCGGCGGCGGTATCCGGTTCTTCATCCGCACACACCCTCACCTTCAGGCGGCCAGAAACGGCCGCCTTCTTTTTTCTGCCTTCTTTTTCTGAAGCGGCGGAAAGACCCGGCACGGGCGAGAAGCCTGCGGGGGTATCCCCACAGGCTTCCTGTTCTGCGTGTGCTTTCCCTGACGGGTTATACAGTTTCAGGTTACACGGTCTCAGATTACACGGTCTCAGGGCGCTTTCCGGCCAGACCGATCTCTTCCAGCGCCTCTTCAATTTCCGGCAGGATATCCGGGTCGTCGATCGTGGCGGGCATCTTGTAGTCCTGATGATCGGCAATCTTCTGCATGGTGCCACGCAGAATTTTACCGGACCGGGTCTTGGGCAGACGCTTGACCACCACAGCCTGCTTGAAGGCCGCCACCGGGCCGATTTCGTCACGGACCAGCCTGACCAGTTCCTTAACGATCTGATCGCTCTCACGGTCAACGCCGACCTTCAGGCAGACAAAGCCCAGCGGCACCTGCCCCTTCAGGTCATCGGCGACACCGATCACCGCGCATTCCGCCACATCCGGGTGTTTGGCCAGCACCTCTTCCATCGCCCCGGTGGACAGGCGATGCCCGGCAACGTTGATCACGTCGTCGGTACGGGTCATGACGTAGACATAGCCGTCATCATCAACAAACCCGGCGTCGCCGGTCTGATAATAACCGGGGAACTCGTTGAGATAGCTCTTGCGGAAGCGCTCTTCCGCATTCCACAGGGTCGGCAGCGCGCCGGGGGGCAGCGGCAGCTTACACACCAGCGCCCCGATCTGGCCCGGCTCGACCTGATGACGCCCTTCATCCAGCACCTGCACGTCCCACCCCGGCATCGCCTTAGTCGGAGAGCCGTGTTTGACGGGAAACTTCTCCAGCCCCATCGGGTTGCCGCAGATCGCCCAGCCGGTTTCAGTCTGCCACCAGTGGTCGATCACCGGCACCTTCAGCTGCTCTTCCGCCCACTTCAGGGTTTCCGGGTCCGACCGCTCCCCGGCGAGGAACAGGTATTTGAGGCTGGAACGGTCATACTTGCGCACCAGCTCGCCGTTGGGGTCCTCGCGGCGGATTGCCCGGAACGCGGTGGGGGCAGTGAACAGCACCCGCACCTTATGCTCCTCGATCACCCGCCAGAACGTTCCGGCATCCGGGGTGCCGACCGGCTTGCCCTCAAACACCACAGTGGTGCAACCGGCAAGCAGCGGCGCATAGCAGATGTAGGAATGGCCGACCACCCAGCCCACATCAGACGCCGCCCAGAAGACGTCGCCCGGCTCCACGTCATACAGGGTGGTCATGGTCTGGCGCAGGGCAACCGCATGACCGCCATTGTCGCGCACCACGCCTTTCGGCTGGCCGGTGGTGCCGGAGGTGTACAGAATATACAGCGGATCGGTGGCCGCCACCGGCACACAGGCCTGCGGTTCTGCCACGGCCATTTCAGCAGCCCAGTCAACATCACGCCCGGCGATCAGGCTGGCGGTTTCCTGCTCCCGCTGGAACACCACCACGCTGGGAATCTTGTGGCTGGCGGCGTCAATCGCCGCGTCAATGTTCGGCTTGTACCGGACGATCCGGCCCGGCTCCAGCCCGCAGGAGGCACAGACCAGCGCCTTCGGGGTGGCATCGTCAATACGGGTCGCCAGCTCATGCGGGGCAAACCCGCCGAACACCACCGAATGCACGGCACCGATGCGGGCGCAGGCCAGCATGGCCACCAGCGCTTCCGGGATCATCGGCATGTAAATGATGACGCGGTCGCCCTTTTCCACCCCTTGCCGGGTCAGCACCCCGGCAAAGCGCGACACCTGATCGAGCAGGTCAGCATAGGTGATGGTGCGCTTGGCCCCGGTGATCGGGCTGTCATAGATAATCGCCGCCTGATCCGCCCGGCCCGCGGCCACGTGACGGTCGAGCGCATTATGGCAGGTGTTCAGCACCCCGCCGGTAAACCAGCGGTACAGCGGCGCGGCGCTGTCATCGAGAACCTTATCCGCCGGTTTGATCCAGTCGATCTGCCGGGCAGCCTCGCCCCAATACCCTTCGGGATCTTTCAGGGACCGCTCGTACGCGCTGGCATATGCTGAAGTCATGGCCGCAAACCCTCCGCTTATCCGTCACACGGCCGCAGTGTCAGGCAGCCGGATGCGGGTGTTGATCTGTTCTTCTCTGGCCGGAGATGCCCGCTGTTGTTGTTCCGGGGGCCTTCCGTCTTTCCGCAGCCGGTTTCGCCGGGAAAGGGTGGGGAAAACCTACCCGGTCGGGTCAGTCATTCCGGTATCCGCCTGCGCAGTGTGCGGAAATTTTCAGAAAATGCAAATGGCCGACTTCGCAACTTCGCAAAAGCTGCATTCCCCTGCGGAAATATGACTTAGAATTTTGAATTAAATCGCAAATTTCAAAAGGTCGGGCAGGCTGAAAATTCCTATGCCCCCGCTGGCACTGATGCCATTCCTTCGCAAGCGCCAGAGACTCGTGGCCCCCATGCAGCCTGCCCCTTCCGGCAGGGGTACCCCACCCCCAAAAACCAAAAGCCCCGCTGGTACGCTAATCCAGCGGGGCCCCTCTGACGAGATCTGGGTTCAGAACCTTTGGTCGGTGCAGCGGCTGCGGTCAACGGCCACCTCTGTCAATCGGCACGGCGACCACACGCTGCAGTCAACGCAGGTGTGTAAGGGAACGTCAGAATTACCGTCTCCATCTCTGGCGGCAGTCAACGGCGACACAGACTTATCCTTTACAGGGAATAGTGCCCGGCGTGACGTGCCGGTGTTGTGTCCAACATAAAGCGATTGTTCAGCATCAGCGCCACAGGTCAGCGGATATATATCCGGCAGTCCCTCCGGCGATCTACGGAACCCGTTCCCGTCTTCGGCCCCCAAGCCATCATCCTTGGCGGTTACGCGACCCCCGTGGTGATCGTGTTTAAAGATCAACCGTGGCGGACAAGCCCCTTAAGAGGGACACCGCAGGCCATCTCTGACCTCTGGAAGCTGTTGCGGTACGGTACGATCAGATCTGCTTTGGTTCAGAAAACAGCGGACCGTCAATGCATCGTGATGCGTTGGATTTCGTCCTTAATCCGAAGCTTCTGACGCTTCATATCAGCGATCGCTTTCGCGTCCGGCTGCGGACGGCGCTTCTCCATTTCCAGCGCGCTATCCAGTTGGGCATGTTTGGTACGCAGGGACTCAATCCGAGCATCAAGGCTCATTGCATTTTCTCCCTTTATTGCCTCTAGGACACAGTGTAATAGTACGCGTTTTTTTTGAGTCCGCCAGCCTTTTTATGAAGGTTCTGTGTCTGCTGGCTTTTTTCCGGCGGACCCCAGACGGCGGGGAGCCCCCTTGAACGGAAGGACAGTCCATGACGGCCCCCAAGCGTCTTGTCGTTGGCATCAGCGGTGCCACGGGTGTGGTGTACGGAATCAGAATTCTTCAGGTTTTACGCACCCTTGGCATTGAAAGCCATCTGGTGATGACCAAGACGGCAGAGATTACCCTGGCATACGAATCGGACCTGAAGGTGGCGGATGTCCATGCGCTGGCTGACGTGGTGCACCGGGTGGATGATCTGGCCGCGCCGCCGTCCTCAGGCAGTTTCCGCACCATGGGCATGATCGTCGCCCCGTGCAGCGTGCGGGCACTGGCGGAAATTGCCACCGGCACCGGGGCCAATCTGCTGACCCGCGCCGCCGATGTCACCCTGAAGGAGCGCCGCCGTCTGGTGCTGATGGTCCGCGAGACCCCACTGCACCTCGGCCATCTGCGCAATATGACCGCCGTGACGGAAATGGGCGGCGTCATCGCCCCGCCTGCCCCGGCCTTCTATACCCGCCCGAAAAGTCTGGATGAGATTGTCGATCAGGGCATCGGGCGGGTGCTTGACCTGTTTGACATTGATACCGACGCCTTCCCCCGCTGGGGGGAAGACTGCGGCCCCAACCGCCGCTGACCCGCCTTTTGCTTCCCCCCTTCAGGCATCAGGAAACCCACCCCATGTACTCACGCCCTATCCCCGCCCGGTCCGGCGGAGCAGGACCAGTATCCCGATCACCCCCGTCGCCAGCATCAACAGCACCGTTCCCGCCGCAAAGACCGCGCCGATCCGCTGCGCCAGCGCCGTGTGTCCCGTCGCTTCCGGCGGCAGCGCATGAGAAAACACCACCACCAGCACCGCCAGCCCCAATGTTCCGCCCAGCTGGTGTGCCGCATTGACCAACCCGGAGGCGGCACCGGCCCGTTCTGCCGGCACCCCTGCCACGCTCACCACGGTCAGCGGGCTCAGCGTCAGCCCCTGCCCGATCCCCAGCCCAACCATCGGGGCAGCAATACTCCAGATACCGGCATCGGCGCTGACTGCCATCATCATTCCTGCCATTGCCATCAGCGTCAGCCCCATGCCCGCCAACAGCACCGGCCACGACCCAAAACGGCGGCTGATCCGTGGCACCACCATCGCCGCTGCAAACTGGGGAACTGCCGTCAGCAGAAAGCTGATCCCGGTTGCCGAAGCGCTGAAGCCCAGACTCCCCTGTAAAAACTGGCTGGTGAAAAACCAGAATCCCACCATCGCCCCCAGATAAAACATCCGGGCCAGCAGCGCCCCGCTCCGGCTGCGGTCGGCAAACAGCGCCAACGGCATGATGGGCTGGGCCGCCCGCCGCTCGTGCCACAGCAGCACCGACAGCAGCAGCACCCCGGATGCCAGTGCAGCAATCGTCAGGCTCTGCATCCAGCCAGCCTCTGCCGCGTGTACCAGCCCAAAAACCAGCCCCCCCATCCCCAGCGTTGAACACACAGCGCCCGGCAGATCGAACTGCCCGCGATGGCGGTCCGTTTCCGCCACATACCGCCGCGCCCCGGCGATCAGGGCCAGCCCGACCGGGAGGTTGAGAAAGAAACCGGCCCGCCACGAAACCCAGTCAGCCAGAAGCCCGCCCAGAACCAGACCGATGCTGGCTGCGACCCCCGCAGTTGCGCCATACAGACTTAAGGCCTGTGTCCGCTCTGCCCCCTCGGGAAAATGGACCGTCAGCAGGGCCAGCGTCGCCGGAGCCAGAATAGCCGCGCCCAGCCCCTGCACCGCCCGCCCGGCCACCATGACCCCCGCTGTCGGTGCCAATGCAATCACCACCGATGTCAGCGTAAAAATCCATAATCCTGTGATGAAAATCCGCCGCCGCCCCAGCAGATCACCGGCCCGCGCCCCAATCAGCAGAAACCCCCCGAACGTCAGGGTATACGCACTGTGAACCCACGACAGTCCCGCTGCGGAAAACCCGAGACTGTCCTGTATCCGCGGCAGGCCGGTGATGACGATTGAGACATCAATCACCAGCATCAGATAGCTGGCCAGCACCAGATACAGAATTGGCAGACGGTCTTTGGCGATTGGCATCGTAAAAATCCCGGAATGGAGAGGTGCGGGACAATACGTCTTGTCTGTTTTGACGATTAGGCAGAAAAATAAGTATGCACTTATCGAAATGGCTCATGAATGCAGCGCCTGCCCCTGAATGACCTGTCAGCTTTTCTGATCGTCGCCGAAGAACGCAGCTTCACCCGGGCCGCCGCAAGGCTGGGGGTTTCGCAATCTGCCCTCAGCCATACCATCAACACGCTGGAACAGCGCCTGGGGCTGCGCCTGCTGACCCGCACCACCCGCAGCGTCGCCGTGACGGAAGCCGGAGAACGCCTGTGCCTGTCCGTCGGGCCCAAGCTGGCTGGCATTGAGGCCGATTTAACAGCCCTGACCGCCCTGCGCGATAAACCGGCAGGCACCATCCGTATCACTGTCGCCGAACATGCGGCCAATACGGTCTTATGGCCGGTTCTCGACAGTCTGCTGCCTGAATATCCGGACATTCATGTTGAAGTGATGATCGAAGCTGTTCTGCGCGATATCGTCGCGGAACGTTTTGATGCCGGTATCCGGCTGGGGGAAGCCGTCGACCGGGATATGATCGCGATCCCGTTAAGCCCACCCCTGAAAATGGCCGTGGTCGGCTCTGCCTCCTATTTTGCCGTCCATCCGGCACCGCACACCCCGCAGGATCTGACCGGCCACCGCTGCATCAATCTGCGCATGCCCACGTCAGGCGGTCTGTACGCGTGGGAGTTTGAAAAGAACGGGCGCAGTCTGCGGGTGCGGGTTGACGGCAGCCTGACCGTCAACAATTCCGCCCTCGCCCGCCGCGCCTGTCTCGCCGGGCATGGTCTGGCCTATGTTCTGGCCGATACGGTTGCACCGGCCATCGCAGACGGCAGCCTGATTCAGGTTCTGGAAGACTGGTGCCAGCCCTTTTCCGGTTACCATCTGTACTACCCCGGCCGCCGCCAGCCGACGCCCGCCTTTTCGGTGCTGCTTAACGCTCTGCGGCGCCGGGCCCCGTCACCCCCTTAAGCCATCCGGACAGAAACCTTACTGGCGGACATCGCCGATAAAGCGGTCGATCAGCTGGCGCAGGACCTTTTCCTCTTCGGCCATCATCTCAGCCGCCTGCTTAACGGTCGCGGCGGCGGTCCGGGCTTCTCCGGCCGCCAGCTCCACATCCGCCACCATCTGCGTCACCTCTGCCGTGCGGTCTGATGTCTCGGTGATGTTACGGGTGATCTCTTTGGTGGCGACCGTCTCTTCATCCATAATCTGCGACACGGAGCGGGCAATTTCGCCGCTCTCGATAATCACCTGACGCACCGCCTCGATGGTGCGCAGCACATCCTGCGTGCTGGTCCGCACATCGCGGATGTGGGCGTTGATCTGCACCGTCGCCTGTGCCGTCTGCGAGGCCAGCGTCTTCACCTCGCCCGCCACCACGGCAAATCCCTTTCCGGCATCCCCGGCGCGGGCAGCCTCGATGGTGGCGTTCAGGGCCAGCAGATTGGTCTGGCTGGCAATGGCGCTGATCAGGTCGGTCACATCGCCGATCCGCCCGACGGTTTCCGCCAGACTGACCGCCGCAGCCCCGGCGCGGGCCGCCTCGGCATCGGCACCGGCGGCTTTTTCCGCCGAGGAGTCGATCTGCGCCGTGATCCCGGCAATGGCACTGCACAGCTCTTCCGCCGCCGCGCTGATCACTGTGGAGCGGGACGAAACATCCTGCACCGCCGCCGAGACCGCAACAGCCTCTGTCCCGGTCCGGGCCGCCACATCGGCCATCACCGCCGCCGCCGTACTCAACGCCTCCGACGCGGTGGCAACCCGCCCCATCGACTCTGCCACCGCCTGATCGAAGGCGGCAATCACTGCCTGAACCTGCGCCGCCCGCCGGATCTTTTCCTGCTGTTCCGCCGCCAGACGGTCCTGATTGCGCCGGTCCTGCTGCAAGGCAAGCCGCAGATCGGCCACAGCCGCCGCCGCCCTGCCGATTTCGTCAGAGCGGGCGGTATCCGTCACCGGGTCTTCCAGATTGCCACCGGCCAGATCCGTCAGACGCCCGGTCAGCCGCAGGATTGGCCGGGACAGGGCCCGTGCCAGCCAGACAGCCACCAGACCACCGGAAACCGCAGCGACTGCAAACGACAGAATCGCCTGCACCAGCGCCGCCCGCTCTTCCGCCGCGAACCGTGCCCGGTCTGCCGACACTTCCAGCACCGCCACCGTGCGACCGGAATAATCGGCCACCGGTGCCAGCAGAATATCCGTGTTGCCGTCCGGCCCGGTGGACAGGACCGTCTGCCGCTCTCCGCCATCAAGCACGGCGGCGACAGCCGGGGCGGCGCTGCCGTCAGCCAGCGACGGATCAGAGGCGGCCAGCCGCTGCACACCCTTTTCACGGCGGGCATACAGGGCAAAGTCGATGCCGTCGTGACGCAGCCGGGACAGGAAGGCATCCTGAATCAGAAATCCGGCCTCCAGCGAGCCGACATGCCTGCCATCCGGCCCGGTCACCGGCACCGCGCCCCGCACCGCCAGACCGGAAACCCCGTCTTCCAGCCCCTGCAAACTGACACGGTCCCGGTTAACCTGCACCAGCATATGACGGAATGAGCTGAGATCATCCCCGAACTGATCCGGCTTGTTCACCCGCAGGAAGGAATGAACATCGGGGGTATGCACCTGCATCTGGCTGATCCCGGTGCGGGCCTGCAGGGATTTGAACACCGGCCCCAGCACCTGCAGCATCTGCGCACGGTCGCCTTCGGCCAAAGAGGCTCGCACCCGGATCAGCGAGCCCAGCGTTTCCGCCACCGACCGCACTTCCCGCGCATGCACATCCAGCGTGGAGCGGAAAGTGGTTTCCGCCTGACTCAGGGCTTCACGCTCTGCCCGGTTGATCACGCCGTGTATCAGGCGGCCCTGTACCAGAGACTGCGCCAGCGACACCGCCGCCACCAGCAGGGCAATCGCCACCGACAGACGCCCGGCGAGAGACCGCCCCGTAAACAGACGGAAAGATAAAGCGCTCATCACCCCAAAGCTCCCCCGCAGCCGGATCACCATAAGCCGCGGGAGAGTACAGGATTGCTAATTCAGTGGTCCATAATATTCATTATGCGAAGCGGTAGGCATCCAGCGACAGCACACCGTATTCCATCGCCCGGTGAATCCGCTGCCCGGCCCCGCCTGCCCCCATCGCGACAAACAGCGGCAGCAGATGTTCCGGGGTCGGGTGATTCCGCCGCGCATTGGGGGCCTGCGCCGCCCAGTCCAGCAGAGCTGCCGTATCATCCCGCTGGAAGGCATCGGCAAACCATTCGGCGAAATCATCGGCCCAGCCTTCCGGTGTGGCATCAAAGGCTGCGCGGCGCATCATCCATTCCCGCAGGTTATGGGTCATCGCCCCCGAGGCCAGAATCATCACCCCTTCCTCCCGCAGCCCTTTCAGGGCCTGCCCGACCCGATAGGCATGGGCCGCGCCCAGATGCGGCTGAACAGAAAGCTGGAATACCGGCAGATCAGCCTGCGGATACATCAGCCGCATCGGCACCCAGGCACCGTGATCCAGACCATACTCAGGGTCAGCCGCCACCGGCAGACCGGCATCGCGCAGCAGCCCCTGTACCCGCAGCGCCAGATCCGGCGCCCCCGGGGCAGGATAGGTCATGCGGTACAGCTCCTGCGGGAAACCGTAGAAATCGTGAATGGTCTCCGGCCGGGCCGCCGTGCTGACTGCCACGTCCTCGGTGCACCAGTGCGCCGAGACTGCGATCACCGCCGCCGGGCGCGGCAGGGCCCCGCCCAGCGCATCAAGGAAAAACCGGGTCGGAGACTGCTCCAACGGCATGGTCGGCGCACCGTGCGACACAAAAACACTGGCAGCGGTCTGCATGGGAAAATCCTCCTTCGGCGGAAGCAAGTGTGCCCGGTCCATCCCCGGAGGGCATCTGAAAAAAGCAGGCCCGGTTCCGGGGCGGTTCAGGCCGCGTCAGGCCGGGGGCCGCTGATCACGGCCCGGTCGACAGACAGACCTTACCCCCTCGCCACATCCTTCCGAACTTTGTTATAGTGAGTGATACTATTCATCCGGTGAATGCCCATGTTGCCTGACCTGAACCTGCTGCGGGTGTTTGATGCCATCTGGCACGAACGGTCGCTGACCCGTGCCGCCACCCGGCTGAACCTGACCCAGCCTGCGGTCAGCAATGCCCTGCGCCGCCTGCGTGATCATCTGGGCGATGATCTGTTTCAGCGTGGTCCCGACGGCATGACCCCCACCGCCACCGCTGCCGCAATGGCCCCGCATGTGCGGTCGGCGCTGGAAGCGGTCGGCACCGCCTTTGCAGCAGGAAAACCTTTTGATCCCTGCACCGCCACCGACCGGCTGGTGCTGGCGGTTTCCGATCAGGCGGAAATCGCCCTCGGCACCCCCCTGCTGTCGGCGCTGCGGCGGCAGGCCCCCGGCATGCAGGTGCTGTTCCGGCATGTCGGGCGCGATGATATGACCGAAGAGCTGGACAACCAGCGGGCCATTCTGGCCCTTGGCGTCCTGCCGGAACCACCACCACGGATGACCCGCATCCGCCTGTACCGGGATCCGCTGATGATGCTGGTGCGCCCCGGCCACCCTTTGCTGGCCGCCGAAGACAGACTGAAAGCCTATCTGGAGATGCCGCACATCCTGTTATCTCCGGTCGGAGATCTGCGCGGAGCGGTGGACCGGATGCTGGACCAGATGGGGTATCAGCGCCATGTGGCGGTGGTGGTGGCCCATATGGCCTCTGCCGCGATCATGACCGCCCAGGATGATCTGATCTGGTCAATCCCGGACCGGGCCGCCCGCCTGTGGGAACAGCATATGGGGCTGATCCGTCTGCCGGTGCCGTTTGAGCCGGAAGCCGCGCCGCTGTCGCTGGTTTTCCACCGCCGGTTTGAAACGCACCCCCCGCACCAGTGGCTGCGTCGGCTGATTGTGGAGGTTGCAGGCAAAAAAACCTGACCGCAGAGGGGCCGGGCACGGAGGCGGCCCCGGAAACGGACACCGCGCTTCTGACAAAAAAGAAGGCGGCCAGACAGGCCGCCAAGTGCGCTCTTGAGGGAAAGAGGATACCGATATCCCTGATCATCTCAGGGCCGGTGCCCACAGGGCCCGATACGGGCTGTGGAGGATGCAGTGTGCCAGCCCCCGCCAGCACACCGCAGTGATTTACATCACGCCCCCAAGACTGCACCCCTGATGCAATCAGGGCAAGGAAAAACCATCCCTGATTGCAAAACTTCTCTTCTCCACGCTGTTTTTATGCCGGCGACTGCAGCGGAGAAATCCGCCAGATCTTCCGGGCGTAGTCATGGATCGAACGGTCAGAGGAGAACCCCCCCATATTGGCGACATTGATCACCGCCTTGCGCATCCAGTCCGCCGGGTGGCGGTAGGTCTGTTCCACCTCGGCCTGTCCGCGCAGATAATCAGCGTAATCGGCCATCACGAAGAAATGGTCGCCGTGGGTCAGGATTGCATCGAAAATGCACCGGTAGCGGCCCGGATCATCCGGGGTGAAGTAGCCGTTGCCGATCATATCCACCGCCTGCCGCAGCCCGTCATCGGCGTGGTAAAGATCCCACGGGCGGTAGCCCTGCATCCGCATCTCCGTCACCTCGGCAGCGGTTTTGCCAAAGATGAAGATATTGTCGTCGCCGACCGCATCCTTGATTTCAATATTGGCACCATCCAGCGTGCCGATGGTCAGCGCCCCGTTCAGGGCAAACTTCATGTTGCCGGTGCCCGATGCTTCCATCCCGGCGGTGGAAATCTGCTCTGACAGATCGGTGCCGGGAATGATCACCTCCGCCGCCGACACGTTGTAATTGGGCAGGAAGGCCAGCGACAGCCGCCCCTTACAGGCCGGATCGTTGTTGATGACCATCGCCGCGTCGTTGATCAGGCGGATGATCTGCTTGGCGAGGAAGTAGCCCGGTGCCGACTTGCCGGCAATCAGCACGCAGCGCGGCAGAATGCTGTCGCCCTGCCCGGCGCGGATACGGTTGTACAGGGTGATGACGTGCAGCAGGTTGAGAAGCTGCCGCTTGTATTCGTGGATGCGCTTGACCTGACTGTCAAACAGCGCCGCCGGATCGAACCGGACCCCGGTCCGGGCCTCAACCAGTGCGGCCAGCCGCTGCTTGTTGGCCTGCTTGATGGCGGCAAAGCGGTCGCGCACCCCGGCGTCATCGGCAAACCGCTCAAAGGCTTTCAGCTCGGTCAGATCGGTTTTCCAGCGTGGCCCGATGCACTCGTCGATCAGCGCGGTCAGGGCCGGGTTGGATTGCACCACCCAACGCCGCTGGGTGACGCCGTTGGTGACGTTGACGATCTTGTCAGCATCCAGCCGCTGAAAGTCCGCGAAGACATGGCGGCGCATCAGATCGGTATGCAGGGCGGCCACCCCGTTGACATGGCCGGACCCGACCACGGCCAGATGCGCCATCCGTACCCGCCGCGCCGCATCGTCAATCAGCGACAGCCGCCCGAGGATATCCGGCTGCCCGGGGAACGACACTTTCACCTGCTGCAGGAACTGGTAGTTGATCTTGTAAATGATATCCAGATGGCGGGGCAGAATCTGCTCCAGCATGGCGATCGGCCAGGTTTCCAGCGCTTCCGGCAGCAGGGTATGGTTGGTGTAGTTGAAGATGCCGCGGGTCATCGTCCACGCCACATCCCAGTCATAGCCATACTGATCGACCAGCAGGCGCATCATTTCCGGCACCGCCAGCGCCGGGTGGGTGTCGTTCAGCTGAATGCACACCTTTTCCGGCAGCGCCGACAGGTCGCCATAGGTGCGGGTGTGGCGGGCCAGAATATCCTGCAGCGAGGCGGAGACGAAGAAGTACTCCTGCATCAGCCGCAGTTCCTGCCCCATCAGGGTGGTGTCGGCGGGATAGAGCACCTTCGACAGGTTTTCCGACAGGGTCTTGGCCTTCACCGCGTCGATATAGTTGCCCTGATTGAAGGTCTTCAGGTCAAAATCGCGGGTCGCCCGGGCCGACCACAGCCGCAGCTTGGTCACCACGCCGGAGCCAAAGCCCGACACCGGCACGTCATAGGCCATGGCGATCACGTCTTCGGTATCAATCCAGCGGCAGACCTCGCGCCCGTCCTCGCCCCGGAAAGTCATCATCCGGCCACGGAAGCGCACCGGATAGATGATCGACGGGCGCTCGAATTCCCACGGATTGCCGTGACGCAGCCAGGTCTCCGGGTGTTCCACCTGCTCACCATGCTCAATGCGCTGGGTGAACATGCCGAACTCATAGCGGATACCGTAGCCGAAACCGGGGTAGGAATGGGTGGCGAGGGAATCTAGGAAGCACGCCGCCAGACGGCCAAGACCGCCGTTGCCAAGCGCGGCGTCGTACTCATGCTCCTGAATATCTTCCAGCTCCTGCCCCAGTTCGGTCAGGGCGGCTTCCACCCGCTCCAGCAGGCCGATATCCAGCAGGGTTTTACGCAGGGACCGGCCCATCAGATATTCCAGCGACAGGTAATAAACCCGCCGCGCCTGCTGCTCCCGCTCCCGCACCGCAGTGTCAAGGTACTGCTCTGACAGCACGCCGCGCACCAGTGTCGCCACCGCCACCATCCAGTCCCGCGGCGAGGCATACTGCGGCGCCACCCCGACACCGTGCACCAGATGACTGAGCAGGTGACGCTTGATCGCCGCAACGGTGGACACGTCGATCAGGTCCACCCCGGCCATCCCTTCTGCGGCCATCCCTTCGGCGGTCATCGGTTCCACGGAAACTGTCTTCTGCATTGGTCTTATCCCCTTAAGACGGCATCAGATCGGTCAGGGTCAGGCGCTGTGGCCCAGACCCTGATAGAGATCGAAATAGCGGCGGGCGGCGCGCTCCCACCCGAAATCCTGCGCCATCGCCCGGCGACGGGCCGCGGCCCAGTCCTGCGGACGACGGTAAACGCCCAGAGCATGATAAAAGGCCCCCAGCAGCCCTTCGACCGTGGGGGAATCAAACAGAAAGCCGGTGCCCCGGTCATCGCCCAGCTCGCTGACCGTATCCGCCAGCCCGCCGGTGCGGCGCACCAGCGGCAGGGCCCCATAGCGCAGGGCATACATCTGGGTCAGACCACAGGGCTCAAACCGCGACGGCACCAGAAACACATCGCTGGCCGCCTGAATGCGGTGAGACAGGTCTTCATCATACCCGATCCGCACGCTGACCTGCCCGGGGAACCCGTGCGGCAGGGCCGTCAGGGCCTGTTCCAGCCCGGCATCCCCCGAACCGAGGATCACCAGCTGCGCACCGGAATCGACCATATGGCGGGCGGCATGCAGCACCAGATCCACCCCTTTCTGGTCAGTAAACCGGCTGACCAGCCCCAGCAGCGGGGCTTCGGGGCGGGCATCCAGCCCGACCTCGGCCTGAAGGGCGGCCTTATTGGCGGCCTTCCCCGCCCCGACTGTGGCGGCATCATAATGATGCGGCAGAGCCGGATCGGTGGCAGCATTCCACTGGGCGTAATCAACCCCGTTCAGAATACCGGTCAGGTGACCGGCATGGGCCCGCCCGGCCAGCAGACCTTCAAAGCCGCGCCCGCCTTCCGGCGTGGTGATTTCCCACGCATAGGTCGGGCTGACGGTGGTGATCCGGTCGCTGTAAAACAGACCGGCCTTCAGCATCGACAGACGGCCATAAAACTCTAGGCCGTTGATGCCATAAAACGGTGACGGCAGGCCGATCTCGCCCAGCACTGCCGGATCGAACACCCCGCCGAAATGCAGATTGTGAATGGTGAAGACAGTCCCCGGCCCTTGCGCCGCGCCGCCCTGCTGTTCCGCCAGTCGCAGATACGCCGGAACCAGCCCGGTCTGCCAGTCATTACAGTGCACCACGTCAGCCCGCCAGCCGGGGCCGATATCGCCCCGGGCCAGCAGGGCGGCAACTTTCGCCAGCAGGGCAAAGCGGCGGTGATTGTCGGGGTGATCATGCCCGTCAGGCCCGACATAGGGGCCACCGGGGCGCTGATACAGCCCGGGATGATCCAGCAGCCATACCGGGCACGGTGTGCCGGGCAGAATCCCTTCCAGCAGCCGGGCCGGGCCATACCCCAGCGGATCCCCGATTTCGGTCGCGGTCAGCGGGCCCGCAGCCTCCATGGCTTTCAGGGCCGCCGGATAGGCAGGCAACAGCACACGGGCATCACACCCCAGCGCCGCCAGCGCAGGCGGCAGGGCCCCGGCGACATCAGCCAGCCCCCCGGTTTTGATCAGGGGGTAGACTTCAGATGACACCAACAGAACACGCATGATCAGGCTGATACCCCATTCCGGACCGCACAGATCCCCTACAGTCGCGCACTTATGCTGCAAAGCGCAATGCAGAATCCTACACTCTTTCCGCCGGATCTGCGGTCAGCGTTTTATGACAGGCTTTGCGCTGCCTGCACACGGGGGATGCCGGTAAAAATTTCGCAAAATTCATGGGGATAAATCCCGAAAAGGTGGCATGCTGTCGTGTGGGAGTTAACCGGGGGCACCGCATCTGGCCGGTCCGCCGACGTCATAAGGGGATGGTGTACATGTCCATGGCTGCCGCGAAAGTCGATCTCAACCGCGCCCTGAAGGGCACGCTGGCGCTGGTGCTGGCCGGGGGACGCGGATCCCGCCTGAAAAGCCTGACCGATGACGAAGCCAAACCGGCGGTCCCCTTCGGCGGCAAGTTCCGCATCATCGACTTTCCCCTGTCCAATTGCCTGAACTCCGGGATCCGCCGCATGGCGGTGCCGACCCAGTACAAGGCCCACACGCTGATCCACCACATCCAGCGCGGCTGGGGGTTTCTGCGGGCCGAAGTGAACGAATTCGTCGAGCTGTGGCCCGCCCAGCAGCAGACCAGTGATGAAAGCTGGTACCGGGGCACCGCCGATGCCGTGTATCAGAACCTTGATCTGGTCCGCCGTCACGACCCCGACTACATCCTGATTCTCGCCGGGGATCACATCTACCGGCAGGATTATTCCAAGCTGCTGGCCGACCACATCCAGAAAGGGGCCGACCTGACCATTTCCTGCGTCGAGGTGCCGCTGGAAAAGGCGAAGGAATTTGGCGTGGTGGCGGTGGATGACACCGACAGCATCACCGGCTTCCTTGAAAAACCGGCTAACCCGCCCAGCATCCCCGGCCAGCCGCATCTGGCCTTTGCCTCAATGGGCATCTACATCTTCAATGCCCGGTTTCTGATTGACCTGCTGGAGCAGGACGCCGCCAACCCGTCCTCCTCCCACGATTTCGGCAAGGATATCATTCCGTCGCTGCTGGGCTCGGCCCGTCTGTTCGCCCACCGCTTCGCCGACAGCGCCGTCACCCCGGAGGGGGCGACCGAACCGTACTGGCGCGACGTCGGCACCGTCGATGCCTATTGGGAAGCCAACCTTGACCTGACAACGGTGACGCCGGAACTGGACCTGTACGACGACCTGTGGCCGATCTGGACCTATCAGCTGCAGAAACCCCCGGCCAAGTTTGTGTTCGACGACGACAGCCGCCGGGGCATGGCGGTGGACTCTCTGGTGTCGGCGGGCTGCATCATCTCCGGTGCGTCTGTCCGCCGCAGCATGCTGTTCAGCAATGTCCGGGTAAACAGCTATGGCGTGGTTGAGGATACCGTCATCCTGCCGGATGCCGACATCGGCCGGTCCTGCCGGATCCGCAAGGCCATCATCGGCAGCGGCTGCCGGGTGCCGGAAGGGCTGGTGATCGGGGAAGACCCGGAGCTGGACGCCCGACGCTTCCACCGCACTGAGGGCGGCGTGGTGCTGGTGACACAGGCCATGCTGAATGCCCTGCCGCAGCAGGCTGACTGACCGGCGGCAATGAGCCCGTCCCCCCTGCTGACAGCCGTACAGGCGCTGGCGGTCCGGCTGGACCGTCAGACGCCCGACGGTGCCGGAATCAACTGGCTGTCCGTACCCTTTGCCCGCTTCGGCGGCTATTTCCGGCGACAGCGGGAACGGCTGGTGGATGCCAGCCTGTCCCGGCCCATTCTGTTCATCGTCGTCAGCGGCACCAAACATGTCACCACCGGCAACACCACGCTGGATTACCGGCCCGGTGACATGGCCGTGCTGCCCGCCGGTCTGCCGCTGACGGTGCTGAACCTGCCAGACGACAGCGGCCCCTACCGGTCGGTGATGCTGGAATTCACCGATACCGTCCGCGACCGCTGCCGCCAGAGTCTGGCCGATGCCCCGCCGGTCCCCGCTGCCGCCAGCCTGAGCCTGCCGCCGGATCTGGCCCACGGCCCGGCCCTGCAACAGGCGATGACCCACCTGCTGGCCGGGGTCGATACCGTCGATGCCGCCCTGATGGAACACCGCCTGCTGGAAGTGCTGCTGATCCTGTGCCGGGGCGGCTACGCCGACCATCTGCTGCCCGCCGCCGCACAGGCGCTGTCGGCCCGGCTGCGGGCAATGGTGCGGCAGGCACCGGATGGCGACTGGTCCGCCGGGGCTGTTGCCCGGCTGCTGGCGGTCAGCGTGCCGACCCTGCACCGCCGCCTGCGCGCCGAAGGCACCACCCTGCGGGCAGAAGTGGAATCAGCCCGGCTGGAACACGGTCATACCCTGCTGACCAGCCGACAGGTCAGCACCGTGACCGAAGCGGCGCTGCGCAGCGGTTATGGATCCCCGTCGCGCTTCGCCAGCCGGTTCCGGCAACGCTTCGGGGCCAATCCCTCGGCACTGTCGGCCTGATACCCCGCCTTAGCCCAAAAAAGAACCCCGCCGGTTTTCCGGCGGGGTTTTCAGTCTGCTCAGGAATGATGGTATCAGCGCATGCCCAGCACGTGCGGCAGCCACAGGCTGATTTCCGGGATGTAAGTCACCAGCATCAGGAAGCCGAGCATGGTGAACAGCCACGGTGCCACTGCCACGGTCAGCTCGGTAATCCCCATTTTGGTGATCCCCGATGCCACGTAGAGGTTAAGGCCCACCGGCGGGTGGCACATACCCACTTCCATGTTCACCACGATCAGAATGCCAAAGTGCACCGGGTCAATCCCCAGGCTGACCGCCACCGGGAACAGGATCGGCGCCATGATCAGCACGATCGACGACGGCTCCATGAAGTTACCGGCCAGCAGCAGCAGCACGTTGACCACCAGCAGGAACACCCACGGCGCCAGATTGTGGCCCTGAATCCACGCCGCCATGGTCTGCGGAATGTTTTCAGAGGTCATCAGGAAGGAGAACAGCACCGCATTGGTGATGATGTACAGCAGCATCGCCGACATGTTGGCCGAAGACAGCAGCACCTGCGGCACCTGCTTCAGGGTCATGTCCTTATACACAAACACGGCGATGATGAAGGCGTAGACGGCGCTCATCGCGGCGGCTTCGGTCGGGGTAAACACCCCGGAATAAATCCCGCCGATGACGATGACGATCAGCAGCAGACCCCAGATGCTTTCCTTCAGCGCCTTCAGACGGTCACCGAAGCTGGCCTTGGCCATACGCGGGTAGCCGAACTTCCAGGCCCGGTACCAGGTGGTGATCCCCAGCAGGGTCGCCAGCATCAGACCCGGCACCACACCGGCCATAAACAGCTGCCCGACCGAGGTATTGGTGGACACCGAATACATCACCATCACGATCGACGGCGGGATCAGGATGCCCAGCGCGCCGGAGGTGGTGATGACCCCCGCCCCGAAGCGGTTGGGAAAGCCCTGTTTGACCATCGCCGGAAGCAGGATCGACCCGATGGCGACCACCGTGGCCGGGCTGGAGCCCGACACAGCGGCGAACAGGGCGCAGGCCAGCACCCCGGCCAGACCCAGACCACCATGCCAGTGCCCGACCATCGAGGTGGCAAAGTTGATCATCCGGCGGGCAACCCCGCCATGGGTCAGGAAATTCCCGGCAAGAATGAAGAACGGGATCGCCATGATCTCGAACTTTTCAATCCCGGTGAACAGCTTCAGCGCCACAGCCTCAATCGGCACATGGGTCATGGTGAACAGGAAGGTCAGAACGGTCAGGCCGAGCGAGATGGAGATCGGCATGCCGGTCAGCATCAGGGCCAGCAGCAGCCCGAAAATGATGGCGGCGTTCATCAGTGCTTCTCCCCGTTCTTGTCTTTCGCGCCTTCGTTATGGGCGACATCCTTCGGGTGCAGACCGTCCTGCATCTGGAACCAGTTGATATCCTGCCCCTCTTCTTCTTCCATGCCCGCAACGTGTGCATGGTCGTGGGTCGGCAGGGCCCCGGTCCGGACAAAGTTGACGGCAACCTGAAGGAAGCGGAAGCACATCAGGTAAGACCCGCAGGGGATGGCGAGGTACACCCACCACATCGGGATTTCCATATCGGCCGACACCTGATCGGTATGACCGATTTTCCAGACGAACTCAGCGCCCAGCGTGCCGACGGTGCCGGTGAACAGCGCCCCGGCCAGCAGGCCGAACAGGATGAAGCGGCCCCGGTTAACCGGGTTCATCCGGTTGATCAGCACGTCAACGCCGACGTGGATGCCGGTGCGCACCCCGTAGGCAGCGCCGAATTTAGCCATCCACACGAACATGTAGATGCACAATTCCTGCGCCCAGGCCATGTGGATGTGTCGGGTGATCGGGAAAAGGAATGACACGCCGGAGGCGTAGCGGTGCATGACCGCCGCAAAAATGACGAGCGTCGCCGCCGCCATCAGGGTGGCGATCAGCCACTCCTCAAGATGGTCGAGGAATTTCAGCATGATTGATGTCCGGTATGGCAGGGGGCCGATACAGTCCGGCCCGGCTTTTTCCACCGCACCCCGCAGCAGCGGGGGGATATCAGGAAAACAACCGGGCCGGAAACGATAAGCGAATTACTTCGCTTCGGCTTCAAAGGCTTCAATCAGGTCCTTGCCGACGCGGCCGGCCATTTCTTCGCGGACCGGCTGCAGAGCCTTCTTCCATTCAGCCGCTTCTTCAGCGGTCTGAACGTGGATCTGGGTCTTGCCGGAAGCCTTGATGCCTTCCAGCGACTTCACGTTTTCTTCTTCAGCGATCATGTTGGCGTAGGCGGTGGATTCAGACATCGCCTTTTCCAGATTGGTGCGCACCTCACCCGGCAGGCCATCCCAGAATGCCTTGTTCACGATCACCGCATAGCCGAGATAGCCATGGTTGGAGACGGTGGCATACTTCTGCACTTCGTGCATCTTCTGGGTGAACATGTTCGACGGCGGGTTTTCAGTGCCGTCAACCACGCCGGTCTGCAGCGCCTGATAGACTTCAGAGAAGGCCATCACCTGCGGCAGGGCGCCAAGGGCGCGCATCTGGGCGTCCAGCACCTTGGAAGACTGGATGCGCATCTTCTGGCCCTGGAAGTCGGCAACCTTGATCAGCGGCTTGTTAGAGCTCATGATCTTGAAGCCGTTATCCCAGTAGGCAAGGCCCTTAATGCCCTTGCTTTCCAGCTTGTCCAGCAGCTTGCGGCCGACCGGGCCGTTGGTGACCTTCCGCAGAACGGTCTTGTCCGGCAGAATGTAGGGGATATCGAAGGCTTCGAATTCCTTCACGCCCAGCGGGCCGAACTTGGCCAGCGACGGGGCCAGCATCTGCACGGCACCCAGCTGCAGGGCTTCCAGCTCTTCCTTATCCTTGTAAAGCTGGCTGTTCGGATAAACTTCCACCTTCACGGCATTGTTGGTGTAGCGCTCCGCCAGTTCCTTGAACTTGTCGGCGGCCTTGCCCTTCGGGGTATCGGTGGCAACGACGTGGCTGAACTTGATCACGATCGGATCGGCGGCCAGCGCCGGGGCAGACAGCAGCATACCGGCCACCAGACCGTACACAAGGCGGGACATTTTCATGGACCTACTCCCGTTGTCTCAGGGATACCGCACCGGCTGATGGCACAGCGCCGCATCCTGACGTTTTGTTGTGTCACATCGTTGCACCCGGCACCTGAAGGCCACTTTTGCGCACGATGCTCCAGTGATAGAACGATGTTTCCGCACCGTTGCCCAACGTTCTGCGCCGGTCCGTCCCCCGATGCAATGTGTGGATATCCGCAGGTGACATAACAGGGCTGCATATTTGTCATGTCTTCGCACCGCACACTTTGGCAGGGCCGCCCCCTGACCCGCCAAATTCTGCCGTTTTTTCCCGCATTGCTGGTGCTGTTGACCGCCGGCCTTGTTGCAGTGCTGATGTCGCTGGTCCATTCCGCCGAAACCCAGTCGGAGCAGGAACGGACCATCAAAGATGTGCTGTGGGTGGAACAGGACCTCCGATTCCTTCTGACCACCACGCAGGAACGGATGTCCGGCCTGTCGAATCTGGCCGCCGCCGGTGACATGGATAAACTGCAGCGGCAGGCCGTCGCCCTGCTGAATGCCCAGAGTGAACTCAGCCGGATCAGGGTGCTGGACGCCCACGGGGCAACCACCCTGAGTATACCGCCGATCGGCAACCCGGCAGCGATGGCCCGCGGTGAATCACAGCGCCAGAAAGCGATTTCCACCGCCCGCGCCCTGGGCCGCGCCACCTTCAGCGCCCCGTTTTTGACCCCGACGGGGGAAATGGGGCTGGAAGTGCTGGCCCCGGTGTTTGACGGTCAGGTCTTCAGCGGGGCCATCAGCGCCACCCTGTCGCTCGACGCCCTGCTGACGCGGCATATCCCGTGGTGGTTCGCTGAAAACTACCGGCTGGAAATTCTGGACACCGACGGGGTGCCGATTGTCCCCACCTCGCGGATCGGCAGCGACACGGTCAGTCTGGCCGCCGCCCATACCATGGTGTTTGATCCCCCCGGCGGCGGCCTGTATCTGCGCGCCACCCCCTATCCGGCTCAGGGCAAACGCAGCCGCTGGCTGATCCTGACCGCCATTGGCGTGCTGACCGCCTCCACCGTCGGCAGTCTGGTTGCGCTGGCCCGCCACATCCGCCGCCGCCTGAAGGCTGAACAGGCCCTGCGGGAAGAAATCGCCTTCCGCCGTGCCATGGAAAACAGCCTGACGGTCGGGATGCGGGCCCGCGATATGGACGGGCGGATCACCTACGTCAATCAGGCCTTCTGCTCGATGGTCGGGTACACGCCGGAAGACCTGCTCGGCATGAAGCCGCCGATGGCCTACTGGGATCCCGCCGGTGTGGAACGGGCACAGGCCCTGCACGACGCCGTTCTGGCCGGAAACGGCCCCAGCGAAGGCTTTGAGCTGAGCTTCCTGCGGCGGGACGGATCGCGGTTTGATGTGCTGGTCCACGAGACGCCGCTGATTGACGCCAGCGGCCACCAGACCGGCGGGATGGGATCCTTCCTTGATATCAGTGACCGCAAACAGATGGAGGATCTGGCCCGCCGTCAGGATCAGCGCCTGCAGCACACCTCGCGCCTGATCACCATGGGGGAGATGGCCTCGTCGCTGGCACATGAAATCAATCAGCCGCTCGCCGCCGTTGCCAGCTATGCCACCGGCTGCCTGAACCGCCTGAGATCAGGCCGCTATACGGTGCCGGAGCTGACAGACGCGCTGGATAAACTCGACCGGCAGGCTAAGCGCGCCGGTAAGATCGTCCGGCACATGCACGATTTCGCCCGAAAAAGCAGCCCCAACTTTTCGCCGCTGGATATGACGACACTGGTGCGCGAGGCGGTGGGCTTTATCAGCCGTGACGCCGTGCAGCGCGGTGTACGGCTGACGATTGAGCCTGCGGCCCCGACCCCGCCGGTCATCGCTGACCGGGTGCAGATCGAACAGGTGCTGCTGAACCTGATCCGCAACGCCATTGACGCCTCGCCCGCGTCAGGGGGGCGGGGCAGCGGCCATGCCCGGGTGACGATCGGCATCCGGCTGGACAGCGGCGGGGTACAGGTACGGGTGCGGGATTACGGCGACGGCATCCCCGAAGAGACCGCGGCCCAGCTTTTCACCCCGTTTTTTACCACCAAACCCGATGGCATGGGCATGGGGCTGAGCATCTGCCGGTCCATCATTGAAGCACACCATGGACATCTGTGGTATGAACAGGCAGAACCGGACGGGGGCGGAACCGTGTTCTGCTTTACCCTGCCCTGCCAGACCCAACCCGCACCAAAAACCGGCGGACTCCCCGAGGAAACCCAGTGACCACACAGCCAGAACATCCGGCAGGGGCCGGCTGCGTCTATATCATTGATGATGACGAAGCGATCCGTGATTCGCTGGGCTGGCTGCTCCAGTCCCGCGATGTCGAAACCCGGGCCTTTGCCTCCGCCGAGGCCTTTCTGGCCGTCTGGTCAGCCGATCTGGCCGGGTGCGTCCTGCTCGATATCCGGATGGACGGCATGAGCGGGCTGGCCCTGTTCGACCGCCTGCGCGATGCCGGAAACCGCATGCCGGTGATCTTCCTGACCGGGCACGGCGATGTGCCGATCGCCGTGGCATCGCTGAAAAAAGGCGCGCACGACTTTGTCGAGAAACCGTTCAACGACAACGAACTGGTTGACCGCATCATCGAAGCGCTGACACTGGATGCCACCACCCGCAGCCAGAACAGCGCACGGCAGGATGCCGCCGCCCGCCTTGCCTCGCTGAGCCCGCGGGAGCGGCAGGTGATGGACAAAATCATCGAAGGCAAGCTGAACAAGATCATTGCTGACGAGCTTGCAATCTCGATGCGGACGGTGGAAATGCACCGCGCCCACGTTTTCGAGAAAATGGGGGTCAAAAACTCTGTCGAGCTGGCGCGGATGCTGGCCCTGCTCGACTGACACCCCCGCCCCTGACCGGCGGATGAGGCGGCCACCGAATAAGCCCGGCTTTTAAAGCGGGGCATCCCCGTCACGCGGGGCCCGCAGCAGATCGAGGCCGTCATCCAGCATGCGGGTCACCACTGCCGTCTGCCCGGCGGCCGACATTGCCCCCAGATCGGGGGCATCCATCAGGGCACGGAAAGATTTGGCAATCAGCCGCGCCAGCATCGGCCCGGTCAGATCAATATCGTTTTCCTCCAGCCACGCCAGTGTGGTCGCCACCGCCAGTTCCGCCAGCCGGGCACAGTCGCCGCTGATGTGTGGCATACTTTCCCTTGGCTCCCCCGGTTCATCCGGCCCCTCCGGCCTTGCCCCCTCCCCCCCGAAGGCCAGCCAGTCCAGCGACACCCCGGCCTCAGCCGCCACGGCGGCAAGGGCAAGAAACTGCGCCAGTCCCTCTCCCCGGCTCCAGGCGGTGATGGTTTCCTGCGTCTTTCCGGCGGCAATGGCTGCGGCTTTGCGAGACGGAAACAGCGCGAGCATCGCCGCAATCCGTTGGGCCAGCCCATCCCGGTCTTCCAGAATTTTTTCCCGGTCCACAGACGGGATGTTCGATTTAAACCGGATCATACCACTCCTTTGGCGACGAAGTTTTCCGTTATCTGGAAAATTTTCGTTCAGAAGCACGGTCACAACTTGCCGACTAAAGATTTTTTTCGTAGTCTCAGAACAACCGATGCCCACTCAGGTCGTATGACCACGGAAAATTTCGATGACAGTTCATCGCAGTTGTTCCCGGTCCGGCCAGAACCGTATGCCGGAATGCCCCGCTTTACCGGCCGGAAAACCACTCAGGCCTGCCCGGATCACCCCCGGGCAGGCTCCAGCGGTCTGCCATTTCCGCAGGCCAGAAAAGCACTGAGCCAAGAACGCACGCGTGATCTTCCCCTGTGCGGCAACTGCCGTTGCGGCACAGGAATCTTTTTAATTTATCACAAAGATACGGTTATACCGATGACGGCCATCACCACAGGCCCCCGGCGGCGGCGGGCGGCGCCACACAGGGGCGGCGCCTTTGCCTCAGCGGATATCAGCCAGCTGATCACGGGTCAGCCAGAACACCTCGCCAAAGCTGTTGGCTGTCTCCAGCCACAGGAAATCGACGTCAGGATATTCTTCTTCCAGCACCTCGCGGCCAGTGCCGAACTCGCAGATCATCCCGCCTTCCGGCGTCAGGTGTTTCGCCGCCGTTTTCAAAATCCGGCGGACAATGTCAAACCCATCGTCGCCCGACCCCAGCGCCATCGCGGGTTCATGACGGAATTCCGGCGGCAGGGCCTCCATCGCCTCGGCATCGACATAGGGGGGATTGGTGATGATCAGGTCGTACTTCCGGCCTTTCAGCGGCGCGAACAGATCCCCCTCCAGCAGGGTGATCCGGTCCTCAAGGCCATGATCGGCGACATTCCGCCGTGCGACCTCCAGTGCTGCCGGGGACAGGTCAACCGCATCAATCTGCGCATCGGGGAAAATCTGACTGGCCAGAATGGCCAGACAGCCCGACCCGGTGCAGAGATCAAGCACCCGGGTGACCTCGGTCGGGTCCTCAACCAGCGTGAACTCTTCACCGCCGAACATCTCGGAGAACAGCAGCTCCCCGATGTAAGAGCGCGGCACGATCACCCGCTCATCCACGTAAAACGGCACACCCTGAATATAGGCGCTGTTGGTCAGGTACGACGCCGGTTTGCGGGTGGTCACCCGCGCATCGATGATTGCCGCCACCGCCTGCCGTTCCGACAGGGTCAGGCGGGCATCCAGATAGGGATCAAGCTGATCAATCGGCAGCTTCAGGGTCTCCAGCACCATAAAGACCGCCTCGTCATAGGCGTTGGTGGTGCCGTGCCCATAGGTCAGGTCCGCCCGGGTAAAGCGGCTGACCCCGTAGCGGATGAAATCCCGCACCGTTTTCAGCACCGCCGCATCGGCAGCGGGATCATGGACCACGGCAAAGGGGCTGTCTGAAAGGGTCATCACTGGCAACTCCGCATATTCCCTGTTTCCGCCTTCTATCGCGTTTCCCCGGAAAGGGAAAGCACAGCGCAACCGGCCGGGCTCTTCCGGCCCCGGCTTTTTACCACCGCTTCAGGCCCACCGTCAGTACGGCGGGCAACCTGCCGGACACAAAAACCCACAGACCACAAGATTGTATACTTTTTCCTTCCAAATCAAGCCATTGAGCGCCCGCCAAAAGATGCACATCTAAAGACGGATACCCCTGCCGGAAAATCCCCCGCCGCGCCCTGCGCCCGGGTGGACCGGAAAGGGGAGCAGATGGTTTGAGGCACTTCAAAATTAGGTCTGCAACATATTATGGAGTCATGGATATGGCCTCTCTCGCCTCCATGCGCATCCTGACAAAGGTGTCGCTTCTGGTCGGCATCCTGCTGACGATTTTGCTGGGTGTCAGCGCCATAGGCCTGACCGCCCTGTCGTCAATCAGGACCAAAACAGAAGGGCTGACTGTCAGCGCCAGCCTGACCGATGCGGTCAACGGGCTGGAAAAATCCGTCCTCCGCCTGACCCGCAGCGAAGTCCAGATCGCGGCGGATGTCAGCGTGCTTGAGGCCGCCAAAAAGGATATCGCCCGCAACCGCACCGCGGCTGAAACCGCCTTTACCGAGGCACTGGCCGTCGCCCGTCCCGAGCAGAAAGCGACCCTGCAGGACATCCACGAAAAATTTCAGGTCTACGAAAAAAATCTTGAATCGACCCTGACTCTGGCCGCAGGCCTTGGCAGCATTGAGCTGGCCGAGGGGCAGCGCCGCCTGCTGGCCGAAGCCCGCAGCAGTCAGGCCGATGCCACGGCAATGCGTCAGGCGCTGGAAAAGTTCTCCGCCGACATCACCGCCGAGGCTGACAGCATTGCCCTGTCGACCAAGCAGACCGCTGACCGGGTGCAGATGGTTCTGATCCTCTCCACCGCCGCCGGTCTGCTGATCGGGGTGATTCTTGGCGTGTATATTGCCCGCTATGGCATTGCCCTGCCATTGGGGCGCGGCGTGACCGCCCTGAATGAACTGGCCGCGGGCAATCTGGATGTCACCATCCCCGGGGCCGACCGGAAAGATGAAGTCGGCGATATTGCCCGGGGTCTGGCCGTTTTCCGCGAGAATGCCATTGCCCGGCGCGACGCCGATGCGCGGGAGCGGGCCGCGGTGGAGGAGCGGGCCGCCCGCGCCCGCCGGATTGAAGACCTGACCAACAACTTTGACCATCAGGCCAGCGCGCTGGTCGAGCACCTGCACGAGCAGGCGTCCGAGCTGCAGGGCAGCGCCGAAAACATGGCGGCCATCGCCGAGGAAACATCCCGTCAGTCCAACGGGGTTGCCGCCGCCTCCGGGCAGCTGACCGCCAATGTGCAGACGGTCGCCGCCGCCACCGAAGAGCTGGCCGCCTCCATCACCGAAATCAGCCGCCAGATCACCACCTCGTCACAACAGGCGGAACAGGCGACGGTAACGGCGGAAAACGTCAGCCGT
The DNA here is from genome assembly GCF_000381985.1 of Novispirillum itersonii subsp. itersonii ATCC 12639. Classification (GTDB taxonomy): domain Bacteria; phylum Pseudomonadota; class Alphaproteobacteria; order Rhodospirillales; family Rhodospirillaceae; genus Novispirillum; species Novispirillum itersonii. Next base: position 246,157 of record NZ_KB907339.1, on the reverse strand, counting down.
CAGGTCCAGTCTCTGGCGGAAGCGGCAGAGCAGATCAGCTCCGTCGTCGGGCTGATCACCTCCATCGCCGGGCAGACCAACCTGCTGGCCCTGAATGCCACCATCGAGGCCGCCCGCGCCGGGGATGCCGGAAAGGGGTTTGCCGTGGTGGCCAACGAGGTCAAATCCCTCGCCACCCAGACCGCCAAAGCGACGGAACAGATCGGTGTGCAGATCGGGCGGGTACAGGCCGAAACGCAGGGGGCGGTCAGTGCCATTGCCGAAATGGCCGCCACCATCCGCGCCCTGAGCGACCAGTCCGTCAGCATTGCCGCCGCCATCGAGCAGCAGGACAGCGCCACCAACGAAATTGCCCGCACGGTCGAAGAGGCGGCCACCGGCACCCAGACTGTTTCCGACACCATTGCCGGGGTTAATCAGGCCTCGCAGGAAACCGGCGCCTGCGCCACACAGGTGCTGACCGCCGCCAACACCTTAAGCGACCGCAGCACCGAAATGCGGAGTCTGATTAACGGGTTCCTGCAACAGGTCAAAGCCGTCTGATCCCCTTTTCTGCCACCGGCAGCCCGGAGTTCTCCCTCCGGGCTGCGATGCAGCTTTAAAGAGTATTCATAAACAAACGGATGCCGCACTTTCTCCCCCCTCATATTTTCCGTGCACCGCAAGAAAAGGGAGGCGCCTTAAAAAGAGTTTTGAAGATTCAATTATGTATTAACAGAAACAAAAATGACATTTTCCGCCTCATGAGATGACAGACAACCTGCCGTAGCACCCTAATGGCTATGGCAGTTGCCGCAAAACAGCCTGAACGCGACGAAGCCGCTCCCTCCCCTCTTACCCGGGATGAGGCCTACGATCATGCTCCATCTGTCATCCATGCGTATTCTGACCAAGGTTACCCTGCTGGTGGGGATCCTGCTGGCCTTGCTGCTGCTGATCAGCGGTGTGGCTTTGCAGGCCCTGACCACTGTCGAAGACAAAACCGGCAGCTTAAGCACCGGAATTGCCATGCTGAAAGCCAGCGCAGCCCTCGAAAAGGCCTCTCTGCGGCTAACCCGGAGTGAATATCAGCTGGCGGCAGACAGCAGCCAGTACGAGACCGTTTCCAAACAGATTGAAGCCCAGAAGAAAGTCATCCGGCAGGCTTTCTCTACGGCGGAACTCTCGGCACGGCCAGAGCAGAAGACCTTGCTGAGAGAGATCAACAGCCATTACGACACCTACGAAAAAAGCCTGAATGACACGCTGCAGACAGCGTTTAGCAATCAGGGAACCGACATCAGCGCAGCGCAGCGGGCGGTTCTCGACATGGCCCGCCGCAGCCAGGGCAATCAGTCGCAGATGCGGCAACGGCTGGATACCTTCGTCACAGCCATTGATGACGAGGGCACCGCACTGGTGCAGTCAACACAGCAGACAATGACATCAATCCGCCTGATCCTGATCATCACGGCGGGCGGCGGGCTGGTGATCGGTATCGTCTTCGGCATCTACATTGCCCGCAACGGCATTGCCCTGCCGATCAGCCGCAGCGTCAGAACCCTGAATGCCCTTGCCGCAGGCGATCTGACCGTCAGGGTCGAAGGGGCTGACCGCAAAGACGAGGTCGGCGACATCGCCCGCGGGCTGGCCGTTTTCCGCGAAAACGCCATCGCCCGGCGGGATGCCGAAGCCCGGGACCGGGCCATCGCCGAAGAACGGGCCGCCCGTGCCAGCAGGATTGAAACCCTGACGCATGATTTTGACTCACAGGCCAGTGAACTGGTCAGGCACCTGTACGAACAGGCATCGGAGTTGCAGGGCAGCGCCCAGAGCATGGCAGCAATTGCCGAAGAAACATCCCGCCAGTCAAGCGGTGTGGCTGCCGCTTCCGGGCAGTTAAGCGCCAATGTACAGACGGTCGCCGCTGCCACCGAAGAGCTGTCTTCCTCGATTGCGGAAATCAGCCGTCAGGTTGCAGCCTCCTCACAGCAGGCGGAACACGCGACAGAAGCGGCGGAACGGGTCAGCCGACAGGTTGAGGCCCTGGCGCAGGCTGCGGGGCAGATCAGTTCCGTCGTCGGGCTGATCGCCGCCATTGCCGGGCAGACCAACCTGCTGGCCCTGAATGCCACCATCGAGGCTGCCCGCGCCGGGGATGCCGGAAAAGGGTTTGCCGTTGTCGCCAACGAAGTGAAAAACCTTGCCAGCCAGACCGCCAAAGCAACCGGTGAGATCAGCATCCAGATCAGCCACGTACAGACGGAAACACAGACAGCCGTCACCGCTATCAGCAGTATGGCTGACGCCATCCGCTCCCTCAGCCATCAGTCTGTGGCAATCGCGACCGCCGTCGGTCAGCAGGATACCGCCACCAAGGAGATTGCCCGCACGGTCGAAGACGCTTTTACCGGAACCCAGACCGTGTCTGACACCATCATCGGGGTCAATCAGGCCTCGCAGGAGACCGGGGCCTGCGCCACACAGGTGCTGACCGCCGCCACGGAACTGAACGAACGCAGCACGGAAATGCGCCGCCTGATCAACGGGTTCCTGCAACAGGTCAAAGCAGTCTGAAATCAGTCTATTTCCATGTTTTTCATACGGTCTTGTCATCACCGGGCATTTGCGGTAGCACAGCCCCTTCCTCGCCAATGCCCGGTGCGACCGCCATGATGCTGACCCCCGTCACCCTGTCTGAACTGCCCGACCTTCTGGCCCGGTTTGACCGGAATCTGGCGGCAGATCCGTCACCGCTGGTGCCGATGGCCCGCCGCGTTCTCGACCGGATCGGCGCCACCATGCGTCACGCCGCAGACGAGGCATTGACCCTGTCGCAGGACCGCCGCCATCAGGAACAGGCGGTGGCGCTGGTGGAAAGCTTCGGGATGGGCGTGCTATGGGAGCCGCCGACCGGGGGCTACACCTGGGACGGCTCTCTGCTGCGGGTCGAGATGGAACCGTCGGTGATTGTCCACGATGTTGCCCATCTTCAGGTCTGCGCCCCGGAACGGCGCACTGCCCCTGACTTCGGGCTCGGGGCAGGGCCGGAAACCGGCCTGCGCCGCGAGGCTGATGCCGCGATGACCGTCTTCGGTGTGGAGCGGGAGATGGAGGAAGCGCTGGCGTCTCTGCTGGGCATCCTCTGGGAAGTCGAGCTGGATCAGCCCGCCATCTGCGCCTTTGCTGAACAGAACTGGCTGGAAGGGGTCGATACCCCGCAGGCGCGCTCCCATTACCTGAAAATTCTCGGGCACCTGCACCGCTTCGGGCTGGTTGATGACAGCGGCCGCCCGACCCGGGCCCTGCGGGAAGAGGATGACCACACTTTCCTGTCGCCGCTGGTCATCCCGATGGCGGCATAGATCTGCCCCCTGCCCGCCTTAAAGCCCCGCACAATCAGGGCTGCGCACCGTAACTCTGCCAGATCCGGTCATAGGTGCCGTCGGCCCGCACCGTCGCCAGACCACGGTTGATCCGGCCCAGAAGAGCCTCTGCCCCCGGTGCCGCCCGCGACAGGCAGACAAAATAGGGCTCCCGCCCGACCGGGGTGTAAACAAACGTTTCCCCCAGTCCTTCCGCCTTTTCATAAAAGCGCAGCACATCACGGAACGCATAGACCGCGTCAACCCGGTTATTGGCCAGAACGCGGACCAGCTGCGCATCATCCACCACGTTCAGTACCGCCACCCCTGCCCCGGACAGCTGATTTTCCAGAGTATAGCCGCGCACCACGCCCACCGGGCGCCCGTCAGGCCTTGCCGCCAGATCAGCCAACCGGGTCCCCGGCGGCAACGGCGCTTCCGCCGGGCTGAACAATCCCTGATGATGGTAGCCAAGCTTATCGGAAAACAGGAATTCATTCTCCCGCTCCGGCAGATAAGAGCATCCGCACAGCCCGTCTACCCGCCCCGCCCTTGCCTGCTCCAGCGCCCGCTTCCATGGCATCGGCAAAAATGTCACCGGCTCACCGATCCGGCTGAACACCGCCTGCAGAACCTCGATATCAATTCCCGGGCGCTGACCGGCCATTCCCGCCATCTTAAACGGGGCGAAATCAGGACAGGCAAGCTGGGCCGCCCGCACCGGCGCGGCAGTACAGGCCATGATCAGCAGCAGGGCAACGGCGCTCTGGCACAACGCCACAAGGGCATGTTTCTGCACCATTCCTGACCACTCCATACCAGACCACACGACCATAACGGCCACCGTCCGCGCTTGCGGCCTGACGGCACATCCCTGATGTCCGTCGGCTGCCTGCCGGGGCGTATTCCGTTCACAGTAGTCTGGCCGGGCCGGTCTGCGAATAGTCCTTCTTGCCCGGATAGAGCCCTGTTTCTGTTGATTCCGGTCCTTGCCAGAGTCGCACGATGCCGTTAATGATATGTTATAACATAACGGAACCTCATCATGCCCAGCCCCCAGCTCCCCCCCGATGCGTACCGCGCCCTGCTTGACGCCAGCGGCGACGACCCCCAGCGCCGTGATCTCCGCGACACCCCGGAGCGGGCGGCGCGCGCTCACGCCAGCTTCTTATCAGGATACAGTGACAACCCCCTGTCGCTGCTGCACTCCGCGATGGAACCCAACACCCCGCGCCATACCGGGCCGGTGCTGCTGCGGAACCTGACGCTGTACAGTCACTGTGAACATCACATGTTGCCGATGGAAGGGGTGATCCACGTCGCATACCGCCCCGGTGACTGGATTCTCGGATTGTCAAAAATCGCCCGTGCGGTACAGGCCCTGTCAGCCCAGCTGCAAAGTCAGGAGCGGTTAACGCGGGAAATCGCCGACGCACTGGAGGCCGACACCATCACCCTTGAGGCACGCGGGATCTACCAGACCGACAGCGCCGCCCGTCAGGAAATTCTGTCTCTGTTCCGTCTGTGATCAGCCTGCCGGGGCCACCACCGTATGGGCATGGTTCAGAGGGCCATGCCCGGTCCCCAGACCCGGCGCGGTCTCAATCGCCACCCGCACATAGGCCCGGGCGCGGGCCACCGCCCGCTCCAGCGGCAGGCCCTGTGCCACCCCGGCGGCAATCGCCGAGGCCAGCGTGCAGCCGGTCCCGTGGGTGTGGGCCGTGTGCAGGCGGCTGTCGCGGTATTCGGTCTGGCCGGATGGCTCCACCAGCAGATCCAGCAGGGCTTCGCCGTCCAGATGGCCGCCCTTCAGCAGCACCGCCTGCGCCCCCAGCGCCCGCAGCGGGGCCACGGCTGCCCGCATATCGGGCTCGGTCGACAGGGTCAGGCCGGTCAGCACCCCGGCCTCCGGCAGATTGGGGGTGATGACGGTCGCCCGGGGCGCGAGACAGGCCTTCAGGGCGTCAACAGCGTCCGGCTCCAGCAGCGGATGGCCCCCCTTGGCGACCATAACCGGATCAAGCACCAGCGGCACTGTGGGGGCAAAATCGTCAATCGCCTGCCGGACACAGCGGATGATCCCCGCTGTTGCCAGCATCCCGATCTTCAGGCAATCCGCCCCCAGATCCTGCATCACCACACGGATCTGCTCCCGCACGAACTCTTCCGGCACCGCATGGATACCAAAGACCCCCTGCGTATTCTGGGCCGTCAGGGCGGTGATTGCCGTCATCGCAAAGCCACCCAGGCAGGTCACCGCCTTGATATCGGCCTGAATCCCCGCCCCACCGCCGGAATCCGACCCGGCGATGATCAACACCCGTCCGCGAGTCTGCGTCATGGCTTTACCCCTGTGCTGCGGCGATGCCTTCGATGGTGGCGCACAGATCCTCGACAATCGCATCGACCATCGCCGGATCAGTGGCTTCCGCCATCACCCGCACCAGCGGCTCGGTGCCGGACTTACGCAGCAGAATCCGCCCCTGCCCCTTCAGCCGGTTCTCCCACTCTGCCACCGCATCGGTCACGGCGGGCAGAGTCAGCAGGGCCGTCGCCAGTGCCTTATCCTTTACCCGCACATTTTTAAGACGCTGCGGGCACGGGGTGAACACGGTCAGGATGTCACTGGCCGGTTTGCCACTCTGCACCAGTTCGGCCAGCACCTGCAGAGCAGCAACCAGACCGTCACCGGTGGTCGCGTGATCCCCGATCACCACATGGCCGGACTGTTCACCGCCAAGATTGAAGCCACCTTCCCGCATCCGCTCAACCACATAGCGGTCACCGACCGCCGTGCGTTCCAGCGCGATGCCCTCGCGGCGCAGGAAAGTTTCAAGGCCAAGGTTAGACATCACAGTGGCAACCACCGTATTGCCGGCCAGCTGCCCCCGGCGCTTCAGGGCGCGGGCAATCAGCCCCAGCACCTGATCGCCATCGACCAGATTGCCACGCTCATCACACAGCACCACCCGGTCAGCATCCCCGTCCAGCGCAATGCCGATATCGGCCTTATTGGCGAGAACGGCGGCCTTCAGGGCCTCGGGGTGCTGCGAGCCGACACCGGCGTTGATGTTGGTACCATCCGGGGTGACGCCGATCTTGACGACATCGGCCCCCAGCTCCCACAGGACTGCCGGTGCCACCTTATAGGCAGCGCCGTTGGCACAATCGAGCACCACTTTCAGCCCGTCCAGACGCAGCCCCCGCGGGAAGGTCTGCTTGGCGGCCTCGACATAGCGGCCGGACGCATCATCAATGCGCCGGGCCCGGCCCAGATGCGACGGATCAGCCAGCGCCGCCTTCAGGCCATTGTCCATCAGGTGTTCGATCTCGGCCTCGACCTCGTCCGACAGCTTAAAGCCATCCGGGCCGAACAGTTTGATGCCATTATCCTGATATGGATTGTGCGAGGCGGAAATCATCACCCCCAGATCAGCCCGCAGCGACCGGGTCAGCATCGCCACCGCCGGGGTCGGCAGCGGCCCGACCAGCACCACATCCATCCCGACAGAGATAAAGCCCGCCACCAGAGCCGGTTCAATCATATAGCCCGACAGCCGGGTATCCTTGCCGATCACCACGGTATGGCGGTGGGTCCCCCGGGTGAACACCCGTCCGGCGGCCATCCCCACCTTCAGGGCGGTCTCTGCGGTCATCGGGTCAGTGTTGGCGGTGCCGCGCACCCCATCGGTGCCGAAATACTTGCGTCCGCTCATGCTCGGGTAAACTCCGTCAAACTCTGTCAGCTATATTGTGCCGGGGTTCCGGCGCGGTCAGGGGGCGGACAATACCAGAGGCACCGCCCCGGACGGGACAGAAAAAATCAGCCCCGTCACAGCCAGCCCCGGCGCTTGAAATACAGGAACGGTGCCACCGCCGACACCACCATCAGGCACAGCGCCCATGGATAGCCGAAGGTCCATTCCAGTTCCGGGATGATTTTGAAGTTCATCCCGTACATGCTGGCAACCAGTGTCGGCGGCAGGAACACCACCGACACCACCGAGAAAATCTTAATGATGGCGTTCTGTTCAATGTTGACCATGCCAAGGGTCGCATCCAGCAGAAAGGTGATCTTTCCGGCGACGAAATTGGCGTGGTCGAGCAGGCTCTGCACGTCCCGCCACAGCACCTTGACCTGTGCCTTGGGGTCTTTCGCCTGCTTGGGCAGCCCCTGACCGAGGAACGCCAGCAGACGACCGATGGACATCAGACTTTCCCGCGCGCGGGAGGCGACATCGCCGGTCTTCCCCACTTCCGACAGGATTTCCTGAAAATCGCGGAACTCCTTCACGGTCTTCCCCGACACGGCCTTGCCAGACGCCGCAGAGCCGGAACGCATGAACACTTCCATCGACAGGGCATCAACCCGGGTGGTGACCCGTTCCAGAATATCGGCGGCCCGCTCGATCACCGCCTCCAGCAGGCCATTGAGCACCTGATCCCCGCGCTTCAGGGCGCTGTGACGGCTGGCGCGGGTGATAAACTGCCGGAACGGCTTGGGCTCGGCATGGCGGACCGTCACCAGATGGTCCCCCTTCAGCACAAAGGTCACCGCCGTGGTTTCCGGGTGTTCGGTATCGGACTGCACCAGCACCACCGCTGTCATGAACAGGGCGCCGTCTTCCTGATACAGGCGGCTGGAGACCTCGATCTCCTGCATCTCTTCCCGTGTCGGCAGGGCCAGATCAAGGGCCTGCTCCACCCGCTGCACTTCGGCCAGCGCAGGCTGGTACAGGTCAATCCATACCGCTTCCGGCGGCACCGGGGTGCCGGGTACCGGAGCATAGGGCAACAGTCCGTTCGGACCGGGCACGTAAACCGTCAGCATGCCGTCTCCCCGCTGTCTGTCGGTCAACCATCTCTGCGGCCCCTCGGGCCGCCGCACCGCCGCCGGGGTCAGCGGCTGTGTGCTGCCCCTCATATACCGCGCCTTGCCGCGCCTGAATACCCATCCTGATGTGGCAGAATGATGACGGCGACGTCATTCCCGTTTTTTCAGCAGAGAGCAGAGATAAGGTCGATTCCGGCAGGAAAAGCCCGCAAAACACCGGAAGGCGCTTGCGCCCCCCGCCGCCTCCCCTTATCAGTCATTGAAACTCAGATCCGGGGAAACCCCCAATCCGCCCCGCCCACCCGGGGCCAGATTTTTCGGAAAGGTGCCGAGATGTCCCTTCCTTCCGTCGAAGAAATCAGCGTCGAGCAGCTGCACCAGTGGCTGGCTGACGGTAAGTCCTTCCATCTGATCGACGTGCGCGAACAGAATGAGTGGGATCAGGGCCATGTTGCCGAAGCGGTGCTGAACCCGATGTCGGCCTTTGATGTCACCGCCCTGCCGGAAGAGCCCGATGCCACCGTGGTGTTCATGTGCCGGTCGGGCAAGCGGTCGATGACCGTCGCGTCCCATCTGGCCAATGACGGGATTGTCACCGGCTACAATCTGGCCGGTGGTATTCTGGCGTGGGCTGACGCCGGTTACCCCGTGGTACGCTGACCCCAGATCCGTTCCGTACCCCCGTTCCGTAGCGGAGACGCTTTGTTATGCGCCTGTTTGGCAAAATCATTCTCGCTGTCCTGTCCGTGCTGGGGGCTCTGGCTCTGGCGCTGGCGGTGGTGGCGTGGAATGTCGTGACCTCCTTTGGCCCGTCCCACCCGGATGTGCCGGATTCCACCGTTCTGGTGGTGGACTTCACCACTGCGTTCCGGGACGGGGGCCACGGCAGCAGCGGCGGCCCGCTGCAGTCGCAGCCGACCCTGCGGTCCGTGATCGAGGCACTGGATGCCGCCGCGGCGGATGACAGCATCAAAGGGGTGATCGGCCGTTTCGGCTCCGGCGACCGGCCGATGGCACAGGCGCAGGAGCTGCGGTCCGCCGTCGCCCGGCTGCGGGCGGCTGGCAAGCCGACCTTTGCCTATGCGGATTCCCTTGGTGACATGGGTGGCAGCCCGTCCAACTATTATCTGGCGTCCGCCTTTGAGAAAATCTGGATCCAGCCGTCCGGCATGCTGGGCCTGAACGGTTTTCAGGCGGAAATCCCCTTCGCCCACAAGGCACTGACCGATCTTGGCATCACGGCTGAATTCGGGCAGCGGTGGGAATACAAGAATGCGATGGACAGCCTGATCCGCAATGACATGAGCGCGCCGCAGCGGGCTTCGTTCGAGCGGCTGTTCCAGTCGTGGCAGATGCAGGTGATTGAGGCGGTCGCCGCCGACCGCAAACTCGACAAAGCCAAGATCAACGCCATGATGCAGCACCCGCCGATGTTTGCGGCGGAAGCCCGGACCGCCGGTCTGGTCGATGCCACCGGCTATTGGGATGAACTGCTGACCGCCGTGGAAGAAGCCGCCGGGACCCGGTCGCACACCACGCTGGAGGATTATGCCGCCGCCCAGCCGAAACCCGGCAAACCGAATGGCACCGTGATCGCCGTGATCGAAGCTGAGGGCAACGTGCACCGGGGCCCGAGCGATATCGACGGCAGCGGCCTGTACTCCTCCATCGGGTCCGATACCACGGCAGAAGCAATCCGCGATGCCATCAACGATCCCAAGGTCAAGGCCATCGTGCTGCGGGTCAACAGCCCCGGCGGTGATTACATTGCCGCTGACAGTATCTGGCGGGAACTGATGCGCGCCCGTGACAAGCGCCTGCCGGTGATTGCCACGCTGGGCGATGTCGCTGCCTCCGGCGGATATTTCATCGCCATGCCAGCCCGCAAAATTGTCGCCCAGCCGGGCACCATCACCGGGTCCATCGGGGTGTTTGCCGGTAAGCCGGTGCTGACGGATCTGTGGGCAAAACTCGGCATCCATTGGGAAACGGTGCAGACCAGCCCCAATGCAACCCTGTGGAGCCCCAACCGCACCTTCACCCCGGCGGAACGGCAGTGGTTTGACCGTATGCTCGACACCATCTATGCCGACTTCACCGGCAAGGCCGCCGCCAACCGCAGCCTGACCGCTGCCCAGATGGATCAGGTCGCCCGTGGCCGCATCTGGACCGGCAGCGATGCCAAAGCCATCGGGCTGGTGGACGAACTGGGCGATTTCTCCACCGCGGTCACACTGGCGCGGTCAGAAGCCGGGATCGCCGAAGATGCCCCCGTTTCTCTGGTTGCCTACCCGACCCCGCCGAGCGGGCTGGAAGCCCTGTTGCAAACCCTGCTGGGCGGTAAACTGCCGGGCCTGCTGTCCTCCCTCAGCCGCCTTCAGGCGGTGCTGGCGCCGGTCCTCGGCGTGGCGGAACAGATCAGCGCCACCGCTGACCCGCGCGGCAACAGCGTGCTGGCCCCTGGCCTGCCCGGAATCAGCACCGCCCCCCGGCCCTGACCGGGGGAGTGCGGTTCTACAAAAATGGGGGGAAGGCCACAGGGCCCTCCCCCCCTTTCTTTATGCTGCGCGCCTGACCGCTCAGGCCAGATCACGGGGCCGGGTGAAATGGGCCAGACGCCCGCAGCCGGTAGCCAGATCCCGCCAGCTGCCGATATCCAGATCCAGCTCGGCATAGGCCGCTGTCGGGAACTTATCCTCCAGCGCCGTACGGGCGGCGGTCACCGTCTGCCCTTCCGTCAGCATCAGGGTCAGATCCTGCAGGGCCGGATTATGGCCGACCACCATCACCGCTTTCAGGCTGTCATCCAGCAGGCGCAGGCGGTCAAACAGGCTGTCGGGATTAAAGGTGTAGACCTGCCGCTCAAACTGTACCGGCACCCCATCCAGCGCCGGGGTCAGAAACCCGAGGGTCTCGCGGGTCCGCCGGGCGGTGGAGCAGAGAATCAGCCCCGGCTGAATCGACCGGCTTTTCAGATGACCGGCCATCAGCGGCGCGGCCCGTTCCCCCCGCGGGGACAGCGGGCGGTCATGGTCATCCAGATCCGGGTCATCCCATTCGGATTTCGCATGACGCATCAGGTACAGCTGCTTCATCGGGCCGGGCTCCTGCCTTGAGCTTGATGGGGTACGGGAAAACCGGGTGCCTGCCCCCGGTCGGCGCTGCGGGCAAACCGCAGGGGCACCGAATTCCCCTGCCCGCCGTAAGTGTTCCCTGTGGACGGGCCGGGGAAGCCGTAGTTTATTGATAGAGCTGTGCCAGCGCGACCCCGCGTTGAACTGACACGGAAATTTCATGATATTCCGACCGTGGTTTGCGGCATCACCTCTTACGCGGAGCAGGTTCAATGACCGACACCCCTTCGACCCGATCCCCCCGGCAGTCCGGCGCCAAGCCCGGCCCCCGGTCCCGGACCCACTCCGGGCGCGCCGTCGCCCGGACCAAGGCCGGAGCCGCCGCCGGAACCACCGGTGGGACCGTGACCACGAAGGCGGCAGAAGAGCCCCGTTCCACACCCCCTTTACAGCAGGATTCCGTCATGACCGCCGCCGTCGCCCCTTCTTCCGCACCGCCGATCACCGCCACCAGCCCCGACCGGTTCATCAACCGGGAACAGTCGTGGCTGGCGTTCAACACCCGCGTGCTGGAAGAATCGGAGAACCGCCGCCACCCGCTGCTGGAGCGTCTGCGCTTTCTGTCGATCTCGGCATCGAACCTTGATGAATTCTACATGGTGCGTGTCGCCGGGCTGAAGGGGCAGGTCCACGCCGGTGTGACCAGCCGCAGCCATGACGGCCTGACCCCGGCCCAGCAGCTGGACGCCATCAACAAGCAGGCCCGCCAGCTGATTGAACAGCAGAGCCGGGTATGGAACGATCTGTGTAAGGAACTGGATGCCAACGGCATCCATGTGGTGACGGTACCGCAGCTGACCGAACAGGATAAGGCGTGGCTGGAACGCCACTTCATGGACCTGATCTTCCCGGTGCTGACCCCGCTGGCGATTGACCCGGCCCACCCGTTCCCCTTCATCCCCAATCTGGCCCACGCGCTGATCCTGCATCTGACCCGCCGCACTGATCAGGAGCCGCTGCAGGCCCTGGTGCCGCTGCCGCCGGGGCTGGACCGCTTCCTGCGTCTGCCGGGGGATGACCTGCGGTTCCTGCCGCTGGAAGAATCGGTCAAGCTGTTCCTCGATCACCTGTTCCCCGGTTTTGATGTGGTCAAGACCGGTCACTTCCGCGTCATCCGCGACTCCGAAATGGAAATCGACGAAGAGGCGCAGGATCTGGTGCAGTCGTTTGAAAGCGCACTGAAGCGCCGCCGCCGCGGCCACTGCATCCGCCTGACCCTGAATGCCGACATGCCGGATGACCTGTTCAAGATCATCTGTGATGAGATGCATGTCGCCCCGGAAGACGTGTTCCGCATTGAAGGGCTGATCGGCATGGCCGACACCCGCAAGCTGATCACCGACGAACGGCCGGACCTGCAGTTCGTGCCGTTTAACATCCGCTTCCCGGAACGTATCCGCGATTTCGGCGGTGACTGCTTCGCCGCGATCCGCCAGAAGGACATCATCGTCCATCACCCCTATGAATCGTTCGACGTGGTGGTGCAGTTCCTGCGACAGGCCGCCCGTGACCCGCAGGTGATGTCGATCAAACAGACCCTGTACCGGACCTCGAAAGGCAGCCCGATTGTCGCCGCCCTGATCGAAGCGGCGGAAAACGGCAAATCCGTCACCGCCATGGTGGAACTGAAGGCCCGCTTTGATGAAGAGGCCAACATCCAGTGGGCCCGGGATCTGGAACGGGCCGGGGTGAATGTGGTCTATGGCTTCATTGACCTGAAAACCCATGCCAAGATCAGTCTGGTCACCCGGCGGGAAGGAGCCGAGCTGCGGTCTTACGTGCATTTCGGCACCGGCAACTATCACCCGATCACCGCCAAGATCTACACCGATCTCAGCTTCTTCTCGGCCGACCGTCAGCTGTGTCTGGATGCCCTGAAGGCCTTCAACTTCATGACCGGCTATGCCAAGCCGGAACATATGGACAAGCTGGCGATCGCTCCGCTGGGCCTGCGCGACCGCCTGCTGGGCCTGATTGACGACGAAATCGCCAACGCCAAGGCCGGTAAACCCGCCGCCATCTGGGCAAAGATGAATTCGCTGGTGGATGAGGTGGTGATCGACAAGCTGTACGTCGCGTCGTGCGCCGGGGTGCAGATTGATCTGGTGATCCGGGGCATCTGCTGCCTGCGGCCCGGCGTGCCGGGGCTGAGCGAGAACATCCGCGTCAAGTCGGTGATCGGGCGCTTCCTTGAGCATTCCCGCATCATCGTATTTGCCAACGGCGGCAAGTTGCCGGGCCGTCAGGCCAAGGTCTACATGTCTTCCGCTGACTGGATGCCGCGCAACCTGATCCACCGCGTCGAACATCTGGTGCCGATCGAAAACCCGACCGTGCACGCTCAGGTGCTGGACCAGATCATGGTCGCCAACATGAAGGACGAGGCACAGAGCTGGTACCTGCAGCCTGACGGCACCTTCCGGCGGGTACAGTGCGATGAGCGGGCTTTCTCCGCCCATGTCTACTTCATGACCAATCCGTCGCTGTCGGGCCGGGGCAGCGCCCTGCAGCATCAGCTGAAGAAAGTGCCGAAACTGGCCTATCTGCTGCGCGACTGACCCCCGCGCCACCGACCCCGGACAACCGGCGGCGGGACTGCCTTCCCGCAGATCCGCCGCCGGTACCGTTTAAAGCGACTCCAGAGACCGCTGCTTCTGCTGGCGGCACGGCGCTGAAATCTGATAAGACTTTAGGCCAATTCGCTTTCTGCTGCTTTCTGCCGGAGAGATCCCTCGGCCATGACCCTTCTATCCCCCAACCACCGCAAACCGATCGGCGTTCTCGATATCGGGTCCAACACCATCCGTCTGGTTGTCTATGACGGCCTGCACCGGACACCGCTGGCCCTGTTTAACGAAAAAGCCACCTGCGCGCTGGGGGCGGGGCTGGAAAGCACCGGCCGCCTGAATCCCGACGGGGTCCCGATGGCACTGGCGGCGATTGAGCGCTTCGTCCATCTGGCCCGGGCAATGAAGGTGGAACGGCTGGACGTGCTGGCAACCGCAGCCTGCCGCGATGCCGAGGACGGCCCCGCCTTCCTGCAGGAAGTGGAACGCCGCACCGGCATCACCATCGCCCTGCTGTCCGGCGAGGAAGAAGCCCGCCGCGCCGCCTTCGGGGTGCTGTGCTCCATGCCCGACGCCGACGGGATCGTCTGCGATCTGGGCGGCGGATCGCTGGAGCTGGTGATGGTATCCGGGATGGAGATCGGTGATTTCACCACCGTCCCGCTGGGCGTGCTGCGCCTGCTGGAAAACTCCCACGGTCTGCGGCAGCGGGCACAGGACATGATGGAAGACCGCCTGAAGAAGGTGACCTTCCTGCCCAAAGCCCGGGGGCGGCACCTGTACGCGGTCGGCGGGTCGTGGCGCACCCTGGCGCAGGCGATTATCGCCCAGCTTGATTACCCGATTCATGTGCTGGACAACTTTACCCTGCCCTACGCGCAGGCCCTGAAGCTGATCGGCCAGATCAGCCGCCAGCCGGTGCGCAGCCTGGAGAAGATGAAAGGCGTTTCCCGCCGCCGTGCCCCACAGCTTCCGCTGGCTGCCCAGCTGCTGGAAGTGCTGCTGCGCAAGGCCGAACCGGAAGCGCTGGTGTTCTCGGTCTACGGGATGCGGGAAGGACAGTTTTATCTGTCCCTGCCGGAAGCGATGCGGGATGGCGACCCGCTGCTGTCAGCCGCCACCGAATGGGCCCGGGCTGCCGGGCGCTTCCCCGAACACGGGCGGGAGCTGATGGAATGGATGAGCCCGCTGTTCCCCGACGAAACCCCGCATCTGGCCCGCCTGCGCAGCGCCGCCTGTCTGCTCGGTGATATTTTCTGGGATGAACACCCCGACTACCGGGCCGAACAGGCTTTCCTGAAAGTGCTGCGACTCCCGTTCATGGGGCTGAACCATACCGACCGCGCCGGTCTGGCGCTGGCCGTCTATCACCGCTACAGCAGCGAAGAAGAAGTGCCGCTGGTTGGCAAAGCCTCCGCCCTGCTGACCGCCGACCGCATCCGCCGGGTCAGAACCATCGGCGCCGCCCTGCGCCTCGGTCATACCATCAGCGGCGGGGCACCCGGCCTGCTGGCGCGCACCCGGCTGGAACGCGGCGAGACCACCCTGATGCTCGGCCTGCCTGCCGGAGACCCGATTTATTACCCCGAGCTGTTCGGCAAGCGCTTTGAGCGGCTGGCATCTGAACTGGGGCTGACCCCGAAAATCGTCACCGTCTGATCCGGTCAACGCCCTGCCCGCGCCAAACTCGCGGGCGGGGCACAAAACAAACAGGCCGCTGCCCAAAGGGATCAGCGGCCTGTTTGTTGTTTCAGAAGCGAAGAAGCCCCGGCTCAGTCTTCAATCTCGACCGCTTCGACCCGCTTGCCATCCTTCGACAGGCATAGGGCAAGACGGCCATATTTCAGGGCAATGGCATCATCACCGAAAATCTCACGCCGCCAGCCCTTCATCGCCATCACGTCGGCGTTGTCGTCCATGGCGATCGCTTCCAGATCCTCGCTGGAGGCCACCAGCTTCTGCGCCACGTCATGCTCTTCGCAGCGCATCTTCAGCAGCACTTTCAGCAGATCGGTGATCGGGCCGACACCGGCCGGAATTTCCTTCCGGTCCTGCGGTTCCGGCAGGTCTTCCATCGGCATCTGCTTGCCACGGGCCACCGCGTCAAGGATAGCCTGCCCCATCCGGCCTTCCGCCTGCCCCTTGGAGAAGCCCCGGGTCCGCTCCAGCTGCTCCGCCGTGGTCGGGGCGTGGGCGGCGATTTCCAGCAGGGTCTCGTCGCGCAGCATCCGCTGCCGGGGAATATCCCGGGTCTGGGCTTCCACCTCGCGCCACTCCGCCAGCGCCTTGACGATGCCAAGGAAGCGCGGAGTCTTGGTGCGGGTCTTGATCCGGCGCCATGCCTCCATCGGGTCAACCCGGTAGTTGGCGGTGTCGGTCAGGAAGGCCATTTCCTCGTTCAGCCAGTCGGCCCGGCCGGTGCTTTCCAGACGGCGCGCCAGCTTTTCATAGACCAGCCGCAGATGGGTCACATCTGACAGGGCATAGCGCACCTGCTGATCGCTCAGCGGGCGGCGGGCCCAGTCCGTAAAGCGCATCGACTTGTCGATATGCGCCTTGGCCAGCTTGTTGACCAGCGTCTCATAGCCGACGGAGTCGCCAAACCCGCACACCATCGCCGCGACCTGTGTGTCGAACAGCGGGGCGGGAATATCCCCCATCAGGTTATGAAAAATCTCAAGATCCTGCCGGGCGGCATGGAAAACCTTGAGAATCGACCGGTCACGCATCAGGCCAAACAGCGGGGTCAGGTCCAGCCCTTCCGCCAGCGGATCAATGCAAACCGCTTCCTGCGGGCCGCCGACCTGAATCAGGCACACCTGAGGCCAGAACGTCTTTTCCCGCAGAAACTCGGTATCGACGGTGACAAACGGCACCCCCTTCTGGCGGTCGCAGAAGGCCTTCAGGGCGTCGGTGTCGGTGATGAGAAGATCGGACAGAGTCATGGCGTTGATATACCGCGACTGTGAAAACCACGCAAGCCGGGCTGAAGGCCGACCACAGAAAAGCCATGGTGCTACAGCCAGCCCTCAAATTAAGTCATCAGCCCCGCGACGGAAGATTTCGCGGAGCACAAAAGCAGTACGGCAGGATACCTGACCTATATGATCGACACGCAATATTCTGTCCGGCCCCACCACAGGACAGAACCCCAGCCATTCTGCGGCATTCAGGGGACAAACCAGCATAAAGCTGACCGTTTGATCAAATTCGCATGTGCAACAGAAGGGGAGTTGTAATTTTATTACAAAATATAAGAGATTATTCGATTTTTATACGAATGTTGTAATTATATTTCAGAAAAAAACATGCAATCGAGATTTCATAACGCCTCATCCCGGGTTAGTATCCACTTCACCTACCCTGCGTAACCCGGTCGTATAGTGACGGCAGCAACGGCCAGACCGTTGCGAACGTAACAAAATAACCGGCAAAGCCGGAGCAACCGGTGCAGGGAAGAGGGGAACCAAAAACGACCTTATCACGTCCGTATAGCTCGGAGGCTAACCTAATGAAACGTTTCCTGCTGGCAGCGACCGCCGTCGCCACCGTCTCTTTTGCCGCCACTTCCGCTTTCGCTGGCCCGACCCTCGACGCGGTGAAGAAGCGCGGTGAGGTGATCTGCGGCGTTCACACCGGCCTGGCGGGCTTCTCCGCCCCCGACGAAAAAGGCAACTGGAAGGGCATCGACGTTGATGTCTGCCGTGCCGTTGCCGCCGCCGTTTTCGGCGACGACAAGAAGGTTAAGTTCGTTCCGCTGTCCGCCCAGCAGCGTCTGACCGCCCTGCAGTCCGGTGAAGTGGACATCCTGTCCCGTAACACCACCTGGACCCTGACCCGCGACACCGCGAACGGCCTGAACTTCACCACCCCGAACTACTACGACGGTCAGGGCTTCCTGGTCACCAAGAAGCTCGGCGTGAAGAGCGCCAAGGAACTGAACGGCGCCACCGTCTGCGTGCAGACCGGCACCACCACCGAACAGAACCTGGCTGACTACTTCCGCGCCAACAACATGAAGCTGAACGCGGTCACCATCGAGAAGCTGGAAGAAGTCAACGCCGCCTACGTCGCCGGCCGTTGCGACGCCTACACCTCCGATGCCTCTCAGCTGGCCTCGATCCGCGCCAACGACGTGCCGAACCCGGATGACCACATCATCCTGCCGGAAATCATCTCCAAGGAGCCGCTGGCCCCGTCCGTGCGTCATGGCGATGACCAGTGGTTCGACATCGTCAAGTGGACCCAGTACGCCATGATCTCCGGTGAAGAATACGGCGTCACCTCCGCCAACGTCGATGACGTCGCCAAGACCGCGACCGACCCGAACGTGAAGCGTCTGCTGGGCGTCACCCCGGGCATGGGCGCTGCCCTCGGCCTTGACGAAAAGTGGGGCTACAACATCATTAAGCAGGTCGGTAACTACGCCGAAACCTTCGAAGCCAACGTCGGTCCGAAGACCCCGCTCAAGCTCGAGCGTGGCCTGAACGCGCAGTGGAACAAGGGCGGCCTGATGTACGCCCCGCCGGTCCGCTAAGACTCACTCCTGATCACACGATCGCCGGTTCCGGACTTTGCTCTGGACCGGCGGTTATGTTTCTGAGGGAAAGCAAGACATGACCGAACCGAAAAAAGGACGGTCTGGCGCGTCGTTCTTGAATGATGTCCGTGTCCGCGGCATCATTGCACAGATCGTGGTTCTGGGGCTTTTCGTGGGGCTGATCGGCTATCTGGTCAGCAATACCATCCATAACCTTGAAGTCCGCCAAATCGCCACCGGCCTTGGTTTCTTAAGCCGCGAAGCCGGCTTCGACGTCTCTGAGAGCGTCATCCCCTACTCCCCCGCCGACACGTTCGGCCGCGTGATCCTCGTCGGCCTGCTCAACACCCTGAAAGTTGCGGTGTTCGGCGTGCTGATCGCCACCGTGCTCGGCACTGTCGTCGGCGTTTCGCGCCTGTCTTCCAACTGGCTGGTCGCCCGTCTGGCGACTGTCTACGTCGAAGGCCTGCGCAACATTCCGCTGCTGCTGCAGCTGTTTTTCTGGTACGCGCTGATCACCGTGTCCCTGCCCAACCCCCGTCAGGCCCACAAGCTGGCGGAAGGCTGGTTCCTGTCCAACCGCGGGTTCAAATTCCCGTGGCCGGTCTGGGAACACGGGCACACGCTGGGGGCCATCGGCCTGCTGGTTGCCGTGGCTGCCATTTACCTGCTTGGCCGCCGTGCCAGCCGCGTGCAGGCCGAAACCGGCAGGCGCCCGAATGTGCTGATCCCCGGTCTGGCCGCCCTGATCGGCCTGCCGACCATCGGCTGGCTGCTGGGCGGTGCGCCGACCGCGTTTGACGTTCCGGCCCTGACCGGGTTCAACTTCTCCGGCGGGGCGCTGGTTTCTCCGGAATTCGCGGCCCTGCTGCTGGGTCTCAGCCTTTACACCTCCTCATTCATTGCTGAAATCGTCCGCGGCGGCATCATTGCCGTGCCGTGGGGCCAGACCGAAGCAGCTGTCGCCCTTGGCCTGCGCCGTGGCATGGTGGTGCGTCTGATCCTGCTGCCGCAGGCCCTGCGCGTCGTCATCCCGCCGCTGACCAGCCAGTATCTCAATCTGGTGAAGAACTCGTCGCTGGCGGTTGCCATCGGCTACCCGGATCTGGTCGGCACCGCCAACACCACCATCAACCAGACCGGTCAGGCGGTTGAGGGCGTTGCCATTATCATGCTGGCCTATCTGACGGTCTCGCTGACCATCTCCGGCTTCATGAACTGGTACAACGGGTATATCTCGCTGCGGGGAGGCCGGTAAGTATGAGCACCGAATACAAACCGCATCCCGAAGATGCACTGTCGCACGTTGAAGAGCCTGCGACCGTTTACCCGGTCAATCCGCCGACCAAGTCGCTGGATCTGCTCGGCTGGGCCCGGTCTAACCTGTTCGGGTCCATTCCCAACACCATTCTGACGCTGGTCGCCCTGTTCCTGCTGGTGGAGACCCTTCCGCCGCTGATCAACTGGGCCTTCATCAGCTCCGTCTGGTCTTCCGCCACCCCGGATGCCTGCCGTGCTGACGGCGTCGGCGCCTGCTGGGCGGTGGTGCAGAACAAGTACCGTTTCATCCTGTTCGGCCTGTATCCTTACGAGGAACAGTGGCGTCCGGTGGTTTCCACCCTGCTGTACATCTTTGCCGTCGCTGTCAGCTGCAATCCGCGTTTCTGGTCGCGCAGACTGCTGGTTGTGTGGGCTGTTGTGGTGTTCGGCAGCGGCATTCTGATGTGGGGCGGCATTCTTGGCCTGCCGTATGTCGAGAATGAAAAGTGGGGCGGCCTGCCGCTGACCCTGATGCTGTCGGTACTCGGCATTGCGCTGGCCTTCCCGCTCGGCATTCTTGCCGCGCTCGGCCGCCGCTCCGACCTGCCGGTCATCCGCAGCGTCAGCGTGGTGTACATTGAACTGGTGCGTGGCGTTCCGCTGATCTCGGTCCTGTTCATGGCCTCGGTCATGATTCCGCTGTTCCTGCCGGAAGGCGTGACCATCAACAAGCTGCTGCGTGCCTTCATCGGTATCGTGCTGTTTACCGGCGCTTATATCGCCGAAGCCGTCCGCGGTGGCCTGCAGGCCCTGCCGCGCGGCCAGTACGAAGCGGCTGACGCCCTTGGCCTCGGCTATTGGCAGAAGACCCGTCTGATCATCCTGCCGCAGGCGATCCGTCTGGTCATTCCGCCGCTGGTGAACCAGTTCATTTCCATGTTCAAGGATACGTCCCTGGTGTTCATCGTCGGCCTGTTCGACCTGCTGAACACCGTGAAGACCGCCCTGACGGACCCGCTGTGGCGCCCGTATTACGTGGAAGCCTATGTCTTCACCGCCCTGATCTACTTCCTCTTCTGCTACTTCATGGCGCGTTACAGCCAGTATCTTGAGCGCCACCTGAACACGGGAGTTCGCCGATGAGCGACCAAGCCTCTGCCAAGGTGCACAAGCCGGGCGATGAAGCCGTCATTAAGCTGACCAACGTCAACAAGTGGTACGGCAAGTTCCATGTGCTGAAAGACATCAACCTGACCATCCGTAAGGGTGAGCGCGTTGTGGTCTGCGGCCCGTCGGGCTCCGGCAAGTCCACCATGATCCGCTGCATCAACCGTCTGGAAGAACATCAGGCCGGTTCGATCGTGGTGAACGGCACCGAACTGACCAACGACGTGAAGGCGATTGAAGCCATCCGCCGTGACGTCGGCATGGTGTTCCAGTCCTTCAACCTGTTCCCGCATCTGACCGTGCTGGAAAACCTGATCCTCGCCCCGACCTGGGTGAAGAAGGTGCCCCGCAAGGAAGCGATCGACACCGCCATGTACTATCTTGGCCGCGTGAAGATCCCGGATCAGGCCAGCAAGTACCCGGGGCAGCTGTCCGGCGGCCAGCAGCAGCGCGTGGCGATTGCCCGCTCGCTGTGCATGAAGCCTGACATCATGCTGTTTGACGAACCGACCTCTGCCCTTGACCCGGAAATGATCAAGGAAGTGCTCGACGTGATGTCCGAGCTGGCGCAGGAAGGCATGACCATGGTCTGCGTGACCCACGAAATGGGCTTTGCCCGGTCCGTGGCCGATACCGTGGTGTTCATGGCTGACGGCTCAGTGGTGGAAAAGAACACCCCGCACGAACTGTTCAGCAACCCGCAGGAAGAGCGGACCAAGAAGTTCCTCAGCCAGATCATTCAGCATCATTAAAATATCCCCCTGAAAATACCCCCTGCCCCTGACCGGACACGCTCCGGCCAGACAGGGGGAACAGACAGGGCGGCACAGACTGCGGCACCGGAGAGGCCTTCTCCGGTGCCGTTTTCTTTTGTCCCGCAGCCGGGCCGGGCACACTCAATCACCACTATTGACAAGCAGGCCCGAACCGTGTGTTTTTCGGCGGTTCGGGCTGCCGCAGCGCGGCCCCCTGCCCTTTTCATATCGGAACCGAAGAGGAATTCCTCATGCACGCTTACCGCACCCACACCTGTGGCGAACTCCGCAAGGAGCATGTGGGCCAGCAGGTGCGGCTGTCCGGCTGGGTTCACCGCAAGCGCGACCACGGGAACCTGCTGTTTGTCGATCTGCGCGACCACTACGGCCTGACCCAGTGCGTGACGGACGTCTCTTCTGATCTGTTCAAGATTCTGGAAGGTGTCCGCGTTGAAAGCGTGGTGACTATCACCGGCGAGGTGGTGGCCCGTACCGCTGACACCGTCAACCCCAACCTGCCGAGCGGCGAGATCGAGCTACGCGTGCGTGACGTTGCCGTGCAATCGCGCGCCGATGTGCTGCCGCTGCAGGTGGCCGGGGTGCAGGATGCCGGGGAAGACACCCGCCTGCGCTACCGCTTCCTTGATCTGCGCCGCGACAAGGTGCATTCCAACATGATCCTGCGCTCGCAGGTCATTTCCACCCTGCGCAAGCGGATGCTGGATCAGGGCTTCACCGAATTCCAGACCCCGATCCTCACCGCCTCCAGCCCGGAAGGGGCGCGCGACTTCCTCGTGCCCAGCCGCCTGAATCCCGGCACCTTCTACGCGCTGCCGCAGGCACCGCAGCAGTTCAAGCAGCTGCTGATGGTGGCGGGCTTCGACCGCTACTTCCAGATTGCCCCCTGCTTCCGCGACGAAGACAGCCGCGCCGACCGCTCCCCGGGTGAATTCTACCAGCTCGACTTTGAGATGAGCTTTGTCACTCAGGAAGACGTGTTCCAGACCATCGAGCCGGTGCTGCATGGCCTGTTCACCGAATTCGCCAACGGCAAGACCGTCTCGCCGATGCCGTTCGTGCGGATCCCCTATGATGAGTCGATGCTCAAGTACGGCTCTGACAAGCCGGATCTGCGCAACCCGCTGATTATTGCCGACGTCACCGAAGCCTTCCGTGCCTCCGGGTTCGGTATCTTCGCCCGCGGCGTCGAGGCCGGGTCGGTGGTCCGCGCCATTCCGGCGCCGGGTGCCGCCGGTCGTCCGCGTGGCTGGTATGACAAGCTGAATGAATGGGCCCGTGAAGAAGGTCAGGGCGGTCTGGGCTACATCCAGTTCGCCGAAGACGGCCCGAAAGGCCCGATCGCCAAGAATCTGGAAGCCGACCGCGTGCAGGCGATCAAGGACGCCTGCGGCCTGAAGGACGGCGATTCCGTGATGTTCGTCTGCGATAAGGAACTGAAGGCCGCCAAGTTTGCCGGTAAGGTCCGCGAGCGGGTCTGCGACGATCTCGACCTGCGCGAAAAGAATGTCTTCAAGTTCTGCTGGACCGTCGATTTCCCGATGTACGAGCTGAACGAAGACACCGGGCAGGTGGAATTTAGCCACAACCCGTTCTCGATGCCGCAGGGCGGCATGGACGCGCTGCTGAATCAGGACCCGCTGACCATCAAGGCCTATCAGTACGATATCGTCTGTAACGGTATTGAGCTGTCTTCCGGCGCGATCCGTAACCATCTGCCGGAAATCATGTACAAGGCGTTTGAAATCGCCGGGTACGGGCCGGAAGTGGTCGAGGAAAAGTTCGGCGGCATGCTGAACGCCTTCAAGTTCGGGGCACCGCCGCACGGTGGTGCTGCCCCGGGGATCGACCGCATGGTGATGCTGCTGGCTGACGAGCCGAACATCCGCGAAGTGATCCTGTTCCCGATGAACGGTCAGGCGCAGGACCTGATGATGGGCGCGCCGGGCCATGTGACCGACCGCCAGCTGAAAGAACTGCACATTAAGCTGGATCTGCCGAAGAAGGTGGAAGTCAGCAAGGGCTAAAGCCGGTCCCGGCTTTGCGCCTGAAACTGCGCTGACCCTGACAGTTCCCGTTGTGAAACCGCCCGCCATCCGCGCGGGCGGTTTTGCTTTAACGGCCTGTCTCCGCCTGAAAAGTGCGCCCTTTCATCGCCTGCCCCGAACAAATGACCCCCAATGCCCTGAAAGCGGGGCTTTTTTGCCACAGTGTGAGAGGAAACTGTGCGGCACTGCGGGATGCTGCTTCCCAAATGCCTTGATCTTCTTCATTTTAATTCCCAAATCCAGCCTGCTGATCCTGTGTTCTCGTTGGGGGGCGTCGTGTGCCATATTGGCAACATCGCTAAAGTTTCCGAAGAGTTTCAGGGCGTTGTCGCCCTTAACTCCACCTTTGGGGAACAGTCGGCTTATCCTTTTGCGGGGCTGAAACGCCATCTGCTGGGGGCAGCCCGACGTCTGGTCATCATTCTGCCTGCGCTGCTGTTACCGCTGCCTGCCATGGCCGCCGACAGTGCCGGGCCGCTGGCCCCCCATGAGGCGGAATACAGCATGCGCCTGAACAGCGCCAAGCCGTCCTCCGGCATTGTCGGGGCCAACGGGGTTATGCGCTATTCCTTCTCCGACAGCTGCGACGGCTGGACCGTCGAGACCCATACCGAGCTGACCCTGTGGCAGACCGCCGGCGGGGCCACCAGCACGGTGTGGGACTTTGTGTCGTGGGAAGCCAAGGATGGCAGCGCTTACCGCTTTAAGGTCCGCAATCACCGCGACGGCGATATCATTGATTCTTACGAAGGGGATGCCCGGATCGGGCCTGACGGCGTCGGCTCCGCCACGTTCCGCGATGAAGGCGAAGGCGGGGAATCCGTGGTGTTTGATCTGTCCCCCGGCACCCTGTTCCCGACCTCGCATACGGAATCGCTGATCCGGCAGGCCCGGGATGGCAAACGCTTCTTTGCCCGCAAGGTCTTTGACGGTTCCGCCATCGGCGAAGCGATCAATGTCAGTGCCGCGATCGGGGCCCGCTTCCCCGGCGATTCCAACTCTGCGCTGCCCAACCTGCTGCTGAACACCCCCGGCTGGCCGGTTGTGCTGGCCTTCTTCAGCCCGGACAATGCCTCCGGCACCCCCGACTTTGAAGTGACTCTGCGCTACCATGACAATGGCGTCGCGGAAAGCATTCTGCAGGACTTCGGTGATTTCACCCTCAGGGGCACGTTGACGGATCTTCGATCGCCCCTTGCCCCTAAGTGCTGAACAGCAACGCCGCCCCAAAGAGGCGGCGTTTTTTATTGCCCGGTAATACGGACAGAAGGCAGATCTCAGCGGTCCATCCGGTGGTATTCGGCGTTTGGCATCATATCCAGACCATGCGCCATCCGGTTGGTGTAGTTGAAAAAAGCCGCCGTATCGACAATGTCGAAGATATCCTGCTCGCCGAAGCCGACATCCCGCAGGCGGTCACGGTCCATGTCGTTGATGTCATGGGGTGTCGCCGTCAGCTTCCAGGCAAAGTCCAGCATCGCACGCTGACGGTCCGGCAGATCGGCGACGCGGTAATTCATCACCATCATTTCCCCCAGCTGCGGGTCGCCCGACAGCTGCCGCACTGCCTGCCCGTGGGCCACCAGACAATAATAGCAGCGGTTGGCTGAGCTGACGGCAACCGCGATCAGCTCCCGCTCCAGCTTGCTCAGGCCGGATGGTGCCAGCATCAGCTGGTTATAAAACTGGGCAAAAACCCGCAGTTTGTCCGGGTTGCCGGTGTAAGCGGCCAATACATTGGGCACCATGCCCAGCTTCTCCCGGCATTTATCGAAATAAGCCTGCATATCCTCCGGCAGGGCCGGGGCATCCGGCAGATCAATACGCACAATGTGATCGGGCTGTGGCATCGGAAAAACCTCCGGGAGCGAGAGGGGGAGTCGGGGCGATCCATACTCCCGGCGCGGCACTGCCATGCGCCGGAAGACGGGCTGAGTAAGGAATGATCAGAACAGCCCACCCCTTCCGCAAGCTTGTTTCACGTTTTCCGGAAACGCAAGAATATTGCTGCGAAATGTAGGTCAATAAAACTGACCTATTGGCAGCCCTCTTGCCCGGGCGTATGGTCGGCCCCATGATCAATAGTGGCGCTGTAAAAATAAGCAGACCTTAAAAACTGCACAGCCCCAGAACCAACGCTGCACCGGCCCTGCATCATATTGCCCTGCACCATATCTTGCGCGCTGCAGCATCAGGGAGAGAGTTACAATGACCGTCGATGTCAACGTGACACTGGAAGACAAATTCACCCTATCCTCCGGGCGGATTTACTTGTCGGGCATTCAGGCCCTTGCCCGCCTGCCACTGATGCAGCGTGATCATGACCTTGCCAACGGTCTGAACACCGCCGGGTTTGTCTCCGGCTACCGTGGATCCCCGATCGGGGGTCTGGATCAGACCCTGTGGAAAGCCAAGAAGCACCTTAAGTCTCACCACATCGAATTCCAGCCGGGCATCAACGAAGATCTGGCTGCCACCGCCGTCTGGGGCACCCAGCAGGTCAACCTGTTCAAGGGTGCAAAGTACGACGGCGTGTTTGCTTACTGGTACGGCAAGGGCCCGGGTGTTGACCGGTCCTGCGATGTGCTCCGTCACGGCAACATGGCCGGTACGTCGAAGCACGGCGGGGTGGTGCTGTTCTCCGGCGATGACCACGCCGCCAAATCGTCCACCGTCGCCTACCAGACCGATTACGCCTATATGGATCTGCAGATCCCGGTGCTGCACCCTGCCAACGTGCAGGAAGTGCTGGATTACGGCATGCTGGCCACCGCCATGAGCCGTTATTCCGGCTGCTGGGTGGCGCTGAAGTGTCTGGCCGAGGTGATGGACAGCTCCGCCAATGTTGATGTTGATCCGGCCCGCCACCAGTTTGTGATCCCCACCGATTTCGAGATGCCCGCCGACGGCCTGCATATCCGCTGGCCGGACACCCCGCTGGATCAGGAACTGCGCCTGATGCGGCATAAGCTGTACGCGGCGCTGGCGTTCGCCCGGGCCAACAAGCTGAACAAGGTGGTGATCGACACCCCCAACCCCCGCCTTGGCATCGTCACCACCGGCAAAAGCTATCTCGATGTCCGGCAGGCGCTGGACGATCTGGGGATCGACGATGAGATGGCCGCCCGTATCGGCATCCGTCTGTACAAGATCGGGATGCCGTGGCCACTGGAACGGCAGGGCGTGCGCGACTTCGCCGAAGGTCTGGAAGAGATCGTCGTCATCGAGGAAAAGCGCGCCATCATCGAAAACCAGCTGAAAGAACAGCTGTATAACTGGCGTGAGGATGTCCGCCCCCGCGTGGTCGGCAAGTTCGACGAACAGGGCACCTGGACCCTGCCCTCCGCCGGGGAGCTGACCCCGGCCCGCATCGCCCGTGTGCTGGCCGAGCGGATGAGCCGTTTTGTCACCGCCCCGTCAATCCAGCAGCGGCTGGACTTTCTGGAAGCCAAGGAACGCTCTCTGGAAGCCCCGAAGGTGGCAGCCAAGCGCATTCCGCACTTCTGCGCCGGGTGCCCGCACAACACCTCGACCAATGTCCCGGAAGGCTCCCGCGCGGTCGGTGGCATCGGCTGCCATTACATGGTGACGTGGATGGACCGTTCCACCGCCACCTTCACCCAGATGGGCGGCGAAGGCGTGCCCTGGGTCGGTCAGGCCCCGTTCACCGACGAAACCCACATTTTCGCCAATCTCGGGGATGGCACCTATTACCACTCCGGCCTGCTGGCGATCCGGCAGTCGGTGGCCGCCAAGGTCAATATCACCTACAAGATCCTGTTCAACGATGCCGTTGCGATGACCGGCGGCCAGCCGCATGACGGCCCGCTGACCGTACCGCAGATCGCGCAGCAGGTGCTGGGGGAAGGCGTGGTCAAGGTGGTGGTCGTTTCTGACGAGCCCAACAAGTACCCCATCAACTACGGCTTCCCGGCCGGGATCAAATTCTATCACCGCGATGAGCTGGACGCCGTGCAGAAGGAACTGCGCGACATCCCCGGCGTGACCGTGATGATCTATGACCAGACCTGTGCCGCCGAAAAGCGCCGCCGCCGCAAGCGCGGTAAGATGGTTGACCCGGATAAGCGCGTGTTCGTCAACGATCTGGTCTGTGAAGGCTGCGGCGACTGTGGGGTGAAATCCAACTGTGTCGCCGTCGAACCGGTGGAAACCGAGTTTGGCCGCAAGCGCGCCATTGATCAGTCGTCGTGCAATAAAGATCTGTCCTGCGTCAACGGCTTCTGTCCGTCGTTTGTCACCGTCGAAGGCGGTAAGGTCCGTAAACAGGGTGGCAACGCCGGAAACGGCGCAGACTTTGGCGCCCTGCCCGCCCCCGCCGTGCCGATGATCGGCAAAGACCCGTATGACATCGTCATCACCGGCATCGGCGGTACCGGCGTCGTCACCATCTCTGCCCTGATCGGCATGGCCGCCCATCTGGAAGGCAAGGGGGTTTCTGCCCTTGATCAGGCCGGTCTGGCCCAGAAAAACGGCGCGGTGGTCAGCCATCTGCGCATTGGCCGCACCCCGGATGATATTCACGCCGTCCGCGTCGCCGCCGGCAATGCCCGGCTGGTACTGGGCTGTGACAGCCTGACCGCCGGGGGCTATGACACCCTTGGCAAGATGCAGCAGGGCAAGACCCACGCGGTGATCAACAGCCACCGCACCATGACCGCCGACTTCACCCGTAAGCCGGACGTCAAGTTCCCGGCCCGGGAGATTGAGGACGTGATCGTTGACGCGGTCGGCCGCGACGCCGCCCACTTCATCGACGCCACCCGGCTGGCCACCGGCCTGCTTGGGGACTCTCTTGCCGCCAACCTGTTTCTGGTCGGTTACGCCTGGCAGAAAGGTCTGCTGCCGCTGTCGGAAGAGGCCCTGATGCGCGCGGTTGAACTGAATGGCACCGCCGTTGACTTCAACCGTCAGGCTTTCCTGTGGGGCCGCCGTGCCGCCGTGGATGTAGCCCGGGTCGATGCGCTGCTGAAGCCGGTGTCGGGTGCGGTTGCCGCCCATCACCGCCTGTCGGAAACCGTGGACGAGATGATCGCCCGCCGCACCGAGTTCCTGACCGCCTATCAGGACAGCGCCTATGCCGCCCGTTACACCGCCCTGATCAGCGCCGTCCGCAGCGCTGAACAGGCCGCGATGCCCGGCAAGACCACCCTGACCGAAGCGGTGGCGAAAGCATGGTTCAAGCTGCTGGCTTATAAGGACGAATACGAAGTGGCGCGTCTGTATACCGACGGCACCTTCGAAACCGCCCTGAAAAAGCAGTTTGAAGGCACCCTGAAGCTGACCTTCCATCTGGCACCGCCGCTGCTGGGCAACCGCGACCCGCAGACCGGCCGCCTGAAGAAATCCACCTTCGGCCCCTGGGTGATGACCGCGTTTAAGGTTCTGGCAAAGATGAAGGGCCTGCGCGGCACCGCCTTCGACATCTTCGGCTACACCGGCGAACGCAAGATGCAGCGCCGCCTGATCGCCGAATACGAAGCGATGATCTCCGGTCTGCTGCCGTCGCTGTCCGCCGCCAACCATGCCATCGCCGTGGATCTGGCGGCCCTGCCGATGACCATGCGCGGCTACGGCCACGTACTGGATAAAAACGTGGAGGAAGCCAAACACAAGGAAGCCCAGCTTCTCGCCGCCTTCCGCTCTCCGCCAACCCTGAAAGCGGCGGCTGAATAACCTCCTGACAGACAGGGCCGGTTGCAAAGACCGGCCCTGTTTTCTTTTGCCTCTCTGACCCGTGGGGCTTGGCCCCGAACCCCACCCTTCGGGGCTTTGCCCCGGACCCCACCCGTCGGGGCTTTGCCCCGGACACCACAAGGAGCCTCGGGCTCCTTGACCTGATTAATGGGCGCCTAGATGGATCCCTCACCATAGGTTGACGGCAAAGACCCTGCGGGCCTTGCCCGCACCAAAAAATCAAATCGACAGTGCCTTCTTTCCAAAAGAAAGGGCCAATGGCCCTTACCGGGTACGGGCAGCGCCCGCATTTTCCGCTCCCCAAAACGTCCCAGCCCTGTTTCCGCCTGTCCGTTTTCTTCAAACCACACCTTGCATCCCGGCCCCGGCTTCCGTTAACTGACGCCGACAGGATTTCAGGAAGGATGTATCGGATGTCGCAGGGGCTTCTGGCGCTGCTGGATGATGTGGTTTCTCTGGCCAAGGTTGCCGCTGCCAGTCTGGATGACGCGGCGGCGCAGGCGGGCAAGGCCGGGGCCAAGGCCGCCGGGGTGGTGGTCGATGATGCCGCCGTCACCCCGCGCTATGTGGTCGGCTTCACCGCCGACCGCGAACTGCCGATCATCGCCCGTATCACGGTCGGATCACTGCGCAACAAGCTGTTGATCCTGCTGCCTGCCGCCCTGCTGCTCAGCCTGTTTGCCCCGTGGGCGATCACCCCGCTGCTGATGGCGGGCGGGCTGTTCCTGTGTTACGAAGGCGCGGAAAAGGTCCTTGAAGCCGTGCTTCACCATGATACGGGCGAGACCTCGGAAGGGGGCTCTTCGGCCAAAAATGCCAAGGAACTGGAAGATGAGAAGGTCCGCAGTGCGGTACGCACAGACCTGATTCTGTCCGGCGAGATCATGGCGATCACCCTGTCCACCGTAGCGGCGGAAACCTCTTCGTTCTGGCTTCAGGCCGTCATTCTGGCGGTGGTCGGTATCGGTATCACCATCGTCGTGTATGGCGCGGTGGCGGTGATCGTCAAGGCTGACGACGTCGGGCTGGTACTGGCCCAGACCCGCAGCCGCCTGCTGCAAACCATCGGACGCGGACTGGTCAACGGGATGCCGAAGTTCCTGAAACTGCTGAGCGTGGTCGG
The DNA here is from genome assembly GCF_000381985.1 of Novispirillum itersonii subsp. itersonii ATCC 12639. Taxonomy (GTDB): domain Bacteria; phylum Pseudomonadota; class Alphaproteobacteria; order Rhodospirillales; family Rhodospirillaceae; genus Novispirillum; species Novispirillum itersonii. The sequence continues at coordinate 215,652 of NZ_KB907339.1, read as the reverse complement.
TACCGCCGCCATGCTGTGGGTCGGCGGCGGTATTCTGGTCCATGGTCTGGAACAGTACGGGGTCAACGCCCCCGGCCACGGGATTGCCGGTCTGGCCGCTCTGGCGGCGCAGACGGTTCCGGCAATCGGTGGCGTCCTCAACTGGCTGACGTCAGCCGGGGCCGCAGGGGTTGGCGGCCTTGCCGTCGGGCTGGGGGTGGTCGGGGCAATTCACTACGGCATCGCCCCGGTGGCCGCCCGGTTCCGCAAAGGGTAAAAACTTAAGGCAGAACGGCGGTGGCTTCGATTTCCACCTTCGCGCGGTCTTCGACCAGCGCCGCCACCTGCACCATGGTCATTGCCGGAAAGTGCCGCCCCAGCACGGTGCGGTAGGCCTGCCCGACATCTTTCAGGCGGTCGAGGTATTCCCGCTTGTCGGTGACATACCAGGTCAGGCGCACCAGATGTTCCGGCCCTGCACCGCCTTCTTCCAGAATGGCGACAATATTGCGTAGGGCCTGTTCAACCTGGCCGACAAAGTCATCGGTCTCAAACTCCTGCTGACCGTTCCAGCCGATCTGACCACCCAGATACAGGGTGGTGCCGCTGGCCTTGATGCCATTGGCATAACCGATGGCGGGCTTCCAGTTCTTGGGGTGCAGAAGATCGTGCATGATTGTAACTCTCTCATCAGGCGCCCGGCGCAGACGCCACAGGCAGTCCACGGGCAGGCGACGGGTAAAATCCGACAGTCCGTCAGGGCTGTTCAATCCGCGCCGCCAATGCGGCGGGCAGGGTTTCCGACTTCAGGGTGACACCATCGACATAGACCAGCGTCAGCGCCCCTTCCAGCCGCAGCTGTTCACCGCCGTGAGCTTCAATCCGGCAGGGAATCCGCGACCGCCCGAGCGGGCCGGGGGTCAGGGTAAAGGTCAGCACCTCTCCCAGACGGCTGGGGGCGCGAAAATCCACTGAGATCCCGGCGGTCGGGACCCCCTTTTTCTGGTCCATGTGCAGGCTGGCGAAAGAATGGCCGAGAACATCCTCGAACCATTCCTCAACCACCGAATTAATCATCTCGAAATAGCGGGGATAGAACACGATCCCCGCCGGATCACAGTGCTGGAACAGCACTTTGCGGGTGGTGACAAAAGCCGCCATCTCATACCCCCAGATAACGGTGCTGCAACGCGGCATCCGCCTGCAGGGCCTGCGGGCTGCCTGCCCAGACCGAACGGCCTTTCTCCAGCACCACGCAGGCATCGGCCAGCGGCAGCAGGTCTTTCAGATGTTTATCGACCACCAGAATCGACAGCCCCTCCGCCTTCAGGGCGGCAATCGCGGACCAGATCTCGGCCCGGATCAGCGGTGCCAGCCCCTCGGTGGCTTCGTCAAGGATCAGCAGGCGCGGATTGGTCATCAGCGCCCGGCCGACCGCCAGCATCTGCTGTTCCCCGCCCGACAGGGTCCGGGCGGCCTGCCCGGCGCGCTCCCGCAGGCGGGGGAACAGGGCATAGACCCGCTTCAGGCTCCAGCCTCCGGCCGTGTCGTCCGCATCGCGGGCGGTGGCCCGCAGGTTTTCTTCCACCGACAGCGGGGCGAACACCCGCCGCCCCTCCGGCACCAGCCCCAGCCCCAGCCGGGCCACCCGGAACGCCTGTAACCCGGCCAGATCCTGCCCGGAAAAGTGGACGGTGCCACGTTTCGGCGGGGTCAGCCGCATGATGGAGCGGATGGTGGTGGTCTTGCCCATGCCATTGCGCCCCATCAGGGCCAGCACCTGCCCCTGCTGCAAGGACAGATCAACCCCGAACAGGGCCTGACTGGGGCCGTAAAAGGTTTCCAGACCGCTGACGGTCAGCATCATGCGTCCTCCCCCAGATAGGCTTCCCGCACAGCGGCAGAGGTACGGATTTCCGCCACCGGGCCATTGGCGATCACCCGCCCGTAAACCAGCACCGAGACCTCATCCGCCAGTGAAAACACCGCGTCCATATCGTGTTCGACCAGCAGCATTGCGGTTTCCCGCTTCAGGGTGTGCAGCAGGTCCGTCATTTTGCGGGACTCCTCCGGCCCCAGACCGGCCATCGGCTCGTCCAGCAGCAGCAACACCGGCTCCAGCGCCAGCGCCACCGCCAGTTCAAGCTGGCGTCGCTCGCCGTGCGACAGGTCGCTGACCGGCACCCGCGCCCGGTCGGCCAGACCGACCCGCTCCAGACAGGCCATGGCCGGTCCGGTCAGGCTGCGGTCAGCCATCACCCGGCCCCAGAACCGGAAGCTGCTGCCCTGCCGGGCCTGTACCGCCAGCATAACGTTGCGCAGGGCGGAAAACTCCGGGATCAGGGACGATATCTGAAAGGTGCGGCCCAGCCCTTTCCGGGCCCGCTGCGGCAGGGTCAGGGGGGTAACATCCTCCCCCCGGAAGGTGATGCTGCCCCGGTCCGGGGTGATGGTGCCGGCGATCTGACCGATCAGGGTGGATTTTCCCGCCCCGTTGGGGCCGATCAGCGCATGCAGGGTGCCGGGGCGGACCGACAGCGACACATCATCGGTGGCACGCAGCGCCCCGAAGTGCTTCTGCAGGCCGTTCAGAACCAGAAGATCAGTCATGGCGCGCCCTCCCCGCCAGCAGGCCGACCAGACCGCCCCGCGCAAACAGCACGATGCCCAGCAGCACCAGCCCCAGCACCAGCTGCCAGCGGTCGGTATAGCCGCCGATCACCGTTTCCAGCAGAATGAACACCGCCGCCCCCAGCACCGGGCCGATCAGCCGCCCGACCCCGCCGAGAATGACGAAGATCATGATTTCGCCGGACCGGTGCCACGACAGCAGCGACGGGCTGGCAAAGCCGTTCTGTTCCACCAGCAGCACCCCGGCCAGCGCGGTGATCATCGCCGAAATCACAAAGCCGGTGAGCTTGACCGGAAACGGGTTGATGCCAACGGTGGCAAGCCGTGTTTCGTTCTGCCGCGCCGTCATCAGCGCCGCCCCGAAGCGGGACCCGGTCAGCCGGGAACACAGCAGCAGGGCCAGCAGCAGCACCCCGAAGCAGACGAAGAAAAACGGCAGGTCGCCTGACACCGACAGTCCGCCCAGCGTTGACCGTTCGTACAGGGTCATCCCGTCTTCCCCGCCATAGGTCGGGAATGACAGCGCGAGATAATAAAACATCTGGGCAAAAGCCAGCGTGATCATGATGAAGTAAACGCCACTGGTCCGCAGGCTGATCACCCCGATAAACAGGGCGGCAATGCCCGCCACCGCCAGCGCCAGCGGCCATGACAGCAGGGCCTGCTGTGTCCCCGCCAGCAGGCCGAGAAACTGCCCGCCTTCCTGCGCATGGAACACCATCGCCCCGGCGACATAGCCGCCCAGCCCGAAGAAGGCGGCATGACCGAAGCTGATCATCCCGCCGGAGCCCAGCGCCAGATTCAGCCCGACCCCGGCCAACGCCAGAATCGCCACCCGGGATGCCAGAGAGATGAAGTACGTCTGCCCCGCCGCCTGCGCCACCAGCGGCGCAGCCAGCAGAACCGCCAGCGCCACCACGGTCAGCACGCCTTCGCGGCTGCGGAGGAATGAATTGCTGCGTGAATTATCCATGGGCCGGAAACAGTCCCTTGGGCCGCCATGCCAGAATGGCCGCCATGACCAGATAAATCGCCATCGACGCCAGCGCCGATCCGGTGGTGCCCGCATCCGACGCCGGCATTACCAGCGTCAGCAGGCGCGGCAGAAAAGCCCGCCCCAGCGTATCGACCAGCCCGACCAGCAGAGCCGCCACCAGCGCCCCTTTGATGGAGCCGATACCGCCGATGACAATCACGACAAAGGCGAGGATCAGGACGGATTCCCCCATCCCCACCTGCACCGACTGCAACGCCCCGACCAGGGCCCCGGCCGCCCCGGCCAGCATCGCCCCCAGCGCGAACACTACGGTGTAGAGGGTTTTGATATCCACCCCCAGCGCGCCGATCATCTCGCGGTCCGCTTCCCCGGCACGGATCTGCATGCCCAGCCGGGTGCGGGAAATCAGCAGGTACAGCCCGATGGCCACCACGATACCAACCGCGATAATCGCCACCCGGTACAGCGGATAGCCCCCGTCGCCGGGCAGCGGGATCACCCCCGACAGCAGCGGCGGAATATTCAGGTACAGCGGCTGGTTGCCAAAAATCCAGCGGGTGCCTTCCGAGAAAATCAGGATCAGGCTGAAGGTCGCCAGCACCTGATCAAGGTGATCACGGTCATACAGGCGACGCATCACCAGAATTTCCACGGCGGCCCCGGCAGCGGCAGCGGCGGCCAGCCCGGCGGGCAGCCCCAGCCAGAAGGATCCGGTCGCCCCGGACACCCACGCGCAGACAAAGGCCCCGACCATATAAAGCGAGCCGTGCGCCAGATTGATCAGTCCCATCACGCCGAACACCAGCGTCAGCCCGGCTGACATCAGGAACAGCATGACCCCGAACTGAACACCATTGAGAAGCTGCTCCAGCAGGAACGCAGCCGACATGTCGGTATCCCCGGTTGTCTGAGAGGAAAGCGGGCGGCGGATCGCGGCGGCGGAAGGAACATCCCCTTCCGCCGCCGGATCAGCGGCAGGGTGCCTTACTGCATCTTGCAGAGATCGACGTAGGCATCCTGATGGTTGCGGAAGGCGACACCGATGACCTTGTTGGTCAGCACGTCCCCTTCCTTCACCACTTCACGGACATAAATGTCCTGCACCGGGTGATTGTTCGGGCCGAAGACAAATGCCCCGCGGACGGAGGCAAAATCAGCCTTCTTCACCGCAGCCTGAAACGTCTTGGCATCCGCCGGGTCGGCCACCTTCAGCGCAGACCCGATCAGGTGCGCGGCATCATACCCCTGCGAGGCATACAGCGACGGCAGACGGCCATATTCCTTCTGGAAAGCGGCAACAAAGGTCTTGTTGGCCGGGTTATCCAGATCCTTCGACCACTGCGAGGCATTCTTCACGCCCAGCGCCGCGTCGCCGATGGCGGGCAGCACATCCTGATCGAAGGAGAACGCCGGACCGAACACCGGCACCTTCAGACCCGCCTGCTGAAGCTGCTTCATGAAGGCGATGCCCATGCCGCCGGGCAGGAAGAAGTAAATGGCATCCGGCTTGGCATCGCGGATGGCGGCGATTTCGGCGGCGTAATCCGTCTGGCCGACCTTGGTGAACAGCGACCCGGCCACCCCGCCCTTGTAATAGCGCTGGAAGCCGGAAATGGCATCCTTGCCCGCCGGATAGTTGGGGGCCAGCAGGAAGACATTTTTGAACCCGGCATCATTCACATATTTGCCGGTGCCTTCATGCAGGTTGTCGTTCTGCCACGCCACGTTGAAATAGCCGGGGTCACACTTTTCCCCCGCCAGCTGGCTGGGCCCGGCGTTGGTGGAGACGTAGGTGACGCCGTCCTTCAGCACTCCCGGCACCACGGCAAGGGCAAGGTTGGACCAGATGATGCCGGTCATCACCTTGACCTCATCCTTTTTCACAAATTTCTCGGCGATCTGCTTGGCCTTATCCGGGGCCTGCGCATCATCTTCGATCAGCACGTCGACGGCTTTGCCTCCCAGCTTGCCGCCGCCCTGCTTGACCGCCAGCATAAAGCCGTCGCGCACGTCGATACCCAGACCGGCACCGCTGCCGGAGAGGGTGGTGATCATGCCGATCTTGGTCCCTTCCGCCAGAGCAGCGCCGGACACCAGTGCCAGTGTGGTCGCAGCCGCCGCACCCAGAAGGATCTTCCGCAAGGTCATGGTTCTGTTCTCCCTGTTTCGCCGCCCACAGCTTTGTGTTCGTGGCGCGGCGTCGCTGCCATTATTGGCGTGCATCATTCTGAAACGAGAACACTTTTTTTGTTATGTGTTTAGAATACGCAGGCTTATACCGCCTCGCGCAGACGGAACCGCTGGATCTTGCCGGTGGCGGTTTTCGGCAGCGCATCGGTGAAAATGACGGAGCGGGGATATTTATACGGCGCGATCCGGCTTTTCACATAATCCTGCAATTCCTTCACCTTCTCCGGTCCGGCCCCGGCCCCGTCCTTCAGGACCACATGGGCCTGCACGATCTGGCCCCGGTCTTCATCCTCAACACCGATCACCGCGCATTCGGCAACATCGGGGTGGGTCAGCAGGGCGTCTTCCACCTCCGGCCCGGCGATGTTGTACCCGGCTGAGACGATCATGTCGTCGGTGCGGGCGGCAAACCAGAAGTAACCGTCCTCATCCATGCGGAAGGCATCGCCGGTCAGGTTCCAGCCATCCCGGACATACGTGCCCTGACGGTCATCGGCCATGTACCGGCAGCCGGTGGGGCCACGCACCGCCAGTTTGCCGACCGAGCCCGGCGGCAGCGGGGTCATGCTGTCATCCACAATCATCGCCGTGTACCCCGGCACCGCCCGCCCGGTCGAGCCGGGGCGGATCTCTCCGAAGCGGTTGGAGATGAAGATATGCAGCATTTCCGTCGCCCCGATACCGTCAAGGATCGGTTTGCCGGTGCGCTCCATCCACATCTGGCAGATCGACGGCGGCAGGGTTTCCCCCGCTGACACCGCCGCCCGCAGGCTGGCGACCGCATCCGTGCTGCCCTGCTGTTGCAGGGTGGCAAGCATCACCCGGTACGCGGTGGGGGCGGTGAAAACCAGCGTTGCCTGATGCCGCTGAATTGAGGCCAGCAGACTGGCCGGGCGGGCATCCTCCACCAGACAGGCGGTGGCCCCGAACCGCAGCGGAAATACCACCAGACCACCCAGCCCGAAGGTGAACGCCAGCGGCGGGGACCCGATAAACACGTCTTCCGGCTGCGGATCCAGCACCTCTTTCGCATACCCGTCGGCAATGATCAGGATGTCGCGGTGGAAGTGCATGGTGGCCTTCGGTGCCCCGGTGGTGCCGGAGGTAAAGCCCAGCAGCGCCACATCATCCCGCCCGGTGCGGACGGCCGCAAAAGCCGGGTCCTTCCCGGTCAGTCGCCGTTCCAGATCATCGGCGGCAGTGCCGGTGCCATCAAAATGCAGCACTGTTTTCAGGAACGGACTGGCAGCGGCGCAGAGGTGCATTTCCTCTTCCAGACGGCGGTCGCACAGAGCAACGCGGATTTCCGCCTTATCGACCACCTTCGCCAGTTCAACCGCCCGCAGCAGCGGCATGGTGTTGACCGCAACCGCCCCGGCCTTCATCACCGCCAGCCAGCAGGCAACCATGCGCGGAGAGTTGGCGGAACGGATCAGCACCCGCTCGCCCGGCACCACCTTAAGATCTTCGACCAGCACCTGCGCAATGCGGTTGGTCAGCGCCGCCAGGTCGCGGTAGGTGATGGCCTCGGTATCACTCTTCAGGGCAATCCGGTCGCCGAAGCCCTGTTCAACCAGCCGGTCGGTCAGTTCGACCCCGGCATTCAGATACTCCGGGTACTGATACGCTTCCCGGCTCAGATCAAGGTGCGGCCAGCTGTGCTGCGGCGGCAGATTGTCCCGGGTAAAGGTATCGACATGCGCGGTGGGACCCAGCATGTCCGCCTCCTTATGGTCAAGCCTCTGTTCATCATCGTTTTTGTTTTTTTGGACGGTTCCGCCCGTTTATTCCCGCTTTGACCTGACTCTTGTTCCGGGCCGGTTGATTTTTGATAGGTCCCGGTTTTCAGCAAACAACCGGACACATCAGCCCATCAGGGCCTGCCGGGCAATCACCACTTTCTGCACCTCCGACGCCCCTTCGTAGATGCGCAGGGCCCGGATCTCGCGGTACAGCTTTTCCACCGGATGGCCGGAGCGCACCCCGTCACCGCCATGAATCTGCACCGCCTTATCAATCACCTCCTGCGCCGCCTCGGTGGCGTACAGTTTGGCCATTGCCGCTTCCCGCGTGACCCGGGGGGCGCCGCTGTCCTTGGTCCACGCCGCCCGGTAGATCAGCAGGGCTGCCGCATCGACGGCCAGCGCCATGTCTGCCAGCATGCCCTGCACCAGTTGCAGGTCGGCCAGCGGATTGCCGAACAGATGACGCTGACTGGCCCGCGACAGGCTTTCGTCCAGCGCCCGGCGGGCAAAACCCAGCGCCGCCGCCCCGACGGTGGAACGGAACACATCCAGCGTCGCCATGGCGATTTTAAAGCCCTGCCCTTCCGCCCCCAGCAGGGCCGAGGCAGGAATCCGGCACTCCGTGAAGGCCAGCCGGGCCAGCGGATGCGGCGAGATGGTCTCCAGCCGCTCCGCCACCGTCAGGCCCGGCGTATCGGCGGGCACGATAAAGGCCGACAGCCCTTTCGCCCCGTCAGCCGCCGCCCCGGTCCGCGCGAACACCACATAAACGTCAGCGATCCCGCCGTTGGAGATCCACGTTTTTTCCCCGGTCAGCACATAGCTGTCGCCGTCGCGCACCGCTGCCATCTCCATGGTGGCAACGTCTGATCCTGATTTCGGCTCGGTCAGGGCGAAGGCTGCAATCGCCTGACCGGACCGGGTCAGCGACAGCCAGCGGCGCCGTTGCTCCGGGGTGCCGAACAGAGAAATCGGCCCCGCCCCCAGCCCCTGCATGGCAAAGGCGAAATCCGCCAGCGCATCATGACGGCCCAGCGTCTCGCGGATCAGGCACAGGGCGCGGACATCCAGCCGGGCTTCGGTGGCCTCCGGGTCGGGGGCAGACTGCAGCAGCCAGCCATCCTGCCCCAGCCGCCGCACCAGATCGCGGCAGGCGGCATCGGTATCGCTGTGGTCAACCGCCGCCAGATTGTCCGCTGCCCAGCGGTCAAGATCCGCCGCCAGCGCGCGGTGACGGTCCTCAAAAAACGGCCAGTGCAGGAATGTGGTATCGGCCATCGCGGTCAGTCCCCTTTAAACACCGGCTGCTGCTTGGCGACAAAGGCCTCGTAGGCGCGGCCAAAGTCACGGGTCTGCATGCAGATCGCCTGCGCCTGTGCCTCGGCCTCAATCGCCTGATCCAGCGTCATCGACCATTCCTGATTCAGCATGGTCTTGGTCATCATGTGACCGAAGGTCGGCCCGGCGGCGAGGCTGCGGGCCAGTGTCAGCGCCTCGTCCAGCAGGGCATCAGGATCAGCCATGCGGTTGAAAAAGCCCCAGCTTTCCCCTTCCGCCGCCGTCATCACCCGCCCGGTGTACAGCAGGTCCGCCGCCCGGCCCTGCCCGATCACCCGTGGCAGCATGGCGCAGGCCCCCATGTCGCACCCGGCCAGACCGACACGGGTGAACAGAAAGGCGGTCTTGGCGCGCGGCGTGCCGATCCGCAGATCAGAAAACAGCGCCACCATCGCCCCGGCCCCGACGCAGATGCCATCGACCGCCGCGATCACCGGCTGCGGGCATGACCGGATCGCCTTGACCAGATCACCGGTCATGCGGGTGAACTCCAGCAGGCCGCGCATGTCGCGGTCCAGCAGCGGGCCGATGATGTCATGCACATCGCCGCCGGAACAGAAGTTGCCACCGTTAGAGGCAAACACCACCGCCTTGACCGCATCGGCATAGACCAGCGTGCGGAACAGGTCGCGCAGCTCGGCATAAGACTCAAAGGTCAGCGGGTTTTTACGGTCGGGACGGTCCAGCATCACCACGGCGACGCCATCGTCGCCAAAGCTCCAGCGGAAATGTTCCGGGGTATAGGTGACGGGATCAAACTCTGTCGCGCGGCTCATGGAGAGGGGAACTCCTTAATGTTTATTCGCTGGAGGTGCGCGCCGCCCGGTGGGCGTCCAGCACCTCAATCAGGTGATCGACCTCAGCCGGGGCCAGCGGCGACAGCAGGTCGTTGACCCAGCCTTCATGTGCCTGCGCCATGCCCTGAAAGGCGGTCTTTCCGGCCTCGGTCAGCTGCACGAAGGTGGTGCGGCGGTCCGTCTCATCCGGGCGGCGCTGCACAAACCCGTCTTCCACCAGCCGCTCGATGATGCCGGTGACGTTACCGTTCGACACCATCAGGGCACGGGACAGTTCCGTCATCGTCAGACCGTGATCCGCCCGGGCCTCGTCAGCGCGGAACAGCGCCGCCATCACGTCAAAGCGCGGCAGCGTAGCCCCATACTCCACCCGCAGCCGTTCCCGCAGGTCAGCTTCCACGCCCCGGGTCAGCCGCAGCAGCTTCAGCCACAGCCGCAGGCGCTGCTTGCTGGGGGTCAGTTCCGTCCGGCTCATATCTCGCCTCCCGACACAGAAATCGCCTGCCCGGTCACGGCGGCGGCCCCGTCGCTGCACAGCCACAGCACGGTGGCGGCGACCTCATCGGGCTGCACAAACCGCCCCATCGGGTTGCTGGCGGCCAGCTCGGCCCGGGCCTCGGCCTCGGTGCGGCCGGTTTTGGCAACAATCGTCTGCACCGCCTCGGCCAACAGCGGGGTTTCGGTAAAGCCGGGACAGACCGCATTAACGGTGACACCGCTGCGCACGGTTTCCTGCGCCAAGGCCCGGGTCAGGCCGATCACCCCATGCTTGGCGGCAACATAGGCGCTGACATAGGGATAGCCCTTCAGCCCGGCGGTGGAGGCAACCATCACCAGCCGCCCCCAGCCCGCCGCCTGCATCGCCGGCAGGGCGGCCCGGCAGGTCAGGAAGCTGCCGGTCAGGTTGACGGTCAGCATCCGGGTCCACAGATCCAGCGAGGTTTTACCGAACGGGCGGCTTTCCGCCGCACCGGCATTCGCCACCACAATATCGGCCTTGCCATGACGCTGGTCGACAGTGGCAAACAGGGCGTTCACCGCCGCCTCATCGGTGCTGTCGGCACAGACCCAGTCAATGCCCGGCACTGCCGCCGCCAGATCGCGCAACGGCTGATCCCGCCGCCCGGTGACGGTGACGGTCGCCCCGGCTGCCGCCAGAGACCGGGCGATTGCCGCCCCGACCCCGGTGCCGCCGCCGGTCACCACCGCATGTTTTCCCGCCAGACCTGTCATCGCCTCAGACCTTTCCGGTCATCTGTTCCGGCCCGCGCGCGGCCAGCCGGTACGCCTGATCCCGCCCGGCGCGGTACTGCCGGGGCCACGGCATCGCCTCGTACCCCAGTTTCACCGCCGCATGCAGGCCCCAGTAGGGGTCCGCCAGATGCGGGCGGGCCAGACAGCACAGGTCAGCCCGGCCTGCCATCAGGATAGAATTCAGATGATCGGGCTCAAAAATATTGCCGACCGCCATGGTTGCCACCTGCGCCTCGTTGCGCACCCGGTCGGCGAAGGGGGTCTGGAACATCCGGCCATAGACCGGGCGGGCCTTGATGCTGGTCTGCCCGGCGGAGACATCAACGATATCCACCCCGGCCTCTTTCAGCATCGCCGCCACCGCCACCGCATCCTCCGGCTGGATGCCGTCATCGCCGACCCAGTCACTGGCGGAAATGCGCACGCTGATCGGGCGGTCATCCGGCCACACCGCCCGCACGGCGTGGAACACCTCCAGCGGGAACCGCATGCGGTTCTCCAGTGATCCGCCATACTCGTCATCGCGCCGGTTGGTCAGCGGGGTGATAAAGGCCGACATCAGGTAGCCGTGGGCGTAGTGCAGCTCCAGCACGTCAAACCCGGCCCGGGCGGCGCGGCGGGCCGCCGCGACAAAGTCATCACGCACCCGGTCCATATCAGCGCGGGTCATCGCCCGCGGGGTCTGGTTGCCATCGGACCATGCCACCGCCGACGGGGCGATCAGGCCCCAGTTCCCTTCGGCCAGCGGGGCATCCATCGTCTCCCACCCCAGCTGGGTGGAGCCCTTCGGCCCGGCGTGACCAAGCTGGATAGCAGCCTTGGCCGGTGTTTCAGCGTGGATGAAATCGACAATCCGCTTCCATCCGGCTTCCTGCGCATCGGTATACAGGCCGGTACAGCCCGGCGTAATGCGGGCATCGGCGGAAATGCAGGTCATCTCGGTGGTGACCAGTCCGGCACCGCCCAACGCCCGGCTGGTATAATGCACAAAGTGCCAGTCCCCCGGCAGGCCGTCGGTGGCGGAGTACTGGGCCATCGGCGACACCACGATGCGGTTGGGCAGGGTGACGCCGCGCAGGGTCAGCGGGGTGAACATCGGCGGGCGGGCCGTGGCCGGGGCGGTGCCGGTGGCCTGCTGTTCAAACCACTTTTCCGCCCCGTCCAGCCAGGCTGCATCACGCAGGCGCAGATTTTCATGGCTGACCCGCTGCGACCTGGTCAGCAGAGAATAGGTGAACTGCACCGGATCAAGGTGCAGATAGCGTTCCACGTCCTCAAACCACTCGGTCGAATTGCGGGCGGCGCTCTGCAGTTTCAGCACCTCAACCCGGCGGTCAGCCTCGTAACGGTCAAAGGCGGCCTGTAGCGTCGGTTCGGAATGCAGATACTCCGCCAGCGCAATCGCGCTTTCCACCGCCAGCTTCGACCCCGACCCAATGGAGAAATGCGCGGTGGCGGCGGCATCGCCCATCAGCACCACATTGCCGTGCGACCACTTTTCACACAGAACCCGCTGGAAATTCAGCCATGCCGAGCCGCGCAGATGGCGGGCGTTGGACATCAGGCTGTGGCCGCCCAGATATTTGGCGAACAGCTTTTCGCAGGCGGCAATGGTCTGCGGGCCATCCATCCGGTCAAAGCCAAGGCCACGCCAGGTTGCCTCGGAACACTCAACGATGAAGGTCGCCGTCTCGGGATCAAACTGGTAGGCATGCACCCACACCCAGCCGTGTTCGGTTTCTTCAAAGATGAAGCTGAAGGCATCATCAAACTTCTGGTGCGTTCCCAGCCAGATGTACTTGTTGGCGCGCTGCTCGATATCCGGCCTGAAAACATCGGCGTGCTGGCTGCGGATTTTAGAATTGATGCCGTCGCAGGCCACCACCAGATCATATCCGGCAAAGTCTTCCGCGCCGTTGATCTCGGTCTCAAAGCGCAGTTCGACCCCCAGCTCCGTGCAGCGGTCCTGCAGCACGTTCAGCAGCTTTTTACGGCCAATCCCGCAGAACCCATGCCCGCCGGAGCGCACCACCTGCCCCCGGTAATGGACGGCGATATCATCCCAGTACGCAAAGGCCTCGCGGATCATCTCCGCGCTGCGCGGATCATTCTTTTCCAGATGGCCGAGGGTCTCATCCGACAGCACCACCCCCCAGCCGAAGGTGTCGTAAGGGCGGTTCCGCTCCACCACCACAATCTCGTGGGAGGGATCGCGCCGCTTCATGCTGATGGCGAAATACAATCCGGCAGGACCACCGCCAAGACAGGCTACTTTCATGGGTGCCTCCGCTCGTCACCTGCCCGGCAGGCCATCGGCGGGCCGGGTCTGGACAGTCAATTTCTGTACCCATGACACCGCAGCCCGAAAACTATTTCAAGCCTAAAATTTCATACTTAAAATTTTTGCGGCGCACACCACTCTCCGCCGGCCCCCTCCCCGTCACCGCATTGCCGCAGCCTTGAATTGCTGGCAGACTGCCCCCAAACAGAGGTGACCCCACATCAGGCCACCCGCCGGAAACAGGAGCCCGACCATGAGCCGTTCCCCCGCTGCATCTGCCAGAAAATCCGGGAACGGTGGCAGCCCTGATCCCCGGAAACCACCCTATTCCGTCAGTGCTTTCTGGCCGGTGGTACAGGATTGGGACGCCGCCTATTCCAACCGCGCCGCCGTACCGGACCATGCCGCGCTGTTTGACGGCTGGGCCCGCGACGCCGCCGCGTTCCGGGACAGCTGCGGCAGCCGCGCCCGGCTGGATCTGCCCTATGGCCCCGGCCAGCGCCACCGCTTTGACCTGTTTCTGCCGGAAGGGACACCGAAGGGCCTGATCCTCTTCATTCACGGCGGATATTGGGTGTCGTTTGATAAATCGACATCAAGCCATCTGGCTGCCGGGCCGCTGGCGCACGGCTGGGCGGTGGCCATGCCGAGTTATGACCTGTGCCCGGCGGTGACGATCGAGCAGATCGCCAGCCAGACCGCCGCCGCCATTGCCGCTGCCGCGCGGGAAGTGGATGGCCCGCTGATCCTGACCGGGCATTCGGCAGGCGGGCATCTGGTCAGCCTGATGATGTGCGACGAAGGCCCCCTGGCAGCGGCGGAACGGGCCCGGCTGGCGCGGGTTGTTTCGATCAGCGGCCTGCATGACCTGCGCCCGCTGCTGGGCACCAGACTGAACGATTCTCTCCGGCTGACCCCGGAATCGGCGGCCAATCTCAGTCCGGCCCTGCTGACCCCGCTGCCGGAGGTGCCCGCCGTGGCGTGGTGCGGCGGCGGAGAGCTGCCGGAATTCCGCCGCCAGAACCTGCTGCTGGCGCAGCTGTGGGCCGGGTTCGGGCAGGCCGTTCTGGCGCTGGAGTCGGACGGCGACAACCACTTTACCGTCATTGCCCCGCTGGCCGACCCCGGCAGCGCCCTGACCGCTGTTCTGCTGGGTCTTCCGGCGTGACCGTTTCGGCATAGGGGAATAGCACGACAGGCTGGACCCCGCCGGATGAACCCTCTACAACCGGAAAGCCAACTGGATTTCGCCCCAAACCGGGGCAGTTGCCTTCGGAGGCTCCATGTCGATGTTCCGTTTCGGGCGCCCTGCCGCCCTGCTGTCCGCCGCCCTGCTGTCGGCGTCCGTCCTCGCCGCGCCGGCGCTGGCTGAATCCAAGTATGTCGCCGTCACCGCCATTGTCGAACATCCGGCGCTGAACGCCATCCGCGACGGCGTGAAGGACGGCCTGAAGGCCCAGGGCTTCCCGGATATTAAGTTCACCTACGAAAGCGCGCAGGGCAGCCCGGCCACCGCCGCCCAGATCGCCCGCAAGCTGGTGGGGGAAAAGCCGGACGCCATCGTGGCCATCGCCACCCCGTCAGCGCAGGCCGTGGCCACTGCCACCCGCGACATTCCGCTGATCTTCTCTGCCGTCACTGATCCGGTCAGCGCCAAGCTGGTGCCGTCGCTTGACCCGTCAGGCACCAACGTCACCGGCCTGTCTGACATGCTGCCGCTGGACGAGCATCTCGACCTGATCCGCGCGTTCATGCCCAATGCCAAGAAGATCGGCGTGCCGTACAACCCGGGTGAATCCAACGCCGTGTCGCTGGTCAATGCCCTGAAGAAGGCCGGTCCGGCCGCCGGGTTCGAGATTGTCACCGCCGCCGCCAACAAGTCGTCGGATGTGCTGGCCGCCACCCAGAGTCTGGTCGGCAAGGTCGATGCCATCTACACCCTGACCGACAACACCATCGTCTCGGCGCTGGAAAGCGTGGTCAAGGTCGGCAACGACAACAAGATCCCGGTGTTTGCCGCCGATATCGACTCGGTCGAGCGTGGTGCCGTCGCCGCCGTCGGTTTCGACTACTACGACCTTGGCATCCAGACCGCCTCGATGGTCGCTGCGGTGCTGAAGGGCGAAAAGGCCGGGGCGATTGCCACCCGCACCGCGTCTTCGTCCAAGCTGTCGGTCAATAAAAAGGCCGCTGCCGCGCAGGGCGTCACCATTCCTGACGCCGTGCTGAAGCGCGCCACCAAGGTGGTCGAATAACCCTTCCGCCGTGATCTGTCCGGCCTCCGGTCCCCGCCGGAGGCCGGCTGTTTTATCCCCTGCCCCGAGAGACCCCCATGTCTGTGATTGCCCTGCTGGGCTCGGTCGAAATCGGCCTTGTCTATGCCTTGGTCGCCTTTGGCGTCTACCTGTCGTTCCGGGTTCTGAACTTCCCTGACCTGACCGTGGACGGCAGCTTCCCGCTGGGGGCCGCCGTGGCCGCCACCCTGATCACCAAGGGGGTTGATCCCTACCTCGCCAGCTTTGCCGCCATTCTGGCCGGGGCTGCCGCCGGTCTGGTCACCGCCGTGCTGAACCTGCGCTTCGGCATCCTGCACCTGCTCGCCAGCATTCTGACCATGACCGCACTGTACACCGTCAGCCTGCGGGTGATGGGCGGGCCGAACGTGCCGCTGCTGATGGTCGATACGGTGCTGACGCCGTTTCAGGGGCTCGGGCTGCAGGATTACTGGCTGAAGCCGATTGTCTTTGCCGTCATCACCCTGCTGGTCGCCCTGCTGCTGGCCCGTTATCTGAACAGCGCATCCGGTCTGGCCCTGCGTGCCACCGGCAGCAACCCGCGCATGGCCCGGGCCAACGGCATTTCCACCGATGCCACCACCTATCTGGGAATGGGCCTGTCCAACGGTCTGGTGGCGCTGGCCGGGGCACTGTTTGCGCAGGCCAACGGCTTTGCCGACGTCACCATGGGGATCGGCACCATCGTTATCGGCCTTGCCGCCGTGATCATCGGGGAAACCCTGCTGCCCGCGCGGTCGGTGCTGTGGATGCTGCTGGCCTGTCTGGCCGGGTCGGTGATGTACCGCCTTGCCATCGGCTTCGCACTGAATGCCGATACGCTGGGGCTGACCGCCTCGGACCTTAACCTGATGACCGCCATTCTGGTCGGGCTGGCGCTGATCCTGCCCCGTCTGAAGCGCGAGGCCGCCAGCCGCCGCGCCAGACGGGCCCGGACGGCCCAACCGACCGCTGCCCGCCCGACTGCCGGAGATGCCCCGTGATCCGCTGTTCTGACCTGCATCTGACCTTCAACCGTGGCGCCCCGACTGAACGGCTGGCCCTGCGGGGCGTGACCCTTGACATCCCCGCCGGGGAATTCGTCACCGTCATCGGCTCCAACGGGGCAGGCAAATCGACCCTGCTGAATGCGCTCGCCGGGGACTATCAGCCGGAAAGCGGTGCCATCACCATCGACGAGCAGGACGTGACCGCATGGCCGTCACACCGCCGCGCCGGTCTGGTCGCCCGGGTGTTTCAGGATCCGCTGGCCGGAACCTGCGGTGACATGACGGTCGAAGAGAATCTGGCCCTTGCCGCCGGGCGCGGCACCCGCCGGGGGTTCTCGCTGGCACTGGACTCCGGGCGGCGGGACCGTTTCCGCGAGACCCTGCGCGATCTGGGGCTGGGGCTGGAAAACCGGCTGGGCGCACAGATGGGCCTGCTGTCCGGCGGCCAGCGTCAGTCTGTCAGCCTGCTGATGGCGGCCCTGCAACCGTCACGCATTCTGCTGCTGGACGAACACACCGCCGCGCTGGACCCCAAGACCGCTGCCATGGTGATGGCCCTGACCGACCGCATCGTGCAGGACCAGAAGCTGACCACCCTGATGGTCACCCATTCCATGCGTCATGCGCTGGACCACGGCGACCGCACCATCATGCTGCATGAAGGGCGGATCGTGCTGGATATTGCCGGGGATCAGCGTAAGGGGCTGACGGTGCAGGATCTGCTCGATCAGTTTGCCAAGGTGCGCAACGAAGCGCTGGACGACGACAAACTGCTGCTGGGCTGACCCGGTGCCGACCGGCTGAAACGGCTGCGGCAGACACACAAAAGGCGGGAGGTCTCTTCCCGCCTTTTTCGTATCCTGTGTCTTTTCGTATTCTGTACCGTCAGATCCCGCTTCCCGCCTCGATGGCACCGGTCCGTACCTCCACCTCGCGCAGCAGAGCGAACAGGTGAGGATCGTGGAATCCGTGCGCCTCCAGCCGTCGCACCGTCTGGATCAGGTAATCGCGGTTAAGACCGGCGCAGCCGACCGCATCCATGATCAGCTCCGCCGACCGTTCCAGCCCCAGTTCCCCGGCATACTGACCATGGGTGGGATCGGCAACAAACGTATAGGCATCACAGGTGCGGCCATCACGCAGGGCCAGCGGCAGGGTCGCTTCGCGGTAGGCATAGCCGATCAGCTCCCGCTCCCGCAGGTAATCCTGCACCGTGCCAACCTGATCCGGTGCGATACGGAAGCCAAGGCCGGAACACTGACCGCCCTCGTTCAGGCCCAGCACCAGCCCCGGCCGGGCCGGGGTGCCCCGGTAATGATGGGAATAAATGCAGAAACTGCGGTAGTATCCGTCCAGCACTGCCGGAACGGCTTCCTCGAAGGTGAAGCCGGGGTTCCACATCAGGGACCCATAGCCGAAAACCCAGAAATCAGTGCAGTGACGTGTCATCATGCCGTCACCATTGCACGGCCTTCCGGTGGTTGCAACGGGGGGAAAAGGCAGCAGCGGCAGTTTTCCACATCCGGGGCGTAGATTATCGCTTTCTTGCCGACCCGGCAGGACCAGCCGCACAAGCATGACTTTTGGTTACCCTCGCCCTGAGAGATTTGCTCTCACGGGAAAAGAAAAACTCCCCGCATACTGGATCCCACGGGCTCCCCAGCCTTTACCGCATCATCTGAGGGACAGAGGTTGTAAGACCTTTGCCCGATGATGCGATAAAACCGGCCCCGGGGCGGCAGACTGCATCCGGCATCTGCCGCCCCGGGGTTTTCCCTGACCGGATCCATCCCTGACCCGGCCTTTCCCTGCCGAAGGTCTGCCATGACGGCCCGCCTGCCCAGTGCCATTCTGCTGTACCTGCTTGCCACGCTGCTGTTCAGCCTGCTGAGCGCCTGTGTCCGGCTGCTGTCGCGGGATGTCCCGGTGGGGGAAATCGTCTTCTTCCGCAGCACCCTTGCCCTGTTACCGCTGACGCTGTATCTGGCGGCAAAGGGTCAGTTTCCCTCGGGCATTGTCACCCGCCACCCCCGCTCCCACCTGCTGCGCGGGGTGTTCAGCGTCGGCAGCATGTATCTGTCGTTTCTGACCCTGTCGCTGCTGCCGCAGGCCAATGCCACGGCCCTGTCCTTCGTTGCCCCGCTGCTGGTGATGGGGCTCGCCCCGCTGATCCTGCGGGAACGCCCCCATACCATGGTCTTTGTCGGCGCGGTCCTCGGCTTTGCCGGAATTCTGGTCATGGTGCTGCCTGCCCTGCAGGGCTCGGCAGATACGACAGTCATTTATGGCACCCTCAGCGGGCTCGGCTGCGCCGCCTGCACCGCAGCGGCGATGACCCAGATCAAACGCCTGACCGCCACGGAAAATCCCGGCGCAATCGTTCTGTATTTCTGCCTCTCCTGTGGCACCGCCGGGTTGCTGTCATCCCTGTTCACCCCGTGGGTCATGCCCGGACTGGCAACCGTGGGCCTGTTGTTCGCCGCCGGACTGGCCGGGGGACTGGCCCATATCGCGATGACAGAGTCCCTCGCCCGCGCCCCGGCGACGGTGGTCGCCCCGCTGGAATACACCTCCATGCTCTGGGCCGTCGGCTTTGATCTGGTGCTGTTTGATCTGTTCCCCGGCCCGATGACCCTGCTGGGATCGGGCGTCATCATCGCCTCTGCCGTGCTGGTGACCGTTTACAGCCGTCGCCCGCGCACCGCCTGATTCCCCCGTGTCTCCCACCCTTTCTCTGGCCGGACA
This sequence comes from Novispirillum itersonii subsp. itersonii ATCC 12639, assembly GCF_000381985.1. Lineage (GTDB taxonomy): Bacteria > Pseudomonadota > Alphaproteobacteria > Rhodospirillales > Rhodospirillaceae > Novispirillum > Novispirillum itersonii. The sequence continues at coordinate 196,412 of NZ_KB907339.1, read as the reverse complement.
GACTCCCCACCATGACCGCCATCGCCTACCGGCATGCCATCATCCTGAAGATTGCCTCCACCCTGCTGTTCGCCGTGATGTCGACCTGCGTGCGTCTGTCATCGGCTGAGGCCCCGGTCGGGCAGATCGTCTTTTTCCGCAGTATTTTCGCGCTGCTGCCGCTGGTGGTGTACCTCAGCCTGCGCGGCCAGTTTCCGTCCGGGCTGGCCACCCGCCGCCCGGGTACCCATGCCATGCGCAGCCTGTTCGGCTGCGCGGCAATGTTCCTGTCGTTCACCGCACTGGCGTATCTGCCGCAGGCCAATGCCACGGTGCTGTCGTTCCTTTCCCCGCTGATGCTGATGATCGCCGGGGGCCTGTTCCTGCGGGAACGGCCGCATCCGCTGGTGTACGCAGGGGGGGCTGTCGGCTTCGGCGGGATCATCCTGACGGTCCTGCCTGCCCTGCAAGGACCGGAAATCAACCATTCCACCCTGATCGGCACCGCCGCCGGGATGATCGGCGCCGCCTTTACCGCCAGCGCCATGTCCCAGCTCAAGCGCCTGACCCATACCGAGCAGCCCGGTGCCATTGCCCTGTATTTTACCCTCACCAGCAGCGTTCTCGGCGCCGCCAGCTACTTTCTTGGCGACTGGGTGATGCCGTCCCTGTCCGTGATGATCCTGCTGATCTGTACCGGCCTGCTGGGCGGTGCGGCGCAGATTGCCATGACCGAAGCCTTCGCCCGGGCACCGGCCTCGGTGGTCGCCCCGCTGGAATACACCACCATGCTGTGGGCCCTGACCCTTGACGCGCTGGTCTTCCGGCTGCTGCCCGATCCCGTCGCCTTTGCCGGGGTTGTGCTGATTGTCGTCTCAGCCATTCTGGCCACCGTTTATGGCCGTCGCGGACAGTAGGGGCGGCACCGCCTGCCCCTTCCCACCCTCTTTCTGTCATTCCATCCAGGTGCGGGACGTCATCCGGCTCAGGTCAATCTCGACAATGCGGTGATTGCCGCTGTCACTGACCAGCAGCCGGTTGTCCCCCGCATCCCACACCCCTGCCGGATCGCGGAAGGGGCGGCACAGCGGGTCAAGACAGACAAGGGTGCTGTCTTCCAGCGCGGACAGGGTGCCATGGGCCTGATCCAGCAGCCGCAGGGTACCGTTATAGGTATCGGCTATCATCAACGCTCCGTCATAGGCGCACAGGCCAAGCGGATGCTGCAACAGGGCCTGATCCAGCGGCCCGTCACGCAGACCGAACACGAACAGATCCTGCCCGCACAGGGTGGTCACCGTATCCGTCTTCAGATCAAGGCAACGGATGGCCGAGCTTTCGGCGTCGGCAAAAAACAGATGTCCGGCGGTGGCATCCAGATACAGTCCGCTCGGCTGGGCCAGCAGGGCCTCTTCCCCCGGACCATCGACCAGATTCTCTCCGCCGGTCCCGGCCAGCGCACGGACTTTCCCGCGCGCCAGATCCAGACCGACAAGCTGGTGGGTTCCCGCATTGGCGGCGATCAGAAAGCCACGGTGGATCTCAACATCCCACGGCGAGGCCAGAGCCGTCCTTTCCCCGTCTTTGGGATCAAACAGCAACGGGCCACCGCGCTTACCCGTACCGGCGACGGTGGTGACGATGCCGGTGACGCGGTCAATACGCCGCAGGGCATGGTTACCGGTGTCTGCCACATACAGGGCCGCCGCATCTGCCGCCACCCCCTGCGGAGCATTGAAACGGGCACGGTGAGCCGGGCCGTCAATCAACCCCGCGCTGCCATGGCCGAAGCGGGTCAGCTCCTGCCCGTCCTCATCGGTCAGAACAATCTGATGATGGCCGGTGTCGGCAATCGCCCAGTGGCGGTTGGTTTCGGGGGCCACCAGCGGCAGGGGGCGAATTTTCCCCGGAAAGCGCAGCCGCCCGCCCTGTGGATCCGGCACCGTCAGCGGCAGTGAGGCCGGGGCCAGCTGCCCGCGCCCGGAGAGCGTCGCCAGAAGATCATGGAACCCCTGCATCATCCGGTCGGGGTCAGGCTCGCCCGACATCTGGCCGATGATCCGTCCCTCCGGGGTAATCACCACCAGTGTCGGCCACGCCCGGACCGCATACTGATCCCACAGAATCCGGCGTGGATCATGCACCACCGGATGACGGATGCCGTAGCGGGCAATGGTGTCAGCCACCAGCCCGGGGTCCTTCTCCGCCGTAAATTTGGGAGAATGGACACCGATGACCGTCACCCGGTCAGAGAACACATCCTCAATCCGCCGCAGGGTCGGCAAAATCTGCAGACAGTTGATGCAACCGCTGGTCCAGAAATCCAGCAGGGTGACCCGCCCGCGCAGATCCGCCAGCGTCAACGGTGCAGGCACGTTGAACCATGTCAGTCCGGGATGGTCGAAACCGGGGGCACGGGTGGGGCCAAACATGGGCGGGGCGTCAGACTCCGAGGCAGACAGAAAACGATTGCCACAGCACTGTACCATATCCGGGGTGGCATACCCGGTCTGCATTTGTGGATACTTCTTCCCCTACGGGGTGTGCGGTATTATCATCCTCTAATGGTGCGGGACCAAAAGGCAACCGGTTCTTTCCGGCTACGGGCGCGGCCCTGCCGGAATTCGGTCCGCACCCGGCGATCCCCGGCAGGCGGACGCTCCGTCCGGACTGCGGACATGGGGCGCCGGGTGCCGGACGGCAACGGCAGTTAGGAGGAAATCATGGCGTTCCGGGATATTGTGGTGCTGGTGGACTCTGGCGAAAAGAGTGAAAAGGCCCTGGATCAGGCCGTGCGGCTGGCCCAGCGCCATGATGCACATCTAATCGGCCTGCACATCCGTCCCCTGCCGCAGCTGCCCAACTATGTGGTGACCCAGCTGGGCCCGGATGTGCTGGACATGCAGCGCCAGTGGAATGACGAGGCTGCCATTGCTGCCAAAACCCTGTTCACCCGCAAGACCGCCGGTATGGATGCCCGCTGCGAATGGCGGGATGTGGAAGGCCCGCTGCTGGAGCAGGTGATCCTGCATGCCAAGTACGCTGATCTGGTGGTGGTCTCGCAGTATGAGCCGGGATCTGACAGCGTGGACGGTCAGGCAGAAGTGGTTGACCAGCTGGTGCTCGGCAGTGGCCGCCCGGTGCTGGTGGTGCCCTACGCCGGGACCTTCGGCGAAATCGGGCGCCGGGTGATGGTGGCATGGAACGGCACCCGCGAAGCAACCCGTGCCGTGGCCGATGCCCTGCCGTTCCTGAAAGCGGCGGATAAGGTCGAAGTGGTGTCGGTCAATGGCGGAAACGGCAGTGGCCGTGACGGTCATGGCGACGTACCCTCGGCTGATATCTGCCTGCATCTGGCACGTCATGGCGTGAAGGCCGAAGCCGAACATATCATGGCGGTTGATCTGGCGGTCGGTGATGCCCTGCTGTCGCGCTGCACGGATGAAAGCATCGATCTGCTGGTGATGGGGGCCTATGGCCGCTCCCGCCTGCGGGAGCTGATCCTTGGCGGGGCCACCCGCGAAATCCTGAAGCAGATGACCGTTCCGGTGCTGATGTCCCACTAAGGCCGACAGGGCCGGACGCCCTTCTTCTTCAGCAATACGTGTGCAGGCGCCCCGGCCCCCGGTGGCGCCTGTCGCGTTTTCACCCCCGCATCCGGTCTGTAACGGAAGTGCCGTATTAGTTTTACCGAGGTTTCATGATGACAACGGCGTGCCGCAGGTAAAGTCCGGCCAGTTTCCACCACACCCGACCCTGGGGGTAAAGAGCCGTGACCGCTGACACCACACGTACCGATTTCACCTGTGAAACCGCCTGTGCCGACCAGACCCCGGCACTGAACACCCTGATCGATGCCCGCCTGTCCCGCCGTGCGGCCCTGCGCGGCCTGTTCGTCTCTTCCGCTGCGGTCGTTGGCGGCTCGATGGTGTCACACTTTGCCATGATGCAGGATGCCGCTGCGGCGACCGCCATGGTCAGCCCCGGCGTTGCCGGTGGCAAGTCCACCCTCGGTTTCACCGAAATCGACAAGACCATCACCGACAACCACCGTGTGGCCCCGGGCTATACGGCGCAGGTGCTGATCCGCTGGGGCGACAAGGTCGAACCGCGCGCCGAAGCCTTCGACCCGCTCAACCAGAGTGCCTGGGCCCAGTCCAAGCAGTTTGGCTATAACAACGACTACGTCGGCTATCTGCCGCTGCCCGCCGGGTCCGACAATTCCGAGCACGGCCTGCTGTTCGTCAACCACGAATACACCAACACCGAGCTGATGTTCCCCGGCCTGACCGAGAAAGACGCTCAGGACAAGGTGACCAAGGCGCAGGTGGAAACCGAGATGGCCGCCCATGGCAACTCGGTGGTCGAAGTGAAGAAGGAAAACGGCAAATGGCGCGTGGTGCAGAACAGCATCTATGCCCGCCGCATTTCCTTCCTGACCACCGAAATGCTGCTCAGCGGCCCGGTGGCCGGTCATGACCGTGTCAAGACCAAGGCTGACCGGACCGGCACCCGCGTGCTGGGCACCCTGAACAACTGTGCCGGCGGCAAGACCCCGTGGGGCACCGTGCTGACGGCGGAAGAAAACTTCCATCAGTACTTCTCGGGCACCGCCGCAGGCACCAAGGAAGCCGAGAATCACAAGATGTACGGCATTGAAGGCAAGCCCGCCTACGGCTGGGGCAAGCACTTCGACCGCATGAACGTCGATAAGGAACCGAACGAGCCGAACCGCTTCGGCTGGCTGGTTGAAGTTGACCCCTATGACCCGACCCTGATGCCGCGCAAGCGCACCGCCCTGGGCCGCTTCAAGCACGAAGCCGCCGGCTGTGCGGTCAACCCCGACGGCACCGTCACCGTCTATTCCGGCGATGACGAGCGCTTCCAGTACCTGTACCGCTTTGTCACCAAGGGTAAGTACCACCCGGAAGACCGTCAGGCCAATCTGGGCCTGCTGGATGACGGCACCCTGTACGTCGCCCGGTTTGATGCCGACGGCACCCTGCACTGGCTGCCGATGATCTTCGGTCAGGGTCCGCTGACCCCGGCCAACGGCTTCAACTCTCTGGCTGATGTGCTGATCGAGACCCGCCGGGCCGCCAAACTGGTCGGCGCGACCTCGATGGACCGCCCGGAAGACGTGGAAGTCAACCCGGTCACCGGCGCTGTCTATGCCATGCTGACCAACAACACCAAGCGCACCGCCGAGCAGACCGACGCGGCCAACCCGCGCGGCAACAACGCCTATGGCCACGTGATGGAAATGATCCCCCCGGCGAAGAACGGTAAGGCGGATCATGCCGCTGACACCTATCACTGGGATATCTTCCTGCTGGCCGGTGACCCGTCCAAGCCGGAACATGGTGCCAAGTATCACCCCGATGTGTCGAAAAACGGCTGGCTGGCCTGCCCGGATAACTGCGCCTTTGACCCGAAGGGCCGCCTGTGGATTTCGACCGATCAGGGCTCTGAACAGGCGAAGAACAAGATCTCCGACGGCATTTATGCCGCCGATGTCTCCGGCCCGGGCCGCGCCCTGACCAAGTTCTTCTACGCCACCCCGAAGGACGCCGAAATGTGCGGCCCGGAATTCACCCCCGACGGCAAGACCCTGTTCGTCGCGGTCCAGCACCCGGGGGAAGGTAAGGACTCCACCTTCGATAAGCCCAGCACCCGCTTCCCGGACTTCAACGAGGCGATGCCGCCGCGTCCGTCCATCGTCGCCATCACCCGCAATGACGGCGGCGAAATCGGCGGCTGACCGGGCTGAGGGCAGAACACCTGCCCGCCTGTAACGATCATGCAACGATGCGGAAAAGGCGACCCGGACCGGGCCGCCTTTTTCGCTGTCCCCTACAACATCTCTCTGGGGCAACGAGCCTTAACGGCCCGCACGGAGGTAGCCGATAAAATCGCTGACCTCCTGCTGGAGTTTGCCGGACTGATCCGACAGCCCGTGCGACAGTGACTTCAGGCTACCGGCGGCCTGCCCGGTATCCTGCGCCGCCTGAGAGACCGAACCGATGTGGTCAGTGACCGAGGTGGTCGCCTCGGATGCCCGTTGTGTGTTCAGCGCGATTTCCCCGGTGGCGGCGCCCTGCTCCTCAACCGCACCGGCGATCGAGGCCGTCACTTCGCGGATGGTGTCGATGGTGTTAACGATCCGCCCGATTGATTCCACCGTCTGGGTCGTTGCGCCCTGAATTTCAGCGATCTTCAGGCTGATCTCATCGGTGGCATGGGCGGTCTGCGAGGCAAGCTGCTTCACCTCAGACGCCACCACGGCAAACCCTTTACCGGCATCCCCGGCCCGGGCCGCTTCAATGGTCGCATTCAGGGCCAGCAGATTGGTCTGCCCGGCAATCGCACGGATCAGACCGACCACCGCACCGATCGACTGGGCGGCGGCAGACAGGTTGAGGATGGTGCTGTTGGTCTGACGGGCCTCTTCCGCCGCATCGGCGGCAATGGTGGCAGACCGGGCGACCTGCGCATTGATTTCACGGATTGAGGCAGACAGCTCTTCTGCACCGGCGGCGACGGTCTGCACATTGGCAGCGGCATTCCCTGCCGCATCCGATACCGACACCGCCCGGCCAGACGCAGCCTCCGCCGTTCCCGCCAGCTGATCCGCCGCAGAGGCGACATCATGGGCGGTCTGGGCGAAGTGGTCGGTCAGCGCCCCCATCTGATTCTGGAACTGAGCGGCAAGCCGGTCCCGCTCCTGCTGCAGGCGGGTGGCCTCTTCCTGCTGGCGGGCAATCGCCTGACGGGCCTCGCCTTCCGCTTTGGCTTTCAGGCCATCGCGCAGACGCACCACCTCCTGACCGATGCTGCCGATTTCGTCGCTGCGGGCCGCTTCCGGCACATCGGCCTCATAATCGCCCCCGGACATGGTTGCCAGAGTCCGGCCCATCGCTTTCAGCGGGCGTCCGACACCGGTCTGCAGCAGCACCAGCAGCAGCAGGGCTGCCATCACCACGATGGCACCGCCGATCACCAGCATACGGGCGCGGATGGTGTCGGCGGTGGCGGTGATCACCGCTGTCGGCACCGTGGCCATCACCACCCAGTGTTCCTGCGTTCCGTCAGCGCTGATCGCCCGCGCAATGTGACGGAGGGGCCCTTGATCCCCCGCGCTCTCGCCGCTGACCATCCCGTCTGATTTCAGGGCTGCGGCAAAGGTTTCCGCCAGTTCCGGCGCGGCCTGCGCCACCGGTTTGCCGATCTTGGCGGGATCAGGGTACGCCACCAGCAGCCCCCCGCCGGAGATCACCGCCACCGAACCGACACCAAAAGGCTTTTCCTGCTGAATTTCCCGCGAGATCACCGCCAGATCGAGATCAACGCCGATGGTCCCGGCGTAACGGCCATCAATCTTCAGGGGCATGCTGATGGTGGTGATCAGCAGTTCTTTTCCGGCTACCGGATAAGGGTATGGTTCGATGGCGATTTTGCGGCCGGTCTGCTTCGGCAGCAGATAATAATCCCCGGCCCCGGGCTTGTCATAATCGACCAGAACCTCCCGCAGGATAGTGCCGCTGCCCCGGTTCCAGTACGGCATGAACCGCCCGCTGGCGTCATACCCTTCCTTTCCGGCAAAAGCGGCATCCTTCCCGTCGAAAGCATTCGGCTCCCACCCCATCCACGCGGCCAGAATATTATCGTTGTGGGCAATCCCGGCCTTCAGAAGTTGATCATAGGCAGCCCGGTCGGTGATGCCGCTGACCTGCAGGGCCTCGGTGGCGGCAGCCAGAGTCTCGGGGACTTTCGCGGCCAGAGACAGACGGATCTCAACACGGCTGGCATAGGCATCAAGGGTGCTTTTCTCAAAGTCCTGCGTCAACGCCTCAAGCGAATGGTCCGCATGGCTGATAATACTGTACGCTCCGATGGAAAAAACAGCGGTCAGGACACCCACCGCGAGCAATGAGACTTTCAGTGATATTGATTTAATGGCCATTCAGCAGCCCCCCTCCGCCTTTGTGGAACATTTTTCAGTGGGTAAACATCCATTCAGACATGACCCGCCAAAAGGATGGCGACTTTTTACACAAAGGGGAAACAAAAGATGGGGGATTAATATGATTAAAATTAAATATAAAAATCCCGCCCAACCGGAACGGCGGGCGGGATTTTCAGAACAGGCCTGCCACAAGGGAAAGCCGGGTGGGGAAAACCGGGCGGGGAAAGCCGGAAGGCTTTATTCCGCGCGGCCGCCATGGCTGGCCGACCAGCTGATCGGGTCGTGCAGGAAGGCGCGCACTTCGTTGATGGTGTTCTTATCGAAGGTGCCCGAGGTTTCGGCCACTTCCAGAACATCCCACCAGGTGGCGAGGAAGTGCAGTTCCAGACCTTCTTCTTCCAGCGCCTTCAGGGCACCGGGGAAGACACCGTAATAGAACATCACCAGCGCGTGTTCGCACTTGGCCCCGGCATTGCGGATGGCGTTCATGAAGTTCAGCTTGGATCCGCCGTCGGTGGCAAGATCTTCCACCAGCAGAACGTTCTGGCCTTCCTTCAGGTCGCCTTCGATCTGGGCCATCCGGCCAAAGCCCTTCGGCTTCTTGCGCACGTACTGCATCGGCAGATCAAGGCAATCCGACACCCAGGCGGCGTAGGGGATCCCGGCGGTTTCGCCACCGGCAACGGCGTCGATCACCTCGAAGCCGATGTCACGCTGCACCTGCTGCACGGCCAGATCAATGATCTTCCGGCGGGCACGCGGGAAAGAGATGATCTTGCGGCAGTCGATGTAGACCGGGCTGGCCCAGCCGGCGGTCAGGGTATAGGGCTCTTCCGGACGGAAATTGACAGCCTTCAGTTCAAGCAGAATACGGGCAACGGTCAGGCCAGCCTGCTTTTGTTCGGGGCTGCGGGAAGCGGTCTGCATCGGCGCGGGTCCTATTGAGTTCTGTGCCAGAGGGACGGGCGGCACGGGGGCTGCCCGGGCCGGAAATCAGGCTGCGCAGAACCGCCGGGTCCGTTAGGCGGACCTGATATTGCACTGCACAGTCAGCTTGAATGCGATTGGCCGTTTCTTTACGGTCTATCGGCGGCTGGCACAACACTAAACAGCATGACCGGACCAACAGCGGATCAGCGGCAGGGCATCAGCCTGCACCGTCTGCGGCCAGTCCCGCCCCGGCCCGGCAGGAGGAACCCGATGTCCACGCCTGAAAGCGCCCCGATTCTGCTCACCCGCGACGGGGCTATCGCCACCGTTACCCTCAACCGTCCGGAAAAGCTGAATGCCATGGATCTGCCGATGTGGCAGGGTCTGGCCGATGCTTTTGCCGCCCTGAATGCCGACTCCGGGGTGCGGGCGGTGGTCCTGCGCGGGGCCGGGGGCAAGGCATTCGCAGCCGGGGCCGATATCGCCGAATTCGACACCGTGCGGGCCACGGCAGAACAGGCCAAGGACTATGACCGTATCATGCGCGGGGCCCTGACCCTGGTGCGGGATTGCCCCCATCCGGTGATTGCCCGCATTGACGGGGCCTGTGTCGGCGGCGGGCTGGAGCTGGCGTGCATGGCCGATCTGCGCATCTGCGGCGAAAGCAGCCGTTTCGGCGTGCCGATCAACCGGATCAGCGTGGTGATGGCCTACCCGGAGCTGGCGGGAATCCTCAACCACATCAACCCGGCATCGGTGCTGGAAATCCTGCTGGAAGGAAAAATTATCGGTGCAGCCCATGCGGAACGCATTGGACTGGTGAACCGCGTCGTCGCAGACGATATGCTGGAGCAGGACGTGGCCGACACCGTCCGGCGGATCACCGCCGGTGCACCGCTGGTCAACCGCTGGCACAAGGCCTTTGTGCGGCGGCTGACCGGCACCCCGGCCCCGATTTCTGACCGCGAGCTGGACGAATGCTATGAGTTTCTGGCGACAGAAGACTACACCGAAGGCCTCAGTGCCTTCAGGGACAAGCGGAAAGCCGCCTTCACGGGCCGCTGACGGGGCCGGAAAAGGGCCGGAGGGGGCAACGGCAACGCCCCCTGCCGCCACGCCGCGCCTTGGGCAGATGCCGGAAGACCGCGACCCGCTGGTCTGGGTGCTGTCCGATGACCGCGCCGGAAACACCAGTCAGGCCCTTGGCGTGGCCGAGGCCCTTGGCTGGGAGTTTGTGACCAAGGACATCCGGTATACCTGGGCCGGACGGCTGCCAAACGTACTGCGCCGGGCCTCGCTGATCGGGGTTGATGCCAGCACCGGCAGCGCCATGGTCTCGCCATGGCCGGATCTGGTGATTGCCGCCGGGCGGCGCACTGCCCCGGTCGCCCGCTGGATCAAGCGCCGCAATCCAGCGGCCTACCTGTGCCAGATCATGTGGCCGGGGGCCAGCGGCCTGAACGACTTCGACCTGATCGCCGTGCCGTCCCATGACCATCTGCCCGGCGTGCGGGACAATGTGATGCGCATTACCGGCGCCCCGCACCGGGTGACCGAAACCCGTCTGGCGATTGAGGCGGCCCGCTGGCATACCCGGCTGGGCAGCCTGAAGCGGCCGCTGTTTGCCCTGATCGTCGGCGGATCGACCAAAAACCGCACGTTCACCCCGGCCATGGCCCGTGATCTGGCGGAGCAGGTCGGCACGATGGTCCGCGCCACCGGCGGCTCTCTGGTCGTCACGACCTCCCGCCGGACCGGACGGGAAGCCGAAACCGCGCTGATGAAAGCCCTGCCCGCCCCGGCACACCTGTTCCGGTGGGGCGATACCGGCGAAAACCCCTATTTCGGTTATCTGGCCCATGCCAGCGCGGTGATCGTCACCGGTGATTCCGTCAGCATGGTCTCAGAGGCCTGCGCGACACAGGCCCCGGTTTACATCTATGCGCCCCCGGCGCTGATCACGCCCAAGCATGCCCGCCTGCACCAGAACCTGTATGCGCTGGGTCTGGCGGAACCCCTGTCCGGCCTGTACCGCCCATGGGTCCACCCGGCGCTGAACGCCGCCACCGATATCGCCGCCAGCATCCGGCGAGCTCTGGTCGGCGACCGGCTGTAAAAGACCCGGGGCCTTTCGGGGACTGTGGCCCCCCGGTTCAGCAGGCCTCAGCCGTGAGGTCTGCTTCCGGATTGCCCGGGGCGGTTTCCCAGTTCAGGGCCGTCAGCAGAATGCAGCGGTTGCCATAGACATCATCGCGGATGCGGATCATGTCGCGCTGCTCCAGATAGCTCAGCAGGCCCCGGGCCCGGCGGGCGGAGCGGCTGCCCCGGGCCTTGGCGATGGCAGCGTCTGACGGGCACGGCTCACCGGCCAGCGCCGACCGGGCCAGCAGCAGATACAGGGCCTGCAGATCTTCCGGCAATCCGGCGGCCACCTGCTCGGCCTCGCCCCATTCTGGGGTCTGGGCCAGCGCGTCATCCACCCCGGCCCGGGCCGTGGCCAGCCGCCGCCGGAACCCGTTGAGATCAATCCCCCGGCCACTGACGCCGTAGGACTTACAGCGGGTGATGAAGTCCTGATACAGCACCTGCACCGAACGGTACGGCGCATCGGGATCCAGCAGCAGATCGCGCAGGATGGCATCATAAAAGGCGCTGGTCCCCACCTGTGGCAGGGTCTGATCCGCCGGGATCATCACCCCCGGAAGCGCGGGCTGGGCAACCGGCGGAGCAACAGCCGGAGAAACCGGAGGCAGCGCCGGGCGGACAGCCGCGCCCTCCTCCCCGTCAGTCCCGGCCCCTTCCTCTTCCACCGGGTCTTCGGCCCCGCCGAGAGACAGCAGATCGTCATCGCGGTCATCGCCGTCATCCCCGTCCGGCGCGGGTGGCACCGCAGCCAGTGCCGGGGCCTGCGCCGCCGCCGACAGGGCCGCCGCCAGCGACCGCAGGGTCTCGTCGGTGGCGGTCGGTGACGGGCGCACCACGGCAAGACGCGGCGTTTCCGGCGCGTCGGTGGCCATCAGCAGGTCGCGGGCATCTTCCAGCGACGGCGGCGGCGGCACCAGCTTGGGGCTGGAAGAGCGGCCCGAGGTTTCCACCGTACCGATACGGATCGGCAGCGGACGGCGTGACAGGGCCGGACCAAGGGCGATGAACTGCCCGCGCTGAAGATCCCGGAAGGCTTCGGCCTGCCGCCGTTCCATACCCAGAAGATCGGCGGCACGGGCCATGTCGATATCGAGAAACGTGCGCCCCATCAGAAAATTAGAGGCTTCCGCCGCCACGTTTTTCGCCAGCTTGGCAAGGCGCTGGGTGGCGATCACCCCGGCCAGACCGCGTTTCCGGCCACGGCACATCAGGTTGGTCATCGCGCCGAGGGAAACCTTGCGGGCTTCATCAGAAACCTCGCCCGCCGCCGCCGGGGCAAACAGCTGCGCCTCATCAACCACCACCAGCACCGGATACCAGAATTCCCGCGCGGCATCGAACAGGCCGTTCAGAAACGCGGCGGCAGCCCGCATCTGGCGGTCCATCTCCAGATTTTCCAGCGACAGCACCACCGAGATCCGGTGCTGTCGCACCCGTCCGGCAACCTGCACCAGACCGCTTTCGGTGTGCTCCGCCGCGTCAATGGCGACATGGCCATAGCGTTCGGCCAGCGTCACAAAGTCACCTTCCGGGTCGATCAGCACCTGCTGGACCTGACTCGCGCTCTGCTCCACCAGCCGCCGCAGCAGATGCGACTTGCCGGACCCGGAATTGCCCTGCACCAGCAGGCGCGTCGCCAGCAGCTCCTCCAGATCGAGCAACGCCGGAGTCCCGCTCTGCGTCTTCCCCATCTCGATCATTACCGTCATGCGTCTGCGCCTGCCTTAAGCCATGATAGAGCTGCAAATCCCGCGCGCCCCCCGGGGGCAACGCCCCGGAAAGCCGTACCGGACAGACAGCATGGAAGGTGCCACCGGTCACGGGCGGCAGTGATGACTCGGGCATCTGTGGGGGGGAAGTCAAGGGCCTATGTCACACCTGCCCCGCCATGGCTGTGGATTATTCCCCCGCCCCGGGCGGCAAAGGGGGGAGGCAGAGGCGGGGGTACACGACTCCTGATCCAATCCCGGCGGCGCACCGTAAAAATACGGTATCCCTCCCCGTTCGGGGGAGGCTCCGGCAATGTTTCCCCAACTATTCGGGCAGTCTGCGGGACGGTGATTATTATGACTTGCAAAGAGAACCCGTTCATTTTGAAAGAGTCCAGCCAAAGACCCACCCGAGAGGGTAGGAAAAACCGCTTTTTCGTGGCATCGCAACGTTGACAACCCCGGCGGTCAGGGGCTAAACCAAGCCCGCATCGCCATTTTATGGACCCATCGTGCCCCCGGACCAACCCCGAGATAACAAGGGATCCGCACCGGGTGATCGGAAAGCTGTCGAGAGGCCCGCGCCATGAAACCTGACTCCAGGCCCCTGTCCCCCCATCTCCAGATTTATTCCTTCAAGCTGCACATGGCGATGTCGATCAGCCATCGCATCACCGGTGTGGCCCTTGTGGTCGGCACCCTGGTGCTGCTGTACTGGCTGGGGTCGGCTGCCGCCGGTCCGCAGGCCTATGAGACCGCCTCGTCCCTGATCGGGTCGTGGTTCGGTCGCCTGCTGCTGCTGGGCTGGAGCTTTGCCCTGTTCTACCACCTCTGCAACGGCATCCGTCACCTGTTCTGGGACGCGGGCAAGCTGTTCGAGAAGGAAGAGATCTACAAGTCCGGCATCATCGTGCTGGCAGCCGCCGCGGTCCTGACCGTGCTGGCGTGGATCCTCGGCCTGGCCATCTGATAACGACTGCGGGAGAGAGAGAATGAGCCTGCGTACTCCGCTTGGCCGCGCCCGCGGCCTCGGTTCCGCCAAGGAAGGTGTCCATCACTGGTGGCAGCAGCGCCTGACCGCCGTGGCGATGGTGCCGCTGGTGTTCTGGTTTGTGGTGTCGATCGCCGCCAACGTCGGCGCCGACTATGCTTCCATGCATGCCTGGCTGAAGAACCCCCTGAATGCCTCCCTTCTGGTCCTGCTGCTGGCGGCGGTGTTCCACCATGCCCAGCTCGGCCTGCAGGTGGTGATTGAAGACTATGTGCACTGTCACGCCGTGAAGACCGCCAGCATCGTGGCGATCAAGCTGCTGAGCATCGCCCTGGGCGTGTTCGGCGTGGTGTCGGTGCTGTTCGTTGCGATTGGAGGCTGAGACAGATGGCCGCTTATACGTTTGTCGACCACAAGTATGATGTGGTTGTCGTCGGGGCCGGCGGTGCCGGTCTGCGCGCCACCTTCGGCATGGTCGCCGCCGGTCTGAAGACCGCCTGTATCACCAAGGTGTTCCCCACCCGCTCCCACACCGTGGCGGCGCAGGGCGGCATCGGTGCCGCACTGGGCAACATGGCCGAAGACAAGTGGCAGTGGCACATGTACGACACCGTCAAGGGGTCGGACTGGCTGGGTGACCAGGACGCCATCGAATACATGTGCCGCGAAGCCATCCCCGCCGTGCACGAGCTGGAACACTACGGCGTTCCGTTCTCCCGCACCCCGGACGGCAAGATCTATCAGCGCCCGTTCGGCGGCCACATGCGCGATTACGGCAAGGCCCCGGTGCAGCGCGCCTGCGCCGCCGCTGACCGTACCGGCCACGCCATCCTGCACACCCTGTATCAGCAGAGCCTGAAGCATAAGGCGGAATTTTTCGTCGAATACTTCGCGCTGGACCTGATGATGGATCCGCAGACCGGCGAATGCCTCGGCGTTGTCGCACTGGATATGGCCACCGGCACCATCCACCGCTTCCAGGCTCATCAGACCGTCCTCGCCACCGGCGGGTATGGCCGCGCCTACTTCTCCTGCACCTCGGCCCATACCTGCACCGGCGACGGTAACGGCATGGTCGCCCGCGCCGGGCTGCCGCTGCAGGATCATGAATTCGTGCAGTTCCACCCCACCGGTATCTACGGCTCCGGCTGTCTGATCACCGAAGGGGCGCGCGGCGAAGGCGGCTACCTGACCAACTCGGCGGGTGAACGCTTCATGGAACGCTATGCCCCGACCGCCAAGGATCTGGCCTCCCGCGATGTCGTCTCGCGCGCCATGACCATGGAAATCCGCGAAGGGCGCGGCGTCGGCAAGGGTGCGGACCATATCTTCCTGCATATGGAACATCTGGGTGCCGAAATCCTGCACAGCCGTCTGCCCGGCATCACCGAAACCTCGAAGATTTTCGCGGGCGTCGATGCCACCAAGGAACCGATCCCGGTTCTGCCGACCGTGCATTACAACATGGGCGGTATTCCGACCATCTACACCGGTGAAGTGGTCCGTCCGACCAAGGACAGCCCGGATAACCTGTGCGGCGGCCTGATGGCCGTCGGCGAAGCGGCCTGCGTGTCGGTGCACGGTGCCAACCGTCTGGGCACCAACTCCCTGCTCGACCTCGTGGTGTTTGGCCGTGCCGCCGCCCACCGCGCTGCCGAGCTGGTGAAGCCGAACACCAAGCATCGGGCTCTGCCCGGCGATGCCGGTCAGAACGCGCTGGACCGTCTGGACCGCGTGCGCAATGCCAAGGGCGAGCGCCGTGTTGCCGAAATCCGTCTGGACATGCAGAAGGCGATGCAGCTGGATGCGGCCGTGTACCGCACCTCCAAGTCGCTGTCCGAAGGCGTCGAGAATCTGAAGAAGATCGCCGCCACCATGCCGGATATGGGCATCACCGACCGCTCGCTGGTGTTCAACACCGACCTGATCGAAGGTCTGGAGCTGGAAAACCTGATGGCCTGCGCCAACGCCACCATGGTGTCGGCGGAAGCCCGTAAGGAATCCCGTGGCGCCCATGCCCACGAAGATTATCCGGATCGTGACGACGCCGAATGGATGAAGCACACCCTGGCTTATGTGGATGACAAGTACAACGTCTCCCTCGATTACCGTGCGGTTCACACCTACACGCTGACCGACGAAGTCGAGTACATCAAGCCGCAGAAGCGCGTGTACTAATCCGGACGCCGAGAGGATAAACCCATGGCTGAATTCAACCTTCCCGCCAATAGCCGGGTGACCGAAGGCAAGACCTTTAAGGCTCCGGCCGGCGCCAAGCGCGTCAAGAAGTTCAAGATCTACCGCTATGATCCGGACAGCGGGCAGAACCCGCGCGTCGACACCTTCGAGGTGGATCTCGACGCCTGCGGCCCGATGGTGCTGGACGCCCTGCTGAAGATCAAAAACGAGGTGGATTCCACCCTCACCCTGCGCCGCTCCTGCCGTGAAGGCATCTGCGGTTCCTGCTCGATGAACATCGACGGCACCAACACCCTGGCCTGCCTGAAGCCCATCGACGACGTGAAGGGTGACGTCAAGATCTACCCGCTGCCGCACATGCCGGTGATCAAGGATCTGGTCCCCGACCTGACCCACGTGTACGCCCAGTATGCGTCGATCGAGCCGTGGATGCAGGCTGACACCCCGTTCCCGCCCAGCGGCGAACGGCTGCAGTCCCCCGAAGACCGCGCCAAGCTGGACGGCCTGTGGGAATGCATTCTGTGCTTCTGCTGCTCCACCTCCTGCCCCAGCTACTGGTGGAACGGTGACCGTTACCTCGGCCCGGCGATCCTGCTGCAGGCTGCCCGCTGGATCAATGACTCCCGCGACGAAGCCACCGGCAAGCGTCTGGATGATCTGGAAGATCCGTTCAAGCTGTATCGGTGCCATACCATCATGAACTGCACCAATACCTGCCCGAAGGGTCTGAATCCGGCCAAGGCCATTGCCGACATCAAGAAGAAGATGATCGAGCGCGTGGTCTGATACCGTTCCGGTCAGCCGGATCACGGATTTGTGAAAACCGCCGGACTGTAAAGCCCGGCGGTTTTTTCTATGCTGTCAGCGCTAACGGGTTTTCCCCTGATACCAAAGGACTTTCTTCTTTTTCTTTCGTATACCGTGGTTTGCTTACGTCAGATCCGGTGATCGGGCTTTCCGATCAGACCGTAAGACAGTTGTTGTTGGACGTGCGGCGGAACGACCGCGTACTGTTGCCGTAGGAAGAGGACTGCCCTACCTGTGGGCTGGTGGGCAGTGCCTGAGCGGAGGGAATTATGAAAAACGCAAGAATCACCACCCGACTTGTTCTTGGCTTCGGGGTGATCCTGCTGCTGATGATCATCACCACGCTGGTCGGCATCACTGAGGTGCGCAAGATTGATACCAGTCTGACCACCATCAACGACCTGAACAGCGTCAAGCAGCGTTTTGCCATCAATTTCCGGGGCAGTGTCCATGACCGTGCCATCGCCGTGCGGGATTACATCCTGACCGGCTCCGCCACGGATCACCAGAAGCTGAAAGCCGAGATTGACCGCCTCGCCGCCGCCTACAGCGCATCGGCCAAGGGGATGAGCGACATCCTCGCCAAGACCCCCGCTGACGCTGAGGAAAAGAAGATCCTCGATGACATCAACGCCATTGAGGCCCGGACCCTGAAGGTGGTGGAACAGATCATCGCCGATACCGATTCCGGTCGGCAGGATGCGGGAAAATCAAACCTGATGACCAGCGCGGCCCCGGCGTTTGTCGACTGGCTTGCCGCGATCAACCGCTTTATCGACCTTCAGGAAGCCCGTAACAAAGCCATTACCGATCAGACCCGGATGGTTGCCGCCCGCTTTGAAATCCTGATGGAAGTGGTGACCGGCCTGTCGGTGCTGCTTGGCGGCTGCTTTGCCTTCTGGATTATCCGCTCCGTCCGCCCGCTGAAGCCGCTGACCGCGACAATGCTCGATCTGGCGAAGGGCGATCTGTCGGTTCAGATCCCCGACATTAAAACCCGGGATGAAGTCGGTGAAATTGCCGGGGCAATGCAGGTCTTCCTGCACAACGCCAAGGAAGCCCGCCGTCTGGAGGATGCTCAGAAAGCCGAACAGGAAGAACGCCTGCGCCGCTCGGAGGCTGTCGCCGCAGCCGTGCGTGACTTTGAACAGCGGATTGAGGGGATCGTCAGCAGCCTGTCAGCCTCTGCCGGCACCATGAACGGCATGGCCTCTGACCTTGCCGGATCTCTCGGAGCAGCAGCAGATCAGAGCGCTTCGGTCGCCAGTGCCGCCGAGGTGGCGTCGGGCAATGTGCAGACCGTCGCCGCAGCCGCAGAGGAAATGTCTGCCTCGCTCCAGACCATCACCACCAATGTCAGCGATACGGCCAGCACCGCCAAAGCCTGCGCCGCCGCTGCCCAGCAGTCCGCCGAGAAACTGGAGGATCTGCAGCAGGCGGTCGATGATATTGACGCTGTCATTCAGGCGATCGACACCGTTGCCCGCCAGACCAACCTGCTGGCCCTGAACGCCACCATCGAAGCGTCGCGCGCCGGGGATGCCGGTAAAGGCTTTGCGGTTGTCGCCAGCGAAGTCAAAACGCTGGCCAGCCGGACCCACGACATGACGGAAGAGATTGCCAAGCGGGTTGAGCACATCAAGGACAGTGCCCGCGACACCATTCTGTCGGTCAACGATATTCTGGACCAGATTGGTCTGGTCGATGCCAAAACCGCCAGTGTCGCTGAAGCGGTGGAACAGCAGAATGCCGCCACCGCTGAAATCAGCCGGAATGTTCAGCATGCCGCCACCGGGACCGGCGATGTCACCCGCACCATTGTCGGGGTGCGCGAAACCGCGATTTCCAGCGCGGAGTCCACCAAAGGGCTGACAACCTCGGCGGAAGATCTGTCCCGGCAGGCCGATATCCTGCGCAGCGCGGTTCAGGCTTTTCTGCGTGAAGTCCGGAATGGTTAAAGACACCTGCCCCCATTAAGGACAGGGCCTTCTCTGAAGGTTAAGGCTTATCAGGCCTGCGGACTTTAAAACAGAATGGCGCGGCCCCACCGGGATCCGCGCCATCTTTGTTTCAGATCTCACTCCACCGGAAAGCCGGAAGATCGAGAATCCGCCCGCTGCCGGGACCGGTCAGTGTAATCCGCAGTGCAGGGGCTGGCCCTTGCCGCAGGCGGATTCCGGCCGGGGCCAGCAGGGCGGTCAGATCAGGGGCAGGCACCCCAGCCACTGTCAGCTCGGCTCCGGCGATATCCGTCAGTCCTGCCGTCTGCTGGCGCTGCCCGGAACGGCCATCGCTCCACTGATCCGGGCGGGTGCCCCCCGGCGAAAGAAACACGAATGGCTGACACAGGTCATCACTGGCCCGGGCCACCGGAATCGTCAGTCCGAGCGGCAGATAAGGCGGCGCAAAGTCCCATGTCGGCACAGTCAGTCCGCCCTGCCCCCGCCGTAGCCCCACCCCGAACGGTGAGGCCCCGCCAGACCGCCACGCGGCCCGCTGTGACAGGCCGGTCGGGGCAATCACCGCAGACCGCAGAGCCTGCGGGTCAGTGACCCACAACAGTTCCAGATAGGCATTCTCGAAGCAGTAACAGACGTTACAGGTCCCCTGCCCCGGATGCTCCCGGCGGAATGACTCCCGCAGGCCGACAGCCTCCAGCGCCAGCCGTTCCGGCGCTCCGGGGGAAACCATCATGAACAGGTGGCACAACTCCGTCGCTTCCGCCGTCATCCCTTATCCCCGGGGTGCAGCGGCCCGGCGCAGACGGTCGTTGATCGCCAGCCCCAGCCCGATATCGGGGATCGGGGCAACGGCAATCCCGGCCCAGCCTTCCGCATCCAGCCGGTGCAGCATGGCAAACAGATTGGCCGCCGCCTCCAGAAGATTACCCGAGGGGGAAAGATCCAGCACTGCCCCCGGCGTTCCGCCAAAGCCCAGCAGCGCCTCTCCCTCTGCCGCCGCAGTCGCCAGCAGCCGCACCGGGCAGGACGGGGCATAATGGGATAACAGCTGCCCCGGACTTTTCGGGGCATCTTCGGCATCGGTGGACAGCACCAGCGGCCCCAGAACGGCCTCAAGATCTTCCCGCGCGATCCCACCGGGGCGCAGCAGCGCCGCCTGCGGCGTGGTCAGATCAATCACCGTGCTTTCAACCCCGACCGCACAGGCACCGCCATCAATAATCAGGTCCACCCGGTCACCAAGGCTGGCCGACACATGCGCTGCCTGCGTCGGGCTGATGCTGCCGGATCGGTTGGCCGACGGTGCCGCCACCGGGCACCCGGCACGGTGCAGCAGATCCTGCGCCAGCGGGTGGGCGGGCATCCGCAGTGCCACCGACGGCAACCCGGCGGAGACAAGATGCGACAGGCCGCTGTCGGCCCGGCGTGGCAACACCAGCGTCAGCGGGCCCGGCCAGAACCGTTCCGCCACCTGCCGGGCCCGATCGTCGAAGTCAGCCAGCCGCAACGCCGCAGGCATATCCGGCACATGCACAATCAACGGATTGAAATGCGGGCGGCCCTTGGCGGCAAAAATACCGGCAACAGCGGTATCAATGCAGGCATTGGCCCCCAGTCCGTACACCGTTTCGGTCGGGAAAGCCACCAGCCGCCCGTCCCGCAGCAGGGCGGCTGCCTCGTCCAGAACCGCCGGGGTCACCGCCTTCACCACTGCCGCCCCCATCACACGCCCTCCGCCCCACGGGCAATAAAGTGCGGGTTGAGAAAGGCCGGAGCCTTGCCATACAGAAACAGACTTCCATCCACCTGGGTCAGACTGCCCCCCGCTGCCCGCAGCACCGCATGGGCTGCGGCGGTGTCCCATTCGCAGGTCGGCCCGAAACGCGGATACAGATCCGCCTGCCCTTCGGCAATCCGGCAGAACTTCAGCGAACTTCCGGCATTGGTGATCGACGCCACCGTCTTATCAGCCAGATAGGCCTGTAAAGCATCTGACGTCGCATGTGAACGGCTGGACAGGACCGTCAACCCATCGGGACCGGGGGCCCGGCAGCGGATCTCTTCCCGCCCTGAGGCCGTTTCACGGAAACCGGTGCGGCTGCCGTCCGCAGCCACCCACCCGGCATAGAGAATGCCCTGAGCCGGGGCCTGAACCAACCCCAGCACCGGCTGACCGTCAACAATCAGGCCGATATTGACGGTAAACTCACCGTTGCGGCGAACGAATTCCTTGGTGCCGTCCAGCGGATCCACCAGCCAGAACGGACCGCTGCCGATCTCGGGGATCTGCCCGGCTGCCGCCGCTTCCTCCGCCACCACCGGCAGATCCGGCGTCAGGCGCGACAGGGCGGCAACAATGATCTTTTCACCGGCGGCATCCGCCGCCGTCACCGGCGAGTGATCGCCTTTCCGCTCGACCGCGAAGTCAGAGGCGTAAATCTCCATGATCGCCGCCCCGGCCTCATACACCACAGGGATCAGGGCTTCGGTCAGGGCCGACAGGGTGGCGGCAGTGGGGGAGAAGGCAGACATCAGGGTCGGGTTTCCGCAGTTTGAAGGGCAGTCCACACCGCCAGCGGCGTGGCGGGCATATCGAGATGAGTGATACCACAGGGAGCCAGCGCGTCCAGCACCGCACTCATCACCGCCGGGGTCGAGCCGATGGTGCCGGCCTCCCCGGCGCCCTTGACCCCCAGAAGATTGGTGGTACAGGGGATTTCGACGGTTGAAAAATCAATGTCCGGCAGGCTGTCCGCCCGGGGCAGGGCGTAATCCATCAGGCTGCCGGTCAGCAGCTGCCCGCTGTCGGCCTCGTAGACCACCCCCTCACACAGGGCCTGTCCCAGCCCCTGCGCCACCCCGCCGACCACCTGCCCCTTCAGCAGCAGCGGATTGATCACCACCCCGACATCATCAACGATGGTGTACCGCACCACCTCTGTCGCCCCGGTGTCAGGGTCGATCTCCACCTCAACAAGGTGGCATCCGTTGGGATAAGTCCCGGCGGGCGGCTTCCAGGCCGAGGTTGCCTTCAGGGCTCCTGCCGGGGCATCCGCCGCCAGATCGGTCAGGCGGACCCCTTCATTCGAGGCCGGGGCCAGAAACACCCCATCCTCAAAGCGGACGGTGTCTTCAGCCGCCCCCAGCCGGGCTGCCGCCAGCGGACGGGCCAGCGCAATCACCGCATCCACCGCCTGCGACAGCGACGCCCCGCCGACAGGCAGGGACCGGGATCCGCCGGTGCCCTTCCCGGTCGGCACCTCCGCCGTATCGCCCTGCCTTACCCGTACGGCCTGCGGGCTGATGCCAAACTCTGCCGCCACCATCTGGGCATAGGCGGTTTCATGCCCCTGCCCGGTGGACTGGGTGCCGATCAGCACCGTTGCGGTGCCATCGCCATGCAGCTCGACATGCGCGGTTTCATCGCCGCCACCGCCGCAGACCTCGACATAATAGCTGATCCCCAGCCCCCGCAGGCGGCCCCGGCCCCGGGCGTCCGCCCGCCGGGCCTCAAACCCGGCCCAGTCGGCCCGTGCCTGCGCCGTTTCCAGCAGGCGGGGGAAGTCACCGCTGTCATAGGCATGGCCGAATGCCGTCTTATACGGCAGGGCCACCGGAAAATTACGGCGGCGGATTTCATCCCGTGACAGGCCAAGCTGGCGGGCTGCCGCATCCATCAGGCGTTCAATCACATAGGCTGCCTCAGGCCGCCCGGCCCCGCGATAGGCATCGACCGGCGCCGTATTGGTCACCACCACCTGCGCATGGGCATAGGCCACCGGCACATGATACACCCCGGTCAGCATCGAGGTGCCCGCCATAGTCGGCACAAAGGCCCCCATCTGCGACAGATAGGCCCCGACATTGCCCAGTGACCGCACCCGCAGCGCCAGAATCCGCCCGTCCGCATCCAATGCCAGCTCGGCATGATTGCGCTGATCCCGGCCATGGGTGTCGGACTGAAAGCCCTCGCCCCGGTCAGCAATCCACTTTACCGCGCGACCGGTCAGGCGGGATGCCGCCAGCACCAGCACCTGCTCGTTATATAAAAACAGCCGCATGCCAAAGCCGCCACCGACATCCCCGGCGACCACCCGCAGTTTTTCCGGTGGCAGGGACAGCACCAGCCGGCACAGCCAGTCACGCAGGGTGTGCGACCCCTGACTGCCGGTATAAAGGGTATAGCTGCCCTCCGCCGGATCATAGGCCGCCAGCGCGCCCCGTGGCTCCAGCGGGGTCGGGGCCAGACGGTTATTGATCAGATCCAGCGAGACATGATGGGCGGCACCGGCAAAAGCCGCCTCCACCGCCGCAGCATCGCCCAACGCGAAATCCGTCAGCACATTGCCGGGGGCATGGTCCGGCCACAGGATTTCAGCACCGGGGGCAACCGCCGCCGCCAGATCAGCCACTGCGGGCAGGATATCAACATCAAGAAGAATCTGTTCCGCTGCGTCACGGGCCTGTTCCAGCGTTTCCGCCACCACAAAGGCCACCGGCTCACCGACGTACCGCACCCGGCCCCGGGCCAGAACCGGCCGCTCCGGCACCGGCATCTTCTGACCGTTGGTGCCGGTCGGCCGGACCACACAGGGCAGGCCGCCGATCCCCGCTGCCGTCAGGTCAGCGTCGGTCAGCACCGCCAGAACCCCCGGCATCTCCCGCGCGGCGGAAACATCCAGAACGGTGATGTCGCCATGGGCATACGGGCTGCGCACCACATAGCCAATGGCCTGCCCCGGCAGGCAGACATCATCGGTGTACTGCCCTGCCCCGGTCAGAAACCGGTCGTCTTCCACCCGCCGCAATGCCTGCCCAAAACCGAATCGCCCCATGTCCGGCTCCTGTTCCGGTGCTTATCCAGTATCGCAGACGGTACCCGATGACCCCGCCTGATGCCACGAAAACAACAGACCTCATGATGTCATGCAGATGACACCCTCAGCCCGCTTGCATCAGGGCATAATCAGGCGCACCGTATTTTCATGGTCCTGCATATAAAAGCCGGGACCAGTCCGGTTATAAGGGGAACATCATGCCGCTGCTGATCGTTCTGACCGTCGGGGCGCTGGCCCTGGCAATGCCGTTAACCATCAGCCTGTCGGTGGTGCTGGTGGCTCTGGCGCCATCCCATGCCCTGCTGTCGGTCGGGCTTCCGGCGCTGGTTCTCAGCAGTCTGCTCGGCCTGCATCATTATTATCAGACCCACTACCGCGATGGCATCCGCCAGACCTGCGGCGACCCCGGCTGATCCGGGGGCCTGATCCGTCAGGTCAGCCCCAGCAGCCACAGCGTCACCGGCAGGGTCAGAAACGCCCCGACCGTCTGCGCCGAAATGATCCGGGCCATCACCGGCGCATCGCCCCCCATCTGCCGGGCAAGGATGTAGGCTGACGGGGCGGTCGGCAAAGCCATCAGCAGCACCACCACGACCAAGGCCGTCCCTGACAGCCCGAAGGTGGTGCCCAGCGCATAGGCGATCAGTGGCTTGGCGATAAACTGGACTGCTGAAGCCAGAACCTCTGACCCCACCGCCCGGGCCTCGCCGCCAAAGCGGATGCCTGCCCCGACCGCCAGCAGGGCCATCGGCAGCCCGGCATCCCCGAAAATCTTGAACACACCATCCACCGCCACCGGCAAAGTGGTTCCCGTCGCCGTGAACACCGCGCCAATCAGGCAGGCGAGAATCAGCGGATTGCGCGACAGTTCCTTCGGGATCACCTTCAGCCGGGTCATCAGACTGCCGCCGCCACCGACGGCAAGGGTCAGGGTGGCAACACACAGCACATTGATCAGCACAATCATCGCCCCTGCGGCCAGCGCGGTCATCGCCACCCCTTCCCGCCCCAGCAGGCCATCGGCCACCGCCAGCCCGACAAAGGTGTTGAACCGCACCCCGCCCTGAAACACCGAGGTAAAAACCGGGCGGTTCCAGCCTCTGAAGATCAGGGCCAGCACCCACAGCCCGACCGCGCAGCCGATCAGGGTCAGCCACACCACCGTCATCAGGTCAGCCCACTGGGCAGGCAAGGCCGCTTTGCCACCCGGCTTTGGCCCAGCCAGCACATGCACCAGCAACGCCGGGGTCAGAATGTAATAGGTCAGTTTTTCCAGCCCGCCCCAGAAAGCCTCGGGCAGCAGTGACCGGCTTTTCAGCAGCCAGCCACAGAAAATCAGGACGGCAATCGGAATCAGGGCATTGAGAACGGCGATCATGGGGAGTCTCGCAACAGACGACAGGGCCGGGATACAGGGCCCGGATGCCCCCACTATGGGCCGGAACAGACTTCATTCAAAATTCATAATCGTGAAGGTTATCTTCAGATTTTCTGAAGATTAAAGCTGCCGCCAGTCTGCCGCAAAATCTCTGTCACCGCAGCCACCGCCTGCCGCCGGGGATGGTCGCGCCGCTGCATCACCCCGACATGCCGCAGCATCGGCGGGTCGCCAAAGGGGATCAGCCGCACCCGGCCCTGCACCGCCTGCGTCCGCTGCGCCGACAACGGGGCCACCGAGACCCCCAGCCCGGCTTCGACCATCACCAAAGCTGCGGTCAGGGAGTCAAACTGCATGGTTGCCTGCACATCCAGCCCACGCTGGCGCATCACGGCGTCAAGCTGCTGTCCGGCCCATGCCGACCGGTCAAACTGCAGATAGGGCAGCGAACGCAGCCAGCGGGCATCTTCCGGCCCGTCATCGGCGGGGGGCTCCGGGTGTCCGGCCGGAGCCAGCACATAGAACTGTTCCTGCCGGACCCGGGTAAATTCCAGCCATTGAGGGGGCGGGAACGGCGGCTCGGTCACCACCACCATGTCAAACTCCCCCTGATCCAGCCGGGCCACCAGCTCTGCCGACAGGCCGGTCAGTACGGTAGGGCGGATCGCCGGGTGGTCAGACTGCAGGCGCCGCAGCACCAGCGGCATCACCTCCACCAATGCGGTCTGAATCGACCCGATCCGCAACGGTCCGCCGGGGATCGCCGGGCCGCCCAGCCCGTCACCAAGCCGGTCGTAGGCATCCAGCAGGTCTTCCACCCGCTCCAGCACCAGCCGCCCGGCACTGTTCAGGCGCGGGCGGTGGTGGCTGCGGTCAAACAGGGCGGTGCCGACATGCTCCTCCAGCGCCCGGATCTGCATGCTGACCGCCGACTGGGTCAGACCAAGCTGGCGGGCGGCAGCGGCAAAACTGCCGCAGCGGCCAATGGCCCGGAAGGTCCGCAGGCTGCGCAGCGACATGGTCAGCCTTTCGGATCCGGGCAGCGGTCATAATGCGTGACCTTACCGGAACCGAAAGTGTATTTGCGCATTTCCGGCCCGCTGACGATAAACTGAAAGTCCGGGTCATCCTGCTGCACAAAGCGCTGCACCCGGAAGAAGGTGTTGGGGCTGCCCCGGTCCCAGCTGAAACGGCCACGGGCAAAGCCCCATTCCGTCCGCGTCTGCCGCCAGCGGTATCCGCCATCAGAAAAGATCAGCACCTGACTGTTTTCATTCTCGCACGACTGGCCGCGGATGACCCACGTGCCGACCAGCCCCGGCGGCGGTTCGTTAACCCAGGTATAGTCCGCCGCCCGCACATCCGCAGTTCCCGCCGCCAGCGCCAGCAGGGCCGCAGCCATACAGACCGGTAACCGGCTCATGACCTTAAACACGATAGACCTCCTTAACCCCGGTCTTTGCAGTATAGCACAGCGCGGCCCCGGATACCGCAGCCGATGGCCGTATGCTCATAATTCTGTCAGGGGAATTCAGTTTTTTTTTGCCGTGCCTGTCACAGACACCGGGCGCCGTGCGTCTGACCGGGTGAAAGGCGGCCCCGTATGGCCCGCCTGACCCTTAAAGGATTTTCCCCATGACGGCCCTGACCACCCGCTTTGATATCCGCGCAACCAGCCCGGTGCTGGCCGGCACCCTCTATTCCGTCACCCAGATGCTGGAAAAGACCGCATTCGGCAAGCGGCTGAAGCACCTGATTGATCTGAAGATCTCTCACCTCAACGGCTGCGTTTTCTGCATTCAGAAACACAGCTGGGAAGGCCATGAAGACGGCATCCCCGCCGAAACCATCGCCCTGATGGCCGGAGACGACTGGCAGGCCAGCCCGCTGCTGACCGATGCCGAGAAAGAGGCGATCGGCTGGGCAGACGGCCTGACCCGGGGCATGGAAGACGCCGAGACCGATGCCCGCCTTGCCCGGCTGCGTCTGCATTACAGCGAAGAAGACATCGGCACCCTGATCATGATCATCGCCATGATGAATGCGTGGAACCGGGTCGGCCGTGCAGGATACAGTCATACCCTGCCGGATCACGCCGCCGCCTGATCCGCCACAGGAGCCCGCCATGCCCGCCACCGCCCCGTCACTGGAAACCTATACGCAGGAACGCCCGCGCCTGCGGATGCTGGCCTACCGCCTGCTGGGCAGTTTCAGCGATGCCGAAGACGTCCTGCAGGATGCCTGGCTGAAATGGGCGGCGGCGGACAGCGACGGGCAGGCGGTGCGGTCGCCGCAGGCGCTGCTGACCACCATCGTCACCCGGCTGGCGCTGGACCGGCTGCGGGCCCGGAAACGCGCCGCCACCGAGTATGTCGGCCACTGGCTGCCGGAGCCGGACCTGACCCCCCTGCCGTCTCCGGTTGGGCTGACAGCCCCGCGCCGGGCTGATGACCGTGGCGAACACCTGTCCTATGCCTTTCTGGTGGTGCTGGAGCGGCTGACCCCGGAGCAACGCGCCGCCTTCCTGCTGCGGGATGTGCTGGATATGGACTATGCCGAGATCGCCCCGATCCTCCGCTCAACGCCAGCGGCCTGCCGCCAGCTTGTGCACCGCGCCCGCCTGAAGGTGGGGACGGAACCGGCCACGGTCTCCCCGGTGCAGGCCCGCACCATCGGCCATCTGACGCAGGAATTCGTCCGCGCGGTAGATGCCGCTGATTATGATGCGCTGATACGGCTGTTCACCGGCGATGCCGTGCTGCTGTCTGATGGCGGGGGTAAAGTCATCGCCGCCCTGAACACCATCCACGGGCCGGATGCCATCACCCGCTTCACCCTTGGCGTCTCCCGCAAGGCAGGGGCCGGGGCACGGGTCATCCCCTGCCTGATCAACGGGGCCCCGGGGGCGGTGGTGGTGCGCCCCGGACGCACCGACATCATCGGCTTCACGGCGCAGGATGACCGCCTGCGCGCGGTCTATATGATCGCCAATCCCGACAAGCAGACCACCCTCAGCGCCCTGCCCGGCCTGCTGAATTAATCTTTCGGATAGTTCACCTGCGGTTTTCCCCAGCTTCGGGCGCGCGGCAGTTATGCTTCGCGCCCCCTTTTCATTGGCGGGAAAAGCATTAAAGTTTTGGCGGAACTGTTTTTCTCCGGCCGGTTGCCTGACCTGCCGGATTGTGTCCCGACCGGCCCACCTCTCCGCCGGTCCTCTGAGGAGACTTCCCGACCATGAAAATCCGTTTTGCCAAATCCGGCCTGCCCGCCACCGGCACCGTGATCGTCGGCGTGCTGGCGGACCGCACCCTGACCGCCGCCGCCAAGGCGCTGAACGAAGCCGGGAACGGCGCGCTGTCACGGGCGCTGGATGCCGCCAAGTTCGACGGCAAGGCCGAACAGACCCTGACCATCCTCGCCCCGGCGGGCACCACCCTGTCGCGCGCTGTCGTGGTCGGTCTGGGCGATGCCGCCAAGGCTGATGTGGCGGCGTGGGAACGGATCGGCGGGGCTGCCTATGCCGCCGCCGTCGCCACCCAGGATGAAGACGTGCTGTTCGCCCTTGACGGTATCGACGGGGCTGCCGTCACCACCGCCGAAGCCGCTGCCCGCATCGGGTTCGGGGCGCTGCTGCGGTCCTACCGCTTCGACAAATACCGCTCGGAAGCCACCGAGAAGAAAGAAGACAAGCCGAAGATCACCACCTTCACCGTCGCCAGCGATATCGGCAAGGATGCGAAGGAAGCGTTTGCGCCGCTGGACGCTGTGGCGGAAGGCGTGTTCCTGACCCGCAACCTGCAGAGCGAACCGGCCAACATCCTCGGGCCAGAGGAATTCGCCAAGGAATGCCAGAAGCTGGAAAAGCTGGGTGTCAAGGTGACTGTCCTCGGCGAGAAAGAGATGAAGAAGCTGGGCATGAATGCCCTGCTCGGCGTCGGTCAGGGCTCGGTACGGGAAAGCCAGACCGTCATCATGGAATGGAACGGCGGCGCCAAGGGTGACGCCCCGGTCGCCTTTGTCGGCAAGGGCGTGTGCTTCGACACCGGCGGCATCTGCCTGAAGCCGGCCGGCGGCATGGAAGACATGAAGTGGGACATGGGCGGGGCCGGGGTCGTCACCGGCCTGATGCACGCGCTGGCCAGCCGCAAGGCCAAGGCCAACGTCGTCGGCCTGATCGGTCTGGTGGAAAACATGCCGTCCGGCAATGCCCAGCGCCCGGGGGATGTCGTCGTCTCCATGAGCGGTCAGACCATCGAAGTGATCAACACCGACGCTGAAGGCCGTCTGGTGCTGGCCGACGTGCTGACCTACGCCCAGCGCGAACACAAGCCGAAGGCGATCATCGACCTCGCCACCCTGACCGGTGCGATCATCGTGGCCCTTGGCGGCGAACACGCCGGGATGTTCACCAACAACGACGATCTGGCTGACAAGCTGTTCCGGAAGGGGCAGGCCACCGGCGAGAAGGTCTGGCGGATGCCGCTGGGCGATGCCTACGACAAGCTGATCAAGTCTGATATCGCTGACATGAAGAACGTCGGCGATGGCCGTAACGGCGGCTCGATCACCGCAGCCCAGTTCCTGAAGCGCTACATCGAAAACGATACCCCGTGGGCGCATCTGGACATCGCCGGTACCACCTGGACCAACAAGGACCTGCCGGTGGTGCCGAAAGGGGCCACCGCCTTCGGTGTGCGTCTGCTGAACGACTTCGTCGCCGACCATTACGAAGCCTAAGTCTGAGACAGGCGGGGGCAGCCACGGTTGCCCCCGCTTTTTTTCTGTTCCCGCATGATAAAAGGTAAGCCGATGCTGCCCACACCGACCCGTCCGACCGTCCGCTTTCTGCCCCGGCGCAGCCCGCGCCCGCTGGCCGATACCCCGGCGATCACCGTGATCGGCGTCGGCAGCGACGGCCGGTTTCCGCCCTCTGTCACCCCCGATCAGCAGGCCGCCCTTCTGGCCGCCATGCGCCAGTCCGGCACCGCCCTGCCGCTGCGGGCCGGGCAGGTGGTGCCCCTGCGCAGCGGGATTCTGCCGGGCACCACCACCGTGATCGCCGGGGTCGATGGCGAATGCACCCCGGCGCAGGCGCGCACGCTGGGCGGGGCGCTGGCGGTGGCCCTGCGCGGTCTTGGCGACGGCGGGGCCGATCTTGACCTGCCCCTTGGCCCGGAAGCGGCGGCTGAATGCCTGTCTGCCCTGCGGCTGCGGCTGTGGCAGGCCCCGACCTATGCCACCAAGGCCGACCCCCTGCCCCCGACCGTCACCACCCTGCACTGGCGCAGCGGAAACCCGGCCTCTGCCGCTGCCCTGTGGCAGGCGGCGGAAGCCGTCTGTGAAGGGGTGGAGCTGGCCCGCGACCTCCAGACCCTGCCCGCCAATATCCTGACCGTACAGACCTTTATCGACCATGCCCGCGCCCTGTCGGCGCTGGGGGTCGAGGTTGAGATCCTTGACCGCAAAGACCTTCAGGCTGCCGGTATGGGCCTGCATCTGGCAGTCGGTCAGGCCTCCGCCACGCCCCCGGCCCTTGCGGTGCTGCGCTGGCGCGGTGGCCCGGCCGGGGTCGCCCCGACCCTTCTGGTCGGTAAAGGGCTGTGCTTTGACACCGGCGGGATCTGCCTGAAACCGGCCGGTGGCATGGAAGAGATGAAGGGCGACATGGGCGGTGCCGCTGCCGTGATCGGCACCGTGCATGCACTGGCGCGGCAGCGGGCCCCGGTCTCGGTCACCGGACTGCTGGCACTGGCCGAAAATGCCATCGGGGAAAACGCCTATCGTCCGGGCGATATTCTGTCCTCGCACTCCGGCCTGAGTGTGGAAGTGATCGACACCGATGCTGAAGGCCGTCTGGTGCTGGCCGATGCCCTGTCATGGGGCTGCGCCACCGAAAAACCGGCGGCGGTCGTCGATCTGGCCACCCTGACCGGATCCATCATTGTCGCCCTTGGCCATGATCACGCCGGGCTGTTCTGCCGACATGACCGTGACGGTGATTCTCTGGCCGCCGCCCTGACCGACTCCGGGCAGCGCAGCGGGGAAGCCCTGTGGCGGATGCCGCTCAGTGAGCGCTGGGATGAAGCCCTGAAGTCTGACGCTGCCGATCTGCGGCACTGCGCCCCGGCAGCACGCCTGATCCCCGATGCCCTGCATGCGGCCCGGTTTCTCTCCCGCTTTGTGCCGGACGGGGTGCCGTTCGCCCATCTCGACATTGCCGGACCATCGGAAATCCGCCGCCCGCTGCCCTGGGCCCCGGCCGGGGCCACCGGTTTCGGGGTCCGTCTTCTGGTTGACTGGCTGACCCGCTGACGGCATCAGGCGTCCATCGACCCTCTTACCCTATGCTTTTTCCCCGCCCGGCCCCACCCATCCGGGCGGGATGATCTGCTTTTTCTGTTTTGGCATGCCTGCCCTGCCTGCTATCCTTTTCCGGCAATAATCTTGCAAAACAGGATCTGTAAAAGGTCCAAATCAAAACAACAAGCAACCAGAGGCTTCAACCGCCTGAGGCGGGATGTATTCTGGGAGGGTCGTGCATGAGTAGAACTGAATACGCCCGCCGGGACTCCGGCGGCGATCCGCCACCCATGGACATACCGGGCCCCTCCGCCGCACCGGCAGGGCCGGCAGCGCTGGAAGCAACCGCCCAGTCGATGGCCGGTACGGTCGGTGATCTGTGGAACCGGCTGGCGTCTGTTTCATCGGAGCTGGACAGCGTGACCGGCAAGGTCGGGCATCACGTCACCCAGTTCGGCGATATCCGCACCGCCACCGAAGCCATGCTGACGGTCAACGCCAGCATCGGTGAAGCTGCACGCGGGGCCGATGATCTGGGCCGTACCGTGGTGCAGGAGGCTGACAGCTCTCAGGCCAGCCTGCGGGAAGCCACCACCCTGATCCGCGAGCTTCTCGGGTCCGTCGGGCGGATTGAAGCTTTCCTCGGCACCCTGTCCACAACGCTGGGGCGGGTTACCGAGGTCTCGCGGGAGATTGACACAATCGCCAGCCAGACCCGCCTTCTGGCCCTGAACGCCACCATCGAAGCCGCCCGTGCCGGAGAGGCCGGAAAAGGCTTTGCCGTGGTCGCCAGCGAGGTCAAGGCCCTGGCCCAGCAGACCAGCAACGCCACCGCCCACATCGGGGAAACCGTCGGCCAGCTGAGCGGACTTGTCGGGGAACTGACGCGGGAAAGTCTGGACAGCCGCGACCGCGCCGCTTCCGTGGAAACCGCCACCACCACCCTCGGCAGCGTGATGGATGCCCTGTGCGGCCAGATCCGCAGCATGGGCCGGCAGGTCGGCGGCATCGTGCAGGAAGCCGAGCGCAACGAAAGCAGCTGCCGCAGCGTCGCCAATATCATCAGCGGTGTGATGCAGGAGCTGGAAACGGAATCGGTCGCGCTGTCAGACGCCAACAAACACACCGCTGAAGTGATGTGGGAAAGCCAGAAGGTGGTGGAAGAAGCCATGCTGGCAGGCCTGAAAACCCCGGACAGCGTGTTCCTTGATCTGGTGCGGGAAGGGGCTGCCGCCATCACGGCGGCGTTTGAGGCCGCGGTGAGCAATGGCACAATCAGTGAAGCTGATCTGTTCGACGAAACCTACCGCCCGATCCCCGGCAGTGACCCGCAGCAGGTGATGACCCGGTTCACCGAGTTCACCGACCGGATTTTGCCACCGATTCAGGAGCCGATTCTGGCGCGTAACCCCAATATCCTGTTCTGCGTCGCCATTGACCGCAATGCCTATCTGCCGACCCATAATACCGTCTATTCCAAGCCACAGGGCAAGGACCCGGTATGGAATGCCGCCAATTGCCGGAACCGCCGGATCTTCAATGATCCCACCGGGCTGGCAGCCGCGCGGAACACCAAACCGTTCCGGCTGACCAGTTACCGCCGCGACATGGGGGGCGGCACCTTTGTCATGTGCAAGGATCTGTCCGTGCCGGTGTTCCTGCGGGGGCGGCACTGGGGCGGCTTCCGGATGGGATACAAACTTTAATCAAAACGCCGGACGGTTCCCCCGCCCGGCGTTTTTTTTTCGTCCCGGCCCCGCCCGGTCACATACCGAGGTACGCGGCCCGGACCTGATCGTTGGCCAGCAGTTCCGTACCCGCCCCGGTCAGGGTGATGGCCCCGGTCTCCAGCACATAGCCACGGTCAGCGATGGCCAGCGCCGCATAGGCGTTCTGCTCGACCAGCAGGATCGTCACCCCCTGCTCCTTCAGCATCTGGACGATGTTGAAGATTTCCCCCACCAGCAGCGGCGATAGCCCCATTGAAGGCTCATCAAGCAGCAGCAGGTCAGGATGGGCCATCAGGGCACGGCCCATGGCCAGCATCTGCTGCTGTCCGCCGGACAGGGTTCCCGCAGCATCCAGCCGCTTTTTCTTCAGGATCGGGAACAGGCCATACATCCGTTCCAGATCAGCGGCGGGGTCATCGCCCCGGCGCTTGAAGGCACCAAGGCGGAGGTTATCCTCCACCGTCAGCGGGCCAAACACCTGCCGCCCTTCCGGCACCTGCGAAATCCCCAGCGAAACCCGCTTCTGCGGCGAAACCCTGGTGATATCCTGCCCGGCATAACGGATGGTCCCGCCCGTAATCCCCTGCACCCCGGACACGGCCCGCAGGAAGGTGGTTTTTCCGGCCCCGTTGGCACCGACCAGCGCCACCAGCTCACCCTTGTTCACCGACAGGTCAATGCCATGCAGGGCTTCGATACGGCCATAGCTGCTTTTCAGGCCTTTGACTTCAAGAAGCATCTCCGGTCCTCCCCTCACCCGACCTGACCCAGATAGGCGGCAATCACGTCGGGGTTCTGGCGCACTTCCGCCGGGGTCCCCTCTGTCAGCTTGCGCCCGTAATCCAGCACCAGAATATGGTCGGAGATTTCCATCACCATCTTCATGTCATGCTCAACCAGCACCACGGTCACACCCTGTGCCGCCACTTTCTTGATCACCTCGTCAATTTCGCGGCTTTCAGTGGCATTCAGGCCCGCCGCCGGTTCATCCAGCAGCAGCAGTTTCGGTTCCGCCGCCAGCGCCCGGGCGATTTCAAGACGCTTCAGGGCCCCGTAGGGCATGGCGTCAGCATCCCAGCCGATGTACTTCTCCAGCCCGACAAAGGCCATCAGGTCTTTCGCCAACGCCGCTGCTGCCCGGTCGCCCCGGCCGATTGACGGCCAGCGGAACAGCGACGGCAGGATGCCGGTGTTCAGATGCAGATGCCGCCCGACCAGCACATTTTCCAGCGCCGTCATGTTCATGAAAATCTGGAGATTCTGGAACGTGCGGGACATGCCCCGCGCCGCCAGCTCGTTCGGGCGCAGGCCGGTCACCGGCTGATCCTTGAACAGCACCCGCCCGGTACTGGGGGTGTAAACCCCGGTGATCAGGTTGAACAGAGTGGTCTTGCCCGCCCCGTTCGGCCCGATGATGGAATGGATGGTGCCGGGATTAATGGTGAAGGTCAGGTCGGAAATGGCGTGGACGCCCCCGAATTCCTTCGACAGGTTTTCAACGTTCAGCAGGGTCATTTCCCGCCCTCCGCCTTCGAGGACACACGCCGCAGCAGGGCACCCAGACTGGGCACGATCCCCTTGGGCAGCAGGATCATCACCAGCATCATGATCAGGCCGAAGATCATATGTTCATAATCTTCCAGCGCGGTCAGCACCTGCGGCAGCGCCGTCAGGATCGCCGCCCCGATCACCGCGCCGTAGGTGGAGGCCATACCGCCGAGAACCACCATGATCACCCATTCCACCGACTGGAAGAACCCGGCCTGCTGGGGGCTGATGAAGGCGACGTAATGGGCCTGAAGGCTGCCGACCACCGAGGCGAACACGGCAGAAATCACAAACACCATCACCTTGTAGCGGGTGGTATCAACACCCACCACCTCGGCAGCGACCTCAGAGCCGTGCACGGCCCGCAGGGCCCGGCCAACCGGGCTGTCAATCAGGTTCAGCGACAGCCACACCGCCAGCCACAGCAGCGCGCCGACCAGCCAGTACCACTCCCGCGCCTTGACCAGCTTGAAAGACCCGATGGTGAAGGCATCAACCGCCATCCCGTCCGGGCCACCGGTCAACCCGGCTTCCTGATTCAGCACAATGGAGATGATGATCCCCAGCCCCAGCGTCGCCATCGCCAGATAGTGGCCCTTCAGGCGCAGCACCGGACGGGCGATGATGAAGGCCAGCAGCCCGACCAGCGCGGCGGCGGCCAGCAGCGACACCAGCGGCGGCCAGCCGTAGCGGGTGACGGTGATGGCGGAGAAATAGGCCGCCAGCCCGAGAAACCCGGCATGCCCGAGCGAGATCTGACCGGCATACCCGATCAGCAGGTTAAGCCCGATCACCACAATGGCGTTAAAGCCGATGCGGACAGCGATATCGAACTGGAAATTGTTTTTCAGTGCCAGCGGCAGCAGGGCAATCACCACAGCCAGCAGCAGCAGCCCCGCCCAGCGGGACGACAGAACAGAACGCATCCT
This sequence comes from Novispirillum itersonii subsp. itersonii ATCC 12639, assembly GCF_000381985.1. Lineage (GTDB taxonomy): Bacteria > Pseudomonadota > Alphaproteobacteria > Rhodospirillales > Rhodospirillaceae > Novispirillum > Novispirillum itersonii. Next base: position 161,002 of record NZ_KB907339.1, on the reverse strand, counting down.
TGCCTCCTCAGACCCGGTCATCTCAGACTCGGTCGGTGCCGCGTTTGCCGAACAGACCGCTCGGCATGAAGAACAGGGCGGCAAGAATGATCACAAAGGCGATCACATCCTTGTATTCCGAGGAGATATACCCCGCGCCCAGCGCCTCGGCGACACCGAGGATGACGCCCCCGGCAATGGCCCCGAAGCCGCTGCCCAGACCACCGAGAATGGCGGCACAGAAGCCCTTCAGCCCCAGCATGATCCCCACCTCATAGTTGGTGGAGGTGATCGGGGTGATCAGGATCCCCGCGACCGCGCCCAGCGCCGCCGACAGCCCGAAAGACATCAGCAGGATGGCATTGACGTTGATGCCGACCAGACGGGCGGCCATCGGGTTATGACTGGTGGCAAGAATCGCCTTGCCCAGCAGGGTCCGGGTGAAGAAGTACTGCAGCAGCAGCACGATCACCACGGTGATGCCCAGCACCCACAGGGACTGTGGGGTAACGGTCGCCCCCAGAATGTTGATCGGCGTGTCGCCGGAGAACGACGGCAGGGTATGAAACTGCTTGTCAAACGCCACCTGAGCCCCGCCGCGCACGAAAATCGACGCGCCGATGGTGATGATGATCAGTGTCACCACCGAGGCATTGCGGGTCTGTTCCACCGCCAGCTTTTCCAGCGCGAAACCGACCACGGTGGCCATCAGCACGGCCAGCAGACCGGCCAGCGGCAACGGCACCCCGGCCGCTGCAATGAACACCGTGCCCATGCCGCCGAGCATCACAAATTCGCCCTGGGCGAAATTGATGACGTGGCTGGCGTTGTAGATCAGGGCGAAACCCAGACCGACCAGCGCATAGATCGCGCCGCTGGTCAGGCCGGAGAACAGGTATTGGAGAAATTCTCCCAGCATCGTCTCTTGCCGCCTTATCAGGGGGTCGTGACGGCAGGGCTCCCGCCTGCGGCACATGGCTGCAGGGGCCGGGCGGGACCCGTGCCGGTCAGGGTCGCATCAGCCACCGGGGCAGAAAACCGCCCCGGCAGCCTTGGCGGCTCAGTTCACCAGAGTCCAGTCGCCGTTGCGGATTTCCAGCATCCGGAAGGCCGACAGGTCCAGACCCATATGGTCGGTGGCCGAGAAGTTGACCACGCCGCCGGTGCCGACATAACCCTTGGTGGCTTCCAGCGCGTCACGGACCTTGGCCTTATCGGTGGACCCGGCACGCTTGTAAGCGTCAACGATCAGCATCAGACCGTCATAGGCATGGCCGCCGAAGGTGGAAACCGACTCAGCGCCGTACTTGCCGCCGAATTCGGCGGTGTAGGCGGTGACAACTTTCTTCTGCACGTCGCTGTCCGGCAGCTTGTCAGCCACCAGCAGGGCTGCGGCAGGCAGACGCACGCCTTCAGCGGCATCCCCGGCCAGTTCGATGAACTTCTTGGATGCCACGCCATGGCTCTGGTACAGCGGCACATTCAGGCCGAGCTGCTTGAAGTTTTTGGTGACAATCGCCGGGCCCTGACCGAAGCCCGGGTTCAGCACCGCCTGCACCCCGGCAGTCGCCTTGATCTTGGTGAGCTGGGCGGTCATATCGGTGTCTTTCGGGCCGTAGGTTTCATCGACCAGAATATCCACACCGTACTTACCGGCTTCACTCTTACATTCCGCCTGCATCGACGCGCCGAAGCCGTCGGTGCCGGAGATCATGCCGATCTTGGTCAGGCCGCGCTTCTTCATGTCTTCGAAGATTTTCTGGCAGGCCATGGTGTCGGTGTGCGGGGTCTTGAAGGTCCACTTCTGGACCGGATCAACGATCTTGCGGGCGCCGGCAAAGGAGATGTAGGGGATCTCGGCCTTTTCAACCATCGGCATCACCGCCAGCGTCTCGCCGGAGGCGGAGCCGCCGAGCAGGACATCGACTTCATCCTGATCAATCAGGCGCTTGACGAAGGTGACAGCCTTGTTGGGGTCAGCGGCGGTGTCGTAATGCACCAGTTCCAGCTTCTTCCCCAGCACGCCGCCGGACTCGTTGATCTTATCAACGTACATCTGCAGAGTCTTCAGCTCGGGATCGCCGAGGAACGACGCCGGTCCGGTGACGGCCAGGAAGGTGCCGACCTTAATGGTATCCGCCGCCGAAGACGGGGCAGCGGTGACGGTCAGCATGCCAAAGGCAGCGGCGGCAGCCAGCAGGGCACGCCGGGACAGCACAGAATTCATGGTTTTCCTCCCTATAAGGTTTCCCGCAGGGTGCGGGCCTGCCCCGTCGCGGGGCGTTTGCCGTGTCCTGTTCTCTGGAAGTCCGGTTTTTTCCGGCCCGGGGACTTAGCGGCGATAAAACGTGAGACCTGATCTGCTGATCGATGGGGGTAGCGGTTCTCTGCACGGTCTGTTTTTCCGGTCTCCGCAGGCTTGCCTGATGCAAAAGATCGCCGGAAACTCAAAACCGTTTCAAATGTAACTAATACCGCATCTCTTTCAGCAACAAAACCCTCTTTGATGTAAATCAAAACAAATTGGCGGTCAGGCCATCAGAAGCGCCGCCAGATCCTCGCGGGCATCGCCGAAAGCCTCGACCGATTCCTCATACGCCTCACGGGCCACCGAATAGCGCTCGACCAGATCGGTGTTGATACCGCCGGAAAACAGCCGGACGTGCAGGTCCTCGCAGGTTTCCAGATTGCGGTCGGCGATCAGGCGGCGGCTCATATAGGTGCGGGCAGCAGCCTGCTGATCTTCGGTCAGCCGGTCATAGGCAGGCACCTGCGGGCAGGCCGCGGTGGCGAAATCTCCGCGCAGATGATCCCACATCAGGGCCCAGTCCTCGCGCACTTCCCCGGCTTCCAGCTGGCGGTAGCCAAACTGGGCCAGCACACTGCGGCCATTGGAAAACAGGCGGTTCGGCAATTCCGGCAAGGCTGACATCCGTATCTCTCCCCAAATGCACTCTGTCTGCGGGACGCCGGGCTTCCTGCGGCCCGGCTTTCCCCTTTATTTTTTGCGGAAAACATCCCTTTAAGGGCACATCAACCCTGAAGCCGTCTCCAGCTTCAGGGTGATGCGTTTTCCGGACCGTCAGCAGGCTGTGGCGTTACGCCGCATCCACCGCCTCCGCCGCTTTGGAGACCTGCACGTCGCCGCCGTCGTAGCCCATGCGCATGTCGTAATCGGGGCTGACATCCTTCGGCAGCTCAAGGCCGACTTCCTTCAGGCGGCTTTCCAGCAGCTCAAGGTATTCGGCGGTCAGCTCTTCCGGGGTGCGGGTCTTGATGCCGTACTCATAGTACTTGTCGAACATCGCCGAGGCGTTGGAGCCCGCCGACGGACGCCCATAGAATCCCAGACCGACCTTCATGAACTTGGCGACCTTGGACTGGCAGATCTCGCGGGCTTTTTCGCCGCCGAACTCGATGTTGCGCTTGGTGCACCACACACCGAAGGCCAGATGGCCGTGTTCTTCCTTGTGGATGCGCACGTTGACGCGGGCCCACGGCAGGTACGAGCATTCGCGGTACTGACCCAGGAAGGCCACTGCCGCCGGGGTCACCACGGTGGAGAACAGGCCGACGTCGTACCAGTCCTCAAACCACTTGGACCAGTTTTCCTTACGGAACCCGTTGATGACGTTCACCTTCTTCGGGTCCGGGTTTTCCGGGTTCTGCACCAGTTCCTGCAGGCGGGCATCAACATCCACGCCCAGATCCTGCATCAGGTTCCAGACGTAATAGCCGTGCCCCATCTCCTCCATCACCTTTTTCGACAGGCGGTAGGCTTCTTCCGGGCGCGGGGCAAAGCGCATGTTTTCAGCCACCCGCTGCGCCCCGGCGTATTCGGAATCCGCCTGAAACGCCATCAGGTTCAGCAGCAGCGCCTTGTAGTCTTCCGGCAGCGCGTCGCCCTTGTCGTAGGTCTTCCACTTGGACATCAGAACTCTCCCTAAAATCCCTTTTTGTGACATCCCCCGGGGCCACCGGCCCTGAGGTGACTTCAGAACCCGCCGAAGCTTTTGCCCGTGCGCGGTCCGCTTTGAGGCTTGTGCGCCCCCGTTTGCCGGGGACACAGCCCCGGACGTTGATGCCGGAGCTTTTTTTATTATGGGGTCTGCTTTGCCTGCCGATGGCCCGGCCCGACTCTCCGGTCAGACAGCGGGCTGTCAGAACGGGCATCTTGACCCGGTATGAAAAGTGACACAGAATTACCGTCGAATTGAAGATTAGTGTAACACGTTTTGACCTGTCAAACGCTTTCTGCCCCCAAAGGCCGCGATAGGTTAGAATCATCATAATCATGAGAATCAGCGGAAAAGCGCACAAAAGCTGTGTGCATTGCAATATCAGACGCCGCTGGCCCCACGGATGGACAGAAACGGGCAGATTACTCCAGATGCTACACTTATCGGGACCATATCCGGATATGACGTAACAAAAGTTCGCGCCCCCGCTGCCGCCCCGCCAACCGCTTGACGGCAGCCCCGTAACCGGGAACTTTCCGGGGGAAACAGACCGCGCAGAAGACCGCACCGCGGCCCTGCCCCGGAATAAACCGGACCGCCCGCTTGAGGACCCAATGGCACGATCCAAACGTCTTGATGATCTGATCGACACCCTGCTTGGCAGCATCACCCTGCGCGCCAAGTCCCTGATCGTCACCATTTACGGCGATGCCATTCTGGTCCACGGGGGGTCAACATGGCTGGGCAGCCTGATCAGTCTGGTTGAACCCTTCGGCCAGAGCGAACGGATGGTCCGCACCGCCGTCTTCCGGCTGGCCAAAGACCAGTGGCTGGAAGCCACCCAGATCGGGCGGCGCAGCTATTACGCCATCACCGACATCGGGCGGCACCGCTTTGAAGCCGCCCATCGTCGCATCTATGCCGCCCCGCAACAGCCATGGAACGGCGAGTGGCTGCTGGTGCACACCAATACCGGCGAACTGGATCAGGAGGCCCGGGATACCCTGAAGCGGGATCTGTCGTGGCAGGGATTCGGGGCGCTGGCCCCGACCGTGCTGGCCCACCCGTCACCGGATGAGGAAGCCCTGCGCCTGACGCTGGCGGATCTGGATGCCACCGAAAAGGTGGTGTTGCTGCGGGCCTCCGCCGACAGGCTGACCAGCCCCGGCAGCCTGAAGGCGCTGGTGCGGTCGTGCTGGGACCTTGATCAGCTGGTGGCGGATTATAACGGCTTTCTTGACCGCTTCCGCCCGGTGTACCGCACCCTGGAATCGCTTGATGCGCTGGATCCTCAGGCCTGCTTCGTGATCCGCACCCTGCTGGTGCATGACTATCGCCGGATTCTGCTGCGCGACCCGATGCTGCCGGAAGAAGTGCTGCCGCCGGGCTGGCCGGGTGCCGCATCCCGCCTGCTGTGCCGCAACCTGTACCGCCTGATTCAGGAACCGGCAGAACGCCACCTGACCGGCCTGCTGGAAACCGCAGACGGCCCCCTGCCCGATGCCTCGACCTATTTCTATGACCGCTTCGGGGGACTGCTTGACACCAGCGCCCTCTAAAGACTTACCCCTTTAAAAACAAAATAAAAAACAGACTCAAAGAGGAAACATCCCATGACTGACACCACCCCGCTGGCGGTGTGTGTCGTCGGCAGCGGCCCATCCGGGCTGTATGCCGCCGACCACATCGCCCGGAAGCGCCCGGATTGCCGGATTGACGTGATCGACCGCCTGCCGACCCCCTTCGGGCTGGTCCGCGCCGGGGTCGCCCCCGACCATCAGGGCACCAAAAACATCGTCCGCCAGTTTGAGCGCGGATTCGCCAAAGGCAGTCAGCGCTTTATCGGCAACATCAGCGTCGGCGCCACCGTCTCCGCCGCTGAACTGGCTGATCTTTACGATGCGGTGATTTATGCCACCGGGGCCCCGCTGGACCGTGCCCTTGGCATTGCGGGGCAGGATCTGGCCGGGGTCTACGGGTCCGCCGCCTTTGTCGGCTGGTACAACGGGCACCCAGACCATGCCGGGCTGGCCCCCCGGCTTGGCCGGGGAATCGCCGTGATCGGCAACGGTAATGTAGCGCTGGATGTTGCCCGCATTCTGGCCAAAACCCGCGCCGAAATGACCGGGGCCGATCTGTGTGCCCATGCACAGGATGCTATCGAGGCTGCCCCGATCACCGATATTTACATCATCGGCCGCCGTGGCCCGCTGGAAGCCAGCTTCACCCCGCCGGAACTGGGGGAACTGGGTCATCTGCAACGCGCCTGCCCGGTGATTGACCCTGCCGCGCTGGCGGGGGTCTCCGCCGACAGCATTGCCGACCCGAAAGAGCAGAAGGTCAAAGAAAAGAACCTTGAGATCCTGACCGGCTTCATCACCGCCGGTCACGACAGACCGGTACGGGTGCATCTGCTGTTCTGCGCCGCCCCGCAGGAGATCCTTGGGGCTGACGGTGCCGTGACCGGGCTGCGGCTGGAACGGACCCGTCTGGTCAACGGACAGGCAGAACCGACCGGGGAAACCTTTGATCTGGCTGTGGAAACCATCATCAGCGCTATCGGCTACCGCAGTGCTGCCATTGATGGCGTACCGCTGGATTCCCGCAAAGGGATCATCGCCAATACCGATGGCACCGTTGCCCCCGGCATTTTCACCGTCGGCTGGGCCAAGCGTGGCCCGTCCGGGGTGATCCCGTCCAACCGCAGCGACTCCATCGCCGTCGCTGATCAGGTGCTGGCGTGGCTGGACACCTGCGCCGGTGGCAAGCCCGGACCGGATGGGCTGGATGCGCTGCTGGCGTCCCGCGCCGCCACCTGCGTTGATTTTTCCGGCTGGCAGAAGATCAACGCCGCTGAACAGGCGCGGGCCAGTGACGGCAAACCCCGTGAAAAACTGACCTCGGTGGCAGAGATGCTGACCGTCGCAGCGGGCTGACCGCCACCCGTCAGCCGTTTTCCGTTCAGGGATGACAAAGCCCGCGTTCCCGGTCAGAGAACGCGGGCCTGTCTGTCCCGTTATCAAGGGGCGGGGGTCTTACTCCCCGCTTTCCCCTTCAGCCGCCGCCGCATCCCCGACCCGCTCCAGAATGGCGGCGAAGAAACCGTCGGTGCCGTGGGCCGCCGGATCAAGGCGCAGCATCGGCCCGTCCACCGGGCACGGGCGGTCAGGGCCGAACACCTGAGCCCACACATCGGAGACCGGAATCAGCCGGAAACCGGGGGTTGCGGCAAGGAAAGCCTCCACCTGCCGTTCATTTTCTTCCGGCAGCAGCGAGCAGGTGGCGTAGATCACCCGACCGCCAACCGCCGCCAGCCGGGCAGCACTGGACAGAATCGACGCCTGCTTCACCACCAGCTCGCGCACATCCTGATCGCGCAGACGCCACTTGGCATCCGGGTTCCGGCGCCAGGTGCCGGTGCCGGAACAGGGGGCATCAATCAGCACCCGGTCATACTTTCCGGCAGAGCGCTTGACCCACTTGTCACGTTCACCTTCTAACGGATGACGGGTAACGTTATGCACACCGGCCCGCTTCAGGCGGACGGCGGAGCGTTCCAGACGACCGGCAGACACGTCACAGGCAACCAGACGGCCCTTGTTCTGCATGGTCGCGGCGATCGCAAGGGTCTTGCCCCCAGCCCCGGCACAGAAATCAACCACCGACTGGCCCGGACGGGCATCGGTCAGCAGGGCCAGAAGCTGCGAGCCTTCATCCTGCACCTCGACCAGACCGTCGCGGAAAGCGGCGGTGGCAGGCAGGTTGGCCCGGCCGATCAGCCGCAGTGCCAGCGGCGACCACGTCCCGGGGGCCACATCAACCTGTTCCTCGGCCAGACGCTCGACCACCGTTTCCAGATCAGCCTTCAGGGTGTTGACCCGCAGATCAACCGGGGCCTCGACGCTTAAAGACTCCAGAACCTCGGGGGTGCGGTCCTGATAGACGGCCCGCAGGCGCGGAATGATCCAGCCCGGCATTTCCCCCGCCACCCAGTCCGGCAGATCGGCTTTGGCGACGCGGTTGGATTTCAGGGCCCGGATCAGCGACCGCTCCCGTTCCCGCAGGCGGGCCGGGCCGAACTTTTCACCGTTGAACAGGCTTTCCAGCTCTTCCAGCGTTATCTTTTCGCGCTGGATCAGATCAGCCAGCAGGCGCTGCCGCGGGGTGACATCAGCCCATTCCGGCACATCCCCGGCGGGCCAGGTCGACAGGGCGGCGTGGCGCACCTGCCAGCCTGCCCGCGCCCAGTGACGCAGCATGATCCATACCCGGTCGGCGATCTCCCGCCGGTCCTTCGAGCCGATAAAACGCCGGGAGCGGAAAAACTCCGACGCCACCCCATCCGCCGGGCGCGGCGACAGGGCGATGGTTTCCAGAAGATCAAGGGCGGCTTGCAGGCGGGCGGCAGGAGTCACGGCGGTCTCTGACAATAAAAGAGGACAAAAATCAAACCACAGGGCCTGCCCCCTGTACAGGTCAACCCGTACGGAAGCAAGCCCTGTGGCCTGTCAGACGCACCCGGTACGGAACCGGGCGGAACGGTGCGTTACGACCCGACGCGGTAGTTCGGGGCTTCGCGGGTGATGGTCACGTCATGGACGTGGCTTTCACGGAACCCGGCGCTGGTGATCCGGCGGAATTTGCAGTTGGTCTGCATTTCCGCAATGGTACGGTTGCCGGTATAGCCCATCGCCGCCTTCAGGCCGCCGATCAGCTGATGAATGACGGTTCCGGCAGCGCCCTTGTACGGCACCCGGCCCTCGACACCTTCCGGCACCAGCTTCAGGTTGTCGCGCACCTCTTCCTGGAAGTAGCGGTCAGCCGAGCCACGGGCCATCGCCCCGACCGAGCCCATGCCACGGTAAGACTTGTACGACCGGCCCTGATACAAAATCACTTCGCCCGGGCTTTCGTCGGTACCGGCCAGCAGGGAGCCGACCATGCAGCAGGACGCCCCGGCGGCAATCGCCTTGGCAACGTCGCCGGAGAACTTCAGGCCACCGTCAGCGATCAGCGGCACGTCAGCCTGACGGGTGATCTCAAACACTTCCATAATCGCCGACAGCTGCGGCACACCGACACCGGCGACAATACGGGTGGTGCAGATCGACCCGGGGCCGATCCCGACCTTGACCGCATCGGCACCGGCTTCAATCAGGGCGGCGGCGGCTTCCGGGGTGGCAATGTTACCGGCAATCACCTGCGCCAGCGGCGAAATCGACTTAATGTCCTTCACCGCCTGAATCACGCCGGAGGAATGACCGTGCGCGGTGTCGATCACCAGCACGTCAACGCCGGCTTCCAGCAGGGCTTCGGCCCGCTTGGCCCCGTCAGCCCCGACGCCGCAGGCGGCGGCAACACGCAGACGGCCCTTATCGTCCTTACAGGCCGCCGGATAGGTCTGGGCCTTTTCCATATCCTTGACGGTGATCAGGCCGATGCAACGGTAAGCATCATCGACCACCAGCAGCTTTTCGATACGGTGCTTGTGCAGCAGCGCCTTGGCATCTTCCTGCGACACGCCTTCCCGCACGGTGATCAGGTTGCCGTTGGTCATGTAGGCGGCGACCGGCTTGGCCATATCATTGGCAAAGCGCACATCACGGTTGGTCAGGATGCCGACCAGCTTCTGGCTGCTGCGGTCAACGACCGGAATACCGCTGATCTTATAGTCTGCCATCATCTTCAGGGCATCAGCCAGCGGCTGTTCCGGGGTGATGGTCAGCGGATTGACGACCATGCCGGACTCATAGCGCTTCACACGGCGGACTTCCTCCGCCTGCTCGGTGATCCCGAGGTTTTTGTGGATCACGCCGATACCGCCCGCCTGCGCCAGCGCAATCGCCATAGCACTCTCGGTCACCGTATCCATCGCCGAAGACACCAGCGGGATGCCCAGGCTGACCCCACGGGTGAACCGGGTTGCCGTCAGCGCCTGCGCGGGCAGCACATCAGAAGCCGCCGGAACCAGCAGCACGTCATCAAAGGTAAGGGCTTCGGCAATGAGCATCAGTGCACCTTCTTGGTCAGCTATCCTGCAGGGGCCTGCGGGGGGTACGCCACACCCGGCGGATCTGGCAGCAGACTCCGGGGCAGGGACAGGATGGCATTGGGTTGTAGGCTATCGGTCCGGCGACGGGGCCAGACTCCAAGGTGCGCGCCATCATACACAGAAACAGCCGTATGCCAAGCAACAGAACCGCGACACCCCCACGCACCGCACGCCGGTCTGGGTTGCGCCGGACGCAGACCGGAACCACGACACCAGCAAAGCCGCGCCCTGCGGCAGAGTCAGATAAACTCATGCGCCTACGTCGTAAAATCAGCAGTTGCCAGTCTCTGCCGCCTGCCGTCTGATGGCTGCCCTCTTTCATGCCGCCCCGGCGGCGGCATCCTTTCAGCCTGTCAGGACTCCCCATTATCATGACATCGGCCCAGACGCCCGTTCCCCCCCTGCCCCGCCATAATTTCCCGCTGTTTCTCGGTGCCCGTTTCTTCGGGGTGCTGGGCACCATGATCCTGTCAGTCGCTGTCGGCTGGCACGTCTATGAAATCACCCGCGACCCGCTGGCCCTTGGCTATGTCGGGCTGGCTCAGTTCCTGCCGATGGTGCTGCTGACCCTGCCCGCCGGGCAGGTGGCTGATATGGTCAACCGCCGCTTTATCATTCTTGCCACCTCGGCCCTGCAGGCTGCTGTCGCCGGGGGCTTCCTGTTCCTGACGCTGGAAGGGATTCAGGATGTCGGCCCCTATTACGCGCTGCTGACCGTCTTCGGGGTCAGCCGGGCATTTGCCGGGCCTGCCGGACAGTCGTTTCTGCCGTTGTTGGTCCCGCGGGACAGCTTAAGCCGGGCTGTGGCGCTGAACACCTCGGCCTTCCAGACGGCGGTGATCGTCGGCCCGGCGGCAGGCGGGGCACTGGTGGCCTTTGGCGCCGCCTTTGCCTACACCGCCTGCATGGCCGGGTTTGCCGTCACCGGCTTTGCCATGATGTTCATCCGGACCCTGACCCAGCAGGCCGCCCCGGTGACCTCTGCCTCGACCGGATCAGCCCTGTCCCGCCTGACGGCGGGCATCCGCTACGTGCGGAACCAGCCGGTGGTGCTGGGGGCCATCTCCCTTGACCTGTTTGCGGTACTGCTGGGGGGCGCGGTGGCGATGATGCCCGCCTATGCGCAGGATATTCTGCACGCCGGGCCGACCGGACTGGGGCTGTTGCGCTCGGCCCCCGCCGTCGGGGCGGTGCTGACCGGCCTGTGGCTGGCAAAGCGCCCGCTGCGCCGCAACGCCGGGGCCATCATGTTCCTGTCTGTCGCCGGTTTTGGCGTCGGCACCATTGTTTTCGGGCTGTCGGAAAACCTGATCCTGTCGATGGTCGCCCTGTTCGTGATGGGGGCTACCGACATGGTCAGCATGTATGTGCGCGGCACCCTGATCCAGCTGGCCACCCCGGATGAAATGCGTGGCCGGGTCAGTGCCGTCAACCTGCTGTTCATCGGGGCATCCAACGAGCTGGGTGAATTTGAGTCCGGGGTGATGGCCGCCTTTTTCGGGCTGGTGCCGTCGGTGGTGATCGGTGGAATCGGCACCATTGCCGTGGTCGGTCTGTGGGCGTGGATGTTCCCCGACCTGCGCAAGGTCGATGACCTGAACGCGGTGACGGTCAAGCACTGACCGCCCCACAGAGACCTCCCCCGGTCACCGGGCAGACGGCGCAGGCGGCCCCTCCCCCTGCGCCGTCTGCGCTTCAGGCCCCTGATACTCCGGCCGCCGCGCCAGCCCGGCCCGCAGATGGTCCACCACCAGCCGGACCTTGCTGGACAGATACCGCCGCTGCGGATACAGCGCCCAGACCCCCTGCCCCGGCGGTTGCTGTTCCGGCAACAGCGACACCAGCCGCCCTGACCGCAGCGGATCGCGCACATAATAATCGGGCAGCTGGGCCAGCCCGAAGCCGCGCAGAGTAGCATCCAGCACGGCATGGCCGCTGTTGCAGCGCCAATGGTGCCGGGGCCGGAACAGCCAGTCTGCCCCGTTATTGCTGAACACCCACGTCTCGCTGGTGCCGATCAGGCAGCGGTGGGCCGCCAGTTCTGACAGGCTGTGCGGGGTGCCACGCTGCTCAAGATACGCCGGGGCCGCCACCAGAAACATCCGGCGGGGGGCAATCTGCCGCGCCACCATCGCCGAATCCCCCAGCCGCCCCAGCCGGATCGCCAGATCAAAGCGCTCATGCACCAGATCAACGGTGCGGTTGGTCAGCTCCATCTCCAGATGGACCTGCGGGTGCTGTTCCAGAAAGTCGTTCAGCAGCGGCATCACAAATTGTTCGCCATACGCCACCGAGCAGGTGACGCGCAGCATCCCCTTCGGGCTGCCCTGCACATCGCCGATGGCCTGAAACGCCTCCTCCCGCTCCTCCTGCAAGCGCTGGCAGTGGGTCAGCAGGATCTGGCCGGTCTCTGTCAGGCTCACCCGGCGGGTGGTCCGGAAAAACAGCCGTGCCTGCAACCGCTCTTCCAGCTGCGCCACCGCCCGGCTGACCTGCGACGTGGACAGCCGCAGCCGCTCCGCTGCCTTGCTGAATCCCCCGGTCTCCGCCACCGCCAGAAACTCGTCCAGACCATCCCAACCGCTCATTTTTCTGTTTAGCTCCTCAGACGCCGGACGCGGGCGCCCGCCCTCATTATCCCTTATTTGCAACAATCCTTGCACAAATGGGCGGATTATCCAATTCCGTCTGTTTTGTTACCCTGAGCCTCATTGTTTTTCACCGGAGTCTCCCCGCCATGATCAAATCCCGCGCCGCAGTTGCCTGGGCCGCCGGTAAGCCGCTGGAAATCGAAGAGGTCGAGGTTGCCCCGCCGCAGCAGGGCGAGGTTCTGGTTCGCATTGTTGCCACCGGGGTCTGCCATACCGATGCCTTCACCCTGTCCGGCGATGATCCGGAAGGTATTTTCCCCGCCATCCTCGGCCATGAAGGGGCCGGGGTGGTCGAGGCTGTCGGGCCGGGGGTCACCTCCGTCAGCGTCGGCGATCATGTGATCCCGCTCTACACCCCGGAATGCGGTCAGTGTAAGTTTTGTCTGTCCGGCAAGACCAACCTCTGTCAGGCGATCCGCGCCACGCAGGGCAAGGGCCTGATGCCCGATGGCACCACCCGCTTCAGCGCCCGTGGCAAGCAGCTGTTCCATTACATGGGCACCTCGACCTTCTCCGAATATACCGTTCTGCCGGAAATCGCGCTGGCGAAGGTCAACAAGGAAGCCCCGCTGGAAAAGATCTGCCTGCTGGGTTGCGGCGTCACCACCGGCATGGGTGCGGTGCTGAAGACTGCAAAGGTCGAGCCCGGCGCCACCGTCGCCATCTTCGGTCTGGGCGGTATCGGCCTGTCAGCGATCATCGGCGCGGTGATGGCCAAGGCATCGCGGATCATCGGCGTCGATATCAACCCCGACAAGTTTGATATCGCCCGCAAGCTGGGGGCCACCGACTGCGTCAACCCGCGTGATTTCGACCGTCCGATTCAGGATGTGCTGGTCGATATGACCGATGGCGGCGTCGATTATTCCTTCGAGTGCATCGGCAACGTCAACGTTATGCGGTCGGCGCTGGAATGCTGCCACAAGGGCTGGGGTGAGTCCGTCATCATCGGCGTCGCCGGGGCCGGGCAGGAAATCAGCACCCGCCCGTTCCAGCTGGTCACCGGCCGGGTCTGGCGCGGCTCGGCCTTTGGTGGCGTCCGTGGCCGCAGCGAGCTGCCCGGCATTGTCGAGCAGTACATGCGCGGTGATTTTGAGCTGGATACCTTCATCACCCATACCATGGGGCTGGAGGACATCAACAAAGCCTTCGATCTGATGCACGAAGGCAAGAGCATCCGCTCGGTGATCGTATACTGATCCGGTGCGCCGCCGCCGTCCACAGGGGCGGCGGCGTCCCTGTTTTCTGCCCTTCCCTGACAGAGGCCCGGCATGACCGCTGATCTGACCATTGTTTCCACCAACCGCAGCTTCGGCGGCTGGCACAAGCGTTACCGCCACACCTCGCGTGCGCTGGGATGCGACATGGTGTTTGCCGTCTTTCTGCCGCCGCAGGCAGAAACGGAAAAGGTCCCGGTGCTGTACTGGCTGTCCGGCCTGACCTGCACCGACGAAAACTTCATGCAGAAGGCCGGAGCCCAGAAGCTGGCGGCGGAGCTGGGGATTGCCATCGTCTGCCCCGACACCAGCCCGCGCGGCGATCATGTGCCCGCCGACCCCGAACAGCACTGGGATTTCGGCTATGGTGCCGGATTCTATGTCGATGCGACGCAGCAGCCCTGGGCCCGGCACTACCGGATGCACGATTACGTCACCCGTGAGCTGCCGGACCTGATTGAAGCGACCTTCCCCGTCACCGGCCGCCGGGCCATTTCCGGCCATTCCATGGGCGGGCACGGTGCCATCGTCTGCGCCCTGCGCAATCCGCGGCGCTATGTCTCGGTATCAGCCTTCGCGCCGATTGCCAGCCCGCTGAACTGCCCGTGGGGGGAAAAGGCACTGGGGCACCTGCTGGGGGCTGACCGGTCTGCGTGGAAAGACTGGGACTCCGCCGCACTGATCCAGTCTGCCTGTGAAAAACTGCCGCTGCTGGTCGATCAGGGGGATGCCGACAGTTTTCTGGCCACCCAGCTTAAGCCGGAGCTGCTGATGCAGGCCGCGCAGGCCGCCGGATATCCGCTGACCCTGCGGATGCAGCCCGGCTATGACCACAGCTATTACTTCATCGCCTCTTTCATTGAGGACCACCTGCGTCACCATGCCGCCGCCCTGCGGGGGCAGACCATCTCTTGACGCCGTAACCGCCTCGTTTCACAGTGGTTTCAGACCACAAGAACAGACCAAAGAGGCAGATGATGAGCGGCGCACTCCCCAGAAACGGCTGGCCGAAGGACTTCACGTGGGGGGTGTCGACCTCCGCCTATCAGATCGAAGGGGCCGCGCACGAAGACGGGCGCGGCCTCAGCATCTGGGATGTCCGCGCCATCACCAAGGACAAGGTCTATAAAAACGAAAGTGGCGAGACCGCCTGCGACCACTATCACCGGTACCCCGAAGATATTGCCCTGATGAAGGGACTGGGAGTGGATGCCTACCGCTTCTCTTTGGCGTGGCCGCGCATCCTGCCCACCGGGCGGACATTCGTGAATGAAAAGGGCCTCGACTTTTACGACCGCCTGATCGACAGCCTGCTGGAGGCCGGGATTGAGCCCTGGGCCTGCCTGTACCACTGGGATCTGCCGCAGGGCCTGCACAGCCTTGGCGGCTGGGCCCAGCGGGAATGCGCCGGCTGGTTTGCCGACTACGCCACCCTGTGCGCCCGCCGCTATGGTGACCGTGTCAAAAAGTGGATCACTTTCAACGAGTTTTCCGTCTTCACCCTGTTCGGCTACGCCATTGACTGGGCTGCCCCCGGCATCACCGACCGCGCCACCCATCTGCGGGCCATCCATCATGTCAACCTTGCCCACGGCATGGGGGTTGATGTGCTGCGCACCCACGTGAAGGATGCCGTGATCGGGGCCGTGCATAACCGGCAGGCCGTCTGGCCGGAGAAGGACACCGAAGCCGACCGCCGTGCCGCCGCCCTGCTGAATGAGCACTGGAATCTCGCCTTCCCCGACCCGCAGATCCTCGGCCATTATCCGCCGCTGATCGCCCGGGATATGGAGCCCTACATTCAGGGGGGCGACATGGCGCAGATCTGCCGCCCGGTGGATTTCTTCGGCCTCAACCACTATGGCCCGATTTTCGCTAAGGAAGACCTGAACAGCACCTGGGGCTTCGGCTGGGGGGATTCCCCGCCCGGCTCCCCCGACCACGGTATCGGCTGGCCGGTGTGGCCTGATGCCTTCCGCGATGAACTGCTGGAGCTGCACCGGCGCTATAAGCTGCCGGTGGTGGTGACCGAAAACGGGTGCGCCGGGGATGACGCCGTCAACGCCGACGGCAAGGTTGAGGACCCCCGCCGCATCAAGTATCTTGAGCTGTATACCGCCAAAATGGCCGAAGCGATGGATGCCGGGGTTGATGTGCGCGGCTACTTCGTCTGGTCCCTGCTGGATGCCTTTGAATGGGGCAGCGGCTATGGCCCCCGCTTCGGGCTGGTGCACGTTGATCACAGCACCCAGACGCGGACGCCGAAATCATCCTATGACTGGTATAAGGCCCTGATCCAATCCGCGAAACCGGCCTGACCCTTAATGCTTCCGGCAAAAGGCGGTGACAGCCTGCGTCACCGCCCCTGCCACCTGATCGCGGAAAGCCGGAGTGATCGCCCGGCTTTCTTCCTCGCGGTTGACGATCACCGCCGCCTCCAGCAGTACCGCGGGCATCGGGGCGGAATGCAGCACCACCAGATCGTCATACCGATATATCCCGCGCCGGGCATCCAGCAGCGGGCGGTTTTCGCCGGGTATCGGCTCGGCATGGTGCAGGCTTGGCCGCAGCCCGGCGGCCAGCAACGCATCGGCCAGATCCTGCCCGACGGCCTGACTGGCGGCAAAGCCGGTATTGCGCCCGGAGACAAAGACCCCGAACCCGGCAAAACGGTCAGAATATGACCGCGCCTTGCCATCCACCTGCCACGGGGTCAGATACTGCGGCTGCACCGAATCATGGTGAATCGACAGAAACAGGTCAGCCCCGGCCTCCGTCGCCTGCCGGGTACGGTCCTTCAGACCGATCGGTCCCCCGGCGGGGTTGATCACCACAGCCTTAACCCCCTGAGCGGTCAGCGATGCCGCCACCTGCTCCGTCAGCGCCCGGTTAAAAAACCACTCCCCGACACCCCGGGCACTGGTGGCGCCCAGCCGGTCTCGGGAATGGCCGGGATCCAGCGCCACCACACAGGCAGCAGCCGGAGCCGCCAGCCCGGCCCCGATCCCAACGGCAACCACCACACCCCACATCCACCTGATCATGCCGTCCGCATATCCGTCAGAAAGGTTTCAACGGCCCCGCGCAGGGACCGGGCCTCAGTATCCAGCACTGCGGCCACATCCGCCAGATCCGATGCACTGCCCGATGTCCGGCCCGCTGCACTGGCAACATCGGCGATCCCCTCAGAAACAGCCCGGTTGCCATCGGCAGCACTCTGCACACTGCGGGCAATCTCAGCCGTCGCGGCACTCTGCTGCTCAGCGGCGGCGGCAATGCCCGAGATCACCTCATCCACCTGCCGGATCGTCTCCACCACATCCTGTATCGCCGTCCGGCTGTCCAGCGTGGCCGCCTGCACAGCCTGCACCTGACCGGCGATTTCTGCCGTGGCCCGCGCTGTCTGCGCGGCCAGCGTCTTGACCTCATTGGCAACAACG
This sequence comes from Novispirillum itersonii subsp. itersonii ATCC 12639, assembly GCF_000381985.1. Classification (GTDB taxonomy): domain Bacteria; phylum Pseudomonadota; class Alphaproteobacteria; order Rhodospirillales; family Rhodospirillaceae; genus Novispirillum; species Novispirillum itersonii. The sequence goes on along the minus strand of NZ_KB907339.1, from coordinate 143,704 downwards.
GCAAAGCCTTTTCCGGCCTCTCCGGCCCGGGCAGCCTCGATGGTGGCGTTCAGGGCCAGCAGATTGGTTTGCCCGGCAATCTCAGAAATCAGCCCGACCACTTCACCGATCCGGCCCGCCGCCTCGGCCAGCCCGCTGACCACCTGTTCCGCCCTCTCGACCCCGGAAACAGCCTCGGCGGTAATCCGGCTGGTTTCACCGACCTGCCGGGTGATCTCAAGCACCGATGATCCCAGTTCCTCCGCCGCACTGGCGACCGCCTGCACATCACGGGCAGAGGCTTCCGCCGCAGTATTGACATGGGCGCTCCTCCGCCCGGTCAGATCCGCAACGCCACGCAGGCTGTCTACAGCGTTGCCGGTCCGGGTCAGCCCCGCCGAAACAGCCTCCAGCATCGCAGCCATCCGACGCTCAAACCCGGCTGTGAGATCGGCCTGACGGTGCAGACGGGCCAGATCCTGCTCCTGCCGCAGATGCTTTTCCTGCTCCAGCGCCGCAGCGGCCTGAAGCTTTTGCCGCAGATGGCTGAGACTGTCAGCCATGCTGCAGATTTCACGCACCGACAGGGTGCGCTGCCGCGCTTCCGTCAGGTCGCCGCCAGCCAGCCGGTCCATCTCCTGCGACAGGGCAGCCACATCGGTGTGAACCCGGCGGGAAACGCGCCACGCCGCCAGCCCACCCAGCAGAATCACCCCGCTGATGGCAGCCGCTTCGGTCAACAGACCGAGCAGAAAATCACGGTCAATATCATCAAGATACGCGCCGACACCAACAGTCCAGCGCCATTCCGGCACCTGCGCGACAAAGGCAACCTTTGGCACCTCCTGCCCATCCCGCTTCGTCCGGTAAAAGACGGTGCCACCCCCGGCCACACCGGCAGCAACCAGACGCTTCCGTACTTCGGAGGTGGGTTTGCAGTCCCCCTCCCCTGCCGGATCGGCCGGGTCAAGGATCATGCAGTGACTGTAATCAATCAGGAAAATGTAGTTGCCGCCGTCAAACCGGAAGTGGCGTAACCTCTCCTTCAGGGCCTTCTGTGCCGTGTCCGCATCAGGGCCGGTGGCCGCCTGACGGATCATGGCCGCCGTCCCTTCAGCAATCTGCCGGACACTGGCGACACGGTCCTCAATCATCTGGGTCCGCTTCAGGTAAAGCCCGAAAGCCGAGGTTGCAAGTGTCCCCAAGGCCATCACAACCACCAGCGTGGCAAGATAAACAGACAGGTTCCGCTGCGTCATCGAAGACTGCCCCATTGAGAGAGAACGCCTGCACGCGCAGAGCCACACAGGCGAAAATTGAACGCCTGCTTAGCACCAGTCCGCGCAGTCCCCCTGCGACACCTTGATGAATTTTTATCCGGGGCCACCATCCGACCGGGAAAGGTGGATGGCGGCCCCGGCAGATGAACGGATCAGCCCCTGAACCCGGCCAGCGCAAGTTGCCGGTGCAGATCGCGCAAAGCCTCGTCAGCCTCACTCTGTGACTGACATTCGGACACATAATGCTGAACGAAATTAGGCTGGCGGAGATGTTCGGCAATCCGCATCCGGGCCAGCTCCAGCGCCCGGCCTTCCAGCAGCAGACCGGACGAACAGAACTTAATCAACCGGACCGACCGTTCCCGCAGCCCCAGTTCAGGGTCATCCAGACGGTCGATAAACCCTTCACGCTCAATAAAGTTGACCAGAACGTCGTCAAGCATGCCAATCAGCTGGTTGCGGACGCTCTCCGTCAGCACCGACTCCTGAAGGGCCTTCTGGATATCCGTCACCGCCATCAGGCGGCGGGTCGCCGACAGATTACCGGGCACCAGCTTGTTGATGTCGCCCATCGACTCCTTCAGCTGACTGATCGCTTTGTGCAGAACATCGGCGCAGATCACCCCGGTTTCCGTTTCGGAAATGGAGATCATGTAGCGGATTTTCTGCAGCGGATCGCGGATCATATTGATCATCGCCCCGACCGCCAGCTTCCGCCCGGTCACCCCCCCTTCCTGAAACTGCATACTACAGCGGGAGGTCAGCACTTCTGCCATTTCCGGCCCGCCACGGAAGCCACGGGTGTTGGACAGACGGGCCATCAGCTTCAGGAACGAGTCATGTTCCTGATCCGGGTTAATGCGGTTCAGAGGCTGCTTGCTGCTGATCTGGGCCTTAATACGGTCGAGCAGCACATTGCTCCCCGCAGGCAGGTTGCCGTCGGCAATCAGGCGGCGCAGCACCTGCGCCACTTCCGGCACATCGCGGGGCGGCACATCCTCCACCCGGCCTTCCATCAGGTCAATCAGCCCCATCAGGGCGTTAAACAGTGTGGAACGGCTGCCAAGAATTTCCTGAATGACCTGCGCTGAGCCCAGAATATCAGCGACAAAGCCGTCGATGATCGCCAGATCCTCACGCGGCATGTCGGGAGAAACCGCCTCGAGCAGTTTTTCCAGCTTCGACAGCCAGTTGCGGTTGGTATAAAGCTCCCGCGCGATGGCACAGCGGATCAGGGTATCGCGCTCTTCCGCCCCGCCGATCAGGGTTGCCATTTCGGCCAGCGCGCCGAAATCCTGCAGGCTTTCCTTGAACAGACGCTTTTCTTTCTCCGCACTGCGGGCACGGCGGGCGACGGTGTCCATCCACTTATACAGCTCATCCCGGCGGACGCGGCTGTCAACGCCCAGCGCCGGGGCCTGAAGGCTGGCAATCTTGTCAATCGCCGCAGGATAGACCGGCGGGTCATTATCCATCAGCTTGGCTAGGGCACCGTAGTTATAAAGGATTTCTGACGGACACAGCGTGACGTGATCAAAGTACTTGCGCAGGATTTTCCACATCGTCAGGCGGGCATCCAGACCATACAGGTCATCGGGCCCGGCACAGGGTGGGGCGGTATCGATGGCGACAATCGCCACCTGCACATTGCGTTTTCCGTCACAGGTGCGGTCAAACAACACGGTCGCGGTATATGTACCGTCGTGTCGTTCCCGCTCCCGCTCCACACGCACCGCATCAGCGGCATTGGTTTTCACCAACTTCTCAGCGTGTTGGATCGCTTCGGTCTCAGTCATGAAGATGCGGTCGACAGTCCAGCGTTTCTCGCGGAGGACTTTGACCTCGAATGTATATTTTGGTGGCACAGCGAACCCCAGCTTCTGCCCTCGGGTTAAACTTTCAGCCGCAGCTGATCATGCCAACAGTCGCATTTGATATGTTCACTGCCAATCACTTTTTCAGTCTTACGACTCACGGGTAATATTTTTAGACATTTTTTCGGTCCAGCGCCCGCTTTCTTCCTGCTGCCAGTAGTACAGGGCATGCCCGGACACATCATGCCTGCGCCAACGGCCACGGGCAGCCTCCAGCGCCGCCTCATCCCGGCCATTAAACAGATCAAGAGTACGCGGCAGAGAGTCGGCCAGCGGACTGTCCATGCCGTCACACAGCACCAGCACCCCGGCGCCGTTGGCATTATCCTGCGGGTCATCGGTCAGCCAGACCGGCTGCTCGGTGGGGCGGCCATCGCGCTTGGTGCCATGGGGCAGCCAGCTTCCCTTGTCTTCCCACAGCATCAGGGCCAGATCCTCCACCCGGTCTTCCGACCCGGCCAGCACCATCGCCCGCTGCCCGCTGCTCAGCACGCGGTCGAGCAGACGCGGCAAGGCCTGCTCCAGCCGGAACAGTTGCAGATGATAGAAATCAACGCGCGGCATGGCGGGTACCCCCCTGCGGTCAGTGCGCCCCCCGGAGAAAGGGGATACCGGCGTGTTATAGCCGCAGCACCGCCGGGGGGAAAGATCCGTCAGGGTGCCGGGTCAGGCCCGGCCCGCTGCCAGCCCCACCTGTCCGTTCTGGCCGTGCTGCCCGTTCTGGCGGAACCACTGCAACGCATAGACCCGTGCCGCGCTGGACAGATTGCCGGGGTCATCCCCGGCGCGGGCGGAATCGATCTCTGCGATCAGGGCGTTCAGACTTAGGCCCCGTACGGCGGCGATGTCCCGCAGGGCATCCCAGAAGCTGTCTTCCAGCGAAATTGACGTCGAATGACGGGCAATGCGGACGCTGCGCTTAATCACGGCGTTCGATCCGCTGCCCGGTTCTGAATGACTGGTCATGTGGCCTTCCCACGGGGGGAGTGTTCCCCCCTTCTCTTCCCATCCTGCGACACCCGCCAGCTGAAATGCCGGTTTTATACCGGCTTTGGTCTTCCCCAACCCTTCCGCTGGCTGACACGGCTTTCCCTACTCTGTACTGATTACAATATTTCCATATTAGAAACATGGGTATTATGCCACAGCACAACAGGCCCGACGAGAGGGTTTTACAGCCCGGCACCGCCTTATAAAGCGGTCAGAAACGCCGTCACAGCCGCAACAGCCGCCTGCAGGTTCTCCGCCTCGGTAACCCCGGCGCTGCGCCGGGGTTTGAACGAATGATCACCGTCTGGCAACCAGTGCAGACGGATATGCGGCGGCAGATCCTGTGCCGAGACAAAGCCCCGGTCCCCCAGCGCATCACGCTCACCCTGTACGATCAGCATCGGCAGCGGGTTGGCATACAGGGCCTGCAGGCGCTTGGCCGCCGCCTCTGGCTTTCCGGCCGGATGAAACGGATAGCCCAGAGCCACCACCGCCCGCACATCCCCCGGCCGGTCCGCCGCCAGCAGGGTGGCCATCCGCCCCCCCATCGACTTCCCGGCAATCACCAGCGGAACCCCGGGATGCGCCTGCCGCACCTGCCCCAGAACCGCCCGCCAGCAGTCGAGAAGGACCGGCTCGCGGTCAGGTGGACGCCTGCCTTCCCCCGCCCGCAGCCGGGCCATGTAAGGAAACTCAAACCGGGCCACGCGGAGGCCCCTACCCGCCAGCCCCGCCGCCACGGCAGCCTGAAACGGGCTGTCCATCGGGGCCCCGGCCCCATGCGCCAGCACCAGAACAGTGGCGGCATCCGCCGGGCCATCCCACAGGATATGGATCGCCTGCCCTGTCATTGCCTCTTCTCCTGCCATCTTCAGTCCACTGCGGATGAAACTGGTCGTGTTACAAAATTTAACCGCCGTCAACCGTTGCATTCCGCCCCGGAACGCGCATCTTGTGGCGAAGAGTTTCAGGACTGCTCATGAACAGGGCCACCAACAGACCCCGCCCACCGGGGCACCGCAGAAAAACAGCAAAACAGCAGAGTGGATGCAGATGCAGCGTCGCGTGATCTTGACCGGGGTGGCAGTTGTGGCCATGGCCGCAGCGGGAATGTGGTGGAGCCAGAGTAAAACCGACGGGGGCAAACCTGCCGGGGGCACCGCCGCACAGGGCAGCCCCGGCGCCGAGAAACGCCCGGTGCCGGTGGTGCTGGCCCCGGTGACCCGCCAGCCGGTCGACCTGAAGCTGACCACCATCGGCACCGCCCAGCCGGTCGCCACCGTTGCGGTGCGGGCCCGTATCGACAGCCTGATCGAACAGGTGCACTTCACCGAAGGGCAGGAAGTACAGGCCGGAGATCTGCTGTTCACCCTTGATGACCGCAGCCTGCGCGCCCAGCTGGCACAGGCCGAGGCCAATCAGGAACGCGACCGCGCCCAGCTTGAGAAAAGCCGCAGCGACGTCACCCGCTACGCTGAACTGGTCCGCCAGAATGCGGCCCCCCGCCAGCAGTACGACACCGCCGTCGCCACCGCCAATGCGCTGGAAGGCACGATCAAAGCCAATCAGGCGGCGATTGAAAGCGCCCGCACCGCGCTGAGCTTTACCAAAATCATCGCCCCGATGTCAGCCCGCACCGGGGAAGTGACCGTCAAGCCGGGGGCCTCGGTCCGGGCCGGGGATGCCACCGCGCTGGTCACCCTGACCCAGCTGCGCCCGATTCAGGTCTCCTTCCGGGTGGCTGAACGGAACCTGCCCGGTCTGCGGCAGGCCATGGCACAGGGCACGGTGCGCGTTGCGGCGCAGGTGCCCGGGGATACCGCCACCCCGCCGGAACAGGGGACGCTGGTGTTCATCGACAGTCAGGTCGAACAGCAGAGCGGCACCGTTCTGGCAAAGGCAGAGTTCACCAACAGCAACACCCGCCTGTGGCCCGGCCAGTTTGTTGACGTCACCGCCATTCTGCGTACCGATGCCGACGCCCTGACCGTACCGGTGGAAGCGGTACAGGCCAGCCAGAAAGGGCCGTTCGTTTACGTTATCGACACAGACGGCAAAGCCCAGATGCATCCGGTCACCGTCGCCCGCCTGACTGACGGGCTGGCGGTGCTGACCGGCGGTGTAAAGGAAGGGGACCGGGTGGTCCGTGACGGTGCATCCCGCCTGATCCCCGGCAGTGCCGTGGTTGAGTCCGGTGCCAAAGCCCCGTCTGCCAGCAGCGGGAGCTGACCGCCATGAATGTTTCGGAACTCTGTATCCGCCGCCCGGTGATGACGCTTCTGCTGTCAATCGCCGTGGTGGTCCTCGGGCTGTTTGCCTATAAAAAGCTGCCGGTCGCCGCGCTGCCAAGCGTCGATTTTCCGGTGATCAACGTCTCCGCCAGCCTGCCCGGTGCCAGCCCGGAAACCATGGCGGCCTCGGTGGCGACCGTGCTGGAGCGGGAATTCTCGACCATCGCCGGGGTGGAAAGCATCACCTCGTCCTCCAACCTCGGATCGACCTCGATTTCCATCCAGTTTGTGCTGGACCGCAATATCGACAGTGCGGCGGCGGATGTGCAGGCGGCGATCAACCGCACCCTGCGCCGCCTGCCGTCAGAGATGACGACGCCCCCCAGCTACCGCAAGGTCAACCCGGCGGATGCCGCCATTGTGCTGCTGGCCCTCAGCTCGCCGACCATGCCGCTGTCACAGCTGAACGACTTTGCCGAAACCGTGGTGCAGCCGCGCATCGCCACCCTGTCCGGGGTGGCGCAGGTGCTGGTCTACGGGTCGCAGAAATATGCTGTGCGGGTACAGGTGGAACCCAATGCGCTGGCCCTGCGCGGCATCGGGCTGGATGACGTGCAGAAGGCGTTGGCCTCGGCCAATTCCAACACTCCTGTCGGCAGCCTCAGCGGGGCGCGGCAGCAGATGATCCTGACCTCCAACCCGCAGCTGCCGGATGCTGACGCCTTCCGCAATCTGATCATTGCCTGGCGCGGCAATGCCCCGGTCCGCCTGGGGGATGTCGCCACCGTGCTGGACAGTGTGGAAAATGCCCGTACCGCCAGCTGGTACAATGGCACCCGTGCCATCGTGCTGGCCGTGCAGCGCCAGCCGGAAGCCAACACGGTGGAGGTGGTCGATCTGGTGCGGCAGCAGCTGCCCGCCTTCCGGGCCCAGTTGCCGCCTTCGGTGTCGATTGACCTGATGAACGACCGCTCCACCTCAATCCGTGAAGCCGTGGAGGACGTGGAGTTTACCCTGATCCTGACCATCGTTCTGGTGGTGATGGTGATTTTCCTGTTCCTGCGGCGGGCGGCGGCAACGCTGATCCCGACTCTGGCGGTGCCGATCTCGCTGGTCGCCACCGCCGGGGCCATGTATCTGCTCGGGTTTTCGGTCGATAACATTTCGCTGCTGGCGCTGACCCTGTCGGTGGGGCTGGTGGTCGATGACGCCATCGTCATGCTGGAAAACATCGTCCGCTATATCGAAGAAGGGCTGAAGCCGTTCGACGCCGCCATCAAAGGGGCGCGGGAAATCGGCTTCACCATTCTGTCCATCACCCTGTCGCTGGTGGCGGTGTTTATCCCCATCCTGCTGATGGGCGGGGTGGTCGGCAAAGTGTTCCACGAATTCGCCGTGGTGGTGACCATCGCCATCATGGTGTCAGCCGTGGTCTCGCTGACCCTGACCCCGATGCTGTGTTCCCGCTTCCTGACCCGCGAAAAACACGGGGAGGAAGAAGGCCCGGTCGGCCGGGCACTGGAAGCCGGGTTCGATGCCCTGCTGCGCGGCTACAAACGCGGCCTGCTGTGGTCCCTTGACCATATGGCGGTGATGGGTCTGCTGATGATCGCCACCGTGATCGGCACCGTTGTCCTGTTCCGCGAAGTGCCGAAAGGCTTTTTCCCGACGGAAGATATCGGCCAGCTGTCCGTCTCGGTGGAGGCGGCCCCTGACATTTCCTTCGATGCAATGGTCGAAAAGCAGAAGCTGGTGGCCGCCACCGTTCAGGCCCATCCGGCAGTCGCCGGGGCCACCTCCGCCATCGGCGGCGGGGCCAGCTCGGTCATCAGCTCCGGCCGGATGTTCGTCACCCTGAAACCGCGCAGCGAACGGCCCGGGATTGAAAAGGTGATTCAGGATCTGCGGAAGGAAGTCGGCAAAATCCCCGGTATCGCCGTTTACCTCAACCCGGTGCAGAACCTGCGGATCGGGGCGCGGTCATCGAAAAACACCTATCAGTATACCTTACAGGGGCTGGACCTGCATGACCTGTACGACTGGTCAGACAAACTGCAGGACGCCATGCGGCGGATCCCCCAGCTTCAGGACGTCGCCTCGGATCTGGAACGGAATAACCCGCAGGTCTACATCGACATCAACCGGGAAAAGGCCGCCAGCCTCGGCGTTAACGTCGATCAGGTCAGGTCCACCCTGTACAGTGCCTTCGGCCAGCGCGAAGCGGCGACTATCTATACCCCGTCAAACGACTATGCGGTGCTGATCGAGCTGGACCCCCGCTATCAGCAGGATGAATCAGCCCTGTCGCTGGTTTATGTCCGCTCCTCGACCGGGTCTCTGGTCTCGCTGGATTCCTTTGCGGCGGTCCGCCGCACCGTCGGGCCGCTGTCGGTCAACCATCAGGGGCAGATGCCGGCGGTAACCCTGTCCTTCAACCTTGCCCCCGGCGTGTCGCTCGGCGATGCGGTTGACCTGATCCATGAAGCCGAACGGGCACTGGCGATGCCGGTGACCATCACCACCAGCTTTGCCGGTACAGCGCAGGTGTTCCAGCAGACCCTGTCCAATCAGGGGGTGCTTCTGGCTGCCGCCGTGCTGGTGATTTATGTGGTGCTGGGCATTCTCTATGAAAGCTTCATCCACCCGATCACCATCCTCTCCGGCCTGCCCTCCGCCAGTCTGGGGGCACTGGCAACCCTGATCTTATTCAAGGAAGATCTAAGCGTCATCGCCATCATCGGCCTGCTGATGCTGATCGGGATCGTCAAGAAAAACGCCATCATGATGATCGACTTTGCGGTGGCGGCCCGGCGGGAACAGAACCTGTCCCCGCGGGAAGCGATCGAGCAGGCCTGCCTGCTGCGCTTCCGCCCGATCATGATGACCACCATGACCGCCCTGATGGGCACCCTGCCGATCGCCATCGCCTTCGGGGCGGCTGCGGAACTGCGCCGCCCGCTGGGGCTGGCGGTGGTCGGCGGGCTGGTGGTGTCGCAGACGCTGACCCTGTTCATCACCCCGGTGCTGTACCTGTATTTTGAACGGTTGAGCCAGTGGCTGCAGGGCCTTGGCCGCCGCCCGGACAGCTCCGACGCCCCGCAGGCGGCAGAGTAAACCACGGCACCGACCGCAGGCGGGGAAGGAAGGAATCCGCCCCCGCCTGCGCTGTCGTCTTGCCAGCCGGGATCTACGGGCTATATTCTGGCCGCCATTCCGCCCGTCCGACAGACCGGACACCCAGATCATGGGGAAGCCCGACAGCATGACCGATACCGCCCTGCCCGCCGAGATCGCAGCCCTGAGCTTCGAGGACGCCCTGCGCGAACTGGAACAGATCGTGCAGCAGCTGGAACGCGGACAGGTCCGCCTTGATGAAGCCGTCACCGCTTACGAGCGCGGATCGCACCTGAAACGCCACTGCGAGCGCCGTCTGGCCGAAGCCCGCACCAAGGTGGAAAAAATCATGGTTTCCGCCGACGGCACCGCCGCCGGAACCGCCCCGTTTGATCCGGTTTAAGGGGACTGCCCGCATGCCCGGTATGAGCGACGCCCTGCAGGCTGCCCTGCGTGACCGCGCCGAAGCGGTGGACAGCACCCTTGATCTGCTGATCCCCGATGTGACCGACCCGGAAGGGCGGGTCTTCGAGGCCATGCGCTATTCCGTCCTTGGCGGCGGCAAACGCCTGCGCCCGTTTCTGGTGCTGACCACCGCCGAGATGTTCCGCGTGGCGGAGCGGTCGGCCCTGCGCACCGCCGCCGCGGTGGAGATGCTGCACTGCTATTCATTGATCCATGATGACCTTCCGGCCATGGATAATGATGACATGCGCCGTGGCCGCCCCACCTGTCACCGCCGCTTTGATGAGGCGACCGCCATTCTGGCCGGGGATGCCCTGCTGACCCGGGCGTTTGAGGTGCTCGCCGCCGAAACAACCCATGCCGATCCGTCGGTGCGCTGCCAGCTGGTCAGCGAGCTGGCCCGGGCCGCCGGGCCGCACGGCATGGTCGGCGGACAGATGGTTGACCTGCTGACCGAGCGTCACGGCGAAGCCCGCGATGCGCTGGATGTCGCGGCCATCACCCGGATGCACCAGATGAAGACCGGGCGGATCATCGGCTTTTCGTGCATGGCCGGGGCGATCCTCGGCAAGGCCCCGCCCCAGCTGCGGCATGCCCTGCAGGCCTATGCCCATGATCTGGGGCTGGCGTTCCAGATTGTTGATGATCTGCTGGATGTGGAAGGCGACCCGGCCACCCTTGGCAAGTCTCTGGGCAAGGATGCCGCCTCGGGCAAAGTGACCTTTGTCACCCTGCTGGGGCTGGACCGGGCCCGCGACCATGCCCGCATCCTTGGTGAACAGGCCATTTCCCACCTGAAGGTGTTTGACGGCGAGGCAGACCTGCTGCGCGATGTGGTCCAATACGTTCTGGACCGGAAATCCTGATCCAATTATGACGTTCCGGCGGTTGGCGTTCGTTCCCGCCGCCGGGATCTGTTATTGTCGGATTCATTCCCCGCGCCGGGCGGACCGGCTATGCCTGTCCGCCCCGGTGATCTTTACTGAAGCTGTAGAGTCTGCCCGTGTCCACTCCCGCCACTCCGCGCCCGGTCACCCCGCTGCTTGACACCATCGGCTCCCCCGCCGACCTCAAGGCCCTGAAGCCTGAGGATCTGGTGCAACTGGCGCAGGAAGTCCGGGACGAAATGATCGACGCCGTGTCCACCACCGGCGGGCACCTTGGCGCAGGGCTGGGGGTGGTGGAACTGACCGTTGCCCTGCACCATGTCTTCGACACCCCGGCTGACCGCCTGATCTGGGATGTCGGGCATCAGTGCTACCCCCACAAGATCCTTACCGGGCGGCGGGACCGCATCCGCACCCTGCGGCAGGGGGGCGGACTGTCGGGGTTCACCAACCGGTTTGAAAGCGAGTATGACCCGTTCGGGGCCGGGCACAGCTCCACCTCGATTTCCGCCGGTCTCGGCATGGCAGTCGCCCGCGACCTCGCCGGGGGCAAAAACCACGTCATCGCTGTCATCGGCGATGGTGCCATGAGCGCCGGGATGGCCTATGAGGCGATGAACAACGCCGGGGCGATGGACAGCCGCCTGATCGTCATCCTGAATGACAACGACATGTCAATCGCGCCGCCGGTCGGGGCGATGAGTGCCTATCTGTCAAAGCTGATCTCCTCGAAATCCTATGTCTCGCTGCGGCACCTGCTGAAGGATCTGTCCTCGCGGTTCCCCGGTCCGGTCAAGCGCGCCGCCCAGCGGGCGGAGGAATACGCCCGGGGCATGGTCACCGGCGGCACCCTGTTTGAAGAGCTTGGCTTCTACTACGTCGGCCCGATCGACGGCCATCAGATGGACCATCTGGTGCCGGTGCTGAAGAACGTGCGGGATCATGGCGAAGGGCCGGTGCTGATCCACGTGGTGACCCAGAAGGGCAAGGGCTATCCGCCGGCCGAAGCCGCTGCCGACAAATACCACGGGGTCGCCCGCTTTAATGTCGTCACCGGCGCGCAGGAAAAAGGCAAACCCAACGCCCCCAGCTACACCGGGGTTTTTGCCAAGGCGCTGACCGCCGCCGCCCGCAATGACGATAAAATCGTCGCCATCACCGCCGCCATGCCCGCCGGGACCGGGCTGGACGTGTTCGCGCGGGAATTTCCCGCCCGTACCTTTGATGTCGGCATCGCCGAACAGCACGCCGTCACCTTTGCCGCCGGTCTGGCCTGCGAAGGCTATAAGCCGTTCACCGCCCTCTATTCCACCTTCCTGCAACGCGGGTTCGATCAGGTGGTGCATGACGTGGCGATCCAGAACCTGCCGGTCCGCTTTGCCATCGACCGCGCCGGAATGGTCGGCGCCGACGGGGCAACCCATCACGGTTCTTTCGACCTCTGCTATCTCTGCTGTCTGCCCAACATGGTGGTAATGGCCCCGTCTGACGAGGCCGAACTGGTCCATGCCGTTGCCACCGCCGCCGCCTATGACAGCGGCCCGATTGCCTTCCGCTACCCGCGTGGCGAAGGTACCGGCGTGCCCCTGCCGGAAACCGGTGAGGTGCTGGAACTCGGCAAAGGCCGGATCATCCGCAACGGGCGCAGCGTCGCGCTGCTGGCGCTGGGGCCGATCCTGCACCAGTGTACCGCCGCCGCCGATGACCTGCAGGCGCATGGCCTGTCAGTGACAGTCGCCGATGCCCGCTTTGCCAAGCCGCTGGATGCCGCCCTGCTGGCTGATCTGGCCAGCCGCCACGATGTGCTGATCACGGTGGAAGACAGCGCCCGCGGCGGGTTTGGCGCCATGGTGCTGACCCACCTGTCTGACACCGGGGCGCTGGATGGCGGCCTGAAGGTGCGGACCCTCGGCCTGCCAGACATCTTCATTGAGCATGAAAGCCCGGCCCGGCAGCTGGAACTGGCAGGGCTGACCGCCCGGCAGATTGCCGCCCGTGTTCTCGATATTCTGGGGCAGACCCAGCCGGAAGCCGGATCGGCCTCTCCGGCCTGACCGGTCAGCCTTGCCACACTCTGCCCGTCACGGTGCCCGGCCCGGCACCGTGACGGTTTTCTCATTTCCGGACAGGAGCACCGGCATGACCGTCACTTCCGCGGTGATCACCCTGTTTCTGCTGATGGATCCACTCGGCAACGCCCCGATTTTCCTGTCGGTTCTCGGCAAGCTGGAAAACCGCAAACGCCGCCTTGCCATCCTGCGCGAACTGTCTTTCGCCCTGATCATCCTGATGGTCTTCCTGTTCTTCGGCAAAGTGATCCTGACCTCGCTGGGGATCTCTACCCCGGCGCTGTCGGTGGCCGGGGGCGTGGTGCTGTTTCTGGTGGCGCTGCGGATGATCTTCCCCGGCCGTCATGGCGGCATTGCCGGAAACAGTGACGATGCCGACCCGTGGCTGGTGCCGCTGGCAATCCCGCTGGTGGCCGGGCCGTCAAGCATGGCGTTTGTGATGCTGCTGGCCACGCAGGAACCGGGCCGGATGACCGACTGGCTGACCGCCGTTCTGGTGGCCTGGCTGATCGGCGGAGCCATCATTTTCGCCGCTGACTTCGGCCGCCGCTGGCTGAAGGATAAGGGCCTGAACCTGATGGAACGCCTGATGGGGATGATTCTGGTGGTGGTGGCCGTGCAGATGCTGATGAACGGCATGGCCCAGTACATGGCAACCCTGAAGGACACTGTACCGTGAGTAACAGCAGCCCTGAAAAGGCAGGACCCGAAAAAGTCGGAAAGGAACGTCTGGACCAGATTCTGGTGGACCGGGGACTGGCGGAAAGCCGCACCCGGGCACAGGCGCTGATCATGGCCGGTCTGGTGCTGGTCAACGGCCAGAAAGCTGATAAGCCGGGCACCAAGATCCCCACCGACCGCACGGTGGAACTGAAGGGGCAGGACCACCCCTGGGTCTCACGCGGCGGCCTGAAACTGGAAAAGGGCCTGACCACATTCGGCATCACCCCCACCGGCTGGGTGGGGATGGATGTCGGCTCTTCCACCGGCGGCTTCACCGATGTGCTGCTGACCCACGGTGCCACCCGGGTCTATTCGGTGGATGTCGGGTATGGGCAGCTGGCCCACAAACTGCGCACCGACCCGCGCGTGGTGGTGCTGGAACGCACCAATGCCCGGCACCTGACCGCAGATCAGATCCCCGAGCCGGTCGATATCGTCGTCTGTGATGCCAGCTTTATCGGCCTGCGTACGGTGCTGGAAACCCCGCTGACCTTCCTGAAGCCCGGTGGCTGGCTGGTTGCCCTGATCAAGCCGCAGTTTGAGGTCGGGAAAGAGCGGCTGGGCAAAGGCGGAGTGGTCCGCGACCCGGCCCTGCATGCCGAAGTCTGCGACACCATGCGCGACTGGCTGGGCAACCGCCCCGGCTGGCGGGTCGAAGGCATCACCGAAAGCCCGATCAAAGGACCGGAAGGCAACGTCGAATTCCTGCTGGTCGGGCAGTATCAGCCATAACAGACAAAAGCCCTGTAAATCAGGCTGTTCTGATACGCGCCAAAGGCACCATCGCAGACTTTTCTTTCAACCCCATTGCGGTATACCCTTAAGATACAAAGCAGTCCCCGCTTCTACGGAAGCGGGAATGGCCGAAACAGGCGGCTGCAGGGGCATTTTCTGATCAGGGGGCAGCGGTTCATCGGGGAAGACGTCCTTCATGTCAACGTTTTCAACCACAGAGCTACCTGCCTTTTGCTGAAAACGCCCTGATCCATAGGGTCCAATGGATTGGGGGGACACTGTGATGACTGATCCTGATGCAATTATCCGCTCTCTGGCTGATCTGCCAAAAGACGGGGATGACTTTCCACAGATGGGGCTGGCCAATGTGGTGCGGGAATACTGCGCCGCCACGGTCGGCCTGCCGCGCCTGTATGTCTTCAGCCTGAAAGAATTCCGCGAGGCTTTTGGCCCCCACTGGCAGGCGGTGGCGGAAGGGACCGTCCTCGCCGCCGAACGGATCCTGCAGGGCTGGCTTGGCAGCCGGGATGCCTACAGCCGTCAGGGCGATGTCTCGTTTGTGACATTCCTCGCGCAGGGCCGCGCGGGTGAAGCCGAGCAGCGGGCGACCACCATCGCCACCGATATGCGCGACCGCCTGCTGTCCGGCCAGCCGGTAACCCTGAAGGGCAACGGCGTACAGGTCAAAAGCATCTCCCTGTCGGAACTGGTCGACACCGCCGTCGCCCATATGTTTGAGCGCCCCAGCGCCGCCACACAGGCGCAAAGCCAGAGCAGCGAAATTCTCACCCGCCTGCACCAGCAGCTGTCCACCGTCTACGCCCCGGTGCTGACGCTGGAAAGCGGTATGGTACAGGGCCTGCAGTCAATCGCCCGCCGGGAGACCGAAACCGGACGCCGGAGCGGGCAATGGGTGCTGAATGGCGGTTATGATGATCCGCTGACGGTTGCGGTCGATATGCACAGCCTTGACGCTCTGGCCGTCCAGCTGAAAAATACCCAGCCGTGGAAGGAACGGCCGGTGTTTATCCTGCCCCTGCACTTCCGGTCCCTGCTGGGAAAAAACCGCGACCGCATGGTGGCCCAGTTGCAGAAAACAGCCCCCGCCGACCGACAGATGGAACTGCGGATCGAGCTGGTCGGGGTCCTCGACAACTTCCCCCTGTCAGATCTGCCGCAGACCATCACCGACCTGCGGAGCGTCTGCGGCGGTGTTTTTATCCGCTGTCTGCTCAGTCATCTGGAACGGATTGCCCCCCATGCCGGGCGGGCCGATGCGATCGGCATCGACCTGAACGACCTCAGCCGTCACGGGGTATCGTCAGAACAGCGGCTGCATGCACTGCAGGATTTCGCCAATCTGGCAACAGTCTGCCGGGGCCGCCTGCCCCGTCTGCGCTATGCATGGGGCCTGCGTGATGAGGAAGACCTGAAGGAAGCCGCCAAGCTGAAATACGCGCTGGTCTCCGGCTTTGCCGTGGACAGCGAAGGGCCTGATGCACGGGTCCCCTACCAGAAATCCCTGAAAGGGCTGGGATAATGGCTGCCCGTCTCCCCGCGGTGTCTTGCTGAGACCGCGGGGAGGCAGCGCACCCTGATTAGTCCCCGAAGCCGAACGGGGCCGGGGCTTCATTCACAATCCGGCTGTAAAGCGAACGGGTTTCCGCCCGCCCCTGCGGCCCGAACACCGGGTCGGCATTATCGCGGAAAGCGGTATCAATTTCCGCCCAGTCTTCCTCTGTCAGTGCCCGCATGGCCAGCGGCAGCACGATCCCTTCTTCTTTCTGCAGGTGCTTGGTCTGAAAGCGCAGATAGTCTGCCGCCAGCGCCCTGAACGTCTCCAGACCCTCCGGGCCCTGCGCCCGGAAGGCCGCCAGCCCGTCTTTGACCGCCTTCAGAGAAACCGGGCAGCGCTGATGCTCTTCCTCCAGTTCCTCAATAATCGCCTCCGCCCCGGCATCGCGCTGGCGCAGCAGACGGAACAGGAACAGATCTTCCTTCGGGTGGTGATACACATCGGTGAAGGTTTCGATGTAATCAAGAACATCATCCAGAAAGGAGAAGTCGGGCGTCTCCCCCGGCTTCAGGCTCCGCAGGATCTGATCCATCATGTTCACCACGCGGAACAGGTTGCGGTGTTCCTGTTTAATGATGTGCAGCGACTCCCTCATGGCGTCCGTCATTCCCTCAGGGGGGCGGGCCGCAGCGGCAGGTGCGGACCCCGCCGGTTCTGCCGCTGCCGCCCCGGTCTGTCCCCCGGTGGACCGGCAGCCCTGCGGCGGCTGTGTGTCGGGGACCACAATACCGCAAATTCTTTAATGTTTCAATTTTCACTTCAATGAATAAAAAACTGTATCACTTTATCCATTCTCTCACCCGCTCCCCCACCAACAGAAAACCCCGCACACCGGCGGGGTCTCTGAGGCAGGAAAAAGAACTCCGGCGGTCATACCGGCGACAGCTTGACCAATGAACACCAGAAATCCTCGATCCCCTTCACCACATCAATAAAGCGGTCAAAATCGACCGGCTTGACGATATAGCAGTTGGCGTGCAGATCGTAGGCACGGGTCACGTCATTTTCTGCCTGCGATGTGGTCAGGACGATCACCGGAATGCGCCGCAGTGCCGGGTCTTCCTTAATCTCGGCCAGAACCTCGCGCCCATCCTTCCGCGGCAGATTGAGATCCAGCAAAATCATATCCGGCCGGGGTGCCGCCTCGTGGCGGCCCTGACGGCGCAGAAAGGCCATCGCTTCAATTCCGTCAGAGGCCACATGCAGCCGCGTCGGGATTGTCCCTTCCTTAAACGCCTCTGCCGCCAGCCGGGCATCGCCCGGATTATCTTCGACAAGCAGGATTTCGATGATCCGCTCGTATTTCATGACCGCCCCCGGTTGCTCTGCCATCCGCCCATATCTGTACCACCACTATTGGCACAGCCTTTGACAGTAAGCATTTTCCGTTTCCTGACAAACAATTTCAGCACTGCGGTCACGGCGGACCTGCCCGCCCGGCCAGATCCTGCAACAGGGTTTCAAGGCGGCTGATCTGCGGCGCACACAGCCCCCGCAGGGTTTCTGCTGATCCGCCGCTCACCGCCTGCTCATGCCCGACCGCCTCCAAGGCCCGCAGGCAGTCAACCAGCTCCTGAAAGCCGAACAGCATGGCATTGCCCTTCATGGTGTGGGCAGAACGCCGCACCCCGGCAGCATCCCCACCACCGGCGGCCCGACGCAGCGCCGCCAGATCTTCGGCAACCCCGTTCAGAAACACCGGGACCAGAGCCACCAGTTCCGGCTCAAGCACAGTCACGGCAGCCGGTTCCGTCGCCGGTTCGACCGGCTGCTGCTCAAGATCGGACAGGGATCTGTTGCCGTCCTTCGCCGGGCAATAGGTCCGCAACAAGGTCAGCAGAACATCCTTCCGCAGCGGTTTAACAACGTAGTCGTTGCAGCCCAGTGCCAGCGCCCGCTCGCGGTCTTCGCGCAGGGCGGTCGCAGACAGGGCCAAAATCGGCACTGGCGTGGCACCGCTGGCTTTTTCCTGCCGCCGGATCGCCTCAATCGCCGAAAAACCATCCATCACCGGCATCTGGATATCCATGAAGATCAGGGAAAACCCCGGTTCCTTCCGGACTTTGTCCAGCGCTTCCAGTCCGTTCAGGGCGGTACTGACCGACAGACCGAACCGTTCCAGCATATCCCCCAGCACCATCCGGTTGAGATCAGAATCATCGACCACCAGAATCCGCCCGTCGAATGGCCGGGCCGGATCCAGGGGCACCACCTGCCCGCGCGGGGCCTCAATCGGCTGCACCGGCAGGGTGAAATGAAAGGTTGACCCCACATGACGCTGACTGGTGACGCTGATCGCCCCGCCCATTGCCTCTACCAGACGCTTGCTGATGGCCAGCCCGAGTCCGGTTCCGCCATGACGGCGGGTATTGCTGATATCAGCCTGCACAAAGGGCTGAAACAACTGGGGTTTCTGGGCTTCCGCGATCCCGATCCCGGTATCGGAAATCGAGAACTCCAGCATCTGAAGCCCCCCCGGCCCCGGCGTGCCGCGGGCTGTCACCTTGACCTCGACATGGCCGTTGTCGGTAAATTTGACCGCATTGCCGATCAGATTGGCCAGAACCTGCCGCAGATGACGGGCATCACCTTTCCACCAGCGCGACAGATCGGGGGCAACACTGCCCCGCAGGGCAACCCCCTTCGCCTCGGCACGGGCGCGGAAAATATCCATCACCGCCCCTGCCAGCTTCCGCAGGTCAAAGGCGACCGTCTCAATTTCCAGATGGTTGGCCTCGATCTTCGAGAAATCAAGGATGTCGTTCAGAAGGTCGGAGAGGTGCTCCCCTGCCTGCACCAGCGCCCGCACATAATCCTGCTGGCGGGTATTCAGTTCAGTCCCCCGCAGCAGATCAATCAGGCCGATAATTCCACTCATCGGGGTGCGGATTTCATGGCTCATCATCGCCAGAAAATCGGCCTTGGCCTGCCCGCTTTCCTCGGCCCGGGCC
Organism: Novispirillum itersonii subsp. itersonii ATCC 12639; assembly: GCF_000381985.1. Classification (GTDB taxonomy): domain Bacteria; phylum Pseudomonadota; class Alphaproteobacteria; order Rhodospirillales; family Rhodospirillaceae; genus Novispirillum; species Novispirillum itersonii. Next base: position 124,830 of record NZ_KB907339.1, on the reverse strand, counting down.
CGCGCCTGCTGCAGGCCCTGCTCCCGCTGGTGGCTGTCGGTGACATCGCGGCCCGTGATCACCACATGCCCGGTCTCGGCCTGCCGCCGCGCCACCATTGATACGGCCTGCCACTCTCCGCTCACATGCGCCCAGCGAACCGTGCAGCGGGCCTCTTCCACAGGGACAGCCCCGCCGGAAAGCGGTGCCGTCAGCAGGGGATCGAGAACCGCCAGCATCCGGTCCTGATCATCGACATGGACGAATTCAGGCAGCAGACGCCCCAGTAATCCACCCTCGGCATAACCAAGCGCCCGGCACAGACCTCGGCCCTGAAACACCACCCGGCAGCGGGGATCGACCACCACCACCATATCGCCGAGCGTCTCCAGAATCCGTTCCGCGGTCAGGGGAACGGCAAGGGTCGGTGTTGTCACGGTCCGGTTCCTGTCACTGTCCACTTGTCTGTTTGGCTCCTCAGGCCTCAGCGTGGGACGGGGTGGCCAGACAGACCTGATCCCGACCCCGGTTCTTGGCTGCAAACAAGGCGGAATCGGCAGCCCGCAGGCAATCGCGCACCGTTCCCGCGCCATCGGCAAAACCGGCAATCCCGGCACTGACCGTCGCCTGAAACACCCCGTCACGGCACGGCTGGTCAAGGCTGCGGAAGGCCCCGGCGATATCGGTGATCACCTGCCGGGCCTGCGTTTTCGAAGCCCCCGGCAGAATGATCGCGAAGGTTTCACCGCCCAGACGGCCGATGATGTCGGTTTTGCGCATCCGCTGCCGCAACAGGCGGGAAAAGCCCTGCAGCACCGCATCACCGGTCTGATGGCCCCACAGCTCGTTGATTTCCCGCAGGCCATCAATATCCAGCAGGGCGACCGACAGATCAGACCGGCCACGGCGGGCCAGAGACAGCTCGCGTTCCAGCTGATTGATGAAAGCCCCATGGGTCAGCAGATTGCACAGGGAATCACGGGTGATCAGCGCCTGCACCTCGCGGAACCGCTGCACCCGGTGCCAGACCGACAGCACCAGTACATCGGGGTCAAACGGCAGCGCCACCGCCACATCAGCCCCGGCGACGCTGTCGGCGTGCAGATCAGCGTCACGCCCCCCGAGGATCAGCGCGGGCAGGCTGACATACGCCGGATGCTGGCGCAGCGCCCCCAGAATATCACCGGCGGGCAACCCGGCACAGCGGCGCAGCAAGATCAGTAGATCAGGCCGGGCATCGGTCAGGCACTGCAACAGATCATCGGGATCATCGGGACTGATGCAGGTCATCCCCGCAGCCTGCAGGGCATGCAGGCACAGCGCCTTTTCCATACTGTCATCGCCCAGCACCACCACCGACGGCGGGCGGGTATCCGGCACATGATGCAGACGGTCCAGAAGATCGACAATCACCGCCGCATTGACCGGCTTGCCGACAAAGGCAACAGCCCCGGCCTGACGGGCATCAATACGCCGCTGCAGACTGTCATCATGATCCATCACCGCCACCGGGATATCCGTGGCCAGACCGGCGGTGACATCGGCGGGCAGGACTCCCCCTTCCTCGGGATCCGTCGCGGGGCAGGCATCGCGGTCAAGGATCACCAGCGTGGTCATCCCCGACTGTGCCGCCGCCAGAGCCGCAGGGGCAGGCCGGACCGTCAGGATCAACCCATAGGGGGCAAGATCCTTCTGCAGATGGTTGATCACCACCTCATCCTGCGAGATCAGGATGATCTCGGTCCCCAGCCGCAGGGACTGCCGGGCCCGGACCCCCGGCGGGGCAAACCCCGGCGCCACATCCCCGGCCATCAGGATCGCTTCCGCCTGCTCATCCGCCGGCTGCAGCAACGAACTGTGGTCCGGTTGCAGTCCGGCCATCCGCTTCAGCACCGCACCGGTCAACAGACGCAGCTGGGCAGCCTCTGCCGGGCCCGGACGGTCCGGGCTTTCGGTCAGCGCCACCAGCGCCACATCCAGATACAGGGCCGTCCGCCCCAGTTCGGGAAAGCCCATGCTGCCACCGGATCCGGCCAGCTGATGGGCATCACGCCGGAACAGCGGGTAGGCCGGATCCTGCCGCAGATCGTCTCCGGCAGCGGCGGCGGCCTCCAGCGCGGCGGCGCAGCTCTGCAGACTGTCCCGCCGCTCGGCCAGAGAGTCGCAATACCGGGTCAACAGTCCACGCAGTTTTTCATTCAGCATTGAGCCCCCCATTCAGCCCACAGCGCCCGGACCTGATCAGCAAGCGTCATCGGATCAAACGGCTTGCTGATAACCCCGATCGCCCCCATGTCACGATAGCGGCTGACCTCGTGCGACTGCACCTTGGCAGTCATGAAGGCCACCGGAATCGTTTCTCCCCCCGGCAGGGCCCGCAACGACGTCATCGTCGTCGGGCCATCCATTCCCGGCATCATCACATCCAGCAGCACCATCTGCGGGCGTACGGCGGCGAAGGCAGCCAGTGCCTCGCGGCCTGAAGAGCAGACCGTAACATCAAGCCCCCCCAGATCAACCAGCGCCAGACGGGCGATTTCCTGAATATCACTGTCATCCTCGACATACAGGATCCGTTCCAAAGGCGCGTTCATACCGTTTCACTCCCCTCTTCGCCGTCCGCCGCCGGACTGGCGGCAGAGTGATCGCGGCGTCCGCGGATCAGGGTCCGCACCGTTTCAACCAGTTCTTCGTTACTGACCATACTCTTGACCAATGCCGCCGATACCACGGTGTCAACCGGCGGGCTGCCGGGCAAAGCGGACAGGATCACCACCGCCGGATGCGACGGGTGCGCCCGGATATCGGGGAAAAGGTCCTCGCCACGCCCGTCAGGCAGATGCAGATCAAGCAGCACCAGATCAAAGGCATCGCCCCGGGTCAGATACCGCCGGGCCTCCTGCACCGTCGAGGCACCGATCAGGTCAACCTGCTCGGACAAAACCTCCTGCAGGGTACTGCGCAGATCACTGTCATCCTCGACATACAGGGCTCTGGCCCGGCTTCCCGCCGGAATCGCCCGACGGACAGACTCCCGCAGCAGACTCGGATCAATCGGCTTACGGACCCAGTCATGGATCCCCAGCGCCTCGCCCAGCACCCGCCGTTCATCGGCAATCGCTGACACCACCACCACCGGCACCGCCCCCAGACGTCCCTGACGGCGCATTTCATCCACCAGCGTCAGGCCGTCGCCATCAGGCAGCATCAGATCAAGCGTGATGCCGTCAAAGTGCGTCTGCCCCAGCATGGTCCGGGCCTCGGCCACCGTTGAGGCGACAGAAACCCGGTAGCCGTCCTGCCCCAGATATTCTGTCAGCAGGTCAGAGATCACCGGATCATCCTCAACGATCAGCAAAGACTGCGACAACGGCGGGGGAAGCGGTGCAGGCTCCACCTCCACAGCCGGGGCGGTCATCGGCAGGGCCAGAACAAACGTGGTGCCCTGCCCGGCAACGCTCTCAAACGAAATCGTGCCGTGATGATGATCGACAATCGCCTTGGCGATCGACAGACCAAGCCCGGTCCCGCCCTTGGCACGGGTATCCGTAGCATCCGCCTGCGAGAACTTCTGGAAAATCTGAGGCTGAAACTCCTCCGGAATGCCCGGCCCCTGATCGGTGATCAGCACCTCTGCCATCCGCCCCCGGGTCTGCAGCGCCACGGTCACTTCCCCCCCTTCCGGCGAGAACTTGATGGCGTTGGACAGCAGATTAATGGACACCTGCACCAGACGGTCGGCATCACCGGAAACCATCACCGCCGTATCACCGTTGTCTTCGGGGACGGTCAGCGTAACGCGTACACCGTATTGCCCGGCAAAGGCATTGATCTCCGTCACCGCCCGCCGCAACAGCGCACTGAGGTCAAGCGGGCGCATGTCATAGACCATCCGGCCGGACTCGATCTTCTGCATATCGAGGATATCATTGACCAGCGTGATCAGGCGTTCGCTGTTTGAATAGGCGATACCGACAAGATTACGGGCTTTCGGCGGCAGCTCGCCCACCGCACCGCCGTTAATCAGGCCCAGCGCCCCGCGGATAGAGGTCAGCGGGGTCCGCAGTTCGTGGCTGACGGTTGAAACGAATTCATCTTTCAGACGGTCAATTCGCTTGCGCTCGGAAATATCACGGCAGACGCCGATGAACAGCCGCTTGCCGCCGAACCAGACCTCGCTGACGCCCAGCTCCAGCGGAAATTCCAGCCCCGATTTCCGCCGGGCGAGGATTTCGCGGCCATTCCCCGGCACCCCTTCCTCCCCCGAGTGGCTGTAGAGCGCCATAAAATCCGGATGCGGCAAGGCCGCATCCCCGGCAAACAGCATGGAGACGGCCCGGCCGACCATTTCCCGGGCGGAGTATTCAAACATCCGCTCAATCGCCGGATTGACCGATTCTATGATCCCATATTCGTCAACGGTCAGAATACCGTCGATCACGGTGTTGACGATGCTGCGGAACCGGGCCTCGCTTTCCAGAAGGGCCTGCCGGGCCTGTCGCCGTTCCGTCACATCCAGCGCCGCACCGCGAAAGCCGGTCAGCCGGTCACTGCCATCCACCACCGGCACCCCGGACAGGCGCAGGATCACCCGCCCCCCGTTGGCGCGCCGGGTTTCCACCTCATAATGAAACGGGCTGTAACGCCGCAGTGCCGCGGCCACCCGGGGGCGGTCATTCTCGCCGATCAGGTCGGCCAGTGGTCGTCCCATCAGTTCCGACCCCGCCACACCAAGGGCGGCCCGCGCCCGTTCCGTCACAAAGACCAACGTGCCGGAGCCATCGGTTTCCCAGATGAACTCACCGGAGGCTTCCGCCACATCGCGGAACCGCTGCTCGCTGCGGCGGAGCGCCTCTTCCGACAGCAGGCGCTGGGTGACATTCCGGGCAATCGCAAAGACCCGGCTGTTTTCCGCCACCGCCACCATCGACAGATAAATCTGCCCGTTGCTGTGATCACGGAAGCACAGGGTAAATTCTTCCACCCGCCCGCCGACGGACAGCCGCAACAGAATATCAGCCAGACGGCTGCGGTCTTCGCTGTGGACGAAATCCAGCACCGACTGACCGAGTATCTCGGCACGAGGCAGCTTCAGGGCGGATTCCCACGCCGGATTGACTGACAGGAACCGGCCATCGGCCTCCAGCACGCACACCGGATCCGGCGACAGGGTAAACAGGCGGTCGCGGTCACGGATCACCCGCGACACCGGTGCCCACACCAGAAACAGGACGATCAGGGTCCCGGCCATCAGGAACAGCTGCCGGGACAGGGAGGCATGCCACTGGCTGTCCGCACGGTCCCAGGTGCGCATCATCACCACCCGCACCGGCATCCCCGATACCGGAGACACAGCGACCAGCGTATCGTCACCATCAAAGACCCCATACGGTGACGGTGCATTGGCAAACCGCAGGGCCGCATCGCCGAAAACACGGGTTTCCTCAAGGCGCTTGCCGGTCAGCGAGGTATCATCACCGGGGACAAAAGCCGCAATGATCACATTGTCCGGCGTCACCAGCGCCAGTGCGGCATCTTCCGGTCGGCGGGATTCCCGCAGCAGGCGCTGGAGAAACCCGACATCAATCACCCCCAGCGCCACCCCGGAAAAACGGCCACCGGCATTCACCACCTCGCGGCTCATACTCAGGAACCACGTCCCGCTGGTCCGCCCGACCACCGGGGTCCCGAGGAAGGTATCGCGGCCATTGCCATGATCACTGCGGGAGAAATGGGTGAAATAGTCACGGTCGGCGACATTGACCGGCGGAACCGGAAATGCCGTTGAATCGTAAACGGAATTGCCGGCCTGATCGAAGATGACCAGCCCCCGGACCTGCGCAACGAACTGACCGAGCGCCTCGACAGTGGCCTGCACATCCGGGTCAATGCCATTCCCGGCGCGCAGATTCTCCTGCCGCCGGGTGACCACCGCCACCAGAGTGTTTTCCACCACCTGAAAGGTCGACAGAAATGTGCCGGTCAGGGAATCCGCGCGGGCGTTCAGCTCAACCCGGGCCAGTTGCCGGATATTCTGACGGTTCTGCCACTCAAACCAAGAGGTCCACGCCGCCAGAACCAGCAGCGCGATGGCAAAAATCGACAAGACAGACCTGTAATCACGCACCGGACCGGCCCCCGAAACACTCCGTCACCACCATAATCTGATCGGGGGCAGGCCGTACAGTTTTCTTCCGTCAGTGTTTTTGTTTCCTTGCCGGATCCTGCGCTCAGAACCGGAAGCGTGACGGCAGCAGCGCATCCAGCGCAACCGGCCCCGCCCCCTTCACCGCGATCAGCAGCAGCGCCGACAGCCATGTCAGATGATCCGGCCACAGCCCGGGGTACACAAACACCTGAATCACCAGCGTCATTGCCGCCAGCGCCAGCGCCGACAGCCGGGTCAGCAGCCCCAGCACCAGCAGAACGGGAAACAGATGCTCGGCCCCTGCCGCCAGCCATGCCGCGACCTCCGGCGGCAGCAGCGGCAGACGATATTCTTCAGCGAACAGATAAATCGTGCCGTCGGTGACGGACCAACCATCAACCTTGGTCTGGCCGGAGCGCCAGAAAATGCCCGCCATGCCCAGCCGGGCCAACAGACTCAATCCGGCATCAGGAATCCGGGACAGGGATGACGATAAAACCTCTGAGACCGCTTTCATCAGACCTGCTCCTTCTGTACCGCAGCATCACGCCGGAACCAACCTGCGCTGAGGGCCTGAGCCAGCAGGGCCCCGGCATTAAAGCCCGGCTCCTCCTCCACCGCCCGGGCAATGGCCGGTCCGATCCCCTGATCAAGACACGCCAGAAAGCGCGCCCCGCCCGGTGGCAGGGCCTGTAACAGCACCTGTGCCTGCGGGCGGACAATCACAATGTCCTGCCGCCGGGGAGAGAACCTGAGCCGGTCAAAGTCATCCGGCCCCTGATGGGCCTGCCACAGATCCAGCACCGGCCAGTCAGACACCACAAGTCCGGCGGTCGGGTGCAGGGTCAGGGCCAGCCCATCCGCCTGATCCACCGGCAGGGCGGCCAGATCACCGGCGGTCAGAACCGGGGCCTCCGGGCCGTGCAGGGCCTGATGGCGCCGCCATTCCAGACGGGCCAGATCCGGCAGATAGGGAAGCCCCTGCGCCGGGGGCAGTTCTTCCAGAAAGGCAGGAAACCGCCCGCCCCACAGCAACAGCGTCGCGGCCACGGGGGGCTGATCACGCAGGAAAAGTCTGGCCGCCTGCGCAAAAAAGTCATCCCCCACCACCTGCCGGGTGACCGGGTAGAGATCACCCAGCGCATCGCTCAGAGTCAGGCGGACCGTATTCCGGTGAACCCACAGGCCCGGCCCTTCCACCAGACCGGCCAGACCGGCCCCGTCATCCTGCCCCAGCACCCAGCGGGCAAACCGGCGCTGAATGTCCTGCAAGGCCTGAACAGCGTCAGACATCGGCCCTCTCCTCATCCCATACGGCGGCCAGCAGGCGGTCAGCCTCCGCTGCCTCCTGCTGCCAGCAGGACAGCGTGGGGATCTCGGTATCCCATTCAATCAGGGTCGGCGGTGGCGGTAGACCACGGTCCCGCAACAGCCGCAGGGTCAGGGTATAGAGCGCCCACACCTCAGGGCGGACCGGACTACCATGATCATCCAGCCGCAGGGTCTGGCCTTCCACCTGCCGCACCGCATGCCCGGCCAGATGGATTTCCTGCACCGCGTCCAGCGGAAACGCCCGCAGATATGCTTCCGGGTCATCCCCCAGATTGCCGCAGCTGACCGCCACATTGTTCACGTCCAGCAGCAGGCCGCAGCCGGTCCGGCGGACCAGATCCCGCAACAGGGAAGTCTCGGTCATCTCCGCCCCGGCCCAGCGCAGATACAGTGACGGATTTTCGATCAGAATAGGGCGCTGAAGTACGGTCTGCACCCGGTCAATGTTGGCGGCGAACACATCCCGCGCCACGGCGGTCAGCGGGACCGGCAGCAAATCGTTGAGATACAGCCCGTCAACCTGACTCCAGGCCAGATGATCCGACACCATCGCAGGCTGATACCGGTCGGTCAGGGCTTTCAGGCGGGCCAGATGCGCCGGATCAACCCCACCGGCAGACCCAAGGGACAGACCGACGGCATGCAGCGACAGCGGCCAATGCCCGCAGATGGCTGTCAGCCAGCGATGTGGCGGGCCACCTTCCCCCATATAATTTTCCGGATGCGCCTCAAACCAGCCGACATTGGGCAGCCCCTGCGGCCCAGCCTGCAGAATATCCGCATAGTGTTCCGGCTTCAGGCCAATACCGGCCCGGCGCGGTAAACCAGAGGTTTCGCCATTGCCGCTGAAATGCAGTGTCATGATGGCAGGGTCCGCCCGACGCAGGAGCATTGCCCCGGCCATCCCGGTGCCAGCCCACAGAAGGCATGCTCAGTTTGCAAAGAAAAGCATCTTCACGGCCCCAGAACCGGAACCAGAACCCGATTCCGGGGAAACAGCAGGACGGCCCGGCGAAGGCATCCCCCCTTCGCCGACCGGTCCAGACTGGCAGGCCGTCAGCCGCCGGACTTACTTCTTCGGTTCCAGACTGCCACCGGAAAGCTTGACGCAGGTGCCCTTCGGGACCGCCACAAAGGCATCCCCCTGACGGTCGACCTTGGAGGTTCCAGCGCAGGACGACGTCGCCGTCGCACAGTCATTCTTACCAGCGGCGGCAATCCCGAAGCACTTTTCCATATCCCCGGCGGCAGAAGCCGGGGCGGAGACAGCGGCAGCCCCAAGGGCAACAGACAGGGCAGCAGCGGCCAGCGACAGCGGGCGGGCAACAGTTACAGTCATAGCTGAAAACTCCCATAAAAATGAAACCTGCCGGGGCAGATTTTTCCGGTGAAGACAGAACTCAGGAAATATCAGAGGAAATTACCTGATCATCAGACCGTAACCAGAAGACAGAAACTCTTGTATTCCGCCCTCATCCTTATCTTTCGGCCTTGAACAAACCCTATCAACACCGGATCATTTCAGGAATTCACAGCCGCGTGAGACAGGGGTTCCTCACGCATCTGTTATCAGCCAGTCCCCTCCAGATCCGGGAACCGCGCCATCAGCCCCTGCCGGGTACGGGCCATGACCAGCCACAACCCCTTGGCATGGGCCGCCAGACGGGCCGGGTCTTCCTCCACCAGCAACTGGCGGGCCTGTGCCGCCAGCATCGTGCAGCCCAGACGGTCGGCGGTGCGTGCCAGCTCGGTCGCCGGGGTCATCACGAAGCCGCCCTCCTCACCGTTCAGGCACTCACCGATTGCCTGCAGCAACCGGTCGGCATCGTTCAGGAACAGCCGCATCAGATCCGTGATGCCATCCGCCCCCAGCGCCATCCCCAGCACATCCAGCGCCGCGTCGTCAAAGACCGCCAGATCGGCACCGGCAACCGGCAATTCCACCCGGACCGTAAAGCACGCCCCCTGACCGGGGGCACTGCGGACCTCGATGGTGCCTCCCATCGCCGCAATGATTTTCTGGCAGATCGCCAACCCCAGCCCGGTACCGCCAAAGCGGCGGGAAATTGTGCTGTTGGCCTGAATGAAATGCTGGAACAGATGCGCCTGATCTTCCGGGGCGATACCGATGCCGGTATCCGTGACCGACAGGTCAACGGTTGCCGACAGGCCGTCTTCCGCCGCATGACAGCGCATCTCCACCCGTACACCGCCGGTTTCCGTAAACTTGACGGCATTGGACAGCAGATTCAGCAGCACCTGCCGCAGCCGCCCCTCATCCCCGGTGACCTGTACCGCCACATCCCCCTGCAGGACAACAGCCAGCTCAATTCCCTTTTCGCGGGCCGGGGCCTCCATCAGGGCAGCGGTTTCCTCCACCATCCGGGCGACGGAAAAGGGGTGGTCCTCAAGGCTAAGCCGCCCGGACTCCAGTTTGGAGAAATCAAGGATATCGTTCAGCACTTTCAGCAGGTTTTCCCCCGACGTCAGAATGATGCGGGAAAACTCCTGCAGCTCTTCCTCCGTCAGGCTGTCGCACAGCAGCTGCGCCATGCCGATAATGCCGTTCAGGGGAGTCCGGATTTCATGGCTCATCACTGCCAGAAACTCAGACTTGGCGCGGGACGCCTGCTCGGCATCGCGCTTGGCCTGCCGCAGGGCCTCCTGATAATCATGGCGGGACGTGACATCGCGCACGGTTGCGACGTATTGCACGGTTCCGCCAAGATCGAGCCGGTTGATCGACAGATCCATCGGGAACAGGCGGCCATCGGCATGGCGGCCCCGCACCTCTGACGGGCCGCTCCCGACCAGCCCTTCCGCCCCGGCACAGGCCGCAGGCCCCCACAGGGGCTTCAGATCAGTAGCGGTCGCACTGTCAAACAGCAGGGTAAACGGCTTGCCGAGCAGGCTGTCGGCGGTCAGGCCGAACACCCGTTCCGCCGATGGGCTGACCGAGCGGATCAGCCCCCAGCCGTCAATGGCGATCACCCCTTCCGGGATTGCCTGCAACAGCGTGCGGTAATGGGCCTCTGACGCCGCCAGTTCGCGGGTCCGGGCTTCAACCTGCCGCTCCAGCTCGGCATTGGCACTGGCAAGAATCCGCTGGCTGTCATGCAGGCTGGAAATCCCTTCATACGCCCGCAGGGCTGCCACCGTCACCGTCAGCAGCTTCTGGGCGGTCAGCTCTGTCTTGCTTTTGTAATCGTTGATGTCATAGCGCAGGATCACGTCGCGCTCCGGCGCCTGTCCGGGCTGACCGGTCCGCAGGACGATCCGCAGGGCTTCCAGCCCCATTTTGCCACGCACCTCAGACACCAGCGCCAGACCGGCGTCGTCGGTTTCCATCACCACATCCAGCAGCATGACGGCGGTATCGGGATGTTCTGCCAGCACCTCCCGCGCGCCACGGGCAGAGAAGGCAGAAAGAATTTTCAATTCACGGTTGCGAAAAACAAAACCGTCCAGCACAATCCGGGTCACATGGTGGATCTCGGCATCATCATCCACCACCAGCACTTTCCAGGGCAGGCCGACGTCAGGCCCGGAAACCTCATCGACCTCGGGCTGATACACCAGAATGTCATCATCCGCCGGTTTCATTTCACAACCCATTCAGCATTGTTTCAGGCCATTCAGCATTGTTTCAGGATTTTGCGGGCAATCCTGCCACGGGCCCTGCCCCTTGGCAAACGGCGGGACCACAGGCCGCATCTGATCAGAAAAGTGTCATAAACCCTTCCGCCGCTTTCTCCTTCGCTGTTGCAAAAATCCATATTAGTATTATGGCTTAGAACATGACGGTAACGGGGAACCGTCCGCACCGCTGCCCGGCCCGCTGCCGGACACTTTAGGGGAGTAAACCATGCAGAGTATCGAAAACCGGACCTATGCCGAAATCTCGATCGGAGACAAGGCCTCGCTGGTGCGGACCCTGACCAAGGAAGATACCGAGATGTTCGCCGCCCTGTCGGCGGATTACAACCCGACCCATCTGGATGAGGAATGGGCGAGCCGCCTGCTGAAATCCCAGAAGATCAGCGGGCATGGCATGTGGGGCGGCTCCCTGTTTTCCGCCCTGCTGGGCAACGAGCTGCCCGGCCCCGGAAGCGTCTATAAAACCCAGAGCTTCAGCTTCCATCGCCCGGTGGAACTGGGTGACACCCTGACCCTGACCATCACCGTCACCGCCAAAGAAGATGCCACCCGCAGCATCACTCTGGCCTGTCTTGCCATCAACCAGCGTGGCGAAACCGTGATTGACGGTCAGGCGGTGGTCGAGGCCCCGACCGAGAAAGTGCGCATTGCCGAGGCCTTTGTGCCGGAAGCCAAAGTGCGCCGCCGCTCGCATGTCTACGAAGACATTATCACCAAGGTCCAGTCGATGCCGCCGGTCTCGGTGGCGGTGTGCCACCCCTGCGACGAAATCTCGCTGACCGGGGCCCTGGATGCCTACCGCAACGGTATCATCACCCCGGTTCTGGTGGGGCCGGAAGACAAGATCCGCGAAACCGCTGAACAGTTCGGGCAGGATCTGACCGGCCTGCGCATCGTCAATACCGAGCATTCGCACGGCTCGGCTGAGGTGTCGGTTTCGCTGTGCCGCACCGGGGAGTGCGAGGCGCTGATGAAGGGCAGCCTGCACACCGACGAAATGATGCACGAGGTCGCCAAACGCGACACCGGCCTGCGCACCGGGCGGCGGATCAGCCATGTCTACATCATGGATACCCCGACCTATCCCAAGCCGCTGTTCATCACCGATGCCGCGATCAACATCTATCCGACGCTGGAAGACAAGGTCGATATCTGCCAGAACGCCATTGATCTGGTGCAGGTGATGGGGGTGGCCACCCCGCTGGTGGCGATCCTGTCAGCGGTGGAAACGGTTTACCCGAAGATCACCTCAACCATCGAGGCCGCCGCCCTGTGCAAAATGGCCGACCGTGGCCAGATCAAAGGCGCCATCCTTGACGGCCCGCTGGCCTTCGACAATGCCATTTCGCCGGAAGCGGCACGGATCAAGAAGATCACCAGCCCGGTGGCCGGCAATGCCGATATCCTGCTGGTGCCGGATCTGGAAGCCGGAAACATGCTGGCCAAGCAGCTGTGCTATCTGGCCGAGGCCGAAGCCGCCGGGATCGTGCTGGGGGCACGGGTGCCGATCATCCTGACCAGCCGGGCCGACACTGTGAAGGCCCGTCTGGCCTCCTGCGCGGTGGCAGCGCTGTACGCGCAGGCCCGCCGCACCGGAAAGAAAAAGCTGATGACCGGCGGAGGGGCGGAATAACCCATGTCTGACGGATTGCTCGTAATCAACGCCGGGTCGTCGTCGATCAAGTTTTCGGTCTATATCACCGATAACAGCGACCAGCGTCTGGTCTGTAACGGCCAGCTGGAAGGGCTGGGCGTGGGGATCACCCCCCATTTCTTCGCCAAAGATGCCGCTGGCAACGTGGTCGCCGATGATCTGTGGCCGGCGGTGGAGGTCGGGAAGCAGTCGGCTCTGCTCGGGCGGCTGATTGACTGGATCGAAGATCATCTGGGCGATGCCACCCTGCGCGCCGCCGGGCACCGGGTGGTGCATGGCGGGTCCGGTTATTCCGCGCCGGTGCTGGTGAACAAGACCGTTCTTGATGACCTGCGGGCCCTGACCTCGCTGGCCCCGCTGCACCAGCCGCACAATCTGGCCCCGATTGCCGCCCTGGCTGAACTGCACCCTGATCTGCCGCAGGTGGTGTGTTTCGATACCGCCTTCCATGCCCATAAACGGCTGGAAGCTGAAATGTTCGGCCTGCCGCGCAAGTACTATGACGCCGGGATCAAGCGGTACGGCTTCCACGGGCTGTCGTATGAGTACATTACCCACCGGCTGGAGGATCTGGACCCGCAGGCGGCACGGGGCCGGGTGATCGTTGCCCATCTGGGCAGCGGTGTCAGCATGTGCGCCATCAAAGAAGGGCGGTCGGTGGATACGTCCATCGGGTTCACCGCTGTCGACGGCCTGATGATGGGCACCCGCTGCGGGTCGCTGGATGTCGGTGTGGTGCTGCACCTGATGCAGCAGGACGGTCTGGATGCCAAGGCACTGGAAAAACTGTTCTACAAGGAATCCGGCCTGCTTGGCGTTTCCGGCGGTCTGTCCAATGACATGCGGGTGTTGATGGACAGTGACGCCCCGGAGGCAAAGCAGGCGGTCGATCTGTTCATCTATCGCGTTGCCAAGGAAGTCGGGGCGCTGGCAACCGCCATCGGCGGCGTCGATGCTCTGGTGTTTACCGCCGGGATCGGCGAACACTCCGCCGTCGTCCGTCAGCGGGTCTGTGATCTGCTGGGCTGGACCGGGGTGCGGCTGGATGCCGCTGCCAACGACAGTCACGCCCTGAAGGTCAGCGCCGCCGACAGCCACTATGGGGTCTGGGCAATCCCGACCAATGAAGAGCTGATGATTGCCCGCCACACCCGCAGGCTGGTGCTGGGATAACGTTAAAGACCATCGCCCGGCCTTCCGCAGTGGCACCCCGCTGCGGAAGGCCGTTTTCTTCTGCTGATACCCGTTTCATGACCACGGGTTGAAGGTTATGGCATTGGTAGACACACCGGTTTCCTGCACGGCACCGACACGGTACAACAGCGTCTGTGCCCTCCCCTCCGCCGTGCAGCAGGTGCCATGTCCTGTCCCAGCCTTTCTCCCGGTTTTCAGATCCGCCCTGCGGTCCCGGCAGATCTTTCCGCCTGCCTGCCGCTGACCTTCCGGGCCCTGTCATCCCTGCTGGAAACCGCCTGCCTGCCAGAACGCGAACGCCCCTTTCCCTGCGCCGCCGCCATTGCCGGGCATACCGCCAGCGGGCAGTGTGCCGGGCTGCTGCTGCTGGGCCCGCCCCTGAACAGGGAACCCGGGCTACAGGTGCATTCCCTGATGGTCAGGACCGCTTTCCGCCGTCAGGGTCTGGGCCGGGCCCTGCTGGAGGCAGCACCGACCCTGCTGCCGATGCAGCCGGGCTGGCCGCTGCGGACGGAGTGGTCAGACCGCCTGCCCGCACGGCAGGCCTTTGCCGCCACACTGGCCGCCGCCGGATGGAGCCCGCCCCATGCCTCGCTGCTGCGGATTCAGGGGCCGGTACGCCATACCCCGCTGATGATCCCCCGGCGGGAAGCGATGCTGGCCCGGGCCAATCGCAACGGCATAACCCTGACCCCGTGGACAGAGCTGACAGCGCAGGACCGGGCCGATCTGGCGACCGCCTGCGACCGCTGGGACGCTGCGGGAGATCTGCCCGACTGGGCCGACCCGCGCCCGGCGCTGACGGCTGCCCCTTCCCCTTACGCGCTGTTGCTGCGCACCGGAGCGGGGGCGGACGGGATCGGCGGCTGGATCACCTGCCTGCACCACACCAGCCCCCAGCGCTGGCTGTTTCCGCTGGGGTGGGTCAGGCCGGATCTGACCGGCAAGGGAATCCTGATGCTGACACTGGCCGATGTCACCCTGCGCCTGCACCGCGAACAGGGGCCGGATGCCATCGCCGCCTTTGAAACGTCTTACGACACCCCCGATATGTGGGCGCTGCTGGAACGGCACTTTGCCCCCCATGCCCATCTTGACGGCATGATCATTGACCGCCTGATGAGCAGCCAGCGGCGGGCCTGACCCGGCAGCCTTTTTGCTTGCCCCCGCCCGGCAGTCTGCGGCAGTCTGCGGGGATCCCCCTTTGGTCGGATCCCCCCCCTTCTTTCCGACGGAGACATGACGGCTGCCATGACCGCCCTGACCCGCCACGATCAGCTTCAGCTCGCCCGCATCCCGCTGTTGTCCGGGCTGCCCGATCCGGTCCGTTCGACCGTGCTCGACCGCAGCGGCGTGCTGTCCCTCAGCCGGGGGGAAACCCTGTTTGTACAGGGGGATACTGCCGACCGGCTGTTCATCGTGCTGGAAGGGTGGATCAAAGTCTTCCGCCTGACGGCTGAGGGCGGACAGACCGTTCTGCACATCTTCCGCGCCGGGGAGAGTTTTGCGGAACCGGCCGTGTTCGGTCTGGGCCGCTATCCGGCCTCGGCTGAAGCTGCGGCAGACAGCCGCCTGCTGGCCGTTCCCGGATCTGCCCTGAAGACCGCGCTGGAACAGGACAGCGGTCTCGCCCTGAAGCTGATCGGTGTTTTCGCCCAGCGCCTGAACACCATGGTCGCCGAGACCGAGCGCCGCCAGTTTCTCTCGACACCGCTGCGGGTGGCCGCCTTTCTGCTCGATCTGGTCAAGGCCGACCCTGATCTGGCGCGGGAAAGCGGGCCGATCACCCTGCGTCTGCCCTATGACAAGGCCCTGATCGCCGCCCGTCTGGGCATGACCCCGGAAAGTTTCTCCCGCGCACTGGCCAAGCTGAAAGACATGGGCATTGATGCACAGGGGGCGACCATCACCATTCCCTCCGCCAGAGATCTGGCCGAAACGCTGGAAACCGGGATCTGACCATCTCCCTTTCATAACAAGGGTTGCGCCCGCGCCCGGTTCGGTCCAGATATCGGGGGAGACACCCCTGAACAACCGACCGGATCCGCCCGATGCTTGCTGTTCTGTCCCCCGCCAAGAACCTTGATTTCACCGCCGCCGATCCGGCCCTGCCCCATACCCTGCCCGATCTGGCCGCCGACACCGCGGAACTGGCCGGGCGGACCCGTAGCCTGACTCCCGCCGACCTGCGGCGGCTGATGGATATTTCTGACAAGCTGGCTGATCTCAATCATGCCCGCTTTCAGGTTCTGGGCAGCGCGGAGTCCCGTGCGTCGGCCAAGCAGGCGGCGCTGGCCTTTGCCGGGGATACCTACATCGGTCTGCGCGCCGGGGAGATGTCAGCCGATGATCTCGGCTGGGCGCAGAACCATCTGCGGATTCTGTCCGGCCTGTATGGGGCGCTGCGTCCGCTCGACCTGATGGAACCGTACCGGCTGGAAATGGGGACCAAGCTGGATAATCCGCGCGGGAAAGACCTGTATGCCTTCTGGAAAGGCCGGATTTCAGCCGTACTGAACGCCGCCGTCGACGGCCACGCCCACCCGGTGATCATCAATCTGGCCTCGTCGGAATACTATAAGGCTGCCGATGACGGCCTGCTGACCCGGCGGGTGATTACCCCGGTCTTTCATGAGGAACGCGACGGAAAGGCCCGGGTGATCGGGCTGATGGCCAAGCGGGCGCGGGGCATGATGGCCCGCCACATCATCCTCAACCGGCTGGAAGACCCCGAACAGCTGAAAGATTTCAGCGATGGCGGCTACGCCTTCCGGCCTGCAGAGTCCGGCGACAGCGTGTGGGTGTTTGCCCGCCCGCAGCCATAACCGGACCGGGGAGCGGACCGCCATGCCCCTGAACCTGATCAAGCTGTGCGTCGGCATCGACAGCGCCGAACACCTGAAAGAGCGTCACGCCGAGCGGATGCGGACCCATGGCCGTCTGTTCGCCCATACCCGGATGATCCCCAAACGGGTGGAGGAGCTGCTGGACGGTGGATCGCTGTACTGGGTGATCAAAGGCTTTACCGGGGTCCGTCAACCCATTCTCGATATCGAGATGTACGAACGGGACGAGGAAGGCCGCCCGTACTGCCTGATCATCCTTGGCCCGGCTGTCACCGTTGCCGCCTATCCCCGCCGCCCGTTTCAGGGCTGGCGCTATCTGAAACCCGACGAGGCCCCGCCCGATGTCGGCGGGGATGCCGCCCATACCCCGCCACCGCCGGAAATGGCTGCCCACCTGCGGGCCCTTGGCCTGCTCTGATTTTTTCTCACCTGCCGCGACAGAAGGACCTGACGATGCCCCTCGCCCATATCCAGACCGGAGACCACGGCCAGCCGCTGCTGATTCTGCATGGCCTGTTCGGATCGGGACGCAACTGGGGGGCCATCGCCAAGCGCCTTGCCAACAGCTACCGGGTCTATGCGCTTGACCTGCCCAATCATGGCCGCAGCCCGTGGATTGAGTCCGTCACTTACCCGCAGATGGCCGACGCGGTGCGGGACTGGATGGAGGCGCAGGGCATGGCCTCCGCGCTGGTCCTCGGGCATTCCATGGGGGGCAAGACCGCCATGCAGCTGGCCTTGAACCACGGCGACAAAGTCGATGCGCTGATGGTGATCGATATTGCCCCGGTCAGCTACACCGGGCGGGAACACCTGTCTTACATCCGCGCCATGCAGGGCGTAGACCTGACCCGCTTCAGCCGCCGGGCAGAAGTTGAAGCCGAGCTGACGGATGCCATCCCCCTTGATGCCATCCGCAAATTCCTGATGCAGAATCTGGTGCAGAACGAGACAACCGGGCATCTGGAATGGCAGATCAATCTGGCGGCACTGGGGGAAAACATGGGTAATCTGATGGACTTCCCGCTGGAAGCCACCATGGAGCCCTTCGGCAACCCGACCCTGTTTCTGGCCGGTGGGGCCTCAGACTATGTAAAGCCCGACGCTGCCCCGGCGATGCAGCGGCTGTTTCTGGATCATACCCTGACGGTGATGGATGGCTGCGGCCACTGGCCCCATGCCGAGCAGCCCGCCGCCTTCACCGAACATCTGCTTACTTTCCTTGCAGAAGCCGGCTGAAAAAGCCTTTCCGTGAGCCTGCCGCCCCCAACGCCACAGGCGCTCCGCCGGGGCGGCAGCGCAGCACGCCATGGGCCTGTGCCACGCCCTTCAGGCGCGACGTTTCCGGGCTGAGGTGATACCCCCCTGCCGTCAGCAGCGCGGTCACCTCCGGGGTGGCGGCCTGCACTGCCGTGCTGAGCACGATTTCCCCCGCCTCTGCCAGCCCCTGCACCCGGGCGGCAATATTGACGGTCTGACCGAAGAAATCCAGCGCCCCCCCGGTGTTGACGGTCAGGGCCGGGCCGGTATGCAGGCCAACCTTCAGACCCGGCTGTTCCGGCTTCCAGTCTTCTGACAGGGCGCGGATGCCCTCCATCATCGCCATGCCGGCCCGGACGGCCTGCGCCGGGTCGGGAAAGGCCGCCATGATGGCATCGCCCATGGTTTTAACAATCGCCCCGGAATGGGCCTGTACCGCCTGCCGCAGAACCTGAAAATGCTTCTGCACCAGATCATAGGCAGGCAGATCACCCGCCCGGTCGTACAGCTCGGTCGAGCCTTTGAGATCGGTGAACAGCAGCGTGATCGCCTGTACCCGGATGTGCAGATCGGGGATCAGCTCCTGAATACCAAACAGATCACGGAAAACCTGATTGGTCAGCAGGTTCTTCCCGCTCAGGCGCGGCTGCGGCGGACGCCCGTCGGCAGAATAGGCGGCAATCTCCTGCGGAACACGGCGGATCACCTGTACCCAGATCCGGTCTTCGCAATGATTGGTCACCCCCAGCCGGACCGGACCGGCCCCCAGAGACGGGCCGGGGCCACAGAAGCCGCTGCCATCCACCACCACATCCAGCGTCGCGGCACCGTCTGCCGTCGTATACAGCGTGCGGGAAGCGTGGGATTCCAGCGAAATCAGGCGGTAATCCTGCCCCGGCTGTGCCGTAAACGTCAGATCGACTGTCTGGCCGGGGTCAATCCGGGCCTCGGCAACGGTATTCCGCTGGTGATAGGCGGCCAGTTCCGTTTGATAAGGATAGCTCTGCGAGGTGTGATAGCAGACATGGTCATGCAGATCCGCAAGCGGATCAAAACTGTTACTGGGGCAGGCAAACGTCACTTCCACCGTTTCATCGAGTGTCGTGGTGGTGGTGTTGTCGCAGAAACCACAGTGGAAATCATCGGTCACGCCGGAAATCGTGTCCATGGTATGGGCAAAGCTGCCGCAACCGGGACAGACCAGCCCCCATTCGAAGCTGAACAGGCCTTCGCGGGCCCCGGCAATCAGCAGGGTCAACGCCGTATCGTCCGCCAGCCCTGCCTTGCGGGCCAGCAGCGGCGGGTTGATCCGCGCCGCTTCCAACGGTGACAGAGTGCTGTATGCCTGTGTAAAGGCCTGCGCATCCTGCGGGGAAACCCCCTGCCGGAACGCCACCCGATACAGACGGTCATAAAATTCAGCCGGTAACGCCATAATCAGCCTGCCCCCGCAGAGAATCTCACCGGACCGACAGATCACGGTGCCGGATCACCATACGTAGAGGCAGAGACAATGCCCAGCCCGGAAACAGCCGCTCACGCAGTTGTTAAGGGCAGTCTTACGGGGTGACCGGGGCAGCGTCGTCGATCACCAGCTGGCATTCATTGCGACCATTCCAGGTATCCAGACGCAGCGTGCCGGCAACGTGCATCGCCATCCCCGCCGAGCCCAGCAGGGCCACACCAAGGTCTGTATCCACACATTTGAAAGCAATCGCCTTCAGCCGTCCGCCGCCGGGGGTGGTCAGGAAGGCACGGACATGGCCGCTGCCAACCACATCAGCCTTGCCGACCCGGACATTGGGGATCACAAAACGCGGCTGTTCATTCCCGGCCCCGAACGGGCCGACCCGGTCAATCAGACCCAGAAGATCCGGCGTCACACCGGACAGGGCCACTGCTCCATCCACTTCCAGCGTCGGGCTCAGATCACCGCCATCAAGCTGGTTGCGCAACCGCTCGGCCAGAAAAGCCCGGAATTCCGGCAGTTTCTCCGGCTTCAGCGAGAACCCGGCTGCCATTGCATGGCCGCCACCGGCCTCCAGCAACCCGGCCTCACGGGCGGCAATCACCGCCCGCCCCAGATCAAGACCGGCCACTGACCGGCCAGACCCCTTGGCCAGTCCCCCATCCAGGGCCACCACGCAGGCCGGGCGGGCATAGCGCTCCTTCAGGCGGCTGGCGACAATGCCGATCACGCCGGGGTGCCAGTTTTCCCCCGAAACCATAATCAGAGGCGATCCGTCATCGGCGGCACTCTCGGCCTGCTCGATGGCCTCGAACAGCACCGCCGCCTCAATCTCCTGACGGTCGAGGTTGTATTCGTGCAGACGCAGGGCCAGCGCGACGGCTTCTTCCGCGCTGTCCGTCCACAGCAGGCGGCTGCCCAGATCAGACTGACCGACCCGCCCCCCGGCATTGACCCGTGGCCCCAGCACATAGCCAAGGTGATAGGCGTCCGGCCGTTCTTTGATTCCGGCCACATCCGACAGGGCGGCAATCCCCGGGTTCCCCCGCCGGGCCATCACCTTCAGGCCCTGTGTGACCAGCGCCCGGTTCACCCCGGTCAGCGGCACCACATCGCAGACGGTGCCCAGCGCGACGATATCCAGCCAGTCCATCAGGTTGGGTTCGGCCCGGTGCGGCCCAAACCAGCCCATCGCCCGCAGGGCACGGTTGACCGCCACCACCAGCAGAAAGGCCACCCCCACCGCCGCCATGTGCTTATGCGGGCTGGCGTCATCAAGACGCTTGGGGTTGATCACCGCCGCTGCCGCGGGCAGACGGGGCTCCGCCTCATGATGGTCAACGACAATCACATCCAGCCCGGCATCCGCCGCCGCCTGCAAGGGCACAAAGGCTGTGATCCCGCAGTCCACCGTAATGACGACAGAGGCACCACGCTCCCGCAGGCTGAGCAGGGCCGGGGCATTCGGGCCATAGCCTTCGGTCATGCGGTCAGGAATATACAGGACCGGATCGGCCCCCGCCGCCCGCAGAAACCGCATCAGCAGGGCGGAAGACGTCGCCCCGTCCACGTCATAATCCCCGAAGACGGCGATGGTCTCGTCTTCTTTCAGAGCCTGAACCAGACGCTGCACCGCCCGGTCCATATCCCGCAGATGGGACGGATCGGGCAGCAGCTCTTTCAGGGTCGGGGACAGGAACCGGTCAGCCTCGTCGGGGGAAACCCCACGGGCTGCCAGCACCCGCCCGACAATTTCCGGCAGGCCGAGGCGCTGACTCATCGTCATCGCCTGCCGCTCATCCCCGGCGCGCAGCACCCAGCGCCGCCCGCCGTAGGAGTGATCCACCGAAAGGAAGGATCCTGCCGTCATGGTTGTTACCGCCTGTGCCGTGATCAGACCTTCGGCAGCATGACCTTGCGGTCAAAGTTATGCTGGGCTTCGATCCACCGCACGGTGCCGGACTTGGACCGCATGACCAGCGAATGGGTCTTGGCCCCGTTGTGCCAGCGGCGGACACCGCGCAGCATCGCCCCGTCGGTCACGCCCGAAGCCGCGAACATCACGTCACCACGGGCCATGTCATGCAGGGTGTACTTACGGCTGAGGTCCTTGATCCCCCAACGCTCGGCCCGGCCACGCTCGTCATCATTCCGGAACAGCAGACGGCCCTGCATCTGCCCGCCGATGCAGCGCAGCGCCGCAGCCGCCAGCACGCCTTCCGGGGCACCGCCGGAGCCGATGTAAAGGTCCACGCCCGACTCCGGGGTCGAGGTGGCGATAACGCCCGAAACGTCGCCATCGGGGATCAGCATGATGCGGGCCCCGGCTTCCCGCACGCGGGCGATCAGCTCTTCATGGCGCGGACGGTTGAGAATGCAGACCAGCAGGTCGGAGATTTCGGCATTCTTGGCAGCAGCGAGATTCTTCAGGTTGGTATCGACGCTGTTATCCAGATCGACCACCCCGTCCGGCAGACCGCCGCCGACGGCGATCTTATCCATGTAGACGTCCGGTGCATTCAGGAATCCGCCCTTTTCAGCGCAGGCAACCACGGCCAGCGCGTTGGGGCCGCCGGTGGCGGTGATGGTGGTGCCTTCCAGCGGATCAAGGGCGATATCAACCTTCGGGCCGCTGCCGGAGCCGACCTTCTCACCGATGTAGAGCATCGGGGCTTCGTCACGTTCCCCTTCCCCGATCACCACGGTACCGTCGATGTTCAGGGCATTCAGGGCGCGGCGCATGGCGTCCACGGCGGCCTGATCGGCGGCCTTCTCATCCCCACGGCCCATCCACAGTGACGATGCCAGCGCCGCCGCTTCGGTCACGCGGCACATTTCCAGCGCCAGATTGCGTTCCAGCAGATTGGTTTCGGTCTGGTCGGACATGGAGATCCCCTTCAGTACGAGCTTGTTATCTCTGGTTGGTCTTAAGGTGCCTGCGGGACGGCATTTACAGGCTGCGCGAACAGGCCGCAAGCACAGAAAAAGCCGGACCGGGGCGTGTCCTGCCCCGATCCGGCCCAATCATCACAGGGTTTCGATACGGATGACGCGCGGCGGCTCGACCACTGCGGCAATGGCCGAAATCCGCTGCAACGCATCATTCAGCCGCACCTCTTCGGTCTCGTGCAGGGTCAGCACCACCGGCACCACCTCATCCGGCGAACGGCCCCGCTGGATCACCGCCTCCATCGACACGTCGGAGTCCCGCAGCGCCGCGGCGATATCGGCGAATACACCCGGATGGTCTTCGACCATCAGGCGGATGTAATAGGCACCGACATGCTGATCCATCGACCACGCGGGCAGCGGTTCCAGCAGGTCTGCCGGAATCCCGAAGGTCGGGGTCTGACGGTTGGCAACGATATCGATCAGGTCTGCCACCACCGCCGACGCGGTGGGACCGGCCCCGGCGCCCCGTCCGATCGAAACCGACCGGCCAACGGAATCACCTTCCACCACGACGGAGTTGAACACCCCTTCGACGGTGGCGATCGGTTCGTCCTTACGGACCATGCACGGATGCACCCGCTGCTCAATGGCGCCGGAGGCAGTCTTGCGGGCAATGCCCAGCAGCTTGATCCGGTAGCCCAGCTCTTCGGCAAAAGCGATGTCGGTCGCCGAAACGTGGCGGATGCCTTCGATATGGATGCTGTCAAAGTCAACCTGCGTCCCGAAGGCAAGGCTGGTCAGCAGCGACAGCTTGTGCGCGGTATCCACCCCGTCAACGTCGAACGACGGATCAGCTTCGGCATAGCCGAGACGCTGGGCATCGGCCAGAACGTCGGCGAAATCCCGCCCGGTCTCGCGCATCGTGGTCAGGATGTAATTACACGTCCCGTTCATGATGCCGTAAACGCGGCCGATGGTGTTTCCGGCCAAACCTTCGCGCAGGGCCTTGATGATCGGGATGCCCCCGGCCACCGCCGCCTCGAACCCAAGGGTCAGCCCCTTGCTTTCAGCGGTCTTCGCAAGGGCCACACCGTGATGGGCCAGCAGCGCCTTGTTGGCGGTGACCACGTGGCGCCCGGCAGCCAGAGCCGCTTCGACCACGGCCTTAGCCACCCCGTCAGAGCCGCCGATCAGCTCGCACACCACATCAGCGTCAGCAGAAGATGCCATCAGCACCGGATCATCGTACCAGTCGATGCCGTCCATGGCGAAGCCCCGGTCCCGCCGGGACCGGGCCGACACCGCGACCACCTTAATAGTTCGACCATAGCGGGCCGCCATCAGATTCGCCTGCTTCTGCAGAACCTTGACCGTTTCGGCGCCCACCGTGCCCAGACCGGCGACGGCGACTTTCAGGGGGTTTTTGGCAACGCTGTTCACTTCACCCACCACTCGTTCGCTTTAAGACGATGCTCTTCGGAATTGGCCAGAACCTGATCGTAGTTCTGGAAGAAGCCCTTGATATTACGCAGGGCCTGACGGATCCGGTGCTTGTTTTCCACCAGACCGATACGGACGTGACTGTCACCCTGCTCGCCGAAGCCAAGCCCCGGGGCCACCGCCACCTTGGCCTCACGCATCAGCAGCTTGGCAAATTCCACCGACCCGAGATGCTGGAATGCCGGCGGGATCGGGGCCCAGGCAAACATCGACGCCGGGGGCGGCGGAACCATCCAGCCCATCTGGTGCAGGCCTTCAATCAGCACGTCGCGGCGCTCTTTATAGGTATTGCGGATCTGTTCAACGCAATCCTGCGGGCCGTTCAGCGCCGCGCTGGCCGCCACCTGAATCGGGGTGAACGCCCCGTAATCGACATAGCTCTTCACCCGTGCCAGTGCCGAGATCAGGCGGCGGTTGCCCGCCGCAAAGCCGACGCGCCAGCCCGCCATATTGTAGCTTTTGGACATGGAGGAGAATTCAACCGCCACATCCTTGGCCCCCGGAATCTGCAGGATCGACGGCGGCGGATTGTCGTCGAAGTAGATTTCGCAGTACGCGATATCGGACAGCACATAGATTTCGTGCTGGCGGCAGAAATCAACGATTTCCTTATAAAAGGCCAGATCCGCCACCATCGCCGTCGGGTTGGACGGGAAGTTGACGATCACCGCCACCGGCTTGGGCACACTGTGGCGCACCCCACGGTCAAGCGCCCGCAGAAAGTCTTCATTCGGGGCAGCCGGGATCGACCGCACGGAGCCACCGGCGATGATAAAGCCAAAGGCATGGATCGGGTAGCTGGGGTTCGG
This sequence comes from Novispirillum itersonii subsp. itersonii ATCC 12639, assembly GCF_000381985.1. Classification (GTDB taxonomy): domain Bacteria; phylum Pseudomonadota; class Alphaproteobacteria; order Rhodospirillales; family Rhodospirillaceae; genus Novispirillum; species Novispirillum itersonii. The sequence goes on along the minus strand of NZ_KB907339.1, from coordinate 100,091 downwards.
TGACATGATGATGTCACCGGGGCTGGTGATCGCCTGCGCCAGATTGGCCAGACCTTCCTTGGAGCCCAGGGTGGCGATCACCTCGGTCTCCGGGTCCAGCGTCACATTAAAGCGGCGCTCGTAATACCCGCAGAGGGCCTTGCGCAGCCCGGGAATCCCCTTGGAGGTGGAATATCCGTGGGCCCGCGGATTGGCAGCGGCTTCCGCCAGCTTATCAACGATGTGCTGCGGGGTGGGCTGATCGGGGTTCCCCATGCCGAGGTCGATGATGTCTTCGCCGGCAGCTCGGGCGCGTGCCTTCATCGCGTTGACTTCAGCGAAGACGTACGGCGGCAGACGCTTAATACGATGGAATTCCTGTTCCATGATATTTTCCCGAGACAGAGGGGTTAAACAAACAGCACAATTGCTGACGGCCCGCAACACTCACGGCAGGGGCCATCGGTCTGTTTACCCCGGCTGCCGGGCAAATGCGACAGTTTGTTTCGGCAAAACCCTCTGGTTTGCCGCAGATCATTCCACACGAATGAACTGAAATGCCTTAATTTGGAATAATATTCATAAAATATGCAAAACCATCGCATAGGATTGCTATTTTATCAAATTCACCGCAATCCACCGGTTTTTCGCCCCTCCGGCAACAGGGCGAAACTAAAAACCGCAGGAGAACCAAAAGCAAAGGGGCGTGAACCGACGTTCACGCCCCGATGACAGACAGGTTTTTTCGACCGCTGCCGCCTTAGTAGTCCAGATAGATCTCGGTCCGGCGGTTTCCGGCCTCGCCGGACGGCATGCTTTCCACATACACCGGATCAGCAGCCCCGGCGGCAGCGGTGGAAATCGACCGGCGCGGCACCCCATAACCGGCAAGAGCCTGCGCCACTGCATCCGCACGCCGCAGCGAAACCTCAAGGTTAACCGCCTGCTGGCGGGCAAAATCCATATCCCCGGTGCGGCCGGAGGCATGGCCGATCACCCGCACCTTCGCCCCCCGCTGCTTCTGCAGGGCAGCAACCTGCCGCAGAATACTCTGATCCACCCCGGACAGCACCGAAGAGCCATTGGCGAACTGAATGGTGGCCACCAGCTGCCCGGCACCCCCGCTGATCGCCGCCAGCGGATCAAAACCATCATCCGGCAGGGCTGAGGCAGAATGCGCATAGGTCCGGCCATCGCCGCCGATCACCACGGTGTCATCCCCGTACGGGCTTCCCATCATCGACCCCATCAGCGGGGCCGGGGCCACCGGCGTCGGTTCCGGGGTCAGCGGCACCGGTGCCGGGGCGGGTTCAGCCACCGGCGCGGGGGCCGGAGCCGGAACAGGCTCGGGCGCAGGGGCCGGAGCGGGCGCGGGTGCAGGCTCCGCCGCCGGGGCGGTGCGGGCTTCCGGCTGGGCTTTCGGCTTCGGCTCGGTCAGGGCGCGGGCAGTGGTCGGTTCCTTCCGGCCTTTGCCGGTGGCATATCCGGGGCGGTCAGACGGGGCAATCAGCCCGTCAACCGTGGTGTCTACCGGGCCGGAAGCAGACGAGGAGGCCCCGTGCGAGGACCCGCCGTCACTGCCGAACATGGAATCCCACGCCCCGCCGACCGAGGAACACCCGCTGACCATCAGCGCCATCGCCAGAAGAACCGCAGGGCGGCTGCCGGACCGCAACAGCCCCCGGGACAGATTCCCCCGGAACAGCGGAAGCAGGCTGGACGAACGGAAACGATCGGTGATCACGCTGAAACTCCTACAGGGATACCTTATAAACCCCACACGGGCCCGATACCGTACACAGCCCATGACATACACGCGCACCACGGTCAAACCCGTTTGTGGCCGCCACAAAAATAAAACGTGATTGCGGCAAACCATACACTATTTTTCCGTTTGAAACGGAAAAAGACCGACCCGGTGCTTCAGCTTAACAGCCGCCTTAAAAACAGGTATACCCTGATGCAGGGGAACGGATCCCGGGGGCTGCTGGCCGAACCATCCTCCCAGACACCACCCTGGGTAAAATTTCCCGCCGGGAATATACCCGGGGCCGCAGGCTGCAGACATCGGGATCCCCATCAAACATCTGTGGGCAAAATCAAAAATTCGGCGCACGATAGCCGAAGGCACACAGGGACAGAAACAGTCAGGAAAGGCGCACCTATGGCAGACAGACATGCTGGCAAGCCTGAAACCCCGGACATCAAAATGCCGGACCCCGCAGAAGTTTCGGCGGCAATGACCAATATCGCCGAACGCAGCCAGCGCCTGATCAACGATTTCATTGCCCGGCAAAGCGCCCAGCCGGAAACGCCGACGTTTGATCCGCTGAACATCGCCGGGGCCTTTCTGGAGATGACCACCCGCCTGATGTCCGATCCGGCCAAGCTGGTGGAAGCTCAGGTGTCACTGTGGCAGGACTATATGAACCTGTGGCAGAGCACCGCCCGCCGGATGATGGGTGAGGACCCCACTCCGGTGGTGGAGCCGGACAAATCCGACCGCCGCTTCAAGGATGACGCCTGGAAGGACAATGATGTCTTTGACTTCATCAAGCAGTCCTACCTGCTGACCTCCCGCTGGGTGCAGTCGCTGGTCAACGATGTCGATGGTCTGGATGACAAATCGGCCCAGAAGGTCGATTTTTATACCCGGCAGTTCATCGACGCGATGGCCCCGTCGAACTTTGTGCTGACCAACCCGGAAGTGCTGCGGGTCACCGCCGAAACCGGCGGGGAGAACCTGCTGAAGGGGCTGGAGCACCTGCTGAGCGATCTGGAACGCGGGAATGGCCGTCTGCGCATTTCGATGACGGATGAAACCGCGTTTGAGGTGGGCCGCAATGTCGCCACCACCCCCGGCAGCGTGGTCTTTGAAAATGACCTGATCCAGCTGCTGCAGTACAGCCCGACCACCGAAACCGTCGGCACCGTGCCGCTGCTGATCGTGCCGCCGTGGATCAACAAGTTCTACATCCTCGACCTGCGGGACAAGAACAGCTTCATCAAATGGTGTGTCGATCAGGGACTGACCGTCTTTGTGATCTCGTGGGTTAACCCCGACGAGACCCTGGCAGACAAGTCTTTTGAAAACTACATGCTGGAAGGCAGCCTTGCCGCTATTGAGGCGATCATCCGCCAGACCGGATCGCCGAAAGTCAATGCGGTCGGCTATTGCCTTGGCGGCACCCTACTGGCTTCGACAATGGCCTACATGGCCGCCACCAAAGACGACCGTCTGGGCTGCGGCACCCTGCTGACCACCCTGACCGACTTCACCGACCCCGGCGAAATCGGCGTGTTCATCGACGATGAACAGCTTAAGGCGCTGGACGAGCGGATGCAGCGCACCGGCTACCTTGACGGCTCGGATATGGCGACCAGCTTCAACATGCTGCGGTCCAATGATCTGGTCTGGTCGTTCGTCATCAACAACTATCTGCTGGGCAAGGAGCCCTTCCCCTTCGATCTGCTGTACTGGAACGGCGACTCCACCCGGATGCCCGCCGCCATGCACAGCTTCTACCTGCACAACATGTATCAGGAAAACAACCTGATCAAACCGGGTGGCATCACCCTGTGCGGTACGCCGCTGGATCTGCGGGATATTAAGGTTCCGGTCTATATGCTTTCCGCGCGGGAAGACCATATCGCCCCGTGGAAATCGACTTTTGCCGCCACGCAGGTGTTCTCCGGCAAGGTCCGCTTTGTGCTGGGGGCCAGCGGCCATATCGCCGGAGTGGTCAATCCCCCGGTTTCGAAAAAGTACTGCTACTGGACCAACAGCAAGAAGGTGAAGTCTGCCGACACCTGGCTGAAGGGAGCCGAGCAGCATGACGGCAGCTGGTGGAGTGACTGGATCGAATGGCTGAAGCCTGCCTCCGGCCCGCAGATTCCGGCCCGCAAGCCGGAGGATGGTCCGCTGGGAGTGATCGAACCCGCTCCGGGGCGCTACGTGAAAGTGCGGGCGGTTTAAGCCCCTAAGACAGACTGAAAACGGCGCAGAGATTTTTCCCTGCGCCGTTTTTTATTTTCAGCCGCCGCCCTGCCCGTCCGGCGGGATCAGGGCCATGGCCATGACCTCAAAAGGCAGGCCGTCATCATCGTGTGGCTGGCGCCCGACTTCGGTAAAGCCGAGGCGGCGATAGAAAGCAACCGCCCCTTCATTGCGGGTATAAACCCCCAGCAGCAGGTGCCCCCGCAGGGTCAGCGCATGGGCGATCAGGGCCCGGCCTATGCCCCGGCCGTGATCGTGCGGATCCACGAACAGTCCGCCGACCAGATGATCGAGCAGGGCAACAAAGCCGGTCAGCCGCCCTTCTTCCTCGGTCACCCACATCTCCGCCTTGGGAATGTAAACATCGCGGACCAACTGATACTGCCGGTCAATCTGCTCGGCAGACAGAAAAGGGTGGCCGTGCCGTGACGCCCGCAGCCAGAGATCAAGAAGGCAGGGAAAATCATCCGGTGTCGCGCACCGGATCAGACCTGTAAAAGTCATCGTCTTTGTCCAGAGAAAGCGGTGTGTCACCGCCGCAGAAAACCGATGGCCAGACACGCCAAATCGCCCCGGAAAAATCCTTCCGGGCTGTCAGGCCGAACGAAAACCGTCCGGGAGAGGGCTTCTGCGCATACATCTCCTTGAAAGAAAAACGGGACCGTCAGACAGAGACGGTACAGAGCGTCGGTTTACAACGCCCCCGGCGAGGCCATCTGCTCCAGCATCGCTTTATACTGGGCGGCATTTTCGGCGTAATGGGCACACTGACGGATAAAAAAGTCCATCTCTTCCGGGCGCAGATCCCGCAGCTTTCTGGCCGGGTTCCCGGCCCACAGCTCGCCGCGCGGCACCCGCTTGCCCGGCGACACCAGCGCCCCGGCGGCCACCAGCGCCCCCCCTTCGACCACCGCACCATCCAGAATGGTCGCCCCCATGCCAATGAACGAGCCGCTTTCCAGCGTGCAGGCATGAATGGTGCAGTTATGGCCGATCAGCACATCATCACCGATGTAGGTGCCGAATTTGCCTTTCGACACATGCACGACGGTACCATCCTGAATATTGGTGCGGGCACCGATACGGATCTCGTGCACATCACCGCGCACCACACAGCCGAACCAGACAGAGGAGGCATCCCCGATCACCACGTCACCGATCACACTGGCCCCCGGCGCGACAAACACGCTGGGGTCAAGCACCGGAGAAACGCCCTGCCACGGCAGGATAATCGGGGACGCTGTCATCTCATGACCCTCACACCAGAACGGAACCGGGAGTACGGAAACAGGATTACGGGAACAGCGGCTGCTGCTCCAGCCCCATGTCTTCCGGGAAGCCGAGCATGACGTTCATGTTCTGAATCGCCTGCCCCGACGCCCCCTTCACCAGATTGTCGATCGCCCCGAACAGGATGGCGCGGCCCGGCACCCGGTCCTTGAACACCCCGATCAGACAGAAGTTGGAGCCCCGGACAAAACGGGTCTGCGGCGCGGTGCCAAACGGCAGAACACGCACGAACGGCTCCCCGGCATAGCGCTTCACCAGTGCGGCATGCAGGTCTTCCGCCGTTGCCGCCCCTGCCAGCTTGACGTAAATGCTGGACAGGATGCCCCGGCTCATCGGCATCAGGTGCGGGGTGAAGTTCACCAGCACATCCTTACCGCTGGCCCAGCCAAGGCCCTGCTCGATCTCCGGGCTGTGGCGGTGACTGGCGACACCATAGGGATGGATCCCTTCCGCCACTTCAGTGAACAGATTGGCTTCCTTGGCGGAGCGCCCGGCCCCGGAAACCCCGGACTTGGCATCGATGATGATATCTTCAGCCTGCACCAGTCCCTGTTCCAGCAGCGGGATCAGCGGCAGCTGCGACGCGGTCGGGTAGCAGCCGGGATTGGCAACCACACGGGCCCCCTTCACCTTCTCGCGGTGGATTTCGGTCAGGCCATAGACCACCGACTTCTGCAGGTCGGTCGCCATATGCGCATGGCCATACCACTGGGCATAGGCTTCCGGGTCGAACAGACGGAAATCAGCGGACAGATCGACGACCTTCACATGCTCCGGCAGACCGGCGATCACCTCCTGCGTCGTGCCGTGCGGCAGCGCGCAGAAGCAGACATCAACACCGGCCCAGTCCACCTCGGCGATGGTCACCATCGTCGGCAGCCCAAGCCCGCCGAGATGCGGGAACACCGCTTCCATCGGCTGTCCGGCGCGGCGGTCGGCGGTGAGGGCGACGATTCGGGCACGCGGATGACGGACCAGCAGACGCACCAGCTCTGCCCCCGTATAACCGCTGGCACCCAGAATGGCGATGTTCACCACGTCCGACATCCCGTCAACTCCTTCTGCGTCGGGTCAAAAATCAGGCGGGCCCCTGTTCCGGCAGGCGGAGACGGGGCGCGTCCCCTCTGGTCATAGCAAAGACCGCCATAAAGGACAGTGTTTTTTATAGGGCCTCAGCCCAATCTCCGCTCAGCCTGACCCCACCGGCCCTGCTTACAGCGGCCAGGCCCCGGTCTCGACATCGTGGATCAACCCGGCCAGCACGGCCGCATCCTCCTGCGTTACGCCATCCAGACGGCTGAGGGCATCAATCAGGCGGCCATCCTCCTGCCCAAGATAACGGGCAAGCTCCAACTCTTCCGCCAGATCGCCGGTGCGGTGCGCCCCGAACTGCCGGGCCACCCCTTTCAGGCTGTGGGCCGCCTCGCGCCCGGCGGTCATACCGTCACGCAGGAAGGCACAGGACACCTGCGCCCCCCCGTCTTCCAGCTTCTGGCGGGCGGAAGCCATCAACGGCAGAACCCGGGCCGGGCCAACCAGCTCCAGCAGTTCCCGCAGCCAGGGGGGCGGCACAGCGGGGCGTGGTAGCGGCGTGGGCTCCGTCAGCAGCAACGGGGCCCCCGGCGACAGATCCATCACCCGGTCCGGTACAGCCTGCGGTGCGGCCCCGGTTTTCTGGCACCAGTACAGAATCGTTTCCTGCATCCGCTTCCAGTCCACCGGTTTGGTCAGATACCCATCCAGCCCGATCTGTTCATAATGGCGGCGCTGATCCGCCAGAACATCGGCGGTCAGGGCCAGAACCGGCATCGAACAGCGGGGCGGCGGCAACATCCGGACATAGCTGGCCACCCCCGGCCCGTCCAGCAGCGGCATATGCATATCCAGCAGCAGCAGGTCGAAGTCTTCATCCTCAATCGCGGCAATCGCCTCGCGCCCGTTGGGGACCGCCCGCACCACATGGCCCAGCCGTTCCAGCCCGATGGTGATCAGCATGCGGTTGGTTTCTTCATCCTCCGCCAGCAGCAGGCGGTAGGACTGCCCCGGTACCGCCGCCGGCATCGGCGCATCGACGGTCGAGGCGCTGACCGCCATCTCAGGATTTCCGGCGGGAAGACACAGGGTGATGGCAAACGTGGTGCCATGCCCGACCCGGCTGAACACCCGGATCTCGCCCCCCATCAGCTCCGCCAGACGGCGGCAGATCGCCAGCCCCAGTCCGGTACCGCCGAACCGTCGGGTGGTGGAGGAATCAGCCTGCCGGAACGGCTCAAAAATCTGCTGCTGCCGGTCCGGCGGAATGCCAATGCCGGTATCCTGCACATCCAGCATCAGATCAACGGTTCCCGGCTGCATCCCCGGGGCGGACCGCAGGCGGACGGTCACTCCGCCATCCTCAGTGAATTTCAGGGCATTGCCGACCAGATTAAACAGAATCTGCCGCAGGCGGGTTGGATCGCCGACCACCACCACCGGCCTGTCGCCGCCCTCCTCCGGCAGATCGACGCGCAGGGTCAGCCGCTTTTCCTCAGCCTTCGGACGCAGGAACGTCACCACATCGTCAATCACATCCGCCGGGATGAAATCGACTTCCTCCAGACTCAACTGTCCGGCCTCGATCTTGGAAAAGTCGAGGATGTCGTTCAGCAGGGTCAGCAGGGTCTGCCCCGATCGCTTCAGACGGGTCGCATAAACCGTCTGCTCAGAATCCAGCGGAGAAGCCAGCAGCAGATCCGTCAGCCCCAGAACCCCGGTCATCGGGGTACGGATCTCGTGGCTGACGTTGGCCAGAAACTCGCTTTTCAGGCGGGTTGCCTCCTCCGCCCTCAGCCGCTCCTTGGCATTCAGCTCCGCCAGCGCCGTCAGTTCCGCCGCCTGCTGCTGCAACAGGTCCCTGCTGGCCTCCAGCTCCATCGCCAGACGCTTGGACTCGTCAATGTCATAAACCCAGACGATGCGGTGGGCATTCAGCTCCTCCCGCGCCCGGCTGACCGACACCAGCGCCCAGAACACCTCTCCGGTCTGCCGGCGCATCCGCATTGGCCGGTCCCAGACCGCCCCCAGCCGCTCAAAATCCGCCAGCAGACTTTTCCGCTCCAGCGGATCGGCGTACAGCGATGGCGGAAAATCGAGTGAAAAATGCCGGTCCGGCATGCGGAACAGTTCCGCAATCCGGCGGTTGGCATACAGCACCACATCCTGCTCGGTCAGCAGCACCGCCCCGACCGGCGAGGTTTCCATCAGGGCCCGCAGCCGGTTTTCGTTGGCACGGACCGTCTCTTCCGCCCGCATCATGTCGGTGATATCGGCCCGCAGCCCGACCACATAGCCCTGATCGGTGACCCGCTCCTCAATCCGCAGCCAGCGACCATCGGCGGTCTGCTGGGTCAGCTGCCCCGGCGGAACCCGGTGCTGCCGCAGACGCTGCATCAGCCAGCGCTGGCGTTCCTCCGGGGTATATCCGGCCTGCGGGTACTGACCCCGGCTGAGACCGTAGCGCAGGATCTCTTCAAAGCTGCTGCCTTCCCGGATCGCCGGGGCCGACAGGGCATAGATCTTCCGGTAGGCCTCATTGCAGATCACCAGACGGTCATGGTCGTCATAGACCACAAACCCTTCCGGGATCGTGTCGAGGGCGACTTTGAGAATATCCTCGGCCCGGCGGCGGGCGGCTTCTGTCGCAACCCGCACCGAAATGTCGCGGACAATCGCCGTGAAAACGGTGCGGGCCCCGACCGACCGTTCAGCCACCGACATTTCAATGGGAAACTCCTCAACCCAGCCCCGCACCCCATAAAGCGTGCCATGAACCGCCGCATCACCGACCGCTTCCCACACCCGGTCGTCAGTCACCTCGCAGCCGTCAGGGGTACGGCGGATAATCAGGCGATTCAGGTGCAGGCCCGGCACGTCGCCCGCCGACAGGCCAAAAATACGCCCGGCGGCGGCATTGCTGGTTTCAATGACCCCGTGCTCATTAAAGGTCAGGATCGCATCAGGGGCCGTATCAAGGATCAGCCCCAGCCGCCCTTCCCGGACCTGCACATCCTGCAGGCGTTCCCGTGACTTGCCGTGCAGCCACAGCAGCAGGGCGGTCAGCAGGGTCAGGCCGGAACCGACCGCCAGCACCAGAGTCTCGCTGTTTCCCGCATAGGCCTTCATCATCGCCAGAGACGGTCTGGTCTCGACTGTCCAGGTCCCGTTTGCGACGGACACCGGAGTCACCACAGCGTCCGCGCCCCGGGCCGGGGCGATGCGCGGGGACAGCACAACAGCGTCCTCATGACGGACAGTCAGGGCGATATCCTTGTCGCTGATCACCGCTGCGGCGATCTGCTCTGTCAGGATACTGCTGCGGTTGACCGCAACGATGGTGCCAAGAAAACTCTCGTTGGAAAAAATCGGTGCGTAAATCAGAAAACCGGTCCCGCCCCCCAGAAGCTGCAACGGCGCAGACAGCTGCGGACGCCGGGTTTCAATGGCGGTCATCAAAGCCTGACGCCGGCGCTGTTCGGTTGCCAGATTCTGCCCGATCATCGGCTGACGGATTTCCTGCGGCTCCGCCCAGCGGACGATATGGCCCTGATCCACCCATTCGATGGCTTCCAGCGCGTTATAATCTTTAAGATAGCGGCGCACATCCTGCCGCCACTCTGCCTCCGGGGTGCCGCCGCGTGTTGCCCAGCGGTCTGCCAGACGCGACAGGGCCCCGGTCCGGTCTTCCAGCTTCTGCCGCAGGGTCTCGGCGATTGCCCGGCTTTCAGCCTGCAGGACCAGATGCATCGCTGTTTCTGCGTTGCCGGTCACGACCTCCGCCAGAAGGACGGTGGTACCCATCCCCAGCGTGAAGACCAGTCCTGCCAGCAGCCGCTTCATTGGCGCGTCGCCCCCTTTTGTTTAGCAATGCCCCGTCTGTCTGTGTTCTGACATGCACAGACCCCCGCAGGATAGTCTTCTTTTCCCAAGCCGCCTATCAGCCAAAACACCCATGCAAAAAGGCCCGCCGTGGGGCGGGCCTTCCTGCCGGATAACCAGGACTGGATACAGGATCCGTCGAGATTAACGCTTCGAGAACTGGAAGGAACGGCGGGCCTTCGGCTTACCGTACTTCTTACGCTCGACAACGCGCGGATCGCGGGTCAGGAAGCCAGCGGCCTTCAGGGCCGGGCGCAGAGCCGGATCGAACAGGGTCAGAGCGCGGCTCAGACCGTGACGGATCGCGCCGGCCTGACCGGACAGACCACCACCGGTCACGGTGCACATGATGTCGAACTGGCCGACAACATTGGCGATCGAGAACGGCTGGTTGACCATCATGCGCAGCACCGGGCGCGGCAGGTAGTTGTCCAGCTCGCGGCCGTTAACGATGAACTTGCCGGAACCGGCCTTCACCCACACGCGGGCCACGGCGTCCTTACGACGGCCGGTGGCGTAGGAACGACCCAGCGCATCGCGCTTCGGTTCGGCCTTGGCGGGCTGCTGAACGACGCCCTTGAGATCTTCGAGGGACATGGATTACGCGCTCCGCTTGTTCTTCGGGTTCCGGGCAGCGATGTCCAGAACTTCCGGGTTCTGGGCGTCGTGACCATGGGTCGGGCCAGCGTACACGCGCAGCTTCTTCAGCTGGGCGCGACCGAGCGGGCCACGCGGAACCATGCGTTCAACGGCCTTTTCAATGACGCGGTTCGGGTACGGACCGGTCAGCAGCTGTTCCATGGTGCGGTCTTTGATACCGCCCGGATGGCCGGTGTGCCAGTAGAAGCGCTTCTGGGTCAGCTTGCGACCGGTCAGGGCGACCTTCTCGGCGTTGATGATGATCACGTGATCACCGGTGTCGATGTGCGGGGTGAACATCGGCTTGTGCTTGCCCCGCAGGATGTTTGCGACGGTCGCGGCAAGGCGGCCGAGAACGATGCCTTCGGCATCGATCACGTACCACTTCCGTTGCACATCCGTCGGCTTGGCGGAATAGGTCTTCATTGTTCTCACTTCTCAGTCGCTGGGGAACCGGTTGCGGCTCCATGTGACGAGCGGAGCCCGTGATTGAGCCGTCCGCCCCAGTGAATCCAGGCCGCGGAGTATGCCACGAAAAACAACAGCGTCAACGTCTTTTAATTCAATAAAATCAATTCATTATAATGCGGTATAATGATACCTCATTCCAAACCCGCCCGGGGCCTGCCTTTGAGGCAGATCGTTGACTGACGGCCCTCTTTGGGTCCGGACCCGCAAAAAAACCTTGAAAACTCCGTACTTTGTCCTTCGCGCTGCCACGACTCTCTTTATTATTATCGGGGCAGTCACACCACTCCGGGGCACAGAGGGGGCAGAGCATGGACGCAGCCAACCATTTCATCCTGCTCGGCGGTGGCCTGATGCTGGCAGCGATTCTCACCGGGGCCCTGTCCACCCGCATCGGCGCCCCGCTGCTGTTGGTTTTCCTGGGGGCCGGTATGCTGGTCGGCGAAGACGGGCCCGGCGGCATCCAGTATGCCGACTACGGCACGGTCTATACGCTGGCCAGTCTGGCGGTGGCGGTGATCCTGTTTGACGGCGGGCTGCGCACCTCGTTCCGCACCGTGCGGCGATCGTGGGGGCCCGCCGCGTGGCTGGCCACCGTCGGGGTGGTCATCACCGCCGGCATCACTGCCGCCGCCGCGTGGTCAGTCTTTTCCGTGCCGCCGGTGATCGCCCTGCTGATCGGCACCGTCGTCGCCTCCACCGATGCCGCCGCCGTGTTCCTGCTGCTGCACCAGCGCGGGCTGGAGATCCGGGAGCGGGTATCGGCGACGCTGGAGCTGGAGTCCGGGGCCAACGATCCGATGGCAATCCTGCTGACCATGCTGCTGGTCAGCGCCGCCACCGGCACCCTTCAGGCAGAGGGCATGGGGATCAGCGTCGTCCTGTCGCTCGCCAAGGCCTTTGCCGTCGGCGGTCTCCTCGGGCTGGCGGGCGGACAGGCGATCAGCTGGGCGGTCAACCGCCTGATGCTGGCCCCGGGGCTGTATCCGGTGCTGGTGATTGCCGGGGCGCTGACCCTGTTCGGCCTCAGCCATACGCTTGGCGGATCCGGCTTCCTGACCGTTTATGTCGCCGGGATCGTGGTCGGCAACCAACGCCTGCGGGCGCAGGTGGTGATCCGGCGGTTTCATGACGGTATCGCCTGGATCAGCCAGATTCTGCTGCTGGTTATGCTGGGTCTGCTGGTCACCCCCCATAAGCTGCTGCCCGACCTGATCCCAGCCGGACTGACCGCACTGGCAATGGTGTTTATCGCCCGCCCGATTGCCGTCGCCCTGTGCCTGTGGCGCAGCCGCCTGACCATCCGCGAACGGCTGTTTGTCGCCTGGGTCGGTCTGCGCGGCGGCATGCCGATCTACATGGCAATCATCCCGGTCCTGTCCGGCGTGCCCGAGGCCGGGCTGATCTTTAACGTCACCTTTATTGTCGTGCTGGTCTCTCTGGTGTTGCAGGGGTGGAGCATCTCTGCCGTTGCCCGGCTGCTGCGGGTGGAAATTCCTCCGGCGCCGGAACCGCAGGGCCGCCTTGACATCGACATCCCGTCGAACATGGATCAGGACATCGTCGGCTACACCATCACCCCGGCAAGCCCGGCTGCCGGAATGGCGCGGGAAGATCTGCGCCTGCCGGGGCGCAGCCGCCTGCTGTCGGTGCTGCGCGGCAATGTGGTGGTCCCTGAACAGGGGCTCGACAGCTTCCAGCCCGGCGACTTTGTGCTGCTGCTGACCCCGCCGGAGCAGGGCCTGACGCTTGACCGGCTGTTTCTGCCCAAAGACAAAAAGACCCGGCGGGTGGCGCTGGCCGACTTTGTCATCCCCGGTGCCGCACCGCTGGGATCGGTCTGCGATGCCTATGAAATCAGCGTGCCGGATGACCAGCGCCAGAAAACCATCGGCCAGTTTGTTGCCGACACCCTTGGCGGCACCGCCGGGATCGGCGACTGCCTGCTGGCGGGAGCGGTCGAGCTGGTTGTGGTGCAGATGGAAGGCGACCGCATTGCCTCGGTCGGGATCCGGCTGGAGCCGGACCGGGGCGCGGCGTGGGAAACCGTGGTTCCCCACCGCCTGCTGACCCGGATCCGCCGCTGGCGTCCGCGCCGGGCCGCCTGACAGCCGCGTCTTATCCGGCCTCCGGCGGGACGGAATAGGTCCCCGTCACATGGGCAACCATCGCCTCCGGGTCACCGGCAGAATACAGCTCCACCTCAGCCACGACCAGACGCTTGCCACGCTTCAGGATTGATCCTTTGGCAATCATGTCTTCCTGCCCCGGCTTCCGGAGAAAGTTGACCGTCAGGCTGGTCGTCACCGCCAGTTCAACCCGCCCCACCAGCGACAGAACCACCCCATACAGGGCCAGATCGGCCAGCGCCATGGTTGCCGGACCGGCAATGGTGCCGCCAGGACGGATCAGATCAGGCTTGAAGGCCATACGCACCGTGCAGCGCCCCTCGCCGATCTCTTCAAAGGTACAGCCTAACAGGCTGGCCAGCGGCAGTTCCGCATCCAGAATATCCTGAATTTCAGCAATCGTGATTTTTGACATGCATCCTCCCGGTTTTCAGCCCGGCCTTTTTGCGGCACAGTTTTTTGCGGGCCTGCGTGATCATTGTCAGGAGTGCCGTCTGTCTCGACGGTTCCTGAAAATGCCCGAGAAGCCTACACGCCCGGTCCGGGCCAATCCACGGTGCCCCAGCGTCAAGCCGGGCAGAAAAATGTGGTTCTTTTTTAACGGGAGGAGTCCTCACCCATGTCAGCCCCCCTGCTGCTGCGCACCGATGCCGACGGCGTCTGTACCCTGACCCTCAACCGCCCCGAAGCGCGGAATGCCCTGTCACGCCCGCTGATGGCCGCCCTGCAGGCGGAGCTGGACCGCATCGCCGCTGACAGCAGCGTGCGGGTGGTGGTGCTGACCGGATCTGGCCCGGCTTTCTGCGCCGGACATGACCTGAAAGAAGTCCGCGGGCTGGATCAGGCCGAATATCTGCCGCTGTTCGAGCAATGCTCCCGCCTGATGATGACCGTGGTGCGCCTGCCGCAGCCGGTGATCGCCCGGGTTCACGGCATCGCCACAGCCGCAGGATGCCAGCTTGTCACCTCCTGCGATCTGGCCTATGCCACGGACACCGCCCGCTTTGCCACGCCCGGGGTCAACATCGGGCTGTTCTGCTCCACGCCGATGGTCGCTCTGTCCCGGGCGGTGCCCCGTAAGGCCGCGATGGAAATGCTGCTGTCCGGCCAGCCGGTGCTGGCCGCCGATGCGGTGCGTCACGGCCTGATCAATGCCGCCCTGCCCGCCGAAGAACTGGACAGTCACGTTGCCGCCATGGCCGCCACCATTGCCGCCAAATCCCCCCTGACCCTGAAAATCGGGAAAGAAGCCTTTTACCGGCAGCTGGAACAGCCGATGGACGATGCCTATGCCTACGCCAGCCGGGTCATGACGGAAAATATGATGGCCCGCGATGCCGAAGAAGGGATTGATGCCTTCCTCGGCAAGCGCGAGCCGGTCTGGTGCGGGGCCTGAAACCCCACTCTCTTTCTTATTAAAACAGGCTTATTCAAACGGGGTCGGGCGCGGTGTCGCGTCCGACGACGGCGGCAGGATCGGCAGCCTGAAGTCCGGCTGATCACCGGTCAGGGTCTTCAGGAAGGCCACAATTTTGGCATTCTCGTCCTTATTGAACACCCGGCCGAGCTGGATCCGCCCCATGGTCTCGACCGCGTCGGACAGGGTTGCAGCCTCGCCGTCGTGGAAGTACGGGTAGGTCATTTCGACGTTGCGCAGGGTCGGCACCTTGAAGTTGAAGCGGTCCGCCTCATCCTTGGTCACCGCCACCCGGCCTTCCGCCGGACTGGTCGCCTTATAGGGCTCCACCACCCCCATCTTCTGGAAGGAGTTGCCCCCCACCGCCGGGCCGTTGTGGCAGGCGACACAGCCACTGTCACGGAACAGTTCGTACCCTGCCTTTTCATCGGCGGTCAGCGCAGTGTCGTCACCCAGCAGCCATTTATCGAAGCGGGCGTTGGGGGTCACCAGTGTTTCCTCAAAGGCAGCGATGGCCTTGGTCACCTCCTCGATGGTGATCTTGCCGGTGCCGAACACCGCCCCGAATTCGGTGACATACCCGGGGATCGATTCCAGCACATCAACCGCCAGCTTGTGGGTGAACGCCATTTCGCCGGGATTGGCGATCGGCCCCCCGGCCTGCGCCTGCAGGTCAGCGGCACGGCCATCCCAGAACTGGGCAACGTTCAGGCTGGAATTCAGGACCGTCGGGGAATTGATCGGCCCCTTCTGCCAGTTGTGACCGATGGAGGTCTTGAGATTATCGGTACCGCCCATCGACAGATTGTGACACGAGTTGCAGGAAATGAAGCCCGACTTGGACAGGCGCGGATCGAAGTACAGCTTCTTCCCCAGCTCTGCCAGCGCCGGATTGCTGACCTTGGCCGCCGCCAGCGGCTGGATCGGCTCATCGGTGCGGGGGGCTGCCGCCTGCGCCACAGCCACCGCCGTCGCCAGCGCTACCCCGGCCGCAATCACCGGCCCCAGAAATACGGTTTTCATCATGCGCTCTCCTCTCCCGATCCCCGGCAAAGCTCCGCCAACCGCCTGCCTGACCGGCAACGGACCATCGGGGTCTCATCTTTGACGTGTAAGCCGGTGGAGCGGTGCCTGCACCGCAGCCGGACCGGCCAGCCGGAGCAGAAGACAGGGTCCGCCGCGCCGTGACCCCACTATTCCCCACAGGAGGTGTGGGAACATTGAGGCATATCAAACCTTCAAATCACTCTAATTTAGAACAGCACAGCCCCTGTCAGGCCCTCTGGCGTTCTGTCAGAGTTATATCCATATGATAAAAAAGGGCTTCCCCGGCTGTATCCCGGTTACTTCCAGTTTAGAATGGAACCGGACAGGAAAAGCCTGAGCGCTCAATTTTTTTCTCCGGTCCAAGTCTCCGGTCCCAGTATCCAGTCCCGGAGCGCCCGCGGTCTCTGTCCTTCACCGGCGAAAACTGGCATACTGCAACCGGGAAGCCCGGTGGTCTGTCACGCCCGGCCCTCCCCCCCCTCCGCCATACAGGTCGCACAGAAGTGTCAGTCCGGCGCCGAAGCGCCCGCCGTGCAACACCGGAGCCGCCGCCATGCGTGACATATCCCCCTCTCTGAAGACCCGGGACCGTCCACCGGTCCCCCTGAACATTCCGGCCCCGACACTGGCCTATATCATCGCCCGGGCCCGGGAGTTTGACGCCGCACTGGATCCGGCGCAGGAGCAATCGGACGACGCCCTGCGGCTGCCCGACCTTGACGGTGACTTTCTGCCACAGCAGGACCACGAAACCCCGTACGATGATCTGCACAGCGCTCTTTCACTGCTGAACGAAGAGCAGATGATCACTCTGGTCGCCATTCTCTGGGTCGGGCGGGGAGACTATGGGCGGGCAGACTGGAAGGAAGCCCGCCGTATCGCCGCCGACATTCTGGAAGAGCGCGACGGAACCGACTATCTGTGCGGCACCCCGCTGATCGCCGACTATCTGGCGGAGGGACTGGATACACTGGGGCACCGGACCGAAGACCCCGGCGAGAGGCTGTAACCCCGGGGCAGGCTGGTCAAACCACCGCCGGGTCCGGTAGAGTGGCAGACCATGCCGCCTTACCGGAGCCGTTGCCATGACCTTTCCCCGGTTTACCCATGACCGCTGTGCCGCCGATGCGCCGATCCCTTATCCGGACGGTTACACACTGGCAGTTCTGGCCGGGGTGCGCACCATTGCCCTGATCGGCATTTCCGCCAAGGAAGACCGCCCCAGTTATCATGTGATGCATTTTCTGCAGGATCATGGCTTCCGGGTGATTCCGGTCAATCCGGGGCTGGCCGGGCAGACCGTGCTGGGAGAAACTGTTTACGCCACGCTGGCTGATATCCCCGACCCCGTTGAGATGATCGATATCTTCCGCAATGCCGAGGCCGCCGCCGCTGTGGCAGACGAGGCGATCGCCCTGAACGCCAGCCGCTCCGGCGATAGCCAGATCCGGGTGGTCTGGATGCAGCTGGGCATCCGGCATGACGCCGCCGCCCTGCGTGCCGAGGCCGCCGGGCTGACCGTCATCATGGACCGTTGCCCGAAAATAGAGCTGGAACGGGTGTAAGGGCATAAAGAAAACGGGGCAGTCGGACTGCCCCGTCTGGAGTTATCTGCTGCAACAGAATGATATGTCTGCCGGAAACAGGGCTGCCAAAAACAGAGTTGTCAGCCCTTATCGGTCTTCTTCAGGCCGATGGTTTCTGCCGCCAGCCCGAAGGGGGCCCGGGGCTCTGCATCCTCAATCCCCACAGCGGTGCCGGAAATCACGGTAAAGCCCTCGGCGACCGCCAGCTTAACCTCGCCAGCGGAATGCAGATCCCAGACATACCGGGTTTCCGGGGCCTTGCCCTTCATTGCCTTAACCGCAGCACCAAACTCCTTCAGTGCCAGACGCCGCTGGGATGCGGTTGCCCCATGGCGGCTGAGCTCGTTCATATCAATCCCGATGCCATCGGCCCGGCCCAGATGCGGCGTGATTCCTTCCAGACCGCCATGCAGCACCCGCACATGCACCTGCCCGAACAGGGACCGCAGCTCGTTGATGGTATCTGGCAGCAGGGTCAGCGGATGGGCATCGAGAATACCGACAATCTCCGGCACGACGCCAAGCCGCAGGGCTTTCGGCACATTGGTTTCCAGCGCCCGCAAAATCCGGTCACGGTTGCGGCCGAGCAGGGAACGGTTATGCAGCGGCAGCGACAGCTTCGGTAAGGTCGGCAGATCCTGCAGCCGGGTAATCTGCTGAGCGACCGCTTCAATGATCCGCAGATCAACCCCCAGCGAGAACGGATCTTCGTACCCACCGTTCAGGACCCACTTCCCCCGGTAAATCCCATAATCGGTATGACGCCGGGCCAAAGCCTGATAGCCGGTCACGGTCTCCTTCCCCGGTGCCCAGACCGGAGAAAAACTGAACGACAGCTGCTTGTGCAGGCGGGCCGCCACTTCCCCCACCGACAGCTCGACCTTCGGCGCGCTGACGGCAACCGCCAGCGAGGTGTCGGCCAGCGGTGCCGGTTCCGGGGCGATGCCCTTTGACAGCAGATCGCCAAACGTCACCCGCTCCAGCTGAATGCCAAAGGATTTCCCCTGCGGGGTCGAAGGCCCCAGCAGATTCTGACGCAGCTCCCCCAGAATACGGCTGGCCCGCTGCGGGGCCTGATCGGCATGCTCGCCGCCCATATGGACCACAAACGCATTGTCAGCATGACGCAGGAAGGTATCGGCAGGCCCCAGCCGCTTGCGCAGCACGATTTCAACGACTTTCATCGCCTTCGCCGACAGGCGCGGCCATTCCGGGCCAAAGGCCAGCTTCAGTTCCTGTAAGGAATAAAGATGCAAAGGCACCGTGCTGACCCCTTCCTCCGCATAGCGCAGACAGGTCTTCAGCATATTATCCAGACCAAAGCGCGGACCGAGGGCCGAAACATCCGGCTCAATCAGATCAGCAGCGTAAATACGGTCCGCCATACGGTGCAGTACATCGGCGGTCTTGGACAGCAGTTCTTCCCGCAGGCGTTCCACCCCGGTCTTCCCCCCGGTCGGTGTCGCCAAAGCCTGGTCAAGAATCAGCTCTGCGCTTGACATTGTCAGCGCCCCTCCCCTGTTTCCGCAGACCGGCCGGAGTTCCCCCTCCCGCAAGGTCTGCTCACCCATGCCATTCAGCCCAGATCCCCGCAGACTGCCCGCTGCACGGTCTGGCCCTGTGTCCCCCTCTGGCCTTCCCTGAGATCGAAACGGCGTATAAACACCGCCCCCGCCACAAGACCGGTGGCGGGTTCCCGGTTTATCCGGGTCGAATTTTGTATGAGTACAGTTTTTATTGCGTCAGGGCCGCTTTTCGCAGTCTTAGACCAGTCAAGACAGCCATTTGCATATCATAAGACCTTAAGACTATATCAAAGCGATATAGCCCTTAGCACCGAGACAAAAGGGTTATACCTCAGTTTTTCGATCATACCAAAACAAATGAAAAAGCGGAGATCGTTCGCCCATGACGATCTCCGCATATGAAAATATCGAAAGATTACAATATAATCGGTAATCTGCTGAAAGTAATGATCCCTTCGCCGATATTACTTTCTGCGGAAGGCGTCCAGCGTGACCACCTTGCTGTCTGACGTATCGGCAGTCTCTTTGCCTTTTCCGGCATCATCGCCATTATCAGCATCAAACAGCGACGCCGAATCGGAAAAAGCCTCATCATCCTCGAAGTCTTCATCGTCGTAGAGGTCGGCATCAGCCGCCAGACCACCCTGAAACTGAAGACCAAACTGGGCATGCGGATCAGCGAAGCCGGTAACAGCCTCAAACGGGACAACCAGACGCTCTGCCTTATTCTGGAACGACAGCTCAACCGCAAACCAGTCTTCGTGGACTTCCAGATTCCAGAACTGATGTTGCAGAACGATGGTCATTTCTTCCGGGTACTGCGCCTTCAGACGCGGCGGAATCGCCACACCGGCATGCGTGGTGCGGAACGTGATGTAAAAATGATGCTGCCCCGGCAGACCGCTGGTCAGCACCAGACGCAACGCATCCCGCAGAACGCCGCGCAGCGCCCGTTCCACCAACATTTCATACTGAATACCCGGTGTATCCACCTGTAATCACTCCGCCAGAAAGGCGCGGCATACCGCCACGCTGAAACCCCGGGCCGGATCCACCGTTGCCACAGGTACAGTCAGCACAGGCACACAGCGGCGGCCGAGGGAGGAAACACATCAGCCAAAGCCCGCTTTCTCCACCAGACTGGACCGGATCAGGCGATACGCCCCGGAACGGAGTTCCGCCGGTTTCTCTGGGTCAGGTCAGTCATCTTAAAGCGGCATCAGCACTTAAGTGGGGGGCTTCTGTTGCCCGGCGCCCCCCGGACCGCGCTTACCGGCAATTAAGCGGCAGCGGCAAGTTCAACGTTGTCGTTGGCACTTGTTGAGATTGGCCCGATAACGGTGGCTACCATGCCGAGTACAGCCGAAACCTTTACTACGCACGTCGATCCTGTTTCGTCCCCATTCCGTCGGCTTTTAAGGGCCTATCCCTGTCAGGCACCTGCAACGCAGGACCAGAAGGGAAGATGGTGGAGACGCCGGGTACCGCCCCCGGGTCCGTAACGTCTATTCCGTGACGGGTTTAGCACCATAGCCGGGCAAGCCCGGCACCCCCAATATAGAGGCTGCGCCGCAGTGCGCAAGAGTTTGTGCAAAAGGATCTGAAATTCCCTCAGCCTTACCCCCGCCAAGGCAATCAGGGGGAGGACGGAACCGGGCTGCACAGCTCCACCAGCAGGCCGTCGGGGCAACGCAGATGCGATACCGTCTGCCCCCAGGGCTGACGCACCGGCGCCTGAAGGGAAACCGCACCGGCAGCCACCGCTTTCTCATGCGCGGCGGGGACATCGTCTGTCACCAGCGCCACCTCCATCCCCAGCGGGCGGTCGGACTGATCAGCCGCCACATACCCTTGCGGCAGCAGGGCGTTGGCGACGGAATGTGCGGCAAAGGCCAGCACCGTATCGCCAGTTGCCAGCTCGCCATAATCAGAACTGTCGTGCAGATAGCGGGTTTCCACCCCGAAAGCCCGGCCAAAAAAGGCCAGAGAGGCCGGAACATCGGCAACATAAATGATGGTGTAACCAAAACGCATGCGCTATCCCCCTTCGCTTCCGCACGGCCGTCAGGGCCGGTCGGGATAACAGAGGCAGGCAGAGCGCGCGTTCTGCCTGCCATGGCCGGCAACGCTGAGGAAGGCACTGTCAAAGCACTCAGCGCAGCAGGGGCCAGTTGCGCGCCACACCGACTTGATCTGGATGTGGCGGACAAAGAGCGTATCGCAGGTGCAGAAAAGAAAAAAGGCCGCCTTGCGGCAGCCCGGAAATTTCTTGCTGAAAACAGCGCGTGACGCTCAGGTGGCGTCCCCACGGGGATTCGAACCCCGGTTATCGCCGTGAAAGGGCGGTGTCCTAGGCCTCTAGACGATGGGGACAGACCGCAGATGGTGCATAACCCTGCCGGGGTGGGATTGCTCCCGTTCTCTTCAGTGGCGTCCCCACGGGGATTCGAACCCCGGTTATCGCCGTGAAAGGGCGGTGTCCTAGGCCTCTAGACGATGGGGACGCGGCCTGAAGAGGAGCGGTTTTTAGACTTTCAGCAGGTCACCGTCAAGGCCTTTTTTGACATTTTTTCATTTTTCCGGGTCATCCCGCAGAATCCGCCGGGCAGACAGCAGCAAAACCGGCCTGAAACCGGCTTTCCCTTGTCTCTCAACAGGATGCCAGGCGGTGATTGCCCCGGGCGTCCCGGTCTGCGGATCAACGGCGACAATCACCCAGACCGCCGCCGGATCGGCAATGGCGGCAACATCGGCGGCACTGGGGCGGGCCAGCCCGTTGGGGTGCGAATGGTAATGGCCGATAACCGCCCCGCCCTCCTGCCGCGCACGGCGGTGCGCCCCCAGAAGGTCTGAGACGGCAATCTCAAACCGGTCCGGGGTTGGCGAGCGGTTTATCATCGGCATGGCCTGCACACGGCCATCAAAGCACGACAGCAGCAGGCCGCAGCATTCCGCCGGGAAGGCAGCCTGCGCCTGCTCACGCAGGGCCTGCTGTTCTTCCGCCCTCAGGACCAGACTCTGATCCCGGGGAACCCGGTATCGCCGACGGAACGGCATTCCTCCGGCACCACCGCGCCGTTAGCGTGCCGGATGCGGCGTCTGCCCCTGAGAATGCCCCTGCTGTGCCGGGGCCTTCAGGCTGACCCGCCCGAGAACACGCCCGGCGGTGAGGTCAACGATATGCAGGCTGGGGCCGGTGCCTTCCAGCACCGTCACCGTCAGGATGGTGCCGGATGTCTGTACATCGACAATTTCAGCCCCATCCGCCGCATCAAGGGTGATTGACCCGAACACCGGCAGCGTCACGGCCGGGCCGTGAGGCACCGTTGCCCCGGCCACCGGCACCCCGGCAGCCGGGACCACTGCCGACGATGCGGCATCAGCAGACTTGCCAAGCTTATCAGCCTTGGAATACATCCCATAGCCAAGAGCCCCGATGCCCACCACAAGCAGCACAGCCATCCCAAGGGCAATGCCCTTGACCGTCCTCAGGCGTCGGGCATGCTGCTGGTCAAAGGCGTCCTGTTCGGTATCATCGTTATCGCGGTACGTCGTCATCTCAGGGGTCCGATCCTCAACGGAAACCGGGGTGCTGACGGTCAGGCCCTGCTGCCGCGCAACCCCGTACTCAGAGTCCTGTCCGTGCCCCGATCCAAGCCCCCTTCCCGCGCCCTGCCCCCCACCTCTGTCGGTCTGCCCGACGAGGAATGGGATGACGACCTGATCTCCGCCGCCGACGAAAGCGGCGATGATGACCTGACCGGCGATGCAGCCGGGGCGCCCCCTGCCGGAGACTATCCGGGTGAAGGGCCGCTGACCCTGCCGCCGGTTACCGCCGAACAGGCGGGAACACGGCTGGATAAGTGGCTGGCCGAAGCTGCCCCGGCCCTGTCACGGTCACGCCTGAAAGCGCTGATCCTTGACGGACGGGTCAGTCTGGACGGCGCCACCATAGTTGACCCCTCGATCCGGGTCAAACCCGCACAGCACGGGGTTATCGACCTGCCTGCCGCCACCCCGGCCCTGCCGGTGCCGCAGGACATCCCCCTGACCGTGGTCTATGAGGACGATGACCTGATCGTCATCGACAAACCGGCCGGGATGGTGGTGCACCCTGCCCCCGGCAGCCCCGATGGCACACTGGTCAACGCCCTGCTGTACCATTGCGGCGACCGCCTGTCCGGTATCGGCGGGGTCCGCCGTCCCGGCATCGTGCACCGCATCGACAAGGATACGTCGGGGCTGCTGGTGGTCGCCAAAAGCGACCGGGCCCATCACGGCCTGTCCGCCCAGTTTGCCGATAAGTCCGCCGAACGGGCCTATTGGGCGCTGGTGTGGGGCTGCCCGCTGCCCCGCGCCGGGGAGGTGGAAGGCAATATCGGCCGCAGCCCGCAGAACCGTCAGAAAATGGCCCTGCTGCGCAACGGCGGCAAACCGGCCCTGACCCGCTTCCGGACCCTGCAATCGCTGTGCGGCGACGCGGTAGCCCTGATTGAATGCCGTCTGGCCACCGGGCGGACCCACCAGATCCGTGTTCATCTGACCCACATCGGCCACGGGCTGATCGGTGACCCGATGTACGGCGCCGGGCGGCGGGTGCGCGGCCTGCCCACCGAAGCCCGCGCCGCAGCCGAGGCTTTTCCCCGGCAGGCCCTGCATGCCTGGCTGCTGGGCTTCACCCACCCGGTCAGCGGTGAGCAGATGCGCTTTGAAAGCCCGATGCCCGACGACATGGCAGCCCTGCTGGCCGCTCTGGGCGGAGACCCGACCGAATAAGCGGCCGGCCCCGGCCCCGGTCATCAGACCGGCATCCGCTTTACGCACACGGCTCCGGGCAAGCATAAAAAAACCCCGCCTTTCCAGATCGGAGAGGCGGGGTTTTTTGTTTTACTCAGAGGACGCTGATCAGTGGGTGATCACGGCGTCATCCGCCTCCTTGGCCTTCTGACGGGCCAGCTCGGCAGCGGCTTCTTCCTCCTCGTTCCACTCGATCGGCACCGGCTGCTCGACCAGAGCATGCTTCAGCACTTCATCGGCAGTGGAAACCGGGATGATCTTCAGCCCTTTCTTCACATTATCCGGGATGTCCGGCAGGTCTTTTTCATTTTCCTGCGGGATCAGCACGGTCTTGATACCGCCCCGCAGGGCAGCCAGCAGCTTTTCCTTCAGGCCGCCGATCGCCAGCACCCGACCGCGCAGGGTGATTTCGCCGGTCATGGCGACATCAGCGCGGATTTTGATGCCGGTCAGGGTCGACACGATGGCAGTGCACATCGCAATCCCCGCCGACGGACCATCCTTCGGGGTTGCCCCTTCCGGCACGTGAACGTGAATGTCCTTCCGGTCGAAAATCGTCGGCTTCAGGCCGAAGGTGGTCGCCCGCGACCGCACGTAAGACCGTGCCGCCTCGATCGATTCCTTCATCACGTCACCCAGCTGACCGGTGACGGTGAACTTGCCCTTACCCGGGACGGTGACCGCTTCAATGGACAGCAGGTCGCCCCCCACTTCGGTCCACGCCAGACCGGTGACGGTGCCGACCAGATCTTCCATCTCGGCCTCACCATAACGGTACTTGCGCACCCCGGCGTACTTTTCCAGATTCTTCGGCGTCACCGTCACCTTTTTCAGATTCCGCATGGTGATCTCTTTGATCGCCTTGCGGGTCAGGGTGGCGATTTCACGCTCCAGATTACGCACCCCGGCTTCCCGGGTGTAATAGCGCACCAGATCCCGCAGGGCGGCATCGCTGATGCTCCATTCGGTCTTCTTCAGACCGTGGGCGTCCATCTGCTTCGGAATCAGGTGACGGCGGCAGATCTCGACCTTCTCATCTTCGGTGTAGCCCGACAGCCGGATCACCTCCATGCGGTCCAGCAACGGCTGGGGCATGCGCAGGGTGTTGGCGGTACAGACGAACATCACGTCAGACAGATCGTAATCCACTTCCATGTAATGATCCTGGAAGGTGGCGTTCTGTTCCGGGTCCAGCACTTCCAGCAGGGCCGAGGAGGGATCTCCCCGCCAGTCCTGCCCCAGCTTGTCCACTTCATCAAGAAGGAACAGCGGGTTAGAGGTCTTGGCCTTCTTCATGCCCTGAATGACCTTGCCCGGCATGGAGCCGATATAGGTCCGGCGGTGACCACGGATCTCGGACTCATCCCGCACGCCGCCCAGCGACACACGGACGAAGGCGCGGTTGGTGGCCTTGGCAATCGACTGCCCGAGAGAGGTCTTACCGACGCCCGGCGGGCCGACGAGGCACAGAATCGGCCCCTTCAGCTTGTGGGTCCGCTGCTGGACCGCAAGATACTCAAGGATCCGTTCCTTGACCTTATCAAGGCCGAAGTGATCGGTATCCAGCACCTTCTGGGCGCCCTTCAGGTCGTTTTTCAGACGCGAAGGCTTCTTCCAGGGAATGGTCAGCATCCAGTCGAGGTAGTTGCGCACCACGGTGGCTTCCGCCGACATCGGGCTCATCGACTTCAGCTTACGCAGTTCACCCAGCGCTTTTTCGCGGGCTTCCTTCGACAGCTTGGTCTTCTTGATGCGCTCTTCGAGTTCGGCGGTTTCGTCCCGGCCTTCCTCGCCCTCGCCCAGTTCCTTCTGAATGGCCTTCATCTGCTCATTCAGATAGTACTCGCGCTGGGTCTTTTCCATCTGCCGCTTGACGCGGTTGCGGATGCGCTTTTCGACCTGCAGAACCCCGATCTCATTTTCCATGAAACCGAAGATATGCTCCAGCCGCTCGGCAACGGTCGGCAGCTCCAGCAGTTCCTGCTTTTCAGCGATCTTCAGCGACAGGTGAGAGGCCACCGTGTCGGCCAGCTTGGCAGGCTCTTCGATCTGGTTGATCGACACCAGCACTTCCGGCGGAATCTTTTTGTTCAGTTTGACATACTGTTCAAACTGCGAAATCACCGAGCGGGCCAGCGCTTCCTGTTCCCGGCGGTCGGCTTCCCCTTCCTCGAGAACAGCGGCCTCGGCCTCGAAGAAGTCTTCGCGGTCGGTATAGCGCAGGATTTTGGCCCGCTGGCCGCCTTCCACCAGCACCTTGACGGTGCCGTCAGGCAGTTTCAGCAGCTGCAGCACGGTCGATACCGTGCCAACGTCGTAGATGTCCTGCGGCGCCGGATCATCCTGCGAGGCATTACGCTGTGCCACCAGCAGGATCTGCTTGTCGTCATTCATGACGTCTTCAAGCGCCCGCACACTTTTCTCGCGGCCGACAAACAGCGGCACGATCATGTGGGGGAAGACAACGATATCCCGCAACGGCAGGACCGGGTAGGTCTGAGAAGAACCCGTCACCACTCTGAACCTCTTCTTTCAGGCGGCTGCAACCCTCTTGGAGGCATCGCGCCACGCCAAATACAGCACCGCAAGCGTGAAAAAGGCGGCATCCGCACGCCAAAAAACGATTTCGGCACCCTTACTCTACGCTGTGATATAGGCAGATACAAAGGAAACGCCAGATCCAAAGCATATTTCCTGTGGATGGAATGGCGGAAGCGGTCATTTTTCAGACCTTTGGTGCAGAAAACACAACCGTCTTCAATCCGTCATTCCGGCGGGCGGATACAAAAACGCCGCCCCGGATCCCCCCGGAGCGGCGCCTGAACAACGGCCTGACCGGCAAAACGCCGGAAAATCACACCACCCGGATGCTGCGCAGGAAGTCATCGACCCGGGACTTCAGCTGCTCCGACTGCTGCGACAGCTGGCGGGAGGCTGACATCACTTCCCGCGCCGCCATCCCGGTTTCAGAAGACGCTTCGGTCACCTGACAGATATTGCCGGTAACCTCCGCCGTTCCGGCAGAAGCCTGCTGGACATTCAGCGCAATCTCGCGGGTTGCGGCCCCCTGCTGCTCCACCGCCTCGGTGATTGCCGCAGCAATCCCATTGATCCGGGAGATGGTGCCGCCGATTCCCTGAATTGCCGAAACGGCATCTTTGGTTGCCGTCTGCACCGATGAAATCTGCGAGGAAATGTCACCCGTCGCCTTTGCCGTCTGGTTGGCCAGACTTTTCACTTCGTTGGCGACCACCGCGAATCCTTTTCCGGCCTCACCGGCGCGGGCAGCCTCGATCGTGGCGTTCAGGGCCAGCAGATTGGTCTGGCTGGCAATGTCAGAAATCAGCCGCACCACCTGCCCAATCCGGTCCACCGCATCGGCAAGGCTGTTGATCAGGGCGTTGGCCCGGTCGGCCTCCTGCACCGCATCGGCAGAAATCCGGTTAGAATCCGTCACCTTGCGGGAAATTTCGCTGATCGACCCATGCAACTGCTCTGCGGCGGCGGCAACCGTCTGCACATTTCCCGCCGCATTTTCAGCGGCGTTGGCGACCAGACTGGCCTGCGCGCTGGTCGCCTCGGCGGTTTCAGCCATGCTTTGAGAGGTCGCCTGCAGCTCGGTGGCCGCCGCTGCCACGATTTCCACCATGCCGTGGACTTCGCGCTCAAAGACGCTGGCATGACCGTTCAGGGTATCCGCCGCCGTTTCCCGGGCCGTCTGGATATAGACGGAGATCGCCAGATCCATATCCAGAAAGACCGCCTTGTTGATCGCGGCCAGAATTTCCCCCGCCCGCTCCGGCTTTTTGCGATAGGCCTGCTGCACCATCGCCACAATGCGGTTGAGCGTGAAGCAGTACCCGCCGATGTACCAGCGCGGCTCCAGACCGATCCGCTCGTGGGTACGCCCGATGATCACCACCTGACGCATATAGGCATCGCCGAAATCGCCGGTGAAGACGTTGTCAAGCCAGTGATGGCGCTGCATAGACCGGGCGTGGGCAATCCGGGACGGATCGGCAAACAGACTCTTCAGCCCGTCATTTTGCAGAATATATCCATAGAAAGTATCCAGAACGCTGTCTATGTGCTGTTCCAGCAGCGGACGGACTTCAAGAAGCGCCGCGCGGGTGCCCTCATCCATCTGCAGATAGGCCAGCCGGCCATTCCGGTCCAAGTCGGTCCCCAGTCCCGCGTCACGCAGCATCCGACACTCTCCTTCCCCTTCATCGGGCCTTATTATACGGCCCATGCTCCGGCCCCTGTCTTGGCCCTGCCCCCTGCCCGGGCGCAGTCCCGACCCCCCCTTCTTTTTTTAAGGGTTTCAGGAAGGCGCAGGTGTACACCGAAATTTTAATAAAAAAAATGGTGTTATTTAGTCTTACTCCGAATGTGCATACACTTATTTATGCCAACCTGACAGGAACCAACTGGCTCTCTTTACCCTCCCCCTTCTTTTTCAGAGAGTTCCACCCCTTCCCTGCGGTTTTCCGCAGGGTCCCGGGTCATGCCGGAAATAAAGCGGACCCCTCCGGGATTCATTTTTGTTGCCCCGGAGAGGCGTATTGTCTATGTGATGTGGGTTCTGGCGGCCGGAGTCCCGGCGGCCGGGTTCTGCGTTGCCGTTCTGCCTCCCCGGAAATCCTTTTCCCGGGAATGTCAGGGCCGGTGGCCGGAGACCCGGACGGGACACAGGGCCGAGGCTCAAAAAGTTTTCAGGGTACGGGGTCCTGCCATACAGCGGGGATCCCGCACCGCCTGCGGGCGTGGCGAAATTGGTAGACGCGTCGGATTTAGGTTCCGGTGGCTTTGTCCGTGGGGGTTCAAGTCCCTTCGCCCGCACCAAAACATTTACCTGCCTTGCGGGATAACCCCGAAGGGCACTTGTTCAGACACGCCGGAACCGGCCGCACTGATTGTATG
This sequence comes from Novispirillum itersonii subsp. itersonii ATCC 12639, assembly GCF_000381985.1. Lineage (GTDB taxonomy): Bacteria > Pseudomonadota > Alphaproteobacteria > Rhodospirillales > Rhodospirillaceae > Novispirillum > Novispirillum itersonii. Next base: position 71,379 of record NZ_KB907339.1, on the reverse strand, counting down.
ACGGGCGGAACGGACCGGCAGGAAACGCAACGAAGCACTTTTATTCGGGATTTTCCATGCAGGTCACTCAAACCACCGCCGACGGTCTGAAGTACGGTTTCAAGATTGTCGTTCCGGCCGACGCCATCGCCGCCAAGGTTGATGCGCGCATTCAGGAACTCTCCGCCAAGGTCAGCCTGCCGGGCTTCCGTCCGGGCAAGGTGCCGCTGGCCATGGTCCGCAAGCGCTATGCTGGCTCTGTGATGGGCGAAGTGCTGGAAGACGCGGTGCAGGACGGCGTCCGCTCCACCCTCGAAGAGCGCAAGCTGACCCCGGCCATGCAGCCGAAGATCGAAGTGGTCTCCTTCGACGAAGGCAAGGATCTGGAATTCACCGTCGAATTCGAAGCCCTGCCGGAAATCGGTGATGTCGACTACGCCGGTATCGAGCTGACCAAGCCGGTCGTCAAGGTTGCCGACACCGAGATCGACGAAGCCCTGACCCGCATCGCCGAAAGCCGCAAGACCCCGGTTGCCACCGACTCCAAGCGTAAGGCCAAGAAGGGCGACGTGCTGGAGATCGATTTCGTCGGCTCCGTCGACGGCGTCGAATTCCCGGGTGGCAAGGGCGAAGGCTACGATCTGGAACTGGGCTCCGGCTCTTTCATTCCGGGCTTCGAAGACCAGCTGATCGGCGCCAAGGCTGACGATCAGGTCACCGTCAACGTCTCCTTCCCGGAAGACTATCACGCCAAGGATCTGGCCGGTAAGGCCGCCCAGTTCGCCGTGACCGTCAAAGCCCTGAAGGAAATGCAGATCCCGGAAATCAACGAAGAGTTCGCCAAGTCGGTCGGCCTCGAAGACGTTGATGCCCTGAAGGCTGCCGTGCGCGAGCAGATCGAAGGCGACTACACCCGTATCGCCCGTGGCCGCATGAAGCGCGACCTGCTGGACAAGCTGGCCGAGATCGTCTCCTTCCCGGTTCCGGAATCCATGGTTGACGCCGAGTTCGGCGGCATCTGGACCCAGATCGAACAGGCGATCAAGGCCGACCGCCTGGACGAAGAAGACAAGGGCAAGTCGGAAGACGAGCTGAAGACCGAATACCGCGCCATCGCCGAGCGTCGCGTGCGTCTGGGTCTGCTGCTGGCCGATGCCGGCCGCAAGAACAACATTCAGGTGACTCAGGAAGACCTGAACCGTGCCGTGATGCAGGAAGCCATGCGCTACCCGGGTCAGGAACGCGCTGTGTTCGAGTTCTTCCAGAAGAACCGCGATGCCGTTGAGCAGCTGCGCGCCCCGATCTATGAAGACAAGGTCGTCGACTTCATCCTCGAGCTGGCCAAGACCACCGAGCAGGAAGTCAGCGCTGAAGAGCTGGTGAAGGCCGACGCCGAAGGCGAAGACGACAAGCCGAAGAAAAAGGCTGCCGCCAAGAAGAAGGCCCCGGCCAAGAAGAAAGACGCCGAAACCGCTGAAGCCACCGAAGAAGCGTAAGCTTTTCGCGGTTTCCGGTTCCGTCCGGTGATCAGACAGGGCCTCCGTCGCTGACGGGGGCCCTGATCTTTTTGGCCCTCTTCTTTTTTCGGTCCAGCTGCCTTAGATATGACAGGGATGGCGGCAAAACCGGTCTTCCCGTCCGCTGAAAACGCTGCGGATGCCGAATGCCGCTTGATCCCTGATAGATTTGGTTTTTTACTGCGGGTTGGTTTTTTTCAGGGGACGGTCTGTCAGGCATGCGCCTGCGGACAGATGACCCGATGTTATATCCCTGCCCGCCGGTTTCCGGCGGGGCCCTGTTTTGGAAAGGCGGAAGAATGCGCGAGCGGGATCCTTATGATGTCTATATGAACACCCTGGTGCCGATGGTCATCGAGCAGACCAGCCGGGGCGAGCGCAGCTTCGACATCTACTCTCGGCTGCTGAAGGAACGCATCATCTTCCTGACCGGCCCGGTCAACGATGTGGTGTCCAGCCTTGTCTGCGCCCAGCTGCTGTTCCTTGAGTCGGAAAATCCGTCCAAGGATATCGCTTTCTACATCAACTCGCCGGGTGGGGTGGTGACCTCCGGTCTGGCGATGTACGACACCATGCAGTACATCCGTTGCAGCGTCGCCACCCTGTGCATCGGGCAGGCCGCCTCCATGGGCTCCTTCCTGCTGATGGCCGGGGAAGCGGGCAAGCGCTTCTCGCTGCCCAATTCGCGGATCATGATCCATCAGCCGTCCGGCGGCTTCCAGGGGCAGGCCACGGATATCGAAATCCACGCCCGCGAAATCCTCAGCCTGCGGTCGCGCCTGAACAGCATCTATGCCAAGCACTGCAACAAGCCGATCGAAGAAGTTGAAGCGGCGATGGAACGTGACAAGTTCATGACCGCCGACGAAGCCAAGGCCTTCGGCCTGATCGACGAAGTGGTGCAGGAACGCCCGAAGGCCGTCGATACCGGCGAAAAGTCCGCCGAGTAATCCACAGCCTGATGGCAGCAGACAACAGGGGGGAGACCACAACGGCCTCCCCCTTTGCTTTTATCCCTGCAGGCCCGGCACCACCCGCCGCGCCTGCGGATCCCAGCGGGGACCGTCATACCCCGGCCCGATCACCAGCGGGCCGAACCAGCGCCGGGCGGCGGTGATGGCCATGTAGTCCATCCGTCCCGCCAGAACCTCAGCCCCGGCGGGCGTCAGAAACAGACGGCGTTCCGGCCACCGCGCCGCTCCGTCAGGGCAGATCATCACCGACGGGTCCGCCGCCAGCAGGTCCGCCAGCTCCCGCCAGTACATCATATCCCCCAGCCACGGCAGCGGCTCAACCTGCCGGAGAAGCCGGCGGAACAGCCCGGCGGCAGTCATCCCCTCTGGCCCCGCATCGGCCAATAGCGTCAGCGTCAGATGTTGGGTCAGACTGAGGCCGGAGAGAACCGAAGGAAGTTCCTGCACATGCCGGGCAACCGCCCCGGCCATCGGCGGAAGGGCGGCAAGGCCATCGGCGGCCAGACGCATCAACTCCATCACGTTTCCGCTGGCATAGGCCTGCCAGACGGCGGCCCCCGCCGCAATATCCTGCGCCAGCACCGGGCGCCGCCGGGCCTCCCACAGCATCAGCAAACTCTCAGGGTTCAGTTGCCCCAGTCCGACAAACTGCCCGACCCCGGGGACGGCATCGACACAGACCAACTCCATGATACGGCGGGGCGGGGCCATCGACAGGCGCCACAGCAGATAAGCCAGTATCAGCTGGTCATACGCGTCGTGCTCAAACCACAGCACCACCGGGCCGCCCTCCCCTGCCAGAACGGCCGTCAGGTCACTGTAGGACCGGGCAACCCGCGCTGCGGCATCGGCCGGATCAAGGCCATAGGCCCCCTGCAGATAAGCCCGGCGCAGAAGGGGCAGATCAGCCCCGGCAGAAACCGGACCATGACAGAACGGGTCGGAGAATTCGACGAACCGGCCCCGGAAACCGGCAGTCTGCAATGCCTGGCGGATATCACTGCCGCAACGGAGATGTACTGTCTCCGCCGTGTCCGGCTGCCGGACAGAACCGGCAGCAATCTGCTGCCGCAGAAACGTCTGACGGCTGACATAATGACGCAGCTTCGGCCAGCTGGAAAAACCGTTCTCGCGGGCGATCACCAGCAAAGCATCGGCCAGCTGCGCGCCCTCTGGCGGGCAGGCGGGATGTACGGTAACAGCCCGGCGGATGGCGTCCGGCTCTTCTGCCCTGACCGCCTTCAGCAGACGGCGGGCAGCCTTGCGCAAATACTCCAGATTCAGAGATCCATCGGCCAGCGGAGCCGTATTATCATGGTCAGAGATAGGTGTAGACATGGGATTCCCTCTGTCGAGATCAGCCTGCGTCTGCCTGACAGGCGAGGAAATCCGAAAAATGCGTCAAAGACGGTGGGCAGAGCCCTTTTCGCAGACAGGAAGGCTTGGCGAAAGCCCACCACAGGCCTAAATCAGAGAGGTCAGGATCGTCAAGCTTCTTCCTGTCTTCAGGCCCGTTCGTGCGTCAGAATATCGACAATCGGGCGATATAACGGCAGGAGGGCGAAAAAGCCGATGATTTAGGGATTGTGCCCCGCTCGCAGGAGCGGCTAACATGGCGGGAAAGCTACGACTTCGTGGCAAGACTTTGTCCTGGCGGCGGCAGCCGGTTCTGTGGGGATCTTCCCGCTCCCCTCCGGCCTGTCGTTGCATGGAGTGGAGATACAATGAGCAAGTCCTCCGGCGGCGATTCCAAGAACACCCTGTATTGCTCGTTCTGCGGCAAGAGCCAGCACGAAGTGCGTAAGCTGATTGCCGGACCGACGGTTTTCATCTGCGATGAATGCGTCGAGCTGTGCATGGACATCATCCGTGAGGAACACAAAACCCATCTGGTGAAAACGCGGGACGGCGTGCCTTCTCCGCGCGACATCATGAAGGTTCTGGATGATTATGTGATCGGCCAGAGCCACGCCAAGCGGGTGCTGTCGGTCGCGGTGCATAACCACTACAAGCGCCTGTCGGCCATGGGGGCCAAGGGCAATGAGGTGGAGATTGCCAAGTCCAACATCCTGCTGGTCGGCCCGACCGGCTGCGGCAAGACCCTGCTGGCCCAGACACTGGCCCGCATCCTTGACGTGCCGTTCACCATGGCTGATGCCACCACCCTGACCGAAGCGGGCTACGTCGGGGAAGATGTCGAGAACATCATCCTCAAGCTGCTGCAGGCCGCCGACTACAATGTCGAACGCGCCCAGCGCGGCATCGTCTACATCGACGAAATCGACAAGATCAGCCGCAAGTCTGACAATCCGTCGATCACCCGCGACGTGTCCGGTGAAGGCGTGCAGCAGGCCCTGCTGAAGATCATGGAAGGCACCGTTGCCTCTGTGCCGCCGCAGGGCGGGCGTAAGCATCCGCAGCAGGAATTCCTGCAAGTTGACACCACCAACATCCTGTTCATCGTCGGCGGGGCGTTCGCCGGTCTGGACCGCATCATCGGCCAGCGCGGCAAGGGCAGCTCCATCGGCTTCGGTGCCGATGTGCGTGACCCCGAACAGCGCCGCACCGGTGAGCTGCTGCGGGAAGTGGAGCCGGAAGATCTGCTGAAATACGGCCTGATCCCGGAATTCGTCGGCCGTCTGCCGGTGGTTGCCACCCTGGACGATCTGGACGAAGCCGCCCTGATCCAGATTCTGACCGAGCCGAAAAATGCGCTGGTAAAGCAGTATCAGCGCCTGTTCGAGATGGAAAACACCAAGCTGTCCTTCCATGAGGAAGCCCTGCGGACCGTCGCCAAGAAGGCGATTGCCCGTAAGACCGGTGCCCGTGGCCTGCGGTCGATCATGGAAGGCATTCTGCTCGACACCATGTTCGATCTGCCGGGCATGGAAGGTGTTGAGGAAGTGGTCGTCAATGCCGAATCCGCTGAACTGCGGGCCAAGCCGCTGATGATCTATTCCGAGACCGCCCGAGGCGAAGAGGCGGGCAGCGCCTGAGCGCAGCCTGACTGCTGAAAGAAAAACCCCCGGGGCTCTGCTCCGGGGGTTTTTTCTTCAGATCGGCCCTGACTTCAGCGGCAGACCAGATCCCATTGAATGGCCGAATCCGGACACAGTGTTTCAATCTGCGGACGGGCAAAAAAGAAGCCCTGAAAGCGGTGGACCCCCATGCCCAGCAGATGACAGGCTTCTTCTGCAGTCTCCACCCCTTCGGCAACCACCGACATTCCAAGCCGCTCTGCAATCAGCAGCACCCCGGCGACCACGGCCTGCCGGGATGGATCAGCCTGAATACCGGTGATCAGCATCCGGTCAATCTTCAGAACATCGGTCTGAAAATCAGCCAGCAGAGACAGCCCGGCATAGCCAGCCCCGAAATCATCAAGCGCGGTCATAAACCCGTGACGCCGGTAGGTATCGACAATACTGCGCAGATGGCGCCGGTCGATGATGTGCTCATCTTCAGTGAATTCGAAGGTGATCAGATCCCGCGGGAAGCCATGCTCAGCCGCTGCCGCCAGCGTCACCTGCAGGCAGGCTTCGGGATGATAGACAGCATTGGGCAAAAAATTGATGTTCAGCCGTCGGTCCAGCCCCAGCCGGGCCGCCAGCTCAATCGCCCGGACCCGGCAGGCCTGATCAAAGGCGTAACGGTTTTCGTCGGTGACCTGAGCGAGAACAGTACCCGCGCCTTCCCCGGCCGGCCCGCGGACCAGTGCCTCGTAGGCATAGATCCGCCGTTCCCGGACATCAACAACCGGCTGGAACGCCATGGTAAAATCAAAAGGCGGCTTACTGCCGCAGCGGCCACCGCAAGGACGGGCCCCGGTGTGGGCCTGCAGCTCGGTCATGGTCTATAGGCTCCGAAACTCTGTGAACTGCCTTTTCTAGACTATAGGTCAAATCCTTCCCGCTCCACCCCCCTTTCATCAGAGAGGCTATTCATCCATAAAATTTCTATGGTTGAATGATTTTCTGGAATTTCTATAATTTCACAAATTTCTGAAATTACGGAACATACCGATGAACCTGCCACCGCTGATCCAGACCTTTGTGCTCCACTTTGGGGAAATGGGCAGCCGGTGGGGCATCAACCGGACCGTCGGGCAGATCTACGCCCTGCTGTTTCTGTCCCCTGATCCCCTGAATGCCGAACAGATCGTTCAGCAGCTTGGGTTCTCGCGGTCAAATGTCAGCATGGGCCTGAAGGAACTGCAGGCCTGGAATCTGGTGCGCCTGCAGCACCTGCCCGATGACCGGCGCGATTACTTCACCACCCCCGGCGACCTGTGGGAAATCCTGCGGACGCTGGCTGAGGAACGGAAGAAGCGCGAGGTGGACCCGACCCTGACCATGCTGCGGGAAGTGCTGATGCAGACCCCGTCTTCTGACGCGGAACGCCATGCCCAGACCCGCATGCAGGATATGCATGACCTGATTGAACTGCTGACCCGCTGGTACGATGACATCCACCGCATCGAGCCATCGCGGCTGGCACAACTGCTTTCACTGGGGGCGAAGGTCCAGAAGATCTTCGAGGTGAAAGATTGGCTGACCGGCGGTGGCCCGGAACGGACAGGCAGGTCCGTTCCCGCCGCCCCGGCCGATAGCGGCGACACGACGGACAGACGCAGACCTCCTTCGGGGTCATAATCCGACGCCTCGCCCTCTCCGGAGGGATCATCTATGGACGCCCTTGTCCTCGCCCGGATCCAGTTCGCGGCGAATATCTCCTTTCACATCCTGTTTCCGACCATCACCATCGCGCTGGCGTGGGTGCTGCTGTTTTTCAAGGTGCAGTACAGCCGCACCGGGGAAAGCCGCTGGATCGACTGTTACAGCTTTTGGGTCAAGGTGTTTGCCCTGTCCTTTGCCCTTGGCGTGGTCTCGGGCATCACCATGTCGTTCCAGTTCGGCACCAACTGGCCGGGCTTCATGGAACGGGTCGGCAATGTCGTCGGCCCCCTGCTGTCATACGAAATTCTGACCGCCTTTTTTCTGGAAGCCGCCTTTCTCGGTATCATGCTGTTCGGGCGCTCAAAAGTGCCGTCATGGCTGCATACGCTGGCCACCGCCGTGGTGGCGGTCGGTACTTTCCTGTCGGCGTTCTGGATTCTGTCGGCCAATTCCTGGATGCAAACCCCGCAGGGGCATGAGATCCGTGATGGCGTCGCCCATGTGGCAGACTGGATGCAGGTTATTTTCAATCCGTCCTTCCCCTACCGGCTGGCCCACATGCTGCTGGCCAGTTTCCTGACCGGTGCCTTCCTGCTCGCCGGACTGTCGGCATGGCGCTGGCTGAAGGGTGACCGCTCCGCCGCAGTGCGGACCGCCCTGAAGACCGGGCTGGTGATGGGGGCGGTACTGATGCCGGTACAGATTGTCGCCGGAGACATGCATGGCCTGAACACACTGGAACATCAGCCGCAGAAAGTGGCGGCGATGGAAGGCAACTGGGAAACCGGGGCCAAAGTCCCCCTGCTGCTGTTTGCCCTGCCCGACGAGACCACCCGCAGCAACCGCTTTGAGATCGGCCTGCCCGGAGTCGCCAGCCTGATCCTGAAGCATGATCCTGACGGCGTCGTCCCCGGCCTGAATGATTACGTCGGCAATCACCCGCCGGTGGCCCCGGTGTTCTGGTCCTTCCGGGTGATGGTCGGCACCGGCATGGCGATGCTTCTGGTGTCCTGGGCGGCCCTGTGGCATCTGCGCCGCCGTCGCGGCGATCTGTCCGGGGTCATGGCTAAGATTCTGGTTGGCATGACCTTCTCCGGCTGGGTTGCCACGCTGGCAGGCTGGTACGTCACCGAAATCGGCCGCCAGCCGTGGCTGGTCACCGGGGTGCTGCGGACCGCCGATGCCGCCTCAGCCGTGCCCCCCGCGCATATCGGCATCAGTCTGGCGGTGTATCTGCTGACCTATGCCGGGTTGCTGGTGGCCTATATCGGCACACTGTTCCATCTGGCCGGAAAAGCCGCAAAGCCGGATGCACCCCCCTCCCCCACCCTTGCGCCGCTGCCGGCGGAATAACCGGACGGAGGATCTGATGATGGATAGCCTTCTCAACGCCCACACCCTGCCACTGATTTTTACCGCTCTGATGGCGGTGGCAGTCCTGGCCTATGTGATCCTTGACGGTTATGACCTTGGCATCGGCATTCTGCTCGGGTTGGCACCGGAGACTGAGAAAGATGTGATGATCGCCGCCATCGGCCCGTTCTGGGATGCCAATGAAACGTGGCTGGTGCTGGCGGTCGGCCTGCTTCTGGTGGCTTTTCCGATGGCACAGGGGGCTATTCTCGGCACCCTGTACCTGCCGGTTCTGGTGCTGCTGATCGGCCTGATCCTGCGCGGCGTGGCCTTTGATTTCCGGACCAAGGCCCGCGCCGGACACAAACAGCGCTGGAACCGCCTGTTCGCGGTGGGGTCGATTGCCGCCACTCTGGCGCAGGGCTATATGCTCGGGCGGTTCATCACCGGGCTGGATGGCTCCCTGCGGTCAGAGCTGTTCTCTGCCCTGACTGCTGTCTGTCTGCTGGCGGCCTACGCCCTGCTGGGGGCCGGGTGGCTGATCCTGAAGGCCGACGGGGCGCTGCAGCAGCGGGCCCTGCGCTGGGCCCGCCCGGCGCTGATTCTCAGCGCGCTGGGGCTGGGGGCGGTCTCGGTGGTGACGCCGCTGGTCAACCCGATGGTCGCTGCACGCTGGTTCAGCCTGCCGGAATTTCTGCTGCTGGCCCCGGTGCCGCTGATGGCGGCGGGCCTCTGTATCGGTCTGTTTCTGCTGCTGTCCCGCCTGCCCCGTCAGGATGACCGCTGGTGCTGGCTGCCTTTTGCCCTGACCACCGGCATCATCGGTCTCGGGTTTCTGGGCATTGCCTACAGCTTTTTCCCGTGGATCGTCCCCGGAAAGATGACGGTCTGGCAGGCCGCCAGCTCGCCGGAAGCCCTGATCGCTATTCTGGTGGTGGCAGCCCCGATTCTTCCGGTGATCATCCTCTATTCCCTGTTTTCCTATCGGGTGTTCTGGGGCAAGACCGGCGCGCTGCGCTACGACTGACCCCGCCGGGCCTGCCTGCCCGGCCTCACCCGGTGCGCGCCGCCTGATCCCCATCGGGCGGCGCGTCTGTCTTCCCGGCGACCTATGCGGAATACACCTGCCCGGACTACGGCAATGTCACTTGCGCGATGCAGCATATTCCCGCACTGTGGAGGCAGGTTAAAGAGCACTTAAACGTGCTGGACCTGACTCTTGCGCCACACCCGTCCTGGAGGAAACACCATGGCGACCTACGCCGCCCCATTAAAAGATATTCAGCTTGCCATGCAGATTGCCGGTCTGGAGACCGTCGCCGCCCTGCCCGGCTATGAGGAAGCCACCGGCGACCTGATCTCGGCGGTTCTGGAGGAAGCCGGGCGTCTGGGTGCGCAGGAACTGGCCCCCCTGAACAAGGACAGCGACAGCTTTGGCGTTAAGCTGGACAACGGCGTGGTCAGCGTGCATCCGCCGCTGAAGGACTTTTATACCAACCAATACCTTGAAGGCGGCTGGAATGCCCTGCCGTTTTCGCCCGATTACGGCGGGCAGGGCCTGCCGTGGCTGGTCGCCGCCGCCGTGCAGGAAATCTGGCAGTCCGCCAACATGGCCTTCGGTCTGTGCCCGATGCTCAATCAGGGCGCCGTCGATCTGCTGACCGAACATGGCTCGGAAGAGCAAAAAGCCCTGTACCTGCCGAAGATGATCTCCGGCGAGTGGACCGGCACCATGAACCTGACCGAGCCGCAGGCCGGATCTGACCTGTCGCAGGTCAAGACCCGCGCGGTCCGCGACGGGGACCATTACCGCATCACCGGCACCAAGATCTTCATCACCTATGGTGACCATGATCTGACCGACAACATCATCCACATGGTGCTGGCCCGCCTGCCGGACGCGCCGGAAGGGGTGAAGGGCATCTCGCTGTTCATCGTGCCGAAGGTGCTGGTCAATGCTGACGGCAGCCTTGGTGCCCGCAACGATGTGGTCTGCGCCAGCCTTGAACACAAGCTGGGCATCCATGCCAGCCCGACCGCGGTGATGAGCTTCGGCGAAAAAGACGGTGCCATCGGCTATCTGGTCGGCGAGGAAAACAAGGGCCTCGCCTATATGTTCACCATGATGAACAACGCCCGCCTGAACGTTGGCCTGCAGGGCTATGCGGTGGCGGAACGGGCCACCCAGCACGCTGTCTCCTACGCCAAGGAACGGATTCAGTCGCGTCCGGTGGTCGGCAGCTTCTCCGGCGGTGCGCCGATCATCAACCATCCCGACGTGCGGCGCATGCTGGTCAGCATGAAGGCGCAGGTGCAGGCCGCCCGCCTGCTGACCTACACCGCCATTGCCACCATGGACGTGTCGATCAAGGCTGCGGATCCTGAGGTCGCGGCCCGTGCCGCCAACCGGGTTGCCCTGCTGACCCCGCTGGTCAAGCTGTGGGGCACCGAGGTCGGGGTCACTGTCGCCAGCGAAGGGGTGCAGGTCTTCGGCGGTATGGGCTTCATCGAGGAAACCGGGGCTGCCCAGTTCTACCGCGATGCCCGCATTGCCCCGATCTATGAAGGCACCAACGGCATTCAGGCCGCTGACTTCGTCGGTCGCAAGGTCCAGAAGGATAAGGGCGCGGAACTGCTGGCGCTGGTGGCCGACCTGCGGGCCGGACTGACCGGGGCTGACGCCAGCCTGTCGGCAGACCTGAACGCTGCCCTTGACCGGGTGGAACGCACTGCGGCCTTCATCACCGCTGCGGCCCCCGCCGATGCCTATGCTGCCTCGGTACCGTTCTCCCGCCTTGCGGCACTGACCGTCGGCGGCTGCCTGCTGCTGCAGGCCGCTGAAGCCGCCAAGGCAGACTCTGACCCGCTGTATGTGCAGGAAAAGCAGGTGGTTGCCCGCTACTTCATCCGTCATCTGCTGCCGCAGACTGCGGCGCTGGAGGCGGAGGTACTCGCCGGGGGTGAAGCCGTGATGGCCCTGCCGGTGGAAGCCTTCTGAAACCTTTGACCGCACGACGTAACGGAAAGGGTCCCTGACGGGGCCCTTTTCTGTTGCGCCGGAAAATACCGCAGCAGCGAGAAGAACACTTGCAAGGGGTATCCGGGCACACCATGATCCGCCTGTTGGCCCGGTTTCTGTCTGACAGACCGCCTGATGCGGCAAAACCGGCCCCGCCTCTCTCCCCCGCCCTTTCTATCGTCGACGGTTGTGATCATGTCCCTCTCTTCTTCCCGCATGGCCCGTGGTACCCGGCTGCTGCTGGTCAGCCTGTTTGCCACCCTGACCGTCCTGATCGGCGGCGGGACCAAGGTTGCGCTGGATCTGCGTGACCGCAACGCCCGGATCACGGCGCTGGAGGCTGAACTGGATCAGGCCCGGCAGCAGATCGCCGCCGCCGAGGTCAGCCTGAGCGAGCGTGCCACCCAGCTGGCGGTGACCGAAAAAGAAAAAGCCGATCTGGCGAAAAAGCTGGATAACAGCTATGCCGCCGTGCCGGTCGGTGGGCGGGTCGATTTTCCCATCATGCGCGGCATGGCGCGGGAAGGCGATACCGTCGCCACCTTCGCCAAACGCGAAGGCACCACCCCGGATGTGGTGATCGCCCTGAACCCATGGCTGAAGGGCCAGAAAGGCGGCCAGCTGGCTGACCGGGCATCCCTGTGGATCCCCAAGCGGTAAACTGGCGCAATCCCGCATAAAATATGAGGCTTCTGGTATCAGTTTTATCAAAGCCCTCCATAGGCTGGCCTTATGGTTTCATTTGCCAAGGGGGGCTTTGATGCGTTAAGCCGGTTATGACGTACCCGCAGGGGTGGGGAAACAACCTGTAGAGCGCTTTCAGCAAAAGTGGATGCCGGTTTTGCCGCTGGAAACGCTCTGTCTCTGACACAAAGAGCCTTTTCCGATTGGCCGGTCTCCACTGAGTCGGAAAATGCTTTTGCTGGGGGGAACCGGATGACGCTGAATCAGGGGCTGGCACTGGCCGTCCTGGCCATCACCATCGGCCTGTTTATCTGGGATCGCCTGCGATATGACGTGGTGGCGATGCTGTCTCTGCTGGCCGGTCTTGCCACCGGCATTGTGCCGATGAAAGCAGCCTTCACCGGCTTTGCTGATCAGGTGGTGATCGTGATGGCATCGGCGCTGGTGGTCAGCACCGCTCTGGCGCGCTCAGGTATCGTCGAGCGGTTGACCCGCCCCCTGCAAAGCCGCCTGACCAAACCGGATACGCAGGCCGCCGTACTGGTCGGTGCTGTGACGTTCCTGTCTGCATTCATGAAAAATATCGGGGCGCTGGCCCTGTTCATTCCGGTCGCACTGCGTCTGTCGCGGCGGGCCGGCTTTTCCCCCTCGTTGCTGCTGATGCCTCTGGCATTCGGGTCGCTGATCGGCGGCCTGATCACCCTGATCGGCACATCCCCCAACATTGTGGTGTCGCGCATCCGCGGTGAGGTGACCGGCCAGCCGTTTTCAATGTTTGACTATGCTCCGGTCGGGCTGGGCATTGCGGTTCTTGGCGTGGTGTTCCTGACCTTCGGCTGGCGCCTTTTGCCCAAGGAACGGCAGGCCCGCGTCTCGGCAGAGGATCAGTTTCAGATTGAGGATTATCTGGCCGAAGTGCAGATTCAGCCCGGGTCTGCCCTGATCGGCAGCACCGTCTCTGATATTGAGCGGCTGTTCTCTGAAGGGGCGATTACCGTTGCCGCGATCATCCGCGATCAGGGGCAACGCTATATTCCGGGGGAACACTGGGAGTTTTCAGAAGGCGACATCGTCGTTCTGGAAGGTGATCCGGTCGCGCTGAAATCGTTCCTCGCCAATGCCGGACTGACCCTGCTGGAGCAGGCGGAAGGGCGGTCGGCTAAATCCTCCTTCGTTCTGCAGGAAGCGGTGATCAGCCCGAATTCGGTGCTGGTCGGCACCAATCAGGAACGGATTCACATCCGCTCCCGCTTCGGGGTCAACGTTCTTGCCGTCAGCCGGGCCGGGCGGCATCTGGTGGCACGGCTGCGGCAACTGGAATTTCAGGTCGGCGACGTGCTGATGATTGAAGGCCCGGAACAGGCGGTGCCCGCGGCCCTGCAGGCCATGGGCCTGCTGCCGCTGGCCCAGCGCAATCTGGCACTGGAACGGAAACCTGCCCTGCTGCCCCTGCTGATTCTGGCGGTGGCCATGGTCGCAATGGCCCTGGAGCTGGTGCCGGTCGCCGTCGGCTTTTTTGCCACCGCCGTGGCGATGATTGTGACCGGATCAATCTCTGCCCGCGAAGCCTATGAGGCGGTGGACTGGTCGCTGGTGGTGATGCTGGGGGCACTGATTCCCGTCTCTGACGCCGTGCAGGGCACCGGGGCATCCGACCTGATCGCCGGGGGGCTGGCGCAGGTCTCGCACATGCTGCCCTCGATCGGGGTGATCGGCCTGATGATGCTGACAGCCATGGCCCTGACCCCGTTCCTGAACAATGCCGCCACCGCGCTGGTGATGGGGCCGATTGCCGCCAGTCTGGCCATCCAGCTCGGTATCAATCCTGATGCTGTGCTGATGGCGGTCGCCGTTGGCGCGGCCTGTGACTTTCTGACCCCGATCGGCCACCAGTGCAATACGCTGGTGATGGGGCCGGGAGGATACCGCTTCGGGGATTACTGGCGTCTTGGCCTGCCCTTGACCTGCCTTGTGCTGGTGGTCGGCACCATACTGATTGATCTGGTCTGGACCTGATCCCGCGTGACACAGCGGTGTCATTTTTGATGCTTGACACCGGTTTTCCCCACGATTATAAGGGCGCTCCCACCACGGTGGGGGCCAGTATGGCGGAGTAGCTCAGTTGGTTAGAGCACGGGAATCATAATCCTGGGGTCGGGGGTTCAAATCCCTCCTCCGCTACCAAATAAAAGGCAGACCTTCGGGTCTGCCTTTTGCTTTTACAGTCCATCTTTCTTCTGGCCTGCCAAACCTTGGTTGGATGAATTTTTTGTCTTTACAGCACAGTAGGGACCGATTATAAGGGCGCTCCCACCACGGTGGGGCCGGATATGGCGGAGTAGCTCAGTTGGTTAGAGCACGGGAATCATAATCCTGGGGTCGGGGGTTCAAATCCCTCCTCCGCTACCAAAAAAACCCTGATGACCTTGGTCGTCAGGGTTTTTTTCTGCCTTCAGCAAACAGCCATCCCCCGGATGAGACCCGCCGCAGGGCTGTGGTCAGCCCTTTTCCTCGACCAGCACCACCGGCACCCGGACAGTCATCCGGGTACCGCCGCCGGGATTTTCCTCGGCGCTGACAGTGCCGTGCAGCAGGCCAGTCACCAGATTAAACACGATGTGCAGCCCCAAACCACTGCCACCGATGCCCCGGCGGGTGGTAAAGAACGGATCGAAAATCCGCCCGCGCAGATCCGCCGGAATTCCCCGTCCATCATCAGAGTAGACCAATTCCACCCACCCCGGCTGAGGCATTGAGACCATCAGACGCAGACGCCCATGCTGCCCGGCGGGAAAGGCGTGGTCGATGGAGTTGGTGACGAAATTGGTCAGAATCTGTGACCATGTCCCCGGATAACTTTCAATCACCAGCCGCTGCGGACATGACAGGCTGAGGGTATGCCCCGCTTTCCGCAGCATCGGTGTAAAGCTGCGGATCACTTCCCAGAGGTATTCCTCGACATTGAACTGGCGACGGTCACCGCTGCTCTGGTCAACGGCAATCTGTTTAAAACTGGTGATCAGATCCGCCGCCCGGCGGATGTTGGTTTCCATCAGCGCCGTTGTTTCAGCCGCCTGCTCGACATAATGAGCCAGCTGCGACCGCCGCAGGGCGTCCTCCTTCAGGGCGGACCTCAGCTCCCGCGTGCGTTCAGCCAGAAAAGACGCGGCGGTCAGCGTAATTCCCACCGGGGTATTGATTTCATGGGCCACACCGGCGACCAGTTCGCCCAGTGATGCCATTTTCTCAGCCTGAATCAGGCTGTCCTGTGCGCTGCGCAGCTCTTCCAGTGCCGTTTCGGCAGCACGGCGGGCCTGCATCAGCTCCCGCTCCCGGCGGCGTTCGTCAGTGACATCAAGATAAATCTGGACTTCACCGCCATCGGCCATAAAGCGCCGCCGGACCTGTATATGCATATCCCCGGCCAGCTCCACCTCCGCCGCCAGCTTGTCGGGGTAGACCGAGCGCCCTGCCGCCGCCCGCTCCATCAGGATCTCGGCCAGACGCTCCGACAGCACGCCGGAGGCAATGGTGGATGAGATCAACGCCGCCTGCGATACCCCCCGCCGCCGCAGAGCGGGCGGAAAACCGAACAACTCCATCGCCCGGTTGTTCCACACCATCATCCGGCCTTCGGCATCAAACAGGATCAGGCCATCACTCATGTTATCGAGTGTCGCTTCCAGCAGCCGGGTCTTTTCGGTCGCCTCGCGGGACCGCTCCTCCACCTGCCGTTCCAGATCGCGGTTCAGCGCAGCCATGTTTTCATAAAACTGGGCATTCTCCAGCGACACCATCACCTGTGCCGCCAGCAGGCGCAGCACCTCCAGCCGGTCAGCCGTGAACAGGCCGGGGACCAGATTGTTTTCCAGATACAGCACACCGGTCAGATCCCCCCGCTGATACAGGGGCATGGCCAGAATCGACAGCGGCCGGGTCCGCATCACGTAGGGATCAGAGGTAAAATCCCCCCCCCGGACCGCATTCTCCAGAATAACCGTCTCGCCCGAACGGGTGACGAAATTAAAGATCCCCCGGGAAAACGGCAGAAAGTCTGCGGGCAGGTCTTCCGTTACCGGTATCTGCAGGCGATGCACCAGAAAACGGTCTGCCTCGGCCTCTCCATCGGCTTCAATCTGCCATCCGGACGGGCCTTTCAGCAACAGAACCCCGCGCTGCGCCCCCACCGCCCCCATGGTGATCCGCATCAGCCGCTCCAGCAGATCAGGCCGGTGAATCTCGCCGGAAATCGCCTGCGCCGCCCGCACCACCGCCATCAGATCAGCCTGGCTGTTGCTGCGCCGGGGAACCGCTGCCGGAACCCCATGCCCCCACGCCGGTCCGGCACTCATCCCCCGCCACAGGCTGTCCGGGGTTTCCCGCCAGCGGGAACGGAGCAGATCAGACAGGCCGGCAGCCCCCCAGATGTCCAGTGTCTCAAAAATCTGCCGCCGCAGCATACCGGCCACCGCCGTGCGCTGCCCCTGCTCATGGAAGGAGGCGGCAGCACACAGCACCAGAACCTCCTCCCCGATGTTGCCATTATCACGGGCAGCCTGCAGCGCCCGGGCATAAAGGTCAGAGGCATCCTGCCCGTCACTGATCCGGGCTTCCTCTGCCCGCAGCAGCAGCAGGCGGTGCAGATGCTGGACCGGGCATTCCGCTGTCCACAGTTCAAAATCCCGGATTGCCCGGCGCAGACGCTGCCGCCAAGGGCCATGGCCGGTGCGCCCGGCGCGGTCAATACTGCGCGCCACGATCAGGGCCCCGTAGAACACGTGAACCGAACGGGATACGGTTCCCTCAGCCCGCTCAGCCAGTGCATCGGCGGCAGACAGGGCTTCCAGCGCCTGAGAAAAGATCTCTGCCGCCGTCAGGGTGATCACGGTCAGCAACAGGGTGCCATATGCCATCAGCGGCATGCCGGTCGCCTGCAGATGACGGGCCTGATCCCGGCTGTCGGGCCACAGGGTCGAGATATCGGTTAACCCCCCGGGCTCTGTCAGGCGGGACAGAAGACGGTTGACCGCACCGATATAAGCACCGGCGATCCCATTGGGATAGCGGCGCAGAAAGGCTGTAGCACGGGCACAGTCCGCCACCAGATCCCGCAACGGTATGCCGCAGAACAGCCCCTGTTCCAGGGTTGCGGCAAGGGCATAGCCGGCGGTTTCCATATCCCCGCCATCCATCGCCAGACGGTGACAGTCCAGCAGGCCCCGCCGAGTCTGCTGCAACGGCTCCTGCCAGTGCAGGCCAAGATAATAGACCGGCAAAAGCGCCCGCGCTTTCAGGGTATCCGGCGGCGCGGCGCGCAACAGGGCCAGCGCCCGGCTGGCCAGACGGAAGGCCCGCTCCCGGTCCCCCTGCGCGGCACAGACCGACGTCAGCATGGCGTGGGCATACCCCAGATGCAGCGGGGTTCCGATCTCCAGCGCCAGCGCCGTGACCCGCAGGGCGTAAGCCGGGGCCAGATCCGGGCGGCTGATATGACGGGCCGCCGACACTGTCAGCAGCAACCGCAGCGCAGCCTCGGCCTGCGGCGTGCTCCTGCCGTCGGTTTTTCTGGCCTCAGCCGCCAGCAGCAGCTTTTCCGTCAGACGGAGACGGCAGAAAATGCCAAACCGACGCACCAGTCCTGTCTGGGACGGGACCGGATATCCAAGGCGCGCCGCCCCCTGTAAGGCGGTATCCACCGCAGCAGAAGACTCCCCGCGCGCCGACAGGGACAAAACCCGCAGCTCCATCGCCCGCGCTGCGTCAAGCGCACTCAGGGGCGGTGTCAGGGGCTGGTGCAGCAGCACATCCAGCACACTGTCCAGACGGCCCCAGTCACGCAGGACATAGGCGGCTTCCGCTGCCGCCAGAAAAAGGCTCAATGCCAGATCCCGCTGCGCCCCCCACGGATCCGGCTCCAGCAGGGCAATTCCACCCTGCGCAAAGGTCAGGGCGGACGCGGACCCGGCCGAAGCGATGGCAGCACGGGCAGCCCGCAGGTTGAGGGACGCCATCTGTTGCCGTTCAACCGGATCCGTCAGCTCCCCCGCCCCGGCATTGATCTGGTCAAGGGCAGAAAACAGCGCCGGGCCAGACAGATCCTCCCCCTGTGCCTGCAAACGGATCCGTCCGATCCGCAGATGCCAGCGGACCCGGTTTTCCGGCACATCAGAGGCAGAAACCATCTCGCGGATACGGCCATGCTGAAACCGATAACGGTGATCCGCCGCCCTGTCACCAGCCTCGGGGCCGACATCCCCCTCTGCTTCGCCAAGGGGCATGATCAGGCCGACCGCCAGGGCTTCCTGTATCGCCACCTCGACCGCCGCAGCCTGCACATCCAGAACACGGCGCAGCTCTTCGGGGTCAAACACCATGCCGATACAGGCTGCGGCCTGAAGGGTCGTCCGGGTAAAGGGGCTGATATCCCGCAGGGATTGTAAGAGAAAACCGACCAGAGTCTCCGGGGCCGGAAGGTGCGGAATCATCGCCGCATCCCACCGCCACACCGCCGCGCCCCCATCAAAGCGCAGCGCCCGGCGTTCATGCAGAATCGCGATGAACCGCTTCAGGAACAGAGGATTTCCGAAGGTGCGGCGGATACAGAGATCGGCCAGAGCCAGACCGTTTTCCAAGGCCGGGGTAAACGTCTGTTCCAGCACTGTCAGGGCATCGGCAACCGTCAGCGGGGGCGGACACAGGGTTCTGACCGGCACCCCCGCCTGCTCGACCGCTGTCAGGAACGCGCTGATCGCAGGGCTATCCCCATCACCGCTGTCATCCGGCAGAGTCGCGATCAACACCATCGAGCGCAGGGCATTTTCCTGCAGAAGGTACAACAGCAGATCCAGCGTGGACCTGTCGGCATGGTGCAGATCATCAAGCAGCAGAACCAGCACCTGACCGGGATCCAGCAGGGCCCGGACGAAACGGACAAAAACAGCACGGAAGGCATCACCGATCAGATCCGCCCCCGAAGACACTACGGGCTGTCGGTGCCCGATCAGCACTGACAGCGGCGGCATCGCCGCTGTCAACATCCACACCGGGCCGCTGTCATCACGGTCCAGCGCCGCTTCCAGCCGCGAGCGGACCGCGATCAGATCCCGTTCTGATCCGGACAGAATCCGGCGGAGAACCCGGGTGAAGGCCGCCATCAGCACGCCGAAAGGCACATTCCCCTGCTGACCGTCAAAATCACCGCGCACCAGCAGGGCCGATGCCGCCGCATCACAATCCCCGACCGCATCAAGCAGCGTAGACTTCCCGCCGCCGGAAGGGCCCCGCACCACATGCAGCGAGCCCCGGCCTTTCATCGCGTGCAGCAGGGCATCGCGCAGGCTGTCCAGCTCAGGGGCCCGGCCAACCAGACGGGACGATGCCGCACCGTTACCCTTGGGCGATGTGCCGCTGCCCGCTGCCCTGTCAGACACCGGGGCTGCCGGAACCGACTGCAGACTGAGGCCGGACAGGCACCTCTGTAACGCCTCCAGCAGGTCGCTGCCCCGGCTGAACCGGCCATCGGGATCTTTTTCCAGCAGGCGCATCACCACCTGACCGGTCTGCATTGAAACGGACGGCACCACCACATCCGGGGCATCCGGCAGACGCCCGAGGTGGGCATGCAACAGATCCTGCGGATCGTGGTCGGTAAACGGCAGACGCCCGGTCAGCAGAGCATACAGGATGATTCCGACCGCATAAAAATCAGTCCGTGGATCAACAGGGCGCGGCAGAAGACCGGTCAGCTCCGGTGCCAGACAGGAGGCATCCGGGCCATCGCCGAAACGCTGCCAGACTTCGCCCACCGGCATCGCCCACCCCTGCCCGGTCAGACGGACCGTCCCGTCAGGATCAAGCAGAATGTGTGAAGGATGAAGCACCCCCAGAATCAGGCCGCAGTGATGCAGCCGGATCACCGCATCGGTCAGTGCAATCCCCAGACGCAGGACCGCAGCCTCTTCCCACCGCTGCCAGCCGGTGTCGGCCCCCTCTCTGCCATCCGGCCCCAGACGAAGGGCCTGCGCCCCGGTATCAGCCATGACCAGAACCGGCCCAGATCCGCGGACCGGGCTGCCGTTAGGCATAATGCAGCCATAAGAGGATGGCTCCAGCGCCAGAACCGGCGGCGCCCCGCGCCCGGCCAGCTGGCACAGGACATTGTACTGGCGGGACAGATGCTCTGCCATCTCAGGGGCCGTCGCCACCTCGTCCTGCGCCAGCAGGGCGGTATCAGCCGGGAGCTTGAGAATCACCGGGCGGTCTTCTCCGCCGTCAACCGCCCGCAGCCAGCCCCGCCAGACGGCAAAGCTGCCACTGACGTGCAGGCATTCCTCAAACACATAGGGCATGGCAGGCCGGGCCTCTGGTACGGGCAGGGTGGATCTCTCCAGAGTCAGGAAAGATATGGCTTTTGGCAAGCTGGCAGTTGCCTGCCGACATAATTATCCCTGATCATACGACCCAAGGGATGCCGACCTATGGATTAGTCCCTAAACTTTATATCTTCCGGCCAGAGTGCAGCGCCTGCGGACCCTGAAAACCCCTTTAGAATCACATCAGGCCAGTGATCATAACACCGTCACCGACCGGGATTGGTTAAACTAAGGCGCCGCGACTCAAGTTTTTTCTCCCCCCGCGCCGCAGAACCCTTTAATATTTAGTCATCGGGGGGATGTTTTCGGGGAAGCCACCGGGCAACCGGTGCATATGGCAGTCAGACATCGAGGATATGATGGCACGCAAAACCGTTGAGCTTGGGCAGCGTTTTCAGGATGTGGGTAATCCGCGCGTGCTTTGGGAAGTTGAGTTTCTTTATACCGACGGTCATGGGGTGCCCCATGCCCGGCTGCGGAATGTTCAGACCCGGGTCGATGCGCGGACCTACAGCTGTACGGTTCTGACCGATCCGCGCCGCTTCAAGGTTGTCTCTGCCCCGGTGGCCGCCCCGGCTGCCGCCGCGCCGGACGCGTGACGACGGCGCAGCCCCGGCTGCGCTTCCATCCGCACACTGTTTTTTTTTCACAAAGCCGCCCACCCGGGCGGCTTTGTGTCTTCAGAGACTGAAGTACCCTTCTGAACAGCAAGCAGACAAAAACCCCACGCCCCTTATCAGGACGTGGGGTTTTGTTCTTTCAGTCCGGGCCGACGCCCGGTCTGGCTGACAATGCCAGAGCGGCTGTCCGTTACTTCGGCAGCTTGCCCTGCACGCCTTCGACGTACCAATCCATCGACAGCAGATCCTTATCCGTCAGGGCCTCACCGGCCTTGACGCGTTCTTTGCCATCCTGATCCTTGATCGGACCGGCGAACGGGTTCAGGGTCCCGGCTTCGATACCGGCCTTCACGTCCATCGCCGCCTTCTGCACATCAGCCGGGATCGCCGGATTCAGCGGGCCAAGCTTGACCATGCCAGCCTTGAAGCCGCCCCAGGTGGTGTCAGCCTTCCACTTGCCGTCCATCACCGCCTGTACGCGATCGATGTAATAGCCGGACCAGTCATCGATGATCGAGGTCAGCAGACGCTTCGGGCCGAACTTGGCCATGTCAGAGGCCTGACCGAAAGCCCAGACGCCCTTTTCTTCGGCGACCTGCACCGCAGCCGGGCTGTCCGTGTGCTGGGTGATGATGTCGGCACCCTGCGCGATCAGGGTCTCGGCGGCTTCACGCTCCTTGCCCGGATCGTACCAGGAGTTGACCCAGATCACCTTAACCTGAACGTTCGGGTTGACCTTCCGGGCCGCCAGAGTCACGGCGTTGATACCACGCACCACTTCCGGAATCGGGAAGGAGCCGATATAGCCGATGACGTTGGTCTTGGTCATGTGACCGGCAATGGTGCCGATCACCGCACGGCCTTCATGGAACCGGGCATCATAGATGCCCATGTTCTCGGCAGTCTTATAACCGGTGGCGTGTTCAAACTTGGTCTTCGGGAACTTCTTGGCGACCTTCAGGGTCGGGTTCATGAACCCGAACGAGGTGGTGAACACCAGATCATAGCCCTGCTGGCCGAACTGGGCGATCACCCGTTCGGCATCGGCACCTTCCGCCACGTCTTCGACGTAGGCAGTCTTGATCTTATCGCCAAAGTGGGCTTCCAGCGCCTTGCGGCCCACGTCATGCTGATACGACCAGCCGAGGTCGCCGACCGGGCCGACATACACAAAGCCGACCTTCAGCGGATCAGCCGCCTGTGCGGTGACAGCGCCACCGAACAGGCCCGCCACCACGGCAGCAATCGCCGCCAGACGGGTTCCCTTGAACATACCCATTGCTTCACGCTCCTGTCTGCGGGCTGCCTGCGGGCGGCTTGTTCCCCCGCCGGTCATCAGCCGGTAAAGACCAGTCAACACACCACACACCCACCCCGGAGGACGGCTGAAACCGTTTATCCTTCCGGGTGAAAAACCTTGCCGATACTGGCCGGGGCATTCAGGCGGATGCGCGTGCTGTCGCGGGAGATCAGCACCAGCACCACAATCGTCGCCAGATACGGCAGCATCGACAGCACCTGAGAGGGCAGATCAACCCCCATTCCCTGCACATGCAGCTGAATGATGGTGATTCCACCAAACAGCCATGCCCCCAGCATCGCCCGCCACGGCCGCCAGGTGGCAAACACCACCAGCGCCAGCGCGATCCAGCCACGCCCGGCCGTCATGCCTTCCACCCACATCGGGGTATAAACCAGCGACAGATAAGCCCCGGCCAGACCACAGCAGGCCCCGCCGAACAGCACCGCCCCCAGACGGATCAGGCGGACCGGATACCCGATGGCATGGGCTGCATGCGGGCTTTCCCCCACAGCCCGTACCACCAGACCGGCGCGGGCCCGGGCGAAGAACCACCAGATACCGCCGGTCAGCGCCAGCGTCAGGTACACCATCGGGTCCTGCCCGAACACCAGCTTGCCGATGAAGGGAATCCCGGACAGGGCCCCCAGCGACACAGCCGCCATCGGCTCCACCGTCTGACCGACGAAACCCTGCCCGACAAAAGCCGACAGCCCGATCCCGAAAATGGTCAGCGCCAGACCTGTCGCCACCTGATTGGTCAGCAGATACAGAGTCAGGAAGCCGAACAGCAGTGCCATCGCCATACCGGCCAGAACTGCCGCCAGCAGGCCGAACGTCATCGACCCGGTGGAGACTGTCGCCGCAAAAGCCGCCACCGCCCCGGTCAGCATCATTCCTTCAACCCCGAGGTTCAGGACCCCGGATTTTTCGGTCACCAGCTCCCCCAGCGCCGCCAGCGCCAACGGCACCGCAGCCCGCATCATCGCCACCAGCAGCAGGGCGGTGGCATCCAGCAGTTCAACACTCACGCCTTTGCCTCCTGCTGCGGGCGACCGAAGCGCACCCGGTACCGGATCAGAACATCAGACGCCAGCAGGAAAAACAGCAGCATCCCCTGAAACACCCCGGTGACCGCCAGCGGCAGCCCCATGCCGATCTGCACCGCCTCGCCCCCCAGATAGGACAGCGCCATCAGCAGCGATGCCAGCAGAATACCCACCGGATGCAGCCGACCGAGAAAAGCGACGATGATAGCGGTAAAGCCGTACCCCGGCGACACGGTCGGCTGAAGCTGACCGATCGGTCCGGCCACTTCCGACACCCCGGCCAGACCGGCCAGCGCCCCGGAGACCAGAAACGACAGCCATACCACCTTACGCTGGCTGAACCCGGCATAGCCCCCGGCGGCAGGTGTCAGGCCCATGACCTTGATCTGAAAGCCGACGAAGGTGCGGGCAATGATGAACCACCCCCCGACAACCGCAGCCAGAGCGAACAGGGCGCCAAAGTGCAGGCGGGTCTCCGCCAGCAGGACCGGCAACAGCGCTGAGTCACTGAACATCCGCGATTCGGGGAAGTTGAAACCTTCCGGATCCCGCCACGGGCCATGGACCAGCAGGCTGAGTATCAGGGTGGCCACATACGTCAGCATCAGGCTGACCAGAATTTCCGAGGCATGAAAACGGGTTTTCAGCAGGGCCGGAATCGCCCCCCACAGCATGCCGCCGACCATACCCGCCACGACCATCAGCGGCAGAATCCACCAGCCTTCCATGTCATAACAGGCCAGAGCCACACCGCCGCCGAAAATCGCCCCGAAGGTAAGCTGACCTTCCGCACCGATGTTCCAGACATTGCCCCGGAACCCCAGCGCCAACCCGATGGCACACAGGGCCAGCGGCGTCGCCTTCACCACCAGCTCGCCCAGCCCATAGGCCGTGGTCAGCGGTGAGACAAAAAACGTATACAGCGCTTCGGGTGCGTTGAAGCCCAGCACCTGAAACAGCAGCCCCCCGGCCAGCAGGGTCACCGCCAGCGCCAGCAGCGGGGTGACATAGACCATCGCGGGGGACGCGTGACCGCGTGGCTCCAGACGCGGCATGAACGACGGCTTATGCGCCATGGTCGCCCTCCCACTCATCAGCGGTTTCAAACAGGCCCCCCATCAGCAGCCCCACCTGCTCCACCGTTGTGTCACGGGCAGACCGCAGGGATGACAGGCGGCCATGACACATCACAGCAATCCGGTCAGCGATGGTGAACAGCTCATCAAGATCCTGACTCACCACCAGCACCGCCGCCCCCTGATCCCGCAGATCCAGCAACGCCTGATGAATCTGGGCCGCAGCCCCGGCATCAACCCCCCATGTCGGCTGAGCACAGATCAGCAGCTTCGGCTTTTGCAGGATTTCACGGCCAATGATGAACTTCTGAAGGTTCCCGCCCGACAGCGACCGCGCTTCCGCCCGCCGCCCGTGGGTGCGGACGTTGAAAGCATGAATGATCCGGTCCGCGTAAGCATTGACCTTGCGGAAAGAGATCAGGCCCCGATTGACCAGCGCCTGACGCCCATACCCGGACAGCAGCGCATTATCGGCCAGCGACAGATCCGGCACTGCCCCGCGGCCCAGCCGCTCTTCCGGCACAAAGCCCATCCCCAGATCACGGCGGCGCTTTGGCCCCAGACGGCCAACCGCCTGCCCGTTGATGTGGATCGCATCGTGGTCGGCACAGCGGTGTTCGCCCGACAGCGCGGCCATCAGCTCGTTCTGGCCATTGCCGGCCACCCCGGCGATCCCGACAATTTCCCCGGCATGCACCGAAATCGAAATATCTTTCAGATCAACACCGAAAGGCTGAAGCGCACCAAGACTGAGATTGGTGACCTGCAGGCGAGCCTCGCCCCGCCGGGTGCCTGACACGCTGCTGCGGGCGGTTTTCAGTTCCGTCCCGATCATCATCTGGGCCAGTGCCCGGGCGCTGTTCTCGCGCGGATCGCAGGACCCCACCACTTCACCGGCCCGCAGAACGGTCGCCTGAGAACAGAGCGCCCGGATTTCCTCCAGCTTGTGGGAAATATAAAGGATGGTGCAGCCTTCATCCCGCAGGCGGCGCAGGGTCTCGAACAGCGTCTCAGCCTCCTGCGGGGTCAGCACCGAGGTCGGCTCGTCCATAATCAGCAGGCGCGGGTTTTGCAGCAGGCAGCGGGTAATTTCCACCCGCTGGCGCTCCCCCACCGACAGATCATGGACATGACGCTGCGGATCCAGTGGCAGCCCGTAGCGCTGAGAAACCTCAGCGATGCGGGTCGCCAGTGTCTCCAGCGGCTCTTTCGCATTGATGCCAAGGGCAATGTTTTCGGTGACGGTCAGGGATTCAAACAGCGAGAAGTGCTGAAACACCATGCCGATACCCAAGGCACGCGCCTGAGCCGGGCTGCCGATGTGCACCGGCTGCCCATCCCACAGGATCTCGCCGCTATCGGCCTGCTGAACGCCATAAACGATTTTGACCAGAGTCGACTTGCCTGCTCCATTTTCCCCGAGCAGGGCATGGATTTCCCCCGGCTGCAGGGTCAGGGAGACCGCCTTGTTGGCGTGACAGCCGGGAAAACGCTTGTCAATGCGCCGCAGCTGCAGGCGCGGCGGGGGAAGCTGATCCGTCTGCACTCGTTGAAACCGTCTGCAAAGATCGAAAAAACCGACGCCGCCCCTACTTTTCAACGATAAGGACGGCGATCGCTGCGGCACATGCCACATGAAGCTGGTATGACAGGCGAAAAATAAAAGACAGTCCGCATGGCGTCCAGAGGATTCACAGACTCTGCGCGGGGATTTTTTGCACCAGCGAAACCTCCCCCATACCGGTCAGGCCTGCCAGACTTTCAGGGCCTGCACCGTTTCCGCCACATCATGCACGCGGACAATCTGCACCCCTTGCTCCCAGCCACGGATTGCAGCGGTCAGCGACCCCGGCAGGCGGTCTTTCGGCCGGTCTACCCCGGCCAGCCGCCCGATAAAGCTTTTGCGCGACGCCCCCAGCAGCACCGGGCAGCCCAGCCCGTGCAGCATGCCGAGGGTCCGCATCAGGGCTGCATTGTGCTCAACCGTCTTCCCAAACCCGATACCGGGATCCACACAGAGAGCCTCGCGGCTGATCCCTGCCGCCAGACAGGCCTCAACCCGCCGGGCCAGTGCCTCAAACACCGCAACCGGCGCATGGGGGTAGGACGGATCCGCCTGCATGGTGCGGGGATCTTCGCCCTGCATATGCATCAGCATCACCGGCTTACCCAACCGCACCGCCGTCGGCAGACTGTCCGGGTCACCGAGAAGGCCGGTCACATCATTCAGTATGGCTGCACCGGCAGCGACCGCGGCCTCCATCACCACCGCATGGCGGGTATCAATCGAGACCACCGCCCCGCGGTCAGCAAAAGCCCGGATCACCGGAACAACACGACGGATCTCTTCCTGCGGGGAAACCGGATCAGCCCCGGGACGGGTCGACTCCCCCCCGACGTCAAGAACTGTCGCTCCGGCGGCCAGCATCTCCAGCCCCCGTTGTACCGCCGTACCCGGATCAAAATGATCGCCGCCGTCAGAAAAACTGTCCGGCGTCACATTAACAATCCCCATCACGTGGGGGCGCGCCATATCAAGCCCGGCGAACGCAGGCCGACGCCCTTCCACCGCGGCCAGACGGCGCTTGACCATGCCCCAGACCGCCTCTCCCGCATCGCGGGCCCAGCCGGTCAGCGCATCCCGCGTGCAGTCCACCTGCGTCAGCTCTGACGGCCCGGTCTGCAACCAGACCCGCCAGGCCAGAACGGGAACGCCGGTCGCAGGAATTCCCCCGCCCAGCGGCGACAGCCACAGGGGCGGCAGCCCCGGCGCCGCCAGAGAATGATCCCCGGCTGCCACCATGGAAAAACCCCGCACCAAGGCGGGGCTTTCCACAACCGTAAAGGTCGATGTCATGCGGTTACTGCCCCGGCTGCGGTTCCGGCCCGGAGACCGGCGGAACCGAGGTCGGGACCGACGATTTGCGCGGGGCAGCATCGCCGCCACCGGCGGTCCCGGTTCCGGTGCCATCCCTCACCACCGGCTCACCGTTCATTACCGCCCGCAGTTCCTTACCCGACAGGGTTTCATATTCCAGCAGGGCCTGCGCAATGCGCTCCAGCTGGTCGCGGTTTTCGGTAATGATATCAAAGGCGCGCTTGTAGCCTTTTTCGACCAGACGACGGATCTCAAGATCAACTTCCCGGGCGGTCTGCTCGGAAATGTTCTTGTGGGTGGTCACCGAATGGCCGAGGAACACTTCACCTTCCGGCTCGCCATAGGCGATCGGGCCGAGGGATTCCGACATCCCCCACTCGGTCACCATGCGGCGGGCCCGGTCGGTTGCCATTTTAATATCCTGTGCCGCGCCGCTGGTCACTTTTTCCGGCCCGAACACCACCTCTTCAGCAATCCGGCCCGCCATGGCAATGGCAAGGAAGGATTCCAGATAGGCGCGGTTGGCGGAATAGCGGTCGCGTTCCGGCAGGCTCTGCACCAGCCCCAGCGCCCGGCCACGCGGCACGATGGTCGCCTTGTGGATCGGGTCATAATCCGGGGAATGCAGGGTCACCAGCGCATGGCCCCCTTCATGGTAGGCGGTCAGCTTCTTTTCATCTTCGGTCATGACCATGGAACGGCGTTCCGCCCCCATCAGGACCTTATCCTTGGCTTCTTCAAAGTCAGACTGCGACACCACCCGCTTGCCCTTCCGGGCCGCAAGAAGGGCTGCCTCGTTGACCAGATTGGACAGATCCGCGCCCGAGAACCCGGGGGTGCCACGGGCGATCACCCGCACATCCACATCCGGCCCCAGCGGGGTCTTGCGGGTATGGACCTTCAGGATCTTTTCACGGCCAGCCACATCGGGGTTCGGCACCACCACCTGACGGTCGAAACGGCCGGGACGCAGTAGCGCCGGGTCAAGCACGTCAGGGCGGTTGGTGGCAGCCACGAGGATCACGCCCTCGTTGGCCTCAAAGCCATCCATTTCCACCAGCAGCTGGTTCAGGGTCTGCTCACGCTCGTCATTGCCACCGCCGAGGCCGGCACCGCGATGACGGCCCACCGCATCGATTTCGTCGATGAAAATGATGCACGGCGCATTCTTCTTGCCCTGATCGAACATGTCGCGGACACGGCTGGCGCCGACGCCGACAAACATTTCAACAAAGTCAGAGCCGGAAATGGTGAAGAACGGCACATTGGCTTCCCCGGCGATCGCACGGGCCAGCAGGGTCTTACCGGTGCCCGGCGGGCCGACCAGCAGCACCCCTTTCGGAATCTTGCCGCCAAGACGCTGGAACTTCTGCGGATCGCGCAGGAACTCCACCACTTCTTCCAGTTCCTGCTTGGCTTCGTCGATGCCTGCCACGTCCTCAAACGTGACGCGGCCCGACTTCTCGGTCAGCAGGCGGGCCTTGGACTTGCCAAACCCCATCGCCCCGCGGGAACCGCCCTGCATCTGACGCATGAAGAAAATCCACACACCGATCAGCAGCAGCATCGGGAACCAGGAGATCAGAATCCCCCAGAACGTCGGGGTTTCATCATCGCGCGGCATCGCATTGATGCGCACATTGTGGTCACGCAGCGAGGTGACGATATTCGCCCCTTCCGGCACATACACCGAGAAGGTCTGCCCGGTCTGCATCTGCCCGGTTACCCGGTCGCCCTGAATGGTGACGCTGGCAATGTCGTTACGGTCCACGTGTTCCATGAACTCGGAGAACGCCAGCGACGACGCATTGGTGCGCGGCGTCGAGGTCTGGAACAGGTTGAACAGCGCCACAAGAAGAACGGCGATGATCACCCACAGCAGCAGATTCTTGCTGAAATTCAAGGGACAGCCCTTCCGTACCAAAAGCCGGTCCGGCAGCAGCGCCGGTCGGCAGACAAACATATAACTCTTCACATAAGTCGGTCCTGCGCCGACGCAAGCGCCGGTGCCGATCCTTCAATACCTGTGGCAAGAAAGCCACAATTCTGTCAACGCAGTCCGCTGCTCCGGATCATTCCGGCAGCGGATACAGCCCGAACGGGGCGGAACCGGACGAGAGGGAACTCTACCTCCGGCCCGTCAGCTAATCTCTGCTTCATGAAATAGCCCAGATGCGGCACCGATACCAGTATCCGATCGAACCATAGAGAGAGAAGAACCGGCAAGGCCCGCCGGGGAAGCGCGGGCATCCCCTGCCTTCCTTCCAGAAGCCGCACCCCCTCGGCCCCTAAAGGCCGCACCGTCAGGGCAGGAAGGGCAGACCGTCCCCGAGTCGCCTCTGTCCAGTCCAGATCAAACCGTCGGTCCCACCACAGGCGTTGACCGGGGTGCAGCATCGTGACCGGGATCCCCCGGTCCTCGCGCCAGATCCAGAGCGCACCCCGCTCCACCACCATCCGGCACCCGCCGAGGGTCATCGGCTGCCCCCATCGGGTCAGCGCCTGACGGATCCGCTCCGCCCGTGGGGGATAAGCATGTCCACCAAGACAGCCCAGCAAGCCGGACAGAGCCCGGCAAGAGACCTCCTGCGGTTTTGTCAGCCAGCGTTGCCAGTCATGAAGACAGGCTAGCCCTGCAGGCAGGATCGCAGCTGTTTCCGCCACAAGGGTCGCCGCCAGAGCATCCACCACCTCACGGGCACCGAACAGAGTGTGGGCAGTTCCGGCCAGCCGGGCCTCCGTCAGCCCCAGAGAGGCCATCTGCGGCGCGGCCTGACGCATCTGCACCCGCTGGTAACGGTCCGATTCGTTTGACGGATCAGAAATCCACGGTTGCCCCTGCTGCTGCAACGTTGCCTGCAGACGGGCCTTCGGGATGCCCAGCAACGGACGCAGCACCCGGCATTCCGGCAGATAAGACACAGCGCTCATGCCGCTCAGGCCACTGACCCCGCTGCCCCGCGCCAGACGCAGCAGCAGCGTTTCAGCCTGATCCCCCCGGTGATGTGCCAGCAGAAGATGCAGGACACCCTGTGACCGGCACCAGTTGCGCAGCAGCGCATAACGCTGGGTCCGCGCCCAGTTCTGAAGATCTGACTGCGGCGGCGGAGCTGTCACGGTCAGGGCGTGATGCCGGATCCCAAAGCCTGCCAGCCATTGCCCGACCTGCCGGGCCTCCGCCGCCGCTTCAGGCCGCAGGCCATGATCGACGGTCAGGCCAACCACAGACCCACCACGGTCCTTGGCCCAACGGTGGGCAAGCAGGCACAGAGCCAGACTGTCAGCCCCCCCGGAAACGGCAATGGCCAGACCGGGTGCCGTCTCAAACGGACCCAGCCCGGCCATCAGGGCTGCAAACTCGCTGTCGCTGACCCTCAGGTCTTCGGACACTTCAGGCGATCCCGTTCCGACTCAGCCCGGCGCTTGGTCACATCCGACGCCGTCGGATACTCCTTCGGGATCCGTGTCAGGGCGGCACAGGCCTCTTTGGTCTGGTTCAGGGCCCCCATCGACAGGCCCAGCTTCAGCAGATTATCCGGGGCCTTGTTGTTTTTCGGATAATTGCGGTAGCCATCAAGAAAGGCGACGGCTGCATTTTTGAAGTCCTGCCGGACGTAATAGGTTTCCCCCAGCCAATACTGGGCGTTTCCGGCCAGATCATGCTTCGGGTTCTGCTTAACGAATGCCTCAAGCGCCGACTGGGCCCCGGCATAGTCCCCGTTCCGCAGCAGGGTTGACGCGTAGTTATACTGTTGCTCCGGGCTGCCGGACGGCAACCCCGCCGGAGCCGCAGGCGCAGCAGCGGCAGGAGTCCCCGCCTTAGGCGCAGCAGATTGCGGCAGCACCCCAAATACACCGGGCTGACCGCCCGAGGCCGCCGGAGCGGGAGCCGCAGCAGCCGGGGGGGCCGCAGACGCCTGAGCCCCTGCCCCGCCATGCTGCTCCAGCTGCTGAAGCCGGAAATCCATATCCTTTGAAATATTATCGACTCGGGTATTCACCCGGGAGACAGCGTGCTGGGTTTCTTCCATCCGGCCGGTCAGTTCCGCCATCTGGCGCTCAACTTCTGCCAGACGCAGCATCAGCTGCGAAGCCATGTCACCGCCCATTGCGGCACCGCCGCCGGACGGCAGCGCAATACCGTTGCCCCCGGACTGCCGCTGCAGTACCGACAGATCCCGCTCGAGCCTCTGAATCCGGTCCGCCATATCACTGATGTCCTGCGCCATCGCCGACACCGGGCCAAACCCCACCGACAGGGCAACCGCAACCGCTGCCGTCAGGGCGCGGACACGGACGGAGACACCGGTAAGCATCTGGCTGGAAAGCACCTGACCGGGAAGCATAGGGGCGACACGCATTCTCTGCACTCTCTGCGATTCCGACACCACTCCCGACCCGGCTGCCAGACCTGCGGCAGACAGAAGACGGGACATTGTAACACCGGGACCGAACTGCGTCGGCCCCCGCTCTGCTCAGAACGGGCCGACAATGCCACGGTAACCACACGATTGCTATGCAACAGTTGGTTTCCGCGCGCAAGACAGACGATGGCCCCACACGTCCGCCGCTCACTCCGATCCTCTTACCCAAACAGCAGAGGATGGCAAAAACGTGGCGGCCCGACTCAAGCTGACTGCCAGAGCCGGGCCACGAACGCTTTCCGGGACACAAACGGCGACGCCTGCGCCTATCCACTTTCCTTCGTAAAGGGAGCGGACAAACGCAGGCGCCATGATGCCGTTTCCGTCAATCAGTCCTGTACCGCTCTACGCGGTACGGTGCTGCTCCGGATTACTGCAGGACGGAAACGCCGCGGCGGTTCTTGGCCCAGCAGGCTTCGGTGGAGTCACCGCATTCCGGACGTTCCTTACCATAGGAAACGACCTTCAGACGGTCAGCCTTCACGCCCTGAGCAGCCAGGAACGCCTTCACGGAGTTCGCGCGGCGCTCACCCAGAGCCAGGTTGTATTCACGGGTGCCGCGCTCGTCAGCATGGCCTTCGACGACGACAGAGTACTTGGTGTACTTGTTCAGCCAAGCAGCCTGGTTCTTCAGGACGGCCTGACCTTCGGCGCTCAGGTTGTACTGGTCGAAGCCGAACAGGACGCGGTCACCGACCACGACCTTGAATTCTTCGACGGAACCGGCGACCGGGCCAGCCTTGCCAGCGGTGGTCGGGGCGGTGTTGCCGGTGGCGGTTTTGCTACCAGCATCTTCAGAGGCGGTCGAGCAAGCGGCGAGCAGCGCAGCAGCAGCGACGACAGGCAGCAGACGGAACTTCATCTTATTTCCCCTCGACTTCTTTAGCATGGGGTTTGAGTTCATTATGCGCAGTCGGGAGTCCAAGGCTCCGGCTGCGCCAAATCGACGGGCACCTTCCTACCGATGCCCATCGCGTGGCTTATATAGCCTTTTTGCGGCAGCGTACAGAGGGACTTTACAGGTTTTTTATTCTGATATCAGGGAAGAAGCGGCGACCATGCCGGATCCGAGGATCCCTGCGGGGTCACAAGGCGACGTTCATTGAAGCCGGTCAGGTCAATGCTGAACAGTTGCGGTGCAGCACCATTGGCTTCCTGACGGTAGTACATCAGCACGCGGCCATTGGGGGCCCAGGTCGGGCCTTCCATCAGGAACCCATTGGAAAGCATACGCTCTCCGGTCCCGTCAGGACGCATCACACCGATGTAGAACTCGCCGCCCTTCATCTTGGTGAAGGCGATCAGGTCCCCGCGCGGCGACCACACCGGCGTGGCATAGCGGCCATCACCGAAGGAGATGCGGCGCACATTATTGCCCTGCGCATCCATCACATACAGCTGCTGGGCACCACCACGGTCAGAGTTGAAAACAATCTGCTGGCCGTCCGGAGAATAGCTCGGCGAGGTATCAATCGCCGGATGGTTGGTCAGGCGGGAGGTCCGCCGAGTCCGCAGATCCATGTCATACAGCTCGGAGTTACCGTCCTTTGCCATCGACATGACGACCTTGTTACCGTCGGGCGAGAATCGGGGTGCAAAGGTCATCCCCGGGAAGTCGCCCAGCAGCTCCTGACGGCCGGTGTCGATATTGAGCAGGTACACGCGGGGCATCCCGTTGTAATAGCTCATATAGGTGATTTCCTGCGCCGTCGGCGAGAAGCGCGGGGTCAGAACCATATTCGAGCCATCGGACAGGTAATGATGGTTCGCGCCATCCTGATCCATGATCGCCAGACGTTTGACGCGCTTGGTGGCCGGGCCGCTTTCCGCGACATAAACGACGCGGGTGTCGAAATAGCCGTCTTCGCCGGTGACACGCTTATAAATCTCATCGGCGATGATGTGCGAGACACGGCGCCAGTTTTCCGGCTGGGTCACATAGGCCTGCCCCTTCATCTGCTCACCGCCGTAGATGTCCCACAGACGGAAGGCGAGACGGAGGCGGCCATCGGGCTGCGGCTCAACCACACCCTGCACCAGAAGCTGGGCATTGATGGTCCGCCAGTCGGCAAAGCGCGGCTGGGTATCCAGCGACGGCAGATCCTGAATAAAAGCCGCCTTGTTGATCGGGGCGAACAGGCCTGACCGCTCAAGGTCAGCAGTGATCACCGAAGCGACATCACCGCCGAATCGGCCCGCTTCACCGGGACCCGCAAAATCAGGAATGGCGACCGGCATCGGCTCGACCTTCCCGCGGGTAATGTCGATCTTCACCTCGGCACGGGCCGTCTGCGGGGCCACGGCCGCCGCCAGGGCAACGCCGGCGACGGCAAGCCCAAACAGCGCCGCACCCATGCGGCGCAGAGACATCTGACGGACACTCTTCATCATCGCTGCGCTGGTCCTCTCACCTCGCCCCGGGATCTGGGGCACATCAGACAAACCGCCTGCCGTCAGCAGACGCCAACAAAACACAGGAACGTTTTCCGCAAAGGCGGGCACCGACCTGATGACAGAAGGGGCCCTATCTCCGCTCACGGCAGGACAGCCCCTTCAGTCAACCGGCGCCCGCTGTATCAGAAAGCGCTCTTTTCAAGGATCACAAGCGGTCGCGCGGGGCGAAGCTCAGTTCCAGAACCTTAAACTCTTCGTACTTCTGTGCCGGATACTTCAGCGGCTGGGATTTCAGCACCGCCCGCTTGGCTGTATCGGCAACCGCCCGGTATCCCGAGTCGGTGTTGTATCGCACGGTATCGACCACATCCACCCGGGTCACGGTGCCATCCGGATTGATCGCAACCCGCAGCACAATGACCATTGATTCAATGCCTTTGGCACCGACATCAAACACCCAGTTCTGTTCAATCTGGGCCCGGATCGCGTCTTTTTCGCTCATCGTCGCCCGGTCAGCCAGCGGCGCATTGAGAATACGCGGCGAGTTGGCCGAATTGGTAGCCCCCTGCGTCGGCGCAGACGGCGCAGCCTGTGATGGCGGCGGCGTGCTGGACTTCGGCTGCTGACGGTACTTTTCGACGTTCTTCATCAGGTCTTTAAACGGGTCTTCCTCCACCGGTTTCTTCGGCGGTGTCTTCTCCGGCTCAGGCTTCGGCGGCTTCGGCGGCTCCGGCTTCGGATCGGGCTTTTTCGGCTCCGGCGGCAGGGTTGGATCAACCTGTTCCGATTTCGGTTCCGGTTTCGGCGGTTCAGGCTTCTGCGGCTGGGGCTGCGGCTTTGGCGGTTCCACCGGTTTCGGCGGCTCCGGCTTCGGGGGCTCGGGCTTCGGCGGTTCCGGTTTTGGCGGCTCCGGCTTCGGCTCGACCTTCGGCGGTTCCGGCTTCGGCTCCACCTTCTGGGCCACCTGTTCTTTCTGCTTGGCGCTTGGCGGCGGCGCGGCGGTCCGCTCAGCGATTTCCACCAGATCAATAACGATGGGCGCGTCCTCAACCGGCATATCGCGGGTGAGGAACGGCAGCCCCAGATACGACAGGGCACCGAGCAGCACATGCAGGCTGACCGAGATGATCAGGCTGCGGCGCAGTCCGGAGTCGTTATCGGACACGGGCCCCTACTCCTTACTTCTTCGGTTTGCCGCTGGCGGGCTGGGTAATCAGCGCAGCCTTGGTAAACCCACCGGCGTACAACGCCCCCAGAGCCTGCATCACCACGCCGTACTGGCTGGCGGCATCCCCGCGCACATAAATACGCACATCCGGGTTTGCCCCGGCGATGGCCTTCACCTTTTCCGGCAGCTGCTCCAGCGTCACCGGGCTGTCGTTCAGGAACAGCTTGCCGTCACCCTGCACGGTCACGTACAGCGGCTTGTTGTCCTGTTCGTTCATGGCCGGGGCCTTGGCCTTGGGAAGATCAACACTGACCCCGGTGGTCACCAGCGGTGCGGTGACCATGAAGATCACCAGCAGCACCAGCATCACGTCGACCATCGGCGTAACGTTGATATCCCCCATCGGCCGACGCTTGCGGCGTCCGCCCCGGCCACCGCCACCCACATTCATGCCCATGCCTGCGGTCTCCTGCTCGTCCGATCCGGGGTTTAGCCGCGCTCGTCGAGCTGACGGGACAGAATCGCCCCGAACTCGCCGGCGAAGTTTTCCAGACGCTGGGCAAAACGGTCCATGTCAGAAGAAATCTTGTTGTAGGCCAGCACCGCCGGAATCGCCGCCACCAGACCGATCGCGGTGGCAAACAGGGCTTCGGCGATCCCCGGGGCGACGGTGGCAAGGCTGGTATCCTTGCTGGCGCCAATGGCGGCGAAGGAGTTCATAATCCCCCAGACCGTCCCGAACAGACCGATGAACGGTGCCACCGAGCCGGTGGACGCCAGAAAGCCGACGCGCTTTTCCAGCCCTTCCATCTCGCGGGTGACGGTGATGTGCATCACCCGTTCCAGCCGCTGGGCCAGACGCACGCGCATGGTGACATCCCCGGCGTTGTTCCGGCCGGAGGAGCGGCGCCATTCCCGCATTGCCGCGACGAACACCGCTGACATCGGATCAAGCGGCCGGTTCCCGATCCGCTCAAACAGATCTTCCAGCGAACCGCCGGACCAGAACCGCTCCTCAAAATCATCAGCAAGCGTCACAACGCGGCGCATCTTCATCACCTTGTCGATGATGATCGCCCAGCTCCAGACCGAGGCCCCCACGAGGGAGAGCATCACCATCTTGACGATGATATCCGCCTGAAGAAACAGGCCGATCATCGACAGATCGTGTGAGGCAGCAGGAAGAGACGAGGCATCCATGATGGTATTTCCGAGCCTTCAAAGAGTCTGTGATTCGGAGGGTTCTACTACAGGAGCAGCCGGTCTGACCAGCAATGCCCGCACAGCAGCCGGAATTCTGGCCGGACGGCCATCAGCCGCACCGCCGACACGCATGCAGGCCAGTGTCACACTGACCTGCACCAATGTCTCTCCGTTCAGGGTGATGTCCTGTCCGATGGTCAGGGTGGCACCGGTCACGGCGTCCACCCGGCTGACCACCACCAGCGCATCGTCAAGGCGCGCCGGGCGGCGGTAATCGGCAGAGCAGTGGCGCACGGCGAAGGCGACACCGTCCTGCTCCAGCATCCGCCGCTGTTCAATCCCCAGCAGGCGGACCATTTCCGAACGGGCCCGCTCGGCAAATTTCAGATAATTGGCGTAATAGACGATACCCGCAGTGTCCGTGTCTTCATAATAGACC
Organism: Novispirillum itersonii subsp. itersonii ATCC 12639; assembly: GCF_000381985.1. Classification (GTDB taxonomy): domain Bacteria; phylum Pseudomonadota; class Alphaproteobacteria; order Rhodospirillales; family Rhodospirillaceae; genus Novispirillum; species Novispirillum itersonii. The sequence goes on along the minus strand of NZ_KB907339.1, from coordinate 34,254 downwards.
CGCAGCGGGTACAGATGCGTCCCATCGGCCAACCGGCCGGACGTCGGCGCGACAGAAGTCATTCCCCGTCCTCCGGATCAAGAAGATCAAGCTGGGCTTTCACCGCCTTCGGCACCGCCAGCCCAAGGTGAGCAAACCCGGAGTCGGTCAACATCCGCCCCCGGGGGGTCCGCTGGATCAGCCCCTGCTGAAGCAGAAACGGCTCGATCACCTCTTCCAGCGTATCACGCTCTTCCGACAGGGCGGCGGCCAGCGTGTCGACCCCGACCGGGCCACCCCCATAATTCTCGGCGACGCACTTCAGATAGCGGCGGTCCATGGCATCCAGGCCACGCTTATCAACTTCCAGACGGCCCAGCGCCGCATCCGCAATGAAGGCATTGACCGGCAGACGCTTTGCAACCACCGCAAAATCACGGACCCGGCGCAGCAGGCGCCCGGCAATACGCGGCGTGCCGCGTGACCGTCGCGCCACTTCCAGCGCACCGTCGTCGGTGATCGGCAGATCAAGAATGGCTGCGGCCCGGCGCACGATGGCGAGCAACTCCTCCGGCTCATAGAAATTAAGCCGCAGCGGAATCCCGAAACGGTCCCGCAGCGGTGTGGTCAACAGGCCGGACCGGGTGGTCGCCCCCACCAACGTGAACGGCTGCAGGTCAATCCGCACACTGCGGGCCGACGGGCCATCCCCGATGATCAGATCCAGCTGGAAGTCTTCCATTGCCGGATACAACACTTCCTCTATGGCAGGATTAAGGCGATGGATTTCGTCGATGAAAAGAACGTCATTGCGTTCCAGATTCGTCAGAAGCGCCGCCAGATCCCCGGCTTTGGCAATCATCGGGCCGGAGGTGGCCCGGAAGCCAACCCCAAGCTCCCGCGATACGATCTGCGCCAGCGTGGTTTTCCCCAGCCCCGGCGGGCCGAACAGCAGCACATGATCCATCGCCTCGCCACGGGCGCGGGCAGCCTGTACGAAGACAGACAGATTCTCGCAGACCTGCCGCTGGCCGGTAAAGTCTTCCAGCCGCTGCGGGCGGATGTGGGTATCATCGCCGTCCTGCCGGGTACTGGTGATCAGGCGGTCCGTTCCGGCGGCCTCCTCGCTGCGGGCCATAACTTAGGTCCCCTTGCCAAGATCACGCAGGGCAGCGCCGATCAGGGCTGATACCGCGGCCCCCTGCCCCAGCGCCACAGCGGCACGCCCAACCGCAGCGAAGGCATCCAGACGGGCATACCCAAGATTGACCAGTGCCGAAACGGCATCTTCCATCACCGATGGCTCCGCCGGGGCGGCCTTGGGCGTGGTCAGAGCCACCCCCGCCACCGGAGCGCCAAGCGACAGACCGGACACCTTATCCTTGAGTTCAGAAGCAATGCGGGCAGCCAGCTTCGGCCCGACCCCGGCGGCCCGGCTGAGGGTTGCCTTGTCCTGCGCGGCAATCGCCTGCGACAGCTGGGTGGTATCCCCCACCGACAGCAGCGCCAGCGCCACCTTGGCCCCCACCCCCTGCACGGTCAGCAGCAGACGGAAGAAGGACCGCTCCGCCTCGCTGATAAAACCATACAGGTGAATGTGGTCTTCCCGCACATGGGTCTCGATCACCAGCGCGGTACCCTCACCGGCTGCGGGCAGCCGCGACAGGGTCCGCGCCGAGCAGAACACCAGATAGCCGACGCCGTTGACGTCGATCACCACCCAGTCATCCCCGCTGCTGTCGACCAGCCCTTTCAGCTTGGCGATCATCGGCGCCGTTTCCCTGCCTGTTGGAGTTCCGCTTTCAAAATCGCCTGCCCCAGCGTCTGCGCTGAAGACCGGTGGTGGGCGTGACACACCGCCACCGCCAGCGCATCGGCGGCATCCGGCGACGCGATCATACAGCCGGGCAACAGGGTGCGGATCATCATCTGCACCTGCTCTTTGGCCGCCGCCCCGGTGCCGACCACCGCCTTTTTCACCTGTGACGGCTGGTATTCCGCCACCGGCAGGCCCCGGCGGGCCGGTGCCAGCAGCGCAATCCCCCGGGCCTGCCCCAGCTTCAGCGTCGACAGCGGGTTGCGGTTGACGAAGGTTTCCTCCACCGCTGCCTCATCCGGGGCATAGGCGGCGATCACCTCCACCACCCCGTCATAGAGCTGCGACAGGCGCTCGGCCAGCGACAGCGTGTCGTCGGACCGCACCACACCATCGGCAACCACCCGCAGGCGGTTGCCATCAGCCTCAATCACGCCCCAGCCGGTGTTGCGCAGGCCGGGATCAAGGCCAAGGATACGGACCGACGCCACGGTATACCCTTACTCAGCCCAGCTTCTCGAGAATCTCGTCAGAGATCTCTTCGTTGGAAAACACCCGCTGCACGTCGTCGTTATCTTCCAGCGCGTCGAGGAACTTAAACAGGCTGCGGGCGGCATCTTCGTCCAGCGACGCGGTATTCAGGGCTTTCCAGTCCAGACGGGCGGTCTGGGCTTCGCCAAGGGCGGCTTCCAGCGCCGTCCGCACTTCGCCCAGCATATCCGGGCCGCAGTAGATGGCGTGCTCTTCGTCGTTGGTCACCACGTCATCGGCACCGGCTTCGATCGCGGCTTCCAGCACCGCATCCGCCGAGCCCGCCGTCAGCGGGTAAGAAATATAGCCGACGCGTTCGTAGTTGAACTGCACCGGGGTCAGCGATCCGCCAGCCTTCGAGAAGATCGAGCGCACTTCTGACGCGGTGCGGTTGCGGTTGTCGGTCAGGGCCTCGACGATCACCGCCACATTACCCGGCCCCATGCCTTCGTAGCGGATTTCTTCGTAATCTTCGCCTTCCCCGCCGGCCTGAGCCTTCTTCAGGGCGCGCTCGATATTGTCCTTCGGCACGGAGTTGCGGCGGGCTTCCAGAATGGCGGCACGCAGGCGCGGGTTGCCGTCGGGTTCCGGGCCACCGGTCTTGGCGGCAACATAGATTTCCTTGGCCAGCTTGGTGAACAGCTTGGCGCGCTTGGCATCCTGCGCACCCTTGCGGTGCATGATGTTCTTAAATTTGGAATGACCAGCCATAACTCACGATCCCTGCTGAGGGCGCCGACGGAGGGCAGATAGTTTCAGATATTTCCGGCAACGGGTTCCCGGCCTGCACAGGCCCGGCACCCGAACGGAGAAACCCGGCACAACGCACTCCCGGCGGGCCTGATTGACAGGCACACCGTGGGAGGTCATCAGACCGGGTCCCGGAAAAAGCGGTGCACTATGGCAGCAACGCCCCATCAATGGCAAGTGCGCCGATGCAGAAGGGAACAATTAAAGAACATCCATCTTCACTCCTCCCGCAGATGTGATCAGGCCCACCCGTCACCCCATGGTAAGACCATAACGTCCGGCCACCCGAAACCTATACGCGGGGAGAAGATGCCCCTCTGGAAGGTATACGAATGCACTGGGGCATTTCTTCTTCTTCCCGGCCCACACATCGCACGAACTGGCGTAAGGGTTAGGCTGCCGACATATAAGTCTGTCACAGGAAAACCACGAGCCACCAAAGGGCTGGGAGCAGACAGGCCACCAATGGCCGCGGCAGGGAGAGCGTTCGGGCCGGAAACGGCCCGTATCCACAAAAAGACTCTGGATTGACGACAGGAACGATTTCGGAAGCCCGCGCATGACCTTCAACCGTATTTCCGCCCGCTTACCGGGCCTCATCAGCCTGCTGACCCTGATTGCGGTGGTCGTGACCAGCGGCGTCGCCTATATGCAGCAGTCAGCGGAACTGACGCGACAGGCAGACCTGCGCCTGAGCGGGCAGCTGAACACCATCACCCGGGCGCTGGATGACGCTTTCGACTCAGTCCACGATGACGCCACCCTGCTGTCGACCAATCCGGCCATCGCCAATGCCCTGCTGGAGATGTCGGAAAGCTACAGCAGTGTCGGGTCTAACCCGGGGGAAAGTCTGCGCGCCCTGTATGTCACCAAAAACCCCAATCCCGAGGGTGAAAAAGAGAAGCTGAACAAAGCCAGCGACGGATCATCGTATTCGATGGCCCATGACAAATGGCATCCGTGGTATCGGGGGGCCCGTCAGGAGCGGGGCTATGCCGACATTCTGCTGATCGATGCCAACGGCAACGTGGTCTACAGCGTGACCAAGGGGGCCGATTATGCCACATCCCTGACCGCTGGCCCTGCGGCGGACAGCGCACTGGCCACGCTGTTCAAGAGTATTGAGAGCAACCCTAAAACCGGGGAAGTCGCCTATGCCGATTTCTCGCTCTACGCCCCGGCCAAAGGGGTCCCGACCGCGTTTGTCGGCGCCCCGGTGATTGATGGGTTCGGCGAGTTTCTCGGTGCGCTGGTGTTTGCCGTGCCGTCCACGGCGGTCGAGCAGATTCTCCGCAGCGCCTCAGGCATGGGGGAGACCGGGGATGTCTATCTGGTCGGCCCCGATCATAAAATGCGCAGTGAAAGCCGGTTTTCCAAAGAGCCCCAGACGCTCCGGCGGGTGATCGAAACCACTCCGGTGGCCGAAGCGCTGGCCGGGCGCAGCGGCCTTAATGAGGCCGAGAATGCCGAAGGGGTCAGCGTCATCGCCGCCTATGCCCCGCTGTCGGTTCTTAACACCCCCTATGCCGTCATTGCCGAGATTTCTCACGATGAAATTCTGGCTCCGGTGATGGCGATGCGGCAGACACTGATCCTGTCCGGCGTGGTGATCGGGCTGATCGTGATCGGCATCGGTGTTGCGTTCTCGCTGTCGATCACCCGTCCGCTGGTGCGGATGACCGCCGCAATGAACGCGCTGGCCACCGGCGCGCTTGACACGCCGATCCCTGACCGCAGCCGCCGCGATGAAGTCGGTGACATGGCGGCATCAATGCAGGTGTTTAAGGAAAACATGCAGCAGGTGGAACGCCTGAAAGCAGAGGAAGAGCTGTCAAAGCAACGGGCGGAGCAGCAGCGCCGTCACGAAATGCACGCCCTCGCCGATGCCTTTGAGACCAAAGTGCGCGGGGTGGTTGATACAGTCAGCAATGCCGCCGCGCGTATGAACGGGCAGGCAACCGCCCTCAGCGGTATGGCATCACAGACGCAGTCGCAGTCTGCCGCCGTTGCCGCCGCGACCGAAGAGGCGTCGGCCAATGTGCAGACCGTTGCCGCCGGAGCGGAAGAGCTGTCCGCCTCCATCGGGGAAATTGCCCGGCAGGTGGAACAGTCGCGGCAGGCCGCCGATGAAGCCACCCGGCAGGCGCAGGAAGCACAGGAGATGGTGCAGGCAATGGTCCGCACCTCCGAAAGCATCGGCGAAGTGCTGACCCTGATCGGCAACATTGCCGGGCAGACCAACCTGTTGGCCCTGAACGCCACCATCGAGGCCGCCCGCGCCGGGGACGCCGGGAAAGGCTTTGCCGTCGTCGCCAACGAAGTCAAGGCACTGGCGACCCAGACCGCCTCCGCCACCGAGGAAATTGCCCGCCAGATTGGCGGGGTGCAGGACCAGACCCGTACCGCCGTGCAGATGATTGACGCCATTGCCGCCGCCGTGCGGTCGATGAGTGAGGTCTCCGCCGTCATCGCCGCCGCTGTGGAGCAGCAGAACGCCGCCACGCTGGAAATTGCCCGCAACACCCAGCAGGCCTCCGCCGGAACCTCTGAGGTTGCCCAGCACATTCAGGGGGTGACTCAGGCGGCCTCAGAAACCGGGACTGCGGCCGGGCAAGTGTCTTCGGCGGCAGCCGACGTCAACCACCAGTCAGAGATCCTGCGGCAGGAAGTTGACGGTTTTATCGCCAGCATCCGCAACGCCTGATCCGCCCATAATCACGTTCCGATTTTAAAAAACCGGCCCTCACGAGGGGCCGGTTTTTTTGTCATCTCTCCCCTCAGGTCTGTCACTGACCAAATGGCACGGTATGGACCACCGGTGTCTCCGTGACTTCCGCATGGCTGTTCACCCGCAGGATGGTCAGAATCCGGTCAAAGCCACCATCCAGCGGCAGCGGACGCCCCATCACCAGCAGACCGGCTTTCGGGAACTCCCGCTGAAGAATACGGATCATCGTATGCTCGGCATCAGGGTCAAGGCCGTCGGTGGCATCCTGCAGGCAGATCCAGCGCGGACGGGTCAGAAGCAGCCGGGCAAAGCCAAGGCGCTGCTGATCACCGACCGCCAGCACATTTTCCCAGGTTGCTTCCGTCCCCAGTGACGGGATCAGATCTTCCAGACCGACCCGCTGCAGGACCTCAACAATCTGTTCATCGCCATAATGCTCGGGTGGCATCGGGTAACAGACCACGGCCCGCAGGTCACCAATCGGCAGATAAGGGCGCTGTGGCATGAAGAACAGCTCCTCCCGCTGGGGAAGATCCAGCCGTCCGCGCCCCCACGGCCACAGACGGGCCACGACCTTAAACAGTTTGTTGACCATCCCCGGATCACCGGTGATCAGCATCTTCTGTCCCGGCCCGATCTGCCCGTCAAAGGCGGAAATCACCAGAGATCCATCGGGCTCCTGTACCTCAAGGCCGGTAAAACCGAACACCTGCTCAGCCGTGCGGCGCAGGGAAATGGTCGGGCCTTCCGCCACCATATTCCGGCGGGACAGGGCCAGCATGGCATCATGCAGACCCAGCACCCGCTCCACCGAGGCCCGCCACTCCGCCACTTTCGACAGATTGTCGATCGGCCACGACAGCGCCGCGATCATCTGCTGAAACGCCTGCGCCGTCTGCATCAGACCGCCAAGGGTAATCGCCCCGGAAATATAGCGCGGGGCCGCGATCAGCACCGGAAACACCTGCGACAGCACCGACCAGCTGGCGGTGAAAAAGAAAATATTGGTCAGCGCCCCGGTCTGACGGTCCCACGCCCGCGACACCCCGCGGAACAGCAGGTTCAGGCGGCGGCGCTCATCCGGCTCGCCGTGCAGCACCGCGATGGCCAGAGAGTTTTCCCGGGCATGCACCAGACCGAACCGGAAGTTCGCCTCATCCGTCTGGCGGCGGTTGACCGCCCGGACCAGCGGACGGCCAAGGAAAAACGCGACAGTGGTCCCGACGGTGGCATAGATCAGCGCCACCCAGACCAGATGCCCCGGCAGGTACAGATCGGTTCCGAACAGGGTGATCTCCGGCGACCCTGACAGGGTCCAGAGGATCTGGGTGAAGCTGATCAGCAGCAACACCGAGTACAGCAGGGAATGGGCCAGATCGACCGCGTATTCCGTGGTGATGCGGATGTCTTCGGCGATACGGCCATCGGGGTTGTCATGCTCCCCCTCAATCAGGGTAGCCTGATAATGACGCCCGGCCGCCATCCATTCATCCAGCAGCCGCCGCGACAGCCAGCCACGCCAGGCCACCTGCAGGCGGCGCTTGGTGCGCAGGTGCAGGGCCACAATCATCACATTGCCGCCAATGATCAGCAGCAGTGCCCCGATCAGGGTGACAAACATCGGGAAGGCACGCTGCTCCAGTGCGTCAAACAGCCGCTCGCTCCAGACATTCAGGGCCACCGGCACCGAGACCTGACCAATGGTCAGGATCACCAGCGCAACGGTCCAGCCAATAGCCTTCCAGCGGTCACGCGACCGCCAGAAGGGACCGGCCAGCGCCAGAATATCGCGGAACAGAACCCGCCAGGTCCGCATCGGTGCAGAGCCCCGGCGGGGGGCCCCGCTGCCGGAGCCGCCTGTCGGCCCAACGGTCGGCTTTCTGCCGGAACCGGCAGAGTCCGGAGTATCCGGGTGTGATGTCATCGGCTTTCCGGCACCAGTTCTTCCCCTGTGGCCCGACGGCTTCTCCGGCAGCGGATCCCCGGACTGTCGTCCGCCGGATTCCGTCCTGCTCTGGGCCGCACGCGGCACGTATCACTCTGATTACCTTTGTCCCTGACACCGGTCAATCAAACGTTCACAGACCCGTCATAGGTCTGCGGACGGATTTTTAAGCGGTCTGCGGAAAGATTCATCCGGCGGAGCCGTCATTTGTGTTGCGTTGGCATCGCGGCAGATTATTCTTCATGAAGCAGGGGTTATCCGGCCCACAGGGAAGGGGCTGCGGAAACTGCGCAGACCGGCAATTAATCCGGTCGCGCGGTCAATCCGGCGGGATCCTTTGCCACGCAACGTTTGGCCAATCGTACAGCCGCCGACAGGGGACAGATCCATATCCCGGCGGCCGCCATCAAAAAAACTGGGGTGGTACCGGAATGCATGACACTCAAGACACTGTAACGACTGCCCCGGCTGTCTCGTCCGGATCCCAGTCCCGGTTTGACAGTGCCGTCGCCGACATGTTCACCCAGTGCGACACGGCCCTGCACGCCTTTGTCCGTCTGCGCGAACTGTCGGAAGACATGCGCATCCTGTCGCTGAATGCCGAACTGGCCGCCGGGCGCGCCGGAACCGCCGGTGTTGCCGTCCGGGCGCTGACTCAGTACACCCGCCAGCTGGTCAGCCAGCTCAACCGGGTGCAGGAAGACATGCACACCCTGCAGGGCAAGGCGCAGGATCTGGCCAAAGGTGCCAGCGACGAGAGCGACACCGACGACGATGTCGTCTCCTCTCTGGCCGAACATGCCAAGCAGATTTCCGTTCACGCCCAGACCATCCGCCGTATCGCCGAGCAGTCCAACGGGATTGCCACCAATATCGCGATCGAAGCCGCCGGTGCCGGGCGCTATGAGCCGGAATTCCGGACCGTTGCCAACACCATGAAGCGTTACATCACCGACCTGCGGGCAATGGTTGATGATTCCGACCGCGCGGTGAAAACCGTTCTCGACGCCGCCGAACGCCTGAACATGCGCCGCAAATCCTGATATCCGGCACCGCCAGAGACCGTTGATCTGAAAACACCCTGCCCCCGGCGGGGTGTTTTTTTTCGCGTGCCGGTGACAGGCAAGGCACCGGAACCATCTGGTTCTTCAGCAGGATTGGACAAACGGCACCCACCCTGCTTATCCTGATTCTCCAAAATACGGTGATGATCCAGACAGCAGCACGATGCTGCGCCACACCCAAAAAATCCAGCAAGGCAGGTGTCCGATGTCCGGTGTTTCCCCTTCCTCAGCGCCGCTGCTTGTTTATGCCGACAGCCGCTGGCACCTCGGCAACCCCGGTCTGCTGGGTCCCCACAGTCATGCGGTGTGGCTGGGATCCTCTGTTTTTGACGGAGCCCGGTACTTTGAAGGGATGGCCCCCGACCTGATCGCCCACTGCGAACGGGCGGTCCGGTCAGCCCGCGTTCTGGGGCTGCGGCCGATGCTGACCGGCGCGGAAATTGCCGAACTGGCATGGGAAGGGATCCGCCGGGCCGGTCTGGACAGCACCCTGTACATCAAGCCGGTGTTCTGGGGCGAAGACGGTATGCTGGTGCCTGACCCGGCATCCACCCGCTTTGCCCTGTGCCTGTTTGATGCCCCGATGCCACCGGAAGACGCCGGTTTCACCGCCTGCCTGTCCAGCTACCGCCGCCCTGCCCGCGACATGGCCCCGACCGAGGCCAAGGCCGCCTGCCTGTACCCCAATGTCACCCGCTGCGTGGTCGAAGCCCATAACAAGGGCTTTGACACCGCCGTGGTCCCTGACCCCTCCGGCAACGTCGCCGAATTCGCTTACACCAACCTGTTTTTCGCCAAAAACGGCGTGGTCCATACTCCTGTCCCCAATGGCACGTTCCTCAACGGACTGACCCGGCAGCGGATCATCGGACTGCTGCGGCAGGCCGGGGTCGAGGTGCAGGAACGTTCCATCACCTTCACCGATGTCCTGCAGGCCGATGAAGTTTTTTCGACCGGCAACTACGCCAAAGTGCAGCCCTGCCTGCGGGTGGAGGACCGGGGATACGCCATCGGCCCGCTGTACCGCAAAGCCCGGGAACTGTACTGGGACTTTGCCCGCGCCAGCGCCGGAACCTAATCCGCCGGTCTCAGCACAACAAAATCCCCTGCCGGGACCTTCCGGCAGGGGATTTTCAGTTTCGGTTCTTCCGTGGCGTTACGGGGCCACGGGATTGACCAGTGCCTGACCAGCATGCGGGGCATCAATCCGCACCACATCCCCGTCAACCACGGCCCGGCCTTCAGCAATCAGCCGCAGGGCCAGCGGATAGATCCGGTGTTCCTGCTCCAGCACCCGGGCTGCCAGAAGGTCGGCGCTGTCACCAGGCAGCACCGGCACCGCCGCCTGCGCCAGCACCGGGCCATCATCCAGCGCCGGACGGACGAAATGAACGGTGCAGCCATGCACCTTCACCCCGGCCTGAAGCGCCTGAGCATGGGTATGCAGCCCTTTGAAAGACGGCAGCAGTGACGGATGAATGTTAATCATCCGTCCGTCCCAGCCACGGACAAAGCCTTCTGACAGCAGCCGCATGAACCCGGCAAGGCAGACAAACTCCACCCCGGCCTCACGCAGGCAGGCATCAACGGCGGCGTCAAAGGCTTCCCGGCTGGAATACTCCCGGTGCCGGATCAGCGCGGTGGGAATCCCGGCACGCCGGGCCCGTTCCAGCGCATAGGCCCCTTCGACGTTGGACAGCACATGGACAATCTCCGCCGGAAAGGACGGGTCGGCACAGGCGTCGATCAGGGCCTGAAGGTTAGACCCCTGCCCCGACGCCAGAACCCCGACCCGCAGCTTGCCGGCGGCCATCAGAGACCCCAGGCCTCGGCCAGACCATCCATCCGCACGGCTTCCCCGCCGTTGCGGTCGGCCAGACGACCGATCACCCGGGCAGTTTCGCCATGCTCAGCGAAGACGGCCAGCGCCGCCTCGACCCGGTCCGCCGGAACCACCACGACCATCCCGGTCCCGCAGTTGAAGGTACGGGCCATTTCCGGGGCCGCAATAGCGCCCGTTTCAGCCAGCCAGCGGAACACCGGCGGCAGCGGCAGGGCGCTGACATCCAGATCGGCGGCCACCGCGTCGGGCAGAACACGCGGAATATTCTCGGTGTAGCCACCGCCGGTGATGTGGGCCAGCGCCTTGACATGACCGGCACGGATGGCGGCCAGACAGCTCTTCACATAAATCCGGGTCGGGGTCAGCAGGGCTTCGCCCAGCGACTTTTCCGGGGCAAACGGGGCCGGGGCGTCGTAAGACAGGCCGGACCGTTCGACAATGCGGCGCACCAGCGAATACCCGTTGGAATGCACCCCGGTGGAGGCCAGACCGATCAGCACATCGCCGACAGCACAGGTGCTGCCGTCGATCATCTCACCGCGTTCGGCAGCGCCGACCGCAAACCCGGCCAGATCGTAATCGCCGGACTTGTACATGCCCGGCATTTCAGCGGTTTCGCCACCGATCAGGGCGCAGCCTGCCTGCAGGCAGCCTTCGCTGATCCCGGCGATCACATCGCGGGCCTGCGCCACATCCAGCTTGCCGGTCGCGAAGTAGTCGAGGAAGAACAGCGGCTCTGCCCCCTGCACCACCAGATCATTGACACACATCGCCACGAGGTCGATACCAACGGTATCGTGACGGTTGGCATCAATCGCCACTTTCAGCTTGGTACCGACGCCGTCGTTGGCGGCGCAGAGGATCGGGTCTTTAAAACCCGCCGCTTTCAGGTCAAACAGACCGCCGAACCCCCCAAGGGCCGAATCGGCCCCGGAGCGCGCGGTTGCTTTGGCGAGCGGCTTGATGGCTTGCACAAGAGCGTTTCCGGCGTCAATGTCAACGCCAGCATCCTTGTAGCTGAGTCCGGTGGTCTTTGAAGGAGTAGACAATGGCGCCCTCGCGCTGGTTCGGTGGTTTGAAGATGGGAGGCATGGCCTTCTCGGGTGGGAACATACTGCAACGCTCCGGCATTGCAACGCCCGTTGCCATGTCGCCGCGCCGGATGGCCGCGTTGGCAGGCGTTTTTGTCGCGGTTTCCGCCCTGTCTGCCTTTGCCGGAACGGTCCCGGCCCGGGCGCAGATGGCGGCGCTGACCGCGCCCGCCAGCAATTCCGCCGATCTGATGGCGGTTTATACCATAACCGGGGTTCCGGTGGATGCGACCGCCGGGAATGCTGTGCAGGCCCGTGAAAAAGCCGTCGCCGAAGGGCAGAAGGCCGCTTTCCGGCAGCTGGCGGCCCGGCTGTCCGGCCCGCAGGCCCGCGACTCCGTCAGCGCACCGACGGATGCCGAGCTGCCGTCGCTGGTACTGGGTGTGGCTGTGGAGAATGAAAAGACATCCTCCGTCCGCTATGTCGGCACCATCAGCGTCAGCTTTTTCCCCGACACCGCCAAAAAGCGGCTGCAGGCTGCCGGGCTGCCGGTGTTTGACACCCCGGCCAAGCCGATGGTGGTGCTGCCGATTTTTCAGCCTGCCCCGGATGCCCAGCCCCAGCTGTTTGATGAGCGTAGCCCGTGGAAAGCGGTCTGGTCCGGGCGCCCCCGCTCTGGCCTGACCCCGCTGGTGGTGCCATCCGGCGATCTCAGCGATATCGCCGCACTGGACGCCACCAAGGCGCTGGCGCTGGACCAGACCGGCCTCGCCACCCTGATGCGCCGGTATCACACCGAAGATGCGGTCGTGGTGAAAGCCGTGCTGTCCGGTGACGGGCAGACCCGGAAAATCGACCTGTCACTCGCCAGACCCGGCGGCACCTTCCAGTCGCTGGGCAGCGTCGCCGCCCCGGTGACCAGCAGCCTGACCGCCGCGCTGGATGCCGCCAGCGACACCATCGCCGACTGGCTGGATGCCCAGTGGCGGACGCAGGCGGGCTCCGCCGTGTCCCTGATCGGCTCAGGCTCGCTGACCATCACCGTCACCCTGCCCGGCGGCCTGACCGACTGGCTGGCCGTGCGTCAGGCCCTGTCGCAGCAGATTGTCAGCGGCTGGTCGCTGCAAAGCCTGACCAACCGGGAAGCCGTGGTCAGCGTCACCCATCGCGGGGCGGCGGCTGATCTGGTGCATGCCATGGCTGAGAACGGCATCATCCTTGCCGATGACGGCACCGGTCGCTGGGTCATGACCAGAGGGGTCCCCCCGGCAGCAGCCCCCCAGCCGTCCCCCTCCCAGCCGTCAACCGTCGTCATTCAGTAGTGGTATCGCTGTGGCCCCGGGTGTTGCCCCGGGCCGTAATCTGCTTTTCCGGCCCGGGGTTTACCAGTAAGCTGCCGGGCCGGTTGCTTTTTTAAGGCCATCCCGGCACCTTGCCAATCCTGCCGCCCCTGTAAACCCTGCCGTCCCTGTAAACCCTGCCACCCCTGTAAACACGGTGTGCCCCTGCCATGACCACTCCGCCCCCCTCTGTGCCGGATCCCGATCCGCAGGATTCGCCGTTGCCGAGCCTTGAGCGGCACGCCCTGTTCTGGGCGGCAGTGATCCTTGGCACCCTGATCGGCGTCTATCTGCTGCGGTCAGTGCTGCTGCCGTTTGTGGCCGGGGCGGCGGTTGCCTATTTTCTGGATCCGGTGGCCGATGCGCTGGAACGGCGCCGCCTGTCGCGCACTCTTGCAACCGCCAGCATCACGGCCCTGTTCCTGCTGCTGGTCGCCGGTATCCTGCTGGTTCTGGCCCCTGCCATCGAGTCCCAGGTTGTCGGTTTCCTGCACCGGGTGCCTGACTACCTGCATGCCATTGAAGACCGCATCGCCCCACTGTGGAAGCAGGCAGCAAAAATTCTGCCCAAGGCCCAGATCCAAAGCCTGACCGACAGTGCCAAAGGCATGATGGGTCAGGGGGCCTCATGGTTCCTCGGCCTGCTGGGGCAGGTGCTGACCAGCGGTCTGGCACTGGTCAATCTGCTGTCGCTGCTGGTCATCGCCCCGGTGGTGTCGTTTTACCTGCTGCGGGACTGGGACCGGATCGTCGGGCAGATCGATTCCCTGCTGCCGCGCCGCCACGCCGACACCATCCGTATGCTGGCGAAAGAAGCCGACAGCGTTCTGGCCGGGTTTGTCCGCGGGCAGGCCACCGTCTGCCTTGCCCTCGGCACCTTTTATGCCATTGGCCTGACGCTGGTCGGGCTGGATCTGGGGCTGGTGGTCGGGCTGTCAGCGGGGCTGATCTCTTTCATCCCCTACGTCGGCACCGTTCTGGGCTTTGTGGTGTCGATGGGGCTGGCGCTGGCGCAGTTTTCTGACACCCTGCCGATTGTGCTGGTCGGGGCCGTGTTTGTGGCCGGACAGTTCATTGAAGGCAACTTCCTGTCGCCATGGCTGGTCGGGGAACGGGTCGGCCTGCATCCGGTCTGGATGATTTTTGCCCTGCTGTCCGGCGGCACCCTGTTCGGTTTTGTCGGCATCCTGCTGGCGGTCCCGGTGGCGGCGGTAATCGGGGTTATGGTTCGCCACTTTCTGAAGCGCTACCGCGACAGCGCCTATTATCACGGCGGCCTGGCGGATGATACCGGGGCGGAACCATGACGCAGATCCAGCTTCCCCTGCCGTTCGGGCACCGCCCCGCCCTGGGACGGGATGATTTTCTGGTCGCTGATCACAGTGCCGTTGCCCTCGGCTGGCTGGACCGCTGGCCGGACTGGCCTGCCCCGGTGCTGCTGCTGTGGGGACCCGCCGGATGCGGTAAGACCCATCTTGCCCATGTGTTTGCCGCCGCCAGCGGGGCCCGGATCGTCACCGGCGACCCCGGCCTGCGGCTTGATCCGCCCGCGCTGCTGACCGCCCCGGCCGTGGTGATTGACGATGCCGACCGGGTCAGCGATGAAACCGGCCTGTTCCATCTCTACAACGCCGCCCGCGATGCCGGAAAATCGGTGCTGCTGACAGCCCGGAGGCCGGCCAGCCGCTGGAACATCGCCCTGCCCGATCTGCGCAGCCGCCTGCAGGCTGCCCCGGCGGCGGAAATCGGGGCTCCGGATGATCCGGTGATTGCCGGGGTTCTGGTCAAGCTGTTTGCCGACCGTCAGATCAAGGTCGGCGCGGAAGTGGTTGAATATCTGCTTCGCCATATGGACCGCAGCTTCGAGGCGGCGTACCGCACGGTCGCCGCCGCAGACACCCTGTCCCTTGCTGAAAAGCGCCCGGTCACGGTGCCGGTGCTGCGCCGCATTCTGTATGGCGGCGAGCAGTCCTGATCCCTTTTTTCTCTGACACAGGCGGACTCCCCTTCATGCCTTCCCCGTCCTCTTCCCGTGCGGTCCTGCTGATACATGGCGGGGCCGGAACTCTGTCCCGCGAGGCAATGACCCCGGAGCGGGCTGACGCCTTCCATGCCGGTCTTGCGGAGTCACTCCGGGCCGGTCACGCTATTCTGGCCGCCGGAGGATCGGCGCTAGATGCCGTCACCGCTGCGGTACAGGTGATGGAGGATGATCCCCTGTTCAATGCCGGGCGTGGTGCCGTCTATACCACTGACGCCCGCCATGAGATGGATGCTGCGGTGATGGAAGGCAGCGCCCGACGGGCCGGGGCTGTGACCTCGATCTGCGGTCCGCGCTATCCGGTGCTGGCAGCGCGGGCAGTGATGGAACAGACCGAGCATGTGCTGCTGGCCGGAGACGGCGCCGAACGGTTCTGCCGCGACGCCGGGCTGGAATTCTGCCCGCCCGACTGGTTCGGCACCCGCAACCGGCTGGATGCCCTGCAGGCGGAAATGCGTCGCCGCGCCAAAGGCCTTGCCGATGATGGCGACCAAAGCCGCAAACATGGCACCGTCGGGGCGGTGGCGCTGGACAGTCACGGCACACTGGCCGCCGCCACATCCACCGGCGGCATGACCGCCAAACGGCCGGGCCGGGTTGGCGACACCCCGGTGATCGGGGCTGGAACCTGGGCAGATAACCGGACCTGCGCCGTTTCCTGCACCGGGCATGGCGAATATTTCATCCGCTACGCTGTCGGGCATGAACTGGATGCGCGGATGCGCTGGGGCGGTCAGGCCCTGACCGATGCCGCCACCACACTGGTCGAGCAGGAACTGGCAGCCGTTGGTGGCTCCGGCGGCCTGATCGCCGTTGCTCACGACGGATCCTTCTGCCTGCCCTTCAACTCTGTCGGCATGTACCGGGGATTTGTCCGGACCGAACAGGCTGTTCTGCATACCGGCCTGTTCCGGGACGGTGAACGCCAGACCCCGGCCTGACATTTCGTTACCCTCCCCCTGCCAGTGCTTTGGCGGCAGGGGGATTTCCTCACCATCAGGGGTCAGTCGACAATGAACAGCCGGGCCCCGGTCTCAGTCCGGGAGCGGTGAGCCTCCGCGTTGTCGGCAACCTGATAGCTCATGCCCGGCCTCAGGGTAATGACCCGCCCGTCGTCCAGCTCGGTAACCAGCTCGCCGTCCATCACAAACAGGACGTGCCCCTTTTTGCACCAATGGTCGGCCAGATACCCCGGCGAGTAGTCCACCATACGGACACGGATGTCACCGAACTGGCGGGTCCGCCAGCGGGCAAACCCTTCCTCTCCGGGGTGGATCGTCGCCTCGACCTGCAGCCAGTCCACGGTCGCAAACGGGATATCGCTGATTTTCATGTCATCCTCTGCGCTTCAGCTCCACCGGGCAGGAACGGGGCAGCCCGGTGCAAGACAGGCATCATCCTATCCAGAAAGTGAGACAGCGCGTTCGCGGTAAATTCTCAACCGCAGGCCAAGGCAGATTTAGCCTTTCGCCCAGTCTTTATACTGAAAACCGCATTCAGCCTCCCCGACCAGAAGCACATTGCCCCGGCCGATGATCCACCGGCCGGGGCAATGACTGTACAGGGGTATGATGGGCAGGGGTATGACTGGGCATAAAGCCGTCAGGTGATGACGGTCGGCGCATCGCGCCCGGTCCGGGCCGCAATCTGTGCCACATCACCCGCCAGAGCAATCAGGTCTGCCAGAGCCTGCTGGGTCGGCTGATCATGACGGCTGCTGTCGGCCTCATAACGCTCGACATACACCCGCAGGGTTGCCCCGCTGGTCCCGGTGCCGGACAGACGGAACACCACCCGAGAGCCGTCGGTGAACAGAATCCGGATCCCCTGCCCCGCCGAAACAGACCCGTCAACCGGATCGGTATAGGCAAAGTCATCGCACATGGCGACCGTATACCCGTGCAACACCGTTCCGGGCAGGCTGGCAGCCGTATCACGCAGATGGGCTATCAGCCCATTGGCGGCGGCAGACTCCACGCCCTCATAATCGTGGCGGGAATAATAGTTCCGGCCATACTCAGCCCAATGCTGCCGCACGATCGCCTCGACACTTTCGCCGCGCCGGGCCAGAACGTTCAGCCACATCAGCACCGCCCACAGGCCATCCTTCTCCCGCACGTGGTCGGACCCGGTGCCGAAGCTTTCTTCGCCACACAGGGTCACTTTTCCGGCGTCCATCAGGTTCCCGAAAAACTTCCAGCCGGTCGGCGTTTCAAAGCAAGGGACCCCCAGCCGGGCGGCAACCCGGTCAGCCGCACCCGAGGTTGGCATCGACCGCGCAATCCCGGCAATCCCCTTGGCATAGGCCGGGCACAGCGTCGCATTGGCCGCCAGCACCGCCAGACTATCAGACGGGGTCACGAAGAAGTTGCGGCCCAGCACCATATTGCGGTCGCCATCGCCATCAGAAGCGGCACCAAAGTCCGGGGCGTTCTGCCCGAACATTTCGGCCACCAGCTCTTCGGCATACACCAGGTTCGGATCCGGGTGCCCGCCGCCAAAGTCTTCCAGCGGCACACCGTTGATCACGGTGCCTGCCGGGGCACCAAGACGGCGTTCCAGGATTTCACGGGCATAGGGCCCGGTCACCGCATGCATGGCATCAAAGCGCAGACGGAAACCGCCCGCAATCAGGCCGCGGATCGCGGCAAAATCAAACAGGCTTTCCATCAGGTCGGCATAATCAGCGACCGGATCAATCACCTGCACGGTCATCGCCCCCAACCGTACCTCGCCGATGCGGTCAAGATCGACATCTTCCGCCTCAATCAGCCGGTATTCGGTCAGGGCCAGAGACCGGGCATAAATAGCATCGGTCACACTTTCCGGGGCCGGACCGCCGTTGCCGGAGTTATATTTGATGCCGAAATCCTCGTCCGGTCCCCCCGGATTGTGGCTGGCAGACAGAATCAGTCCGCCAAAAGCACCGTACTTCCGGATCACGCACGATGCCGCCGGTGTTGACAGAATCCCGCCCTGCCCGACCAGAACCCGGCCAAACCCATGCGCCGCAGCCATTTTCAGAATGGTCTGAATGGCCGTGCGGTTGTGATACCGGCCATCGCCACCAACCACCAGAACCGCCGTTGCCGGAACCGGCCCAAGGGTGTCAAACACTGCCTGCACAAAGTTTTCCAGATAGTGCGGCTGGGCGAACACTTTGACTTTCTTCCGCAGGCCGGACGTGCCCGGCTTCTGACCGTCAAAAGGGGTGGTGGCGACAATACGCATGGCAGTTTCCTGTAATCCCGGTTTTTGTGGCCCACGCGGTGCGCAGGCCCGATAACCCTAACGGAAATGGGGCACGAACGGCAATGTTCCGGCTCACCGGCTCCGGATACACGAACGGGGGCCACCGGAGATCCGGCCAGCCCCCGTCCGGAAACGGAACAACGCTTTAGCGCACCGGTGTCGGACGTCCGATGCTTTCATAGCGGAAGCCCGCCGCCGCCATATCTTTCGGCGCATAGACATTGCGCAGATCAATCAGCGCCGGTTCCTTCAGCAGGGCCTTCATCTTGGTCAGATTCAGGTTGCGGAACTGGTTCCACTCGGTGATCAGGGCGGCGGCATCAGCCCCGTCCATCGCTTCGTAGGCATCTTTGCAGTACACCACACCCGGCAGCAGTCTGGCCGCCTCGTGCATCCCTTCCGGGTCATAAGCCCGGACCGTGGCCCCCGCCGCCTGCAGCGCAGGCACGATATCGAGGGAGGGAGAATCACGCATATCATCGGTATTCGGCTTGAAGGTCAGGCCAAGCACGGCAATGGTCTTGCCCTTCACATCCCCGCCGGCGAAAGCGATGATACGGTCAGCCATCTGCCGCTTACGCTTGGCATTGATATCGACGACCGTCTCGATAATCCGCAGCGGTGCGCCGACATCCTGCGCGGTCTGCACCAGCGCCATGGTGTCTTTGGGGAAGCACGATCCGCCATACCCCGGCCCCGGATGTAGGAACTTCTTGCCAATCCGGCCATCCAGCCCGATGCCCTTGGCAACGTCATGTACGTTGGCCCCAACCTTTTCGCACAGATCAGCGATCTCGTTGATGAAGGTGATCTTCATCGCCAGAAAAGTGTTGGCGGCATACTTGGTCAGTTCGCTGGTTTCCAGCGACGTGAACATGATCGGGGTCTCGATCAGGAACAGAGCGCGGTAGAGCTGCCGCATCACCTCGCGGGAGCGGTCGGTTTCCGCCCCGATCACCACACGGTCGGGCCGCATGAAATCTTCGATGGCAGAGCCTTCCCGCAGGAACTCCGGATTCGACACCACATCGAAATCGGCGTCGGGGCGGGTCTCGCGAATCACCCGCTCCACTTCCCGGCCGGTACCGACCGGCACGGTCGACTTGGTGACAATCACGGTATAGCCGGTGATCGCCTCAGCGATTTCACGGGCAGCGGCATAAACATACGACAGGTCGGCATGGCCACCGCCCCGGCGGGTCGGGGTGCCGACGGCGATGAAGACCGCATCCGCATCCTTCACCGCCGCCTTCAGGTCGGTGGTGAAGCTGAGGCGCCCGGCCTCGACATTGCGGGCGACCAGATCATCAAGACCCGGCTCGTAGATGGGGATTTCGTTGCGGTGCAGCCGTTCGATCTTGCTGCTGTCCTTGTCCACGCACACCACTTCGGTGCCGAATTCGGAAAAACAGGCTCCGGACACCAGTCCGACATAGCCGGTGCCGATCATGGCTATACGCATACGAAACGTCCCTGAAGATCAGAAAACCAAAGCCACCGGGCCCGGCCCGATGGATGCCACCCCTGCGGAAAACAGGCCCGGCCCGGGTGCTATAGCACACCGGACCGGGCCCTGTCCTCTTTACAGCTTGGTCGAGTAGTCTTTGATGACCTCGGTCAGGCGACCGCGCATCGAAGACCGCTGCAGACCGAAAGCGATGTTGGCTTCGATAAAGCCGACCTTGTCGCCGCAGTCAAAACGGGTGCCGTCAAAGCGGTAGCCATGCAGCGGCACCTTGCCGATGGTGGCGGCGATGGCATCGGTCAGCTGAATTTCGCCACCGGCCCCCTTCGGGGTGTTTTCCAGCGTGCGCATGACCAGCGGATCGAGCACATACCGGCCGATCACTGCCAGATTGGACGGGGCGTTTTCCGGCTTCGGCTTTTCAACCATGCCCTTGGCAACGGCCAGACGGCCATTGTCAGACTCAATGTCGAGGATGCCGTACTTGTCGGTCTTGTCGTGCGGCACTTCTTCCACCGCCAGCACGTTGCCGCCGCCGATATCCTGCCACGCTTCGATCAGCTGGCCGATACACGGGCGGTCAGCCATCACCAGATCGTCCGGCAGGATGACGGCAAACGGCTCGTCGCCGACGAAGGAACGGGCGCACCACACCGCATGGCCCAGACCCAGCGGCTCCTGCTGGCGGGTGGAGACGATGGTGCCGGGTTCCGGCAGGCCGCCCAGCAGCCCGTCCAGCGGCTCTTTCTTGCCGCGTTCACGCAGCAGGCTTTCCAGTTCCGGCGCATGGTCAAAATGGTCAACCAGCACAGCCTTCCCGCGGCCGGTGACAAAGATGCAGTATTCGATACCAGCCTTACGCGCCTCTTCCACCGCGTACTGGATCAGCGGCTTGTCGACGACCGGCAGCATTTCCTTGGCCACCAGCTTGGTGGCGGGCAGGAAGCGCGTCCCCAGACCGGCGACAGGGAACACCGCCTTACGAACACGACGAGTCATAATGTCCTTTCGCGGAAAAATGTCCGCAGTGGTTATTGGTTACGGAACCCCCGCCCACGGCCCTTGAAACCGCAGAGAGATCCGGGGGTTTCCCCCCGGGTGATCCCGGATCAGCGCGGCACCTTCCTCAATCCTGCCGCTTTAAGTCCCCTGCGGGACGCTGGCCCTTACGGGATGACCTTATGATCTTCTGCCATGGTGGCGAAAGCGTGGCAACAGGTGTTGTTTTTCAGGGCACGTGCGCCGCAATGCGGCAAAAACTCAGCGGAATTTAATGTACTGCACGATATGCTTATCAAGCATATCCGAGTTCTGCACCAACGTCCGGATTTCCGGCTCCGCCTTCAGCTGGCCGCCGCGGCGCATATCCTCGACATCCTTTCGCAGGTTGTTCAGGGCCCGCACCCCTTCCGGGGTCTTCAGGGCCTCTTCGAAGAACTTACGCCCCACCCCCGGCTTGGAGAACAGGCCTTCGCAGATAAACAGGGCCTGCCCGAAGCTGCCCGGACGGGACCCGGACAGTCCCAGCGCCCGGAACACATCCGGGCTCATGAATTCCAGATAGCGGTCAAGAAACAGACGGACCTCGTCGATGCGGTGCTTGCGGTCCACTTTTTCCGCCCGGCGGATGTCGGCGACGACCTTGCCGATCCCCTCAATGATATCCGGCGGCTCTGACATCAGAGAGGTGAAATAGGAGCCGAAAATCTTGTCGGCAGCCGCAATATCGGTTTCGAATCGGTTGCCCGCGACCTTGGGTTCGCCCCGGGCCGCGCGCTCTTCGTTGATCCGGTCGGTGATATCGCGGATTTCCCACGTTCCGATCGCGGCCATCGACTCCGCACTGGTGACCACACCCAGGGCTTCACCCAGATCAAGCATCTGTTCGACACAGGTGAAGGTGGTCCCGATCGACCGGATCACGCCCGGATCCCATTTGACGATATTCTTGAATCCGGCGCGGAACACCTGTCGCAGGGCCCGGAGGTGAAAGGCCTTCAGCGTCGCCAGTGCATAAAGCTGGTCGTTTTCAAGGCTGCCGAGGATCTGTCCCATGGAACTGCCAAAGCCCATGGTCAGTTCGGTCAGGGCCAGCGCATCAAAATGCGACAGCAACCGGACCTTCGGCAACAGCTGCGGGTCAGTGATCGCCCCCATTATCCGCCGCTGTACCTTGGGGTTGGAGGCAAAAATCTGCATCAGGGCCAGATTGACGAAATAGCCCATCCCCTGCTCGACCGTCAGGCCGCAGGCCCCCATCGCGGTCTTCACCTTCTCCGGCGGAATCGCCTTGCCCTGATCGTCAAGCAGGCGGAAGATATTCGACTTCCAGGCCGAAACAAACAGCCGCAGCGCCCGCTCGATGGCTTCGTCAGAGTTAAGCGCATCATCAAAGCTGACCCCGACCAGACGCTTTTCCTGATCGGCGACCGCCTTATCCTCAAGGCGCTGCAACAGCGGATAAAACTGTGTGGCAACGCGCAGCAGGCGGTTGATACGCTGCGTCTCAATCCGGTTCTGCGTGCCCCGGATCATTCCGCGCAGCGGCGGCGGAATAAGGCGCAGCAGCGGGCCGTCGCCCTCGCTGTCACCGACCACCAGCACCGCGGTATTGAGCCGAGCCCTGCCTTCTGTTTCCACTGTGTGCCTGCTCCCGTCCTGATTGCCCCTGATAAGCCACGAGCATTCTAGCCGTCCAGGGTTAACCCCCTGTTACCGCACTGCCGTTTCACGGGCAACTGGCAGAAGGCAGAAAACAGAAACCTCCCGCCCGCCCCTGCGCTGCGTCCTGCCCACAGATACCACAGCCCCCGGCCATCGGCCATCGTCCCCACCGGCAACGGGCCCGAGAAAATACAGGGACCCGCTCAGGCATCATTGACGTTTACGTAAACGGAAAGTACGATAGCCGCCATCGGAGCAGCTGACCATCAAGAAGGCAGATCAACCCTGCCCCACACCGCTGCCCCATCAGGAAACGCCGCCGCCCGGCCCGCAGGCCCGGACGGCATCCAGAACAGGGACCGCACAGCCATGACTTTCCCGAGCCTGAATTTTGATCTGGGTGACTCCGCCGATATGATCCGCGACTCGGTCCGGAAGTTCTCGGAAGCCGAGATCGCCCCGCGGGCTGCCGACATTGACCGTACCAACCAGTTCCCGATGGATCTGTGGCGTAAGTTCGGTGAGCTTGGGGTGCTGGGCATCACCGTGGAAGAGGAATACGGCGGCGCCGGTCTCGGCTATCTGGAGCATGTGGTGGCGATGGAGGAAATCTCCCGCGCCTCGGCCTCGGTCGGCCTGTCCTACGGTGCGCACTCTAACCTGTGCGTCAACCAGATCCGCCGGAACGGAACCGCCGAACAGAAGAAGCGCTATCTGCCGAAGCTGATTTCCGGCGAACATGTCGGCGCGCTGGCGATGTCGGAACCCGGTTCCGGCTCTGACGTTGTGTCGATGAAGCTGCGCGCTGAAAAGAAGGGTGACCGCTACGTCCTCAACGGCAACAAGATGTGGATCACCAACGGCCCGGATGCCGACACGCTGGTGGTCTACGCCAAGACTGACGTCGCTGCCGGGCCGAAAGGCATCACCGCCTTCCTGATCGAAAAGGGCTTCAAGGGCTTTTCGACGGCCCAGAAGCTCGACAAGCTGGGGATGCGCGGCTCCAACACCTGCGAACTGGTGTTTGAAGACTGCGAAGTGCCGGAAGAAAACGTGCTGGGTGCGGTCAACGGTGGCGTGCGCGTGCTGATGTCCGGCCTTGATTACGAACGCGCCGTGCTGGCCGCCGGGCCGACCGGGATCATGATGGCCTGCATGGATATCGTCGTACCCTACATCCACGAACGCAAACAGTTCGGGCAGGCAATCGGCGAGTTCCAGCTGATGCAGGGCAAGATCGCTGACATGTACACCACCATGAACGCCTGCCGGTCCTACGTCTTTACTGTCGCCAAAGCCTGCGACCGTGGCGAGACCACCCGAAAGGATGCTGCCGGGGTGATCCTCTACGCTGCCGAAAAAGCCACGTGGATGGCGCTGGAGGCGATCCAGACCCTTGGCGGAAACGGCTACATCAACGAATACGCCACCGGCCGCCTGCTCCGCGACGCCAAGCTGTATGAAATCGGTGCCGGGACCAGCGAAATCCGCCGCATGCTGATCGGCCGCGAGCTGTTCGCCGAAACCGCCTGATCCCTGCCGCTGCACCGAGACTGAAGGACTGTAACCATGAGCGTTTCTGATCCGATTGTGATCGTCGGCGCCGCCCGCACCCCGATGGGCGGCTTTCAGGGGGAACTGTCATCCCTGCGCTGTCCGGAGCTGGGCAGCACGGCGATCCGCGCTGCCCTGTCCCGGGCCGGGGTGTCTGCCGATGCGGTCGATGAAGTGGTGATGGGCTGCGTGCTGCCCGCCGGTCAGGGGCAGGCCCCGGCACGGCAGGCCTCACGCGGGGCCGGGGTGCATGATGCCGCCGGCTGCACCACCATCAACAAAATGTGCGGCTCCGGGATGCGGGCAGCCATGTTCGCCCACGACATGCTGCTGGCCGGGTCTGCCAGCGTCATGGTCGCAGGGGGCATGGAAAGCATGAGCAATGCCCCGTACCTGCTGGATAAGGCCCGCGGTGGATACCGCATGGGGCACGGCGCGGTGCTGGACCATATGTTCCTCGACGGTCTGGAAGACGCCTATGATAAGGGCCGCCTGATGGGCACTTTTGCCGAGGACACCGCCGCCCACTACGGTTTCACCCGGGAACAGCAGGACGCCTTTGCCATCGCCAGCCTTGAGCGGGCCCAGAAGGCCACCGCCTCCGGCGCTGCCGCCGCCGAGATCGAGGCTGTCACCGTGTCCTCCCGCAAGGGGGATGTGGTGATCAGCACCGACGAACAGCCGCGCAATGCCAGACTTGACAAGATCCCGACCCTGAAGCCTGCCTTCCGCAAGGATGGCACCGTCACCGCCGCCAATTCCTCGTCGATTTCCGACGGGGCGGCAGCGCTGGTGATGATGCGCCGCTCGGAGGCTGAAAAGCGTGGCCTGACACCGCTGGCGGTGATCACCGGCCATGCGACGGACGCCCGTGAGCCGCGCTGGTTCACCACGGCGCCGGTCGGATCAATCCAGAAGGTGCTGGCCAAAGCCGGCTGGACCACCGCGGACGTCGACCTGTGGGAAATCAACGAAGCCTTCGCCGTGGTGACCATGGTCGCCATGCACGACCTGAAGCTGGCCCATGACACCGTCAACATCTACGGCGGGGCCTGCGCGCTGGGCCACCCGATCGGTGCCTCCGGGGCCCGGATTCTGGTGACCCTGATCAACGCCCTGAAGCAGAACGGCCTGAAGCGCGGCGTGGCATCGCTGTGCATCGGCGGCGGCGAAGCCACCGCCGTCGCGCTGGAAGTTGTGGGATAATCAACGGCCTGCCCCGGCCCGGCCCGCACCGGACCGGGGCGCTATGCTGCGGAGCGGAAAACGGTTACTGTACGGCCGTTTTCTGGTTCTGACGGAGAGAGAAGCGTGTTGAAGACCATTGACCGGATGATTGCCGGATTCCGCAGCTTCAAGGCCGCTTATTACGAACAGCGCCCGGAACGGGTGATGACACTGGTGGAAGGGTCGCAGAGCCCGGAAGTCGTGCTGATCGCCTGCTCTGACAGCCGTGTTGATCCGGCCATTCTGACCAATGCCGAACCGGGCGAGCTGTTTGTGGTCCGCAACGTTGCCGCGCTGGTGCCGCCGTTTGAAAACGATGGCCGCTATCACGGCACTTCAGCGGCGCTGGAATATGCGGTGCGCGACCTGAAGGTCTCTGACGCGGTTGTCCTCTCCCATTCCAACTGCGGCGGTGTCAAAGCGCTGGTGGCAGCCCAGAACGGCGATGTCGCCGACCGGACCTTCATCAACCCGTGGATGTCGCTGATGGGGGAATGCGCCACCGACGCCGACCCCGACGTGGTGAGCAAGGAGTCGCTGAAGCGGTCTCTGGCCAACCTGCGCACCTTTCCCTTCGTACAGACCGCCGAAGCCTCGGGATATCTCCGCCTGCACGGCTGGTGGTTCGATATGAAGGCCGGTGTTCTGTATGCCCTGAATGAAGAAACCGGGGACTTTGAAGCCCGGGCCTGAGGCCCGTCCTTTTCCTCCTCCGGTCTTTTGGTTCTGTTTTTTTGCTGCGTATCCGGTTCTCCGGCCCTGTCACGGGCCGGGGATGGACCCAAGAAAACGCCGCCCGGCCCGTTAAGGGCTGATAACGGCATCAAAATCTGGTGGAGGACCAATGCATCTCGATGAACAGCATCTGATGGTGCGGGAGACAGCCCGTGCCTTCGCGCAGGCCGAACTCGCCCCCCATGCCGAGGCATGGGACCGTGAACACCGCTTCCCGAAAGAAGCCGTCGCCCAGCTTGGCGAGCTTGGTTTCATGGGGATGGTGGTGCCGGAAGAATGGGGCGGCGCCGGAATGGACAACGTCTCCTACGCCCTGGCGCTGGAAGAGATCGCCGCCGGATGCGGCGCCGTCTCCACCATCATGAGTGTGCATAATTCTGTCGGCTGCATGCCGATCCTGAAGTTCGGCACCGATGCCCAGAAAGAGCAGTGGCTGAAGCCCCTTGCCGCCGGAACCATGCTGGGGGCCTTCTGCCTGACCGAACCGCAGGCCGGGTCCGATGCAGCCGACCTGAAAACCCGGGCGGTCCGCGACGGCGACCACTGGGTGCTGAACGGCACCAAAATGTTCATCACATCCGGCCAGAACGCCGATGTCGCCATTGTTTTTGCCGTCACCGATCCGGCAGCGGGCAAGAAAGGTATTTCGGCCTTTATCGTCCCGACCGCCACCCCCGGGTGGCAGGTGGTACGGGTAGAACAGAAGCTGGGGCAGCATGCCTCTGACACCTGCCAGATTGCGTTCAACGATCTGCGTATCCCGCACAGTCTGATGCTGGGGCAGGAAGGGGAAGGCTACAAAATCGCGCTGGCCAATCTGGAAGGCGGTCGCATCGGTATCGCGATGCAGTCCGTCGGCATGGCCCGTGCCGCCTATGAATTCGCCCGTGACTATGCCAAGGACCGCAAGACGTTCGGCAAGCCGATCATCGAGCATCAGGCCGTGGCGTTCCGGCTGGCCGACATGAAAGTGAAGATCGAGGCCGCCCGCCATCTGGTGCTGGAAGCCGCCCGCCTGCGCGACGCCGGGGAACCGTGCCTGACCGAAGCCTGTATGGCCAAGCTTTATGCCTCGGAAATGGCCGAACAGGTCTGCTCGGCGGCAATCCAGACGCTGGGCGGATACGGCTATGTCGCTGATTATCCGGTGGAACGCATTTACCGCGACGTCCGCGTCTGTCAGATCTATGAAGGCACCAGCGACGTGCAGCGCATGGTTATTGCCCGCGCCATCGCCGCCGAAGCCTGATCTGACCCCACACGCCCACAGGACGGATACCGCACCATGGCGAAAAAAACCCCGATTGAATTCTGGTTCGACTTTTCCAGCCCCTACGCCTATCTGGCGGCGATGCAGATCGCTGACATGGCCGAAGAGCATGACCGCACCGTGCTGTGGCGGCCTTTCCTGCTCGGGGTGGTCTTCAAGGAAAGTGGCTCTGCCCCGCTGACCAAGCAGCCGATGAAGGCCCGATACATGAATCACGATGTCGAGCGGTTTGCCCGCCTGTATGACATCGACTTCACGTGGCCGGATAAGTTCCCGCTGGCGACACAGGCCGCCGCCCGCGCCTATTACTGGCTGGAGCAGCAGAATCCGGCCTTGGCCGCTGATTTTGTCGCCGTGGTGTTTGATGCCCTGTTTGCCCGCAACCGCGACATCAGCGACCCGGCCACCGTGCTGGATATTGCAGAAAAGATGGGGGCTGACCGAGCCGCCCTGTCTGCCGCGCTGGAAGACGAAGCGGTGAAAGACAAGCTGAAGGCCGTCTGTGCCGAAGCGGTGGAGCGCGGCATCTTCGGCGCACCGATGACCATTGTCGACGGCGAGATGTTCTGGGGTGCCGACCGCCTGTGGATGGTCGAAGAGTGGCTGGAAAACGGCGGCTGGTGAGGGAGGGGTCCCCGATGGCTGTGACCAAAGGCTACAAGGCCCTGCTGGATGAGGCTTACGCACAGGTGCAGACCGTGCCGCTGGCCGAAGCCCGGGCGCTGTTCGGTGACCCCGACGTGGTGTTCATCGACATCCGCGACGTGCGGGAGCTGGAACGCGACGGGATGATCCCCGGTGCGTTCCACGCCCCCCGGGGCATGCTGGAATTCTGGGTTGACCCGGAAAGCCCGTACTTCAAGCCGGTGTTTGGCGAAGACCGGCGGTTCCTGCTGTACTGCGCCTCGGCGTGGCGGTCGGCGCTGTCGGCCAAAACCCTGCAGGACATGGGCCTGCCCTTCGTCTGCCACCTCGAAGGTGGTTTCAAAGCCTGGAAAGACAGCGGTGGCCCGGTCGGGCCCCGCACAGCGGGCTGATCCTCCGTCGTCCCCCCCGCAAGCCACCGGCGTGGCGGGGGGGCATGGATCAACAGGACACCGTTAAAAACAATAACACGATCTCTGGAACGTGATTTCCTCTGGAACGTGATCTCTGGGAGAGAAACGGATGACCGTTCTCAAATCATCCATCAACACCCGCTCGGAAGAGTTTAAGGCCAACGCAGCCCACATGCAGGGGCTGGTCGATGACCTGCGTCAGGTGGTGGCCGCCGTTAAACAGGGCGGCGGGGCCAAGGCGCGGGACAAGCACACCGCCCGCGGCAAGCTGCTGCCCCGCGACCGCGTGCGTGAGCTGCTGGATGTCGGCTCTCCGTTTCTTGAATTCAGCCAGCTTGCCGCCCATGGCATGTACGAGGATGGTGGCGTGCCTGCTGCCGGGGTCATCACCGGCATCGGCCGCATCAACGGAACGGAATGCGTGGTGGTCGCCAACGACGCCACCGTCAAGGGCGGCACTTATTACCCGATGACGGTGAAAAAACACCTGCGCGCGCAGGAAATCGCCCGCGAAAACAATCTGCCCTGCGTCTATCTGGTCGACAGCGGTGGGGCCTTCCTGCCCCGTCAGGATGAAGTATTCCCTGATAAGGACCATTTCGGACGGATCTTCTACAATCAGGCCAACCTGTCAGCGGCAGGCATCCCGCAGATCGCCGTGGTGATGGGCTCCTGCACCGCCGGCGGGGCCTATGTACCCGCCATGTGCGATGAAAGCGTGATCGTGCGCAATCAGGGCACCATCTTCCTCGGTGGCCCGCCGCTGGTGAAAGCCGCCACCGGAGAAATCGTCTCCGCCGAAGATCTTGGCGGGGCCGATGTTCACTGCAAGGTCTCCGGCGTCACCGACCATTACGCGCAGGATGACCGCCACGCCCTGTCGATCGCCCGGCGGATCGTCGGCAATCTGAACCGCACCAAGCGGCCGCAGGTTGACATCGCCACCCCGGAAGAGCCGCTGTACGACCCCTCTGAAATCTACGGCATCATCCCGAAAGATACCCGCAAACCGTTCGACGTGCGCGAAATCATTGCCCGTATCGTTGATGGATCGCGGTTTGATGAGTTCAAGGCCCAGTACGGCACCACCCTTGTCACCGGCTTTGCCCGTATTTTCGGCTATCCGGTCGGCATTGTTGCCAACAACGGCATCCTGTTCTCTGAAAGTGCCCAGAAAGGCGCCCACTTCGTCGAGTTGTGCAACCAGCGCGGCATTCCACTGGTGTTCCTGCAGAACATCACCGGCTTTATGGTCGGGCGGAAGTATGAGTCCGGTGGCATTGCCAAGGACGGGGCGAAAATGGTCACCGCCGTTTCCTGCGCCAGCGTGCCGAAATTTACGGTGCTGATCGGCGGGTCCTTCGGGGCCGGAAACTACGGTATGTGTGGCCGCGCCTATGGCCCGCGCTTCCTGTGGATGTGGCCGAACGGGCGGATCTCGGTAATGGGCGGCGAACAGGCGGCCGGGGTGCTGGCAACCGTGCGCCGTGACGCCATGGACGCTCAGGGCAAGGTATGGTCGGCTGAGGAAGAGGAAGCCTTCAAAGCCCCGATCCGCGATCAGTACGAAACACAGGGCCACCCCTACTATGCCTCCGCCCGGCTGTGGGATGACGGGGTGGTTGACCCCGCCGCCACCCGGATGACACTGGGCCTTGGCCTGTCGGCAGCCCTGAATGCCCCGATCGGGGAAACCCGTTACGGCGTGTTCCGGATGTGATCGGGGGAGACCACAGCATGAGCACCGAAACCCTTCTGGTCGAAACCGACGGGCGTGGCGTCTGCCGCGTCACCATGAACCGGGCCGACCTGCACAATGCCTTTGATGACGGGCTGATTGCCCGCCTGACCGGCACCTTCACCACCCTGTCCACCGACCCCGCCGTGCGGGTGGTGGTGTTGCAGGGCGCAGGCAAAAGCTTCTCCGCCGGGGCTGACCTGAACTGGATGAAGCGGATGGTCGCCTACACCCGCGATGAAAACTTCGCCGATGCCCTCGGGCTGGCGCGGATGCTGCACGCCATTCACTCCTGCGCCAAGCCGGTGATCGCCCGGGTGCATGGCCCGGCTTTTGGCGGCGGGGTCGGTCTAGTTGCCGCCTGCGATATTGCCATCGCCGGTCCCAAGGCCTCATTCTGCCTGTCGGAAGTAAAGCTGGGGCTGATCCCCGCAGCTATCTCCCCCTATGTGGTGCAGGCACTGGGGGCCCGGGCCTGCCGCCGTTACTTCCAGAGTGCGGAACGGTTTGATGCGCAGGAGGCCCACCGTCTGGGTCTGGTCCACGAAGTCACCGACGAGGAAAGCTTCGACGGCGCGGTGGAAGCCATGATCACCACCCTGCTGGCCAACGGCCCCCGGGCCATGGCCGCTGCCAAGTCACTGATTGATGCTGTCACCGATCAGCCGGTCACCGATGCCCTGTTGCAGGAAACTGCCGGACGGATTGCCGATATCCGCGTTTCCGATGAAGGGCAGGAAGGCCTCGGGGCTTTCCTTGAAAAGCGTAAAGCCGCGTGGGTGGAAGGATAAACCGATGTTTTCCAAGATTCTGATCGCCAACCGTGGCGAAATCGCCTGCCGTGTTATCAAGACCGCCCGCCGCCTTGGGATCAAGACTGTCGCCGTCTATTCCGAAGCGGATGCCAACGCCCTGCATGTGAAGATGGCGGATGAGGCCTATTGCCTTGGCCCGGCAGCCGCAGCGGAAAGCTATCTGGTGATCGACAAGGTCATCGCCGCCTGTAAGGCCAGCGGCGCGCAGGCGGTCCATCCGGGCTATGGCTTCCTGTCGGAAAATGCCCGCTTTGCCGAAGCCCTGAAGGCCAACAACATCGTGTTCATCGGTCCGCCGGAGAAGGCGATTGAGGTGATGGGCTCGAAATCAGATTCCAAGCGGGTGATGGAACCCGCCGGGGTGCCGCTGGTGCCCGGCTATCACGGGCAGGATCAGGACGATACCCTGCTGGCCCGTGAGGCTGACCGCATCGGCTATCCAGTGCTGGTAAAAGCCTCCGCCGGGGGCGGCGGGAAAGGGATGCGCGTGGTGCGGGCCGCCTCTGAGCTGGCCGTCGCCATTGCCGGGGCCCGCCGTGAGGCAAAGGCCGCTTTTGGCGATGACAGCCTGCTGATTGAGAAGTATCTCGACCATCCGCGCCACGTGGAAATGCAGGTGTTCGGGGATACCCACGGCAATTACGTCCATCTGTTCGAACGGGACTGCTCCCTCCAGCGCCGCCACCAGAAGGTGATCGAAGAGGCTCCGGCTCCCGCCCTGCCTGATGCGGTCCGCCACAAACTGGGCGAAGCTGCCGTTGCCGCAGCCCGGGCGGTTGATTATGTCGGGGCCGGTACGGTGGAGTTCCTGTATCAGGACGGAGAGTTCTATTTCATCGAAATGAACACCCGCCTGCAGGTCGAGCATCCGGTGACCGAAATGATCACCGGACAGGATCTGGTGGAATGGCAGCTCCGTGTTGCCTCAGGCGAACCCCTGCCGTTGACGCAGGATCAGCTGGTGCCGCGCGGCCATGCGTTCGAGGCCCGGGTCTATGCTGAAGACCCGCAGAAAGAGTTCCTGCCCTCCATCGGCACCCTGTCCCACCTGCGCCCGCCGGTTGAAACCGCCGGGGTGAGGGTGGATACCGGGGTCTTACAGGGCGACGCGGTGTCGATGCACTACGACCCGATGATCGCCAAGCTGATCGTCTGGGATCACGACCGAGACAGCGCCCTCCGCCGCCTGCAGACCGCACTGGCGGATTATCAGGTGGTCGGGGTGGCAACCAATATCGCCTTCCTGTCAGCGGTGGCGGCTCATCCGGCGTTTGCCGGACTGGAAATCTCCACCAAATTCATCGACACCCACCGCGCTGACCTGATCCCGGAACCCGGTAAAGCCAGCGACACCCAGCTTGCCTATGCGGTGCTCGACAGTCTGTTGCGGCGCGAAGATGAAGCCCGGGCACAGGCTGCCGCCTCAGCTGATCCGTACAGCCCGTGGCATTCCACTGACGGCTGGCGCCTGAACGACGACAATCACCATGATTTCGTATTCCTTGATGGGGATACCGAGGTCAGGGTGGTGGTCCATTACCGGGGGCCGGGCCGGTGGCAGATTGACCTGCCGGGCGGCGCGGTGCAGGCAAAGGCTGAACGCGACAGCCATGGCGATCTGCTGGCCGATCTGGATGGCGTGCGTCAGCGCGCCACCGTGGTCCGGTTGGGTCAGGATCTGGTGATCATGGCCAACGGCCATCAGCATCGCCTGACGCTGGATGATCCCGCAGCCCGGGCCGGGCAGGATGCCGGACACGGCGGATCGCTGACCGCCCCGATGCCGGGCAAGGTCATTCAGGTGCTGGTGAAGGAAGGGGACACCGTCTCGGCGGGACAGGCCCTGATGGTACTGGAAGCGATGAAGATGGAGCACACCATCACTGCCCCGCAGGCCGGAACTGTCGCCAGCGTCGCGTTCGCCCCCGGTGATCAGGTCACCGATGGCGTCACGCTGCTGGTGATTGAGGACGGAGAGAGCCAATGAGCCTGCCCACCCGCGTCAAAATCGTCGATGTCGGGCCGCGTGACGGCCTGCAGAATGAAAAAGGCGTGGTCCCGACCGAAGCTAAGGTGGCGTTGATCGCCGCCTTGGCCGACGCCGGATTGCCCGTGGTGGAAAGCGGCAGCTTCGTCTCCCCCAAGTGGGTACCGCAGATGGCCGACACCCCGGACGTTCTGGCCCGGATCCCGCGCCGGGCCGGGGTCTCCTATCCGGTTCTGGTGCCTAACCTGAAGGGGCTGGAAGCCGCCGAAGCGGCTGTCGGGGTCGAGGAAATCGCAATTTTCGGGGCGGCCTCTGAAGCATTCTCGCAAAAGAACATAAACTGTTCGATCGCTGAAAGCCTCGACCGCTTCACCCCGGTGATGGAGCGGGCCAAGGCCCGGGGCTGGCGGGTCCGTGGGTATGTCTCCTGCGTCCTTGGCTGCCCTTATGAAGGCGAGATCGCCCCGGAGAAGGTCGCCGAGGTCGCAGCAGCCCTGTACCGTATGGGCTGCTATGAGGTGTCTCTGGGCGATACTATCGGCACCGGCACCCCCTTGAAGGCACGGCGGATGATTGAGGCTGTCGCAGCCGAAGTCCCGCTGGAAAAGCTGGCAGCTCACTTCCATGATACATGGGGGCAGGCACTGGCTAATCTTCTGGCCGTGCTGGAGCTGGGGGTGTCCGTCATTGACAGTTCCGTCGCCGGGTTGGGGGGATGCCCCTATGCAAAGGGGGCCAGCGGCAACGTGGCAACTGAAGACGTCGTGTATATGCTGAATGGGCTCGGCATTGAAACCGGCATTGATCTGGACGCGCTGGCGCGGGCCGGGTGGGCCATTTCGCAGACGCTGGGCCGGGCCCCCTCCTCTAAAGTCTCGCAGGCCCTTCAGGCACGCTGTCTTTAAGGCAAAGCGTCTTTCAGAAATAAGACAAGAGGCCGGAACGATCTGTTCCGGCCTTTTCTCATTCCAGAGACTCGCGTGAGAAGAGGACTTTCCCTATTTGCCTGTGTCCCCCCATACAGAAACCAGCCTCTTTAAAGCGACAGCACCAATGACAAAACCACCCAGCTTTTGTCTGGGTGGTTTTGTGTTCCTGCTGGAACGTCTCGTGAGAAGCGATGCGTCGTTTATTGTTTTGCGTGACGTGCGTTTAGAAGACCTGGCAGTTACCTACTCTCCCGCATCTTAGGATGAAGTACCATTGGCGCGACTGGTTTTCACGGCCGAGTTCGGGATGGGATCGGGTGTTTCCACAGCGCTATTGCCACCAGGTCATCGAAACGCACGTTGCGTTGTGACGACGGTTTATTAAGGGTCCGTGCGGATATCGTATTTCTGGGATTGAGGCGTGCGCGGGGTTATCCGCTGCGCACGGGCTCTTCAAGCCTATCGAGCGATTAGTACCGGTTAGCTTCGCAT
>NZ_KB907338.1:530006-536753 GCF_000381985.1 Novispirillum itersonii subsp. itersonii ATCC 12639 | reverse complement strand
TTTCCTGACCGATAGCCGCTGCTGCGGCTGCGGCGGCGGCAGCACTGACCACCGCCGTTTCGCGGGCGGTGACGGCGGTGGCAGCGGCGGCTTCCGCCAGAACCCGGTCGGCATCGGCTGCCGTGGCACTGACGGCTGCCGCCGCCGCACTGGCCGCCGCCGCCGCCTGCTGGGCATCGGGGTCAAACCGGGTGGCGACCAGCGCCCCGCTGCCGTCAAACTTCAGCGATTTGCCCGCCCGCTGCGCCACCGGCGGCAGTGTCAGCGCCACCCCGGCAGGGTCTGAAACCGGCTGCTTCAGCGTCCGGTCAAGCTGTTCCTGCTGCTGCTGGTCGATCATCGTCAGGCGGTCCAGCGCCCGTTCCAGATCCTCGGCATAAAAGGCGGCCCCGGTGACCAGACTGGTGGCCTGCGTCACCGGCAGACGGCGCAGCACCGTCACCGTCTGCCCCGCCACCAGCGCCGGGCCGGACAGCGGATAGGTCACGCTGCCGCCGGGCGTGCCGGCGACGCGGTCCAGCCGGTAACGGGCCGGGTCCACCGTGGCTTCCGTTCTATCCGCCGCCGTCACGATCAGCGCCAGATCACTGTCACGGTCCAGCGGAAACGAAAACGGCCACACCGTGGTGCTGCCGGTACTGGCATAGGATTGCTTTGATACCGTATTGGTGACGGTCATGACCTTTATCCTTCATCTCGGTTATCGTTTGTGACGCGCGGTGGCCTCTTCCGTTGATGCGGGGCGCGGGAGTACACTGATGCGGTCTCTGTCTTGACCGGACACACCGCCATCATGGCCCCCCCGCTGATCCGCTGCCTTGCCGCCCTGATCCCGCTGCTGCTGGCGGCCTGTGCCAATCCCTATGCCGATGCCTATCAGCCGGTGATCCCGGCGGCGCGGACCCTGCCCGTCGCGGCAGGCTGGAAGCCGGAGGTGCGGCTGTTGCCTTCCGGCTCGGCGGAGGCGGAAAGCCGGGCCCTGCTGCGGCGCGGATATGTGCTGATCGGGACCGCCACCTTCACCGGGCGGGATACGGCCCGCAGCGATGCTGAAACGCAGGCCCGCGCCGTCGGGGCGCCGGTGGTGCTGCTGTCGCAGGAGTATCAGTCCACCCAGCGCGGCGTGACCCCGGTTCAGCACCCGGTGATGGTGCCGGTCACCCGCACCGTGACCGACCGCGCCAGCGGCCAGTCCTACCGTGAAACGGTCTGGACCCAGACCACCGTCACCCGCTACGAGCCCTATACCTACGAGCTCTATACCCTGTCAGCCACCTTCTGGGCCCCCGGCCAGCCGGGCGGGCTGGGCGCGGTGGTGCAGGAGCCATCGGACGACACCCGCCAGAAAAACAAAACCAACAAAGGGGCCGAAGTGTTTGCCGTTGTCACCGGCAGCCCGGCCTTTGCCGCTGATCTGCTGCCCGGCGATCTGATCACCGCGCTGGACGGTCAGGCGGTGGATACCCCGCAGGACTTTTCCGCCCGTCTGCCAGACCTGTACGGGCGGCAGGGGGTGCGGATCGACCTGCTGCGCGACGGTCAGCCGGTCCGCAAAACCGTCGATATCAACCCGGAAGTGATGTGCCCGCCCCTGCAAGACGGCGGGCCGCCGCAGCCCTGCCCGCCCCCGCCACCTGTTCCCCCCGCCGCGCCGCCGCCCTCTGCCCCCGCACAGTAACCGGGGGCCGGGCCCTAGCTGAGGTCATCGGGCAGCCACGCCCGGCCAAACGCCCGCCCCACCGCCGGGGCCCGGCTGAGCAGGCTGTTGCCCACCGCAAACAGACTGCCGGAAACGGCGGACTGCCCGCGCATCGACGCCAGTTGCCCCTGTGCCAGGGCCGCATTACCGCCGGTGCGGGCCTGATAGGCCTGCCAGCGGTGCTGATAGGCGTCCTCTTCCGCCTGCTGCCGCAGGGACAGGGCATCCAGCTCCCCCGCCTGCGCGGTGTCGGCGGTGACATCCAGCGCCGATCCGCTGTCAACCAGCACCCCGGACGCGGCCTGACCGGCCCGCTGACTGCTGACCGCCTGCGCGGTGCGCAACCGCTGCTGCTGTTCGGCCACCCGGCCCTGCTGCAACGCCCGTTCCGCCGCCTGTTCCTGCGCCTGCGCCGCCTGATCCGCCGCCGCCGCATTGGCCTGCGCCACGGCGGACTGATAGGCCGACTGCCGCCGCTGCGCCTGCCCCTGCGCCACCATCGTGGCGGCCCCGGTCAGGGCCGATGTGGCCGCCAGCGCCGCCATCACACCCGGTACTGCACACATTGTTCGCTCCTCCGTCGTTCGACATGATGAAACGGCATCCCATCCGGCCCGAAGGGCATGGCAGGTGCCACCTGAAACCCCAGCCAGCGCAGCCAGCGCAGCGAGACCCCGTTGCGGGCATCCACCCGGTTCCACAGCCGGGGGAACATCTGCTGCCACCCGGCCACCACCGCCCGGCTGTGCCGCAGCACCCCGACCGGGGCGGTTTCCAGCGCCGGGCTGCCCAGCAGCCAGACGATCCCCGCCTGCCGGTCGCCGGGGTCGGGGGCCACACCGAACAGGCATTCCACCCGCCCGCCGATCACCCCGGCCCCGGCCTGCACCGACAGCGCCAGCGACCCGCGCAGCGCCTGATCCGGCGTTGCCCGGTGCGATGCCCAGACCTCCGCCACGTCTGACGCCCGCAGCCGGGGCGCAAGGGACAGCACATCCTCCTCCCGCCACGGGCGGATCGCTGCCGCAGGGCGGGCCTGCCCGGCTTTACCCGCCAAAATCCACCTCCGGCACAATCGCCAGCACCGTCAGCGGCAGCGGGTCATCCTGCCGGATCACCACCCGCCCGTGGCTGTTCCACCCCGCGTCCAGCGTCAGTTCCACCAGCCCGTCCCGCAGCGCCAGCGGGCTGTCCAGCACCGTCTGCTGCTGCCGCACCTTCACCAGCCGCTCCGCCGAGGGTCCGGCCCGGAACTCCCGCGAGGCCGCAACCCGGACCGTCACCCGCGCCACGCTGCGCCGCCGCCCCTGCGCGCTGCCCTGCGCCGTGGCGCCGGGGTCAAGGTCCAGCGTTTCCAGCATGCAGGAATACGGCAGCCCGACCTGCACCCGGCTGTACGGGCGCGGCAGGGTGATCTGCCCGTTGATGACCGTCTGCCGGGCCAGCACATCGCCACCGGCCAGAACAGCCACCTCCCGCCCGGTCAGATGCTCCAGCCCGGTCAGCACCGTCACCGGCGGGCCGCTGTACGACAGGCCGCAGTCAACGCAGAAGGCCTCTTCCGCCGTTGCCCAGCCGCGCCCGGACAGCCGTTCCAGACAGCGCTTCTCTTCTCCGTTCAACGTTCTGCGGATCACGGCATACAGCACATCCTCCGCCCCTTCCGAAACGGTGCAGACCGCTTCGACCGTGCCGTCGGTGTCGTGGCGGTGCCAGCCCCAGACCCGGTGTTCCCGCAGATAGGTCAGCCCCAGCAGCACCCCGTCATCCCGCACCGCCCACACAATCGAATGCGGCACCTGCGCATAGGCCCAGTCGGTCAGGGTATGGCCGTCAAACAGATGCCCGGACAGGATCGACAGGTTGTCGCCGGTAAAGCCGTCCACCTCCAGACTGTAGGCCAGATCCCGGACGATGCTGCCCTTGTCCTGCACGTACAGAATGGTGTTGCCCACCACCATCGGCCGCACTTTCGAGGCCCCCCGGTAGCCCTGCGGTTTCAGCCGCAGCGAAGACGGGGTCAGGGCCGCGCCATCGCTGGCCCCGCCGACCCGCCATTCCCCGCCCGACGTCAGCAGGATCATGTCGCCCAGCGGCACGATGTGGCGCACGGCGTTGACCTGCGCGGCGGCAATGGTGAAGGTGATCGCCTCGTCATCCCGCACCGGGCGCGAGGTGTTAAAGTTGCCATAGGCGTTGATGGCACTGCCCCAGACCGTCTGCGGGGCCTGCTCCGTGGCCGCCAGAAACAGCCGCTGTTCATGAAATGCCGCCGCCGAGGGGTATTTGCCCGGCCCGTCGAACGGGTTGCGCGGCCCCGGCGGGGTGCGGGCCAGATCGGGGGTGATGTTGTCGTCGGCAAAGCCGGTCTGTTCCGTCGCGCCGATCTGGCCGAACAGACCGTTGTCTTCCTTATAGACGCGGTATTCCACCACCCCGGACCCTTCGGGCCAGCTCAGGCTGATTTTCGCCCCCTGCGGCCAGTTGCTTTCGGTCCAGCCGGTCACGGCAACCACCGGCGACGGCAGGCTCTGTTCCCCGGTATCGGCAGAAATCGCGGTGACACGATACCGCAGCGTCGCCGCCGTGCCGCCACTGCCCGACGCCACCGCCGTCACCCCCGCCGGGCCGGACAGCGACGGGCCGAACACCATCGGCGTCAGGGTCCAGTCGGCATGACCGCGCCGGGTCAGGCGATGCGGCGGATGCCCGGCATGGACCAGAAACAGCGTATCGGCTGACTGGGTCCACGCCAGCCCCGGCAGATCAGCGGCGGTATAGGGGGTGGCCAGCTCATAGGGCGCGCCGTCTTTCAGCACCGTCCCGCCGTCTTTATGGACGCGCAGATACCCGGCCCCGAATTCCAGAACATACTGCTGCACGGTGGAAAACTGAAAGGCCACCAGCCGCACCGGCCCGCCCCGGGTAAAGCCGACAAAGGCAAACCCCGGCCGGGTGGAAACCCCGCCATGAGCATGCAGAATAAAATTGCGGCAGGTGCGCAGACCGTTGGCGTATCCGGCCAGATCGGTGCGCCCGTGCAGGCTGGGGGTCAGCTCCCCCGCCGTAAAGCTGGGCTGATAGCCGCGCAGGGTCATGACAGCCCCCCACCCCAGACATCGTCCCAGCCGGAGGCAATGCCCCGGGCGGCAATCCAGGACGGATCGCGCGGGCTTTCCGGCACGCCTTCATTGGCATCGGCGCGCTGCGCCTGCGTCAGGGTATTCAGATACAGGGTCTGCGCCATCTGCAACAGGGCCCGGTCGCGGGTCAGCGGCATCGCCAGATGCGCCGCCAGCCGCCAGCTTAAGGCCTGCACGAACAGCGGATCAAAACTGGCGGTGTCTTCGGTGCGGGCGGTATAGACCAGCGCCGCCCCGGCCAGATCGGTCAGCAGCACCCGCCCGGCCCCGGGGGCATATTCCACCGAAAAACGGGCCGCCGCCGACCCCTGCGGCACCACCAGCTCCCGCGCCAGCAGGCAGTCGGGCGGCAGGGCGTAGGCATAGGTCCAGCCGGGGGCAACCGGGGCCGCCAGCGGGGCCAGCACCACCCGGCGGGTGGCAAAGTTCCACGGGTGATCCCGCAGCACCGCCTCAAGACAGGGGCCGAAATGGCGGGCACAGGCCCGCGCCTCGGGCGAGGCCTCGTCAAGGGCGGCAATGTCCTGCGCCCCCAGCAGGGACAGCGACAGGTTACACAGGCCGACGACACTGGCGACCATCGGGAAAGCTCCTTTGTCTGACGGGACGGGAAACAGCGGTCCCGGGCGGAAGATCCCCCCGCCCGGGACCGGCTGCCGGAGGCGCCGGGGCCTCAGCGCGCCTGATAGGTCGGCAGCACGTCGATCGTGCCGCTGGCGGCAGGGTCGGTGGTGGCGATCACCGCCCTGACCTCGTCGCCGGTGGTGCCGGGCAGCACAAAGCGCCCCAGCTCGGTATCGCGGGCTATGGCCCCGTTGCCGCCGGTGGCGGTAAAGCTGACCACGGTGGCCAGATCACTGAAGGGGGCGGTGCCGGTCCGGTGCTGAAGGCGGACGGTCAGGGCCTTGCCGTCGGCGATGGTCAGGGCGGTGTTGGCCCGGACGATGACCTCGATCGCCCCCTGCGTGCCCCCGGCACGGACCGGCCCGCCGTTGCCGTCGGCACCGGTGTTCTGCGGCAGGGGCTGGGCCAGCGCCAGAGACTGCCCATGCACCTGAACGTAATGGGTAAGGCCATTGATTTTATACATAAAAGCTCTCCTTTTTTTCTCAGGACCGGGCCTTACCCGACAGAAACCTTGCTCTCGCTGCCATCGGCGAAGGTGTAGCTGGTCAGCAGCGGCACGCCTTCCCAGGCCTTGACCTGCCGGGTGATGTTGTCATCTGCCGGACGCAGATCGAGGCGGTTGCCCTTAAAGGCCCGGCCCAGCCAGCTCTGCACCCGTGGGTGCATCAGCAGCAGGGTCCGGCCCGAGGAGGTGGCCCGCACATCGGCCAGCAGATCGTCGATCATCGCCTCGGTCGGGGTCTTTCCGGCGGCAAGGTCGATATTGACGATGGCGGCCACGTTGCGGTCGCCGGTCAGCATCATGCCGAGGTCACACTTCAGGCGGACGCCGTAGACCAGCACGCCTTTGTCATCTTTGTAGAGGTTGCCGCCGTTGATCGCCTGCACGTCAAACAGCACGCCGTTGCCGAAGCCGTTGGGGTTATACAGGCCGGAACAGACCCCTTCCTCAAAGCGCACGGCGAGGATGGAATAGTTGGCGGCCCCGGTGCCCTTGGCGTCATAGACGCGGCTGCCCTTTCCGGCGGCGGCGCGGTCAACCGCATACTGGCGCAGGTTGTCGTACAGGATGGTGCGTTCGGTGTTCATCCCGGCCATTTTCAGGACCGGGGCGGTCTTGTCGGCGAAGTACTTTTCCTTGCCGCCATACTGGCGGGCCTTATCCTCGCCGACCTCAATCTGACCGCCCATTTTGGCGAGATCGAAGCGGATCAGCCGGGCGGTGCTGTCCACGGCGGGCAGCGGCGCATCCATGGCGACAAACCCCATGGCGGAGAC
>NZ_KB907338.1:0-529391 GCF_000381985.1 Novispirillum itersonii subsp. itersonii ATCC 12639 | reverse complement strand
TGGGCACGTGAGGCAAGGGCGCGGATGCGCCCGCCCGCCGCCTGAGGGGCCGAACATAAAAAGGCCCCCCCTAAAAACACAAAACTACCTCCCGAAAACCTCCCGGGCGTAAAAGTCAGCCGTGCTCATCGCTTCCGGCGGGGTCGCCCCCGGCTGTACCGGGCCGGGCTCCGACAGGGTGCGGCCAATGCGGTAGGCCAGCCGGATCATTTCCGGGTGATTGCCCAGCCCGGTCTGGTCCAGCAGGGCCCGCAGTTCCGGCGTCGCGAAGGAGGCAAGGCCCCGGTCCGCCACCGCCAGCGCGGTCTGGAACCCGGCACCGCCGAATTCCGGGTCGCGGCGGGCTTCCTCCGCCCACTGCCGCGACTGACCGGCGTGGGCGGCAGCTTCCTGCCGGGCCTGTTCCGCCCGCAGGTCAACCAATTGCTGGGCCTGCGCCTGCGTCAGCCCCAGACCGGCGGCAACACTGCGGAACCGGCCCAGCAGGCCATCATCCACCGTCATCCCGTCCGGCAGGGTAAAGGCCTGATAGGACTCAGCCGTCACAGCCCCGGCAGGCGGGGATGCCGCAGCCGGTCCGTGGCCTGCCTCAGACGCGGCAGAATCAGATCCGGCGGCAGGCCGAGACGGCGCAGCAGCACCGCCGACGGCAGACGCACCCGGGGCGGAGACGGGGCCGGGCCCGGCATCCGGGGTTTGGGAAAGCGGGGCCGGGGCCGGTGTGGCGGCGGCGGCGGGGCTGGCGGCGGTGACAGCATGGGTCAGATCCTCAGGCATGGATGGCTCCCTGTTCGGTGGCGTAGTCAGTCAACAGAACGGCGGCGGTGGCGGCATCGGCGGCCAGCGCTTCGGCCAGCAGCCACAGCC
Organism: Novispirillum itersonii subsp. itersonii ATCC 12639; assembly: GCF_000381985.1. GTDB lineage: Bacteria > Pseudomonadota > Alphaproteobacteria > Rhodospirillales > Rhodospirillaceae > Novispirillum > Novispirillum itersonii. The sequence goes on along the minus strand of NZ_KB907338.1, from coordinate 528,524 downwards.
CCAGCCAGCGCCCGCCCTGCCGGAAGCTGGTGGCATCGGCGGTGTCACCGACCCCCAGCGTCAGCGGCCCGGCGGTGCGCAGCACACGGCGCAGCACCCGCCGCCCTTCCGGCAGGGCCAGCACGGCGCGCAGGTCTTCCAGATCCCGCCGCCGCAATTCATCCTCATCCGTTACAAACTCTTTCGAATTATCCATTTTGGTTATTTTCCTTTTGTGTTTGTCCCTTGTTTGTTCGGCCCCTCAGGCGGCGGGCGCGTCAGTCGCTGCGCTCCTTATTATGTTTGTCCCTCAAGCGCCGGGCGCGGGCGTCCGCCCGCTTGGCTTACGTGCCCACGTGGGCACGGGCCCTCAATGGGCCAGTCGGTACGGCTCTGCCGTACCTCCGTCTTTTTGGTCCCTCACACGCCGGGCGCGTCAGTCGCTGCGCTCCTTATTATGTTTGTCCCTCACACGCCGGGCGCGGGCCTCCGCCCGCTTGGCTTACGTGCCCACGTGGGCACGGGCCCTCAATGGGCCAGTCGGTACGGCTCTGCCGTACCTCCGTTTGTTCGGCCCCTCACACGCCGGGCGCGTCAGTCGCTGCGCTCCTTATTATGTTTGTCCCTCAAGCGCCGGGCGCGGGCGTCCGCCCGCTTGGCTTACGTGCCCACGTGGGCACGGGCCCTCAATGGGCCAGTCGGTACGGCTCTGCCGTACCTCCGTCTTTTTGGTCCCTCACACGCCGGGCGCGGGCCTCCGCCCGCTTGGCTTACGCGCGAATGGTCGCGCGGGGCCTCAATGGCCCAGTCGGTACGGCTTTGCCGTATCTCCGTTATCCCGGTGTTACACCAGCCCCGCCGCTTTTGCCGCGTCGGCCCCGGTGCGGGCGATGGCCGCGACCTGCCCCAGTGTTTCCAGCTGCTGGCGGGCCAGATCCTGTTCTGACCGCTCCGCCCGCAGGCCCGCCACCGCCGCATCAGGGCGGACCAGCCGCACCGGGGCCCCCACCGCATCGGCGAACTCATCAACCGCCTGATCGGCGTCAAACTTATCGCGCACCTGCGGGTATGCCCCGGCCAGCGTGCCGACAAAGGCCGCCACCCGTTCAATACCGCCCACCGCCACCGCCTTCTGGGCATCGGCAAGCACCGAGATGTAGTCCACCCGCAGCGGCAGGCCGCGCAGCTCCGGCGGGGGCAGTGGCAGAAGCGCACTGTCAGACCCGCGCTGCCAGTCCGGCAGCGACTGCCGCACCATAATGCGGAACACCCGTTCCACCAGCGGGTCGAGCAGGTCATGATGCAGCCGTTCCAGCACCGGGCCGAGCATCAGCAGCTTTTCCTGCCGCCGGGCGTCAATCTCGGTGGCGGTGACGGTGGCGCGGTCAAGGTCAGAGACCATCAGCCACACATCTTCGTAACAGGCCCGGCGGATGCGCTGGCGCACAAACTCCATCGACTGCTGCAATTCCACCGTGCGCGGCTGCACGTCGTACAGCGACCGCACCCCGGCGGCCCCGCCCTGAAGGCTGTCAACAAAGTTGACCCCTCCCGGCAGGGCATTGACGGGAATACCGCGCAGCGACGACGGCGCCACCAGCGGCGGATTGACCATCTTCGCCACCGCCTGCGCATAGGCCCGCTCCATCGCCTGAAGCTGGCGCACGTCGCCCAGCGCCGACAGCAGCGGCGACCAGCCGTAGACATCGCCGGTCCCGGCCACCCCCCAGCGCGGGCACAGGGCGGGAAACGTCTCGTACCCCCCCTGCCGCAGCAGGCGGTCACGCTCCCCCGCCGTTTCAAACCACACCTCGCGGAAGCGCCGGGCCGCCGGATCACGGCCAAAGGCGGGGTCAGGCTCGATCACCTGCACCACCCGCACCGGGGCTTCCAGCCGCCCGGCCTCGTGCTGGCGGCGCACGGCGGCGCTGACCGCAGCGGCCCCAAACTCTTCCACCACCTGCGCCACCGTCATTTCGCAGTCGCGGTACAGGGTGTTGACCCGCCCCGCCGCATCCTGCGCCAGACAGTATTCGCCGATGGTCAGGGTCTGGGCGGTGACGACCGTGCCCTCGGGGTCGGGGTCTTCATGCACCACCATCACCGCCGGGCCGAAGGCCGCCATCTCTTCATACAGCGCCGCCAGCGCGTTATACAGGTTGGACCGGGCAAACACCGCCCGCAGCATGCGTTCGGCATCATTCAGCCACAGCTTGACGGCGGCATTGTCGGTCAGCCGGGGATCAGGCACCCCAAGGCGGAACCAGGGCCGCGCCGGAGACGTCACCCCGGCCATCAGCCCGCTGGCCAGCACCCGGTGCGCCAGCGTGGCGGTGTTATCCAGAATGCGGTCGGTGGTGATGGTGCGGGCCTTGCCCCCGGCCTCACCGGGAAAACGGCCATGCCACGGCAGCACAAAATCACGCACCGCCTGCCACGGGGCCAGATAGGGCGTACGCTCCGCCGTCAGCGCCGACAGCCGCCGCAGATAGGGGGCCTTGACGTCCATGACGCTTACGCCCCCAGCAGGGTTTTGCGGGCCAGATCAGCGGCGGCGGTCAGGCCCTGCCCGCCGGTCAGCAGGGTGCCGCCCCGGCTGGCCCCGGCCAGCGCCGCCTGACGGCGCAGACTGTCTGAGGCCTGCTGCACCTGCGTGTCAGCCTGCTTGACCGGCTCCTTCGCCGGTTCAGGCGTGGGGGCGGCGGTGGGAACAGACGGGCTTCCTCCGGCCATGCACATGGATGGTCCTCCTGCGGGCTAGCCCGCCCCGATCGGGGGCAGGCAGATGACTTGCGGTGGAGTGACCATACCAACGCCCGCAAAAAAGCAGCAATCGGCGCGAATTACCGTCAAGGGGGCGGGATGGGGGAGGAGAACAGAAGGTTGAAAGACAACCGGCCACAGCCTGCGGAGAGGCGCTCTTCCGACATTGATCGTAGGACAGCCCTCCTGACCAATTATATGGCGAACTCAGCACGGAGACAAATCAACCAAAGCGATCAGCCCCTGACTGCCGCGCCATTCGCTTGCTTTTCGGGGTCCTTTCCGGGGCACTGTGGGCCGACAGCCAAAATCCCGCCGCTGCGCCGCAACGACCATTTGATGGAAAGACCACAAAATGAATGTATAAATATTATAACCTCTCTAACTCCCCGGAATCCCTGCTTTCTTTCCTCTGCTGGGCTCAACGATTCTCTGTCAGCCCCGGCGTAGTTTCAGGCCGTGCCCCGTTCAACGGAGCCCGACAGACAATCCGCTGATTTTATGCCCCACGAACGAAATATTGGTTTTTTCCAGACAGACACATTGAAATATTCTTTCAAAACACAGGCGAATTTCGCGCCCCCGCCACGGCTCCCCTAACACTAACCGCTTAAACCCGCACAGGAAATTAACCCTTCATTGACATATTGCGCCGCAGAAAAACCCATGCCACTATGCGTGTCCGCTTCAGTACCGGGCGCGGCAAGAACATGAATTAAGAGGAAAGCACTTCTGAAATCGTAGAGACGATTCCATCAGAGTCTTTCAAGCCCGGGTCATTGTGATGCTTTGTCTGCAAGGTGTGGCCCCGGTTTTATCCGTGGGCCTCTGCGCTACAGTCTTGTCTGCATTCTGTTCTTTAACTTCTGCCCAAAGGCATTGTCAAACGAGGCAACACCGGCCGCGAAGGCCTACGGTATGCCTGAAAACAACCGGAGGAAACATCATGCTGCCCCAGAACAAGCGGACCGTGCGGGAACGTCTGAGCTCTGTCCGTCAGAACCTGACCGAGGCCACCAAGCTCCTGCGCTCGTTCAACCAGCTCTGTAAAACGATTGTGATCAGCATCAGCCTTGTCACCTCCGCCAGCCTCTTCGCACTGAACTACTACGAGAAAATCGTTCAGTTGCTGGCGTAAAGGACGCCTGTCGACCGGGGGCATCCTTCCGCTGTCGACATCACCTCTGGGCTTACCGCCCCCTTCCGGGTCTCCGGGAGGGGGCTTTTTATTCCCTGAGCGCCCCCCTACACCCCCATCGCCCCGCGCTGCGCCTGCCAGTCGGCGGCGCGGGCGGTCAGCCACTGGCGCAGGCGGCGGGGGTCGGGTTCCGGGGTGTCTTCCGGGCGGGTTTCCAGCACGGTGAAGGTGAAAGCCGCCTCGCCGTGCTGCTGCCAGGCCGCCTGCAACGCTGCCATCCCCGCCCCGGTCACCCGCCCGCCGCCACCAAGGCGCAGGGTAAACCACAGCCGGTTGCGGATCGTCCGCACATCCGGCGCACCGCCGATCCAGCACTGGCCGCTGGCGGTGCAGGTCACGGCATAAACGCCCGCCTGCTGGGGTCGTTCGCGGTATGCCGCCACGGCGGCGTCACGGTGTTGCTGGGTCATCGGGGCCTCTGCCGTCCGGAGTACAGGATCGGCGCAGATTATTACCCGGATGATATTGACGCAAGGATTTTATCCGGGTAATAAATCCATCCCCATCCCGGAAGGATTCCGCCATGACCACCACCTACACCGCCTTTGCCGGTCATCGCCGCCTGTGCCACGGCCCGCTGGCCGACGTGACCGCCGCCGTGCTGGCGGCGCAGGCAACCCCGCACAGCGGCGCGGTGCTGATGTTCAACGATGCCACCGGCCAGCAGACCGACCCCGATGCCCGCCCGGCCTCTTCCCTTACGGCTTCCCCGGCCCCCGCCCCCGAAGACAGCACCCCGAAAGGCCGGGGCCGGCCAAAACTGGGCGTCATCGGGCGCGAAGTCACCCTATTGCCCCGCCATTGGGACTGGCTGGCGACCCAGCCGGGCGGCGCATCGGTCGCCCTGCGCCGCCTGATTGACGACGCCCGCCGCGCCGAGGCCACCACCGCGCCCTCCGCCCGCCAGCGGCAGGACGCCGCCTACCGCTTCCTTCAGGCCATCGCCGGGGATCTGCCGGGCTACGAAGAGGCCCTGCGCGCCCTGTTCGCCGGGGATCTCTCCGGCTTTTCCGCCTGCATCGCCGACTGGCCGCACGACCTGCGCACCTATGCCGAACGGCTGGCAGCGCCGTAAAAGCCCACACCGGTCTGTTTTCGTGGGCTGCCGCCCACACCGGTCTGTCTCTGTGGGCTGCCGCCCACACCGGTCTGTCTCTGTGGGCTGCCGCCCACACCCGCGCGGGGCCACAGGCCCCACACCCCTTTCCCATATCGGGCAAAGCCCGAGGGCGGGGCCACAGGCCCCACACCCCTGCCTATCATACCCAAAAAATGGGATGAAAGGGCCCCCGGCCCTTTCCGGGCCAGCGGGCAGAGCCCGCACCCTTTACGTCTTTGGGCAGAGCCCGCACCCTTTACGTCTTTGGGCAGAGCCCGCACCCTTTACGTCTTTGGGCAGACGCCGTGGCGCGCAGAACAGCAAAACCCCCGCCCAAGCCACCTTGAGCGGGGGTCTGCCTGCCATCCCGGCCTGCCATACCGCCGGAGCGGGACAGGCCGGAACAGAAAAGCGTTACGCCTTATAGGTCTGCACCGCGCCGGGCAGCTTCGACCATTCGGCATACCAGGCGTCGAACAGCTTAAGCTGGGCTTCGGCAAAGCCGCGCTGGCTGGCGGTCAGGGCGTCGGTCTCGTTGAAGTGCAGGGTGTATTCCGGGTTGCCCTTCAGCACCATCAGATGCTTGAAGTACAGCACCAGATCCGGGCCTTCGTCGAAAGTGGACAGCACCTTCAGCGCCGCTTCCAGTTCCAGCGCGCGCTGGCGGGCCTCAACATCGCCCTTGGCGGCGGCGTTGGACAGGGCGACCATGTGCAGCACTTCCTTCGGCAGCACACAGCCGATGCCGGTGATGGCGCCGGTGGCCCCGCAGTTGACGATACCGTGGAACACGCAGGTATCGACCCCGACCATCAGGGCGACGGTGTCGTCGGCGCGGGTGATGGTTTCCGCCGCGTAAGACATATCCGCCGGGCCGCCGAATTCCTTAAAGCCGACAAGGTTCGGGTGTTCGGCGCGCAGGGCGAAGAACAGGTCGGCGCGGGTGGCAAAGCCATAGTACGGGCTGTTGTAGATCACCGCCGGAAGCTGCGGGGCCGCCGCCAGAATGGCCTTGAAGTGGTGGCGCTGCGCGGTCAGCGACGGGCCGCGCGACAGCACGCGCGGGATCACCATCAGACCGGCGGCACCGACCCTGGCGGCATGGGCGGCATGTTCCACCGCCTTGGCGGTGTTGACGGCCCCGGTGCCGACGATCACCGGCACCCCGGCCTTGACCAGACGTTCCACGCCTTCCATGCGCTGTTCATCGGTCAGCAGCGGCCAGTCGCCCATCGACCCGCAGTAAATCACCGCCGACATCCCGGCGGCGATCAGCTCCTGCCCCTTGCGCACCAGCGCGTCAAAATCGGGGGTGCGGTCGGCTTTGCACGGGGTCATCAGGGCGGGCATGGTGCCGGAGAAAACTTTTGCGTTCATGGCGGTATCGGTCCTGTGGTCTGCGTTGGCGTTTCATTCCGGGGCGGAGGATATCAGAAATTGGATATCGGATACAATCTTTCTGACCCCACCGCGTTGAGGATGATCTTACGCTTTGTATTCTTTTTGTCGACAGGAATTTTCGGCAAAAAAAAGAGCCATCCTTTTCAACCGGATGGCTCACAAGACACCTGCATACCCCAATTTTCCACCCCCCCTGTCGCCCTTCCGCTCATTCAAGAGCTGCCTCAACACCCTGAATGCAGCCCAGCATAAAGTCATGCAAGAACTGAAACATCTGCAAAAACACCCTGAGAGTGTTTTCTCTCTGGGAATGTTCTGGATAATTTTCAGAAACCGGGAAGACCGAGGCAGCATCCAAGACCACCCTAACACCCTAAAAATACACTTTTTTATGATTAAGAGGATACCGCCAAAGTAGAAAATCTGATATGAACACCACGTCAAACCCAGAGGTGAACATGTCGGTCAAGCTCATCGCTATAGTTGTCCTGTCATCCCTTCTGGGCCGTCCACCTGAGATCGTAGAAAAATCACAAAAGCGGCTGAGTCTGTTTGATGCCGCATTGGTAAAATCTGCCGAATTTCTGGATAAACCGCACGTTCTACACCCGGCGCAGTGGCCTAAGGAAGTATGGAGAACTGTTCCCAATACTGTGATCAAATACTTAGACGGAGTCTGTACAGAAATTAGCCAGGCTGTGGCGATCAAAGAAAATGGGGCTTTCAGCGCTCTAGCGGTGGTCTGGCGGTGTGATTATTACACCGACGTACTCCACATATATCGCCTGAAGGAAGGGCGCCTAGAGTTAATCCTAGATAATCCAGATGGTCTCATCACCATCGAATCTCTAACTGGGGAGGACATCTTCCCCGATCATGCCCCGGCCTTCGTTGTGGATTACAAATCCGGCGGCAGCGGCTATGAAGGCTATAGACAGGATCTCTTCCGGGTTGAAGATTTGAATAGTGACCCAGTATTACCATACATTGCCGATTTGATAGAAATGAAGAATGGTCAGCTGATGGCCTACTCCATTGATCACCGCCTGGCTGGTTTTTTTGACGGTCATTACAAATCCGGTCCCGATATCGATATCATCAAAGCGTGGCGGAACGGGCGCCTCGAGGACGCCTGCAAATCTTACCCTGATTCTATCGCGAGCGGGATCGCTGACAGGGAGGATTCTCTCGCCGAAAACAGTGGTATTTATACGGTGATGGAAGTAGGCGTCACAAACACCTTAAATCTTCTGCAGATAGGGCGTCGTGCAGAAGGGGTGGCTAGGTATAAAAAACTGTTGAAAGACATTAAAGAGTATGAGGACGCGGAAGCGGAAAACGGGACGACACCGCATTTTCTCCTAGAGGTACACGCCGCTTTCTCTGAAGTCGTCATGCGGGCGGCACAGGCAAAGACAGAGGAATGCCCCGTGACGGCCGTCGCACTCCCAATGGATATGAATACTGACTCGATGCGGTTTAACCCCACGACGTTTGACCCGACGATAATCCAGCGCATGAAAAACTTTCGGCCATAGGCCATAAATTAACAACATTTCCCGCCGAAAGGTCGCCGTTGCGATCCAAACGTCCTAAACGATCACCCTCTTGAAGCAGCCTCACAAGCTGCCGAAGTCGATCTTGTGATAATGCCCCCCGATCCCGTTCAGTCTCATGCTGCTACAGGCAAAAAAAGGGGATGGTGCTGGCGGCTGCCATAAAGCGTGTGGCAGCCAGCCTTAGGGGCAGGGAGAACTATCGGCCTCCTCCTACTCCTCCCCCTTCGCCAGATACTGGGTAAAGGCGCGTTCCGCCGCGCCGGGGGTGCGGTCAAGGTGGCGGATCAGCACAAAATGGCGGTGCGGCAGGTCAAAGCGCGGGGCGTGCAGCCGCCCTGCCTTCAGGGCGTCGGCCACCACGTGGCGCGATACGATGGCGGCGCAGGTGCCTTCCGCCAGCGCGGCGCGGATCGCCGCCCCCGACGGCAGGGTCAGGCGCACCGTCACCGCCTTATCGTCGATCCCCGCCTGCCGCAGCGCATCGAAAAAGGCTTCCCGCGTGCCCGATCCGCTTTCGCGCATCAGCCACGGGGTGTCGGTCACTTCCTGCGCCAGCACATGCTCGCGGCTCCACCAGCGGTGGCCGGGGCCGACCACCAGCACCAGCTGGTCGCGCACCAGAATGGTCTGGGCCAGCCGGGCATCGTCCACCCGACCTTCCACGATGCCGACATCCGCCGTGCCCGCCAGCACCGCGGCCACCACGGCGGCGGTGTTGCCGACCTCCAGCCCCAGCGACAGGCCGGGATAGGCCGAGGCAAACCGCGTCAGCCGGGCCGGAAGCCACCATGACCCCACCGTCTCGCTGGCCGCCACCGTCAGGCTGCCGCGTTGCAGGCCAGACAGTTCATCCAGCATCTGTTCCGCCTGTTTCACCCGGCGCAGGATCACCCGCGCCTCGGTCACCAGCAGGGCCCCGGCTTCGGTCAGCGCCACCCGGCGGCCAAGGCGGTGGAACAGTCTGACCTGCCGCGCCTCCTCCAGCGCCGCAACGGCGGCGGAGACGGCGGGCTGGGTCAGGTGCAGGGCCTCCGCCGCCCGCGTAAAGTGCAGGTGGTCAGCAACGGCCAGAAAAATGCGGAGCTGCTCAAACGTCATACGCTCAGAAAACCCCGGATCAGGCCAAAGCTGAAGAGGAAAATCACCAGCGTCGCAATCAGCCCCAGCGCCACCGGCCGCCAGCCCGCCTGCCGCAGCGGCCCCAGCGCGGTGGAAACCCCCAGCGCCGCCAGCGCCGTGGTCAGCAGCGCCAGACTCACCGGGCGGGCCAGCGCCTGCACCGCAGGCGGCACCAGACCAAAGCTGGCCAGCCCCATAAAGCCGACAAACACCAGCAGAAACAGCGGCGGCGTGCCGCGCTTTCCGTCCCCCAGCAGCGCCACCACCGGCACCAGCAGGGCCACCCGTTCCAGTTTGGCAATCGTGCCGAAGTCAGCCGCCACCGGCCCCTGCTGCACCGCCGCGCCCACCGCGTGCGCCACCTCGTGCAGGCTGGCCCCGGCCCACAGCCCGGCCTGTACCGCCGACAGGTGCAGCCACCCCGACAGCGCCGGATGCAGCATCATCCCCACCGACCCGAACAGCGTGACAATGGCAATCGCCACCGCCGCATGGCTGGCCGTCGCCTCATCCTGCTGATGGCGCGCCGCCACCGCCAGCACCGCCGATGCCCCGCACACCGCCGTACCCGCCGCGATCAGCCGGGTCAGGCCCGGCGGCACCTTCAGCCAGCGCCCGGCCAGCAGGGTCACTGCCAGCGTCACCGCCAGCGTCGCCGCCACCGCCGCCACCCCGCCCCAGCCGATGCGGGCGGCATCCTGCACCGTCACCCCCAGCCCCAGCACCGCCACCCCGGCCCGCAGGGTAAAGCGCCCCCAGCCCGGCAGGCCCGGCAGCGCGCCCGCCCCCGGCCAGCGCCAGCGCACCAGCAGCCCCAAAATCAGCGCCAGCGCCAGCGGCCCGCCGATAAACAGCCCGGCGGCGGTGGCGGCGGCATTGCCCGCCAGCGCCAGCCCGCCAAGGGCCAGCGCCAGCAGCCAGCCGGTGCGGTCAGCAACAAACGGGGGGATCACAGACAGCGGCAGCATGATCGGGGTCATCCTTATTGTGTCGGCGCTGACGGAAAAACCGCCCGCTTTCAACACCCTGATCCTGCGCCGCCGCCGTCAATCATTCCAACTGATAGGAATGATGCTTTTGATAAACTCAATTTATCAATGTTATCCACAATCGAGTCACAGCCGATTCACAGGATGACGCACAGCGCTTTGCCCCTGACAGCGGAACAGCGGGGGAACAAAGCGGCGGTTCCGACTCCTGATCCCTACGGCTCCGACTCGGATGTCACTTTTCTCCGTCACGGGAAAAAGTGTTGCACACCCGCAACACAGCCCCCATACCCGGTGTTTACCGGAATCTGTTGACACTAAATTTAGTGCCACAGTCATCCACAGGCGGCCAAAAACAGCGACTCGGGCTAATCCGCTGATTCCACAGATTCTTGACGCGCGACTCGGGATCGACGAAAACCGATCTTCCGGGATGCACAGTCCCGCACCGAATTCCCTTATTGCTGAGAGCGCCCCCATGACCCGCAAGACCAAGGCTGCCGCCAAGGCCGCATCCGACATCGCCACCGTGCTGGAAACCAACGTGATCCATGGCGGCGACTGCATTCAGGTCATGAACAGCCTGCCGGAAAAGTCGGTCGATGTGATCTTCGCCGACCCGCCGTATAACCTGCAGCTTGGCGGCGACCTGACCCGCCCGGATAACAGCCGGGTTGACGGCGTTGATGACGCCTGGGACAAGTTTGCCAGCTTTGCCGAATACGACCGCTTCACCCGCGAATGGCTGGCCGCCGCCCGCCGGGTGCTGAAGGACAACGGCACCCTGTGGGTGATCGGGTCGTACCACAACATTTTCCGCGTTGGCGCCGCCCTGCAGGACATGGGCTTCTGGGTGCTGAACGACATTGTGTGGAACAAGACCAACCCGATGCCCAACTTCCGGGGCACCCGTTTTACCAATGCGCATGAAACGATGATCTGGTGCAGCAAGTCGCCCGATACCAAGTACACCTTCAATTACGAAGCGATGAAGTCGCTGAACGAAGGCACCCAGATGCGGTCTGACTGGACCCTGCCGCTGTGCACCGGCAACGAACGCCTGAAGGGCGACGACGGCCAGAAGCTGCACCCGACGCAAAAGCCGCAGTCGCTGCTTTACCGCGTGCTGCTGTCATCGACCAACCCGGGCGATGTGGTGCTTGACCCGTTCTTCGGCACCGGCACCACCGGGGCGGCGGCCAAGCGTCTGGGCCGTAAGTTTATCGGCATCGAGCAGGACCCGACCTATATCGAAGCCGCCCGCGCCCGCATTGCCGCGGTCGAGGAAGTAAAAGATCCGTCGGTTCTGCTGACCCCGTCGAAGCGCAGCGAGCCGCGCGTGCCGTTTGGCACCGTGGTGGAACGCGGGCTGCTTCAGCCGGGGGCGGTGCTGACCGATGCCTCAGGCCGGTTCAGCGCCAAGGTGCGCGCTGACGGCACCATTATGTCTGCGGAAGTCCGCGGATCCATCCATCAGGTCGGGGCTGCTGTCCAGGGCGCGCCGGCCTGTAACGGCTGGACTTTCTGGCACGTGCAGCATGGCGATACCCTGGTACCCATCGACATGCTGCGCCAGAAAGTCCGTGCCGAGGTTAACCACACGGTTCAGTAAATCTCTCTGCAACCGTTGCTAATTGGTCAACTCATCCCCCCCCGGATCCCTGTGGTCCGGGGGTTTTTCTTAAAGACCCGCCCGCCCCTCTTGACCCGGCCCCTTGACCCGGCCCGGCTGCTGCCGTACACACCGGGCCGCGCCGTCTCTCGCGGGTTTCCGACGGTGGCCTGACCCTTCTGTCCGATCCGAGCCCGTAACGGACCGGCTGAAGGAGCCACCCTCATGTCCATTCACTGGATCATCCTGCTGATTGCCGTCTTCACCGAAATCGCCTGGGCCCTTAGCCTGAAGGCCGCCCAGACCAACCCCGGCGTGCTGACCATCGGGGCATCCATCGCCCTGACCGCCACCAACATGCTGCTGCTGTCGTTTGCCATGCGCGGTATTCCCGTCGGCACCGCCTATGCGGTCTGGACCGGCCTTGGCGCCGTCGGGGTGGTCGCCGCCGGAATCATCCTGCATGCCGACCCGCTGACCCTGAAACGCGTCGCCTTTATGGCCGTCATCATCTTTGGCGTTATCGGCCTGAAGCTGGTCGGCGACGAAGGGTAACGCCCCCGCAGGCGAAAAAAGGGAATAAAACGCCCCATAGTCTTTCTGACCTACTATCGCCGCAGGCAGGAGTAGGCCTATACTGGTGGTCTGCATCCGGGGGCAGGACTCCCCCCCCCCCCGCCGATCCCCCGGTGCAGGCTCATCCTGTTCTGGCCCCCCTGCTGAAAGACCATGATGCGGCGGATCATCCTATGGGCCTGTCTGGCCCTGACTGCGGCAGCCCTGCCGGTCCCCGCACCGGCAGGGCCACCGGCACCGGTAACATCACCGGCCCCCCCACCGGCGCAGATCGTCATTGCCGCCGAAGATGCCTTTCCGCCGTGGTCGCTGCCCGACGGGCGCGGGGCGGCCAATGCCATTGTGCTGGCTGCCTTTAAGCGTCAGGGCATCACCGTTGATCTGCACACCGTGCCCTATGCCCGCTGCCGCCGCGCCGTCATCAGCGGCGAGGTCGCTGCCTGCCTGTCGATGGGTGCCACCGAAGACACCCGCCGGTCGGTTCTGCTGCCAGCCATTCCGCTGGTGCAGGCATCCGCCGCGCTGGTCACCGCCGCCGATGACCGCGCCGGGTCCCCCCTGACCGGCTGCACCCCCGCAGGCTGGCGCGGTACGCCGGTGATCGGTGTCGTCAACGGCTATGAATACCCCCCGGAATGGGACACCATCGCCCGCAGTGGCCGGGCAAAGCTGGTGACCGTGCAGTCAGAAACCGCCGGTCTGCGCATGCTGGGGGCCGGGCGGCTGGATGCCATGGCCCTGATGCTTGACCCCCTGCGCACCCTTGAGGTGCTGATGCGGCAGGCGGGGCAGACCTTTCGGGCGACGCCCCAATGCCCGCTGGGTGGCCTGCCCCTGTATGTCGGCTTCAATCCGGCACGGCAGGATGCCGCCGCGCTGATCCGCGCGTTTGAAGACGGCTATCACCAGATTGAAAGCGACGGCACGCTGGCAGCCATTATGGCGGAATGGGAACACTGGGCCAGACGCGCCGCCCGCAGGGGGGAACACCGGCAGGCCGGATCCCCCCCCTAAAGGCCGTTCAGACCCCCTTACGGCCCACGGGCCGGTGTCAGACCCCCTTACGGCCCACGGCCGTTCAGACCCACGGCGCGGCCAGCCCTTCGGCCTCGCAGGTGGCGGCCACCACCGGGTGGCGGCACATGCGCTGTAAAAACGGCCCCAGATGCGGCAGATCACGCGGGCACTGGCCGGGGGTAAAGTTGCGGCCCCAGCGCCCCAGCATAAACAGGTAATAATCCACCAGCGTCAGATCTGCCCCCAGCAGATAGGGCCGCCCGTCGGCAAGCTGCTGATCGAGAATATGGAACCAGTCCATACACCGCTTTTCCGCCGCCGCCCGGCAGGCCGCCAGCGCGGTTTCGCCATGATCGACCGTAAAGCGGTCGGTGTAATAAAACGCCACCAGATCCGGCTGCGGGCTGTTGGTCAGAAACATCAGCCACTTATACAGCTCTGCCCGCTGCGGCGTGCCCAGCGCCGGGGCCAGCTTTGCCTCCGGGTGGCGGTCGGCCAGATGCAGGCAGATCGCCGCCGTCTCAAACAGCACCAGATCGCCGTCGATCAGCACCGGGATCCGGCCTGACGGATTCAGCGCCAGATATTCCGGGCGCTTGTGACCGCCGTTCTCGCGGTCGATGGCCTCCAGCCGGAACGGCACGCCGATGTGGCGCAGCAGCAGATGCGGCGCCATCGCCGCCGTACCGGGAAAATGATGCAGAAGATACATGGTCTGTCTTTCGCGGCTGGGGGTCTGTCAGAAGAACGGGAACGGCGGTCAGTCAGGCCCGGATGTACCGGATGTACCGGATGCACCGGAAGCGGGGGCACCGGCATACAGTGTGTACAGGCCGGAATGGTCAAGGTCGCCGCCCCCGGCGTCGATCAGGCGGTCGTACAGATCGCGGATCAGGCGGGTGACCGGCAGGTCAAGGGCATGGTCCTGCGCCAGATCAAGGGCCTGTTGCAGGTCTTTGCGCTGGGTGACGCTGCGGCCCCCGGGCTGAAAGCGGCCCTCGGCCATGCGCAGGCCATGCAGATCAAGAATGCGCGACGCGGCAAACCCGCCCATCAGGGCCTCGCGCAGGCGGGCGGGGTCAACCCCGGCGCTGCGGGCCAGCGCCATCGCTTCGGCCACCGCGCCGATGGTCAGGCCGACAATCACCTGATTGGCCGCCTTGGCCACCTGCCCGGCCCCGCAGCCGCCGACATGGGTGATGTGCCGCCCCATCGCCTGCAACAGCGGCAGGGCACGGGCGAAAGCGGCATCGTCGCCCCCGGCCATGATGGTCAGGGTTGCCTGTTCGGCCCCGACCTGCCCGCCGGAGACCGGGGCATCAACCCACGCCGCCCCGGCGGCAGCCACCTGCGCCGCCAGCCTGCGGGTGGCCTGCGGGGCGGTGGTGCCCATGTCGATAATCAGCTTTCCCGCCAGATCTGCGGTCAGCAGGGCGGTGGTGACACTGTCCACCGCCGGGGTATCGGTCAGCATCAGAATCACCGCATCAGCCTGCGCGGCGGCCTGCGCCGGGGTGGCGGCGGTGGCGAACCCTTCGGCGGCAAAGGCCTGCAACGGCGCGGCGGACCGGGTGGAGACCGTCACCGCCGCCCCGGCCCGGCGCAGGGCCCGAGCCATCGGCTGGCCCATCAGCCCCAGCCCGATCAACGCCACCTGCCGCCCGGCCAGATCAGGCCGCGCCACATCACCGGGAAGAGAAGACTGGGTCATCGACGGGGGACATCCTTGTTCCGGCGGGGCCTTTTCTGACAGGGCAGGCATAAGGCAGGGCCGGAAGAATACCCCCGCCGCCCGCGCTTTTCCTCAGGAAAAAACCGGCGGAGCGGTCGGGGGTGTGCAGCCGGGGGGTGGTCGGGGTATGCGGTCAGGCCGCCTGCCGCAGCCAGGCCCCGTCATTCTGCCGGAACGGCACCGGCCCGGCGGAGCCGTGGGTGCGTTCGTCCAGCTCCGCCAGCAGGTCGGTGATCTGGCAGATCAGCGGGTGTTCCTGCATTTTCAGCACATACAGCATCCGCAGGCCATGATCGGCGGTGCCGGGAATGGCCTTGTCCGGCTCTGCCTCCCACCGCGCCACCGAGCCACGGGTGGACCCCAGCAGCACCGCCAGCCCGTCCTGCGACAGCTTCAGCCGGGCGCGCAGAAACCGCACCTCCTGCCCGCGCAGGCGCTGACCGCCGCCGACAATGGCGCGGCCAATCGCCTGATGCAGCCCGTCAGCATCCTGCACGCTGACCGCCCGCCCCCAGCGGGTCTCTTCCACCGTGTAACCGTTCAGAAGCCAGATGTAATCCAGACCGCACTGGGTGTAGTGAAATCCGTCCATCATCGTGTCCAGTCCATCCATTCGACCGTTTTCACAAAAACAGCCGCGTCCTGCTGCATGATCAGGGTCACAACCCCGGCCCGGCGGGTGCCGGGCATGCGCTTTGTCATAACCACGGTCCAGGCATCTTCGTCTGCCCGTGGTTCGCCATCGATAAATCCGGTGCGGAGAATGTCATACACATCATCCGCAATAATCGACCGCTCCTCAATCCGGTCAAAAGCATGTTCCGACAGTTTGACATTTTCGGTCTTTTCTGACCGCTCACGAACAATTCTTTCGGCATCCGAGGCCCGCAGGGCCTGCCAGTTCACCGGGCGCCGGAACGGGATCGGATCAGGCATTCATGGTCTCCGTTATGCCGGAGACATGTATCAATATGATACATCCGTCCGGCCCGTCAAGCGCGGGAAATACTGACAGGACACCCCCGGCCCGCAACACCAACAAGGGAGTCTGCGCGACGGTATCGCCCTAAAGTCAGAAAAGCTACTGCAAGTAGCCCCTTCCCAGAAAGTCACTTTTTCCGGCATTGTCGTCAAATACTTCCCGCCGCTGCCGGAGCCTGCCCGCATGGACCCCATCACCCTTGCCCTGCTCTCCGTCGCCGGGGCTGTGCTGAAGGACGCGGTCGGCGAGTTCGCCGGGGATGTGCTGAAAGATCTGGCGAAAGATCTGTGCAAGGAACAGGCGCGGTCACTGGCGGGCAAAGCCGCCGGGCAGATTGCCGACACCATCAGCGCCACGCCACAGGGGCGGCGGCGGCTGTGGGCCGCCCGGCTTGTGGTGCGGATTGCCCCGGCCAAAGCCATCAGCCTGCTGCGTCCGGTGGCAGAAAAACAGGCAGCGGCCCTGCGGGCCAATGATGCGCTGCTGGCCGACCTGCGGGCCCTGCCGAAGCAGATTGTGGCCCCCGCAGTCACCCTGCCCGCCCCGCCACCGGGGCAGAGCGCCGCCCTGAAGGCCGGGGAACGCCACCTTGAAACCCGGCTGGACTCCTCCGGGTCCGCCCCGCTGACCGACGCCCATCGCCACCAGACCCGCCTGACCTTCACCACCCGCCTGACCGGCTTCCGGGGGCGGGAGCAGGAGTTTGCCGCCCTGACCGCCTTTGCCGGTGATGCCGCCGCCTTCCGCTGGTGGCTGGTCACCGGCAACGGCGGCGCGGGCAAGTCGCGGCTGGCGCTGGAGCTGTGCCTGACGCTGGCGCAGCAGGGCTGGCACACCGGCTTTCTGCGCGGCAGCCCGGCCCCGCTGGCCGCCGCCCTGACCGCCAGCGACGGGGGGATTGCGTCGGAAAAACCGGTGCTGCTGGTGGTCGATTACTGCGAACAGCACGCCGAAGACCTGCGCCGCCTGATCGCCTGCCTGCACGCCCGGCGCGGCGATGATCTGCCCACGGTGCGGCTGCTGCTGCTGGCGCGTGACCACCGCCAGTCGTGGTATGAAACCACCCTGACCGGCCACACCGACGACCGGCAGGCGGTGGAGGCCAGCCGCCATGCTGCCCCGCTGGCGCTGCCCGATTATGACGCCACGCAGGCATGGGCGATGGCGGAAGGCTATATCGCCAGCGTCGCCCGGCTGGCGGAGACCGCTGCGGCACCGGTGGAGCGCGACACCTTCCTGACCCACGCCCGCGCCGCAGACCCGGCCCTGCGCCCGCTGGCGGTGCTGCTGCTGGCCGACGGCCCGGCGCATGGCATCCCTCTGGCCAGCGGCACCCCGGCACCGCTGATGACCCTGCTGGAAGACCACCTCGCCCGGCTGGAACAACGCTACTGGCAGGGCGTGAACGTGCAGCACCGCACCCTGCTGTGCGCCGCCACCCTGTTCCGGGGCCTGCCGGCCACACTGCTGACCACCCCGTGGCCGGGGCTGGAAAAAGCATTGCCCTACGGCGAAGACTACGACCCGGCCCAATACCGCCACCTCAGCGGCTCCGGCGATGCCGATACGGTGCTGGCCCCGCTGCAACCGGACCTGCTGGGCGAATATTACGTGCTGGCAACCCTGCACCGGCGGTCAACCGGGGCCTTTGACCTGCAATCCCTGCTGCTGACCGCCCGGCCCGAGCCCCCGGCACAGGAAGGGGCAATCCTGTTCGCCCACCTGTGTACCCGCGACTTCGCGGCAATCAACAGCCCCACAGCGCAGGGACTGATCCCGGCACAGGCCGCCGCAGACCTGCTGCTGGCAATCCACCCCAAAACCCGCGATCTGACGCTGCTGAAGGCGAGGGTGACGGCCAATGCGATAGGCTTTTATGCCAACGCCGAAAGGCCGGATCTCTGCCAGGCGTTCCTGAACGCGCTGACCGACGCCCGCACCGCTCACCCCGAGGATACAGACCTGCGGCTGGCATGGGCAGTAGGCACGTACAATATGATCAACGCGCTCGGCGCTGCCGGGGATCTCCCCGCCGCCACGGCCCTGCTGAACACGCTGACCGAAGCCCGCACCGCTCACCCCGAAGATGCAGACCTCCGGCTGGAATGGGCGCGGGGGGCTTTCAATATGATTACTAGCCTCGGCAGTGCCGGGGATCTCTCCGCAGCCACCACCCAGATGAACGCGCTGACCGACGCCTACACCGATCATCCCGATGAGGCAGAGCTGCGACTGAGATGGGCGCGGGGAGCCGTCAATATGATCAATGCCCTCGGCACTGCCGGAGACATCCCCGATGCCGCCGCGCTGATGGACGCGCTGACCAACGCCCGCACCGCTCACCCCGAAGATGCAGAGCTGCGGCTGAGATGGGCGCAGGGGGCCGCCAATATAATCATTGACCTCGGCACTGCCGGGGATCTCCCCGCCGCCGCCGCCCTGCTGAACGCGCTGACCGAGGCCCGCACCGCCGCGCCCGAGGATACAGAGCTGCGGCTGGCATGGGCACGGGGGACCGTTAATATGATCCTTACCCTCAGCTCCGGTGGAAACATCCCCGCCGTCACGGCCCTACTGACCGCACTGATCAGTGCCCATACCGCTGCCCCCGAGGATACAGACCTACGGCTGACATGGGCGAAAGGGGCTGTCAACGTCGCAGTCGCTTACGCAAAGTCCGGCGACTTCCCCGAAGCCCTGACCCGTCTTGACGCCCTTCTGTCCACCCCCGGTCTGCCGGAGGAGTTTCTGGCGCAGGTTCAGGACTTTCGTCAGAAGATGCTGAGCCTGCTGACGGTTCAGAACGCCTGAAACCTCCCCCCCCTTCCCGAACACAAGGAGCCTGAAGCTCCTTGAGGCCCGAGGTCAAGGAGCCTGAGGCTCCTTGTGGGGTATGGGGCAAAGCCCCACGGGGTGGGGTATGGGGCAAAGCCCCACGGAAGAGCCCCCCTTAAGGACACAGCCCGATATGGCAGGGCGGGCATGCAGCACCACCCTTTCCGGTTGCGCCCTCAAAGGGAGGCCTTTACTGTCTCCGCACATCCTGAAGCTGCTTATTGCCGCACAGATCCCGCTTATTTCTCCGCGAGCCTGCCCCAATGCCAAAAGACAGCACGCCCCCGGCAGCGTCAAAGCCGCGTACTCTTCTGAAGAATGGCAGGACCGTGATTGTCTGTGGGGCAATGATCTGGGTCGGGAGAGAGGTCTATCAGGCCGGGCAGCATAATGCCCCCGGTGCGACACGCTATCCGATGGCGGTGGAATACGCGCTGGCAAAGTCCTGCGCCGAAGAAACCGACATATGGATGACAGCCAGACAGAAGCAGAAGCTGGAACAGCAGTGCCTGTGCGCGGTGGAACGGGTCGAACACACGGTATCCTTCACCGCGATGAAGGATGATCCGGGCATTTTTGCCGCCGCTTTCAAAAAGGCCGGCAAGGCCTGCTCGTAAACAGGACCGCCAGCAGGAGGAGCCGCCCCGCATGCCGGAGCAGCCCCCCCCCTTGCTCAGCCGCTCAGCCCGACCGTCACTTGCCCTTCGGCGGGTTGTTGCCACGCCCCAAGCCCGACACCCTGCCGGTGGTGCTGGGGCCATTGGGCGGGCGCGGGGTGGACGGGGTCGACGGGGTGGACGGGGTGGACGGGGCTTTTGCCATTTGAAATTCTCCTTGCTGAGACCGCCCCGCCGCACCGGCAGCGGGGACAAGACCATGGATACACCCCGTACCGGGACATTTTGGGACATGACCACCCCTGAGTTGCAAAAAGAAATCAAACGGCTGCTTGACCGCCTGAACTGGCCGCAGAGTCAGGCGGCGCGGATTGTCTACTGCGCGCAGAACGAGGATGACGACGACGAAAGCATCAGCCGGTTCTGTGAGACATTCCGCAAAAAGCTGAACCGCCCCGGCACACCACCGGAGTGGCTGCGGGAAGTCCTCTCCATCCTGTCAGAGCAACCGGAAACGCGGAGAATTGCTCTTTCTGCCCAGCTCGATGCCCCGTCCCCGCTGCCGGAGGCGGTGCGCCGCGCAGTGCGGCAGACCGGCCACGCAATGGCACGCCAGATCAGGATGACGGACGAAGAGGCCTGATCCCCCCTCACTCCATCCACCCCATGGCTCTGGCGCGGGCTTTGTGGCGGGCGGCGGCTTCGGCGCGGGTTTCCGGGCGCAGGCGGCGGCCGGGGGGATGGGGGGTGTCTTCGGCCTGCCGGGCGGCAAGGGTCTGGCGGTGTTCCGCCAGTTCTGTGGCGATCAGGGCCCGCACCTCGCCGGGCAGGGGCAGGCGGAAGCCGTTGCTCCACTGGCGGGTGACGCGGTGCATGGCCAGATCCAGCAGGTCGGGCGGCAGGTCGCCCAGCCCGTCGGCGTAAACGTCGGTCAGGGTCGCCCAGTCAGGGGCCTGTATCTTGAAGGCGTCGGCCAGCCGGCGCATGTGGCCGACCACCACGGCGACCGCCTGCCGCCGCAGGGTTTTTGGTTCTTCCGGCAGCGGGGTGGCATCGGGGCGGGCCGACAGCACGACCGGCAGAACAGTTGCGATAGTTTTCATGGTCAGTCCTCCGGCCACAGGCCAAGGGTGGTCAGGATGATGCGGTCAGCCTCGGCCCCGGTGACGGTGGCGGGGGCTTTCCTGCGGGGTGAGTGTGGGGCAGCGGCAGCGGCAGCACTCCAGCCGTCGCCACCGGTGCAGGTGGTCAGGTGTTCGCACAGGGCGGCCTGAAAGTAGGCCAGTGACACCGGGGCCGGGCGGCCCTTCTCGCGGATGGCGGTCAGCCGCCCGCGCAGATAGTCGCGCACGGTGCCGCGCATCTGCCCCTCTGGCAGGCCAAGGCGGGCGGACAGGGCCAGCACCTGCGCGGCGGCGGCGCGGTCAGCGGGGCTGCACAGCGCACCGGGGGCCGGGCCGCAGCCGGGCCACAGGGCCTGTCGCTCCTGCCGGAATGCGGAGACCAGCGCCGCCTCGTGATCGACGGTCCATGACAGACTGCTGTCGGTGGGGGGGGGCAGCAGCAGCCAGCGGTTTCCCCCCTCCTGCGACCTGCGTTCCTGCGACCTGCGTTCCTGCACCTCGCGTTCCTGCGTCCTGCTTCCCTCCCTCCTTCGCTTCCTCCTTCCTGCTTCTCTTCTGCTCCTGCTTCCCTCCCTCCTTCTCTTCCTCCTTCTCTTCCTCTTCCCTCTGCGGCGCGAGTTCCGCTTTTTGGGCCGTTAAAGGGGGGTGCAGTTCCGTACTCGGGGCAGTTAAAGGGGGGGTCAGTTCCGTACTCGGGGCAGTTAAAGGGGGGGGCAGTTCCTCCGTTTCGCCGGACCAGGGCTCCGCCCGGCCGGAGCCGGGCATGCCGACATAGCCGTACAGCTCAACCGGCAGCGGATGGACGTAGCTGGGCTTTCGCGGGCGCTGATACTTCACAAAGTTGCGCACCACACCAAAAGACCGGCCTTCCGCCTGATAGGCCCGCACGAAACCGGCCTTTTCCAGCTCTGTCAGCAGGGCCGGAAAGCTAACGGAATCAGCGGGGAAGATCCGGGCCTTCAGCGTCACCGGCTTCCATTCAAACACGCCGTGATCATCGGCATAGGCCCACAGGCCGCGCAGGGCTTCCCGCGCGGCGAAGGACAGGGCCATATAGGCTTCATCGGTAAAGATGCCGGGATGCTGAGAGCGGATCCGGGCCATGATGGTGACTCCTCATGCAAACACTGAAACAAAGACAACGGGCCAGACCGGACAGACCCGCCCGCTAAACCCCCAGCGCGAATACCGGGCCATCCCCGGCCCCCCGGCGCGGGGTGGCGATCAGCGCCAGCACCACCGCGTCGCCCCGGTCGGGGGAGCGGCCAATGCGGCTTTTCAGGTCTTCCTTGCGCTCCACCTGAATTCCGGCGGCGGACAGGCCCCACGTCGGGGCGCACAGGTCAGCCCGCAGCTGCGGGTCAGGCGGCAGCGCCAGCGGAACATCCGCCTGCGGGTCGAGCGCCTCGCGCAGCCGCCACCACAGTTCCGCCCGCAGGTTAAGAAAGCTGAGCTGACCATCCCGCGTCACCCCGACCGAGCGCGCCGCCCCGTTGATGCCCAGCGCCTGCACCCCGTTGGACACCAGAAAGTCATACGGGCTGCTGCCCCACCCGACGATGTCGATATGCACCGGCGCCGCATCGCACCGCGCCGCCATCACCTGCCCGGCCAGCGTCGGGCCGTCGGGGCTGGCCGTGCCCGGCAGGCACAGCAGCCGGTCAAACCATGGGCCATGACGGCGGGCGATGATGCTTTGATCCCGCCCGCCGCGCGCCACATCAACCCCCATGCTGTCCATCGGGCCTTTGGTGTCGCGGGGCTGCCAGCGGTCCTGCGCCGCCAGCACCCATGCGGTGGGAATCACCTGCCACGGGTCATCTTCCACCCCCGCCGAAAAGTCGCCGTCCAGCATCTGCGACCGCAGCGGCTCCGGCAGCGATTGCAGCGTGGACAGATAGCCACTGTCCATCAGGTACGGGTTATCGGTGATGCGCGACGGCACAAAGGTGCGGCTGCGCGGGGTGATGATGGCGGTGGCGGAAAAGTCTTTCGGGTCAAACTCATAAACCGGGCTGTCGCCATCCAGCACAAAGGGCCGGGCATCGGGCACCGCCACGTCGCGCCCTTTGACGGTGCCAAACCAGCGGATCTCGCCGGGCCGCGCCGGGGCGGGGTGGGTGCGGTCAAGCCACGGGGCGAAATACTGGATCACCCACTGCCCTTCCGCCGTGGTCGGCGGGTTAAAGGTCAGCAGGGTGGTACACTTCTGCCCCGGTACCGTGGTGCGGTTCCAGCCCATCAGAAACCGCGCCTGCGATTCCAGAAAGTTGGTGGCCTCGTCCAGCACCAGCAGGTCTTTCGCCCGGCCCTGATGGCGGGTCTCGTCCCCGGCGTGCGGGGTCGAGCCAAACTCAAGGCGGCAGCCCCGGCGGCCATGCAGGTCAAGCCGCCACAGGCTGCGGCCATTATAGCCGTCGCGCCCGCCCAGCAGCTCCGTCAGGCGTTCGATGATGCCGTTTAGCTGGGTGGCCTCGCGCCGGAACAGGGCCGACACCCGGTGGCGGGTCAGGGCCAGCCCGCAGGCCAGATCGGTCTTGCCGCCGCCCGCCGCCCCGCCATAGCCGATCACATCCGCCGCACTGGTGTAGGCCACGGTCTGCGGCCCCGGCAGCGGCTGCCACAGCGGCGGGGCGACACCGGCCAGCAGGGCATCCAGCTCCGCCAGTGCGTCGGGGGGCAGGCGGGCCAGCACCGCCGCCAGCGCCTGCGGGTCGGTCGGCAGGGCATCAAGAAGACCGGCGGGCAGCAGGGATCGCAGCGCGGTCATTCCTCGCCCTCCCCGTCTTCTGTCAGGTCGTCGGCCTCTTCGCCCGGTGCCGCCGCCGCATCAGCCGCCACCGCCACCAGCAACCCGGACAGGCGGCGGGCGCGTTCCATCTCCGACAGGGTTTCTGACAGCACGCCGCCGCCATCGGCGCTGCTGCGCCACAGGCCAAGGTGGTGCCCCAGCAGGGTCAGCAGCGGCGTCTTCGGGGCCAGCTTCAGCACAAAATGGCCCTTGCTGTCCCACGCCCAGCCGATAATCGCCCGGCGGGCAGACAGCGGCAGGGCGGCAATATCATCGGGGCTTTGCACCCGCGCCAGATCGGCGGGGTCAAAAAACACCATCGCCATCACCTCGCCCAGCACCGCTTCCGGCGTCAGGCCCAGCCCGGCGGCGACGGTAGGGGTCGGGGCCGGGATGGGGGTGCCGGTGGCGGTGGGGGGGCTGTTGGGGGGCTCCATCTCTGAAGGGTCCATTTGGGGTCGGTCCTCTGTACGCTGATAACCAAAGCGGTTATGATACGGACAGACCCACCCCCCGACCTAACCCCACCGAGTTACCGTCAAGCCACCCCCATGAAAGAACCCCGCCCCATGGCACCCCCATCCCCGGCCCCGTCCCCCCCGGCCCCCGGCCCCCGCAACCGCATCCGCCCCCTGCGCGAGGCACAGGGCTGGACCCAGCGCGATCTGGCCGCCAGACTGGGCTGCACCGGCATGACCGTCTGCCGGTACGAGCAGGACGATGACCGCCTGTACCCGTCGCTGATCCGCCAGCTTGCCGGGATCTTCAACTGCACCCCCGCCGAGGTGGCCGGCTTCGATCATTCCCCTTCCGGAACAACTGCACCTGCGGATGTAGATAAAGCCCTGCTGGAACAGGCCCTGATCACCGCCCATAGCTGGCTAAGCCGCCAGAACGGCCCGGTGGACGTGCCCGACTGGGCCGCCCTTGCCGTCACCCTCTACCGCTCCGGCCCACGCTGAGCGCGGCCTGATTCGATGGCGGAATGAATAATCTGCGACTGTAGGTGAAATGGGGCCTCAGGCAGAAGAACCGCCCGGCGGGCGGTGGGATGCCCCCTTTTTCCAGAAAAAGGGAGCGCCAAAAAGTGGGGATTAGGGGGTGGGGGCTTCTTGATATAGAATCGAAGAATTAATTTTTTTCCAATGCCAAGAATCTGAACACTCAGGCCTCATGTCAAATTTAAATATAGAATTTTTAATACCTACATTATCAATATCTCCATAAAATTTTAATTTAGAATTTGAAAAATCACACCCAATAAATAATGATTTCTCATCAAATTGAATTATAGCATTTAAAAAATAAAAGCCAAGAGCTGAGAAATTTGAATTAATCGCATTAATATTTGATTTAAAAAAATCACATCCAACAAAATCTATCTTTCCATTAAATTCACTTTCAAAATTTGAGTATTTAAAATTTCTCGTTAAAAAATGAGCATCTTTCAAATACGCCCCCGAAAAATCCCGCCGATACGGCTGATGCCCCTCCTCCACATCCCCCCACGGAAAATACGGCCCCACCGACCCCAGCCGGTCCATCGCCAGCTTCACATCCGGCCTGACCGTCTGCGGCTCGCCCTCCCCCGGTGGCTTCGCGTTACGGACAAAGGCGCACAGCACATCCAGCACCATAATCCGGTCTTCGGGATGGGTGCTTTCCGTCGCCACTGCCCACAGCCCGGCGATGCCGCCCATGCGGATTTCCAGCTTGTCATCGCCCAACTGTTTAACCGCTTCGGTGAAGCGTTTGCTCAACTGGTCGCGGCGGGTCAGCTCCATCTGTTCCCGCGTCAGCCTGATCTGATCGGTCTGGCGATCCAGCGCCCGCGTCTGGTTGCGGTTCTGCTGATCCGCCGCCTTCACCCGCCGCCAGCCGAACCATGTCAGCAACCCGGACCCCAGCAGCACCATGGCATCACGGAACAGCCTGTAGGCATTGCTGTCAAACACCAGCCAGCTCGCCAGCAGCAGCCCCAGCAACACCCCGGCCAGCAGGGCCCCGCCAAAGGGCAGCAGCACTTCCCGCTGCCGCCGCGTCATCCGTATCCCCAGCCACCGCCGCTGTCCGCTCATCCCGCACCCTTCCCTCCGGTGGCCACATCCCCTGATCTGCAGAGAAGCCATCCAGATCGTCAACCGCTTGATCTGACACAAGGTACTATCTATGGTGAAAGATAAGAATGCAATTCACCCTTTAACATACGGCAGATCATGGGCCTTCAGCAGCGCATCACCAACCTTCTTCAGACGATTACCCACGGCCTGCAGGAACGCGAAGAGATCATCGCCACCTCCCTGCTCGGCGCCCTTTGCGGGGCCAATACCTTTCTCTATGGACCACCGGGGACCGCCAAAAGCCTGATCTCGCGACGCCTGGCCTGTGCGTTTGCGGATCCCACCTATTTCGAATACCTGATGAACCGGTTCAGCACCCCGGAAGAAGTGTTCGGCCCGGTCTCCATCAAAGCCCTGAAAGAAGACCGTTACACCCGTAAGACCGATCATTACCTGCCCAAGGCGGAGTTCGGCTTTCTCGATGAAATCTGGAAAGCCAGCCCGGCGATCCTTAATACCCTGCTGACCCTGATCAACGAGCGGATCTACCGCAACGGAGAGGAAATCCAGAGCGCCCCCCCTGAAAGCCCTGATCGCGGCCTCTAACGAGATCCCGAAGCCCGAACAGGGGCTGGAAGCCCTGTATGACCGCTTTATCCTGCGCCTTCTGGTCGGGCCGATCGTCAGTCAGGATGCCTTTGAAACCCTGCTGGCCAGCCGCCCGAGCGAAGCCGCGGTGACGGTTGACCCCGACCTCGTCATCAAACCTGAGGAATGGGACCGCTGGCGGGCCGAGATGCACGCCGTCACCCTGTCCCCCGAATGCCTGACCATCATCCGCCTGATCCGTCAGAAACTGGCCGATCAGTTTGAAACCCTTCAGGTTTACGTCTCTGACCGCCGCTGGCAACGGGCCGCCCTGCTGATGAAGGCATCTGCCTACTTCAACGACCGTACCACCACCAACCACAGTGACGCCGTTCTGCTGCAACACTGCCTGTGGACCCAGGGCGACAACCGGGATGCGGTTGCAACAATCGTCGCTGACGCAATCCGTGATACAGGATTTTCCAGCGATGTCGATTTCATGAAAGCAATTCACCAAAAATCAGCAATCGACAAAGAGATACATAATGAACTTTTCCACACATCAGACATATACGAGACCGTAACACTGGAAGATGGAAAAGAATATTTTGAATTTAAAATCAAATACAGAAATGGAACAATATACAATCAATACATTCAAAAAGAACATATATATAAAAATAGCGTCCCCACTCTTGACGAAGATTTGAATCAAAATGATGATTTTTTATTGGATTTTAACAATACAGCTACAGCAAAAATTAAAAAATCACCTTATAATCATTACTCAACACCCACCTTTCAAGACAATTCAGACACATACGTGCTGCCCATTCTTTTCCACAAAGGAGATAAAAAGAAAGATGTCAGCCCCCGCCTGAAGGAGAGCCTGCGCAACAACGTCGAAGACATCCGGTCCCGACTGGAACAGGCCTTAACGCAGGTCCGGATCAATGCAGAGGGATACGAAACCGCACTGACGTCGCCCTTTATCACCACACCCCAGAGGGATCTGGCGTTAACCGGCATCAACAAACAGATTGAGTCTCTTGAGCAGCATATTGCCGACTGCCAGCGGCTGGAGCAGTTATGCGCATAACCCTCCCCTCCGGCCTTACGTGGGACCCGGAAGCGGAGATCCCCGCCCGCCTGCGCGCCCGCATCGGCCAGAAACCCGACATCACGCCCCTGCTGGAACAGGAAGCCGCCGCCCTGCGGATGCAGGCCCTGCGCGTTACCGCTGACGGCTTTCCGTTTGAGGGTGCCGAGCGGGACTATGCCGCAGCACTCCCCCTGCTGACCACTGCGCCCTGCCCGGAGGAGGTTGTGCAGACAGCAGGAAAACAGTATCTGGCCCTGAGGCAGGCCCTGCGCCTGCCCGATGAAAAACACTTCTGGCAGCCTGAAAAAAAGCCGCAAAAGACTGCGCAGCCAGAACAGACCGACCGGGGCCGGGCCACCCTGCTGGCAGAACAGTGGCGCCGCACGCTGGATCAGGCCCGGATGGAGTGGGAACTGGAGCAGATCCGGCAGCTGCGGGAGTCATTTCTGAAATGGCTGGAAACCACCCTCGACCTGCTGGATGAGCTGCAGGGGTACGCCGACGATCTGGGCCTTGACCCCGGCATCCTGCTGGATCTGTCTAAGGGCAGCCTGACCCGGCAGCAGATCGATCAGTTCCGCCGGTGGGCAGGCTACCTGCGCTCTGACCCCGGTGTCCGCAGCCTGTGCGACATGCTGGGCAGACTGCGGCAGGCGGAACAGATCACCCGGATGGAACGGGCGATGATCAGCCGGACAGTGGAAAGCCACCACGCCGATCCCCATGCCCGGGAAGAGATTGTTGGTATCCGGCTAAGCCGGGATATTGAGCATGCCCTGCCGGAAGAACTGGCCCTGCTGTCAGACCCCGATACCGCGCTGCTGTTTGATCTCAAGTTTGTTGAGGCCCGCCTGATGTGTTTTGACATGCAGGGGCTTCAGGGGATCCGCCAACAGCAGGAAGTGGAAGAGGAAAACCCCGTCACTGAAGACGGAACGATGGGGCCGATGATCCTGTGCATCGACACCAGCGGGTCGATGGCAGGATCGCCGGAAACTATCGCCAAGGCAGTGGCGCTGTTTCTGGCCAGCAAAGCCCGGGAACAAAAGCGCGCCTGCCACCTGATCACCTTTTCCACCGATATCAGGACCTTTGATTTTTCTGAAGGGATGGGAATGGACGCCCTGCTGGACTTTCTGGCCCTGTCCTTCCACGGTGGCACAGATGCCGGGCCAGCCCTGTCACACGCACTGAAAACGCTGGAGACGGACACATTTCAGGCTGCGGACGTTCTCATGATTTCCGATTTTGTCATGGCAGGCCTTCCGGGACCGACGCAGACGGCGATCAGCACACAGCGGACCCGGAAAACCCGTTTCTACGCCCTGACCATTGGCAATCACATGCTACAGACACCGCTGCGGACCCTGTTTGATGCAGAATGGATCTATGACCCGGACAAACGGTCTGTGCAGGCCCTGACCCAGATCGCAGATATATTTCTCAAAGGCCCCGGATCAGACCTGTAGCCCCCCCAAAGTCCGGCCGCCCGGCCCACGCTGAACAGTCGGAGCAAGACAACCGACAGGGATCAGAAGGCACCTGCCCTACTGAATACTTTTCCCTTTCGGTATACCTGAAGGGGGATGCCCAGTTTTGTGGAAGCACTTATTGAAATATCCAACACTGCCCCCATCCCCAAGACCAGTAAAATTAGAGCCCGATAAATCTGAATTCACTATAGAATAGCCATGATCTCTTTTTCTTATCAATTTACCATCAATAATTCTAGATTTTAGAATAGATAAATTAATATTGGATAAATCAGAATTTGATACAGATAAAAACTCAATATCATTAAAATTTAAAATAGAGTCAGATAAATTGCATCCCTCAAAATAAATCTTATCCACTTCAAATTCATTAATTATTATGTTTCTTAAATCCATACCAACGAATCTGTATTCAAATAAATACGCTCCCGAAAAATCCCGTCGATACGGCTGGTGCCCCTCCTCCACATTGCCCCACGGAAAATATGGCCCCACCGCCCCCAGCCGGTTCATCGCCAGCTCCACATCCGGCCTGATCTTCTGTGGCTCTGCCTCCTCCGGTGGCTTCGCATTCCTGACAAAGGCGCACAGCACATCCAGCACCATAATGCGGTCTTCGGGATGGGTGCTTTCCGTCGCCACTGCCCACAGCTCGGCGATGCCGCCCATGCGGATCGCCAGCTTGTCATCGCCCAACTGTTTAACCGCTTCGGTGAAGCGTTTGCTCAACTGGTCGCGACGGGAGAGTTCAATCTGTGCTGTCTGCGCCTCAATCGCCTTGGTCTGATTTTTGTTTTGCTCATCAGCCGCCTTCATCCGGCGAAAGGTGAAGTACAAAGCCAGCGCGGCACCGACAAAAAGCACGATATCTTTGACATTCCGGTACGGCGACGTGTCCGGATCTGCGTTCAATAGCCATGACACGCCTGCCGACAGCCAGCCCTGATCAATGCCCCCGCTCATCCCGCACCCTTCCCGATGACGTCGCAGGAACAACGGATAGCTGAAGCAGAGCATATGGAACAACCAAAAACGGGATCAAAGGGCCAATGGCCCTTTGCGGGGCTGACGGGGTGGAACCCCGTCCCTTCTCGCTTGCTGGCAAAGCCAGCGGGGCAGCGCCCCGTTTCTACCCGTTTGCTGGCAAGTCCAAGGCCCGCCCCCCTTACCGCAGATAGCGGATATGCGGCCTGCCGGTCTGGGGGTCCTGCTCCACGGTGGCCTGTACGCTGAACACGTCGCGCAGCAGGGCTTCGGTCAGCACTGTGGCCGGGGGGCCGTCGGCGACGATGTGGCCGTGGTGCAGCACCAGCAGGCGGTCGCAGAACATTGCGGCGTGGTTCAGGTCGTGCAGTGACAGCACGCTGGTGATGCCCAGCCCGGCAATCAGGCGCAGCAGGCCGATCTGGTGCTGGATGTCCAGATGGTTGGTCGGCTCGTCGAGTATCAGTTCGTGCGGGGTCTGGGCCAGTGCCCGGGCGATCTGGGCCCGCTGTTTTTCGCCGCCGGACAGGCTGTGCCAGCCGTCGCGGCGTTTGGCTGTCATCCCGGCGCGGTCAAGGGCGGCCTCCACCGCCTGCGCGTCGGCGGGGCCCCAGCCTGCCAGCGGACGGCGGTGAGGAAAGCGCCCCAGCCGCACCACATCTTCCACCGTCAGGTTGGCGGTGGTGCCGGCGTGCTGCTCGACAAAGGCAACCCGCCGGGCGACGTCGCGGCGGGGCAGGCGCCGCAGGTCGGCCCCATCCAGCAGCACCCGCCCGCCTGCCGGGGTTTTCAGCCCGGCCAGCAGCCGCAGCAGCGATGTCTTGCCCGATCCGTTCGGCCCCAGCAGGCCCAGCATCTGGCCCGGCACCACAGAAAACGTCAGCCCGTGCAGCACGGTCCTGCGCCCGATGCCCCACGTCAGGGAGTCTGCCTGAAAGCTCATGATGCGCGCTGCACCCGATAGAGAATAAGCGAAAACACCGGCACCCCGACCAGCGCCGTCACCACGCCGACCGGCAGAATCTGCTGCGGCACCAGCACCCGCGATGCCAGATCGGCCAGCACCATAAACAGCGCCCCGGCCACCGCGCAGCCGGGCAGAAGCCGCCCGTGCAGCGGCCCGACGGCAAAGCGCACGGCGTGGGGCACCACCAGCCCGACAAAGCCGATTGACCCCACCATGCTGACGATGGTGGCGGTCATCAGGGCGGTGATGGCAAACAGCACCATCCGCGCCCGCCCGGTGTTGACCCCCAAGGCCGCCGCCGCATCATCGCCAAAGGAAAACGCGTCAAGAATGCGCGCATACAGCAGGCACCCGGCCAGCCCCAGCGCCACCGCCGCAGAGACCAGCATAAAGTCCGGCCAGCGCACCCCGCCAAAGCTGCCCAGCAGCCAGAACATCACATCCCGCGCCTGCTGGGCATTGGCCGATGTGGTGACAATATAGGCGGTGACGGCATTAAACAGCTGCGACGCCGCCACCCCGGCCAGAATGGTACGGTCAGCCCCGCTGCGGGTGCCGTCTGACAGCAGCGCGACAAAGGCAAAGGCGGCAAACGCCCCGGCAAAGGCCCCGGCGGACAGCGACGCCGCCCCCAGACCGGCCCCGAAGCCAACGCCCAGAATCACCACCGCCACCGCCCCGGTGGAGGCCCCGGCGGAAATCCCCAGCACATAGGGCTCTGCCAGCGGGTTGCGCAGCAGCGACTGCATCACCGCCCCCGACAGCGCCAGCCCGGCCCCGCAGCACGCCGCCACCAGCGACCGGCTGAGGCGGTAATCCCAGATCACGGTTTCATGAATGCGGTTCAGCGGCTCGGCGGTCCAGCCCAGCGCATTGGTGATGGCGTAAAAGGTGGTCGTCAGCGGTATCCGCAGGTCGCCCACCCCCACATTCAGGCCCACCGCCAGCAGCAGCAGCCCCAGCCCGGCCAGCAGAAAAACCCCGAACGGCAGCGGGGCCGCGCCTGCCGCCCTCACTTCAGCAGGCCCTTTTCTTTCAGCTGCCGGGCCACCTGTTCCGCCCCGTACAGGGTGCGCACCGTGGGGTTCATCGCCTGCCCGTCCATCACCACAATGGCGTTGCGGGCCACGGCAGGCATCTGGCTGACGGCCGGATCTGTGGTCAGAAAGCGGATCTTGGCGTCGGGCCGGTCCAGCGCCCAGCGGTTGCGGTCAAGGGCGGCCACCACGATCACATCCGGGTTGGCGGCAATGATCCCTTCCCACCCCAGCGTCGGCCATTCGGCATCGGCGGTGATGGCGTTGGTGCCGCCCAGCATGGCGGCAATGGCACCCGATGCGCTGTTCCGCCCGCCCAGATAGGCATCCGCCGACGGTGACGGGCTGGAAAACCAGAACAGATACCTCAGCGGGGCGCCATCAGGCCGGGTCAGGGCCCGCACGGCGGCCTCACGCGCTTTCAGGTCGGCGATCAGGGCCTGCCCCCGGTCGGCAACATCAAAGATGCGGGCCAGCTCGTCGATTTCGCGGTACAGCAGGCCGGGGTTCCACAGGGTGTCGCGGCTGCCGTACACATCCTTCGCCCCGGCGGTGGACAGGCAGGTGGACGGCGACAGATAGGCCGGGATGCCGACCTTTTCAAAGTCTTCCCGCTTTGCCACCTTGCTGCCCGGCCCCATCAGGCTGGGCAGGGCGGCGGCGACAAAGTCAGGCTCTTCCGCCAGCAGGCTTTCAAAGGTGGGGAACTCGACCGTCAGCAGCTTGACCCGGGCATTGTCCTTCGCCAGCTCCGGCAGGACGGCGCTGGGCCAGAAGGCGGTGGCGGCCATGCGGTCTTTAAGGCCCAGCAGCAGCAGAATTTCCGCACTGTTCTGCCCCAGCCCGACCGCCCGCTGCGGCGCCCTGGGGATGGTGACGGTGGCTCCGCAGTTTTCCAGCGTCAGCGGGTAGACGGTGGGCGCGGCGGCGGCGGGGGTGGCGGCGGCCACGCACAGCACGGCGGCAACAGCGGCAAAAACCGGACGGAACATCGGGGGAGTCCTGACTGGAGAAGGCGGATGAAAACGATTACCCCCCTGATAACTGCAACTGATTCTGATTACAAGACGCAATCCCCCCTCTTCCCCACCCCTCTGGCATAGTCCATCGGGGGGATACCCTCTGCTGGCAACCCCCGGTACATTAGGACCAGAGGATTGACAGAACCGGCGGCACGAACCGGCGGCATCAAAACGTCTTTGTCCAAAGAGGGGTCCCGTCCATGTTTTTCCGCCGTACCGAGCCCACCGTAGCCGCCACCACCGACACCCCTGCCGCCAACACCCCCGCCGTGCCGGAGAAGGCAGAGGCCGCCGCCGGGGTGGCCCCGGTTGCCGTCTACCGGACCGATGCGGCGCTGACCGGGCTGACCGGCGATGCTTTCCGGCCCGGCGGCCAGACCGCGCCGCTGGCGGTTGCCTTTGTGTCCCCGCACGCCGATTTTGCCGCCGTCACCGCCGCCCTGAAAAAGCTGGCCGGGGCCACCCCGGTCATCGCCCTGTCCTCCGCCGGGGAGCTGTGCGGCAATGCCGCCAACGGCGCAGCGGCAGACCCGCTGTACTGCCCGGCCACCGGCACGGGGTCAGGCGTGGTGGTGCAGGTGTTCGGCCCCGGCCTGATCGCTGCCGTCAGCATCCACGCCATTGACCTTGGCCGGGGCGGCATCGCGCGGGAAGAGCGCGTCGCCGCACTGGCCGACCGCCTGAAGACGGTCAGCCCGCCTTTTCCCGTGCGCCCCGCCGATACCGTCGCCCTGACCTTTATCGACGGCCTCGCCTCGGCCGATCATTACTTCATGGAGGCCGCCTATGCCTCCGGCCGCTTCCCCTGCCTGTTCATCGGCGGGCTGGCGGGCGGCAAGCTTGACTTTAAGGATACCTGGCTGTTTGACGGGCAGCGGGTGCTGCAAAACCACGCGGTGGTGGCGTTCCTGCGGATTCATCCGTCAAAGCGCTATGGCGTGCTGAAAAGCCAGAACTACGAAAAGACCCCGACCTCGTTTGTGATCATTCAGGCCGATGCCGAGCGGCGCACCGCCTCTGCCGTGCTTGACCCCGCCAGCGGCGACGTCATCACCATGGTCGATGCCCTGTGCCGCGCCCTGAAGACCACCCCCGGCGAGATTGAAACCAAACTGGCCGGATACGCCTTTGGCATCGAGATCGACGGCGAGATGTTCGTCCGGTCGGTCGCAACGCTGGATGCCGCCAGCGGGGTAGTGACCTTTTACTGCGACATCAACGCCGGGGATCAGCTTTTTCTGCTGAAGGCGACTGACTTTGCCGCCCAGACCCGTAAGGATCTGGCCGCTTTTCTGCACGGGCGCGGCGCGCCGGTCGCCGCCCTGCTGAATGACTGCATCCTGCGCCGCCTGAAGAACGAACCGGCCCTGAAAGACCTGAACGGCCTGTGGGCCTGCCCGACCGCAGGCTATTCCGCCTTTGGCGAGCTGTTTGGCATCTCGATCAATGAATCGCTGTCGGCGCTGGTGTTCTTTGACGCCACCGATGGCTTCCATGACCCGTTTGTCGAGACCTTCGCCATCCATTACGGGCGGTATCAGAACTACTTCAGCAAAAGCCAGCTGCGCCGGGCCCAGCTGATGAACGGCATGCGCAAAGACCTGATTGCCCGGCTGGTGGACCAGCTGGCGGTCACGCGGGAGATGGAAGGCGTGGCCGCCCGCACCGGCGACATCCGCCATGCGATGGAAGACGTGCGCCACACCCTGACCACCGGGCGCAGCCAGATGGGCGACGGCCACGGCGGTGACGGCGACGCCGCCGCCCTGACGCGGGAATTCGACACGCTGGGTCAGGCCACCTCAGACCTGCGCACCATTGTGTCGGTGATTGACGGCATCACCAGCCAGACCAACCTGCTGGCCCTGAACGCCACCATCGAAGCCGCCCGCGCCGGAGAAGCCGGAAAAGGCTTTGCCGTGGTGGCGAACGAGGTGAAAACGCTGGCCGCCAACACCAAACAGACCCTTGGCCGCACCCAGCAGGCAATCACCGGCATGGAAGCATCGCTGGAAACACTGGGCAGCATCATCGACACCATCCGCAGCCGCTTTTCCAGCGAAGAGGCGCTGTACCAGCAGACGGTGGACCAGATCGAGACGGTGTTCTCCGGCTCCGGGGTGCTGGAAACC
This sequence comes from Novispirillum itersonii subsp. itersonii ATCC 12639, assembly GCF_000381985.1. Classification (GTDB taxonomy): domain Bacteria; phylum Pseudomonadota; class Alphaproteobacteria; order Rhodospirillales; family Rhodospirillaceae; genus Novispirillum; species Novispirillum itersonii. The sequence continues at coordinate 493,746 of NZ_KB907338.1, read as the reverse complement.
ACTCTGGCGGAGCTGTCAGCCCTGGCCGACCGCCAGCATCAGGCCATGCAGCGCATCAACCGCGACCTCGACACCCTGAAGAAACTGGACTGAGGGGGCAACTGTCCCCCAGATTGATAGGCTGAAAACACCAAAGCCCCGCACAGGGCGGGGCTTTGGCAACACTGCACAAGGCTTGTTATCGCCGGGCTGCACAGCTGCCCTTCCGGGTCTTGAGTGCGGATGACAGGCAGAGCCGCGAACCCTTTTTATATAGTCCCAGGTAGGTTTTCTGTCAACGAGACAAGCCCAAGACTGGCAAGAAGGCAGCCCCTGATCCGGCGCAAATCGCCATCCGTCACCCGTTGCTCAAGATATTGCCGCTTTCCGTCACGGCGGGGCAGACGGAAAAGATCCAGCCTGCTGAAACTGGCCGCAAAAACCATGTCAGCTTTTACCCAATGGGGTCCGGCATCCCAAGGGGACGGCAAAGGCGGGTCAAGAGTGATCTCCACCTGCCACGGCACTGCGGGAACCGGCACCGTCGTACTGATGGGCACCACCGTACACAGCTCTTTGCGCAACCCTATCGGCGGACTGATCACGACCGCCGGGCGCCTCTTGACCATTTCGGGAGGGAGAAACCCTGTCGTGAAATCACAGAGGACCAGCGTTCCAATCTTGGGATGATATGTAATCGGCATACTTTCTCGGCATCGATCTTCCGGACCGGCGTCTGCCCGGTACTGTCCCCTCACAGTAACCGACCCCTCCCGCCACCGGAAGATGTAACGTGTCAGAGACGATATCCCGGCAGACGCGAAGACCGTAGAAAGCACCGCCCGTTCTCTGCTACAGCAGCGGGGCACCGCCCCTTCTCCCCGCCCGCCCCTGTGCAGGATTCCCCGCTGATGCCCTCCGCCGCCTCTTCCCCTCCGGCACAGATGCTGTGGCCGCTGTTTTTCGTGCTGCTGTGGAGCACCGGCTTCATCGGGGCCCGCTTTGGCCTGCCCTATGCGCCGCCGCTGACCTTTCTGGCGATCCGCTATGCGCTGGTGGTGGCGCTGATGCTGCCCGCCGCCCTGCTGACCCGGGCGGCATGGCCGAAAACCCCGGCGGCGATGGCGCATGTTGCCGTCTCCGGGCTGTTGATGCACGGGGTGTATCTGGGCGGGGTGTTCACCGCCATCGGGCTGGGCCTGCCATCGGGCATCACCGCGCTGGTGGTGGGGATGCAGCCGCTGTTGACCGCGCTGTGCGCCGGGGCGCTGCTGGGGGAACGGGTGCGCCCGGCCCAGTGGGGCGGCCTGCTGCTGGGCTTTGCCGGGGTGGTGCTGGTGGTGCAGTCAAAGTTGCTGGCGGTGCCGCCGGATCAGGCCATCGGCATGATGCTGCCCGCCCTGATCGCGCTGGCGGGCATCACCGCCGGAACCCTGTACCAGAAGCGGTTCTGCCCGTCGTTTGACCTGCGGACCGGGGCGGTGGTGCAGTTCATCCCCTGCCTGATCGCCACCGCCGCCGTCGCCGCCGTGACCGAGCCGCTGACGGTGCAGTGGACCGGCGCGTTCGTGTTCGCGCTCGGCTGGCTGGTGCTGGTGCTGTCGCTGGGGGCGGTGACCCTGCTTAACCTGCTGATCCGCCGGGGCGGCGCGGTCAATGTCGCCAGCCTGTTCTACCTGACCCCGGCCTCCACCGCGCTGCTGGCGTGGGCGCTGTTTGACGAAACCCTCAGCCCGCTGGCCCTGACCGGCATGGCCATCGCCGCCGCCGGGGTCTGGCTGGCCCGGCGCTAAACGCAGGCGGGCCAGCGGGAGAGAGGGGCCGGATCAGGGAGTCACCGGGATGACGATCCGCCCGCGGACTGTTCCGTCAAGAAACTTCGGCGCGGTTTCGATCACCCGGTCAAACGGCACCTCAGACGTCATCTCCGCCAGCCTGTCGAGATCAAGATCCGTGGCCAGCCTTCCCCAGGCTTCAATCCGCTCGGGTCCGGGGCACATGACACTGTCAACCCCCGCCAGAGTCACGCCGCGCAGGATAAACGGGGCCACCGACGCAGGAAGATCCATACCGGCGGCAAGACCGCAGGCCGCCACAACACCCCGGTACGTCATCATCGACAGCATGTTCGCCAGCACGGTGCTGCCCGCCACGTCGATACCGCCGGACCAGCGCTCCTGCCCCAGCGGGCGCACCTTGCCGGTCAGCTCGCTGCGGTCGATCACCGCGTTGGCCCCCAGACCGCGCAGATACTCCGCCTCAGCGGCCCGGCCGGTGACCGCCGCCACCGCATAACCCTTGGCCGCCAGCAGCGCGACGGCCACACTGCCGACACCCCCGGCAGCACCGCTGACGACAATTTCGCCACTGTCAGGCCGCACCCCGTGCCGTTCAAGCGCCAGCACACACAGCATCGCGGTGTACCCCGCCGTGCCGATCGCGGCGGCCTGCCGCATGTCGAGACCCTCAGGCAGCGGCACCAGCCAGTCACCGCTGACCCGCGCCCGCCCGGCCAGACCGCCCCAGTGCTTTTCCCCCACGCCCCAGCCGTTCAGAATCACCCGGTCACCGGGCCTGAAACCGGGATGGCTGCTGTGGGCAACGGTGCCGGTGAAGTCGATCCCCGGCACCATCGGAAACCGCCGCACGACCGGCGCTTTGCCGGTGATCGCCAGAGCGTCTTTATAGTTAAGGGTCGAATAGGCGATATCGACCGTCACATCCCCGTCCGGCAGCCGGTCTTCAGCCACATCCGTCACCGAGACAGACTGGCCATCATCGTTTTTCTCGATCAGAATCGCTTTCATGGGCTTGCCTTTCAGTTATGGTGAGGCCCCACCGTCAAAAAGACGGCTGAACAGTCCGGTAAAAGTGCGCAGGGGGGCGGGGCTTAACTCCAGCTTGGCGCGCAGGATCGCCCCTTCCCATCCGATCCAGAAGGCCTGCGCCAGCGCGTCAGGGTCTAGACCGGCGGACAGCTGGCCGCAGGCCTGCGCATCGCGGAAAAGATCCGCCGTGCGCGTCTGCCATGTTGTCAGCACGCCGATCAGTGCCTGCCGGAAGTCATCGGGCAGCGCCCCCATCTCCTGCCCCAGATTGCCGACCAGACACCCCCGCCGGAACCCATGGCGCGCCATGCCCGCCTCGGCCATTTCGGTGAAATGGCGCAGCCGGTCCAGCGGGCTGCGGCCCCGATCAAGGAAAGCCTGATCCAGAAGCCCGGCGAAATAGCTGTCGTAAGCGGCAATCAGGGCCAGACCAAAATCGGCCTTGCTGCGGAAGTGGTGGTAAAAGCTCCCCTTCGGGACCTTCGCAGCCTTCAGGATTTCATCGACCCCGACGGCGGAATACCCCTTCTCGGTCAGATGCTCCAGCCCGGCCCGGATCAGATCGCGGCGGGCCTGCGACGCATCCGGCGCCCCCCGCGGACGACCCCGGCGAGGCTTTTCGGACACTGCGTGCGGTGTGGTTGTTTCAGTCATGGGGAATTATTAGACGAAACGGTCTAATAAGTAAAGAGCCCCGGAAAAAGCCCCCTTCCCACCCCGCCGGTGGGTGGGGGAAAGAGATGCCGGAGGGAGAGGAAGGGGAGAGGAGAGGAACCGCCCGACGGGCGGTGGGGTGCCCCCTTTTTCCCGGAAAAAGGGAGCGCCAAAAAGGGGGATATGGGGGCGATGGCGCCTACTTTCCTGCCGCCTGTTTTGCTGCCGCCCGCTGATCCTGCTGATCCATATCAAGGATTATAAAGACGATCGAGATCTCGACATCGTGGCGTTCACGGCGATAACGGGCAATAAAACCCGGCGGGAGAGAGGTCTGATCTTTCCCTCCATCAAGACCGCCATCGTCTATATTGTTAAAAGTAAATCCATCTGGATATTGATTTTTTGCAATCTCGATCAGCCCATCCCATACTTTCTTAACCTCTACATCAAAAGCATAGGTCACATGAAAGAGAGTTTTCGCATCGCTATAGCCGAAGAGTTTCTGAAAGTGACTTAACAATGCCTGATTCTGCACACTCCCCCGTGAAATAACCGCTTCGATCACAGCAAGCTCACCGTTGGACCGGGAATCTGTAACGATAAGATCCCGCTCCCCCATATTTCCGCCTCCGCTGTAGCCACCCCTTGACTGACTGCGGACCGACCAGCCCAGATACCGCAGGCAGGCTGAGAGATACCGCTCAAACAGGTCAGTAATGGTGTTTTCGTCTTCTTTCCTCAAAACCTCCCGCAGGGCGGGACGCAGGGACGTAACCCCCACACCCGCGTATCGGACCGCTTCCGTCATAAGCCTCAGCAGCGGCTCTTCTCCACGCTCCAGCACCTTCGCCTGTTCTGGCCCGCTCAGCCCCTTAAACCGGGCCATCGCAGAGGAAATATTATCGAGAAGGTTCTCCCGGACCGACACTTCAGGGGCCATCAGATAGGGCATCTTGTCCGCAATATGTCTCCGGGCCCCTTCCAGCACAGCCCGGTCCTGAAACCGGATGTCTGCGGCATCCAGCACCGCCGTCGCCTCCAGCACGCGATTACAGCGGGCCAAGGCCACTGCCCGGAAGGCTTCTTCCCGCTCGGTCCGCAGGTCCGGATCAAGGGCCGACAGAATTTTGACCGCCTGATCAGCCTCGCCCAGAGACAGCAGCAGAACAGCCCGGTTGCCGTCGAAAATGGGTCCGGACGGAGGCTCCGCCAGACGGCCCCGCATCTGCCCAAGAGTATCCAAAGCGGCCCAGCCCTCGCGCAGAGCATCCCCTTCAAGCAGGGCGAAGGTGTTGTCCGGCAACAGGCAACGGATCACTGCCGCCAGCCAGTTGGTCAGATTTTCAACAGTCGGCCGGGTCTGAAAGCGCCGTTCAAAAAAGGCTTTCGCTTGCGCCGGATCAGCATTTTCCGCTGTGATATGGGTAAGCATCTGATACCAGCCGAGCAGGTCTTCCGCTTCTTGCTGTTCATAGACCGTCAATCCGCGGTCCGGCACTTTTGCCTCGCGGATTGCCTGCCAGTCCCCCCGCAGAAACAGCAGCCGGAACCGCAGCCGCAGCCGTATCAATGCGTCTCCCTTCCGTGCAGGATACGTTTCCTCATGCGCCAGATATATCTCAGCAGCGTTCAAGGCTCCCGCCGTCAGCACCCCGTCAACCCGCTCCAGCCCTGTCGGACACAGGCCACTTTCGTTCGCATCCTCTGGAGGGATTGCGTTAATCCCGTCCTCAAACCGGGATTTGAGATCCTCAGGAACCCGGCTCATCATCTGCGCCAGAAACAGCGGTTCATCTGTTTCCAGAATGCGGGTCAACAGGGCCGCTTTCTGCGCCGCCGAAACCTGCGGTGCGGTTAAAATTGCCGCCAGATCCGCGACCAGCGCCGTATCGAGATGCCCTTCTCTGCCCGCCCGCACAGACAGCGCATAGATCCTGCCCTTTTCGCGACGGTCAATCGCCCCGGCCTGCACCGCCGCCACCAAGGCTGTGAACAGATCCTCCGGCAGATCCCGCAGGCTGCCCAGAACCGCACGGCACAGAACACCGATATGCGCGGCCAGCCCGCGCCGTATCGGAAAAATCTGCTCATACTCCGTCGCTGCGGCAAGCGCCTGCCGGATATCGACGGGCAGTAAAAAGTCAGCGCGCAGACCCGGTTCTCTTGCGGAAAGCTGAGCCAGTACCGCCCCCTCCGCTGACGTCAGCCGCGATCGTAACGGGGGATGATCCCCCGCCCGGATTGACTGCACATAAGCCGTAACCACGCCTGCGGCATCCACCGCCCCCTTGACCGCCCCCAGTGCGCACAGATCCAGCGCCGTCTTAAACTCCGGGTTGCCCATCCCCTGCCCGATGTCGAGGGACGATACCATCGCCGCCAGAACCTCCGGGGGACACAGGCTCAGTTCCCGCCGCAGGATGGCACTCAGGGCGTCAGTCTGATCAACACGCCCTTTGCTCTCCCGGCTCTGATGCAGCCACAGCAGCAGCGCAGCGGCGTCCGCCGGAGGGGCGGTTCCCGCCCGCAAAAACTCGCCAAGGATTGAGACCGCATAGGCAAAGACATCGCGCTGACCGGCGTAGAAGGCCGGTTCGCTCACTTCCTGATCCTCGGCCCCACCGGAATAAGAACAGTCTGCGATCAGGAAACAGGCAAAAGCCGAACCGGGAGGATGCAACAGCAGATCAGCCAGAATGGCCGGTCTTTCTGACACTTTATACTCCAGAGCGGCCAACAGATCGGGGGAGGTCTGGCACAGAGTAACAAGGCCAGAGACCGTTTTTTCCGGTGTTCTTGACCTTCGCTCGGTATCGATCTCCATCAACAGCAGATTGATCAGGGCCAGCACGTCTTCGCAGACAGATCCCGCATCCCAATAAGACCCCAGAATATCAGCATGCCCCCGGGCCCTGCTGATCATAGGGATGCCGGACTCTGACCATCCCCTAAACCCGTTCTCGGTCTGAAGCATCGTCAGGATCAGATCGCGGAATTCCCCGCCCCTGTCCTCGCCCCACACGTCCGACGGGGAAAACTGCGGATAGCCGAGCAGGCGCCAAAGATCAATCCACCGGCGCAGAGCCTGCGGCGTGCCGTCCATCTGCTCCCACAGCCGGGCCGCCACCCATGTGGGGGTCGGGCACAGGAGATCGTTTCCAGTTGCGACAGAAGCGGCGGCGGCGGCTGAAAGCACTGGATCTGCCTTAAGGGCGGGGCTGAGATCATAGCTCCAGCCGGTCATCTCTGGCCATCGGGCTCTCAGCCCGGCCAGATCCTCCGGCCTGTCAGGGTCAACGGATTGTCTCTGTCTCCACGACCACCGCACCCGCCCCCAGATACGGAACACCTCGCCCCGGTCAAGCAATGCCTGCAAGGTGGGCACACTGCCATCCGGCAGCCCCGGCGCGTTATAGGTCTGCTCCGCCTGCGCCCACTCGCCACGGCAGATCAGGGTTAACCCGGACAGCAGGCGCAACGCCTGCTCATCCGTCAGGGTCGCGCCACCGTACTGATCGCCCCCGGACTCCGGCGCACGGTAAAAAGCCCGGTTCAGAAGCCCGCGCAGGGTTGTCCGGGTGGACTGCAACAGATACGGGGCAGTACGGGACCGCGACATGGCACCACCGACACAGGAAAAGACCGCCTATTCTGACGGGCTGCTATGACGATACACAAGTAAAAGAGACAACACCCCCACCCGATAAACTCTAGGTGAAGGAGGCCGCGCCTCCTTCCGGGGTGTGGGGCAAAGCCAGAAAACACGAAAGGGAGCCCGTAAGGGCTCCCTCCGCATTTGAATCACTTTGGGTTATGCAACCCGCAGATCGACGGATACGGCACATAAGGCCGCACCAATGCCATTTACTTTAATGGTGCCACCGCAGACTGTCAATCACGACACAGGAGGCTCTGGCATTTTAAGCGGTGGCATCCACTTTAAGGCCTTTTCCAGAAGGGGGCGGAACTCACTTTCAGTCAGGCGTGGCACCTGCCCCTTAACACTGGAAAGCCTTGCCGTTGCAACAGTCATCAGGTGATTGCAGACAACCCATGTCTCGACTTTCGGATCAACATAGTTAACCGGAAGCCTGTGCGCCCACTTGTTCCCATCCTGCGGTTTGGTTGTCATGGGCAGCACCAGACAGTGACCGTCCAGAGTATTATTATAAGACATCACGACAACAGGCCGCCGTTTCCAGAACTCTGGTCGAACCGCATCGCCCCACAGCCTGCACCAATAAACTGCCCGGACTTTGGGGGCAGACCTGATGACGCCCTTACCGACCGGGGCGTCAACTTCATCAATCAACGGGGTTGTCATTCAGCGGTCTGCCACAGCTTTATCACTCTGAGGCGCATCATAAGAGACACACTCAAAAGGCACAATCACCCCAACACCACCACCCCCCTACACCGCCACCGGCACCATATCGCGCAGGCGTTGCGGCAGGGTGGGCAGCAGGGCGCGGCGGGCGCGGTGCCAGAAGGCGGAGAACAGCAGCAGCACGCTGCCGACCGGCAGGGCCACCAGCGCCCAGCCGATTTCGGCCCCCATCTGTGCCGCCGACTGAGTGACCGCCGAGATCACCGCGTACAGCACATAGGCCAGTGATGACACCAGAATGGCCCGGCGGTCGGTGATCAGCGCCACCACCATCAGCACCGCATAGACCGCCAGCACCAGCAGCGCCCCGGCCAGCGGTGACGGCAGATCGGGCAGCAGGGCAAACACCGGGTGTACGATCATCCCCGCCGCCAGCAGATGCAGCCAGAATGCCACATCCGCCCGCCGCGTGGCGCGCTCGCGGTCGCTGGCATCCCAGCGCATCGCCAGCACAAACACCCCGACCCCGGCGGGCAGGATCACCCAGGCCAGATACGGCGCCACATCCGGCGCAAGGGTCAGCAGCAGCCCCAGCAGGGCCGCCGCCCCGGCTGCGGTGCCCGCCGCCACCGTCACCGGCACCCGGAACCGCCACCAGTGCAGCGCCGCCCCGGCCCCGGCCAGCACCGCCCCGCCCAGCAGCGGCAGGGCCGCCCAGCGCCCGCTGTCTTCCAGCCCCGGCAGCATAAACCCCGCCATCGTCACGCTGGCATACAGCCCGCCGGTAAAGGCCAGCAGCAGCAGAATGGACGGCAGCGCCATCCGGCGGCGGCGGGTAAAGTATTCCGCCAGCCCCCATGCGGCGACAGCCATCAGGGCTGCCCCGGCCCCGGCAAGCAGCGCGGTGCCCAGCCCGTACAGCGCCGCCAGCACCAGCGTGATGGCAACCGACACGAAAATATCGTTAAACCCGGTCAGCAGCCGGAAGTGTTCCTCATCCGCCATCCGGCCATCCTGCCGGGCGGCAACAAAGGTCCGGAAGGCGGCCACCGCCCGCCCGTCCAGCACCCCGGCGCCGACGGCGGCATCCAGATCATCATCGGTGTACATCGGGCCTGCTCCTGCTGTTGGCTGCCCCACAGTGCCCCCGGATCAGCCCCTTGGCAAGCCTTCCGCCCCGTCCCTATATGCGGAAGAGACATCATCACGCCTCGGGCGGAAAGGGGACCATCACATGACCGACACCACCACCGGCCAGACCGGCTGGCAGCCGCCGAAAGTCTGGACCTTTGACGCCGAAACCGGCGGAACCTGGGCCAAGACCAACCGCCCGACCGCCGGGGCCCAGTACGACCGCGCCCTGCCGGAAGGCAGCCACGCCCTGCAGCTCTATTCCCTTGCCACCCCCAACGGGGTCAAGGTCAGCATTCTGCTGGAAGAGCTGCTCGACGCCGGGATCAGCGCCGCCGAATACGACGCGTGGCCGATCCGCATTTCTGACAGCGATCAGTTTTCGTCCGGGTTTGTCGCTGTCAATCCCAACTCGAAGATTCCGGCGCTGGTTGACCGTTCCGGCCCGGCCCCGGTGCGGGTGTTTGAATCCGGGCACATCCTGCTGTATCTGGCGGAAAAGTTCGGCGCTTTCCTGCCTGCCGACCCGGCGCGGAAGACCGAGGTGCTGAACTGGCTGTTCTGGCTGCAGGGCGCGGCCCCGTTTGCCGGGGGCGGCTTCGGCCACTTCTACGCCTATGCCCCGGAAAAGTACGAATACCCGATCAACCGCTACACCATGGAAGTCAAGCGCCAGCTTGACCTGCTGGATCAGCTGCTGGCCGACCGCCCCTATATCGGCGGGGCCGACTACACCATCGCCGACATCGCCATCTGGCCGTGGTATGGCCAGATGGTGCTGAACCGCGTGTATAATGCCGCCGAATTCCTTGATGCCGGCCGCTATAAAAACGTGCTGCGCTGGGCCACCGAGATCGCCGCCCGCCCGGCGGTCAGGCGCGGCCTGATGGTCACCCGCACCTGGGGGGAAGAGGCAGAGCAGGTGCCCGAGCGCCACAGCCCCGCCGATTTCGCCGGAAAAAACCTGTAAGCTAAAGAGCGTGTAAGCCTGTAAGCCCGTTTCTTTTCCGTTACCCAAGGCCGGGCGTGTGGGGGGCACCCCTCACGCCCGGCGGCCCTTCACCCCAGAGTTTCCCGTCAGGCACAAAGCACTCAAAAGGCGTGTTTCATATTGACACACACCCCCGGCGGGCAGAGTGTTTTCCGGCGCTGTACCGGATACCACTGCCAGGGGGTGGGTGATGCCATTCGACCAATTAGCCTATCCGGCCATCAATCAGGGGCCTCACCCCCATTGCGGGGCTGCCTCCGCCGCCTTTGTCGCGCGCTGGTGTCAGTACCAAGCGGTGCCAAACAGCTATAATGATCAGGTCGCGCTCAGCACAACCGTCATGCGGGATACCTGCCTGACCCGCTGCACCTATAGCCTTGGCAGCACACCGGCCAATATCGCCAGTTACATCAAAAAGCAGTGCCCGGCAGCGCGGATTTATGCCCCGACGGAGATCGCGACCAACTGGTCTCTGCGGCCCTGGTATATTTTTCTGCGCCCGGCCTTACACATCAACCTCAGCACCACCAACTTCTCGATGGGCTGGAAATGCCTGATCCCCAACGGCATCATGGGGCAGGATTATGTGGTGATCAAAATGATCAGCAAGCGCCCCTATGAAGGCTGCATGGAATATCTGGGGGCGCATTTTGTGGTGCAGGTTGATGACACCACCATCATGGACCCCGCAGATGGCGACTTTGTCGATGCCGGAACCTACCTGAACGGCGGGTACTGCGCCGCCGGATATGCCTCTGTCGGGCTGGACCTGTATGTCTTCAGGCCGCCGCCGGTCTGATCGTTGTTAGGTGACACTTAGTCTTGGAGGGATCCGGGATTGGGCGGGATAGAACGGGATGTACCGGGACCCCGCACGAACGCAGGCTATCTATGGGTAAGGACAGAAGGGACGCCCCCTTGAGATAATTGGGGGCGTCCCTTCTGTTGATCGTAATCATCAGTTGGTTTTAGAGGCCAGCTGATCAGAGGCTCATCATGCTCTGATAGAGCTCTCAACAATCACCAATCAAGAGCCGGATGGACAGGCGAACTTCCCTGCGCAACTGAGACAGTCGCCATCTGAGGACTGTTCCGCTCCAAGCGACCAACCCACCCCTTTCCATTCACATCTTGAACTTCACCAAGGGCCGTAACATCCAGCTTCTGAGCCAGTAGATCCGGCAGAAAACCGATGTCCGCAATTGCGTTTAAATGAGCTATCGCAGCTTTCTGGTGATGAACGGCACTGCGTGTATCAATCTGGATCTGAATGGCGACAACTCTTCCCTGCTCTTCGATGACCGCAAAAACAATGCCCCCACCCTTGCACTCAGCCCGAACATACCTCGGGTCTTCGGATGATCTTTCAATATTGGCCCCACACCATGACCGCAGGTCCCGATGGTATGGCAGTTCATCCGCATAAGACGTACTGCTGATCACCGCTATTCCGACTGATAGTGCGAAGGTTATCTGAGTGAAGGACATTTACAGAATGGCCCCGATCAAAATTATCACGCCACAAAGGATGATCGTACAATTCACGATAGACAGAGTTGATATCCGTCTCCGTGGCCCTGTATTTGTCAGTACATTAGCGATATCTTCTTGCACAGACATAAGGATGACCCCAGATTTAAGCGCCAGCCTAGGCGGCATCGGCCATACCCGCCGCGACGGCAGTTCAGACGGCGGCGCCCCCCTGCTTCAGCCCCTGTCCGGGATCCTGCCGCAAAAGGCCGCTGGCCGGTAAAGTGCTGTTTCGGGCGTATGTCTCAAGTCAGCTTTTTGGGGGGCTTACTCTGAAATATCCTTTGATATTCGCCGCTGCCCGCACTGCGATCTGCACATGGGTCTTCGCTTTAAAGCCGCTGCCGGGAAAAAGCGCCTCCCCTTCCGTGAACAGGCCCCGGACGGTGTCATACTCCTGAAGGGCAGGGTCACTCTCTTTACCAGCCTCCAGAGCACTGTGCAGATGCCGGATCACAGCACAGTCAAGATAGCGTAACAGGGAATCCTGATCGTGTGGCCCCGCTTTGCGGTTCTCAGGCATACGATCAAGGGTTCCCGCCGCAGAGTGAGTACTTTTAAAAGAGTCATAAGCTGCTGACAGTTCGGACAGACTGTCACGGGACATCAGATCAAGGCATTGACCAAGATCAATAACCGCACCGATCACAAAAGCTTGGCCACAACCTTTACGGGCAACGCGCTGATGCGCCCATTCCCAAGCCCGATGCGGGTCTGCTTCCCAGAAATAAATCCCCGGCCCCAGCCAGTCGTAATCCTGATCGCTCCCGCTCAGAGTCGCGCCGCCGGTCAGAACCTTTTCCCCCACTGAGGCGTCACACCCATGATATCCCAGCACAAAAGAGGCATGAAGGCGACTCATGCCTCTTCTGCCGCCGAAAACTGAATACCGCCGGGAAAATAGCGCGAGTGCCGCCTGCGCTGTTTCCCCGCCTTACGCACACCGGTATGCTGTTCCGCCACATGCATTTTTTTTACGATCAAAACCGCCGCGCGGCTTCTCTTACCTCCGTACTCGAATGTAAGCGCGCCATCCGGTCGGTAAATCCCTTCCCGCACCAGCGTTTTTTTCGCGGCCTCAGGGGATGAGGTCGCCTTGCGGGTATACTCTGCCAGAACCTTTCTGACGATATCCTGACGGGTCAGGGCCATGGGCTTTTTATCCAGTCCTGTGAGGAGGAGGAAGCGCGGCAATGCATAAATCCTCATATGAGTATAAGAAACCCGCATCCGGGAAACAAGACACCCCCCCTTAATACGACCGCCCCCGGTCCACCTGCCCCGGCAGCGGGCTGACCCCGGCCTTCAGCGCGGCGATGCCGTCGGCAATCTGGTCCACCGCCGGGCCGGGCAGCGTGCTGGCCGCCACATGCGGGGTGGCAACCACGCGCGGGTGGCCCCACAGGCGGCTGTCCTGCGGCAGCGGCTCGGTCACGAACACATCCAGCAGCGCCATGCGGATATGGCCGCTGTCGAGCAGCGACAGCAGCGCCGCTTCATCCACCTGATCGCCGCGCGCACAGTTGATAAACGACGCCCCGGCGGGCAGCGCCCCCAGCGTGTCGGCGTTAAACAGCCGCCGGGTTTCCGGCGTTGATGGCAGCACGCTGATCAGAATCTCGGTTTCCGCCAGCAGCCGCAGCAGGGCATCGGCCCCGGCCCGGCAGTCCACCCCCGGCAGGCTGCGGGCAGACCGGCTCCAGCCGCGCACGGCATAGCCCAGCCCGGCCAGCGCCTGCGCCACCGCCCCGCCGATTGCCCCCAGCCCCAGCACCGTCACCCGGGTGTCAGCGGCCAGACGCGGCAGGCGCGGCTGCCAGCGCTTTTCCGCCTGATCCGCGGCATACAGGTCAAAATCGCGCTGATGGCGCAGCACCCCATACAGGGCATATTCCACCATCTGCGGGGCCATCCCGGCATCCTGCAGGCGGATGATCGGCACGGCGGGGTCAAGGTCAGCCCGGGCCAGCAGCTTATCGACCCCCGCCCCCAGATTGAACACCGCCTTCAGGCCGGAAAACCCGGAAAAGCTGGCCGCCGCCGGGGGCGACCACGCCGCGATATAGTCCACCGCCGCCGGGTCCACCGCCTCCGGCCACACCGCCACCCGCAGCGCATCGCCAAAGCGGGCGGCAAACACCCCGCGCCACTGGCCGGGATCATCGCCGCCGGAAATCACATACAGAAGCGGTGAAGAGGAAGACATCAGAAAACTCCATCGCAAGGGCATCCGCCAGACAGTTCTGTCAAAATGGACACCAGACCAGAAGATAACAATACTATAACGTTTTAATAGAGAGTTTTCGTCTATTCATCAGTCTTGATTTAACAGAAAAACCCCCTGCCCCGCGACAATGCCAGAATACTGCCGGATAAAAAAGAGGGCCGCGCCGGAAAAGTCCGGCAGCGGCCCAAAGTGGCAAGGGGAACGCCCCCGGGGCTACGGGCCAGCCAAGCTCAGAGATCGCCGGACCGCAGGCACGCCACCGGAGGGTGGGGGGAACAAAAACGCGCCCGCCACCCCGGAAAAACAGGGGTGGCAGGAGGCTAAACCGCCCCGCCCCCGACAGGGAGAGGGGGGAGAACCGGGGCGGACAACAGCCCGGCAGGCAGGCCGGGCCGGTGTGAAAGACAGGGCGGCGGGGCAGCCCGCCACCCCGGACCCTTATTTCGCAAACAGCTGCGACATATCGCGGAACGACTTGAATTCCAGCGCATTGCCAGCCGGATCGTAGAAGAACATGGTCGCCTGCTCGCCGACCTTGCCCTTAAAGCGGATGTACGGCTCGATCACAAACGTGACGCCCGCCGCCTTCAGCCGGTCGGCCAGAGTGTGGAAGTCATCCCAGTTCAGCACCACGCCAAAGTGCGGCACCGGCACGTCATGGCCATCCACCGGGTTATGGTGCGGGCCTTTTTCCTTCGCCGGGGCCAGATGCGCCACGATCTGGTGGCCGAACAGGCTGAAGTCGATCCATTCATCGCTGGACCGGCCTTCCGGGCACCCCAGCAGGCCGCCGTAAAAGCTGCGGGCCGCCGCAAGGTCATCAACCGGAAATGCCAGATGGAAGGGGGTGATCGTCATGCTCGCAAAGCCTCTCGTCTGCCGGGGCGGGCCAAAATGCAGGGGGTCATGATTTTTTCTCAGGTCTTCTGCCCCGGTGCATGCAGTATTGCCGCTTCCCTGCCCCTCGACAAACGAGATTAAATCTTATCTAAATGAGTTTACCTCATTTAGATAAGATTGTTTTGTTTGGTCCCTCAGGCGGCGGGCGGGGGCATCCGCCCCCTTGCCTCACGCGCGAATGGTCGCGCGGGCCCTCAATGGGCCAGTCGGGCCGTTATACGGCCCTCCGTTTGTTTGGTCCCTCAGGCGGCGGGCGGGGGCGTCCGCCCCCTTGCCTCACGCGCGAATGGTCGCGCGGGCCCTCAATGGGCCAGTCGGGCCGTTATACGGCCCTCCGGGAGTGGGCTCCGCTGGGGTTGAGAAAGACAAAGAAAAAACAAAAAAAGAAAAAGCAAAAGACAAATAAAAAGAAAAAATAAAAAACAACAAACAAAAGAGAGAGTTTATTATGGGATCTGGGCCTAATGACCGCCTGCCGTCGCTGAAAGCGATCCGCTGTTTCGAGGTTGCCGCCCGTCATGGCTCCTTCACGCTGGCAGCGGCGGAGCTGCACGTCACCCAGGGCGCGGTCAGCCGTCTGATCCAGTCCCTTGAAGAAGACCTCGGCACCCCGCTGTTTGACCGGCAGGGCCGCACCCTGCGCCTGACCGCCACCGGCGAGGCCTACGCCCAGCAGGTGCGCGGCGCGCTGGAGCAGATCGCCGCCGCATCCCGCGCCGTCCGCCGCACCCATGACAGCGGGCTGGTGCGCGTCAACGTGCTGCCCACCTTCGCCCTGCGCTGGCTGGTGCCGCGCCTGCACCGCTTCCGGGCCCGCAGCCCGGATATTCTGGTGGATGTCACCTCATCCGAAGCGGTCATCGACTTCCGCACCGACCCGGTGGATGTCGCCGTGCGCAACGGCCTTGCCCCGTGGCCGACCGCCACCGCCCACCGGCTGATGGAAGAGGATGTCGGGCTGTTCTGCGCCCCGGCACTGGCCGCTGCCCTGCCCCTGACCGGCAAGCCGGAAGACCTGCCCACCCTGCTGGCCCAGCCGCTGCTGTACCATTCCACCCGCCCCGACGGCTGGGCGGAATTCTGCGCCGCCACCGGCCAGCCCGTGCCGGACCTGACCCACGCCCCGGCCTTTGAACACTTTTTTATGATCATCGAAGCCGCCGCCGCCGGAATGGGCATCGGCCTGCTGCCGCTGTTTCTCGCCCGTGCCGAGGTCAGCGCCGGGCGGCTGGTGCAGCCGGTGCCGCACACCGCCCGCCGCACCAAGGCCTATTACCTGCTGCACGCCCCCGGGGCCGGGCACAGCGGCCCGGTCCGCGCCTTCTGCGACTGGCTGCGCGAAGAGGTCGCCGCCGAAAGCGGGGGATAAGATCAGGGCAAGAAGACCCCGGCCCACCCCGGTTTTAAAGCGCCCCGGTTTTACAGCGCTCCGGTTTTAAAACGCTCTGGCCTCAGTCCCACTCCCCCGGCAGCGGGCCTTTGCGCGGCGGCGGCGGGGCGAACGGCACCGGGCGGGCACGGTGCGGCGGGTCTTCCGGCCAGCCGTCATCCTGATCGGTATGGCGGCCAAGGGCCTGCTGCATCCGCTCCACCTCCTGCACCGGATTGGCCGGGGGGCGGTGCTTCTGTTTCGGCTGGGGCTGAGGCTGGGGCTGAGGCTTCCGGGCCGGTTGAGCAGGCTGCTGGGCCATCTGGGGCCGGGCGTCGTCTTCCTCCGCCATCCGGGCGCGGGCGGCGGAATAGGCCGCCCCGGTGCGGCGCAGCACAATTTCCTGCACCTGCAACAGCGCCCGCCGGAATGCCACCGGGTTATCAATGCCCTTAATCGACTCTCCGTTTTCGCTGGCCCCCAGAACGGTGACGGTGCCAAAGCCGAACATCCGGCCAAACAGCCCCTGTTCGATCCGCACGCTTTCAACCTTGGCGATATGGAATTCGACGATACGGCGGCGCACCATGCCCAGCCGGGCCACCACCCGGCGGTTGGTCACGCACAGCTCGGTGGAGGAATAATAGGCGCTGGCCGACATCCACAGCACCAGCCCATAGCCGAACAGCGGCAGCAGCAGCAGCCCGGCCATCAGCTTCGGCAGGATCGCCCACAGGCTGACCGCCCCTTCGTAGAGTATTTTTTCCCCATCAAGCAGGGATTCCCGCACATAGCTGGCCACGCCGCATTCCTTGCTGTCTGGCATTCCGCCACCGGGCCCCGGCCCGTCATGGCAGAAACGCATTCGCAGGCCGGACCGATCCCCCGACGGTGTCCGCCCTGCGGCTTTCTATCGCCACAGTATCATACGGGGCCTGCCGCCCGCCGCAAGCACAGGCTGCACCCCTGCCCTGCGTGCCACGCGTTTGGCACAGGGCCGCCGCCCGGCGATACTGCCGCCCCTGTTTTTGGAAAGCAAAGGCTGACGGCGGTGATTGTACGTGACAGACCGGGGCTGGTGACGCTGTTTCTGATCCTGCGAGGCTCGGTGATTCAGCGGATCTGGCCGCAGATGCTGCTGGTGATGGCGCTGTCGCTGGCGGTGGTGCTGGGCCACGCCATCGCGCCGGGGCTGATCCCCACCGTCAACGGGGCACCGTTCGCGCTGGTCGGCATTGCGCTGTCGGTGTTTCTCGGCTTCCGCAACAACGCCTGTTACGACCGCTGGTGGGAAGCGCGGAAAGTGCTGGGCAATCTGGTCACCTACAGCCGCGACCTGATCCGCCGCACCCAGCTTTTGCCGCCGCGCGGCCCCGCCGGGGTGCAGGCGCGCGAGGTGCTGCTGCGGCAGGCGGTGATCTTTGCGCAGGCGCTGGCCGCCCACGTGCGCCCGCCCGCCGGCCTGAGCCCGCCGCCGCACCCCGATCAGCCGTTGCAGGTGATGGGCGACACGCTGGCCGCCCTGCGCAGCCCGGCAGCGCCGCTGGTGTCAGATGTTGAATATACCCTGCTGGACCGCACGGTGTCTGACATGACCGGGGTGCTGACCGCCTGCGAGCGGCTGCGCAACACGCCGGTACCCTTCGGCTATATGCTGCTGCTGCACCGCACCGCCTATCTGTTCTGCTTCATGCTGCCGTTCGGCTTTGCCGATGTGCTGGGGCTGGCGACACCGCTGGCCGCCGGAGTGGTGGCCTATACCTTCTTCGGGCTGGATTCCTTAAGCGAAGAGCTGGAAGAACCCTTCGGCACCCTGCCCAACGACCTGCCGGTGGCAGCGCTGGCGGTGACGGTGGAACGCACCCTGCGCGCCGCCCTCGGCGATACCGACCTGCCCCCGGCCCCGCAGCCGGTGGACGGGATTTTGCTGTAACACCTGCCCGGCCAGAAACAGCCGGAAAATATAGATTGATCCTTCTAGTTCGGCATGCCCTACTCATCCTGCAATCATGAGCTGTGAGGGTGTCATGGCAGGATCGATAGGTGTGCGGACCCTGCTGCTCCTGTCAGCGCTCGCCCCCCTGTCAGCGGGATGCAGCGGCCCGGAAGAGCGGGTGGCCGGGCTGCGGGCCGCGGGCGGTGCCCCCTGCTATCTGGGGGAGGAAACGGTGCCCTGCCACCCCCGGCAGCCGGTGGAAGGGCTGACACCGGCGGGGCTGCGCCAGTCTTACGCCGCCGAGCCGTGGCTGAAGTTTGACGGCAAAGACCGCCCCGCAACCGGGCTGGCGCTGATGGGCGGCGGCGCACAGGCCGGGTCCTTCAGCCTCGGGGTGCTGAAGCGGCTGGTTGATGAGGATCTGCTGCGGGATATCGACGTCCTTTCGGTGGTGTCAGGCGGGGGGTATGCCGCCCTGTACCTCTACACCAGCGCCGATGCCCTGATCGCCCCCGGCACCACCCCTGACGGGGGCGCTGACGGGGCCGCCGCCGCCCTGCGCGGCAACTTCACCCTGCCTTACGCCTATTGCCTTGGCCCGGCCCGGACGAAGAAAGCCCCGGGGCAACAGGAGAAAGAATCCGTCCACGTTCCGGTGCTGTCCACAGACGGACTGCTGGCAACCGGCAGGCTCGACAGCCTGATCTATTCAAAAAGCTACTGCCCCGCAAACCGTAACGACGTGGCCGACAGCGGCGTGCCCGACGGGCCCCTTAACACCGTTCAGCGCCGGTCCGATGTTTTTTCCAATGACAGCACCCGCCCGTCCCGCGCCGAACAGGGCTTTGACATCCCCCGCGCCGGGTGGGAACTGACCAGAACACTGGCCACCGCCCCGGCCTACTGGGCGACCAACCTGCTGTTCGACACCGGGCTGGAGGTTTCGCCGTCAAAGTGGCTTTACCGCGATGGCATCCTGCGCGCCTATGGGTCCTGCCCGGAGAACACGGCCGGGCCGCAGCCGGGGGAACCCGCCGGGGCCCGCAACTGCCTGCAACCGTCCGGGCCGGACAGCCCGCTGTACGGGCTGCGCTTCTCTCACCTCCGGCGGCTTGCCGATCACAGCGCGCCGGACCGGCGGCTGCCGGTGCTGAATGCCACCATCCCCACCCGCCCGGTGTGGGACATGCGCAAAAGCGATGTAACGCGGATGGATGACCACCGCTTTGAGATCACGCCGTTCGGCTTCGGCAACCATCAATACGGTTTTGCCGATGCCTCGCCGGACCGGCTGGGCATCGCGGTCGGCGATGGCGTCGGGGCCGCCGCCGCCTTTATCGACCCGGCCCAGCGGGTCTTCAGCACCGGCCGGAATGCTTTTATCGCCGCAGCCACCAATCTGTTCAATCTGGACTGGTCCGTCTCTCTGCCCAATTACCGGCTGACCCCGCCGCAGCGGGTCGTCGCCGCAGCCGTTCCCGCCCCGCTCCATCTGTTCTCGCGCCTGAACGAGCCGGAGCTGCGGTCCCACATCCACCTTGGGGACGGCGGCGTTTCCCGCGATACCTTCGGCCTTCTGGCCCTGCTGGAACGGGGGACCCGCACCATCTTCATCTCCGATCATGTCGATGACCGCTACGACGACAGGGGCAGCCTGCGGTTTGAGGCCCTGTGCAACGCCGCCACCTTCCTGTCTGACCGGGGATACCGCCTGATCTTTGACGGGCACCCGACCACCCCCCTGGCCGGGGCCGGAACCCCCGAGCCTGAAATCGACATCGCCCGCCACTGCAGCGGCGAGACACCGACCCTGAAATCCGCGCCGGGCGGCGGCAGCTATTCCTTCCGGGACTGGCAGCGCCCGCTGTGGAAAGGCACGGTCCGCACCGCCCGCGACCCCGCCGACATCCGCCCCGGCACCACCGGCCTGCTGGACGGCACCACGCTCTATCTGATGAAAACCGCCATCCCCGGCCACAGCAGGACGATGGACGCCATCCGCCACTGCGCCGGTTCTCTTAAAACGCTGCTGGAAAGCGGGCGCCCGGTCCCCCAGCGGGATCTCGCCCGGACCTGCCCCCTTCTGGATATGGCCGAGGCCGCCAGACGGATCCGCGCGGGGGAGCAGCCGCTGTTCCCCCCGCTGATCACCGCCTGGCTGCTGGACGGCGGCACCACCCCCGACGATAAGGGGCTGGACAGCAGCCTGTTCCCGCAGGATTCCATGTTCACCATGACCGCCTTCAACAGCCAGAACATCTTTGCGGTCTATCTGGAACTGGGGAACTACCTCGCCTATGCCATGGCGCAGCAGATCCGGCAGTCCCGCCCTCCGGCCGGGCGATAAGACAGGCCGGTCAGACTGGCCGGTAAGACTGGGCGGTCAGACTGGGCACGGGCCCTACAGCGGCACATCCTGCCGCCGGTCCCGGGCGATCAGGGCCTGAATCTGCCGCACGATCTGGTCGGCGTGGGCAGCGGCAAGGCGGTCGGCCAGCGGCACATCGCGGGCGGCGATGGCGTCGATCAGGGCGGCATGTTCATCGACATACTGCGGCGGCAGCCGGTCTTCGAAGGAAGAATAATACAGCCGCAGAATCCGCCGCCCCTCATCCAGCACCCGGGTGAACAGGCTGAGGTAATAGGGGTTGCGCCCGGCCTCGGCGATGGCGATGTGAAAATCGCGGTTGGCGGCAATCATCCCCAGCGCATTCTGGGCCTGCACCGCACGGGCGAAATCGGCCTGCCGCGCCCGGATCACCGCCAGATCAGGAGCGGTGTGATATTCCGCCGCCAGACGGGTGGTGACGCGGTACATCAGCGTCAGCGCATCAAAAAAGGTGTGCAGATGCAAAAAGTCAATCACCGCCACCACGGTGGATCGGTTGGGCAGCGTGGTCACCAGCCCGTCACAGGCCAGCCGCACCAGTGCCTCCCGCACCGGGGTGCGGGACATGGCAAAGCGTTCTGACAGCTGCTGTTCGTCCAGCGGGCTGCCCGGTTGCAGGGCAAGATCCAGAATCTCGTCGCGCAGAATGTCATAGACCAGCCGCGCCCCTTCGCCGCGCCTGCGCTCCGGCAGCGCGGACCCGTCCGCAGGATCGGGGGAGGAAGACCGGGGGGAACGCGCCATCGCCGCAACTGCCTTATGCCATCTGTCGACAGGCAGCATACAGGGTTGGGCCTCTTCATCGCCAGACGGATTTTTTGCACCGGCCCGGCACCTCCACGGTGGCTGTGGAACAACCGTGGCATGGTGGCCTCATCCCCGCACAGCGGCCACCGGCACCGCCCCTTTACCGGAGGACACCATGCCCGAGGACACCATGAAGGTCATCATACTCTCGCTTGCCGTCTCGTTCGCCACGGTCATCGCCGCCGCCCTGTGGATGGCACAGATCATCCGCATGCTGATTGCCGGGGCGATTCTGGCGCTGTGTGCTGCCGTATACTGGCTCTATACCTTTTCCCCTGCCGTTGCCGCCGGGGCCATCATACTCATTTTAATTGTGTTTGTTCTTTTCATTCGCGATGATCCTGCGGCTGAATCGTCATGACAGAAGCAACCGCAGACATGCCAAGACCCACCCCGGACCTTCCGGCAACCACACGGATCCTCAGGCTGCAGAAACTGCTTGAGAGCAGCAACCGCACCCTGACCAAGGCCGAGCTGGCGGAACAGCTTGGCTGCACCGTGGAGACCGTGCGCCGCAACCTTCAGACGCTGGAGCAGGAACTCGGCAGCGACAGGCTGATCACCGACAGAAGCGAACGGGCTGAACGCCACAGCCTGCACCCCCCGCCCCAGCGGGCGTCACAGCGGCCGTCACACCCGCTGCATGGGCTGGCGGAAGAGGTGGACCTGTTCGCGCACTGGGTCGAGCTGATGGCCCCGCACCTGCCCGCCAGTCTGGCGGAGCGGGCCCGCCGGGCGATACCGCGTCTGGCGATGGCACTGGGGGAAGGCGGCCCCGGGTATTCCGGCACCCCGCAGACCACCGGCCCCGGGGCAACGACCTTCCGCAGCAAGGGCTACATCGACTATGCCCCGCACAGTGCCACCCTGCGGGCTCTGCGAGACGCCATCCGGGAGAGAAAAGTCTGCCTGATCGACTATCTGGCCGCCGGGCGGGAAACCCCGCGCCCGCACCGGCTGGTGCCGCGCCGGATCGTGGCGCAGTCAGGCACCCTGTATCTTCTGGCAGATCTGCTGGCCGACGGCATGCTGCTGCCGGAATGCGGCACAACGCTGTCAGTCCACCGGATCCGGTCGGTGAGCCTGACCGGCGAATACGGGCCACCGGCGCCGGAGCCGGACGGATCAGCCCGGCACTTCGGGCTGAAGTGGCACGAGCCGCGCCGCCGGTCGGTCTGGATTGCCGCCGCCGCCGCGGATTACGTGCGCGACCGGATCTGGAGCGACGACCAGACCATCACCCCGCATGCGGATGGCAGCCTGACCCTGCACGTCACCACCACCAGCGAGGAAGAGCTTCAGGCGTGGGTGAACAGCTTCAGCGGCCGGGCCCGGCTGGAGGAGACTCCGCAGAGCATCCCCGCCCCCGCCCCCGCCCCCGCCCCCCGGCAGGAGGAAACCGCATAATGGTAATGCCCCGCAAAGACGGAAAAAACTGGGTCTGCCGTGACTGCGGCACCGCCTTCAACCCGACGCCGCTGCTGCTGCGGCTGCTGGGCCTGTCACACCTGCCGCCGCCGTCCGACACCCGCTGCCCCCGCTGCGGCAGTACTCAGGTCTGGCCGCTGATGTTTTAGCAGCTGATGATTTAACAAAACTCAAGGATTTCAGGATCATGGGTCTTCCCATAATACTCGGCGCAATCGCCGCAATCGCCGCACTCGGCGTTGCCGCTTACGTTCTGAACTTTAAATCTGTGGCCGGGAAAAAGCTTGCCATTCTGGGGGCTCAGGGCACGGGGAAAACCACCCTCGCCACGTTTTTAACCTCAGGAGAAATCCCTGAGGATTACGAACAGACGACACGCTCAAAAAAGATCAAATCTTCCGTCAAAATGGCGGACCTGAAGATCGAGATACAGGATATTGAAGACCTTCCCGGCAGCAAGGAAGCGTACCGGGACTGGAAACGGGTATTCATGGAAT
Organism: Novispirillum itersonii subsp. itersonii ATCC 12639; assembly: GCF_000381985.1. Taxonomy (GTDB): domain Bacteria; phylum Pseudomonadota; class Alphaproteobacteria; order Rhodospirillales; family Rhodospirillaceae; genus Novispirillum; species Novispirillum itersonii. Next base: position 470,750 of record NZ_KB907338.1, on the reverse strand, counting down.
CCGATATTGTTATTTATATCATTGATGCCCATAAAGTTACCGAATCCAATGATAGAAAATATATCGCCCGCATTGAGAATGATGCCGCCCACATAAGAGACTGGATTCTCGAAGCAAAGCAAAGCGGTCATGAGAAAAAGATATTTCTTCTCAATACGCACTGCGATCTTCTCTCATCGTATGCTGGCATCAAACCCTCTAACCGGGGTGATTTTTACGACACACTGCGTAAAAATCCTAACATCAATAAAGTTTCCTCTTTCCTCAATGCTGCCAACACTCTTTCCGTTTACTCAGGAAGCCTGAAATCAGTCAATGACTGCCGGGACCTGACGATCGACATGTTCTCTGAGGAGAGCTGAAATGTACTTTCAGACAATTTTTAAGGCTCAGGATTTAAGCAACAACGACGATGACATCTATGACATTGACGGAGTGCTATCCAAAAACGAAGACATAAGATCGAATGCTTCTCAGGAGATAAACTCAGTCTCCATTAACGGAAGGCAGATATACAATAATGATGGCTTCTTAATATTTAAGAAGTCACACCTTATTCTTCTGGAAATCCCAACAAAGAACAACGATGGATTAGAAAGAAAAGCCCCTATTATTGCCCTCATTAACACGGCAACAACAAAAAACATCAACATACCAGAGAGAATAAAATCATTCCTCGAAAAAATAGACCGCGAATCAGCCATTGATGTTGACCATATCATCTCAAAAATAGAGATGGAAAATAATAGCATTTTCCAGTCAATATTTTTAATTATCATTACTATATTCAAACAGCTCTCAAGCCTCCTCACCAAAAGACCTTAAACCAGGATATGTATCATGGATCTCATGCCTCAGGACCCGTCAGCCCGCCGGGTCATCATGATCCTCGACAGTCACGATATCGAGAAATGTGAAATCGCCGGGGAATCCCACACCCTGTACGACCGGGAAACATGCGTTATCCCCTTCCCGGTTCTGCCCGAAGGCTCACTCCCTGCGGCAATCCAGAATATCCGGGATGCAAACCTGCTTCGCCCCGGCACAGTCGTCGTGCAGAACCCCTATGACCTTGACAGTTACGAAACCCCCGACGACGCGCCGGAACAGTTTCCACTGCGAAAATACATGCTGTTCTCGGTCTTCTGTCAGGCATTAGGGGCGCGGTCGGTTGACATCGAGCAGATCGATCTGTCAACTCAGAATGGAAAAATGAGCTTCACGGCAGAAGGGAAACGTCTTGGTATCTCAGGAAACCTGAGCATCAACGCCGACAGCTTTGAGAAGGTCCGCTCCAACCTGACCCTCAATGATTCCTTCGACGGCGGCCCGGCTGACCTTGCCGCCGCAGAAGGGCTGCTGCGTCGCACAAAAATGCTGAATGACCCGATCATGGTTGGCCTTCTGGAGGCACGCAAGCTTTCCGGCAACAGCCTCAAAAGCAAGACCGTTCAGGTCAATATCTCGAAAGAAACCAAGTCCAACCTATCCATTGTCGCCGGACTGAAGATTCCGAAAATAATCAGCCTTAAGACTGACTACTCCAAAATAATGGAGAAATTTGTCGAGTATAACTTGAAAATTAATATTAAATTCTAACCCTCCCCATCCAGAACAGTGCAAGGGATACTTTCCCTTCTTTATCAAAGGGCAAGACCCATAGATTGCTCTTTACTGGGCGACAGAGCGCTTCCCCGATCATTTCATCGGGGAAGCGCTCTGTTCAGATAACATGGACCCCGATCAAGGCCGCACCTCTGCCAGCCCCCGCACACCAAAGCCGCCGCACCGCCGACGGTGCCTGAAGAAGACCGGACATTATCGTTTCACCCCTGCCCCTTATCCGGCCACAGCCGCTTCGGCCTTCGCCTCCGGGGCGGTGACGTAGCGGCTGATGTCCACCTCGTCCATCTGTTCCGGCAGCAGGAAGCGTTCGGCATACCGGCGGTAAACGCCGGAGGTCAGGAACAGGTCGAACAGATCGCCGTCGATGTGTTTGTCCTTCTTGAAGAACGACAGGATCTTCACCGATTCCGACAGGCTCTTGGCCTTTTTATAGGGCCGGTCCGATGCGGTCAGCGCCTCGAAGATATCGGCGATGGCCATAATGCGCGCCGGCACCGACAGCGCCCCGGCATCCAGACGGCGCGGATACCCGGTGCCGATCATCGTTTCGTGGTGGGTCCCGGCGTATTCCGGCACGCGCTTCAGATGTTTGGGGAACGGCAGACCTTCCAGCATGGCGATGGTCTGCATGATGTGTTCGTTGATCTTAAAGCGCTCTTCCTCCGACAGCGTGCCCCGGCTGACCGACAGGTTGTAAACCTCGCCGAAGTTATACAGCGCCTCGGGAATCCTGACCTGAAAGCCAAGCCCTTCGTAGCGGTCCAGCCCGCCGGGCGGGCGGGGAATGATGTGCCACGGCTTGTCATCCAGCAGCTTTTCCTGCACCGGCAGCGCCGGGGCGTCGGCGGGGAAGCGCTTCAGCTCTTCATGCGACAGGCCAAGGCGGTCATCCAGCGTGCGGGTCCATTCCTGCTGGCCGATCTGCTTCAGGCGCTCGACCTTTTCCGGGGCCATGAATTCGCCGCCGACGTTGCAGTCGGCGATAAAGGCGAAGTCCTCGCGCAGCCGGGCCTGCCGTTCCTCCAGCCGGGCGCGCAGGGTGGCTTCGTCTTCCTGCCCGGCGATCAGGCCGCGCAGATAGTCAATCATCGCGTCGCGCAGCAGCACTTCAAAGCGGGTGCGCACCTCGTGAATGCGGTTGTAGATGGTTTCCAGCTTGGTGGCCTTATCGACCACGTATTCCGGCGTCACCACCTTGCCGCAGTCATGCAGCCACGCCCCGATCTTGAATTCGCGCCATTCCTCGTCGGTCCTGAACCCGAAGTCGGCCAGCGGGCCGGTCTCGACCTTTCCGGCCTCTTCGGCCAGCATCAGCGCCAGCTCGGGCACCCGCTCGCAGTGGCCGCCGGTATAGGGCGATTTGGCGTCGATGGCCCCGGCGATGATCTTGATCATCGAGTCCATCAGCTCTTCCTGCGCATCCAGCAGCTGGCGGTTATACAGGGCGGTGGCCGCCTGCGCCGCCAGCGCTTCGACAAAGCTCTGAATCCCCGGATCGAAGGGGATGATCTCGCCGCTGCCGGGCACCCGGGCGTTGATCAGCTGCAACGCCCCGATGATGTCACCGCCCCGTGGCTTCAGCGGCACGGTCAGGAACGACTGCGAGCGGTAGCCGTTGCGTTCGTCAAACACCTTGGTGCCGGAGAAGTCAAACTGCGCGGAATCATAGGCGTCAGCGATGTTGACGGTCTTTTCGGTGTTCACGCAGTAGCTGACGACGTTTTTGGTGTTGGGCTGCCCGGCGGCATCGCGCAGCGGCACGGCCGGAATCTGCGGCAGCTCGCCCGAGGCCCCGCCGACCGCCACCTTCAGGGTGTCGTTGCGCAGGATCTGGAAGCGCAGCGTCTCGTCTTCGGTACGGATATACAGGGTGCCGCCGTCGGCGTTGGTCAGATCCTTCGCCCCCATCAGGATCTTTTCCATCAGGGTGTTGCTGTCTTTTTCCGCCGACAGGGCAATGCCCAGCCCGACCAGTTTCTCCAGCTTGGTCTGGGCCACTTCCAGCGCCTGCGCCTTGTGGGCCAGCGACCCTTTCATCGACTCAAACGCCCCGGCCAGCGCGTCGAATTCGACGATCATCGAATCTTTCGGGCTGCTGCCGGAAAAGTCAAAGCCCTGCACCCGCTGCGCTTCTTCCGCCAGCGCCCGCACGGTCTTTGCCAGACGCCCCGACGCAATCACCGCCAGCGGCAAAATAATCAGCATCACCAGCCCGATCAGCAGCAGCGTGCGATGCTGCATCTGGCGGATGTGGCCGGTAAAATCTTCGAACGGGGCAATCACGGCATATGGTCAGCCGCTGGCCGCCGGGGGCGGTCCAGTCACTCAGGCGGGCCATCATCTCGGTTCCGTCGACGGTCAGGTGGCGGGTGTCCTCCCGCCCGGCGCTGCCCAGCATCCCGGCCAGCACGGCCCCCAGCGGCGCGGGGGCGGCGGCGGCCTGCCCCAGCGGGGCCAGCGCGCCCAGCAGGCCGTTGCCTGCCGCCAGCACCTGCCCGCGGTCATCGGTGACCACCACGCCACCACGGTCAGAGATCTTCAGCGTCGAAACAAACTCAGCCATCCCGGACAGGGTAATATCCACCCCCATCACCCCGTCCCCGCCGGTCAGCCGGGCCGAGGCCGAGATGCCCGGTTTCTGCAACGAGTTGAACAGATACGGCGCGCTCAGCACCGGATGGCCCGCCGCCAGCGCCGGTTTATACCAGTCGCGCTCACGCGGGTCATAGGCCGGGGCGGCGTCTTCCTGACGGGCCAGCACCGCGCCCCCGGCATCCAGAAACGCCCAGCGCTGGGTGCGGTCAGCCCCCTGCCCGGTGATGGTGCGCACGATCAGCGCCGTGCCGGACGGGGCCTTGTGGGCATCCAGCACCCCCCGGTCATTGCGGGTGGCGATCACCTGTAAAAAGTCGCCGTTCTGCCGCCCCACGTACAGCGAATACAGGGCCGGGTCAGTTGCCAGCAGCTCCGCCAGCAGCGGCACCGCCGGGTTGGCCGGGCCGTCGGCCTGCACCGGAGCATTCAGCGCCGGGGTCCGCGCCCCCCAGCCGGACAGGGTCAGGGTTTCGCCCATCTCGCGGTCCACCCGCGCCACCACCCGGGCCGAAACCTCGGCAAACAGGCCAGAGGCCGCATCCCGCGCCGCTAAGGTACTGGAATAATAGACATTCCCGATCGCGGCCACCGTCACCAGCGCAATCACCGCCAGAATCGCCGTGGTCACGCTGACCTGAAAGCGCAGCCGGAACCGCTTTTCCTGAGCCATTCCCTGTTCCTATCCCCTTGGAATACCGTGCGTATCAGACTGCAGGCATTCAACCGTCTTCCCACCCGCAGTGTACAGTTCTTCGCACTGCACCGAAAGGCCGAAGCATGCATCTGCGGCATAAACAGGGGCATTTATCGCTTTGCAGAAACACCGGCCATCACTCGACGTATTCCGACACCTCTATCAGGTTGCCATCGGGATCACGGAAGTACACCGACCGGATCGGCCCGGTCGCCCCGGTGCGCATCACCGGCCCTTCCTCCACCGTCACCCCCTGCGCCCTCAGGTGGGCCATCACCGCCGCCGTCCCGCCTTCCGCAATCAGGCACAGATCAGCCGAGCCCGGCACCGGGCGGGTGGCCTTCGGCTCAAATTCCCGCCCCGCCTGATGCAGGTTGATCTTTTGCGCCCCAAAGGTCAGCGCCGTGCGCCCGGCACCAAAGGTCACCACCTGCATACCCAGCACCCGCTGATAAAAGGCCGCCGTGGCATCAATGTCAGCCACCGTCAGCACCAGATGATCCAGCCACAGAATTTTCATCACACGCTTTTCCTGTCAGAGTTCAGACCGTTTCGTTGACCCGGTTACAGCAGCCCGGTTTTCTCCAGCACCAGCAGCCCGGCGGTGGCCAGCAGCATCAGGCCGAACAGCGCCTTCAGCCGGTGTTCGGGCACCGCGTGGGCCACCGCCACCCCGGCGGAGACCGTCAGCACCCCGCCCACCGCCAGCGCCACGCCCATCGGCCAGTCCACCCGCTGGGCGCGGGCATAACTCAGCAGCGCCGCCGCCGAGCTGGGCGACACCATCGCCAGCGCCACCCCCTGCGCCGCCCGCTGCCCCAGCCCGAATAGCCCGGTCAGCAGCGGCGTTGCCACCAGCCCGCCGCCAACCCCCAGCAGGCCCATACACCCGCCCCCGGCCACCCCGACCAGCGGCATCAGCCGCCCCCGGGACGCCAGCCGGTCCGGTCCGGCCTGTGGCCCGCCTTCCGGTCCGCCTTCTGGCCCCTTTCCCGCCCGGCGCCACTGGCCGATGCCGACCAGCGCCAGAAACCCGGCAAACACCAGTTGCAGCACCTGCGGGTTCATCCCCTGCGCCGCCTGCGCCGCGCCATAGGTGGTCAGGGTGCCCGCCAGCGCCACCAGCAGCGTGCCACGCCCCAGCCCACCCGGCCCCCGCCGCCAGTACCGCCACCATGCCATCACCAGATTGGGCACCATCATCGCCAGCGCCGTGCCCTGCGCCAGCGCCTGATCCATGCCAAAGCCCAGCACCAGCACCGGGATGGCAATGATGCCGCCGCCAATGCCGAACAGCCCGCCGAAAAAACCCAGCACCGCGCCGATACCCAGCGCCGCCAGCAGGGGAAAAACAGGCTCCATCACCGTGCCAAACTCCCGCACATCACCACAGGGCGGCCATGCTATTCGTGTTTTTAAACAGCATAAATGCCGCACATCTTCCGTCAGCCGTGCGTCTGGGTTAAGAATAGCCGGATGGATACCCCCTCAGATCTCGCCTTTTTTGCCACCCTCGCCCGTCACGGCACCCTCGCCGCCGCCGCGCAGGATCTCGGCATCACCGCCCCCGCCGTCAGCCGCCGCCTGAGCGCGCTGGAAGCCCGGCTGGGCGTGCGCCTGCTGAACCGCACCACCCGCCGCCAGAGCCTGACCGCCGAAGGCGAACGCTACCTGACCGAAGGCCGCCGCATCCTTGGCGACCTCGACGCGCTGGAACGCAGCCTGACCGCCGCCCGCGACACCCCGCGCGGCCTGCTGCGGGTCAATTCCGGCATCGGCTTTGGCCGCCGCCACCTTGGCCCCGCCGTCAGCGACTTTGCCGCCCTTTACCCCGATGTCGATGTCATCCTGCACCTCAGCGATAAGCCGATGGACCTTGCCGCCGAAGGCTTCGACCTCTGCACCCGCATCGGGCTGGGCGGCGATACCGGCCTGATCAGCCGCAAAATCGCCTCTAACCGCCGCTTTCTGGCCGCCGCCCCCGCCTACCTCGCCCGCCACCCCGCCCCCCAGACCCCGCAGGACCTGCAACAGCACCAGTGCATCGTCATCCGCGAATACTTCGGGGCCTATAACAGCTGGCCGCTGGTCTCCGGCAGCCGCCGCACCACCGTCAAAGTCAACGGGCGGCTGGCCAGCAACCACGGCGAAGTCGCCGTCGATTGGGCCATCGCCGGGCACGGCATCATCCTGCGGTCCCAGTGGGATATCGCCCACGACCTGCGCGCCGGGCGGCTGGTGCGCGTGCTGCCCGACTGGTGCGGCGTCGATACCGATATCTACGCCCTGACCCTGCCCCGCCTGCTGACGTCAGCCAAAGTCACCGCCTTCCTCGACTTCCTCACCGACCGCTTCGCCGATCACCGCCGGTCGGAGGAATACTGGTAAGGCGGGGAGGTGCGGAGAGAGAGGGGGGAGGAAGGGAGGAAAGCGCGGGCGCTGCCCGCCCCCGCCGGGAGGCTCAGCCTCCCGGACCCTGCTGAAATGGGCGCGGGGCTTCGGTTAATGCCGCCCCACGCGCCCGTGAGGGGGCGACAAATTAAACCCAAGGGCAGCCACCAGCATGGGGCTGTTTCAATCCACGCCCCCGTAAGGGGGCGACACGGGTTCCGGGCGATGGCCTCAACGTGGCTGAACGAGTTTCAATCCACGCCCCCGTGAGGGGGCGACCTCGGGCATCAACACGGTGCCCTGAATGCGCACCACGTTTCAATCCACGCCCCCGTAAGGGGGCGACGGCCAGAAATCCTCCAGCAGTTCCGACAGCCGCCCGTTTCAATCCACGCCCCCGTGAGGGGGCGACCGCCGCCGGTCAGGTCGTTAATCCGCTGGATCATGTTTCAATCCACGCCCCCGTGAGGGGGCGACTCACGTCCGAACCGCTGCACCCCTGATAAACTGCCAGTTTCAATCCACGCCCCCGTGAGGGGGCGACTTCCGCGCAAGAGGTGGGTGCCGGAGCCTAAAGCCGTTTCAATCCACGCCCCCGTGAGGGGGCGACCTGGCCCTGCTGGAAATGGATATACGGGATGCTCGTTTCAATCCACGCCCCCGTGAGGGGGCGACTCAGGATTTTTCGCACATATGATGACCGCGTCATGTTTCAATCCACGCCCCCGTGAGGGGGCGACTGGGTACCCGGCAGAGCCTTGACCCGGCTGATAAAATAAACCCTCTACCGCGAACCTCCAAATGCCTGCTGCCAAACGGCGTCATCATTCCGCCATCGAAATTGTTTATGCAGTAAAATCAACAGCTTCCGTCACCGCGAACCCCCCGGAGTCGCAGCGCCAGCTTGGGGTTCGCGGTGAGACGACAAAACCCCCGGCCAGTGCAAGGCACCGGGCCGGGGGGTCTGTGAAACACAGGTCAGCGGGACAGGCTTTTTGGGTCAAGCCTTTTTCCCGAAAAAGGCTTGGTCACACCGCCCCACGGGCGGTTCACCCCGCGCCTTCCGCCCCTGTTACTCCGCCGCAGCGCGGGCTTCGGCGCGGCGGGCGCGGGCGCGGTTGGCGATCTGCCAGCGGACCAGATCGACCAGCAGGAAGACCAGCAGGCTGACGCCCATCACCGGCAGGGCATAGCCGAGACCGGCGGCAATCAGCACGCTGCCTGCCTTCCAGACCGGGGGCAGGCCCTGCCAGGCCCGGATCAGGGTGCGGGCCGGGGTTCCGGCGGCGGGGCGGCGCTGCCACCACAGCCGGTATCCATACAGGATCGACACGCTCAGCGCCGTGCCCAGCACCACCATGACAATCTGGTTAATCAGGCCGAACTTGATGCCCATGTGAATGTCGATGCCCCAGCGGATCAGCTTGGGGATCAGGGTGAAGGTGTCAAAATCGGCGCGGCTGGTGATGGCCATCGTGCGCGGGTCGATGGCAACGGTATCGACCTGCGTCGGGGTGGAGCGGTCATATTCCCGCACCATCCATGCCTTTTCCGGCACCTTGGACGGGCGGATTTCCAGATACGGGCTATCGATGCCCCCGGCGATGGCGGCGGCGTGGACGGCATCAATCAGGGCGGCGGCATCGGGCACCGCCCCGGCGGGGGTGGCTGCCACCGCGGCGGCGGCCATGTGCTGGGCGTGGTCGGCATGGTCTGCCGAAACCGATGCGGCAGCAGGGGCCGGAGTAGCCGGATCAATCTTCAGCGACACCGACGGCGTCACCCAGCCCAGCGACTGGCGCAGGGCGTCGATATTATCCCCGGCGTATTTCGACCACGTCAGACCGGTGACGGACAGAAACGCCAGCCCGGCGGCCACCCACAGGCCGGTGGTGCTGTGCAGGCGGCGGGTGCGGGCCGCCGGGGTCTGCCGGGCACCGGCAGCCGCCGCAGCGGCATCGCCCCGGCGGCGTGACAGCCACAGCACCACCCCGCCCAGCGTTGCAATCCACAGCCACGACGCCGCCAGTTCGCTGTAAATGCGCCCGGCATCGCCCAGCAGCAGAGCCCGGTGAAACTTATCAATCATCAGCCGCAGCGGCAGAATGCCACTGGTGCCATAGACCGTCAGGTTGCCTTTAATCTCCAGCGTCACCGGATCGATGAAAATCGCCTGTGTCTCCGACTCCCCCAGACTGGGGTCGGTGAACATCACCCGGGTGGTGCGGCCGGGGGCGGTGGCCGGGCGCACGGCAAACACCGGGCGGCCATCCTTCAGATAGGCGCGGGCGGCGTTGACCTGATCGCCCAGACTGCGCGCCGGGCCGCTGGAGGGGGTGGTCAGCACATCGCTGTACAGCGCGTTTTCAATCTGCGGGGTCAGCACATACAGGGTGCCGGTGACGGCGGCGATAAAGATGAACGGCCCGACAAACAGACCGATGTAGAAATGCAGCCGCAGGATAAAATCCATGATCTCGCGGCGCAGGCTGGCCTCGGGCGCAGCAGCGGGGGTTTTAGCCATAACAGGGGGCTCCGTGATTACAGGCGGGCTGCCGCAGGGCGGCAGAAGTCAGTCTGAAGATCACAGAAACAGGGGTGGCCCCCGCGCCGTCTGACGCAGCGGCGGATGATCCGGGGCCGGGGTGCGGGCCGCCGTATCCCAATCGCCCCGCAGCGGGGCGGCACCGGGCAGCGGCAGCAGCACCGCCGCCCGCAGCAGCACCGGCGCGGCGGCACAGGCCGTCTGGCAGAACACCCCGCAGTCATGGCGGGCGGCGCTGCCCTCCCCGGCGGCGGCCATCCCGGCATCAGTACAGAGACTGAGGGCGGTATCCCCCAGCCCGATCCCTTTCGGCAGCACCGGGCCACCCAGCAACGCCTGAAACAGCAGAACGCAGACCGTCACAAGGACGATCCACTGGGCTGTCAGCGTGCCACGGGGCAGACTGCGGAGAGGGGGGGCAGACGGGCTGTGCATCCGCCATGCTTTGCCACAGTGGCCCGCCCCTGTCACGCCGGTTTCAGTGCCTGCCCTGCATATTCCTGAACGCTCAGATACAGACCGGTCGGTCACCGGGGCTTGACTCCCCGCGTCTGGCCCCCATTCTTCCTGTGGTTTTGTCTCCGCCCCGCCCCTTTACCAGAAGAGAGTCCCCATGGCTGTACGCTCCCGCCGGTCAAGACGATATGGTTCCTCCCGCCGGGGGGGCGGCGGGCGGCTGCTTGCGGCACTGCTGGGGGCGGCGGTGGCCGGGGGCGCGGCCTATCTGGCCCTGTGGCCGGTGCCGCTGGCCCCGGTGGCGTGGCAGGCCCCGCAGTTTGGCGGCTACACCGGCCCCCATGCCACCAACCGCCAGCTTGCCAACCTACAGGCGCTGTCACTGGGCGGGGCCACCGGGCCGGAACATCTGGCCACCGGCCCCGACGGTGCCCTGTATGCGGCGGTGCATGACGGGCGGATCCTGCGGCTTGATCCGGCAGGCGGGCTGCCGCAGGAAGTGGCGGTGACCGGCGGGCGGGTGCTGGGCTTTGCCTTTGATGCCGACGGGCGGATGATTGCCGCCGATGCCCTGCGCGGGCTGGTCGCCATCGCCGCCAACGGCGCGGTCACCCCGCTGCTGACACAGGTGGGGCCGGGCGACCCGCTGATCTACGCCAACAGCGTGACGGTCGCCGCCGACGGTACGGTGTACTTCACCGCGTCGTCTGACCGGTTTGATCCGGCCCGGGTGGGCGGCACCTTCGAGGCCAGCGTGCTGGATATTCTGGAACAGTCCGCCACCGGGCGGGTGCTGGCCTATACCCCGACCGACGGAAAAGTGCGGGTGGTGGCGCAGGGCTTAAGCTTTGCCAACGGCATCGCCCTGTCAGCCGATGGCACCCGCCTGCTGGTGGCGGAAACCGGGCGCTACCGCATCTGGTCGATCGACATGCAGGCCGATGCGGTCAATGTCAGCACCGCCCTGCCCGACAGTGCGGCGGCCCGCGTGCTGCTGGATAACCTGCCCGGCTATCCCGACAACCTGATGCGCGGGCGTGACGGGCGCACCTGGGTCGGCCTGATCAAGCCGCGCAACCCGCTGCTTGACCGCCTGTCGGCCCTGCCGGAGGTGCGCGCCGCCCTGCTGCGCCTGCCGCGCAGCCTGTGGCCGGTGCCCAAGCCTTACGGTCACGTCTTCGCCTTTGATGCCAACGGCACCGTCACGCAGGATCTTCAGGACCCCACCGGCGCCTACCCCGACACCAGCGGCGCCACCGAAAACGGCAACCGCCTGTACATCCACAGCCTGACCGCCGACCGCGTCGGCTGGGTGGCGCTGCCGTAAGGACAGAAAAAGGCCGGGGCCGGAGAATACCCCCGGCCCCGGCCCTGTGATCCTGTTTCCCCTGTTATCCTGTCATCCGGGGACCGGCGTTCCGTTACAGCGACCGCATCAGGCCGCCGTCCACCCGCAGGCTCTGGCCGGTGATGTACCCGGCCCCGTCAGAGGCAAGGAAGGCGATGGTCGCCGCCACTTCCTCCGCCGTGCCATAGCGCTGCATCGGCACCCCGGCGCGCCGTTCCTCGGTGGCGGGCAGACTGTCGATCCAGCCCGGCAGAACGGTGTTGATGCGCACGTTGTCGGCGGCATAGGTATCGGCCACCAGCTTGACATAGGCCTTCAGCCCGGCGCGGAACACCGCCGAGGTCGGGAACATCGCGCTCGGCTCATCCACCCACGCGGTGGAGATGTTGACGATCGCCCCACTTTTCTGCGCCTGCATCACCGGCACCACCAGCCGCACGGCGCGGATGACGTTCATCAGATAAACATCCATCCCCTTGTGCCAGTCTTCGTCGCTGATCTCGAGAATCTGAGCGCGCGGGCCATGACCGGCGCTGTTGACCAGCACGTCAATCCGGCCCCAGCGCTCCATCGCGCCATCGACAAGACGCCGGAGGTCGTCGTTGGACTGGTTGGACCCGGTGACGCCAAAGCCGCCCAGCTCCGCCCCCAGTGCCTCGCCCTTGCCTGACGACGACAGAATGCCGACGCGGTAACCATCCGCCGCCAGCCGCCGCGCCGCTGCCGCCCCCATGCCGCTGCCGCCGGCGGTGATCAGGGCAACCTTGTCTGCTGTCATCGTCTTTCTCCGTGGAAAGGGGTTCTGTTTCGGTCTGCCTGTTGTACCATGGCCGCCCGGTGGTCACGAACCAGTTCCGCGCCGCTGATGCTGTAGAAAAACTACTGGCAGACTTTCCCTCCCCCTCCCCTGTTCAGGGTGCCCCCGGCTGATGACAGACACGCCCCGCCGCCGCTTTCTTCCCCGGCCCCTGCACATCACCCGGTCTCTGCGTGCCGCCTTGGGCCTGCTGGCGGCGGTACTGGCCGTGTCCGGCTGTGCCGGTCGCAGCCAGACTGCCGACACCGTGGCCCGCGCCGGGGGCCTGACCCGCATCGAGGTGGCCGCCCCGCCGTTCCGGCTGACCGCCTATGCACGCCTGACCGCCCCGCAGCAGCCGCTGACAGTCTACATCGAAGGCGACGGATACGCGTGGCGGTCACGGTCGGAGCCATCGCAGAACCCGACCCCGCACGATGCCGTCGGCCTGCAACTGGCAGCGGCGGATCCGTCGCCCAATGTGCTGTATCTGGCCCGGCCCTGTCAGTTCACCACCGGCGACCCGGCCTGCTCCCCCCCGTACTGGACCAGCCGCCGCTATGCTGAAGAGGTGATCGCCAGCCTGTCACAGGCGATTGACCGGCTGGGCGGGCAACGCCCGCTGCATCTGGTCGGCTATTCCGGCGGCGGGGCGGTGGCGGCCCTGATTGCCGCCCGCCGCAGCGATGTGCTGTCCCTGCGGACACTGGCGGGCAATCTTGACCATCAGGCGGTCAACAGCCATCACGGGGTTTCCCCCATGCCTGCCTCGCTGAATGCCATTGATGTGGCGGCCAGCCTGTCACGGCTGCCGCAGCGGCACTTTACCGGCGATGCCGACACCGTGGTCCCCCCGTTTATCGCTGACCGCTTTGTCGCCCGCCTGACCGACCGCCGCTGTGCGCAGGTCACCCGCCTTGCCGGGGTCAGCCACAGCGACGGCTGGCCCGCGGTCTGGAAGCAGTGGGTCAGCGATCTGCCGCGCTGTCAGGGGCAGCCATAAAAAAGCAGGGCCCCAAAAAAACAGGACCCCAAAAAAACAGGACCCCGGAGAGAAACCGGGGCCCTGCTCAGGTCAGGTGCTTCAGGACAGCCGGATTACCAGGTGATGCGGGCACCGGCGGTCAGGGTATGGTCGGTCTGGCGGCTGCGCACTTCGGTGTCATAATGCGCATACAGCTTCAGGTCATCATTCAGCACCGCCGCAAGGCCCAGCCCGATCACAGCCGCATCGCGGCCCGGATTGGCGGCCTTAACGCCGGTGGTCACACCGTTAAGGGTCTGGTTGGTGACAAAGCCGGTATCACGCAGGTCATGTTCCCACCGCAGGCTGACGTCGGGTTCCAGCTGCACACCGCTGTCGGTGGTGAAGGTCTGGCTGACCTTAAAGCCCAGCCCGGTGCTCAGCGCGTGGTGGGTGGCATCCTCGACCGACAGGTTAAAGCCATCGGCCCCGGTTTCGGTATAGGCATTGCTGTGAATCATGTCATAGCGCAGCGACACCGACGGCTCGACCGTCAGATCGCCCATCTTGGCCCGGTATCCGGCCTCGATGCCGGTGCCGATGTCGATGGCGTTGCTCTTGCTGCTCGCCACCAGCTCTGAAGCGCCATTGACGACCGTGCGGTTGCCTTCAAACATGTTGTAGGTGGCACCGATGTCACCGGTGACAAACCACGGGCCGGGGGTCCAGTCGCCATAGACGCTGGCGTGATAGCTGTCCGCCGTCGTCCCGCCGGAATTCTGCCGCCCGGTGATGTCAGAATAGCCATAGCCGACCGCGACACCGACCCGGGTGCTATCGGTCACCGGCAGATCGGTACCGACCAGCGCCCCGCTGGTCATGCGCTTATAGCCGGGGTTGGTGCTGTTGCCGTAGTTGGTGCTGTAGCCGCCAAAGGCGCGGGCCCACATGCCATGCCGGTCATTCTGATAGCCTTCACCGGTCGACACCCCGTCCTCGCCGCCGTCAGCCGCCGAAGCAACGCCGAACGCGACATCGCTGAAACCGCCGGACTGGTTGAAGCTGAGGGAGTTCAGGCCGCCGGCCGCCTTCGGGGCAATGCTGCCGCCACCGGCGCGCAGCGCACCCAGACGGCTGCTGATCACCTTGCCAAAGGCCCGGCTGACATCAACCGCACTGGTCGGCATATTGGCATTGGGCTTGCCTTCGTTGCTGACCGGCAGCGTGACCGAACAGACCCGGCCATTGATGGCAATACACCCCGGGCCATCAAAGAACAGCGTAACGGTGTAAGGATAGACGCCCGCAGTGGTCTGGTTATACGCCACCAGCACGCTGTAAGTCTGACCGGCCACAAGGTTCAGACCGGAGAAGCTGGAGGTGTTCCCGCCGGAAAAATTGCTGACAAAAAACTGTGAGATCGGCGTTGACGGCGGGAAGGTCGCGGTCGGGGTAAAGGTCCCGTTCAGGAAAAACGTGGTGTTGACCACACCGGTCGTCGTGGACGTCGCGCTGTAAGACCCTGACTTACTTGCCGTGAAAGAATAAAGGGAATAAATCCACTTAAAACTGCTGCTGTAGGACGAGATATTGGTGTTGGTCCCGCTGATGATCGACGGCGCATAGGTCAGCGTGGTCGAAGGGCTGCCGACAAAGCTATAGCTTTCCGCCCCGGCCGGCGCGGCAATGGCCGACAGCGCAAGCACCGGCAGGGAATACACCGTAGACCGCAGCAGCAGCTTCATCCCCAGATCTGACCCCACAGCCTGCGTGATTTTTTTTCATTTCCGTACTTTCAATTAATAAAAACTGATACGCCGCTTCCCTCTGCCTTATTCTTGCCTATAAGCGATTCCAGAGTGAGATAAAAGACTTGAAATAATATGACTTTTATTTTGCACACGAATTAAAGTAATCCATGCTTTAATTCCCTTTAAAATTGCAGGACTTTATTAATTCATTCGATATACGACTTAAGAACTAAGTTGCTTCAGTCCACTGTCAGACCCTTTTAAAGGCCTCCTCCGCATGAGCCCCGCCCTCCGCCGTCTGCCGCCGCTGAATGCCCTGCGCGCCTTTGATGCCGCCGCCCGCAGCCTGACCTTCCGGCAGGCGGCGGAGGAACTGGGGGTAACGCAGGGGGCGGTGGCCCAGCAGGTGCGGGCGCTGGAAGCACAACTGGGCGTACGACTGTTTGACCGCCTGCCGCGCACGCTGGCGCTGACCGAAGCCGGGCGGGCCTATGCCGCCACCCTGCGCCGGGCCTTTGACCTGATTGCCACCGCAACGGCAGAGCTGAAGCCGGAACCGCAGCACCTGACCATCAGCGTCACCCCCAGCTTCGCCAGCCGCTGGCTGATCCCCCGCCTGCCGGCCTTCACCGCCCTGCACCCGGATATTGACCTGCGGATTCTGGCCAGCGACCGGGTCAGCACCTTTCAGGGCGATCAGGTTGATCTGGCGGTGCGCTACGGGCATCCGCCGTTCGCCGCCGGGCTACAGGCAGATCTGCTGTTTGATCAGGCGCTGGTGGCGGTGGCCAGCCCGCTGCTGCTGGCCCGCCTCGGCCCGCCGGATACGGCGGCGGATCTGGCCCGCTACCCGCTGCTGCACGATGCGCATAACGTCTGGCCGCAGATGCTTGATCAGGTGTTCCCCGCCGGGACCCCACCGGCCCCGCACAACATCCGCTTTAACCAGACCGCGCTGGCGATCGAGGCGGCGGTGGCCGGGCAGGGTCTGGCGCTGGCCAGCCACTTTTTTGTCAGCGATGACCTGCGCGACGGTCGCCTGAGCCGGGTGTTTCCCGGGGCTGAGGTGCGGACCGGATCAGACTTTTACGTCATCAGCCCGCGCCGCCCCCGCCACCCGACCCCGGTGGCCGCCGTGCGCCAGTGGCTGCTGGCCGCCGCCGGGCGGGCCTGAGGACCGGGCCAGAAAAAAGGGCCAAAAAAAGGGGCAGCGTCTCCACTGCCCCTTTCCGTCACAGAGTAATCAAGCACAGGTCAACAAAGACCGGCTTATTTTTCAAACCAGATCTCAACGCGGCGGTTCTTACCTTCCGCAACGTTATCCTTGGTCTGCACCGCCAGCGTGGTTTCGCCCAGCGCCTTCAGATCCAGCGCCTTGGTGGCAACGCCCATCTTTGCCAGTTCGGCGGCAACCGCCTTGCTGCGCTTTTCAGACAGCGCCTGATTGGTCTTGGCATTACCGACCGTGTCGGTGTGACCGGCCAGATAGATGTTGATCGGCTTGTCGGCGGCCTGTTCCTTGGCGACATCAGACAGCACCTTCAGCGCGGCCTTATCCAGCGTCGCCTTGCCGGTGGCGAAATAGACCACATAGCGCATGGTCATCTTCGGCTTGGCCATCACCGGCTCCGGCTTCGGCACGCACAGGGCAACCGCCTTGTCGTAGTTGCCTTTGTAGGTGGCGATGTCGTTGGTCTGCCAGCCTTCCTGCAGCTGCTCCATCCAGTGTTCAAACGACACCTGAGCCTTGGCGCAGGCCTCGGGGGCATCCTTCGGGGCCTTGGTGGCCAGCG
Organism: Novispirillum itersonii subsp. itersonii ATCC 12639; assembly: GCF_000381985.1. Taxonomy (GTDB): domain Bacteria; phylum Pseudomonadota; class Alphaproteobacteria; order Rhodospirillales; family Rhodospirillaceae; genus Novispirillum; species Novispirillum itersonii. The sequence goes on along the minus strand of NZ_KB907338.1, from coordinate 453,791 downwards.
CGGCCATCAGTTTAGCACGGGCGGCGGTGACGTCGGCGTTGCCGTCCAGCCCGCGTTCCTTCGGCTCCTGCGGGGCCGGGGCCATGCCCATCGCCGAGGCGCGGGCGCGCTCGGTGAAGTACTGCACCGACGACCAGTTGCCTTCATTCTTCTCGAAACGGGCGCTGTCGAGGTAATTGGCCTGCAGGGCGGTGGCAAAGGCATCGCCCGTCCCCTTCATCCCGGCCACCCCGTCGATATCCCAGTTATCAGCGCAGCCGCTGAGGGCGAGAACAGCCGCACCGGCGACAGACCACGCAATGAGTTTTTTCATGATCGGGATTTCCCCTGCTGTTAAGTGTGCCTGATGACAAACGACAGTGCCGGTCGGTGCGCGCTCATCCCCCCCTACGGGGCCCTGCTGACCCACCCACAGCACCCCGGTGCGCCAGCGGTAAAAGGCTACGCCCCTTACCCCACAGCGGAAAGCGGATTGGCCGGTATATCTCTGGGCTGAAATATTTGCGGTCGCGGTCGGCAATCATCCGCCTGCCATCAACCGCAGACCGGCATCTTTCCGCCGGTCCGGGGCCTCTGTTGCGCTGCAAAATCCGGTGCAACCCCGCCAGAACTGTGTCATTTCGCCCTAAAGCGCACTGTTGGCACCGGGTTTGCTGACAGTGCCTTCCCGAGTATGCCCCGCCACAGCACGCCAGCCACAGCAAGCCAGCAACAGCAAGAACGCGGGGACCAACCACACCGGGAGAGGAACCCCATGCCCGAAGCCGCCACCGGCAGCACCGCTGCCACCGCAGACGCCAAAACCGCCACCCCCGCCACCCCGGATGTCACCGTCGCCACCCGCCTGAAGTCGATCTTCGGCGGATCAGTCGGCAATCTGGTGGAATGGTATGACTGGTATGCCTATTCCGCCTTCGCGCTGTATTTCGCCAAGTCCTTCTTCCCCGCCGGGGATGCCACCGCCCAGCTGCTGAATGCCGCCGGGGTGTTTGCCATCGGCTTCATCATGCGCCCGATCGGCGGCTGGCTGATGGGGGTCTATGCCGACCACTTTGGCCGCCGGGCCGCGCTGTCGCTGTCGGTGCTGCTGATGTGCGCCGGGTCGCTGATCATCGCCCTGACCCCCAGCTATGCCACCATCGGCATCTGGGCCCCGGCGCTGCTGGTGTTTGCCCGGCTGGTGCAGGGGATCAGTCTGGGCGGCGAGTACGGCGCCAGCGCCACCTATCTGTCAGAGGTCGCGACCAAAAACAGCCGTGGCTTCTATTCCAGCTTTCAGTACGTCACCCTGATCATGGGGCAGCTGACGGCGCTGGCCGTGCTGCTGGTGCTGCAGTTCTGGCTGCTTGACACCCATCAGCTGGAAAGCTGGGGCTGGCGTATTCCGTTCGTGATCGGGGCCTTCTGTGCCGTGGTGGCCCTGTGGCTGCGCCGGTCGATGGTCGAAAGCGCGCATTTTGAGGCCGCGCGCGAGGCCCGCGCCGCCAGCAAGCCCAGCATGCTCAGCCATATCAAGGGTCTGGCCCGGCATCCGCGCGCCGTTGCCATGGTGGTCGGCCTGACGCTGGGCGGCACCGTCGCCTTTTACACCTACACCATTTATATGCAGAAGTTTCTGGTCAACACCGTTGGCCTGACCAAAGACCAGTCCACCCTGATCTCGGCGGCGGCGCTGTTTCTGTTCATGTGCCTTCAGCCGGTGTTCGGCGCGCTGTCTGACCGCATCGGCCGCCGCCCGCTGCTGATCGCCTTCGGCGTGCTGGGCACCCTGTGCACCGTGCCGCTGCTGACCGCCCTGTCGGGCACCAAAGACCCGGTCACCGCCTTCCTGCTGCTGATGGGCGGTCTGGTGATCGTGTCGGGCTACACCTCGATCAACGCGGTGGTGAAGGCCGAGCTGTTCCCGGCGGAAATCCGGGCGCTGGGCGTGGCCCTGCCCTATGCCGTCACCGTGTCGGTGTTCGGCGGCACCGCCGAATACATCGCCCTTTACTTCAAGTCGATCGGCAGCGAGAGCCTGTTCTTCTGGTATGTCACCGGCTGCATCGCCGTGTCGCTGCTGGTGTACATCGTCGGCCCGGATACCCGGAAGACCTCGCTGATTGACCGGGAAAGCCATTAAGCTCTCCCCCCCCCGATCCCAACCCTGTACATCCCCCCTCCGCCCGGTGTAAGCCAGCGGGGCAGCGGCCCGGAGGCACCCCGCCTGCCGGGCCGCCGCATCTGTTGCCCCACCCCGGTTTCAGGACGTCCCCATGCCAGCCCTGTCATCGCCGTCAGCACCGCCTGCCCGCCCCCGGCGCCGGGGCACCCACGGTCCGGTGGCCCGGGGTCCGGTCTGGCGGCGGGGTCTGGCGGCATGGCTGGCTGTGATCCTGCTGGCCGCCACCGCCGCCTATCTGCTGGCCGACCGTCATGGCCGCCGCCAGACCGAGGCGGTGGCCCGCGACCGCCTTGTCAGCCTGTCGCAGACTTTCCGCACCACCATTGACCATTTTGCCGGGCTGCCCGCCCTGACCGCCGCCGCCGGGCCGGTCACCGCCCTGCTGACCGCGCCGGGCAACCGGAACCGGCAGGACGCCGCCAATGCCTTTCTGGAACGGACCGCCCGCGCCATCGGCGCACAGGCGCTGTTTGTGATGGATCCGTCCGGCATGGCGCTGGCGTCTTCCAACTGGGCGGAGCCGACCACCTATGTCGGCCACGACTACAGCTTCCGCCCCTATTTTCTGGATGCTCTGAACAGCGGACGCGGCCGCTTTTTCGGGGTCGGCGTCACCACCGGCCTGCCCGGCTATTTTCTGTCGGAACAGGTGCCCGGCCCGGCCCCGGACCGGCCACTGGGCGTTCTGGTGCTGAAGGTTGACTTCTCGCTGCTGGAATCAGCCTGGGCAGGCGGCGACACCACCGTGCTGCTGAGTGACGGCGACGGCGTGGTGTTTCTGACCAGCGACCCCGCCCTGCGGTACCGGGCCCTTGACCCGCTGGCCCCGCAGGCGGCGGCCTCTCTGGCGGCAGAGCAGCGCTACGCCAACAACCGCCTTGGCCCGCCGCTGGATCTGGCCCGCGATGTGCCGCCGGGGGCCCGGGTCTCGGCCCCGGTGGATGGCACCCCGTGGACCCTGACCGTCATCGCCCCGTGGCAGAACCGGGGCCCCCTGCCCGCCGCCGCCGCCGCCCTGACCGCACTGGCCGGGCTGGTGCTGGCGCTGCTGACGGTGGTGCAGCGGCAGCGCCGCGCCCGCCAGCAGGCAGAACGGGATACGCTGGCCGCGCTGGAACAGCGGGTGCAGGACCGCACCGCCGCCCTGACCGCCGCCACCGCCCGCCTTGAGGCCGAAATTGAAGACCGCCGCCGGGTCGATGCCGAGCTGCACCGCGCCCGCGACGGGCTGGTACAGTCCGCCAAGCTGGCGGCGATGGGGCGGGCGTTCTCCGGTCTGGCGCACGAGGTCAACCAGCCGCTGGCCGCCCTGCGCACCTATCTGTCCTCCACCCGCCTGCTGATTGACCGGGGCGACAGTGCCGCCGCGCTGGCCAACATCAGCACCATGGACGGGGCCGTCGCCCGGCTGTCAGCCCTGACCGCCGACCTGAAGCACCTGTCACGCCGCAGCGACGACCGGCGGCAGGCCACCGATCTGGTGGCGGTGGCAACCCGGGTTGCCGGTCTGCTGACATTCCGGCTGGCCGATGACGGGGTGGCGCTGGCCCTGCACGCCCCGGCCCCGGTCTGGGCCGCCGCCGATGCCGCCCGGATGGAACAGGTGGTGCTGAACCTGCTGATGAATGCGATTGATGCGGTACAGGGCACCCCGGACCGCACCGTCACCCTGTCAGTGACCGAGCAGGCCGGGCAGGCCCGCATCACGGTGGCAGACCCCGGCCCCGGCCTGCCCGCCGCCGCCGCCGATCACCTGTTCGAGCCGTTTTTCACCACCAAGCCGGTCGGGCTGGGGCTGGGGCTGGCGATCTGCTATGGCATTGTCAGCGACCACGGCGGCACCCTGTCGCATGAGCGGGCGGACCGCCCCGGCGGCGGGGCGGAGACCCGCTTTACCGTCACCCTGCCGGCCCTGCCCCCCGCGTCCCTCACTTCAGCCTCTCTCGCTTCAGCCTCTCCCCCTGTTCCCGCTGCGGAGGATACGCCGTGACCTCTCCCGATCCGTCCTCCTGCGGTCATGTTCTGGTGGTTGATGACGATGCGGTGCTGCTGGCCGGTCTGGCCCAGTGGCTGGGGCTGTCGGGCTTTACCGTCACCGCCGTACCGTCTGCCGCCGCCGCGCGGGAGGCCCTGCGCCACACCCTGCCCGACGCGGTGCTGACCGACCTGCGGATGCCCGGCGAAGACGGCATGGCCCTGCTGGCCGCCCTGCGCACCAGCCATCCCGGCCTGCCGGTGGTGCTGCTGACCGGCCACGGCGATGTGCCGCAGGCGGTGGCGGCGCTGAAACAGGGGGCCTTTGACTTTCTGGAAAAGCCGCACCACCCCGACCGCCTGACCGCCACCCTGCGCAATGCCTGCACCCAGCACCGCCTGACCCGCCGGGTGCAGGATCTGACCGTTCCCCCCGCCACCGACCCGCTGGCGGCCCGCCTTGCCGACGCGCTGTGCGGCCAGTCCGCCGCCATGGTGCGGCTGCGCGCGGCGGTCAAATCCCTGCTGCCCCTGCCGCTGGATGTGCTGCTGCGCGGCGAAACCGGCACCGGAAAAGAGGTGGCCGCCCGCGCCCTGCACGATTTCGGCCCCCGCGCCGACCGGCCCTTTGTCGCCATCAACTGCGCCGCCTTACCCGCCGAGCTGATTGAAAGCGAGCTGTTCGGCCACGAAAGCGGGGCCTTCACCGGCGCGCGTGAGGCCCGGACCGGCAAGTTTGAGGCCGCCAACGGCGGCACCGTCTTTCTGGATGAAATCGAAAGCATGCCGCTGCCCGCACAGGCCAAGCTGCTGCGGGTGTTGCAGGACCGCACGGTGGAACGCATCGGCGGCAACCGGCGGGTGACGCTGGACCTGCGGATCATCAGCGCCGCCAAGGATGACCTGCGCGCCGCCGCCGATGCCGGGCGGTTCCGGGATGATCTGTATTACCGGCTGGCCGGGTTCGAGCTGGATCTGCCGCCGCTGCGGGACCGTGGCGACGATATCCTGCTGCTGTTCACCCGTTTTGCCGCCGCCGCCGCTGCCCGCGCCGGGCTGCCCGCCCCGCCGCCGCCGGGCACCGCCGCCATCACCGCCCTGCTGGCCCACCGCTGGCCCGGCAACGTGCGGGAGCTGCGGGCACAGGCCGAACGTTACGGGCTGGGCTTAGGGCTGGGCTTAGGCCTGAACACCGGCCCGGAGCCTGACACCGCCGCCGGACTGGACGCCCTGATGGACCAGCACGAACGCCGCCTGATCACCGCCGCGCTGGACCGCAGCGGCGGTTCCGTCGCCGGGGCGATGGAGATCCTGCGCCTGCCCCGCCGGACCCTGAACGAGAAAATGCGCCGCCTCGGCATCGACCGTAAAGGCGGGGCCGGGGGATAAGGTCCCCCTGTCAGGCCCCCCCCTGTAAGGCCCCCTCCTGTCAGACCGATGGGGGCTTCAGGGCCAGCAGATCCAGCGCCGCCCTGATCCGGGGGCGCAGATCCCAGCCCGGCAGCGGCTCGCGGTGGCGGATGGCGATCTGGCGCAGCGGCTCGGCAATCACCATCGACAGGATCAGATCCGCCGCCATCGCCGGATCAGCGCAGGCAATCACCCCCCGCGCCTGATGGCGGGCCAGCCAGTCCGCCAGCAGGGCGCGGGACCGCTCCACCCCTGACGTGGTGTATACCGCCAGCAGACCGGCCCGGGCCGGAACATCATTGACCAGCAGCCGGAACAGCCCGACCGCCTCGGCGGTCAGCACCCGCCCGGCGATCAGCATCAGGCCGTCTTCCAGCGCCTGCAACGCCGCGCCGGTCTCCGCCGCTTCCGCCGCAAACGCCTGCGGAAACTCCGCCGTCCAGCCGTCGAGGATCAGGGCCACCAGATCCTCGCGGTTGGCGGCAAAGCGGTAGGCGGTCTTCTTCGCCACATTCGCCTGCCGGGCCACTGCCTCCATCGTCATCGCCGGGTAGCCCTGCGACAGCAGGATCTGTGTCGCCGCCTGCACGACCTTCTGCCGCAGCACCGGCTCCGGCAGGGCCGGACGGCCACGGGGTCTTCCAGAAAGATCTGGGTCGGGGAGATCTGGGGCGGGCAAGGGGGATGGGGGCTGCACAGCATTCTCCGTTTGACAGATCAGCGGCGGGGATGATAGCCGTTATTTAGGAAACGCACAAAGTTTCCTAAATAGGAGACCTCTCATGACTCACTTCTCCCCCACCCCTTCAGACCCCGCCCGCGCCGGAATCGCCTTTGCCGATGACCTGCTGCGACCGGCCCCGCTGCGCCTTGAAGCCGGGATTTCCCGGCTGGACAGCGGGGCGCTGGTGGTGGCGATGCGCACCGACCTGCACGGCTGCAAGGGCCGGATGCTGGAATGGTGGTTCAAGCAGTTTGACACCACCGAACATCTGAAGTGGTGGCACCCGATCGACCATCTGGAGCACCGGGGCTGGGACCGGCACTGGCAGAAGGGCCGCTCTTACATCGGGGCCACCATCCGCGCCGTGGAATCACTGGGGGATATTCCGCCGGTGGCGGCTGTCATCAAATTTCATGACCCGGAAGAGGTGTTTGCCCCGGCGCTGTACCGGCAGGCGGTGGCCGATGGCCATGTCTCAGCCGCCGTTTATGCCCGTATCGGCTTCGGCGATGATGTGCCGCTGACCGAAAGCGGCGACCCCGCCGACCAGATGGTACATGTGGTGCGCGATACCAGCTATGGCGCGGTGCTGCGCAGCCGCTTCATTCTCGGCCAGACCGCGGCAGAGACCGGGCACACCCTGCCCGACGCCATCGGCTTCGGCCTGATGCAGCATTGCTATGCCGAGTTTACGTATCTGTCAAAAGTGCTGCCGTCGCTGTACTGGGCCGACCCGGCCAACCGGGCGGATGTTCCCGTGCTGTGGTGACCCCACCGCCGACGGAACAGGGGCGGCAGGCGCCGGATCAGGCCGGGGCCCCCGGCACGGCCAGCGCCTGCCCGTCTTCCGCCGCAAAGCCGGAGCCAAAGCGTCAGAATCACTTGCCGCTATGATGGTACAGCTCCCAGCTACCCGAGATACCATCCCACAGGGTAAACGACCGGAACCGCCCGGCAGCCCGGGCCTGCTCCATCCAGTCTTCTGCCTCGCCGAGAGTGTCAAAAGCAGCGGAGGCATCGCCCTCTCCATTCGGATCAGCAGGATCAGGGCTGACGAAGCAGGCAAGGCAGAATCGCTTCTCGGTGGTTGTCCAGACATGAGCCATAATCAATCCTCCTTAAAATATAAATAATAGCTGTGAATATAAGGTGTCGTCAGAGGGACAGTACACCTCTTAACAATAGCATTATGAGCCACAAGTCCCCACCCTTGGGGATCTTTTACGGTCACCTCTTATTTAAAATCCGGCACGGCCAGCGCCTGCCCGTCTTCCGCCGCCCGCTGCCCGGCCAGCGCCAGCACCCCGGCTTCCAGCCCCTGCCCCTGCCACGGCGGCATCACCGCCAGATCCAGCACCGACAGCGTGCCCGGCCCGTCCTGCACCACCAGTCGCCCGGCCACATCCCCGGCGACCTCAATCACCCAGACCTCGGCCCCGGCGGCGGCAAACTGGTCGTGCTGCTGATAATATTGCCAGGTCAGAAACTCCGGCCGCTCGGCCTCCGGCATTCCGGCGGCGGCCATCTCCTGCCAGCGGCCAATGATGTACAGGCCGCGCAGCACCCCTTCATCCGCCCGCTCTTCCGGGCGCAGGGTAAAGACGGGGGCGGCGGTCCGGGGCATGCGGCAGGCCTTTGCTGATGCAGAAACACCCCCAGCATGGCCGAAAACCGACCGCCGGAGCAAGCGGAGACCTCCGGGCTTTAATTCAGGCCCCTGTGAGGGGGCGACGCCCACCCGGCCAGCGCCGTACAGCCATCGGTGGCGGCATCCTCTGCCGCCGCCCATGCCCCGGCACGGTCCGCCGTCTGGCGCAGGTGATCCGTCAGGCGTTCCCAGGTGTCTTCCGGGCCGGGGGTGGAATGGGCGTAGTACAGGGGCGGGGCTGACGGCATGGGCGGCGGGGCTTTCACCGAAGACAGGATACAACCTTAAATACGCTATCCTGCCCCTGCCCCCGCCTCAACCACAGTTGATGTGTGATGGCCGTCTCATGCATAAAGTGCGTCCATCCTGATATACAGACGAACCAACAGCGCAGCTCTGGATTCCGTAATGGCCGCTCCGTCCTCCACCCCCTCCATCGAAGATATCCTTGATGCCCGGCTGGCGGATCAGCGGGCGATCCTGCTGCGCGCCCATACCGACCCGGCGTTCCGGCGGGCCCTGCTGGCCAACCCGGCGCGGGCCTTGCGCGATGCGTTCGGGGTCACCCTGCCCCCCGGCCTGACGCTGGATGTGGTGCAGGAAACGCCGTCCCGGTCCGTACTGGTGCTGCCGCTGGAACTCAGCGGCCTGCCGGTGGCGGAACTGTCGGATGATGATCTGGAAGCCGTCGCCGCCGGAGCCGCCGCCAACCTGCGGGCCCCGGTGGAAACCCTGCCCGGCCTGACCAAACGCTGAGCCGCCACCCTCTGTATCCCCCCACACCGGAGCCCCCGTGATGACCACCGACACCCGCGCCAAAGCCGCGCCGCAGACCCAGACCCTGCCCGACGGCGAACTGTCTGACCGCGATCTTGAGGCGGTCTCCGCCGGCAGCCGCGCCAACTGCTCCGAGCCGCTGGACCCCAAAAACGCCAACAACAGCAGCGACTTCCGTAAACGGACCTGAGGCCAGTTAAAACAAAAGCCAGCCCCGCGAGGGGCTGGCCTGATAAAGCGATGCCGGAACAGCGGTCACAGGACCTCCAGTTCCTCCACCTGCGCGCCTTCGGGGTTGTTCATATCCACCCGCAGCAGCGTCTTCCTGCCGTCGGGATCCTCGCGGATCACCAGCTCCGGCTCGGAACAGCGGGCGGCACTATAATAGATCGGGTAGCCCGCCCGCAGCAGGGGGCGGGGCTCTTCCACCGGGGTGGTGTCCAGCTCTTCCTCGATCGGGAACACCCCGTCGTCGCCGTCCTCATCCCACATATCAAACAGATTACTCATGATGCCCCCATCATCCGCGCTGAAACCATCGCCTGAAACCATGGCTGAAACTATCGCCTGAAATCCTCAGTTGATACGGGCTGCACCGCAGGCCGGATCTCTTCCGGCCGGTGGCAGACCGGCCCGGCGCAGATCCCCCCGCCCCCCGGCGGCGGGATCACCGCACACGCAGTGCAGCACTCTCAGGGGTAGAGTGTCAAGACAGGCTGTTCCACTAAAATGAAAGATCCTGTCCGCCCGGTCAGCGGTGGCCGGATCACCGCCGCTGACCGGGCCCATCAGTCGCATGACTGCATATTAAAGCGATAAACGCGGTCAGGCCCCCGCGAACTCGACGATGATCCGGCGGTTCAGCTTGCCCTTCTTCTCCATCTTCACCACCCGTACCGGGCCGATTTCGCCGGTGGCCCGCACATGGGTGCCGCCGCAGGGCTGGAAGTCCACCGCGTCCCCGATCCGAATCACCCGCACCCCTTCCGGCGTCACCGGCGGCTTGACCGACATGGTGCGCACAATGTCAGGGTTAGCCTGTAACTCTTCGCCGCTGATCCATGATGCCGTCACCGGGTGATCGGCGGCGATCAGGGCATTCAGCTTTGCCGTCAGCTCATCCTTATCCGGGGCGGTGTCGAGGTCAAAGTCCAGCCGGGCTTTCTCCGCCGATACGCTGCCGCCGGTGACCGGGGCATCGACCAGCGAACACAGCAGATGCAGGCAGGTATGCAGCCGCATATGGCGGTGGCGGCGGTCCCAGTCGATCCGGCAGGTCAGCGCCGTGCCCACCGGCGGCAGCGCGGCCCCGTCTTCCGGCACATGCACCCAGTCGCCGGTGCCCCGGTCCTTCAGCACGGTGACAACCGCGGTGCTGCCGCCCTGCCAGACCAGCACCCCGCTGTCGCCGGGCTGGCCGCCGCCTTCGACGTAAAACACCGTGCGGTCCAGCACCAGCCCGGTCAGCGGGCCCTTCGGGGTCTCAAGGGTGGCATGGGCCAGCACGGTGGCGGCACATTCCGGCGCATAGGGGTCTTCACGGAACACAGCAACGGTTGCGGTCATCTGGCCTTCCTCCCGGCGATGATGGACACATCAAAACGACTTAACACCTTTTGCGGGAAAATTATCCGCGCTTTACGACTTTGTCCTTGCCGGGGGACAGCATATCCTGTCATCACGGCAGGACGATACTGACTGATCCCCGCCAGCGACGGAGACCCCGGTGCCTCATTCCACCCTTCCTGCCACCGATGCCCCGCCGCTGGATGCCGCCACCCTGATGGACATCATCACCCTGCAGGGCGACATTGCCCGTCTGGGGCCGGAACTGGGATCGGTGATGGCCCTGGTCACCGACCGCATGCTGACCCTGACCGGGGCCAGCGGGGCCGTGATTGAACTGGCCGAAGACGGCCAGATGGTTTACCGCGCCGCATCGGGCATGACACAGGGGCAGCTGGGGCTGCGTCTGGCGGCGGGCAACAGCCTGTCGGGCCAGAGCGTGCGTGACAACAGCATTCTGTGCTGCGATGATTCCGAGACCGACCCCCGCGTCAACCGCGACGCCTGCCGCGCGGTCGGCCTGCGGTCGATGGTGGTCGCCCCGCTGACCCACGGCAGCGCAGACCACCCCGACGTGATCGGGGTGCTGAAGCTGGCCTCGCCCGATGTTGCCGCCTTCACCGACCGCACCACCCACATTCTGCGGCTGGTGTCTGATATGATCTCGGCGGCGATGTTTCATGCCTCGCGGTTTGAGACCAGCCGGTTATACCACATGGCAACCCATGATGCCCTGACCGGCCTGCCCAACCGCGCCCTGTTCCATGACCGGCTGAGGCAGGGGCTGGATCAGGCCCGCCGCACCTCTGCCGCGCTGGGGGTGCTGATTCTGGACATGGACGGCCTGAAGACCATCAACGACACCCACGGTCACGCCGCCGGGGATGCCGCCCTGCGCGCCGCCGCCACCCGCATCCGCGAGGCGGTCAGCAGCTTTGCCGCCGCCGCCGCGTCCCCGACCGTTGCCCGGCTGGGCGGGGATGAGTTCGGCATTCTGTCTGCCCCGCTGGAAGACCCGGCGGTGATACAGGCCAAGGCCGACCGGGTGGCCGAAGCGCTGGAGGCCCCCTTCCACTTCGGCGATACCCCCCTGCCGCTGGGGTGCAGCATCGGGCAGGCGGTGTTCCCGCACGATGCCGACATCCCCGATGCCCTGATCCACACCGCCGACCGGCGGATGTACCAGCACAAGCGCCGCCGCAAGGGCGACACCCGCTAAGACCCGGCGCCTAGGTCGCGTGGCGCCGCGCCCGTTTGGCGTTGTTGCACTTGGGGCAGGCGGGTACCAGATTCAGCAGGTTGTTCAGCGCCAGTTTGTGGGCTGTGCCCCCGCCATAATGCATCTCGATCAGGGTCAGGACCGTCTTGCCGGTATCGGTCAGGCTGTACCGCGCCGTCAGGTTGGCGGTGTGGGCTTTCTCCCCCCACGCCGCCCCGAAGATCCGGGCCTTCACCGGCACCCGCGTCAGCCCGCCATGCAGCCCGAGGATGGCGTTGATCTGGGTGTTTTTATGCCCGTGCGCCATCTGGGTGGTCAGCTGCACCCCGGCCGGCGTGGTAAAACTGTGAAACAGCTTCAGCACACTCAGGCCCGGATACGCCTGCGGCTTATGGTGATCGACCTGTATCAGTTCCTCCGGCAGGATGATGCCGCAGTAATGACAGGGATAAGTGACCAGCCCCGCTGTCGGGCCATTGGCAATTGCCCCGCCTGCCGTCATGAAGGGAACCTGCCGGGTATCCTGATGGTACAGGTACTGCCAGACGCCATTGGTTTTGACATCTTTGTGGTCGTAGAAAAACAGCGCCTCCATCGCCGTCAGCAGGGTAGACGCCCCTGCCTCGCTGATAATCCCCCGGTCGCTGATCCCGTCATTGAACCCGTAATGGGGACCGGCGGCCAGAACCCCCCGCACGATATTGACATGCAGCGGATCCATCCCGACCCGGTCCCCGTTGACGGTCCGCAGGCGCTTGGCAGACCCCGGGCGGGCGTAACTGTTTGCAAGATCGACAGGAGTAACCATCGCTTCCTCCATTGACACCAATGGAGGCTTATATGTCAAAAATCAACCGGTGGTCGCTTTTTGACGCAAAGATCGACCGGCAGAGAGAATTCGCGCCGCCCTTACCCCTGCAACACCTGCCGGAACAGGCTGCTGTCGGCATTGCCGCCGGACAGGATCAGGCCGATCTTCTTCCCCCGGAAGCGGTCAGCATAGCGCAGCAGCGCCGCCAGCGGCACCGCCCCGGCCCCTTCGGCCACATTGTGGGTATCGGTGAAATAATGCCGCATGGCAGCGGCGATCTCGTCATCATTGACGCTCAGCACCCCGGCGGAACGCTGCACCAGCGCGCTGACCACCTGCGGCACCGGGCTGCGGCAGGCCACGCCGTCGGCGATGGTCTCGGCCCGGTCGGAACAGACCACCTGCCCGGCCTGCCATGACAGACCATAGGCCGGGGCCCCGTCCGCCACCACACCGTAAACCTCGGCCTTAACGCCCAGCGCGTCCCGCGCCGCCAGCACCCCACAGACGCCGGAGCCCATGCCGACCGGCACCAGCACCGCATCCAGATCCGGCGCCGCCTCGAACAGTTCCAGCCCATAGGTTGCCACCCCGGCCACCAGCCACGGGTGGAACGACGGGATCTTGTGCAGGCCGCTGTCGCGGGCCATGCGGTCGGCAATCTCCGAGCTTTCCTGCACGTCGCGGCCCTCGATCACCAGCTCGGCCCCCAGTGCCCGCATCAGGGCGTTCTTTTCCGGGCTGTTGCAGGTCGGCACCACGATCACGCAGCGCAGCCCCAGCGCCTGCGCGGCGCGGGCCACCGACTGGCCGTGGTTGCCACGGGTGGCGGTGATGATGCCCGGCAACCCCGGCTGTTCCGCCAGCAGGCGGGCCAGATAGACAATACCGCCCCGCACCTTGAAGGCCCCGGTGGGGTTGTGGTTCTCGTGCTTGACCAGCACCTCGCAGCCGGTGCGGTCATTCAGCAGCGGCCACGACAGCAGCGGCGACGGCTGCACATGCGGGCGCACCAGCCGCATGGCGGCGGCAATCTCGCTCCAGCACGGCAGGCCATGCGGCGGCAGGGGCTCCGCCGGGCGGGTCTGCATCGCCACCGGCGACGGCAGGGGGGAAGAAACGTGCAGGGAAGTCATCACACGGTCACCTTACCTTCAAGATACAGAACAGCGTCGCCAGCAACCTCGGTACGGTCACCGGTGACACGGCAGTACAGGGTGCCGCCACGCGGCGAAACCTGACGGGCGACCAGATCGGCCTTGCCCAGACGTTTGGCCCAGAACGGGGCCAGCACCCGCTGGATGGAGCCGGTCACCGGATCTTCCGGGATGCCGCGCTCCGGCAGAAAATACCGGCAGACGTAATCGCCGGTGCCGGTCAGGGGGTCGGCCCCTTCGGCGGTGACGCAGACCGCCTTGGTGCCCAGCGACCCGATCCGTTCCAGCAGCGGGGTCAGCGCCCGCACCCGGGCCGGGCTGTCCAGCACCACCAGCAGATCGCCTTCGCTCATCCGCTGCACTTCCAGCGCCCGCGCCCCAAGGACCCGGTCAATCCCTTCCGGCACCGTCCGCACCAGCCGGGTGAACGACGGAAAACTCATCACGCTGCGCCCGTCGGGGCCACGCACCACCGTCACATCCCCGACCTCGCGGGTATGAAAGGTGATGGTCTGCGCCGCCGGATCAAGGCGGTTAAAGATCACCCATGCCGACGCCAGCGTGGCATGGCCGCACAGCGGCACCTCCACCGCCGGGGTAAACCAGCGGATGTCATACCCGCCATCGGCGGCAGGCACGAAGAAGGCGGTTTCCGACTGGGCATTTTCCGCCGCCACGGCCTGCATCACCGCATCTTCCGGCCAGGCTGCCAGCGGCATCACCGCTGCGGCATTGCCGCTCAGGCGGGTCTGGGTGAAGGCATCAACGATATACAGCGGCTGATCGGCCAGAACGGCAGTGGTCATCCTGCAAACTCCAAAATAAAACCCTGTTCAGGGAGGCCCCCGGGCCGACTGGGCCATTGAGGCCCCGCGCGACCATTCGCGCGTAAGCCAAGCGGGCGGACGCCCGCGCCCGGCGTGTGAGGGGCTAAACAGACAAGACTAAATTCCCACCTGACAGAGGCCGGTCATAAACGGCACCGCGTATCCGGCAATCTCGATCCGGTCACCCAGATCGCGGCAGTACAGGGTGCCGCCGCGCTTTGACAGCTGCCGCGACACCAGCACATCCCGGCCCAGCCGCTCACGCCAGAACGGCACCAGAAACGTGTGGATCGACCCGGTCACCGGGTCTTCCGGCACGCCCCGCCCCGGCTGGAAGTTCCGGCACACAAAATCACAGCCCCACGGGCCATCGACCCCGCCGGGGGCGGCAGCCGTGACCATCATGCCGTTGCTGAACACCCCGTTGCGGCCCAGCGTCGGAATACGGTCAATCTTCGGGGCGAAATCGCGCACTGCCTCCGGCCCGTCGAGGACCAGCAGAAAGTCCGCCGCCCGCACCGCCCAGACACTCTGCGGGGTCAGCCCGGCCACCGCCTCCAGCTCCGGGAAGGTCTGGGACGGGTGGTATTCCGTCACCGGAAAATCCATCACCAGCCGCGCCGGATCGGCGGCATCGCGGCGCACCGTCAGGTCCCCCATGGTCCGGGTGCGGAAGGTGATGCTCTGCGCCGCCGGATCAAGGTGGTTGAAGATCACCCATGCCGACCCCAGCGTGGCATGGCCGCACAGCGGCACCTCCATCGCCGGAGAAAACCAGCGGATCTCATAATGATCCTCCCGCCGGACGAAAAACGCCGTCTCTGACACGCTGTTCTCAGCGGCAATGCGTTGCATCAGGGTTTCCGGCAGCCACCGGTCCAGCGGCATCACCGCCGCCGGATTGCCCGACAGCACCTCGTTACTGAAGGCATCAACCTGATACAGCGGAACCCCGGACATTGTATTACCTCTTTCTGCAATCTGGCCAGATTGTCTTACGTTACACGCACTTTAAGCCGGTCTTTCTGGGGCAGAACAAAGGACTGCGCACTCCATCCCCGCCAGAACCCGCCTTAATTGCCTTACCTGACAGAGCCTACGTCTTGCAAATTGTCATGGTCAACGGTAACATTGTACGCATGACAATATGGATGCCCGATCTGTCCGCCGCCGCCGGTCCGCACAGCGACCGCCCGCTGGCCACCTATAAGGCGATTGCCGACGCCATCGGCAGCGCCGTGGCCGATGGCACCCTGAAACCCGGCGACCGGCTGCCGACCCACCGCGATCTGGCGTGGCACCTGAAAGTCACCGTCACCACCGTCACCCGCGCCTATCAGGAAGCCCGGCGGCGCGGCCTGATTGATGGCGAGGTCGGGCGCGGCACCTTTGTCCGCGACCCCGAAGACACCATGGCCGCCGCCCCCAACAGCCTGCCCGCCGCCAGCGCCCGCCCGGTGATGGACACCCCGGAAGACGGCGGCCCGGTCAACCTAAGCATCAACTGCCCGCCGCTGACCCTTCAGCGCGAGGCTCTGGCCCACACGCTGGCCGACATCAGCCGCAGCAACATGATGCAGCAGCTGTTATCCTATCAGTACGAGACCGGCATGCGGGAACACCGCGAGGCCGCCGCCGACTGGCTGGGGCGGGTCGGCATCCACGCCACCCCGCATACCGCCCTGCTGACCTGCGGGGCGCAGCATGCCAATTCCATCGCCTTCACCACGCTGGCCCGCCCCGGCGAGGTGATCCTGACCGAGCCGACCACCTACCCCGGCACCAAGTCGATGGCCGCCCAGCACGGCGTGCGGCTGGAGCCGGTGGCGGTGGATGAACACGGCCTGCGCCCCGACGCGCTGGACGAAGCGATCCGCCACCACGCCCCACGGGCGCTGTACACCATGCCGCTGCTGCACAACCCGCTGGCCTACGTCACGCCGGAACACCGCCTGCGCGAGATTGCCGCCGTGCTGGCCCGCCACAGCCTGCCGGTGATTGAGGATGACGTGTATGGCCTGCTGGTGCCCGACCGCCCGCCGCCGCTGAAATGCCTGCTGCCGGACCTGACCATCTATGTCACCGGCACCTCAAAAAGCATGGCCCCGGGCCTGCGGGTCGGCATCATGGCAGTGCCGGAAATGATGTTCAGCCGCATGGCCGCCGGGGTGCGCGCCAGCTGCTGGATGGTGCCGCCGGTGATGGGCGAGGTGATGCGCCGCTGGGTACAGGATGGCGTGGCCGACGCCATCACCGCCGAACTGCGCCGCGATGTGCAGGAACGCCGGGCCGAGGTTGACGCCCTGTTCGCCGAGGCCACCGCCTTCGCCCCGCATGTGGAAACCCCGCAGGGCCACCCTTACAGCTATCATCTGTGGCTGCCGCTGCCCGCACCGTGGCGGGCGGAAAGCTTTGTCGCCACCGCCCAGCGCATGGGGGTGCTGGTGCTGCCGGGCGAAAGCTTTGCCGTCGGCCGCCACCGCCCGCCCCCGGCCATCCGGCTGTGCACCGGCACCGTCGGCGGCCTGACCCGCCTGCGCGACGGCATCCGCCTGCTGGCCCGCGCCGTCACCAGCCAGCCGGAAGACCTGATGGCGATGGTTTAGGGGCAGGGCGTGTCGCTACCGGAAGGCGTCGATCTCCAGCCCGAAGCGCTTCAGCTTGTCGTACAGGGTCTTGCGCGGCACCTGAAGCTCTGCGCTGACAGCGGCGACGTCGCCGTGGTGGCGGCGCATGCTGTCGGCGATCAGGCGGCGTTCAAAGCCATCCACCAGCTCCGCCAGACCGGCCCCGCCCGCGCCGCTGACCGCCGGGGCGCCCCCCGAAACAGCACCCCCTGAAACAGGGCCCCCCGAAACAGCATTCCCGGGCAGCAGCGGCAGGCCGAGGATTGCCCGTTCCGCCAGATTGCCCAGCTCCCGCACGTTGCCGGGCCAGCGGTGGCCCAGCAGCACCTGCCGTTCAGCATCGGACACAAACGGCGGCACCCGGCCCAGCCGGTTTGCCGCCTGCGCCATAAAGTGTTCCAGCAGCAGCGCAATATCCTCTGGCCGGTCCCGCAGCGGCGGAATGGTCAGCGGCACCACATTCAGGCGGTAATACAGATCCTCGCGGAAGGCACCGGTCCGCGCCAGTTCCGCCAGATCGACCTTGGTGGCGGCAACAAAGCGCACATCCAGCGGCACCGGCTTATTCGCCCCCAGCCGTTCGACGCAGCGGTCCTGCAACACCCGCAGCAGCTTGACCTGCAACGGCAGCGGCATGCTTTCGATCTCGTCGAGGAACACCGTGCCGCCGTCGGCGTATTCCAGCTTGCCGATGCGCAGCTTGCCCGCCCCGGTGAAGGCCCCGGCCTCGTGGCCGAACAGCTCGCTCTCGAACATGCTTTCGGGGATCGCCCCACAGTTCAGCGCCACAAAGGGCCGGTCGGCGCGGGCGGAAAAGCGGTGCAGGGCACGGGCGACCACCTCTTTCCCGCTGCCGGTTTCGCCCAGCACCAGCACATCGGCCCCGGTATCGGCCACCTGTAAAATCATCCGCTTCAGCGCCTGCATCGCCGGGGACCGGCCAAGGATCAGGCTGTCGATGCCGCCGTCATCCTCGCCCAGCGCAGACCGCAGGCGGCGCACCTCTGCCGACAGCCGCCGCCGCTCCAGCGCCCGACGGACGGTGGCGGTCAGGCGTTCTGACGCAAACGGCTTTTCGATGAAGTCATAGGCCCCGTCGCGCATTGCCGCCACCGCCATGGTGATGTCACCGTGCCCGGTCATCAGCACCACCGGCAGGTCGGGGTCCAGCCCCTGTGCGGCGCGCAGCAGGTCAAGGCCATCCATGCCCGGCAGCCGCACATCGGTGATCAGCAGATCCGCCGGGGCCGCCTTCAGGGCCGCCAGCGCCGGTTCCGCCGCCGCAAAGGCCAGCACCGGCAGATCGGCCAGTTCCAGCGCCTGCTCGATGCCAAGGCGGACCGCGTCCTCATCCTCAACCAGCAGAATACGCGGTGCGGTGTCAGTCATGGGCGGGCAGGTCGAGTGTGAACATCGCCCCTCCTTCCGGTCGGTTGTCGGCCTTTATCTCTCCGCCATGGTCCTGCACGATCCCGGCGGAAATGACCAGCCCCAATCCCAGTCCCTGCCCCGGCGGCTTGGTGGTGAAAAACGGCTCGAACAGATGTGGCAGGCTGGCGGCGGCAATGCCCGGCCCGCTGTCCAGCACCCGCACCCGCACCCGGCCCCCGTCGCGGGCGGCCTCCAGCCGCACCCACCGCTGTGGCTGGCCGTTGACCGCATCCAGCGCGTTGCCCAGCAGGTTGACCAGCACCTGTTCCAGCCGCACCGGATCAAAACGGACGCACAGGGCCGGGTCGATCGCCGTTTCCACCGTCACCCCCAGCCGCCGGGTTTTCTCGGCCAGCAGGGCCAGACTGTTGCCAGCCGCCACCGCCAGCCGCACCGCCTCGGGCCGGTTCTCCGACCGCCGGGCAAAGCCGCGAAGCTGGGCGGTGATGCGGGCCATCCGCTCGGTCAGATCACCGATCAGGGTCAGGTTTTCCGTCACCCGGTCCGGCTTGCCCCGGGCCAGAAAGGCGGCGGCGTTGTCTGACAGGGTGCGCAGGGCGGCCAGCGGCTGGTTCAGCTCGTGGGCGATGCCGGTCGCCAGTTGCCCCAGCGCCGCCAGCTTGGCCGCCTGTACCAGACCGTCCTGTGCCCGTTGCAGATCACTGTTGGCGGCCACCAGTTCCGCCGTGCGGGCGCTGACCTGCTGCTCCAGATCATGGGCGGCCTGCTGCAGGGCGGCCCGGGTGGCCCGCTCCGCCCGGGCGGTCCGGCGGCGCTGGCGCACCAGCAGGGTCGCCAGCGTCAGCAGCAGCACCGCGACGGCACCGCCGCCCCAGCCCAGATGCCGGGCATGCAGCACCGGGGCCATATCGGTCAGCAGCATCAGGGTCCAGTCGGTGCCGGGCACGGTCCGCGATACCGCCAGCAGCAGCGGGGCCCGCGCCCCGCCGATCCGCAGGGCGGTTGCCTCCTCCTGCGCGGCGGGCACGACAGAAGCCCCGCGCACCACCTCCAGCGCCCGCAGGTCGATGCGGTCATACTGGCGGGTGGCCTCCAGCCGTTCCCGCAGCCCGTCAGACAGCGGATCAAGGGTCCGGAACGCCCAGTCCGGCACCGATGACAGAATGGTCACCCCGTGCCCGTCGCGGACCAGCACCCGGTCGGCGGCCTGACCCCAGGTCCGTTCCATTGCCGCCAGCGAGACCTTGACCACCACCACCCCCACCGCCCCGTCAGGGCCGGGGATCGGGCGGGCGAAATAATAGCCCGGCGCGCCGCTGGTGGTGCCGATGCCATAAAAGCGGCCATAGCCTTTGGTCAGCGCATCCCGGAAATAGGGACGGTAGGCAAAGTTCATATCCACAAAACTGCCCGGCCCGCGCCAGTTGCTGGCGGCATGGGTGGTGCCCTGCGGGTCAATAGCATAGATGGCCGCCGCGCCGGACACCTCGGCCACCTGCTCCAGATAGGCATTGGCCTGCTGCCGCAACGCCTCATCCTGCGGGTGGGCCAGCATCTGACGCAGCGTGGAGGAATAGGCCATCACCGCCGGAAGGGTCTCGTAGCGCGCCAGCTCGCTGCGCAGCCCTTCGACGTAGATATCGCGGCGCGGCCCGGCCTGTTCCAGCAGTTGCGAAACCGCCAGCCGTTCCGCCAGCAGCCCGGTGACCGCCGCCGCCAGCACCGCCAGCACGACCGGGCCGAGCCAGATCAGAAAACGCCGCATCAGAAAAAACAGGGCAGCCCCCTTTGCACAGACAGACCCCCGCCGCCGGGTCTCGTCCGGGGCGGGGGTCTGCAGAACACGGTTATCCCAACCATAAACGACCCACCGGGTCAGGCCAAATCATTCCGCCGGGGCGGGAACCGCCTGCCCGGCCTGAGCCGGAGCCTGAGCCGGGGCCGCAGAGGCAGGAGCAGACACCGCCGCCGTTTCCGTATCCGGGGTCGGGTTGGCCAGCTCGCGCCTCAGGGTTTCCTCGTTCAGCGCACCTTCCCACTTGGCCACCACCAGCGTGGCAACGCCGTTGCCGATCAGGTTGGTCAGGGCCCGGGCCTCGGACATAAAGCGGTCAACGCCGAGAATCAGCGCAATCGACGCCACCGGAATATGCCCGACCGTCGCCAGCGTCGCCGCCAGCACGATAAAGCCCGATCCGGTCACCCCCGCCGCCCCTTTCGAGGTCAGCAGCAGCACCACCAGAATGGACAGCTCCTGCCAGATGGTCAGGTCGGTGTTGGTGGCCTGCGCCAGAAAGATCGCCGCCATCGTCAGATAAATACAGGTGCCATCCAGATTGAAGGAATAGCCGGTCGGCACCACCAGCCCGACGACAGACTTTTCCGCCCCCAGCTTCTCCAGCTTGCCCATCAGGCGCGGCAGCGCACTTTCAGACGAGGACGTCCCCAGCACGATCAGCAGCTCTTCGCGGATGTAGCGGATAAAGCGCCACACCGAAAACCCGGTCAGGCGGGCAACGGTGCCCAGCACCACAAAGATAAACAGCAGGCAGGTGACATAAAAAGCCGCCATCAGCTGCCCCAGCGACAGCAGGGTGCCGACGCCGTATTTACCGATGGTGAAGGCCATTGCGCCAAAGGCCCCGATCGGCGCCACCTTCATCAGCATACCGACGATCTTGAAAAACACGACAGAGGCACTGTCGATCATGTGCAGCAGCGGGCGGCCCCGTTCGCCCATCGCATGCAGGCCGAAGGCAAACAGAATGGCGATAAACAGCACCTGCAGGATCTCGCCGTCAGCAAACGCCCCGACCACGGTGGTCGGGATGATGTGCATCAGGAATTCGACCGTCCCCTGTTCCTGCGCCTTGGCGGTATAGGCGGCAATCGCCTTGGTATCCAGCGTGGCGATGTCCACGTTCATCCCGGATCCCGGCTGCCACAGATTGACCACCAGCAGGCCGATCACCAGCGCCGCCGTGGTCAGCACCTCAAAATAAATCAGCGCCTTCAGGCCGACCCGGCCAACCTTCTTCATGTCTTCCATCCCGGCGATGCCGTGGACGACGGTAAAAAAGATGATCGGGGCGATCAGCATCTTGATCATTTTGATGAAGGCATCGCCCAGCGGCTTCATGGCGGTGCCAAGACCGGGGTAGAAGTGCCCGAGCCCGATACCGACGGCAATCGCCACCAGCACCTGCACATACAGGCTGTTATAGAATTTCTTCGGCTTGGCCACCGCTGCGGTGCCACCGGTCATAGTCTGGGCCACGTCGCCTCTCCCGTTTTTACCGTAGATCCGCCCAGACGGTTCGGGCGGTTTAGCGGCGCTATAGGCATCCGGCGTGCCAACGGCGGGCAGAACAGGCAGCATCAGCTAATGTTTTGAAACAAAAAGGCTTCGCAGGCGCAATAAAATCAGGCTCCGGGCTGGGTTTTTCCGGTTTTCCGGAACCGCGGCGGTGATTATTCCGGAATTTCAGACAGTCGGCAGCATCCCGCACAGGCCCTGATGGATGGCGGCGGCAAGCGCCGGATCCGTTCCGTCCGCCCGCCACAGGCGGATCTGTACCGGCGGCAACGGCGGCAGCCCGGTGGCCTCCGGCAGCGGCTGGCGCAGGCAGCAGGCCGGTAAGGCGGTGACGGCCAGCCCGGCAGCCACCGCCGCTTCCACCGCCGCCACGCCGTCGGCCTCCACCGCGATCTGCCAGCCCAGCCCGGCCCGGTCCAGCGCCGCCAGCATCTGGGTGCGCATCACGCAGCCATCGGGGAACAGCGCCAGCGGCAACGGCCCACCCCCGGCAGACCGGCCCAGCCAGCGCAGCGGCGTTTCCGTCACCGTCAGCCCATCCCCACCCGGCCCGGCCTGCAGGCCCAGCACCAGATCGACCCCGCGCCCCAGCGTCTGCCGCAACAGCCCGGTGGGGCCGGACACCACCCGCAGCAGCACATCCGGCAGGGCCTGCCGCAGCCGTGTCAGCGCGGGCAGCAACAGCGCCCCGGCGACTTCATCCGGTGCCCCGATGCGGATCTGCCGCACCGGCACCGCCGCCCCCCGCACCGCGCGGCGGGCCTGTGCCTCCAGCTCCAGCAGGCGATCGGCGAAAGGGCGGAACCGCTGCCCCGCCACGGTCAGCGTCACCCGGCGGGTGGTGCGCTCCGCCAGTGCCACGCCAAGGGTGTCTTCCAGCCGCTGCATCTGCTGGCTGACGGCGGCCTGTGTGCGGTTCAGGCGCTCTGCAGCCTGCCGGAACGACCCCGCCGCCGCCACCGCCAGAAAGGCCCGCACCAGATCAAGATCCAACGGCTTTTCAGTCATTTTATTATCACTGCGATAAAATTAATCAGATTTTCTTATGTATTGAAACGCCGTATCACCGCAGAGGCAAGCCCTTTTGCGCAGGAGACAGACCATGCCCAGCCCCAGCCCCGACCATCGTGTGTGTTTTGATTTTGCCATCACCTTCAGCAACGGCGGCGGCCTGCAGGGGCAGGACTTCCGGCTGGATATTCCCGGCGATGATATTTCCGACGCGGATCTGGCCGAATACATCGTCCGCGATCTGCGCCTGCTGATGGTGGGCGATGTCAAGATCCTCAACAAACGGATCCTGACCGAAGCCCACAAGCGCCTCAAGGCCCCCTGAAAGATTCAAGAGCAAGGATGTCAGCGAAGGGGACCAAGACAAAACGGGGCGGCCCGGCGGCTGCCCCGTCTGTTTTTTCAGCCTTCAGCCCCGCCGGAGCAGGAGCCTGCCCTCACCCAGCCGCAAGTTTGCGGTCAGTCCGACCGACAACCGTGGTTGAGGCACTGCGCACCGGGGCTTCCGCCAGCACCGCCTTCACCCCGGTATCTTTCTGCCAGCGCGCAATACGGGCAGCAGCGCGATCGGCGGCACCGACCATCAGCTCAATCTGTTTATCCCTCGGCAGTATCGCGGTCATGACAGTCCACTCCAATCTACATAACGTTAGTCTAAGCCTGCCCTCAGGGGCATTCAAGGGCCTTGCCATTTTCAAAAATCCAGATCCGCAACCCCTGATAGGGATCGCAGCGCCCGCCGATATACCCCTTTGAGGTCATCACCATCGCCAGACAATCATATTTCGTCAAAGCCTTGTCAGGCAAATTCGGCTGCATTGTCATCATGGTGATGCGCCGTGGCTGAGCCTTGGACAGCACCATACTCACGGCCTCGCAGATCACTCTAAGGATCATTGCCCGCTGAACCGGATCAGAGATCAGCCTGCGGGTCTCCCTGCCATCCGAGAAATAACGGTCGTCATCATCGCCGCCGCTTTCCACCAGATTAAACACCAGTTCATAACCATCGGGGGCAAAACCGGGCTCCGGAGACAGGCAGACGAAAACAGACAGAACTGCTTTCGTCTCCTCATCTACCGCGACCGGAATCCGGACGATAAATTCTCCATCCAATAATGTCAGTCCGGTGGCAGAAACCTGCCATTCCGGCGTCAGGACTGAAACATATGGCATACCGCACCCCACATCCATGGGATGCGTTCATAAAATAATTCCCGCTGTCATTCAAGACAGCACTGCCCCCTATACCCCCATCAGCTTCCGCACATGGGCGGCAACGCAGGCGGCCAGCGCGACAATGTCGTAGCCCCCTTCCATCACCGACACCACCCGCTCCTCGCAGCAGTCGGCGGCGACCTGCATCAGCTCTTCCGTCGCCCAGACAAAATCGGCGACGGTCAGGCGCATGTTGGCCATCGGGTCACGGCCATGGGCATCAAACCCGGCGGAAATGAACAGGATATCGGGGTTAAAGGCCCGCAGCGCCGGCAGCACCTTTTCCGTCATTGCCGCCCGGAACTCTGCCCCCCCGGCCCCGGCAGGCAGCGGACAGTTGACGATGTTGTTGTACGCCCCGCACTCATCCGCCGCCCCGGTGCCCGGCCACAGCGGGTATTGATGGGTCGAGGCATAAAAGGCGTCTGCATCATCCCAGAAAATATGCTGGGTGCCGTTGCCGTGGTGTACATCCCAGTCCACCACCGCCACCTTCTGCAACCCGTAGACGGCGCGGGCATGATAGGCCCCGACGGCGGCGTTGTTGAAAAAGCAGAAGCCCATCGCCCGGGACCGCTCGGCATGGTGGCCCGGCGGACGGACGGCGACAAAGGCATTGCGCACCTCTTTCCGGGCAACCGCATCAACCGCCGCACAGACCCCCCCGGCAGAGCGCAGCGCCGCCTCGCCGGTTTTCGGCGACAGGGTGGTGTCGCCGTCGATGGAATGGATGCCTTCGCGCGGCACCATATCCATGATCTCTTCAATATAAGACAGCGGATGCACCCGCAGCAGCTGCTCGTGATCGGCATGCGGGGCCTGATCGCGGTGCAGCAGCATAAAGTCTTCGCTCTCCAGCATCCGCATTACGCCCCGCAGGCGGTCGGGATGCTCCGGGTGGTAATCGCCCGGGGCGTGTTCGATACAATCGTGATGGGTAATCAGCAACGTGCTCATGAACGCGGGACGCCTTTCCGGTCTGTCGTTTCCCCCGGCATGCCCGGCCCCGGCAGCCCGTGGTGACACGGCCCCGCCCGGCGGACATTACCTGACTCCGGCGGAGACTCCGGGCCCCCCGGCCAGACGGACCGGCGGACATCCCAATCCCCGCACACCCTAGTACCACC
Source organism: Novispirillum itersonii subsp. itersonii ATCC 12639 (assembly GCF_000381985.1). Lineage (GTDB taxonomy): Bacteria > Pseudomonadota > Alphaproteobacteria > Rhodospirillales > Rhodospirillaceae > Novispirillum > Novispirillum itersonii. Next base: position 428,823 of record NZ_KB907338.1, on the reverse strand, counting down.
CGGGTCAGCCGCCCCCTGCCTGATGTCGGCAGAATGCCCCACCCCAACGGATGGATTAAGACCGGTCCCGGCTGTTTTTGTTATGATTGCTCCCCTGATCCGGGCAGACTCCCAGTATAGGCCCGCGCCCGGACCTGCGACAGTTTTTTTGCGGGTATTTTTTTACCGGCTCAAAATCGCTGTTTTGATCGGTTTTAATATTGCGTGAGCCTCCCCAACATTGTCAGACAATTAATACGCGAAACCACCCTGACCATCCGGTCAGGCCCCTTCCGGGCAGAAAAATCAATCCCATACCTTAATAGACGGCGTTCATTAAAAGAATGTTCTGCCGTCCTATTCTTCTTTTTCCAATGAAAAGACCATAAATGCGGCGATCTTCCTGAGAACATCCGCCCCGAGATCAAACGATCATATACAAATTTTCTAGTGGATTCCGATATGCCTCTTATAAGATAAGAGACACTCTCAAAACGCGGGATCAACCCGCGCAACAAAATTATGACTCAGAGCAGACAACATGGAAGCAGATCTGGAAACGCTTCAGGACAATGCGCGCCGGGCCAGCGCACTCCTGAAGGCAATGAGCAACGAACACCGGCTGATGGTCCTCTGCCAGCTGGGCGCAGGGGAGAAGTGCGTCGGTGAACTGGAAAAGCTGGTTGGCCTAAGCCAGTCGGCACTGTCGCAGCATCTGGCACGCCTGCGCCGCGACGATCTGGTTAAGACCCGGCGCAGCGCCCAGACGATTTTCTACAGTCTGAAGGGTAAAGAGGCCAGCACGGTCATCAACACCCTCTATGACCTGTACTGCACCCCGGACAGCACCGCCAACAGCAACGCCACCCTTGCCGAAGGCGTCGCCGCCACGGCATAACCGATCCGTTCAGTCTGCCTGACCGGCGGACAGACTCCCTCCTGACAGCCCGCCCCTTCCCCAGGGGGCGGGCTGTTGCGTCTGTACTTTCCGCTTGCGTTGCTCCATATTTCGATTATCGTTGAAATATGGAACAGAAAAACGCCGTCACCGCCCTCGCCGCTCTGGCACAGGACTCCCGCCTGACCGTTTTCCGCCTGCTGGTGCAGGCCGGGCCGGATGGGATGCCCGCCGGAAAAATCGCCGCCGCCAGCGGAATTGCCCCGTCGTCGCTGTCCTTCCACCTGAAGGAACTCAGCCACGCCGGGCTGATCACCGCCCGGCAGGAAGGCCGGTTTGTTATCTACAGCGCCGCATTTGCGGTGATGAACGGGCTGATCGCCTTCCTGACCGAGAACTGCTGCGCCGGTACCCCCTGCGGCACGGCGGAAGCCCCCTGCTGCCCGCCCCCTGAGGGACCGGCCATCAAGAAAGATGAGAGAGAATGAAACGTCTGCACGTCCACGTCACCGTTGCCGACCTCGATCAGTCGGTCCGCTTTTATTCCACCCTGTTCGCCGCTCAGCCGACCGTGCTGAAAGACGACTACGCCAAGTGGATGCTGGAAGACCCCCGCGTCAACTTCGCCATCAGCGCCCGTGGCAACGCCATGCCGGGGCTGGAACATCTTGGCATTCAGGCCGAAACCGCCGACGAACTGACCGACGTCTGGTCCCGCCTGAAAGACGCCGAGGGCCCGGTGCTGGAAGAAGGGGCCACCACCTGCTGTTACGCCCGCTCGGAAAAGGCGTGGATCACCGATCCGTCCGGCCTGCCGTGGGAAACTTTCCTGACCACCGGCGAAAGCACCACCTACGGCGACAGCAGCATGATCCGCCCGTCCGGCGACACGGCGGAAGCCTCCGCCTGCTGCGTGCCGAGCGCCGAAAAGATTGCCGCCGCCGCACAGAAGGCAGAATCCTCCTGCTGCGCCCCGTCCTCCGGCTGCTGCTGACAGAATGGGCGGCCTGACCCTGACCCGGCTGGACGCGGCAGACCTGCCGGATCTGGCCGCCGCCCTGACCGCCGCCGGACTGCCTGCCGATGACATCGGCCTGCCGGGCCGGATGTTCTGGGCCGCCCGCCGCGACGGCGTGCCGGTCGGCTACGGCGGGGTGGAATACTCCGCCGCCAGCCCGCACGACGGCCTGTTACGCTCCGTCGTCATTCTGCCCGCCCGGCGCGGACTGGGGGACGGCAGCGCGCTGATCGCCGCCCTGACAGCAGAGGCCCGCCACACTCTCGGCCTCTGCCGCCTGTGGCTGCTGACCACCACCGCCGACGGCTTCTTCCGCCGCCTTGGTTTTGTCGCCCATGACCGCACCGCCGCCCCGGCAGTGGTGACGGACAGCGCCCAGTTTTCCGCCCTCTGCCCGGCCAGTGCCGTGCTGATGGCCCGCCCCACGGATCCCCCTTCCATGACCAACATCACCATCTATCACAACCCCGCCTGCGGCACGTCGCGCAACACACTGGCCCTGATCCGCAACAGCGGCGTGGAGCCGGAGGTGATTGAATACCTGCTGACCCCGCCCGACCGCGCCACCCTGCGCGACCTGATCGCCCGCATCGGCACCCCGGTGCGCGACGTGATCCGCCAGAAAGGCACCCCTTACGCCGAGCTGGGGCTGGATGACCCGGCGGTGTCGGAGGATGCCCTGATTGACGCGATGGTCACCCACCCGATCCTGATCAACCGGCCGATCGTCGTCACCCCGCTGGGGGTGCGGCTGTGCCGCCCGTCGGAAGCGGTGCTGGATATTCTGCCCGACCCGCAGCAGGGCCCCTTCACCAAGGAAGACGGCGAAGTGGTGATCGACGCCGCCGGAAACCGCGTGACCCCCGGCACCGGAGGCTGATCATGAGCCTGTTTGAACGGTATCTGTCCCTGTGGGTCGGCCTGTGCATCGTCGCCGGGCTGAGCCTTGGCCATCTTTTCCCCGGGGTGTTCCAGACCATCGCCGCGCAGGAGGTGGCGCAGGTCAACCTGCCGGTCGCCGCCCTGATCTGGCTGATGATCGTGCCGATGCTGCTGAAAATCGACTTCAGCGCCCTTGGCCATGTGCGCGAGCACTGGAAAGGCATGACCATCACGCTGGTCATCAACTGGGCGGTCAAGCCGTTCTCGATGGCGCTGCTCGGCTGGCTGTTCATCGCCACCCTGTTCCGCCCGTGGCTGCCCGCCGACCAGATCGACAGCTACATCGCCGGGCTGATCCTGCTGGCCGCCGCCCCCTGCACCGCCATGGTCTTCGTGTGGTCGCGCCTGTGCGGCGGCGAACCCCACTACACCCTGACACAGGTGGCGGTGAACGACCTGATCATGGTCTTCGCCTTCGCCCCGCTGGTCGGGCTGCTGCTCGGCGTTGCCGCCGTCACCGTGCCGTGGGCGACCCTGCTGCTGTCGGTGCTGCTGTATATCGTGCTGCCGGTGGTCGTCGCCCAGCTGTGGCGGCGCGCCCTGCTGCGCCGGGGCGGAGACACCGCCCTTGCCGCCGTGCTGGCCCGCCTGCACCCGGCATCGCTGCTGGCGCTGCTGTCCACACTGGTGCTGCTGTTCGGCTTTCAGGGCGAACAGGTGCTGGCCCAGCCGCTGATCATCGCCCTGCTGGCGGTACCGATCCTGATTCAGGTGTATTTCAACGCCGGTCTGGCCTACTGGCTGTCCCGCCGCTTTGGCGTCGCGTGGTGCGTCGCCGCCCCCGGTGCGCTGATCGGGGCGTCTAACTTCTTCGAACTCGCCGTCGCCGCCGCCATCAGCCTGTTCGGCCTGTCCTCCGGCGCGGCGCTTGCCACCGTCGTCGGCGTGCTGGTGGAAGTGCCGGTGATGCTCTCCGTCGTCAAAATCGTCACCGCCAGCAAGGGGTGGTACGAGCGGCGATAAAGGGTGACGGGGGTGTGGGCTGTTGCGCCTGCTTATGGGCGCTGCCCACACCCGCCAAGGGCCAATGGCCCTTGGATCCCGCCTTCCGGCCCCCGTCAGGCAGGGTTACGCGGGCCGCACCGCCTCGAAGGTGATAACCTCATCATCGTTGCGCGGTGCCCTTTGATGCTGGTAATTGCCCGAGGCCACGACATCGACAAAACCGGCACGCTGCAACGCCATCGAAAACTCATCGACGCCCCACCACCGCAGCTTAAACAAATCCAGCTCCGATGCCACAAGGCCCCCATCCCGCCAGAGCTCATACCGCAGATAGCTTAGTGTGGTCTGCGCGACGTAATCGGTTTCCCCCCGATGATCCGTCAGTGTCAGCAGATCCCCGGCCTCTGTTTTCCACCGCCGAACCGAACTGGCCGGCCCAAAGAAACTGCCGATCGGATCAAGGTCTATCATCAGTTTCGCGCCGGGGGCCATACACGCATAAAACCGGCGGAGCACAGCGATGGCAGATGCCGTCTCGGTGATCAGCTGAAACGACCCCGCCGGGATGATGACGGCGGCAAAGCTTTTGTCATAGGCGAAGTCTTCGAATGTCTGCCGCGTCACGCTGGCAGAAAGGTTCCTCTTCGCGCACGCATCCCGGCAGTACCCCAGCATTTCGTCAGACGCATCGAACCCCTCAACCGGGAAACCGGCCTCGAGCAACGGCACATAAACGCGACCGTTGCCGACAGCAGGCTCCAGAATCAGCCCCTCGGTCCCGCCAAGGCGCTGCTGATAATACTCCACATCGCCGAAGGAACGCCCGACCGGCTTATCCAGAGTATAGACCAACGACGCCAGCGTTCCGTAACGGTTGTTCATTTCAGTCCCGTAAAGATTAAAGTTCGCCGTAAGCGGCACTAACAGTCCTAAGCCTCAAGGATAAAGACCCTTGCATCCTTAAAGACCGTATAAGAGGTGCCCTATACCCTTTGGGGGGTCAAGCCCCCCACCCCTTTGTAAAGGGGAGTCCGACTGGCGACAGGGTTCGGGGGTGTGATCTGTTGTGCCTGTTTATGGGCACTGCCCACACCCGCCAAGGGCCATTGGCCCTTGGATCCGGGGGAAGACTGTTTTCCGAGATGTCCAAATCCTCCAGACGCCCCCATGCGCGAGTCCACTGTACGTTACGTTAATAGTGACATCGTCTATTTGACGTAACGGTTGCCCGTCACGCTGACCGAAACAAAGATAGAAGATGAGAACCATAGAAATTGGACAGAATTACAGGTGCTCCCCGATGTACAGAACCTTCAGGCGGCTCCTCCCAGCGGGCATTGGCCACTCATAATGTATCCTATAGTTAACCTCAAGACGGACTTTTCCGTGATTTGGGCAAAGTATGTCGGCCCCGGTCTCTGGGTCATTGAACGTAAACCGATCCCTGTTCCCATCCCCGACCTCCTGCCCTGAAAACCGACTACGATGCCCACAAACATAAGTATTTATCCAATCATTAACCTCTCTCGAACCATCCCCATGTTTAATCCTTGCCAAAGATAAATCATTCAGAAATTTTAGTATTTCAATAATCGCATCATTTACTGAACGATTATATGGAAGGCACCTCATGTTTCTAATGATCTGATCCCGCGGGATATAAAGATTGGGAAACCGCTCGATAGCTTCATCCACCATCGCGTCCCAGTTACGAGGTCGCGCTAGCGCGGCGCAAAGTCCGCGAATTGCCGCAACGTCCCATTGATTGGGAACATTGACCAACTCAGGCTCGGGCACACCATCGCGCAGGGCTGCAAGTTGGACGTGGGGTTTCTCGAAGGCAGGATTTCCCTCGAAACTGAAAGCTCCCGCATCCTCCCCCCGCCAAAGGCGACGGGCGACGACACCCAACCCCAGACAGGTCACATCCCGGCTATCATGGTAAGCTATCACGGGCACTTCCGGGGCCGACATCATAACCGGCCCTTGCTGGTCCGAAGTCGCAAATGGCCCTTTGGTCAGCCAGCCAAAGACGATCTTCCGAGCATCGGCAGGCAGGGCCGCAACAGCATCGCGGACTGTCTTCCCGTCAGTTATGGGCCAACAGTGGAGCTGCACGGTGCAGTCGATCAGATGTCCGTTATTCCGAATATACATTGCGGCCTTGACCAGCTCCAAGAGCTCTGCAGAAAAGCGCTCAAGGTCAACGTATTGACGGCTGATCGACAGCTCGTTGACAGTCCAAGTAACCATGCTCAAACCCACCCTGCGAGGCTTCCGAGGTCCTTTTCCGCTTGATCGAAAAAGCCGTCCGGCCAGTCGCTGACACCACCGTGAGTGTCCACATAGGCCGAGATCACAGGCGAAGCACCTTTCTCGCCACCGGTGAAGAAGTGCACGGCGACTTGATCGGGGATGAGGATACCATCCTTGACCGCCAGCCGAACCCCATTAAGGACGTGGTCACTGTGGGATTCTAAGATGATCTGGACACCAGCCTTCACCATGGCAGCGATGAAGGTCGCCATTTTCGACTGCGCTCTGGGATGCAGATGGGCTTCGGGACTGTCGATGATTAGCACTTGACCGGGGGCAGCAAGCAGGCCCGCGACCAGAATGGGGAAGGCATAGGTCAGGCCATAGCCGATATTGGCGGGCCGACGCCATTCATCCGTCATAGAGCGGCGCAATTGCAGTTGCACCAATCCGGTCTGTTCCAGAAATCCCGCGTTGACCTGTGCACCAGGGAACAATTCGCTGGCCCAGGCTCCCACTTGCCGACGCAGGGTGGTACCAGCCTCACCTCGATGCCGACGAGCTTCCTCGACCTCTTCGTCAAGGTATTGTGCTAGCCACCACGATGCGAATTGGCCGCACGGGCCGACATCAGCGTGAACTGGCTCGACATCCTCGGGGGACGGGAAGGTGGGGCTCAGTCCGGTGCGCACGGCGCTGATGAAAATGGTCTTCAGGATAGTATCGACCAGACCCATTGCATCTTTGGATATCCCTCCCCGCCATGGAGAAAGGGTTGGCAACTTGATCTCGCGCGTCCCCGTCTCGTCTTCAACGCTCACGGAGGAGATGTCGAGTGCTGTTGCTGTCCGTCGATCCTCTGCCTCGAGGATCCACCTAACCCTGGAGTTGCCAGCCTGAGCCCCCAACATCAGTGTTCGGCTGTCCCCCCGCATGACTTCCGCTGCAGTGCCCAGCTGCGCCAATGGACCGTTAAGAGCGATCCTGCAGCTTTCCGGTGCCGATCTCAACGTCTGGGCCAGCAACAGTAACACTTGGGTGACTGTCGATTTTCCGCCAGCATTAAAGCCTGTAAGCAGCGTCAGCGGTGCGACCGGCAGGGCAAGAGTCTCGAAGCACTTGAAATTACCGAGAAGGATTCGCTCGATCATTATATAATCCCCTTGAGGGCCTCATACACAATGGAAAAACGAGCATGGACCTTTTTGGTACCAGTCGTCGATGTGCTGATCGAACTAACAAATTTCTGATTGTTGACGAGCAAGTCAACAACGACTTTATGAACGCGTCGCTCTTGGCTTTTGGAAAAATCTCTCGAAATATCAGAAAATATAACTGAAAACACGTCAAACAGAGATATATTTATAGAAGAACGCTTTTGCTCTCCATTTCCATCTGCCAACGATTTTCGGAAAGAATGTGCGCCAAAAAGCTTTGAATTTAAAAGCATGGAGCGTTCGAAATCTTGCATTAAATTTTCGAGCTGCTCTTCACTGAGCGTATTCATATGCTCCAATGCTTGCCCCAGAAAGCCATCCATGTCTTCATTTTTATACTGCTCGTACCCTAGCAAACGGAAGGCACAGAAGCGGTTTATCGCTTCGCGGTCGCGCATGATCTCAGCGTCGAACAGATCATGCGTGGCTTGCAGGAACGCCTTGCTTTTAGCTGCCCTACTCAGCCACCGCGTGGCCGGACCGCTGTAAAGGCAATTACGCATTTGCTGACGGCTGAGGGGGACACCACTGTTAACCCGATCAAAAATGTCAAGTTTCGCCCGTTCAGGGGCTTTATGGTCAAGGATGTAGAAGATCAAGGGCGTATCCTGTATGCGCTCCTGCAGGGTCACGGAAAGCTCGTCGAACTTTTTTCCATTAAGGGGGTGCTGCTTACCATCCGCAGTGTCGTGAAATTCCAAAGCGAATTCGTCGCTCATATAGCGGCACAATGTCGTCAGCCGCTGCAATCCGTCCACGACTATGATTTTTCCGTCCACTGCCTCAGCCACATAAAAGACCGGGAGCGGGATGCGCATCAGACAAGACTCAATCAGCCGGGACTGCCTGTCCGTCTTCCAGACGAAGTCGCGCTGGAAATCAGGATCCAGCTGAAAACGCTTTTTCTTGATCCGAATGGCGGTCTCAAAAACGGTTCGCTCTTCGCGACGAACAAACACACTGTCGAGAGGGTATTCCTCTCCCCAGCCGACACTACGCCCGCCGACGTCGTAACCTTCGATATCCTTGTCAGGCTTCTCGCTCATCGTCATGATCACCGTTCATTGATCTTGGTGGTACTGTTAATATCAAGCTAATTCATGGCAAAGCCACGAGGGGCCAAGTCCATGATGGTTGCAACAGCACTTCGGCTGCCACTGCTTCCGCCGCTTCACCTTCCCCTATTACTCCTTGCCCCGAGACGTCCGTATCGCCGTTCTTAAGCCCAGCGACCTGCCTTGAAAATTTCATGCACCCATGAATAGATACCTTTTCATTATACATCCCAAGGGGAAGATTGAGCATGTAAAAACTGCAATCACCTACCAGCTTTCTATGATTTGATTCGGGTCGTTATAGATTTTGGGGTTTTGCAGAAAGACTGTTTTCTTTAACGAGTGTCGGCGCATGTTTTGGAGGAAAGTGGTAACATTAGCGCAACTTATGTCATGTGCCTGATATGTCGTGAAAATGGACCATCTCGAGGTGAAGGAGGCCGAGCCTCCTTCCGGGGCCAGCGGGGCAGAGCCCCGCTTTCCTTTTGCGTCTATCGGGGGCAGAGGCCCGCTTTCTCTTTGCTTGGCAGGCATATAGCCTGCCGGGGGCAGCGCCCCGCCTCACCAGCCCAAACCCTCACCGCACCGCATAATAGCGGTAGGTGCCATCGTCGCCGGTCAGGCGGTCGATGCGGTCCTGCCCGATCAGGAAGTGCAGGTGCGCCAGCACTTCGCCGATGGCGAAGTAGGTCTGGTGGTCGTCCAGCGCGCGGGGGAACATCACCGGCACCAGCTCCATCGCCGTGTGCGGGCGGTCGGCGCAGGCTTCCTCGCAGACGTGCAGGCGGTCGGCGTGGTGGGCCAGCAGGTCGTCGATGCGGGCGTGCAGGCCGTGGAAAGGGCGGCCGTGGCTGGGCAGCACCAGCGCGGAGTCCGGCACCTGATGGCGCAGGATGCGCAGGCTTTCGGTAAACAGCGCCAGCGGGTCGGCCTCGGGTTCCTGCGGCCAGACGCTGATGTTGGGGCTGATGCGCGGCAGCACCTGATCGCCGGAGATCAGCACATCCAGCGCCGGGCAATACAGGCAGGCGTGTTCCGGCGAATGGCCACGCCCGACGATCACCTGCCACAGGTTGTCCCCAATCCACAGGGTCTGTCCATCGGTCAGGCGGCTGATGCGGCGCGGCAGCGGGGCCACGCGCGGGGCGTAGGGGTTCCGGCGCGCCCGCACCTTTTCCAGCTGCTCCGGCGTAAAGCCGAGGGAGCGGTAAAAATCCACCTGCCGCTCGGTAAAGTCGGGGGTCTGGTCCAGCGACAGCATGACCCCAAAGGTCCATTCGCCCAGCGTCGCCCACAGCTCGCAGCGGAAGCGGTCGCACAGCCATCCGGCCAGCCCCATGTGGTCGGGGTGGAAGTGTGTGGAAAACACCCGCGTCACGCTGCGCCCGGCCAGCGGGCCGGTAAAGATGCTCTCCCACAGGGTGCGGGTGTCGGGGGTGGCGACGCCGGTGTCGATCAGGGCAACGCCATCCCCGTCTTCCACCACCCACAGATTGATGTGGTCCAGCGCGAAGGGCAGCGGCATCCGCAGCCACGAAACACCGGGAGCCACCGGAATCAGGGTGCCCGCCGCCGGGTTGTCGGTCCACGGATAGGTCAGCATGCGTCCGGTCTCCCTGCGGGGTGGGGGCAGTCTGGCCCCTGTTTATTAACTCATAAAAATAAAGGGGCGGGGCCGGGGCCTCGCCCCCTTCCATCACATTTACCAGATAAAGCCGCCGACGGTGGCGGTGACGGACAGGCCTTCGCTGTCCAGCAGGGCCTGTACCTTAGCCGGATCGGCAGAAACCCCGTAGGAACAGCCGAGCGTGGCGGCATGGATGCCCCCGGTGACAAACAGGCAGTCCAGCCCGGCATTGGCCGCGCCCTGCACGTCGGTTTCCAGCGAATCCCCGACCACGCAGACCCGGGCCGGATCAACGCCCAGCACCGACAGGCAGGTGTGATACACCGCCGCATCGGGCTTGCCACGGTTGACGACGGTGCCGCCAAGGCGGATGTATTCGTCGGCCATCGCCCCGGCGCACATCACCGGCTGCCCCTGCCGGATCACCAGCTTGTCGGGGTTGGCGCAGATCATCGGCAGGCGGCGGGCGGCCCCGGCGGCGAGGATCTCGCGGTACAGATCCAGCCCGTGGGTCAGCTCGGTCGGGCCGGTGTTGACGATAAAGGCGGCGTCTTCCAGCGCCACGCGGCGCACCGGCACCTCGTCGAACACCGACAGGTCACGGTCCGGCCCGATGTGATAGCAGGTATCACCCAGCCCGGCGAAAAACGGGTCACGGCGGGCAATCAGGTCAAGGCGCATGGCCTCGCCCGATGACATCACCTCGCCATACAGGTCGCGGGGGATGCCCATTCCGGCCAGATGGTCGATCAGCACGCCGGGGCGGCGCGGGGCATTGGACAGCAGCATGGTCTTCTTCCCCGCCGCCTTCAGGGCGCGCAGGGTGTCGGCGGAGTGCGGGAAGGCGGCGAAACCGTCGTGAATCACCCCCCACAGATCAAGGATGAAGGCATCATAATCCCCGGCGATCTCGCGGACGGAGGACAGGGACCGGAACGGAACGGCAGACATCGAAGATCCCTCTCTCAACGGTGATCGGCGCCGACGGCATCGGCAATACTGGCGAAGCCGTCACGCTCCAGCAGGGTCAGCAGACCGGCCTTGATCTCCTGCACCAGCGACGGGCCGCCGTAGATCAGCGCGGTATACAGCTGCACCAGCGTCGCCCCGGCGCGGATCTTGGCATAGGCATCAGCGGCGGAGGCGATCCCCCCCACCCCGATCAGCGGCAGGCTGGCGCCGGTGCGCTTCGCCATCCGGCCCAGCAGGGCGGTGGACATGGCGTAAACCGGCCGCCCGGACAGGCCGCCGGTCTCGCGGCGGCTGGCGCCTTTCAGGGTCTCCGGGCGGGTGATGGTGGTGTTGGAGACGACCAGCCCGTCCAGACGCCCGCCGCTGTGTTCCGACAGGGCGACGGCGGCAATATCCTCTTCATCCTCGGCGGTCATGTCGGGGGCGATCTTCAGCAGCAGCGGCGTCTGCGCCCCGGTTTTCCGCAGGGCGGCATGGGTGCGCTGGATGATTTCCACCAGCGGGCCGCGCCCCTGCAACGCCCGCAGGCCCGGCGTGTTGGGGCTGGAGACGTTGATGACCAGAAAATCGGCCAGCGGCGCAAAGGCGGCGGCCCCTTTTTCATAGTCGCTGGCGGCGTCCTCGGTATCCTTGTTCTTACCGAGATTGACGCCCAGCAGACCGGGGCCGGAGCGGTCACGCGCCGCCAGCCGGGCCCGCACCACGTCCAGCCCGTCGTTGTTAAAGCCCATGCGGTTGATCACCGCGCCGTCTTCCGGCAGGCGGAACACGCGGGGGCGCGGGTTGCCGGGCTGCGGGCGCGGGGTGACGCCGCCGACCTCGACAAAGCCGAACCCAAGGCCCAGCAGGGCGTCGGCGGCCTCGGCATTCTTGTCAAACCCGGCGGCCAGCCCGACCGGATTGGCAAAGGTACGGCCCCACAGGCTGACGGCAAGGCGCGGATCCGCCGGGGTGCGGTCACGCCCGGCCAGCCCGCACTTCAGGGCTTTCAGGCCCATGCGGTGGGCGGTTTCGGGGTCCATGCGGCGCAGCAGCGGCCCGGCGAGAACGTAGGGGTCAAACATGGCGGCTGCCTCCTTGCTGAATCAAATAAACCCGTCCACACCCAGCCCGTCGGGGAAGCGGTAATCCCCGTTGGCATCGCGCGGCACGGCATCGGCGGCCATCACCGCTTCCAGCGGCAGCGGGCCGTACAGATGCGGGTAGAGGTTGCCTTTGGTCGATGCCTCCATCTTCACCGGGCTTTTCAGGGCGTCGCGGTCAACGGTCAGCACCATCAGATCATCCAGCCCCGGATACCAGCGCCCGGCGGTACCGGCCACCTGCTCGGCGGTGGACAGATGAATGAAGCCGTCGGCGCGGTCGGTGTCAGAGCCGGTGAACTCTCCGGCAGCAGCGGCGGCTTTCCAGTCAGCGGCGCGGATCAGGCGGAACAGCAGCTTGGGGGCGGCGGTCTGTGTCATCGGGCGGGGGTCCCCTTCAATCACCGGCTCATCAATCCGGGGGTCATCAGTCGGCGCGGACCCTACCTGATTATGGCAGACAGGCAAAGACCCCAGTATGCGGCATACCGGTATGCACCCTGTCGGGCAGGCGGGCACAGGCCGGTCATCTTCTGTTCAGACTGGATCCTCTTTATTTCATAAACAAACCGTCATGTAAAAACTGATGCAGGTTGCCTGAATGTCTGACTCTCCCCTGCCCTGCCCCTGTGGATCCGGCCTTCCCGGTGATGCCTGCTGCGGCCCGCTGCTGGCGGGGCAGCCCGCCGCGACGGCAGAAGCCCTGATGCGGTCCCGCTATACCGCCTTCACCCATGGCGACATTGCCTATCTGCAGCGGACGATGGCCCCCGACATCCAGATGGACTTTGACCCGGTGGAAACCGCGCGGATCGCCGGGGAAGCCGACTGGCTGGGGCTGGAGGTGCGGGCCGTCAGCGCCGCTGACGCCGATACCGCAACGGTGGAATACATCGCCAGCTTCCGCCTGAACGGTCAGAAGCGGATTCATCACGAACGCGCCGAGTTCCGCCGGGACTCCGGGGCCGGATGGCTGGTCTGCGGCGGCGAGGTCAACCCCAAAGGCGAAACGGTCCGCAACACCGCCCCCGGGCGGAATGACCCGTGTTCCTGCGGATCGGGGAAGAAATATAAAAAGTGCTGCGGCGGGTAAAACCGCCTGAGGCGAAACGCCGGGCCCTCTGGCGGAAAGGTCTGAAAAATTCATCATTTTCAATGCACCGCCTGCGGTAAATGCTGCCACGGCCTGCTGCCCCTGCTGCTGGACGAAGCGCTGGAGCACGCCGGGCGGCTTCCGCTGGCCATGCTGTGGACCGTGGTGCCCCCCGGCAGCCGGTCCGCCGGGCTGGTGGCCCGGCTGGGGGCCAGCGTGACCATCGGGCGGAAGAAAGCGCTGCCGGTGGAAATTACCGCCGTCGCCTGGCTGCCGGAGACCACCCCCTGCCCGGAGCTGACGCCCGATGGCCTGTGCGGCATCCACAGCGCCAAGCCGCAGCGCTGCCGGACCATGCCGTTCTATGCCGGGCGGGAAGAAGCCGATCAGGCCCCGTTCCTGCTGCCGCGCCCCGGCTGGCAGTGCGACATTTCCCGCACGGCTCCGGCAGTTTACGACGGCGGGGTGGTTCTCGACCGGGCCGACTTCGATACTGAACGGCAGCGTCTGGAACAGCAGGCTGACACCATCCGCGCCTATGCCACCCGGCTGGTGTCACAGTCCGCCCCGCTGGTGCGGGATCTGGAGGTGCTGGGCAAGCGCCCCGGCGGCGGGCGTCTGGCGCTGGCCTTTACCGGCATCCTGCCGCGTCTGGGCGGCGACACCGCCGCCTTTGCCCGGCAACAGGTGCCGGTGCTGCGCGCCATGGCGGCCCTGACCGCAGAAACACCGGAACACCGGCGCTTCCACACGTATTATGCCTCCACCCTGCGGGCGCTGGAACCTTTTGTTCCGGCTTGATTCCGGTTAAGGCGCGGCCCCCTGTCTTCCGGCAGGGTCTTGCGGTAATGCGGAACCCTCCTTACGCTTAAGAGTTACGGTTCCGTATGTCCTCATCCGGCGGAGTTCTGGCGCGTGATTGATCCCTTTGGCCGCAAAGTCACCTATCTGCGCGTCTCCGTGACGGACCGCTGCGACCTGCGCTGTACCTACTGCATGGCCGAGGAGATGACCTTTCTGCCCAAGGCCGACCTGCTGTCGCTGGAAGAGCTGGAGCAGGTCTGCGGGGCCTTTATCGACGCCGGAGTGGAAAAGCTGCGCATCACCGGCGGCGAGCCACTGGTGCGTAAAAACGTCATGACCCTGTTCCGTGCGCTGGGCAACCGCCTGAACGGCGGCGGCCTGCAGGAACTGACGCTGACCACCAACGGCACCCAGCTGGCCCGCTTCGCCGCCGAGCTGGCGGACTGTGGCCTGAGGCGGATCAACGTCTCGCTCGATACCCTGCGCCCCGACCGGTTCCGCACCATCACCCGCTGGGGCGATATCGACGCCGTGCATAAGGGGCTGAAAGCGGCACAGGCCGCCGGGCTGGCGGTGAAAATTAACACCGTCGCCCTGCGCGGCTTTAATGATGATGAATTCGACACGCTGGTGCGCTGGTGCGGCGAGGAAGGGTTTGACCTGACCTTCATCGAAACCATGCCGATGGGCAGCGTTGACGGCCGCCCTGACAGCTATCTGCCGCTGACCGCCGTGCGCCGCGATCTGGAAAGCCGCTGGACCCTGACCGACAGCCTCTATCAGACCGGCGGCCCGGCCCGGTATGTGACGGTGGCGGAAACCGGGCAGCGGATCGGCTTTATCACCCCGCTGACGCACAATTTCTGCGAATCCTGCAACCGGGTGCGGCTGACCTGCACCGGCATGCTGTATATGTGTCTGGGGCAGGATGACAGCGCCGACCTGCGCAGGGTGCTGCGCAGCGACCCCACCCGCCTGCCGGAGGCGATCGCCGAGGCCATTGGCCGCAAGCCGAAAGGCCACGACTTTTTCGAAGACCGCCTGAACCGCCCTGCCGTCGCCCGCCACATGAGCGTCACCGGCGGCTGACCCTGTTCCGGCAGCCGGACCCTAAGAAAACCCCCCACCCGGTTCCCCGGGCGGGGGTTTTTAACAGACCTTAAATCGGGGCCGGGGCCGGGGTGCCGTTATGCACGCTCGGCGAGGTGATCACGTTACTGGCGGTGGTGTTCATATAGGTGACGATGTTACCCGGATCGTCGTAGCGGTCGCGTTCCTGAATGCTGCGCGACGGCGCACCGAAGGAGAAGCGCACGCCGACCATCACATAGCCCGGCCCCTGATTGCTCATGCCGGTATCAACGAGGTAGGAAATGTTGCTGTCATCCTGCAGGCGGAACTCGCTGCCCAGCTGCACATAACGGATGTTCGACGCCCCACCGACGGAGGACGCCAGCGCCACGTTGGGGGTGGCATAATAAATGCCGCCGACCGAGGCATAACCGGTGCTGTCACCGTGGGAGTTCTGCACCCCGGCGGACGGCAGGACCGAGAAGTTGCCGAGATAGAATTCGCTTTCCACACCGTAGCGGTAGATCACCGTCTCGGCATCTTCATGCGGGCCGTTCAGCTTTGACCACATCCCGGTCACGCCCAGCAGCATGCTTTCCGGGTCACGGTAAAAGGCGTGACCGGCCAGACCGCCCCGGTTGTCGCGGTCGGCGTTGCCGAAGGCGGCATCCATCTGGAACCCGAAATCATGGCCCATCGGCACGGTCGCGGTAGCCCCCGCCACCACCGCCGGGCCACCGGACAGGGCACCGGCGCTCAGGTCAGCCTTGACGTTGGGGGCCGAAACCGCCGGGGCATCCCCGGCAACCGCCGGAGCGGCAAAAGCAAGCACCGGCAGCAGCGCGGCCAGAACAGTCAGCTTCTTCATGGTTAAAACTCTCTCTCCACACCCGCCGCAGGCAGGCGGCAGGCCCAGTTCATCCACAATCCCACCCCGGCACGGGCCGGTACGGAAATCATCACCCCACATACAGAATATCTGAGTAACACAGCCCCGGTCCCTGTCCAGCCTCTTAAGAGGGGAAACCGGTGCTTTTTCCCGCACACTCCGCACAGAGAAACAGCGGATGCAGAGACACCCTCAGCGCCGCAGAAACGCCGCAGCCCCACACAGCCCGGCGGAAAACACCCCGCACAGCCGATCCGCCAGCGCCGCGCCGTCGACCCCGGCCTGCGGGCGGAATCCGGCGCTCCAGTCTACCCGGCAGTCAAACACCCCGGTCTCCCGCACCGTCAGGGCCGCCGAATAGTCCTGCACCGGCAGCGGGCCGCTGACGAGGGTATAGTGATAGCTGCGGGCGGCCTCATCCCGGGCGGTGCAGTGTTCTATAATCTCCGCCCCGTCGGCCAGCGTCACCCGCCGCCGGGCCGGATCACCGGGCAGCAGCGGGCTGGACAGAACGCCGGGGTGCCAGTCGGCAAGGGCGGAAAACCCGCCGATCCGCTGCCAGACATCTGCGGCAGGAATCGGCAGGGGCAGGCAGGTATGAACGCGGATCATCAGACTTTCCCTTCCGGTTTCAGTGCCCCCGGGGCGGAGGCCTCGACAGCGCCACTCTGCCCCGCTAGGGTTCAGTCCGTCCAAGTCTGTTTCTGACCATTTTAAGACCGGTAAGGACTGATCTATGCCATCCCCCCCGGATCTGACCCTGCTGCGCGCCTTTACGGTGACTGCCGAGGAAGCCACGGTCGGCCGTGCCGCCGCCCGCCTGCACATTACCCAGTCGCCGTTAAGCCGCCAGTTGCAGCGGCTGGAGGCTGATCTCGGCTTTGCGCTGTTTCACCGGGTGCGTAAACGGCTGATCCTGACGGCGGAAGGACGCCAGTTTCTGCCACAGGCCCGCGCCCTGCTGGAGCAGGCGGACCGGCTTGCCGCCGCAGCCACCCGTCTGAAACGCGGGGACGATCTGCCGCTGACGGTCGGCTATGTGCAGGCGGCACTGCACAGCGGCCTGCTGCCCGATGCCCTGCGGCAGTGGCAGACCCTGACCGGCGGCAGCGGTGCGGTACGGCTGCGGCTCCTGCGGTCACACGAACAGGCGACGGCGCTGGAACGGGGGGAACTTGACCTCGGGCTGGTCCACAGTCTGCCCGATGGCCCCGGCTTCGCCCACCGGCTGCTGGGAACGGACCCGATCCGGCTGGCCCTGCCCGCCGGTCATCCCGGCGCACTCCCGGCGGTGCCGGTGGCGGCTGACCTTGACGGCCAGCCGTGGATCGCACTGGACCGTGCCCTGAATCCGGCCTTCCGCCGTCAGTTCATTGACGCCTGCCGCGACTGGGGCTTCCGGCCCGACATCCGGTATGAAACGGCGGATGTACCGACCGCGCTGTCGCTGGTTGCCGCTGGCCTCGGCTGTGCGCTGGTGCACGCCGGGGCAACCCGCTGGGGGGTTCCCGACGGGGTGGTGCTGCGCCCCCTGCCCGGTTTTCCCATCACCCTGACCACCTATGCGCTGTGGCGGCAGGATACGCCGTCAGCCGCCGCCGCCCGTCTGCTGGCCCTGCTGCCCGACCCCGGCGGCCCCCTGCCCGCTCACGGCGGGGCCCAGCCCTGAGAAAACCCCTATCGGAGACAGAACAACCCGCTCTATACTCCGCGCCAAGTTCAGTCTTCAACGTGCGGTGTCATGGACCCCGAGAACATCTGCTTCACCGCCGCCGATACCCCGACGGCGCAGGAAGCCCTGACCAAGCTGCGGCACCGCTACGGGCATACCCCGGCGGAACGGGCCGACGTGATTGTGGCCCTGGGCGGAGACGGCTTTATGCTGGAAACGCTGCACCGCCACATGATCCTCGATAAGCCGATCTACGGCATGAACCGGGGGACGGTCGGCTTTCTGCTGAACACCTACCTCGAAGATGATCTGCCGCGCCGTCTGGCCCGGGCACAGGCCGTCACCCTGCACCCGCTGCGGATGCAGGCGACCACCAGCACCGGCGACAGCATCATCGCGCTGGCAATCAACGAAGTGTCGATGCTGCGCCAGACCCGTCAGGCTGCCAAGCTGAAGATCCGCGTTGATGGCCGCACCCGCATGGCAGAGCTGATCTGCGACGGGGCGCTGGTGTGTTCCGCCGCCGGATCAACCGCCTATAACCTGTCGGCGCACGGCCCGATCCTGCCGATGGGGTCGAACGTGATGGCGCTGACCCCGATCTCAGCCTTCCGTCCCCGGCGCTGGCGCGGGGCAATCCTGCCGCATACCGCGAAACTGGATTTCGAGGTGCTGGAAGGCGAAAAGCGCCCGGTCTCGGCAGTGGCGGATTACACCGAAGTGCGCAATGTGACCCGGGTGGAGGTGACGGAAGACCGCACCGTCACCCTGCGCCTGCTGTTTGACCCGGAACATAATCTGGAAGAGCGGATTCTGTCAGAACAGTTTAACGGCTGATCCGTGGCCCGTGCCTGAAACGGCGGACCGGCCTGCATAAGGACACGTACCATGACCTCTTTCTGGTTTCTCTGGGCTGGCCTGAACGGGGCCCTTTCGGTGGCGCTGGCGGCCTACGCCTCGCACGGGATGGCCGGGTCAGGCGAGTACATCCTCAGCCTGATGGACAAGGCGACCCAGCAGCAGGGCCTGCACGCGGTGGCGCTGGCGGTGACCGCCGCCCTGCTGCACTGGAAGCCGTCGCGGCTGCTGCACGGGGCCGCTGCCCTGTTTGCGGTGGGGATGCTGCTGTTCTGCGGAACGCTGTACGGGCTGGCGTTCGGGGTGCTGGGCAGTGCCGCACTGGCCCCGGTCGGCGGCACCGGGCTGATCACCGGCTGGCTGCTTCTGGGGATCGCCGGGGCGCTGACGGCGCGGCACCGCGCCTGACCAGAGTAAACGGGGCCAAAATAAACGGGGCCAGATCAACCGGATAAAAATCAACCGGAAATTGATAAGCACCTTCCCGCTTTGCGGCAGTGGTAAAATCCCCTATGCTGACCATCCCGCCGGGTAAACCCCGGCCCTCCCCTTCCCCTGCGGACGGAGCCGTACCCTGCCCATGGCCAAGACCGTTCTGATTGTCGAAGACAACGACCTGAATCTGAAGCTGTTCCGCGACCTTCTGGAAGCCAGCGGCTATCAGACGCTGCAAAGCAAGGACGGGATGGATGGCCTGCGTCTGGTGCGCGATCACAAGCCCGATCTGGTGCTGATGGATATTCAGCTGCCGGAAATCTCCGGCCTCGAAATCACCCGGATGATCAAGGCAGATCCCGAGATACGGCACATCCCGGTGCTGGCCGTCACCGCCTTTGCGATGAAGGGCGACGAGGAAAAAATCCGGGACGGTGGCTGCGACGGTTACATCGCCAAGCCGATCTCGGTGGCATCCTTCCTGCAGACGGTCCAGTCCTTTCTGGGTGAAGCCTGACCCCTGAGCAGGCCGGGCCTGTGACAGGGGCGGGCATCCCTGCCCCCCTTCACCGGCTGCCGCGCACGTAATCCCCCAGAAAGCCCCGGACTTCCGCCAACGCCGCCGCCAGCCCCACCCGCTGCACGGAAACCCCGGCCGGGAACGCCCCGTGCAGGCGGGTCGGCATCATCGGGTCCAGCATCACAAACACGCCATGATCCCCGGCACGGCGCACCAGCCGCCCGAAAGCCTGCTTCAGCCGCAGGCGGGTCAGCATGTCATCATAGGCGCGGCCATTAAAGGCCTCGCGGCGGGCCCGGTGCAGGATATCGGGGCGCGGCCACGGCACACGGTCGAACACCAGCAGCCGCAGGGAATGACCGGGTACATCCACCCCGTCACGCATGGCATCAGTGCCCAGAAGACAGGCATCGTGATCAGCGCGGAAAATATCGACCAGCGTTGCGGTATCCATGCCGTCAACATGCTGGGCATACAGCGGAATCCCCTGATCCTCCAGCGGCGCGGCAATCCGGTCGCGCACCGCCCGCAGGCGGGAAATCGCGGTGAACAGCCCCAGCCCGCCGCCACCGGCAGCCAGAAACAGCTCGCGGTATGCCGCTGCGACCTGATCAAGGTCATCTTTGCGCACATCCGTCACCACCAGCACCTTGGTCTGGGCCGGATAATCAAACGGCGAGGCCATCGCCGCCCGCAGGGCCGGAACCGGCAGATGACTGGCCCCGGTGCGGCCTTCAGCCGCCTTCCAGTCCGCATCCGGGTCGCCGGTCCCGTCGCGCAGGGTGGCTGACGCCACCACCACGCCGTGGGTGCTGTCGGCCATCACCCCGGCCAGCGGTCGGGTCGGATCCACCCAGTGACGGTGCATGCCGGTGTCAATGTCGCGGCCTTCGATCCGGTCCACCGCGAACCAGTCGACATACTGTTCCGGCGTCTCCTGCTGCAATGCCTCCAGCATCGACCGCCACGCCAGCAGCGGCTGCACCGCCCGCCGGTCAAGGCTGCGGGCCAGACTGTCCAGCCGCAGGCGGGTGGCCCCGTCGCTTTCACCGGCCTCGTCATCCAGCACCTTGCCAATCACCCGGATCAGCTCCCGCACCGGGGCCAGCAGGCCATCAAACGCGTGTTCCAGCTCGGCGGCGGTTTCCAGCAGGCCGGGCACCGGGTGAGCGGTCTCGGTTTCCAGCGAATAGGGGGTGC
The DNA here is from genome assembly GCF_000381985.1 of Novispirillum itersonii subsp. itersonii ATCC 12639. Lineage (GTDB taxonomy): Bacteria > Pseudomonadota > Alphaproteobacteria > Rhodospirillales > Rhodospirillaceae > Novispirillum > Novispirillum itersonii. The sequence goes on along the minus strand of NZ_KB907338.1, from coordinate 408,290 downwards.
CCGCATCCTTCGAGCGGGCATAGACCTGCTGCCGTGCCAGCAGCAGAAACCGCTCGGTCGGGCCGTTGGGGGCACCTTCGGTCAGGCGGTTCAGCCAGCCCGGCCCCGGCAGACAGCGGGCGGCGGCCAGCGCCGCATCCAGCGCATCCAGTGCATCAACGTTATCCGCCAGCACTTCCTCGGCCCGGCGCTTCAGGCCCCGGGCGCGGGACCGCCCGGTTTCTTCCGACCCCAGAAGCCAGCGCCGCAGCTCGGCAGCCTCCTGCCCGGTCAGATGGGCGGAAAAGGCACTGTCGGCGGCATCAAACAGATGGTGGCCTTCGTCAAACACATAGCGGGTGGCAATCTGCGGCCCCTCTTCCCCGCCGCCCAGCGTGCCCCCGTGGGCCAGCACCAGCATCGCCAGCGCATGGTTGGCGACCACGATCCGCGCCCGCCGGGCCTTGCGGACCGACCGTTCAATGTAGCAGCGGGTGTAATGCGGACAGGCGGCGAACACACATTCCCCCCGCCGGTCGGTCAGGCCGATGGTCTGCGCCCGCCCGACCAGATCAGACAGCCAGCCGGGAAAATCGCCGCCGACCATGTCGCCATCGCGGGTGGCCAGCGCCCAGCGCGCCATCAGCCCCAGCGGCACCGCCAGCGCCGGGGTGTGCGACAGGCGGTTGATCGCCTCTTCCAGATTCAGCAGGCACAGATAATTCTCGCGCCCCTTGCGCACCACCACCTTACGGGCCTTTTCCGCCGGATCGGGGTGCAGGCGCGACAGCTCGGCATCCAGCTGGCGTTGCAGATTGCGGGTGTAGGTGGAAATCCACACCGCACCCTCGTTCTTTTCCGCCCACACACTGGCCGGAGCAATATAGCCCAGCGTCTTGCCGACCCCGGTCCCGGCCTCGGCCAGCACCACATGCGGCTCGCCCTCGACATGGCGGGGGGCAAAGGCGGCAGAACAGGCCGAGGCAAAGTCAGCCTGCTGCGGGCGGTCTTCGGCGGTGGTGCCAAGAAGCTGGCCCAGCCGGCTCCGCGCCTCCGCCGGGTCAACCGGGGCATTGCCGGGCGGGCTTTCCGGCGCGTGTTCAGAAAATTCCGGCAGGTGTTCCCACACCCGCATCCCCGACAGCACGCGGTGGCTGTGCGGCATTTCGCCCTGCTCACCCCACGCTGCCAGCACCGACGGCCCCCACGGCCAGCCGCCCCGGGTCATCGCCCAGGCGACGCCGCGCCCCTTGCCCTGCGACCAGCGGGCTTCCTGCGGCAGCTCCTGCAGCAGGCGGCGCACCACCTGCACCAGCGTCTGGGCACAGTCTTCCGGCGACACCGGGGCATCCAGCCCGCAGGCTACCGCCAGCCCGCCAATGGTTGGCAGACAGAACTGGGCGGGCCGCACAAAAGCGAACAGCTCCAGCACATCATAGGCCATAAACGGCGGCACCCGCAGCCGCGCCGCCACGTTGGGCAGGTGGCAGACCATTGGCCGTTCGCCCCGCAGACGGCGGGCGGCCTCGGGCAGGGCCAGGGTCTCCAGCTCGCCATCCGGGGTCAGGATCACGGCCTGACGCGCGCCGGTCACCACGACGGGCACGGCGGGAATCAGAAGCTGAAAAGACGGCGGCAGAGCAGAAGTCGGCATGGGCCGGACCATAACCGGAATGCCGGGCCTTGTCACGCCCCCGGTGTTCCTGAGGTGTTCTTTTTCAGTCCCCCATTCTGCCCCCGGCACAGGCCGCGTCCTGACCGATCCCGGCCAGAGATCGGGAAGATCATGTCCTGACCGATTGATGCCGTGATAAGACAGGGGCCACCCCCGTCCGTCTGTCCGGTTACCCGCCCATGCCTGCTGCCCCTGCCCGCCCCGCCCTGTTGCCCCTGCTGCCGCTGCTGACCGAGCGCTTTTCCGACGTGCCGCTGGCCCTGTCGCTGGGGCAGGAAGGCCACCTGCAACTGGCGGCACTGGCGGCGGCGGCAGTCTGGCAGGGGATTCCGGCCAGCGCCCCGACCGTCCCCGCCGGAGGCGGGCACCCGGCCCGGCGGATGCTGCGGCTTGACCTTGAGACCCGGGTGGTCTGGTGTCATGGCGGGCGCATCGTCACCGGCCCCGCCGGGGCTGAGCCCGCCGCCTGCCGCCCGCTGAACGGGGATGCCGCCCGCATCACCGCCCATAAACCGACGCTGAACCGCCTGCTGGCAACGCAGGGCTTTTCCACCCCCGCCGGTCAGGAGTTTGCCGCCACAGACCGCGATGCCGCCCTGCGCTGGGCGCAGGATCTGGGCGGCCCGGTCTGTGTCAAGCCGCCGTCCGGCAGCCTCGGCTGGGGGGTGACGCCCGGCCTGCGGGAGGGGGCCGCCCTGACCGCCGCCTTCGACACCGTCGCCGGGCGCTGCGGCAGCGTGCTGCTGGAACAGCACGTCGCCGGGGCGGCACCGCTGCCCGCCGATGCCACCGTGCGCATCATGTGGGTGGCCCCCGATCATGTCACCCTGCGGATGGACCGGCCCGCGCATCTGACCGGCGACGGTCAGCGCCCGGTGTCAGCCCTGCTGGCTGACCGCAACGCCCGCCGCGCCGCCCGCACCGGCCAGCCGCCGATTCTGCCGGATGCTGCCCTGCTGGCCCTGCTGGCGGAGCAGCACCTTACCCCCGCCGCCGTCCCCGCCGCCGGACAGTTGGTGGCCCTGCGCCGGGTGTCCAACGCCTCTCAGGGCGGGGACAGCCATACCGACCTGCCGGACATCCACCCCTCCTACGCCGCTGAGGTGATCCGCCTGTTCCGCAGCCTTCCCGGGGCCCGCGCCGGGGCTGCCGACCTGATTCTGGCCGAGCCCATGGCCCCTTGCCGCCCCGGCAATCACTGGATTCTTGATGTCAACCTGTCGCCGGGCATCGTTCAGTATCACTTTCCATGGGGTGGCCCGCCCCGCGACGTCGCCGCCGCGCTGATACGCCTGATCGGGATGCTGGCCGGGGACTGACCGGCACCGCCGTCAGTGCGGGGGTGCCGCCGCGGCACCGCTATGCGCCGCCATCTGCGCCAGTTTCTCGCGCACGTCCAGCATATCGCGCCATGCCAGCCGCTTCTGTACCGGGGACCGCAGCAGATACGCCGGATGGAAGGTGGCAATGGCCGGAACCGGGTGCGACAGGCCGGGGGTCTGATAGGCCCGCCAGCGGCCGCGCAGGCGGGTAATCCCTTCGTTGACGGCAAACAGCGCCTTGGCCGACAGGCCGCCGACCAGCAGCATCACCTGCGGCTGAACCAGCTCGATATGCCGGATCAGGAACGGCAGGCACACCGCCACCTCCACATCGGTCGGCACCCGGTTGCCGGGGGGCCGCCACGGCAGAACGTTGGTGATGTAATACTCTTCCCGCCCGGTGATGCCGATGCTGGCCAGCATCTTATCCAGCAGCTGCCCGCTTTCGCCGACAAAGGGCCTGCCGATCCGGTCTTCGTCCCGGCCCGGCGCTTCGCCGATCACTAGCAGCGGGGCTTTCGGGTTGCCGTCGGCAAACACCGTGGTGGTGGCGGTGATCTTCAGCGGGCAGCCGTCAAAGGCCTCCACCGCCGCCTTCAGCTCGGCCAGCGTGCGGCAGCCCTGCGCGATGTGGGTGGCATTGCCAAGGGCCTGATGCGGGTCCGCCGCCAGCGCCGGGGTGCTGGGCCGCACCGCCGCCGCCGGAAAACTGACCGGCGGCATCGGCACCTGCACCGCGCTGGCCCGAGAGCCGGGGACAGCCCCCGCAGCGCCGGGGGACGCAGCCGGGCGGGCGGCGGCCTGGGCCGCACTCTGGGCTGCACTTTGGGCATAGCGGTCCACCGGGGCCCCGGCGATACATTCATCGACCCCGGCATCCAGATACCACTGCAACAGCGCCCCATCCCCGGCAAAACCGAAGGCGGCGGCGTCAAACTCAGCGGCGGAAACGGACGGATACGACACGGGGACCAGACATCCTGCACCGGAAGGGGACGGGGGAAAAAACCTGTCCTGCCGTCTTATCACAGGCAGCGGGGGGTGTGCCACCGGCCTTTCCGCCGCTATCACGGCAGAAAATGGGACCCATAACCTTACGTCAGGCTTTTCTGGAAAGCGTCACGCAATTATGCTGGCGACCGTGTATGCACTGCACACAGTCTGGGAAGGCCGGGCCAGGGCCTTCGTTGACACCCTGAAGACGCACCCATAACCCTTGCGCGAAGAGAGAGAGAGTATGGAACGGGAGTCGATGGAATTTGATGTTGTGATCGTTGGCGGGGGCCCGTCCGGCCTCAGCGCGGCGATCCGCCTCAAGCAACTGGCCCAGGCCGATGGTGCCGACATTTCGGTCTGCGTGATCGAAAAGGGATCGGAAATCGGGGCACACATCCTGTCCGGCGCGGTGATCGAGCCCCGCGCCCTGAACGAGCTGATCCCGGACTGGAAGGAAAAGGGTGCGCCCCTGCACACCCCGGCCACCGATGACAACTTCCTGTTCCTGACGGAAAGCAAGGCTTTCAAACTGCCGACGCCGCCGCAGATGCACGGCGCGGGCAACTACATCGTTTCGCTGGGCAACGTCACCCGCTGGCTGGGCCAGCAGGCGGAAGAGCTGGGCGTGGAGATCTACCCCGGTTTCGCCGGGGCCGAGGTGCTGTACGACGAAACCGGCGCCGTGCGCGGCGTTGCCACCGGTGACATGGGCCTGACCCGCGAAGGCGAACAGGGCCCGATGTACCAGCCGGGGATGGAGCTGCTGGCCAAGCAGACCATCTTCGCCGAAGGCTGCCGCGGCTCGCTGGCCAAGCAGCTGACCGATAAGTACGGCCTGCGTGACGGCGTTGACCCGCAGACCTACGGCATCGGCATCAAGGAACTGTGGGAAGTCGAGCCGTCGAAGCATCAGCCGGGCAAGGTGGTCCATACCATCGGCTGGCCGATGAAGACCGACACTTACGGCGGGTCGTTCCTCTATCATCTGGAAAACAATCAGGTCGCCGTCGGCTTTGTGATCGGGCTGGACTATGCCAATCCGCACCTGTCGCCGTTCGATGAGTTCCAGCGCTTCAAGACCCACCCGGAAATCCGCAAGACCTTTGAAGGCGGCCGCCGCATCGCCTATGGCGCCCGGGCGCTGAACGAAGGCGGCTTCCAGTCGATTCCCAAGCTGACCTTCCCGGGCGGCGTGACCATCGGCTGCTCCGCCGGGTTCCTCAACGTGCCGAAGATCAAGGGCACCCACACCGCCATGAAGTCCGGCATGGTCGCCGCCGAAGCGATCTTCGAGGCCCTGAAGGCCGAGGCCGCCGCCGGGAAGGAAGTCACCGCCTACTCCGACATGATGAAAAAGTCGTGGGTGTGGCAGGAACTGCACGAAGTGCGCAACATCCGCCCGTCGTTCCATAAGGGGCTGCTGTTCGGGCTGGGCTATTCCGCGCTGTCGACCTATGTCTTCAAGGGCAAGGAGCCGTGGACCTTCCGCAACCACGACGACCATACCTGCCTGCGTCCGGCGGCGGAAATGCCGAAGATCGACTACCCGAAGCCCGATGGCGTGGTCAGCTTCGACAAGCTGTCCTCGGTGTTCCTGTCCTCGACCAACCACGAGGAAGATCAGCCCTGCCACCTGACCCTGAAGAACAAAGATGTGCCGGTGGCGGTCAACCTGAAGGTTTTTGACGGCCCGGAACAGCGTTTCTGTCCGGCCGGTGTGTATGAATATGTTGACGATGCCGCGACGAACGGTAAACGTCTTCAGATCAACGCGCAGAACTGCGTGCACTGTAAGACTTGCGATATCAAGGATCCGACCCAGAATATAAACTGGGTTGTCCCGCAGGGGGGCGAAGGGCCGAACTACCCCAACATGTAAGGCCTGCCCCGTTCATACTTAAGCAAGAGGTTGACTGGTCGAGTGAGCGCGCATCTGTCTTTCCGTCGCCGGGGCACTGCCCCCACCCTCATTCGGCCCACCTCTGCCGGTTCCCGACCGGGGCCCGGCACACCGCTGTCACGGCTGGCGCTGCTTCTGGCGCTGGCCGTGCTGCCTTCCGCCTGCGGCGGGGCATCGGGCAGCGAAACCGTCACCGATACCGGGGCGGCAGGGATTTCCTCTCCGGTGCAGGTGGCTGCCGCCAGCGACCCGGTGCGGATGACCCAGCACCCCTATACCTCGGTCTACGGGCGCTATCTGGCCGGGCGTCAGGCCCAGTTCAACGATGACACCGCCGGGGCCGCCGACAATTACACCGCCGCCCTGCAGAAAGACCCCGACAACCCGCTGCTGATCCGCCGCGCCTGGTTCTTCCTGCTGGTGGAAGGCCGGACCGAGGAGGCGCTGGCGCTGGCCCGCAAGGCGATGGTGCTGGACCCCGACTCCACGGTGTCGCCGCTGGTGGTGGCGGTCGGGCTGGCCAATGACGCCCACTGGACCGAGGCCCTGATCACCCTGAAGGATCTGGAGCCGGTCGGCCTGAACAGCTTCCTGCTGCCGCTGACCCGGGCGTGGATCCTGCAGGGGCAGGACAAGGCCGAAGCCGCCGTCAAGGCACTGGACAGCATGAAGGACCAGCCGCATCTGGCCCCGCTGTACCACTTCCACGCCGGTATGATCTATGACCTGTCCAACCGCCCGGCGCAGGCCTGGGCGGAATACCAGAAAGTGGTCAGTGATGAAGGCTCGGTCACCCTGCGCGCCGTGCAGGTGGTGGCCGACTTCCTGCGCCGCAACGGCCGCCAGCCGGAAGCCGAGGCGCTGTTTGACCGCTACCGCGCCGATCACCGGGGGTCAGAGCTGATCGAGGCCGCCTATGCCGCCTTCCGCAGCGGCGATGGCCGGGTGCTGCGCACCACCAAAGACGGGCTGGCCGAAGCGATGTACGGCTCCGCCACCTCGGTCGCCGATGCCCAGTCGTTCGATACCGCGCAGGCGTTTGTGCGGCTGGCGCTGCTGCTGCGCCCCGATTTCCCCTATGCCGAGATGATGGTCGGCGATCTGCTGGCCCGTCAGGGCCGCTTTGCCGATGCCGCCGCCCAGTACGCCACCGTGCCGAAAACGGCGCAGACATGGTTCCCGGTCCGCCTGAAGCTGGCCGAGGTCTATCAGGAACTGGGCCGCATCGACGAGGCCCGCAAGATCCTGACCGATCTCGCAGCCCAGTACCCCCACGCCGCTGACCCGATGAGCGATATGGGCGAGCTGGAACGCCGCCTGAAGCACTGGGACGCCGCCGCCGCCGCCTACCGCAAGGCGCTGGACCGCCTCGGCACCCCCAGCCGCGCCCACTGGCCGGTGTGGTACAGTCTGGGCATCGCGCTGGAACGCGGCAAGCGCTGGCCGGAAGCCGAGCAGGCCTTCAAGACGGCGCTGTCGCTGGAGAAAGATCAGCCCAACGTGCTGAACTACCTCGGTTATTCGTGGATTGACCGGGGCATGAACCTGCAGGAAGGCAAGGCGCTGATCGAACGCGCCGTCGCCCAGCGCCCGAACGACGGCTATATCGTCGACAGTCTGGGCTGGGCCCTGTACCTGCTGGGCGACTACCCCGGCGCGGTGCGCGAGCTGGAACGCGCCATCACCCTGAAGCCGGGCGACCCGACCATCAACGACCATCTGGGGGATGCCCTGTGGCAGGTCGGGCGGGAAAACGAGGCCCGCTTCCAGTGGCAGCGGGCGCTGGATCTGAAGCCGGAACCGGAAGACCTTGAGGCCGTGCGCGCCAAGATCGAAGCCGGTCGCCTGCTGAAAAAGCCGGACCAGAAGAAGAGCAAGTAAACCGCATACCCACCCCCTGCACCCCGGTTTTCCCCCTGCGGCCCTGCGCCGCCCGGGGGCCGGGGACGGAACAGGAGTCACTGCACCATGCCTGCCCAGTCTGCCCCGATCCGCGTTGCGGCCCCGGCCAAGGTCAATCTGACCCTGCATGTCACCGGCAGACGGGATGACGGCTATCACCTGCTGGACAGTCTGGTGGTGTTCGCCGGGGTGTTTGACCGGGTCACGGTCGAGGTCGCCGACAGCCTGAGCCTGACCGTGATCGGCCCGCAGGCAACCGGGCTGGGGGCCGTACCGCCACAGGACAACATTGTCCTGAAAGCGGCGCAGGCACTGGCGGCAGCCACCGGCGTCACCACCGGGGCAACCATCACGCTGGAAAAAGCCCTGCCGGTCGCCGGGGGTATCGGTGGCGGCAGTGCCGACGCTGCCGCCACCCTGCGGGCGCTGATGGCGCTGTGGGGCGTGACGGTCCCCCGCGATGCGCTGATGGCCCTTGCCGCCGGTCTGGGCGCCGATGTGCCGGTGTGCCTGCGGGGCCGCCCCGCCGACATGAGCGGCATCGGCGAGCAGCTGCGCGATGCGGTGCCGCTGCCCGGCTGCTGGCTGGTGCTGGTCAACCCGGGGGCCCAGCTGTCAACCCCGTCCGTGTTCCGGGCCCGCAGCGGGGCATTCAGCCCGGCGCTGCCGCTGGAAACCCCGCCCCGGGATGTCGATGATCTGGTGACCGCCCTGAAGGTCCGCCGCAACGATCTGACCGCCGCCGCAATCTCGCTGGCCCCGGATGTCGGGCTGTGTCTGGCGGCGCTGACGGCCCAGCCCGGCTGCCGCCTGAGCCGGATGTCAGGCAGCGGTGCCACCTGCTGGGGCCTGTTTGCCACCGAATACGACGCCCGCACCGCCGCCCGCGCCCTGCGTCAGCAGCAGCCGGGCTGGTGGATCGAGCCCGCCCCAGTGCTGCCCGCCACCGCCGACCCGTTCGCGCTGGCGGCAGAGCCGGTGCTGCGGCGCTGAACCGCCGCAGCACCGCCCACGCTTAACGCCCGAAGTAGCTGTCAGCAATCGCATAGCCAAGGGCGCGGTAAGCTTCCAGCTGATCCTCATCGAAAAACTGGTCGGCGGTACTCTGCTGCGGGAAGGCCGGGTTCTGGGCGGCATAGGCATTGACCGACACCGGCAGCCCGCCGATCAGCGTGGTCTTGAAGTAGACAATGGTGCCGGTGCTGCCGTCGGCATAGGTGACCGTGCCTTCCGCCCAGCCCGCCGCCGCCTGCCGGGTCAGAAAACCGGCATCCCCCTGCGGGATCAGCGCCTTCAGCGCCCCATCCTCAAAGCGGATCACCGCCCCGAAGTCGGCATAGACCCGCTCCACCGCCACCCCCAGATCGGCAAAACGGTACTCAGGGTCTGCCGCGGCATCGACCACATACAGGGTCTTCACCCGGCGGCGGATCAGCTCGTAGACCCCCAGATTTTCAAAATGTCCGCCATCGGCAAGCTGCCGGAACGGCGCGCTGACGCGGTATGCCGCCCCAAACAGCGCCGACAGGCCGGGCCGCCAGATGTTCGGCACCGGGTCCGGTTGCCCGGCACCGTAGCGGGCCCGCACCCACAGCCCCAGCTGTAACCCCAGCAGACCCATCAGCACCGCCACCGGGGTTGACCGGGTCGGCCCCTGCCCTGCCGGGCCGCCATAGGGGTTGACCGCCGCACCGGAGGTCGCCATCGCCGTCGCCAGTGACAGGGCATCCGGCCCGATACCGCAAAAGGCTTCGGCATCGACCCAGCCGGTGACATCGCTGCCGCACCGCCACGGCGACAGCACAAAGTTACAGGCCCCCCGGCCCCGCAGTTTGGCATCGGTGGCATCCACCAGCACCAGCGCGGTATTGATCAGATGCAGCGGGCGCGGATTATCCCGCATCTGGGCCAACCCGGCACAGTTGGCCTGCTGGGCCAGCGGCTTCCAGCCCGCCTCGCCCGCCGCCGTCGCCGGATCCAGCGCCGCGCGGTCCGGCATGAAGGCTTCCATCAGGCGGTCACGGTACATCCGCCCCAGCGACACCAGATTCAGGTTGATCAGCCAGCCGCAGGCCAATGCCAGCACCAGACCGCCAATCCCTGCCGACAGCGCCCGCCAGTCGCCGCCCATCAACGCCTGCAGGTGCAGGGCGGCAATGAAGGTGACAACCGCCATCCCCGCCACCAGCAGGGCAGCCGCCCCGACCAGCACCGGGGTCGATGCCAGAAGGCCCCCGCCGCCTTCCTTTCCGAAATCACCCTTCAGGAACGCCCGCAGCGCCACCCCGGCAGCAACGGCAATCCCGCCGGAGCTGACCCATGCTGATAATTTTGCTGACAGAAAGGGCAGCGCTGCCACCCCCAGAACCGCGACCGTCAGCTGCAACAGCACCCCGATCCGCTGCTGCGAACGGGTCCGCCGCCGGTAGCGCTTATTAACGGCCTCGACGGTATTTTCAATGCCATGCGCCCCGCGCAGGAACAGTAGGATCTCCAGCAGAAACCAGCCCCCCAGCCCCGCTGCCGCCCACAGCAGGCCGTGGCGGTCAAACAGCAGCGGATACACCCCCGGCAGGGTCATCAGCAGAAAGACCAGCAGCAGCAGCCCCATATAAAAGAACAGATGCACCAGCATGGTGCGCAGCACCACCGCCAGCAGCGACGTTGCCGTCAGGCGCTGCCCCGGATCAAGGTAGTTGCCACGCGACCGCAGCCGGTCCGCCAGCCGGTCAAGGGCCTGCACAAAGCCCTGCCCCCGGAACCCCAGATGCGCCAGCCACGACAGCGCCGCCCCGGTGTAGCCACCGCCGGACACCGTCGACAGATAGTCCAGCGTCTCCATCCCCCGCCGCCCGGCATAGGCCTGCGCCACGCCCAGACTGAACGATGCGGCGCGGATCCCCCCGCCGGACAGGGCCAGCCCGCAGGACGGGCGGCCATCATGCCCCAGCAGGGCGGCTTCCTCCGCCGCCAGATCCAGACCGGGCGGAGACCATGCCGTGGCAGGCCTGCGGGTGTCAGACATGTCCGGCGCCGGATGGTCAGGGGAAGCAGGGGACATCTGACAGATCCTTATTCTGCGGGGGCCCCGGCACCGGAAGGCCGGAGAGAACACCTCACAGAATTACACCTTTAAAGAGATTTTTCCCTAAAAATAACCGCTCCCTGCCTCTCCCCGGTCGCCGCCCGCCCGCTCAGGGCAGGCTGGCGGCGATGACCGGGGATCGGTTCCGGGGGGCCGGTTCCGGGGGGGGGGGGGGCGGTTACTGAGTAATCCGCGACAGCAGATCCGGGTCCGTCACCAGCATGCGGACGCCATGAGCATGGTTTTCCTGAAACGGATTATCCGCCAGCCATTTTCCGACCGAAGTAATATCAACCTTCACGACTTTGGGCCGCACGCTCCAGGTCACCTGAAACGGCGACCCCTTCTCGTTGTAGCTGGGTCCGGTGGTCGAACCGGCATAAACAACCGGCTGCCCCAGCGTGGTTGGCAGGTTTGGCACCTGATTCAGGCCATTGATTGTTTCAATCCGGGCCATCTGGGTGAAATCGGCAGCCTTCGGGTCATTGACCAGCACCGCAACCACGGCCTCAACCCGCAGCTCGGGATTTTTAACGGTTTCGCTCAGACAGGTGGCAAGAGTCGGGCCGACCGTTGCCTTCGCCGTTGAGTGAACGAAATGGATTTCAACGGTGTCACCCGGCACCAGTTCCCCGTGCTCACTCAGGCCGACTTTTTCCGCTGTCGGTGCCAGTTCAGCGGCGGTCAGTGTGCCATTGTACTTAAAGCCGGAATGGTTGCCCTGCCCGTCACCGTTTCCGGCGTAGGTGGTAAAGTCCCCGCCCTTATGCTCGGCGTTGGTATGCAGGTGGATATCGCACAGCGCCATCTGTGTCACCGGCGGTGCCAGAGTAAAAATGCGGGGGTTCTGACCGGCCACCGCATCCAGATCGCGCGGAGACTGCGGGCCGAATCCCGCGTCTTTGGTGGCTGCGCTCAGGGCCGCCCGCTGGGCTGCAATCGCGGCATCCGGTACCGCCGCATGCTCTGCCTGCGCTGCGAAAGCAGCCGCCGACAGTGCAAAAACCGAAAAAGACACAGCCGCAGCTGTCAGCGACAAAAGACGTCCTGTCATGGCCTTCCTCACCCCTGAAGATGATGTTCTGTTGTTCCCCCGAAGCACAGGGCCCCGGATTTGGCCGGTCTCCCCAAGGATCCGGCGACAGACAGCCTAACGCGAACGCATGTACACAAACAGAGAGCCATTCTCACTATGCGGGTGATCCCGATAATACCGCCAGATGCATCCGGCCCGGGACGATCGAGAGGACCGGGACAGCGATGCCCCTGAATGTCAATGCCTCAACCAAAAACTTAAAGGGGAATTGACTTATAATTTCTCTTTTAGATTTTAAATCCGACACACTCTATGATCGCCTGACCGGCCCCCCGGTAACCGGCCCTCAACAGGAGAAGCACCGCCTATGTCGCCTGACAGCTACATCGCCTCCATCGGCACCACGCTTGCCCCCTTTGCCCCCACCGGGTGGCTGCCCTGTAACGGGCAGACCCTTCAGATCAACGCCTATCAGCCCCTTTACAGCCTGATCGGCAACCGCTACGGCGGCTCTCCCACCGACGGCACGTTCATGCTTCCGGCGTTCAATCCTGACGGGAAGCCCGACAAAGACGGGCGTCTTGTGGTGATCTGCGTTAACGGTATTTACCCGGCACGGCCTTAACTGCCACGGATCTGGTCATCCAGACGCGGCTCGCGGATTCCGTCAGGGTCGAGGTGAATGATCACCTCGGCCTTGGGGAAGGCGGCGCAGATCGACCGTTCCACCTGATCGGCAATGGCGTGGGCCTTGCGCAGCGGCAGACTGCCATCCACCTCTAAATGCACCTGAATGAAATCGTGCAGCCCGCTGGAGCGGGTGCGCAGGTCATGCGCCCCGATCACCTGCGGATGATCGGTGGCCAGTGCGATAATCCGCGCACGGTCCTCATCGGGGAACTCGCGGTCCATCAGCATGTTGAAGGAATCGCGCCCGATCTCCCACGCGCCTTTCAGCAGGATCAGGGCGATCCCCAGCCCGAACAGCGGGTCAATCCACGCCAGCCCCAGCCATTTGCCCAGCCCCAGCGCCACAATCACCGACAGGTTCATCAGCACGTCGCCGGTGTAATGCAGGCTGTCGGCCCCCACCGCCACCGATCCGGTGCGCCGCACGACGTATTTCTGGAACTGTACCAGCCCCAGCGTCAGGGCGATGGAGATCACCATCACCACCACCCCGACCAGTTCCGCCTGCGGAATCTGCGGATCGCGGAAGCGGTTGAGCACTTCAGACAGCAGAAACCCCGCCGACCCGGTGACAACCGCCGCCTGCACCAGCCCGGCCAGCGGCTCCGCCTTGCCGTGCCCGAAGCGGTGATCGGCATCGGCGGGCTGCACCGCATGGCGCACCGCCAGCAGATTGACCAGCGATGCCAGACAGTCGAGGGTGGAGTCCGCCAGACTGGACAGCATCGCCACCGACCCGGTCATCATCCAGGCCACCGCCTTGATGGTCACCAGCGTCAGCGCCACCCCGACCGCCACCAGCGTGGCGGCGGTCATCAGACGGGCGGCTTTGGGATCAACGGCAGCCATCGGCGGACTCTCCCGGCAGGATACGGTTACGGGTACAGACGCTCGGTTGACCAGCCGCCATCGGCCTGCCGGGTATAAACCACCCGGTCATGCAGGCGGAACGGACGGTCTTTCCAGAACTCAATGCGCTGCGGCACCACCCGGAACCCCGACCAGTGCGGCGGGCGCGGAATACTGCCGATGGCATAGCGGGCGGCATATTCGGCCACCCGGGCCTCCAGCTCGAACCGCCCCTTCAGCGGGCGGGACTGCTGCGACGCCCACGCCCCGATGCGGGAATCGCGGGGCCGGGAGTTGAAATACTCGTCAGCCTCGGCGGCGGACACCGGCTCAACCGCGCCCTCAACCCGGATCTGGGCGCGCAGACTTTTCCAGTGCAGGCACAGGGCGGCATGGGGGTTGGCCAGCAGCTGCTGGCCCTTGCGGCTTTCGAAGTTGGTGTAGAACACGAACCCGCGCTCATCGAACCCCTTCAGCAGCACCATGCGGGATGTCGGGCGGCCATCGGGGGTGCAGGTCGCCACGTTCATGGCGTTGGGGTCATTGGGTTCCGCTGTTTCGGCAACCTTCAGCCACTGCCCGAACTGGACAAACGGATCAAGGTCGGCATCAAGGGTCAGCGCGCTCATTCCGGGGAATCCTTCCCATCAGCAGCAGAGGGGGAGTCTGCAGACATCGTACAGGCCGGGCGCAGGAAACCGCCGCCATCGCCGTATAACCGGATCTGGAGGGGGCGCCCGACTCTCCGCCCGGCAGCATAAGCACCCCCGCCGGATTTTGCCATGCTTTCGCCACGCTTCCGGCTCACGGTGCGCAACAGACCGTCCCGGCGACCGGGATGGCCGCCTTTTCCGGGGTTAAAACCCTGATAAACTCTTGATGTCAGCCCCGGAACGATTAAGTGTTAACGTCTGACTTCCTGCCCTGTCTGTCCGTCTTTCTGTCTGCTCAGGATTACCGATCATGACCTCCGCTTCTATCCGTTCCCCTCTGCGCAAGGCCGCGCTTGCGGTCTGCACCGTTGCCCTCGCCCTGTCGCTGACCGCCTGCGAAAGCGCCCGCAACGCACCGAAGCAGACCGCAGGCGGCCTGCTGGGGGGTGTCGGCGGTGCCGTTGTCGGTGCCCAGTTCGGCGGTGGCACCGGCAAGCTGGCTGCCACGGCGGCAGGGGCCCTGCTGGGGGCATGGCTGGGGTCGGAAGTCGGTAAGTCACTCGACAATGCCGACCGTGCCGCCCTGCATCAGGCCCAGACCAGCGCCTATTCTGCCCCGGTCGGCCAGCCGATCACCTGGAACAATCCGCAGTCGGGCCATTCCGGCTATGTCACCCCCACCCGAGACGGTACCGCCAGTGACGGATCCTATTGCCGTGAATTTCAGAACACCGTGACTATTGATGGCAAGACCGAGCATGCCTATGGTACGGCGTGCCGTCAGTCTGACGGCACCTGGAAGATTGTGCAGTAAGCTGCGGTGACCTCCTCCCCTGACGGGCGGGGCACCGCCCCGTCTGTCAGGAGAACGGAGTTTCCATGCGGGATCCCTATGAGGTTCTGGGCATCAGCCGGTCCGCCAGTGCCGAGGACATCAAGAAAACCTACCGCAAGCTGGCGCGCAGCCTGCACCCCGACGTCAACCCCGGGGATGCCAAGGCCGAGGAACGCTTCAAGGAAGTGACCGCCGCCTACGACCTGCTGTCGGACGAGACCAAACGCGCCCGCTTCGACCGGGGCGAGATCAACCCTGACGGCACCGAGCGGATGCGCAACCCCTGGGGCAATGCCCGGGGCGGACACGGTGGCGGACATGGTGGCGCCCAGCGGGGCGGCTTTGGCTTCGACTCGATGTTTTCGGAAGACGACCTGTTTTCAGAGATGTTCCGCTCCGCCAGCCGTGGCTCCGGCGGCAGACAGCACAGTGCCCCGCGCAAAGGTGCCGACGTCCACTATTCGCTGACCGTCACCTTTGAGGAAGCGGCTCTGGGGGCCGCCCGCGCCATCACCCTGACCAACGGCAAGAAGATCAACGTCAAGGTCCCCCCGGCCTGCGAAGACGGCAAATCCCTGCGCCTGAAGGGCATGGGCAGCCCCGGCCAGCTGGGCGGGGCCGACGGCGACGCGCTGGTGGAAATCACCGTTGCACCGCACCCCCTCTTCCGCCGTGAAAAGCAGGATGTGATCGCCGAACTGCCGGTCACCCTGAAGGAAGCGGTGCTGGGGGCCAAGGTGGTGGTGCCGACCGTTGACGGCCGCGTCACCGTCACCATCCCGGAAGGGTCAAACAGCGGCACTACCCTGCGCCTGCGCGGCAAGGGGATCCCCGCTGCCGCCAACAGCGAAAGCCAGCGCGGCGACCAGCTGGTGCGCCTGCGCATCACCCTGTCAGACCCGCAGGATGCCGCCCTGAAAGCCTTCCTGACGGACTGGGACGATACGGCCCCCAACCCGCGCGTTAAGCTGGGGCTGGAAGACTGATCTTCTGCAGGTGGGGCGCCCCTTTATCAGGGCTCCCCGCCTGCGCTGATCTGCCATACCGTCACCATGCCCCCCAGAAGGGGGGTGCCAGTGACCTGCCAGTCCCCGCCCTCAGGCAGGGCCTGCATCAGTCCGGCATGATCCACCGCCCGGCCCGGCTGCCGCGTCGCCGCCCACAGCAAGAGCCAGCCACGGCCACGCATCCGCCGTAAGCCCTGCC
This sequence comes from Novispirillum itersonii subsp. itersonii ATCC 12639, assembly GCF_000381985.1. GTDB lineage: Bacteria > Pseudomonadota > Alphaproteobacteria > Rhodospirillales > Rhodospirillaceae > Novispirillum > Novispirillum itersonii. The sequence continues at coordinate 392,162 of NZ_KB907338.1, read as the reverse complement.
GGTGCAGCCACCGCCACGCCCGGCGCAGCGTCATCTCTGCTGTCGGCTCAACCAGCAGCAGGGTGCCACCGGGGTGCAGCAGCGTCAGCAGATGCCCCAGCCCCTGCCGCCGGTCATCCATCACCGCCAGCAGCGACCCCGCCGACACCACCGCCCCCCGCAGCGGACTGACGGTCAGCATCTCCAGCGATGATACCCGGAACGACAGCCCGTCAGCATGATTACGCGGGGTGCGCTCTGCCGCCACAATCATCGCCGGATCACGGTCAACCGCCGTGACTGTGTAGCCCCGGGCCACCGCCAGCCGGGCCAGAAGCCCGGGGCCGCAGCCGACATCCAGCCAGTGCGCCCCCTGCCCCGGCGGCAGCAGCGACACCGCCCGACGGTGCAGATCCTCATAAAATCCGGCCCCCTGCACCCGCCGGAACAGCGCCGCCGCCAGCCAGCCCATCAGGTGCCCCGCCCGTCCGGCTGCCGCTGCGGCCAGCACAGCAGCAGAACCACCACAAACACCACCGGCAGAAACGAAGCGGTGCTGACCTGCGCCAGCGTTACCGCCCCGGCCAGCAGAAACCGCAGCGTCACCAGCCAGTCCAGCGCCTGCACCCCCACCATCGCCCCGATCCATGACCGGGCCGCCGCCGGATTCCGGGCTGCCAGCCCCATGCCATAAGCAAACCCCAGACAGCGCGCCGCCATCATGCCGAACAGCCAGTCCGCCCAGCCCGGTGCCGGGGACAGCCCCAGCAGGGCCGCCGCCTGCGCCGGCGCCAGCAGAAACGCCAGCCCCAGCACCGCCTGTATGGCCGCAATCCCCCACAGCGTGACGGTCAGCACCGCCCGGCGGCCCGGCGTTGAATCAACCGCGCGCACGCCTTCTGCCACGGGCCCGTGCGGAGCCCGCTTAAACACTGGTGTCATTTTCTCTATCCCCTGTGGCGGGACCGGGAGTATTTTTCAGCGTCGGATCACAGCGGCGATGCCGCAAAACCACCTTGTGGCAGTGCCGCAGAACCATCCTGTTCCTGAAAGAAAACACTCTCCGCTGCGGGCCCCATGCCCACATGCCCGCCACAGACCAGACTGTAGGCTTTTGACTTTGCGGCGGGAAGAGGTTACTTTTTGGTAAGTATTGGAAAAACCATCAGTTTTTGAAAATTTTTTAACTTCAGAAAAACGTTTCCGGTCCCGCGTCAGAGGTTTCCCCATCAAAGGTTACGGCCATGCCCGCTGCTCCGCCCGTTCTGCCGCCTGCCGGATCCCCCTGCCAGCCGGATTGCCCGGTGGCGCTGGCGGCGCGGATTCTCGACGGACGGTGGACCACCCGTATCCTACGCGACCTGCTTGGCGGCACCCGCCGGTATTCCGAACTGCTCCACTCCCTGTCCGGGATCAGCCCGAAAATGCTGTCGCAGCGGCTGCGCTTTCTGGAACAGGAAGGGTTGATCGAAAAGACCACCTACCCCACCGTACCGCCGCGCACGGATTACCGCCTGACCCCGCTTGGCCGACAGGTGCGCCCGGTCGTCGAGGCGATGGCCGCTTTTGGCCGTCAGCTCACTCCCAGCGGATAACCCGGCGGTAGGCATACCACGTCGCATGCCCCAGCACCGGCAGCGTGATCATCAGGCCGAGGAAGCCGGTCAGCAGCCCGATTCCGGTCAGCCCGGCAATCACCGCCGCCCACAGCAGCATCGGCCCGGGATTGGCCAGCACCGCCAGCCCGCTGAGGTATCCGGCGGCAAAGGCATCGACCCGGCGGTCGAGCAGCAACGGCAGGCTGAAGGCCGAAAAGGTAAAGCCGATCACCGCCATCCCGCCGCCCACCACCGTACCGACCGCCAGAAACAACAGGCCGTCCGGCGTCAGCAGCGCCTCGAACGCCGCATGCCACGTCAGGGCGGTATAGGGGAAGAACAGCGCAAAGATCAGGGCCGCGATCCGCACCCAGATCATCATAAACAGCATCAGCAGCAACCCGGCGGTGATGACATGGAAGCTGTTGTCCTGCCACGCGTTCAGGGCCCGCCACAATGACGGCGGCCGGCCCTGCTCGGCATCCCGCGACAGGGCGTAAAACCCCAGCGCCAGCAGCGGCGCGATCAGCAGAAAACCGGCGATCATCGGGGTGATCAGATACAGCATCCCCAGCGCCTTCAGGCCGAACACCAGCCCGTAGCCGAGAAGGACAAACACCGCCCCATAGGCCGTACTGCGCCCCGGATGACGGCAGTAATCCCGCCAGCCCAGACGCAGCCAGCCCCACACATCGGCCCTGCCGATCAGCATCACCCGGTCGCCGTAGGGCAGCATATTCAGCGCCCGCCGCCGGTCAGCGGCAGGATCACGGCCCGGGGCCGGGACGGGTGAAGGACCGGGGACTGGATCAGGAGCGGTCATGGCGGGTCATCCCTACCGGGGCACCTGTCTGCCATTATGGAACCGTTCTACACGACAGCAAGCAGACATCCGGCCACCGCTGTCGACTCCCTTAAAATTATTGGTTGTTTGTTTGGTTTTTTGTTTTTTGGTCCCTTGTTTGTTTGGTCCCTCACGCGCCGGGCGCGGGCCTCCGCCCCTTGGCTTACCCGCTCCCTCCCGGCAGATCGCGCATCACACGGTCCAGCGGCATCGACAGGCTGATCGCCTGCATCCGGGCCGCGCCGGTCAGGGCCTCGGTCAGGGCCGGTCCCAGCATTGCCTGTTCCAGCCCGGCGGGTAAAAGGTCCGCCGGATCCGGCAACCCGATCTCCAGCGCCAGCAGCAGGTCCTGCACCGTTGCATCATGGGGGGAGCGGGTTGACACCCAGCGCCCGTTCTCAGCACGGGCAACAAAATGCGCTGCCGACAGCCGGTTCAGCAGCAGGATCACCGCCTCTTCCGACAGGGCCGTCACAGCCAGCAGCCCCTGCCGGTCCAGCCCGGCCCCGCGCGGGCTCGCCCCCTCCAGCGCCCGCAGCAGGTCCAGCGCCATCACCAGACGCCCCAGCCCGCCGTGGTCCGACAGGCCGATCCGGCGCAGCCGCCATTCCGGCAGGGCTGCCGACAGCTCCGCCCCGCACAGCACCACCACCCACGACAGATAGATCCACACCAGAAACAGCGGGGCCACCGCCAGCGTGCCGTAAATACTCTCATACGTGCGGACATTGCTGATAAAGGCGACAAAGCCGCTGCGCAGCAGCCAGAACAGCGCCGCCGCCGCCGCCGCCCCCAGCAGCGCATCCCACAGCCGTACCCGGCGGTTGGGCACCAGATAATACAGGCCGACCAGCCCGGCGAAAGTCACCGCCCCCGGCGCCAGAGCCGACAGCAGATCCAGCAGTACAGGCACCCCCTGCTGGCGCAGCCCCTGCGCCATCACCCATGACGCCAGCGAGAACATCCCCCCCAGCAGCAGCGGCCCGACCGTCAGGAACGCCCAGTACAGCAGCACCCGCAGCACCAGCGGGCGCGGGCGGCTGACCCGGAAAATCACATTGAAGGTGCGCTCTATGCTGGCCAGCAGCAGCACCGCCGTCACGGTCAGCCCCAGCGTGCCGACCAGCGTCAGCCGCCCCGCTGCCCCGATGAAACGCGCCAGATTACGGTGCAGGGTGGTGCCGACGGTGGGCACGAAATTATCAAAGATAAAGCCCTGCACCGCCCCGCGCACATCCTCAAACACCGGGAACAGCCCCAGCGCCGCCAGCGCCAGCGTCAGAAACGGCACCACCGCCAGCAGCGAGGTATAGCTGAGGGCCCCCGCCGCCCGCAGCACCGCGTCGCGCTGCGCCCGCCGGGCCAGATGCAGCCCGAAAGCCGGTAACCCGGATTCCCGGGCCGTCAGCCGCCGAACCGACAGTTTATATCCGCCCGTTTTATGCCCGTTTCTGGCATTCATCGCTTTTTCCGGCTCCCCTGCCCTAACGGCATCGTCTTCACACTCCTCTTCCGTAATCTTTGACGCCATGCACAACTGGTGTAGGATGCCGCCTTCTTTGTAGCACTGCTGCACGGATTTAACACAGACAGAGGGTTCCCTGATGACCGCGTCCTCCCAGCTTATGGCGGGCAAAAAAGGCCTGATTATGGGCGTTGCCAACGACCGCTCCATCGCCTGGGGCATCGCCAAGGCCTGCGCCGCCCAAGGGGCTCAGCTCGCTTTCACCTATCAGGGGGACGCGCTGGAACGCCGTGTGCGCCCGCTGGCAGAAAGTGTCAACAGTCCGCTGGTTCTGTCCTGCGATGTCACCGATTCTGACAGCATGGACGCCTGCTTCGCCGCCATCGCGCAGGAATGGGACGGCCTTGACTTTGTGGTGCACGCCATCGCTTTCTCCGATAAGGAAGAGCTGAAGGGCCCGTACTACAACACCACCCTGCCCAACTTCCTCAACTGTATGCATGTGTCGGTGTATTCCTTCACCGACGTGGCGCGCCGCGCCCAGCCGCTGATGAAGAACGGCGGGTCGCTGGTCACCCTGTCCTATTACGGGGCGGAACAGGTGATGCCGCATTATAATGTGATGGGCGTCGCCAAGGCCGCGCTGGAAGCCAGCGTGCGCTATCTGGCCGCCGACCTCGGCCCCAACAACATCCGCGTCAACGCCATCTCCGCCGGTCCGATCAAGACCCTTGCCGCCTCCGGCATCGGTGACTTCCGCCTGATCCTGCGCTGGAACGAACTGAACGCCCCGATGGGCCGTAACGTCACCATCGAAGACGTCGGCAACAGCGGCCTGTACCTGCTGTCCGATCTCGGCTCCGGCGTCACCGGCGAAGTGCTGCACGTTGACTCCGGCTATCACACTGTCGGCATGCTCAACCCCGCCAGCGCCGGGGAGCTGTCTGACCTGCTGGCCTATTACAAGAAGGACTGATCCCCCGTGTCTGGCAACGGTTTCGGCACCCTGTTCCGCTTCACCACCTTCGGCGAAAGCCACGGCCCGGCCATCGGCTGTGTGGTGGATGGGGTGCCGCCGCGCATCCCCCTGTCGGAAGCTGATCTTCAGCCCTGGCTGGACCGGCGCAAACCGGGCCAGAACCGCTTCGTCACCCAGCGGCAGGAGCCGGACGCCGTCCGCATCCTGTCCGGGGTGTTCGAGGGACAGACCACCGGCACCCCAATCGGCCTGCTGATTGAAAACACCGATCAGCGGTCGAAGGATTACGGCGAGATTGCCCAGCAGTTCCGCCCCGGCCATGCCGATGTCACCTACTGGCAGAAGTACGGCATCCGCGATTATCGCGGCGGGGGCCGTTCCTCCGCCCGCGAGACCGCGATGCGGGTGGCGGCGGGCGGTGTTGCCCGGGCTGTCCTTAATGCACTGGTGCCCGGCGGGGTTCTCATCCGCGCCGCTCTGGTGCAGCTTGGCCCGCACCGCATCGACCGCAGCCGCTGGGATTGGGAGACGGTCAACACCAACCCGTTCTTCTGCCCTGACCCCGGCGTGGTCGCAGACTGGGAAGCCTATCTTGATTCCGTCCGCAAGGCCGGGTCTTCCTGCGGGGCAATCGTCGAAGTGGTGGCGGAAAACGTGCCCACCGGCCTCGGTGCCCCGGTCTATGACAAGCTGGATGCTGATCTGGCCAAGGCGCTGATGTCGATCAACGCCGTCAAAGGTGTCGAGATCGGCGACGGCTTCGACACCGCCGCCTACAGCGGCGAGGACAACGCCGACGAGATGCGCGTCAACGCGGACGGCGGCATCCGGTATCTGTCCAACCATGCCGGGGGGATCCTTGGCGGCATCTCCACCGGCCAGCCGGTGATTGCCCGTATGGCGGTCAAACCGACCTCCTCGATCCTGACCCCGCGCCAGAGCGTCGATATCCACGGGGCGGATGTGGACGTGCGCACCAAGGGCCGTCACGACCCCTGCGTCGGCATCCGCGCCGTTCCGGTGGCGGAGGCGATGATGGCCGTCACCCTCGCCGACCACCTGCTGCGCCACCGTGGGCAATGCGGGGGATGACACTGTAAAAAAGGAGCCCTGGAGGCTCCTTTTTTATATCACGAGACTGAAGAAGAGGTCCCCTCAGGGCTCCGTCAGGCGCCCGGCACTGTCTCCGCGCCCTCGCCAAGGGCCTTCTGCATGAACACCACATCCAGCCAGCGGCCAAACTTCAGCCCGGCGGCGGCGAACCTGCCGACATGCTGAAAGCCCAGCGCCGTATGCAGCCCGATTGATCCGGCATTCCCGGAATCACCGATCACCGCCACGATCTGGCGATAGCCGCGTGCCTCACATTCCGCCAGCAGGGCGGTCAGCAGCAGTCGGCCCACCCCTTTCCCCTGACAGCCGGGGGCAATGTAGATCGAATCCTCGACCATAAAACGATACGCCGACCGCTCGCGGTAGGGCCCGACATAGGCATAGCCCGCCACGCTGCCGTCAACAGGATCCACCGCCACCAGATAGGGATAGCCGCCGCCCAGCACCTTGGCCCGGCGGGCAGTCATATCCGCCAGCGACGGCGGATCTTCCTCAAACGTGCCGGTGCCGGTCAGCACATGGTGCTGATAGATGGCCTGAATGGCGGGCAGATCGACCTCTTCCGACGGGCGGACCACAAGCAGGGTGCTCATAAAACAGGCTCCGGGGCAGTCTGAACGGGGTTTTGCATAAGGTTTACCCTTGTACTCCGCCCCCGCCGGAACGGCCAGAGACGCCGCTGAAACTTTTTTGAAAAAAGGTCTTGCATCAAACCGTTGGAATGGGTAAAAACCCGCCACGCCAACGACGTCCCCATCGTCTAGAGGCCTAGGACACCGCCCTTTCACGGCGATAACCGGGGTTCGAATCCCCGTGGGGACGCCACTCTCCTCGCAGAGTGCCACATCGAAAAGCGCATCTGAAGATCAGCTTCAGACCCAAACAAGGCTTGCTGGCCTTGTTTTTTTTATTTGTGCCCCGACCATAAACGGCTCACCGTTTCCGTTGAGCAAACAGGCAATGGCCGATGCGATGACACCCCCCTCACGGGTTCACCCATGCCGCCGCCGTCAGCGCCCCATCCGGGCCGTAGTGAAAACGGGCGCGGCGGTTGTCCTGCCGCTGCAGGCGGAACCAGTCGAGCGCCACCGCCTGCACCACGATCACCCCAAAACAGGCGCGGCCTGCGCCATCTGCCGGGGGCTCCGCCCCAAGCGGCTGCCCCGGCCCGGCAAAGGCACGCTCATCCCCCGGCGGGCCACCGGCATAGGTGCTGCGGGTCCACGGCGGCAGACGGTCCCATGCTGCGGCGGCTGTCGGGGTCTCCGGGCCGTGCAGGGTGGCGGTGCCGGGCAGGCGCAGTTGCAGGCGGGTCTGCGCACAGTATCCGAGGACGGTGACGCGCCGGTCGGCGATCAGCTCTGCCCATTTCGGGCTGCGGATATCGGTGTGGATTTCCAGCGTCCGCCGGGCCGGGTCACAGGCCCGCAGCACCACCATCCGCGCCTGCGGGGCCGCGGCGGCATCAACGGAACAGAGCGTCACGGTCCGGAAGCCCGCATGGGGATCCGCCGCTGCCTGCTGCAATGCCGCCCAGCCCGCGGCCTCAATCTCTGACAGGGTCATCGCCCCCCTCCCGTACCTTATCCCGACAGAATAGCGGGTTTCGCCCGGCCCGGAAGAGGGGTGCCAAAAGAGGGGTGCCAAAAGAGGGCAGGCAAATCAGTCGATCGCCCCTGTCCCCGTCATTTGACCTTTCCATCCAGCAGGGGCTGCACCAGATTGGCGTAAATCGCCTCTTCCGCCGCTGACCCGGCCAGCCCGACCACCATTTTTCCCGACTGAAGGGTCTCCGCCTGTTTGCGGGTGTAGGCGGTCTGACCGTTCAGCTCGTCCATCGCCCCCTGCAGATATTTGCCCACCACCCCTTCGTGGAACTCAACAGCCCCCATCGACAGATAAGCGGCAATCCCGGTCAGGGCCTTCGGCGTGTATTTGGTGGCGGGATCATCCCGCTTCAGGTCTTTGGTATCCGCCGCCAGCATGATTGCAATGCCGGGGTTATCAACCTCGGCCATCACCATGCCGAAGTTAAGGCGGTACAGGCACTGGGCGGTGACAACGGTGTCGAGATTGGCGCGGCGGAAGGCCGCCGTCTGTTGCAGGGCCTGCTGTTCTTTCACCGTGGTGACAGTCTGTGCCTCGGCCTCAAGGGCGGTGAGGATCGCAGTCTGGTAGGGGCGCTCGCCGCTGAGGCAGGCGGCAAACGACTGTGCCAGCGCCGGATGGGTGCGGAAGGCGTACAGGGCCCGCAGCCCGGCATACGCCTCCTCCTCAGCCTTTGCGGCGGCGGCAGCGCGGTTTTTGACCATCGCTTCAGTCATCGCCGTCATTTCGGCCACCGCAGCGGTCGATCCGGCGGCGATCAGGGTGTTGGCATCGTCATACAGAAAGGCATACAGCGATGCCCACTTGCCGTTGATCCGGTCCGCCCCCACCGGCTTTTCACCGTTGTAATTCAACAGCGGCTGTCTGCCGCGCCGGGTGCTGTCGCGCTGGCTGTCAACCCGCTCCGGGGTGGTGACATCGTCAGCAAACATCAGAAAAGTGTCCGTCTCCACCAACCGGACCGCGCAGGCATCCAGAATGGTGTTGTACTGGCGCACCAGCTCTGCCTGCTTCTGCGGTTCGGGGGCAGCGGCCCGGATCCGGCGGCTGATCTCCGCCGCCAGCGTGCCCTGTGCGGTATCAAAACGACGGGCAGCGGTGGCGGCAAGCGTATCAGACGACACCCGCTCTGTCGCTGCGGCCCGGACCGCCGCAGTGAATGCCTGCACCGCCGGACTGGCAGCAATCCGTTCGCAGGCCGGATGAAGCCCCTGCTGAATATCCTGCGTCTGCTGGCGGGCGGCAACCGCAGCCCGGCCCAGCGCTTCCAGCCGGGCCGTGGCCTGCCGGGCATAGCCGGGCACAAAACTGTCTGCCCCCTGCATTGCCACCGCCATCGGCAGCACCCAGCGCGGATTCATTCCACGGAACGGCAGACCGGTCGCCGCTTCAATCTCCCGGGTGTTCAGTCCCCCCAGCCCCGATGCCCCCATACTCTGGCGCAGCTGGTCACCCCGCCGGTCCGGGGCGGCATCATAGAAGCGTGGCAGCTCCTGCCCCAGCGGATTAAGAAACAGCACAGCCTGCGGGGCCAGACCGGACTCCGTCTTCATATCGCTGGCACAGGCGGCAAACCACGGCAGATACTGCTGCACCACCTGATCCTGATTATAGGCATCCTGCCGGGGGACCGCGGCGTTGATCCTCTCCAGCAACCGGGCCTGAAGGCTGCCGCTGTCATCATCAATGCCCTGCGCATATAGGCGGGCCAGATCTTTACGGCGGGGGTCCGCCTCCGGCAGGGCCGCAACCGCCTTGGCGACGGTGATCATCGCCACCGCGTATTCTTTCAGCCCGTCAAGGCTGCGCAGGCGGTCACAGTAACTGCGGGCATCGGTCGGGCGCTGCCCGGCTGTATTCGGGCCCGCCGTATTTGAACCCGGCACAGTCTGCGCTATGGACGGAGCCGTCAGGACGGGCTGGCTGGCAGAAACCATCAGGGCAGCGGCCAGAATACGGCAGCGGAGCGACATCGCGGGCATCCTTATGCGCAATGGGGCAAAACAGGGAATAGCCCCACTGTCGCCCGATACAGATGCCTTGAGAATCAGCCGGATGGACCATAGACCACAGGTTCAACCCTGCCCCGAAACGCCCTGCGGCCCAAAAACGCCGGGGTTGAGAGTCAGGCGACGGGCCGCAGGAAAGCGGTGATACGGGCCAGCACCCCGGCCTCATCCTCGCGGTGCGGCATATGGCCGTGACCGGGCATAATCACCGCCTCCGCCGGGCCGCTGACCCCGGCGGCAATGGTGCGGGCATGATCGGGGCCACCGTATTCGTCATCAGCCCCGTGGATCACCAGCGCCGGGCAGCGCACATCGGCCAGCAGCGGGCGCAGCGACCAGCCGGCAAAGGCAGGGTCCAGCCAGGTATCGATCCACGCCGACAGCACCCATGCCGCCTGCGGGCCATGATAGCGGGCCAGCCGCTCCACCGCCCCCGGCTCGGAAAACGCGGCTTTCGCGGCAGACACCCCGGTATGGATATGGTCATCGTTAAAGGCCTGCGCGGCGATGCTGACCAGCCCGGTACAGTCGGTGTGGCGGGCGGCGGTGCAGACCGCCATGCCGCCACCGACACTGTGCCCCATGGCAACAAACGGCCCGATCCCCAGCGCGGCCCGCAGCTGCGGCACCACCACTTCGGCCTCTTCCAGAACGAAATCGCCGCTGACCGTGTCAGTCCGCCGGTCAGCCTGCCCGAACCCCAGCCGGTCGTAGGCGATCACCCGCCGCCCGCTGGCCCGGGCCAGCGCCTCCGGCAGGCCACGCCACAGCGTAATCGAGCCCAGCGAGTCATGGAACAGCAGCACCGGTGCCGCACCGGTATCCCCCTCCGGCAGCCACTCCTGCACCGTCACCTCTCCGGCGGCATGGGGCAGTGTCACCGCCACGCGCTGGATACGGGTCCGGCAGGGGGAAAGGGTCGCGGCATCAGTCATGGCGGCATGGTCCGGGTCAGGGGGAAAGGAAAGAGCGGCTGATAACATCATACAGCGGGGCAACTTGACCAGCCCCGTCCCCCCTCTGCCCTGCATCGCAAAAAAATATGGATATGGTCCCGTTGCATCACAGTAAAAGCCGCAGGACCCTGCTATAAACCGCTTTACAGGAGATCATCCAACCAATACACGCATAACGCACTTATCTTGTGGGGCAGGAGATAGCTATGGTTTCAACACCCGTCAAAGCCGCCGGAGCCGCCGTTGCCGTTCTGGGGGCCGCCGCCGCAGGCTGGATCGGTGCCAGCCATGTGATGGCAACCAAGACCGAGGCCGCCTTCCGCGCCTATGCCGCCCGCCCGGGCACCGAAACCGGCATGGAAATCACCAAGCTGGAACACACCACCGGCCTGCTGTCGGCCAAGGGATCGTTTCAGGTTAAGCCGGTACTGACCGGAGCCGCCATCCCGCCGGAAGACCTGCCGGTCGGCGAAGTCACCTACAGCCTGTCTCATCTGCTGCTGCCGGGCTCAGCCGCACGGATCAACTGGTCGGTCAGCCCGACCGGCGAGATTGACAAAAACCTGACCGAAGTGCTGGGCAAGCGCCTGACCCTCAGCGGGGCCGGCAGCGTCGGCTATCAGGGCCAGATCAAGACCGATTACACCCTGCCGGAAATGAAGGTGAACAAAGACGGCGAAAGCGTCACCACCGCCCCCGCCGGCGGTATGGTGGAAACCGACGGCAAAGCCGCCCGCTTCACCTTCACCTTCCCCAGCGCCGAACTGCGCGGCAAGGGAGAGGCCATTGACGTCAAAGGCTTCTCCGTCACCGGCGATTACTCCGATATCGCGCTGGGCCTTGGCACCGGCACCGTGGCGCTGGAGAAGCTGAGCAGCACCGAAGCCCAGGTCGAAGGGCTGAAATACACCGCCGAGGCGCTGCAGAACGGTGACCGGCTGGATATCCGCATCGGCACCCGCCTGAAGAAGGGCGCCGCCAGCGGCCAGACCGTGTCTGATGCCGCACTGGACATCCACATCACCGGCATGGATCTGGCCCCGCTGAAGCGGATGTCGGACCTGATGGAGAAGTCTGACTTCCTGCAGAACATCACCGCCGAGGAAGATGAAGCCTTCCGCAAAGATCTGCGTGGGGTGATCAACAACGGGTTCGGCATCTCCATTCCGGTGCTGACCGGCACCCTGAACAGTGACCAGATCAACGGCACCGTCGCCGGTAAGATGGCGGTGACCATCGGCAAAGCCCCGTCGGCCACCGGGCCGGTCTCGCTGACCACCCTGCTGTCGTCATCGGGCGAGATCAACGTGTCCAGTAAAAATCTGCCGAAGGAACAGGTGCAGATGGCCGTTGCCACCGGATTCGCCGTCGCCACCGCCGACGGTCTGAAGTCGGAATACTCCCTGAAAGACGCCGTGCTGAAGGTCAACAACCTGCCGCTGGCCGCCGAACAGGTGAAAATGGGCCTGCTGACCGCCGATGAAACCCTGAATGCCCTGCTCGACCAGCCGCTGGCCGAAAGCGGGCTGCTGGGGGGCGGCCTGTATGATGACACTGAGGAATATCCGGACGAGGGCGAGCTGGAAGAAGAAACCCCGCCGGAACCCGCCGTGACACCGGTGCCGCCGAAGAAGTAAAGCCAGACCAAGACACAGACCCCGGACAGAGCCACCTCTGTCCGGGGTTTGCCTTTCTGACCGCGTTCTGTCTGACCGCGTTCTGTCTGACCACGTTCTGTCTGGCCGGGCCAGACCTTTACGCCGGGCGAGGCTGCATCCACAGCCGCAGGGCCACCAGCGCCGACAGCGCCACCGCCGCCGCCCCGGCGGCAAACACCGCCGCCAACCCCCGGCTGTCCGCCAGCACCCCGGCCAGCGGGCCGGTGATCCCCAGTGCCAGATCGAGGAAAGCGACATAGGCCCCCATTGCCAGACCGCGCGTCTGCGGCGGGGCCCGGCGCACGGCCTCCACCCCGAAACCGGGGAAGGCCAGCGAATAACCGAACCCGGTCAGCGCCGCCCCCAGACAGGCCATCGCCGCTGTCTCCGCCCCCCAGATCACCAGCATTCCGACGGCTTCGATCAGCACACTGACCAGCGCCACCCGCGCCCCGCCCAGACGGTCCGGCAACGACCCGAACAGCAGACGGGCAAGGATGAACGCCACCCCAAAGGCGGTGAACACCAGCCCGGCATCGCCCCAGCCCCGGGCGGTGAACAGCAGGGCGGCAAAGGCCGAAATCACCCCCAGCCCGATGCTGGACAGCGCCAGCCCCAACCCCGGCACCCACACCGCCCCCAGCACCCGGTAAAACGGGGTCCGCCGGACCGCCGACGGTGCCACCGTCCGCATACCGCCCAGCAACAGCCCGGCAGCCAGCGGCAGCACAACCGTGGCCAGCCCCACCCCGGTCATCCCCCAGCGCGCCGAGACGGCCACCCCCAGCGGGGCCCCCAGCGCGAAGGCGCCATAGATGGCGATACCGTTCCACACCATCACCTTCCCGGCATTCTGCGGGCCGACCAGCCCGACACCCCAGCCCAGCGCGCCGGTGATGATCAGGCTTTCCCCCACCGCCAGCACCACCCGCCCCAGCAGCAGCACCGCCACCGACAGCGCCGGAACACTCACAAACGGCAGGGACAGCACCGTCACCACGCCGGAGGCCGCCGCCGTCACCAGCCCGGCCCACACCGCCCGCCGACTCCCACGCAGATCGGCAAAGGTGCCCGCCCCGGCGCGGGACAGCAGCGCGGCGGCAAACTGCGCCCCCACCACCACACCAATCACCACCGGCCCCATGCCCAGCACCGTCTTCAGGTGCAGCGGCAGCACCGGCAACTGCATGCCGATGGTCAGAAAGGCCAAAAACACAGCCACCGTCAGCGGCAGCAGGGTGGCGAACACCCGGCTGTCGGTGGCAGGAACAGATCCTGTCATCGCAGATATCCTTCAGAGAGTATGCCGGAGCATCCGGCAGTGCATCGGCGGGCCGGTGCCCCCGGCCCGCCGACGTGCTATAAAACCTGATGGTTTCGTCGTGTTTGATCCTGCGCCCGTCGGGGATCTGCGGCAATTCGCATTCCCGCCCTGAAAGGTCCGTCGTCATGACCAACCGCCAGAACCCGCAGATTTCCTCACGCCGGACCCCGAAGCAGGCCCGCTCTGCCGATCTTGTCGCCGCGATCCTCGAGGCTGCGGTTCAGGTTTTGCGCAGCGACGGTGCCACCCGTTTCACCTCTGCCCGGGTGGCGGAGCGGGCCGGGGTCAGCGTTGGGTCGCTGTACCAGTACTTCCCCAACAAGGCGGCGATCCTGTTCCGCCTGCAAAGTGATGAATGGCGGCAGACCGCCGCCCTGCTGCAACAGATTCTGGCCGATGCCACCCTGCCCCCGCCGGACCGGCTGCGGCGGCTGGCCCATACTTTTCTGCAATCGGAATGTGACGAAGCCGCGATCCGCGGTGCCCTCAGTGATGCCGCGCCGCTGTACCGTGACACCCTGGAAGCGCAGGAGGCCCGCGCCGGAACCGCACAGGCAATGCAGGCCTTCATCGCCACCACCCGCCCTGATCTGCCGCTATCACGGCAGGCACTGCTGGCCGAGTTGCTGATCCATACCTTAAGCGGAGTCGGTAAACAGTTTTCCGCCCGGCCCCGCCCGGCGGAGGAGATCACCGCCTATGCCGATATGCTGAGCGGGATGCTGTGCGCCGCCCTGACCGCCCGCCACCCTGATCCCCCAACAGGCTGACAGGCCTTCCCGTTCCGGCGGAAATAGGGTATCTGCCGCTGCTAGCCCCTTTTGCCGGACCACCATCGCATGACCCCGCAGGAAATTCAGTCCCGAGTGCTGTTCAAAGATCGCCTGATTCTGGTGATCAACAAACCTGCCGGGCTGCCGGTCCATGCCGGGCCCGGCGGCGGCCCCAATCTGGAAGACTCCTTCCGCCATCTGTGCTTCGAACATCCCCGCCCCCCGGCGCTGGCCCACCGGCTGGACCGTGACACCTCCGGCTGTCTGATCCTTGGCCGCCACCACAAGGGCCTGAGGCGGATGGGCAAGCTGTTCCAGCAGGGTAAGGTCGGCAAGGTTTACTGGGCGGTCTGCACCGCCGCGCCGGAGCAGGACAGCGGCACCGTCAGCCTGCCCCTGCGCAAGATGACCCCCACCGGGGGCTGGCGTATGGTGGTTGACCCCAAGGAAGGGCAGGAATCAATCACCGATTACCGCGTTATGGGGCGGTCCCGCGATGGGCTGGCGTGGATTGAATGCTACCCCCGCACCGGCCGCACCCACCAGATCCGCGTCCATATGGCCGCCATCGGCGCGCCGCTGCTGGGCGACCCGCTGTATGGTCAGGCCGACCGCCGGGCCATGCATCTGCATTCCCGTTCCGTCACCATTCCGCTGTATGCCGAAAAGCCGCCGATCACCGTCGATGCGCCGCCGCCGTCGCACATGGTGCAGGCCCTGCGCGCCTGCGGCTGGCAGGACTGAGCCCTAAGCCCTGAACAGGCTTGTCCGCCCAGATATACCCTTACGGATGATACTGCTATTTTCTCGTTTTTGGGGTATGGTTTTTCTTATCTGCTGCCGTGCGTCACGCCACGCAACAACAGAGGGGGGATGACAATGCCGACCAAAGCCATTCTGGAAAAAGCCACCCTGCTGGAAAATCTGGGCCCCTTTGTACTGGTCTGGGAATCGTTGAGCGTGGTCTGCCTGCTGGTGCTGGAAGCACTGGGCCTGCCAACACCGCTGAAGACCGCCGGTGTCGTCTCCGCCATTATGGCCCCGGTTGCCATTCTTGCCCTATGGCAGCTGGAACGCACCTTCGTCGCCACCGGCATGGTGACTCTTAACGACCCGGACACCACGCCGGAACCGGCCCCGGCGGAATAAGGCCCGCCGTCAGTAGGTCAGCACATCCGGCCCGGTCCCGTCCGACCAGTCTTCCGGCCACGCCGGGCCGAGCGGCACCTTGCCCAGCCCGCCGGGCCGGTCGAGAATGTAGGTCGGCAGCCCAAGCCCGGACACCCGCCCGCGCAGACGCTTCATCAGGGCCCGCCCTTCTTCCACCGGCAGCCGGAAATGGCTGGTCCCCGATGCCAGATCGGGATGGTGCAGGTAATAGGGCTTGATACGGTTGCGGACCAACGCCCGGAACAGAGCCTCCAGCGCCTCCGGGGTGTCATTCACCCCGCGCAGCAGCACGCTTTGCGACACCAGCGGAATCCCCGCGTCGGCCAGACGGCGCACCGCCGCCACCACCTCCGGCACAAATTCATCGGCATGATTGGCGTGAATCGCCACCCACGGCACCAGACGAGGGGCCGCGGTCAGCGCGGTCACCAGATCACAGGTGATCCGCGCCGGATCATGCACCGGAAGCCGGGTATGCCAGCGCACGATTTCCACCTGCGGCACCGCATCCAGCGCCTCCGTAATCCGGCGGATGCGGCGCGGTGACAGCAGCAGCGGATCACCGCCGGTCAGGATCACTTCCCACACCTTCGGCTGGGCGGCGATATAGGCCAGCGCTGCATCAAGCTGGGCGTCGTTCAGGGCTTCGCTGCCCGGCCCCACCACCTCGCGCCGGAAGCAGAAGCGGCAGTAAGCGGCACAGACATGCACCGGCTTCAGCAGCAGCCGGTCAGGGTAACGGTGAACGATGCCCGGCAACGGGCTTTTGGCGTCATCGCCGATCGGATCCGCCACTTCATCCGGGGTGGTCACCAGTTCCCGCGCGTCGGGGCGGAACTGCCGCACCAGCGGGTCATCCGGCCCGGCCCCGGCCATCAGCGCCTCGAGGAACGGCGTGGTCTTCACGGCATAGCGGCGGGCCACCGCCTCCAGCTCAGGGGCGGTGCCGATCCCGGAAACGGCAGGGGGGACGGTGTCAGTCATCATGCCCCGCCCTCTATCCCGCCCGCCGGGGAAAATCAAGCCCAGACGGAAAAGGACTTTTCGCCCCGATGGCCCTTAGCCCCGCCGCCCCAGCCGCCGATATCCCCGCTGCCCCAGCCAGTACACCGCCTGCGCCAGCACCAGAGAAAACGGCACGATCAGGCCGACGTTATAGCGGGGGATGCTGACCGAGATCAGCGCCTGCGCCCCGACCATCATACCCAGCGGCAGCAGCAGGGCCAGCAGGCCGGTCCGCTGCGGATGGCTCAGACCACGCAGCACCGGCACCAGCAGCAGCAGCGCCGCCAGCCCCAGCAGGCTGCCGACAAACAGACCGCGCCACGCCAGCAGCACCGACACCAGCAGGCTTTTCACCGGGGTATTGAAGAAATGCTCTGACCACAGGAACGCCTTCGCCTCGGCAACGCTGCCCTTGGCCAGCGCCATCCGGTGCAGGACATCGCGACCGTAGATGTAATAGCTGTGATCCCCCCAGGCCAGCTTCTCGGCAATATCCTGCCCGAACAGGGCAATGGCGGCGTTATCACCGAAGTCCGGCAGGTAGAACAGCACCCCGGCGGCCAGTTCCCGCCAGCCCATCGCATTGTAGCCCAGCCGGTCTGACAGCGGCGCCAGCATGTAACCGCCATCAGACAGACCGACAAAATCCATCACCAGATAATTCCGCAGCAGCAGCGGTGCCATCGCCAGCACCCAGCCCAGTGCAAAGGCCCCCCAGCACTGCCCCCAGACCAACGCCCGGCCCCGGTGCAGCACAAGCATACCCGCCAGCACCAGCAACGACCCGACCGGCAGAGCGCTCCACGCCGGTTTCACCAGCGCCATTCCCCCCAGCGCCAGCCCGGCCAGCAGCCATGGCAGCGCCCGGCCACCGGCCCGCACCGCCCGCATCACTGCCAGCAGAAACAGCCCGCTCATCATCATGAAGGCCGGCTCACTCAGCACATCATGGCTGTAGGCCCGCATTTCCTTGAACGACAGCGCAAACGCCAGCGCCAGCGCCGGACGCAGCCAGTCCCCAAACAGCAGCCGCGCCACACTGACCAGACAGATCAGAAACACCGCAATCTCGACGGAATACATCGCCTTCAGAGAGGTCATTCCCCGGTCACAGGGGGCATGGATGCTTTCCCGCACCGCACATTCCAGCGCTGACCGGGTCCGGTCATCCAGCGCGGCGGCCAGCGCCAGCTCCAGCGAGGTGAACACCCCGCCCTGCGGCAGCCCCGGGGCCGGGGCCTGAGCCGGATCATATGCCCAGCCGCCAGTCAGCACACCATGCTGATACAGGTTAAGGCCCGAGGCGATATAGCGCGGGGAATCCGGCTGGATTCCCAGCCCTTTCTGGAAGATGTGTCCGGCCATCACCGCACAGGCGATCAGCACGCACAGCGCCAGCCCCTTCATCCCCTGCATCATGGCAAAGCCCCGCATGACACCCCCCACAAGAACGGCCCTGTCGATCACTGCTTGTTCAGCGGCACCGTCTTACCCCAGATCGCCGCCTGAAGAAACGGCCTATCCTGTCCGTCCCCGCCGCCGGAAAACAGACAGGGCGGAGATCTGCTCTCCGCCCCCTGTGATGATCCTGCTTTCAGGCCCGGCCGCAGACAGAGCGGTCAGTCGCCGCCCCGGTCCGCCAGATAGCGGTTGGCGGCCACCAGAATGTCGCGCTTGCCGACATGGTTGGCGGCACTGATGATGCCTTCCGCCTCCATCTTCTCGACAATACGGGCAGCACGGTTATAGCCGATCTGCAGATGCCGCTGGATAAAGCTGACCGAGACCTTCTGTTCCCGCAGCACCAGCGCCACCGCCTGATCATAGGGGTCGTCATAGCCGCCTTCGCCCATGGCAGTGGCGTCAAACACCCCGCCTGCATCATCATCGGCGTCGGTGTCGTCTTCTTCCTCGGTGATGGTGTGCAGATAATCCGGCTCGCCGCAGAAGTCTTTCAGGTGGCGCACCACCCGCTCGACTTCCGTATCAGAGACAAACGGCCCATGCACACGGGTCACCCGCCCGCCGGAGGCCATATACAGCATGTCGCCCTGCCCCAGAAGCTGCTCGGCCCCCTGTTCACCCAGAATGGTGCGGCTGTCGATCTTGCTGGTGACCTGAAAAGAGATCCGGGTCGGGAAGTTTGCCTTGATGGTGCCGGTGATCACGTCAACGCTGGGGCGCTGGGTCGCCATGATCAGGTGGATCCCCGCCGCCCGCGCCATCTGTGCCAGACGCTGGATCGTGGCCTCAATCTCTTTACCGGCCACCAGCATCAGGTCAGCCATTTCATCGACCACCACCACGATATAGGGCAGTTCGGTCAGGTCGATGATCTGGTCTTCAAAGGTCGGTTCGCCGGTTTCGCGGTCAAAGCCGGTCTGCACCTTGCGGGTCACCTGCTCGCCCCGGGCGGTCAGCTCGGCGGCACGCTCGTTATAGCCCTCGATATTGCGCACCCCCAGCGCCGCCATATTGCGGTAGCGGGTTTCCATTTCCTTCACCGCCCACTTCAGGGCAACCACCGCCTTTTTCGGGTCGGTCACCACCGGAGTCAGCAGGTGCGGGATACCGTCGTAGACGCTGAGCTCCAGCATCTTCGGGTCCACCATGATCAGGCGGCAGCGCTGCGGCGACAGCCGGTACAGCAGCGACAGGATCATGGTGTTGATGCCCACCGATTTGCCTGATCCGGTGGTCCCGGCAATCAGCAGGTGCGGCATCTTGGCCAGATCGACCACCACCGGATCCCCGCCGATATCCTTGCCCAGCACCAGCGGCAGACGTCCGGAATGGTCAGCATAGGCCGGGCTTTCCAGCATCTCGCGCAAATAGACCGTCTCGCGGGTGGCGTTCGGCAGTTCCACCCCGATGGCGGAGCGGCCCGGCACCACGGCAACGCGGGCCGTAACGGCGCTCATCGAGCGGGCAATGTCATCGGACAGGTTGATCACGGTCGAGGATTTGGTGCCCGGCACCGGCTCGAACTCAAACAGGGTGACGACCGGCCCGGCCTTCACTTCCATGATCTCGCCACGGACCTTAAAATTCTTCAGCACGGTTTCCAGCATCCGCGCCTGCCCGGCCAGACCGGCCTCGTCGGAGTCGTCATCCTCCCGCCCCGGGGCAGCCTGCAGCAGGGTCATCGGCGGGGCCGGATACTCTTCAGGCTCAGCGACCGTCTCCGCCGCCGGATCCGTTGCGCCGTCTGCGTCGGTGTCGGCGTCGGCATCGGGCGCACCGTCAGGTCCGCCGCCGATCACCGCGCCGAACTCTTCAGCCGTCACGGTCTCAGCGTCGGGGAACACCGCCCCGAACCCGGCAGAGAAGTCGGGATCTTCGACCGGTTCGCCGGTCAGTTCATCGGTTTCGGCAAAACGGGCAATGGTTTCCGGGTCAAATGCCGGGGCCCCGTCAGCCGCAGCAGCCAGAATATGCTCCGGCAGAATCCGCACCGCGGCGGGCTCTTCCACCGGGGCTTCCGCCTCTCCGACGGTCAGGCCGGGGTCGGTCACCATGCCGGTCTCATCCCCGTAGACCGCCGGATCATAAGCAGCATCATAAGCCGCAGGCTGATATGCCCCGTCGTCATATCCGCCGCTCTCGTCAGGGGCGGCGATGTCCGGAACGCTGTCCGGGAGATCATCCGGGGTACCAGCCGCATCCAGAGCGGCATAGGGGCTGTCATCCACCGCCTCTTCCCCGGCGAACAGGGCAGACAGCACCTGATCGTCAACCGCCGAGGCCGCCTGAGGCGGCTGCGGGTACGGGGACATGCCAGCCTCGGGGGCCATCATACCCTCAGGGGTTTCCCCCTCGGCAGGACCCTCATCAAAAATCACATCCCCGGGGGTTCCCTCAGCCGGGGCGGGGGCAACGTCGTCATCGGCATGGGCCACCGCCCACGCGGCATCGACGGCCTGCGCGGTCAGGGTCTGGGCCGGGGAATCGGACAGCGCCTCTTCCCAGTCACCGGGCTTTTCTTCCCGCACGCGGATCAGGGCTTCCTGCCATTCGACCCCGGCGACAAAGGCAAAGGCGGCCATTGCCGCCAGATGCTCGTCTTCCTGCGCGGTACCATAGGCAACCGTGCCTTCCGGGCGGCCGGGCATGTATTCCACATCCCATTCCCATGCACCGTCGGGCCAGACATGACGGGCAAGGCGATAGGGTTTGGAATTAACCGCACACCACAGATTGAACTCGCCTGCCGTCAGCTTCTCCTTAAGCTCAGAAGGGGTGCCACGACTGGTGAACTGTTCAACGGACATGCGCCCGGTACTCCATTTATCAAGAGGTCACAACAGGATCAGGAATCAGGAAACGCGGCGCAGCCGTCAGGACTGGTTGGTCAGGCGATAGGCGCTGACCAGCAGCTTGACCACCTCGCCCTGATCATCAAACAGCGGCAGGACCAGCCGTTCCCACTTCTGCACCTCGCCGTCAAAATCGGCTTCGTACAGGCGGGCGACAGGGATGCGTTCCCGCACCACACGGTCGTATTCCTGCTTCAGGATATCGGCCTGCTCCTTCGGCAGCGCCGCCACCGACTTGCCGACGGTATCAGCATGGAAGGCGCTGGCAAAGGTGCGGCCATAGTAGGCGTAGACGAAATCATCGCCATCCACCGACACATCCAGCACCACCAGATTATCCAGCCACGGGCGCAGTTCGACGGGCTCCAGATCCTGGGCCATCGGCAGGTGTTCGCCTTCACACAGCTTCAACCAGCGCTGGTAAAGCTCTTTTAACTGTTGATGGCGCAAAATCAGGACGAGACGGCTCATGGTGTCACTTGGCCCCACGGATGTTCTGGTTTGGTTTACACGACCAGTCTGGCATGTTGTTTACGTCAGCCCCACGGTGCCTTCAAGCGGTTCCTCCGGCAACGGGGGAAATTTCATTATCTTTCAGCGTTTCCGCCGCCTGCTCCAGCGCCTCGACCGCCGCCTCGAACGGCAACATTGCCGAGCCGTGGCGCGACCGCACCATCTGGGCGGGCCGCAGGATCTCCAGATCCTCCCACCGCCCGCCGGGGAAGGTGACCTCCTCCCCCTTCAGCATGGCGCGGACCAGATCGCGGATCCGTCGCAATTCAACCACATCGCACCCCACCGCCGCTGTGATGACAATCGCAGACGCCGCCGCCGAAAGGGCGCAGGCGCGGACCGCATAGCCGGTGGCAGTCACCCGCCCGGCGGCATCCAGCACCAGATCAAGGGTGATCTGGCTGCCACACAGCGGGCTGCGGCGTTTTACGGTCACGGTCGGCGCGGGCAGCCGGTGATCTTCCTTCACCGCCGCCCCCAGCGCCTTCATCCGGGTTGAATAGAGGTCAAGCAGGGCGTCATCCATAGCCTTAGCATCCTTTATCACAGCAACTGCGTCCAGCAGACAATCACAGCGGATGGAGATATGGGGCATCTGCAGCCTGGCCGCAAACCCGGTCGCCCCACCCAGCCCCAGCCCCAGCCTCAGCCCACATTATGAAACGGTCAGTTGACAGCATACAGATCCCGATGCATACGCTTTCGGTGGGGAAAAAAATACCCATCCGCCAGCCGCCGGATGGGATGGGGAAGTCAATCATCGATGCAAACGCTTATAAAACCGGCCACCGCCGGGCTGCACACCCGCAGCATGATCACCAGACTGCTTGGTGTTATCGCCGCAGCAATCCTGTTCATCTTCTCTGCCTTCGCGGTCTACATGGACCTGCATCAGCGGCAGGTGATCCGCGACGATCTGGAAAGCAGCCTGTCTCTGCTGGGGCAAAGCACCAGCGACAGCATCCACAACTGGCTGGAAGCCCGCAGCACCCTGATCACGGCACTGGCAGACATGGCAACGACCGATCCGGCGCCGGATCGGGTCCTGCCGCTGCTGAAGAGTCAGGCCTTCACCGGGGCCTTTGAGAATGCCTTCGTCGGCACCGCCGACGGCACCTTCACCATGTGGCCGCTGGCCAAACTGCCGGATGGCTTCGACGCCCGCACCCGCCCCTGGTACGTCAGGGTCAAGGACAGCGGGACGATGGTTCTGATCCCGCCATTCATGAACGTCGCCACCAAACAGCTGACCATGACCATCTCCGCGCCGGTAAAGCCCGGCGGGACATTCAACGGGGTCGCCGCCGGCAACTTTAATGTCAAAACCCTGTCAGCGATGATTGATGCGATCAGGCTCGGCGGACTGGGGCACGCCTTCATCACGGATGCACAGGGTACCGTGCTGATTCATCCGGATCCCGGCATGGTGACCAAAACCCTGAAAGATCTGTTTCCCGGCGAAACCCCGGCCATCGGCCCCGGCCTGCAAAGCGTCAGCGGTCCCGCGGGCGGCTCTCTGGTGGTCTTCACCCCAATCCGGGTTCCCGGTGCGGAATGGTCGCTGGCTCTGGTCGCAGACCGCGACCGTGCCTTCGCAGGTTTACAGGCATTCCGTGTTTCTGCCCTGATCGCCGGGGTTGCCGCCGCCCTGATCCTTCTTCTGCTGCTGCATCAGGGCCTGCACCGCATTGTTGCCCGCCCGCTGGCCTCCATGACCGCCGCCATGCGCCAGCTTGCTGACGGTCATACCGGGGTTGCCATCCCCGGCGAAGGACGACAGGACGAAATCGGGGCCATGGCGGCAGCCGTGGTGATCTTCCGTGATAACGCCCTGCAGCGGGAACGGCTGGAGCAGGAACAGGAGAACGCCCGCAAAGCCCAGCAGGAACGGGCTGACCGGGTCGAGCAGGCGATTACAGACTTTGATGCCCGCATTTCCTCTGGCCTCGGCAGGGTCGCTGCCTCAGCCCTGAAAATGGAAGAGACGGCCCGCACCCTGACCGCAACGGCAGAACAGTCGGCGCAGGATGCCACCGCCGCCGCCGCCGCGACGGAAGAAGCATCGGTGAACGTGCAGGGCGTTGCCCAGTCCACCGAACTGCTGGCCACCAGCATCGCCAGCATTTCTGACAGGGCGCAGCAGTCACGCGATGTCGCGGAACAGGCCATGTCAGTCACAGAAAAGACGGATCTCACCGTTCAGTCTCTGGTCGAGGCAACCGAACGGATCAGTCAGATCGTCGGCCTGATCAACGATATTGCCAATCAGACCAACCTGCTGGCCCTGAATGCCACGATTGAATCCGCCCGCGCCGGAGAAGCCGGAAAAGGCTTCGCCGTTGTCGCCAACGAGGTCAAAAGTCTGGCAACCCAGACCGGCCGGGCCACGGACGAGATAGGCCGCCAGATCGGCGAGATCCAGCGGGTCTCGGCGGAAGTGGTCGAGGCAATCCGCAGCATCGGAAGCGTGATCGGCACCATCAACGGCCTGTCCGGTGATATTGCCGGGGCGGTGGACGATCAGGGGCAGTCCACCCGCGAAATCGCGCAGAACGTCGCCGAAGCGGCCAAGGGCACGCAGGAAGTCTCCCGCAGCGTCATCGGTGTGACCGATGGATCCCGGCAGACCGGGGAGAGCGCGGAGCAGGTGCTGTCTGCCGCCGCCGATCTGGCCCGGCAGGCTGATACCCTGAAACAGGATGTTGACCGTTTCTTCGGGCACATCCGCAGCCTGTAACATCTGATGGGGATCCATCCGGTCGGGGTTCACCCGGCAGGCCCCCTGACCGGCATCGCATAAAGGGGGCCTGTCTCCGCGGCCCCCTTTATGCCCTTACCCTTTCAGCAGGGCCTTGACCGCCGGGGACAGCACCGCCGTCCCCCGTTCGGCATAGGTTTCGTGGTTCTTTTCGATCTCGGCCAGACGGTAAAGGTAATTGACCATCATCCCCGCCGACTGGGCCATGCCCTTGGCCGAGGTATCGCCCAGCCAGTTCAGCCGTTCGATCCGTGCCCCGTTGGTCAGGTGGAAATGCGCCACCGGGTCCAGCGCCGTCGGCGCCGCCCCCTTGCGCCCGGCCCGCTTTTCCTGCGCCAGATACCGGGCGGTCAGCCGCAGGATCACCGGCTGGAGCATATCGGCCTGACCGGCATCATGCCACCAGCGCACCCCGCCGATGGTGGCCGACAGCGGGGCCACATCCAGCAGCGGTTTCAGGGCCTTCGCCTCTGCCGGGGTCAGCAGGGCCGGGCCACCGGCCTTTTCCGCCTGCTCCTGCTGGGCCAGCCAGCTGAGGAACCCCGGCACCGGGGACAGGGTGGCAAAAGTCTTCAGACCGGGGAATTCCCCCAGCAGCACCTCGACCACCTTCTTGATCAGGAAATTGCCGAAGCTGATCCCGGCCAGCCCCTGCTGGGCGTTGGAGATGGAGTAGAAAATCGCCGTCGTCGCTTTCGCCGGATCCCCCAGCGGGGCCGAGACATCCAGCAGATCCTGAATATTGCCCGCCATTTCCGGCAGCAACGCCACCTGCACGAAAATCAACGGCTCATCGGGCATGCGCGGATGGAAAAAGGCAAACAGGCGACGGTCAGAATCAAGACGGTTCTTCAGGTCATCCCAGCTGCGGATGGCATGCACCGCCTCGTAAGCCATCAGTTTTTCCAGAATCGAGGCCGGGCTGTCCCAGGTGATCCGCCGCAGCTCCAGAAAGCCGACGTCAAACCACCGGGTCAGCAGATTGCGCAGATCGGTTTCCAGCCCCTTCAGCTCCGGGTGCTGGCGGGACAGGGCCATCAGCTCCGCCCGCATATCGACCAGAAACTTCACCCCATTGGGCAGGGCGTTAAACTGGGTCAGCAGCCGCAGGCGCGGCGCTTCCAGCGCCGTGCGCAGGGCCTCTTCCGACGCCGGGCGCTTTTCCGCCGGGGCCTTGGTCAGCGCCTCGACCGCCGCATCCACCGCCGCGCGGTCAACATCGAAATCAGCGGCCATCACGGTCAGAAACCGCCGCCGCCCTTCAGGATCCAGCCGCAGATAGGCCTTGCCCAGCGCTGCGGCCCGCGCCCGCGCCGACACCTCCCCCCCCTTGGCCTCAAGGCAGGCGTTCATCTGTTCCCGCACCCGCCCCAGATCATCGGCGGGCAGAGCGGGCTGAATATTCTCCACCAGATCCGGGGCACGGCTGGACACCAGTTCGTGCCACAGTGAACTCAGCCGATCAAACAGGCCGGGGGCGACATATTCGTTCATCGCAGAGTCCTTTCTCTTATGGCAGATCGGTTGACAGGTCAGTTCGCTGGCCGCATTTCCCTATAATCATAAGGCGTTTTTAGGGCAGACGGCACTCCCTTCCGTCAGGAAAATCACCCCGCCGTTACCGCAGAGCCCCCAGAATGTCCGGCAGGGCTTCGGCCAGATCCTCGGCAATCAGGCCGGGGCCGAGGCGGCGCCCGGCTTCGGCATGCAGCCATGCCCCGGCGGCGGCGGCGGCAAAACCGCCCATCCCCTGCGCCAGCAGGCCGCCGATCACCCCGGCCAGCACATCACCCGACCCCGCCGTCGCCAGATCCGGCCCGGCATTGGCGGTGATGCAGGCCGTGCCGTCGGGGGCGGCGACCACGGTATCCGCCCCTTTCAGCAGCACCACCGCCCCGCTATGCCGGGCCGCCTTCCGGGCCCGGTGCAGGCGCGGGCCGTCAGCCGCAAACAGCCGCAGGAATTCCCCTTCATGCGGGGTCAGCACCACCTGACCGCTGGCGGCCGCGATGGCAGAAAACAGAGTCTCGGCATCCCCGGCGAAACTGGTCAGGGCATCGGCATCCAGCACGCAGTGCCGTCCGGCGGCCAATGCCGCCAGCACCCGCCGCCGCAGCTTTTTCCCCACCCCGCCGCCGGGGCCGAGGACATAAACGGTTTTGCGCAGATCATCGAGCAGCGCACGGAAGCTGCCACGCCCGGCCAGCGGGGCCACCAGCGTTCCCGGTGCATCGGCGGCATAGACCGCCGCCGTCTCCTCCGGGGCTGCCACCGTCACCAGTCCGGCCCCGCTGCGGCGGGCTGCCCGCGCCACCAGCCGGGCCGCCCCGGTCATCTCTGCCCCGCCCAGCACCACCAGATGGCCCCGGGCGTATTTGTGATCCTGCCAGCCGGGCTGCGGCAGGGCCCACAGCGCCGGGCCGTTCAGGAAGGTCTGCGGGGCAATGTCGCCCAGCACACGGTCGGCAATGCCGATATCCGCCACCACCAGCGCCCCCCGCGCCTGCCGCCCCGGATACAGGTAATGTCCCGGCTTGGCGCGGAAAAAGGTGACGGTCGCCACGCACTGCGGGGCAACCCCCAGAATGGCCCCGCTGTCACCCTGCACCCCGCTGGGCACATCAACGGCAATACACGGCAGGCCAAGGGCGTTAACGCGGTCAATCACCGCTGCCGCCACCCCATCCACCGGGCGGCTGAGCCCGGCCCCGAACAGGGCATCAATCACCAGCACCGCCCGGTCGAGCAGGGCCGGATCCAGCGGTTCCACCGCACCGCCCCAGCGCCCGGCCATCACCGCCGCATCCCCGCGCAGGGCCGCCCGGTCCCCCGACAGCGCCAGCCGGACCGGATAGCCGCGCCCGGCCAGCAGCCGCGCCGCCACAAACCCGTCACCGCCGTTATTGCCCGGCCCGCACAGCACCACCACCGGCCCGCGCTGCCCCGGGCAGCCACCGGGCAGATGGCGGAGCCAGCGCAAGGCTTCCTGCGCCACGGCCCATCCTGCGGCCTCCATCAGGGCAAGCCCCGGCAGCCCCCCGGCTATGGTCCGGCGATCGGCGTCATACATCTGATCAACGGTCAGCACCGCCGCCAGCGCTGCGGACGAAGATAAAGTCGGCATCGGAAAAACCCCCTGTGCTCTGGCTGCCGGTGGAAAACACCGGCAGGAGTTCACGCAAACACGGGCACGGCTGATCGCCCTCTTCCCTTCCGGCCAGCCGCTTTCTATAACAAAAGCATAAGCCATACGGAAAAACAGGAGACTTTTCCGTGACGGTTAACCGGCGGCGGTCCCGCCCCGGTGACTCCCCCTGTTGTCTCCCGATGCGGCGGCTGCTGTCCCATGAACGTTCTCGTCCTCGGTGCCGGGGTGGTCGGCACCACCAGCGCCTACTTCCTCGCCCGCGCCGGTCACACCGTCACCGTCATCGACCGCCAGCCCGGCGTGGCGCTGGAAACAAGCTTCGCCAACGGCGGCCAGATCTCTCCCAGTCACGCCATCCCGTGGGCCAACCCGGAAACCGTTCCGCAGGCCCTGCGCTGGCTGGGCCGCGACGATGCGCCGCTGGTGTTCCGCCCGTTCCGCTATGATCCGGCCCTGTGGCTGTGGCTGCTGCGCTTTCTGCGTAACTGCACGCCGGGGCGCACCGCCGTCAATATCGAGCGCACGGTGCGCATCGCCCTGCACAGCCGCGACGTGCTGCGGGCCCTGCGCGCCGACACCGGCATACAGTACGATGCCCTGTCAAAAGGCATTCTGCACGTTTTCCGTAACCAGCAGGCCTTTGACGAACATTGCAAGGGGGCCGAGGTGATGTCCCGCGCCGGTCTGCCGCAGACCGTTATTCCCCGTGTTGACCTGCCAAAAATCGAACCGGCCCTGAGCGCCGTCTCCGGGGCGCTGGTCGGCGGGCTGCTGGCGACTGAGGATGAAAGCGGCGACGTCCACAAGTTCACCCGTGGTATCGCCACGCTGGCCGCAGGGCTGGGGGTCACCTTCCGCTTCGGCGAAACCGTCCACGGCCTTGACCGTGACGGCGACCGCATCAGCGCGGTGGTCACGGACAAAGCCCGGCACACGGCGGATGCGGTGGTGCTGGCCCTGGGCAGCTTCAGCCCCGGTCTGGCCCGCACGCTGGGGTTCCGGCTGCCGATCTATCCGGCCAAGGGGTATTCGATCACCCTGCAACTGGCCGGGCCGGAGCAGGCCGACGCCCCCGGCGCGCCGGTGGTCTCCGTCACCGATGATGAACGTAAGATCGTCAGTTCCCGCCTTGGGGACCGCCTGCGGGTGGCCGGCACCGCCGAACTGGCGGGGTGGGACCCCACTCTGCGCCCGGCCCGCGCCGACCTGATCCGCCGCCACGCCGCCGACCTGTTTCCGCTGGCCGGGGATTATGCCACCGCCACCCCGTGGTGCGGCCTGCGCCCGAAAACCCCGGATTCCGTGCCTTACATCGGGGCCAGCCCGGTGAAAAACCTGTGGCTGAACACCGGCCACGGCACTCTGGGCTGGACCATGGCCGCCGGATCCGGCCAGATTCTCGCCGATCTGATCAGCGGCAGATCCCCCGCGATTGATGTCAGCGGCTACCGTTTCGACCGGTGACAGAGGCGTCCCCCTTCCCCCCTCGCGAGGCATCACGGCCCTTGACCATCATCCTGATCCGACACGGCAGGCCGGATATCCGGACAGACCTGCGCCTTACCGCATCAGAATGGGCAGACTGGGTAGAGCACTATGACCGCACCGGTCTGGACCCTGCCCTGCCCCCTCCTGCCGAGACCATCGCCGTGATCAGGGACTGCCGGCAGTTTGTCTGTAGTTCACTGGCGCGGTCCAGAGAGTCAGCCACCACCCTTGGCGTGACGCCTGACCTCTGCGATGCCACCTTCCGGGAGCTGGACATGCCACGCCCCGGCTGGCGCACCCCGAAACTGCCACTCACCTTCTGGCTGATCCTGCTGCGGGTGTTGTGGCTGCTGGGGTTCTCAGCCCGCTGCGAGTCCGTCAGCGACGGCAGAACAAGGGCCCGGGCCTGTGCCGAACGGCTGACCGCGATGGCAGCCACCCATGGCACGGTTGCCTTTATCGGCCATGGCGCCCTGATCTGGCTGATCGCCAGACATCTGAAAGCCACGGGATGGACCGGCCCCAGGCAGGCCCCCCGTCAGCACTGGGGCTTTGGCATTTACCGCCGCCCTTAAGCGTCGTCATCCGTCGGGTGATACCCCTGCTGCTCCATCACCGCCAGAAAGGCCTGCACCACCTGCGGATCAAACTGCAGCCCGGAGCCGTTGCGGATATAGGCCAGTGCCTGCCCCGGCGGCCACGGGTCTTTGTACGGGCGGCGGCTGACCAGCGCGTCGTAAACATCCACCACCGCGACAATCCGCGCCGACAGCGGGATTTCCTCGCCCTTCAGACCGCGCGGATAACCCTTGCCATCCCAGCGTTCATGATGGCCGGAGGCAATTTCCGCCCCCAGCGACAGATAGGATGACCCCTCGACCAGACTCGCCGCCCGTTCCAGCAGGGCGCCCCCGGCGGTGGCATGATCCTTCATCACCGCCCATTCCTCTTCGGTCAGCTTGCCCGGCTTCTGAAGAATGCTGTCCGGGGTCGAGACCTTGCCGACATCGTGCAGAATGCTGGCCAGACCGATCTGCTCAAGGAACAGATCGTCAATCACGTCGCAGCAGCGGCCCTGCGCCCGCAGCTGGCGGGCGGTGCGGTTGGTCATATCCTCCACCCGCAGCACATGGTCGCCGGTGTCGGTATCCTTGTATTCCGCCAGATCGGCCAGCGCCAGCACGGTGGCCTCATGCGCCCGGCGCAGCTGGTCATACAGCCACAGATTATCAAACCCGGCCGAAACCTTGGCACAGAACACTTCCAGCAGCTGCTCATCCATCGGCGTCAGCTGCCGCCCGGTCTTCAGATAGGCCACCGCCTCGCGGTTGTTGGGGGTGCGGATGTACAGGGCCACCACATCCTGCCGGTAACTGGATGCCTTGGCCTCCAGCACCCGGTGCAGTTCCTCCATCAGGTGTTCGCGGTCCGGCACCGTCAGGGTGCGGTCAGCCTCCTCACCGCCCTCAAACTCACCCGACCCGGCCAGCACGAACAGTCCGTCCTCTTCCCCCACCGCATGGGGGCTGCCTGCCCGGGCCCACTGCACACACAGAATGCCGCTGACATCAGTGCCCAGCAGGGTGGAAAGCTGCGTCAGCACCCCGGAGGCAAAGGACCGCATCGACCGCACCTGAAACAGCGACGCCGAGGCATCAATGATCCGCTGCAGGCCCTGCCGGTTCATTTCCAGCGCCATAATGTCCTCATAGGACCGCAGGCTGGAGATCACCGCCGTGAACAGCTTCTGGGCGGTCAGCTCGGTTTTGGCCTTATAGTCGTTGATGTCATAGTTGATGATGACATCCCGCTCCGGGGCCTGCCCCGGCTGGCCGGTCCGCAGAATAATGCGCACCCGGGTATTGACGATCTCCTCGCGGATGTGACGGACCAGCCGCAGACCGGCATCCTCGCTTTCCATCACCACATCCAGCAGGATGCAGGCAATATCCTGATGGGCGGCCAGAACCTGCTGGGCTTCGGCGGCGCTGTAGGCCGACAGCATCACCACGCCGCGCCCGCGGTAGGTGATATCAGCCATCACCATCGCGGTCATGGCGTGGACCTCCGGCTCGTCATCGACGACCAGAATTTTCCAGCCGGGCTCTGCCCCGCCAGCCTCCGGGCCAGCCGCTGCCCGTGACGCCGACACCGACGGCGGGGCGGCATCGGCCCCGTCTTCGTCGGCAAACAGGAAATCGTCGTCCATCGCCACGTTGCTCCTTAAAACCCTGTTCCATCCCTGTCGGCCTGTGCGGCCTGCGCGTTCCGGCCCTTGTGGCCGGGACCAGCCGGGGTTTGCCCCGGTCCGGTTTTTTATAAGACTCCGGGGTTTTCCCCGGTCCGGTTTTTTATAAACCCAGGGGGTTTTCCCCCGGCTGCTTTACTGTGCCGCCGCAGCAGGCTGCGCCGGCACCCGGCACGGCAGACACAGGGTGAAGCAGACGCCTTTCCCCGGCTCACTGTCAACCGTGATCGTACCTTTAAGGCTTTGTACTACAATGTTGTAGACAATATTCATTCCAAGACCGCTGCCGCCCTGCCCCCGTTTGGTGGTGAAGAACGGATCAAAGATCCGGGTCAGGTTGGCCGCCGGGATCCCCACCCCGTCGTCACGGTATGTCAGCACCACCGATCCGCTCCCCGGCTCCCGCCGGGCGATCATGTGGATCTGGCCGCTGTCCCGCCCGTCAAAACCATGCTGCAACGAATTGACCACCAGATTGGTCAACACCTGCGCAAACGGGCCGGGATAACTGTCCATCAGGATGCCTTCCGGGCAATCCAGCGTCACCACATAGGGGGTACGCTTCAGCTTCGGCCCCAGACTGACCAGCACCTCCTGCACATAAGCCCGCAGGTCAAACTGGCGGCGCTCCTCACAAGTCTGATCAACGGCCACCTGCTTAAAACTCTGGATCAGGTTGGCCGCCCGCAGGCTGTTGGACAGCAGCAGTGTGGTGGCATTGTCGGCCACCCCCAGAAAATCGGCAAAATCCTGTTTGCGGATCCGCCCTTCGTCAAACAGGGTGCGGATCGCCTTCACCTTTTCCTGCAGATGGGTGGTGGTGGTGACGACGATGCCGACCGGCGTGTTGATCTCATGCGCCACCCCGGCCACCAACCCGCCGAGCGACGCCATCTTTTCGGCCTCAATCAGACTTTTCTGGGTGGATTTCAGGGTCCGCAGCGCCGCCTCCGCCTCGTCGCGGGCCCGCTCCAGATCCCCTTCCAGCCGTTTGCGCTCCGAGATATCGTTTGAGGCCACCAGAATCGCCGCCTGCCCCCGGTAGGTCATCAGACTGGCCGACAGCAGTGCCCACATCCGCCGCCCGTCAGCGGTTTTCAGCTCCACCTCAAAGTCCTTGATCGCCCCGTCATCCCCCAGCCGGGACACCAGCCGCTGACGGTCCGCCGGATTGACGTAAATCTCCGTCACCGACCGCTCCGCCTGCGCCGGGTCGGCAGGATCAATGCCGAAGACCTCGCGGGCATATTCGTTGGCGAACAGATACTTCTGTGACTTCAGGCCGGAGACCACCATTGGCAGCGGCATCGCCTCGATCAGGTCGCGGACCTGCTCTTCCGCCTTCCTCTGGTCGGTGACATCGGTGAACGTGCGGACAAAGCTGCCATCGGCCAGCGGTACGTTGCGGCTTTCATAAATCCGCCCGTCGCGGCGGCGGATCTCGGTCATATCATGGCTGCGGCAGGCCGCCTCGCCCAGATATTCCTCGCAGGCCGCATCAAAATCGGGGCCCAGATCGCCACGGTCGAACATATGGCGCAGCAGGCGCGACAGGGCCGGGCGGCCGGTAAACAGGGTCTCCGGCAGGCCGAACATCTCCCGGAAGCGGGCATTGTGGGCAACCAGCCGCTGGTCAGAATCTGCCATAAACAGGCCCTGATCCATATTCTCGACCACTGCCTTCAGCAGTTCCCGCTCCCGCGCCAGATCTTCCTGACTGCGCAGCAGAGCGGCCTCGGCGGTTTTGCGCTCGGTGATATCCCCGGCAGAGCCGATGATCCGCCGCACCTGCCCGGTGTGCGGGTCCCGCACCGCCGTGCCGCGCTGCAAAACCCAACGGTAGGACTGAAGCCCCGGCGCGGCCAGACTGCTCGCCTGCTCACGGAACCGGTATTCCAGACTAAGGCGCGGGCGCATGCCGCGCAGCAGATCGCGCACCGCACTGCGGAAGCGGTGGCGGTCATCGGGATGGATCCGGTCCAGCCACTCCATCGCCGCATAGAGGCCACCGTCATCCGCCCCGATGTCAAACAGCTCGCTCAGACGGGGCGAGGCGATGACGGTCCCCGCCGGGACATCCCAGTCATACACCCCTTCATTCAGGGCGATCACCGCCTGCGCATAGCGTTCCTCGCTCTCGCGCAGGCGCTCGGTCACCAGTCTGGACTCGGTGATATCAGCCACGCTGCCAGTCAGGCGGATGGCGCGCCCGGACCCGTCGCGCAGGGCCAGACCGTGCTGGCGGACCCAGACCACCCCACCGGAGCCAAGCTGCATGCGGTATTCGCAGGAAAACCGCTCGGTATGGCCGCGCAGGTGGTCGATATGGGCGCGGCGGTAGACCGCCACATCTTCCGGCAGAATCCGCGACGACCAGTCTTCCGGGCGCAACGTCCCCGGCGGCAGGCCGAACACCTCCCGCACCCGTTCCGAGAAGAACAGGGTTCCGGTGTCGATATCCCAGTCATAAATGCCTTCGTTGGACGACCGCAGCGCCAGCGCATAGCGTTCGCGGGTGCGTTCCAGCTCCTGCTCTTTCCGGCGCAGGGCGGTGATATCGCTGAAGGTGCGGACAAAGCCGCCATCGGGCAGCGGGTTGCCTTCCACCTGCAGCACCAGCCCGTTTTCCAGCCGCAGCTCATAGCGGTGGCGGCGCTCGTGCGACCGCAGGGTCTTATCCATCAGGGTGCGGACCAGCCCTTCGCGCTCTGCCTCTGACAGGCCTGTCGCCTCCGCCTCGATCTGGGCGGCACGGAAGCGCAGAATATCCTCCCACGGGGTGCCGGGGCGGGTCAGCGCCTCCGGCAGGCCCATCATCTGCCGCCAGCGGAGATTACAGAAGGTCAGACGCAGCCCGGCATCCACCGTCACCACGCCCTGCTCCACGGTATCCAGCACCAGATCCAGCCGCGTCATTGCCCGGCGTCCCCTTTTCCCCCTTGGCTAAGCCCCTGCGACACCGCCCCGGCCCTACCCCGGAACGGCCATGGTCTTACCCCCTTTGATGCAAACGCCCCCTTATCGGGGACCGGACGGGGCCCTGTTCCGCCGCCCGTAGTGCCAAAGCACTATAGCTTTCCCCGGCCTCAGCCGCCATAGGCTGACTGCGCCACACCTGCATTTTTTGCAATACCCCCATGCATGGCAGCGCCTTAGCATCTGCCCGCCCCCCTCCGACTCCCGGGGCGGGAGTCCCGGCAGATTTCCGCATTTTCGCTGCACGGGCTGTTCCCTCACGGGGGGAAAACGCGCTAGTCTGTCGCCGGACGGAGCAGAAGACGCCGCAGCCGGGGGCAACGCAGACATCACCATGCCAGTGTTGAGGCCAGAGCCAGTGTTGAGGTCAGAAAACGGGGGCACCCCCCGCCGGAACAGACCGGCAGGGGGACCGACAGCACGGCTGGGTCTGCTGGGCCTTGCCTGCGCCCTGCTGCTGTCAGCCTGCGGCACCCCGGCAGGCCCCAAATCAGGCAGCACGCGCGTCACCCGCCCTGCTGACGAACAGGGGGCCGCCTGCATGATCAGCCTGTCCTATTCCGGCAGCGCCTTCAACCGGCTGAAAGACACCGACTCGGGTAATGCCTGCGGCATCGGCTCTGCCGTGTCATTGGTGGCGGTACAGGCCAGCCTGTCTAAACCGGCGCCGATGGACTGCGGGCTGGCAATCCGGTACGCCCGCTTTGACGAACAGGTGATCCAGCCCCTGGCGATGGAGCTGTTTGGCCGCCCTGTCAGCGTCGTGCACCATTACGGGTCGTACAACTGCCGGGGCCGCACATCGGACAAAAGCCGCCTGTCGGAGCATTCCTACGGCAAGGCCCTGGACCTTGGGGTGTTTGAACTGCAGGGCGGCGACACCATCTCCGTCACCAAACACTGGAAAGGGGCCGGGGCCAAATCAGAATTCCTGCAGCGGGTGGCCCGGTCCGCCTGCGATTACTTCAGCGTGGTTCTGTCGCCCAATTCCGACAAGGACCATTACGACCATATTCATGTAGACATCGGACCCTGGAAAAAATGCGGCACCTGAGTTCTGCGGTTTTTACCCGTTGCGGCACCCGTCTTCTGCTGTGTTCAGCGCTGGCGCTGACTGCGCTGCTGCCCCTGACCACCCCCGGCGCACAGGCGGCGGACAAAGCCAAAGTCACCGCCCCCACCCCCGGCCAGACTGGCAGCGGCCAGACTGGCAGTGGACAGGGGGCCGGGCCCGAGACCGCAGCCGGGATGGGCACCACCACGCCGCCGGTTTCCCCCACCGCACCGGGTGTAACCCTGACGCCGGACCCCGCGACCCTGCGCACCGGCTATGTGCTGATGGATGCCAAAACCGGGCAGGTGCTGGCCGCTGAAAAGGCGCGGGAGACGTTCATCCCTGCCTCGGTCACCAAAGTGGTGTCGATGATCGGCATTCTGTCGATGGCCCCGCCGGATTTCCGCTTTTCCACCACCGTCACCGCCACCGGCCCGGTGAAAAACGGCATCGTACAGGGCGACCTGATTCTGGTCGGCGGCGGCGATGCCTCGCTGGATATCGATGCCTTCGAAGAGCTGGTTCAGACCCTGAAGGATCAGGGCATCAAGGGGATTAAGGGCAAATTCCTGTACGATGCCACCGCCCTGCCGACCATCCCGGTGCTGGAAGCGACCCAGCCGCCGGAGGTCCCCTACAACCCCGGCCTGTCCGGTCTGGGGGTCAGCTATAACCGCTTCCGCATCGGCTTTGACAAGCAGGGCAAGCCGGTCGGGCTGGAGCAGCCGCTGGCGCTGTATCCCGAGCCGCTGCCCGCAACGCTGGATAAAAGTGACACCGCGCTGGCGGTGCATGACGCCGCCCTGTATGCCGCCCGCACCTTTGTCTGGGTGGCTGACCGCAACGGCCTGAAACTGCCCGCCCCGCAGGCCGCCGCCGGGGTGACCGGCAGTGCGACGCTGGCGCGCCATCTGTCAGAGCCACTGACGGACATGCTGAAGGCCTCGGTCTATCATTCCAACAATGTGGCGCTGGAAACCATGTCGCTGGCGGTGACAGCGGGGAAAACCCTGCAGGAAGCCGCCGACTCCCTGCGCAAACTGGCCCAGACGGCAATCCCCAGCGTTGCCTGGGGCGGGCTGGTGATGCCCAATGCCTCCGGCCTGTCGCCGGAAGGGCGGATGACCCCCGGCCAGTGCGCGGCGCTGGCCCGCTTTGCCGGAACGTCAAGCGTTGCCAACCAGCCGCTGAAGCCGTTTCTGCCCGGCCTGATGCAGGACCCGTTCGGGATTCCGGATGGATATCTTAACTCGCCGTCCACACTGCGCGGCAAAAGCGGCACCATGTTCTACGCCCGGGCACTGGCCGGGGTGTTCACCGCAAAATCCGGGCGGGAAATGGCCTATTGCGTGATGAGTGACGATCAGGTGGCGCGCATCAAATATGACGCCATCCCGTTTGATCAGCGCGAGGCCGATACCAACAAGCTGCCCGCCCGCGACTGGCTGAAATCAGCCCGCGCCAAGGAAGCCGCCCTGATCACCGGATGGATTGAGGCGAACTGACGCCCGGCTACCCCTGACAGGCCCACCCGGAAGAAGCGGTCCGTATGATGGTCTCAGCATACCCAGTCGAAATCGTCATCACCACCCCGGTGGCCGTTGCGGTGCTGGAGCATCACGGTGATCCGGCGTTGTTGCCGGACACCATAGGGCGCTTCATCGGCTGGCGACGGGCCGTGGGGCTGCCCCCGGCGGTCAGCGCCACCTATACGGTGTTCCGCTGCGATCCGGCGGTGACACCGCCGCAGGCGTTCCGGCTGGATCTGTGCTGCGCTGTTGCCGGGGAAGTCGCCCCCAATCCGCAGGGGGTCCGGGGCGGTCAGATCCCCGGCGGGCGGCGCGCCCGGCTGAGGGTGACCGGCGGCGACGCGGCGCTGGAAGCCGCCGCCCTGTTTCTGATCCGCGACTGGCTGCCCGCCAGCGGTGAAACCGCCGGAGACTTTCCGCTGTATTGCCAGCGTCTGCGCTTCCCCCCAGAGGTGCCGGAAGCGCAGACCGAACTGGATCTGTATCTGCCGTTACGTTAATCCGCCCCCGGATCAGGGCAGCACCTGCAGACTGTCAGCATCGACCTCCGGCGACTGTAGGTATTCCTTCTCCACCTCGCCGCGCAGCTCGATCACCGTTGTGTCTGAAACCGGCTGCGACGCAAACAGATGCGGGTCAATCTCGACCCGGATTTCGCCGGTTTTATCCGCAAACAGATATTTATCAGAGCTAAGCTGCTTAACCAGCGTGCCCCGCAGCACCACCGGCTGATCATCCCGGCCATCGGCCAGCACCGCCGCCACAGTCTGGTGAGCGGGGACAGCCCCCGGCCCGGTGTACTGGGCAAACGCCGCAACCGGCACCAGCATCACCGCCACGGCGGCCCCTGTCAGAAAACGGATCATCGCGCAGTCCTTCCTTTTCCGCGTTGTCTCAACACCGCCGTTCTACCCCCGCGTGGGTGAACCCGGTCTGAAACCACCGTTCAGGAAAGCGCATGAAAAAACCGGCGGAGCCTGCGCCCCGCCGGTTTCAGCCAACACGTCAGACCCTGTCAGCCCTTACAGGCCGAGAATCTTCGGCACCCGGTTCTGACGCAGGCGGTAGGCATCCGGCATCCCGGAGCCCAGCAGCGGGCGCAGATACATGCGGAAGGCATCAGTGACATCGGTACCGCAGGGCGAAATGAATTCGTCCGGCATCACCTTGGTCTTCCCGGCGACCTCCAGCAGGTCGGTCAGATGGTAATCGACGGAATAGAAGCCGGTGCGATGAATGGTGACCGAGCCGTCACGGTCGCCCCACATGGCGAACTGCACGGCCTTTTCCCCCACTTCGCGGGCTTCGCGCTGGTCAACGTCGGACACGCAGCCGACGAAAGACCGCTGCACATAGCCGAAGGTATCGCCGCGCACGCGCTTGTAGCCAAGGCGCTTCTTGATCACATCGACCAGCATTTCGGCCAGACCGCCACCGCCGAGCTGAATGTTGCCGTGGGCGTCGCGTTCGACTTCCTCGGCCAGCTTGGTGGCAATCGGCACATGGTTTTCGTCAGCAATGCCTTCCGACACCGCAATCACACAGCGGCCATGCTTATCCATGGTCGCCTTGACCGAGGCCAGGAACTTTTCGATATCAAACGCCCGTTCCGGCACATAGATCAGATGCGGGCCGTCATCGGGGAACTTCTTGCCCAGCGCGGCGGCGGCGGTCAGGAAGCCGGCATGACGCCCCATCACCACACCGATGTAGACCCCCGGCAGCGCCCAGTTATCAAGGTTCGCGCCCATGAAGGCCTGCGCCACGAAGCGGGCAGCCGACGGGAACCCCGGCGTGTGGTCGTTGACCGTCAGGTCGTTGTCGATGGTCTTGGGAATATGGATGCAGCGCAGGGCATAATCGGCCTTGCGGGCTTCTTCCGAAACGATGCGGACGGTATCGGAGCTGTCGTTGCCGCCGATGTAGAAGAAGTAGCCGATCTCATGGGCCTTCAGGACCTTAAAGATCTCCTGACAGTACTTCAGATCCGGCTTGTCGCGGGTGGAGCCCAGCGCCGACGACGGGGTGCCCGCCACCAGTTCAAGGTTGTGGGTGGTTTCCTGCGTCAGGTCGAGAAAATCTTCCTGAACGATGCCACGCACACCATGGAAAGCCCCATAGACCTTCTCGATATTGCGGAACTTGCGGGATTCAAGAACCGCGCCAACCATCGACTGGTTGATAACCGCGGTGGGACCGCCACCTTGGGCGACCAGAACTTTGCCGTTCACGGGCAACTCCGTCTGTGCAGGGACTGCATGTCGTGGGCAGGTATCGACCGGGATACCGCCGTTGCCCGATGCTTTACCGAATTGTCATCAAAAAGGCCAGAGCCGATATACGCGGGCTGCCCTGCGTGGACCGCAGGTGGATTACGCCACCCCCCTGTCCGTCGCCAGAAGAGAATAAATCCGCAGGGATATAAATGCCCCGTCCTTGACCTCGCAGTCCCGCGCCGTGCCTTCATGGGTAAAGCCGCAGCGTTCCAGCAGCCCCCAGGATGCCCGGTTGGGTTCCTCCACCTCCGCCCGCAGGCGGTGAATGTCGGTGGCGGCAAAGACATAGGCTGTAAAGGCCGGCAGGGCTTCTGCTGCATAGCCCTGCCCCCAGAACTCCGGCAGCAGCCAGTATCCCATTTCGGCCCGGCGGTGGTCCGCATCGCGGTCGTTGTAGCCGATGCAGCCGAGGAACCGGCCATCCTCGCGCCGTTCCACCACCAGCCATTCGCCGGTGCCATCGCGGAGAATGCTGTCAAACCAGTCCATCTGCACCTGACAGGATTCATAGGTGTCATAGCTGACACCGTAATGGGCAATCACCTGCGGGTGCGACAAGCCTGCAAACACCGCCGCATGATCCGCCGCCGTCACCGCCCGCAGGCCGATGCGGGGGGCCACGGCCTTATACTCTGACATCTCTCTGTCTCTCCATACTTCCTGATTACAGGGCCTTCCCCATCAGGATCCACTCTCCGTCCGGGTCCGATCCCGGGAACGGGGTAAACGGGCGGCGCTCCCACTCCTCAAAGCCAAGGCGGTGATACAGCCGCCGGGCATCGGTGTTGAAACTGCCGACCATCAGACTCAGCCGGGCAAACCCCTTGGCCCGCCCGGTTTCTGCAGCATGGGCCAGCAGCGCCTCGCCGATCTTACGGCCCCGGAACTCGGGGAACACCGCAGCGGCGACAATGTACCACGTCCCCCCGGCCACCATCTTCAAAGTATTCAGCGGGCGCGTCACCGGCGGGCTGTTTTCGATATACCCGGCCGGAACCTCAACCGGCAGCGCCCAGCCGTTCAGGCCCCCGGCAACCTGCCCGGCCACCTCGGCGACATGCCAGTTGCTGTAATGGGAGAAGTGATCCGCCGCCGTTGCGATCAGGCTGCGCCCGACCTCAAACGCCGACTGCCCGGTCTGTGCCGACAGCCCCCACAGGTGCGACGACAGCCGCCGGGTGGCAGCATCATTGAACAGCGCAAGGTGGGAACAGTCTTCCTGCCGCGCCGGGCGGATGGTGATGTCTGGGGTCATGCCCGGTCCCTCTGTCAGAACGTCGGGCGCGATCCTAAACAGCAACCGAATATGTGTAAATTGGTATATGATGCATCACAAATTATCCCTGCCGGGACTGGCGGATCGACCGGCTGAGCAGAATCACCGGCAGCAGCCCGACCACCACAATCGACAGGGCCGCCAGCGCCGACTGTTCCAGCCGCTCGTCACTGGCGAACTGATAGACGTGGGTGGCCAGTGTCTCGAAGTTAAAGGGCCGCAGCAACAGGGTGGCCGGCAGCTCCTTCATGCAGTCCACAAACACCAGCAGCACCGCCGTCAGCAGACTGCCGCGCACCAGGGGCACATGCACCTGCCGCAACACCTGTGCCGGGCTGCGGCCCAGCGTACGCGCCGCCATATCCAGACTGGGGCGGACCCGGCCCAGACCGGCTTCCACCGTGCCCTGAGACAGGGCCAGAAAACGCACCACATAGGCAAACATCAGCGCCCCGGTGGTGCCGGTCATCAGCAGACCCAGCTTCCAGCCGGTGGCCTCCAGCACCACACCGTCCAGCCAGTTGTCAAAACGGCTGAACGGGATCAGCACCCCCACCGCCAGCACGGCCCCCGGCACCGCATAGCCCAGCGAGGCCAGCCGCACCGTCCAGCGCAGGAACGGGGTATCCCGCCCCAGCCGCACTGCATAGGCCAGAAACAGCCCGATCACC
Organism: Novispirillum itersonii subsp. itersonii ATCC 12639; assembly: GCF_000381985.1. Lineage (GTDB taxonomy): Bacteria > Pseudomonadota > Alphaproteobacteria > Rhodospirillales > Rhodospirillaceae > Novispirillum > Novispirillum itersonii. The sequence continues at coordinate 351,428 of NZ_KB907338.1, read as the reverse complement.
AGCGCCCCGGCTGCCGAGGTGAACGACAGCGCCAGACTGTTTCGGGCCAGCGTGAAGAAGGCATCGGTCCAGCTGTCGGAAAACCGCTGGACGGCAAACACCGTCAGCTGTCCGGCCGGCAGCAGAAAGCCGAGCCCCAGCGGCAGGAAGCACAGCAGCGCCGCCCCGGCGCCTTTCCAGCCGGTCAGCACCAGCGGGCGCACCGGGGTGCTGCGGGTGCCGCTTTCATGATAGCGCCGCCCCTGCCGTCCGGCCCGTTCCAGCCACACCAGCAGCAGGATAAAGGTCAGCAGCACCAGCGCCACCTGTGCCCCGCCGCCCCGGTTCTGCATAATCAGCCAGACATTGAAGACCCCGGCGGACAGGGTGCGCACCGCAAAGAAATCGACGGTGCCGAAATCGTTCAGGGCTTCCATCAGCACCAGCGCCAGCCCGACGGCGATTGAAGGCCGCGCCATCGGCAGCCCGACGCGCAGGAATGCCCGCAGCGGCGAACAGCCCAGCGTGCGGCTGACCTCCAGCACCGCCTGCGACTGCTCCAGAAATGCCGAGCGCGCCAGCAGATAGACATAGGGATACAGCACCAGCGTCATCATGGTGATCGCCCCGCCCAGCGACCGCACCGGCGGGAACCAGTAATCCCGTGGGGTCTTCCAGCCGAACAGCGCCCGCAGGGCAATCTGCACCGGGCCGCCGTAATCGAGCAGGTCGGTATAAACAAAGGCAATGACGAAGGCCGGGATCGCCAGCGGCGTCAGCAGGGCCCATTCAAACACCCGCGACCCGGGGAACCGGCACAGCGTGACCAGACCGGCGGTGGCCGTACCGATCACAAAGGTGCCCAGCCCGACCCCCAGCATCAGCCACAGGGTGGTCAGGATGTAATCGGGCAGCACCGTTTCCATCAGATGCGGCCAGATATTCTCTGACGGGAAGAAAGCCATCCATGCCACGGCGGCCACCGGCAGGCAGACCACCAGCGCCACCAGCAGGGTGCCGGCAGACCACAGATCCAGCCGCCAGCGGCGGCGGGGCGGAAGCGGCACCGGCGCGTCAGAATGCGGGAAACCCCGGCCGGAAGAGTCCCGGCCGGGGTTGACCTCAGCAGCCCCGGGGACCGGGGCCGATGGCACAGACAGATCGTTCAAAACTTACGGACCGGCGTTGAAATCGACTTCGTTGATCAGCTTCAGGGCCGCCGGGCGCAGCTCGCCCACTTTGGCCAGCGCCAGAGTGTCAGCCTTGAAGGTGCCCCACGACTTCACCAGCTTGGACCATTCCACGCCCGGTTTCACCGGATATTCGTTGTTCAGGTCAGCATAAATGTGCTGGGCTTCGTCAGACGACAGGAATTCCATCAGCTTCACCGCCGCATCCTTATGCGGGGCGGACTTGGTCAGCGCCATCCCCGACACGTTCAGGTGGGTGCCGTTGCCCGCCTGATCGGGGAACACGATGTTGACCGCTTCGGCCCAGGCCTTCTGTTCCGGGTCGGCCAGCATGGCAGCCATGTAATAGGTGTTGCCGACGGCAACATCACACAGGCCTTCCTTCACCGACTTGACCTGAGACCGGTCGCTGCCCTGCGGCTTCTGGGCCAGATTGGCCTTCACGCCCTTCAGCCAGTCCTTGGTCTTTTCCGGGCCTTCATGGGCCAGCACGGCAGCGGTCAGCGCCACGTTGTAATCATGATCCCCCGGACGGGTGCAGATACGGCCCTTCCACTTCGGGTCCGCCAGATCGGCGTAGGACTTGATCTCGCCGTCCTTCACCCGGTCCTTGGAGACGTAGAACACGCGGGCGCGGCTGGTCAGGGCCCACCACTTGCCATCTTCCGCCCGGAAGGAGGCCGGGATGTTCTTGGTCAGGGTCTCGCTCTGCACCGGCTGGACCAGATCCTTGGCCACCAGATCAGTCAGGCGGCCGACATCAACGGTCAGCACCAGATCGGCCGGGCTGTTCGCGCCTTCGGCCTTCAGGCGTTCTTCGATGCTCTTGCCGTCAAACACGGTGTTGACCTTGATACCGGTCTTGTCGGTAAAGGCCTTCAGCAGCGGGTCGATCAGCGCCGGCTGACGGCTGGTGTAGACGTTCACTTCCTCGGCGGCGAGGGCCGGGGTGGCCACCGCCATCAGGGCGACGGCGGCAAAAGCGGCGGAAGAACGGCGGGTCATCGGAGACTCCTGTTTCCGGTGTCGGTGAAGATGACGCCACTTTATGCAAGTCGTTTGCATTTGCAAGTCAAACTGTCACCATTTCTCTCTGAAAATGCACAAAAAGCGGCACAGCCGACCCGGCCATACCGCTTTTCGCGAATTGCAAACTCTCATATACCGAAACGAACAGCGTTCATCACGGCGGAGCAGGGTTTAGCCGTGCCCCTGCCCCGCCGGATGCGACGGCGGAGTCGCCCCCGCCTGCCCATGCCCGCCCTGAGCCTCAGGGTCAAGGTGGGGGGCATGGGCCGCCCCGTGGTGGCGCAGCGGGCGGTTGCCCGCCATCGCCCGCACCAGCACATAAAACACCGGCGTCAGGAAGATGCCGAACAGCGTCACCCCCAGCATGCCGGAAAACACCGCCACCCCCATGGCGTGGCGCATCTCTGCCCCCGCCCCGGTGGACAGCACCAGCGGCACCACCCCCATGATAAAGGCCAGTGACGTCATCAGGATCGGGCGCAGACGCAGGCGGGCAGCCTCGATGGCGGCACTCAGCGGGGTCCGTCCGGCAAATTCCAGCTCGCGGGCGAACTCGACGATCAGGATGGCGTTCTTCGCCGACAGACCGACCAGCACAATCAGACCGATCTGGGTGAAGATGTTGTTATCCCCCCCGGTCAGCCACAGCCCGGCCATGGCGGCAAACAGGCTCATCGGCACGATCAGCAGAATGGCCAGCGGCAGGCTCAGGCTTTCGTACTGCGCCGCCAGCACCAGAAACACCAGCAGGATCGCCAGCGGAAACACGATCAGCGAGGAGTTTCCGGCGATGATCTGCTGATAGGTCAGGTCGGTCCATTCATAGGTAAAGCCTTTCGGCAGGGTTTCCGCCGCAATGCGTTCCACCGCCGCCTGTGCCTGCCCGGACGAGAACCCCGGGGCCGGACCGCCGGAAATATCGGCGGCAAGGAACCCGTTGTAGCGCATCGCCCGCTCCGGCCCGGCAGACGGCTGCACGGTCAGCACCGCCGACAGCGGCACCATCTCGCCCGACTGCGACCGCACCTTCAGCCGCCCGATATCCTCGGCATAGGCACGGTACTGGGCGTCAGCCTGCACCCGCACCGAATAGGTACGGCCAAAGGCGTTGAAGTCATTCACATACAGACTGCCAAGATAAATCTGCAGGGTGTCGAAGATATCCGTCACCGCCACCCCCAGCTGCTGGGCGCGGGTGCGGTCAACATCGGCATACAGCTGCGGCACATTAACCTGATAGGAGGTGAACAGATTGGCCAGTTCCGGCGCCTGCATCGCCTTGCCAAGGAAGGCTTTCACCGCGCCGTCCAGCGCCGCGTAGCCCTGCGAGGCCCGGTCCTCCACCTGCAGCTTGAACCCGCCGGTGGTGCCCAGCCCCTGCACCGGCGGCGGCGGGAACATCACCACAAAGGCATCGGTCAGACCGGCATACTTCATGTTCAGCCGCATGGCGACCGCCCCGGCGGACAGGCCGGGGTCCCGGCGGTCCTCAAACGGCTTCAGGCTGGCGAAAACAATGCCGGAGCTGGGCGAGTTGGTGAACCCGTTGATCGACAGACCGGGGAAGGAAATCGCATGCTCAACCCCCGGATCTTCCAGCGCGATCTGGCTCATCCGGCGGATCACGTCTTCGGTCCGGTCCAGCGTCGCCCCGTCGGGCAGCTGGGCAAAGCCGATCAGATACTGCTTATCCTGCATCGGCACAAAGCCGGGCGGCACCGCCTGAAACAGCCCGTAGGTGGCGGCAGTGAACGCCAGATAGATCCCCAGCATCACCGTCTTGCGGCCCATCGACCATGTCAGGCCGCCGCCATAGGCAACGGTGCCCCGGCCAAAAGCCCGGTTGAACCCCCGGAACAGCCAGCCGAGCGACGCATCCATCAGCCGGGTCAGCCGATCTTTCGGGGCATCGTGCCCCTTCAGCAGCAGCGCCGCCAGCGCCGGGGACAGGGTCAGCGAGTTAATGGCGGAGATAACGGTGGAGATGGCAATGGTCAGGGCGAACTGCTTGTAAAACTGCCCGGACAGGCCGGTGATGAAGGCCAGCGGCACAAACACCGCCACCAGAACCAGCGCAATGGCGATAATCGGGCCGGAGACCTCCCGCATTGCCCGGTAGGTGGCCTTTTTCGGGTCGAGCCCGAGGGCGATGTTCCGCTCGACGTTTTCCACCACCACAATGGCGTCATCAACAACGATACCGATCGCCAGCACCAGCCCGAACAGCGACAGCGCGTTGACCGACACCCCCAGCAGGTGCATCACCGCAAAGGTCCCGACCACCGACACCGGCACCGCCAGCAACGGAATGATCGAGGCCCGCCACGTCTGCAGGAACAGAATCACCACCAGCACCACCAGCACCACCGCTTCCAGCAGGGTGTGGACCACCGATTCAATCGACGCGCGGACGAACTGGGTCGGATCATAGACGATGCTGTAATCCACCCCTTCCGGCATATAGCCCTTCAGCTCGTCCATGGTGCTGCGGACCGAGTCAGAGATCGACAGCGCGTTAGAGCCCGGTGCCTGAAAGATCGGGATCGCCACCGCCGATTTATTATCCAGCAGCGAGCGCAGGGCATAATCCGCCGCCCCCATCTCGATGCGGCCCAGATCGCGCAGGCGGATCACCGCGCCGCTGGCATCGGTGCGGACGATGATGTCGCCGAACTGCTCTTCGTTGGCCAGACGCCCCTGGGCATTGACCGACATCTGCACCTCAAGCCCCGGCAGCCCCGGCGAGGCCCCGATCACCCCGGCGGCGGCCTGAATGTTCTGCTGGCGGATTGCCTGCACCACCTCGCCCGCCGACAGGCCATGTTCGGCCACCTTCTGCGGATCCAGCCAGATGCGCATCGAATAATCGCCGGACCCGAACAGCTGCACCTGCCCGACGCCTTCGATCCGCGCCAGCCGGTCCTTGACGTTCAGCACCGCATAATTGCGCAGATAGGCCATATCATAGCGGTCGTTGGGTGAGAACAGATGCACCACCATGGTCAGGTCGGGCGAGCTTTTGATGGTGGTCACCCCCAGCCGCCGGGTTTCCTCCGGCAGCCGTGGCTCGGCCTGTGCCACCCGGTTCTGCACCAGCTGCTGGGCCTTGTCCGGGTCTGTCCCCAGCCGGAACGTGATGGTCAGGGTCATCACTCCGTCGGCGGTGGCCTGACTGCCCATGTAGAGCATCCCTTCCACGCCGTTGATCTGCTCTTCCAGCGGGGTGGCGACGGTTTCGGCAATCACTCTGGGGCTGGCCCCGGGGTACTGGGCCCGCACCACCACCGTCGGCGGCACCACTTCGGGGTATTCTGAGATCGGCAGGCCGCGCAGAGCCAGCAGCCCGGAGACAAAAATCAGGATCGACAGCACCCCGGCAAACACCGGGCGGTCGATAAAAAACCGCGAGAAATTCATGGGTCTGCCCCTCCCGGGGGCACGAAAAAGGCGCAACCGTCCCCACGCGCGCCCACCGGGGCGGCATACAGCCGACCCGGCAGACGCGGGAGACCGCGACGGCACAGCAGGGAGGATACGGGGGACGGGGAGTCCGGTTTCAGATGCCGGGCTTAACGGTTTTCAGCCATGGCCACTTTCTGCGGGGCAACCACCGCACCGGGACGCACCCGTTGCAGGCCGCTGACGATGATCTGATCCCCGGCTTTCAGGCCATCGGTGACCATCCGCAGGCCATCCACCACCGGCCCCAGCACCACCGGGCGATAGGCGGCGCGGTTATCATCGCCGACCACCATCACAAATTTCTTATCCTGATCGGTGCCGACCGCCCGCTCGGCGACCAGCAGGGCCTGTTCCGGCACCGGCTGCCCCAGACTGAGGCGGGCAAACTGGCCCGGCATCAGCAGGCCGTCGGCATTGTCGAACACCGCCCGCACCTGCACGGTGCCATTGCGCGGATCAACGCTGTTGCCGACCATCTGCACATGGCCGTCCACCGGGGCAGCCCCCCGGCCCTGCACCGTCATCCGCACCGGAATGCGGTCCACCTGCAAGGTGCCGCTCGCCGGGTCGCGCACATCAGCCAGAGAGCGCAGCAGGGTGCGCTCACTGGCATCGAACGTCGCATAGATCGGGCTGACGGAAACCAGCGTGGTCAGCACCGGGGCCCCGGCCCCGGCGGGCACCAGATTGCCTGCCGTCACCTCGGCCCGGCCAACCCGCCCGGAAACCGGGGCGGTGATCCGGGTGTATGACAGGTTCAGCTTTGCCGACTCCAGCGCTGCCTGTGCTGCCCGCGCCGCCGCCTGCGCCTCGAAGAAGGCATTGGCCCGGGAATCCACTTCCCGCGTCGGAATGCTGCCGGATTCCGCCAGCGCTTTGGCGCGGTCATATTCGCGCTTGGTGTAGGTCAGCCGCGACTGGGCCGACGCCACCTGTGCCTCAGCCCCGTCAACCTCTGCCTGATAGGGGGCCGGATCGATGGTGACCAGCAGGTCACCCTTTTTCACCAGCCCGCCTTCACGGAAATGCACCGCCAGAACCTGACCGGACACGCGGGAACGGATCTCAACCCGGTCCACCGCCTCCAGACGGCCAGAGAAATCTTCCCACGGCACCACGCTGCGGTGTTCCACCGCCGCCACCTGCACCGGCACCGCCGGGGGGGCTGCCGGGCCATCGCTGGCCTGCGCCGCCTGCTGCGGCGGGATCAGCAGAAACGAGGCCCCGCCCGCCAGCGCCGTCAGCACCACACCGGCCAGCAGCACTGACCGGCCGCTGAACCGGCTGCGGCCCGTTTTATCAAAGTGATCCGTCATTGTCTGTCCGCTCCATTCCGCCCGTATCCGCCGCGCCCTGCCTGTCTGCATCAGGGATCGGGAATGGGATACCGCACGGGCATTTCTGTACCGTTTGGTATGAATGTAGATCTGGACAGCCGGTTGTCAAGGCATTACCTTACCGGAAGGTACATAATTCTTTTCTGACTGTGGAGAGCTTTTTTCATGGCGCTCGGGCGGCCACGGGCCTTTGATATCGACACCGCCCTCAACCGGGCGCTGGAAGTGTTCTGGAGCAAGGGATTCGACGGCGCATCGCTGACCGATCTGACGGACGCGATGGGCATTAGCCGCCCCAGCCTGTACGCCGCGTTCGGTAATAAGGAAGATCTGTTCCGCAAGGCGCTCGACCGCTACAAGACCGAAAAGATGGCCTATATCAACGAGGCCCTTGCCGCCCCCACCGCCCGCACCCTGGCGGAACGCCTGCTGTTCGGGGCGGCGGCGATGCTGACAGATCCGTCTCACCCGGTCGGCTGCCTGTCGGTGAAGGGGGCGATGACCTGCAAAGATGACTCCCTGATTGCCAAAGAAGAGCTGGATCAGTTGCGCCAGTCTTTCGAAACATCGATCATCGACCGCCTGACCCGCGCCATTGCCGACGGTGACCTGCCGCCGGACAGCGACCCGGTGGTGCTGCAACGTTTCCTTGGGACCGTGGCGATGGGCATGTCGCTTCAGGCGTCACAAGGGGCGACGGCAGCGGACCTGATGGCGGTGGCCCGCATGGCCCTGACCGCTTGGCCCGCCCTGCGGTAAGCAGGCCGCAGACAGCAAAAAAGCCCCGGATCGCTCCGGGGCTTTTTGCGTCACAGACCTGACGCTACAGACATCAGGCTTCGGTCTTCTGGAACAGCGACCCGCCCTTTTCAGCGGCATCGCGGCCCGGCAGCAGCAGATTGAGCAGCAGGCCAACCAGCGTCGCCAGCGCGATGTTGGAGATCTTGAAGGACTCACCCACCGTCAGTTCGACACCACCGATCCCGATCACCAGAATCACCGAGGCGATAATCAGGTTACGCTTGCGGCCGAAATCAAGGTGACGGTCCACCATCATCCGCAGGCCGGAAGAGGCAATGACGCCGAACAGCAGCATCGACACCCCGCCCATCACCGCCGTCGGGATGGTCTGGATCAGCGCCGACACACTGCCGAGGAAGCCGAACAGCACCGCCAGAACCGCCGCACCGCCGACAACCCACACCGACAGCACGCGGGTGATGGCGATGACGCCGATGTTTTCGCCATAGGTGGTCAGCGGCGGGCCGCCGAGGAAGGCCCCCAGCATGGTGCCCAGACCATCCCCCAGCAGCGAACGGTGCAGGCCCGGCTTGCGCAGGAAGTCACGTCCGGTCACTTTCGACAGCACCATCTGGTGACCAAGGTGCTCGGTGATGGTCACCAGCGCCACCGGAGCGATAATCAGGATTGCCGACAGCGACACGGTGAACGGCTGGTTGATGCCCGGCAGCACAAAATCAGGCATCGCGAACAGCGGCGCGGCCAGAACGGTGCTGAAATTCACCAGACCCAGCACCAGCGCCGCCACATAGCCGCTGACGATGCCGAACAGCACCGGCACCAGCGCCAGCACGCCCTTGAAGTACATGTTACAGGCGATAGTGATGACCAGCGTAAACAGCGCCACCCCCAGATGCACCAGCGAATAGGCCCCGGTGGCCGGATCATTCATCGCCATCTTCACTGCCACCGGGGCCAGCGACAGACCGATGCACATGATCACCGGCCCGATCACGATCGGCGGCAGCAGGCGCATCAGCCAGTCAATGCCCGAGGTGCGGATGAAAAAGGCCACCACCACAAACACCAGACCGGCGGTCATCGCCCCCACCATCGCCCCGGAGACCCCGGCAAGCTGGGTGGCGACAATGATCGGGGTGATAAAGGCGAAAGACGACCCCAGATAAGCCGGGATCTGCGCCTTGGTCAGCGCAATATACAGCAGGGTGCCGATACCGCTGGACACCAGCGCCACCGACGGATGCAGCCCGGTCAGGAACGGCACCAGAATGGTGGCGCCGAACATGGCGAACAGGTGCTGCGCCGACAGCGGCAGCCATGCCGCCGCCCGGGGGCGGTCGTGAATATCATAAATAAAGTCGTGCTCGGACGGGCCCTGTCCCGCCGCGCCCTTCGGCGCCGGAGTCTCAGCGGTCATTCTGCGTATGCTTTCCCTGTTTTTCGCTGTGATACGCTATCACACAAAATCGCAACGATTTACGCCGCCGGGGCAGAGAAGGCAAGCGGCGTCATCGCCCTTGCCGGGCGCGGCCCGCCGTGCAATTCTGTCTGTTCTCCGACTGTTACTTTATAACACAGACAGAAGACCATGACTGACCACACGCTGACTCTGTTCAATTCCTATGGCCGCGAGCTTCAGGCCTTCGCGCCGATTGATCCGAATGCCGTGCGGCTCTACAGCTGTGGTCCCACCGTCTATAACTATGCCCACATCGGCAACCTGCGGGCCTATGTGTTCGTCGATACCCTGCGCCGGACGCTGGCGTGGAAGGGGTATAACGTCACCCACGTCATCAACATCACCGATGTCGGCCATCTGACCTCTGACGCCGACGAAGGCGACGACAAGATGGAAAAGGCCGCCGCCCAGCAGCAGCGCACGGTGTGGGACATTGCCGAACACTACACCACCGCGTTCAAGACCGACCTGACCCGCCTGAACATCCTGCCGCCGTCGCTGTGGTCGAAGGCCACCGACCACATTCAGGAAATGATCGCCTTCGCCGAAACGCTGGAACAGAACGGCGTCACCTATGCGCTGGACGACGGCCTGTATTTCGACACCTCGAAGGTGGCGGACTACGGCAAGCTCGGCCTGCTGGATCTGGACGGGCAGGAAGCCGGTAAGCGCGTCTCCGCCGGTGGCAAACGTAACCCGTCGGATTTTGCGGTGTGGCGGCGCAGCCCGACCGACAAACAGCGCCTGATGGAATGGCATGCCCCGTGGGGCATCGGCGCGCCCGGCTGGCATCTGGAATGCTCGGTGATGTCGGCCAAGTATCTGGGCGACCGCTTTGACATCCACACCGGCGGCATCGACCACCGGCAGGTTCACCACTGCAACGAAATCGCCCAGAATCAGGCCCACAGCGCCTGTGATCATCCGGGTGCCAACTGGTGGATGCACAACGAATTCCTCGTGCTGCGCAGCGATGGCGACGAAGGCGAGAAGATGTCCAAGTCCAAGGGCAACTTCCTGACCCTGCAATCGCTGATCGACCGCGGCATCCACCCGCTGGCCTACCGGCTGTTCCTGCTGACGGCCTCCTACCGTTCCAACCTCGAATTCTCGTGGGATGCGGTGGCGGCGGCGCGGTCGAACCTGCGGCGGATGCTGCTGCGGGTCGCCCGCCTGCGTGAAGAGGTCGGCCCGGCGGCTGACCGCTGGCTGAAAATCGCGGCGGAAGCGAAGTTCCAGAGCGGCGGGCCGTTCACCTACCTGCGGCGGGAGCTGGAGGCCGGGCTGTCACCGAAGGCCGCCGGTTACATTGATGCCCTTGATGCCGCCCTGTCCAACGACCTGCACACCCCGGATGCGCTGGTGGCGCTGGGCCGTCTGCTCGATGACAAGAAGCTGGCGGCGGAAGAAGCCCTGCGGCTGGCCTGCCTGTTTGACCTGACCCTCGGGCTGGCCCTGACCACCGTCAGCGCCGCCGATCTGGCGATCCGCCCGCAGTCGGCCACCATCACCGATGCCGAGATCACTGCCCTGATCGACCAGCGCACCGCCGCCCGCAAGGCCAAGGACTTTGCGGCCTCCGACGCCCTGCGCGACCAGCTTCTGGCGGCGGGTGTGGAAATCAAGGACACCCCGCAGGGGACTGACTGGGAATGGCGGGCGGTGTAATCCTGCCCGCCCTCTCCTCTTCAACCGCAACGCCCGCCCCTTCCGGCGGGCGTTGTTGTTTTGGGCTCAAAATCCATCTTGAAAAGAAACCGACCGGACGGTATGTTTTTAATGCCAACCGGAGACCCCCCATGCCACCATCAACGCTTACCCCAGCCCTGACCAGTGCCGCCGCCCCCTATGGCTGGCTGATCACCGCAATCCTGCTGGAAGTCGCGGGGACTGCCTGCATGGTCAAAACCGAACAGTTCAGCCGGCTGCTGCCCTCGGTGGCTATGGCGGCTTTTTATGCGCTGTCGTTCTATTGTCTGTCACAGGCCCTGAAAACAATCCCGGTCGGCATCGCCTATGCCTTGTGGGGCGGCATTGGCATTGCCCTGACCACACTGGCCGGGGTCGTGCTGTTCCGTCAGGCCCTGACTGCCGGAGCCGTCGCCGGTATCGGGCTGATCATTGCTGGCGTCGTGGTCCTGAATGTCTTCTCCCGCTCTTCCCTGCACGGATAACGCCCCATCATGAGCCTTGCCCACACCCGGAAGAAACAACCGGAACTGGTCCGCCGTACCATCCTTGACTGTGCCGGGCAGGTCATCGCCGAACACGGCATGGCGGGCCTGAGCATTCAGGCGGTGGCCGATGCCGCCGGTGTCAGCAAAGGCGGGGTCTTTCATCATTTCCCCAACCGGCAGGCCCTGATCGAAGCGATGCTCAACGATCTTCTCGAGCAGGGGGACCGCGACATTGATACCCTGATGGCAGCCGATCCGATTGCCTATGGTCGCTTTACCCGGGCCTACATCCGTCTGGTGCTGAGCGATGACAACCCGGACCGGACAGCCACGTCCATCGCGCTGGTTCAGGGATCGCTGTTTGATCCCCAGACCGGTGGCCTGTGGAACAGCTGGCTGCATGGCCGCCTGCACCGCCATGCGGAAACCGACAGTGATCCGGCGCTGGAAGTGCCCCGGCTCGCCGCCGACGGCGCATGGCTGATCACCTGCATTCAAGATGCCCTGCCCGATGCCCCGCACCCTGACTTCCTGCGCAGTCGCCTGCCCGCCCTGACGGAACGGCTTCTGGCCATGACCTACGGATCTAAATAGAAAACCCGGCCTGTCCGGGCCGGGTTTTTCCTGTGACACCGCTGCCGGTTCCGCCGGATCAGGCAACGCCTTCCATCGGCACCGCGTGCGCCTGTAGCCATGCCGTAAAATCGGGGGCCGACATCGGCTTGGCAAACAGATAGCCCTGTCCCAGCGCACAGTCCTGCTCCAGCAGGAAAGCGGCATGGGTATCGCTTTCAATCCCTTCCGCCACCGCTTCCAGCCCCAGCGTCTGCGCCATCGCGACGATGGTGCGGGTCAGGGCCCGGTCATCCGCATTGGTATCAAGATGCCGGACGAACGACTGATCAACCTTCAGGGTATTCAGCGGCAGCTGACGCAGATACGACAGCGAGGAATAGCCGGTGCCGAAATCGTCGATGGCGATGGCGACGCCCAGCTCACGGATTGCCGTCAGCACCTGTTTAGCCCGGCCCAGATCACGCAGCAGGGCGGTTTCGGTGATTTCCACTTCCAGCGCCCGCGACGGCAGGCCGGTCTGGCCCAGCACATGGGCGACCGTGCCCGGCAGGTTGGGTTCGTCAAACTGACGGCCCGAGACGTTGACCGCCACCGTCAGATCATAGCCCTGCTTCCGCCAGACCAGACAGTCAGCGCAGGATTGCCGCAGCACCCATTCCCCGATCGGCACAATCGCCCCGGTTTCCTCCGCCACCGGAATGAACTGGACCGGGGAGACAAACCCCAGCTCCGGGTGGGTCCAGCGCAGCAGCGCCTCCATCCCCACCACCCGGCGGTCAGCCAGACGCAGCTTCGGCTGATAGACCACCTGAAGCTGATTGCGTTCAATCGCCTTGCGCAGCTCGCGTTCCAGCACATGCTTGCGGTTGGCGGTCTCTTCCAGCGCCGTGGTATAGGCGGCAAAGTCATTTCCGGCCCGGCGGGCAGTAATCATCGCCAGCCCGGCCCGCTGCACCAGCCGGTCAGCATCACTGCCATCCTGCGGGTACTGGCAGGTACCAATCCGGGCATCAAGGATCAGCTCAACCGCATTGCAGCGCATCGGCACCCGGAAGAAATCCATGATCCGCCGGGCCCACTGATCAGCCGCCCCGTACGGGATGACAATCATGAATTCAGTGCCGCCCCAGCAACCGATCCGGGCGTCTTCCGGCAGCAGACCGCGCAGGCTTTCCGCACACTGGCGCAGTGCCGCTTCCCCCAGCACCGTCCCCAGCGCGTCAACCACGCCTTCCAGCCGCTCCACCGAGACCAGCAGCACACAGCCTTCCCCGGCGGCGGCCATCTCCACCATCCGCTCACGCAGGGCGGCGCGGTTGGGCAGACCGGTCAACAGATCATGGGTTGCCATAAAGGCCAGCTCGCGGGTCCGCTCGATCACCAGCTTTTCCAGCTGGGTGGCCTGCTCCCGCCGGTCATTGAACAGCAGCTTGGTTTCCAGGGTGTTGCGGATGCGGTGCAGCACCTCTGCCTGATCAAAGGGCTTGGACAGGGAATCCCGCGCCCCGCCGGCCAGCGCCCGCATCCGGGTCTCGTTATCCGTCTGGGCGGTCAGCACGATCACCGGCAGATAATCATCAACCCCGCTCATCAGGCGGGCCAGAACCTGATGGCCATCCAGCACCGGCATGCGGATATCGAGCAGCACCAGATCAGGGGGCGAGGCCAGCATAGCCTCCAGCGCCGCGACCGGATTTGTGTAACCGGCGACGTTGGTGAACCCGTCTTCCTCCAGCATCGCTTCCAGCAGAAGCACGTTGGTCGGGTTGTCGTCCAGTACGACAATCCGTGCGTCTTTCACCACCAAACCGGTTGCAGCCATCCCGGCTCTCTCCCTGCCGTTTATCGGGCAGTCTGCACGACAGTGTCAGCACTCTCCCCGCGGGCGATATCTACCAGAAGGGAATAAAAGTTCCCATTCTTTTCAACGTAAACCCGTCAGAGCAACCCCGTCATTACATCCCACCACAACCACACCCCACCCCCGGCGCTTGCCAGCCCGGTGTTGCACCGGCCTGTCACCCCCCGGGAAGACGGGCGGGGAACTACTGTTATACTGATATTTTTGTCATAGCCGACAGCCTTCTGTCTACGGACCAATCCAGCAGACATAAAAAACACCCCGCCCAAAACCCGGGCGGGGTGCTTTTAACCCTGAGACGACAAAGGCGGAGCAATCTTCCATCAGCAAGAGAAGACGGAAGGGCGCTCCGGCAACAGTCCGACCAAGCATGGTCTGCCTGATCAAAAAAGTGCCCTGTTTTCAGGAAGTCAGGGCACTTTCCGCGACAGTTCAGCGCCGCTCGGCCAGCAGCTGCGCCTCAACCACGGCCAGCGCGGTCATGTTCAGCAGACCGCGCACGGTGATCGACGGGGTGACGATATGGGCAGGATAGGCCATGCCGAGCAGGATCGGCCCGACATTCAGGCCATCCCCCAGCACCTTGACCATATTGAAGGCGATGTTGGCGGCATCAGCCGACGGCATCACCAGCAGGTTGGCTTCGCCCTTCAGGCGGCTGCCGGGGAAGATACGGTCGCGCAGATCCGCTGACAGGGCGGAGTCTGAATGCATTTCCCCTTCGATTTCCAGATCCGGGGCCCGTTCCCACACCAGATTCAGCGCGTCACGCATCCGCTGCGCCGATTCGCTGTTATCGGACCCGAAGTTGGAATGCGACAGCATGGCAATCTTCGGCTCGATGCCGAAGCGGCGCACTTCTTCCGCCGCCATGGTGGTGATGGCGGCCAGTTCCTCCGCCGACGGCTCGTGGTTGACGTAGGTATCGGTGATGAAGAAGGTCCCCTTCTCCAGAATCACCGCGTTCATCGCCGCACAGACAGAGACACCCGGGCGCAGACCCAGCACATCCTTCACCTGCTTCAGGTGGCCGCTGTACTTACCGGCGGTGCCGCAGATCATCGCCTCGGCCTCGCCCCGGCGCACCATCAGCGCCGCGAAAATGGTGGCGCTGGCCCGCACCGCGACGCGGGCATGGTCCGGCGATACCCCACGACGGCGCATCAGACGCCAGTAGGCGTCAGAGAAGTGGTGATAGCGCGGATCCCGGATGATCTCGACCACCTCGACATCCTCATCCGGGCGCATCCGCAGGCCCAGATCGGCGATCCGCTCAACGATCACCGCCCGGCGGCCGATCAGGATCGGGCGGGCCACACCTTCGTCCAGCGCTGCCTGCGCGGCCCGCAGCACGCGTTCGTCCTCGCCTTCGGCGAACACCACCCGCTTGGCGGCCTGACGGGCCTTTTCCATCACCGGGCGCATGGTCTGGCCGGACCGGAACACATACTGGCCCAGCTGTTCGCGATACAGCTTCAGATCGGCAATCGGGCGGGTGGCAATGCCGCTGTTCATCGCCGCCTCGGCCACCGCCGGGGCAATCACCTGAATCAGGCGCGGATCAAACGGCTTCGGCAGCAGGTATTGCGGCCCGAACACCAGATTTTCCCCGACATAGGCGCTGGCAACAACGTCAGAGGTTTCCGACCGTGCCAGCTCAGCAATCGCTTCGACACAGGCCAGCTGCATCGCCTTGTTGATGTCCTTGGCCCCCACATCCAGCGCGGCGCGGAAGATGAAGGGGAAGCACAGCACGTTGTTGACCTGATTGGGGTAATCAGACCGGCCCGTGGCGATGATGGCGTCATCGCGCACCTTCAGCACTTCATCGGGCATGATTTCCGGGGTCGGGTTGGCCAGCGCCAGCACCAGCGGCTGGGCCGCCATCGACGCCACCATCGCCCCGGTCAGCACCCCCGGGCCGGACAGGCCGAGGAACACATCAGCCCCGTCCATCGCCTGCGTCAGGGTGGTGTCAGACGGCAGATCAGACCGGCCATAGACCGCCTTATGCGGGTTCATATCCTCGTTCCGGCCCTCATAGACCAGACCAAACTTGTCGAACAGGGTGACGTTCTCACGCTTCAGCCCCATCTCGACCAGCAGGTTAAGGCAGGCAAGACCCGCCGCGCCGCCGCCGGTGGAGACCAGCTTAACCTGCGAAATATCCTTATTGACCAGATACAGGCCGTTACGCACCGCCGCGCCGACCACAATGGCGGTGCCATGCTGGTCATCATGGAACACCGGGATGCCCATCTTCTCGCGCAGGCGGCTTTCCACCTCAAAGCATTCCGGGGCCTTGATATCCTCGAGGTTGATCGCGCCGAAGGTCGGCTCCATCGCCGCGATGATCTGCACCATCTCGTCGGCGGTTTCGGCCTTGATCTCGATGTCGAAGGCATCAATCCCGGCGAACTTCTTGAACAGAACCGCCTTGCCTTCCATCACCGGCTTGGCTGCCAGCGGGCCAATCGCCCCCAGCCCCAGCACCGCCGAGCCGTTGGTGACCACCGCCACCATATTGCCCCGGCCGGTCACCTCATAGGCCGCAGCCTCATCATCGACAATCGCCCGGCAGGCAGCGGCAACCCCCGGAGAATATGCCAGCGCCAGATCGCGCTGGGTCGCCAGCGGCTTGGTGGCAGCAATGGCGATCTTACCCGGACGGGGCTGGCGGTGATACTGCAGGGCCAGATCGTCAAGGTTCTCGCTGTGGATCTTCATGGTCGGGTCGCCCGTTACGGAAGGGAGTCGGAAAGGAATGCAGCAGACGTTCCGGCCCCACACGGTGGTGAAAACCGGCCATCCCCTGCCACAAAGCCGCAGGAACCCTGCGGAAGCAAAAGGATGCGCAGATTAATGAGATATCGCGCCCCTGAAAAGCGGGCAGTTCAAAAAACGATGGCAGCCATTACCCGATCCCCCCTGCCCGACGGGATCCGTCCCGTCTGGCGTACCTGTTTTCAACGGTTTGGGAAATATGGGAAAAGCCGCATTTTGCGCCTGCAATATTCTGCGGCAACGCACCACAACAGTCTATCCGGGCAACAGATCCTGCCACGACTCGGCAGGCGGGCCGCAGACTCCTGCATAGAAAAGGGGCCAGATCATCAGACCCGGCCCCTTCCCCCGCCCCGTTAGACCGGGGCAGCTTTCTGGACGTATTTCCTCACATCCCGATGGCAGAATAACACCGGGAATCACCAGACCGGCTCAGGCCCTCAGGCCTGACGGCGGCGCAGCGCCGACCAGGCGGCAACCATCACCGCCATGCCCAGCGCGCTTTTCAGCACGGTGGCAGCCAGGAACGGGGTCACGCCGACGGCGATCGCCTTTTCCAGCCCCATCAGGGACGACAGCCACGCCACGCCGAACACGAAGATCAGGGCATGACCGGCAGACATCGCCACAAAGGCCTTCAGCGGCGACCGGTCCCAGCCACGCTCGGCCAGCAGACCGATCATCGCGGCGGCAGCCACAAAGCCGACCAGATACCCGGCGGTCGGGCCCATCATGTAAGCCGGACCGGCAATGGCCCCGGCGAACACCGGCAGACCGGCCAGCCCCTGCGCCAGATAGGTCAGCACCGACGCGACGGCGAGGCGGGAGCCATAGGCCATGCCC
This sequence comes from Novispirillum itersonii subsp. itersonii ATCC 12639, assembly GCF_000381985.1. GTDB lineage: Bacteria > Pseudomonadota > Alphaproteobacteria > Rhodospirillales > Rhodospirillaceae > Novispirillum > Novispirillum itersonii. The sequence goes on along the minus strand of NZ_KB907338.1, from coordinate 333,969 downwards.
AGAACCAGCACAACAAAGGTCTGCATGGTCATCGGCACCGGCCAGAACGGCACCTGCACCTTGGCAGACGCCGCCAGCAGCAGGGACCCCAGCACCACGGCGCCCACCTTGGCGGCAACACCGGAGGACGGCAGCACCGCAGACAGCAGCGACGGGGTCTTGGCAACGGAAAGGGTCATTTCACACCTCTCGGGGGAGTCTTACAGAAGAAAACAGACCACAGGGACCCTGAAGGACCGGCCGGGTAAGGGGGGCCGGGTGACCGAACCCCGGGAACGGCAGAGTGCCGCTCCCGGGGCCGGAAAAGCCTGACGCATCCGGCGTATCAGGCTGACCGCATCCTTTTGCAGGGTCAGACGGCAGGATCAGGCGAACTCGATGATGATCTGGTCCACCGCCAGCGATCCGCCGGCAGCAGCGTGGATCTTCTTGACGGTGCCGTCCTGCTCGGCGCGCAGCAGGTTTTCCATCTTCATCGCTTCGATGACGGCCAGCTTTTCGCCCGCCTTCACCTCCTGCCCTTCCGCCACGTCGATGCTGACCAGCAGGCCCGGCATCGGCGACAGAAGATACTTCGACATATCCGGCGGCAACTTGACCGGCATCAGCTGATCGTAGGCGGCAGCCTGCGGGCTGAACACCTTCAGGTCAGCCAGCGCCCCCTGCGTGGACAGCACATAGCCGTTGCTGCCCTTGCGGTCAACCTGCACCACCACGTCCCGCTCATCGACGGTGCCCAGCCACAGGTAGTCACCAAAGGCCCAGTCGCCCGACACCTTGTGTTTGCTACCGCCGACGGTGACGACAGAGCCCCAGCCGTCGTCGTCCGGATCATTGGCGATGCTGACCGGCTCATAGCGCTCTTTCGAGAAGCGGACCACGTACTTGGTGCCGACTTCGCGCTCGTACCCGCGCATCTGGCCGGAGATCATCGCCTCACGTTCCTGCACCTGCCGGTGGATCACCGCAGCGACGCAGGCCAGCACGGTCGGATCTTCCGGCGGCAGGTCGGCGGCGTTGAAGCCGTGCGGATATTCCTCGGCGATGAAGTTGGTGGTCAGACGGCCATCCACAAAGCGCTGCTTGCCCAGCAGCGACGCCAGGAACGGAATGTTGTGCGACACCCCGCGGATATAGAACTCATCCAGCGCCCGGCGCATCGCGGCAATGGCGGTGTTCCGGTCCGGCCCGTAAGTCACCAGCTTGGCGATCATCGGGTCATAGTACATGGAGATTTCGCCGCCATCATACACGCCGGTATCGACGCGCACGGTGTCGGACTCATCGGGCGGCTGATAGTGGACCAGACGGCCGGTGGACGGCAGGAAGTTGCGGTACGGGTCTTCCGCATAAATGCGGCTTTCCATCGCCCAGCCGTTCAGCTGCACATCGCCCTGCCGGATGGTCAGCTTTTCGCCGTAGGCGATGCGGATCATCCATTCCACCAGATCGAGGCCGGTGATCAGTTCAGTCACCGGATGCTCCACCTGCAGGCGGGTGTTCATCTCAAGGAAATAGAAGTTGCGCTGACCGTCGACGATGAATTCAACGGTCCCGGCGGATTTGTACTGCACCGCCTTCGACAGGGCGACGGCCTGTTCGCCCATCGCCTTGCGGGTGGCCTCATCCAGAAACGGCGACGGCGCTTCTTCGATCACCTTCTGGTGACGGCGCTGGATCGAGCATTCCCGCTCGTTCAGGAAGATGCAGTTTTCGCCATCCGACAGCACCTGAATTTCGATGTGACGCGGCTGATCGACGAACTTCTCGATGAACACGCGGTCATCACCGAAGGAGGAGCGGGCTTCCGAGGTCGCACGCTCGAAGCCGTCGCGGGCTTCGTCGGCGTTCCACGCCACGCGCATCCCCTTGCCGCCACCGCCGGCAGAGGCCTTGATCATCACCGGATAGCCGATGTCATTGGCAATCTTCACCGCTTCATCGGCATCCTTGATGATGCCCATGTAGCCCGGCACCGTCGAAACCCCGGCGGCAGCCGCCAGCTTCTTCGAGGTGATCTTATCGCCCATCGCCTCGATGGCGTGGGCATCCGGGCCGATGAAGGCGATGCCGTTGTCAGCCAGCGCCTGCTGGAACAGCTTGTTTTCCGACAGGAAGCCATAGCCGGGATGCACCGCTTCCGCCCCGGTGTCCTTACAGGCCTGCACGATCCGGTCGATGACCAGATAGCTCTGGGCGCTGGGGGCCGGGCCGATAAACACCGCCTCATCGGCCATCTGCACATGCAGGGCCTCGCGGTCGGCTTCGGAGAACACGGCCACGGTCTTGATGCCCATCTTGCGGGCGGTCTTGATGACGCGGCAGGCGATTTCGCCACGGTTGGCGATCAGAATCTTTTTGAACATGGTGTGGTTCACCCTTTACGCATCAGGCCGTTAGAGCGGAATGTTGCCGTGCTTTTTCCACGGATTTTCCAGCTTTTTGTCGCGCAGCATCGCCAGCGAGCGGCAGATGCGGCGGCGGGTGCCATGCGGCATGATGACGTCGTCGATGAAGCCACGGGCCCCGGCGACGAACGGGTTGGCGAACTTCTGGCGGTATTCCTCGGTCCGCTCGGCGATCTTCTCGGCATCGCCGATATCCTGACGGAAGATGATCTCCACCGCGCCCTTCGGGCCCATCACGGCGATTTCCGCCTGCGGCCAGGCAAAGTTGACATCGCCGCGCAGATGCTTGGACGCCATCACGTCATAGGCCCCGCCATAGGCCTTGCGGGTGATGACGGTCACCTTCGGCACGGTGGCTTCGGCATAGGCGTACAGCAGCTTGGCGCCGTGCTTGATGATGCCGCCGTATTCCTGCGTGGTGCCCGGCAGGAAGCCCGGCACGTCAACGAAGGTGATCAGCGGAATGTTGAAAGCATCGCAGAACCGCACGAAACGGGCGGCCTTGCGGCTGCTGTCAATGTCAAGGCACCCGGCCAGCACCATCGGCTGGTTGGCGACGATACCGACGGTGGAGCCGTCCATGCGCCCGAAGCCGGTGATGATGTTCTTGGCATAATCCGGGGCGATTTCATAAAAATCGGCCTCGTCCACGACCTTCAGGATCAGCTCCTTCATGTCGTAGGGCATATTCGGGTTGGCCGGGATCAGCGTGTCCAGTGACGGGTCATCGCGGTTAGCCGGGTCCGACGTCGGCCGCACCGGCGGCTTGTCCTTATTGTTGGCAGGCAGGAAATCAACCAGACGGCGGATTTCCAGCAGCGCCTCAACATCGTTCTCGAACGACAGTTCCGACACGCCGGACTTGCTGGAATGGGTGACGGCGCCGCCCAGTTCCTCGGCGGTGACCACTTCGTGGGTCACGGTCTTCACCACGTCCGGCCCGGTGACGAACATGTAGGAGCTGTCCTTCACCATGGCGATGAAGTCCGTCATCGCCGGGGAATACACCGCCCCGCCCGCGCACGGGCCCATGATCACGGAAATCTGCGGGATGACGCCCGACGCCATCACGTTGCGCTGGAACACATCAGCGTACCCGGCCAGCGAGTCCACGCCTTCCTGAATGCGGGCCCCGCCCGAGTCATTCAGGCCGATCACCGGCGCGCCGACCTTCATGGCCTGATCCATGACCTTGCAGATCTTCTGCGCGTGGGTTTCCGACAGCGACCCGCCGAACACGGTAAAGTCCTGGCTGAACACAAACACCAGACGGCCGTTGATGGTGCCATAGCCGGTGATGACGCCATCGCCCGGCACCTTCTGGTCGGCCATGCCGAAATCGGTGCAGCGGTGCTCCTTGAACATATCCCACTCTTCGAAGGAGCCTTCGTCGAGGAGAAGATCAATGCGTTCCCGCGCGGTCAGCTTGCCCTTGGCATGCTGTGCGTCGATCCGGCGCTGGCCACCGCCCATCCGGGCCGCGGCCCGCTTGTTTTCAAGCTGCTGAATGATGTCGTACATGCAGGTTCCGTCCCCTACCGTGATCCCGGGCGCTTTTTCTGCCGCTTTTGCCCCCCGCACGGCAAGGTGCCGGAAGGGGGCGACGGGGTGCGCACAGGTGTTGTGCCAGCCGCCTGCGGGCGGGGGTCTCCCCCTCAGACGCAGGCAGTTGCGTAACCGTTGTATTCGCAAACGCAGCCAAGGAACAGAGCGCCCTTGACCGAAAAAGGGTAACATTGCAAAACTGTTCGCAATTGCTTTTGCCATTTTTGCAAAGTGTGTAAATTCCGGGGCCCCTGCCCCCTGTCTTCCCGCCGGAGCCGTGCGATGAAAAAGAAGCTGTTCCTGGGCTATAAACTGCGCCGCCTGCGGGAACAGCGGAACATGAGTCAGGCCGCCATGGCCCGCCTGCTTGACCTGTCGCCGAGCTATCTCAACCAGCTTGAAAACAACCAGCGCCCGCTGACGGTGGCAGTCCTGCTGCGCATCGCGCAGGAGCTGGAAGTCGATGTCGCCACACTGGCCGAGGATGAAGAGGCCCGCCTTGTCTCTGACCTGCGGGAAACCCTGTCCGACCCGCTGTTTAACGGCGACCCGCCCAGCACGACGGAGCTGCGCACGCTGGCCAGCATGTCGCCGGAAGTGGCGCGGCGGGTGCTGTCGCTGTATCAGGCCTACCAACAGCTGAACGAGCGCCTGCAGGCCATGGCCGATGACCTGCACAACCACGGGCAGGACGAAACCACCGGCAACCCCCACTTTCCGTATGAAGAGGTGCGGGACTATTTTTACTACTGCAATAACTACTTCTCCCCCCTCGACGAGGCGGCGGAGGCACTGGTGGAACGCGAAGGCTTCACCATCGGCGACATGACGCAGGACCTGTCGCTGTACCTGAAGATGAAGCACGACGTCCGGGTGCGGCTGGTGTCAGAAGATGATCTGGCGATGCGGCGGTTTGATCCCGCCACCGGCACCCTGCACATGTCCGCCCTGCTCGACGGGCCCAGCCGCACCTTCCATCTGGCCCATCAGATCGCCCTGATCGGCTTTGGCGGCGTGATTGAGGATCTGGTCAATGCCGCCAACCTGTCATCGGATGATGCGCGCTCGATCTGCCGGGTCGGTCTGGCCAACTACTTCGCCGGGGCGCTGGTGATGCCCTACTCCCGCTTCCTGCGGGCGGCGCGGGAAGTGCGCCACGATATCGAAGTGCTGCAAAGCCGCTTCGGCACCAGCTTCGAGCAGGCCTGCCACCGCCTGTCCACCCTGCAACGCCCCGGTCACAAGGGGGTGCCGTTCTATTTCGTGCGTGTTGACATGGCCGGGAACATCACCAAACGCCATTCCGCCACCCGCCTGCATTTCGCCCGCTTCGGCGGCACCTGCCCGAAATGGAATGTCCACGAGGCCTTCGCCCAACCGGGGAAGATTCTGGTGCAGATGGCGAAGATGCCCGATGACACCCCCTATATCTGCGTGGCCCGCACCGTCACCAAGGGCGGCGGCGCGTTTCTGAAACCCAGCCGCCAGTTTGCCGTCGGTCTGGGGTGCGAGGTGTCCTACGCCGCCGACGTCGTTTATGCCGATGCGGTTGATGTTAATGCGCAGGCCACTGCGGTGCCGATCGGGGTCAACTGCCGCATCTGTGAACGCACCGACTGTCAGCAGCGGGCCTTTCCGCCGATCGGCAGCCGGGTCAGCGTTGACTCCAACAACCGCAGCTTTGTCCCCTACCTGTTTGCCTGACGGCCATCCTGACCGGATGGTTGTCAGCCGTAATTGTCAGACAGTCGCACCCAATTCTGACAGAAACCCAGTCCCGCAGATGCATATAGACTTTTTCGCATCTTCCGTAAAACCCCGTCTTCCTACAGGCTTACGCTATCAGTGCTATGCAGCAATTCAGTAAAATCCGATGCGTTTATGCGTGTTATCTGTAAGATGACGAAGCAATGAAGTAAGAGAAGCCAATATAAAAACTCTATCACTTACTCCCTTTGACAGACCCTGCGGGTCGGCTATACCGATATTGCTGATAAGCAATGTGCGAGTCGTACATCCCAACGATGACAGCCCGCACAGCAATAAATGCCAAAACCGGCACACCAAACAAAAGAAACGTCCTCAGAGATTCAAAACGTTTTAAGGGTCGGCAGGGGGTTGGCACCTGATCTCCTCCGTCGGCCCGCACAGGAGAGGCCGCCGAATGGTCCAGTGGATGTCACGCTTTAAGGTCACGACCCGCATCGTGGCCGCTTTCGCAGCTTTGCTGCTGTTTATCGCCGCGCTGGCCGCCCTGTTTTACGTGGTCGGCAACAAGACCAGCCGCCAGATGGCCATTTATCAGGCGACCGCCCGCGATACGCTGGCCGTGGCCGAGGTGGCCTCTGACGTCGGGCAGATGCGCCGCGATGTGCTGTCCTTCGTGTTCGCCAACATCAATGCCGATGCCGAAAAGGTTCTGCAGGGCCGGGTGCGGATTGAGGAACGGCTGAACAGCCTGATCGCCGCCAGCACCGATGAGGGCCGCACGACCCGGTACCAGCAGATGCTGGATCTGCTGAACTCCTACACCAACACCTTCATCGAGGCCCGCGACCTGAAGCAGAAGCGGGAGAAGATGTTTGAGGATGGTATCGGCGCCCTTGGGCCCCGCACCACCAAACTGCTGGGCTATCTGGTCGATGGCAGCATTCAGGCGTCGGACATGACCAACGCCGTGACCGCCGCCCGCGCCCGGGAAGCCTTCGAGCAGTCCCGGGTGGCCTCCCTGCGGTTCATGAACAATCCGGGGCGCGGCCTGAGCGAGGTTGCCCTGCGCCAGATCGGTGACTTCAACGAAAGGACCACCCGCCTGACCAAAGACCTGGCAGGCAACCCCAACATGCTGAAGCTCGCCAACGACGTGAACGAGCTGGCCCAGCGCTATAAGACCCAGTTTGCCGAAATCTCGGTGATCGCCATCAAGGGGCAGGAGCTGGTGACCGGCCCGATGATTGTGGCTGCCGACCAGTTCAACACCCTGGCGCAGGAAATGCTGCAGGATGGCATGTCCCGGATGGAACAGGTGGAAACGGAAACCACCCGGGTTCTGGCCTCCACCCTCGTGCTGGTGCTGGTGCTGGCCGCAACCGCCCTTGGTGCGGGCACGGTGTTTGCCGTGGTGATCGCCACCGGGATTGCCCGGCCGCTGAAAGCGATGACCAGCGCCATGCAAAGACTGGCCGCCAACGATCTGGCCACGCCGATCCCCGCCACCACCCTGCGCGATGAAATCGGGCAGATGGCTGCCGCGCTGGTGGTCTTCAAAGACAATATGAACGAGACCGCCCGCCTGCAGGAACAGCAACGGCAGGAAAACGAGGCCCGGCTGGCGCGTGCCAACCGTATGGCAGACCTGACACAGGGCTTTGATTCTGCGGTCGGCGGACTGCTGGAAAGCATCACCGCCGCCACCGCCACGCTGGACACGACGGCACAGGGCATGTCCTCCATCGCCGACCGCACCAGCCAGCAGGCCAGTTCCGCCACCGGCACCGCCACGGAAGTTTCGGCAAACGTGCAGACCGTCGCCAGCGCGGCGGAGCAGCTTGGCGCCTCTATCCGTGAAATCAGCCGTCAGGTACAGGACTCCTCTGACAAATCCGCCGCCGCCGCAGAGCGGGCAACCGATGCCAGCGCCGTTATTGAAGGGCTGGAAAGTGCCGCCTCCTCGATTGGTCAGGTGGTCGATCTGATCACCGCCATTGCCGACCAGACCAACCTGCTGGCCCTGAATGCCACCATCGAAGCCGCCCGCGCCGGAGATGCCGGTAAAGGCTTTGCCGTGGTTGCCAACGAAGTGAAGAGTCTGGCCAACCAGACCAGCAAGGCCACCGACCAGATCCGGACTCAGATCGGTCTGATTCAGGAAGAAGTCACCCGCGCCGCCCACGCCATTGACGAAATCGTCGAGGTCGCCCGCGAAGCCAGTGCCATCGCCTCTTCCATCGCCGGGGCGGTGGAGCAGCAGAGTGCGGCGACGCAGGAAATCTCGCTGAACGTCCAGCAGGCGGCCTCAGGGACCGGTGTTGTCTCCGACACCATCGAAACGGTCAGTCAGGCCGCGCAAGAAACCGGCGTGGCATCGGAAGACGTGCTCGGGGCCTCACGCAACCTGAATCTGGAGGCGGAACGCCTGCGGGCACTGGTGATGGACTTCCTGCGGGACGTGCGGGCGGTGTAACCGTCTTTTCAGCCTGCTGCCCTGCCACCCTTTCTCTGTCTTTTTATGACTGCCCCGCAGATGTGTTGCGGGGCAGTCAATCTTTCAGCACCTCCATTGCGAGCATTAGCATTTTCATCAACAGTCAGAAGGCTCCCCCCCGCCTGACAGGAACGGATGCCACCATGCTGCACTGGATGTCCCGCTTCCGGGTGACAACCCGGGTCACGGCTGCCTTCTCAACCCTGTTGCTGTTCATCGCCCTGTTGACCGGGCTGTTCGCCTGGACCGGGGCGGATATACGCTTCCAGCTGTCAGAATATCAGCGGGTCGCCCGCAACACCCTGACGGTCACCCAGACTGTCGCCGATACCGGCCTGATCCGCCGGAATGCCCTGTCCTTTCTCTATTCAGGCAATACGGCCGACGCCGATGCGGTCACAACCCTGCAACAGCGGCTTGACGCCACCCTGACCGGACTGATTGAGACCACCCGCGCCGAACCCCGGAAAGAGCGGTACCGGCAGATGCAGGCGACGATGGCCGTCTATACCGGATATTTCGCTGAGTTGCGCAGCCTGCGCCAGCAGCACAACACCCTTTATGCCGGAACCCTGCGCCCGATGCTGACACAGGCGAATGACCTGCTGTCACGCCTCGCCGCAGAGGCCCTGTCATCCGGCGAGCCGCAGGCCGCATTATCTGCGCTGGAACTGCGCGAGCACTACGAACACGCCCGGATTGCGACACTGGAGTTCTGGGCGGACCCGAGCCGAACTGCCAGTGACCACGCCATCGAGGAAATAAAGGGATTTGGAGAGGAAGTCGAAGCCGCCGCAGCAAAGGTTTCCGACCCCGACTCGAAAGCAAGTCTCACCGCCCTGCAGGATTTCGTCAGTCGCTACCAGCCCGCCTTCACCGAATTCTCCCGCGTCAGCCTGAAAGAACAGGGGATCGCCACCGACGCGATGGTGAAAAGCGCAGCGACGTTCTACGCCCTGGGTGATGAGGCCCTGTCCGACGGTCGTGCCCGCATGCAGGATGTTGAAGATCAGACGGTTGCCATGCTGGGCCGCTCTGCCATGCAGGTTTTTCTGCTGGCGGCGTTGTCTTTGCTGATCGGCACCGGCTTTGCCGTGGTCATGGCGATCGGCATCACCCGCCCGCTGAAAGCGATGACCGCTGCCATGCAGCGTCTGGCGACCCATGACCTGAGCGTAACGATTCCTGCCACCGACTATCGCGATGAAATCGGCGATATGGCCGGGGCAGTGGCTGTGTTCCGGGACCAGATGATCACCGCCGACCGCCTGAAAGCCGAGCAGGAAGCCGAAAATCAGGCCCGCCTTGACCGGGCCAACCGCCTCTCAGCTCTGGCCCACACCTTTGACTCGGCAGTCGCTGATCTGCTGACATCCATCTCCACCGCAGCGGGAACCCTGGACGTCACTGCTCAAGGCATGTCGAGCATTGCCGAGGAAACCAGCAGTCAGGCCCATTCCGTCGCCGACTCTGCCGGGGAAGTCTCTGAAAACGTGCAGACCGTCGCCAGCGCAACGGAAGAACTGGGAGCCTCAATCCGCGAGATCAGCCGTCAGGTGCAGGACTCCTCTGACCGTTCCGCCGCCGCCTCAGCCCGGGCCGCAGAAGCCAATGCGGTGATTGAGGGACTGGAAACAGCCGCCCGGGAAATCGGGCAGGTGGTCGATCTGATCACCGCCATCGCCGACCAGACCAATCTGCTCGCCCTGAATGCCACGATTGAGGCCGCGCGCGCCGGGGATGCCGGTAAAGGGTTTGCCGTGGTCGCCAACGAGGTCAAGAACCTTGCCAGCCAGACCAGCAAGGCCACCGACCAGATCCGCAGTCAGATCGGCACCATTCAGGAAGAAGTCAGCCGCGCCGCCCATGCCATCGACGATATTGTCGAAGCGGCCCGGGATGCCAGCTCCATCGCGTCTGCCATCGCCAGCGCGGTGGAAGAGCAAAGCGCCGCCACGCAGGAAATTTCGCTGAATGTTCAGCGGGCCGCCGCCAGCACCGGCACGGTCTCGGAGACGATCCATTCCGTCAGTCAGGCGGCACGGGAAACCGGGAAAGCCTCTTCCGACGTCCTCGGGGCCTCACGCAACCTGCATGCCGAGGCCGAAGCCCTGCAACGGCTGGTGATGACCTTCCTGAACGACGTTAAGGCGGCTTAGGTGTTGTTTGGTCCTTGTTTGTTCAGCCCCTCACACGCCGGGCGGGCGCATCCGCGCCCTTGGCTTACGTGCCCACGCGGGCACGGGGCCTCAATGGCCCAGTCGGTACGGCAAAGCCGTACCTTCGTTCGTTCAGCCCCTCACACGCCGGAGGGGCGCGGACGTCCACCCGCTTGCCTCAGGGGATCAAGGCAAACCGGTCAGCCCCCGCCGAACAGGCGTTCGTCGGCGATCTTTTCGTCTTCCAGCCACAGGCCGCGCAGGGCCAGGGTTCCATCCGATGCCACAGACGCCTCAACCCAAAGACGGCTGGCCCGGACCTCACCCTCTATCGCTCTTGCCGGTTCACGGGCCAGATAATACCGCTCCAGCGCCGGAAGACTGACCTGCAGCCGGACGTCGTCATTGCGCCAGGCCCAACCGGCCAGAGCAACCTGCCCTGCAGCCAGTGCCACGGGGCGGACCGGCAGCAGATCCAGCGGGCGGTCAGGGGCATCCGCCGCCACCACAATCCACACCGGTCCCTCATCCATCGGGGCAATTGCCGACAGCACCGCAGCCGTCCCCGGCAATTCCGCCATATCGGCCTGTGCCACCGCATAGTGCAGGGTGACATACGCGCCCCGGAACAGATCCCACGGATCAACCGGCACCGCCTTCAGCCGTACCACCGTGCCGTGCTGCAGCAGCCATTCCCGCCACAGCGCCTGTGCCGGAATCGCTGCCGTCATCACCGCCACCACGGCGGCCAGCGTCTGCCAGCGCCACCGCGCCAGCCGGTCAGCCAGAGTCTGCATCACGCCGGTCATTCCTCGCCCTCCGCTGTCTTCGTCCGGTTCCGCCGGGCCAGCACCACCGCCAGCACCGCCAGCCCGCCGCCAACGATCAGGAAGAACAGCGACCCCAACCCGGTCAGGCCAATCCCCACCGCTGTCAGGGCGAGAAAGGCCGCCACCGACAGCCCGGTCAGACCACGCCGCCCCTGCGCCACCGCAAACCCGAGGAACCCCGCGGACAGGGCCAGCCCAAGGCCAAGAATGCCCCACACCGCCCCTTCCCCAACGTCTGAGGCAGACTGCTGCATCACCCCGGACAGCAGAACCGGCAGGGCCGCCACCGCCACCGCCAGCATCCCGCCACCGGACACCCGCCGCTGCCGCAGCATCTGCACCCCGGCCAAGGCCGCCGCCGCCACAGCCAGAACAATCAGCGTCACCACCAGACTGACCGGCGGCTTCAGCGTCAGACCATCACTCAGCCAGACCAGAATCACCCCGACCGGCACCCACAGGGCCACCAGCTGCTGGCTATCCGCCAACCGGGATGCCGCCCAGCGGAGGCCGCGGCTCTGCCCGGCAGAAGGCGCCGGGACCAGCAGCAGCGCAGACCACGCCAGCCCATGCAGAACCGGCAGCAGCAGGAAAGCATCATGCCCGCCCAAAGACCGCAGCGCCGGGGCATCCGCCACCACTGCCACATACAGCCACAGCCACAGCCACAGCCCGAGATGCCCCAGCCACAGCTCCAGCCCCCAGCCCCGGCGTACCGCCAGCGCCAGCGCAGCCCCCAGCGGCAGCACAAACACGGCATGCCAGCCCATCACCGCATCATAAAAGCCGTTCTCCGTCAGCGGGGCGATCCCCCACCCGGCAATCAGCACCACCGCCAGCGTCAGCGTCATCCGCGCCTGTCCGGCCACCAGCGACAGCACCAGCGCCACCAGCCCCCATGCGGCCAGCCAGCCGGCCAGATTCCCGCCGAAGTGGAACATCTGACTGACCAGCAGCAGCCCGACCCCGAACAGGCCCGCACACAGTACCAAGGCCATCTGGGCCGACAGATCGCGCCCGATCTGCGCCACCGGAACCGTGCGCCACCGGGCCACCGCCACCGCACCGCTCCCGGCAACGGCGGCACAGATCAGCCCCAGACGCAGCAGGCGCGGCATCTCTTCCCAGTTCGCGGCCAGAAACGACACCGCCGCCGCCAGCAGCAGCAGCACCGCCACCACCGCCAGCACCGTGACCGGACGGGCCAGCCGCCCGGCACTGTCGAGATCAGACCGCAGGCGGGGCAGATGCTCCGGCGCGATCAGGCCTTCCCCCACCCAGCGGTCGAGCAGGCCGTGCACATGGCTGTGGCGCAGCATCGGCTTACTCTTCGTCGTCGAAATCGTCGTCGTCGTCGGCCATCAGATCATCACCTGCCGCCGGAGTGATCAGCCCCAGCGCCGCACCGTTGACATCGGCGACGATCGCCACCCGGCCCACCCCGGTCACGTCAGCAGGCGGACGCAGGATTTTACCGCCATTACCGGTGGTCATCCCGACCCGGCCATCCACATCATCGACCGCCACATAGGCCAGCCAGTGTTCCGGCACGCCATCGTAGTCGGGGCCTGTCATCTCAAAGAGACCGCCCGCAGGCAGATCATCGCCATCCATGGCGATCCAATACCGCCCCCCGAACGGGCCGGGAAACTCGCTGAACGACCAGCCCAGCGTCTCACCGTAAAAGGCCATCGCCTTTTCCGCCGACCGGGTCATCAGTTCGTTCCAGTAAAATTTGCCGTGCAGGGCGCTCATGGGTCACCTCGGAAGAAAATATCAGGCGGGGGACGATGCCCCCCTGCCCGCACGTTACTCCATTTCCCGCCGGGCCGTCACAGCAGAAACAGCGTTGCCAGCCCCAGCACGGCCAGAAACCCCAGCATGTCGGTCATCATCGTCACAAAAACGCTGGAGGCGACCGCCGGATCAACGCCGACCTTCTCCAGCGCCAGCGGCACCCCCATGCCGACCAGCGCCGCAACAATCATGTTCATCAGCATGGCGGCAGAGACCACCCCGGCCAGCGGCAGATCGGCATACCACAGCCATGCCGCGCCCCCGGCCAGCAGGGCCAGCACCACGCCGTTCATCAGGCCGACCATCAGCTCCTTGCCGACCTGCCCCCAGGCATTGGCCGCAGACAGATCACGGGTGGCCAGACCGCGCACCGCCGCCGTCAGGGTCTGGGTGCCCGCATTGCCGCCAAGGCTGGAGACCATCGGCATCAGCACCGCCAGCGCCACCAGTTTTTCCAGTGTTGCCTCAAACAGGCCAATCACCGACGACACCAGCATCGCCGTCCCGAGATTGACCGTCAGCCACAGGATGCGGGTGCGGGCGGTGGCAAAAGCATCGGCATAGGTCCCGGTCTCTGACAGACCGGCCAGCCGCAGCATGTCATCTTCCGCCTCCTCATCAATCACATCCACCACGTCATCAATGGTGATGCGCCCGACCAGCCGCCCGGCCCGGTCCGTAACCGGGGCCGACAGCAGATCGCGCCGCCGGAACAGCAGGGCGATCTCTTCCTGATCCATATCAACGCTGACCGGTTCCGGCCCGGTATCCATCAGGCTGTCCAGACGGCCCTGACGGGGGGCCCGCAGCAGCGACGACAGCCGCACCAGCCCCAGCGGGCGATGGCGCGGATCGACCACAAACAGCTCGGTGAACTCTTCCGGCAGCCCGGCCGCCGCCCCGTGCAGCCAGTCAATGGCATCGGCCACCGTCCAGTATGACGGTACCGCCACCAGTTCCCGCTGCATCAGGCGTCCGGCGGAATATTCCGTATAGGACAGGCCCTGCTCAATCACCGCCCGGTCCGCATCGGGCAGGCGGTCAAGCACTGCCGCCCGCTCGGTGGCATCGAGATGATCAATCAGATAAACCGCATCATCGGAATCCAGTTCCGCCACCAGTGCGGCGAAATCAGCATAGCCGAAGGCATCCAGCACCAGATCGCGGATGGCATCATCCAGTTCCGGCAGGATTTCCGGGTTAAACTGGCCCTTCAGCAGCGCCAGCAGCGCCGTCCGGTGGCCTTCATCCAGCCGCTCGATCAGGTCGGCGGCATCGGCATAGTGCAGACCCAGCACCTGCTCCCGCACCTCGGTGGCACGGTCAGGGTCATCCAGCGCGGCGCGGATGTCCTGCACGAACTCCGGGGCCAGATCGAAGGTTTCCTCATCATGACTGGGGGCGGGGTGCAGGCCGGGCCGGGTCTGCATCGGGCGGTTGGTGGTGTGCGTCATCGGCACCTCCCTCACGCGGGCCAGCCGGACGGTGCCGGGGGCCTGTCATTTTTCCGACATCTGGAGAACCCCCCAGAACCGCAAAAACCCTGAAGCATCAGCTTCAGGGTTTTTGTGTGGGCTGTTACGCCCGGAAACTTGGTGCGGTCGAGAAGACTCGAACTTCCACGGCCTTTCGGCCACAACGACCTCAACGTTGCGCGTCTACCAATTCCGCCACGACCGCATAGTCTCTTCCCGTTTCACTCAGGAGACCTTAAGTTCAGAGCCTTGCAGATCAGAACCTTAAGTCCGCCCTTGCGTTTGCGGGAGCAGTGAAATAGCACTTTGCCAGAGACCGATCAAGAGGTGTTTTTATGGCTCCCGAAAATTTTTCGTCCCCCCCGGCCCCGCAGTGGCCGGAACCGGAATGGCAGATCGCGGAGGACCGCGTCGCCTACCCTGATGCGCTGGCCGTGATGGAAGAGCGGGTCAGTGCCCTGACCAAAGGGGACCCGGCAACGCGGGAACTGGTGTGGCTGGTTGAACACCCGCCCCTGTACACCGCCGGGACCAGCGCCCGCGCCGAAGACCTGCTGGGCGGCAACAGCTTCCCGGTCTACGACGCCGGGCGCGGCGGCCAGTACACCTATCACGGTCCCGGGCAGCGGGTCGGCTATCTGATGCTGGACCTTAAGCGCCGCAGCCCTGATGTCCGTTGTTATGTCCACGCGCTGGAAGACTGGCTGATCCGCACGCTGGACTGCTTCAACGTACGCGGCGAACGGCGGGAAGACCGCGTCGGCATCTGGGTTGCCCGGGGCGGTGGCCGGGAAGACAAAATCGGCGCCATTGGCGTGCGGGTGCGCCGCTGGGTCACCTTTCATGGCTTTGCACTGAATGTGGAGCCCGACCTGTCCCACTTCGGCGGTATCGTGCCCTGCGGCATCCGTGAACACGGCGTCACCAGCCTGTGGGATCTGGGGATCCATGTCACCATGGAAGAGGTCGACAGCGCGCTGCGCCGCACGTTTGACGATGTGTTCGGCCCGGCGGCGTCAGGGCCGATGCGTCTCGGCGGCGGCGGCGCCTGCCAGGGGGTGTAACGGCGCGCGGAACGGCATGGCCGGGTCGGTCAGCACCTCGGCCACCGTTTCGAGCAGGGCGGGAATATCCACCGGCTTGGTCAGATAGGCGGCAAAGCCGGAGTCCCGCGCCCGCTCCACCGCAGACGCCAGCGCGTTGGCGCTGAGGCAAATGACCGGAATCCCCCGGGTCACGGGGTCAGCCCGCAGCTGCCGCTGGGCGGCAAAACCGTCAATTCCCGGCAAATTCAGATCCATCAGAATCAGGTCGGGTGGCAGCTCGCGGATATGGGCCAGCCCGATTTCTGCCGTCGGGGCCAGCTCCAGCCGTACCTGCGGCTGGGTCCGGAACACCTCTTCCATCAGGGTCCGGTTGCCGGAATTATCCTCGATATACAAAATCCGGCAGGGCGGAATACCTCCGGCTCCCCCCGCCCCCTCCGGATGGGCAGGAGCGGAGGAATCCTCCGGCAGCGCCACCGCAGACAGGGCTGGCCTGACAGCAGGGCCGGGCGGCAGGGTCGGATCAAAACAGGCAACCTCACCGGACAGCGGCAGCTCAAACCAGAACGTACTGCCTGTCCCCCGCAGGCTTGAAAAGCCGATCTGGCCCCCCATCCGCTCCACCAGAGCCTTGGTGATGGTCAGGCCTATCCCGGTCCCCTCAATCGGGGTCTGCTCCTGCCCCAGACGGTTAAACGGTTCAAACAGGTGGCCCTGCTTGTCCTCAGGGATCCCGATGCCGGTATCAACCACGGTAAAGCGCATCCGCCCGGTGTCGGTACAGTCCAGCAACAGGCTGACGCTGCCCCCCTCGACGTTGTACTTCACGGCATTGGACAACAGGTTAAGCAGCACCTGCCGGGCCCGGGTGACATCGGCCAGCAGCATGGCCCGGTGGTTGGCCCCCGGCTGATAGGCGATGCTGACGTTGCGCCCCTTGGCCAGCACCCGCGCCACCCCCAGACAGTGATCGACCAGATCGGCGATGCTGACCCGCTCCACCGACAGCCCCAGACCGCCGCTTTCGATCTTCGCCAGATCCAGCACCTCGTTGATCAGGGTCAGCAGCAGATCACCGGACTGGGCGATGTGATCAACATACTCTTTCTGGCGCGGGGTCAGGGTGGCATTGCGCCCGCTGCGCAGCAGTTGGGCAAAACCGAGAATCGCGTTCAGCGGGGTCCGCAGTTCATGGCTCATGCTCGACAGGAAGTCAGATTTGGCGCGGTTGGCGCGGTCAGCCTCTTCCTTGGCATGGCGCAGGGCCTTTTCGTAGGCGAGCGTCGCGGAGATATCACGGCAGAAGCCAAAAGACCCCAGCAGGGTGCCCTCGGCATCAAACAGGCTGGACGCCGCGACATCGGCGGTGACGACCGATCCGTCCCGGTGCAGAAAATCAAGCCGGTAGGTGCGGTGGGCCGTGCGGGTCCGGCTGTCGAGCTGCAGACGGACAAAGGCCTGTGACGCCGGGGCAATAATCGCGCTCAGGCGGGTGCCGAGCAGGTCTTTCTCGGTCCAGCCGAGCAGACTTTCAACCGCTGCATTGACCTCGATGATGGTTTCGTCAGCATCAATCTGAAAATAGGCTTCGCCGGTGGTGCTGATGATGCTACGCAGGCGGCCCAGCATCGCCTCCCGCTCGCGCCGGGCCTCCATCTCTGCCGTGATGTCCAGCAGCATGGTGCAGATTGCCGGCTCACCATCCCAGTCAAGGGTGAAGGAGACGTTCTTACACCAGAAATCCTCGCCGTTATCCTGCCGGAGACAATGCAGCGGATACTGGCGCGGCCCCTCTTCTCCCCGCAGACGACGCTCGTGGATATCGCGCACCCAGTCGCGCATCTCCGGTGCCAGAATCTGGGCGGTCGAGGTCAGCGCCGAAAACTCCGACCGCGACTTAAAGCCGAACATATCCAGCATGGTCTGGTTGGCAAACAGCGGGTGAAAGTGGCGGTGCACGTAAATGCCGATCGGTGCATTCTCGGTCAGCACCCGGAACCGGCGGCGGATCCGCTCCAGCAGGTCCTGCTCCAGCCGCGACGACGTCACATCGCGGATCAGGCCGATAAAACCGTCCTCAACCCCCGTGCCGCTGTACGGCAGAACCTTCAGGGTGATTTCCAGCGTGCCACCGTCACGGTGGCGGGCCTCCAGCGCGCGGGCGGCAGAAATAACCCGCGGCTCATACAGGCGGGATTGCCGCAGGAAGGCATCATGCGGCGCATGCTGATCCGTCTTCAGCAGTACATTCAGGTGTTGCCCCATCAGGTCCGCAACCTGATAGCCAAAAATTGCCGCCGCCGCCGGGTTGATCCCGGCGATGCGCCCGGTGCGGTTGATGACGATCACCCCGTCCTGCAGGGCTTCCATTACCGCCGCATGCACCGATGGGCTGATGCCGGACCCGACCGCCGCCACCGCCCGCCGCCGCTGCGCCAGACGACCGAACCAGACTGTCAGACCGGCCAGCGCCAGCACCGACGCCCCGACCCCGGCATTCAGCAGCACCGGCAGGCCTTCCACCTCCAGCGCCGGACCGGGCGACAGCACCGCCATCGGCACCCCGGCAGAGGTCAGCAGCACCACATCATAGGGATTGACCACCCCGGACGGGGGGGCTGCCTCCAGCGTCTGTACCCCCAGCGCGGCGCGGGTCTGTTCCAGCCACCGGGCATCAAGGGCCTGCACCAGCACCACCGCAGACTGCCGTGGCCCGGTCGCCCCGGACAGATGCGGCACCCCGGCCACCGCCGCCAGCAGCAGAGCCTGCGGATCCCCCAGAAAGGCCGTCATTACCGGCGGCAGGCCGGCGGACGGTGCCCCCTGACGGATCAGAGGTGCCGACCGGGACAGATTAAGCCCGGTGGCATCGGCGCGGCGCAGGTGATCGGCCAGCGCCTGCACCTGCAGCACAAGGCGGGCATCCTCCGCCGGGGGCGGGGCCATGGCCTGATCGCGGATTTCTCGCACCAGCCCGGCGTCACTGACTGCAAAAATCCGGCTGACCCCGGCGCGGGCGAGCAGCGACGTTGACGGTACAGGCACCGCCTGATCACCCCCGGCGGCCTCCGACACAGCGTCGGGGTGCAGTCCGCTACGCGGATCCATCGCCAGATCAATAGCCAGCGTTGCCAGCGTCTGCCGCTGCTGCTCGACCTGAGCGACCAGCCGGTCATGGATGAACAGACGCAGACGGTGATCAAGATCCCCCGCCGACTGCCGGATCAGCAGCAGCGCCGACAGCACCCCGGCGACGCTGAAAAACAGCAGAACCCACCATACCGGGCGCCCAACCCGGTGCAGCACACGTTCAGCCATCGCTTTCAGGCGCGGTGTCAATGGCAGCGTCCATCCCTGTCATGTATTTTAAACTCTTCATAGGACTATACCGGAGGAGACCGCGAACCCATAGGTTCGTTTTCAGGTCCGGCACAGAACCTGATACCTCCGTTCCGCGGGGTCAGCCTCTGTGGTTTTTTTCTTTGCTCAATCACCGGAATCATCTATAGATCCCGGCACTTCTCCGTGGTTTCCCGGGGGCGGGGCGCAACCCTGCATTGCCTTCACCGAAACCACGCCGGGGGCCCGTAGCTCAATGGTTAGAGCCGACCGCTCATAACGGTCTGGTTGGGGGTTCAAGTCCCTCCGGGCCTACCATCTCCCCTTTCGCCGTTCTTCGCAGTCATCCGCAAAGGCCCGGAACACCCAGCATCCGGGCCGCCTGAATAATCTCCTTCAGCTTCGGCACCATCCGCAGCCTGTCGGGGTTGGCGGCAGACTGGAAAAATTTGTCCTTCCCCTTCGTCGTAAAATGGATTTCCCCCAGTTGCGGATGATCGACAAAGGACGGCCTGATCACCCGGCCCCTGGAATCGGTTTCCGCCTTCAGGGTCCTCATCCACCACGTCGTTGCCGCGTCGCGCAGGGTCTTCAGGTCTGCCCCTGCCGGGGCCAGTTCATCCCCCCGGATTTCGACGGGGGCTGACGGGTCGGTCTGGTAGAAACCCAGCAGGGTTTGATCTAAACTGCGATCAGAGGTGTCGGTACGGCTAGCTGTGTCATCCTTACCCGCGAGAGCGCCAATGTCTGTCGTAGTGGCGTCGCTACCTCCTGCCGTGCTGGGGTTGGCCGAGCGGAACAGCGTGATCACATCGGTATCAGGGGCGTAGGTGCCACGGGGGCCGATCCCCGCATCTTGGTAAAATTCCGGGGTGGTGCGACGCCCCTTGACAAGATTGCGCTCTGAGAGCATCTTCAGGTTCTGGCTTCGGACTTTCGAGACCGCAGGGATTGAGACCCTCGCCTCTTTTGAAAGGCCCGAAGCCTTTTTGCTGTTCATGTACAGCACATCGCCCGCATTAACGACCCTCTCAAGCCACTTCTGCGCCCCGGTGTCCGCAGGATTAGCCGGGGTCCTATCCTTCCCGTACAGGGATTTCAGGCCATGAAACGTCACCGTCCCCTGCCACGGATGGATGGCCGCGATCAGAAAATCCCCGTCGCTGTCCACATCATCCAGCAACGCCGCCAGCGGAGAGCCGGGGGCCACCCCGCCCTGCCCGCGCAGGGTATCCAGCACCGGGGTGCGGGCCGCCTGCACCGTGTTTCCGGGGCGCAGCCGTTCCAGCGACAGGTTACGCCGCGGTAACCTGAATCTTAAAAGCTGCACCCTCTTCAATCTTGTAAAAGTGGTCCGTGTGCCTTTGATCTGGGGTCCGTTTCCCGAAACACTCCAGAGGCCTGAAAATGTCCAAGACCCTTGATCTGCTGCGCTGGCGCTATGCGACCAAAAAGATGGATGCCGCCCGCGCCGTGCCGGAAGAGGCCGTCGCCCGTATTGTCGAGGCGGTGCGCCAGACCGCCAGCTCCAGCGGCCTTCAGCCCTACGAGCTGCTGGTGGTGACCAACAAGGACCTGCGGGAAAAGATCCGCGCCGTGGCGTGGAATCAGGCACAGGTCACCGATGCCTCTCACCTGCTGGTGTTCGCCGCGTGGGACAATTACACCGCCGAACGCATCAACGCCGCCTTTGATCTGGTCAATGACGAGCGCGGCTTCCGCAACGAAGGCTGGGAAGCCTACCGCCAGCAGCTGCTGGCCAATTACACCGCCCGCGATGCCGAAACCAACTATCAGCATGCGGCCCGTCAGGCCTATATCGGTCTCGGCACCGCCCTGCTGGCCGCTGCTGAAGAGCAGGTGGACAGCACCCCGATGGAAGGCTTCGACCCCGACAGCGTCGACCAGATCCTCGGCCTGCGGGAAAAGGGCCTGCGGTCGGTGATTCTGCTGCCGCTCGGCTACCGCGCCGCAGAAGGCGACTGGCTGGTCAACCTGAAAAAGGTCCGCCGCCCGCTGGATCAGTTTGCCACGACCGTTGCCTGAGACCGGTAAAACCGGTTGCAGGGTGTTTTTCGGTTGATTGTATGTTTAGGTCTTAATTTGTTCGGCCCCTCAGGCGCCGGGCGCGGGCATCCGCCCGCTTGGCTGGCGCGCCCACGCGGGCGCGGGCCCTCAATGGGCCAGTCGCTGCTCTCCGGTTTGTTCGGCCCCTCAGGCGCCGGGCGCGGGCATCCGCCCCGCCGCACACAACAACAGGGCACCCCGGTGGTGCCCTGTTGACGTTTCAGCCCGGTCACGGCAGAGTTTTTGCCCTTTCTGCCCCACCGGAGTGCGGACCATGGCCTTTGACCTGTGGCTGGTGTTCATCCCCGCCGTGTTCCTGCTGAACATGGCCCCCGGCCCCAACAACCTGCTGGTGATGAATAATGCCGCCCGCTTCGGGCTGGGCACCGCCACAGTGGCCGGAATGGGCCGGATGCCTGCCTTTGCCTTTCTGGTCGGCCTGACCGCCGTCGGGCTGGGGGCGGTGCTGGCGGCCTCGGAAATGGCCTTCACGGTGATCAAGTGGGTTGGTGCCGTCTATCTGGTATATCTTGGCATCAAACTGTGGCGGGCCCCGGTGGAAGACACCGTGCTTGCCGAACGCAGCCGCGAGGCCGTCAACATCCGCGCTCTGGCAACGCAGGAATTTTTGTCGGCGATTGCCAACCCCAAGGCGATTCTGGTGTTCACCGCATTCTTCCCACAGTTTATGGATGCCAGCCAGCCGCCGACCGGGCAGCTGCTGATTATGGGGGCGACATTTCTGGTGCTGGAAGCGGTGGCTCTGGTGCTGTATGGCCTCGGCGGGGCCGGGATGGGGCGCTTTTTCGCCACCGCACGCGGGCGGCGGATCATGAACCGGGTGAGCGGCGGGGCACTGGTGATGGCCGGTGCGGCGCTTGCGGCCGCACGGAAGTAAATGACAACGCCGCGCTTGCGGCCGCACGGAAATAAAACCAACAGCGGCGCTTGCGGCCGCACGGAAGTAAAACCGGGGCGAAGCCTGCCGCAGGCCCGGCAGCGCACTTCCGCAATTTCCTTCCCCTTCCCGGTGTGGTGGGGTAAAACCGCCGCAACCCTGATTCCGTTTACTCGATGCCGGAGGACCTATGGCCGCCTATCAATACATCTACACCATGCGGGACCTGACCAAGATCTATCCCGGTGGCAAAAAGGTGGTGGAAGGGGTGTACCTGTCGTTCCTGCCGGGTGCCAAGATCGGCGTGCTGGGCTACAACGGCGCCGGTAAGTCGACCCTGCTGCGCATCATGGCCGGTGTGGATAAGGAATACAGCGGCGAGGCCTGGGCGGCGGACGGCGTGCGCGTCGGCTTCCTGCAGCAGGAACCGCATCTGGACCCGAAGAAGACCGTGCTGGAAAACGTCATGGAAGGCGTCGGCGAAGTCTACGCCCTGCGCCAGCGCTTTGACGAAGTCTCTGCCAAGTTCGCCGACGTCAGCGACGACGACGAGATGAATGCCCTGCTGGAAGAACAGGGCAACCTGCAGGAAAAGATCGACGCCTGCGATGGCTGGGATGTCGAGCGCAAGGTCGAAATCGCCATGGACGCGCTGCGCTGCCCCGATGGCGCCGCTGAGGTGACCAAGCTGTCCGGCGGTGAAAAGCGCCGTGTGGCGCTGGCCCGCCTGCTGCTGTCGCGCCCCGACATGCTGCTGCTCGACGAACCGACCAACCACCTTGACGCCGAATCGGTGTGGTGGCTGGAACGCTTCCTTGAAGAATATGAAGGCACCGTCGTCGCCGTCACCCACGACCGCTACTTCCTCGACAATGTCACCGGCTGGATCCTGGAACTGGACCGGGGCCGTGGCATTCCGTACGAAGGCAACTATTCCTCGTGGCTGGAACAGAAGCAGAAGCGTCTGGAACAGGAACAGCGCGAAGAAGCTGCCCGTCAGCGCACCATCTCGCAGGAACTGGAGTGGATCCGTTCCAACCCGAAGGGCCGTCAGGCCAAGCAGAAGGCGCGTATCACCGCGTTCGACGATCTGGTGGCCAAGTCTGCCGACCGTCAGCCGGGCACCGCGCAGATCGTGATCCCGACCCCGGAACGTCTGGGTGGCGTGGTGATCGAAGCGGAAAACCTGACCAAGTCGTTCGGCGACCGTCTGCTGATCGAAAACCTGTCGTTCCGTCTGCCGCCGGGCGGCATCGTCGGCGTCATCGGCCCGAACGGTGCCGGTAAGACCACCCTGTTCAAGATGCTGACCGGGGCCGAACAGCCCGACAGCGGCAGTGTCCGTATCGGGGAGACCGTCAAGCTCGGCTATGTTGACCAGAGCCGCGACGCGCTGGACGACAACAAGACCGTGTGGGAAGAAATCTCCGGCGGTCATGACGAAATTGACCTTGGCAAGCGCAAGATCCAGTCGCGTGCCTATGTCGGCTCCTTCAACTTCCGTGGCGGCGATCAGCAGAAGAAGCTGAGCCAGCTGTCGGGCGGGGAACGCAACCGCGTCCATCTCGCCAAGATGCTGAAGTCCGGCGCCAACGTCCTGCTGCTTGACGAACCGACCAACGACCTTGACGTTGATACCCTGCGCGCTCTGGAAGACGCCCTGCTCGACTTCCCCGGCTGCGCCGTGGTCATCTCCCACGATCGCTGGTTCCTTGACCGTGTCGCCACCCACATTCTGGCCTTTGAAGGCAACAGCCATGTGGAATGGTTTGAAGGCAACTTCGAAGACTACGAAGCGGATAAAAAGCGCCGCCTCGGCTCTGATGCCGAGCAGCCGCACCGCATCAAGTACAAGCCGGTGCACCGTTAATTCCTGATCAAAGGCCCGCCCCTCCGGCGGGCCTTTTTTCTGCCCGGCCCGCCCCTGCCCGCGGACGTTCCGTAATCCCCACGATCTTCCGAGTCACTCAAAATCCGGCTATGCTGCGTCGCAAAGCCGTTTTCACTGCGCCGGGACCGCCACTGCCCCATGAAACTGATCGAAGTCTTTATCGAACGCACCCTGTTCGCCAGCCGCTGGCTGCTGACCCCGATGTATCTGGGGATGACGCTGCTGCTGGTGCTGTTTGCCGTAAAATTCTTTCAGGAACTGATCCATCTGGCACCGCACATTCTGGAAATGGCGGAAACCGATCTGATTCTGGTGGCTCTGGCCCTGATTGACCTGACCCTGGTCGCCAATCTGATCATCATGGTGATTATCTCCGGCTACGAAAACTTCGTCAGCCGGATTGATCTGGATGAAAAAGCCGAAAAACTGTCCTGGGTCGGCAAGCTGGATTCCGGCACGCTGAAGCTGAAGGTTGCCGCCTCGATCGTCGCCATTTCGTCGATCCACCTGCTGAAAGCCTTTATGAACACCAGCAAGACCGACACCAGCACGCTGATGTGGCTGGTCATCATTCATATGACCTTCGTGGTGTCTGCCCTGCTGCTGGCGTGGCTGGATAAAATGGCGTTCCGGCACGATCACTGACCCCCGGCTCACACCGGATCCCCAAGGCCCCGCCCGCCCGGCGGGGCCTTCTGTCATCCGGGCGGCCCGGTTATCCTTCGGCCTCGCACGGTGTCAGGTCTGTCACCGCCCGCCCCTGCCGCCGCCCCAGCCACACCAGCCCGAGACCGGACGCTGCCAGCACCCCACCGGCCACCGGCACGGCAGCATAGCCAAGGCCGGCACTGATCACCGCCCCGCCAACGGCTGCCCCGATGGCATTGCCAAGATTAAAGGCCCCGATGTTGATTGAGGAGGCCAGCCCCGGCGCGTCCGCCGCCACCTGCATCACCCGCATCTGTACCGGCGGAACGATGGCAAAGGCTGCCGCCCCCCACAGCAGCAGGCTCACCGCCGCCCCGGCAGCACTGCCGAACACCAGCGGCATCGCCAGCATAATCAGCGCCAGCGCGGCAAGAAACAGTGCCGTCGCCCCATCCAGCGACCAGTCCGCCACCCGGCCCCCCAGACCATTCCCCACCGTGAAGCCAAGGCCGATCAGCACCAGCGCCAGCGTGACAAAGCTGCCCGAGGCCTGCGTCAGGGTTTCCAGCATCGGCGCGACGTAGGTATAGAGGGTAAACATCGCGCTGGACCCCAGCACCGTGGTCAGCAGGGCGAGTATCACCGGCGCGCGGGTCAGCACCGCCAGCTCCCTCCGCACCTGTGGCCGCGTGCCACGCCCGCCCTTCGGCAGGGCCAGACCAAGGGCGGCAATGGCGATCAGCCCCAGCACAGCGGTCCCGGCAAAGGACATTCGCCAGCCGATCTGCTGGCCGACCCATGTCGCCAGCGGCACCCCGCCGATATTGGCAAGGGTCAGCCCCATGAACATGGTGGCGACCGCACTGGCCCGCCGTTCCGGGCGGACCACACTGGCCGCCACCACTGCCCCAAGACCGAAAAAGGCCCCGTGGTTCAGGCTGGTGATCAGGCGGGAGGCCAGCAGGCTCCAGTAATCCGGGGCCAGCGCCGACAGCAGGTTACCGAGGGTGAAAATCACCATCAGGCCGATCAGGGCACTGCGGCGGCCAAACCGGCTGAACAACAGGGTCATCACCGGCGCCCCAAGAGTGACGCCGATAGCATAGGCGCTGACCAGCAGCCCGGCGGTGGGAATCGAAACCCTGACCCCATCAGCGATGACCGGCAACAGGCCCATCGGTGAAAACTCGGTGGTGCCGATCCCGAAGGCACCAATGGCCAAGGCCAGCAGCGGCCAGCGCCCGGTGTCCGGGGCACTGGCGGCGGGGGTCTCCTGATCTGTCTGCATCCTCTGTGATCCTCTGCTTCTGGTGGGCGGTACAACCCCGGCCCATGCGTGGAAAGACAGATAGGCCCTCTGCCGAGACTTGATAATTCGGCGCCGTGCCACATTATCTATGAAATCAGTTCACAGATGAGGGCACAGATGGATAACCGCGCCGGGGAAATGGATGTGTTCCTGCGGGTGGTGGACAGCGGCAGCTTTTCCGAAGCCGCCCGGCAGCTGCGGATGACACCGTCGACGGTGTCCAAGCTGATCAGCCGGATTGAGACCCGCCTCGGGGTCCGCCTGCTGGAGCGGTCCACCCGCCGCCTGTCGCTGACAGCGGAGGGGCAGATTTACTATGACCGCAGCCAGACCCTGCTGGCCGATCTGGCAGAGATTGAACGGGATCTGTCCAACGGGGCGACCAGCCCCGGCGGCACCGTGCGCGTCACCGCCTCGGTCGGCTTTGGCATGGTGGCGGTGGAACCCCTGTTGCCCGCCTTCTGGCAGGCCTACCCGGACATCGTCGTCGATCTGTCCCTGTCCGATGAGATCATCGACCTGTATCTGGACCGGACTGACATCGCCTTCCGGGTCGGGGCGCTGTCCAGCTCTGCCCTCACCGCCCGGCGGCTGGGCACGGCCCCGCGCAAATTTGTCGCGGCCCCGGCCTATCTGGCCCGGCATGGCACCCCGCGCAGCCTGCACGATCTGGCCGGGCACCGCTGCCTTGGTCTGAATTTCCGCCGGTCGGTGCCCCTGTGGGCCGGATATGCGGACTCCTGCCCGCTGCTGGCCAACAACGGCGAGACCGTGCGGCGGATGGCACTGGCCGGGATGGGGCTGGCCCGCATGGGGGAATTCCATATCCGCGAGGATCTGCGCACCGGGGCGCTGGTTGAGATCCTGCAGAACGACAGCGCGGGCGACAGCGAGGACATCCACATGCTGTTTCTTGGCACCGACCGCATGCCGCACCGGGTGCGGGCCTTCATCGACTTTATGGCCCCCCGCCTGAAAGCCTTCCTCGAAGGCGGCCCCCTGACGCCATAAAGCAACAGGGCGGGACCCACCGGCCCCGCCCTGCATCACGCCTGCCTTACCAGCTTCTGAACCGCGACGGACGCCCGGCGGTCAGACAGTCAGCCGCATCAACAATGCTCTGCACATCAATGTGGTGATGGGCATACAGCTGGGCGATGGTGCCGCTCTGGCCGAAATGCTCAACCCCCAGCGGATGCACCGCATGGCCGCCGACCCCGCCGATCCAGCTCAGGGTCGCCGGATGGGCATCAATCACCGTCACCAGCCCGGCATGACGCGGCACCTGCGCCATCAGGGTATCAATGTGGCTGCGGGCGTCACGGTCACCGCGCATCCGAGCCCGCCGGGCCGCATGCCACGCCGCACACAGGCGGTCGGCAGAGGTGACGGCCAGCACCGCCACATCGCGCCGGTCCTGCGCGATGCGCCCGGCCGCCTCAATGGCTTCCGGGGCGATACAGCCCTGATAGATCACCACCACCTCGCAGTTGGGGCCGGGGGCCCGCAGCCAGTAGGCCCCCTGAATCATCCCTTCCACCATCTCCGGCGTCAGGGTGCGCTGCGGCTGATCAAGCTGGCGGGTGGTCAGGCGCAGATACACGCTGCCGCCCTTTTCATCACGCAGCCAGGTGTTTTCTTTTTCCTCGTCGCCTTCGCGCTGCACGTATTCAAACGACCAGCGCATGATTTCAGCCAGCTCATCGACATAGGCGGGCTCAAAGCTGGCCAGACCATCCTGCGCCATGCCGATCAGCGGCGAGTTCATCGACTGATGCGCCCCACCTTCCGGGGCCAGCGTGATCCCCGACGGGGTGGCGACCAGAATGAAGCGGGCATCCTGATAACAGGCGTAATTCAGCGCATCCAGACCACGGGCAATGAACGGGTCGTAAACCGTACCGACCGGAATAATCCGCTGCCCGAACACGCTGTGCGACAGGCCGAAGGCCGCCAGCGCGGTGAACAGGTTGTTTTCGGCGATCCCCAGTTCCAGATGCTGGCCGGTCAGGCTTTTCGCCCACTTCTGGGTCGATGGCACCTTCTGTTCGCGGAACACGTCGGTGGTCTCGACGGTGCCGAACAGCCCGCGCCGGTTGACCCAGCCCCCAAGGTTGGTTGACACCGTCACATCCGGGCTGGTGGTGATCAGGCGGTCGGCCAGCGGCTCCTTCGACCCGGCCAGATCGTGCATGATCCGCCCGAACCCTTCCTGCGTCGAAGCCCGGTCCGGCCGCTGGAACGACAACGTCGCCGGAACCGGAATCCGGTCCGCCCGGAAGCGGCGGGTGCCCCGGCTGTTGAACGGCACAGCGGACAGAAACCGCTGCAACTCGGTCGCCGCGACATCAGACCCGGCGAACGGCTCCCACTCCAGACCGGCGGGCACCCCCATGGCGGTGCGGAACCCGGCCATCTGCGCCTCGTTCATCAGCCCGGCGTGGTTATCTTTATGCCCCTGCAACGGCGTGCCATAGCCCTTGATGGTATAGGCGATGAAGCAGGTCGGGCGGTCGTGGTCGATACCATGAAAGGCCTCGAGAAGGCTCTTCAGGCAGTGTCCGCCCAGATTGGTCATCAGGGTGTGCAGTTCGGCATCGCTGCGCCGCCCGATCAGATCCAGCGCCGCAGTGTTGCCGGCCAGATCGGCGGTCAGGCGGGCACGCCAGGCCGGGCCGCCCTGCCATGTCAGCGCAGAAAACAGGGCATTGGGGCATCCGTCAATCCAGTGCTTCAGGGTTTCGCCACCCGGCTCGGCAAAGGCGGCCTGTTGCAGCGCCCCGTACTTCAGCTCCACCACCTCCCACTCCAGAGAGCGGAACACGGCGCGGATCCGGTCGCTCAGGCCTTCCGACACCACACCGTCAAGGCTCTGGCGGTTGTAGTCAACAATCCACCAGGTATTGCGCAGGGCGTGCTTGTGGCCTTCCTGCATCGCCTCAAAAATATTGCCTTCGTCCAGTTCGGCGTCGCCCATCAGGGCGATCATCCGGCCTTTCGGGGCGTTGCCGGTGGCGCTGCGGTCCCAGCCGTGGGCGTGTACATAATCCTGCGTCAGACTGGCAAAGGCGGTCATCGCCACCCCCATGCCGACCGAGCCGGTGGAGAAATCGACGTCGTCCTTATCCTTGGTGCGCGACGGATAGGACTGTGCCCCGCCGAAATTACGGAAGTTTTCCAGCCGGTCGCGGGTCTGGTGCCCCATCAGATACTGAATGGCATGAAACACCGGGCTGGCATGCGGCTTGACCGCCACCCGGTCTTCAGGCCGCAGCACATGGAAGTACAGCGCCGTCATCAGCGACACCATCGACGCGGAAGAGGCCTGATGCCCGCCCACCTTCAGGCCATCCAGATTAGGGCGGATATGGTTGGCATTGTGGATGGTCCAGCAGGCCAGCCACAACACCCGCTGTTCCAGCGCCTTCAGCACCCGCAGGGTGGCGGCATCAGCGGACGGCGGGGCAGAGGCAACGGGCGGACGAAACGCGGTGGCGGGCATGGCAGGGTGTCTCCGGGCTGTGCGTGTCTGTTTTGGACGGTCGCCGCGCCAGGAGGCATCTCAGGCTCTCCAGCGTGTTGTTTTGTTGCGCTGACGACCCTGAAACACTAACGAACTTTGCCGGAAATCTGGTTTCGATGTTGGGGCCGGTTTTCGCAGAGGCTGCGAGAAAGCCCCGGTCACCGGTAATTTTCGGAAAGAGGGCCGCTTTTACGCGTCGCCGGAGCGGAACGGGAAGCCCATCTCCGGCGTCCCCTCGTCCGGCGTCGCAGCGCCTGCTGCCGGGGCCGGGGTCTCTGGGGTCGGGGTCTCTGGGGTCGGGGTCTTTGGGGCCGGGCTTTTTTCCGGCGGTGCCGCCTGCGGCCCCTCTCCCTCCTGATCCCCTTCACTCTGGGCCAGACGGGACAGAATATCGATTTCCAGCGCGAACAGATCGATGTCGGCGATCACCTCGACATCGCTGGTCTGATTGGAGAAACTGCGCAGCCAGGGCGACTCCCGGTCCCGGGAGGTCAGGCGGTTAATCCCTTCCGCCGAAGCCCGCAGATCGTTGAGGTGCTGATCACTCAGCCCCGCCGCCAGAGTGCCGAGATAGGTGACATAGCGCATAAAACCTTCCCGCAGGGCCACCGACTTCCCCAGCGGATGGGCCTGCTGCGCACAGTGGGCCTCCGCCGTGGCGCGGATTTCGCGGATCCGGTCGAACGCCACATCCAGCCCGACGCGGGTGACATAACGGCGGACCCGGTCAACCTCTCCGGCAATGCGGGTCCGGGTTTCCGGGGTGATCGGGGTATCGGCGGTGCTTTGCAGCAGCGCCATCAGGTTGGCCAGACGGTCAATGTCGGCAATCAGTTCTTCCGTCAGACGGGGGCGGTCCGCCGCCGGACTGCTGAGCATATGATCCCGCCGCTGCCGGAACCGCCGCGCCGCATCATGCATTGCGGAGATGACGGTCTGCGCCTGTGAATCGGGATTTTGCCGTGCATGCCGGTCGGCCATCGGCTCACCTCACTGTCTGCCTGCGTTCCTGTCCGGGAAGAATACAGGCAGACAGCCGGTTTTTCACGCACTTCCGCGCGGTTGCGACGGGACGGTGATATTACAGCGGTGCAGTGGCATCCTTCAGCCACCCCTGCACCTCGGCCGGTACGTGCGGCCCGATCTCCTGCGCCACCCGCTGGTGATAGGCATTCAGCCAGCCGCGTTCCTCGGCTGTCAGCAGCGCCACATCGATCAGGCGGCGGTCAATCGGCACCAGCGTCAGCGTCTCGAACCCCAGCATGGCCCGTTCGGCCCCCTCGGGCTGCGGCTTGACCGGGCGCACCGCCTGCAGGTTTTCGATGCGGATGCCGTATTCGCCATCCTTATAGTATCCGGGCTCGTTGGACAGAATCATCCCCGGGCGCAGCGCAATGGTGTTGGGGGCCTTGGAAATCCGCTGCGGCCCTTCATGCACCGAAAGATAGCTGCCGACACCATGGCCGGTACCGTGGTCATAATCCACGCCGTCAGCCCACAGGAACTGCCGGGCCAGCACATCAAGCTGGCTGCCGGTGGTGCCTTCGGGGAAGCGGACCACCGACAGGGCAATATGCCCTTTCAGCACCTGCGTGTAGCGGCGGCGCTGCTCTGCCGTCACCGGACCGACGGCAATGGTCCGGGTGATGTCGGTGGTGCCGTCAACAAACTGCCCGCCGCTGTCAATCAGATAGACCGGGCCGGACGACAGCGCAATGTTGCTGTCCTCTGTCGCCCGGTAATGGCAGATCGCCCCATGCTCTCCGGCCCCGGAGATGGTGGCGAAACTCTGGTCACGGTACAGGGCCACCGTGCGGCGCAGGCTGTCGAGATGATCGGAGACCGACAGTTCGGTCAGCGGCTCTCCCGCCGCCACGGCGGCATCCAGCCAGGCCAGAAACCGGATCATCGCCACCGCATCGCGGCGGTGCGCCGCCCGGGCCCCTTCCAGCTCCACCGCATTCTTACAGGCGCGCGGGATTGCGCAGGGATCATCCCCCTGCACCGCCACCGCCCCGGCCCGGGCCAGACGGTCAGCAATCGCCCATGCCGCCGACAGACGGTCAAGGCGCACCGTCTTCCCGGCCAGACGGTCAAGCCCGGTCAGAAACGCGGACGGCGCATTGAAATTGACCCGCGCATCACGGGCCAGATGCGCCCGCACATCGCCGGTGATCTTGGCCGGATTGACGAACAGGTCAATCAGCCCGTCGGCATGCACGATCACATACCCCAGCAGGAACGGGGTAAACGGCAGATCGGTGCCGCGCAGGTTCAACAGCCAGCACAGGCTTTCCGGGGCGCTCAGCACCACCGCATCCTGCCGGGCATCCCGCAGGACCCCGGTGATGCGGGCCAGCTTCTGGGCCACGGTTTCCCCGGTGTACTCAAACGGCTGGACTTCAGCCGGATTGGTCTTCGGCTCCGGCCGGTCAGTCCACACCGCATCAAGCGGTGAGGAGTCAACCGCCACCAGCGTCGCCCCGGTGGCCTCCACCGCAGACCGCAGGCGGGCGATCCCGTCCATGGTGTGCAGCCACGGATCAAAGCCGACCACACAGCCGGTGCCGGTGGCCTCCAGCACCCCGGCCAGCCAGCGTTCCGGCGGCTGTTCGATCAGGTGGCAGTATTCATATAAGGTGCCATCGGTCTGCTGACGGACCTGAATGGTATAGCGGCCATCGCTGAAAATGGCGGCGCGGTGCGCGGTGACCACCGCCATACCCGCCGAGCCGGTAAAGCCGGTCAGCCATGCCAGACGCTCATCTTCCGGCGGAACGTATTCACCCTGATGCTGATCTGACCGGGGCACCAGAAAAGCATCCAGTCCCCGGCGGGCCAGTTCATCCCGCAGGGCAGTAAGGCGTTCGGCCTGAGCACGGCTATCCATACCAACTCTCTCCAGTCATCGCGACGGATACAGGGGCACCGCCCCGGCAGGTGCCCGGCGGATATAGCTGCATCCTTCTGTCATGTATCGCCTTCCCACCGCCCCGGCAAGGGCAGCAAGACGGATATTACGCCTTTGGGCCATCCCCCGCAGACCGGAAGCCTAAAAAATGAGCAACTTCCAGAAATGCCCAATCCATGCACAAAACGCATGGCTCTTTTCACTCCACCCGGCAGGCAGGCGGTTAACAGGATCCTAACCATGCGTGACTCGCATTGCTGCACCGCGAAAGCTGCGCAACTATCTTTCTGCCGGATGATCTATAAACTGGTCATCCCGATGCAGCGGCGGCAACGCAGCGCAACGGAGAGACGGAATACCCCGGCCGCCCGGGGGTCCGCGCCGCGAAGACAGCCCGCCAGACTTACCCCCTGACGGGCAGCCGCAGCGCCAAGACCGGCGGACCACTGAACACAACCGCACTTTTGATTTTAATTCAATCGCTGCGGCACCGCATCGCTGATCGCCCCGCTTACCCACGGCTGGCGATCCGGCTTGATACCGTGCCGCCGCACACACGGAGCAAAACCATGTCTAACGTTTCTTTCATCGGCAATCTCGTCAACCGTTTTCACTCCTGGCGTGAACAGCTGCGCGAAGCTGACCTGCTGCGCAGCATGTCCGACCGCGAACTGTCCGATCTGGGCCTGACCCGCGGTGATGTGGAACGCGTGATCTCCGGCACCTACCTCGACAAGCGCGCCGCCAACGACGCCCGTCGTCTGGCCGCCTGATCCCCGCCCCGGTTTTTCCGGGGACGGTACAGCACACTGATGACTGACAGCAGGGATGCATCCGCGTCCCTGCTGTTTTGTTTTTTCACATGCATACACACAGCGCATACCCTTATAGAACAAGCCTGTAACCCGCATGAAACCATGCATCCGGCGCAGCGCTGCACCGCAAAATCTGCGCAGGAAAGGTCACGGTGTATGACCTATGGTCTTCCCAACGAAAACACCCCGGCGCGACGCCGGGCCGCTGACGGAACAGGGCCTGATGCCCGTACCCCCGGCCCGCAGGACGATGCGCCCATCCCCCCGGAGTAACACCGATGTCCATTCTCTCCTCCCTGATCGCCCGTTTCTCCCGCTGGCAGGAAGAACGCGCCGAAGCCTACCTGCTGCGCACCATGTCTGACCGTGGTCTGGCTGATATCGGCCTGACCCGTGGCGATGTCGATCAGGTGCTGAACGGCGCCTACGAAGACCCGCGTGACGCCATCTTCGCTGCCCGCGCCGAGGCCCGCGCCCGCCGCGACGTGAAGGTTGACCAGATGCCGCAGCGTCTGGCCGCGTAACACACTGCTGTTTTCACCGTCACCGGCCCGATTACAGGAACGCCGGAGCGTGCCATCGGTGACGGTTTCCGGCAGGCAGTCCCTGTGCTGGCCGGATCTGACGCCTGTGGCGTCCTGACCGGGATTCCCCATCAGGGTTTACCATCAGGATTCCACAGGGACCTCCCCCCACAAAACCGCCGGACCGGCCCAGCCAGTCCGGCGGTTTTGTGTCTGCATCCTGCGCATTCGGCGCTGTTTTTCCGCCTCTGCCTTCCGTATAGTGCCGCCGACAGACCACAGCCAACGGCCCCTGCGGATCCCGGATCATGACTGCCCTGGCGGACCAACTCGAAAGCGCAATCGCCCTGACCGGCATCGCACAGAGCCTGTTTTTCATCGGCCTGCTGCGGGCAGAGGGGCCACGCGCCCATGCGGCAAACCGCTGGCTTCAGGTTTTCCTGATCGCAACCGCCCTGACCATGGGCGAAGGAGTGATCGAAGGCCAGCAGCTGTATGCCAGTGTCCCGTGGCTGTTTCTGGTCACTCTGCCGCTGACATTTGCACTGGCCCCGGCAGTTATCCTCTACCTGAAGGCTCTGGCCGGGGAACCCAGCCGTCATCCATGGCGCCACCTGTTCCACGTCCCGCTGAGTATGGCCGTCAACCTGCCGATTCTGCTGCTGCCGTCGGACACCAAGCTACAGATCATCAACGACGGAACCCTGTCTGATGCCGATGAAACCCTGTTTCTGACCTGCATCCTGACCCTTGTGGTATGGCTGCTGGTTCAGACCACCGCTTACACGTTGTACGGTTGGCGGCTGCTGGCCCGTTTCAGCGGGCGGCTGTGCCGGGATTTCGGGGCTACCGGCGGCGCACCGCTGTACTGGATGCGCTGGGTCATGGTGTGCCTGACCGCCGTTTACGGCATTTATGCCATCACGCAGATCGGGGCGCTGCTTGACCTCTATTCCTCTCGCTGGCTGGATTTGACCGTCACCCTGATGCAGGTTCTGATGGTTTTCATGCTGGGGTACCGGGGGCTGCGAACCCCCGTTCTGTTCACCGGCAGCGACGATGCCGTGCCTGTGCCCGCAGCCCCGGCCCCCCAGACCCCGGCTTCCACACCCCAGGCCCCGGCGGACCCGCCCGCGCCGGAGTCCCGCCCCCTGCCCGACCCTGATGCTGCGGCAGCCATCGCCGCCCGGCTGCTGGAAGCAATGCGCCGGGACTCGCCATACCTTGACCCTTTACTGACCCTGCCCCGGCTGGCGGTGCGGGCAGGCACATCGGCCAACACCCTGTCTGCGGTGCTGAACCAGCATCTGGGGGTCAATTTCTTCGACTTCGTCAACGGCTACCGTGTCGAAGATGCGACCCGGCTGCTGCTGGCCGACCCGGACCGGACCGTTCTTGATATCGCCATGGAGGTCGGATTCAATTCCAAGTCCACCTTCAACGCCGCTTTCAAGAAACACACCGGCACCACCCCCAGCGCATGGCGGAAAGCCGGACTGCCCGCACGCGCCTGACCCCATAAAAATCAAAATATTGATTTTTAAATAAAAAATGACCATCCGGACGAAATTCGCACTGTCCGGATGACCATCCGGACGTCGATTAGAACCGTTTGGACGTCCGAACAAATGATCCCGGACGCCATCTGTCTGCCTCTGCGGCACTGTCCGGCCCGACATCAGCCACCCCACTCTTCCAGTTGATGTCAGCGGCTTTCACGGATCATTTCCGAAGGACAGTTTCATGTCGCTTTCTCTCCCCACGCCCCCCGGATTCATGACCCTGCCCCCGGCGGCGGATCGCACCGGCAGGAGCAGACACTCCCTGACCGGGGGCCTTCTGCTGGCCACCGGAGTCGGTGCGCTGGTGGCAGCCATTGTGCTGCTGCTGGCCTCCCCCGTGCAGGCCGCATCGGCCAAGCCCGGTCAGCCTGCCCCGGCCGGGCAGCAGCCACCGATGACATTTCCGTCTTTTCAGCCCCCGCCTGCCCCCACAGATCCGTGGTTTGACGGCAGCTGGACCATCGGTGCCGGGGCCGCCGTTGCATCCAGCCTGTACAAAGGTAAGGATACCGAGGTCTCACCGCTGCCGATCATCAGCTTTGACAGCGAGCGGCTGCACATCGGCGGCGATGGCCTTGCCGTCACCGCCGTCACCTTCGGCGACACTCTGGCACTCAAGGCGCTGGCCGGATATCAGGACAAACCGTTCAAGCAAAAAGACAGCGATATGCTGCGCGGTCTTCACACCCGCAAAGCCGCCATCGAAGGCGGGGCCAGTCTTGAATATGCCAGTCCGCTGGGGGCGGTCAGCCTGACCTACCTCACCGCGCTGAACAACGCCTATGACGGCGGCAGCGTTGACCTGAGCTATGACTGGGGACTGGAACGGAACCGCTGGCGGCTGGGGGCCGGGGTCGGCCTGATGTGGCAGAGCGCCGGTCTGGTTGACTATTACGTCGGCGTCCGCAGTGACGAAGCCCGCGCCGACCGCCGGGCCTACGACCCCAAGGCCGCCCTGCTGCCCCACGCCTCGCTGTCGGCGGGGTATGCCCTGACCTCTGACAAGGCGTGGTGGCTGAATGCCGGGGTCGAAGTGACCGGACTGCCGAAGGAATACACCGACAGCCCGATCGTCGATGCCGATGCCATGGTCAGCGGGATGCTGGGCATCAGCTACACGTTCTGACCGGGGCCGGAGCCGGGGCCAGCAACGTCAGCGGTTGACCGTCCCCATGGACTCGGCGGGGTAGCGGTCTCCGGCGGCAGCCCGCAGGGGAAACGCTGCCTCCAGCCCGGCACGCTCTTCCGCCGTCAGGGTCAGGGCAACGGCGGCGACGTTCTCGTCAAGCCAGCGGCGGCGTTTGGTGCCGGGAATGGGAACCACATGCGGCCCCTGTGCCAGCACCCACGCCAGAGCAAGCTGTGATGCCGAAACCCCGCGCCGGGCGGCCATCTGCCGCAGGGCCTCCACCAGATGCAGATTGCGGAGGAAGTTTTCCCCCTGAAAACGGGGACTGTGACGGCGGTAATCATCCGGGGCGAAATCGTCCGGGCTTTTCAGCTCCCCGGTCAGGAAGCCGCGCCCCAGCGGGGAATAGGGCACAAACCCGATGCCCAGCGCCGCACAGGTCGCCAGCACACCGGTTTCTTCCGGGTCACGGGTCCAGAGAGAATATTCACTCTGCACCGCCGTGACCGGGTGCACCGCATGGGCCCGGCGGATGGTGTCAGTGGCGGCCTCCGACAGGCCGATAAAGCGGATTTTTCCATCCGCCACCAGATCGGCCAGCGCCCCGACAGTGTCTTCCACCGGCACCGCCGGGTCGATGCGGTGCTGGTAGTACAGATCAATCCGGTCGGTGCGCAGGCGGCGCAGGCTGCCTTCCACCGACTGGCGGACATAGTCAGGATGCCCGCTGACACCCCGGTGCTGCGGGCGGGCCGGATCCCGCAGGATGCCGAACTTGGTGGCCAGAAACACCCGGTCACGGTGCGGGGCGAGGACTTCCCCCAGAAGATCCTCGTTGGTGAACGGGCCGTACATATCAGCGGTGTCAAACAGGGTGATGCCCTGTTCCACCGCACGGTGAAGGGTGGCGGCAGCCTCGGCGCGGTCCTGCCCGGTGGAATAGAAGTCGGTCATGCCCATGCAGCCCAGCCCGATGGCGGAAACCTGCGGGCCGGACGGGCCAAGAGTACGGATGTGCATTGGTAAACCTCCTGCACTGTCAGTCAGGGGGCCGGGGAACACCCCCGGATCCGGCCATCACAGTGACTGTTACCGTCGGGACGATAAATCTCAGAAAGCGTTCCGCATTATTCAAAAACAGGTTCTAATCTCGGTACGGATACAGGTGAAGGATCATGGACCGTATTCAGGCGATGCAGATTTTCGTTCAGGTGGTGACGCAGGGCAGCTACAGCCGCGCCGCGACGCTGATGGGTGTGCCCCGGGCCGCCGCCACGCAGGCGGTGCAGCAGCTTGAGGCCCGGCTGGGAGTCCGGCTGCTGAACCGGACCACCCGCCACGTCAGCCTGACGCTGGACGGGGATCTGTACTTCCAGCGCTGTCAGGTGATTCTGGGGGATCTTGAGGACACGGAAGCCACCTTCCGCGCCGGGCGGACCCTGCCGAAAGGGCGGCTGCGGGTGGATATGCCCGGCGCCCTCGGGCGGCTTCTGGTGATCCCGGCCCTGCCTGAGTTCACCCGCCGCTACCCCGACATCACGCTGGAACTGGGGGTACGTGACCGCACCGTCGATCTGATCCGCGAAGGGGTCGACTGCGTGCTGCGGGCCGGGGATATCAGCGACACCTCACTGGTCTGCCGCCCGGTCGGGGTGCTGGAACAGATCACCGCCGCCAGCCCGGACTACCTGAAGCGCCACGGCACCCCGCTGACCCCGCAGGAGATCGGCAGCGGTCACCGCATGGTCGGTTACCTGTCCAGCCGCACCGGCCGCCCCTATGACCTCGACTTTGTTGAAGGCGGCATCCTCAGCCACGCCAGCCCGCCAGTCACCGTGACGGTCAGTGATGCCGGGGCCTATATCGCCAGCGGCGTCGCCGGGTATGGTCTGGTGCAGGGGCCGCGCTATCACCTTGACCCGCTGATCGCCTCCGGCCAGATGACCGAGGTTCTGTCCGGGTTCCGCCCCCCGGCCATGCCGCTGTCGGTGCTGTATCCGCCGGGGCGGCACCGCCTGCCGCGCCTGCGGGTGTTCATCGACTGGCTGTGCGCCGCACTGGCCCCGGCGACGGCTTCGCCTGCCTCCATCGCCGCAGAATAACGGGCCGCACCGGGAAACACTGGTCAGGCCTCTGGAAAGGCTCCATAGTGCCAGACCTCCCCGTCGGCTGCGGTTGCGGACCGCCGGGGCTGACCTTACGTGAAGGTACAACCGCCCACAGGAGTAGGAGCGCCGCATGGCTGACCTCGCCGTTACAGAAGATCTGTTCTTCACCCGTGCCGGACTGGACAAAGACGGGGCGCTGCGCTCCCTGACGTCGGCGCTGGAGGGCATGGACGACGGCGAGCTGTATCTGGAATACCGTCAGTCTGAAGCAGTCAGCCTTGATGACGGCAAGATCCGCTCTGCCACCTTCGACACCGCACAGGGTTTCGGCCTGCGGGCGGTGGCGGGCGAGACGGCGGGCTATGCCCATGCCTCCACGCTTGATAACGCCTCAATCGAGCGCGCCGCCGAAACCGTGAAGGCGGTGCGCGGCGGCCATTCCGGCACACTGGCAGCCGGGCCGGTGGGGACCAATCAGGCGCTGTATACCGATCTCAACCCGATTGCCCCGGTGCCGTTTGAAACCAAGGTCAAACTGCTGTCGGAAATCGACGCCTATGCCCGCAGCCGCGACCCGCGCGTCAAGCAGGTGATGGCATCGGTCGTCGGATCGTGGCAGGCGGTGCATATCCTGCGCGCGGATGGCGCTGCGGCGGACATCCGCCCGCTGGTGCGCCTGAACGTGACGGTAATGGTCGAACATGGCGGGCGCCTTGAGACCGGCACCCACGGCCTTGGCGGCCGCACCGGCTTTGACATGATCCTTGATGAGGCGACCTGGAAGGCCGCCACGGATGAAGCCCTGCGGCAGGCGCTGGTCAATCTGGACAGCATCGACGCCCCGGCAGGCGAAATGCCGGTGGTGCTGGGCCCCGGCTGGCCGGGCGTGCTGCTGCACGAAGCCGTCGGCCACGGGCTGGAAGGCGACTTCAACCGCAAGAAGACCTCGGCATTTTCAGGGCTGCTCGGCAAGCGGGTGGCCGCCCCCGGCGTAACGGTGGTGGATGACGGCACCCTGCCCGACCGGCGCGGGTCGCTGACGATTGATGATGAAGGCACCCCCAGCAGCCGCACTGTGCTGATCGAAGACGGGATCCTGACCGGCTATCTGTTTGACCGGATGAATGCCCGCCTGATGGGCATGAAGCCGACCGGCAATGGCCGCCGTCAGTCTTACGCCCACAAGCCGCTGCCCCGCATGACCAATACCTTCATGCTGGGGGGTAAGGATGACCCGAAAGATATTCTCGGCAGCGTCAAAAAGGGCCTGTACGCAGTGAATTTCGGCGGCGGGCAGGTGGATATCGTGTCAGGGAAGTTTGTGTTCTCCTGCACCGAAGCCTATCTGATCGAAGACGGCAAAATCACTGCCCCGGTCAAGGGGGCGACCCTGATCGGCAACGGGCCGGACGTGCTGACCCGGGTCTCGATGATCGGCAACGATATGGCGCTGGACCCCGGTATCGGCACCTGCGGCAAGGACGGTCAGGGCGTGGCCTGCGGCGTCGGCCAGCCGACCCTGAAGGTTGACCTGCTGACCGTCGGCGGCACCAGTGTTTAACAGCCCCTAAAACAGCGGGCCGGCACGGCCCTCTCCACAAGATCCATGACAGGAAACAGGCGGCGGGGCCATCGCTCCGCCGCCTGCTTTTGTTAAACCGGGGGCTGCTGCTTACTGCGCGGTCCAGCCGCCATCCACCGGCAGGGTGGTGCCGGTGATGTTGTGGGCGGCTTCCGAACACAGGAAGGCTGCCAGCGCCCCGATGTCTTCCGGGGTGGAAAAGCGCTTTGACGGCTGTTTTTCACCGACCAGCGACCGTTCGCCATCCAGCAGGTTGCCGCCGACAAGGGCGGCGCGGGCCTCGATCTGCGGCTGCACCAGCGGGGTCTTGACCCAACCGGGGCAGATGGCGTTGCAGGTGATGTTGGCCTCGGCATTTTCCAGCGCCACCACCTTGGTCAGGCCGACCACGCCATGTTTGGCCGCCACATAGGCCGCCTTGTGGATCGACCCCACCAGCCCATGCACCGAGGCGGTGTTGATGATGCGCCCCCAGCCCCGCGCCTGCATGCCCGGCAGGGCGGCGCGGATGGTGTGGAAATACGACGACAGATTGATCGCCAGAATC
The DNA here is from genome assembly GCF_000381985.1 of Novispirillum itersonii subsp. itersonii ATCC 12639. Classification (GTDB taxonomy): domain Bacteria; phylum Pseudomonadota; class Alphaproteobacteria; order Rhodospirillales; family Rhodospirillaceae; genus Novispirillum; species Novispirillum itersonii. The sequence continues at coordinate 293,652 of NZ_KB907338.1, read as the reverse complement.
GCATCCCACTTCGCCACCGGAAAATCCTGCGTCGGGGCGACGTGCTGGATGCCGACATTGTTGACCAGAATATCCACCCGCCCAAAGGCGGCTTCGGTCTCGGCGATCAGGGTCGAGCAGGCATCCCCCTGCGACAGGTCCCCCGCATTAAACCGCACATCGACCTTAAACTCTTTTTCCATCGACGCCCGCAGCCGTTCCAGATCAGCCGGGTCGCCGAAGCCGTTGATCATCACATTGGCCCCCTGCGCCGCCAGCGACCGGGCAATGCCCAGACCGATGCCGCTGGTGGATCCGGTGACAACCGCGCTTTTGCCTTTCAGCATCGTTTCTCTCTCCTGCACTGCCCCGACCGGCGGGGCCTGAAACCCTGTGTCCCCGGTCAGCGGGGTTTAAAAAACGCTTCGGCGGCGCTGCGGGCGCTGGTCTTACGGGCAATCGCGTCGCGGGCGCGGGCAATCTCCGCCTCCAGCCCGGCGATGTACTCGTTCAGCTGCTCCAGCCCCATCACCTCAAGATCACGCTTTTCCGCCGGGGTGGCCCCCAGAAAGCTGCCCGCCACCGGGCGGGGCGGATCAAGGTCGTCGGTGTCCATTGTCATCTCCCGCAGGCATCCGCCAGAAAAGAGTCTTGCCTTCAAGGGTGCCGGGTCAGAGACTGTCTGGCAAGCTTTTCAGACTGTTCCGCAGCGCCGGGAGACATCCGCCATGCCCCAGACCGCCATGCCCGCCATCCCCCCGACCATCCCCCCGGCCCTTCGGTGCGTCACCATCGCCGGTCCCGGCGGGCCGGAGGTTCTGGTGCCGGCGGAACGGCCGATGCCCCAGCCGGGGCCGGGCGAGGTGCTGATCGCGGTGGCCGCCGCCGGGGTCAACCGGCCCGATGTAATCCAGCGGCAGGGCAGCTATCCGCCGCCGCCCGGCGCGTCCGATCTGCCGGGGCTGGAAGTGGCGGGCACGGTGATCGCCACCGGGCCGGATGTGACCTCGCCGCAGGTTGGCGATACCGTCTGCGCCCTGCTGACCGGCGGCGGTTACGCCAGCCATGCCATCGCCGCCGCACCGCTGTGCCTGCCGGTTCCGGCGGGTCTGTCGCTGACCGAGGCCGCCGCCCTGCCGGAAACCCTGTTCACCGTCTGGCACAATGTGTTTGAGCGCGCCGCCCTGAAAGCCGGGGAAAGCCTGCTGATCCACGGCGGATCTTCGGGCATCGGCACCACCGCCATTCAGCTTGCCACCGCGCTGGGGGCCCGGGTGACCGTCACCGCTGGCAGTGCCGAAAAGTGCGCCGCCTGTATCGCGCTGGGGGCCGAGCGGGCCATCAATTACCGCGAGGAAGATTACGTCGCGGTCTTTAAGGAAGCCGGACTGACCGCCGATGTGGTGCTGGATATGGTCGGCGGCGATTACATCGGCCGCGACCTGAAAGTGATGGCGGTGGAAGGACGGCATGTGAATATCGCCTTCCTCAACGGCTCAAAGATCCAGATTGATATGATGCCGGTGATGCTGAAGCGCCTGTCGCTGCTCGGCTCGACCCTGCGCCCGCAGCCGGTGGCCAACAAAGCGCGGATGGCCGCAGGCCTGCGGGCCACCGTCTGGCCGCTGATTGAAGCCGGCAGGCTGAAGCCGCAGATCCACGCCACCTTCCCGCTGGATCAGGCCGCCGCCGCCCATGCGATGATGGAAAGCAGCACCCACATCGGCAAAATCGTGCTGACGGTGGATTGACGCCCGCACCGGCGCGCCCGTTCATCCGGGCTGCGCCGGATATCTGATCTCCTTCCTCAGCAGGCCCCCCGGTTAAGACACAGTGCAGGCAGACAAAAATTTTTGCCCCCCGCAAACCCGCATAAACAGGCTGTTTTCCCCTTGATGCCCCATCGCAACCCTTGTTTGAAAGCGCGATTTACCGTAAAGGATCAGATCTGAATATGTTTACGGGTTTTTTCCGAAAGGGATTGTGACATGGCGCTGCCGCTCATGCCGAAGGCAACGGCCGTCTGGCTGGTGGAAAACACCGCTCTGACCTTCGAACAGATCGCCGCGTTCTGCGGTATGCATGAACTTGAGGTGCAGGCCATTGCCGATGGCGAAGTCGCCACCGGGATCGTCGGGCTCGACCCGCTGGCCAACGGCCAGCTGACCAAGCAGGAACTGGAGCGCTGCGAGAAGGACTCGCGCTACCGTCTGGTGCTCAGCGCGTCTGACATTCCGCGCCCGCAGGCCCGTGCCAAGGGTGCCCGCTATACCCCGGTGTCCAAGCGTCATGACCGCCCCGACGCCATCGCATGGCTGCTGAAGCACCATCCGGAACTGACCGACGCCCAGATTTCCAAGCTGATCGGCACCACCAAGCCGACCATCAGCACCGTGCGCGATAAGTCGCACTGGAATGCCGCCAACATCAAGGCGCGCAACCCGGTGACGCTGGGGCTGTGTTCGGAAATGGATCTGGAAAAGGAAATCGCCCTGGCGCCGCGCCGCGCCGGTGTGGTGGTTGCCCCGCAGGTCGATTATGCCACCGAAGCGGAACAGGCACCGGAACGTGACCGCCATGAAGAGCGCGTTGACGAAGCCGTGCCCGCCTTCCTGCGCACCAGCCCGGTGAAGCAGGAAGAGAACGAAGACGACTTCTGATCTTCCGGCTGACTGCCCCGAAGAAACCCCGCCGCAAACGGCGGGGTTTTTCGTTTGAAGACAGATCTCATCCGCCGATCACAGGCGTGGACTGTTGAGGCCACGGATTTTCCCCCGCGCGCAGCCACCGCAGACTGTCTGCCCAGAACCCATCGGCGTGGCTGTCATGAAATAGGGCAAAGTGGCCGATCCGGTCACGCCCGTAATCAGCCGGTGACAGACGCACCATTGTGCGCTCCGCCCCCCTGTAATAGGCCAGCGTGCGGGTAATCGCCGGAACAGTGCCAAACTCGTCATCAGCCATTGTGACGGCCAGCAGCGGGGCACGCACCGCCGCCATCCGCCGCAGAATCTCCGCCCGTTCTGCCGGTGGATGGCTGCGTTCAAAACGCGGACCACGGAAACTCCATTCATTGGCAACCCCGGCGGGCAGATCTTCCAGCCATCCCAGCCGACGCCCGGGAAAATACCCATACAGCGCGGTCAGCAGTGGCATCGCCAGATGCCATTTCAGCAGCAGCCCGGGACGCTTCTGCCGGGCATAGTCGCCACACCATGCATACTGGGCCCCCATCGTCAAAATCCGGTCAAGCCGTGGTGCAGCCTCTGCCAGACCGGGCAGAAACCCCCCGATACTGTGCCCGACCAGCATCAGCGGTCCGGCTCGGTGTTGCTGATCCAGCAGCCGCAGCGCCGCATCACAGTCCAGTGTGCCCCAGTGATACCAACGGATGCCGCTGCCGCGCAGCCGGGTCGGGCGTGACAGGCCAATCCCCCGGTAATCATAGGTCAGCACATCAAAGCCCTGCCCGGCCAGAAAGCGGGCGTAGCGGTGATAATAACGGGAAAGGACGCCGGTGGCGCAGTTTATCAGCACACTGCCGGACGGCGTAAGGTCGGCCGTCCGCCACAGGTGGCCGCCCAGAATGAAACCATCACGGCAGAGGATACTGACCGGCTGGCCTTCAGGGGCGGCGGGGGGTGTCTCGGTATGGGTCATGCCCCACGATAGCCACGGGGGCGGCATTGTGTATATACACTGGTCGGTATACCATCATCCCCATGCCAAACACACCGCCCCCTCTTCCGCCACCGGACCCGGCCCCCGAAAAGCCAACCCGCGACCGCATTCTGGATGCGGCGGCAAAGCTGTTTCAGGCCAGCGGCGTGCGGGCGGTCAGCGTTGACGCGGTGGCCAGCCGGGCCGGTGTGACCAAGCGTACCCTGTATTATCACTTCCGCAGCAAAGACGACCTGATCGCCGCGTATCTGAGCGGGCGCGATGCGCCCAACCTGACCCTGTTCCGTCAGTGGTACGACAGGGCAGACGGCGACTGTGCCGACCGCACCGCCGCTCTGTTCCGGGGGCTGGCACAGGCGGTCAGGCACCCGAAATGGAAAGGGTGCGGGTTTCTGCGTACCGCGGTGGAACTGATTACCCTGCCCGGCCATCCCGCCGTGGTTGCCGCCCGCCGCCACAAACACAGGGTCGAAGACTGGCTGACAGCCGCATACACGGCCGTATACCCCCCGGATGTCGCCCGTGCGCTGGCCCGGCAGGTCTGTCTGCTGATTGACGGGGCCTTCGCCCTGGTGATGCTGCACCGCGACCCAGCCTATATGGACTGTGCCGGGCAGGCTGCCGCGGCATTGCTCCGCAGCAGCCTGCCCGGACAGATCAGCCCGGACGCAGATCAGAACTTAACCTGACCGCGCAGCCAGACGGTGCGCCCCGGCTCATTGACCCGGGTGGTCTGTTGATAGCCGTCTCCGGCAAGGGTGTTGGTCCCCGCCTTGCTGACGTACTCGGCATAGGTCTTGTCGAGCAGGTTATCGACCCCGGCGGTCATCGTCACCGCCTCCAGCGGGCGCCAGCCAAGGCTGAGGTTGACGGTGGCAAAGCCTTTCGACGGCGCGATATCGGTGCCGACAATGTTGCCCCAGCCGACATCGGTGCGGTCCTGTTCCGCCACGGCCCGCAACTGCACCCCGCCCATGAAGGTGCCGTCGTCGTAGCGCACACCGACGGTTCCTTCCAGCGGTGAAATCTGCGCCAGCGGCTTGTCTTCGGTGGTGTTCTCGCCCCGGGTATAGGCCAGCGCGGTTTCCACCCGCCACGACGGCAGGACCTGATAGCCGACCTCGGCCTCGCCGCCGAACAGCCGGGCATCAATGTTCTTGCCGGTGGCGGATGACAGCAGGATGTAATCCGCCGTCTGCCCGGCAAAGCCGGACAGGCCGATCCGCCACGGGCCGCTGTCGTGCAGGGCACCGATATCAATCTGGGTGGTGCGCTCTTTCTCCAGATCAAACTTCTTTGACCGCTCCCAGTAATCCGGGGCGCGCTGGGTGTGCGACAGGGCACCGTAAACCGTCACCGGCAGGCCAAGATCCAGATCGTGTTCGTACCGCGCCAGCAGGGCGTGCAGGGTGTCGCTGTCTGACGGGGTGCCGACGCCGTCGTTGTCGGTGGTGTCCACATCGGTCAGCCGGTAGCCCAGCGTGCCCCGGCTGGTGTCGGTCAGGTCCTGCGTCACCTCGGCATACAGGCTGTGACTGTTAAAGGTCATATCCGTGACGCGGGCTTTATCCTCATACCGGACCCCGGCCAGATACTCGGCCCGGGTCAGGCCGCGGGCGGTGCGGACATCCTGATTATAGTCAAAGCCGACTTTCAGCAGCATGCCCTTGACCGGATCGAAATCCCCCTGCAGCCGGAAGCCCTGATTGGTCCGCTCCGGGTTGCTGAGGGCCGACATCATGGATGTCCGGTCAAACTGCCGCAGGCTGAAGCGGTCCATCACATGGTCAACGTAGTTATAATAGGCCTGCCCTTTCAGCTGCACCACGCCGGGGGCGACATTCCTGCGGATCAGATCCAGCTTCAGGTCGCGGCGGTCAAACACCGTGCCGTCCATCATGCGGTCGGCGTAGGCGGCCTCAGCTTCGCTGACGTCAATCCCCAGCTCGACCGTGGTGTCTTCGTTGGGGGTGAACCCCAGCAGGGCCGTGCCGCTGGTGCGTTCATACTGCGAATGAACCCGCTGATCAGAACCATCCTTGTAGTCATTGGACCGGGAATGGGTGCCGATGGCCCGGATATAGCCTTCCTTCGCGCCGCCGGTGGCATCCAGCATCTGGTCATTGCGGCCATACCCGCCGATCAGGGCGCTGGCATTGCCCCGCATGCCCCAGTCGTCAAAGGGCTTGGTGTCCCGGTTGAACAGAATAGTCCCGGCACTGGCCCCACCGCCGTAAACCACCGACTGCGGCCCCTTGAGGACAGTGATGCTGTCGTACGATTCCGGGAAGGCATAGGTGGTCGGCGGGTCCATCCGTCCGGCACAGCCCCCCAGCAGCGGGGTATCATCCAGCAGGATGTTCAGGCGTGATCCGGTCTGGCCGCGCAGCAGTGGTTCGCCGCCGGTGCCGCCCTTCCGGATCATGGTAAAGCCGGGTACGGACTTCAGATAGGCCCCGCCATCCGCCGCCGGAATCGGCGTCTGCGCCGCCTTGGGGTCCAGCGTCAGCACCATCGGCTCAGTCAGTTCAGGCGCGGTGATGACCATCGGGGTCAGGGTGGAAGAAGAGGACGGCGCAACCGTCTGCGCAGCGGCGGAGGTCAGAGCCAGAACCGACACGGCACAGCCCGACGCACCGCGCAGCAGCACGGTACGGGAAACAGAAAACACGGACATCAGAAGATCCCCACGGCATGAAAGGGGTCAGCGGCAAGCCTGCCCCCCCTGCGTGGTCAGCAGCGGGGTGGGCCTATGCGGAAAGACAGGGCTGACACCCCGGCGGCGGGGCCCGGCTGGCACAGGCAAAGCGCCACAGCAGACGCGGCGGGGCGGTGATCCGCACACTCCGGCGGACCGCCTCCGCCCGGCGGAGATCCGGCACCAGCAGCATAACGGCGATGAAAACCGCCAGCGCCACCGCAGCGGCGCCACTCATCCACCAGCAGCAGTCATGGGCGGATGACAGCGGGTTGGCGGCTATTCTGTCACCGCTGTCGGTCATTCCGGCGCACAGTTCAGCCGTCAGAAACACCGGCCCCCCGTCTGCCGCCGCCAGCAGCGACCCGCCGACCGGCGACAGGGCCCGCCCCAGCACCACCAGCCCCAGCAGCAGCGACAGCAGGGCCATCCGCAGGCCCGGCAACCGGGCCCGCAGCAGGCGCGGCAGCGCGGCTGAGGCAGGAGAAAACGGCATTCAACAACACCGGACAGTGGAATGACTGAGCGGACCCTAATCCCACATTTAAAAAATAGCTATCGAAAATCCGCCACCGCCGCCGCCAGACGGCGCACCGCCTCGGGGATCTGCTCCGGCCCGACGCTGCCGACGCTCAGCCGCAGGGACGATGCAAACCCCCCGACCGGCGAGAACAGCGGCCCCGGCACCACCGACAGACCATGGCGGCGCGCGGCGGTCATCACCGCCATCGCCTCCAGCCCCTGCGGCAGGGTCAGCCAGAGATTCATCCCCCCCTGCGGCTCGGCAACCGTGGTTTCCTGCGGCATGTGGCGGCGCAGACCGGCAATCAGCAGATCAATCCGGCGGGTGTATTCCGCCACGGCCCGCCGGGCCAGCCGGGCATGGCCGCCACTGTCAAGAAAGCGGGCAATCACCGCCTGCGCCGGGGACGGATGCGACAGATGCCGCCGGAAGCTGATCTGCACCACCTCCTCGTACCAGCGGCCCGGCACGATCCAGCCAATCCGCAGGCCGGGGCCGACGGTTTTCGACACCGACCCGCACAGCATGCCATCGCCCCCGGCAAAGGCCAGCAGCGGGCGCGGATCCGCCAGCGGGCCATGAAAAAAACCGAAACAGTCATCCTCAATCAGCGGCACCCCGGCCCCGGCCAGATCCCGCCGGATTTCCTGCCGGGCCGCCACCGGCACCGATCCCCCCAGCGGGTTATGCACCGCCGGACTGAGGATACAGGCCGCCAGACGGCCCCCGGCCCCGTCACCGGCCCGCAGCGCCGCCCGCACCGCCGCCGGAGAGACCCCGGTCTGGCTGTCCGCCGCCAGCTCCACCACCCGCAGGCCCCGCCCGGCCAGCGCCAGCAGCACGCCGTAATAGGCCGGGGACTCCACCGCCACCACCGCCCCGGGGGCGGTCACCGCCGCCAGAGCCAGATCCAGCGCCTCCATACAGCCATTGGTGATGATGATCTCGTCGGGGCTGCGGTGCAGACCACGATCTTCCAGCATCCGCGCCACCGCCCGCCGCAGGGCCGGATCTCCCGCCGGGTCACTGTAACGGCCCAGCAGATCGTTTCCGCTCTGGCGCAGGGCGGTGGCATGCAGACGCGACAGCGTGGTGATCGGCAGCAGATCCGGCCCCGGCAGCGCCGCCCCCATCGCCATCAGGCCCGGCTGATGGCGGTCGCCCAGAATCTGCCGGGCCAGCGCCGGAAGTGCCACCGCCTGCGGACGCCCCGCCCCCGGCTGCGGCGTCACCCCGGCCCGGGCCCCCCGGACAAACCAGCCGGACCGGGGCCGGGGCTCGGCCAGACCGGCATCTTCCAGCATCTGTAACGCCCGCACCGCCGTCTGGGGATTGACCCCTTCAGCCCGCGCCAGAACCCGCACCGACGGCAGGCGGTCACCGGGGCGGAACACCCCCTCGCGGATCCGGGCCGTCAGGCTGGCCGCCAGCCGGTCAGCGACCGTATCGCCCCCGCCAGCCCCATCGCCCCCAGAAAGACCGACCATCTCCGCCCCCATCTGTACCCCTTAACTTTCACGCCAACTGTATCTGTATCGGTCGCCTGTCATCAACTACCGTCTGCGGATCACCCCGTGCCGGAGACCGCCGCCATGCCAGCCCTGCCCCTGACCTCCTCCCCCCTGCGCACCGGCCTGCTGCTGGGCACGCTGGGGGTGATCCTGTTTTCGCTGACCCTGCCGGTGACCCGGCTATCCATCCTGCTGTCCGGCCTGTCACCGCTGGCGGTGACACTGATACGGCTGGATGTCGCCAGCGTGCTGGCGGCCCTCTTCCTGCTGCTGGCCCGTGCCCGCCTGCCTGCCCGCGCCCTGCTGCCCGATCTGATGGCGGTGGCGGGCGGGGCGGTGATCGGTTTTCCGCTGTTCATGGCCTATGCCGTCACCCTGATCCCGCCGGAACAGTCCCCGGCCAGCCATGCCATTGTCGTCAACGGCCTGCTGCCGTTCGCCACTGCCGTCGCCGCCACCCTGCTGTGCGGTGACCGTCCTTCCCCCGGTTTCTGGCTGGTGGCACTGGCAGGCAGCGGCTGTGTGGTCGGCTACGCCCTGACGCTGGGCGGCGGGGCTTTCTCGGTCGGGGATGTGGCCATGGCGGCGGCGGTGCTGTCAGCCGCCACCGGTTACGCCTGCGGATCACGCCTCAGCCGCCATCTGCCGAGCTGGCAGGTGATCTGCTGGGCGGTGCTGCTGTGTGCGCCGCTGGCACTGCCGCTGACCATCGCCCTGCCGTGGATCGACGGCCCGATCCCCGCTGCGGCATGGAGCCTGCCCAGCCTCGCGTCGCTGCTGTATCTGGGGGCAATCAGCCAGTTGATCGGTTTCTTCGCATGGTATCGCGGGCTGTCACTGGGGGGCACTGCCCGGGTCAGCCAGGTGCAGCTTCTGCAACCGTTTCTGTCCCTGCTGGGGGCCGCCGTGCTGCTGAACGAAGTGCTGACCCCGCTGACCCTGATCATGACCGTGGTGGTCGCCACGCTGGTGATGATCGGCAAGCGGATGCCGGTGAAGGTTGGGTAAGGGGTTTTGCCCGGCTCCTGAAGCGGCCAGCCGACCCTGTCTTTTGGTCGGGCCCTCTGGGCCGGTCGCTACGCTGTATGTGTGTTCGGGCCTTCCATCCCCGCCGCCACGCAGCGCCCGACCACCCCGCGCAGCCACTGGCTGGCCGGGTCGGCGTCCTGATCCTTCCGCCACAGCAGCGACACCCGGTATCCCCCCATCGGCAGCGGTGGCGGGGATACCGTCAGCCCGGAAAATGCCGCCAGCCGCGCCGCCGCATGGGCGGGCAATGTCGCCACCGCCCGCCGCCCCAGCAAAAACGGCGGCAACGCCGCAAAGTGGGTCAGCGCCGTCTGCACCCGCCGGGTCAGGCCCAGCGGGGCCAGCACCTCATCCACAATGCCGGTCCGCCCGTTAAACGACACCAGCACATGCGGCAACCCCAGCCACCCCGGCACATCCAGCGGCAGGGTCACCCCGCAGGCGGCTGCATCAAACACACAGGCGAACCCGCCATCCGCCACCGCCTGATGGCACAGACCGGCCCCTTCCGGGGCATGGGCAATCACCGCCAGATCAGCCTCGCCTGCCGCAATCATCCCTTCCACCGTCGCCCGGCTGCTCTGCCGGAAGCGCACCACCGCCGCCGGGGCCTCGGTATCCAGCGCCCGGGCGATCTCCGGCCCCACCGCGATCTGGAAATCATCGGACATCGCCAGCGTAAACGCCCGCTGCGTCCGCGCCGGATCAAAGGGCGGCGGCAGCAGAAACGCCCGCTGCACCTGCTCCATCCCCGCCTGCACCGCCGCCGCCATCGCCACCGCGCGCGGCGTCGGCTGCATGGTACCGCCCAGACGCACAAACAGCGGATCCCCGGTCACCGTCCGCAGACGGGCCAGCGCCGCACTGACCGCCGACTGCGACAGCATCAGCCGCCGTGCCGCGCGGGAGACATTGCGCTCCTGCCACAGGGCCAGAAAAGTGACCGCCAGATTGAAGTCAAGGCGCGCACTATCATTCAGGTCGATAGTTTCCATCATCAATCACAGTTTTGTTGATACTGCTGACCCTGCCATCATTGGTCCACACCGGCAACTCCCCACAGCCTCTTTCCCCTTTCCCCCGGAGTCTTCGACCATGACCCAGCGCCGCGTCGCCGTCGTTCAGGCAGGCAGCACCCTGTTTGACACCAAGACCACCCTCGACCGGATGGAGGCCCACTGTCAGGCCGTCGCCCGCGAGGGGGCAGAGCTGGCGGTCTTCCCTGAAGCCTATGTCGGCGGATACCCGAAAGGGCTGGACTTCGGGGCCCGGGTCGGCACCCGCACCCCGGCAGGGCGCGATGACTATCTGCGGTACTGGCAGGGCGCGATCGGGATCGACAGCCCCGAATGTGCCCGCATCGGCAGTTTTGCCGCCATGATGAAGGCCCATCTGGTCACCGGTATCATCGAGCGCGACGGCGGCACCCTGTATTGCACCGCCCTGATCTTTGGCCCCGATGGCAGCCTGCTGGGGCGTCACCGCAAGCTGATGCCCACCGCCAGCGAGCGGCTGATCTGGGGGCAGGGCGACGGATCAACCCTGCCGGTGGTGAACACTCCGGTCGGGGCGATCGGCACTGCCATCTGCTGGGAAAACTACATGCCCGCCCTGCGCCAGACCCTTTATGCCAAGGGGGTCAGCCTGTACTGCGCCCCGACGGTGGATGAGCGGGAGATCTGGCAGGCCTCCATGCGCCACATCGCCTATGAAGGCCGGACCTTCGTGCTGTCGTCGTGCCAGTACATGACCCGCGCCGATGCCCCGGCAGACTATGACTGCCTTCAGGGCAACGACCCCCAGACGGAACTGATCCGGGGCGGCAGCGTCATCATCTCTCCGCTCGGTGAAATCCTCGCCGGGCCGGTCTACGGGCGGGAGGCGGTGCTGACCGCCGACATCGACCTGAATGACTGCATCCGGGGTAAATACGACCTTGATGTCAGCGGCCATTATGCCCGCCCCGACGTTTTCCGTCTTACGGTCAACGAAACACCGCGCACCCCGGTGCAGCCGGTGACAGAGGACGCGGAAGCGACCGTCAGCGCCGACGCGCCGTAACCAGCGGGGCCGCCAGCGGCACGGTGCAGACCAGTGCCGCCAGCAGCCAGAACGCCTGCTTCAGGCCGACGCTATCGGCCACAAAGCCGATGGCGGCGGGGCCGGCGAGAATCCCGGCATATCCCGCCGTCGAGACCGCGGCCACCGCCAGCGCCGGGGGCATCACCGTCTGCGCCCCGGCCAGCCGGAACAGCACCGGCACGATGTTTGATGCCCCCAGCCCGATCAGCAGGAACCCCGACAGCGCCACCCATGCCTGCGGGGCCAGCAGCAGCACCGCCAGCCCGGCCAGCGTAATCGCCCCACCCCAGACCATCACCGCCCGGTCCCCGACGCGGGCGGTGATCCGGTCCCCGGCGAAACGCCCGGCGGTCATGGCGATGGAAAACAGCATGTATCCGACCCCGCCCTGCTCCGCCGCCATCAGCCCGGCACCGGTGACGAGCAGGGCGCTCCAGTCCAGCATCGCCCCTTCGGTCAGGAACATCGCCGTAGTGATGCCCGCCAGCACCAGCACCACCCCGCGCGGCCTGACAAACAGCGGGCCATCCCCCGCCTGCCCGCCCCGCAGCAGACGCGGGGCGGTGAGGGTCATGGCCGCCAGCATCAGCGCCGCCCCGATCAGCACCGCCATCAGCACATCCGGGTGCAGGGACAGCAGCACCGTCATCATCGCCGCCCCGGCAAAGCCGCCGACCGAATACAGGGCATGAAATCCCGACAGCAGGGGCCGGGGAGCGGCACGGTCAACCTCCACCGCATGCACGTTCATCGCCACATCCAGCGTGCCGACCACGGCCCCAAACACCGCCAGCGCCACCCCCATCACCATCACATCACTGATCTGGGTCAGCACCGGCAGCAGAAACGTCAGGCCAAACCCGCCGAACAGGATGCAGGCCCGGGTGCCATACCGGGCAATCACCAGCCCGGTGATCATCATCGCCACGATTGACCCGATGCCAATACACAGCAGCAGCAGCCCGAGAACCCCGTCATCCACCCCCAGCCGGGCCTTTACGAAGGGCACCAGCGGTGCCCAGCAGGCCATACCGAACCCGGCAACGGCAAACGACAGACGGGTGGCCAGCCGGGTTTCCGGGCGGTCAGCGGACAGAACGGGGGACGTCAGCACAGGGGGAATCTCCGGGGGAACGGCAGCGCGTCATCAGCAACCGCAGGCTATGTAGCGCCCGGCTTCCGCGACGGCAAGAAGGATCAGCCCCCCCGGAAAGCGGCCTTACCAGTCCGGCAGCGTACCAAGGCTGTGCTTGGGAGTGTCAAACACGATGGTTGACCGCAGGGCCTTAATCTCCGGCAGGCGGTCGAACTCGTTCCAGATCAAGCGTTTGTAATCGGCGATATCCTTGACCGAGATTTTCAGCAGAAAATCGAAATCCCCGGTCACGGTGTGGCATTCCACCACTTCCGGCATCGCCGCGATGGCCCGGATGAAGCGCTGCCCGACCTCCGGCGCGGTGCGGTTCAGCGTCACCTCGGCAAAAGCCTGCAACCCCAGCCCGACAGCGGCAGGGTCAACGATCACCGCCTGCCGGATCACCCCGGCCCCGTACAGCCGGGCCAGACGGCGCGACAGCGGCGCGGCAGTCAGGCCGACCTTTTCCGCCAGATCGTTGTTGGACAGGGTTGCATCCTCCAGCAGGCAGCGGATGATGCGGCGGTCCACGGCATCGAGGGAAAGCGGCGGGGTTGCGGCATCAGACATCATCCCTCCGGCGGATCAGCGCAAAACCATACGGATTTTTGCTGTTTTTACGCAAACGGACAAGCGTTTGCACTGCAACAGGGCCGAAAGAAGCGCAGGTTTTTGCGGCGCGGCTCTGCTATAACCGGATGCGTTATGTCACTCCCCCGGCCGTGCGGGCAACAGGTGCCCGGCCCGGCGCTGTTTTCAGGAAAGAAGACATGTTCGACTCCCTCTCTCCGCAACCGCAGGACCCGTTGCTGGCCCTGATCGGCCTGTACAATTCCGACACCCGCGCTGACAAGGTGGATCTTGGCGTCGGCGTGTTCCGTGATGAAACCGGCCATACCCCGGTGATGCGGGCGGTCAAGGCCGCCGAGAAGGTGATTCTGGAGACGCAGGACAGCAAATCTTACGTCGCGCCGGAAGGGGACCGGGTGTTCATCGACCTGCTGTGGACCGTGGTCGGCGGGGCCGACTGCGGCAAGGCCGTCGCAGGGGTGCAGGCACCGGGCGGATCGGGCGCACTGCGCCTTGCCGCCGATCTGCTGGCCAAGGCAGGCAAGACCCGCGTCTGGGTCGGGGTGCCGACCTGGGCCAACCATCTGGGCATTTTCGGCTCCGCCGGGCTGTCGGTGCAGACCTACCCGTACTTTGACGTGCCGTCGCAGGCGGTGCAGTTTGACCGCATGACCGCCGCGCTGGAAAGCGCCGAAGCCGGGGATGCGGTGCTGCTGCACGCCAGCTGCCACAACCCGACCGGGGCGCAGCTGACGGCTGCCCAGTGGGCAACCGTTGCCGAGATCGTCGCCCGCAAGGGTCTGATCCCGCTGATCGATTCCGCCTATCAGGGCTTCGGGGCCGGACTGGAGGAAGACGCCGCCGGGCTGCGGACCGTCATCGCCGCCGCCGCTGAGTCGCTGGTCGCCGTCTCCTGCTCTAAGTTCTTCGGCCTGTACCGGGAACGCACCGGCGCGGTCTACGCCGTCGGCGGCAGCCAGAACGCGGTGGAAACCGCCCGGTCCAATCTGGTGACCATCGCCCGCACCAGCTACTCGATGCCGCCGGATCACGGCTCTGCCGTGGTGCGGACCATCCTTGCCACTCCGGCGCTGAAAGCCGACTGGATCGCCGAGCTGAACGAGATGCGCGGCCGCCTGATCAGCCTGCGGCAGGGTCTGGCCACCGCCATCGGCAACCACTGGGCCGGGTCAACCGCCGTTGCCGGACAGCAGGGCATGTTCTCGCTGCTGCCGATGAAGGAAGCCGACATTCTGGCCCTGCGCAAGGATCATGGCATCTACATGCCGACCTCGGGGCGCATCAACATCGCCGGGCTGAAGCAGGCTGACATTGCCCGCGTCGCCGCCACCTTCGTCCCGCTGCTGGGGTAAGACCATTATGACCGCTGCCGTTGCTGCCCAGTCCCTTCCGGCGGAACGCCACCGCCTGTACGAAGACGTGCTGGCCCTGCTGACCGGAACCCTGCTGGTATCCCTCGGCGCGGTCATCTACACCAAGGCGGTGCTGCTGGTCGGCAGCACCGCCGGTCTGGCCCTGCTGACCAGCTATATCAGCGGGCTGGGCTTCGGGCTGGTGTTCTTTGTGATCAACCTGCCGTTCTACATCCTGGGTGTGATCCGCATGGGCTGGGCGTTCACCCTGCGCACCTTCCTTGCGGTGTGTATGGTGTCGCTGCTGTCCCGCTATGTCAGCGGCTGGGTTGATTTCTCCACCCTCAACCCGGTCTATGCCACAGTGATCGGCAGCTGTCTGATCGGCTGCGGCATGCTGATGCTGTTCAGACACCGGACCGGGCTGGGCGGCATCAACATTCTGGCGATGTTCCTGCAGGAACGGACCGGCCTGCGCGCCGGGTACCTGCAGCTGGGCATTGATCTGGCCCTGATGGCGGCAGCATGGTTTGTGCTGCCGGTGGAAAATCTGGCGCTGTCGGTGCTGGGCATCACCATCACCAACCTGATCATCGCCATCAACCACAAGCCGGGGCGGTACACCGCGTTCAGTTAAGGAAGGCGGCGTCGCCGGTCAGGCGGCGGCGGGATCAGAAACAGCCCTGATCCCTGCTGACAGGTTCTGACATTCAGCCCTGCCATACCAGCGGGACCGGAGCTTCTCCGGTCCCGCTTCTCTATGCCGGAGGCCTGACCATGACCGTACAGCCGTCCCTGTTCCCGCTTGATCCTCTTCAGCCCCGCTCCCCGGCCCCTGCTCCGGCAGCCCTGCCGGGCGGACAGAGGTTCTGGGTCGGCGTCGTCTCCGCCGAACATGTCCGGCGCGGCGTCGCCGGGGGCTTCGCGCAGGTCTGCCACGGCAAGGGCGGGCCGCTGCGGCGGCTGCGGGCCGGGGACGGCTTTGCTTATTACTCCCCCACCGATCAGTTCCGGGGGAAAGAGCCGTTACAGGCCTTCACCGCCATCGGCACCGTCCTGCCCGGCGAGCCGTATCTGTTTGATATGGGCGATGGCTTTGTGCCCTACCGCCGGAATATCGGCTGGCAGGCCGGGGCAACCCCGGCCCCGATCCGCCCGCTGCTGCCGGTGCTGGAGTTCACCGCCGGACGGACCCACTGGGGGGCACCGTTCCGCTATGGGCTGTTTCCGGTCAGCGCCGCCGATTTCGCCACCATTGCCGAGGCGATGGGCGTCGGCCTATCAGGCTGAAGTCCGCAGGGCAGCGGCAACCTGAGCAAAAACCGTATCCCAGTCCCCTAACTCCGGCTGCCGGAACAATCGCATGCTGGGATACCAAGGGCTGTCATCCCGGTTCAGCAGCCACCGCCAGTCAGGCACATGCGGCAGCAGAACCCAGACCGGACACCCCAATGCCCCCGCAAGATGAGCAACCGAGGTATCGACAGAAATGACCAGATCCAATGCCATAATCAGGGCTGCGGTCTCATCAAATCCGCCGGACGTATAGATCTCTCCGGGCAAATGAAGTGGAAACAGACCTGCGCACCCCGGTATCTGCTCTTCACCGAAATTACGCTGTAAACTGACCAGGGTAATGCCGTCGCAATCGGCAAGGGGGGCGAAACGGCGTAAAGGAACCGAACGGTTCTTATCGTTGTGATGATCGGGATTACCCTGCCAGATAATCCCAATGCGCCGACCGCCCGGCAGGCGTTTCCGCCAGAGATCCACCCTGACCGGATCGGCGGCCAGATAAGGCCCTTTTTCTCCGGCCATACCATCGTCCTGACCGGCATACAGCGGAAGACTCAACAGCGGGCATTGGGCATCGGCCCCGGGCAACGCGGTACCAATCGCCACACACCGGACTGTCGGAGTCGTCAGGCCCTTACATAAGGGCAGAAGAGGGGCAGGAACCTCCAGAATCACCGACCACCCGCGGGCAACCACCTGCGGGACGTAGCGCAGAAACTGAATGGTATCGCCCAGCCCCTGCTCTGCCCACAGTAACAGAATGCGCCCAGCCCCCTCTTCACCCTGCCATAGCGGCAAAGCCTGATGGCGAGGCGCTTCGGCCGATGGTCCGGTCATTTTCCAGCGCCACTCATGCTCGGCCCAACCGACAGCAAAATCGCCGAGCAACAGATGCAGAAGGCCACGGTTGAAATGAGCTTCAGCATGATCAGGGCGCAGCAACAAAGCCTGCTTATAGGCATCCTCTGCATCCTGCCAGCGCGCCATCGCCATCAGGACATTCCCCCGGTTCGACCAGGCCTCAGCATAGTCGGGGCGATAGTGCAGGGCACAGTCCAGCGCAGCAAGAGCCGCGTCCAGCTGCCCCAACCGAGATAAGGTGTTCCCCCGGCTTGAATGCGCCTCCACCAGATCGGGCTGAAGAGACAGGGCCCGGTCAAAATATTGCAGGGCCTCCTGCAGATAACCGAGATCCTTCAGTAAAATGCCCTTGTTACACAAGGCCTCAGGAAAATCAGGACGAAGCTTTAGCGCATCATCGTAGGCTTGCCGGGCATCCTGCCATCGCCGTAATCCCCGTAGCACATTCCCCCGGTTGGAATGGATATCAGCTGACCCCGGCTTCAGACGCGCTGCCGTTTCATAGGCATGCAGAGCCTCTTCCAGACGACCGAATCCTTTCAACAGCGCTGCCCTGCCTGCGTGCGCCTCTGCCAGATCCGGCTGCAACCGTACTGCCGCATCGCAGGCCGCAAGGGCGTCATCCGGGCGATCAAGCGCCTTCAGGACCAGACTGCGGTTATACTCCACACCTGCCAGATCGGGCTGTAAGCGCAGGGCTGTATCATAGGCCGCAAGGGCATCCGGCAGGCGCCCCAAAGCCCGGAGTGCATTGCCAAGATTCACATGAATCACCGGCACCTGCGGTGCAATGTCAGCCGCCTGTTTAATCAACCGTACCGCCTGCGCAGGCTGCCCGACCTGATGAGCAAGAACCCCCAACAGATGCAGGGCGTCGCTGTTGTGGCGGTCAAGCGACAGAACATGCTGATAGAGGGCCTCTGCCTCCCGCAGACGCCCGGCCTGATGACTTGCAACGGCTCTGGCAATCATGGGCCGTAAGTCATGGGGAGACTTTAGACGAGTAGGATTTCGTCCAGTTCCCGGTAGTTTCTGACGCGCCATAACCCCAGTTTTTCCACAAAGAACGATAATCTTAAAGCGGAACCATAGGTGAAGACGGCAGCCTATACAACCAGTCCGTCAATACACCGTGCCGGGGCTGAGGCCGATTTCTGACGGGCAGCCGCAGGCACCGCCGACCGGGCGGGCGGCAGGCAGGAAGCAGGCCCCTTCCCCGCTGCGGCAGCGGGCAGAAAGCCCGTTTTCCGCCGGGCTCAGCGGACGGGCCAGCTCCAGCCGCAGATGGGAACGGATCCCGTCCTCTTCCTCATAGGCTTCCCGCTCGATCGGGTTGGCACGCTGCATGCCGCGCCCGTTGGCGATCTCCTGCCCGTAGCGGCAGCGGAACTGTTCTTCCCCCCAGGCCTGATACTGGCGGATATGCACCATCTCGTGCCCCAGCAGGGCCACCAGATCAACCGGACGAGATTTATAGGCCGGATTGAGCAGCACCCGGTTGCTGCGGGGGGCCATGCCGTTGACCCGCTGCAACGGGCACCAGCTGATCTCCACCCCGTCAAACAGGGTAGCATCGGTCAGGCCCAGACGGATCAGGGTGGCGCGGGCCTCGGCGATCAGCTCCGGGTCGTCGTTGCGTCCGTCCCAGCTGTCGCAATAGTCCAGCAGGGGCTGCACCATCAGATCGAACGGGGCGGAGCACGAGCGGGTCAGCGCCCGCGCCACCGCCAGCGGGTCAATCACCAGCACCGGGGCATCCGCCGCCCGCACCGGCAGGCTGACCGCCAGCAGGGCCGCGAACGCCATCACCGCCCGCCACAGCATCATGGCGCTGCCTTCAGGCTGCGCTGCGCCCGCTTGCAGATGTACTGCGTGGCGGACACCGGGCTTTCTGCAAGCCAACGGGCACACAGCGCCGTCACCCAGTCCGGCTGATCCTTAGCCGCATCGTTCAGCCAGTTGGCGACGGAATCCTGCACATAGCGCGCCGGGTCAGCCCGCAGCGGCTCCAGCAGCGGCAGACCAAGGGCAGGCTCGGCCCGCAGCGCCGGGGCATGGGCACACCACACCCCGCGCGGGCGCAGGGCTTCTGAGGCAAAGCGGCGCAGCCATTCCGACCGCTCCGCCGTCCACGGCGTCAGCAGGGTAATCGCCTGTGGCAGATCGGTCAGCAGGGCCGGGCGGGCCGCCAGCCACACCCATTCCCGCACCCCGAAATGCGGGTCATCGGCCAAAGGCCGCAGCGCCGCCAGCAACGCCGGAAGGTCAGTGCCATGTTCCTGCGCCAGTGCATAACAGACCCAGCCCCGCACGGTATCGGACGGATGGGCCGACAAAGCGGCCAGATCTGCCCCGGCCTGCCGCAGCAGCATCCCGCCCAACGCCATCCGCCGAGTGACGCCCTCGCCTGCCGCCGCCTGCATCGCCGCACTGTCCGCCGCAGGCACCACCGCCTTCAGCAGAACGGCAAAATCCATCGCCAGCCCTTCCGTCAGGGTGGTAATGGCCGCCCGTCCGGCATTCAGCTCGGCCAGCCGTTCCGGCGGAACATCCGCCACCCCGCGCCCCGGGGCCGCTTTTCTGACTGTCGCCATCGTTCTGCCCCCCGGTTACTGCTGCAACGACGCGCCCATCAGGCTCATCACCGCCAGCGTCTGCAACACCTCGCGCATGTCGGCAGCGGTGAACGCCACCGTCTCCGCCCCCAGCCGTTCAACCCCGCGCAGCAGCGACAGGCCATCGGCGATGAACTGGGTGGTCACTTCGACCTCGACCCGGAACGGCACCAGCAGGCCAACCTCAGCCCCCGCCGGAACCGGATACTGCACCCGGGCCTGCGCATGGTCCTGCACCACCTGCCGGACCGCATCCTCAATCAGGTCCCGCGCCCGGTACGGCGACAGGCAGTCGGCGGCAAACATGCCGATGGCATTCTTGACACAGACCGTTTCGGTCAGCGGAAACTGGGCCTGCACCTCGGCACAATACCGGTCATCGCCACTGGTCAGCAGCAGCGGCACCCCCAGTTCAGCGGCATAACCGCCGTACAGCGTGGTCTCGCCCGCCACCGCCCCGTTCAGGCGGATGCGGCGGAAGGCCTGACTGCTGAGGGTATGGGCAAACTGCCCGTATTCTCCGGCGCTGGCATGCCAGCCGATCAGCACCACCCCGGCATGATCAGGGGTCAGACCCTGAATCATCGACAGCGGACGGCCCCGGCCGGTGATAACGCGGGCACGGGGATCAAGATCTTCGGCAATCAGGTTGCCCATCGGGCCGTGGGAGTCCACCACCGTCACTTCGGTGGCCCCACCGGCGAAGGCCCCGCGCACCGCCGCGTCAGCCTCTGCCGTCATCAGGCGGCGGGCCCGCTCGTACTCCGGGTTGCCGCGCACCGCCTGCTGGCGCTCAAAGACCGCCGCGATACCCTCAATGTCCACTGAAATCAAAATCTTGGTCATATCCGCGCTCTCATCCATGAGGAACGGGGCCGGACCGTCCCCCGACAGTCCGGCCTCCGTAAGCCATTACTTCACAACAAACTTTTCACAGGCAGCAATTGATTTACCCAGTGCCGCCATCTCCGGCCCCTTCAGGGTTTTCCCGGCGGCGGTCTCCAGCGCCTTGCCGACGCAGGCTTCCAGCTTGCCGTCGCCCAGCGCCTGCTCCTCGATGTCCTGAATCGCCACCGAGTCCACCTGCGGATCGCCATCGACGGTCTGATGGGTGGTGACATCCGCCGCGCAGCAGACAGCACAATCCGGCAGCTGGGTGACCAGCGGCTCCGGCACCTTCAGCAGATCAGCCAGTGCCGCCGGGGTCAGGCTGCGGGTGATAATCACCGACTGCCCCTTCAGGGCCACATCACTGATCCCGCCATTGCAGCGGTCTCCGCCATCACCGACCGGCTGCAGGGTCAGGCGGTCATGACCATCCTTGCCCTTTTTGACGGTGGCCGCCGACACCAGACTGAAAAAGCCGGTCCCGCCGCCGTTGTAGGTGGTCAGCACCAGCTGACGGCCATCCGACAGGGCACCGACCTTCTGGTAGTAGTTGTAATCAGGGAACCCTTCGTAAAGTCCTTCCGTCTCGAATCCATCGGGCGGATCAGTATGGGCGGTGGCCGGAACATGCGCCGTACCGGCCTGGCAGAGAGTCAGGTCGATGCCCCGCTCCGCCGCTTCCGTCGCCGCCCCGACACAGGCCGGATGCCAGACACCGGCGGGCAGCGGCACCGCCGCCGGGGCTGCGGCCCCCAGCTCGGCCAGACGGGCGTCGTACTGCTTGACCAGACAGGGCGCGATGCTCCAGACCGTCTGCGGATCAAGGCTTTCCTGCGCCTTCTTTCCGGCAATGCCACAGGCGCTGTCACGCTGCTTCAGCCACGCCCGCTGCGCGGTCTTGACCGCATCACCGTCAGCCCCTTTGCTTTTAACCTTATAGGTTTCGGCCATCAGCCGGTCACGGGCGGCAAGCCCCGGATCAGAGCACAGAATCTGCTCGCCCAGCGACTTTCCGGCGGAGCAGTCAAACGACGGCCCGTTTTCCTGCGCCTGTGCGGCCCCGGCGGTCAGCCACAGACCGGTTGCCGTCATCAGGCTGATCACTGTCTTTTTCATCATGGTTCCCCTCTCTCAACCCCCGTCCCTCTCACGCAAAACCCCCGGCTCCGTTACCGGAACCGGGGGCAGCATCTTTCATCCTTATGGCGAAAGGATGATCTGCAATGCCATGACTGAACTATAGTTTCAGACGCGGCAGAGCAGAACTTCTTTTATGGCAGCGCGCTGCGCGCACAGCCTTATTTCAGGCTGGCGCAGAACCGCTGGATGCGGGTGCAGGCCTCGGTCAGCGCCTTTTCCGACGTGGCGTAGGAGATACGGAAGTACGGGGACAGGCCGAAGGCCGCACCCTGCACCGCCGCCACGCCTTCAGACTCCAGCAGCTCGGTGACGAAATCGCTGTCAGACTCGATCTTCTTGCCCGACGGTGCGGTCTTGCCCAGCACACCGGCGCAGGACGGATAGACGTAGAAGGCGCCTTCCGGGGTGCGGCAGGACAGGCCTTCCGCATCGTTCAGCATCTTCACCACCAGATCGCGGCGGGCCTTGAAAGCGGCACGCCAGGCTTCGAAGAAGTCCATCGGCTCGTTCAGCGCGGCAGCGGCAGCGGCCTGCGAGATCGAGGAGGTGTGGGTGCTGCTCTGCGACTGGATCATGTTGATCGCCTTGATCAGCGGCAGCGGACCGGCGGCATAGCCGACGCGCCAGCCGGTCATGGCGAAGGACTTCGACACCCCGTTCATGGTCAGGGTGCGGTCGGTCAGCGCCGGTTCAACTTCGGCGATGGTGGCGAACTTGAAGTCGTCGTAGACCAGATGTTCGTACATGTCATCGGTCATGATCCAGACATGCGGGTGCTTCAGCAGCACATCGGCCAGCGCCCGCAGGTCAGCGGCGGAATAGGCCGCGCCGGTCGGGTTGGACGGGCTGTTCAGCACCAGCCACTTGGTCTTCGGGGTGATCGCCTGTTCCAGCGCCGCCGGGGTCAGCTTGAAGGCGTCAGCCTCGGCACATTCCACAAACACCGGGGTACCGCCCGCCAGCAGGGTGATATCCGGGTACGACACCCAGTACGGGGCGGGGATGATCACTTCATCGCCAGGCTCGACGGTCGCCATGATGGCGTTATAGATCACCTGCTTGCCGCCGCAGCCGACGGTCACCTGATCCGGGGTGTAGGTCAGGTTATTCTCGCGCTTGAACTTGTCGACAATCGCCTTGCGCAGGGCAAGGGTGCCGGCGACGGCGGTGTACTTGGTCTCACCGCGGGCCATGGCGTCCTGCGCCGCCTTTTTGACATGGTCCGGCGTATCGAAGTCCGGCTCTCCGGCGCCCAGACCGATCACGTCGCGGCCCGCCGCTTTCAGGTCGGCGGCTTTCTGGGTCACGGCAATGGTCGGCGACGGCTTAATGGCGGACAGACGCTTGGCGAGAATGGACATGATGCCCTCGGTGGTCCTGTGAAGGTGGAACGGGAAGATAAGATCGGCGGATGCATACAGGTATTCATCACGCGGACAGCACCCTAAACGCGCTTTGCCCAAATGCAAAGCAGGGAACCGGCGGAGAGCCCCGACGCAGATCAAAAAATACGCAGCAGGCAGAAAAAAAGCGCGGAAGCCATCCGGCCGCCGCGCTTTTTATTCTTTACCGGAGACCGGCGGCTGGATTAGCCGACGATTTCGGTCTGCGCGAAGAAGTACGCCACTTCAATGTTGGCGTTTTCCAGCGAGTCGGAGCCATGCACGGAGTTGGCTTCGATCGACTCGGCGAAATCAGCGCGGATGGTGCCCGGGGCAGCATTGGCCGGGTTGGTGGCGCCCATGATTTCACGGTTCTTCAGAACGGCGTTTTCGCCTTCCAGCACCTGCACGACCACCGGGCCGGAGGTCATGAAAGCAACCAGTTCCGGGAAGAAGGAACGCTCGCGGTGCACGGCGTAGAAGCCTTCGGCTTCAGCCTGGGTCAGCAGCACGCGCTTCTGGGCGACGATGCGCAGGCCGGCATCTTCAAAGCGGGCATTGATCTTGCCGGTCAGGTTGCGGCGGGTGGCATCCGGCTTAATGATCGACAGAGTACGTTCAGTGGCCATCTTCTTATCCCTCTGGCTTCTGGAGCCTTGGCTGGTGCGTTGCCCCCCGCCGGACACGTCAGGCGTCCCGGAAAAGGCAATGCGGGAA
Organism: Novispirillum itersonii subsp. itersonii ATCC 12639; assembly: GCF_000381985.1. Lineage (GTDB taxonomy): Bacteria > Pseudomonadota > Alphaproteobacteria > Rhodospirillales > Rhodospirillaceae > Novispirillum > Novispirillum itersonii. The sequence continues at coordinate 270,172 of NZ_KB907338.1, read as the reverse complement.
AAATCGCCGGGGTTATATCCTTAACCCACCGGAAAGACAACCGCCGAAACACGGGTCACAGATAATCGTCATGGCGCAGTCATCAGGCCACCCCGCAGGCGGCTATTTCATCGCCGGGGGCAACGTGCTATGCACCCCCTATGCTGCACATTAACGACGTCGTCTATCGCATTGGCGGCCGTGTCCTGCTGGATCAGGCCTCCGTTCACATTCCCGCCGGGGCGCGGGTGGGTCTGGTTGGCCGCAACGGCACCGGCAAATCCACCCTGCTTAAACTGATGATGGCCGAACTGGCCCCGGAATCCGGGGATATCCAGATCCGTCCGCGTGCCCGGGTCGGGCGGCTGCGGCAGGAAGCCTCGGAAAGCACCGGCACCCTGATTGACACCGTGCTGGAGGCCGATACCGAGCGCACCGCCCTGCTGGCGGAGCTGGACAACGACCCGGCCCCGGAGCGGATGGGCGAACTGCACGAGCGGCTGGCGGCGATTCAGGCCCATTCCGCCCCGGCCCGCGCCGCACAGATCCTGTCCGGCCTCGGCTTTCCGGCGGAACATCACAGCCGGTCGGTGCGGGAATATTCCGGCGGCTGGCGTATGCGGGTGGCGCTGGCGGCGGTGCTGTTCTCCCAGCCGGATCTGCTGCTGCTTGACGAACCGACCAACCACCTGGATCTGGAAGCCACCCTGTGGCTGCAGAATTATCTGGCCGGATACCCCGGCACCCTGATTGTGGTGTCGCATGACCGCGACCTGCTGAACGAGGTGCCCAACCGGATCGTCCATCTGGAAAACGGCAAGCTGGTTGCCTATGGCGGCAACTACGACACCTTTGAAAAGACCCGGCGCGAAAAGCTGGAGCTGATGATCAAGGCGTCGGCCAAGCAGATGGAACAGCGCAAGAAGATGGAAGCGTTCATCGACCGCTTCCGCGCCAAGGCCAGCAAGGCCCGGCAGGCACAGAGCCGGATCAAGATGCTGGAACGGATGGGCCCGGTGATCTCGGTGATCGAGGAACGGGCGATTACGCTGGAATTCCCCGATCCCGAGCCGCTGTCGCCACCGGTGATCGCCGTCGAGAACGGCGTGGTCGGCTACGACGGTCGGGCGGTGCTGCGCAAAATCAACCTGCGCATTGATCAGGATGACCGCATCGCCCTGTTGGGGGCCAACGGCAACGGCAAATCGACGCTGGCCAAACTGCTGACCGGGCGGCTGGCCCTGATGGACGGCGACATGCGCCGGTCGTCAAAACTGCGCATCGGTTACTTCGCCCAGCACCAGACCGACGAGCTGAACCCCGACGACACCCCGCTGGGCCACATGACCAAGGCGCTGACCCCGCCGGGCGGCATGGCCCCGCCGGAAAGCAAGGTGCGCGCCCACCTCGGGCGGTTCGGCTTTGGGGTTGACCATGCCACCACCAAAGTCTCCAGCCTGTCGGGGGGGGAAAAGGCCCGCCTGCTGATCGCCCTGATGTGTAAGGAACAGCCGCACCTGATCGTGCTGGACGAACCGACCAACCATCTGGACATCGACACCCGCGAGGCGCTTGTCGCCGCCCTTAACGTGTTTGAAGGCGCGGTGATCCTGATCACCCACGATTCCCATCTGGTGGAGTCCTGTGCCGACCGGCTGTGGCTGGTCGCCGACGGCGGCGTCGCCCCGTTCGACGGCGACATGGACGACTATAAAAAGTGGCTACTGTCACAGGCCCGCGACGCCCGGCGCGATGCCACCCCGTCGACGGATGAACCGCAGGTCTCCCGCAAGGATGCCCGCCGCGCCGCCGCCGAGGCCCGCGCCCGCATCGCCCCGCTGAAGCGCAAGGCCGAACAGGCGGAAAAGCAGGTCAATGACCTGACCGCCAAAAAGGCGGTTCTGGAAGCCAAACTGGCTGACCCCAAACTGTATGAAGGCCCGGCGGACGCCGTCGCCAAGATCCAGAAAGATCTGGGCGACCTCAGCCGCCGCCTTGACGATGCCGAGGCGGTGTGGATGGAGGCAATGGAAGCCGTCGATGCCGCCGAGCGGGAGGAGGCGGAAGCCCTGACATGACCGGAACGGTCATCTCAGGATTGGTTTTCCCCCGCAAATGCCGGGCGGGCGCAGCCGCGCCCCTGGCCTGCGCCCCGACACAGGCACGGGCCCTCAATGGGCCTGTCAGCCCGGCAAGCCGGGTTTCCGGTATTTTGTTTCTGACCCCGCTTTTGCCCCCGTTTCTGCCCCGTTTCTAAAGGTCCTCCCCCATGAAGCAGTATCATGATCTGATGCGGCTGGTTCTGGAAACCGGCCACCGCAAGGAAGACCGTACCGGCACCGGTACCCTGTCGGTGTTCGGCCATCAGATGCGCTTTGACCTGTCCGACGGTTTTCCGCTGGTCACCACCAAAAAGCTGCACCTGAAGTCGATCATCCACGAACTCCTGTGGTTCCTGCGCGGGGACACCAATATCGGCTATCTGCATCAGCACGGCGTCACCATCTGGGATGAATGGGCCGACGAAAACGGCAACCTCGGCCCGGTTTACGGGGCGCAGTGGCGGTCGTGGCCCGATGGCAGCGGCGGCACCATCGACCAGATCGCCCAGCTGGTCCACAGCCTGAAAACAAACCCTGACAGCCGCCGCCATATCGTCTCGGCGTGGAACCCGGCAGAAGTGAATGCCATGGCCCTGCCGCCGTGCCACTGCCTGTTCCAGTTCTATGTCGCTGACGGCAGACTGTCATGCCAGCTCTATCAGCGCTCCGCCGATATCTTCCTCGGCGTCCCGTTCAACATCGCCTCTTACGCCCTGCTGACGCTGATGCTGGCGCAGGTCTGCGGCTATCAGCCCGGTGACTTTGTGCATACACTGGGCGACGCGCACCTGTATCTGAATCATCTCGATCAGGCGCGGGAACAGCTGTCGCGGGATTTCTTCCCGCTGCCGCAGATGCGGCTTGACCCCGCCATCACCGATCTGTTTGCCTTCACCTACGATCACTTCCGGCTGGAAAACTACCAGTCGCACCCGTCGATCAAAGCCCCGATTGCGGTATGACCATGACCTCTGCCCCTCTGCTGCCCGAAACCCTGTCTCTGGTGGTCGCCGTTGCCCGCAACGGGGTCATCGGGGCCAATAATGCCCTGCCGTGGCATCTGCCCGATGACCTGCGCTATTTTAAGCGGGTGACGCTGGGCAAGCCGGTGATCATGGGCCGGAAGACCTTTGTCTCCATTGGCCGCCCCCTTCCCGGCCGCCCCAATATCGTGCTGACCCGCGACACGGCATGGACCGCTGACGGGGTGGAGGCTGTCCACAGCTTCCCTGCCGCGCTGGCCGCCGCTGCCGCCCACGGGCCGGAAGCAATGGTGATCGGCGGGGCAGACCTGTTCGCCCTCGGCCTGCCACTGGCACAACGGCTGTACCTGACCGAGGTGTTTATGGATCCGGCGGGGGACGTCCACTTCCCGGCCTTCGCCCGCGATGCATGGCAGGAAACCGCCCGCACCCCCGGCGAACCGGCTGCCGACGGTACGCATACCCATGATTTTGTGGTGCTGGAACGCCGCTGAGACCAACCGGCAGCAGGGATGGGCCAAAGGGACCATGATCCTCGCGCAGGCTTGACGCATCCGTCAGGTATGCGACGATGAAACCCTTACCGCCGTAAAGGACTCTGTGGAATGCCACTGCGCCGCCCCGCTGAAATTCTGCTGGTCGAAGACAATCCGGGCGATGCCCGGCTGACATTCGAAGCCCTGAAGTCGAGCGGAACCTCTACCAACCATATCCACCACGTCAACGATGGGGAACAGGCGCTGCGGTTTCTGCGCAAACAGCCGCCCTACGCCAGTGTCCCAACGCCGGATGTGGTGCTGCTGGACCTGAATCTGCCCCGTAAGAATGGCCGCGAGGTGCTGGCTGACGTCAAGGCTGACCCGGCCCTGCGGTCAATCCCGATTGCGGTGCTGACCACCAGTTCCGCCCGCGATGATATCAACAGCTGCTATGCGCTGGGGGCAAACGCCTACATCGTCAAGCCGGTGGAATTTGACCGCTTTCTGGATGTGGTGAAAAGCTTTGAGCTATTCTGGCTGCAAACGGTCAGCCTGCCCCGGACATGACGCCCGCCTGACAAAAAAAGCCCGGACCAGACGATCCGGGCTTTTTCTTTAGCTTACAAGCCTCAACGCTTCTTCGGCTTCTTGTCCGGGTACGGAGGGCCGTAGAGGATGAAGGCGCTGAAGCTGGTACCACCGGAGGCCAGATCCAGCAGCTCATCGGGCAGCTCGTCGGTGTTGACGGCGGCGGGCAGCACGATCACGGCTTCACCCGGCTGCTCTTCAATCACACGCAGCTTCAGCTTCAGCGGGGATTCCCGTTCCAGCAGGGCGGTCAGCGCCGCATCGGGATCGGCCAGAAGCTGGGCACGGAAGGCCGGATCGGTTTCCGCCTTCTTCACCATTGCCGATTCAATGTGTTTACGCAAAGCCAGAATTGGGTCTTCTGAGGGCAAAGCGGTCATCGGACGTATCCTATCAGTCTGAGGGGGACGGAGCAGACCTCCACCCCTGAAAAGTGACAGGGGCAGGATAGGACCGAAAATGCCGCAGCGGGAGGGGGTGTCGTGACTGTGTCTGCGCAGAAACAGAAGGCAAAACCTCCCTGTGATCCCGATCACTTGCTAAATTTTTCAATGAGTTAAAGCGCAATCGGTCTTCTGAAATCAGGCCCGCCCCGCCGTTCCGGGAGCCCCCGGGTCAACCGGCGTTTATCTCTCTGGCAGAATTTTCAGCGCCGGATACCGTGGCGGCGCAAAAACGGGCGCGGAATTTCCTCCGCGCCCGTCTGATAAAGGCTTTGTCCCGAATCAGAGAACTTTGATCAGAGAACTTTGATCAGAAGAACTTGAACAGGGGCTTCTTCCGCTTTTCCACCTTCAGGGTCTGGCGCAGGGTTTCCGCGATCGCGGCGTAGGCCTTGGCGTGCGGGCCGTCAGGATCAGCCATCACCACCGGGGTTCCGGCATCAGCGGTTTCACGGATGCGGATATCCAGCGGAATATCCCCCAGGAACGGTACGCCCAGTTCATCGGCGGTGCGGTGCGCCCCGCCATGGCTGAACACGTCTTCCCGGTGTCCGCAGTTAGAGCAGACGTGATAGCTCATGTTCTCGATTATGCCGAGGATCGGCACCTTGACCTTCTCGAACATGGCCAGCCCCTTCCGGGCATCCAGCAGGGCGATATCCTGCGGGGTGGAGACGATCACCGCCCCGGCCAGCGGCACCCGCTGGCTCATGGTCAGCTGGGTATCCCCGGTGCCCGGCGGCATATCAACCACCATCACATCCAGATCCCCCCAGTTGACATCCCGCAGCATCTGTTCCAGCGCCCCCATCACCATCGGGCCACGCCAGACCACCGGGCTGTCTTCCGGCACCAGAAAGCCGATCGACATCACCTTCAGGCCATGTGCCTCCAGCGGTTCCATGCCGCCGTTCTCGCCTGCTACCGGCTTGGCGTGGGGAATCCCCATCAGGCGCGGCACGCTGGGGCCATAGATATCAGCATCAAACAGGCCGACTTTCAGGCCCAGCTTTGACAGGGCCAGCGCCAGATTGGCGGCGGTGGTGGATTTGCCGACCCCCCCCTTGCCAGAGGCAACGGCGATGATCTTCTTCACCCCCGGCAGGTCCAGCATGCCCTGAGCCGGGCGCCCGGCTGCCGGACCGTGGGAATGCCCGTGCCCGTGAGAATGGCCGTGAGCATGGCCCTGCTGCGGCGTGGCGCTCTGGCCCGGCTTGTTGTGGGCGGTCAGCACCACCTGCGCGGTCAGCACGCCGGGCAGGCCATGCACCACCTGCTCGGCGAGTTTCCGCACCGGCTCCAGCGACGGCCCCAGATCCGGCGGCACTTCCAGCGTCACCATCACATGCCCGTCGCGGACCACCACGCCCGCAACCCAGCCGGCGGCCACCACATCCTGCCCCTGCGGAGTGTTAACCCCCTTCAGGGCCGCAATCACATGTTCCTGCACGACAGCCGCCATCTTACATCCTCGCTCAAAAAAACCTGTGGCACGCCGGACACCCTTCCGGCCGCCAGTGGTTGCCCGCGCCGCCGTCATCGCCTATAACCGGATGACGATATCGCGAAAACACTTTTCCGACCGCCGCCGACGGGTACCGGCGATTGCGCCTTGCCTTTCCGGGGCCGGAGCCTGCAATTTCGGCATCTGTGGCCATAAACACAAGTGCCAATTCGCCCTTTACCGCTGTAGGGTTTTCCGGTGGGGGCGGTCAGAAAAACGGTTTTCCCCTGCCACAGCCTTGACGGCGGTCAGGTTTCACCACACTTGCCACCCTACGGCCTGTTTTTCGGGCTGTCGGATGAACAGGACAACATAGAGAGGTAGGACTCAATGGGTTCCAGCAATCAGGGCGGTCCCTGGGGCGGCGGAGGCGGCCCGTGGGGCGGTGGCTCCGGCAACGGCGGCAACGGCGGTTCGGGCGGCGGGTCCGGTAACGACGGCAACCGTGGCAACCCGTGGGGTAACGGCGGCAATGGCGGCAACGGCGGTGGCCGTGGCCCGCAGCCCCCGGATCTTGATGACCTGCTGCGGCAGGGGCAGGAACGCCTGAAGCAGGCCATGCCCGGCGGTTTCGGTGGCCCGCGCGCCATCGTGCTGCTGGTGCTGGGCATGCTGGTGGCGTGGATGGCCACCGGTTTTTACCGGGTCAACCCGGATCAGCAGGGCGTTGAGCTGCTGTTCGGCAAGTTTGTCAAAACCACCGGCCCGGGCCTGAACTACTGGTTCCCCGCCCCGATCGGTGAAGTGATGACCCCGCGCGTCACCGAAACCCGTCAGGTTGCCATCGGTGGCCGTGATGCCCGCCGGGGTGCCGATGCCGCCGTCGGCGGACAGATGCTGACCGGCGACCAGAACATCATCGACGTCGATTTCATCGTGCAGTGGCGTATCCGCGATGCCGGTGAATTCCTGTTCAACATCCGTGATCATGAGACCACCATCCGCGCCGCCGCCGAAAGCGCGATGCGTGAGGTGATCGGCCGCACCCCGCTGGAAGTGGCGATGACCACCGGCCGCGGCGAAGCCCAGACCCGGGCACGCGACCTGCTGCAGGGCATTCTTGATACCTACAAGGCCGGTGTGACCGTGCTGGATGTGCAGCTGCAGAAGGCTGACCCGCCGCAGGAAGTGATCGACGCCTTCAACGACGTGCAGCGTGCCCGTCAGGATAAAGAGCGCCTGCAGAACGAAGCCAACACCTACCGCAACGACATTCTGCCGCGTGCCAAAGGGGAAGCCGAGCGCCTGATTCAGGAAGCCAGCGCTTACCGCGACCGCGTGGTGAAGGATGCCGAAGGGGAAGCCGCCCGCTTCCTGTCGGTTTACGAAACCTATCGCAATGCCCGTGACGTCACCACCCAGCGCCTGTATCTGGAAACCATGCAGGACGTGCTGAAGCAGTCCGACAAGGTCATTCTCGACAAGGCCGGCGGTGCGGTGCCGTACCTGCCGCTGCCGGAAGTCCGTAAAGCGCTTCAGGGTCAGGAGAGCAAGTGATGAGCACCACCAAACTCGGCATTTTCGGGATTGCCGCCGCGGCTGTCGCCATCCTCGCCAGCAGCTCGCTGTTCACCGTGCGCCAGACCGAACAGGCGATTGTCCTGCAGCTCGGCAATCCGGTGCGGGTGATCAAGGAACCCGGCCTGCAGTTCAAGATCCCGTTCATCCAGAACGTGCTGTATTACGACAACCGGGTGCTGGACCTTGATCCGCCGACGCAGGAACTGCCGCTGGTCGATCAGAAGCGCATCATCGTCGATACCTATGCCCGCTACCGGATTGTCGATCCGCTGGAATTCTATAAGACCGTCCGGCTGGAAGAAAACCTGCGCAACCGTCTGGGCGGCATCCTCAATGCCGCCGTCCGCAAGGAAATGGGCGAAAGCGAACTGACTGACCTGCTGACCGAAAAGCGCGGTGAGGTGATGAAGCGGATCAGCCGCACCGTCGCCCAGCGCGCCCCGGAATTCGGCATTCAGATCATTGACGTCCGGATCGGCCGTACGGATCTGCCGCAGCAGACCTCGCAGTCGGTGTTCAACCGCATGCGGTCTGACCGTGTGGCGCAGGCAGCCCAGCTGCGCGCCGAAGGCGAAGAGCTGAAGGTGAAGATCCAGGCGGAAGCTGACCGTACCCGCACCGGCCTGCTGGCCGACGCCCGCCGCGAGGCGGAAGTGCTGCGCGGGGAAGGCGACGGTGCCCGCAACAAGATCCTCGGCGATGCCTATGGCAAGGATGCGGAATTCTTCCGCTTCTACCGCTCGATGGATGCCTACCGTCAGGCTCTGGGTGATGGGCGGACCACCATGGTCCTCAGCCCGGATTCCGAATTCTTCCGCTACTTCGGCAAAGCACCGCAGAAGTAAGCCCGACAAATGTGCATGATCCGAAAAAGCGGGGGAAACCCCGCTTTTTTGTTTTTAAGCCTCCGAAATCCGGTCCTGCTCGCCCCGCCCTCCCCCGGCGATGGCCTTCTGCCTTGCTTTCGCCCAGATTGACCGGCCCAATGGGGGACCATCGTCTGTACCGATGAAAAACAACCGGTTCAGACTCCGTTCAGGGCAATTGTTCTTGAATGCATGTACAGAGTGCCCCACATACTGGGGTGCCGTGATCCGGCCCTACCGTCCCCGCCCTGCCGCCGAGTCTGTTGGATGTTTCAACAGCCCCGGTCAGGGGCGGCGGGCGGTGCGGCGGGACCACGGCACCGGGTATCCGGCGGGTACGCCGTCCTGAAGACTGTCACGGAGGCAAGCGTGTTTTCTGCCTATCGCACTCCCCTTTCCCGCCCGCATTCTCCGGCGGCGGGCCCTGTTTCAGCGGCGGCCCCGCGCCGCCGTGCCGCACCGCGCGCCATCGCCGCCCGCCTCAGCGCCGGACCGGCTGCCGGATGGGTGCTGGCGCTGGCCGCCGCCCTGATGGTGCTGGTGTCGCAGATGGCACAGGCACAGGCCCGGGGCGCCCCCGACAGCTTCGCCGATCTGGCGGAACGCCTGTTGCCTGCGGTGGTCAACATCTCGACCTCGCAGACCATTTCGGCTGACCGCAGCCCCGACATGCCGCAGTTCCCGCCGGGATCGCCGTTCGAGGAATTCTTCAAGGATTACCTTGAACGCCAGAACCCCGGTGGCCGCAACGGCGGCGGCGAGCAGCCGAGCCAGCGGGCAACCTCGCTGGGGTCGGGCTTCATCATTGATGCCGACGGCTACATCGTCACCAACAACCACGTCATTCAGGATGCTGACGAAATCACCGTCATCCTGTCCGACGACACCGCCCTGAAGGCGGAGCTGGTCGGCCGTGACACCAAGGTCGATATCGCCCTGCTGAAGGTCGATGCCAAGCGCAAGCTGCCCTATGTCGATTTCGGTGATTCCGACAAGGCGCGGGTCGGTGACTGGGTGATGGCCATCGGCAACCCCTTCGGGCTGGGCGGCACCGTCACCGCCGGGATCGTTTCGGCCAAAACCCGCGACATCAACGCCGGGCCGTATGACAGCTATCTGCAGACTGATGCCCCGATCAACCGTGGCAACTCCGGCGGGCCGCTGTTCAACATGGACGGTCAGGTGGTCGGGGTTAACACCGCCATCTATTCCCCCTCCGGCGGCAGCGTCGGTATCGGCTTCGCCTCTCCGTCCAACCTGCTGAAGCCGGTGCTGGAAGACCTGCGAAAATACGGCAAAACCCGCCGGGGCTGGCTGGGTGTCCGTATCCAGACCGTCACGGACGAGATCGCCGAAAGCCTTGGCCTGAAGAAAGCGCGCGGTGCGCTGGTGGCTGGCATCGAAACCGGCAGCCCTGCCATCGGTGCCGGAATTCAGACCGGGGACGTGATTCTGGAGTGGGACAGCCGCGAAGTGAAGGAAATGCGCCGCCTGCCCGCCATGGTCGCCGAAAGCAAAATCGGCGAAACCGTGCCGGTGGTGATCTGGCGTGACGGTGAACGCAAGACCGTCAAGGTCAAGGTCGGCGAGCTGAAGGACGAGGAACAGCAGGCCAAGGCCGATGCCCCGAAGAAAAAGGAAACCGCTTCGGTGGAAGCCACCGCCGTCAAGTCGCTTGGCCTGTCCGTCACCCCGGTCAACGAAGCCAGCCGCGCCAAATACAACCTGCCCGACACCATCACCAAGGGCCTGATCGTCACCGATGTGACCGCCAAGGGCCCGGCTGAGGAAAAGGGCATCCGCCGGGGCAACGTGCTGCTGGAAATGGGCGGCAAGGAACTGAAATCCGCCGGGGACATGGCCGAGCAGGTGGCCAAGACCAAGGAAAGCGGGCGGAAATCGGTGCTGCTGCTGGTGCAGGTCGGCAACGACATGAAGTACGTGCCGGTCAATATCGACAACTGACCCGTCTGATTTCTGACACCCCGGGAGCCTGTTCCGCACCGGACCAGAAAAAGCCCAAAACACAGCCGCCCCGGAGAGACCCCCTCCGGGGCGGTCTGCTTTTAGGAGCCTGCTCCCCCCACCCCGTTCCTGCCGCATTTTATCCGGATCACGGTTTTGCCGTCCCGATCCCGGTGGCCGCCAGCCTGCCGGATCCGGGACAGTCCCCGTCCCGAAACCGGGGATCACCCCCGGTGCATTTTCCGAGGACGCCGTGACCAAGGATACTCCTCCGGGCGGCCTGAAAGCCGTCCTGACCCTCGCCCGTGCCCAACGCCGGCCGATTGCCATCGCCTGCGCGCTGGCCGCTGCCGGAAGCCTGCTGGCCGTTCTGCCGTTTCTGGTGGCGGTGCGGGTGGCCACCGGCCCCTCGCTGTCCGGGGCGGCGTTTCTCGCCGCCTGTCTGGTGTTGCCGCCGGTGGCACAGGGCCTGTCCACCGGGCTGGCCCATGCCGCCGCCTTCGATGCCCTGTACCGGATCCGCCGTGATCTGGCCGACCGCCTGCCCCGGCTGCCGCTGGGCTATTTCACCGCCCGCCAGACCGGAACCCTGAAGCGGACCCTGCATGAGGATGTAGAGGCACTGGAGCTGTTCCTCAGCCATCAACTGCCGGATATGACCGCCTGCCTGATGTCCCCCTTGCTGATCCTGCTGCTGATGGCGGCGGTGGACTGGCGCTATGCGGTGGCGGCCCTTGGCATCGTGCCGGTCGCCCTTTTGGTGCAGAAACGGATGATGCAGGGCCACGGCACCCGGATGGGCGAATACTTCAGCCGGATCGGCGCCATCAACGGGGCGACGGTGGAATACACCCGGGGCCTGCCCACCCTGCGCGGGGTCCCCCCCGGCTCGCCGGTGGAAACCGCCCTGCTGGACCAGATCAGCGGCTTCCGGGCCTTCGCGGCGGACTGGTACCGTCTGTGGGGGCCGTCGTGGGCGGCCTATACGGTGGTGGCCGGGGCGTCACTGCTGCTGATCGCGCCGCTGGCGCTGTGGCTGACCGGCACCGGCAGCAGCCCGCCGACAGAGGCCGCCTTCGCCCTGCTCGCCGCCACCGGACTGGGGCCGCCGCTGCTGCGCCTGACGGTATACGGCGAAATCACCCTGCGGGTGGTGCAGGCGGAACGGAAAATCACCGCCATCCACACCGCCCCGGCCCTGCCGGAACCGGGGACACCCGCCCCGCTGCCGCAGCGGAAGGACCTGAGCTTTGAGGCGGTCAGCCTGCGGGCCAAGGACACCCTGATCATCGACAGCGCCACCTTCACCATCCCGGCCGGAAAGCTGACCGCCATCATCGGTCCCTCCGGGGCCGGAAAAAGCACCCTGTTGCGGCTGGCGGCCCGTTTCTCCGATCCCGACAGCGGCCGCATCCGGCTGGGCGGCACCGATCTGCGCGATCTGGCCTCGACCGATCTGGCCCGCTGCATCGGTCTGGTCAGTCAGGACACCTTCCTGTTCGACGATACGGTGGAAGCCAACCTGCGGCTGGCCCTGTCCACCGGCGGGCTGCCGCCGGACGGGCCGGAGGCCGACGCCGCCCTGCGGCGGGCGGTCAGTCTGGCCCGCTGCGAGGATGTGATCGCCGCCCTGCCCGAGGGCTACGCCACCCGGCTGGGCCGGGGCGGACACCGCCTCAGCGGCGGCCAGCGTCAACGGCTGGCGCTGGCCCGCACCCTGCTGGCCACTCCGCCGGTGCTGCTGCTGGACGAGGTGTCCGCCTCCGTCGATCCGGTGCATGAGGCGCTGCTTCAGCAGGCGATTGCCGGGCTGCCGGGGGAACGGACCATCGTCGTGGTCTCCCACCGCCTCGACAGCACCTGCCATGCCGATCATCTGGTGTTTGTCGAGCGTGGAACGGTGACCGCCGAAGGCGACCACCCGCACCTTCTCGCCACCTGCCCGGCCTATGCCCGGCTGTGGTCACTCCAGCAGAGTAACCTCGGCTGGGATCTCCGTTCTTCAGGAAAACACGCATGACCGCCCTTCTCGACCTGCTCCGGCTGGCCGGACCGGAACGCCCGTCCCTGATCCTGTCGCTGGTGCTGCGGCTGGCGGAAGGCCTGCTGCTGATCGTGCCGCTGTCGATGGCGGTCTGGATCGCCGCGCTCCTCCTGGACCCCGCCCATGTACCGCCGTTGCCGGGGCTGCCGGGCCTGCCCCCGGCAGGCAGCGTCGCCGGGGTGCTGGGCCTCGGCTTTCTGCTGCACCTGCTGGTGGCCCGCGCCGCCGGACGGGCCGGAACCCTCGCCGGATACAGCATGACGGCCCGCCTGCGCCGGGAGTGCCTGATACGCCTGCGCAGCCCCCGGCCCGGCCGGAACGGTAACACCGGCGGGGCCGGGCCGGACCCGGCCTCGGTGCTGATGACCGATATAGCCCGGCTGGAGGTGTTCCCCGGCATCATCCTGCCGAAGATGGTGCAGGGCATCCTGTTTCCGCTGGCGGCGATTGCCGGGGCGATGGCGGCCGACCCGGTGCTGGGCCTGCCGCTGCTGGTGGCCGCCGGGCTGCTCGGCCCGGCGCTGCTGCTGGCGGCCCGCCTGCAACGGCAGGCCGGGGAGCATCTGGCCGGGGCCGGGGCCGAGCTGAACGACCGCCTGATCGACATGCTGCACGGCATGCCGGTGCTGAAGTCGTTTGCCCTGACCACCCGCCACCTGCACCGGGCCCATCAGGCGATGGAACGGATGCGCGATGCAGGAAAGGCCCTGACCGCACGCTATGTTGTCGCCGCCATCTGCGTGCCGGTGCTGGTGGCCGGGGCCGGATCGGTCACCATCGGCATGGCAACCCACCGCCTGATCGCCGGGGAGCTGACCGCCGGACCGTTCCTGCTGTTCCTGTTCCTGACCCTGCGCCTGTTCGGCCCGGTGATTGAGCTGGTGGAGTTTTCCTCTCTGCTGCAACAGATGTCGATTTCCGCCCGCCGCCTCTCAGACCTGTCCGGGTCTGCTTTTACGGACACCGGCCTGTCCGGGCCAATCTCCGCTGACACCGGCCCGGCAGCCACCGGCCCCCTTGCGGCCACGGTCAGCCCGCCGGATGTCACCTTCCGGGCGGTCAGCCTGACCCATGCCGACGGCACCACCGCCCTGCGAGAAGCCAGCTTCACCGCCCCGGCGGGCCGGCTGACCGCGCTGGTCGGTCACACCGGAGCAGGCAAGACCACCGTCGCCCATCTTGCCGCCGGACTGCTGACCCCGACGTCCGGGCAGATCCTGCTGGGTGGGCAGGACCGGGCCGCCCTGCCACCGCACGGGGTTGCCGAGCTGGCCACCGGGTTGGCCACCGGGCTGGCCACCGGGCTGGTCGGCATGATGCCGCAGCATGTCACCCTGTTCAGCCTGTCGGTCCGCGACAATATCCGGCTGGGCCGCCCGTCGGCCCCGCAGGAGGAGATCGAAACCGCCGCCCGCCGGGCCCGCTGCCATGACCTGATCCTGTCGATGCCGCAGGGCTATGACACCGTCCTCAGCAACGGCGGGGCGGCCCTGTCCGGCGGCGAACGGCAGCGACTGGCACTGGCCCGGCTGTTTTTACAGGATTGCCCGGTGATGATCCTCGACGAAGCGACCTCGGCGCTGGATGTGGAGAACGAACGGCTGGTGCAGGATGCCCTGTCCGAACTGGCGCAGGGCCGCACCCTGATTGTCATCGCTCACCGCCTGTGGACCATCCGCAACGCGGACTGCATCGTCGTTCTCGATCAGGGCCGGGTTGAGTCCTGCGGCACCCACAATGATCTGCTGGGCACCAGCCCGGTGTACGGCAGCCTGTGGGCCGCCCTGTCCGCTGCCCCCGGCTGGCACCGGGGCGCCTCCATCAATTAAGAATGATTTGCATTATCTGCTGTTTGTTCCTACAGTCAGTCCGGACTGTCCGGCCCCTTTCCCGGACTGACTGCATGGACCCGCCGGATATGAACAGCGTTTCCACCTTCCCCCTGTCCCCGACCCTTCAGCAGACCTCGGCCCCTGCCCCCCTGCATCACCACGAGGCCATCCGCCACGGCGGGGCCGCCATCGCCGGGCGGGATGAAAGCCTGTGGCTGCGCCCCGGCCTGCTGGTGATGCTGCGGGACATGACAACGGTGCAGGACCTGTCCGGCGAAAAGGAATGCGGCAGCGGCCTGCACATCGGCCTGATCCTTGAGGCAGCAGGCTTTACCTGGCTGGACGGGGACAGCCACCGCTACCCGCTGCAACCGGGCACCCTGTCGGTGATGACCTCCGCCGGGGCCGCCCGGGGGGGCTTCTCGGTCCCGGCCGGAACCCGGATCCGGCTGGTCGATTTCCGTTTCGAGGATGCCTATTTCCGCCCCCTGCTGACCCCGGCGGCCACGGTCATCCCCCCAACCCCCGATGCGGTCCGCTTCCCGGCCGGAACCAGCGTGGAATTCACCTACCGCCCGCTGCCCGCCGACCTGCGCCTGCTGGCGGAACGCCTGCTGGCCGCCCCGACGCAGGGGGCCAGTGCCCGCCTGCTGCTGGAGGCCCGGGCCTTTGAGGTTCTGTCGCTGGCCCTCAGCGGGCTGATGACCGACCCGGCCCCGCCGAAAGAGACGCCGGGTGGCCCCCCCCTGTCCGGGCGGGACCGCAGCCGCCTTCAGACCGCCTATGCCCTGCTGTCGGCGGATCTGGAGAATCCGCCGCCGCTGCGGGAGCTGGCCCGGCAGGTCGGCCTGAATGAAAACAAGCTGAAGCAGGGCTTCCGCAGCCTGTTCGGTAATTCCGTCTATGCCACGGTGCAGGAACTGCGGATGAAGGACGCGGCCCGTCGTCTGGCGGCGGGCGAGGCCTCGGTCACCGAAATCGCGCTGGCGGTCGGCTATGCCAATCCGGCCCATTTTGCCAAGATCTTCCGCCGCTACTACGGGGTATCCCCCAGCCGTTACGCCGCCACCGGCAGATAGGGTTTCCCGTCCGCCACCCCCGGCGCGAGTGCAACCGCCTCTCATTGTCATTTTTAGTGCGGATCCCCACCGGTACAGACCTGATCCCGTTGGCCGACCGGGGGACTGGCTTGCTAGGCCTTGCGGCACAGACAGCCATGACAAGGATCTGCCCCGATGAAACAGGACCGGATGAAACAGGGACTGGCACTTTCTGCCAGCGGTACCGTGGCCGCCAGCGGTACCGTAACCGCCAGAGCTACCGTGACCGCCGGCGTTACCATGGCCGCCCTGCTTGGGCTGCCCGCCCCGGCGCAGGCCGCCGACCCAGCCAGCCTGCCGACCGTGACCGTCACCGCCAACAAGCGCCCGCAGGCCAGCGGCGCCACCGATTCCTCGGTCCTTGTCCGCAGCGGTGCGGATCTGGAGGAAGCCGGGGTCAGAACCATCACCGACCTCGAAAAGGTCTTCCCCGGCCTGCACATCAGCGCCCGGGGCAGCAGCACCTATGCCAACATCAGCATCCGCGGCATGTCCTCCCCGGATTTCTATAATCCGGCGGTGCAGGTGTACGTCGACGGCGTTCCGCAGGATCCCGCCACCCTGTCGCAGGCCCTGACCGATGTGGACCGCGTGGAACTCCTGAAAGGCCCGCAAGGCAGCCTTTACGGTGCCGGGGCCTATGGCGGGGTGATCAACATCATCACCCGCCGCCCGGACAGCGCCCGCACCACCGTCAGCGCCGGACTGTCCACCGCCGGGCAGGACAGTCGCATCAGCACCACGCAGGTGCTGGATCCGGGGCGGCTGTACGGGGATCTGTCTCTGGGTGGATCGTGGCGGGACGGCACCATTGATGATGCCGCCACCGGCGGGTCCTCGGTCGATGACCGCCAGAACCGCGATGCCCGCGCCCGCCTGCGCTTCGCCCCGCAGGGCGGCCCGCTCGATCTTGCCCTCAGCGCCAGCCGGATTGAGGAGAACAGCAACGAGGAGGTGGTCGTCAGCGACATCCACCGCCGCAGCACCAACAGCGCCGTCTACGCCCATCCCCGCAGCCACAAGACCCTGACCAGTCTGGCCCTGAACGCCGACTACCGGGTCGGCCCCGGCACCATCAGCAGCATCACCGCCTATCAGGACCGCGACCTCGACCGCTTCGCCTATGGCCTGTATCAGCCGGAACAGCAGAAGACCCTGTCGCAGGAACTGCGCTACGCCCTTACCGGTGACCGCTACAACGGGGTGGTCGGCCTCTATGCCGGACAGACCGATTTCGACCGTCAGACCGGCCCCTACTTCGGCGGGGTGGTCGGGGCCTCCGACTCCTCGGTCACAACCACCGGCACCGCTGCCTTCGGGGAAGGCACCTATCACCTGACCCCCACCGTCGACCTGACCGCCGGGGTCCGCTATTCCTACGATCAGGCCAAGACCGAGGCCACCCGGGCCAATGGCCTGATGGCGGCCTACCCGGCCCTGTCCTTCAGCAACAGCGCCGACTTTGACGCGGTGACGCCCAAGCTGGCCGCCGGATGGCAGGTGACGCCGGATCACCGCCTGCATGCCCAGCTCAGTCAGGGTTACAAGCCCGGCGGCTTCAACCACACCATCACCAGCGCCGCCGATGCCCGGCCCTATTCCCCCGAGACCTCGACCAACGCCGAAATTGGCTGGACCGGTCACTTCGCCGGCAACCGGGTGGAGGTCAGCACCACCGCCTACTGGATCGAGGCCGAGGACAAGCAGATCTACGTCAATGTCGCCGGATCCTCGTTCCAGACCCTGCGCAACATGGGCGAGTCCCGCAGCGTCGGGCTGGAGTTTGATACCGTGGTCCGCCCGGTGGACTCCCTGCGGCTGACCTTCGGCGGCACCGTCGGCCGGTCCACCTTCACCAGCGCTACCGATCCGGTCAGCAATGCCGATTACGCCGACAAACGCCTGCCCTATGCCCCGGATCTCCTGCTCAACGCCTCGGCCACCTACTTCCTGCCAGCCACCGGCCTGCCGGGGGACCTGAGCGTGCGCGGGGCAACCCGCTATGCCTCGCGGACCTATTTTGACCCGGCCAACACGATGGCACAGGGCGGATACGCCCTGTTCGACCTGTCACAGGATCTGGCGCTGGACTCCGGGGCCACCGTCAGCCTGTTTGCCGAAAACCTCACCGACCGCCAGTACCGCACCTACAGCTTCAACGGCGGCACCACCTACAGCAGCCTCGGCGAAGGCCGGGTGGTCGGCATCAAGGGCGGGGTCACCTTCTGATGGGGGCCGACGCCGGGCTGAACACGGCTGACACCCCCGCCCTCGCCCGCACCCTGACCGTGGCCGCAGCCCTGTATACGGCGCAGGGGATTATCGGTGGCCTGTCTTTCGTCGGCATCCCCACCGTGCTGCGCAGCGGCGGGGTGCCGGTGGAACAGATCGGCCTGATCTCGCTGATCATGGCACCGTGGGCCCTGAAGGCCCTGTGGGCGCCCTGGATCACACCCCGGCGGACCCGGCGGATCCTGACCGTAGGATCGGTTCTGCCCGCCGGGCTGATTGGCGGGCTGGCCTTTCTGCCCGGCGGGAACACCGGTCTGGCCGCCGCCGTCCCGCTGCTGCTGACGGTGCTGGCGCTGACCGCCCTGCTGGCGGCAACCGTGGACACCGCCTGCGACGCCCTGCTGATCCGCACCCTTCCCGAGCGGCGGCGGCAGGATGGCAGCACGGTGCAGATTGCCGGGGGCTATGCCGGAACCGCTCTTGGCAGCGGCCTATTCACCCTGCTGTCCGGCTGGACCGGCTGGGCCGGGGCGGTGCTGGTCATCGCCGCCCTGCTGCTGGCCTCCGGCCTGTCCACGCGGCTGCTGCCCGCCGGGGATCCCCTGCCTCCCCCGGCGGAGGGACAGCGGCGGGGCAGCCTGTGGCAGGCCCTGACCTGCCGGAACGTGCAGGCCGGTCTGCTGCTGACCCTGTGCTTCGAGGCCGGGGGCCGGATCACGCTGGCCCTGACCGGCCCGGTGCTGGTCGACAGCGGCCTGTCGCTGGAACAGGTGAGTCTGGTCACCGGCCCGGCCACCCTGATTGCCGCCCTGACCGGAACAGCGGCAGGCTGGGGCCTGTCGCGGCAGGGCCGGGCCCGCCGGGCCATGGCCGCCATCCTGCCGGGACAGGCGGCCTGCTTCCTGCTGCTGGCGGCGCTGATGCCGGGCGGTCCGCTGGCCGGAAACAGCCCGTGGGCGGTTGCGGCAACGGTCCTCGGCGGGACGGCGGCGGTCTCCGCCGGATTTGTCGCCCTCTACACCCGCCTGATGGCGCTGAGTGACCAGCAGCGGGCGGCCACGGACTTTGCCCTGTTCCAGTCCGCCAGCGTGACCGTCGCCATTCTGTGCGGCAGCGGCGGGGCCGCTCTGGCCGGATACGCCGGATACAGCCGCACCTTTGTCTGCGCGGCCCTGCTGTGCCTGTTCTGCCTGCTGCTGGTTGTCTCCGTCCGTGCCCTGTCCGGCAGCCGTCCGTCCTAATCCCCGTCCCCCGGCATGGGGCTTTCCAAAACAGAACCGCCGCCCCGGAGGCCCGGAGCGGCGGTTTTTTTCAACGACAATACAGGACCTGTTACAGCGCCCGGGCCCGGGCGAAGAAGTCGGTGATCTGCCCACGCATCTTCTCTGACTGGCGCGACAGCTCCCCGGCGGCAGACAGCAGCTGACCGGCGCTTTCCCCGGTTTCCTGCGCCCCGACAGTGACGTGGATGACACTTTCCGCCACCTCCTGCGTGCCCTGTGCCGCCTCGGTGACATTCCGGGCAATCTCCCGCGTGGCCTCGCCCTGCTGCGAGACGGCATCGGAAATATCCCCGGCCAGCGCATTGACCTCGCCGATCACCCCGACAATCTCGCGGATGGCTTCCGCCACCTGCGTCGAAGCCGCTTCCATCGCCGCGATCTGGGTTGAGATCTCTGCGGTGGCGTGCGAGGTCTGGTTGGCGAGGCTTTTCACCTCATTCGCCACCACGGCAAAGCCCTTACCGGCCTCTCCGGCCCGGGCGGCCTCGATGGTCGCATTCAGGGCCAACAGATTGGTCTGGCTGGCAACCGTCTCAATCAGGCCAATGATCTGGCTGATATGACCGGTGGCTTCCACCAGCGTCCGCACCGTCTGTTCGGTCCGGTCTGCCGCCGCCGTGGCCCGTTCCGCCACCGCCTGCGACTGTCCGGCCCGTTCAGCGATATGCGTGATCGACGCTGCCAGCTCATCAGAGGCGACGGCAACGCTTTTCACATTCATCGAGGCCTGCTCCGTCGCCGTTGCCGCCGAGGTGGCATTCTGGGCAGACTGTTCCGCAGTCCCGGACAGGGTGCGGGCCGTCGCCTCCAGCTCGGTGGAGGCTGAGGTCACCGTCTCGAGAACCTGCGACACATCGCGGTCAAAAGTCTGCAGCAGATGCTCCAGCTGCTGGCTGCGCTGTTCACGGGCCAGCGCATCGGCCTGTGCCGCAGTGGACAGGGCCTGCCGCTCGCGGGCATTTTCCCGGAAGATCTCCACCGCCGCCGCCATTTCACCGATCTCATCACGGTGATCAAGCGCCGGGACCGAAATAGACAGGTCCCCCCCGGCCAGCGCCCGCATCGCGCCCGCCATCCGGCGGATCGGGGTTGAAATCACCCGGCTGAGCAGCAGGGATGCCCCGATCATCACCGCCAGCAGCACGGCCAGCACCAACGCCGCCCGCACGACCACCGCCCGGAAGGCAATGTCAATGTCGTCAACGTAAACGCCGGAGGCAATCACCCAGTCCCATGGGGCAAACAGGGTTTCGTAAGAAACCTTTTCAAACAGCACCTCGCCACCGCCCGGCTTGGTGAAGCGGTAGGTGGTGAAACCACCCCCTTTTTTGGCATTTTCAATCTGATGGCGGATGAAGGCGAAGCCGGTGGCGTCCTTTTCCTCAAGGCGCTGCTTGCCTTCCAGATCCTTACGGGTGCCGTGGATTTCCGTGACCCCCGCCGTGTTATAAACAAACAGGTAGTCGCCCTGCGCGTAGCGATAGGCCCGGATCACCGCTGCCGCCCGGCTCTTGGCCTCTTCAGCCGACAGCGCCCCATCCTGTGCCTGTTTATGGTAATAGGCCGCCACCGAGACCGCGGTCTCGACCACCTGCTGAACAGCCCGGTGCCGCTCCGCTTCCATCGTCTGCCGCAGGTTCAGCAGCCCGAGAAGGGTCACTGCTCCCACACCAAAAATACCCAGCACCGCCAGCAGCAGCAGCTTGGTGGAAATTTTACTGTTTTTAATCATCCGACCCCCCGAATGCATTTTCGGCAACGCTGACGCCCCGGCGCAATTGTCCGACAGCTGCCACACGTTCTCAGCACGATACGTCTCGGATCAGCAAGCGCCAAGAAAAACAATCAGAAGTTATGTTTTGCATATTTATGCACCAAAAAATTCAACATTTCTAAAAAAGGGGATCGCCCAGCCCTATCATATTCCACCATATGGAAAATACAGTCCGTGATCGGACAGTTTTCCCGAATCGACCGCCCGGAATCAAAAAGGCCGGACGCAGGTTTCCCCACATCCGGCCCCGTTTCAAAAGGTCAGAATCAAAGAATCAGGATGATCCGGTCAGAGGCGTACCACCACACCGGGATTCAGCAGGTTGTGCGGGTCCAGCGCCGCCTTCACCTTCCGCATCACCTCGATTTCCGCCGCGCTCTTGTAATGGATGATCTCATCCACCTTCAGACGACCGACCCCGTGCTCGGCGGAGATTGAGCCGCCCATATCAACCACAATGTCGTGGACGATCCGGTTCATTTCTTCCCAATGGGCCAGATAAGCCTTGGGGTCCATGCCCTCCGGCTGGGTCAGGTTGAAGTGGATGTTGCCGTCACCGACATGGCCGAACGGGCACGGGCGCAACCCCGGCAGGGCCGCTGTCACCCCGGCGATGGCGCGGTCAAGGAATTCCGGCACACGGGCCACCGGCACCGCGACGTCATGCTTGATCGACGCGCCTTCGTGCTTCTGCGCTTCCGGCAGGCCTTCACGCATCCGCCAGAACGAGGCTTCCTGCTGACCGCTTTCAGCAATCACCGCATCAGAGATGATCCCCTGCTCAAACGCGGTCTCAAGGAAGCCTTCAAACACCGCGCGCAGGTCAGTGCCCGCACGGGTCGAAGAAAACTCCGCCAGCACATACCACGGATGCTGCCCCTCAAACGGATCAGACACCCCATCCAGATGGCGGCAGGCCAGCTCCAGACCAAAACGGGCCACCAGCTCAAACGCCGAGACCTGATCGCCGGACATGGCGCGGGCCAGCGCCAGCAGGGCCGGAACCTGCGCCACATCATCGACCGCACACAGGGCGGTCTGCTTTTCCAGCGGGCGTGGATACAGCTTCATCACCGCCGCAGTGATGACGCCCAGCGCCCCTTCACCGCCGATGAACAGGTGCTTCAGGGCAAAGCCGGTGTTGTCCTTACCCAGCGCTTTCAGGCCATTCCACACCGTGCCGTCGGCCAGCACCACTTCCAGCCCCAGACACAGGTCACGGGTGTTGCCATACCGCAGCACGTTCAGCCCCCCGGCGTTGGTGGCCAGATTGCCACCGATCTGGCAGGAGCCCTGCGCCCCCAGCGCCAGCGGGAAGAAGCGGTCAGCCTCCAGCGCGGCGGTCTGCACCTCTTCCAGAATCACCCCGGCCTCGACCGTGATGGTGAAGTCGATGGGATTGATGGCCCGGATCCGGTTCATCCGCGACAGGCTGAGAATCACCTGCCCGGCATCAGAGACCGCGCCGCCGCACAGGCCGGTGTTGCCCCCCTGCGGCACAATGCTGACCCCTTCCGCCGCACAGGCTTTGACCACCGCCGCCACTTCTTCCGTGGTTGCCGGTTTCACCGCCACAGTGGCCTGTCCGCGATACAGGCCGCGCTCTTCCCGCAGGTGCGGATCAAGATCGCCGCCATCGGTCAGAACGGCTTTGTCGCCAACGATGGAGCGCAGGGTGGCCAGAAAAGCATCGGTGATCGGCACGGGGGGGAGCCCTCCAGCTACAGGGGGAACGGGGATCGCGCTGGCCTTACCATAGCCTGCGCGCATGGCTGTCTGGCTCTTTCCTACCCCCAGCCCGCAGCCGATACAAGCCCGCAGCCAAACAATCGACAAAGGCGATTATACAGTGCGGATTTACTCATTGTCTCCGCCCTTGCCGAGAGTCAAAAAATACTGTAACTAATAATCATTCGCACTTGATATCCCATTCTCCACCCCGCCCGCTCCCCACCCCGACGGAGGCCCCCATGCGCGACATCGCCAAGACCCTGACCTTCGCCACCCTGCACTTCGGCGTGGGCTTCACCATCACCTACCTGCTGACCGGGTCACTGACCATCGCCACCGGCGTCGCCCTGCTGGAGCCGACGGTCAACACCGTGGTGTTCTACTTCCATGAAAAGATCTGGAACCGTGCCTCACCGAAAGCCAGTACCCTGTGGGACGGCCACGGCCACAGCCGGATGAGCGAAACCCCTTTTGCCCCGGTCCCGGACAAGGCGGTCTGACCGATCCGCCGGGCCTGAACCCTGCCGTCAGCGGTACGGCTCGCGGAAGCGGTCCAGAGTGCCCTGCTGCATCAGGGACAGGATCCCCCGGTTGATCTGGTCCAGCAGGGCTGCCGCCCCCGGGCGGCCCCGGCTGACACAGATGTAATAGGGCGACGAGCGCACCACGACATAGGCCAGCGCGGTACGGTCGCCGCGTGACAGATAGCGCACCGTGTCACGGTAGCCGTAATAGGCATCAATCCGGCCCTGTTCCAGCATCCGCAGGCCGGTATCGTCGGAAGAGACGTCAACCACCACAGCGCCGGTGTTCTTCAGGTCTTCCGCCAGACTGTATCCGCGCACCACGCCGACACTCAGGCCGCGCAGATTCTCTATCGTCAGCGGCTGCGACGCCCGGTAAATCCGGCTGAACAGGCCGATCCCCACGTCACCGATGCTTTCTGAAAACAGCAGGGTCTCTGCCCGCTCCGGCCGGAAAGAGCAGGAACACAGGCCATCCACCCGCCCGCCTTCAGCCATCTGCAGGGCGCGTTGCCACGGGTAGAAGACGGTCTCCGGGGCGATGCCCTGTGACGCCAGCGCCTCTGTCAGAATGTCGATGTCATATCCCCGGTGACCATCGACCGGCACCGCCAGCTTGTGCGGCGGAAAGTCATTGCAGGCAAACACCGGGGCCGGAGAAGTTTCCGCCGCCCCGGCTGCAACGGCCCCCGCCCCGGCCATCAGGATCAGTGTCATCCCTGCCGCTATAGTATGCCACAGCCACGGCATCCTCAGCCGGGACACTGGCGTCACAGGCGATTGTCGCGCCATATCCGGTCCCTCCCCCATCTCCCTGTCCGGGATGTTCTGGTACAGGCTGCCCCCGCAGCCAGAGAGACACTGTAAAAGTTAAGGGAATTCTCCGCCAGCCTTTGACGCAAATTTGATTCGATTTTTTAGGGAGATAAGACGGACTGTTCCGCCCGTTTGCGTCAATAAAGATGCTGCCCGCCGGTAACGAACACCTCGGACCCCGTGATATAGCCGAACTCGTCAGAACACAGGCGGAAGGCGCAGGCGGCGACATCGTCCGGGGTGCCCATCCGGTCCAGCGGAATGCGCGGGATCAGCGCCTCGTATTCGGGCGAGATCATTTCCGTCTTGATCTCACCCGGGGCGATGGCGTTGACGCGCACCCCCAGCTGCGCCAGCTCCGCCGCCATTTCGCGGGTCAGGCCGGACAGAGCCGCCTTGCTGGTGGAATAGGCGGATCCGGCGAAGGGATGGACGTAATGCCCGGCGATGGAGGTGATATTGATGATCGCCCCCTTGCCTTTGTGCAGGTCAGCGGCAAACCCGCGGGCCAGCCGCAGCGGGGTAAAGAAGTTAAGCTCGAACACCGCCCGCCAGCCGTCAATCGGGCCGTTGAGAATCCCCAGCCGTTCCTTGAACGGGGTCTTCGGCGAAACCCCGGCATTGTTGATCAGGGCATGCAGCGGATCCCCGTTCAGGATCGCCTTCACCTCGCGGATCAGCACATCCACCGCATCCCCGGCCCCCAGATCGACCTGAATATGATGCTGCCAGTTGTCATCCCGCATCAGATCATCGGGCAGCGGCCCGCGGGCGCAGGAGATAACCCGCCAGCCTTCCTTCATGAAACGCAGGGCAGTCACCTGCCCGATGCCCCGGCTGGTGCCGGTGATAACGACAGTCTTGGGCGCGGTACGGGTCATGATGATGATCTCAGTCTCTGGTCAGCGGTCGGGGGACACCATACTTACGGCGGCCGAGGGCCGCCGCCAAGGGGGTGCCGCTGATTGTGCCAGAAATGATGCATCATGTATCAGGAAAAAGCACACCCCGGCTTTACCCCGATCTTTTTCAGCACAATCGCCAGCGGACAGAAGCCGGTGAAAGCGGCCTGCAGCATGTTCAGGCCGACAAAGGCAGTGATGTAGATCGCCCAGCCAAGCCCGGCAAAGGCATAAAGCGCCAGAGACGCCAGAATAACGGTTCCGGCAAAAGCCATGATAACGCGGTCGAGGGACACGGGATGCTCCAGTGCAGTCAGACGGTCTGTGGATAAAATCAGAGAAAACTTAATGAAACTCTCTGGGAAACCTGTGAAAAAGCCTGTGGATAACCATAAGAGCAACCCTTGGATCCTTTCAGGCCCCGGGGTCACCGGGCGACACCGGGCAGTACAGATCGCTGAGGGTCCGCAGAATGGCCTCAACCTCCGCCCCGGCCAGCGCATAATAGATGGTCAGTCCGTCGCGCCGGGTCTTAACCACCCCCTGCTGGCGCAGCACCGCCAGATGCTGCGATAGCGCAGACTGCGAGATGCCGATCCGTCGCTCCAGCGCGCCGACACAGTGCTCCCCGCCGGTCAGAACGCAGAGGATCATCAGCCGCCGCTCGTTCGCCAGCGCCCGCAGCAGGGTTGCGGCTTCGACCGCCCGGTGGTGCAGTGAATCAGTATTCATAATTGCTAATTTAGTTTACCTTGATATATTAGTCAACACTGATCCACTCCCCCCCTCTTTTCCCGCCGAGATCCCCCATGCCCCGCACCCTTCCCGTTCTGGCCCTGCTGGCCCTGCTGACCGCCACCCCGGCGGCAGCGGAAACGCTGACCGTCCGCACCCAGTCCCTGCCGGATGAAAAGGCGGTGTACGCCACCGTGGTCAGCGCCGACACTCAGGTCGCCCGCGCCCGCATCAGCGGCACGGTGGCGGCGGTCCATGCCGATGAAGGCGACAGCGTGCAGGCCCGGCAGGTGCTGGCGGTGGTCGGCGACGCCAAACTGCTGCTGAAGCGCACCGCGGCCGAGGCGCAGGTGGCCTCGCTGCGGGCGGAACGGGCGCAGGCCGCCACCGAACTGGCCCGGGCGCAGGAGCTGTACGCACAGGGGGCAACCCCGAAGGCGCGGCTGGATCAGGCCCGGACGGCGCTAGAGGTGCTGGACCGCACCATCGCCGGGCAACTGGCGGAGCGGCAGGTGGTGGACGCCACCACGGCGGAAGGCGAGGTGCTATCCCCCGGGGCCGGGCGGGTGCTGGAGGTCAAAGTGATCCCCGGATCGGTGGTGATGCCGGGCGAGGCAATCGCCACCGTCGCCACCGGACGGTATCTGCTGCGCCTTGAGGTGCCGGAGCGCCACGCCCGCTTCCTGACCGCCGGAACCACCGTGCGGGTCGGCGACCGGGGCCTTGACCCCGCCGCCAGCCCCCCTGCCCTCGGCACCGTTTCCAAGGTTTATCCGCGCCTGACCGAAGGCCGGGTGAAGGCCGATGTGCAGGTGGATGGCCTTGGCACCTATTTTGTCGGCGAACGGGCGATGGTGTGGCTGCCGACCGGAGAGCGCGACACGCTGCGGGTGCCGGTGCGGTTCCTGACCGTGCGCTTTGGCGTCACCTTCGCCACCCTGTCCGACCCCGCCCACCCGGCAGGCCGCGAGGTGCCGGTGCAGACCGGCAACCGCAGCAACGACCCGCAGCAGGGGGAGATGGTGGAAATCCTCTCCGGCCTGCGCGACGGCGACACCCTGCAGACACCCTGAGCCGGAGGACCCGCTATGACCACCGCCCCCCGGCCCCCCGAACAACAGCCCCCCGAAGCCCCCCGGCACCGTCTGGGCCTGTCCGGCCTGCTGACCCGCGCCTTTATCCGCTCGCCGCTGACACCGCTGCTGCTGCTGGCGGCGCTGGTGGTCGGCACCGTCGCCCTGATCCAGCTCCCGCGGGAGGAAGAACCCCAGATCTCGGTGCCGATGGTTGATATCATGGTCTCCGCCAATGGCCTGAAGGCCGACGACGCGGTGGAGCTGGTGACCAAACCGCTGGAAACCATAATCAAGGGGCTGGATGACGTCGATCACGTCTATTCTCAGACCGTTGACGACCACGTCACCGTCACCGCCCGCTTCAGGGTCGGCACCGACAAGGATATCGCCCTGCTGCGGGTGCATGAGACCATCCGCGCCCACATGCCGGAAATCCCGGTCGGCATCCCCGAGCCGCTGATCATCGGGCGCGGCATCAATGATGTGCCCGCCGTGGTGCTGACCCTGTCGCCCCGCCCCGACGCCGCCGACCGCTGGACCGATGCCGGGCTGCGGGCCCTGGCCGACACCCTGATGCGGGAACTGATCAAGGTCGATGACGTCGGCCTGACCTTCCTGACCGGCGGACAGGCGGAACAGATCCGGGTGGAACCCGACCCGGAACGGCTGACCCTTTACGGTGTCACCCTCAACCAGCTGGTCGATAAGATCACCAATGCCAACCGCCAGTTCTCCCTTGGCCGGGTGCGCGACGGCGGCGGCCAGCGCCCGGTGATGGCCGGGCAGACCCTGCAGGGGGTGGCCGACATCGGAACCCTGCTGATCACCACCGCCGACGGCCGCCCGGTGTATGTGAAGGACGTGGCAACCATCATCGTCGGCTCCGCCCCCGCCGATCAGCGGGTGTGGACCATGACCCCGGACGGCAGCCCCCTGCCCGCCGTGTCGCTGTCGCTGGCCAAGCGCAAGGGCACCAACGCCGTGGTGGTGGCCGAGGCGGTGATGCAGCGGCTGGAATCCCTGAAAGGCCGCCTGCTGCCCGCCGATATCACCGTTGAGGTCACCCGCAATTACGGCGAGACCGCCAGGGAAAAAGCCGATGAGCTGCTGTTCCACCTCGGCCTTGCCACCCTGTCGATTGTCGCCCTGATCACGCTGGCCATCGGCTGGCGCGAAGGGGTGGTGGTGGCGGTGGTGATCCCCGTCACCATTCTGCTGACGCTGTTTGCCGCGCACCTGATGGGCTACACCATCAACCGGGTCAGCCTGTTCGCCCTGATCTTCTCCATCGGTATTCTGGTCGATGACGCCATTGTGGTGGTGGAAAACATCTCCCGCCACTGGGGCATGCCGGACGGGCGCAGCGCCCTGCAAAAGGCCATTGATGGCGTGGCGGAGGTCGGCAACCCGACCATCGTCGCCACCCTGACCATCGTGGCCGCCCTGCTGCCGATGATGTTCGTTTCCGGCCTGATGGGGCCGTATATGAGCCCGATCCCCGCCAACGCCAGCGCCGCCATGGTGTTTTCCTTCTTCGTCGCCGTCACCATCACCCCGTGGCTGCTGATGAAGGTGGCCGGCAGCCACCGTGACGAAGTCGCCCACCACGGCGGCGAAGGAAAACTCGGGGCGCTGTACCGCCGCCTTGCCACCGCCGTGCTGACCGACCGCCGCACCGCCAGACGCTTCCTGTGGGGGGTCGGCATCGCCACCGTGGCGGTGTGCGGGCTGTTCTACACCAAATCCGTCACCGTCAAGCTGCTGCCCTTTGATAACAAGTCAGAGCTTCAGGTGGTGGCCGACCTGCCGGAAGGATCGTCACTGGAAGACACCCAGCGGGTGCTGTTCGCTGCCGCCGACCGCCTGCGCGACCTGCCGGAGCTGACCTCCGCCCAGATTTACGCCGGGACTGCCGCCCCCTTCACCTTCAACGGACTGGTGCGGCATTACTACCTGCGCTCCAGCCCGGAACTCGGCGACCTGCAACTGAACCTGAAGCCCAAGGCCGACCGCAGCCGCGCCAGCCACGCCATCGCGCTGGAAGTACGGCAGCGCCTGCACGGCCTGCCGGTGCCCGACGGCACGGTGCTGAAGGTGGTGGAAGTGCCGCCCGGCCCGCCGGTCCTCTCCACCCTGCTGGCGGAAATCTACGGCCCCGATGCCGCCACCCGCCGCGCCACCGCCGAACAGGTGAAGGCCGCCTTCCGCGCCGTGCCCTTCATCGTTGATATCGACGACAGCGCCGGGGCCAGCACCACCCGCCTGCGGCTGGCCCTTAACCAGCAGGCGCTGGAATACCACGGCGTGGAGGAAGAGGCCGTTTACGACACCATCACCGCCCTGCTGGGCGGGGTGAAGGTCGGCTATTCCCATCGCGGGGCCGGGCTGACGCCGGTTGATATCTCCGTCCGCCTGCCCAGCGACGCCCTGACCGTCAGCGAGCGGCTGCTGTCCACCCCGATCCCCGCCCGCAGCGGCACCGTGGACCTCGGCGACGTCGCCAGCATCGTGCGGGAACAGACCTCCCCCACCCTGTTCCGCCGCGACGGCCACTTCGCCGAAATGGTGATGGCCGACCTCGCCGGGGCCTACGAAGCCCCGGTCTACGGCATGTTCGCGGTGGAAGAGCAGTTAAAAAGCCAGATCGACAGCGGCGCCCTGCGCATCGGCTACCACGGCCAGCCGACCGACGAGGCCGCCCCCACCCTGCTGTGGGATGGCGAATGGGAAATCACCTGGGTCACCTTCCGCGACATGGGGGCCGCCTTCATGGTCGCCCTGCTGGGGATCTACCTGCTGGTGGTGGCGCAGTTCGGATCGTTCAAACTGCCGCTGGTGATCCTGCTGCCGGTGCCGCTGACCCTGATTGGCATCGTGCTGGGGCACTGGCTGTTTGCCGCCCCCTTTACCGCCCCGTCGATGATAGGCTTTATCGCACTGGCCGGGATTATCGTGCGCAATTCCATCCTGCTGGTGGACTTCATCCGCCACGCCCGCGCCGCCGACCCCAGCACCCCGCTCCGCCGCGCCCTGCTGGACGCCGGGGCGATCCGCATCAAACCGATCGTGCTGACCGCCGCCGCTGCCATGATCGGCGCCGCCTTCATCCTGACCGACCCGATCTTTCAGGGGCTGGCCCTGTCACTGGTGTTCGGCCTCGCCAGCTCCACCGCCCTGACCCTGCTGGTGATCCCGGCGGTGTATGTGGTGCTGCGCGATGATGGTAAGGGGATGTGAGGGGAGTGTGGGGGATGGGGAGGAACCCGGGGGCGCTGCCCCCGGTCCCCCGCAAGGAGCCTTGGGCTCCTTGACCTTGTTTTTGCGAGGCTCTACCGACGCATGGAGGAAAGAACACGAAACCTCAGGCAGATATTCATTCTATGAGACGACTATCGTGATTCAGGAAAAAGCACGAATGCGGTTGTATTATCGCCCTGTGGCTGCCCATTCACATTCATCACCCGGATATCTGTCTGGTTCACATTCGCCCAGACCAATTGCACACCATGTTTCTCAATCATCGGCAATGAACTGGTGATACCTTTCCAAGCATCTGCAAACGCCTTGTGAAGACTATCTTCATAATACGCAAGTGGATTGGCATTCCGCAGATTCCGGTCCTTGATCACAGGACCACACTCTCTCTGTTTATTGTAGCCATGCCATGGCCAGTTAGCCACCTCGCACGAAGGTAGTGTGGAAATAATCAACCACAGCTTAGGAAGAACCCATTCCGGATCTCCCGAATGCTGTTCGAAACCTTTATAGCTTTCGATCTCCGTCCGGTAATGCCAAAGGTCTTTTACAATCAGACGCTCATCTGAGGAATTCGAGCTTTCATACTCAATAACCGCAATCTTCTCATGTCGCGGATTAATGAAAGCAAGGTCAGGACGAAAGTCACGACGGATCCCCGGTTCGACCAATGCCATGGTCCCCGCTGGGGCAGACATCGTCAAGGCGCCCCAAAGCGCACCATGCAACCATCGCTGCTCAATCCAGAACCCATCAGTGACCCATTCCGGCCCAAGAAACCCTTCTGCAACCCTTGCTCTGATGTTAGCTGCAAAGGTCCCCAAAATATCGTTCAACATCACAAAATTCCTCCGCCTTTGTGATCTCCGCCAAGTCACAGCTTAACCGTTTACTGAAAGAGCGAGCCGCCGGTAGCTTTCCCATCAATCATAGCGCACGCTCTGGTGGCATACCACCTTCGCGGAAGGAACGTTATATGGAAACCTCCTCACAATTTTACATTCCAACCCAAAACCGGGGTACCGGGCCAATGGCCCCGCGCGGGTGCGGGCGGCAGCCCACAGCATTCTCTTAACGCAAGCCCCCCTCGGCACACAGCAGCCCCACACGATCAGCACAACGAGGGCCTTCCTTGCCCCGAACCATCAATTTACGTATTTTACGTAAAATACGTAAATTCCTCATCCCCGGAGGTCTGAGATGGTCTCTTTAAGCGCCGCCACCTTCTGCCGCAACTTCGGGCGGTATCAGCGCGAGGTCCAGCGGGAGCCGATTGAGGTGCTCAACCACGGCTCTGTCAGCGGGTACTTCGTTTCCCCCAGCGAATATCAGGCCTTCCGGGAATGGCGGGACCGCCAGCCGAAGGCCTATCACCCGTCGGAACTGCCCGAGGCCGTCAAAGAGGCGATCCGGTCCACGGCGATGGACCCGGCCCATGATCACCTGAATGATCTGCTGAAAGACTGACCGGTCGATGCCCCTGCCCAAACCAACGCCCGGTCTGGTGATCCACCATGACTATCTGTGGCGTCATGAGGCTATGGCCGGGGCAGACAAAGGCGTCAAGCGCCGCCCGGTTGCCATCATTGTGGCCATCACCGGCACCGCCGGGGCCGTCAGCGTGACGGTCGCCCCGATCACCCATACCCCGCCAGCCGGGGCGGCCAGCGGCATCCTGCTCCCGGCAAAGGTGAAGCAGCACCTTGGGCTGGATGCGGACCCGTCGTGGGTGATCACCAACGACCTGACCATCTTTGTGTGGCCGGGGGAGGACCTCTATCCGGTCCCGAACACGCCCCCCGGCACCTATGACTATGGCTTTCTGCCTCCGGCCCTGTTTGATCAGATCAGGCAGGAGATTCTGCGGCACAGCACCGCCCCCACACCCCGTTAAGCACCGGGCAAGAGGTGGGGCCGGAGCCCCGCCCCCCCTACGCCGCCACCCGGCCCAGCTGCGGTGTGGTGTCGCCGTCGGTCCAGCGCAGGTCCCCGGCGTAGCGCCGGGTCATCTGCCCGGCGGCGTCCAGCGCGAACAGGTGCAGCCAGCCGTTGTCAAACAGCGCCCGCACCCCGTCATGGCGCTGGAGGATGGCGGTCATCGCCTCCTCCGGCGCTTCGACGCAGACGGTCAGGCGCAGCGGCTCGTGGCGCAGGGTGGTGCCATCCTGCACCGACTGCCACGTCAACCCGGCCCGCAGCAGGCCGCCGTTGCCTTCCACCACGCCGATGCCGCCGACCACGTTGTGCAGCAGCTTGTTGCCCGCCCCGAAGTGCTGCGGGGCGACGGCGGAGCCGTAGTATTGCAGGCTGATCCAGCTGGCGACCACCACCGGCGCGGTCAGGATCAGTTCCAGCACCGGGTAGCCCTGCGCCGCATCCTGCCGCCAGTCGTAGTCATGCAGGAAGGCCCGGCCATTCAGGCTGCGTCCGGCGGTGCGGGCACGCGGGGCGGCGATGAAGGCGCTGCACCCGGCAAGGCCCCATTCCGGCCGCACCTCCGCCCAGTTGCGGCCCCGCCGCCGCAGGGCGGAGCCGCTGCCACCACCGGGCAGCAGCCGGGCACGCTCGGCGCGGGCGGTGGTCCCGGCCTGTTCCAGCGCCCGCTTCAGGGCGGTCAGATCGGCGGCATGGCTGGCGGGCAGGCCATCGGCATAGAGGGTGACGGTGTCGCTGGTGGTGTCATGCAGGGCGGCAACAAAGCTGGTATCAGCGGGGATGGTGATACCCCGCGCCACCAGCCCGCACCGCACCGCCGGATCATTCAGCAGCGCCGCCAGCAGCCGGGCGTTGACGTCCCCGGCATGGCCGCCGCAGGCCCCGCAGTTGAGGGCGCTGGCGTGCGGGTTGTTGGTGACATGGGCACCATGCCCGGCCAGCAGCACAATCCGGGCGAAGCCGGAGGTCAGCGACATGCCGCGCAGCACCCGTTCCGCCATGCTGACCGCCTGATCCGGCGACGGCTGCGGGTGCAGGTGCGGGGCCGGGGCCGCCACCGGGGCGACGCTGCCCAGCCCGAGGGCATCGCGCAGCAGCTTGACCGCATACAGCGGCCCGGCGGATTCAACGAAGGCGAAGGAGGACACCGCCGCCAGCTTAAACCGCCCCCACGCCCGCACCGCGCGCGACCGGCAGCGGGCGGCGAAATCGGCCTGTTCCGCCAGCGGCCCGTGCCCGCCGGAGCAGGACTGAACCATCGGCGGCAGCAGCACCGGCAGCCGGTGTTCCATCACATCAGACGCGAACCCCTGATGCCCGGCCCCGATGCCGAAGAACCCGGCGAACCCGAGGGTGCTGATGCCGGGGTCGGCCTGTTCCAGCGCCCGCCGGAACACTTCGGAGCGCACATCAATGCAGAACACCGCCTGCACCGCCGGGCGGCCCGGTCCCGGCCCGGCCACCGCCGGAGCGGCCAGCGTTGCCGCCAGTGTCCGCTGGGCGGCGCGGTCGGCGGCATCCTGCAAGATGGCATCGACAATCTGCCCGGCATCGGGGGTCAGCGGTGCGGCATGGGCTGCCGCCACCGCCGCCCAGCGCGGGGCCAGCGCCGGAAAGCGGATCAGCAGCGCCTGTTCCCACGCCAGCCGCACCGCCAGCAGATCGGTCAGGGCTGGGCTGGTGCCGCCCGCCTGTTCCGCCTGCCACACCAGATAGCGGGCATGCTGCGCCCAGCCGCCAAGGCTGAACAGCAGCCGGTGGAACAGGGTCGGCAGCGCCGCCGCCGGAACCTGAAGGACGGCACAGCCCTGCACCAGCGCCTCTGCCGGGTCATCGGGCAGACCGGCGGCAAAGGCCGCGAAGCCGGTCAGGCCCTGCACCTCGGGGGTCAGGTCATGGGTGGCCCAGTGCCGCCACGATGCCCATTCCCGTTCTTCCTGCCGTTCGCCCCACAGGGCCTGTCCACGGTCGAAGTGCCCGGCAGCCCACAGGCCGATGCGGTCATCAAGGAAGGCGGGCCAGTCGGTGCCGGTCAGCTCCGCCCCCAGATCGGCCAGCGTCGGCAGCGGGGCAGGATCGGGCTGCGGCTGGTCCGCCAGCGCCAGCAGGGCCGCGACATCGGCGGGTTTGCCGGGCTGCGGGCAGGCCAGCAGCGCTGCCGTCAGGTCGTCCCGGCTGATCCGGCCATCGGCGATCCGGGCGCGGTACCACGGGCGCGGCATGGTCACCGGCACGCCCCCGGCCCGGGCCAGCCGGGCGGCGGTTTCGGCCAGCGTCTCGCCGGTCTGGCCGAGGAAGGGGTTGACCGCAACGGTGGCCTCCAGCGGCCACGCCGGGGCAATCATCCGGGCGGCCCCGGTCGCGGCGGCGGAGATCTGGGACAGGGAAAGCGTCATGGTCGGTCTCCGGTCTGGAACGTCATCTCTGGGGAACACTGTTTAACTGGGCCGTTGAGGCCCCGCGCCCGCGTGGGCGCGTAAGCCAAGCGGGCGGAGGCCCGCGCCCGGCGTCTGAGCGTCATGGTCGGCCTCCGGTCTGGAACGTCATCTCTGGGAAACACTGTTTAACTGGGCCATTGAGGCCCCGCGCCCGCGTGGGCGCGTAAGCCAAGCGGGCGGAGGCCCGCGCCCGGCGTCTGAGGGGCCACTTAAAGCGTCTTCATCCACCCGCCCAGCAGGCGGTCGGTCAGGGTGTTCAGGTACAGGCCGTTGGCAAGATGGACCCGCAGGCCGGTGGCGGCGGGGTGACGTGACCACAGCGGAAACATCACCTGCGCCAGTGCCACCGCCCCGAAGCTGAGGAGCATCAGCGCCAGCAGGGCAATTTCCAGCGGGCCGGGGGCGGGGGTGGGCGGCAGGGTTCCGGCGGTCAGGCTGGCCGCCGCTGTCTGCAGGCCGAAGTAACTGGCCGAGGCCACCAGCGAGAACACGCTGGTCCGCACCGTCAGGGCCCGGGGGGCGGCATCGGCCAGACCCTGCGCGATCAGATAGGCCATGCCGAAGATCAGCACCGCGCCCAGCGCCAGCGCCTGCGGTGATTTATGCTGGAAGCCGAACAGCAGCCCCATCAGCAGGTACAGGCCGAAGGCAACGGCAAAGGCCCGCAGGATCGCCCCGCCGCCGGGCACTGCCACCGGGCCGGGGCGGCGGGCGGCGGCGACGGTCTTCACCGTGCTGCCGGAGGCAAGGAAGGCGTGGGCCTTGTACAGGGAATGGGCGACGATATGCAGCAGCGCCAGCGGGAACAGCCCCAGCCCGCACTGCATGGTCATGAACCCCATCTGCGCCACGGTGGACCACGCCAGCGAGGTCTTGACCAGCGGCTGGGTCAGCATCACCAGACTGCCGTACAGGGCGGTGAAGCCGCCGACCATCACCAGCACCGCCATGATGCCGGGGCTGGTCAGCACCAGATCGGCAAAGCGCACCAGCAGAAAGCCCCCGGCGTTGATCACCCCGGCATGCAGCAGGGCAGAGACCGGGGTCGGGGCCTCGGCCATTTCCGTCAGCCAGCTATGCGCCGGGGCCTGCGCCGACTTCAGCCCGGCGGCCACCGCCAGCAGCCCCACCGCCAGCGCGGTCAGTCCTGGGGCCTGCGCGGTCAGGGTGCCGGTGCGGGCGGCTTCCAGCAGGGTGGCAATATCGGTGCCGCCGGCAACCGCCAGCATGCCGACCGCTGCGGCAAGGGCCAGATCACTGGCGCGGGCGATCACAAACTTCTTCCGTGCCGCCCGCTGCGCCGCAGCCCGCCCCGGATAGAACAGCAGCAGCCGGTGCAGGCCGAAGCTGGCGACACTCCAGCCCGCCAGCATCTGCACGGTGTTGCCCGCCTGTGTACACAGCAGCACCGCCGCCAGCACCACCGCCAGCCAGCCGGTGAAGGCGGCCTGCCCGGCCTCGCCCCGCAGATAGGTGCGGCTGTAGCGCAGCACCACCCAGCCGACAAAGGCAATCAGCAGGCCCATGGTGATGCTGACCGCATCCAGCCGGGCACTCAGGCCGACACCGCCCCACCCCAGCAGGGCCGAAGTCTGCGGCCCGGACTGGATCAGCCCCCACAGGGCAACGCCGAACACCGCCAGCGACAGCAGGGCCGCCGCTTCGGCAAGACCGGCAATCCCCGCCGGGCGGCGGCGCAGCAGCGGGGCCAGCAGGGCCACGGCAACAAAGGGCAGGATCGCCACAAGAGGCAGCAGAGAGGGGGGAAACAGGGGTACAGGCAGCATGGCGCTCAGCCTCCGGCAGGGAAACATCATCTCCGCCGCACCATAGGCTGGTGCCATTGTTATAAAAAATATAATGTTCAGCACAAACCATTCACTTAAACAGAATGATTGCGGGAGCCGCACCATGCCGGACCTGAACTATCACCACCTGCGCTACTTCCGGGTGGTGGCGCACGAAGGCCACCTGACCCGCGCCGCTGAAAAGCTGAATGTGTCGCAATCCGCGCTGTCAGCGCAGATCCGCCAGCTGGAGGACCGGCTGGGACAGGCCCTGTTTGAACGCCGGGGCCGCGCCCTGCACCTGACCGAGGCCGGACGGATCGCGCTGGATCATGCCGACGCCATCTTCGCCGCCGGGCACGAGCTGCTGGCGACGTTACACCAGACCGGGCAGGCCCGGCGGGCGGTGCGGATCGGGGCGATTGCCACCCTGTCGCGTAACTTCCAGCTTCAGTTTCTTCAGCCAGTGCTGGGGCGCAGTGATGTCGAGGTGATCCTGCATTCCGGCAGCGGACCGGATCTGCTGGGGGCGCTGGCCGACCTTAACCTTGATGTGGTGCTGACCAGTCAGCCGCCGCAGGCCGATGCCCGCACCGCCTACAGCCACAGCCAGACCCCTTATGTGGTGCAACCGCTGGACCAGCAGCCCGCCAGCCTGATCGGGGTGCCCGGCCTGTGCCCGGCAGACAGCGGCGATCTGCGCACGCTGCTGGCCGAAAGCCCGCTGATCGTGCCGACGCGGTCCAGCGGCCTGCGCATGGCCTTTGACGCCCTGGCGGCACGGCTGGACGTCCGCCCGCAGCTGGCCGCCGAGGTGGACGACATGGCGATGATGCGTCTGCTGACCCGTGAAGGCATCGGGCTGGCGGTGCTGCCGCCGATTGTGGTGCAGGATGAGCTGAAAAACGGCCTGCTGACCGAAGTCAGCCGCCTGCCCGGCATCTCTGAGACGTTCTATGCAGTGACCACCCCGCGTAAATTCCCCAATCCGGTGGTGCAGGACCTGATCCGTCAGGCCGCCCAGCCGTGATAGACTGCGGGGATCAGTCAACGGAGTCTGCCCCGATGCGCCTGCCCGGTTTTGCCGCCCTGCCCCTGCTGGTCTGCCTGCTGATGCCGCTGCTGCTGGCCCCGGCCCCGGCTGAGGCCGGGTGCAGTGTTCCCCCCGCTCCGGCTTCGGCGGTCTCAAAGAGTGACAGCCGCCAGAGCTGCCCCAGCGGCTACCGGTCCAGCGGCGGGGCCTGCCTGCCCGGTAAGGGGGCCCGCCCGGCCCTGGAAAAACCGCCGGGGGAAAGCTGCCCCACCGGCTACACCGGCAGCGGCGACTTCTGTCTGGCCGGGATGTCTGCCTGCCATGCCATCCGTAAAACCGGATCCTGCCCCAGCGGCTACCGCTCCAGCGGGCGCAGCTGGTGCCTCAGCGGCTGACGGCCCGCCCTGCGGCGCTCAGTCAGCGACCACCGGCTCCGGCTTCGTCCCGGCGGCCTGCTTCGGGCTGCGCAGCAGCAGCACCAGCGGAATGGTGATCAGGGACAGCACCATCAGCAGCAGAAAATCATCGGCATAGGCGATGATGACCGCCTGATGGGTCACCAACCCATCCAGCGCCGCCTGTCCGGCGGCTGTCGCCGGATTGTAGACATGGGCGAACACCGGCTGCTCCAGAATCCGGTTGAACGGGGTCAGATGGGCGGCAATTTCGGCATGGTTGATCTGGGTGTTGCCGGTCAGCAGCGCCGCCATCACCGAAATCCCGACAGCCGAGCCGATATTGCGTGACAGGTTGTAAAGGCCGGTGCCTTCCGCCCGCTTCTGCAGCGGCAGGGTGGCAAAGGTCACCGCCGACATCGGCACGAACAGGAACCCCAGCCCCGCCCCCTGCACAAAACCGACCCAGACAATCGTCGAGGCCGCGACATCCGGCGTCCAGCCGGACATGTCATACATCGCCCAGGCGGTCATCGCCATGCCGGTGGCCAGCAGCAGCCGGGTATCAACCCGGCCGATCAGCCGCCCGACGAGAAACATGAACACCATGGTGCCCAGCCCCCGAGGCCCCATCACCAGACCGGCGGTGACCACCGGATACCCCATCAGGGATTCCAGATACGGGGTCATCAGCGCCAGCGAGGCCAGATAGGTGATGCCGATGGTAAAAATAAAGATCAGGCCGACGACAAAATTCCGGTCCCGGAACAGCGACGGATCAACAAACGACCGCCGCGCCGTGGCGGTATGGACGATGAACAGATAGGCCGCCACCGCCGCCAGCAGGGCTTCGGCCTGTATTTCGACCGAGGAAAACCAGTCAAGCTGCTGCCCGCGGTCAAGGAACATCTGCAACGCCCCGATGGTGAGGCTGAGCAGCCCGAACCCCACCCAGTCAAGCCGGGCGGCGGTATCGCGGGCGGTCTCCTTCACAAACGCCGACAGGCCCAGCACCGCCAGAACCCCGATCGGCACGTTGATATAAAACACCCAGCGCCAGCTGGTGTTTTCGGTCAGCCAGCCGCCGATCACCGGCCCCAGAACCGGGCCGACCATCACCGACACCCCGAACAGGGCCATCGCCTTACCGCGTTCCTCCGCCGAATACAGATCAAGCAGGATGGATTGCGACAGCGGCACCAGCGCCGCCCCGCACAGGCCCTGCAACAGCCGGAAGCCAACGATTTCGGGCAGTGACTGCGCAATGCCGCACAGCACCGAGGCAATGATGAACCCGCTCACCGAGCCCATCAGCACCCGCTTCCGGCCAAACCGCCGGGCCAGAAACGCCGACGGCGGGGTCATGATCGCCGCCGCGACGATGTAAGAGGTCAGCACCCAGTTAATCTGATCGGCGCTGGCCGCCACCGCCCCCTGAATATAGGGCAACGCCACATTGGCAATGGTGGTGTCCAGCGCCTGCATGATCACGGCCAGCGTCACGCAGGCGGTGATCATCCCCCGGTGCGGTACGGGCTGAAACCCGGCCGCCGGAACCGGGCCGTCAGCCATGATCGCCCACCAGCGGCAGGCCGCGCACATGGCCGGTCTGCACATCCACCGTCGCCGACATGCCGACCCGCAGCGGCGGCAGGCCCTCCGGGGTGTCAATGCGCACCCGCACCGGAATCCGCTGCACCACCTTCACCCAGTTACCGCTGGAATTCTGGGCGGGCAACAGCGACAGGCTGGCCCCCGATGCCGGGCTGATGCTGTCCACCGTGCCGTGCCAGACGGCACCGGGATAGGTATCAACCGTGACCGTCACCGGCTGCCCGGCATGCACCCATGTCAGCTCGGTCTCCTTCGGCTGGGCATCAATCCACACGTGGTCCGTTGCCACCAGACTGAAGGCCGGTGTGGCCGCAGGCAGCGCCTGCCCGGCCTGCAGGGACGGCACCCGGGTCACCACCCCATCCATCGGGGCGCGCACCACGGTATGATCAAGCTGGCGCTGCGCCTCATCACGGGCGGCCACCGCATCGCGGTAGGCGGGGTACGTCTCCACATCGTCCGCCGGGCGGCCATCCAGCCGGGCCGCCATCGCCGCCGCCTGCTGGGTCAGTGACGCCAGTTTCAGCTGGGCCGTCTGGGCATCGTGGCGGGCATCATCAAAGGCAGAGCGCGGCGTGGTGTTGCTGTTGACCAGCTGGCGCTTGCGTTCCAGCTCGTTGGCGTAATAGGCGATATCGGCCTGTGCCCGCTGGATCTGCGCCTGCAGGTCGCGGTAACCGGCCTGATCGGCCAGCAGGTCGTTCCGCACGGTCTGCACCTTGGTTTCAGCCCGCTGCAGGGTCAGCCGGAAGGGCAGATCATCCAGCCGAAACAGCACCTGCCCGGCAGTCACCGGCTGGTTTTCCTGCACGTCAACGCTTTTGACCAAACCGGAGACATCGGTGGACACCGCCACCATATCGGCCTGCACATAAGCGTTGTCGGTGGACATCACCGCCCCGCCGGAGGCGTAGGCATAGGCCCCGGCGGCCAGAGCCACCGGCAGAGCGGCAAACAGGGCAAGGCGCAGGCGGTCCACTCCGCCGGAACGGGCGGGCAGGACAGCGGCGGCGGCAGAGGAATCAGTCATGACGGGGGAGTCCGGTTTTCTTGTCAGAACAGGGGATCAGGCGGGGGTCTCGTCACAGGCAGACGGCAACACCGCCGGGGCGCGGGTGCAGGCATCCAGCAGATTGGTTTTCATCAGCAGCAGGGTATCCGCCAGCGCCTGACGCTGATCGGCGCTCAGGCCGTCCAGCGCCTCGTTGCGGGTGATCTCGCCCAGCGACAGGATCGAATCCAGCAGCGGGCGGGCGGCGTCGGTCAGGTACAGGGTGCGCATCCGCCGGTCAGACGGATCTTTCCGCCGTTCCAGCAGGCCACGCTCTTCCAGCTTGTCGAGGATCGGCACCAGCGTGATCGGCTCCACGTCGATCAGCTCGGCCAGCCCGCCCTGATGGATGCCCTCGCACCGCGACAGATAGGCCAGCACCTGACACTGGGCCCGGGTCAGGCCCAGATCACGGGCGTTCTGCTCAAAGCGCCGCCGCAGCAGGCGGGCCACTTCGTGCAACAGAAAACCAAGGGTCGGGCGGAGGGTCTGCGGCATTGAGAGAGCATCCATATAATAAGGTCCCTTATGATATGCGCCCTTTTATACCGGGCAGCAAGCGCCGCACCCATGCAGACAGCGCACGGGGGAGCGCAAAAATCGCAGAGCTTGCCGCTTGACGGTACGCAGTCATCGTTGTACCAATCGGTACAAGATCTGAACATCCCCCCGCCCCGGAAAGCCCCCATCCCATGCGTCACCACGTCCGTTTTGTGCTGCGCCGACACCAGCCGCGCCAGAAGCCCCATGCTGTGCTGAAAGCCGGGCTGGGCGGTGCCATCGCCATTCTGATCATCTCGGCCCTTAGCCATACCACCGGAAACCCGTGGCTGATGGCCCCGTTCGGGGCGACCTGCGTTCTGCTGTTCAGCGCCCCCAACAGCCCGCTGTCACAGCCGGCCAACGTTGTCGGCGGTCACATGGTGGCAGCCCTGATCGCCTTCGCGATCATGGCGGTTCTGCCGGTGACATGGTGGAGCATCGCCATCGCCGCCGGTCTGTCGATTGCCGCCATGGCCGCCCTGCGGATCACCCATCCCCCTGCCGGGGCAACCCCGCTGGTGGTGATGGCCACCGCCCCGGGCCTGAGCTTCCTGCTGTTCCCCACCCTGCTCGGCAGCGTGACGCTGGTGGCGGTGGCCATGCTGTTTCACCGCCTGCCGCCGGTCACCGTTTATCCGCTGAGAGACTGATGCCCCCCCGCGCCCACAACCCCGCCGCCCTGCTGATGCAGCTTGCTGCCGTGTTCCGCGAACATGGCTTTGAAGGGGCCAGCATGGCGCGGATTTCCGCCGCGACCGGTCTGGGAAAAGGCAGCCTGTACAATGCCTTCCCCGGCGGGAAGGATGAAATGGCCGTCAAGGTGCTGGCGATGATCGACGACTGGTTCGAGACCGAGGTTTTCGCCCCGCTGCGCACCCCGGAAACCCCGGCGGTGCCCGCCGTGCGGGCGATGCTGGATGCCTGTCAGGGGTACTTCTGGTCCGGCGGGCGGGTCTGCCTGCTGGGGGCCTTTGCCCTGTCTGATACCCGTGACCGCTTTGCCACCGCCATCAGTGGCTACTTCCGACGCTGGCACGATGCCCTGACCGCCGCACTGGTCCGCCTGCCCCTGCCCGACGATCAGGCCGCGGCCCTGTCAGAGGAAATTCTGTCGCGGATACAGGGCGGTCTGGTGCTGGCCCGGTCCCTGAACGATCCGGCCTGCTTCGTGCGGGAGCTGGACCGCATCCGCGCCCGGCTGGCAAGACTGTAACCCCTTCAGTCCCCGCCGGAGATCAGGGGGCGACCGTCACGGTCGCCCCGGCGGCGGCCAGTTCCGCCACCCGTGGGTCGGTCAGGGGGGCATCGGTCACCAGATGCCACGCCGCAGGCAGCGGGGCCCATGCCGACTGTTCCGACCGCCCGAGCTTGGTGGAATCCGCCAGCACCACCACATCCCGCGCCTGCTGCATCATCAGACTTTTCAGGGCGACCTGATCCAGACTGGCTTCGCACAGCCCGCGCCCGGCCACCACGCCATCGGCACTCATAAACACCCGGTCGGCGGTGATCCGCCGCAGGGCATCCATTGCCAGCGGGCCGACCGTGCCCATGCTGGTGCCGCGCAGCGCCCCGCCCAGCACAATCACCTCAATCCCCGGCTCCGCCGCCAGAACCGGCAGCAGGGCCAGATTGTTGGTGATCACCCGCAGACGGCGGCCCTTCAGCAGCAGGCCCAGCGCCAGCACGGTTGATCCGGCATCCAGAATCAGGGTTTCGCCGTCTTCCACCGCCGTCAGGGCGGCGGCGGCGATGGCCCGCTTCTGCGCTCCCTGTTCGCTCTGCCGTTCCGTCAGGGTGGTTTCCGCTGCCGGGGCCGCCAGAATCGCCCCGCCATAGGTCCGGCGGACGGCATTTTCCTCTGACAGGCGTTGCAGATCCCGCCGCACGGTGGACGGCGACACCCCAAAGCGCAGGGCCAGCCCGGCGACGTCAGCCTCGCCGCTTTCCAGTGCCGCCAGAAGAAGTGCCCGCCGCTGCCTGCTGCGCATGCCGCCCATACCCGTCATGGTGATCCTGCCCCGTTCGTAAACGATCCCGGCAGAAAAAGGGACTCAAAAGCACGATGCCGGACTGGCGGCCCCCCGCCGGTCCGGCATCGTCAGGCAGGCTGCGGGCAGGGATCAGCGCGGGGCCAGATCCACCGCCTGCCGCAGGGCCTCGATCAGGCTGCGTTCATCCGCCACACCGGTTCCGGCAATGTCAAAGGCGGTGCCGTGGTCAACCGACGTGCGGATCACCGGCAGGCCGACAGTAACGTTAACCCCGGCCTCAAGCCCCAGCACCTTGATCGGGCCATGCCCCTGATCGTGGTACATCGCCACCACCAGATCATAGTCCCCCCGCCCGGCCAGAAAGAACAGGGTGTCGGCGGGCAGCGGCCCCCGCACGTCCCAGCCTTTGGCCTGACAGGCCTCCACCGCCGGGGTGATTTTCACCGCTTCTTCGCCGCGCCCGAACAGGCCGTTTTCCCCGGCATGGGGATTGATGGCGCAGACACCGATCTTCGGGGTGGTGATCCCGGCCTTGACCAGCACGTCATGGCCCCGGGTGATCACCCGCTCCACCAGACCCGGCTCGATCTTCTCAATCGCATCCAGCAGGCCGATATGGGTGGTGACGTGAATCACCCGCAGCTTTGGCGAGGTCAGCATCATCGACACCTCAGGGGTGCCGGTCAGATGGGCCAGCAGCTCGGTATGGCCGGGAAACTTATGACCGGCGGCATGCAGCGCTTCCTTGTTCAGCGGCGCGGTACAGATTGCCTGCACCACCCCGGACTGCACCAGCTGCGCCGCTTTCTCCACACAGCGGTAAGCGGTCTCGCCCCCGGCGGCGGAGACCTGCCCGAACGGCAGATCGACCGGCGTCACCTTCAGATCAAGGCACTGCACCGCCTGCTGCGGAAAACGGGCTTCCGACGCGTCGCTCAGGGCCACCACCGGCAGAGTGACGCCGGTGATCGCCGCCGCCCGGCGCAGGCGGGCGGCATCACCGACCACCAGCGGGTTACACAGGGCATGCACATCGGGGCGGGCCAGCGCCTTCATGATAATTTCCGGCCCGATCCCGGCAGGGTCGCCCATGGTGATGGCGATGGTCGGCAGGGCCGGGGCGGCAGAACGGGTGACGGCACTCATTCACAGATTTCCTTTTAAACGCAGGTCACGCAGGCGGGTGGCAATCCGCCCCAGACAGTCTTCATCCCCGAAGGCCCCGGCCTTAGTCACCAGCGGCAGTGACACACTGCCCAGCGTCAGGCCCAGGGCCACACCGGGCTCCAGCTCTTCCAGCAGACGGATACCCCGCACCCCGAAGGCTGCCAGCAGGGCGGCGGCAGTTTCGCCCCCGGTGGCCGCCAGCGCACCGATCGCGGGCAACGCCGGGGTCAGCGCCTCGGCCAGTCGCCGGGCAAGCTGCGGCCCCAGCGACAGATCAGGGGTGCCGTGCATCTGGATTTCCACCAGAACATCCTGTCCGGCTTCCAGCAGCCCCCGCACCGTCTGGCACAGGGCGGCGTCCTGCTCCGGCCCGGCCAGCAGATGCTCCGGCTCCACCGGCACAAAATGCATCGCCCCCGCCGCGATCAGACGGCGCACGCCGGTGCGGGAGGCCGCCGCCAGCGACCCGACCACCATCAGCGTACCGTCCGGGGATGTCAGGGACGGCACCGGATCAGCCTGCGCCGGATCTCCGGCCTCTGCCGCCAGCGCATGGGCCAGACCGGCACTGCCGATGAAGAAGGTCCCCGGGGCCGCAGGCAGACTGGCGCGGGCAATCCGGCGCAGATCCTCTTCCGTCCCGGCATCGCAGACCGCAACCGATGCCGGGCCCGCCATCAGACCGGCCAGCGCCGCCCGCAGCCCTGCCTCGCTGCCCCGGATCACCGACAGGGGCAGCAGAGCGGCGGCCACACCGGCCTCCGCCATCACCGCCACCAGATCAGCGCTGGCATAGCTGTGGTCACGCTGCCAGACCTCCGCCTCCTCCAGCGGGCGACCGTTGACCATCACGTGCCCGCCGGAGGTGGTGCGCCCGGTGGCCGGAAAGGCCGGGGCCAGAATGCCGAACGCCCGCCCCTGTTGCCGGGACAGAACATCCAG
The DNA here is from genome assembly GCF_000381985.1 of Novispirillum itersonii subsp. itersonii ATCC 12639. Taxonomy (GTDB): domain Bacteria; phylum Pseudomonadota; class Alphaproteobacteria; order Rhodospirillales; family Rhodospirillaceae; genus Novispirillum; species Novispirillum itersonii. The sequence continues at coordinate 225,539 of NZ_KB907338.1, read as the reverse complement.
CGTCGCGGCGGTTTCCGCCGCAGGCTGACCGCGCAGGGTCGAATCGATTTTCTTCAGCAAAATCCGGTCCGGCCCCAGCAGCCGCAGCAGGGCCTGCCGGTGCCGGTCTGCCGCAGCCGGGGCGCTCAGGCCCCGGCTGTCAGCATCATAAGACACCACCGGCCCGCTGCCAGCCCCTTCCAGACCCCAGCTGACTACCGCCCCGGCCCCCTGCTGCGCGAAGGCAATCGCGCAGTCAGCCGCCCCGGTCAGATCGTCAGCCAGCACAAGCCAGCGGGTTGCCATCGTCAGTGCCCTTTCGCGGAAGAGGCCACCGGGGCATCTTCGTCCTCGCTGCCATCCCCGGCCGGACGGCCAAAGGTCTTGGCCGTCCACGCGGTCAGCACCGGCACGGCAACCGCCGTGACCACGACGCAGGCCGCCACCAGAACGGTCGCCGCCGGGGCCGCATCGGCATACGCCGGATTGGCCGAGGCGACAATCGCCGGAACCGCCGCCGCATTGCCCGCCGTCGAGGCGGCAGCCACACCGGCAACACCGGTGCCGCCGGTCAGGCGGTCAGCGAAGAACAGCGGAATCCCGGTGACAACCACCACACCGACGCCCATCAGCAGGCCCAGCAGCCCGGCATGCCAGACCTTCGACAGATCAAGACCGGCCCCGAGAGCAAAGGCAAAGAACGGGATCAGCACCGGAATCGCCTTGGACAGAAAAGCCCGCATCTCACGGTCAAGGTTGCCAAGAATCATCCCGATCATCAGCGGCAGGATTGCCCCGACCAGCGTCTGCCACGGAAACGCCGACAGACCGGCGACGCCCAGCGTCACCATGGTCAGGAACGGCCCGGATTCCAGCGACATAATGGTATAGGCCCCGACATCGCGCGGACGGCCATACTGCCCCATCAGCGCCATATACAGGCCGCCGTTGGTGTCGTTCATCGCCGCAACGATCGCCAGCGTCGACAGCCCGGCAAATGCCCCGGCGGCAACCGGGCCTTCCCCCAGCAGTTTGCCGAACACCACGCCCAGCAGCATGGCGACACCGACCTTGACCGCAAACAGGGTGCCGCCCTTTTTGACGATGTAGGGGGTCGCCTTAAAGTCGATGCTGGCCCCCATGCAGACGTAAAACACCGCCAGAATCGTCAGCGATCCCGAGAACAGCGCCCCGGTGAACGACCCGAAGAATTTCGGCGTCCCCGGAAAGAATGTGGCAATCAGCGCCCCCAGCAGCAGCGGCACCACCATCATTCCGCCCGGCACCCGTTCCATGCCCCGTTTGATTGGAATCTGCACCATCGTCTCCTCCATGCGCAAATCGCGCAATTTTTTTGATTATTGCGCCGCAGATACGCTCTGACGCGCCGCAATATTGGCTACAATGGCCATGATGAAACCATAATTGCGCACTATGAGCAAATTGAATCCGCAAAGCCGCGCAGAATACGCAAAACCCCGCCACAGCCCGGCGGGGTTCTCGGGATCGTCCACACAGCGGAGGCTGCCCGCTCTTCCGGCCTGATCGCAGGACCGGAGAGGGCAACGCAACGGCGCAGGATAGAAAAACGGCGGATCTGATCTCTCAGCTCCGCCGTTTTTTTTCACATCAATGTCGAAGGATCAGCCTTCCGAAGATCCTTCAGACCCGGCTTCCGGGGCTTCCGGGGCAGCGGTCTTGCGCGGGGCCCGCTTGCGGGCGGGCTTCTTCGGCGCGTCACCCTCGGTCACGGCAGCATCCACCGCCGCGTCTGCCGGGGCCTCGGCCTTCGCGGCCTTGGCACGGCTGGGCCGGGGCTTGGCAGGCTTCTTCGCAGGCTTATCTTCAGCCGCAGCGTCTGCCGGGGCATCAGCCTTCGCAGCCTTCGCAGCCTTCGCCCGGCTGGCGCGGGGCTTCGCGGGCTTCTTGGCAGGCTTGTCTTCGACAGCGGTGTCAACGGCAGCTTCTTCCGGCGCAGCAACCACCGACGGGGCCTGTTCAGCCTCAGCCTGAACAACAGCAGCCTCTTCGGCGGGCTCAGTCGCCTCAGCTTCAGCCGGAGCACCTTCAGACACCTGGGCGTCAGACCCCGAAGACGGGCTCTGCTTCTTGCTCAGTTTCTTGGCAATGCGGGCAGAGGTTTTGGCCGGACGGCGCGGCTTATTATCCTTGCCCCCCTCGTCGGCATGATCCTCATCACCGTCCTCGTCCGAAGCGGCATCGACCGGATCGACAGCACTGTCGCTGACAGCGGAGTCACCCGCGACAGCATCGGCAGCAACGGCCTCAGCCGCCACCGCCTGCCCGTCGTCCCCGCCACGGCCACGGCGGCGGCGGTTCCGCTTCGACCGCGACGGAGCGGCATCGCTGTCAGCGGCAGCTTCATCGGTCCGGCCTTCCGGCAGGTCGTCGTCAGCGTCGTCATCAACCGGCTGCGGCTGATGCGCTGACCTCGGGCGCAGGGCCAGTTCTTCAGTCAGGGTCAGCGGAGCCAGCATGAACGCCGGGGTCTGACCACCAAAGGCCAGCACATCATCCCCGAAGGTCATTTCCGGCACATCCAGCGCCGGATGGCTGTCGCGGCGGCGGCGGTCGTTGCGACGGTCGCCCCGGTCGCGGTCATTGCGGTCACGGTCGCTGCGATCCCGGTCGGTACGGTCCCGGTCAGTACGGTCCGACCGATCGCCCCGCTCGGTCCGGTCGCGGTCAGTGCGGTCCCGATCAGTACGGTCACGGTCGCTCCGGTCACGGTCGTTGCGGTCGCGGTCTCCCCGCTCCCGATCACCGCGGTCATTCCGCTCGCCCCGATCCCGATCCTTGCCGTCGCGTGTCACCGTGCTGTCCTTCGCGCTGATCCGGGCTCCGTCCCTGCCGTCCTTCGGGCTGCCGGAGCGCGGACCGGAGTCCTTGCCTGCATCCTTGGGGGCGGTGTCCTTCTGCCCGGTGTCTTTGTCCGCCCGGCCCTTATCGGCCCGGTTCCGGTCAGGGCGGTCCTTACCGCGGCGGCGGCGGCCCCCTTCTCCAGACTCGTCAAAGCCGACCTGATCCAGCCCTTCCAGCGTCAGACGCGGAATCGCTTTACCGATCAGCTTTTCAATCGCTACGACCGCCTTGCCGTCATCGGCAGAGGCAATGGTGAAGGCACGGCCTTCGCGTCCGGCGCGGCCGGTACGGCCAATCCGGTGAACATAGTCTTCGGCGTGATGCGGCACGTCGAAGTTAAACACATGCGATACGTCGGCAATGTCGATGCCACGGGCCGCCACGTCAGAGCAGACCAGCAGCTTGACGTTACCGGCCTTAAAGTTGGCCAGCGTGGCGGTGCGCTCTGACTGCGGCATGTCGCCGTGCAGCTGGGCGACATCAAACCCGTGCTTGCGCAGCGAGCGGTAAAGAATATCAACGTCGCGCTTGCGGTTGCAGAAGATGAAGGCGTTGCGCACATCTTCCATCCGCAGGATGTGGCGCAGGGTTTCGCGCTTATCCAGCTCGTCCACAATCGCCAGCAGCTGGGTCACCGTCTCGGCGGTGGTGGCCTGCCGGGCCACGCGCACTTCCTTCGGATTGGTCAGGAAGGCATCGGCCAGACGGCTGATCTGATCATCCATGGTGGCGGAGAAGAACAGCGTCTGCCGCAGCGGCGGCAGCAGCGACACGATCCGCTCCACATCGGGGATGAACCCCATGTCGAGCATCCGGTCGGCCTCGTCGATCACCAGCACCTTCACATCCCGCAGCAGAATCCGGCCACGGTCGAACAGATCAAGCAGACGCCCCGGCGTGGCGATCAGCACATCCACGCCGCGATCCAGCGCCTTTTCCTGCTCGGTAAAGCTTTCGCCCCCGATCAGCAGCGCCATGGAAAGTTTGTGATACTTGCCGTACAGCGTGAAGTTTTCAGCCGCCTGATTCGCCAGTTCCCGCGTCGGGGCGATGATCAGCGACCGCGGCATGCGCGCCTTGGCCCGCCCGTTGGCAAGAATGTCAATCATCGGCAGGGTGAAACTGGCGGTCTTGCCAGTGCCGGTCTGGGCAATGCCCATAACGTCACGGCCCATCAGGACCCAGGGAATGGCCTGTTCCTGAATCGGGGTCGGGGTCGTGTAACCCACTTCGGCGACTGCCTTCAGGGTTTCGGGACTAAGTCCGAGATCGGCAAAGCTCATGGAGATCGGGGTGCTGCCTGCATTGGGGACGGCGGATGGCTGAGTAAACCTAAAATCCGCCTAAATCATAGGCGCTGATAATAGAATGATCCTGCGTTCTGTCAACAAAACGGGGTCAAGCGGCCCCGCTTTGCATTTTTATATGTGTTTTTTGCCCTGCCTCCCGGGCCGAGACCCGGCCCGGGGTTCCGAAAAACCTCCCCAGCCCCCCTGTCGATGGTACTCTGTTTCCTGCGCAACCAAACATCACAGGGGGAAACCATGCTGATCAATGCCGCCGAATCCTGTCTGATCGTCGTCGACATTCAGGAACGTCTCTGCCCCGTCATCGACGATCCCCGCACCATCCTCTACAACGCCACCCGCCTGCTGCGCGGGGCCGCCCTGCTGGATGTCCCCGCCCTGATCACCGAACATTGCCCGCAGTCGATCGGCCCCACCATGATTGACCTGCGGGAAGAGTTCTCCCCCGATCAGGTCGTCACCAAAACCGCCTTCTCCGCCGCTGCCGAACCGGCGGTCCGCGACCGCGTCGCCGCGCTGGGGCGCAGGCAGCTGATTCTCTGCGGTACGGAAGCCCATGTCTGCGTCCTGCAGACCGCCCTTGGCTTCCGCGCCCTCGGGTACGATGTTTTTGTCGCTACCGACGCCAGCGGATCCCGCCGCCCGGCCGACCGCGAGGCCGGACTCGCCCGCATGGTGTCTCAGGGCTGTCAGGCCGTGACCACCGAAATGGTGCTGTTTGAATGGCTTGGCCGCGCCGATCACCCCCGCTTCCGCGATATCTTGCAGCGCCTGATCAAGTGAGCTTTAGTTTCCGCCACGCCATCAGAAACACCATAGAAAACCATACGAAGGAAACGCCCCGCCCATGACCGCCAAGACTCCGCTGATTCTGGTGCCCGGCCTGCTGTGCGACGCCGCCCTCTACGCCCCGCAGACCGCCGCCCTGAGCGACATTGCCGACATCACCGTGGCCGATGTGGCGCAGGATGACAGCCTTGGCGGCATGGCCGACCGCCTGCTGGCCGCTGCCCCGGACACCTTCGCCCTCGCCGGGCTGAGCATGGGGGGCTATGTGGCGCAGGAAGTGATGCGCCGGGCCCCGCACCGGGTGACCCGTCTGGCCCTGATCGACACCAACGCCCGCGCCGACCGCGAAGAACAGATCACCACCCGCAAAAGCCAGATGGAACTGGCGGCGCAGGGCCGTCTGGCAGAGGTGGCGGAGACCCTGCTGCCGTTTCTGATTCACCCGGACCGTCTGGCGGATCAGGCCTTCACCGCCCCGATCCGCGCCATGATGCTGCGGGTCGGGCCGGAGGCCTTCATCCGCCAGCAGACCGCCATCATGGGCCGCCCCGATGGCCGGGAAGACCTGCGGGCAGTCGCCGTACCCACCCTGTGCCTTGTCGGGCGGGACGACGCCATCACCCCGCCGAAAGTGCATCAGGAAATGGTGGACCACCTGCCCGATGGCACGCTGGTGGTGATCGACGACAGCGGCCACCTGCCGACGCTGGAACAGCCGCAGGCGGTATCAGCCTGTCTCCGCTATTGGCTTCAGCGATGATTCAGGGCTATAAGCATCGCCCCAACAAACCGGACTAATCAGCCGGGGCAATCAACCGGGGACGCAGAACGTGTAAAAGCAGGGCAGTTCATGCCTCTTTTACATTGACAACGGAGGCTCTGATCCGTATTTTGCGCCCTCTTTCTGTACCAGGGTTTACCGAGGGTTTCGTCATGCGAGTCCGTAATTCGCTGAAGTCGGCCAAGACCCGCGACAAGAACTGCCGTGTGGTTCGTCGCAAGGGCCGCGTTTACATCATCAATAAGAAGAACCCGCGCATGAAGGTGCGTCAGGGCTGATATCAGCCTTGGCGTGACAGCGGATCCTCGGGCGCCAGTCCTGTACTGGCACCGGCATCCCTGACAGCGCCTGCGGGATGCTTCCGTGTTACCCAAAAAAGCCGTGCTGAGAAATCAGCGCGGTTTTTTTGTTTTCCGCCGTTTCACAGCCTGCCGGGGACCCCACCCTCTCGCTGCTTTCCGACAGCTCACTTTCCGGGACCGGCATCTTCCGGTACGCTGGTCCGGCGCCGGGGGAGTCCGCACCCGGTGCCGGATGACACAGGCCGCTGAAAAAGCCTGACTCCGGGGAGGATCGCCGGATACCCGCCGCAGCCTGCCGGAAGCCCTTCTTCACGGCCCGCCTGCCGCATGCCCCTGCCCCCTCCCGCTGTTACGCACACCACCGCGTTACGCCCAGCGTTCAGGAGTTCAGAGCCATGCAGCTTCCTGTGCCGGACCCCACCATCGTCACCCGCCGCCGCGAAATCGTGCAGACCCTGCGCGAGATTGTCCCTGACGGCGTCATCGCCGAAGAAGCGGCCATGCGCGTCTACGACTCCGACGGACTGTCCGCCCTGCGCCAGATGCCGCTGGTGGTGGTACTGCCCCGGACCACCGATCAGGTGGCGCGGGTGCTGTCCGCCTGCCGCCGTGACGGGGTCAACATTGTGCCACGCGGGGCGGGGACGTCGCTGTCCGGCGGCTCGACCCCGCTGGGGGATGCCGTTACCCTGGGGATGAGCCGCTTCAACCGGATTCTCGACATCGACCTCGACAACCGCTGTGCCACCGTACAGCCCGGCGTCACCAATCTGGCGATCAGCTGGGCCGTGGAGGCCGACGGCTTTTATTACGCCCCTGACCCGTCCAGCCAGATCGCCTGTTCGATCGGCGGGAACGTCGCGGAAAATGCCGGGGGCGTGCATTGCCTGAAATACGGCCTGACCGCCAACAACCTGCTGGGGCTGGAAATGGTGCTGATGACCGGCGAAGTCATCCGCCTTGGCGGCAGGCATCTCGACCAGCCCGGCTACGACCTGATGGGGGTGATCACCGGGTCGGAAGGGCTGCTGGGCATCATCACCGAAGTGACGGTCCGCCTGCTGCGCCGCCCGGAAACCGCCCGCGCCGTTCTGATGGGGTTTGATGATGCCCGGCAGGCCGGGGCCTGTGTCGCCGCCATCATCGCTGCCGGGATTATCCCCGCCGGACTGGAAATGATGGATGGCCCGGCAATCCGCGCCGCTGAAGATTTTGTCCATGCCGGATACCCCGTCACCGCGGACGCTCTGCTGATCTGCGAGCTCGACGGCCCGGCGGTGGAGGTGGACACCCTGATCGCCCGCGTCGAATCGCTGGCCCGCGCCAACGGGGCCACCACCCTGCGCACCAGCACCACGGAAGACGAACGCCTGCTGTTCTGGGCCGGGCGCAAAGCGGCCTTTCCCGCCGCCGGGCGGATCAGCCCCGATTATCTGTGTATGGATGGCACCATTCCCCGCCGCCGCCTGCCCGAAGTGCTGGAGCGGATGCAGGGGCTGAGCCGTCAGCACGGGCTGCGGGTGGCCAATGTGTTCCACGCCGGGGACGGCAACCTGCACCCGCTGATTCTGTTTGATGCCAACCGCCCGGGCGAGCTGGAGCGCGCCGAAGCGTTTGGCGCCGATATCCTGCGGCTGTGTGTCGAGGTCGGTGGTGTGCTGACCGGCGAACACGGAGTCGGTCTGGAAAAACGCGACCTGATGCCGGTGATGTTCGGGCCGGAGGACATCCGCCAGCAACAGCGGATCAAATGCGCCTTTGACCCCGATCACCGCCTGAACCCCGGCAAGGTCTACCCCACCCTGCACCGCTGCGCCGAGCTGGGCAAACTGCATGTCTCGGGCGGGCATCTGCCTTTCCCCGATCTGCCGCGCTTCTGACACCGCCGGGGAGACCGCGCATGGACTGGCTGACCCCCACCGACGAAACCGCCGCCGCCGAGGCCATCCGCTGGGCCGCCGCCCGGCGGGAGCCACTGGAAATCCGGGGTCAGGGCACCAAAGCCGCTGTCGGCACCCCGGTTAAGGCCGCCTTCGGGCTATCCCTGACCGGGCTGCGCGGCATCACCGCCTACGACCCGGCGGAGCTGGTGCTGACCGCCGCCGCCGGAACCCCGGTGGCGGAGATCCGCACCGCCCTGTCTGACGCCGGGCAGCACCTGCCGTTCGAGCCCTGCGACCTGTCCGGCCTGCTGGGCAGCGAAGGCGAAGGAACGCTGGGCGGGCTGGTTTCCGCCGGACTGTCCGGGGCACGTCGCCCCTTTGCCGGGGCCTGCCGCGATCATGTGCTGGGGGTCCGCGGCATCGGCGGCAGCGGCCTGCCGTTCCGTGCCGGGGGGCAGGTGGTGAAAAACGTCACCGGGTTTGACCTGTCAAAGCTGCTGTGCGGGGCGTGGGGGACGCTGGCGGTGCTGACCGAAATCAGCCTGAAAGTCCTCCCCGCCCCCGAGGCACAGGCAACCCTGATCCTTGACGGTCTGGAGGAGGAGCGCGCCCTCAGCCTGCTCCGGCAGGCCCTGCGCAGCCCGGCGGATGTCTCGGGCGCGGTGCATCTCAGTGGCGGCGACACCGCCCTGCGGCTGGAAGGCCCGCCGGAGTCGGTCCGCTGGCGGACACAGGGCCTGCGGGATCTGCTCGGCCTGCCCTGCCGGACGCTGGACACCGACGCCAGCCGCGACTGGTGGGACCGCTGGCAGCGGCTGGAGCCGTTGCAGGCGGACCCGGACCGGCACATCTGGAAGCTGTCGCTGGTCCCGACGCAGGCGGCAGCGGTCGCCCGGCTGCTGCGACAGGCTGACCCTGCCCTGCGGGCCGCTTTCGACTGGGGGGGCGGTCTGCTGTGGCTGGCCACGTCCCCGGGCCTTGACGGGGCACACCTGCGGCAGGCGATTCCCCCCGGCAGCGGCCATGCCACCCTGATCCGGGCCCCGGCGGCAGTCCGGGCCGCAGGCGGCGTGTTCCCCCCGGACTCTCCGGCAGTGACGGCCTTATGCCGCCGCCTGAAAGACAGTTTTGACCCGGCGGGGCTGTTCAACCCCGGCCGGATGGCCTGAACGGAGGAACGGCGCATGCAGACTCACTTTTCCCCCGGACGTCTGGCCGTCAGCCCGGTTCTGCGCGAGGCCGACTCGATCCTGCGGGCCTGCGTCCACTGCGGCTTCTGTACCGCCACCTGCCCGACCTTTGTCCTGCGCGGCGACGAGCTGGACAGCCCGCGCGGGCGGATCTACCTGATCAAATCCATGCTGGAAAGCGGGGATCCGGCAACAGAGACCGAAGCAACCCACCTTGACCGGTGCCTGACCTGCCTGTCGTGTACCACCACCTGCCCGTCCGGCGTGGATTACGCCCATCTGGTGGAAATCGGGCGCGACTATGTCGAGACCACCTACCGCCGCCCTGTGGCTGACCGGCTGGTGCGGCGCGGGCTGGTCTGGCTGCTGCCCCATGGCGGGCGGTTCCGGGCGATGATACGGCTGGCCGTTCCGCTGCGCCCGCTGGGGCTGGCGGCGGCGCGGCTGCTGCCGGGTCGCCTGCGCCACCGGCTGGAAGCAGCCCTGCGGGCAGTGCCCCTGACACTGCCGCCGCTGACCGCAGGCAACCGGCCGGGAGTGTTTCCGTCCCGGCAGCCGGGACCGCCCCGGCTGCGGGTCGGGCTGCAGGGCGGCTGTGTGCAACCGACCCTGCGCCCGTCGGTGAATGATGCGATCATCCGCCTGCTGACCCGGCTGGGCTGCGAGGTGGTTCTGCCCCCGGCAGGCTGCTGCGGCGCGGTGGCCCACCATACCGGCGACAGTCCGGGCGGCCATGCCGCCGCCCGCGCCGCCGTTACCCTGTGGGACGCGGAACGCCAGAGCCGGGGCCTTGATGCCATCGTGGCCGCCGCATCCGGCTGCGGCAGCATGATCAAAGACTACGGGCATCTGCTGAAGGACGACCCCCGGCTGGCAGACACCGCCGCCCGTATCGCCGGGCTGACCTGTGATGTGACCGAGCTGCTGGCCCGCCTGCATACGGCGGCACCGCTGCCCGCCCCGGTCCACGATCTGTCCGGGCTGCGGGTCGCCTACCACGCCGCCTGTTCGCTGCAACACGGCCAGAAGATCCGCGATACCCCGAAAGCCATTCTGAAGCTGGCCGGAATCACCCCGCAGGAGCCCCGCGACGCTCATCTGTGCTGTGGCTCGGCAGGCACCTACAGCCTGTTACAGCCAGATCTGTCGCAGCAGTTGCAGACCCGCAAGATGCAGACGTTGCAGGCCCTGACCCCGCAGGTGATCGCTGGCGGCAACATTGGCTGCCTGACCCATCTTGGCGCGGTCTCCCCGGTGCCGGTGGTGCATACGGCAGAACTGCTGGACTGGGCCTGGGGTGGCCCGCCACCGGGCGGTGTGGCCCTGCCTCAGCCCTCTGCCTGAGCGGCAAAGTCTGCCGTCAGAGGCAGACTGTCCATCAGCCAGGCCCCCGCCGGGCCGGGCGGTCGGTCACGGCGACAGGCCAGCACAATCGGCAGGACCGGCAGATGATCCAGACCGTCCCATTCCGTCGGGGATAAGGCCGTCAGCCGCCCGGCCAGAAGATCATCCCGCACCCGGAACTCCGGCATTCCGCCCCAGCCCAGCCCGGCCAGAATCATCCGGTGCTTGGCCTCCATATCGTCTGCCTGCCAGTAGTTCAGGGCCCGCACCGCATAACTGCGGCGCAGGGACGGCGCATTCCGCCCGGCTGTCACCACCTGCGGATACTGCTGCATCACCTCTGACGTCAGGGGGCCGCACACCCGGCACAGCGGATGATCGGGGGCCGCCACCGCCACCATGCGGACCGATGCGCAGGTCCGGCGGGTGTACTCCTCGCCCAATGGCACAAATTCCGGCAACAGCGCCAGATCGACCGCATCACTGTCCAGCCCTTCGGTGCTCTGTACGGTCATGGTGGTCAACGCCACCCGTACGGTGGGAAACCGGGCCTGAAACTGCCGCAACACCGTCAGCAGGGGCGTCATCGGGGCAAACTGCGTCACGGCAATCCGCAGCACCGCCTCCAGCCCCCGGGCGATACCATCGGCATGGCGCTGATAATCCGCCACATTCTGCACAATCTGCCGGGCATGCGGCAGCAGGGACTGGCCGGCGGTGGTCAGGGTCGGGCGATAGCTGCTGCGGTCAAACAGATCGAGCCCGGTCTGCTCTTCCAGCTTCTGCACGGTGTAGGTCACCGCCGACTGGGTACGGTTAAGCTGCCGGGCCGCCGCCGCGAAGCTGCCGGTGTCAACGATGGTCACAAAAACCCGGAACTGGTCGAGGGTGATGGCAGACATAGATGATAAAATATTTCGAATGTGTTGATGAAAACAATGAAATTTTATTTGGGGTCATCTGCCGCTAGCGTCAACACAGAAGGAAGTGGGGGTTCAGCCGGAGTAGCGTAAAAATGACTGAAGCCGATCTGTATGCGGTTGCCGTGCCTGTGGCCCGGCAGGCTGCCCTGTTCTTGCACCTTGTGGTCTTTGCCTTTGCCTTTGTACTGGTGGTTCAGGCAGATATCGCCATGCTGCGCGGGGACTATGCCGCCGGAACACGTGATCTGCATGCCGATGCCCGGGCAACCGCCTGGCTGCTGCTGGCCCTGTGGCTGACCGGCGGCACCCTGATTGCCCTGGGGTCGGGCTTTTCCGTCAGCGCCCTGACCGCCAGCCCGAAAATCGCCGCGAAACTGACGGTGGTGACCATCCTGACCGTCAACGGCACACTGCTGCACCTGTTCGCCTTTCCCCGCCTGACCGGAGAACTGCCCCTGTCCCGCAGCGGTATCACCCTGTGCGTTACGCTGGGGGCCGTCAGCTCCGTCTCATGGCTGACGGCCACCGGGATCGGCGTCGCACGGATCATTGCCCCCCTGCTGGACTATGTCCACTACATCGGCCTGTACACGACCGGGCTGGGACTCGGGCTGACCATCGCCGTCGCGCTGGTGCGCCCGTATCTGATCCGGCAGCAGGGGCATACGGCACCGACCTGCCGACAGCCCGGCCTGTCCCGGCAAGGGGCATAAGCAGGTGCAACGCAGGCGCAGACCGGGGATTTGCGTGCTTCGTCCTTGGCGACAGGAAAGGGGGGGGCTATGCTGCGGCTCCCTGTTTTAACTCCCCTGACACGAGGCCGTCCGATCATGACCGCTGTGGTGCCTGCCAAGCCTGCCCTCCGCCCTGCCAACCCGAACTTTTCGTCGGGTCCGTGCGCCAAACGTCCGGGGTGGACGCCGGAGGCCCTGTCCGGGGCGCTGCTCGGCCGGTCCCACCGGGCCAAACCGGGTAAGGCCAAGCTGAAAGAGGTGATCGACCGTCACCGCGCCCTGCTGGGCATCCCCGATGATTACCGCATCGGCATCGTTCCCGCCTCCGACACCGGGGCGATGGAAATGGTGCTGTGGAGCATGCTGGGGGCCCGGGGCGTCGATGTGATGGCGTGGGAAACCTTCGGCAAGACCTGGGCGTCTGACATCCGCAAGGAACTGAAGCTGACCGACGTGCGCTATCTGGATGCCGCCTATGGGCACCTGCCGGATCTGGCGGTGGCCGACTGGTCGCGCGATGTGGTGTTCACCTGGAACGGCACCACATCCGGCGTGCGGGTGCCCGATGGCAACTGGATCGCCGATGACCGCGAGGGGCTGGCGATCTGTGATGCCACCTCTGCGGTGTTCGCCATGGATCTGCCGTGGCAGAAACTGGATGTGGTGACATGGTCGTGGCAGAAAGTGCTGGGCGGCGAAGCCGCGCACGGCATGCTGGTGATCAGCCCGAAAGCCGCTGAACGCCTGAAGACCTACAGCCCGGCATGGCCGCTGCCAAAACTCTTCCGCATGACCAAAGGAGCCGAGCTGATCGAAGGCATCTGGGAAGGCGACACCATCAACACCCCGTCGATGCTGGCGGTCGAAGATGTGATCGACGCCCTGAAGTGGGCGGAAGAGACCGGCGGCACCAAAGCCCTGATTGCCAAGTCGGAAGCCTCGCTGGCGGTGGTTGCCGACTGGGTGGCCCAGTCTGACTGGGCTTCGTTCCTGCCGGTGGCGGAACAGACCCGGTCCTGCACCTCGATCTGCCTGACCATCACCGCCCCGTGGTTCACCGCCCTGTCGGCGGACGCCCAGACCAAGGCAGCCAAACGGCTGGTGACCCTGCTGGATACCGAAGGGGTCGGCTTCGATCTCGGCTCGTACCGCGATGCCCCTCCCGGCATCCGCATCTGGGCCGGGGCGACGGTCGATACCGCCGACGTCGCCGCCCTGCTGCCGTGGCTGGACTGGGCCGCGGCCACCGTCGCGGCAGAAATCGCCGGTTAAAAATCCCCGCAGCGACGGGCCGCACTCCCCACCGGAGTGCGGCCCGTCGCTGTTTCTCAGACCAGTGCCAGACGCAGACCCAGCCCGATCAGGCACAGCCCCACGGCCTGCTCCACACGATGGCGGATCCGCCGGATCCCCTGTGTCAGGCGCGGGTGTGTCAACGCCAGTGCCACCACGGCAAACCACAGCAGGTGTGCCACTGCAATGAACACCCCGAACCCGACCTGAACTGCCTGCGGCGTTGCCGGATCAATCCCCTGACTGAACAGGGCGATGAAAAACAGCGCGGTCTTGGGGTTCAGCGCGTTACACAGGGCCCCGGCCCGCCATGCCGCTGCCCCGGTCATCGCCGGACCGGCCACAGCGTCTTCCCCCTCTGTCACCGGGCGGGCCCGCAGGGACTGAACGCCGATCCACACCAGCCACGCTGCCCCGGCATAGCGCACCCCTTCCAGCAGTTGCGGGGCGGCGTGCAGCACCCAGCCAAACCCCAGCACCGTATACGTGACATGCACCGTCACGCCGCAGGCAATCCCCAGCGCCGCCAGCAGTCCGGCCCGTCGGCCCCCGGTCAGGCTGACCCGCGTCACCATCGCAAAGTCCGGCCCCGGGCTGATCACCGCCAGCAGAGTCACCACCGCCACCGGCAGCATCTGGGCCGCTGCCATCTGTATCACCGTCTGATCCATCCTCTGTCTCCATCCCGGGGTCATCTGCCCCTGCTTCTGTGCTGATGGCTGACAATGACGCCGGAAGAAGGCATAAAAAATCGAAACGTTCTCACCATATCGGTGAGTTTTCCTCACAGCACAGGAGAGACCGATGGCCCGAGATCTGCCGCCGCTGGCCCCGTTGGTGGCCGTTGACGCCGCCGCCCGGCACAGCAGCTTCACCAAGGCGGCAGACAGCCTGAACCTGACCCATGGCGCGGTCAGCCGTGCCGTGCAACAGGCGGAACAGGCCCTTGGCGTGCCCCTGTTCCATCGCCACAGCCGCCGGGTCAGCCTGACCCCGGAAGGACGGATTCTCGCCGACTGTCTGGAGCGGATGTTCAGCGACCTGCGCCAGACCTGCGCCCGGCTGCGTCACCCGGCGACACTGGCCGTCAGCTGCGAACCGACCCTGACCATGCGCTGGCTGATGCCCCATCTGCCCGCGTTCTCAGCCCGGCATCCGGGTATCAGCGTGCATCTGGCAACAGCAGGCGGACCGATTGATCTGTCCGACTCGGGAATTGATCTGGCAATCCGCCGGGCTGATTTTGGCCTGCCGACAGGGGGGACAGTCCGCCCCCTGTGCCGGGAGCGGGTCGGGGTGGTGTGTAATCCGGCAGCGTGGGACCGCTGGGGCCGCACACTGGCAACCGCCCCGCGCCTGCATACCCGCACCCGGCCACAGGCATGGGCCGACTGGTCCCGCCGCAGCGGCCAGCCTCTGCCCCCGGCCCCGTCAGAGCCGGTGTTCGATCATTTCTCATTTTCGTTACAGGCGGCTGTGGCCGGGCTGGGGCTGGCCATCGGCCCGCTGCCGCTGGTCGCGGACGATCTGGCCAACGGGGTGCTGGTGGCCCCGTTCGGCTTCTGTGACGGCGGGGCCGACTACATTGCCCTGACGGTATCAGAACCGGCGGCGGGCAGCCCGGCGGCCCACTTCATCGACTGGCTGGCCGCCTCTTTACCGGAAATGGAAACGGGCGCGGAGGAAGCCCCCGCGCCCGTCACCTGAAGCATTAAGCCCACAGGCAGCTGGCCGTTATCCGGCCACTTTCGCCTGATCGCGGGTCTTCCACAGCGACAGCGCGATGGACCCCCCCAGAATGCCCGCCGTAAGGCTGAGCGCCACCCAGGTCGGCAGCTTGTAGATATCCACCAGCACCATCTTGGTGCCGATGACCACCAGCAGCAGCGCCAGACCATATTTCAGGTACTTAAAGCGCGGCAGCAGACCGGCGAGGGCAAAATACAGGGACCGCAGACCAAGAATCGCAAACACGTTGGAGGTGAAGACGATGAACGGGTCGGTGGTGACGGCGAAAATCGCCGGAATGCTATCGACCGCAAAGATCACATCAATCGCTTCGACCGCCATCAGCGACAGAAACAGCGGGGTGATATGACGCACACCGTTGATCCGCACGAAGAAACTGTGACCGTGGAAATCGGGCGTCACCGGGAAGAAGCGGCGGGCCAGACGCACCAGCCAGATCTTTTCCGGGTCCGGATCGGCATCATCAGGCTTCAGCATCTTCAGACCGGTGAAGATCAGGAAGCCGCCGAAGATGTAAATAACCCAGTGGAACTGCTGAACCAGCGAGATCCCTGCCAGAATCATACCGGCACGCATCACCAGCGCCCCGAGGATGCCCCAGAACAGCACCCGGTGCTGATATTTGGTCGGAATGGCGAAGGCGGTGAACACCAGCGCGATGACAAACACGTTGTCGAGGCTGAGGCTGAGTTCAATCACATAACCGGTCAGGAACTCCAGCCCCTTGGGCAGGCCCTGAACATAGGCGACCCCACCGGCGAAGATCAGCGCCAGAGAGGCATAAAAGCTACACATGATCAGCGACTTGCGGATCGACACTTCTTCGTCGTTCCGGTTCAGCAGACCAAGGTCAAAAGCAAGGAGGATAAGCACGAAGACGCCGAAGCCGCCCCATGCCAGCAGGGTGAAGTCCATGGAAGACCCTCAGAACCCATCGCGCCGCGTCAGCGCAGTTCTTATACGAGGAGATCCGACATCGCGATGACGCCTCATCGCCAGAGGGGCCCGGACCCAGGCTCTGACGACAGATTCGCGAAACGCCGCCCAACTGTCAAGGGGGGTCGTGAGGCCAAAAAGATAATTTGAATGTACTGATGCAGATTTCCCGCAGACAGGCCGCCAGCCTTTATCAACGCATCAATTCAGCCATTGCCTGACCGGCGTCCCCAGTTCCAGATCCGGCAGCATTGCCGCAGCCTGCCGGTTCAGGGCAATCAGGGTTGACAGAGACTCCACAGCGGCGCTCTCCCCCGTGCCATCTGCACGCACTGCATCGCCGCGACCAAGGTTGACCAAACGGGTCAGCGGCAGGATTTGCCGCCTCAGGCCAGTCACCCCTTCTTCTTCCGCCTCGGTGATCAGTCCGGCAATCCGCTCCCACAGAGCGGAATGCTCCTGCAGGCAATGTTCCAGTGCCGCCGAATCCTGCGCGGAAGCCATCTTCTGGGCAACCCGCTGCAGACGCATCGCATACAGCGTCCAAGGAATATACGCCATCACCCCCCCTTTCCTATCAGCTGGCCTAGAGTCTTCATCAGTAACGGCGGAGCCCTGCCCTGCGCCTGAGAACACTCTAACTTCTTAAAAGAAAGGCACTTCCCCCGATGTACCGGAGCCCCTTTGATGGGTGTCTCCTTACCGGAAAATGCCCTGGCGGATAGGCCCCCGAACAGACAGGTCGATGAAAGCGACCTCTTAATCCTACAGGACTATCACACGCCCGTTAAGGAATAGACAAAGCCGCAACCGACAACCGGAAGTTTGCCCCAACCCCCTGACGGCGTCAATCATTGCATAGGTCTATGGAACTATACTTTGGTCACATGACCTTCGGGCAGTCTGCCTCTTCCCCCTGCCTTTGGTCATGCCCGTCGAGCAGGCTGGCCGTCTGACGGTTGAGCAGAATCAACCGCTGGCAGTCCCCTCTCCCCCGGGTCATCAGACGGGTCTGCTCTGCCACGGTCCGCGCCCGTGTCAGCAAAGTTTCCGCCAGTATTTCCGGGGATGAAAACAGGCCCGCCCGGACATCAGAGTCCAGCGCAGCCCATAGGTCAGCATTGAGCATCAACAGGGGCGGAATATCGGTATCGGGAAGGTCAGCCGACATCCGGTCGGCAATTGACCGCAGGCGTTTGGCGTAAGCCCCCCGGAAGCTGGATTTCATCGCTCCGTCCCCGTCGGATAGTCCACAGCAGACCATAGACCTAAGATGTAGTCCCACGGCACGGAACGCTATACCCCCCACCGAGGGAAAGCGTCAAGGAATTCTCCCTCTCCGGTTGCCATACCCGACCGGTCAGAACAGGGTCTCCTGCCGGGTATCATCGCCCTTGCGGCCGGGGGTACGCCGCCCGCCTGCCACGCTGCCCGATCCGGTGATCACCGCCCCGGCACTGCCGTCACGGAACTGCAGCGTCACGGCCTCGCCGCCCTTCAGCGGGGCGCGGCTGTCAATCACCTGCCCGCTGTCATCGCGCACCACCACATAGCCCCGGTCCAGGATCCCCTGATAGGAATTGACCGCCAGCCGTTCTGCCGCAGCCGTCAGACGGCGTTCGGCCTCCGGCAGGGACCGCGCCGCCGCCGTCCCCAGCCGGGCCCACAGCGAATCCAGATCCCGCTGATGCCGCGTGACGTCCCGGGCCACCGCATCGGGCCGCAACCGCCCGGATACCGCCGTCAGGCGGGCATCGCGGTCTTTCAGGGTATAGCGCACCGCGCCGTCAAGCCCCTGCGCCGCCTGCGCCAGCTGCCCCTGTTTGGCCGCGATCTGCTCTGCCGGGCTGCGCAGACGTGCCCCCAGCTGGCCGACCATCGCCGCCCGCCGGTCCACCGTCATCCGGGCTGCGGTGCCCAGCCGCTCCCAGCGGTCATCCAGCCGCTGGGCGTAATCCTCAATCATCCGGTCCACCGGCGGCAGGCCACGGGCCAGACCTTCCAGCCGCATCGCCCGGTCTTCCAGCAGGCGGCGGGTGGCACCGTGCAGGCGCTGGCCGTCGTCCCGCACCTGCGCCAGCAGGTCAAGACGCACCGGCACCGCCATTTCTGCGGCCCCGGTCGGGGTCGGGGCCCGCAGATCGGCGGCAAAATCGCACAGGGTGGTATCCGTTTCGTGCCCGACGGCGGAAATCACCGGAATCCGCGAGGCCGCCACCGCCCGCACGGTGACTTCTTCGTTAAAGGCCATCAGATCTTCCAGCGATCCGCCGCCCCGGGCGACGATCAGCAGATCGGGGCGGGGAATCGGCCCGTCCGGCGGCAGGGCGTTGAACCCGGCAACCGCATTCGCCACCTGCTGCGCCGCGCCGTCCCCCTGCACCAGCACCGGCCACACCAGCACCGGCACCGGAAAGCGGTCGCGCAGGCGGTGCAGAATATCGCGGATCACCGCCCCGGTCGGGCTGGTGACCACCCCGATGCACCGGGGCAGAAACGGGCGGCGCTTTTTGCGGGCCGGATCAAACAGCCCTTCGGCGGCCAGACGGCGCCTGCGCTCTTCCAGCATTTTCAGCAAAGCGCCCTCGCCCGCCAGTTCCAGCGAGTCGATGACGATCTGATAGCTCGACCGCCCCGGATAGGTGGTCAGGCGACCGGTGGCGATCACCTCCAGCCCTTCCTCCGGGCGGACGGTCAGCTTCTGATAGCTGCCCTTCCAGATGATGCCGTCGATAACGGCGGTGTCGTCCTTCAGGCGCAGATAGCAATGGCCGGACCCCGCCAGCTTCGGCTGGCTGATCTCGCCGCGCACGCGGACACGGGAATAGGTCTCCTCCACCGTCCGCTTCAGGTCGGCGGACAGCTCCGAAACGCTGCGTTCGGGGAGATTATGGGCGGATCTGGCTTCGGGACTCGTCATGGCATCCATTTATGCTACAAGAAGGCCGGATTTGGAAACTCCCGCTTTTGCGGATGCCCTGTAAGACTGAAAGGCTGCGCGATGAACGTTTTGGTCGTTGGCTCCGGTGGCCGTGAACATGCCCTGTGCTGGGCCCTGAAAAAGTCGCCCCGCTGCCGCCAGCTCTACTGCGCCCCCGGCAATGCCGGGATTGCCGATGTGGCGACACTGGTGCCGATCAACGCCGAAGCGGTGGATGAAATCACCTCGTGGGCGGTTGCCAATGCCATTGATTTCGTGGTGGTCGGGCCGGAAGGCCCGCTGGTGCTGGGTCTGGCCGACCGCCTGCGCGAAGCCGGGATCCCGGTGTTCGGCCCGTCGGAGCAGGCCGCGGCGCTGGAGGGCTCGAAGGGCTTTATGAAAGACGTGCTGCGCGAGGCCGGGGTGCCCACCGCGTGGTATTCCCGCTTCACCGACATTGATGCCGCCAAGGCCTATGTCCGTGAAAAAGGCGCGCCGATCGTCATCAAGACCGATGGCCTTGCCGCAGGCAAAGGCGTGATCCTGTGCCAGAGCATCGACGAAGCCCTGAGCGCGCTGGACGACATGATGGGGGCCCGGATTTTCGGCGATGCCGGAAACGAGGTGGTGATCGAGCAGTTTCTGGTCGGTGAGGAAGTCAGCTTCTTCGCGATTGCCGATGGCGAAACCGCAATTCCGCTGATTGCGGCACAGGACCATAAGGCGGTCGGCGATGGCGATACCGGCCCCAACACCGGCGGCATGGGGGCCTATTCCCCGGCCCCGGTGTTTACCCCGGCCCTGCAGGACGACGTGATGCGCACCGCCATCCTGCCGACCGTGCAGCGGATGAAAGAACGCGGCACCCCGTTCTGTGGCGTTCTGTTCTGCGGCCTGATGATCACCGCTGACGGCCCGAAAGTGCTGGAATACAACGTGCGCTTCGGCGACCCGGAATGTCAGGTGCTGATGAGCCGCCTCGACAGCGACCTGCTGGAGGCCCTGCTGGCCGCCGCTGAAGGCCGCCTGTCCGACGTCAACATGCGCTGGAAGGATGAGACCGCGCTGGTGGTGGTGATGGCCGCCAACGGCTACCCCGGCCCGTATCAGAAAGGCACCGTGATCGGCGGCCTGACCGAAGCCGGGGCCTGTGACGGCGTCACCGTCTTCCATGCCGGGACCAAGCTGCAGGATGGGGCGGTGGTTGCCACCGGCGGTCGCGTGCTGGGCGTCACCGCCACCGGCCGCACCGTGCGGGAAGCGCAGGCCAAGGCCTATGCCGGGGTTGACGCCCTGAACTGGCCCGGTGGCTTCTGCCGCCGTGACATCGGCTGGCGCGCGGTGGCCCGCGAGGCGTAAGCCCCCGGTTCGGCCCTGCGCCTGATCTCGACAGCCCCGGCGGGTTCTTCCTGCCGGGGCTGTTTGCTGTCTGGCTGCTGGCTGGCTGTAGGCTGGCTGATCCGGGCACGGCCCCGGTCAGGCCGCCAGCTTCCCCCGATTGGCCAGAAAGGCCCCGGCAGTGACCAGTGCCGCCCCACCCAGCACGTTCACCGTGGGGGCCACCCCTTCAAACGCCAGCGACAGCGCCACCCCGACCACCGGGAACAGCGTAACCATGTTGGAACAGCGGGCCGGGCCGATGGTCTTGACCAGATGCATATACATCAGCCATGCGACAATCGAGCAGGCGACCACCAGCCAGCCCATCGCCAGCGCGAAGTGCAGCGACGGATCCCACACCAGCGCCTGCCCCTGCACCAGCGCCACCACGATCAGGAACAGCACACCATAGGTCGTGCCCCAGAATGTCAGGGTCATCGGGTCGCCCCCGGCACGGATCAGCCGGGTGGACGCCACATCGCCGAAAGACGTGATCGCCGCCCCGCCAAGGGTCAGCAGAAAGCCCATCCACGCATCGCCGCGCAGATCACCGCCCGCCAGCTGCGGCCAGAACATCAGCACCACCCCGGCAATGCCAATCACCCCGCCGACCCAGATCGCCCGCGGAATCCGCTCCCGCAGGAACAGACCGAGCAACACCGGGGTCATCACCACCTTAATCGCAAACAGCGTGATGGCATGGGCGGACGGGATCATCGTCACCGCCGCATACATCATCGCGTAAGACAGGCCGAAATTGCCCAGACCGAACAGCACCAGCCACAGGTGCGTCCGGGCCGACAGGCCGGTCAGGCGGCGGCGCAGCAACGGATGCAGCAGCGCGAACACCACCGCCACAATCACCAGCCGGTAAATCACCGACAGGCTGGGCGGTACCGGCCCTTTCAGGAACGTCACGGCGAAGTAGGTAGACCCCCACGCCAGAACGCAGAAGGCATAATAAAAGGCGTCACGCATCACAGTCACCGCAGGGGGATCGACCAAAGTCGGATATCTTATCCCCCCGCCCCGAAAAAGATACGCTTATCCGGCAAGCGGCTTCAGACAAACCATGCCAGCCCCAGCGCCACCACGGTCATGACCCCGACCAGCATCCAGCCCCGGCGGTGGTTGGTCTGTTCTGACGAATCGCCCGCCCGGTAGCGGGACAGGGTATTGATCGCCAGCTCCGCCGCCACGATCAGAATCCCGACCTTCAATAAAATCACCCAGACGCTCATGGCCGCCGCTCCACTCCGTGCAGTGCGGCGGCCACTGTAGCCTCAGGCCGTTTCAAGGGCCAGCGCAATGCCCTGCCCGCCGCCGATGCACAGGGTGACGATGCCCCGCCGCTGGCCGGTGCGGCGCAGGCCGTGCAGCAGGCGTGTCACCAGCACCGCGCCGGTGGCACCAATGGGGTGACCATGCGCCACCGCTCCGCCTTCGGGGTTAATGACGTCCAGCGGCAGCGACAGCTCACGCGCCACCGCCAGCGGCACTGCCGCAAAGGCTTCGTTGATCTCAAAACGGTCAACATCTGACAGGGTCCACCCTGCCCGTTGCACCGCCTGCCGCACCGCCGGAACCGGCCCGAGACCGAACAGCCCCGGCTCCACCGCCGCCACCCCATATCCGGCCAGACGGCCCAGCGGCACCACACCGGCAGCCTCGGCGGCATCCCGGCGGGCCACAACCATCGCCGCCGCCCCGCTGTTCAGGCCCGGCGCGTTGCCTGCCGTAATCGTCCCATCGGGGCGAAAAGCCGGTTTCAGGCGGGACAGCGTGGCTTCGGTCGTTTCCGGGCGCGGGGCCTCATCACGGGCGAACACCTCGGTCCCCGTGCGGGTCGGCACCTCAACCCCGACAAGTTCATCCCCGAACAGACCGGCATCACGGGCAGCGGAAAACCGCTGCTGCGACCGGGCGGCAAAGGCATCCTGCTCTGACCGCGACAGACCGGACAGCACCACCAGATCTTCGGTATGCCAGCCGGAATGCTGACCGGAAAACGCATCATTCAGGCCGTCGGTCAACACACTGTCCAGCATCTGCGCCGGTCCCATCCGCAGGCCCCAGCGCCCGCCTTCCAGCAGATACGGGGCGCGGTCCATGTTTTCCATCCCTCCGGCAACCGCAAAATCCGCATCCCCGGCCCGCAGTTCATAGGCAGCGGTCAGGATCGCCTGCGCCCCGGACCCGCAGACCCGGTTGACGGTATAGGCCGGCACCGACACCGGCAGGCCACCCCCGACCGCCGCCTGCCGGGCCGGGTTCATCCGGTTCCCGGCCTGTACCACATTGCCCATCACCACGCTGCCGACCCGCGCCGGATCAAGGCCGCTGCGGCGCAGGGTTTCGCGGATCACCGCCGCCCCCAGCGCAGTGGCAGGCACCCCTTTCAGGCTGCCATTAAAGCCGCCGATGGCGGTCCGGACGGGGGCGCAGAGAAGAATATCGGAAGCAGACGCGGTCATGATGATGTCTCCGGTCACGGGATCAGGCCGAAACCGCCACCGCGCGGCGGCGGGCGGCAATAAGAACGGCGGCAGCCAGAACGCACAGCACCCCGGCGAAGAAAAAGGCAGGCAGATAGGTCTGATAGGCCGTCCGGCTGAATCCGGCCCCCCAGGCGGCAAACGCGGCCCCGGCCTGATGCCCGGCAAAGACCCAGCCAAACACCAGATTGGCCCGGTCCCCGAAGCGTTCTGCCGTCAGCTTGACGGTCGGCGGCACTGTCGCCACCCAGTCGAGCCCATAAAACACCGCAAACACAGACAGCGCGGTCAGGCTGAAATCGCTGAACGGCAGATACAGCAGCGACAGGCCCCGCAGGCCGTAATACCACACCAGCAGCAGGCGGCTGTCGTAGCGGTCCGACAGCCAGCCGGAGCCGATGGTGCCAACAAAATCAAACAGCCCGATCAGTGCCAGCATGCCCGCCGCAGCCACCGGCACGATGCCAAAATCACCGCACAGGCTGACAAAGTGGGTCTGCACCAGACCGTTGGTGCTGGCCCCGCAGACAAAGAAGGTGCCGAACAGCAGCCAGAACATGCCGGTCCGTGATGCGTCGCGCAGGGCCAGCAACGGCGACAGCAGCATGGTGCCGAAGCTGACCGCTGGCGGAGCCGGAGTAACCTCGGTCGCGCCATAGGCGGGCAGCCCGACATCCGCCGGACGGTCGCGCAGAAACAGCAGCACCGCCACCGCCGCCACCAGCAGCACCGCCAGAATCAGCCCCAGCGCACTGCGCCAGCCCAGCCGCTCCGTCAGGTCTGCCAGCAGCGGCAGAAACACCAGCTGCCCGGTGGCGGTGCTGGCCGTCAGCAGGCCCATCACCAGCCCCCGCCGCTGTGCAAACCAGCGCGATGCCACCGTTGCCCCCAGCACCATGGCCGTCAGCCCGGTGCCCAGCCCGACCACCACGCCCCACAGCAGCACCAGATGCCAGATTTTGGTCATGACAAACGACCCGGCGACCCCGGCGGCAATCAGCGACAGCGCCACCACCGTCACCCGCCGCAGGCCGAAATGATTCATGAACGCAGCGGCAAAGGGCCCCATCACCCCAAACAGCACCAGCCGCAGCGCCAGCCCGGCGGAAATATCGGCGGTCTGCCAGCCGAATTCTTTTTCCAGCGGCCCCAGCAGCACACCGGGCGCGCCCACCGCCCCCGCCGTCACCAGCATGGTCAGGAAGGTGACCGCCACCACCACCCAGCCGTAATGCAGCCCCCGGCGGGCCAAAAGCCCGGCGATGCCAGAAGCAGACGGAACCGGAGACGGCGAAGGGACAGTTTCAGGCATCGGAACCTCCTAAGTACGGGTATATACCCTCTTTTGACACTCTAAATACGGGCATATACCCGTAATAGGCAAAACAAGCACCGTCACAGTGCGGTCAGGATATCGGCAATGGCAGCAATCCGCTCCAGGCCCAGCCGGTCCTCGATCCGGGCCTGACAGGCATCCCACAGCGGCGCGCCCTCGGCCAGAACCCGGCGCCCTTCGGCGGTCAGGGTGACCATGGTTTCGCGCTGGTCTTTGCCCTTGCCCTGTGCCAGCAGGCCCATTTTTTCCAGCAGGCGGACATTGCGGCCAATCGTCGAGCGGTCATGGTCGGTCACCCGCCCCAGTTCGGTCAGGCTGACCGGCCCCAGCCGCTCCACCCGGCGCAGCAGGGAGAATTGCGCAATGGTGATGCCCAAGGGCTCCAGCGCCGCATCATACAGGGCGCTGACCTTCCGGGCTGCGTTGCGCAGGTTCATACAGTGACAGGGCAGAACAATCATAAGCGGGTATATACACCAAATCAGTCCGCCCCGCAACGGGCACAAAAAAACAGGGCTCCCGCCGCCGGAAGCCCCGTTCTCTCATCACAGAACCGTGTCAGCCTCAGGCCGTGGCCATCCGCATATCCGGGTCGGAATCCAGCGCATAGCCCGCAGCGCGGACCGTACGGATCACATCCATTTCGCTGTCATTGTTCAGCGCCTTCCGCAGACGGCGGATATGCACATCGACCGTACGCGGCTCGACATAGATATCCGGCCCCCACACCGCGTTCAGCAGCTCTTCGCGGGAAAACACGCAGCCCGGATGCTCCATCAGGAACTGGAGCAGCCGGAACTCGGTCGGGCCGAGGTGAATATACCGTCCGCCCCGGGTGACCCGGTGGGCGGTCAGATCCATCAGGATATCCTGAAACGTCAGGTTGCCCTTGCTCTGGGCCGGCTGGGCCCGGCGCAGCAGCGCCTTCACCCGCGCCATCAGCTCCGGCATCGAGAACGGCTTGGTGATGTAATCATCGGCCCCGGTGTTCAGGCCCCGGATTTTGTCCGATTCCTCGCCCCGCGCCGTGATCATGATGATCGGCACATCGCGGGTGACCGGCTTGCGCCGAAGCTGGCGACACACCTCAATCCCCGACATCACCGGCAGCATCCAGTCCAGCAGGACCAGATCCGGCTTAACCTCGTCAGCCAGCGTCACCGCCTCTTCACCGTTCCCGGCTTCAGAAACGCGGTAGCCTTCTTTTTCCAGGTTGTATCGCAACATGGTGGCGAGGGCGGCTTCGTCCTCGACAATCATAACCTGCGGCTTCATCCTGCGTGCGTCCTCTCAGAGACCGGCCCGTGCCCTTAACCGGCAGCGGGGGGAGTCAGGTCTGTCTCGGCCTTGCCCTTCGGGCGGCGCAGCGGCAGGGCCTTCCCGGTGACAAGGAAATGAATGGTCTCGGCAATGTTGGTGGCGTGATCACCGATGCGCTCGATGTTCTTCGCCATAAACATCAGATGGGTGCAGGCGGTGATGTTGCGCGGGTCTTCCATCATATAGGTGATGACCTCGCGGAACAGGCTGGTGTGCAGGTCATCAACCTCTTCATCCCGGCGCCACACCTGCAGGGCCTTTTCGACATCCTTTTCGATGTAGGCATCAAGAATGTCATTGATGATTTCCTGCACCAGCCGCGCCATCGACGGCAGGCCGGACACCGCCGGAACCGGCGGCAGCTGGTTGAGCACCAGAGCGCGCTTGGCAACGTTGGCGGCATAGTCACCGATCCGTTCCAGATCGGCGGAAATCTTCAGCGCGCCGACAATGGCCCGCAGGTCATCGGCCATCGGCTGACGCAGGGCCAGAAGGCGGACGGTGAAGGCGTGAACCTCCTGCTCCATCTCGTCGATCCGGGCATCGGCGACAACCACACGGGTCGCCAGCTCGGAATCACGGCGCAGCACCGCCTGCACCGCCGAGGCCAGCTGCGCCTCGGCCTGACCGCCCATGCGCATCACCACGTTGGACAGGTGATTCAGTTCTTCTTCATAAGACCGGACGGTATGGGCGGGATCACGCCCCTGAAGGGTGGTCATCGGGTATCCCCTAAAGTTCCGCGCTGCGGGGTCTGCCGGGCCCGGCGCGCCGCCTGTGGGGCGCGCCGGGGGTGGGGGCATCAGCCGAAGCGGCCGGTGATGTAGCCCTGGGTCAGCTTGTGAATCGGGTTGGTGAACACCTGCTCGGTGTCACTGCATTCGATCAGCGTGCCCAGATGGAAGAAGGCCGTGCGCTGCGACACGCGGGCCGCCTGCTGCATGGAATGGGTGACGATGACGATGGTGAAGTTTTCACGCAGTTCGTCGATCAGTTCCTCGATCTTCGCGGTGGCGATCGGGTCCAGCGCCGAACACGGCTCATCCATCAGGATGACTTCCGGGTTGACGGCGATGGCGCGGGCGATGCACAGGCGCTGCTGCTGACCGCCGGAGAGGCCGGTGCCCGGCTGATCGAGGCGGTCCTTCACCTCGTTCAGCAGACCGGCACGTTCCAGACTGCCCATCACCACTTCGTCCAGCTCATCCTTATGACGGCACAGGCCGTGAATGCGCGGGCCGTAGGCGACGTTTTCATAGATCGACTTCGGGAAGGGGTTCGGCTTCTGAAACACCATCCCGACCCGGGCCCGCAGCTGCACCACGTCGATGGAACGGTCGTAGACGTTGCCGCCGTCCAGCGCGATGGAGCCGGTGACCCGGCAGATGTCGATGGTGTCATTCATGCGGTTGATTGACCGCAGGAAGGTGGACTTGCCGCACCCCGACGGACCGATAAAGGCGGTCACTTCGTTCTGCTTGATGTCCAGATTGACACCCTTGATCGCGTGCTTTTCACCGTAGAAGACGTTGACGTCACGCGCAGCGACCTTGACGGCGCTGGTATCGCTCAGCAGCGGGGTACCGGCGGTCATTTGGGTTTCCATGGCTTCGGGCATCTTACCAGCGCCTTTCAAACTTTTTACGCAGCAGCACGGCAGCCGCGTTCATGAGGATCAGGAAGCCCAGCAGCACGATGATGGCCGCCGAGGTGCGTTCAACAAAAGCCCGCTCCGGGCTGTCAGCCCACAGGTAGATCTGCACCGGCAGCACCGTGGACGGATCCAGCGGGGTGTGCGGAATATCGACCACGAAGGCGACCATGCCGATCATCAGCAGCGGCGCGGTTTCGCCCAGCGCATGGGCCATGCCGATGATGGTGCCGGTCAGCATGCCCGGCATCGCCAGCGGCAGTACATGATGGAAAATCATCTGCAGCTTTGACGCGCCAAGGCCCAGTGCCGCTTCACGGATAGACGGGGGAACCGACTTCAGCGCCGCCCGGCTGGCGATGATGATGATCGGCAGGTTCATCAGCATCAGCACCAGACCACCGACCACCGGGGCCGAGCGTGGCAGACCGAAAAACTGCAGGAACACCGCCAGACCCAGCAGACCGAACACGATGGACGGCACTGCGGCGAGGTTGTTGATGTTCACCTCGATAATGTCAGTCCACTTGTTCTTCGGGGCGAATTCCTCAAGGTAAATGGCCGCCGCCACACCGATCGGGAACGACAGCGCCAGCGTCACCACCAGCGTGTAGAACGAGCCGACAACCGCGCCCCACAGACCGGCCAGTTCCGGCTGGCGGGAATCCCCGGCCGAGAACAGGGTGGTGTTGAAGCCGGTGGAAATCATGCCCTTGGACTTCAGCGCATCATACCAGGCGATCTGCTTATCGCTGATCTTGCGCTCAGCTTCCGGCACCGTGCGGGAGATATAGCCCTTGGCCAGCATATCGAATTCCGAGGCCACCGGCACTTCGATCCGGATGGTCTTGCCGATCAGATCGGGGTTGGCCATCACCTGCTTCTGCAGCTCGTACCCGGCCCCGGTGGAGAACAGCTCCATCAGGTCCTTGCGGTCCTTGCGGGAGGTGACATCCGGGAAGAGTGCCAGAACGGCGTCACGCACCGCCCCCTGATAATCCCCGGTGATCAGGTCTTCGCGCTTGCGGGTGCCCTGCGGGTCGATCCGCTCGGCAGAGACCACCACATCCATGGTGACCCGGGTCTGCACAAAGGCGGTCAGGCCGTTGCCGAGAATGGTGACGAACAGCACCACCAGCATGATCAGGCTGAGCGCGATGGCGGCGATGCCGTAGAACCGGAACCGGCGTTCCGCCGCATAACGGCGCTTCAGACCGGCGTTGACGACATCGGCAATCTTGCGCTTACGGATGTCAGAGGCAGAGGCGGTGTTGGTGTCCATTTGCTTTTCCGCGGTGCTCATTATTCGTACTGCTCCCGGTACTTGCGGACAACGTGGAGGGCCACGATGTTCAGCGCCAGCGTCACCACGAACAGCACCAGACCCAGCGCGAAGGCGGCCAGCGTCTTCGGGCTGTCGAATTCCTGGTCCCCGACCAGCAGCGTCACCACCTGCACCGTCACCGTGGTGACAGCCTCGAAGGGGTTGGCGGTCAGGTTGGCCGACAGACCGGCGGCCATCACCACGATCATCGTTTCCCCGATGGCGCGCGACACCGCCAGCAGCACCCCGCCGACGATCCCCGGCAGCGCCGCCGGAAACACCACCCGCCGGATGGTTTCTGACTTGGTGGCCCCCAGACCGTAAGAGCCCTCACGCATGGCGTTGGGCACGGCGGTCACCACGTCATCGGTGATGGAGGAGACATAGGGGATGATCATAATGCCCATCACCACCCCGGCGGCCAGCGCACTTTCCGAGGAGATGTTGAGGCCGAAAAGCTGCCCGCTGTCGCGGAAGAACGGCGCGACGGTCAGGGCCGCGAAGAAGCCGTACACCACCGTCGGGATACCGGCCAGAATTTCCAGCAGCGGCTTGACGATGGAACGCACCTTGCGCGGGGCATATTCCGCCATATAGATCGCCGCCAGCAGGCCGACCGGCACCGCCACGATCATCGCGATGAGGGAGATCAGCAGCGTACCGGCAAACAGCGGCACCGCCCCGAAGGCACCGGAAGACCCGACCTGATCGGCGCGCATCGCCATCTGCGGGCTCCACTGCAGACCGAACAGGAATTCGGTCATCGGGACGCGGGCAAAGAAGCGGTAGCTTTCAAACAGCAGCGACAGGATGATGCCGACCGTGGTCAGGATCGCCATCAGCGAACACAGCACCATGAAGGTCTTGATCACCTTTTCCACGCTGTTGCGGGCGCGGAAATCAGCATGGACCCACCGCAGCGCCAGACCGGCCCCGCCCAGCGCCAGCGCCAGCGCCACCACGGTCATCGCCCCGAAGCTGATCTCGCGGTAAGACGCCAGTTGCAGACCGGCGGCCTGAACCAGCGGATTGGCGGTGGAGGCAACGGTGCCCGAGGCAATGTTGCGCAGGTCATTGACCAGCAGATTCAGATGGGCCTGACTGATCGGCCCGCCGTTGGGATCAAGCAGAAGCTCCGGCGAGACCGCCGAGAGAATCAGCCGGGTCAGCACCGGCCCTTCCAGCGACACCCACGCCAGCACCAGCAGCAGGGCCGGAATGCCGCACCACAGGGCCACGTAAAAGCCATAATAGCCGGGAAGGCTGTGCAGGCGGGCCACATCGCCGCCAACCAGCTTCACAGAACGGCTCCTGCCGAGCCGGAAGCCGATGACGGTCAGCACCGCCAGAACCAGAAATAGGATCAGAACCTGCATGGAACGGTTTTCCCCGTGTCTGGGCCCCCGCATCCGGGTACCCGTATATGGGCAAAAGAGAGGGAGGGAACACCTTACGCTCTGACCGGGGCTGTCAGGGCACCATGATCCGTCGGGGGGAAAACGGAACGCGGTGACCGGACCCGGCCCGGATACGCAGAGGGGAAGGCAGCCGAAACTGCCTTCCCTTCCGCATTGACGCAAGCCTGATTAGAGATCGCCGGCCGACAGGACGGTCATTTCCGCGACAGCCTTGGCGAACTTGGCGCGTTCTTCCTTCGGCATCGGGATCAGACCCTTGTTGGTCAGGTAGCCGTCTTCACCCCAGGCCTTCTCAGAGGAGAATTCCTTCATGAAGCCGTCGATGCCCGGAATGGTGCCGACGTGGGCCTTCTTCACATAGACATACAGCGGGCGGGACACGGCGTAGGAACCGGCAGAGATGTTCTCGAAGGTCGGGTCCTTGCCATCAACCTTGGAGCCCTGGATCTTGTCGGCGTTTTCTTCGAGGAAGGAGTAGCCGAAGATGCCGAAGGAGTTCTTGTTGGCATCCAGCTTCTGAACGATCAGGTTGTCGTTCTCACCGGCTTCGATGTAAGCGCCGTCTTCACGGACCGACTGACACTTGCCCTTCAGCTCTTTTTCCTTACCGGCATCCTTCATCGCCTTGGCTTCCGGCAGCTTTTCGCAGGCGGCATCCATCACCAGCTCAACGAAGGCATCGCGGGTGCCGGAGGTCGGCGGCGGGCCGAGGACTTCGATTTCCTGCGCCGGCAGGGAAGCGTCGATGTCAGACCACTTCTTATACGGGTTGGCAACCCACTGACCGTTGACCGGCACTTCCTTGGCCAGCGCGCGGAACACCTGCTCACGGGTCACCGACATCACCTTGGCGGCCTTGGAGTTGGCGACGACGATACCGTCATAGCCGACCTTCACTTCGACCACGTCCTTGACGCCGTTCTTTTCGCAGGTTTCCAGCTCGGACTTCTTAATCCGGCGGGAGGCGTTGGACAGATCCGGATGCTCCGGGCCGACACCGGCGCAGAACAGCTTGAACCCGCCGCCGGTGCCGGTGGACTCGATCACCGGGGCCTTGCCGCCGGAGGTCTTGGCGAAGTTTTCCGCCACAACGGTGGA
This sequence comes from Novispirillum itersonii subsp. itersonii ATCC 12639, assembly GCF_000381985.1. Lineage (GTDB taxonomy): Bacteria > Pseudomonadota > Alphaproteobacteria > Rhodospirillales > Rhodospirillaceae > Novispirillum > Novispirillum itersonii. Next base: position 194,504 of record NZ_KB907338.1, on the reverse strand, counting down.
GAACGGATACACGGTGGACGACCCGACAGCGCGGATCTGGTCACGGGCTTCGGCGGTGCCGGCGATGGCGACAGTGGCCAGGGCGGTCAGAGCAAGGGTCTTCTTCAGCACGAGTGCCTCCAGTTAGTCCAGCGAGCCCATGTTGGGTAAGGGGGCTCGGGGAAAATCCGTGTCAGCGGGCCGGTGGGCTATCCGTCTGACAGGGCGCACTCTAGTGATGAACGGCGTCGTCTTTGTGACACAAATGTTAAGGTAATATTACAATCTTATATCGTTTATTTTCAATGACTTAGGCCATAAATTTCTTCATTTTCGCCCCTTTTTCCGGTGTCGGAATTGTTACAGTGTCATCTTTCAGCGGCGGACCGTCACATTTGCCGGCCTAGACGAGTCCGCAACCTGTCTGGACGGGGCTGAAAGAAAACCGGCGCGGAGGGTCCCGCGCCGGTCAGGCTGTTCAGCTGGACTGATATTTTTTCAGGCCGGATGGCCGGGATGTCAGCCGTTTTCCAGATCCTCGCCTTTATCAGCGTCAAGAATGGCATCAATAGCGATCAGATCCGGCATCTTCAGCGCCTGCGGCCCCCCGCGTGACACCAGAAGATAGATCAGATAGACGGCACCGATCGCAAACATCACCGCCACATAGGCCCAGGGCTTGGCGAAAGACGCGTCGCGGAACAGCGACAGCTCAAACACCAGCCAGATCAGGGCCAGCACCAGCACCGGCACTTCCCACGCACCAAGGGTAAACCCCCGGCTGGGCGGCAGATCATGACGCTTAACCGCATACATCAGCACCGTCACCGCATAAATGATGGCGGGCAGCAGGGTGGCGGCGGAGAACAGGGCAAACAGGGCATCGGTTTCCTGCGAGAACAGCGCGAGAATCACCTGGCCGGTCAGGGCGACGAACACCGTGGCATTAACCGGGGTGTGCAGGCTGTGGCTGATCTTGTGGAACATCTGCCAGCCGGGAAACCGCTCATCCCGCGACATTGCCCACACCAGACGGGTGCCGGACAACAGAATCACCAGCCCACAGGAGAAGATGGAGATCACCACCATCACCAGCAGCAGGTTGCCGACCACCGGCCCCAGCACACGGTTGATGACATCGGCAATTGGTGTCGCTGATGTGTTGACCACCGACGGATCACCCAGCAGAGCAGTGACGGCGATCAGGAACAGCATGCCGATCACCCCCAGACTCAGCACCGCCTGCCACATCGCCTTGGGCACCACCACGGCCGGTTCCCGGGTTTCTTCCGCCAGATTGGCCGCCGACTCAAAGCCGACGATGGTGAATGCCCCCAGCAGGGTCCCCATCACCCACGGCCCGGCCCCGGTCAGCGTCCCGAAGGAGAAATACCCCTCCGCCGCCACCGGCCCCCGGCTGAACAGGTTGGAGAACTGCAGACTGTCTGTCAGCGCCCCGGCCCCGAACAGCAACACCACCAGACCGATCATCCCGATCAGCTGAATGGTCACCGCCACCGCATTGAAACGCTGGGTGAAACGGGTGGAGAAGGCGATCATCAGTGCCTGTACCGCAATGACCCCGGCGGTGATCCCCCAGGCCAGATTGGCGGTGCTTTCGTAGGCAAGCATCACCGGCAGCACCGTCGAGGCAATGGTGTAATCCACCGCGCACAGCACCACCGCCAGAAATGTGAAGCTGATCCACCCCATAATCCAGCCGAACACCGGGTTGGTAATGCGGGAAATCCATTGATACACATATCCGGTAACCGGAATCCGCGCCGACAGCGACCCCAGAATGAAGGCCACCATCAGCTGACCGATCACCACCACCGGCCACGTCCAGATCCCCATCGGGCCGGATGTGGACAGCATGGCACCATAGGCGGTGAAAATACCGGTGGCGATCGACACAAAGCCGAAAGCGACCGCAAAAGACTGAAAAGGCGTCACGTCCCGCTTCAGGCGGTCGTGCTCATGCCCCGTAGCCCCGGCTTTGCCGGTGGCCGCGCTGGCGTTTTGTCCCATCGGTTAAGCTCCCTGTTTTTTTGGGCGCGTCAGACAGCGAATTCGGCTTCGATTTCGCTCCAGAGGCTGACGCGGCGGCCTCTGGACTTAAAAAACTCAATCTCACGGGCCACCCCGGCGCTTTCCTGCCAGCCGGGGATGTCAACCACCACCAGTTCGTCCATCATCTCCATGAAAGCAGCATCAATCGGGGCCCACAGCGCCCCGACCGCAGCCTTATCCAGACCGGCCAGATGCTGGTTGATCGGGTGCGACATCGACACCTGACTGAAAATCACGCAGCCCTTGCGGGCAATGCGGGCGGCTACGGCGTTAGAGACCTGAAAGCGGTGCTCAACCACCACGCGGTCGGCATGGCCATACGGGCAGGCGAGGAAGATTTTACGCACGGGAATTCTCCATCAGGGTCCGTCCCGCCCAGACAGGAAGGCAGGGACCGGAAAGGGGAAAACGGGTGTGTGGCAGACAGGGGTACGGGTCAGCCCCGCCACTGCCGGGCCCGCTGCACGGCTTCGGCAAAACGGGCATGATCGGCGGCGGTCACCGTAATGTCGGGGGCTCCGTCCGGGGGGAAGACAGCCGCTCCGGCGCGGATGGCGCTGACATCAACCCCGCACAGTTCCGCCAGACCGATGGCGGTCAGCTCATGCATCGGCGGTACGGTGATGGTGCGGCCGCTGGCCGCCGCCAGAAACGCGGCGAAATACGGGCTCTGTGACAGGCCGCCATCAATCGAGATCCCCCGCCCCAGCGGCGTCGCCTGCCCGGCGGCACCGATCAGGCCGACCGTCAGCATGGCGATCCCTTCCAGCACCGCCCGCACCAGATCACGGCGGTCGGTGGCGTGGTCCATCCCGATAAACAGCGGGGCGGCGTGACGGTCCCAATAGGGGGCGGCCAGCCCGGACAGGGCGGGCACAAACACAATCCCCCGGCTGAGGGCGGACGGCCCTTCAAACACGCCCAGTTCCTCCATCGCTGAAAACAGCCCGATGGTGCGGGCCCATTCCAGCGCCGACCCGGCGTCGTAAACCCCGCCTTCAACCGCAAAAACCGTACCGTCAGCCCGGCGGTCCCAGGCCACCGTCGGCAGCAGTCCGCCACCGTCCGGGCGTTCCGTCCCGGCGACCGCCAGCAGAAAAGCCCCGGTGCCGAACGTGATCTTGCAGTCCCCCGGCAGGCGGCAGTTGTGGCCATACAGCGCAGCCTGCTGATCCACCACGGATACCCGCACCGGAACCCCGTTGACATCCCCGAACCCGGCATCCACCGCGGTTATCTCCGGCAGGCAGTCGCGCGGCACCCCATGCAGGGCGCACAGCGTGTCACTCCAGTCCCCGGTCGCCAGATCCATCAGCCCGGTGCGGGAGGCCGTCGCCCGGTCGGTCCGGAAGGATCCGCACAGCCGGTCGAGGAAAAAGGCATCCGTGGTGCCCAGCCGCAGCCGCCCATCCCGCCGGGCGGCTGCAACAGCCGGAGACTGGGCCAGCAGCCACGCCAGCTTGCTGGCGGAAAAATAAGGATCCAGCGGCAGACCGCAGATCCGGCGGGATGTTGCCTCCGCCTCCGCCCCCAGGGCGGCAAGGGCATCGGCTGTCCGGGCATCCTGCCAGACGATCACCGGCGACAGGGGCTCCCCGGTGCGGGCATCCCATGCCAGACAGCTTTCCCCCTGATTGGACAGGGCGATGGCATCGACCCGGCCCGCCGCATCCAGCACTGCCCGGATGTTTTTCAGCAGTTCATCGGGATCATGCTCCACCCAGCCGGGGGCCGGGTGATGCTGGGCATGGCGGCGGCTGGCCGCCAGATGCCAGTGGCCGCCATCTTCCACCACCAGACAGCGGGTGGATGTCGTTCCCTGATCAATCGCCGCAACACGCATCTGCGCTTCTCCTCCCCACGCCGCTCTTCAGAGCATTTTTCGATCACGTGCCTTCCGATCCGTCGGAAAGCTCTTTACCGGAACCGCACGTGTACCCGCTCCGCCATCAGGGCTACCCCGGGGATCGGGATCAGCACCCGCCGTTCCGGCATCCAGTGGCCGCTACGGCGCCACACTTCCCGCCCATCCACCTCCAGCGACAGCACGCCGGAGGCCGGATGCCGGAACCGCACCTGAAAGTCACGGAAAGCCGCCATTCCGCTGTCACGCCGCAACAGCGACGGCATCACCAGCTTGACCGGGTCATCGTGGGTCACCGGAATCACGGGCCCCGCCACCGGATCACCGGCACGCAGATCAGCCGCCAGTGCCGCGCCGACCGCCCGGCCTTCCCGGAAGGCCCAGCCGCCGGTTTCCACTGCCCGCAGCACATTTCCGGCGGCGAAATACAGCGGGTTCCGCCCCCGCCCGGACTGATCAACCGCCGGGCCGCCGGTGCCGGGATCAACCCCTTGCGCGGTCGGCAGCAACAGAGCGGATTCCGGCGTAAACGAGCCGGTCAGCAGCACACCGTCACAGGCCACGGTCACCGGCTGACCGTCCCGCAGCAGGGTCACGGCCTCAACACGGCTGCCCCCCCGGATGTCGGTGATGTGCGTGTTCCGCCAGAACGGGATCCCCATCAGGCCGGGGAACAGTCCCAGCGGTGCCCGCACCAGCGCCTGCGGGCCTGCTTCCACCACCGCCACCGGCCGGGCACCATGGGTCAGGCAGGTCAGAACCGCTGACTGCGTCACCAGTTCCGACCCGACAATCAATGGCCGCCGAAACGGCATCAGCCCATGGAAGGCCACAAATGCCTGCAACGCCCCGGTGGTGAGAATACCGACGGGGCGGTCCCCCGGCAGCAGCCGCGCCGCGCGGGGCATCTCCCGCGCCCCGGTGGTGACCAGCACCCGGCGGGCGGACAGGGTTTCCACTCCCCGCGCCGAGGTGACGGTGACCACCCCCTCTTCACCCAGCGACACCACGGAATGACCGGTCCGCACATCCAGCCCGGCGGCCGCCGCCTCACGGTCCAGCCGCCGCCCATAGGCCGCCCCGATGTAAACCCGCCCGAATTCCCGCATTCCGAACGGTGAGTGCAGGCAATGCCGGGTCGCCCCGCCCAGAGTCGGCTCGCGGTCCAGCAGGGTCACCCGGGTCACCCCCTGACGGCGCAGCTCCAGCCCGGCGGCAACCCCGGACGGGCCCCCGCCGATGATCAGCACATCCCTGTCCGTCATCTCTGTCTTTCTGCTGCCGGCCATTAGCGTTCTCCCTGCGGCCCGACGGCCAGCGGGGTGGCAAAGCGCCCCGCCGTCAGCTCTGCCAGGGCGGCGGTACAGTAGAAGCCCTGACAACGCCCCATCGCGGCCCGGGTCCGCCGCCGCAGACCGCCAAAGTCCCCCGGCGGCAGCGGGCTGTTCAGAGCGGCGACGATCTCCCGCCGGGTTACCAGCTCGCAGTGGCAAACGATGCTGCCATGGTCGGGCCGCTGCCAGTCCCGCTCGCGGGTTTCAGCCAGATTGGGCACCGAGACCGCAGGCACCGACGCCGGGGGCACATGCACATCCCCAAACGCCGCATACAGATCCAGAGCATGACGGGCCAGCCCGAGGGCCGCGCTGAGACCGGTGGAACGGATGCCCCCCAGCGTGATCAGGCGGTGCTGCGGGCGGCTGTAAACACGGTACGGCTTTTTATCACTGGCCGGACGCAGACCGGCATAAACCGCCGTCACCGGGATCCCTTTCAGATCCGGCACGATCCGGGCCGCATGATCCAGCAGAGCCCGCAGGGTTTCAGTTTCGACCGTGGCCCGCAGCCGGTCATCCTGCTCTTCTGCCGTCGGGCCGACCAGCACATTGCCGAAGGCGGTCGGACAGACCACAATCCCCTTGGTGATCTCGTTGGGAACCGGCAGCAGAATGGCGGGAACATGGCGGGCCGCCGCCTTATCCAGCACCACGAACTGCCCTTTCCGGGGTCTGATCTCAAAGTCCGGCACACAGCCGAGCCGCTGATCCACCACATCCCCGAACAGACCGGCACAATTGATGACCGTGCGGGCACGGATCTGCCCCCGGCTGGTCAGCAGGGCCCAGTCCCCGGCAAACTGCCCGGACAGCAACTCGCACCGGGTCAGCACCTGCGCCCCCAAAGCCACTGCCTGCGTCAGATAGGCCAGCGGGGCAGACCAGGGGTCGATCACATGCTCCCCCTCCACCGCCAGCGCGGCGGCCAGATGCCCGGCCAGCCCCGGCACCCGGCCCCGGGCCTGCGCCGCCGTCAGCAACGCCAGACCGCCGATCCCGTTCTGTTGCCCCTGCGCGGCAATGCCCTCCAACGCCGCCGCTTCGGCGTCCGTCCAGGCGCAGACCAGCGCCGTGGTGTGTACCAGCGGGAGATTCAGGCTGTCGCGGATCGACAGGTATTCCTCGCGCCCGGCCTTAACCAGATCCAGCTCCAGACTGCCGGGCGGGGCATCAAACCCGGTGTGTAGGATTGCACTGTTGGCCTTTGACGCCCCCGACAGGATATCCGCGCCCTTTTCCAGCAGGACGACCTGCGCCCCCGCCAGCGCAAAGCGCCGGGCAACGGCACAGCCGACAACCCCACCCCCGATGACAGCAACGTCAAAGACAGGGCCGGGCGGTAATGACGCCGGGGCCGGGCTTGTCATATCTGCCGGAGAGCTCACCTAATTTCTCCTGTACGGTCACTCAATGACCGAACGGTATTCTTGCAATGACCGTATGTAAAGATGATTCCTGTTTTTTAGCCTTATTTCGGTCACCACACCGCCACAAATTGACCGAACAGTCAAAAACAGACCCCGGTTCCTGCAAAGGTTGCAGTAAGCCGCCCCACCGTGCCATTCTGCCCGCCGCCCCGCCTGCCCATACGGAAACCGCAATGCGCCCAGCTGACCGCCACGATGAGATTGTCCGCCTTGTCCTGAAGACCGGAGAAATCAGCGTTGACGATCTGGCCGACCGCCTTGGAGTCTCGCGGGAGACCATCCGCCGTGACCTGACGGCACTGGATGAGATGGGAAAAGTGCGGAAATTTCACGGTGGGGCCCGCGCCCGCTCCGTCGCCGCCACCGAACCGCCGACAGAAGGCCCCTTCGCCGCCCGCATGGCCGAGAATACCGCTGCCAAACGGCGGATCGCCTATGCTGCCGCCAGCCTGCTTTCCCCCGGCGATGCCCTGTTTATTGACACCGGCACCACCACGCTGGCATTGGCCGAAGCCCTGATCGGCCTGCCATCTCTGGTGATCATCACGAATTCCTGCCGGGTGGCGGCCACTGTTTCCGCCAATCCCGACCATAAAGTCTTTCTGATCGGCGGGGCCTATGGTGCCGATGCCGGTGAATCCCTCGGGCATCTGGCGGTGGAACAGATCGGCCGCTTCCGGGCCCGCCATGCCTTTCTGACCGTTGGGGCAGTGGATCCGTCAGGGGTGATGGATTTTGACGTTCAGGAAACACAGATTGCGCAGGCGATGATGGACCGGGTGGAGCTGACCACCATCCTCGCCGACTCTTCCAAATTCGGGCGGCGGGGCATTTTCGAGGTAGCACCATGGCACCGCGTTGACCGGCTGGTCACCGATGCCACGCCGCCGGAAGAGATCACTGCCGCCCTGACCGCTGAAGGCGTCGATCTGCTGATTCCCGCCCCATAGGCTTCAGATTTATCTTTTACCCCACATTGCGGACAGGGAGAGGCTGCGCCTGCAAAGGAGATTGCCGGGCCGGGCAGTCTGTACCCATAAAATTTTAGTGGAAAAAAGAATGCAGCCGTGCTGCTGTCCTCCCGCTCCAGCCATCGATCAGGGGCTGATCCGGCATAAAACTGGCGCAAGGGTCTGCACAGACTGATCTAAGAAGTCGGCCCCCTGCGTAAGAAGACTGTCGGCAAAATCAGGTATCCCCTGTTCTGCATGGCTCCCCCCTCTTGACTGGCCATCTCCTGCCATACCAGTCATGTTATACCCCAGCCCGGCAGACAGTGTTGGAAGTACAGAAATATGTTTCAGGCCCTGAAAGAAAACCGGAAAATCATCGACGCAATCAACCGCTCTCAGGCGGTGATTGAGTTTGATATGAATGGCCGCATTCTGCATGCCAACCAGATTTTTCTTTCACTGATGCAGTATGATCTGAAAGATATTCTCGGGCAGCACCACAGCCTGTTTGTCTCATCTGATGAGAAAGACAGCCCGGAGTATAAGACGTTCTGGGAACGCCTGCGGGCCGGGGAATCTTTTTCGGCGGCGTTCCGCCGTGTGACCCGGTCCGGCAACCCGGTGTGGATCCGTGGCACCTACATGCCGATTTCTGACGCCTCCGGCCACCCGTATAAAGTGATAAAGATCGCCACTGACATAACCGAAGATAAGCGTCAGGCCCTTGATCTGGCAGGACAGATCGCCGCCATCAACCGGTCGCAGGCGGTCATTCACCTGAAGATCGACGGCACCGTGCTATGGGCCAATGACAACTTTCTGTCGGCCCTCGGCTACAGTCTGGCCGAGATCAGCGGGCAGCATCACAGCCTGTTCGTTGACCCCGCCGAACGGGATACAGACACCTATCGCGCATTCTGGGACGGCCTGCGCCGGGGTGAATATCAGGTCGGTGAGTTCCGCCGCCGCAGCAAAAGCGGTGAGGACGTCTGGATTCTGGCCAGCTACAATCCGATTTTCGATGTCAACGGCACGCTGGTGAAAGTGGTGAAATTCGCCACCGACATCACCCAGCAGATCCGGCGCCGTCAGGCCCGGGCTGAAACCCAGCGCCAGATCGACAGCGAACTGACGCAGGTGGTCAGCGCCATCACCGCCGCCACCCAGCAGGCGGGCACCGTGACCAACGCCGCGACCCAGTCCGCCGAAACCGTGCAGACCATGGCGTCGGGCGCCGAGGAACTGTCGGCATCGGTCACCGAAATCAGCCTGCAGGTCGCCCGGGCGCTTGAGGTGTCAAATGATGCGGTCGAGCAGGCCACACGCACCAACCGGGTGGTCTCGGAACTGACCGAGGCCGCCGACCACATCAGCACCGTCATCGGCCTGATCAACACCATTTCCAGCCAGACCAACCTGCTGGCCCTGAATGCCACCATCGAAGCCGCCCGCGCCGGTGAGGCCGGAAAAGGGTTTGCCGTGGTCGCCAACGAAGTCAAAAGTCTGGCGACGCAAACCGGTAAGGCCACCGAGGAAATTGCCCGACAGATCAAAAGCGTGCAGGAAAACACCCGGGAGGCGGTCAGCGCCATTCAGGCCATCGGCGGCACGATCAGCCGGATCAACGCCATTTCCAGCGCCATCGCCTCGGCGGTGGAGGAACAGACCGCTGTCACCCGCGATCTGTCGGCAAATATGCAGTCCACCAGCAGCGGGGTCGGCACCATCACCGACAGCATCGCCGAAATCGCCGGAGGCCTGCAGCATATCCTTGACGCCTCAGAGCGGGTGAAACGCCAGAGCGCCTCGCTGGTCTGACCCGCCACAACGGGGCAGAACGCCGCCGGAAGCCCCCTGCAAATTTATTTAACTACATATGATTATGAATACGGATTCCCGGAGACTCTATACCTTTTCATGATCACGCCCCGCCCCGCACCCGCGCACACTGAACGGGAACTGCGGACGGTGCCATACCCTCCACGCCTGCGGTTCAGACCCCCCCCCCACCCATAGGCCAGACAGGGGAGGCTGACATATGTTTGGATACAGAAAACAGGACAGGCTGACGCTGGATGCTCTGCATCAGGCTCACGCCATCATTTCCTTCACCCCGGAGGGCATCATCATCGACGCCAACCGGAACTTTCTGGCCATGACCGGTTACACGCTGACTGACCTGCAAGGCCAGCCGCACAGCCTTCTGGTGCCCCCCGATCTGCGGAACAGCCCGGAAAACGCTGCGCTGTGGGCGCAACTGCGGCAGGGAAACCCTGTTCATGCCATGTTCCGGCGGATCAGCAAAAGCGGACAAATTCTGTGGATCCGTGGCACCTACGCACCGGTCACAGACCGCTCCGGCACTGTGATCCGCATCGTAAAAACGGCGACGGATGAAACGGCAAACCACCAAAAGGCCAGCGACACGGATGCAGTGGTGCAGGCCATCAGCCGGTCACAGGCGGTCATCCAGTTTGCGCCGGACGGAACGATCCTCGACGCCAACGACAACTTCCTGAACACCTTCGGCTATCAGGCGGCTGACGTCATCGGGCGGCATCACAGGATGTTTGTGCCACCGGAAGAGCAGGGATCGCCTGCGTACCGTCAGTTCTGGGACACTTTGCGGCAGGGGCAGCATATCACCGCTGAATTCCGCCGGATCAGCAAAACGGGGGAAGAGGTCTGGATCCTCGGATCCTATAACCCGGTGTTCAGCCCGGACGGAGCCGTGATAAAGGTGGTGAAGGTGGCCACTGACATTACCGCTATTGTGCACGAACGGCAGCGCCGCTCATCCATTCAGCAGCAGATCGACCGCGAACTGGCGACCGTCATCACCATCATTGGCCGCGCCAACGGCCAATCGGCCACCGTTGCGGAATCCGCCGCCCATTCCTCGGGAACAGTTGAAACACTGGCCGGGGGATCAGAGCAGATGGCCGCAATGTTGCAGGACATCACCCGACAGATGGCCGAAACCAGCCACGCCGCCAGCGAAGCGGTTGAACGGGCCAGCCAGACCGATGCGGTGGTCAATACCCTGCTGGAAGCGACCAACCGGATCGGCGCCATTCTGGAGCTGATCACCGCCATCGCCAGCCAGACCAATCTGCTGGCCCTGAACGCAACGATTGAAGCGGCCCGGGCCGGAGAGGCCGGAAAAGGATTCTCCGTCGTCGCCAATGAAGTGAAATCACTGTCAGGCCAGACCCGCCACGCCACGGAAGAAATCGCCAGCCAGATCAACCGCGTGCGACAGGATACCCGCGATGTTGCCAACGCCATCGGCGCCATGACCGAAACCATCAGCCGGATCAGCCACCTGTCTTCTGCACTGGCGGACGCCATGACCGCACAGGGCGTGCGGACGGAGGCGATGACACGGTCCATGCGGTCAGCCTCGTACACGGTCAGCGGCATTTCCGGCGGGATCGCTGAAGTGGCGACCGGCCTGCAGGAGATTCATGCCGCATCACTGCGGATAAAATCGCAGAGTCAGGCGCTGGCATAACGGGGCCATGAAAATGGCCCTGTGAGAATGGCCCGGACTGGCGGCCCGAAGGGGCCGCTCTCTCTTTAACAACCATGTACGGGGCCATGAAAATGGCCCCGTACTGGCCAAAGTACGGGGCCGTTTCCCATCCCTGTCCCAATCCCGGCAGGATCAGGCCGTCAGGGTGGTCCGCCGGACCCGGGAGACGCACAACCCCGGCCCGGAAGCAGTATCAGATCAGCGCGGATTAACCGCGCAGAGCCGCAATGTTAGCGGCATAGGTCCCGTTTTTGAAGACGGCGCTGCCCGCCACCAGCACATTGGCCCCGGCTGCGATACAGAGCGGTGCCGTCTCCGGGGTTACCCCGCCATCGACTTCCAGCTCAATCGGGCGGTCGCCGATCATCTGCTTCAGGCGGCGGATCTTTTCGACCTGCGAGTGGATGAAGGACTGACCGCCGAAGCCGGGGTTGACCGACATCACAAGCACCAGATCAACCGAATCCAGCACATATTCCACCACCGATTCCGGGGTTGCCGGATTCAGCGAGACCCCAGCCTTCTTCCCGAAGGAGCGGATCAGCTGAAGGGTGCGGTGCATGTGCTTCCCGGCTTCGGCATGCACGGTGATGATATCCGATCCCGCCTTGGCAAAGGCCTCAACATACGGATCAACCGGGTCAATCATCAGATGCACATCAAACACCTTGGTGGTGTGCGGGCGCAGGGCCTGCACCACCGCCGGGCCGATGGTGATGTTGGGCACATAGTGGCCGTCCATCACGTCGATGTGGATGTAGTCGGCCCCGGCGGCATCAATGGCGCGCACTTCCTCACCCAGACGGGCGAAATCGGCAGACAGAATGCTGGGGGAGATTTTGACGGTCATAACAGTATCCGGCGTCAGGGGAATACAGGATATGGGGACAGGCTTGAAACGGCGAAAGGGCCGCCCCGCAGGGGGCAGCCCTTTCCCGTGTGACCGGAGCCTCAGGCGAACTTCGGATCCAGCGAACCGTCAGCATAGCGCTTGGCCATGTCAGCCAGCGGGATCGCCTTAATCTTGGAAGCCTGACCGGCGGCGTTAAAGCGCTCGAAGCGGTCAACGCACAGCTTTTCCATGGCATCCATCGCCGGCTTCAGGTAGCCGCGCGGATCGAATTCCGACTTCTTCTCGGCAAACACCTTACGGATCGCGCCGGTGATCGCCATGCGGTTGTCGGTGTCGATGTTGATCTTACGGACGCCGAACTTGATGCCTTCTTCGATTTCTTCCAGCGGCACGCCGAAAGTCTGCGGCATTTCACCACCGTACTGGTTGATGATGTCCTGCAGATCCTGCGGCACCGAGGAAGAGCCGTGCATCACCAGATGGGTGTTCGGGCACTTGGCGTTGATCGCCTTCACCACGTTCATCGCAAGGATGTCGCCGGTCGGCTTGCGGGTGAACTTATAGGCACCGTGGCTGGTGCCGATGGCGACGGCCAGCGCATCAACCTTGGTGCGGGCAATGAAGTCAGCCGCCTGATCCGGGTCGGTCAGCAGCTGGGAATGATCCAGAGTGCCTTCGAAGCCGTGGCCGTCTTCCTTGTCGCCCTGCCCGGTTTCCAGAGAGCCGAGGCAGCCCAGCTCGCCTTCCACCGACACGCCGACCATGTGCGACATGCGGGTGACGTCAGCGGTGACGTTGACGTTGTAGTCGTAGGAGGCCGGGGTCTTGGCGTCTTCTTCCAGCGAACCGTCCATCATGACGGAGGTGAAGCCGCTCATCACCGCCGACATGCAGGTGGCGCCGCTGTTGCCGTGGTCCTGATGCATGCAGACCGGGATCTCCGGGTACATTTCGGTGACCGCCAGGATCATGTGCTTGATCATGATGTCGCCGGCATACTTGCGGGCGCCACGGCTGGCCTGAAGAATCACCGGCGCGTTGGTCTTGCGCGCGGCGTTCATGATCGCCAGCACCTGTTCCATGTTGTTCACGTTGAACGCCGGCATGCCGTAGGTGTGTTCGGCGGCATGGTCCAGCAGCTGGCGCAGGGTAATGACGGGCATTGCAGTCTCTCCTAAAGCGGTCTGCGTGTTTATAGACCCCGGGGCGGCATGGCCTCCGCCCCGGGGGTCGGTTTTAAGGGTTAGGCCTTCACCAGCTCTTCCGCCTTGGCGGCGACGGCGTCGGCAGTGATGCCGAACAGCTCGTACAGCTTTTCCGCCGGGGCCGAAGCGCCGAAGCCGGTCATGCCGATCACCGCGCCGTCCAGCCCGGTGTAACGGTCCCAGCCGAAGGTGGACAGGGCTTCCACCGCCACCCGCGGGGCATCGCCCAGCACGGCCTTGCGGTAAGCCACCGGCTGGGCGTCAAACAGTTCCCAGCACGGCATCGACACCACAGCGGCCTTGACACCCTTGGCGGCCAGCAGGTCGCGGGCCTTCAGGGCGATTTCCACTTCCGAACCGGACGCCAGCAGGGTGACGTCGCGCGCGCCATCGGTCTCGGACAGCACATAGGCACCCTTGGCCGACAGGTTGACCGAGGCATCATCGCGGAGGCACGGCAGGTTCTGGCGCGACAGGGCCAGCAGGCTGGGGCCGGTGGCGTTTTCCAGCGAAATCTGCCAGCACTCGGCGGTTTCCACGATATCCGCCGGGCGGAACACCAGCAGGTTCGGCATGGCGCGCAGGCTGGCCACATGCTCCACCGGCTGGTGGGTCGGGCCGTCTTCGCCCAGACCGATCGAGTCATGGGTCATGACATAGATGGTGCGGATGCCCATCAGGGCCGCCATGCGGATCGCCGGGCGGGCATAGTCGGTGAACACCAGGAAGGTGCCGCCATAAGGGATGAAGCCGCCGTGCAGGGCCAGACCGTTCATCACCGAGGCCATGCCGTGTTCGCGCACGCCGTAGTGGATGTAGTTGCCGCCCATGGCGTCGGGCAGAACCGAGGTCATGTCCTTGGTGACGGTCAGGTTAGAATGGGTCAGGTCAGCAGAGCCGCCGACGATGGTCGGCAGGGCCGGAACAATGACTTCCAGCGCCATCTGGCTGGCCTTGCGGGTGGCGACCTTGGTCTTTTCCGCGATCGCCTTTTCCTTCAGCGCGGTCAGACCCGCATCCCAGCCCTGCGGCAGGGCCCCGGACAGGGCGGCATCAAAGGCTGCCTTGACGTCGGCCGGCAGGGCGGCGACACGGGCTTCCCACACCGCACGGGCAGCGGCACCCCGGGCCCCGGCAGCGCGCCAGGCCGACAGCACATCTTCCGGAATTTCGAACGGGGCATGCGGCCAGCCGAGCTTGTCGCGCATCCCGGCCAGTTCGGTATCGCCCAGCGGCGCGCCGTGGGTCTTCTCGGTCCCGGCCAGAGTCGGGGCCCCGAAGCCGATGACGGTCTTACAGGCGATCATGGTCGGCTTGTCAGACTTCTGCGCCGCTTCGATGGCAGCGGCGACAGCATCCTGATCATGGCCGTCAACAGCCAGCGTGTTCCAGCCGGCGGCGCGGAAGCGGGCGTGCTGATCTTCCGAGGTGGCAAGGGCGACATCACCGTCGATGCAGATCGAGTTGTCATCCCACAGCACGATCAGCTTGTTCAGCTTCCAGTGCCCGGCCATGGCAATCGCTTCCTGCGAGATGCCTTCCATCAGGCAGCCGTCACCGGCGATGACATAGGTGAAGTGATCGACCGCATCAGTGCCATAGCGGGCGGCCAGCATCTTTTCCGCCAGCGCGAAGCCGACGGCGTTGGTGATGCCCTGCCCCAGCGGGCCGGTGGTGGTCTCAGCCAGCGAGACATGGCCATATTCCGGGTGACCGGCGGTCTTGGCATGGAGCTGACGGAAGTTCTTCACTTCATCCAGCGTGATGTCGGAATAACCCAGCAGATAGCCGAGGCTGTACAGCAGCATCGAGCCGTGGCCCGCCGACAGCACGAAGCGGTCGCGGTCTGCCCAGCGCGGGGCCGACGCGTCAAACTTCAGGAAGCGGGTGAACAGAACGGTGGCGACATCAGCCATGCCGAGCGGCATGCCGGGATGGCCGGATTTGGCCTTCTGTACCGCATCGGCGGACAGGAAACGGATCGCGTTGGCCATCTTGGCGTTCAGGGTCTGCATGGTCATTGTCCGGGGGCTCTTCAGTGACTCTCTGGTGCGGGCGGAAAAACGCGGCGTGTCGGTTGGCGGATCTGCGCTGAGTGTGCAGTCTTGATTATGGCGTCATAAAGACGGTTTGTGCGGTCTGATACCGGATTCGGATCAGATCGCATAGTGCCCCATTGCCGCTTTGATCAAATGATAGGTGATCAACAGCTGCGACAGGGCCAGCGGGTGGCTCATCCGGGTGTGCTGGTCTTCGTCCAGATACTGGCCGAGATTGGCGCGCAGGTGCCCGGCCTCGGGGATCAGATCCCACAGCAGGTCTTCCATCGCCTTGGCCCGGCGGTCATCAACATCGCCCGCAATTTCC
Source organism: Novispirillum itersonii subsp. itersonii ATCC 12639 (assembly GCF_000381985.1). Classification (GTDB taxonomy): domain Bacteria; phylum Pseudomonadota; class Alphaproteobacteria; order Rhodospirillales; family Rhodospirillaceae; genus Novispirillum; species Novispirillum itersonii. Next base: position 178,911 of record NZ_KB907338.1, on the reverse strand, counting down.
AGCACATCGACCGGCTTGCCGTCGATATCGCGGGCCAGCTCAAGGCGGATGCCGTTCTTGGCCCCGGCGACGATCGGGGTCAGATCCGGGTGCGGCAGGGTCGGGCGCAGAATGTGCCGGGCGTTCAGATGTTCCGTCCGCACCGGACTGACCGAGCCATCGCGGCGGCGGAACGACAGCACCAGATCGGCAAAGGTCCGCTGCGGACGGATATGGGTCAGCGAGTCGCGCAGGCGGCGTTCCAGCTCGCGCTTGGCCTCGTCCTCGGTATAGCCGCGCTTGGCGATGTCCCGCCGCAGCTTCCAGGCCGTGCGCAGTTCCTCTTCCGGCTCCAGATAGACCTTAACGTCGAAGCAGTCGCGCATGGCGCGGGTGGAATAGGTCAGCAGCCCTTCCACCAGAATATATTCCTTCGGCTCCACATAGACCGGGGCCCGCAGGGTGCCGTCGGAGTGGTCATAAACCGGCTTCAGGATCGCCCGCCCGGCCCGGAGCTGCTGCAGATGCTGCTCCAGAATATCCATATAGTTGGCCTGCGGGTCGAACGGCGACAGGCCGCGCTCCGCCCGCTCCACGCGGGAATAGCGGTGATAGTCATCGGTACACAGCAGCGTCACCCGCTCCGGGCCGAAAATCGCGGCGATCCCGGCGGCCAGCGTGGTCTTCCCCGCCCCGGAGTCGCCGACAATCCCCAGAATCACCGGCTGTCCGGCCGGGCGCACCGGCAGGGCCAGACTGGCCGGACTGACCGGGGGCAGGCGCGACGACATCATGGGCGGGCCGCCCCGGCGGCCACCGGCTGCCAGTTGCTGATCACCTGCCGCCCCTGCCCCTCGCCGCACAGCAGCAGGGTTTCGGTCCGCACACTGCGGCCCTGCCGCTCCACCCCCTGCAACAGCAGGCCGGTGGTGATGCCGGTGGCGCAGAACACCACCTGATCGGACCGGGCCAGATCTTCGGCGGCATACCAGCGGTTGGTGTCGATCCCGGCATCCCTGACCGCCAGCCGTTCGCCATTCAGCTGCGGGTTCATCCGGCCATAAAACACCCCGCCCAGCGACCGAATGGCGCAGGCGGTGATAATCCCTTCCGGCGTGCCCCCGGTGCCCATCAGACAGTCAATCCCGGAATCAGGGATTGCCGCCATCAGCGCCCCGGCGATATCCCCGGCGGGGTACAGGGCCACCCGGGCCCCGGCAGCGTAAATATCCTGAATCAGATCGCGGTGGCGCGGTTTCTCCAGCACGAAAACCGTCAGGTCGGTCAGCGGCTTTCCGGTTTCCCGCGCCACCACCGCCAGTTTGTCCGCCACGCTCATGCCGGGGTCGATTTTGCCGCGCACGACCGGGGGGCCGACGAATTTTTCCATATAAAAACAGGGGCCGGGGCGGAACAGAGAGCCCTGAGGAGCCATCGCCAGCACCGCCAGCGCATTGGTCATCCCCCGCGCCAGATAGGACGTGCCTTCCACCGGATCAACGGCGATATCAAAAGGCGCAGAACCTGCGCCGGGATCAAAAGGCGCAGAACCTGCGCCGGGACCACCGGCCCCCCTGCCGCCGATCACATCGCCTGCCAGCAGGGCAGTCCCGTCATCGCCCAGACCGCCGCTGCCACTTTCGCCGACAACGATGGTCCCGCGCACCGGCAAACCGGCCAGCTCGGCCCGCATTGCCGCCATCGCGGCGCGGTCGCCTTCCACCTTATCGCCCCGCCCGATCCAGTCATAGGCTGCCCGCGCCGCCGCCTCGGTGGCGGCACGCATGCGAAAGCCCAGAACCGACAGCTCCGCGTTGCTCACGGCGGCTTCCTTCATCTCCGACCCTGTCCAGACATCCGTTGGCCAAGCCCCCCTGCCATGGGTGGGAGAGAACCACACCATCGGGCAGGATGCCACAAAAAACCACCCGGTTCAGCGGGCCGGTCAGCGCCAGACATCCTGCAACCCAAGCACCCGCTGCTCGACCTGACCGCTGGCGGCAATCCGGCGCAGCGCCCCCAGAACGGCATCACGCTCCGGCCCGGTGGCGGAGACCGCACAGTACACCGGCTCCGGGCGCATCAGCAGCAACGGCAGAGGAAACGGTGCCGACGGCGGGACCGTCCGGCTGTTCCAGCCATACACCATCCGGTTCAGGATGGCATAGCGGGTCCGGCCATGAGTGACCATCTTCAGGGCTGCGGCCTCATCCGGGGCGTCAATCCGCGTCAGGGTCCCTGCCGCAAACAGGGGATCAAGATCGGGGTACAGATAGCCGCGCACCGTGGCGATGGTGCCTGCCAGATCCTTCAGCCCGTTCAGCACCGGCGCGACGTCTGGCCTACCCGCTTCTGGCTTACCCGCTTCTGGTCTACCCGCTTCTGGCGTCTCTGCGGCAGCGCTCCCGGACAGGGCCATCCCGACAATCACGTTCTGCTCGCTGAACAGCGGCACCGACAGGGCGAACCGGGGGCGCTCGGGGGTGGGAATCCACCCTTCCGCCAGAGTACAGACCAGATCAATCTGATCGGTCGCCAGTATCTGATAAATCCGCTTGCGGGGGACCGAGATCATTTCCACCGGGCGGGCCAGATCGTCCGCCACCATCCTCATCAGATCAGGCAACAGCCCCTGACTGAACTGGCCGTCAACACCGGCACGCGGCGGCGCCGTCCCTTCTAACACCCCGGCCCGTAACGGTCTTTCAGCCGCCGGGGCCGGAGTTGGAACCGCAGGAATCAGGACAACAGGCAACTGCGGGGCAGACGGCGTCTGGGCCGGGGCTGACGGCGCAGATCCGGCGAGCAGTGTCACAGCAAGGGCAACGCGGCGGAAGGCAGCCCGACAGGCGTGGCCCCGGCCCGTCTCTCTGCCTGTCTGTCCGTCTGTATCTCTCTGGCGCGGGGCCCGCACCGTCATACCGCCATCCTCGCGACCCTGCCGCCCACCCTCAGCGGCCGTCGCGCCCTTTAAGGTAATGTGCGACGGCCTGCGCCCGGTTGGAGACACCAAGTTTATCATACAGATTTTTAAGATGGAATTTGACCGTATTCAGGGAAATATCCAGCTGGGATGCGATCTGGGCATTGGTCAGCCCGCCCGCCAGAGCCGCCAGCAGCTCTTTCTCCCGCGGGGTCAGGCCGATAAACGGATCCGCCGCCAGCTGTGAGACATCGACGAAGGGAAACATCATCCGCCCGTCGGCAACGGCCGCCACGGTTTCCAGCAACTGGGCCGGCGGATCGGACTTGGAGCAGAACCCGGCGGCCCCCAGCGCCATCGCCACCCGGGGAATATCAGGATTGCTGGACCCGGTGTAAACGATCAGGCGGGGCATTTCGGCCCGGCCCTGAAGCGCCTGCAACACCCCCCGGCCATCAAGGTAGGGCATCTCCCAGCCGATAATGCCGACATCAAAGCTGACCCGGTCAATCGACGACAGAAACCGCTCTCCATCCGGTGTGGTGCCGACCAGCGCAAAACGGTCATCCCCGGCAAACAGCTTGATCAGGCTACTCATCAGCAGCGGATTCTTTTCCGCGATCACGATTTCGATAGGGCGGCGGCGCTTGCCGGTACCATCCCGGGTGATGTCTGTCGTTTCTTCGGACATGCCCAATAAACTTTCACATACCCAAACGCTCTCGCCACACCAGCGTGGCCGGGACGGAGACCCCGGACAGCCCGCGGCGCACCCCTCCCCACTTTGGTAGGGGTACACTACCCCAAACCCGGCTGCCGTTTCCACCCAGAACCGCACATCCCTGACAGGATCCGTCTGAAAAGCCTGCTGTCCCGCCCTGCCCGCCCCGGCAGCGGCGGCCTGCCCTTAGGTGTGGGCGGCGGCCTCGCAGATCACATACCGCGATTTGCCCTGATCCTTGGCGCGGTACATGGCGCTGTCGGCAAGGCGCAGCAGGGTTTCCGCATCATCGGCATGCTCCGGGGCCAGCGCCACCCCGATCGAGGCGGAGACCGCCCCCACCTGAGGCCGCCCCTCATGGGTACCAAGCTCGAAAGGCACAGACAGACTGCGCAGAATCCGGCTCGCCACATCGTGTACGCAGGCGGTCTCCTCAATCCCGGCCATGATGACGGTGAATTCGTCCCCGCCCAGCCGGGCCACGGTGTCACTTTCCCGCACGCAGGAGGCCAGACGCCGCGCCGCCTCTTTCAGCAGCAGGTCACCGGCATCATGGCCAAGGGTGTCGTTGACCGCCTTGAAGCCGTCGAGGTCGATGAACATCAGCGCCATCGGCAGGCCGTTGCGGTGCATGGTCCGCACCGCCTGCCCCAGACGGTCATGGAACAGCACCCGGTTCGGCAGGCCGGTCAGGCTGTCATAGGTGGCCTGATAGCGGATCCGTTCCTCATCCAGCTTGCGCTGGGTGATATCGTTGACCACCAGCACCACGTGGCGGATATCCCCGCCCGGAGAACGGATACCCGAGGCGGCCAGACGGGCGGCAAACCGGCCGCTCCGCCCAGAACTCCTCTTCGGCATGACCGGTGCGGACCAACGTTTCCAGCACCGCGTCCCAGCTACAGTCCGAGGCGGTGAACAGAATGCGGTCGACCGTGTTGCCCAGCTCCGCCGTGCCGCCGACAATGCGGGCCAGCGCCGGATTGGCAACCGTGATAATGCCATCCGGCCCGCACACCAGAATCCCTTCCGCCGTGGTTTCAAACACGGTGGCGGCAATGTTCAGACGTTCTTCGACCATCCGCCGTTCGGTGATGTCCCGCACCACCACCACCGCACCGCCGACCTCTTCCCCCTGTACCGACGGAATCGGGCTGGAGGTATATTCAGCAATAAAGGTGCTGCCGTTGCGGCGCATCAGGGTCATTTCCACCCGGTCATGGAACACGCCGCGCCGCAGCGCCGCCTTTACCCGCACCGGCTGACCGGCACGGGCACCATCGCCGTGACGGAATACCTCGACCGCCGAGCGGCCGATCACATCCCCGGGGCTCCAGCCCAGCAGGTCGGTCATCGCCGGATTGGCGAACGTGATGATGCCGTCAGGATTGATCCCGAGAATACCGTCCCCCGCCGCATTCAGCACACTGCGGCTTTCTTGCGTCAGGCGCAGCAGCTCGCGGGTCCGCTCCTCAACCTGCCGTTCCAGATCCTCGGTATAGCGCCGCTCGGCTTCCTCGGCCCGGCGGCGGTCGGTGATATCGCGGATCACCCCGGTCTGCAGGCTCTGACGGCCCAGACGCAGGGCGCTGAAGGTGACGGCGGCGGGAAACAGGCTGCCATCCGCCCGGCGGGCGCTGTGCTCCAGCTCCACCCCCGGGATCGGCAGCACCACATTATCATCAGGCTCGGGCAGCAGGCGGCTGATCGGGGCCCCGATCGCCTCATCGGCCCGCATGCCGAACATCCGTTCGGCAGCCATGTTAAACGACTGGACCAGCCCCGCCTCGTCGATGGTGACAATCGCATCGGCAACGGTGTTCAGGATGCCTTTCAGGCGGGCCTCACGTTCCCGCACCCCTTCCGCCGCCCGCACCCGGGCGCTGATATCGCGGGCCTCCAGCACATGGGTGCGCGTTCCCGGCAGGGCCACCACCCGGGCCTCGGCATCCAGCCCGGCGCCGTCAGCGGTGATCAGCTTCAGGGGCAGCAGCCCCCGCTCCTCGCTCAGGGCATCCAGCCCCAGTTCCAGCAGGGCATGGTAATCCGGGTGGATGATCCGCTCCAGCGGCTGGCCGACAAGGCTTTCCGCCGACGGCAGGCACAGCACCTGCACCGCCGAGGCATTGACCATCGAAATCCGCCCGTTGGACACGACAATCATCGCATCCAGCGCCAGATCGACCAGAGCGCGGTACCGCTGCTCGCTGGCCATCACCTCGCGGATTGTCCGCATCCGCTCCGTCAGGTCACGGGCATGGACGAAATACAGGTCAGATCCGGGTTCCAGCGCCGTAACGCGGATCTCACATTCCATCTGGGTGCCGTCGGTCCGCAGCAGCAGCATAGGGATCATCCCTTCGCCTGCCACCTCTGCCAGCCCCCCTTCAAACACCGGGCGGTAATCACCGCCGGTCAGATCGGCAAACGCCTGTCCGATCAGGTCAGACTCCGCCCGGACGCGCAGCGCTTTCAGCGCAACCGCGTTGGTCGCCAGAATCTGTCCGCCCTGACACAGGAAAGCCGGATCGGGCAAATGCCCCATCAGCTGCCGGTAAGAGCCATATATCTGCGAAAGGACCGTCATCGGCGACAGCAGCTTCCCCCCCCTGTTGCATGGATCACCGTCCATGTTTCCACCGCCGCGTTTTTATTGCGCGGCAGCAGCATCCCCATCGGACCTGACCCGGTGCCTGCCCCTGTCCGACACACCCGACCGCGCAGTCATCAGTCTGTCATGCAGGATGTCATTCACCGGGGGAAGGTACGACGCATCGGCATCGGTTGCAACCATTCCAGCCGTGTTTTACCCCCCTAAGACACAGCCATTAAGTGTGGACGTCACGAGGGGCGGGTTTCGCTGCGCCGCAACCGGATCAGCAGCAGACAGGCCGCAACCGCCGCGTAGACAAGGGGTGTCCGCAGATCAGCCTTGACCATCATCGCATAATGCAGCACCGCCAGCGGGGCAGCGGCATAAACCAGCGCGTGCAGACGCCTCCACCGTTTTCCCCCGATCGCCCGGACCATTTTCTGCGGCGAGGTGACAGCCAGCGCCAGCAAAATCAAAAAGGCAACCATCCCGACCGTGATGTAACGGCGCTTCAGCACATCGGCCCACACCGCCGCCCAGTCAAACAGCTGATCAACCCCGGCATAGAGCAGAACATGCAGGGCAGCATAGAAAAAGGCGAACAGCCCCAGCATCCGCCGCAGCCGCATCACCCCGGCCCAGCCGGTCAGGCGGCGCAGCGGCGTGACCGCCAGCGAGACCAGCAGCAGGATCAGCGCCTGATCGCCGGAAAAGCGGATCGCCGTTTCAATGGGGTTGACCCCCACCGGGTCGCCGGAGCGCATCAGGACGACACGCAGGGCGAACCACAGCAGGGGGGACAGCGCCGCCAGAAACACCACCGGCTTCAGCCAGCGCGGAAACCAGCCCGGCGGAATGACAGGACCGGTCAGTACCATTTCCGCAGATCCAGACCGCTGTAAAGCCCCGCCACCGACTCGGCATAGCCATTGAACATCAGGGTATCCCGGCGCAGGAAATCGCCGATCCGGCGTTCCTTGGCCTGACTCCAGCGCGGATGATCGACCTGTGGGTTGACGTTGGCATAAAAGCCGTATTCCTGCGGGGCCTGCGCCGCCCAGGACGTCCGGGGCATCTCGCGCACCAGCGAGATACGGACGATCGACTTGACGGACTTAAACCCGTACTTCCACGGCACCACCAGCCGCAGGGGGGCACCGTTCTGCGGGGGCAGACTGCGGCCATAAACCCCGGTGGCCAGCAGGGTCAGCGGGTGCATCGCCTCGTCCAGACGCAGCCCTTCGACATAGGGCCAGTCCAGCACCCGCCATGCCTGCCCGGGCATCCGCTTCGGATCATTCAGGGTCTCAAACCGCACATACTTTGCGTCCGCGGTCGGCTCCACCCGCTTCAGCACCTCAGCCAGCGGCACTCCGACCCAGGGAATGACCATCGACCAGCCCTCGACGCAGCGCATGCGGTAAATGCGCTCTTCCAGACCGATCCCCATCAGCAGGCGGCCAAGGTCATAGGATCCGGGGCGGGCGACATCACCGTCCACGGTCACGGTCCACGGCTCCGTCACAAACCCTTTGGCCCGCCGGGCCGGGTCTTCCTTCGCCGTGCCGAACTCATAGAAATTGTTGTAGGTCGTGACGGCATCCCACGGCGTCAGCGGGTCGGCGGCCGCCAGATCGGGCCGGGGGGTCACCCCGGCCAGCGGCGTTCCTCCGGCAGCCGGGCCGGGATCAGCCAGCCCGCCCCCAGCCGGGCCGGTCGCGGCCGTGGCGCTCAGGGATGGCATCAGGGACGCCCCGCCCAGCAGGGCGGCACCGCCGCGCAGAAAAGACCGGCGGCTGGCCCACAGGGCCTCGGGGGTGGTGTCGCGCTCCTGCAGATCCCAGGAACGGCGGTGGCGCAGCAACATCATGATGTCTCCGACAGAACATGAGAGAGGAGGACTTCCGCAGGCAGGAGCCCCGATTACCGGGCATATCACCGGGCATCTGGCCCTGACGATATGGGGGTAGCCTGCCACGGGCGGAAGAACAGGGGCACTCACATCTGCGCGATTGACGGTCACGGCCCGTCCGGCAACACCGGAACAGGGGGCATACCGTCACAGCCATGACCACACAGACAAAAAGACAATCTTAAAAAATGGTGATTGCATTCCGCCCCGTTCCGTCGCAGGCTCCGCCCTGACCGGGGGATGCCGCTGTCCGTCCCGGTGCTGTGCTATGCGGGCCTCGCAGACCGGACCGCCGACCCTTTCAGGCCGGATGCCGGACAATCGAGTCGCCCCGCAGGTGTGGCGTGTCCCAGCCTACATAGGCAGCCTTTTTTCCGGGCCTGCCGCCAGATCTTACGTCGTTTTCCGGCCCGCCGTCCGCAGGCCCCCAGCTCAGGATTGCATCGTGTTTTCCAAGGCTCTCCGCGTTTCCCTTATCGCCTCTGCCGTTCTCTGTGCCGCTGTCCCGGCCTTTGCGCAGGAAAAAGGGGCCAAAGTGCAGAAGTTCGGCAACTGGTCGATGGGCTGCGACCCCAAGCAGCCGAAGGCCTGCCTGCTGCAGCAGGATTATGTTGATGCCAAGACCAAGGCCCCGCTGCTGCGCGTTGATATCGCCATGCAGGGCAACCCGGCTTCGCCGTCGCTGCGCGTGATCGCGCCGCTGGGCGTGCTGCTGCTGAAGCCGCTGGTGATCAACATCGACGGGAACGAGCCGGCCAACCTGCCGTTCACCACCTGCCTGCCCGGTGGCTGCTCCACTGTGGTGTCTCTGGCCTCGCAGGCGGTTGAGCGCATGAAGTCGGGCAAGCAGATGAACTTCACCTTCACCATGGCCAACCAGCAGACTGTCAACGCCACCATCAGCCTGAAGGGCTTCAACGATGGTCTGGCTGCCCTGAGCAAGTAAGACCCCGGCGCCAGCGGCCCGGCACAGCCCGGAAGGATGGGATCCGGACAGAGAGGGATATCTCTCTGTCCGGATTTTCTGTTTTCAGACCGTCCGGTCTCCCGCACACTGATTTTTCTGCTGATTTTTCAGGACATCCGCATGCCCGACTCTGCACGCCTTACCCGTCGGCGCCTGTCCGCCCTGCGGTCCGGTTCTGTGGTTTTGTGCGCACTGCTGCTGTCTTCGTTTTCAGGCTGCGCGCTGCAACCCTCGCTCTCCCCGCGCCCGGCCAGCCCGCCGTGGCAGGCCGAGCCGACAGTTCCGGTGATCAATGCCATCAGCCCGGATGCCCCGCCGGGGCGGGGCTGGAGCCTGCGCCATCCCTCGCTGCGCTTCGGCGGGCTGTCGGGCATGGCCGTAACCGGGGTGGCAGCCGATGGCCGGATCAGCCTGACTGCGGTTTCTGACCGGGGGACACTGGTCCGCTTTACCCTGACCCCTGACGGGGCCCCGGATCTGACCGTGGAGCCCGAGGTCCGCCCCCTGACCGGGCTTAACCTTCAGCCTCTGCTGAAAAACCGGGACCGCGACTCGGAAGAAATTGTGGCCCGCGCCGATGGCAGTCTGCTGATTTCCTTCGAGATGGACCATCGCCTGTGGGCGTATCCGCCCGATCTGGCATCCCCCCCGCTGGCCGTGGCCCTGCCCGATGATTTTGGCCGGGTGATCAACAATGGCGGTCTGGAAGGAATGGCCCTGCACCCCGACGGGCGCCTGCTGCTGGTGCAGGAAAGCACGGTGCCAGACGACAGCGGACCAGCGCATGGATCCGGGGCGCCGGACCGCCGCCTGATCCGCGCCTGGGTCGGCATTCCCGATGACCGGCACCCCGGCCAGTACCGCTGGTCCCCCCGCCGGATCGCCGCCTTTGAAGACTACGAGGTCAGCGGTGCCACCGCGCTGGCCGATGGCACCGTCCTGCTGATCGAGCGGGCGTGGTCCTTCCCGCTGACATTCCATACCCGGATCAGGCGACTCGGCCCCGAGCTGTGGGACGATGGCGCCAAGGTGCTGGACGGACCGGAACTTTTCCGCCCGGACCCCGCTGCCATACACGAAAACTATGAATCCTTGGTTGTATTGCCCACCCGATCCGGAACGGAGAAGGATCCGCACCTGTTTATATTGTCAGACAATAATTTCCTCGCTGCACAAAAGACTCTGCTGCTCGATATAGGCCGTTTGGCTGATCTTGACGGAATGCGGCGGTAGGTCTTTCCTGAGGAAGCAGTCAGCAGTTGCGGAAGGGCAGATCTACCGAAGGGTAAACATGTCTGCCGACAGTCAGCTTCCGGGCTGAGCAGTGGGGAAAAACGAATGAAGTTTCTTGTAGCGGATGACCATCCTCTGGTGCGGCGGGCACTGGCGCTGACCCTTGAAAAGGTCTCGCCTGATGTCACCCTGCTTCAGGCGGACAGTCTGCAGGCCGCACTGGACGTGGTGGGGCAGCACCCGGATATTGATCTCGTGCTGATGGATCTGTCGATGCCCGACACCACCGGGCTGGACGGGGTGAAAGAAATGCTGGCCGCCGCCGCCCCGGCACCGGTGGCCGTGGTCTCTGCCGAGGAATCCCCGGATATCGCCCTGCAGGTTCTGGCTCTGGGCGGTGCGGGCTACCTGCCCAAGTCGCTGCCGGAAGATGTGATGCGGGCCGCCCTGTCACTGGTGCTGGCCGGGGGTACCTATGTGCCGCCGCTGGTGACCAGCCGGGCCGCAGCCCCGGCGGCCCTGCCGCAGCTGGGCGGGGGCGTGATGCGCAGCCCGTCGCCGGATGTGGCGGTCCGGGGCACCCGGGGCGTCAGCTCTCTCACACCGCGGCAGCGCGATGTGCTGGATCTGATCATCGAGGGGATGTCGAATAAGGAAATCGCCGACCGCCTGCAGGTGGCCGAAGCGACGATCAAAGTGCATGTTACGGCAATTCTGCGGGCCTTTGGCGTCAACAGCCGCGCCAAGGCCATCAGCGCTGCCCGCAGGGAAGTGGAAGCCACCCCATAACCCCCCCCCCTTGCCCCGGCGGACCTGCCCCGGCGGACCTGCCCCGACGGACCTGTCCCCGGCAGGGCTGTCTACGGCAGACCTGAACATAAAAAAGCAGGCCCGCCGGGGTCTGTCAGAGTGGTGACAAGCCCCGTTGTTTTTCAGCGGGGTTTGCTTTTTGGGACATCAGGCTGCGATGAGGGTGCTTTCCCGACAACAGAGCAAACCGCCCGGATCAGGACCGCGGTGCACCCACGGGGGGGAGTTCTCTTGTATTGATAACGCCGGAAATCCGCTGAAATCCGGCCCGTCGATCGCAACTCCGGCCCCGGTGGGGCACCCCCCCTGTTCCCGCCGCTGATAACTCTGGAGTCATTATAGTCCGCAGGGGTACCGCCGGTCAGATTCTGCCGAGTCCCCGGCCCGGAACGCCGGCCCCGCTCCCGGCGGCCCCGCCCCCCCCCAGAACAGGCAAACCGGCAGGAAAATCAGTGTTCACGCCCGACAGCGGGGCAATCAGCCACTTGTTTCAGGTCACTTTTTCCCGCTGATCCCGGCAGGTTTTGCCTACTGTTAACTCCTTTTTCACTGAGGAGGCATAGGGTCAGACCAAACCAGTGGTGTGACGGCCTTCGGGCGGCGTAAACAAACGGGAACGGAAGCAGTGGACTCATTCCTTGCACAGATGCGCAATCTCGGCCCTGCCCGTCTGGCCGCCCTTGCCGGTGTTGCCATCGGGATGCTCGGCTTCCTGATCTATTTCGCCACCCGCTTCAGCTCCCAGCCGATGGAACTGCTGTTCGGCGATCTGGCCCCGCAGGATTCCAAGGCGATTATCGCCGACCTTGATGCCCGCAAAATCCCCTACGAACTGCGCGCCAACGGCACCGAAGTGCTGGTGCCCGCCGATCAGGTGCTGAAGCTGCGCGTGCAGATGGCCGAAAAGGCCCTGCCGATCGGCGGGTCGGTCGGCTACGAGGTGTTCGATAAGATGGACAGCCTCGGGGCCACCAATTTCATGCAGAACATCAACATGGTGCGGGCGCTGGAAGGCGAACTGGCCCGCACCATCATGGCGATTGACCACGTCAAGGCCGCCCGCGTGCATCTGGTGATGCCCAAGCGCGAGATGTTCACCCGCGAAACGCAGGACCCCACCGCCTCGGTTTACATCAAAATGTCGCGTGGCCGTCTGGAGCGGGATCAGGTGATGGCGATCCAGCGCCTGATCGCCAGCTCGGTCCCGAAGATGAAGCCGGGCCACGTCGCGGTGGTTGACGAACATGGAGCCCTGCTGTCGTCCCCCGACGACACCGACGCCATGGCGGTGATCAGCAATCAGGAACAGATGCGTCTGAAGGCGGAAAACCGCCTGTCCCGCTCGGTTGAGCAGCTGCTGGAAAGCGTGCTGGGCCCGGGCAAGGTGCGCGCCGAGGTGCGGGCCGACATGGACTTTGACAAGGTGATCACCAATCAGGAAGTCTTTGACCCTGATCAGCAGGTCGCCCGCTCCACCGTCACCCGCAACGAAAACAACCAGTCCACCGAAAACGACCCCGGCACCGTCAGCGTCGCCAACAATCTGCCCAACGCCCAGACCAACAGCGGCGGCCCGGCCGCCACCAGCCGCGAAAACCGCACCGAGGAAACCACCAATTTCGAAATCTCGAAAAAGGTGGTCAATCAGGTCAAGGAAGGCCCGAGCATCAAGCGGCTGTCCGTGGCGGTGCTGATTGACGGCCTGTATACCGGCACCGGCGAGCAGAAGCAGTATCAGCCGCGGTCCGAGCAGGAGATGGATAAGCTGTCGGCGCTGGTGCGGTCTGCCATCGGCTTTGACGCCAACCGTGGCGACCAGATCGAAATGGTCAACATGCAGTTTCAGGTCATTGATCTGGAAGGGGAAAAGCCGTGGATGTTCCTTGGGTTCACCAAGGAAGAGGTTATGCGCATGGCCGAAGGGCTGGGCGTGGCGATCGTCGCCATCCTCGTGATCCTGCTGGTGGTCCGCCCGCTGATTTCCCGTGCCTTTGAAGGGGCCGCCGCCTCTGCTGACAATCAGCTGCTGACCGCCGAGGGCCTGCCCGGTGCCCCGCAGCTGACCGGCCCGGCGCCGATCCCGGAAGAAGAGGATATCTCCGACGAGCTGATCGACATCGACAAGGTCGAAGGCCGCGTCAAAGCCTCCAGCCTGCGCAAGATCGGCGAAATCGTCGAAAAGCATCCGGAAGAAGCCCTGTCCATCGTCCGCAACTGGCTGTATCAGGAGGCCTGATCCCGGCTTCGGGGTTATGTTCCGGTCTCTGTTGTCCGTCATCTCCGGCCCCCCTGCCCCGGCAGGGCCCGGCCACAGTGTAGGGAGTTCGCGCCTTGGGTCGCGTAAAGGAAGACTACCGCAGCCTCACCGGCCCCCAGAAGGCAGCCATCCTGCTGCTGTCACTGGGTGAAGAGCATGCGGCGAAGATCTTCTCGATGATGGATGACGAGGAGATCAGGGAAATCTCCCAGATCATGGCCAACCTTGGCACGGTGTCATCCAATATCGTCGAGCGTCTGTTCGTCGAATTTGCCGATGCCATCTCTAACACCGGGTCGCTGGTCGGGTCGTATGACACCACCGAACGCCTGCTGCTGAAGTCCCTCGGCAAAGACCGCGTCGATGCGATCATGGAAGAAATCCGGGGTCCGGCCGGGCGCACCATGTGGGATAAGCTCGGCAACGTGAACGAGCAGGTGCTGGCCAACTACCTGAAGAACGAATACCCGCAGACCGTGGCGGTGGTGCTGTCAAAGATCAAGGCCGACCACGGGGCCCGGGTGCTGGCGCTGCTGCCCGAAGGCTTCGCCATGGAAGTCATCATGCGTATGCTGCACATGGAAGCGGTGCAGAAGGAAGTGCTGGACGGCGTGGAAAAGACCCTGCGCACCGAGTTCATGTCCAACCTTGCCCGCACCGCCCGCCGCGATGCGCACGAGATGATGGCCGACATCTTCAACAACCTCGACCGCAACACCGAGGCCCGCTTCATGGGGGCGCTGGAAGAGCGCAACCGCGAAAGCGCCGAGAAGATCAAACAGCTCATGTTCACCTTCGAGGATCTTACCCGCCTCGATACCCAGGGCGTGCAGACCCTGCTGCGCCATGTGGAAAAGGACAAGCTGGGTCTGGCCCTGAAGGGGGCATCGGACGGCCTGAAGGAAATCTTCTTCAAGAACATGTCGGAACGCGCCGGGAAGATGCTGCGCGAAGACATGGAGGCCCTGGGCCCGGTGCGTCTGCGCGAAGTGGACGAAGCCCAGAACATCATCGTGGTGCTTGCCAAGGAACTGGCCAATTCCGGCCAGATCGTGATCTCCGAAGGCAAGGACGACGACGAGCTGGTCTACTGATCCCCGCCCGTCTCCGCCCTGCCTGCCCTGTTCCTCTCTGGTGATAAGGATCCCGCCCCTTCATGTCGGCCCCGACCGTCCGCAAGTTTACCTTCGACCTCCGCTTCGACGAGCCGGAGGATCCCGGGCAGACCGTGGCCTCGGACCTGCTGTATGCGGCTCCGACCGGGCATCTGGCCGGGCACGAGGGGGAGGAAGCCGACTATCTGGCGGCGGACGGCGTCTATGATGCCGAGCCCGCCCCGCCCCCGCCGCTCTATACCGAAGAGGAAATGGAGCTGGCGCGGGAGGAAGCCTATGTCGCCGGGCATACCGCAGCGCTGGAAGAAGCCTCGACAGCGCTGGAACAGGCCATGGTCAGCGCCCTGACCCGCTGCGCCGAAGGCATCGCCGGTCTGAAGCCGGGGCTGGAACGGGCCACCGGTGAAATCGGCGAACTGGCGACACAGGTGGCGCTGGCCGTCTGCCGCAAACTTCTGCCCCATACCGGCAGCCACTATGCGGCGGCGGAAATCACCGCGCTGGTCGCCGCCCTGATGCCGGAGCTGCACGCCCACCCGCGCCTGATGCTGCGCGTTCACCCCGACATGGTGCCGCTGCTGCGCGACCAGATCATGCAGGTTGCCCAGCGGGCCGGGTTTGAAGGCCGGATCGTCACGGTCGAAGACCCGTCGATGGTGCTGTCAGATGCCCGGCTGGAATGGGCCGACGGCGGTGCTGAACGCAACACCACCCGCCTGTGGCAGCAGGTGGAGGATCTGGTGGAGCGGAACATTCCCCGGTTCACCCGTGGCGAGGCGCTGGATCTTCCCGCCCCGCCCGACCCTGACCCTGCCCCCGCCGCCGCGCCCGGTCCTGCTGACGAAGATGTCTGGCCCGAGACCGATACCCGGCGCTGGTATACCCCTCCTCCTGCGGTGCCCGCTGAATGATGTACAGCCCGATCCCGTCCCCTCCGTCGCCATCAATCCTGCCCGGCCCCGGTGGCCCCGGCAGCCCCGGCAGCCGGATGCCCCCCCTGAAAGACCCGGGCCAAACCCCGGTGACGTCTGCCGGTCTTTCATGCCATAACCAACTGAAAATAACCCCGGCGGCCCCGTTTATTCCACGGACGCCCCCCGGACAGACCCTGCAGGAGATGCCGCAATGGCCGATCAGGACCTTGAACTGGATGAATGGGAAGCCGCATCCCGTGCCGCTGCCTCCTCGGCTGAAGACGAAGTGGCAAACACCCTGATGGGGGAAGCCGTTCCCGATAAGCCGCGCTCGGCGGCGGATCTGGAAGCGGTGTATGACATTCCGGTCAAGGTGCAGGCGGTGCTGGGCAAGTCGTCCATGCAGGTCAACCAGCTGCTGAAGCTGGGCCGCGGCGCGGTGGTGGAGCTGGACCGGAAGGTCGGCGAAGCCATTGATATCTATGTCAACAACCGGCTGGTTGCCCGTGGCGAGGTCGTGGTGGTCGAAGACCGCCTTGGCATCACCATGACGGAAATCATCAAGACCGACCGCAACTGACCGGCCCGGCCCGGCCGGACCCGTCCGGATCCGGCACGGGCTGAGGACACCGGTATTTTTACAGTCAGGAGCCCGGCATGGCCGAAGAGACCCGCCCCAGCCTCCCCCTTCTGCGGATCGGACGGCGCTGGGGCCTGATCGACGGGGCAACCCTGTTCGGGATTGCCGGGGCCTTTGTGCTGATGGCTCTGGCGATCGTGCTGGGCGGGTCGGTTCTTGCCTTCCTTGATTTTCCCAGCGTGCTGATCGTCATCGGCGGTACGGTGCTGATCACCACCGCCAGCTATTCATGGGGCGACATGCTGCGCGCCGGGCAGGATCTGGGCCAGACCATCCGCCACCGCACCCGGTCGGGCCCCGACGCGGCGCGCGATGTGCTGCGGCTGGCCGATTTCGCCCGCCGCCACGGCATCCTGACCCTGCAGGGCAACATCGTCGGCGCCCTGCGGGACCAGCCGGTCCTGCAAAATGGCCTGAAGCTGGTGATCGAAGGCACCCCGGATACCGAGGTCGAGGTGCTGCTGCGCCGGGATATCGCCGCCCAGCAGAGCCGGATCGACAAATCCGCCAGCGTGCTGCGCCGCGCGGCTGAAATCAGCCCGGCCATGGGGCTGATCGGCACCCTGATCGGTCTGGTGCAGATGCTCAGCCAGCTGTCCAACCCGTCGGCCATCGGCCCGGGTATGGCGGTGGCCCTGCTGACCACCTTCTACGGGGCCATTCTGTCGAACATGGTGTTTTCGCCGCTGGCATCAAAGATGGAGCGCAACAGCGCCGAAGATCAGCTGATCCAGCACATTCATTTGCTGGGCGTGCTGTCGATCTGCCGCAAAGACAGCCCGCGCCGTCTGGAAATGCAGGTCAACAGCCTGCTGCCCGCCGACCAGCGGGTAGACGGACCGACCGGTTGACAGGCGCCTCCCTGTCTCTGCGCCGTAACAGTCGCCCCCGGGCGTCTTGCCTTCTGGCCCAACCGGCGCACACTGTCAGCAGGATCCCGCCCCGGGGTACGGCACCATGAACCTGTCGCAGACTTTCGCAGCATCGGCCCTTACCACGCTGGCCTTTACCGGCCCGGCGGCGGCGGCCCCGGCCCCAGCGGTGGCAGAAACCGGGGAGGACAGGCTGCGGCTGGTTTATTATGTCGGCAGCAAGGCACGCGGGGGTCAAGCCGCCACACCGGAAGAGGCGGCAATGCTTGACCGCCTCCACCGGCTGTCCCCGCTTGTCACCCTGACCGAGGAGCTGCCGATCCGCGCCGACCCGCTGTTTGAGGCGCACCGCTATGACTGCATGGTCTCCCTGCGCTTTTCCTCCTCGCAGCCGCGCCCGGAGACCCTGTCCAGCCGCCCGCAGATGCGGGTGGAGTATCTGTACTACCACTTACGGGGGACCCCGCCCCCGCCCGCCGATGCGGTCCGGGTTGCCCGGAACCGCCGGATGGCCGACTGGCCGGCAACCCTGAACGGCATCCCCTATGCCGAGCTGATCGGCACCAACGACGTGATCCAGACGGTTGATCTGCTGAAGGCGCGGCGGGTGGACTACATCCTTGCCTATCCCGGCAATATGGTCGGGTTGCCTGAGGTCCAGAGCGGGCAGATCGAGCCCGTGCCGGGCCTCCCGCCCGCGCGGACAGCCCAGATCCTGATCACCTGCCACACCTCTGACCGGGCCCGGCAGTTTCTGGAGCAGCTCGACAGCCTGACCCCGCCGCTGACCGATAGCACCGTCAGCCAGTAACCATCTCGGGTCCCGGCATTTTTTGCCGGTCTCTAAGACTTTCTTCAGGATTACCCGCTACCATCTGACCCGTATGCCTGTATTCCTGCCCGACTCCGGCACAGCCCGCCGGGGAATGGGGACAGGGGTGCAGACCAGACTTTGGGTTCAGGAGTGGTGCGGATGCGGTTACTGATTATCGGTTCTCTCGGCGGACAGATCGGTGCGGCCAGCCAGATTGCCATCCGGCGCGGGGCCAAGGTCAGCCAGGCGGACGATATTCCGGCGGCCCTTAATCTGTTGCGCAGCGGCAAAGGGGCCGATCTGATCCTGATCGACGTCGGGCTGGATGTCGGCGGACTGGTCGCCGGGCTGGAGGCCGAGCGCTTTTCCGTGCCGGTCGTCGCCTGTGGCATCGCCAACGATACCCGCGCCGCCGTTGCCGCCATCCGCGCCGGGGCCAAGGAATATCTGCCCCTGCCCCCCGATGCCGACCTGATCGCCGCCGTGCTGGAAGCGGTGGTGGCGCAGGACAATTCCCTGATTTTCCGCGATCCGGTGATGCAGCGCTCCATCCGGCTGGCCGATCAGGTTGCCCCGTCGGAAGCCGGGATCCTGATTGTCGGCGAATCCGGCACCGGGAAAGAGGTGATGGCCCGCTACCTGCACCGCAAATCGCGGCGGGCCGGGCAGACCTTTGTTGCCGTCAACTGTGCCGCCATCCCTGAAAACCTGATGGAATCCGAGCTGTTCGGCCACGAGAAAGGCGCCTTCACCGGGGCCGTCGCCCGCCGCATCGGTAAATTTGAGGAAGCCAGCGGCGGCACCCTGCTGCTGGACGAAATCTCGGAAATGGACGTGCGGCTTCAGGCCAAGCTGCTGCGCGCCATTCAGGAGAAGGAAATCATCCGGCTGGGCGGCAACCAGCCGGTGAAGGTCAATGTGCGCATTCTTGCCACCTCTAACCGCAACCTTCAGGACGAGGTCCGCAAGGGCACCTTCCGCGAGGATCTGTTCTTCCGCCTGAACGTGGTGACCCTGACCCTGCCGCCGCTGCGCGAACGCCCGGCGGATATCGAGGCGCTGGCCACCCACTTTATCCGCAAATATGCCGAGCTGAACGGCGTGCCGGAGCGGCCGCTGTCACGGGCGGCCCTGTCGATGCTGCTGCGTCACCCGTGGCGCGGCAACGTGCGCGAGCTGGAAAACACCATGCACCGCACCGTGCTGCTGGCCAGCGGGCCGGAAATCGAGCCCGAAGCGATTCTGCTGACCAGCGAGGACGGATCCCTCAGCGGTTTTGGCAGCACCGACAGCCATGACCCGGCCCCGGCCTTTGCCAATCCGTACAACGACGGGCTGTTCGGCAGCCCGACCACCCCGGCCCCAACCCCGGCGACCCCGGCGATGCTGGCGGGCGGGGCCGGGCTGGCCTCGGCCCTTGTCGGGCGGACGGTGGCCGATGTCGAACGCGACCTGATCATCGACACCCTGCGGCACACGCTGGGCAACCGCACCCATGCCGCCAATATTCTGGGCATTTCGATCCGCACCCTGCGCAACAAGCTGAAACTGTATGCCGATCAGGGCATGACGGTGCCGCCGCCCCCCAGCGGCGACCCTGACGCCCGCCTGTAAGCCGCGACCGTTACCCCGATCCCCCATCCCGCCCGCGCGGCGGGGCCTGCCAGCACACGCCCCGGTCTGACCGGGGAAGACAGTCAACGAGGACCGAATGGCCGACGATACCGGCAAGACAGGAGATGGCGGCGCTGCCCAGGCGGGCGGCGGACGGTTTTCGCTGAACGCGGATGCCGTGCGCGGTGCGGCCCTGGGCCTGCTGAAGCGGGGCGATCTGGCGCTGGCCATCGGTATGGCGATGGTGCTGGTCATCCTGATCATCCCGATGCCGCCATGGTTCCTCGACATCATGCTGGCGTTGTCGCTGACGATCTCGGTGCTGGTGTTCATGACCGTGATCTTCATCCAGAAAGCGATGGAGCTGAACAGCTTCCCCGTCATTCTGCTGGTCACCACCCTGTTCCGCCTGGCGCTTAACCTCGCATCGACCCGCCTGATCCTGCAATACGGGCATGAGGGCACCGCCGCTGCCGGTCACGTCATTCAGGCGTTCGGCGGGTTCATCATGGGCGGCAACTTCGTGATCGGGGTGATCGTCTTCCTGATCCTGATCCTCGTCAACTTCATGGTGATCACCAAGGGGTCAACCCGTATCGCCGAAGTGACGGCCCGTTTTACCCTTGATGCGCTGCCCGGTAAGCAGATGGCGATTGACGCCGACCTGTCCGCCGGGGTGATCGACGAACGGCAGGCGATCCAGCGCCGCCTTGACCTGCAGAAGGAAGTGGACTTCTTCGGGTCGATGGACGGTGCGTCGAAGTTCGTGCGCGGCGATGCCGTTGCCGGTCTGATCATCACCGCCGTCAACATCGTCGGCGGCATGATCATCGGCATGGCGCAGAACGGTCTGCCGTTCTCGCAGGCGGCTGACACCTATACCCGTCTGACCGTCGGCGACGGCCTGATCAGCCAGATCCCGGCGCTGATCGTCTCAGTCGCCGCCGGTCTGATGGTCTCTAAGGCCGGTCTGAGCGAAAGCACGGAAAAGGCACTGGGCGGCCAGCTGACCCAGTACCCCAAGGCCCTTGGCATGGCGTCCGCCGTTGCCGGTCTGCTGGCGGTGCTGCCCGGCACCCCGGCGCTGCCGTTCCTGCTGCTGGCGGGTATCACCGGGGCAGCGGCCTATTACACCGACCGCAAGCAGACCCGCGAACAGCTTAAGGCCGCCGAAATGGCCGCGATGGCCGAGCAGCAGAAGGCCCCGGTGGCGGAAGAACCGATCGCCACCGCCCTGCGGCTGGACATGGTGCGGCTGGAACTGGGTTACGGCCTGCTGTCGATGATCTCGGGCGGCGGCAACCAGCGGCTGACCGACCAGATCAAATCCCTGCGCCGGGCGCTGGCGACGGAAATGGGCTTCGTCATGCCCAGCGTCCGTATTCAGGATAATATGCAGCTGGCCGCCAATGCCTATGTCATCTACGTCAAGGAAGTGGAGGCCGGGCGCGGCGACCTGCGGCCCAACATGCTGCTGGTGATGGACCCCCGGGGCGAGGAAATCACCCTGCCGGGCGAAAAAACCCGCGAACCGACCTTTGGCCTGCCGGCGGTGTGGATTGAGGCGTCAAACCGCGAGGAAGCGCTGTTCCGTGGCTATACCGTCGTTGATCCGGCCACCGTCATCACCACCCACCTGACGGAAGTGGTGCGTGACAACATGGCCGAGCTGCTGTCGTTTGCCGAAACCCAGAAGCTGATGGACGAGCTGGACAAAGAACATCAGAAGCTGATCGCCGACATGATCCCGGCCCAGATCAGCGTCAACGCCGTCCAGCGTATCCTGCAGAACCTGCTGGGCGAGCGCATCTCGATCCGCGATCTGCCGACCATTCTGGAAGGGATTTCGGAAGGGTCGGGTATGACCCGCAACGTCATGCTGATGACCGAGCATGTGCGCATGCGCCTTGCCCGCCAGATCTGCGATGCCAATGCTGATGACGAAGGCGTGATCTCGCTGGTCACCCTGTCGCCGGACTGGGAACAGAACTTCGCCGAATCCCTGATCGGTCAGGGCGAGGAAAAGCAGCTTGCCATGCCGCCGACCCAGCTGCATGAGTTCATCAACACCACCCGCCAGACCTTTGAACGCTTTGCCATGCAGGGCGAAACCCCGGTGCTGCTGACCAGCCCGATGGTCCGCCCCTATGTCCGATCCATCGTTGAACGGTTCCGGCCGATGACGGTGGTGATGAGCCAGAACGAAATCCACCCCAAGGCCCGCATCAAGACTCTGGGACAGATCTGATGTCCGGGCCCTGGACCCTGATCCGGCAGATGCCGGTACCCTGCAAGCGCACCCCCCGCCCTGAGCGGGGGACGGAACCGGGAGACCGCCGATGCGCCTGAAGAGTTACTCCGCTGTCACCATGTCAGAGGCAATGGCACTGGTGCGCGCCGAACTGGGGGACGATGCCATCATCGTCTCCACCCAGCGCGCCAGTGGCGGGCAGGGCGTGCGCATCACCGCCGCTCTGGAGGAAACCACCAGCGATCAGGAAATCGCCGAGGTCTTAAGCGGCGCGCCCCTGTCGCCGGTCAACGAGACCATCCGCGACTGCCTTGTCTATCACGGGGTGCCGCCGCGCCTGTGCGAACGGATGCTGGCCGCCGCCCGCAGCATCGACACCGCCGACGCCACCATGGCCACCGCCGGGGCGATGGACGAGCTGTTCACCTTTGCCGCGCTGCCGTCGCGCAAGTCACCAACCCCGGTGATGCTGGTCGGTCCGCCGGGATCAGGCAAGACCATCACCGTCGCCAAGCTGGCGGCCCGGGCCCGGCTGGCGGGGCGCAGTGTCACCGTCATCACCGCCGATTCCGTGCGGGCCGGGGCGATGGAGCAGCTGTCGGCCTTCACCAGCATCCTCGGTGTGGAGCTGAAAAAGGCGCGCGGGGCCTCCAGTCTGGAAGCGATGGTGGCCGAAGCGACGCAGATCAGTGATCTGGTCTATATCGACACCCCCGGCCTGAACCCTTTCAGCAGCGAGGATATCGGCTACCTCAACACCCTGACCCATGCGGTCAGCGTCGAGGCGGTGCTGGTGCTGGCTGCCGGAGGCGACCCGATGGAAGCCACTGAGGTGGCGGAAATTTTTGCGCAGGCCGGGGCAACCCGCCTGCTGGCCACCCGGCTGGACATGACCCGCCGTCTGGGGGCGGTGCTGGCCGCCGCCGACGCCGGGCAGTTCATGTTCAGCGATGTGTCGATCAACCCGCATGTGGCCAACGGCCTGTGTTCGATCACCCCGGTGACCATGGCCCGGCTGCTGGTGCCGCCGTCAGAGGAATCGGTGGCCGCCGCCCCCGATGACTGGTCGGCCCGCCGCTCTGCCGCCGTGCCGATTCCGTCGGCACCGCAGCAGGCACAGGCCTATGCCGGGGCGGTTTCCGCCGCTGCCAGTGAGGGGTATGCCAGTGAGGGATATAGCGGTGAGGAGTATGACGGGGCCTATGCTGACGGCTACGGCGACGGGGATTATGACCAGCCCGCCGCCAGCCCGCCGCGCATGCCCCCGGCAGCCCAGACCTATGCCGACCCGGATCTGAATGATGATCCCGCCGGGTATGGTGCCGGATACGGCACCGACCCCTATGGCGGACAGGCCGCCCCGCAGCGGGGTGGATACGCCGCTGCCCCCTATAGTCCTTCGGACTACGACTCGGCCCGCAGCGCACAATCCCCCTATGGCGGATCGGGGTATGACCCGGCAGCCTATGCCGCCCAGCCGGTTGCCGGGCGCGGACAGGCCGCCCCGCAGCGTGGCCCCTATGGGCAACCGGCCCAGCCGCAGGATCCCTACGCTGCACCGCGTCAACGCAGCGCAGCATACGGGCAGCAGCAGCAGCCGCAAAACCCGGCGGCGGCTGATGTTCCGCGCATGCCGCGCCTGCGTTCAGGCCCGGATCAGGGGCAGGATCCGCAGCAGCGCCCCCGGGCGGCGGCCCCGCTGCCCCGCCTGCGCCAGCCGCAGCCGATTACTTCCGGCTATGGCGGACCGGGCGAAGACATGCGTAATATGCCTGATCCGGAACCGGAAAAGAGCCCAGATTTCTTCTCTTTCCTTGATGCAGACAGTGATACCAGCGAGGCACGCGGATGAGCACCCAGCTCCCCAACGACCAAACCCAGCTTCTGGCGCCGTCCCTGGCGCCGGGGTCAAGCGTGCGCTCGCGTGGCCGCAATGTTCTTGCCGTGGCCTCCGGCAAGGGCGGGGTCGGCAAGACGTGGTTCTCGATCACCCTCGCCCATGCGCTGGCGCTGCGGGGTCGTAAGACCCTGCTGTTTGACGGTGACCTCGGGCTGGCCAACGTCGATATCCAGCTCGGCCTGATGCCGAAGCTGGATCTGGGCAGCGTTGTCACCGGCAAGGTCACCCTGACGCAGGCGTGCAGTCATTACGACCGCGGCGGGTTTGATGTCATCGCCGGGCGGTCGGGCTCCGGCTCGCTGGCCAACATTCCGCTGTCGCGCCTGCAGCTGATGGCGGAAGACCTGTCGATGATGGCCACCGCCTATCACAAGGTGATCATTGATCTGGGGGCCGGGGTGGAAAAAAGCGTGCGCCAGCTCGCCCGGGCCGCCGGGACCATTCTGGTCGTCACCTCCGACGAGCCGACATCCCTCACCGATGCCTATGCCTTTATCAAGGTGACGGCGCTGGAACGGCCGGGGGCGGACATCCGCGTGGTGGTCAACGCCGCCAACTCGACCCGCGAAGGCGAGCGGACCTATGCCACCCTGCGCAAGGCCTGCGAAGGCTTCCTGAAGTTCAGCCCGCCGCTGGTCGGCATCGTCCGCCGTGACATGCGGGTGCGGGAAGCGATCCGCAATCAGACGCCGATCCTGATCCGCTCGCCGAATGCCGAGGCGGCGATGGATGTCGAGGCAATCGCCGACAAGCTGCTGGCGGACTGACGCCGTCTGACACAGGGGGCCGGGCATGAGCACTATACCCTCAGCACCGCCGCCCGCAGCGGCGGCAGCGCCTGCCCCTGCGGCGGCCCCGGTCATTGCCTCTGACGTGCCCGACGCCTTGCGCAGCCTGCCTGCCGGAACCCGGATTGAGGTCACCACCCTTACTGATCTGGTGCGGGGGCAGGTGCAGGCCGACAGCCGCTATGGCACGCTGACATTGCGCGGTGGCCTGCCCGCCCTGCCCGCCAACAGCAGCCTGACCCTGATTTTGACCGGCACCCCCGGCGAAGGCGTGTCGTTCCGGCTGTTTGCCGTCAACGGTCAGCCGCTGCTGCTGCCCGGCGGAACAGCCCTGCCCGGTTCGGCGTTACCCGGTGCGGTGCTGCCCGGTGGCGGAATCCCCGGAAACGGAATGCCGGGAAACGGAATCCCCGGAAGCGGCCTTAACACCCCCGGCCTGACCGCGCCCGGTTTTGCCGGGACAGGACTGGTCGGGACAGGGCTGGCCGGGACCGCCCCCGGCGGCCTCCAGCCCCCCGGCCTGCCCGGCTTTGACCCCGCTCATGGCCTGCGCCAGCCCGGCAGCCTGTTGCAGGCGGCCAATCAGGGCGATGCTGTCGCCCTCAGCCTTGGCAAGACCCTGACCGCCACCATCATCACCGGCCCACAGTCCGGCCCCCTCTCCGCCGGGGCGGCCCTGCCTGCGGCGATGGGTCCGGCTGCCCCCGGCAGTGCCGGACCGACCGGCCCCGCGCCACAGACCGCGCCGGTGCCCGGGGCTGGCCCCGCCGGGGGGGCACTGACCGCCCACGGCCTGTTTGCCGCCCTGCGCCATGCCGCCCATGCGGTCGCTGACGCCGCCACCGGCGACCATCCGGCCCCGACCCCATCGGCCCCGTCAACCCCGCTCCTTGAGCCCGGCGCACAGGCGCAGGTCCGGCTGACGGCGGTGCAGCTGCCCGACGGCACCCGCCCGCTGACCGCGCCGCCTTCGTCCGGGGCGGCCCCGCTGCTGTCGCTGGAGGGGAGCGTGACCGCCAGCCCCGGCGGCGGAACGGCCCTGATCCAGACACCGCAGGGCAGCCTGCTGCTGGATGTCCGCTCGCCGCTGCCGGTCAACAGCCATGTGACCCTTGATGTGATGACGGTGACGACCCCGGCGCAGGCCGGGGCGGCAGCCCCCGCACTGACCGGGACCGGGGCGGCCCCCGGTTTCGGCGCGCTCAGTCAGGCGCTGGATCTGCTGGCGCAGGAAGATGCCGAGGCGGCGCAGGCGCTGGCCCGGGCGATCCCCGCCCCGGATGCCCGGATGGTCACCACCATGATGGCGGTGGCCGGGGCAGCCCGCAGCGCCGACCCCAGAGGCTGGCTGGGGGACCGCCCGCTGAAGGCGCTGGACAGGCCCGACGGCAAGGGCCGCGCCCTGCTGAAGGATGTCGAGGACGCCACCCGCGAAACCGTCCGCCCGGCCCGGGATGGCGGCGGCGACTGGCGGGTGATGAACCTGCCGTTCGGCTTTGGCGGCCAGATTGACCGCATCACGCTGGTCACCCGCCGCACCGGCAGCGAAGCGGTGGAAGAAGACGGCACCGGCAGCGGCGGCGGCCGGGGTGGGGGCGTGCGCTTCCTGTTTGCGCTCGACCTGTCGCGGCTGGGGCCGATGCAGTTTGACGGCCTGTATAAAGGGGGGCCGCACGGGCAGCCCGGCAGCCGCCGCCTGTCGCTGCTGGTGCGCACCAGCCGGGCGCTGGACCCCGTGATCCGGCGCGACATCCTCGGCCTGTTCAGCACCTCGGCGGAGGCCATGGGCCTGACCGGCAGCCTGTCGTTTCAGGTTGCCGCCACCTTTCCCGGCCCGGTGGAGGCGCTACCGCCGTCGCTGCGGACCGCAGGCGGGGCCGGGGGTTTCACCGCCTGAGTCTGGCCCCTGTGTCTCGCCCCCCAAGTCTGGCCCCCCAAGTTTAGCCCTCTAAGTTTGGCCCCCTGAGTCTGGCCCTTACTTTCCCGTGTGCGGCGGATCAAAAAAATGATACTCGCATGCCTGCTGTCCTGATCCCTGCTTCTTTCTGGCTACACCCGAGACCATGACCGACCCAGAGTTCCGCCGCGCCCCTCTGCTGACCCGCCCGACACCGGCGCCGGGGCTGGATGCCGTGGTTGTGCTGTCGCGGCCGATGGCCGATGGCACCCGGGTGCAGGCCCGGTTCGTGCCGGACCGGCACGTGCTGGCCCCCGGGGCGTGGCAGGCCTATGCCGCCGTGCTGGACCAGCCGGAGCAGGGCTTTGCCGCCGACATCCCCGAAGGGCTGGCCGCTGCGGTCCTGTCTGATCTGGCCAACCAGCTGGTGCCCCGCTGGCTGGAGGTGACGGTGACCCGCGCCACCGGCACGGACAGCCACCGGGTGCGGCTGGAGGAACGCCAGCCCGGCTGGGCCAACCCGGATCTGCTGAACCGCCTGTATACGGACGAGGCCCTGTCCTGCGCGCTGCGCCCGGTCGTGCCCCTGCCGGAGGCCGCCGGATGACCGCAGGCCGGTTTGACATTGACCCGGCAGACCCGCGCGGCTTTTACGCCCTGCTGGGCATCGCCCCCACCGCCAGCCCGGCAGAGGTCAAAAGTGCCTTCCGCCGCCGGGCGAAGGATCTGCACCCTGACCGCAACCCGGACCCCGGCGCCAAAGAGGCGTTCCATCGCCTGACTGCCGCCTATGAGGTGCTGT
This sequence comes from Novispirillum itersonii subsp. itersonii ATCC 12639, assembly GCF_000381985.1. Taxonomy (GTDB): domain Bacteria; phylum Pseudomonadota; class Alphaproteobacteria; order Rhodospirillales; family Rhodospirillaceae; genus Novispirillum; species Novispirillum itersonii. The sequence goes on along the minus strand of NZ_KB907338.1, from coordinate 151,909 downwards.
CTGATCCGGCCCGCCGGGCAGCCTATGACAGCCGCCGCACCGGGGCGGGAAAAGCCGGGGCCGATGCCGCAGCGGGCCGTCAGTCCTCGCGTCACAGTACATCCTCCGGGGCCTCTTCTGGGGCGTCCTCTGGCGGCACGCGGGCGCAAAGCCGGTCCCCGCGTGACGGCGACCCGACCCGGGCCTATCGCCAGACGCAGGCCCGCACCCAGCAGCGCCCGGCCCCGGCCCACAAAGCCCCGGGCCGCACCGCCGCGCCGCCGGTGGCCTGCTGCTGCTGCGGCAAGGTGGCGGCCCAGCCGCGCTTTGTGGAATTCCTGACCGTCACCGGCACCCTGCGCCACACCCGCGAACACTGGCAGGAGGGCATCTACTGCCGGGCCTGCGCTGACCGCAAGGCCCTGAAGGTCGCCGCCCGCTGCTGGCTGACCGGCTGGTGGTCGCTGCGCGGGCCGCTGAAAACCATCCATGCCCTGAGCATTGCCCTGCGCGGCGGGCGTCTGCCCCGACAGCGCAACCACGCCCTGCTGATGCAGCAGGCACAGGCCTTCCTCAGCCAGAACGACCCGATGATGGCCCATGCCATCGCCCTGCAGGCGCAGATGTTTTCCCCCGACGGCGTCAGCCGCCTGCAGACCGACCAGATACTGGCCCGCATCCGCGCCGCCGCCCCCGGCCAGACCCTGCCGCCGCTGAAAGACCGCTGGCGCGGGGCCAGCGCCCTGCAACTGCTGCAACTGCTGCCGGTCTATGTGCTGATTGTGGTGCTGGCCCTGCTGTTCTGGCCGGGCGCCCAGACGGACGGCACCCCCGCCGAGCCGGTGACGGCGGTGACACAGCCGGGTGCGCCGGTGACGGGTCCGGCCAGCCCTGCGGCGCCGCCAACACCGTCCGCCGCAGCACCACCGCCGGTCGTCTCCCTCTCCGCCGGTGGGGTGCGGGCCGGGCAGTATCACGACATCCGGGTCGCCGCCACCGCCCTGCGCACCGGGCCGGGGCAGGAATTCCAGACCCTGCTGCTGCTGGGGTCCGGCGAAACCGTGATGGTCAATGAGGTCGCCAGCGACGGCCAGTGGGCCCGGGTGCAGACAGTCGATGGCCGCACCGGCTTTATCAGCAGCAGGGCCCTGATCCTGACCGACCCGGCCCGCGCCGAAGCGCTGCGACGGGAGCAGAAACGCCTCGGCCGCCCCTGATTTTCCCCTGCCCCCCGCCTCCACCGGACCGGAGCAATACCATCGGATATCCTACCCCATAAGTCGGGATACGATTGTTCGGACTCAGACACCATAGAACTAACCTGATATGCTGATGCAACAGGCCGTCTGGTGCCCGGCCCTGTTATTGTGCCCCTGTTGCATCCCCTGACCGGGCGCCCACCGCCTGCCCCTTGCGTTGTTATGGCCTGCCTGTTGTGTCAGGCCTGTTATGGATCATAATGCCTTCCACCGCCCGGACGCTGCCGGTCCTGTTGCCAGCCCTGCTGTCCCTGCTTCTCTCTGTTTTTGTCATGCCGGTGCAGGCTGCACAGCGGCCCGCTGCCGCGCAGGCCCCTGCCGCCACCCGGCCAGCCGTGGCTGGCCCGCCGATGATCGCCCGCTTTCCCGCACCGCAGATGGATGACGACCCCCGGGCCTATTACACCCAGGCCCTGATCGAGCTCGCCTTTTCCGAAACCCCGGAGCAGGGGCCGGGCCATGTGGTGTTCGCCACCGCCCCACAGGAACGGCTGCGGATTGAGGCCGAGCTGGAAAAAGGCACACGCCTGAATGTTTACCTGATGCCCGGCACAAATGCTTACGACAGCCGGTTCCTGCGGGTTGATGTTCCGGCGGACCGTGGCCTGCTCGGGCTGCGTGTCGGGGTGATCCGGGCCGAAGATCAGGCCCGGTTCGCCGAACTCCGCACACTGGATGATCTGCGCCAGATCCGCATCGGCAGCGTTCTCGGCTGGCACCTGACCGATATCCTGCAACACAATAGCCTGACCACCAATGTGGTGCCGGTCTATGAAGACCTGTACCGGATGCTGGTCCGCAACCGCCTTGACCTGATCTCACGCGGGGCGACCGAGATCGTGCGGGAACAGGCGGAAATGCACTTCGCCTATTCCGGGACCGTGATTGAAACCGGCCTGCTGCTGCGGATGCCGCTGGCTTTCTACATTTACGTCAGCCCCACCCACCCTGCCCTGCACCAGCGGATTCAGACCGGACTGCACCGGGCCATGACCAACGGGCGCTTTGAGGCCGTCTTCCGCGAGTGGTTCGGCCATGATCTGGATGCCCTGAAACTGGACAGCCGCCACATCATCGACCTGTCAGTCCCCGATCCGCATCTGCCGACCCTGATGATGGATCCGTCTTTGCGTCTGCCGCTGCGGATGCCGGGGGCCAAGGCCCAGACGTGGTAAGGCCACACTCACAACCCAAGGTACATATTTCAGCGATAAAGTATAAGCGCACAACCGGGCGCTTCCGGTGATTGTGTTTCCGTTCCGTCTGCCTGTAAGCTCTTGACTGAAAAGCGGTTCGCATCCCCCCGATGCCGGAAACAGCAGGACCATCCTCATGCGGCTTTCCTCTCCGGTTTCCCGACGTCACTGCCTTGGCCTGCTGGCAGCCCTGCCCTGGGCCACACTGCCCGCCCGCCCGGCCCACAGCCGCACCGCAGAGGTGCTGGTGGCACGGACCCCGGCCCCAAACCCCGTGACCGCCCGCTTCGCCACCTATACCCACGCCCTGCTGGAGCTGGCCTTTGCCGAAACCGCCGAGTTCGGCCCGTCACGGGTTGATCTCGATGAGCGGAGTCTGGAACGGCGGCGGGTGGAGGCGGAACTGGACCGCGGGGACCGGATCTCCGTTTTCCTGATGCCGGGCACCAACGCCTACGACCGGCGGTTCCTGCGGATCAGCCTGCCGGTGGACCGTGGACTGATGGGCTTCCGGATCGGGCAGATCCGCCGCGCGGATACCGGGCGCTTCAGCGCCATCCGCAGCGTTGATGACCTGCGCCAAATCCGCATCGGCAGCGTGCTGGGGTGGTACATGTCCGATATCCTGCACCACAACGGGCTGACCGTGGATGTTCTGCCCACGGCAGGAGACCTGTACCCGATGTTGCAGAGGGGGCGGATCGACATGATCCTGCGCGGCGCCACCGACATCCAGCAGGAACAGGTCAACATCGCCGCCGACATGCCTGACATCGGGATCGAGGAGTCGCTGCTGGTGCACCTGCCGGTGGCCCAGTACCTGTATGTCAGCCGGGAACAGCCGGCCCTGTACCACCGCCTTGAGACCGGCCTGCGGCGGGCGGTGGACAGCGGCCGCTTCGACAGCCTGTTTTACGGGTATTACGGCCCGCCGCTTGAGAGCCTGACGGTCAGCGGACGGACCCGGATTGACCTGACCGACCCCGACCCGCATGGCCCGACCGCCAACGCCCCGCCCGGGCTGCTGCTGTCCCTGCCATCGCTGCCGGCACGGTGACAGTGACCAACGCCGCCGGTCTGGCCGTCAGGTCTTCTGGCGGCGGCGGTGCGATTCCTGACCGATGTCATCCAGCATGATCTGGGTCTTGCGGTCCTGCTCGGCCTTGGCGGCAGCCTCGCGGTTGGCCTGGGCGATTTCAAAGGTTTTCAGCTCTTTGAAGGCTTCGGCCACCGCATCCTGCGCCTGCCCGATCTCCACCCGCACATGGGCCAGCACCGTCTCCAGGTCCTGCCGCTGCCTCCGGGCCCACTGGGCATAGGCACCGAAGGTAAACCCGGCCCCGGTGCTGTCGCGGCGGGCCAGTTCCGCCTCGGCCTTCACCTGCTCTTCCAGCTGACGCATGAAATCAAGGATCTGGTCTTCCCGCTCATGCAGCTGACGCAGGATGCGGCGCTTTTCATCGACATCCCACTTCCGCAGGCGGATGACACCCTTCAGGCCCTTGGCCATGCGGTTTTACCCCTTACCCGATCTGCGGCGGCGGCGGTTCCATGCCGATCGCCTGTGCCAGCATGGTGTAGGATGTCTGCAGGTCGGTCGGTTCGTTCTTGCGCTGGCGCAGCACCTCTTCGATGCGGGGATACAGCTCGATGGCGGTATCGACCTCTTCGTTTGATCCGGCGCGGTAGGCCCCCAGCCGGATCAGTTCCGCCATATCCTCATAGGTCGAGATGATCTTGCGGGCGGTGCGGACCAGATCGTTCTGCTCGGGCGAATTACAGCCCGGCATGGTTCGTGACACCGACCGCAGCACGTTCATCGCCGGATAGCGGCCCCGCTCACCGATGGAGCGTTCCAGCACGATATGGCCGTCCAGAATACCGCGCACGGCGTCGGAAATCGGCTCGTTATGGTCATCGCCTTCCACCAGCACGGTGAACAGGCCGGTGATATTGCCCTGCCCGCGTGCGCCCGGACCAGCCCGCTCCAGCAGTTTCGGCAGCTCGGCGAACACGGTGGGGGTATAGCCCTTGCTGGCCGGGGGCTCGCCCGCGGACAGGCTGATTTCACGCTGGGCCATGGCAAAGCGGGTGACACTGTCCATCAGGCACAGCACATTCAGGCCCTGATCGCGGTAATATTCAGCAATCGCCATGGTCAGATAGGCGGCCTGACGGCGCATCAGCGGCGGCTCGTCAGAGGTGGCGACCACCACCACCGACCGCTTCAGCCCGTCTTCGCCCAGATCGTCTTCGATGAATTCCCGCGCCTCACGCCCGCGTTCGCCGATCAGGCCACAGACAATGATATCGGCGGAGGAGAACTTGGCCATCATCGACATCACCGACGACTTCCCCACCCCGGAGGCGGCAAAGATGCCCATACGCTGCCCGATACAGCAGGTGGTGAAGATGTTCATACAGCGGATGCCCAGATCCAGCTTGCCGCCGACCCGCTGGCGGCTGTGGGCCGACGGCGGATTGTTGCGGATGGTATAGGCGGCGGGCCCCTGCAGCAGCGGCCCCAGCCCGTCCACCGGCTCCGCCATCGCATTGACCACCCGGCCCAGCCAGCTGACATGGGGCTGCACCGACGGGGCCCCGGCCACCACTTCCGCCCGCGCGCCAAGGCTGATGCCATCGACACTGCCAAAGGGCATCAGCAGGGTTTTCCCTTCCCGGAACCCGACCACTTCAGTCGGGATCATCTTTCCGGCCCGGCCCATCACCATGATGCGGTCGCCCACCGACACCGCCGACTGCACCCCGCCGACCTCGACCAGCAGCCCCTGCACCCCGACCACCCGGCCAAACACCTGATGATCGGGAATACGGCCAAGCTCGGTCAGAAAATTGCGGACCAGACTGCTCACGCGGGGGACTCCGGGACAGATAAAGGACGGAAATAACAAAAGAAGAATCGGCGACGCACATTTCTGTTGTGAAACAAGGCCCAGCCGGATCAGAAAAAGATCAGAAAACTCAGATATCCGATGGCTTAGACCCTTGCCAGACTGAGTCAAGCACCCTATCGTTAACGGCGGGTTAACCGGGGATAACACGGACCTGTGCCGCGACAGACCACAGTGCCTGATTTTTTAGAGTCAGGGCCCGCTTCAGGCCAGTAAAAAGCCTGATGCCGGAGGTGGCCTGTTTCTCCCTAACAGTCTGTAAAACAGGGGCTGGAATGCGCGTTTTAGTCGTCGAAGACGATCCGTCGATGCGTCAAACCATCGAACTCATGCTCCGGAAGGAGCAATGGGTGGTCGACTCCACGCACCTGGGTGAAGACGGGCTGGAGATCGGCAAGCTTTACGATTACGACATCATTCTGCTGGATATGATGTTGCCGGACATGGATGGTCTGGACGTGATCCGCCAGCTGCGGGCGGCCCGGGTGGAAACGCCGGTGCTGATTCTGTCCGGCCTGTCCGATTCCGACCGCAAGGTGCGCGGTCTGGGCGTCGGGGCCGATGACTATCTGACCAAGCCGTTCGACCGGGCGGAGCTGGTGGCCCGGATGCAGGCAATCGTACGGCGGTCGAAAGGCCATGCCCAGTCGGTGGTGTCCGTCGGGCGCCTGAACGTCAATCTGGATACCCACAGCGCCGCCATCGACACCAAGCCGCTGCACCTGACCGGCAAGGAATACGGCATTCTGGAGCTGCTGGCGATCCGCAAGGGCACCACGCTGACCAAGGAACAGTTCCTCAACCATCTGTACGGCGGTATGGATGAACCGGAACTGAAAATCATCGACGTGTTTATCTGTAAGCTGCGCAAAAAGCTGGCGCAGGCCTCTGACGGTGACAACTACATCGAAACCGTGTGGGGCCGTGGCTATGTGCTGCGCGACCCCAGCCAGCCGGAACAGGCGAAGGCCGTGGGCTGAGAACGCCCTGCCCCTTTACAGAGTATGACGGTAAAACCGGGCGGCAGATCCCCTCTGCCGCCCGGTCTTTTTCTGTGCTTCAGGCCGCGCTGTCTTCTGTCACCGGGACCGGGGCGGGCACCGGGAAGACCGTGTCATAGGCCCAGGTGAAGACGAAGGCATAGACCAGATAAAACGCTGAAAAGGCGATATCGACCAGCAGCGCGTCCCACAGGCCGATGCCCAGCCACCACGCCGTGACCGGCAGAAAGCCGACCGTCAGCCCGGCCTCGAACGCCACGGCATGCAGCACCCGCTGCGGTACGGTCTTGCGGGTATGGCCCTGCCAGCGCAGCAGCGCATGGTCAAACAGCCAGTTGAACAGATAGTTCCAGCCGGTTGCCATGCTGGCCCCGATGATGACCAGCACCCCGAACTCGGCGGGCTTGGCATCAAACACCCACGCCCCCAGCGGCGTGGCAATCATCAGACCCAGCAGTTCAAAGCTGACAGCCTGACGGATACGGTCCAAAGGTGTGCGCATGATTTGCGGCCCCGTGTGTGCGGGCCGTCCCGATTGCTGATCCCAGAATGGGGGAGGCCGTCCTCCTGTCATCAAACGGGGGGACCATGCCAGATCGACTTCCCGGGATCAACCATACATTCAGTGACCCCATGCTCCGCCCGGAGCAACTGCGGAAAATTAGCCTGTCAAAATATTAAAAACACTTAAGGATATCATGGCAGTGCCTTGCCACGTATACGAAAGCACCTCTCACATTAGATATTTATAACCATACCCGGTCACAAAACCGCAGGATATAACCCGCGACAATTACTGACCACACTCACTCAGTAATTGATAGTAATTATCAGAAAAGCAGACCCATCATGTTCTGGAACAAGTCCTCTCAAAAGGCTGATGACATCCTGCGCGCCCTCGACCGCTCGCAGGCGATTATCGAGTTTAATCTCGATGGCACCATCCGCAATGCGAACAGCCAGTTCCTGTCCCTGATGGAATACTCCGCCGACGACATTGTCGGCCAGCACCACCGCCTTTTTCTCGATGAGCAGACCCGCACCAGCCCGGACTATGCCGCTTTCTGGGACGATCTGCGCCGGGGCGAATTCAAGACCGCGCAGTTCAAGCGAATCACCAAAACCGGCAAGGTGGTGTGGCTGCGGGCCTCGTACAATCCGGTGCTGGATAGCCACGGCAGGCCCTACATGGTGGTCAAATACGCCAGCGACGTCACCGCCACCAAAGAAGAGCACATCGACCTTCTCGGCAAGGTCAATGCCATCCTGCGGTCACAGGCGGTCATCGAATTTGCCGTGGATGGCACGGTGATCACCGCCAATGCCAATTTTCTGAGTGTGCTGGGCTACAGCCTGCCGGAAATCACCGGCAAACATCACCGCCTGTTTGTTGATCCGGCGGAACATGACAGCGCCGACTATGCCCGGTTCTGGGACGATCTGCGGCGCGGCGAATTTCAGGCCGCCCAGTACAAGCGCATCAGCAAAAGCGGGAAGCCGGTGTGGATTCAGGCCAGCTACAATCCGGTGTTCGATCTGGATGGCACACTGGTGAAGATCGTCAAGTTTGCCACCGACATCACAGCGCAGGTGGAGCTTCTCGACCATCTTAAGGCACTGATTGACGTCAACTTCACTGAGATTGACAGCGCCATCAGCCGGTCTGACACACTGGCTGATACCGCAGGATCGGCGGCGGGCGAGACCCTGAACAACGTGCAGACCATCGCCGCCAGCGCCGAAGAACTGGCGGCCTCGATCAGCGAAATCTCCGCCAGTATGACCCGGTCACAGCAGGCCAGCGACACCGCCACCATCACCGTCGATCACGCCGGAGATGCGGTGGAACGCCTGTCGGATGCCGCCAATGCCATGTCCGGCATTGTCAGCACCATTCAGGATATCGCCGCCCAGATCAATCTGCTGGCCCTGAACGCCACCATCGAATCCGCCCGTGCCGGTGACGCGGGGAAAGGTTTTGCCGTGGTGGCCGGAGAGGTGAAAAATCTGGCGACACAGGCCGCCCGCGCCACCGGCCAGATTTCGCACGAGATCGAAGGGGTTCAGAAAGTGGCCGGGGACGTGGTCAGCGCGCTGGACAGCATCCGCCAGTCCATCGGCACCGTCCGCAATCACGTGGTCAGCACCGCTTCGGCGGTGGAGGAACAGAGCGCCGTCACCCGCGATATGTCGCAGACCATGCAGTCCGCCGCCCGGGCGGTGGAACTGGTGTCGGGCAATGTCAACACCATCACCTCAGCCATCGGGCAGGCCCGGGGGGCCTTTGACCGCACCCGCGAAGCCGCCGAGGTTCTGGCCCGCTAAGCCGGACGACAGAGCAAAGACAGGAACGGATCATCCGGCGGATGGTCCATCCCCATCATCCGCTGCGCTTCATCTCTTTCTGGCAGGTGGGCGCCAACACCGCCGCCACGGCATCAATACGACACACATCCGCAACCCATCAAACAGTCCGGGGGGAAACATGTTCTGGAGCCGCGCATCCTCACAGGCGGAAGAAGTCCTTCACGCTCTCAACCGCTCTCAGGCGGTCATCGAATTTGCGCTGGACGGTACGATCCTGAACGCCAATCAGCCGTTCCTGATCCTGATGGAATATTCGGCAGAAGAGCTGATCGGGAAGAATCACCGCCTGCTGGTCGATGAGCAGACCCGCACCAGCCCGGACTATGATGCGTTCTGGAATGACCTGCGGCGGGGCGAGTTCAAAAGCGCCCAGTTCAAACGGATCACCAAATCCGGCCGTACCGTGTGGCTGCGGGCATCTTACAATCCGGTACAGCATGCCGATGGCACCCTTCACAAGATCGTCAAGTATGCCAGCGACGTCACTCAGACCAAGGAAGAGCATATTGATCTGCTGGGGAAGGTAAACGCCATCCTGCGGTCACAGGCCGTCATCGAGTTTCAGCCCGACGGCACCGTCATCACTGCCAATGAAAACTTCCTCGGTCTGCTGGGGTACCGGCTGGACGAAATCGTCGGGCAGCACCACCGGATGTTTGTGGACCCGGCAGAACAGAACAGCCCCGGCTATGCCACGTTCTGGGATGACCTGCGGCAGGGGGAATTCCGGGCGGCGCAGTATAAGCGCCTGACCAGATCCGGGCAGCCGGTATGGATTCAGGCCAACTACAATCCGGTGTTTGATCTGGATGGCCGTCTGGTCAAGATCGTCAAGTTTGCCACGGATGTCACCGAACAGGTCCTGCTGTTAGATCAGGTCCGGTCTATGCTGACGGTCAACTTCAGCGAAATTGACGGGGCGATCAATCAGTCAGACACGCTGGCCCATACCGCCGGGTCGGCTGCGGCTGAAACACTGGGCAACGTGCGCAGCATCGCCGCCGGGGCGCAGGATCTGGCAGCATCGGTCCACACGATCTCTGCCAGCATGTCGCGGTCGCAGGAGGCCAGCGATACCGCCGCCGCCGTGGTCGCCGACGCCGGATCGGCGGTGGAGCGCCTGTCGGAAGCGACCTATGCCATGTCCGGCATTGTCAGCACCATTCAGAATATTGCCGCCCAGATCAACCTTCTTGCCCTGAATGCCACCATTGAATCCGCCCGCGCCGGAGATGCCGGAAAGGGCTTTGCCGTGGTGGCCGGAGAAGTGAAAGCCCTGGCGACGCAGGCGGCCCGCTCCACCAGCCAGATTTCTCACGAGATCGAAGGGGTGCAGAAGGTCGCCGATGATGTGGTTGGCGCGCTGGACAGCATCCGCCAATCCATCGGCACGGTGCGGGGCCATGTGGTCAGCACCGCCTCGGCAGTGAAGGAACAGAACGCCGTCACCCGGTCAATGTCACAGACCATGGAATCAGCGGCCAGGGCGGTGGAACAGGTTTCAGGTAATGTTCTGACCATCAGTGAAGCCATCGGGCAGGCCCGGGGCGCCTTTGACCGCACCCGCGAAGCCGCAGAGGTTCTGGCCCGCCGCTGAGGGCACCACAGCCTGACAGCGGATGCAGAGGCGGGGGCTGCCCCCGCCGCTGTTCTCATTTTGCACTGACTCTCATTTTGCACTTCAGGAGTGTCCCCCCTGCCTGCGGAATGGAGGCCGGGCAAGAGTCCTGTAAAGACTGAAGAAAGCGCCTTCTTTTCTTAGAAAAAATCTAAAAATCTTACTTTTCCCTGCGTTTTCAGGATAGTCCAACCAGACCATAGACCCAAAAACCGTGCGGCGTACACTGTACAGACTGCCCGCAGAGACCCGCACCGCAGAGAAAGGGGATCAGATCATGTTCATCAAACGAATGGACGCCGACGCATCTGATCTCCTTCAGGTTGTAAGGGAAACTCAGGCCGTCATCTCGTTCACCCCGGATGGGGTCATCCTGTCCGCCAATCAGGTCTTCCTTGATCTGATGGGCTATAAACTGAGCGAACTCGCCGGCAAACATCACCGGATGTTTTTATCCGGCGCAGAGCAGCAGGGCGATGACTATGCCGATTTCTGGGGTCGCCTGCGCCGGGGCGAACGGCAGAGCCGCCAGTTCAGCCGCGTGACCAAAACCGGCCAGACCGTCTGGTTGCAGGCCAGCTACACCCCGGTGCGGAATGCCTCCGGCAAAGTCGAAAAGGTGATCAAATGCGCCACCGACATCACCCCGATCAAGATGGAACACATTGACCTGCTGGGTAAGGTCAATGCCATCATGCGGTCGCAGGCGGTGATTGAGTTTTCCCCGGACGGGATGGTTCTCACCGCCAATCAGAATTTTCTCGATGCCCTCGGGTACCGGCTGGACGAAATCACCGGCAAACATCACCGGATCTTTGTGCCGGAACAGGACCGGACCAGCGAAGAGTACACGGCATTCTGGGCCACGCTGCGGCAGGGCCAGTTTCAGGCCAGCCGGTACCGCCGCATCCGCCGCGATGGCTCTGACATCTGGATTCAGGCCACCTACAACCCGGTTTTTGACCTGACCGGCACGCTGGTCAAGGTGGTCAAGTTTGCCACCGACGTGACCGAGCATGTCAGGCTGATGAGCAGGCTGAAGCAGATCATTGACGTCAACTTCAGCGAAATCGACGAAGCGATCGTTCATTCTAACCAGATGACGCAGGCGACCGGCACCGCAGCCTCCTCCACGCTGGAAAACGTGCAGACCATCGCCGCCGGAACCCAGCAGCTTGTCGCTTCGATCAACGAGATTTCTGCCAGCATCAGTCAGTCGCAGCAGGCCAGCGATCAGGCGAAGGAAACGGTGGCCACCGCCGATTCCTCTGTCGTCCGGCTGGTTGATGCCACGCAGGAAATGAGCAGCATCGTCAGCACCATCAACGGCATCGCCGCGCAGATCAACCTGCTGGCCCTGAATGCCACCATCGAATCCGCCCGCGCCGGAGTGGCGGGCAAAGGGTTTTCCGTTGTCGCCGGAGAGGTGAAGACGCTGGCGACACAGGCGGCGCAGGCGACCGGCCTGATCTCAAGAAAGATTGATGCGGTTCAGGCCGTGTCGTCACAGGTGGTCATGTCTCTCGACTCGATCCGCAGATCGATTGATACCCTGCGCCAGCAGGTGGTCTGCACCGCATCGGCGGTTGAGGAACAAAGCATCGTGACCCGCGATATTTCCAACACCATGCAGGCGGCGGCCTCGTCGGTGGGGGCGGTGACCCAGAACGTGGTGACCATCAGCGCCGCCGTCGCACAGGCCCAGAGCGCCTTTGAACGGACCCGGGAAGCCGCGGCGGTGCTGAGTCACTGACGCCCCGTTACCGGTAGCGGGCCGCAGGCTCCCGCCGGGACAGGTTGGGCAGCATCGCCTGCCGGGCGGTTTCATAGGCCGTCCACTCCGCTTCCTCTGCCAGCGGCGGAATGGTGATGAACTCGCCCCGGTCCAGCCCGGTCAGGGCGGCATCGACCAGATCATCAACGCTCATCACAGCGTCCGGCGGCAGGGCCGACAGATCACCGCCGCCGGTCTGCCAGATGTCGGTGGCGGTCGCCCCCGGCAACACCGCCTGCACATGCACCCCGGTTCCGGCCAGTTCCTGCCGCAGCGACTGGCTGAGGGCCAGCATGAAGGCCTTGGACCCGCTGTAGACCCCGTTCAGGATCTCCGGCCCCACCGCCACCACCGACGACAGATTGATCAGCGTCCCCTGTCCCCGGGCCTTAAACCCGCCGATGACCGCCCGCGCCAGCCGGGCCGGGGCCGTCACATTGATGGCAACCATCGCCGTGATCTGATCCGGCGTCATCGCCGCCACCGGCAGCACCGACGCCACCCCGGCGTTGTTGACCAGATGGGTCAGCCCGGCGTCGGATGCCAGATCCGCCTCGACCGCCGCCAGTGCTGCCGGGTCGGTCAGGTCGGCGACCACCACCCGCACCGCCACGCCGTAGGCCGCCCGCAGCCGGGCCGCCAGCGCGTCCAGCACATCCCCTCGGCGGGCAATCAACACCAGACCGTGGCCCCGGGCCGCAAAACGGTCGGCATAGGTGGCCCCGATGCCGGACGATGCGCCGGTGATGGCAATGGTACCCAAAGAAGACGTGCTCATGATCGGTTATCCTGTGTCTGTCGGGCCGTGTCTGCCGCAGCATAACAGGGCCCGGTGGAGTGCGTGACCACAGGTTTACCATTGCCAGCCGATATCCTGAATGTCATAGAAACAGCAATTCAGGACATGACACAGGCAGGGCAATGATGAAGACCATCGGCGTGGTGGTGCCCGACGGCACCCCGTTTATGGGGCTGGCGGCCCTGTCGGTGTTTGAGCTGGCCACCGTTCTGCTGACCGGCTCAGGTCTGCGGGCCGACTCAGGCGGCGGCTACCGCTGTGTGCTGCTGTCGGCCACCGGCGGGCCGGTCCGCACCAGCCTTGGATCACGGCTGGAAACCGATGCCCTGCCCGCCGGGGACGGCCCCGACTGGCCCTATGACACCACTCTGGTGCTGGGCGGGCTGATGCCCCAGCCCGGCCCGCCGCCGGTGCTGGCCCATCTGCGGGCAGCGGCCCGGCGCTCCCGCCGCGTTGCCGGGCTGTGCACCGGGGCCTTTCTGCTGGCCGAAGCCGGGCTGCTCGACGGTCGGCGGGCCACCACCCACTGGTATTATGCGCCCCAACTGCGCCAGACCTATCCGGGGGTCCGGGTTGAGGATGACCGGATCTTTATCCGCGATGGCGCGGTCTGGACCTCGGCGGGGATGAGTGCGGGGATTGATCTGGCGCTGGCCCTGCTGGAAGACGACCACGGCCCGGCCCTGTCCCGCGCCGTGGCCCAGCGGATGGTGGTCTATCACCGCCGCCCCGGCGGGCAGTCGCAGTTTTCTGCCCTGCTGGAGATGGAACCCCGCTCTGACCGGGTCCGCCGTGCCCTTCAGCACGCCCGCGACCATCTGCACACCCCGCTTGGTGTCGAGGATCTGGCGGCAGCCGCCAGCCTGAGCCCCCGCCAGTTCAGCCGGGTCTTCCGGGAAGAGACCGGACAGTCCCCGGCCAAGGCGGTGGAGCATCTGCGGCTGGAATCGGCGCGGGGCCTGCTGGAACAGGGCCGCCGGTCACTGGACGAGGTGGCGCGGATCACCGGCTTTTCTGACCGCGACCACATGCGCCGCGCCTTTCTGCGCCACTTCGGGCACCCGCCCCAGACCCTGCGCCGCAGCCTGCACGGCAGCCTTACAGCGGATGCAGATCCAGATGCAGGGGCTGATCCGGCCGCAGCGTGACCCGCATCACCGGCACCGGGATTACAGCGAACGGCAGGCGGAGCGGCGGGTGCGGGCCGAGGCGGTGTTTCATGCCGCCTGCGACCGTCACCGCAGCGGTGCCCCGCTGCACTTTGCCGCACTGGCCGCTGAAGAAGGCTTTGCCGATCAGGCCCACCTCAGCCGCGAGGTGCGGCGGATCACCGGCTTCCCCCCCGGGGACTTTGCCCGGCGGTTTGCCGAAGACGAGTCGTTCTGGCTGTACCGGCTGTGGGTCTGACCCGGCGACGTTACACCGCCTCCGGGACAAACAGATGCGGCGGGGTCGGCAGCAGATCCTGCGCCGCCACCAGCTGCGGCTCGATCTCGCCCAGCGACAGTGTCAGATCAATCACCGCATACAGGGCTGACATCGCGTGCGACAGCGCCTGCGGCGGGCTCTCGCCATTCAGCAGGCAGCCCAGCAGCAGCGCCGCAAAGGCATCGCCGGTACCATGGATCGGCGCTGGCGGCGACAGGCGCGGGGTCCGCACCAGCCACGCCGCCTCTTCGGTCACGGCCAGACAGCCGATCTCCCCCCGGTCCGGCAGCGGCATGCTGGTGCCGACCACCAGCCGCGGCCCCAGCCGCAGCGCCGCCCGCGCCGCCGTCACCGCCTCGGCCACCGTGGTCACCGGCAGGCCGGTCAGCAGGTGCAGCTCAAAACGGTTGGGGGCAATCACATCGGCCTGCGGCACCAGATGCGCCCGCATGAAATCAGGGATATCCGCCGCCGCATACAGCCGCCCCTGCCCGTGGGCATCGTCATCGCCCATCACCGGGTCGCACAGATAAATGCCGGTGCCGTCCCCGGCGTGCAGGGCCTTGACCGCCCGCAGGATCGCCCCGCCGATTTCCGCCCGGCCCAGATAGCCCGACACCAGCCCGGCAGCGCGGCCTAGATGCCCCGCCGCCGCCAGCCCGTCAACGATGTCGCCGACATGCTCCGCCGTAAACGCCTCGCCCCGCACATCGGGGTAGCCGATCCGGCACGACAGCTGACAGGTATGCACCGGCCACACCTCAAACCCCAGCCGCTGCAACGGGAACACCGCCGACGCGTTGCCGACATGCCCATACGCCACATGCGACTGCACCGACACCACGGTGCGCTTCCGGTTTGTCATTTTTTTGGTCCCTCACACGCCGGGCGGGCGCCTCCGCGCCCTTGGCTTACGTGCCCACGCGGGCACGGGGCCTCAATGGCCCAGTCGGTACGGCGGCGCCGTACCTCCGTTGTCTGTCCCTCACACGCCGGACGGGCGCGTCCGCGCCCTTGGCTTACGTGCCCACGCGGGCACGGGGCCTCAATGGCCCAGTCGGTACGGCAAAGCCGTACCTCCGTTGTCTGTCCCTCACACGCCGGGCGGGGGCGTCCGCGCCCTTGGCTTACGCGCGAATGGTCGCGCGGGGCCTCAATGGCCCAGTCGGTACGGCAAAGCCGTACCTCCGTTGTCTGTCCCTCACACGCCGGGCGGGGGCGTCCGCCCCCTTGGCTTACGTGCCCACGCGGGCACGGGGCCTCAATGGCCCAGTCGGTACGGCAAAGCCGTACCTCTGTTGTCTGTCCCTCACACGCCGGGCGGGCGCGTCCGCGCCCTTGGCTTACGCGCGAACGGTCGCGCGGGGCGAGTTGGCTCAGGAACATCTCTCTCCCCCTTTTTCAACCGCCCAAGACCCTAGAACCACTCCGGCCTGTCGAAAAGATCCTTTTTTGCAATCACGGCCAGTCCGGTTTCTTCCCACCCATAGCCCCGCCCCCACCCCCGCCATAACACACTGCGGCCTTGTGCCCGGTGCCGGAATCGGTACTATGCTGCATGCGCGAATGCGCAACTTTGTTAAAGACGCACCACCAATTCAAAAAATCATCTTGCGCCAGGTCCGGCCAAGACCGGCGCCATCCGGGAGGTTCCCCTGCCATGCCGACACAGTCCCGTCCCCGCCGTTCCATGCTGTATATGCCGGGGTCGAACACCCGGGCGCTGGAAAAGGCCCGTGGCCTTGCCGCCGATGCCCTGATCCTTGATCTGGAAGACGCCGTCGCCCCCGACACCAAGGTCGAGGCCCGCGCCAATGTCTGCGCCTTTGCCGCCACCTACGGCCAGCGTGAGGTGCTGATCCGCGTTAACGGTCTGGGCACCCCGTGGGGCCATGATGATATTGCCGCCGCCGCCCGCAGCGGGGCCCACGGCATCCTGATCCCCAAGGTGGAAAGCGCCGACATGGTCCGGCAGGTCGAAGCCATCATGGCCGCCAGCGGGGCCCCCGCCGACATGGCCATCTGGTGCATGATCGAAACCCCGCTGGGCGTGCTGCATGTCGAAGAGATCGCCCGCGCCACCCCGCGTCTGGGCGGGTTTGTGATGGGCACCAGCGACCTTGCCAAGGATATGCGCTGCCTGCACACCACCCT
The DNA here is from genome assembly GCF_000381985.1 of Novispirillum itersonii subsp. itersonii ATCC 12639. Taxonomy (GTDB): domain Bacteria; phylum Pseudomonadota; class Alphaproteobacteria; order Rhodospirillales; family Rhodospirillaceae; genus Novispirillum; species Novispirillum itersonii. The sequence goes on along the minus strand of NZ_KB907338.1, from coordinate 135,422 downwards.
GCGCCTGCCGTTCATCGCCGCTTTTAACCTGTGCGTGATGGCGGCCCGGGCCTATGGGCTGGCGATTCTGGACGGCGTCTATCTTGACCTGTCCGATGACGAAGGCTTTGCCGCCGCCTGCCTGCAGGGCCGCGAGCTGGGCTTTGACGGCAAGACCCTGATCCACCCCAAGACCATCGCCGCCGCCAACGCCGCCTTCGGCCCGACGGAGAAGGAACTGGACTGGGCCCGCACCATCATCGCCGCCCATGCCGCCGCCGAGGCTGACGGCAAGGGCGTGGTGGTGGTTGACGGCAAGCTGATCGAAAACCTGCACGTCGTCACCGCCCGCCAGACCGTGGCGCTGGCCGAACAGATCGCCGCGCTTGAAGCCGCCGCCGCCTGAGCCGGAAAGGACTGTCCCCCATGACAACCAATAAGACCAACAGCGGCAACTTCTTCGAGGATTTCCGCATCGGTCAGGTGCTGGCCCACGCCACCCCGCGCACCGTCACCGAAGGCGATATCGCCCTCTATACCGCCCTCTACGGTCCGCGCTTTGCCGTGCAGTCTTCCGCCGAGTTCGCCACCGCGCTCGGGTTCGAGGATATGCCCGCCGATGACCTGCTGGCCTTCCACATCGTGTTCGGCAAGACCGTGCCGGATATCTCGCTGAACGCGGTCGCCAACCTCGGCTATGCCGACGGCACCTTCGGCGTGCCGGTCTATGCCGGGGATACCATCACCACCACCTCCACCGTCATCGGCCTGAAGGAAAACTCCAACGGCAAGACCGGGGTGGTCTATGTCCGGTCACGCGGGGTCAACCAGCGCGGCGAGATGGTTGTCGATTACGTGCGCTGGGTGATGGTCAACAAGCGCGACGCCGCCGCCCCGGCCCCGGCCGAAGTGGTGCCCGACCTGCCGAAGACGGTGCCGGTCGCCGCCCTGAAGGTGCCCGCCGGTGTCACCTTCGACACCGAGGCCTACGACACCGTGCTGGCGGGCAGCCCGCACCTGTGGGACGACTACGCCCCCGGCGAGAAGATCGACCATGTTGACGGCATGACGATCGAGGAAGCCGAGCACATGATGGCGACCCGGCTGTACCAGAATACCGCCAAGGTCCACTTCAACCAGTTTGAGCAGGCCAAAGGCCGGTTCGGCAAGCGGCTGATCTATGGCGGGCATATCATCTCGCTGGCCCGCGCCCTGTCGTTCAACGGGCTGGGCAACGCCTGCAAGCTGGTGGCGATCAACGCCGGAAGCCACTGCAACCCGACCTTCTCCGGCGATACCATTCACTGCTGGACCGAAGTGCTGGACAAAGCCGCCTTCCCCGAACGCAGCGACGTCGGCGCCCTGCGCCTGCGCACCGTCGCCACCAAAGACCTGCCCTGCGCCGGTCATCCGTATAAGGATGCCGACGGCAAGTATCTGCCCGCCGTGGTGCTGGACTTTGATTACTGGGTGCTGATGCCGCGCCGCTGAAACCGGCCCGGCATGCCTGATGACGGACCGCCCGGCCACCGCGCCGGGCGGTCTGCGTTCCGCCGCCTGCCGTCAGTCGAGCTTGCCGATCCGGGCCTTATACGCCTGCCCCGGGGTCAGTACCGGGGCCGGGGCCGTCACGGGTATCCATGCCGGGGTGATCATCCGCCGTGGCCCGCTGCGGACGGCCCGCCCGGTCACTTCCAGCCACAGCATCAGGTCACCGTACTGCGATACGGCCCGGTGGAAGGCTTCTGTCTGTACCGCCAGTTCGCCCGGTGCCCAGTGCAGGGCCTGCCCGTGCAGCACCCGGTACACCTGCGGAAATGCCTGCGCAAACATCTCTTCATGGTGATTGTTGACGTAAAGGCCGGGCCGGCGCACATACTGGTTCATGTTCGCGACAAAGGCCCGGTTGGAGAGCATGCCTGCCGCAGGCCACAGCGCCTTCATACGGGCATAGGCCAGCACATAGGCCAGCGGTGTCATCGCATAGGCCCCGACTCCGGCATGGAAGACCGTGCCCCAGCCATGCAGGGAATCCAGCGCCAGCCCCCAGGTGCAGCGCCATGCCGCTTCCAGCGCCCCCTGCCCGGTCCGCATCACCTGCCCGGAATGATTCCCCGCCATCGGCAGCCATTCCAGCGTTGTTGCCCCCGCATTCTCCACATAGACCACACTGGCATCCTGCGGATCGAAAAACGGCCGGTCCACATCATGGACCGCCAGAATGATCCGCGCCCGGCGGACGTTCGGCGGCAGCCGGGTATCCTCGACCGCCTGACTGACCACCTGCCCGTGAACCGGATCGATCAGGAACAGGTTGACCCGGATCACCGCCCCAAAGACCTCCCACAGTCTGTTGGCGATCTTGATGGCGGTCACCGCGCCCCGGCTCCAGCCCATGATGTTGATGACGGTCGGCTGAACATGCAGGTTGGCCACCACACTCACCGCCCGCAGCACATTATCATGCCAGCCGGTCCCGTTGGCCTTCGCGGTCAGCTGACTGTAGGGCGTATCCCCGGTCTCGCCATAGAACGACCGGATGAACCCGGCATCCGCGCCGCGCGGGGCCGCCTTGATCTGCTGTTCAATAAAAGGATTGGCGATGTTCTTTGCGACCCCCAGCAGCGGGTTGTTCACCCCCGGCATCACCGCGCCGTTCCCGGTATCCGATCCCGGCCCTTCCAGAATCAGATAGGTGCCGGTCACCGGAGCATTGCCATAGGGGGACGTGCGGACCTCATGTCCGGCAGTCAGGGCGGCGAAGGTGGCCACCAGCTCATCCTGACTGTTGCGGTTGAATGCAGTGCCACAGCAATAAATGGTAAAAACCGGCATCACCGCCCCCTATATACCTATAAGGGTAATTGAAGCACGATTCCCCCCGCCCTCAAACCCCCCGTTTCCGGACGGTCTTTATCGCAGTGCAAACCCATCCGCTTTCTGCGGTCTTTGTCGCAGTGCAAACCCATCCGTTTTCTGCGGTTTTTATCGCAGTGCAAACATTGTGTTGACCGCAGGCCGCAGACGTGGTTATCTCCCCCTCGATTGTCTCGCGATCGCGCGAATGACGGTGGCGCTCAGGTGGATATGCCGGGCGCCTTAATCGTCTTTCCCGAGCCCTTCTGAAAGCGAAACCGTCCGGTCCCCCGTCGCGCGTGGTGAGCGGACACACTGCGTCCCGAGTCTGGTCCCTGCGGGGAAGATCGGGCGCTCAAAGGATTTTTGACGTGACCGATATGGAAACCGGCGCCGCCGTTGCGGGCCAGTCCACCACTTTTGACTCTCTGTCCCTTGCCCCGTCCCTGATGCAGGGCCTGACAGAAAATAATTTCACCTCCCCCACCCCGATTCAGGCTGAAGCCATCCCCTACGGTCTGAAGGGCCTTGACGTGCTGGGCATTGCCCGCACCGGCACCGGCAAGACCGCCGCCTTCGTGCTGCCGATGATGAACGCGCTGGTGGAATCGCGTGGCAAGATTCCGCCGCGCCACATCCGAGCCCTGATTCTGGCCCCGACCCGCGAACTGGCGGTGCAGATCGACGACGCGATCCGTACCCTGGGCAAGCACACCCGCCTGCGGTCCTTCGCCGTGCTTGGCGGCGTCGGCCGCCGCCCGCAGGTTGACCGCCTCTTCCGTGGCGTTGACATCGTGGTCGGCACCCCCGGCCGCATCAACGACCTGATGAGCACCGGCGAACTGCGCCTTGACCTCGTCAGCCACTTTGTGCTGGACGAAGCCGACCAGATGCTGGATTTCGGCTTCATCCACGACGTGCGCAAGATTGCCAACGCCCTGCCGCAGGACCGTCAGTCGATGCTGTTCTCCGCCACCATGCCGCCGCAGGTGGCATCGCTGGCGCAGACCCTGCTGACCGACCCGGTGCGTGTTGAAGTCGCCCGCGCCGGTGAAACCCCGGCCAAGATCGACCAGCACGTCTACTTCGTTGAAGGCGGTGCCAAGCAGGATCTGCTGGTGCAGCTGCTGGAAGACAAGGGCATCACCCGCACCATCGTCTTCACCCGCACCAAGCACGGCGCCAACCGCCTGAGCGAAAACCTGTTCAAGGCCGGGATCCGTTCCGAAGCCCTGCACGGCAACAAGAGCCAGGCCGCCCGTCAGAAGTCGCTGGACCGCTTCCGCGCCGGGGAAAGCCGCGTGCTGATCGCCACCGATATCGCTGCCCGTGGCATTGATATTCCGGCGGTGTCGCACGTCATCAACTACGACATCCCCAACGTGCCGGAAAGCTATGTGCACCGCATCGGCCGTACCGCCCGTAACGGGGCCAGCGGGATTGCCGTGTCGTTCTGCGCCAGCGATGAAGCGGGTTACCTGCGCGACATCCAGCGCCTGACCGGCAACGAGCTGAGCATTCTGGGCGGTGACTGGCCGACCCGGATGCCCAAGCGCGGTGCCGCCTCGCAGGGCCGCCGCCCGCCGCAGCAGCGCGATGGCCAGAGCCGTTCTTTCGGGGACCGTGCCCCGCGTGGTGACCGCCCGTTCGGCGACCGCCCGCAGCGTGAAGAACGCTCCTTCGGCGACCGCGCCCCGCGTGGTGACCGTCCGTTCGGTGACCGTCCGCAGCGGGAAGAGCGCTCTTTCGGTGACCGCCCGAACCGGGGTGACCGTCCGTTCGGCGACCGTCCGCAGCGTGGCGTGCGTGTCTTCGGCGGCCGCGCCCCGCGTGGTGACCGTCCGTTCGGCGACCGTGCCCCGCGTGGCGACCGCCCGTTCGGCGACCGCCCGCAGCGGGAAGAACGTTCCTTCGGGGATCGCGCCCCGCGTGGCGACCGTCCGTTCGGTGACCGTCCGCAGCGGGAAGAACGCTCCTTCGGCGACCGTCCGAACCGGGGTGACCGTCCGTTCGGCGACCGTGCCCCGCGTGGCGACCGCCCGTTCGGCGACCGTCCGCAGCGTGAAGAACGCTCCTTCGGCGACCGCGCCCCGCGTGGGGACCGTCCGTTCGGGGACCGTCCGCAGCGTGAAGGCCGTTCCTTCGGCGACCGCCCGCAGGGTGACCGCCCGTTCGGCGACCGCGCCCCGCGTGGGGACCGTCCGTTCGGTGACCGCCCGCAGCGCGAAGGCCGTTCCTTCGGCGACCGTCCGCAGGGTGACCGCCCGTTCGGCGAGCGCAGCGAACGGTCCTTCGGCGACAAGCCGGCCCGCCGCGAAAACATGCCGCGCCCGTTCAAGGGCAAGGGTGAATTCGGGGCTGACCGTCCGCAGCGCGAAGACCGCCCGTACCGCGCCGCCGATCATGGCGACCGTCCGGTCGGCGACCGCCCGATGAAGGCCCCGCGCAAGGATTTCGGTGATCGTCCGCAGGGCGAGAAGAAGTCCTTCGGTGGCAAGAAGGGTTTTGGCGACAAGACCGCCTTCTCCAAGCTGCGCAAGACTGACGCCGCCTGATCTCTGCGGTTAACGTCCCCTGAGTGACAGAACGCCCCCCTGTGCAGACAGGGGGGCGTTTTTGTTTCAGCGCACCATTCCGGGCGGGCGGGAGTGGGGGGGGGGCAGACCGCAGCACACCCCGTATCGGTGCCAGCTCAGGCCGTAAGGATGGTTTTCACAAAATCCCGCATCCGCTCTTTCAGCGCATCAGACCGCGACACCAGATTCTCGGCAGTCGCCAGTACCTGCCGGGCGGCCACCCCGGTTTCCTGCGAAGCCTGAGAAACCCCGGAAATCCGCACGGACACAGCCCCGGTACCGTCAGAAGCCCGACGGGTGCTTCCCGCAATTTCCCGGGTGGCAGCATCCTGCTGTTCCACCGCCTCAGCAACCGCAAGGCCGATGCCGTTCATATCGGCAACGGTGACGGTGATGGACTGGATGGCCCGCACCACTGCAGTAGTGGCCGTCTGTACCGCTTCAATCTGCGCGGCAATATCCCGGGTGGCCTTGGCTGTCTGCCCGGCCAGACTCTTCACTTCCCCCGCCACCACAGCAAACCCTTTGCCGGCCTGCCCGGCACGGGCCGCCTCAATCGCCGCATTCAGGGCCAGCAGGTTGGTGCGGCTGGCAATGTCAAAGATCAGCCGTACCACCATACTGATGTGGCTGACCGACGCCGCCAGCCCCTCCACCAACGCGCCGATCTGATCAGCCTTATCAACCGCTGACGCCGACACCCGCGAAAAGTCTTCCATCCTGCGGGCGATCTCCCGGATAGAGGCATGCAGTTCCCCTGCCGCCGACGCCACCGTGCGCACACTGTCAGCCGCGGTGTCCGCTGCCTGCGACACTTCCGCAACGCCCCGGCTGGCGGTTTCGGCGCTTCCGGTCATCGCCACAGAGCAGTCCTTCAGTTCGGCAGCGGCAGCGGTTACAACCCCGGCCAGATCATTCACTTCCCGCTCAAACACCTCAATCACCGATCTGGTTGCTTCCCTCCCAGCCTGCACATAGACAGAAACTGCCAGCTCCATATCCAGAAAAACCGCTTTGGTCACGGCACTGACAAGCCGGGCCGCCTGCTGCGGGGAACGGCGGTGATGCCGGAAAATCAGATCGGTCATCATCGTCAGGGCATAGCAGTAAGATGCCATATACCAGCGCGGTTCCAGCCCGATCCGGGCATGCGTCAGGCCAACGGCGGTCACCTGCGCCATATAGGCATCATCGAAATCACCGCTAAACACCCCGGTCAGCCAGTGCCGGGCCTGCATTGCCCGGGCATGAGCCAGACGGTCCGGGCTGCCGAACAGCCGGGTTAACTGTGGTACGGCACGGATCCCGGCATAAAGCCCATCCAGAAGTCCTTCCAGATGTGCCTCCAGAATCGGACGAAACTCTCGCAGGGCCGCGCAGGTCTCTGCATCAATACGCAGGAATGACAACCGGACATCACGGTCCAGACCATGAATGACCGGCGAAGGAACGGACGTAAACACGATAAGCCTCCGGGCTGGATGGATCTGCCAGAGAGAGGGGCATCACGGCAAACCGACCGTACCGGCACCGGCTGGCCCGCTGCCGAAGATGCAGAACTGACAGGACCACAAGAAGATAACCCTTTAAAAAAACATGGTTTTCCCCTGCACCCCGCTCCTCTTCCGGTCATAGGCACACATGAGCGCAGGCTCCTGATAGCAGGGCCTGACGGTGTTTCTGTCTTTCCACGTTCAGAATTTCAGCAGAGCGCCGCAGCACGGGCTATTTTTAGGCCGTGACTCATTGCGACGTTGCAGCGATATTTCTCCGGCGCGGCAACCGGTCAGGCAGGCTTTCAGGCGCATCCCTACCTCTACCGGCAACCTGCCGGAGTCGGCGGCAGCTTATGCCTGCGCCACACACCCCGTCTTCTCCGGCATGCCGTTGCAGAAAAGGCGTTGCGAGGTCACTTTTCAATGGCCTTTCAGCTTCGCGGATACCCGGAACGGGACCCTGCTCTGGGGGGCTGTTCCCCTGTCACCCTCTTGTAAACGGATAGGTAATTTCTTTCTCCCCCCGCCCGGTTCCCTAAGACCGGCTTTCATAAAGTGGTATCAGGGTACGAACGAGACGCAATATGGAAGAAAACTTCCAAGCTATCAAGTTGAAAAATCCAGTTCTTTCTGCCGTATACGGTTTTATCCCACCAAGTCCTTATAATCGCTTGGATTGCATATGCATCCACGAAACCCGGCACGAAACCCGGCACGAAACCCGACACGAAACCCGGGTAAACTTTCTAAGGTTACGGGGGCCATCCCTATGACCCCCATGGCCGATGACGGTTTTCAGGAACGGATGGACACAGCCGCCCGCCTGGCCGGAAACGCCACACGGCTGGCAGAAAAAACGGGCATCTCCCGCCGGGCGATCGGCGAATATCTGGCCGGAAAGGCAGAACCGTCGCGGCTGCGGCTGATTGCCATCGCCGCCGCGGCCGGAGTCCGTATTGAGTGGCTGGCAACGGGGGAAGGGCCGATACCGGCACGGTCCGGGGCAAATCCGACCGACCACCCGGCCCCAGTCGATGCCCGGCGACTGGCTACGGTGGGGGAGATGATCGCCGACCTGTACAGCGGAGAGAACACCCCACTCCCCCCCCGGCTTCTGGCGCGCTTACAGGCGGAGATCTACGCGGATTTGGCCTCCGTCACCACCGACGAGACCGGGTGGATGATTGGCCTGAAAGTCGCCCTGCAACGCCTGCGGCGGGATCTGTGGGCAGCATCGGAGTAGCCCGCCTGCCTCTTTCACCCGTCGGAGCAATAAAAAAAGGCCCGGACACTGCCGGGCCTTTTTCTCGGGCTTTTTTCTGTCTGCGGGCGGATTACATCCAGCCGACCGCCTTCAGCACTTCGTCCCCGCCGCGCCAGATCATATGCAGCGACACCCAGACGATCATTGCCAGACCCAGATAGCCGATCCAGTGATACCGGGTCAGCGCCTTGGCGATGTAGGTCGCCGCCACGCCCATCAGCACCACCGACAGGATCAGGCCGGACACCAGCACCCAGGTGTGATCGCCCGCCGCACCGGCCACCGCCAGCACGTTGTCGATCGACATCGACAGGTCGGCCATCGCCACCTGCACCACCGCCTGCATGACGCTTTTGCCCTGCTTGCCCGACGGGGCGGAGGTGCCGTCCTCCATCTCGCTTTCGACCAGATCGGCGGCGGCTTCCTCTTCCTTGGGGGAGCGCAGATCGCGCCACATCTTCCAGCACACCCACGCCAGCAGCAGGCCCCCGGCCAGCGTCAGGCCGATGATCGCCAGCAGCTTGGTGGCCAGCACGGCAAAGGCGATACGCATGACCACGGCGGCGGTGATCCCCAGCAGGATCACCTTCCGGCGGTGCAGCAGCGGCACCGAGGCCGCCGCCATCCCGACGACGATGGCGTTATCCCCCGCCAGCACCAAGTCGATGAACAGCACCTGCATGAAGGCTGTCAGTTCTGAAATCAAACCTGCGTCCATAGTTACGCTCATCCTGTCCCGTAAACCCGGCCTAAGCCGGAATAATCAGTTAAAAGACCGGCCCCGGGGCCTGTCATCCCCCGGGGCGGTCGCGGCCTTTTCCGTCTTCGCCGGCCTCAGTCCTCGCCGTGGAAGGCGTGCTTCGGCTCCGGCCTCCCCCTGATCAGGCGCCACAGCGGCGGGCCGATCAGCAGGGCGGCGGCCAGCAGCAGCAGACACAGCGACAGCGGATGGGTGAAGAACACCGACCCATCGCCCTGCGAGATCGACAGCGCCCGGCGGAACTGCTGTTCTGCCATCGGGCCGAGGATCAGGCCGATCACCGCCGGGGCCAGCGGCACATCAATCACCCGCAGGAAGAAGCCCAGCACCCCGATGCCATACAGCAGCACCAGATCCACCACCGAGTTGTTGAGGGTATACGTGCCCAGCGTGGCAAAAACCATGATGCCCGCATACAGCAACGGCTTGGGGATGACAAGCAGGCGCACCCACATCCCGACCAGCGGCAGGTTCAGCACCAGCAGCATAAAGTTGCCGATGTACAGGCTGGCGATCAGGCCCCACACCAGATCCGGCTGGGTGGCGAACAGCTGCGGGCCGGGGTTAAGGCCAAACTGCTGGAAGGCGGCAATCAGAATCGCGGCGGTGGCGGTGGTCGGCAGGCCCAGCGACAGCAGCGGCACCAGCGTACCGGCGGCAGAGGCATTGTTGGCGGCTTCCGGCCCGGCGACGCCTTCAATGGCGCCGTTGCCAAACTCTTCCGGCTTTTTCGACAGCTTCTTTTCCGTCAGATACGACAGGAAGGTGCCGATTTCCGCCCCGCCTGCGGGCAGCGCCCCCAGCGGAAACCCGATCGCCGACCCACGGAACCACGGCTTCCACGACCGTTTCCAGTCTTCGCGGCTCATCCACAGGCTGCCTTTGATGGCTTCCATCTGCTCGGTCTCAAAGCGGTGACGCACCGCCATGAACATGGTCTCGCCGACCGCGAACAGGCCGACGGCCACCACCACCACGTCAATACCGTCCAGCAGCTCCGGCACGCCGAAGGTGAAGCGGGCCTGACCCGACTGCATGTCGATGCCGATCAGCCCCAGCGCCAGACCGACACCCAGCGCCGCCGCCCCTTTCAGCACCGACTGACCCAGCACGGCGGTGACGGCGACAAAGGCCAGCACCATCAGCGCGAAGTATTCCGCCGGGCCGAAGGACAGCGCCACCTTGACCATCGTCGGGGCCAGAAAGGTCAGCGCCACGGTGCCGACCGTACCGGCCACAAACGACCCGACGGCGGCGGTGGCCAGCGCGGCGGCCCCGCGCCCGGCCCGGGCCATCTTGTTGCCTTCCAGCGCGGTGACGATGGTGGCGGATTCGCCCGGGGTGTTGATCAGGATCGAGGTGGTGGAGCCACCGTACATCCCGCCGTAATAAATCCCGGCGAACATGATCATCGACCCGGTGGGATCAAGGTTGAAGGTGACCGGCAGCAGCAGCGCCACGGTCAGGGCCGGGCCGATGCCCGGCAGCACGCCGACGGCGGTGCCCAGCGTCACGCCGATCAGCGACCACAGCAGGTTCAGCGGCGTCAGCGCCACCGAAAAGCCGTGCATGAGGGAGGAAAAGGTATCCATGGCCGATGCCCCTTACAGCACGCCGTTAAAACACATCGGTGAACGGACCGGCCGGCAGGGTCAGGCCCAGACCGGCGGTGAACCCGGCGTAAGCCGCCACCGACAGCACCAGCGCGACGATGATATCCCGCCGCAGCGACCGGCTGCCGAAGGCCCGGGCCGTGGCCAGAAACAGGATCGTCGAGGCGATGATGAATCCGGCATGCTCCATCAGCACGATCTGCGCCAGCAGCCCGCCGCTGACCATCAGGAACGGCGGCACATCCATCGCCGGAATTTCGGCGGCGTCGGCATTTTTCATCACCATCGACCGGATGACGATGGCAAGGCCGACCGCCATCATGGCGGCGGCAATCAGCAGCGGAAACACTTTCGGCCCGACGGCCTGCACCACTGCTGTCTCTGGCAGGGAACTGATACCGATGGCAATGGCACCGCCGATCGACAGTACCTTGACGCCAAACGATGCTTCCCAGCGGCGAACCTGCGCCTGGGGCATGGCGTGACACTCCGGATATATAAAAGAAAGAGAGGCCGTGTCAGGGCAGCGCGGCGGGCGGAAGACCCCGGAGAAACCGGGGCGGGGCCGGGGGCGGGGGCGAACACGGACGCAAGGCAGAACAGGGAAGCGGGGGACGGACGGTGGACACCGGGACAGGAGAGGGGTCGCATCCCGGCGGCAGTATCATCATCCGTCCGCCCGCTTCCGGCCCCGCCCCGCCGGATTCAGCAGGGCCGGGGGACGGGGCGGTCTCAGACGGTCAGGCTTACTTCACCAGACCGATATCCTTCAGCACGGTTTCAATGCGGGCCTGATCGTCTTTCAGGAAGGCAGTGAACGCATCACCCTTCTGGAACAGGTCGGTCTGGCCGCGCTTGACCAGCGTATCCTGCCACACCGGGCCCTTCACGGCGGCCTCAACGGCGGAAATCAGGGTTTCCTTATCCTTGGCGCTGATGCCGGGGGCGGCGAAGATGCCGCGCCAGTTGGCCAGCTCGACGTTGACGCCGCTTTCCTTCAGGGTCGGGGCGCTGACATCCTTCAGACGCTCGGCGCTGGACACCGCAAGGGCGCGCAGCTGGCCGCTGGCGATCTGGCTGGCCCATTCCCCGGCGCCGGACACGCCGACGGTGACATGGCCGCCGAGAATCGCCGCCAGTGCCTCGCCACCGCCCGAGAACGGCACATAGTTGACGTCAGACGGCTTCAGGCCGAGTTCCTTACCGATCAGCCCGACCAGAATGTGGTCGGTGCCACCGGCAGAGCCACCGGCCCATGCCACCGCGCGCGGGGCTTCCTTCAGCTTTTTCTTCAGGTCATCGAAGGTCTTGATCTCAGACGCGGCGGGCACCACCAGCACTTCGTACTCGCCGGTCAGGCGGGCAATCGGGGTCACGGAGTCGATACCGACCGGGGCGTTGTTGGTCTTGATCGCGCCGATCATCACCATGCCGCCGACCATCATCTGCTTGCCGTCGCCCTTGCCCTGGGTGGCAAACTGGGCCAGCCCGATGGTGCCACCGGCGCCCGGCACGTTGTTGACCTGCACGGTCTTGACCAGCCCGCCTTCCTGCAGGGCCTGCTGCATGCTGCGGGCGGTCTGGTCCCAGCCGCCGCCCGGCGAGGCCGGGGCCATGATCTTCAGGCTTTCCAGCTTCTGTTCAGCCATGGAAACGCCGGACAGGCCGACGGTGGCACAGGCGAAAACGGCGACCGCAACGGTGCGGGCGAGAACCTTCTTCATGACATTTGCTCCCGGTTTACGTCTTGCCCCGCCGTATGGACATGGGGGGCATGCGTCTATTGCAAGCCGGAGTGTGTCGAAGGGTGCGGTGCGGTCACAATCACCGCTCTGTAATTTTTATGTAAAAGTATCCACCCGAAAATCAGGGACATCAGCCCTTGCGGAAGCCAAGCCGGTCAAGGGCGGTTTTCATCCGGGCCTCTTCTGCCTCCAGCGCCGCGCCCATGCCGTCGCCGACGGTCAGGGACGGCAGCCAGCCCATCCGTTCGCAGGTACGGGTCCATGCCGCATGGGTGGTCAGCAGGGTCAGCACCCGGGTCAGCCGGTCGCGGGCATCGGCGCTGACCGACGGGGCGGCGAAAAAGCCCCGCCAGTTCTGGAATATCATCGGGATGCCCTGTTCAAACAGGGTCGGCCAGTCATAGCCCCACAGGCGTTCCGGGCTGGTGACGCCCAGCACCCGCACCCGCCCGCCCAGCACCGCCTGCCGGGTTTCGGCGATGCCGGTGACCAGCGCCGCCGTTTCCCCGGCCAGCAGGGCGTTCAGCGCTTCGGTCCCGGCATCGTGGGGGATGTAGCGCAGGGCGGCGGGATTGCCGCCTGCCGCCTCGACCATCAGCCCGGCGCAGACATGATCCAGCCCCCAGCGGGCCGAGCCGCCGCCGACCGGGGTATGGGCCGGGTTCTGGCGCTGATGGTCGAAAAAAGCGCGGGCGGTGGTGAAGGGCGAGTCCCGTTCCACCACCAGAATCTGGTATTCCCGCATCACCGTCGCCAGCGGCAGCACATCACGGAAGGTCAGCCGGAAATCGCCGGTCAGCCCGGTCAGGATCAGCGACTGCGACTGCACCATCATCATATCCGGGCGGCCCTGAGCGATCAGGTGGATCAGCGCCCGCATCCCCCAGCCGCCGGAATAGTTCTCATAATGCAGCCGGGCCACCAGCCCTTCGTCCAGCAGCCCCTGCCCGACGATGCGGGCCGCCGTATCCCAGCCGCCGCCCTGCCCGCCCGGCACCAGCAGCCGCAGCGCCCCCATCACCAGCGCCTGCGCCGGGTGCGGCACCGTCAGCCCGGCCACCGCCCCCGCGCCCAGCAGGGCCCGCAGCAGCGCCCGGCGCGACGGGCCGGGGGCAGACGCCTTTCTTTCCGGGCGGGAACCTGTCATTGTCAGCGGCACTCCGGAAACGTCCTGAAAAATAAGAACGGCCCAATCCTAAGGTCATGAGCCAGCATATCGCCATCATTGATGATGACGAGCGGATTGTCCGCTCGTTATCCGCCTATCTCAGCGGCGAGGGATACCGCGTCAGCGGTTTTGCCACCGGCAGCGCCGCGCTGGCCGCCCTGCAGGGGCAGCCCGCCGATCTTGTGCTGCTGGATATCACCCTGCATCACAGCGACGGCCGCATTGAAAACGGTCTGGAGGTCGCCCGCGCCCTGCGCGGCGCGGCCCCGTCCACCGCCCTGATCATCGTCAGCGGCAAGACCGACCCGGTGGAACGGGTGGTCGGGCTGGAACTGGGGGCCGATGATTATATCTGCAAGCCTTTCGACAGCCGGGAACTGCTGGCCCGGGTGCGGTCGGTGCTGCGGCGGGCAGTGCCGCCCGCCGGGCCGGTTGCGACGGCTCCTGTCGCGATGGCTGCGGTCGCCGCAGGCACCCCCGCCGACCCTGATCTGCCGCGCATCGGCGGCTGGGCCTTTGACCGCAAGGCCCTCTGCCTGCTGTCCGCCGACGGCGATGTGGCCCTGACCCGGCTGGAGGCTGAATGCCTTGCCGCCCTGCTGGCCCACCCGCGCGCGGTGCTGACCCGGCAGGAGATTGTCGAGGCGATCGGCGGCCCCGACTGGGTGCCGGAAGACCGCCGTATTGACATGATCATCGCCAAGCTGCGCAAAAAGCTGGGCGACGACCCGGAGACACCGCGCTTTATCGCCACCGTGCGCGGGGCCGGATACCGGCTGATCGGCGCGGGATAACCCCCGCGCCGCCGCCGCGTTACCAGCTTTTCAGGAACGCCCTGATATCCGCCTTGCGGGCATCGGTGCAGAACCCTTTGACCTGCTGCGCCTGCATCGCGTGGTATTCAATGCCGTTCAGCTCATGCGCAACGGTGCCGATCGGCTTCATCGCCTCCAGCTTCGCCAGCGCCGCCTGCCGGTCATAGGGGATGCCGCAGGCCCCGGCGGCCCCCAGCCGCGACCATGCGGTCATCAGCTCCGGCCCCCAGCCCAGCGTCTCTTCGCCCTTGAAGCGGGCATCATAGGCGCGGGTGTAGGTGTCCGGCGTGACGGTCCGGTCAGCCATGCTGCCGCGCTTGCTGCACGCCGTCAGGGCCACAGCCCCCATCAGCAGCACACCAAAGCGCAGCGCCAGCCGTTCCACACGGCGGGTTTCAAGTCGGTTGCGGTGCATTCTTTTTCCCCAAATGCCCTTAAAAAGAGCATGAGATTATCAACCGAAAGTCACCCCGTCCACCCGCATAAAGGGAGATCATTCCCCTTTCGTCACCCCCCAGAGTGTCACCGGCATTGCCGTATCCCACCCCAGAAAGCCGCCGACCGGGCGGGTCTGGGCCACGGACAGCCGCAGCAGATCACCGCCCCGGCGGGCCTGTAAGGCCACCAGCCGCGCTTCTGACTGCACCGTCACCGCCGTTGCCACCATCCGCCCGCCGGGGCGCAGGGCGTCAAAGCAGGCCTCGGCCACCCCGTCGCGGGTGATGCCGCCGCCGACAAACACCACATCCGGCGTTGGCAGCCCGGTCAGGGCATCCGGGGCCCGGCCTTCCACCAACCGCAGATCCGGCACCCCCAGCGCATCGCGGTTGTGGCGGATGTTGGCCTGCCGGTCGGGGTGAGACTCGATGGCAATCGCCCGGCAGGATGGATGGCTGCGCATCCATTCAATCCCGATCGAGCCGCTGCCCGCCCCGACATCCCACAGCAGTTCCCCCGGGCGGGGGGCCAGCCGGGCCAGCGTCACCGCCCGGATGTCGCGCTTGGTCAACTGGCCGTCGTGGCGATAGGCGGCATCCGGCAGGCCCGGCGTCACCGCCAGCGGCAGGGTGCCGGGGTCGGGCACCGGCTCCACCGCGATCACCGCCAGATCCGGGTAAGGCTGATCGGGGAAATCCGCCGCCAGCGCCTGCATCCGGCTTTCCCGCAGGCCACCCAGATAGCCCATCACCGTGATCCGGCTGGCGGAAAACCCATGCAGGCACAGCAGCCGCGCCACCTCGGCCGGGGTGTGCGCCCCATCGGCCAGCAGCAGCAGCCGCGCCCCCGGGTGCAGGCAGGCCGCCAGCCGGGCCAGCGGGCGGCCATGGGTGGCGATCACCGTCACATCCTGCACCGCCCAGCCCATCCGCGCGGCGGCCAGACTGACGCAGGAAGGGGCCGCCAGCACCCGCACCGCCTGCGGGGTCAGGGCACCGGGGGGCAACAGCGGGGCCAGACCCGCCGCCAGAGTCGCCCCGATGCCATAAAACATCGGGTCACCGCTGGCCAGCACACACACCGGCTGCGGGTACAGCCCGGCCAGCAGCGGATAGGCCCCGGAAAACGGGCTGGGCCACGGCAGGCGGGTCTGGCCCGGCTGATCGGGCAGCAGGGCCAGATGCCGCGCCCCGCCGACCACCACGGCGGCCTGTTCCACCGCCTGCCGGGCCGCAGTGCCCAGCCCGTCGGGGCCGTCTTCGCCCAGTCCCACCACGGTCAGCCATGCCGTCATGCCGTTTCTTTCCCTGCTGTATGGTTGCGCCGGTCACAGATGCCACAGCACACCGCCGGACGCCACCATTTCAGGGCCGCCCGCAGACGGTCCGCCGGATCTGGACTCAGTATATTCAAAAGCAATTATGTCTGTTCAGCCGCAACACATTCAGACGCCCTCGAATGAATGAACCGCGCATATTAAAAGGAATACCAGATCCCCTTCCCCCATGTGCCTCCGGCGCGGCGGCAGTACCCATACTTAAAAAGTGCCTATCCCTGTTCATCCTGCGGTTTTTTGCAAACTGCGGCGCATTCAGCCACAGGCCATCTGTCCGACAGAGGTTTTTGGCCCGTCTTAAGAACCATAGCCATCCCTGAAATCACGGGATTCTTCCGTAAAATCTGCCCTGCCACCGTCTGGCACACCCGTTGCTACTACCCCATGCTGCAGGACCTTGCAGACGAGATCAGCCCCCCTCTGTGGCCGGTGCCCTGCGTGCCCGGCGACACCAGCCCGGAGATCCGACATGGCCGAAACCACCGCCCTTGACCGTGATGCCCGTCTGACGTTCCTGCACATTGATGCTGACACCCGCGCCGCCCTGCGGGAGTTCCGTCCGCTGCTGGAAAAGCATCTGGAAGGGGTGCTGGATAAGTTTTATGGCAAAATCAACGGCGTCCCCCATCTGGCCCGCCTGTTCAGCAACCCCGACACCCTGCGCCATGCCCGCACCATGCAGGCCAAACACTGGCTGAACGGGGTGTTTTCCGGCGATTTCGATGACGCCTATATGCGGCAGGTGACCATCATCGGCCGGACCCATGAGCGGGTCGGGCTGGAGCCGCGCTGGTACATAGCCGCTTATTGCTATGTGCTGAATGCGATGGTCGATCTGGTGCGCCGCACCTTTGGCAAATCGCCCGATCAGGTTGCCCGGCTGATCACCGCCATCAATAAGGCGGTCTTCCTCGACATGGAACTGGCGGTGTCGATTTACATCCAGACCGCCCGCGATTCTGCCCTGTCGGTGATTGAGGTGTTCGAGAAAGAGGTCGATGGCATGGTGGAAATGGTCTCCTCTGCCGCGACCGAGCTTCAGCAGTGCTCCGCCGCCATGGCCCGCAGCGCCGACACCACCAGTCAGGAAGCCAGCGAAGTGTCTCTGGCCGCCGACGCCGCCGCCGCCAATGTGCAGACCGTCGCCGCCGCTGCGGTGGAGCTGCACGCCTCAATCAACGAAATTGCCCGCCAGATGGACGGCTCGGCCCGGATCTCCGGCGAGGCGGTGATCAAGGCGGAACGGGTCAACGAGCTGGTCGATGGCCTTGCCACCTCGGTGGACCGGATCGGCACCGTGGTCCGGCTGATTTCTGACATCGCCAGCCAGACCAATCTGCTGGCCCTGAATGCCACCATCGAAGCCGCCCGCGCCGGCACCGCCGGAAAAGGCTTTGCCGTGGTGGCCGGCGAGGTGAAAAGTCTGGCCGGGCAGACCGCCAAAGCCACCAGCGATATCTCTGCGCAGATCGGCGCAGTGCAGAAAGCCACCCGCGACGCGGTGATCGCCATTCAGGCCATCAGCGAAACCATCGGCGAAATGAACGTGGTCGGCACCGCGATCGCCAGCGCCATCGAGCAGCAGGGCGCCGCCACCCGCGAAATCGCCAGCAACACCCAGCAGGCTTCTGACGGCACCAGCTCTGTCACCGCCCGGATCTCCAAGGTGTCTTCCGCCTCGATGGAAGCCGGGGCCGCCGCCCGTCAGGTGCTGGCCACCGCGCAGGAACTGACGGTCAAATCGGGTGGCCTGAAGGACCGTGTCCGTGATTTCGTCACCAAGATCAAGGTCGCCTGAAAGACCCCAACCCAGCCCGTGGGGCTGGGTTGGGTTTTTGTTTAGCCCCTCACGCGGCGGGCGCGGGCGTCCGCCCGCTTGCCTCACGCGCGAATGGTCGCGCGGGGCCTCAATGGCCCAGTCAGCCCGGCAACGCCGGGCTTCCATTTGCTTAGGTGTTTAGTCCCAGCATGTGATGGTGTAAGACTATCCCCATCACAGCGGAGGGATTTATGGGCCAGGTTCTCCATGGGAGCGCCAAGACCACGCACGCCGTTCGAGCAGAGCTACAGCGATTGCAGGCTTCGGTCGCGCACCTCGCCAAAAAGTACGGGATCAACGAGAAAACGGTCCTGAAGTGGCGCAAGCGGCAATCGGTGGAAGACATGCCAATGGGACCGAGGGAGCGGCGCAGCACTGTGCTCTCGCCAATGGAGGAAGCCGCAATCGTGGCTCTGCGGGTGCAGGCCCGGCTGCCACTCGACGATGTATACATCGCGCTCAAGGACGTGATCCCGCATCTGAGCCGCTCGTCGTTGCATCGTTGCCTTCAACGGCATGGAATCAGCCAGTTGCCCAAAGCCGATCGTGAGAAGCCGAAGAAGTTCAAGAACTACGAGATCGGCTACTTCCACATCGATATCGCCGAACTTCGCTACGAGGATGGCAAGGCCTACCTCTATGTCGCTGTGGACCGCACATCCAAGCTGGTCTTCGCGCGCATCTATCGCAGAGCGACGAAACTGGTCGCCGCTGGCTTCCTGAAAGCATTGATTAGGGCGGTGCCCTACAAGATCCACACCATCCTCACCGACAACGGCGTGCAGTTCACCCAGTTCGAGCGTGACACCGGGTTGACCTTCCCGCACATCTTCGGTCGCGTCTGTCGGGAAAACGGAATCGAGCATCGGCTGACCAAACCCTACCGTCCTTGGACCAAGGGCCAAGCCGAACGCATGGTGCGAACCATCAAGGACGCAACCGTCAAATCCTTCCACTATGCTTCGATCAACGAACTGCGACGCCACGTCCGCGACTGGTTGATCGCCTACAACTTCGCCAAGAAACTCAAAGCGCTCAAGTTCAGAACACCCTACGAGGCCATCGAGGAACTCTGGAAATCAAAGCCTGACGTCTTTATCATCAAGCCTAACCATCACATTCTGGGACTAAACACCTAAAACACCTAAGCGTTGTTGATGTATGAAACATAGATTAGAATGATCTCGTAGGTCAAGATCCTTGCCCAGACTGAAAACATTGGCAGCAGATTTAAGGGGTTAGTTATGATCGAAACACTTCAACAAAGATGGAAAAGATCGGGCCTTAGCGATGGAGATACGGTACTTATACATAGCAATATAAAGAGAACACTTATTGAGTATCGTATTAATAAAATTTCGATTTCTCCACAAGATATTTTGGATAGCTTTATTGATGTGATAGGCTCGAAGGGAACGCTTCTTCTACCTCTATTTAATTTCGATTTCGCAAATGGCATTCCGTTCGATATTAGAAATTCAGAGTCACAGATGGGCGCCTTAACTGAGGTCGGCAGGAAATTTTACGGTGCTGTTAGAACTGGACATCCGATCTATTCTTTCGCGGTAATCGGATATAAATCTTCTGAGTTCGAGGGAATTGATAACGTTAGTGGTTATGCCGAGGATTCTCCATTCGGAGTACTAAAAAGATTAAATGGCAAGATAGGATCACTCGACTTAGAGGATCAAAACAGTATGACTTTTTATCATCACGTGGAAGAAATTAAGCGCGTTGACTATAGGTACTTTAAATCATTTAGTGGCGATTACACAGACTCGTCTGGCCAGACGAAAAATAAAAAATATGATCTCTATGTTAGGGATATCGAACGTGGAGTTATGACCAATGTTAATCCAGCAGGCGAGCTTCTATGGAATGCTGGATTGTATAGTGGATTCAGACCTAAGGAAGGTCCCGGGCTTCGACTTGTGAATGCCAAATCGATGTTTCATTTTGTTGAAAAAATAATTGATAGCGGCAAGGCGCTTGGAACACTTTACTCGATTGAAGATTCGAAATGATTGGAAATGAAATTTACAAGTTGGCGGAAAAACTTTGGCCAATTAATCGTAGCCTTACTGGCGAAGGCGTAAGGCAGACGTTGAGAATTATTCAAAATGAATTACCAGAATTAAAAATTTTTGAAGTTCCAAGTGGAACCCAAGTTTTCGATTGGGTCGTCCCGAAGGAATGGAATGTCAGTGACGCATATATAATTACACCAAGCGGTAAAAAGATATGTGATTTTAAGAAAAATAATCTACATCTAGTTGGATACAGCACTCCCATCAGATTGAAACTTAGCCTAGCTGAGCTACAAGAGCATCTGCATTCTCTACCAAATCAACCAAACGCCATTCCTTATATAACCTCATATTACAAAGAGCGGTGGGGATTTTGTATCTCACACGAGGAGAGGTTAGGCTTAGAGGAGGGTGTATACGAGATATATGTAGATACTCAACTCTTTGATGGAAGTCTTACATATGGTGAATTTCTACTCAAAGGTGATTCATCGAAAGAGGTCTTTATATCGACTTACGTTTGTCACCCATCTATGGCTAATAATGAGCTGTCAGGCCCTTGTGTAACTGCATTTTTGGCAAAAAAGCTGAAAGACTTGGGGCGTACAAAGTACAGCTATCGATTAATTTTTATACCGGAAACGATTGGCTCCATAACTTATCTCAGTAAAAATATTGAACATCTTAAGAATTCAGTATTCGCAGGTTTTAATGTTAGTTGCGTTGGTGATAATCGTGATTATTCCTATCTTCCAAGTCGCAACGGCAATACATTAAGCGATCAAGTTTCCAAGCACGTTTTGAGATACATTTGCCCTACGTATAAGGTTTATACTTGGGGTGATCGAGGCAGTGACGAGAGGCAATATTGCGCTCCAGGTGTTGATCTCCCGATTGCCTCAATTATGCGTACCAAGTACGGAATGTATGATGAATATCATACTTCGCTTGATGACTTGATTAACGTTGTTACAGCAGAGGGTTTGGATGGTGGATTTAATGCTATTTGGAATGCTATCGAGGCACTCGAAAGGAACGTTTATCCCAAAGTTAAGGTGCTTTGCGAGCCACAATTAGGTAAACGAGGCCTGTATCCTACGTTATCAACTAAGGCAAGTGGCGCTGAGGTTAGACTGATGATGAACTTGATTACTTGGTCTGATGGTACTCGTTCATTAATTGAAATTGCCGATCTGTGTGGTTCTCCCGTTTGGGAATTATACCCTATTGTTGATAAGTTGAGTGCTCATAATCTTATTGATCTACTTGAGGCTCCAGATCAGTAAATTATATTTTGCTAGAGCATTTTCAGATTGAGTGTGCGTAACCCGCAGCTTTAAAGAAATTTGCACACTGCTGCGGAGAGAAGCGCTCGATAAGCTGGCCGACCTGATCCCACAGCGCATCGGTGGTGCGCTGTGGTTCCTGTCGCAACAGGGCTTTGAGTTTGGAAAAGGTTATCTCAATGGGGTTCATGTCGGGAGAGTATGGCGGCAGATAAACACACTGAGCACCCGTTGCTTTTATGGCCGCCTCAACTTCCTGCGTTTTGTGTGCCGGAAGAGTGTCCATGACAACGATGCCCCCTTTCGCAGAGAGGGACCAAGGATCTGGCGAACATAGGCCAGAAACGCCTCCCCATTCATGGGGCCGTCGAGGACAAGAGGCGCAGAGATCCCTGAGAGCTGAAGTCCGGCAACAAACGTGGTGGTTTTCCAATGCCCAAACGGCCCGCTGGACAGACATCTTTGCCCTTTCCGGGCCCTTCCGTAAAGCCGGGTCATCTTGGTGCTGATGCCGGTCTCATCAAGGAAAACAAGCTTTTCAGGGTCAAGATAAGGCTGTGCGGCTTTCCAGATCCGCTTCCGGTTTGCAACGTCCGGCCTTTCTTGCTCGCTGGCGCGCAGTGTTTTTTTGAACGTCAGTCCCAGTCGGTCAATGGCCAGCCAGAGGGCCACGCCACTGATCCTGATGCCGTATTCGCTCTCAAGCCAGCGCTGGATTGCGGCAATCGTGGCATCGTTCTGCGCCCGGATATAACCTGCTCCTGTTCTGGCGTCAGTTTGCGGGGGCGATGCCCCCGCACTGTACTGGCCTCGCTTTAGCCAGTCTTTCTGCGGAGGATCTGCGCTTTGTAAATGTAGGAAACACTGACCTGAAACAGCAGGGCTGCCTGTCTGGCGGGCATCCCACCGTCAACTGCGGCCAGAGCCCGAGACCGCAAATCAGAAGAGTAGCTTTGTTCCTGTCGCCAACCCATCGCCTCACCTGCGCATTCGTAAAATCCGGAAGCAGTGAATTACGGATGCGTGCAGATGGGAATCCCATATAGATTCCGGTCATTTTAAGAATGCTCTAGCCCCTCACGCGGCGGGCGGGCGCGTCAGGGCCTGTGACAGCCGGGTCAGACCCGCCTCGTCCGGCAGGCCGAAGCGCAGGTGGTCCGGGGCGCGGTCAAACCGGCGGACCAGAATCCCCTGCCGTCCCAGTCTGTCATACACCTGTTGCGCCTGCGGGTGCGCATACAGCCGGAACAGCCCGGTGCCCCCCACCAGCCGGAACCCCGGATCACTGCCCAGCACCACCTGATCCAGCCGCACCGCCAATGCCGCCAGCCGGTGCCGCATCGCCGTCGCCCACCGGTCATCGGCAAGCGCCACCGCCGCGCAGCGCAGGGCCGGGCCGCTGACCGCCCACGGCCCGATCAGGTCTGACAGCGCCCCGATCAGCCCCGGTGCCCCCAGCGCCACCCCCAGCCGGACCCCGGCCAGACCGTAAAACTTGCCGAAGGACCGCAGCACGATCAGGCCATCAGCCCCCGTGCTGCCATCAACCGCCGTCGCCGGGTCAATGTCGGCGAAGGCCTCGTCACAGACCAGCAGCCCCCCCTGCGCCGCCAGCGCCTGCCATAGCCGCCGCAACACCGCCCCCGGCAGCACCCGCCCGCTGGGATTATCCGGGTTGACCACCACCAGCGCCCGCAGGCCGGGCGGCAGATCCGGCAGGGGCCGCGCGGTATCAGGCCCGGCACCATCAGATGCAGCCTCAAACAGGGGGTGATCCGCCGTCACCTCGCGCACCGCATACCCTGCCAGCGCCCAGCAGCGGGCGTGTTCGCCATAGGTCGGACCAAGAATCCAGACCTCCGGCATGGCCCCGGCAGGCAGGCAGGCATCAGCCCGCTGCCAGGCCAGCGGCAACATCTGGATCAGCGCCTGCGATCCCGGGGCCAGACACACCGCCGCCCCGGCCCCGGCCCCATAGGCCCGGCGGGCGGCCTGTTCCGCCGCCTGTTCCAGATCGGCATCGGGCAGGCGGGTCCAGTCATCAGCGGGAAACACCGGCAGCGGATAGGCAAACGGATTGATGCCGGTCGACAGGTCCAGCCAATCCGCCGCCGCCACGCCAAAGCGGGCCGCCGCCGCCGTGCGGTTGCCGCCGTGGTCCCGCACGGCCATCCCGGTAAGGGGGGTGTCCATTGTCGCTGTCCTCCGCCGCCACCGGCCCGGAACATCCGGCCCGAAACATCCAAGCCTTATACCCAGCCGGTCCCGCCGCCACCATCCCCATAAAAAAACCGGCCCCATACAAAAAACCGGCCCCATACAAAAAACCGGCCCCATACAAAAAACCGGCCCCATACAAAAAACCGGCTCCATAAAAAAACCGGCGGCAGGCCGGATCATCCGCCTGCCGCCGGTCCTGTGCGCAGATCACCGCGCCCTGTGCGGCCTTATGCCGACCGCAGGGTCTTCAGAAAACCGGCCATCCGGTCCTGCAAGGTCTGGGCATGGTCCGTCAGCGTGCCCGACACCGCCAGCAAGCCGTTGGCGTCCTGCTCGGTCTGTCCGGCGGCCATCGCCACATCGGCGATGATTTCCGTCACTTCCTGCGTGCCCGCAGACGCCTGCGAGACGCTCTGCACGATCTCCCGCGTGGCCTCTTCCTGCTGGTTGATCGTCACCACGATGGACTGTGACGCCTCGCTGATCGCCCCGATCGCCTGCACCACGCCGGAAATCGCCTGCACCGCCCGCTGGGTGGTGCCCTGAATGGCCGACACCTGCTGGCCGATCTGTGCCGTCGCCGCCCCGGTCTGGGTTGCCAGCGCCTTCACCTCGTTGGCGACCACGGCAAAGCCCTTACCGGCCTCACCGGCGCGCGCCGCCTCGATGGTGGCATTCAGGGCCAGCAGGTTGGTCTGCCCGGCAATCTGCGAAATCAGATCGACAATGGTGTTGATGCGGCCTGCGGCCTCGTCCAGCTCGGCGATGATGTCGGATGCGACCTTTGCCTCGCCGACCGCCGCCTGTGCCCGGTCCGCCGAGAAATCCACCTGCCGGGAAATTTCCCCCACCGAGGCCCCCAGCTCTTCCGCCGCACCGGCCACCGCCGCCACATTGGTCGATGCCTGTTCCGCCGCCGCCGACACCGTGGTGGACTGCCGCAGGGTCGAGGCTGCCGACTCCGACATGCCCCGGGCCGAGCCATCCATCTGCCGGGCCGCATCAGACACCGCCCGCGCCGCCGCGCCGACGGTCTTTTCCAGCTCCTCGGCCATCTGACGCAGGGTTTCCGCCCGGCGGGCCTCGCCGTCACGGCGGGCCTGCCCGGCCTCGTCCTCCAGCGCCCGGCTGCGGACCAGACTGTCCTTGAACACCTCAACCGAGCGGGCCATCTCGCCGATTTCGTTGCCGTAACGGGTATAGCCGACGGTCGCCGTCAGGTCGCCCGCCGCCAGCGCCCGCATCGTTCCGTTCAGCCGTGACAGCGGCACGCTGATCCCGCTGCGCACCACCGTCACCCCGGCCACCACCAGCAGCGCGGTGGCCAGCAGCGCCGCCCCGGACAGATACACCCCTTGCCAGGCATCGGTCTGCACCTCTTCCGCCCGCATCACCATCTCGTCCAGCGCCTCGGTGGCCAGATCGACGATTTTGCCGCTGTTGGCGGTATCGCGGGGCTGAAGATCCTTGATCTCAATGCCGGGGGCGCGGCCCTCGGCCAGCGCCTCGTGCAGGGCCTTGGCATCCTCCCACGCCTTGCCGCTGAAATTGCTGTCATCGGCTTTCTGGTACGCCACCTTCAGCGCCGGCGGCAGCCCCGGCGACGCCATCGCATCGCGCACACCGCCCCACAGCACCAGCGCCTTGCCCCGCTCTTCAAAGGCGGCGCGGGCCTCCTGCGGGGTCCAGGATTTTCCCCCGGCGACCATCCGCTGGACATTGCCCATCAGCCCCCCCAGCTGCACCCGGGTCGCCCAGGCCCCCCGTTTGATGACCAGCAGGCTGTCCACCAGCGTATCCGTGCCGAAGATCCCCAGATCCACCGCATTGGCGGTTGCGGTCAGCGCGGTCAGAAAATCCTGATACAGCGCCTGCGACTGCGGGTAAGACGTCGGGTTGCGGGCCGCTTTGGCCACGGTCAGATCCTGATCAAACTGCTTCTGCTGCGCCGTCATCGCATCATGGGCCTTGCGCAGATCGGCCAGCGTGGCGATCGCCTGCGGGCGGCCACTGGCCTGCACCTGCGCCAGCACCGCCGCATAGCCATCCTCAACCGCCTTACGGTATCCGGCCACTTTATCGCGGTGCGCCTGCTCTGCCGGGGGCTCCGCCGTCAGGGCGGTGCTGAGGGCCCCGCGCTCAAGGCGGGTGTTGAGCAGGGTGTTCAGCAGCGTGCGGCTGGCTTCTGAGGATGTCAGGATCGCCTGCGCGTTGTTCTTACGCGCCCACGCCCCGGACAGGGTGACGCCGCCATAAATCAGCGCAACGCAGCCGATTGCGGCAAGAAACAGGCCGACGACGACCCGGATGGATAATGTACGCATATGAAAAACCCCTGACTGTGCTCCGGGGTCAGCTTACACCGTTTTTCTTACAATGTGGAATGGGGAAGAAATAAGATTACAAAATAGAAATATTTTTTGCATATTATGCAAAGGTTTTGCGTCTGAACGTTATAATCATTGCGCACGCCTTACAGGCCGGGCGGCGGTTGTAAGACCAGCTCCCACAGTGCCTTGGGCAGCCCGAAGCGCAGGCTGACCCGGTGGCGGCGGTGCAGCACCCGCCACCCGGCAAACAGCCGGTCAACATCAGCGGCGCTGACAAACCGCTTGGGGCTGCCATGCACATGGTACAGGCCGGGTTCAATCCGCCGGTGCCCGGCCAGCCGCCCCAGCGCGCCATAGCAGACATCGCGGCTGGAATTGAGACGGCAGACCAGCAGCCCGTCCGGCCCCAGCACCCCTGCCGCCCGCCGGATCAGCGCCTGCGTCTGCACCCAATCAAAGTAATGCAGCGACAGGCTGGCCAGAATCACCCCGGCATGGTCCAGCGGCCACGGGTCGCACAGATCCTGCTGCAAGAAGGTCGCCCCCGGCACCCGCTGCCGCGCCTGCGCCAGCAGCGCGTCGGACAGATCCACCGCCGTCACCGCCAGCCCGGCGGCGGTCAGCACCGCCGTATCATCGCCCCAGCCGCAGCCCAGCTCCAGCACCGGCGCCCCGGCGGCATGGGCGCAGATCAGCGGCAGCCACCGCCCCAGCCATGGGTCGCGCTGCCGGGCCGCACCGATCAACCGCTCCATCGTCGTCTTCATTCCGTCGTCCCCCACAGGGTCCGCCAGACCGCCTTCGCCCCTTCCGTCACCTGCCGCACCGTTTCGGCGGGCGAAAACGCCCCGGCCTGACGGTTCAGGCGGTCAAGCTGGTGGTGGCGGGCAGCGGTCTGCGTCACCGTAATCTCGTGCCACAGCACATCAATATTCCAGGGCTCCCCGGCGGTACAGACCGCCACCCCGGCAGACCCCGGCGGCAGCCCCAGATCCTGCGCCGCCGCCGTCAGGGCCTGCGTGATCGCCTGCGCCTTGGGGCGGGGGTCGCTGCCATCCAGCGCATAGGGCGGGGCCCAATCCCGGCGCGGCGACAGCAGATCAACATGGGTCAGCACCAGCCGCACCGGCGGCAGCGGCACCCCGGCGGCGGCGGTCTGGGCCCGCAGGGTATCCAGCGCCGCCCGGTCAGCCGCCCGGCCCGGATCATTGGCCGACACCACCCACAGAATCAGGTCGGCGCGGGCGGCCTCGGCCTCCAGCGCGGTTTCGCCCCGCCCGTCGTGGCCCAGCCCCGGCAGATCGGCCACCACCAGCTGCGGGCGGTCCGGCTGATCCAGCCGCAGCACCCCGACCCCTTCCCGCGACGGAGAAATGCCGGTGCGGCGCTGCACCGTCTGCGCCAGCGCGTTCAGCAGGCTCGATTTTCCGGCACTGACCTGCCCGGTCAGCACCACCCGCACCGGATGGGCCAGATCGGTGGCGGCCCCGGCGGCCTCGCCTGCCGCCAGCAGGCGGATTTCTTCATCCGACAGGCGCAGCCGCCCGGCGTACAGGTCAATCGCCGCCCGTCCGGCCTCGCGCACCAGCATCTGGGTCAACTGCCCCTGCAACCGCAGACTGACCGCGTCGCCAGCCTTATCCATCAGGATCCCGCCGACTTCCCGCAGCAGCGCCGCCCCCGGATTGCTGACCGCCGACACCACCCGGCCACCGGTTTTTCCCATCGTCCACAGCGTTTTGACGGTGCCGCCGTGGGCGTCGTACAGGTCCTTGACCATCAGCAGGTCTGACACCCGCACATGCTGCGCCAGCGGAATATACCGCAGCCCGGCCCGCCGCAGATCCTGCGCCACCCGCTCGGTCAGCAGCAGCAGTTCCGGCAGGGTCAGGCGGTAGCGTGCCTGGGCATCGCCGGGGTGATAGTGCGCCGCCACCGCATCAACCGTGCCCCGCAGCAGGGCCAGCACATCGGTCCACAGGTCTTTCGAGGGCTGCAACGGCGCGGCGGCCAGCGCCTGCGCCTCAACCACCGCCCACGCTGCCTGTTCCTTCGGCCCCCAGCCGATGCTCGCCGGGCTGGCCTGTGCCGCCTGCGCCGCAATCTCTTCCGCCGCGCGCCGCAGGATCGACCGGCGCACCATAAAGGCCGCCGCCCCGCAGACCGCGCCCGTCAGCGCCCAGACCCACGTCCAGCCCTGCTGATACAGCCACAGCAGCCCCGGGGGCAGCAGCAGCACAAACGGCAGCGCCGCCAGAACCAGCAACAACAGCTCCCGCCGGTAGCGGCGCAGCAGAGAGGGGGAAGACAGCATCGGCAGACAGACCCGGAATCAGAAGAACATCCGCCCACACTTCAGCCGGAACGGGAACAGTGTCAAGAGGGGGGCAAACAAGGGGGAGGAAGGCGGGCGCCGCCCGCCGGCCCGCAAGGAGGCGCGGCCCCCTTGACCTCGGGTGTTTCAGGCTTTTCCGCAGGCCGGGACAGACAACGAAGAACTGAAGGGATTGGCCGAGGAACTGCGCCGGAGTGCCCCCATCCGACGCTCACCGCCTCAGAGTGCCGCCTTTACCCCTGAAATGGCAGAAGACATTCGTGCTTTTGCCAAAAGGAACCCGCAGGCGTCCCAACAGCAGATTGCCAACCATTTTCAGGTCAATTCCGGCCGCGTCTCCGAAGCGCTGAACAACCGGACCAGATTTGATTCATAAAAGCAGCGCCCCGCCCTCAGCCCTCCGGTTCCAGCCCGTCCAGCAGTTTGCCGAGCAGGGCGGAAAGCTGGTCCTGTTCGTCCGGGGTCAGCGGGGCGAGGATGGCGCGCTGCACCGCGACGTGGCGGTCAACAAGGCGGTCGATCAGGGCCAGACCCGCCGGGGTCAGCGCCACCAGCGTGCCGCGCCGGTCATCGGGGTGCGGGCGGCGGGCGACCAGCCCCAGCCGTTCCAGACGGTCAATGCGGTTGGTCATACCGCCGGAAGACACCATCAGCGCCCCGTACAGCGCCGTCGGGGTCAGCCCCTGCGCCACGCCGGAGCGGCGCAGGGTCGCCAGCACATCAAATTCCCCCCGGTTGAGGCCATGTTCGCCGTAACCGGGCTCCAGCCGGAACGTGCGGATGCGGTGCACCAGCTCTGACATCCGGCCCAGAGGCAGCATCGGGGAGGCGTCTATCTCAGGCCGCACCTGCCCCCACTGGGCCACGGCGCGGGCGGCGCGGTCCTGCCGCCGCGCCGGGTCGGGCGACGGGACCGGAGAAGAACCCGAAGAAGAACCGGACCGGGTGATGACGATTTCTGTCACGCCGGGGTCCGGGTGCTGAACGGCGGAGGGGTCGGTCATGGCGGTGGCCCTGCGTATGTCTTGATGCAATGTATCTTGACGTAAAGATACTTTTGATCGAGATAACACGGCAACCCCCTTTTTCTCCCCCCTCTCTCTCCCCTCTCTCCGTCTTAAGGCTCCCCCCGTCATGACCACCCGCCCCGCTGCCCGGCAGGATCTGCTGCTGATGGCCGCCATCATCCTGCTGGGTCTTAACCTGCGCCCGGTGCTGGCCGCCGTCGGCCCGCTGCTGGATACCCTGCAACGCGATACCGGGCTGAGCGACAGCGCCGCCGGGCTGCTGACCACCCTGCCGGTGCTGGTGATGGGGCTGGGGGCACTGGGCGGGGGGCTGCTGCACCGCCTGACCGGCACCGGCACCGGGATTGCCGCCGGGCTGGCGCTGATTGCCGCCGCCTGCGCCCTGCGCGGCGGGGTCTCGGGTGGGGGTGGGCTGATCGCCTCCGCCATCGGGGCCGGGCTGGGGATTGCGCTGGTGCAGGCGCTGCTGCCCGCCGTCATCAAGGGGCGCTTCCCTGACCGGGCGGGGCCCCTGATGGGCCTGTACACCACCGGCATCATGGGCGGGGCTGCGGTTGCCGCCGCCTCTGCCGCGCCGCTGGGGGCATGGCTGGGCTGGTCCGGCACGCTGGCGGTGTGGGCGGTGCCCGCCGCCGGGGCGCTGGCCCTGTGGCTGTGGGTCCGCCCGCCGGAAGACAGCCCGGCCCGCCGCCGCGCCGCCCGGCCCCAATCCCCGCTCCCCCTGTTCCCCCAGCCCTTCCGCAGCCGCCGGGCCTGGCTGCTGATGGTCTTTTTCGGGCTGGGCACCGGCGGCTATACGCTGGTGCTGGCATGGCTGCCGCCCTATTACACCGCCATGGGCTGGTCAGCCGCCGACAGCGGCCTGCTGCTGGGGGGCATGACCCTGACCGAAGTCGCCGCCGGGCTGGCCGTCTCGGCGCTGATCGGGCGCTTTGCCGACCGCCGCCCGCTGCTGCTGGCGGTGCTGGGGCTGATGCTGGCCGGGCTGGGCCTGCTGGCCTTTGCCCCGGCACTGGCGATCCCCGCTGTTGTGCTGGCCGGGCTGGGCATCGGCGCCCTGTTCCCGCTGTCGCTGATCATCACGCTGGATCATGCCCACAGCCCGCAGCAGGCCGGCAGCCTGATGGGCTTTGTGCAGGGCGGCGGCTATGTCATCGCCAGCGTCATGCCGGTTGTGGCCGGGCTGATCCGCGAGGGCACCGCCAGCCTGACCCATGCGTGGACGGTGATGATCGCCGTCACCGGGGTGCTGGTGGTCATCGCCCTGCGGTTTTCTCGTTCATCTTCTGCTTTGCCTGTTCATACGCCTGAGTGAAGGTGGTGCGGATCGCCTCTTCATCCAGCGCGCGGCCATCGCGGCGGCCGGACAGATAGACGCAGGCGGCCTGCCCCAGCCCATACAGCAGCGCCCCGGCGGCCAGCGCATTCAGGGCCCCGGCGAACACGGTGCCCACCACCGGGATCAGCTTGGCCGCCTCACGCGCGCCATAGCCCGCGCCGATGCCCAGCAGGGTGGCGGTGCCCAGCGCCCCGCCGAATTCGGCCAGTCTGGCCCGGGTCCAGGGTTCGTCAAACCGCCCGGCCAGCGCCCGCAGCAGCAGCGCCGCCGTGCCGGCCACCCCGCCGACCCCGGCATAGGGCACCGGCACCGCCCCGGCAGCGGCGGCGGCGGCGGCATAGCCCCAGATCAGCTGCGTCGCCCCGGCGGTGATGGTGGCACTGTCCACCCCGGCGGTGGACGGCTGACCGCCCAGCAGATGGCCAACCCCGGCCTCGCACAGGGCCGCGTGCAGGGCATCCAGCCCGAAACAGGGGTCGGTGAAGCCATCCTCCGGCTGGGTGAAATCCAGCGGCACAAAGCGCGGGGCCGGGCCGGGCAGGCCGGAAAACAGCGCCCGCTGCTCCCGCAGGGCCCGTGTCAGGCCATCGGGCACCGTTGCGTCAGGCTCGCCGGTGGCGAGGCTGTAGGGGTACACCGCCGGGTGATCGGCCCCCCGTGGATACAGGGCGTGCAGGCCGGTCTGGGCCACCACCACCGGCCAGTGACGGCGGGCGCGGTCGTCGCGGATCTCTGCCAGCACCGCCCGCACCGCCGCCTGCTTCGGGTCGTTGATCTTTGCCACCACCAGCAGCACATGCGCCTGACGGGCGGCCCCGGCCAGATCATCCGCCGGGTCATAGCCGACCTCGCCCAGCCCCCGGGTGTCGAGAAAGCGCAGCACCGGGGTTTCCGGCGGCCAGTCGTACACCACCGACGACCGGGTGCAGGAGCGGATGCCGTCCCCCACCTGCGCCCGGCTGTCGCCGGTCAGCGCCGCGATCAGCGATGTCTTGCCCGACCCGGTGCGGCCCAGCAGCCAGATCACCGGCACCCCCGCAGGCACCCCCGCTGCGCTGTCCGGGGAGGATGACAGGACGGCGGCGCTCAGGCGGTCCCACCAGTCGGTGCCCTGCCCGGACAGGGTCTCTTTCAGCCGGTCCCAGATCATCTTCATCCCTTTCCGTAATCCTGTGACGGGTCTCAGATAACCATTTTCGCGCCCTGTTGCCAGCTACCCGGTTGTCACGCATCCGGTCGTAACACATCCGGTCGTAACACATCCGGTTGTAACGCATCTCTGGGCGGTCTTTGCCCCTTCCCCGGCGCGGCGGTTTCCGCCACCATCATGCTCTGCCCGTCCTGACAGCCGGTTCTGACAGAAGAAAGCGCCCCGCCATGAACATTGCCGCCCTGCTGGCCCGCACCGCCGCCCACAGCCCCGATGCCCCCGCCGTGCTGACCGGCGACCGCCCGGTTGCGACCTATGGCCGCTGGGCTGACCGGGCCGCCCGGCTGGCGGCGACCCTGCGCGCCCCGGCAGACAGTGGCGGCCACGGCCTGCGCCCCGGCGACCGGGTGGCCCTGTTTATGACCAACAGCCCCGATTACCTTGTGGCCCTGTTCGGCGTGCTGTGGGCCGGGCTGACGGTGGTGCCGGTCAACGCCAAACTGCACCCGCGTGAGCTGGCCTATGTGCTGGACCATTCCGGGGCCGCCCTGCTGCTGGTGTCGCCGGATCTGGCCGCCACCCTGCCGCCCGGCCCGTGCCCGGCGGTCAGCACCGGCACCCCGGCATGGGCGGGGCTGTTCAGCGCCGCGCCGCTGGCCGTGCAGCACCGCGACGGCGGCGACACCGCGTGGCTGTTTTATACCTCCGGCACCACCGGCACCCCGAAAGGAGTGATGATCACCCACCGCAACCTGATGATCATGACCCTGTCCTATGCCAGCGATGTTGATCCGGTTGACCCCGCCGATGCCACCGTCTACGCCGCGCCGATGTCACACGGGGCCGGGCTGTATACCTTTGCCTCTGTGCTGGCCGGGGCGCGCCATGTGGTGCCGCCATCCGGCGGGTTTGACCCGGCGGAGCTGTGCGCCCTGTCGCAGAGCGTCGGACGGCTGGCGCTGTTTGCCGCCCCGACCATGGTGCGGCGGCTGGTGGAACACATCCGCACCGCGCAGGCCGACCCGTCGGGGTTTAAAACCATCGTTTATGGCGGCGGGCCGATGTATGGGGCCGATCTGGAGCAGGCGATCACCGTGATGGGCGACCGCTTTGTGCAGATCTACGGGCAGGGTGAATGCCCGATGACCATCACCGTCCTGCCGCGCCGGGTGCTGGCCGACCGCAGCCACCCCCGCCGGGCGGCGCGTCTGGCGTCGGTCGGGTTTGCCCAGTCGCCGGTCGAGGTGGCGGTCTGCGCCCCGGACGGGCGGTTTCTGCCCCCCGGCGAAACCGGCGACGTGGTGGTGCGCGGCGATGTGGTGATGGCCGGATACTGGAACGCCCCGGACGCCACCGCCGCCGCCATCCGCGACGGCTGGCTGTGGACCGGCGATATCGGCAGCCTTGATGCCGACGGCTTCCTGACCCTGAAGGACCGCTCGAAAGACGTCATCATCTCCGGCGGGTCAAACATCTACCCGCGTGAGGTCGAGGAAGTGCTGCTGTGCCACCCGCTGGTGACCGAGGTTGCCGTCATCGGCCGCCCCGACCCGGACTGGGGCGAAACCGTCACCGCCTTTGTGGTCGGCACCGCCCCGGTGGCCGAGCTGGACGCCCTGTGCCTTGACCGCATCGCCCGCTTCAAGCGCCCCAAAGACTACCGCTTTGTCGATGCCCTGCCGAAAAACAACTACGGCAAGGTGCTGAAGACTGCCTTGCGCCAGAGTCTTTAAAACTGGCCTGCGCCAGAGTCTTTTAAAACCGGCCTGCGGCAGAGTCTTTAAAGCGGGCCGGGTCTGTGCGCAGTGACGCACAGACCCCCGCCCGTCTGCCGCTTTAAACCGCCCGCTTAAACCGCCTTAATCCGGTTCAGGAATATCCCGACTGCGCCGGTCAGGCTTTCCGCCTGCCCGGACAGCACCCCGACGGCGCCCAGAACCTGCTCTGACGCTGTCCTGGTGTCTTCCGCCACATCGCTGACCCCGGCAATGCTGGAGGCAACCATGTCGGTGCCCTTGGCCGCCGCCATGACGTTTTCGGCAATTTCTGACGTTGCCGCACTCTGCTGTTCCACCGCCGAGGCAATTGCGGTTGAGATTTCGCTGATTTCCGAAATCCGCCGGATAATGCCGGAAATCGCCCCGACGGCCGCCGACGTCTGGATCTGTACCGAACTGATCTGTTCCCCGATTTCTTCGGTGGCCCGCCCGGTCTGCGTCGCCAGACTTTTCACCTCGTTGGCGACAACGGCAAAGCCCTTGCCGGCATCCCCGGCGCGGGCGGCCTCGATGGTCGCATTCAGGGCCAGCAGGTTGGTCTGGCTGGCAATATCGTTGATCAGGCTGATCACATCGCCGATCCGCGATGCGGTGTCTGCCAGATCCTGCACGACACTGGTGGTCCGTTCCGCCTCTTCCACCGTGGTGCTGGCAACCGTGCTGGCCCCGGTGACCTGACGGCTGATTTCGCGGATTGACGCCGTCAGCTCCTCGCTGGCTGCGGCCACGGTCTGCACCGCGCTGGTGGCTTCCTCGGTCGCCGCCGCCACCGCAGACGCGCGGGTGCTGGCCTGATCAACCTGCGAGGCCATGCTTTCCGCCGTGCCTTCCAGCAGGCGGCAGGCATCGGCCACCGCCGCCAGCGTTGCGCTGACCTCAAGATCAAACGCAACGGTCATTTCTTCCATCGCCCGGGCGCGCTCGACCCGGCGGTTCTGTTCGGCCTTTTCCTGCTCTTCCAGCGCCCGGGCCCGGATCAGGCTCTGGCGCAGCTGCTCTGACGCGCGCGCCACCATGCCGACCTCGTCTTTGGCCCCGGTCGCCGGGATATCAATCCCCAGCCGTCCGGCGGCCAGATCCTGCACCGCCCCGGTGATCGCCTGCACCGGCAGCACGATGCTGCGGGCAATCAGGCCCCCCAGACCCAGCACCACCACCAGCACCACCGCCAGCCCGCTGCCGGTCAGTATCATTTCCTGCCGGATTGCATCGACCTTGGCTGACACGCTGCGGATCAGCATGACCCCGGCCTGATCCTCCACCGTCTTCAGGCGGTCAATCCGGCCGGTCATCAGCTCAAACCACTGCGGGCCGGTGACCCCTTCCAGCGTGCCGGTGAACGGGCTTTGCAACGCGGCCTGCCGCAGGGCCGTGATCTTCGCCTGATCCGGCGCCGACGCCACCGCCGCCATCAGCGCCCGGATTTCGGGGGCCGAATATTCATCCAGCAGGCGCAGATAGGTGTTTTCCTGCGTGACGTGATCGGCAAAGGCCTGATAGGCCGCCGGATCAAAACGGCCGTTGGTAAAGGCAACCGCCCCCAGGGCCCGTTGCAGACCGGCCCGTTCCTTGACCCGCAGCAGGCTGGAATAGGCAACAATGTCACGGGCAATCGCCGCATCATTGCCGATCATCGCCATCTGCTCAACCAGACGGATCATGCCGTAGGTCATTTCGGTATAGGCTTTGGTGACATCCGCCCCGGGGCGCGCCCGCCGGTCAACATCGGCGCGCAGGGCCGCCAGCTGCTCCAGCCCCTGCTGGACGGCGGTATATTTTTTGTCAAATCCCTGACCGTAGCTGTGCACCGCGATACCGGACAGACCCTGCCGCAGTGAGGCAAGGGCCTTATCCGCCGCGACCCGCTGCCCCTTCAGGGCTTCGGCCTGCGCTGCCGGGCCGCCGTTCAGCACGCTGGCGGTCAGCCCGCGCTCGCGTTGCAGCTCGTGCACGGCGCTGCCCAGCACCGGTGCCACCGCTGCCAGAGACGACACCCGCACCAGATCATCGCGCACCGCCAGATCCGTCATCATCCGGCTGCCACCCAGACCGAGAATCAGCAGCAGCGGCAACGCCGACAGGACGGCAAGACGCTTTCCGATAGAAACAGACGTCAGCCACGACACGCGGCCCCCGCCACGGATCGCTTCAGTAGTATTCTGCACCCCATTTACTCCCCTGCGCTGGGCCTCCGCACGGCCCGCCGACATCTCAGCCGGGTCCGACAGCCCTTCGGATCCGGCAGGGGGGCAGACAGATCCGGCTTTGCCTTCAGGCAGGATTCTTCCGGCGCCCGGCCCCCGGGGAAGATGACACCCAAGGGCAGCCCGCACTGCAAGCCTTATCTCCGCGAAAATGCATAATTTTGCATATTTTGGGACAAGCCGCACGTTAAGAGAGTTTTAAAGGATAAACACCCTCATGGAGAGATAGGCTGCGGAGCGGCGGGCACCTCCACCGGGGCCGGTTCCGGCGGCGGGGGCGGCGGCAGGCGGGTCAGGTCCAGCAGCACCACCTCTTTCCCGACGCTGTAGGCCAGACGGCTGCTGTCGGGGCTGAAGGCCAGCGCCGCCGGGGCCGGGTCGTCATGCACCACCCCGCCGGTCAGCGCGCCGGAGGCCAGATCCCACACCATCACAAAGCCTTTTTCAGTCCGGTCGGTCTTGCCCGCCGTCACCGCCACCCGCTGCCCGTCGGGGCTGACGGCGATATCCTGCGGGGCCCCGGCCCCCATGGCATAGGTCTGCATCAGGCTTTTGCTGTCCGCGGCCCAGCGCCGCACCAGCAGCCGCGCCGCCACCGCCTGCGGCTTCGGCGGGCTGGCTTTGTCGGGCAGGGGGTTCCAGCGGTAGTCCGCCGGGCTGCCGCCGTCAGGCAGGGTGCCGCCGGTCAGCAGCGACCCATCCGCCGGGCTGAAGGCCAGACCCGACACCGCCCCGCTGGCATAGGCCGGGTATTCCGTCACCAGTTGACCGTCGGTCAGTGACCAGATCTGCACCATTGGCCCGGCTGCCACCGCCAGCCGGTCGCGGCGGCGGTCCAGCGCGATGGCGGAATAGGTCAGCTCCCGCCCTGCCTTATCGACCCCCGGCCCGATGGTGCGCAGCAGCCGCCAGCGCTGGGTCTCAAACAGGCCGATGCGGGTGCCGCCCAGCACCACCGCCGCCACGTCGCCATCCAGCGCGAAGGCATGGGCCTGATTGACCGCGCCGCGCGGCTCTTTGCCCATCACCGTGCGCATCACCTTGCCGTTCAGCACCGACAGCAGGGTCAGCGCCACCTCCGGCGCGTCGGTCGCCACCCCGACAAAGGGCGTCGCCACCGACAGACCATCGCGGGTAAAGGCGATATCGGTGGCCGCCGCCCCGGTGACGGCGGCGCGGTTGGCTTTCCATTGCATCCGCCCGCTGGCGGTATTCCAGATCATCACCTGCGTGCCGCTGCTGCCCGCCGCCGCCAGCAGGCTGGCATCGGGGCTCCAGGCCAGCGCCTGCGGGGCCTCCGGCGCGGTCAGGCGGCTGATCTCGGTGCCCGGCGCGGTCAGCACCGCCGGTAACGGTGCCTGCGCCGGTTGCCCGGCACACCCGGCCAGCCCTGCCGCCACCAGTCCGGCCCACAGGACCTTGCTCACCCGCCGCAGCGCCGCCGTTGCCATGCCAGTCCCCTGTCTGTGCTGATCTGACGATGGTTTTAGCGTACCCCGCCCCCCCCGAACAAGAGGGCCAGAACAGGGGGAGGGGCCCGCCACGGGATCAGCAGGCAGGCGGCGGGGTCAGCAGGGTCTTCCAGCGCTCTGTCCAGCCCCGGTCATGGGTCGCCCCCGGCACCGTCACGGCGCGGACACAGCCCGACCCCGCCGCCTGCACAAAGCGGGCGGCGATTGACGGCGGAACCGTCCGGTCCTCCGCCCCGCTGAAATGCACCTGCGGGATGCGGGCGACCTGCGCGGCAGCGCTGATCGGGTTCAGCGAGGCCGGCATGGCGGAAACCCCGGCCAGCCGGTTGACCTCGGCATGGTCAAGGTTGCCCGCCACGGTGCGCAGGCTGATCACATCCTGCCGCCGCGCGGCGACCAGCACCGCCACCGCCCCGCCGCCGGAATAGCCGACCAGACTGACCTTCTGGCCCGGGGTCTGGGCCACCACCTGATCAACCGCCTGCGACAGCGCCGAAATCACCTCGGGCGCAAACCGCCTGCCGGTCCAGTACGCCGGGGTGCAGGCCGGGTTTTTCGCCCGGTCGGTGTACTGGCAGGGCCGGGCGATATAGACCACGTTGGCGGCGGGGTCCTGCGCCGC
This sequence comes from Novispirillum itersonii subsp. itersonii ATCC 12639, assembly GCF_000381985.1. Classification (GTDB taxonomy): domain Bacteria; phylum Pseudomonadota; class Alphaproteobacteria; order Rhodospirillales; family Rhodospirillaceae; genus Novispirillum; species Novispirillum itersonii. The sequence continues at coordinate 97,766 of NZ_KB907338.1, read as the reverse complement.
CAGCGCCAGCGCCTGCGCCTCGCGCGGGGTCGGGTCGCGTGACACCTCGGTCCGGCTTACCCACGCCAGCCCGTCGCCTTCAAAATAGACAGTCACCGGCTGGCTGCGGTCGGTGATCCGCACAAAGGCGGTCAGCCAGAACGGATCAGTCTTGATCAGCATCCGCGCCATCTGCGCCGGTCTGGCCAGCGCGTCGGCATTGGCATCGCGGTCAAGGGTGGCGCAGCCCGACAGCCCGCAGGCCAGCGCCACCCCCAGCAGGATTTTCCACATCATTAAAACTCGGTCCGCAGTTGCAGGGATGCCGTATGGCTGAGGTAGCGGTCGGCAATATCGGCATCATACTTTACCGACAGCGTGGTGTTGCGCACCGAGGCCACGTCCACCCCCAGCCCCAGCGTCAGATGGTCGGCGGCGATGTCGGTGCCCGGCGTGGTGAACGATGCCCCCCCGGCGACAAAGGCCGAGGTCTGATCGGGGGCCGAGCCGTTAAATTCGTGGTTCCAGACCGCGCGGGCGTTGGGAATAACCTCCCAGTTGCCGACCGTCGCCACCCGGGCCGATACCTTGCCGCCCAGACCGGAGCGGATGGAATCGGTGGATGACGACCCGACGCCAAGGGCCGCCGCCCCGCCGGTTTCGGTATAACCGTCCTGCTTCAGGGTGTTATAGGCCAGCGAGGCCAGCGGCGTCACCACCACCGCCCCGAAGGTCAGCGGCATCCCGGCTTCGGCCCGGGCCCCCCACTGCTGGCCGGTGTAGTCCGCCGTCAGGGTCTGCGCCGCCGCCCCGGCAATGGCAACCTGCCGGGTGCTGTCATAGGAATGCACGCCGTAGGTCAGCGCCCCGTCCACGTACCAGCGTTTGCCGGTATAGGTGCCGTACAGGCTGGTGATGTAAGAGTCGATATCCTGCCCGCTGCCGGTCCGGTCGCCGGTGGAATCAACCCCGGTACGGGCATAGGCGAAGGAAACACCGGCCCGCACCGGGTCGGCCACCCTGGCATCAACCCCGAAGGCCAGACCATAGGTGTCGGCGTCATAGCCTGACACCGCCTTCCGTTCCTGCTGGGTGGCGGTGGAGCCGAAACCCTGCCCCCAGACGCCCAGACCCTTCAGGGTTTCCCCCGAGGCCACCCCGGTTTCGCCCGCTGTGGCAGCGGCCACCCGCACCGCGTCTGACCGCACCTGTACGGTGGACAGCGCCTGTGAGACCGCCCCCAGCGACGCCTGAAGGGTGTTGCCGGTGGTTTCCGGGCGCAGCTGGGCCCCGGCGCGGCGGATATCGCCTTCATCCGTCAGATTGTTGACCGCCTGCGACAGCGCCTGAAGCCCGGGGTCTGACCCGGCATAGCCGACAATCGCCTGCATGCCCGCGCCGTTAACCCCCCCGGCGGCCCCGGCGGCCCCGGCGGCATTCAGCCGGTCGGCGGTGATGATAAAGTTGGTGTAGCCGGTGCCGAACGAAACACCGTGGTCATCGGTCTGCCCGGCCCCGGTTTCCTGACTGACGGTCCAGCGGTAGCCGCCGCCGTTGACCACGGCGGGCAGCACATCCGCCGTGCGGCCCAGCGTATCCTGAATAATGACGTAGCGTGACCCTTTGGCCACCGTGCCGACCACGGTGGGGGTGATGGTCGGCAGTCCGTCAAACGTCTCCGAGGGGTTAAGGACACCGGGGTTGTTACCGTCGGTAAACACGATATAGCCATGCTTTCTGGCATTGGCGTCAATGGTGGTCTTAAAGGCGATCCTGCCGTTGATGATATCCGTCGGGCCCTGACCGGTGGAATAATAGGTGATGCCCATGCGGTGGGTCTTAAAGTCATAGACCGTATCGCCGGAAACATTCAGCCAGTTGTAATGCAGCTCTGAATTTCCGGCCAGTTCCAGCGTGGTGCCGTTGACGATGTTGATCTGGTGCAGGGGCGTACCGGCAGAGCCGAGATCCCCGTTCAGCCGCACCGTGCCGCTGCCTGACTGCCCGAGGGTGACAATACCGTTTCCGGCGGTGTGGACCTCGACATTGCCGTTCAGCAGGCTGCCTTTGTTCAGATAAACAGCATGGTGGCTGTTGGCGACCACCCCAAGAACGATGTCACCGTTAACCGTGCCGTTGTTGGTGAAAGAGGCATCCTCGGTCACAGTGTCGAAATCAATGCCGATGTTGTGGCTCTGCCCGGCGCCGTTGGCATAAATGGTCCCGTTGTTGACAATGGTGGCGGAAGACCGCTCATCACCGCTGATCCAGCCGTTAATAATGCCGTTGTTGGTGATGGTGTTACCGGTGGAGTAATAGTCGATACCGCCATTGATGGTGCCATTGTTGACAATGGTGGCGTTAATCGCGGTGCGGATGCTTTTGTTGCCCAGACTGATCCCGCCGTCGATCCCTTCCTGCTCCTCGCCCGGCATCTGGTTGCCGCCGGGGGTCCCGCCGCTGATGGTGCCGTTGTTGGTGATGCTGACTGCCGCGCCGTAAACGCTGATCCCGGTGGCCGCGCTGCCGTCGCCGGTCTGCCCGCCGCTGCCCGCCGCTCCGCCGGACCCGGCAATGCCGCCGCTGACCCGCGCCGCCTGCCCGACCGTGACAGAGACAGTATTGCCCTGAACAAAAATACCCGCTGACCCGCCGCCGCGACCGCCGTTATAGCCCGGTGCCCCGGCCCCGCCGTCACCGCCCCGGCCCCCGTCAACCAGTCCGCCGGTGATATTCACCTGACTGTTATGCCCGGTCACATGGATGCCGACGCTGTTTTCCCCGTTAAAGCCATCGCGGTCCTGCCCCTGCGGCCCGGCGGCAACCCCATCCTGCCCGGTGGTGGCGGTCAGGCCGATAACATCGGCAGAGCTGGTGTAAGTGGCCCCGTCCTGATCGACGGTTTCCGCCGCCATCCACCCCGCCCACGCGGTGCTGCTGAGAACGGCCAGCGCCAGCGGAGACGTCCCCGCCAGCAGAATCCGGGTAAACATGCGCATTGTTTTCTCTCCCCCCTTGATAAACATGGGTCCCTGATAAACATGGGTCCCTGATAAAAAGGGCCGCCGCCGGGCCGCACCCCGGCAGGCACCCCGGCCTGAAATCACGCGTCAGCCGCGTCCAGAAGATTGTGTTGAAGGGCGATGACAACCGCCTGTGTCGCCGTTCTGGCCCCCAGCCTGGCCCGTGCTTCAGCTATCTGCTTTTCAACGGTCTGGGGGGCGGTCCCGAGGGTGGCGGCAATCGCATCCACCCGCAGGCCTTTTGCCAGCAGGGTCAGGCATTGCCGTTCACGTCTGGTCAGTGTCAGCGGTGGAAGGGTGGTTTCGGTCATCGCCTGCCCAGCAAAAACAGTCTGTCATCGGGCCGACTGTACCGACACAGCCGCAGCGGGGGCAATTGGGGGTTTTCCACCATGGCGGGGCGGCGCAGAGTCTCTTCAGAAGAGAAAATCAATAAACTTCAATGCAATAGGTCAGACCTCGATCATCCCCAGCACCAGCGCCCGCGCCACCGCCTGCGTGCTGGTCCGGGCCCGCAGCTTGGCGCAGGCACGGCTGATCCGCACGCCCACCTGCCGCTCGGTCAGGCGCATACGGTCAGCGATGTTTTTCTGTAGCAGCCCGGCGGCCAGCCATTGCAGACAGTCCCGCTCCCCCGTGGTCAGGCCGTACAGCCCGCCCAGATGATCGCGGCGCAAAAGACTGTCAAAAGCGTGCAGAATCCCACTCAGCCCGGCCTGCCCATGCGCCCACAGGGCATCAAATTCCGGCCACGACATCCCCGCCGCATGACAGCCGAACGAGCTGAACCCCAGCCCGTTGGCAAACCGGATCGGAAAGGTAACGCCGGTGGTCACCCCATAGTCATAATCCAGATCCAGCGACTGCCGCGCCAGCGGAGAGAGCTTTTGCAGCGCGACATGAGAGGTGTCACTCCACAGGATCGGCTCGGTCTGCGTGACGGACAGATCCACATAGGCGTCGGTATAAAACAGCCCCCGGTCGAACTTCTCCCGCAGCCACTCGGGGTTCAGGCTGCTCAGCAGCCGGTAATCCGCCTGTCCGGGGGTGGTGACCGCATCCAGCCCGTACAGAACGCCGGTGATGCCGACCCCGGCCAGATGGCGGTTCAGGCGGTGCCACAGGTCATCGTGGCTCTGGGCCTGCCGGAAGTCTTCCGCCGCGTCCTGAAAAATGCGCATCACCGGATTCATCGCCTGCCCCCATCTTGCGACAACCCAAGACTGTGCAGGCACTACACACAAAAGAAAAGATTAAATCTTACCCCATACATACGCCCATACGATGCACCCCCCTACCCCCTTAACCGCCGGTACAGGGTGTTGCGGCTGATGCCCAGCCGCTGCGCGGCGCGGGACATGTTGCCGCCGCAGGCCGCCACCGTGCGCTCCATCAGGTCCAGCGACAGGCTGCGCAGATCACCGTCAGCGGCGGTGTGGGCGGCATCGGGGCTGCGCATCTCTTCCGCCACGTCATCGGGCAGGTGGTGCCAGTGAATGCGGGTGTCGCCGGGATCCAGCAGCGCAACGGCGGTGCGCAGCACGTTGGCCATCTGCCGCAGGTTGCCCGGCCAGCCATAACGGTCAAACGCCGCCGCCACCGGGTCAGACAGGGTGATGCCGCTGTCCGGGGCCAGCCCGGCCAGCACCCGCCCCGCCAGCGCCAGCCGGTCACTGCGGGCCCGCAGCGGCGGCACGGTCAGGGTCAGGCCGTTCAGGCGGTAATACAGATCCGCCCGGAACCGCCCGTCAGCCACCGCCTGCTTCAGCGGCTGATGGGTGGCGGCGATCAGCGCAAAATCGACCGCCACCGCCTTGCCGCCGCCCAGCGGCACCACCTGCCGGTCCTGCAACACCCGCAGCAGGCGGGTCTGTAGCCCGGCGGGCATATCGCCGATCTCGTCAAGAAACAGCGTACCGCCCTGCGCCTGCCGGATCCGCCCCGGTGCCCCGTCGCGCCGGGCCCCGGTAAAGGCCCCGGGGGCATAGCCGAACAGCTCTGCCTCGATCAGATGTTCCGGCAAAGCGGCGCAGTTGACCGCCACAAACGGCGCTTTCGCCCGGGGGCTGCTGTCATGCACCGCGCGGGCGAACACCTCTTTCCCCGATCCTGATTCCCCCATCACCAGCAGCGCGATGTCTTTGCCCGCCACCCGCCGGGCGCGGTCAATCGCCTGTGCCATCTGCGGGTCGCCGCTGTCCAGCGCCGCCAGCGCATCCCCGGCGGCCCCGGCCCGGCGGGGGGACCGCACGACCGCCGGGGCGGTGCCTGCCCCAGAAGAAGAAGCCGGAGAAGAGGCCCCAGAAGAAGAAGAGGAAGAAGGGGAAGAAGAAGAGCCAGAAGGCGCCAGCCCCTCTGCCCGCAGGAACAGCGCCTGCCCCGCCGCCGTCTGCACCGCCAGCGGCCCCCCACCCTGCCGCACCAGATCCATCAGGCAGGCGGTGGTGGTGTCCAGCACCGCCTCCAGCCGTTCGCCCAGCCGGGTATGGGTCAGGCCCAGCAGCGCCAGCGCCGCCCGGTTGACACCGCAGATCCGCCCGTCGCCATCCACCGCCACCAGCCCTTCCGCCAGCGTGCCGATGCCGTCAGGCTGGGGGTGCAGATGCAGCCGCAGGGCGGTGCCGTGCCGCACCTCAAACAGGCGGTTTTCAATCATATGCGCCGCCGCGCTGACCAGCCCCGCCGTGTGCGGGTGGCGGCTGCGGTGATGGCCCGAGATATCAAGCACCCCCACCAGATGCCCGTCCGGGGCCACCACCGGCGCGGCGGTGCAGGTCAGAAAGCTGTTCTGGTCCAGAAAATGTTCGCCCCCATGCACGCTGACCGCCGCGCTTTCCGCCAGTGCCGTGCCGATGGCGTTGGTGCCACGGTGGTTTTCGTGCCACGACGCACCGGGCATCAGGGCCACCCGCTCCGCCCGGCTGAGGAAATCGGCATCCCCCAGCGTCTCCAGCAGCAGCCCCCGCTCGTCGGCCAGAATCACCATCGACCCCGACCCCCGCGTCTGCGCGTGCAGATATTCCATCACCGGGCGGGCCCGCGTCACCAGATCACGGCGGCGGTCCTGCGCCTCGCGCAGCAGCGGCGCGGCCAGATGCGGGGCCTGCGCCATCCGCCACGGGGCCAGACCGGCCCCCTGACTGCGCCGCCACGACCGTTCCACCACCGGATGCAGCAGACCGGACGGCAATACCTGACCGCGCTCCAGACAGGCCCGCGCCTGCCGCAACGCCTGCCCCGGCGCCTGTCGCTTTGCCAGATCCATCACCGATCCTCCCGCTTTTCTGACAGGGCTTTATGCCCCTTCCGTCACCGCACACACCTTGATCTATCGTAAACCACCGTCAGCCCGTACCCACCCAACCACGGGCTTTGCCCGTACCGGCCCAACCACGGGCTTTGCCCGTACCCACCAAGGGCCATTGGCCCTTGGATCCCGTTTCTGGGGGGCCCACTTTTTGGGGATCCCCCCTCTTTTTTTCTGTTTTCGCAGGGCTTTGCCCTGCACCCCACCACACCAGAAACCACGGGAACACCCCGGCCCTGCGGCCAAAGCTCCCCCACCACCCCCTCATCAGGTCAAGGAGCCTGAGGCTCCCCCCCCCTCCCTTCATCAGGTCAAGGAGCCCAAGGCTCCTTGTGGGGTTTGGGGCAACGCCCCAAAAAGCAGCCTCCCCCAAAAGCAGCCTCTCCAGGAAAACGCCCCGAAACCCTGCGTTGTCCGAGTGTCGGGGACAGCGGCGGTGCAGCGCAACGGTTTCCTGTGTGTGCGGCGCAACTGTCCCGTTTTGACACACCTGTCCCGTGGCGGGACATGCTGCGGGCGCAGTAACAGACTGAAAAAGCGCGATTTCCGTCTGGCATGCCCTGTGCGGAGTGTTCAGCAGCCCGGTGAGGAAACGCCGGACCGCGACACAAGAAGTCACAGACACAAGAAATCACAGGGAGTACCGTTCATGCTGTATGCCGCCCCCGGATCCGCTGATGCCCCGGTGCAGTTCAAGGCCCGTTACGACAACTTTATCGGCGGGCAATGGGTTGCCCCGGTGAAGGGCCAGTATTTTGACAATGCGACGCCGACCACCGGCAAGGTGTTCTGTCAGGCGGCGCGGTCCACTGCTGAAGATATCGAGCTGGCGCTGGATGCCGCCCATGCCGCCGCCCCGGCGTGGGGCCACACCAGTGTTGCCCAGCGGGCGCTGGTGATGACCCGCATCGCCGACCGCATGGAAGCCAACCTTGAAAAGCTGGCCTATGCCGAGACGGTGGATAACGGCAAGCCGATCCGCGAGACGCTGGCCGCCGATATTCCGCTGGCGATTGACCACTTCCGTTATTTTGCGTCGTGCATCCGGGCGCAGGAAGGCAGCCTGGCGGAGCTGGATTCTGACACCGTCGCCTATCACCTGCACGAGCCCCTTGGCGTGGTCGGCCAGATCATCCCCTGGAACTTTCCGATCCTGATGGCGGCCTGGAAGCTGGCCCCGGCGATTGCGGCGGGCAACTGCGTGGTGCTGAAGCCGGCGGAACAGACCCCGGTCGGGATTCTGGTGCTGATGGAGCTGATCGCCGACATTCTGCCCGCCGGGGTGATCAACGTGGTCAACGGCTTTGGGGTCGAGGCGGGCAAGCCGCTGGCATCCAGCCCGCGCATTGCCAAAATCGCCTTTACCGGCGAGACCAGCACCGGCCGCCTGATCATGCAGTACGCCAGCCAGAACCTGATCCCGGTGACGCTGGAGCTGGGCGGCAAGTCGCCCAACATCTTCTTCTCTGACGTTGCCGCCGCCGATGATGACTTCTTCGACAAGGCGATTGAAGGGTTTGTGATGTTCGCGCTGAATCAGGGCGAGGTCTGCACCTGCCCGTCGCGGGCCCTGATCCACGAGTCAATCTATGACCGCTTTATGGAACGGGCGCTGGCCCGCGTGGCGGCGATCAAGCAGGGCAACCCGCTGGATACCGACACCATGATCGGGGCGCAGGCCTCGTCTGAACAGCTTGAGAAGATCCTGTCTTACATCGGTATCGGCAAGGACGAAGGGGCAACGGTGCTGGCCGGGGGCGGGGCCGCTGATCTGGGCGGGGACCTGTCGGGGGGCTATTACGTCCGTCCGACCGTGTTTAAGGGCCACAACCGCATGCGGATCTTTCAGGAAGAGATCTTCGGCCCGGTGGTGGCGGTCACCACCTTTAAGGACGAGGAAGAAGCCCTGCACATCGCCAACGATACCCTGTACGGGCTGGGGTCGGGGGTATGGACCCGCGACGGCAACCGCGCCTACCGCTTTGGCCGGGGCATCAAGGCAGGCCGGGTGTGGACCAACTGCTATCACCTGTACCCGGCCCATGCCGCGTTCGGCGGGTACAAGCAGTCCGGCATCGGGCGCGAAACCCACGCCATGATGCTTGACCACTACCAGCAGACCAAAAACCTGCTGGTCAGCTACAGCCCGAAGGCGCTCGGGTTCTTTTAAGCCTGTCAGACCTTCCGGGGTCTAAAGACCGGGGGAACCGGGGAGCCGGGGGGGATGGGGTGCGGACCCCTCCCCCCCCATCCCCCGCACCCGGATAAAAACCGTCTTCATAAGGGGGAGACCACACCCATGACCCAGACCGCGTTTTATATTCCGTCCGTCAACCTGATGGGCTCCGGCTGTCTGACCGATGCCGTCGCCCGGATCAGAAGCTACGGCTACAGCCGCGCCCTGATCGTCACCGATGCCGTGCTGGCCAAAATCGGCGTTGCCGGTAAGGTCGCCGCCCTGCTGGAGGCCGCAGGCCTGACCGTCACCGTTTTTGACGGGGCCAAGCCCAACCCCACCATCGCCAATGTTGATGCCGGGCTGGCCCTGCTGCGGGCCAATGACTGTAACGTTGTGGTCTCTCTTGGCGGCGGGTCGCCGCATGACTGTGCCAAAGGCATCGCCCTGTGCGCCGCCAACGGCGGATCCATCGCCGACTATGAAGGCGTTGACCGCTCGGCAAAGCCGCAGGTGCCGCTGGTGGCGATCAACACCACCGCCGGGACCGCCAGCGAGATGACCCGCTTCTGCATCATCACGGACGAGGCCCGCCACGTCAAAATGGCCATCGTCGATAAGCACGTCACCCCGGTGCTGTCGGTCAACGACCCCGACCTGATGCTGGCCAAGCCGCCGGGCCTGACCGCCGCCACCGGCATGGATGCCCTGACCCACGCCGTCGAGGCCTATGTCTCCACCGCCGCCACCCCGATCACCGATGCCTGTGCCCTGAAGGCGGTCAGCCTGATTGCCGCCAACCTGCGGCAGGCGGTGGCCCACGGCGATGATCTGGCCGCGCGGGAAGCGATGGCCTATGCGCAGTTTCTGGCCGGGATGGCCTTTAACAATGCCTCGCTGGGCTATGTGCATGCCATGGCCCATCAGCTTGGCGGGTTTTATGACCTGCCGCACGGGGTCTGTAACGCCGTGCTGCTGCCGCATGTCGAGGCCTTTAACGTGCAGACCAGCGCCGCCCGCCTGAAGGACGTCGCCGCCGCGATGGGCGAGCCGGTGGCCGGGCTGTCGGATGCCGACGGGGCCGCCGCCGCGCTGGCGGCCATCCGCCGCCTGTCCGCCGATATCGGCATCCCCGCCGGGCTGACCGAACTGGGGCTGAAGGATGCCGACATCCCGGTGCTGGCGGCCAATGCCCTGAAAGATGCCTGCGGCCTGACCAACCCCCGCCCGGCGGATCAGGCGGATATCGAGGCGATCTTCCGCGCGGCGGCATAACCGGGTTTTCCTCCCCACCTCAGGGGGGCACTTCCGGGTGTCCCCCTGCTTTTTTTGTCAGAGGTCAGCCAGAGACACACACATCAGAGAGAACAGGCCATGCCCACCCCACCGCCCCGCGTGCTGGCGACCCCGGCCGCCCTTGACCTGATCGCCGTGCTGCACCGCAGGCACGGGCCGCTGATGTTTCATCAGTCCGGCGGCTGCTGCGACGGCAGCGCGCCGATGTGTTATGCGCTGGGCGACTTCATCACCGGCGACAGCGATGTGCTGCTGGGCCAGATCGGCGGCTGCCCGTTTTATATGGGCCGCGCCCAGTTTGAATACTGGCGGCATACCCAGCTGACGATTGACGTGGTGCCGGGCCGGGGCGGCATGTTCTCGCTGGAAGGGGCGGACGGGCTGCGCTTTCTGACCCGGTCGCGGGTGTTCACCGATGCCGAGGCAGCGGCGCTGGATGCACAGGGCGACCCGTGAGGGAGCCCCCTTTCCCCCCCCACCCCGGTTTCTGCTGCGGGGGACACGGGCGGCCCTTTCGGCGCGGAAGGGGTCGCCCGTGACATTTTCGGCACCCATCTTCCCCTTACGTCACGTCTGGTCTTTTTTTAATCTTTCGATTTTTCAATGCATTACCAGAAAATCATTCGTCCATATGTGAAACTGAGCGTCGTTTAAGGGCCCAAAAGACGGAACTGCCCCCCTCTTTAACTGTCCCGAGTACGGAACTGCCCCCCCCTTTAACTGCCCCGAGTACGGAACTGCACCCCCCTTTAAGCGCCCCGAGTACGGAACTGCACCCCCCTTTAAGCGCCCCGAGTACGGAACTGCCCCCCCCTTTAACTGTCCCGAGTACGGAACTGCACCCCCCTTTAACTGCCGAAAAAGCGGAACTCGCGCCGCAGAGGGAAGAGGAAGAGAAGGAGGGAGAGGAGGAGGGAGAGGAGCAGGAGCAGAAGGGAAAGAGGAAAGAGGAAAGAGGAAAGAGGGAGGGGGAGAGAAGCAGGAGCAGGAGCAGGAGCAGGAGGGCAGGGGCCGGGAGCCCTGCCGCTGCTGCCCCCCACCCGCCTGCGGCCTGACGGTAATCGGTCCCGGTTGGCAGACCGGGGCGGGTCGGGCAGTGTGGATGCCCCCCCTTGCAACCGCCGGTCCTGCCCGCATATGGGAAGGCCGGATCCCCTTTCAGCGATGGACCTGCCCGCGATGACCCGCCCCGCCCTGCTTGCCGTCCTGCTGCTGCTGCCCACCCCCACCGTGGCCGGTGACTTCAATGATACCCCGCCCAATGCCGCCGCCCAGCGCCCGGCCTTCCCCGGCCAGACCCGCGCCCCGGTGATTGCCGACACCACCCGCCTTCAGCACAGCGTGGTTGCCGCCGGTCTGGAACACCCGTGGGGCATGGCAGAGCTGCCCGACGGCGGCTGGCTGGTGACGGAACGGCCCGGCCGCCTGCGTCTGGTGCGGGCCGACGGCACCCTGTCGGCCCCGGTGGCCGGACTGCCGGAGGTGGACGCCGACGGTCAGGGCGGGCTGCTGGATGTGGCGGTGCGCGACGACTTTGCCACCACCCGCCGGGTGTGGTGGAGCTATGCCGAGCCCCGGGGCAGCGACGGCAACGGCACGGCGGTCGCCACCGGCACCCTTGCCGCCGATGGCAGCAGGCTGACCGACGTGCGGGTGATCTTCCGGCAGACCCCGGCGTGGCGGTCGCGGCTGCATTTTGGCTCGCGGCTGGTGTTTGACCGCGACGGCGGGCTGTTTGTCACCACCGGCGAACGGTCAGACCGGGCGGCGCGGCCACTGGCGCAGGACCCGGCGACGCATCTGGGCAAAGTGGTCAGGATCTCGCCCGACGGCGGGCCGATGCAGGCCACCCCGGCCTTTCCCGGTGGCCTGCCGGAGGTCTGGTCGGTCGGCCACCGCAACGTGCAGGGGGCAGCACTGGCCCCCGACGGCACCCTGTGGACGGTGGAACACGGCCCCCGGGGCGGTGACGAGCTGAACCACCCGCAGCAGGGCAAAAATTACGGCTGGCCGGTAATCACCTATGGGCAGGAATACAGCGGCAGCGCCGTCGGCGGCGGCAAAACCGCGCAGGATGGCCTGGAGCAGCCGGTCTATTACTGGGACCCGGTGATCGCCCCCGGCGGCATGGCGTTTTACACCGCCGACCGCATCCCCGGCTGGCGCGGCAGCCTGCTGATCGCCGGGCTGGGGGCGCAGGCGCTGGTCCGCCTGACGCTGGACCCGGCCAGCGGGCCCGGCGGGGGATCCGGCAGTGGCGGCAGCCTTGTCACCGGCGAGGCCCGCTACTTCGACGGCACCGCCCGCATCCGCGATGTGGCGGTGGCCCGCGATGGCAGCGTCATGCTGCTGACCGACGAAAGCGACGGCGCCCTGATCCGGGTGGATGTGGCGCGCTGACGGAAAACCATCATGGCGCGCTTTAATGATAAAAATCTCTTAAAAAGAGCATTGCGCCGGGCGGGCCGGACGCCTGAGGGACCGGTCAGGGGCCGCAAAGTGACAGAAAGTGACAGATTTTGTCATAAAAGATCACATCAGGTCACAGTCAGGGGTCTTAACACGATAATCTGTCAAAAACTGTCAGTCCGCAGAGCGGCATAAATCGAGAAAACCGTTTTTTCTGAAATATCTCTGCTTTTATTTCCCCATTCCCCGCCTAGATCTTCTGTACTATTCGCGTCCATAGGCTGTCACATCCCCGTCTGCTCACCCCAAGGGGGACAGGCGTTCACCCTATGGAAGCGTCATCATGTCAGAGACTCTGTTCAAAGGCCTCTCGTGGAAGCTGGTCAAGACCCCCGGCGTTGACGAGATTGTGCTGATCAACAACACCGATCAGGAGATTAAGCTGACGCAGCTTGAGCTGCGGACCAACATCCTGATCGGTCAGGGCACAGACCAGAAAAACCTGACGGCAGAAGCCATTGAGGAGCTGTCTGACGACAAAAACTATAAAAAGCTGATGGAAGGGCCGGACTGCGAGGAAAAAACGCAGGCCATCACCAGCAAAAAAGAAGAAATCTTCCGCAGGGCTATGGCGAAGTCAAAGTTCTCCTACGCCCCGGAACAGATAAGATACGCCACAGACATTTATCTGTGTCCGTGGGGTGATCTGTCGATCAGTGACAGCGACCTTGGCTATTACGGGACATCCGCCGACTGGACCAAAGACGCCCGGGATGAGGATTATTACAAATACCGGGTCACATACTTTAACTACAAGCGCCCGGCCAGCATTCCGCCCCGGGGGCAGGCGTCGCTGTCTTATGTCAGCAGCTTCCGGTATATGTCTTACGATGCCTCGATCGAAGGTCTGGCGGCGCTGCCCGATGTGCGCGTCAAACAGAAGGGCGACGCCGCCGCCAGACCGGTGGAGCTGGTGGCGGTGGTCACCGCCATGCACGGGCTGGATGGCCCGGTGAAGGTGGTGTCAAAGGCCGATACCGGCCTTGTCGGCGGCGCGTCGCTGCCCCGCCGGGTGCTGGGCTATTACGCCAATTACTTTGCCTATGAACGCGGGATCTCGATCCGCGATCTGCCGTTCTCGCACCTTAACGAGCTGTCATACGGCATGTTCTCGATGACGGTTGACGGTGTTCCCGCCAGCTCTGACAGCTGGGGGGATGACTGGCAGATCAGCTCGTTACAGTTTCTGCGCCGCCTGAACCCGGAGCTGAAGGTCAACCTGATCGTCGGCGGCTGGCCGAAAGAGCTGAGCTTTGACGTCCGCCGGGTCAGCGGCCCGCCGGAAAGCTGGGCCAACATGCCGCGCGGCGGGAACAATCCCGACGTTTCGCTGTATATTGTCCCGGCCACCGGCCTTCAGCCCCCGCAGTTTTACATCCAGCGCTGGCCCCGCTATGACGGCGACGGGTCAGCCGACACCAGACCGTGGTCGTTTTACCCGGTTTCCACATCGCTGTTCGGCGGGCTGTCTTTCATCAGCGGTGCCAAAGAGATTGCCGTCCTGCTGGACAGCCTGCCGCACACCCCGGCGACGCAGTGGTTTAAGGATATCGACCTGCTGACCCAGCTACAGCTTCAGACACTGCTGGCCGCGGCCCTTAATCGCCAGATTCTGCCGGCGGCTGACCTGTTTACGCTGATCAGCCGCGACCCCGCCCGCCGCCGCACCTTTGCCCGGCGGATCATGACCGCCATCGACACGCTGGGCTTTGACGGGGTTGAGATTGACTGGGAATACCCGTCCGCCGCCGACGGCCCCGGCTATGTCGCCCTGCTGGAAGAGCTGCGGAAACAGGCCGAGGCCCTGTACCAGAAGAACCTGCGCGCCGGAACCCCCCGGCCCCGCATCAGCATCGGCATCGCCGCCCCGGCCAGCCCGCAGAAGATCCGGCTGCTGGATACGGTGGACCCCGCCGATCAGGGGCTGGATACCTACTGGCGGCGGATCGGCGAGCTGGTCGATACCGTGCATGTCATGACCTATGACTACGGCGGGGGGTGGCTGCAGTATTCCGACTTTAACGCCCCGATGCGCCCGGCGTCGTCGGCCCCTGCCGACGGGTCAGAAGCGCCCTGCGGCGTGATCCCGACCATCGAAACCATGCTGGGCTATGTCAACAGCCTGTGCCTGACCCGCCGCCAGCTTTCGCTGGGGGTGCCGTTCTATGGCCGCGCCGTCTATGTCAGCAGTGACGACAAAGACCGCCCCGCCACCACCAGCCGCGAAGACTGGGACAGCGGCATCAACCGCCCGGTGCTGAAGGGCCCGGCGGTGCCGGGGCAGTTTAACGACAGCTCGGGCACCTATCTGTACAGCCACATCGTGCAGGAAATGGACAAGGGCGCGGCGTCACCCGCCTTCCCCGCGTTTAAGGCCGCGCCGCTGCACCCCAAGGCGCGGGCCCCGTCGCTGCTGACCTCGCACGCCGGTAAGGCGATGCTGGTGACCTATGACAACCCGGCCTCGGTGCGGGAAAAGGTCCGCTATGCCCGGCAACAGGGTCTGGGCGGGGTGATGGTGTGGGATCTGTCAGGCGATGTGCCGGTCGATCACCCGAAATCGCTGCTGCGTGCCGTCGCCGACGAACTGCGGCAGGAACGCCCGGCCCTGCGGCCCGACACCCGCACCGCCGGGGCCGCCGCCGGGCCTGACGGTCAGGGGCAGTTTTCGCTGGCCGCACAGGCCCATGCCGCCCTGCCGTCACGGCGGCTGTGGGCGGCGGCCCGCGATTACGGCGGCCTGCGGGCGGCCCGGGCGCTGCCGCAGGCCGACCGGCTGCTGGCGATGGCCCCGCTGCCCGGCGGGCGGCTGGCGGTGGCGCTGGCGGCAGGCCGGGTGCAGTGCCTGACGGTGGACAACACCAGCAAAGACCGCCCCTGGGTCACCCGCATGGCATGGCTGATAAACGGGGAGGGAACAGGAGGAAACGCCACCGTGCGCGCCCTGCTGGGCCTGCCATCGGGGCGGATTCTGGCCCTGCTGGCCGACGGGCGGCTGCTGTCTCTGGCCGGCAATGCCGACACCCCCGCCGACACGGAGACCATCGCCACCGGTCTCCCCGCCGGTACAACCGCCGCCCTGATCCCCGGCTGGGGCAATACGGCCCTGCTGCTGCTGGGGGGCGCGGTGTATCTGTATGACCCCGCCGCCGGGGCCGGGACCCCGGCGGTGCGGCTGCTGCTGGGCGGTGGCACCGCCCCGGCGGTGCGCTGCGCCGTCGCCATGCCGGGCGGCCTGCTGGTGACCGGCGGGGACCGCACGGCAGAGATCCCCACCGTCGGCGTGTGGGATGTCAGCGGCAGCGCCCCGGTGCTGCGCGGATCGCCGGGCCGGGCCGATGGCGAGGACTGGGGCAGCATTGCCTTTCTGACCGCGCTGGCCGACGGGTCGGTGGCGGCCCTGACCGCCTATGGCAACTATCAGGTCTACGGCCCCGATGCGCTGGCCCCCGGCCACATGACCCCGGCGTGGTGCGCCGCCGCGCGCAACCAGCAGGCCGGGCGCGCCCTGCTGGCGCTGCCGCACGGCGGGTTCCTCAGTGTTACCGACAATGCCATCCTGTTCTGGTCGCCGCAGGCGGACGGCGGCTATACGCTGATCCACCGCCTGACGCCGCCCCCGGCCTTCTTCCTGTCGGCGGCGGTGCTGGATGACGGCGGCGTGGTGATCAGCCACGACACCGATACCCTGCTGCATATCGAGGCCCGGGGCTGGCCCCGGACCGAAGCCACCCTGCGCGGATCGTGGGACTGGCGCTATGGGGCAGACCGCGCTTCGTGGCTGCATCATCTGGTCCGGGCCGGAAACACCGCCGGGCTGGTGCAGGCCCTGACCGACGGGGCCCCGGCGGATCTGACCACCGATACCCCCGATGCCCCGGTCAGCCTGATCGGCGCCGCCCTGCTGTCACAGAACGCCGACGCGGTGCCGCTGCTGGCCGCCGCCGGGGCCCCGCTGTGGAGCGCCCCGGCGGTCAACCGCATCAGCGGCCCGGTGTTTGGCGAAGCGCTGCTGGCCCGGCTGCTGCCCCCGCCCCTGCGGGAGGTGGTGCCCCACACCGTGCCCACCCTGCCCGACAGCGACCCCCACAGCCCGGAGCCACCCGATACTGATACCGATCTCGATACAGATACGGATACGGATCCCGCCCTGCCCGCCCCCCCGGCGGTGATCCTGCCGCCGGAGACCGCCGCCTTTCTGTCAGATCACCCGCGTCTGGGCCTGCTGATGGTGTCCACTCTGGCCCCGACCCTGCCGGAGGTGGCCCGCGCCATCCAGCACATCCTTCAGGATTACGCCGTCGATGATGCCCTGCTGGCGGTCGCCGCCGGGGATGGCGACGCCGCCCTGATGCACCTGCCCGCCACCGAGCCGGGCAAACCGCAGGACATGACCGCCCGGGAAGGGCTGAGCCCCGCCCTGCGGGAGGCCGTCGCCCGGCTGAAAGGCCAGCGCTTTGCCGATGACCGCGCCTTTCAGACCGCCCTTGACGCGGTCTGGACCGACCCGGAGAAAGACCGCCCGTGGCGCCGGTATGAACGCGATCAGCTGATCAGCGCCGCCAGCCACCCCCTGCGGCCCGAGGCCTTCCGGCTGACCGAAACGCCCGAAGCCAGCGCCGTGGCCCTGCACCACTACGGCAGGCTGCTGGATCTGGGCTGGCCGGTGACTGTCAAGGGCGCCCCGGTGCCGCTGTCCACCGCCGCGCCGGTGCTGTACAGCCAGCTGATGCAGGCCGGGCGCGACGCGCTGACCCCTGACAGCGCGCAGGACCCGGTGGCCGACCCGCAGGCCGGGGGCAGGCCGCTGCCCCCCGCCGTCACCAACCTGCTGCTGGCCGCCCCCTTTATCGCCGAGCCGCTGGCACAGGCGGCAGACAGCCTGATTGCCGGGCTGGGCCAGCCGGTGCGGCAGTTCAGTCAGGCGGAACAGCAGGCCAACCGGGTCTCGCTGGCCGATCTGTCGGCGGTGCAGGACCCGTTTCAGGCCCTGACGGAGCTGGACGGCGGCGTGCCGATGGCCGCGGCCGCCCTGTATGCGCTGGTGCGCGACCGCACCCTGTCACCCCGGGGCGACCGCCCGACCCGGGCCGAGGTGCTGGACTTTATCGCCCGTCACAACGCGGTGGACTGGCTGCCGCAGGCCGACCCCACCGGCCTGCCGCAGGCCGATACCGCCTGGACCCGCGAAGCCCTGAGCCTGCCGCCCGACCCGGCGATGCTGCCCGACCAGCCGACCGACGGGGCATCGCCCGATGCGGTCTCCGCCGGGCGGATGGGCACCCTGCTGCGCCCCCCTGCCCCGGTGACGAAAGACCCGGTTGATCACACCAAAAGCGAGTTCAGGCGCCAGACCCAGTTTCTGCACGAACAGCAGATGAAGTTTAAGATGCAGGCGTGGCAGAATAAGATCAACTTTGACACCGGCATCCTGAAGCAGGCGGATGAAGAGCTGAAGCAGGCCGCCGCCCTGCGGGCACGGGTGGCCAATGTGGATCTCCACATCAGCACGATCCGCAGCAAACTGGACAAGATTGATCAGATCACGACCCAGAAAACCGAGCCGATGTCCCCGAAGGCACTGCGCGAGGCGGGCTTTGTCGCCCCGACCCCGGCGGGGGCAGGAGACAACGATCCGCTGCCGCCCGAGGCGTTCAAAAAGCTTCTGGCCGACGAAAAAATACGCCTGACGGACGCCTGCGAGACCACGGTCAAGGGCCGCGACGCCCTGAGCGCTGAGGCCGACACCCTGACCCGCAAGGCCACCGCCACCCAGAATGGGCGGCGGACCAGCGACGTCCGCGCCGCCCGCGCCGAGATGAGGGAGGCCCAGCGCAAGCTGACCAAAATGCAGGACTACGCCATGCTCGCAGAGAAGGCGAAGTACTACGGCGACAAAGCCATCGACTGGCTGCAAAGCAAGGGCCATCTGTCCGCCGAAACGGCAGAGGTGCTGCACAAGGTGCTGGATATCAGCAACCGGGTGGTCAAGTTCGGCACCGCCCTTGGCACCATCTTCTATGGCCTGAAGCAGATCACCGCCATGAAGAAGGGCGGCGGGCTGGGCAAGATGGATATGGTGTCGATGGGCATGAGCATCGCCTTCACCGCCGTCAGCCTGATCACCGAGGCCATCTGGGGGCCGGAGCCGGACCCGGTGGAGGAAATGTACAAGGCGCTGGCCGAGCAGATGGAGCAGATTCAGAAAAGCCTTGGCATTCTGTCTGACCAGATCACGGTCTTCAGCGCCGCCGTCGATCAGCGCTTTGACGAGCTGTCAGCGCAACTGGACGGCATGATGCGCGACCTGAGCGCCCGGCTGGACACGATGGCACAGACCATCGAGGCCGGTTTCTCGGTGACCCGGCAGGAGGTCAGGCAATCCACCGCGCAGGTGCTGCTGGCCCTGCAACGCGGCTTTGACGCGGTTGACCGCCGTCTGGATCTGCTGGGCGACCGGCTGGAGGCCGACGTCACCTATCTTCAGTCGATGATCACCGCCGGTCTGATGACCGAATACGAAGAGATCGACATCACCATCGAAAAAGAAGAAACCGAACAGCTGACCCTGCCCGCAACCGACCGCCGCCTGTCTGACGACCCCCTGCGGCTGGCCGAATACCGCAACCGCCTGATCGGCGGCCTGCGCGACAAGCTGCTGGGCCTGCCGCCCAAGGCGCTGGAAACCAGCCTGCCCGCCCCGTGGCTGGGGGCATGGCCGCTGGCGGTCGGGGCGACATCCGCCGCCATCACCCCGGCCATGCTGGACCGCATCGGCGACTGCTACGACTTTTACATCCGCCGGGGCACCGGGGCCACGGCACAGGGGGCGCGGGTGTACTTCTCTGCCCCCTACGGCCAGAAGCTGGCGCGGCGCTTTCTGTGGATCTCAGAAAAGCTGGTGCCGTTTTCCCTTACCCCGGCCCTGCTGGCCGCCGATGTCGATGCCCTGCTGGTCACGCCGCTGCGCCGCCTGACCGGCTTCCTGACCGATCTGCCGCACAGCCAGGACTTTTTCGCGGCCCTGCTGGATGATTATGATCAGGCGGTGGCGGCGCTGGCCGCACAGTGCGAAACGGTGATGCCCGGCGACATCGTGCAGGGCTGGAACCTGCCCGCCGGACGCCTGCAGGATATCCCCTTCCTGACCGGCCTGATCTGCGACGATGTGCCGGTGCTGTCGCTGTCAGATCTGGCCGCCGACACCGTGCCGTCTAACGCCGCCGTCCGCCGGGCGGGCCAGCTTGCCGACTTTGACCGCCTGCTGACCGGCCCGGCCCTGGGCTGGCGCGCCACCCGTCTGGCCCGCACGCTGGCGCTGGCCCATGCGCTGGGGGTGGCGGCCCTGTCGCTGAAGGAAGACGCCGACGGCGGCACCGTCACCCTGTGGGTGTCGTTTCAGGGGGCCAGCCTGCCGGTGGCGCAGATCATCATGCTGGCCGGGCGGGTGGTTGACAGTGACCTGCTGATGCCCGGCAACGCCCTGCCGACCAAAATCGCCCGCGCCTGCCGGGCGGTGCAGGGGCAGGCGATTGACGCCCGCAACCGCCGCATGATCGCCGAAACCGGCCCGCAGCGGGCGGATCTGGATGCTGCGGTTGGCCGCCTGTGCCTGTTTATGGGGCTGGCGGGCCTGTCAGAGGCAGGCATGGCGGAAACCCTGAGCCTGCTGTGGTCTTCAGGCCGGATAGAGGCCTATCTGGCGGCACAGGCCGATCTGGCCCGCAGCCGCCGCGACGGCGACCCCCGCCGCTGGGTGTTCAGCCCGCCGCTGCCGGTGCTGCTGCGCAGCAGCACCGAGACCAACGCCCGGGACCGCCTGACGGCGGCCCTGACCGGTCTGGCCGCCCTGCCGCCGCAGGACAGCCGCCGCGACCCGGTGCCCGCCCGGATGCTGGCCGACCTGAAAGCCGTGCAGGATCAGGCGGAGGCCCATCTTGCCCGGCTGCGGTCGATCCCGGTGCCGGAGCTGCCGGAGCTGGCCGGTCTGGATGGTCTGGCCGGTCTGGCGAAACTGCCGGAGCTGGCGGGGGCATAACCCGGTCGGGGGTCGCCCCCTCTACCCTGTCCATCCGGCTGCCGGATGCTATAAAGGACCCTTGCACAGACATACGCCCCCCGCCGGAACCCCCGGCGGGGGCGGGCAATGGGACTGACTGGGTATGCCACGGATTTTGGTTGTAGAGGATGACGCCTCGCTGCGGGATGATCTGACGGTCTTTCTGGAGGCAAAGGGCTATACCGCCACCGGGGCCGCCACGGTGGCCGGGGCCCTGCAAACGCTGGAGGCTGCCGCCTTTGATCTGATTCTGCTGGATCTCGGGCTGCCCGACGGCAACGGCCTTGACCTGCTGCGGCAGGTGCGGGCCCGCTGCGGCCTGCGCTGCGGCGTGGTGGTTTTATCCGCCCGGAACGGTCTGGAAGACCGCCTGCAGGCGCTGGAGGCAGGCAGCGACGGCTATCTGATCAAACATGCCAGCCTGCGGGAAATTGAAGGCACCCTGCGCAACCTGCTGCAGCGGCTGCCCCCCGCCGCCCCGCACGCCCAACCCCGCCGCCCGAGAGATCCACACGCCACCACACCGGACGCCAGAGCCCCCCACACCAGCCTGTGGACCCTGCACCGGCTGAACCGGACGCTGACCACCCCGGCGGGCACCCCGGTCGCCCTGACCGCGCGCGAGCTGGTGTTTCTGGACCTGCTGGCCGCACAGGCCGGGGCGGTCTGCCCCCATCAGGACCTGACGGCGGCGCTGGCCGAACACGGGGGGGATGCCAGTCAGGCCGGACTGATGACGCTGGTGCGGCGGCTGCGGCAGAAGGTACAGGACCAGACCGGGCAGGAGTCGCCGGTGCGGACGGTGTACGGGCGCGGGTACTGCTTTGCCGGTTCGGTGACGGTTCTGCCCCCGGCTGGCCCTTCCCCGGCTGGCCCTTCCTGACGGCCCGGTAAACGGCGATGGATCCCGTCACATCCCTGATTTTTGTCGAGGTGCTGACCGTCACCAACAGCATCACCGCGTTTCTGCTGTGGCGGGCCCGCCCCGGCCTGCGCGGGCTGGCGCAGATTTCCGCCGGGTGCCTGCTGCTGGCGGTGGCCTTCGCGCTGATGACGGTGCGCCTGCCGGTGGTGATTGTGATCGCCAACATCGCCACGACCGCCGCCATCGCCGCCGCCACCGAAGGCATGGTGATTCTGGCCGGGGGGCGGCCCATGCGCCTGCTGCTGCCGGGGATGACGGCGCTGACCGCCGTGCTGTGGATCGCCATGATGGGGCTGCTGCCGGAAGAAACCGGGCTGCGGGTGGCGGTGGCCTCTGCCCTGTACGGGGTGCTGTATATCCGGCTGCTGTGGCAGGTGATGGAAAATGGCCGGCGGTTCGGCGCGGCCCGTACCTGCATGGCGGTCAGCCTGCTGTGCCATCTGGCGGTGCTGGCCGGGCGGGCCGGGGCCGCCCTGCTGCACCCGGACCCGAACTTTACGGTCTCACCGCTGCTGATGTCGCTGCTGCTGCTGGAAGGGGCGGTGGTGATGACCCTGACCCTGTTCGCGACGATGATGATGGTGGGCACACGGCTGGATGATGACCTGAAAGAACGCACCCACACCCTGATGGCAGAACGGCGGATGCATGGGCAGCTGCGACAGTTTCTGTCAATGCTGGGGCACGAACTGCGGACCCCGCTGGCGGTCATCGACCGGGCGGCGGAACTGGGGCTGATGCTGCTGGACCCGCCACAGGCGGCGGTGACCGCGCGGTTGCAGACCATCCGCACCGCCGTCACCCGGGCCAGCACCCTGATGGATACCCTGCTGCTGGCAGAACGGGCGGAGCTGGACGGCAACACCGGCGACCTGATCGATCCGGCCCGGCTGATCCGCGATATTATCCGGGTGCTGGGCGACAAATACGACGGCCGCCGGATCCTCAGCACTCTGCCCGCCGACACCGCCCCCGAGACAGAAACGCCGGAGGGAGGGGCACCGGAGAGAGGGACGCCAGAGAGAGGGGCACCGGAAAACCGGCTGATGCTGCGGGGCGACCGCGAAATGCTGGCGGTGGCGGTCAGCAACCTGCTGGACAACGCCCTGAAGTTTTCCGGCCCGGATCAGACGGTGGAAATCACACTGCGGCGGGAAGACATGATCCGGATTTCGGTACGGGACCGGGGCATCGGCTTCCCGCCTGAGCAGATCGGCCAGGTGGGGCAACGGTTTTTCCGCGCCGCCAACGCCAGCCCGGTGCCGGGCACGGGGCTGGGGATGAGCATCGTCAAAACCGTCATCATCCGCCACCACGGCCACCTGACCCTGCGCAACCGCCGCAACGGCGGCGCCGAAGTCACCCTGCACCTGCCCCCCGCCGTGTGAGGGGGGGGGAATTCTGTGCTGCGTAACCTTAGTCAGGCCTCCCCTGACGGCTGGATGAAAAAGTCACGGCAGGTCAATTCGGGAGCCGTTCATCCAACGCCTGAAAGACCCCTGCCTTCCTCCACAGTTCTCTGTTTCCTACCACGTATAGACACTCCTTGGCCCGGGTCACGGCGACATTGAGCAGGTTGGGGCGCTCACCGGCCCAAGTCCGGGCACCGGCCTGGGTAGCAGCGGGTGCACCCAGCACCAGAATAACCGCCTCGGCCTCCCGTCCCTGAACCGTATGAACCGTACCGATCCGCTCACGGGCCCACTGCCAGGAGTTTCCGCCCCAATTTTCGGCTATTTTCTCCCGCTCAACGAGTACTCGAAGAGTGTCTGCGACGATGACAAAAGGGGTAACGAGATAAATGTCGGGGCCCTTACCGTCATCAAAGCCAATGCGAGCGTCTACCAACCGCCGCAGCATGCCTATGACCTCCCGGCCTTCCTCTGGCGACCACTTGTCGGCACCACCGCCCTGAACGTCGATCCAGGCCGATGGGCCTAGCACATCCCGAATGCGCGAGGCGCCAGACTTCTTTGCCTGCACCATCAGTCTATTATACGCGGTAACGTTAGAAACCCCGAACATGGGCTCGGCGCAGCGGCGATGCACCAACAATGGAACCCCGACCTCCCGGCTGCCGTTCCGCCCATCGAATTCGGCCATATAGGGGGTGGCCACGTCAGCCAATGTCTGAACCGAGGCATCGGGAGCATTGAAACGATCGGGATCGGCGCCAAACTGGCGACAAATGGCCTTCGTCAGAGTGTCCGGCAGGACCACCACTGGCTCGATTTGCAGGGGATCCCCCACCACCACGGCGCGACGTGTTCTCATTAAGGCACCCACTGCGGCCTGGGGTAAGGCTTGACCTGCCTCATCCACAAGCAGCCAACCGAGGCTCTGGGGAGGCAATGCCCCTAACATGCGCCCAACAGACGCAAATGTGGTTGAGAATAAGGGCACCACCAGGAACAACGATGCCCAGAGATCCGGCACCAGGGCGGCCTTAGCCTCGTCAGGCATTGCCTTACCGGCAAAGATGTTCATGAGGTTCCCAAGGTTATGACGGAGCGGCTTGGCCGCAGCATCAATGAAGGCCTTGTGCAGCTGCATGGCGGCGATGAAAACATCGTCGCGCGTTCGTTGCACGGCCTCATCCATCCATGGGGTCGCCTTGTGGAGCTCAGCGTGTGGCTGCACGAAAAATGCACTGTCAGCCACAGCATTCCCCAACCTGGCTCGCGCAGCCTTCACCGTACCGCGCAAAGCCGCATGCTCGTCTACCGCGGCCCTCAAAGCGCGTTCAGCCTGCTGCACGGCAGCCATTGTGTTAACACACTGCAATTCGCAGGCTCGTTTTTTGCTCTGGGCCTCCTGAAGAATTGCTCGAGCCGCGCGCTCTCCGGCCATCAGCGGATCATGCAGAGCTTTCCATTGGCGTGCTGCGGCCGACCGCAACAGGCGGTGGAGAAATCCAGGCCGAGCCCGGCCATGGCTCTCCAATTGTGCCCGGGAAAATTCTGCGGCCAAGGCAGCATCCCGGACCGCGTCTTCCACCTGTGAACGATCGGCTTCGGCCGCTGCAGCACGTCTGCGGGCAGCGTCAAGAGCCTGGCTCGCGGCGCTCTCCCGTTCCGCCGCAGCGTCAAGCTGCTGAACAGCCTGACGGGCAGTTTCCAGTTCCAGCAGGTGCTGGCGGCTGCGCTTCAGGGCCTGCCTAAACACCTCGCGAGCCCGGCGCCATCGGGCCAGCGCTTCCTCGTGATTTGCTGGGGGATCTTCCTCAAGGACGATTTTTGGCGGTCGCTCGAAGGTTTTGCCGGTCGCCGGGTCCTTATCTTCGACCATTTGTGGCGTGCCTGCCGCAGCCGCAAGATAAGTCGACATTCCGATGTCGCTGTCCCACCAGAAGGTCTGGCGAAACTTGCTACGATTGGTGGCATTCCCAAGGACCGCAGCGATCAGCCCCCACGTCTTCTTCGGCGCGTGGAGGGCGTCGGACAGGCAACGAAAATAACCAAGCCCCGCATCCTCAGCCAGTGCATCCAGGCCCGGCAATTCGGCGCTGACGTTCTCCACTGCCTTATTGTTGGAGGACGCCACCAATATCTCAAAACCCTTCAGCCGGTGATCGATGCGATAGAGGTGTAGCCACGCTTGACCCGCCTTGACTTTCTCACCGCTGTGCGTGAAGGCCTGCTGCGGATCATCGAAGCCCGCCATGACTTCGGCACGGGCCGTCACCAGCGCAGCGACCAAGTCGCGCAGCAGAGTCGTCTTCCCGGTTCCCGGCGGGCCGTTGACGGCTAGGATGCCGTCGTCTTGCAAGGTGGCGATGGCGGCGTTGACCGCAGCCTGCTGGAGCAAAACCAATGGATGTCGCCCCTTGCCGGGCCAACGCGCCGGAGGAATGAGTGCTGGTGCAATCGCGGCTTCCAGCGCACGATGGTCGCACAAGAGATCCTTCCGTGAAGCGGGATACTCCACGCCAAGATAACGACGCAGGTTGGGTGTGGCTCGTCCGGTCAGGAACGCACTTCGCGCGCTTGCCAGGTCCCCCAAGAAGAAACTGTTAAGCAGCAATGGCTCAGGTGAATCCGGTTGCTTGAAGTGCTGGAAGGTGCGAATAGCGAAGCTTGGCGGCTCAATCAGGTCCGCCGGCAGGCCGAGGGTTCCCGTAAGCCACTCATGGAGCTCTGTTATCATCTGCCGGGTGAGAGGAAGTACGTTTCCGTCCTGATCTGTACGCCGGATCTTGCCTTCCATGGCTTTGGTGAGTGCCATTTCGGCGGCTGGCCAGCCTGCCAGTCCGTCGAGATTGCCAGCCAGGGCATGGGGGACCGCCCAGCCAAAACTGGAGACTCCAACCGCAGACGCCTCCACGGGCATACCGTGCTGATCCACCACCACTACCGCCAGGGCCGCGTTCCCACGGGTTGCCGGCCGCTCCACCCGCCGGTCAGCATAGACGTCGAGGATGCGTTTGACGGTTTCTTCCAGACGTACGCTGCCGAGCACGATCTGATAATAGAGGCGGAAACCTTTCCGGAACGGCTCGCCACCAGCATCCCAGGGCAGTCGTGCCTGATCAATGCGGGCCACTGCCTGCTTATCGCCCCCTGCCAGATCTTCCGGTCGACGGTAAGATTGAGGTGAGAGGACTTCCAGCGCTACCCACGCATCAAGAGTGGCCTGCGGTGTTCCTGGAGCTGCAGGCTGTGGCGGGATGCGTCGTGCCGGCACATCTTGCACCGAAACCGATCTGGGTGCTGTCGCGGCCGCAGTCTGTAATTCTGGTTCAGGAGAACGGGCTATTTTCGCCGGGGGTTCTTTTAACCGCAATTGCACCTCGGCCATCAGCTTGACTGCGCGCGGAGTCCTGCGATGGGCAAGCTCAACCATGAGGAGTTTTAGCAACTGCCCATCCTCATTACGCTCAGCGAATGCGTCCTCCAACTCGCCAATCTTGTACGCGATAAATGGTCGGTCCATGGGGTCCTGGTAGGAGATTGGATGATTCTCTAAGATTACAACTCGCCTTTAGCGGGCGTAAAGATGTCAAAAGACGTGCAGACCATGCCTGGTCACTGTTGATACCTTAGCCCCTGGGAGAGACCTTAAACGCCCACCACGTCAGGAATCCCACATGCCCGCAGGGTGGCATACAAAGCATCATAAGCGGCAGGGGGGCGGGTCGGATCATCCGGGTCCCCCTTGGGGACGAACAGAACAAAACCCTGCCGAGCCCGCGTCATCAGAACCCGATATGTATTAAGGAGATAACGCCGCCGTAGCGGATCTGCCACCGCCTGCCACTTTGTGCCACTAAACCGATGGACAGCCCATGCATCAGCCGTCCGCCGGACATCCAAGTCCCAACAGACCACCGCCCAATCCAACTCAAGCCCCTGAACGTCAAATTGCGTGGCAACCTCTTCCAACGCGCAGGAGGCCCGGACATCTCCCTTCGGATTCAAAAACCAATTGGCAGGGTCGATGGCGGCTTTGACATGCACACCCTCCGGCCGTAAGCGCAGGGCGCCAGAGGATGCTAACATGCCATAGCGTTCGCTGCCCCGCGCCTTACTCCGTACCCAAGTCCGCGCAATAGCAAGATCGCGTGTGATTGCGATGGGATAGCGATTGCCCAGGTCATGATAGATCTGCGCTGCGGCTTGAGGTGTTCCGTCCAAAACTTCGCTGACAAAAGCTGAAAGCTGTTCCGCCCGGAAGGAGCGGAGCGACACCGATAGATGCAAATCAGACAGCTTCTGTACATCGTCATGGATCAACAGAGCTTTCGCCGGATCATCCAGCGCATAATGCGGGTCCGCCAAAACGGTTGAGGCATAGACCGCCCAATGCGGGAAACGATATCGCAGAGCAGAGAGCCACTCTGAAAGGCCGGCCTCGCCAGTATTGATTTCCTGCCCGCCGCCAATCAGGCAAATCACCGTG
This sequence comes from Novispirillum itersonii subsp. itersonii ATCC 12639, assembly GCF_000381985.1. Lineage (GTDB taxonomy): Bacteria > Pseudomonadota > Alphaproteobacteria > Rhodospirillales > Rhodospirillaceae > Novispirillum > Novispirillum itersonii. The sequence goes on along the minus strand of NZ_KB907338.1, from coordinate 70,634 downwards.
CACCACTCTGGGTTTCGATCCATGACGCTGATCAGAAACTCAGGCTCCGACATATTAAAATCGGCATGCCCCCGTTTGGTCTGCATAAACTTAGAGGTCTGATCACGATTCCAGGCCCGTTGGGCTTCATCAAAAACCACGACCTTTTCAAACGGGACCTCTACCGTATCAACATAGTGATCCCGGAAATGATGAATGTTTTGAATAAATTGACAAACGGACCGCTCAGCATCTGTCTTCTTACAGTTTTCCCGCGACACTTGATCGCGTGTTAAAGCCTCCCGCAGGACATCAACCAAAGCACCATTCCCAGATAAGAAAACGGCATGCTCATCTTGGTGCCCATGCTTGCGCAAAGTCGCGATATTAAGACCAGCAAGGGTCTTTCCGGCACCCGGGACACCTGTCACAAAGCAGATTGATTTCTTGCTGTCTCTTTTTGATGCCTCAATAACCTGCGCAATGCAGTGGGCCGTTTCTTGAAGATTTTTAGCACCAGCGTCAGAGCGAGCAATTTCAACCACCGCATGCTGACGATACAGGGCCTCTGCTGCTTCAATAATCGTTGGTGTTGGACGATAGCCTGAAGTCGCCCACTCAGCAGCCAACAAAGGCACTTGCGTCACCGTCTGCGGGAGAGACTGGTCAAAAACCGCGACCAAACCATCCCGCCCAATCAGCACCGGCGTCGCCACCCCATCGGCAGCCCAAACCATATCATGCGTGGGTGTTTTTGCCTCAGTCGCGATCAAAACTGGGACAATCGCCCGATCATGACTGCCAGCATGAAAGTTTTTCAAATCCAAAGCATAATCATGCACTTGATCCAACGCATAACGATCAAAGCTCTTGGATCCAACCTTGAATTCCAGAACGTAGACAGCCGCCCCGTGGATCACAACAGCATCCGCCCGCTTACCGACCCGAGGAATGGAAAACTCTAAGAAAAGAAACCCATCAGGAACCACAGCCAGAACCTGTCGGAGGTAACGAATTTCCTGCATCCACGCATTGCGCTGCTGATGCTCTAAAGCATGCTGGTGATGCTGCGCCAAAGCCCCAAGAACTTGCTCGTCCGATGCCCGCAAAAAATCGACAGTCTGAGCAGCATAGTAGGCAACAATCATCAAAGCGCATCCTCTCAGGAGCAGATTTTTCCCGACAGCAGACAATACATCCTATAGGGGTTTATGGCAGAGGATATCCCTCAAAACCTCCAGGGAACTTTACCGATATGCTTGACCTCTTTACGGAATATGCAACCCGCGGCACATCTTTGGCAAACATCGGCATCTTACTGACCACTGCAGGGGCCTATCGGGCCTACATCGGCAGCCTTCCCGGAAAAAAATTTTCACAACATATTTTTAAACGCAATAAAAGTATGGATGAACAAAAAAGCAAAGCGTCAAAAATTTTTACAATAATCATTGCCATAGAATCATTTATTATAACTTTTTACAGCACTATTACGATAGCCATTGGAGTCAATGCGATACCTCATGCTGCATACTGGAAAAGTTCAATCTCTATTATTATTGGCTTTTGCATGATCTTTTCCGCATGGTTCATCCTTTATATCTCTCACAAACCATCCACCTTTATTGATCGATGGCAGATGAATAAAGAACTGAAAACATGGCGAAGCAGTGACTTAGGTGTTTAGTCCCGACATTTGATGGCGCGAATTAAGCCTGCGACGCCCCCACAGGCGGCCCCCTCGCCGGGGCTGCCTGTGGGGTAAAACCGGGTTACACACGCCCCGGTCGGTCGGTTTGTGGCAGCAGCGGCGGTGCTTACGAGCAGCCGCTGGTTGATCCGCAGGTGTCGCACTTCATGCAGGTGCCGTTGCGCACCAGCGTGAAGTTGCCGCATTCGCCGCAGCTGTCGCCTTCATAGCCCTTCATCCGGGCTTCGCGGATTTTGCCGAGGCGGGTGTCCACCCGGCTGGATCCGGTCACGGTGGTATCCACCGTCACCGCCTCGTAATGGGTGTGGGTGTGCAGGGTCTGCACCGTGGCCCCACCGGCCCCACCAGCCCCGCCGGCCACGGCGGTGGCCTTGGGGGCTTCTTCGGCACCGGCCCGCAGCACCACAAGGTTCTTCAGGTCAGAAGAGCGCACATAGCCCTTTGACACCGTGCGTTCCACCAGCGTGCCGCCCCAGTGGGCAAGGTCGCCTTCGTCGTGGCCGTCGCCCAGTGTATCCGGGTGGGTGTCTTCCGGGATGACGTGGGCCAGATCGGTCCGCCCGAGGTAGCTGATCGCCACTTCGCGGAACAGGTAATCAAGGATTGAGGTCGCCATTTTGATGGCGTCGTTGCCTTCCACCATCCCTGATGGCTCAAACCGCACAAAGGTGAAGGCCTCGACAAACTCTTCCAGCGGCACGCCGTATTGCAGGCCGATCGACACCGCGATGGCGAAGTTGTTCATCAGCGACCGGAACGCCGCCCCTTCCTTATGCATATCGACGAAGATTTCGCCCAGCGTGCCGTCTTCGTATTCCCCGGTGCGCAGATAAACCTTGTGGCCGCCGACCACCGCCTTCTGGGTATAGCCCTTGCGGCGGTCCGGCATGCGGCGGCGCACGGCGCGGTGAATCACTTTTTCGGCAATCTTTTCGGCCACCGCCACCGCTTTTTCCGGGGTCGGGGCGGCCTTTACCGCCTCGATCAGGTCCAGCGCCGCGTCTTCGGCCCCGTCATCGGGTAAGCTGTCGTCGATCAGCGCCGACTGCAACGGCTGCGACAGCTTCGACCCGTCGCGGTACAGGGCGTTGGCCTTCAGGCCCAGCGACCATGACAGCTCGTAAGCGGCCATGCAGTCCTGCACCGTGGCGGTGCCGGGCATGTTGATGGTCTTGGAAATCGCCCCGGAGATAAACGGCTGCGCCGCCGCCATCATGTGGATGTGGCTGCCCACCGACAGATACCGCCTGCCCAGCCGCCCGCAGGGGTTGGCGCAGTCAAACACCGGCAGGTGATCCGCCTTCAGGTGCGGCGCGCCTTCCAGCGTCATCGCCCCGCAGACGTGGGTATTGGCGGCATCAATCTGCGCCTTGGTAAAGCCCAGCGCCGCCAGCAGGTCAAAGCCGGGGTTGTCCAGCTGCGCCGCCGACAGGCCCAGCGTATGCAGGCAGAAGTCTTCGCCCAGCGTCCATTTGTTAAAGACAAACTTGATGTCATAGGCACTCTTCAGCGCCTGTTCCACCTTATCCAGCACGGCGGTGGTGAAGCCTTTGGCCCGCAGGCTGTCATGGTTGATGTGCGGGGCCTGCACCAGCGTACCGTGGCCGGTGGCATAGGCGATGATGGCGTCACTCTCCGCCGGGGCGTAGCCCAGCGTCTGCAACGCCAGCGGCACCATGCGGTTGATGATCTTGAAGTATCCGCCGCCCGCCAGCTTTTTATACTTCACCAGCGCGAAATCAGGCTCGATGCCGGTGGTGTCGCAGTCCATCACCAGCCCGATGGTGCCGGTCGGGGCAATCACGCTGACCTGCGCATTGCGGAAGCCGTGCGCCTCGCCCAGTGTCAGGGCGCGGTCCCACGCGGCGCGGGCGGCTTCCACCACCTTCGGGTCATGGCACGACCGGCCATCCAGCGGCACCGGGCGGATGGTCAGCCCTTCATAGCCATCGGCCAGCCCGTGGGCGGCGCGGCGGTGGTTGCGGATCACCCGCAGCATGTCGGCGCGGTTATCGGCAAAGCCGTCAAAGGCCCCGAGTTCCGCCGCCATTTCCGCCGAGGTGGCATAGGCCCCGCCGGTCATCAGGGCCGAGATCGCCCCGCACAGGGCGCGGCCCTCGTCAGAATCATAGGGGATGCCGTTGGCCATCAGCAGGCCGCCGATGTTGGCATAGCCCAGCCCCAGCGTGCGGTAGCGGTACGACCGCTCGGCAATGCGGGCCGAGGGGAACTGCGCCATCAGCACCGACACTTCCAGCACCACGGTCCACAGCCGCACCGCATGCTCAAACGCCGCCACCGCAAAGCTGCCGTCAGCATTGCGGAACTGCATCAGGTTCAGCGATGCCAGATTGCAGGCGGTATCATCAAGAAACATGTATTCAGAACACGGGTTAGACCCGTTGATCCGGCCCGACTGCGGGCAGGTGTGCCATTCGTTGATGGTGGTGTCGTATTGCAGGCCGGGGTCGGCGCAGGCCCAGGCCGCTTCGCCGATTTTTTCCCACAGGGCGCGGGCCTTCAGGGTTTTCGCCGGTTTGCCGTCGGTACGGCGGATCAGCGACCAGTCGGCACCGGTGCGCACCGCATCCAGAAAGGCATTGGTGACCCGCACCGAGTTGTTGGAGTTCTGGCCCGCCACGGTGACATAGGCCTCGGAATCCCAGTCGGTGTCGTATTCGGGAAACTCGATGCTGCTGAAGCCCTGCTTCGCCAGCAGGATGGTGCGCTGAATGACATTGTCGGGCACGTCGGCGCGGCGGGCGGCGCGGATCGCCTGGCGCAGGGTGACGTTGACCGCCGGGTCAAAGCGGCCTTCACCGGCGGCGGCGCTTTCGCCGGGGGCCCCCCAGCCGGTGATGGCGTTAAACACCGCCGTCAGGTGGCGGCGGCAGGCTTTTGATCCGGCGACCAGCGCCGCGACCTTCTGCTCTTCCACCACTTTCCAGTCGATAAAGGCTTCGACATCGGGGTGGTCAACATCAACGATCACCATTTTGGCGGCGCGGCGGGTGGTGCCGCCGGACTTGATGGCCCCGGCGGCGCGGTCACCGATCTTCAGGAAGCTCATCAGCCCGGAAGATCTGCCGCCCCCGGCCAGCGGCTCGCTCTCGCCGCGCAGGGTGGAGAAGTTGGTGCCGGTGCCGGAGCCGTACTTAAACAGCCGCGCCTCGCGCACCCACAGATCCATGATGCCGCCGTCGTTGACCAGATCGTCGGCGATGGACTGAATAAAGCAGGCATGCGGCTGCGGATGTTCATACGCCGAGGAGGAGCGGACCAGCGCCTTCGTCTCCGGGTCAACATAAAAGTGCCCCTGCCCGGCGCTGTCGATGCCATAGGCCCAGTGCAGCCCGGTGTTGAACCACTGCGGGGAATTGGGGGCGCCCATCTGCATCGCCAGCATATAGCGCATTTCGTCATAAAAGGCGCGGGCGTCGGCCTCGCCGTCAAAGTGGCGGCCTTTCCAGCCCCAGTAGGTCCAGGTGCCGGCCAGACGGTCAAACACCTGCCGGGCGTCGGTCTCGCCGCCGCTGCGGGCGTCTTCCGGCAGCTTTGACAGGGTGGCGGTGTCGGGGGCGCGGCGCCACAGCCAGTCCGGCACGCCTTTTTCTTTCACCGGGGTCAGGGCGGCGGGCACGCCACGGCGGCGGAAGTACTTCTGCGCCAGCACATCGCAGGCCACCTGCGACCATGCCGCCGGCACCGCGATATCGGTCTGCCGGAACACCACCGACCCATCCGGGTTGCGGATCTCGGACGCTGTCGTGCGGAACGCGATGTCCGCATAGGGGGAGACACCGTCCTTGGTGAACAAACGCGCGAACTTCATCCCACCGCTGCCCTTTCTGTCAGTGACTGTCCGCCGGGCTCCGGCGCGGCTGTGCCCCGCGCCTGTCTCTTGTCCCGGCCTGATCCTAAAATCCGCCAGACCCGCCCACGGCGGGCCCGGTACCCAAACAGACCCGCCCGCAGCGGGCCCGGCACCCAAACCAAACGGCGGTGTCCGGGCAAAGCGATACCGTCAGCGCGCATCCCCTACACGCACTGGGGGCAGAACCGGCCCGACGCCGTTCACGAAAAATCAGTCTGCTGATGCCTGCACCGGGGGGTCTGACGCCCGGCGGCAACACAGGTCACAGCCCACACAGGTCACAACGTTGTCTCCGGCGTCGGCTGCCTGCCCCCCAGACTTAAGGGGCAAAAGCCGCTGCCGCACAAGATATGGTGTTTTTGTGCAGTTGCGGCCACAACACTACGCATCCGGGCCGGTCACATCAACCACGTTTTCACGGTCTGACAACCCTTTTTTCGGTTGCAAAAACCTGCGGTCTGGTCCGTGGCCCGCGTCGCCCGACAAGGCCGGAAATGCGCCGGACCAACCGCCGACTCCGGCACCCCGGAGCCATTCCAATCCGCAGACACAGGCCCGCCGCCCCCACCACGGAAAACACCATGGCTGGACGTAAAACGCGCCAGAGACACCAGATGTCGTGGACGCTAGCCCATTCCCCGGCCCCTGCCTGTGACGGGGCGCACTGCGTAAAATACGATGTATACCGACGGTCGCGGCAGAAAACCGGCACAAAAAAACGGGACGGCGCGCAGCCGTCCCGCAGGGTGTTGTTTCCGGCGCGTCTTTCGCCCGCCAGTCATATGCAGACAGCCAAAATTCAGGCCAGAGCCAGCGCCGGATAATCGACATAGCCGACCCGTTTATCGTCCAGCCATGCCCCATAAAAGGTATCGGGGTCCGGGGGATTCAAGGGCTGGCCGTCGGCCAGACGGCGCGGCAGGTCGGGGGTGGCGATAAAATCCTTGCCGAAGGCCACGGCGTCGGCCTCCCCGGCGGCGATCACCTGCTCTGCCGTTTCGCCGGTAAAGCCTTCGTTGGCGATGTAGACCCCCTTGAACAGCGCCCGCAGATCCGGCCCCAGACGCGGGCCGTCCAGCCCTTCGCGCACGCACAGAAAGGCGATGCCGCGCTGGCTGAGGGCGGTGACCACATGGCTGAACAGGGCCCGGGGGTTGCTGTCGCTGACCTCGTGGGCATCGCCGCGCGGCGACAGATGCACCCCGACCCGGTCCTTGCCCCAGACGGCGGTGACGGCGTCGGTGACCTCCAGCAGCAGGCGGGCGCGGTTTTCGATGCTGCCGCCATAGCCATCGGTGCGGGTGTTGGTGCCGTCATGCAGAAACTGGTCGAGCAGATAGCCGTTGGCCCCGTGGATTTCGACACCGTCAAACCCGGCGCGGCGGGCATTTTCGGCCGCGCGGCGGTAATCCGCGACGATTCCGGCCAGCTCGGCGGTCTCCAGCGCGCGCGGCACCTCATAGGGCTGCTTGGGGCGCAGCAGGCTGACATGGCCGGTCATGGCGATGGCGCTGGGGGCCACCGGCAGCGCCCCGTCTAGCAGGCTGGCCAGCAGGCTGGAATGCGACACCCGGCCAACATGCCACAGCTGGGCATAGATGCGCCCGCCCGCCGCATGCACCGCCCGCGTCACCTGTGCCCAGCCCTGCACCTGCTCTTCCGACCACAGGCCGGGGGTATCGGGGTAGCCGACCCCCTGCGGGCTGACCGAGGTGGCTTCTGACAGAATCAGCCCGGCGGAGGCCCGCTGGGCGTAATAGGCGGCCATCAGCGGGGTGGGCACCCGCCCGGCCCCGGCGCGGGCGCGGGTCAGCGGGGCCATGATGACACGGTTGGGCAGATCCAGATCGCCCAGACGCAGGGGGGTAAACAGATCGGTCATGACGGTGGGACTCCGGCAGGGGCAGGCCCGGCGCGGGGCCGCCCGAAGAAGACAGGAACAGACCCCGCATCTAGGGACGGCCCCGCCGGTTGCGCGAGGGGCAAAATGCCTGTGGGCGTCTATTTCAGGCTGCGGCGGTATTCTTCTACCGGCACACCGCCGACGCCCCAGTCTTCCAGCGCCACCTCGTCAATAACCACAAAGGTGGTCGCCGGGTTTTTATCCAGCACCCGGGCCAGCAGGTCGGTGACCCCCCGGATCAGTTCGGCCTTCTGGGCCGGGGTCGCGCCTTCACGGGTGATCTTGATATTGACATAGGGCATGGGTCAGGCCCCCCTTTCGATGATCTGGAACACTTTGGCGATGATCCGCCACTGGCCGTCAACCTGCACCAGCGTCAGGAAGTCGACGAAATCGCGGTCACCGATGGAACAGCGGACCCGGGCGCGGGCGGTATTGGCCCCGGCCAGATCAATGCCGTCGATGTGGTCGCGCCGGGGCTCCCCCCGCGATGCCGGGGACTGCCGCGCCGCCACCACCGGCACATACTCCGCCATGGTGCGGAACAGAAACGGCGTCTCGTCCGCCGTGGCATAGACCGCCTGCGGGTGAAACACCGCCTGCAACAGCGCGGTATCGCAGAAATACAGGGCATCAAAATACTGGTGCAGCACAGCGGTGATACGGTCAAACACCGGGGCTTCCGCCGCCGGGGAAGGCTGGGGGGTCATCGTGTCACTCCTTTATAAGAGACAGGACAGAGCCAGAAAGAACGGTTGGCCAGAACCGCAGCACCGGTGCAGGCAAAACGATAGGCAGCGCTGTTACCGGGGGCAACCTGATTTCCTTTGGTTACCGCATTCTCCGGTTCCCGATCCGTAACCTCCTGCGGGGGGCACAAGGTCTGATCATGCCTTCCCGGAGAGGAGGGTATGCCGGGTTTTATGACTCCTTGGGCTGGACCCCGGCGGGGTTTTGGTCCCCCACCCCGCCGGGCGCGGTCTCAGGTTTTATGACTCCTTAGACTGGACCCCGGCGGGGTTTTGGTCCATAGTCGCGCCGATTTGCAAGGCCTCGCCCCGGGCCGGGGTGATCCCGGCCACAGGCGGGCTGTCTGTGCTGTAGGCGTAAAACCGCGGGACGCAACGCGGAGTCAATGGAGCGTGCAAGGATGATCACCGGCACCCTGATCGATACCTGGCTGAATGGCCGTCTGGTTGGCACCGACGAGTTCGGCAACCGCTACTATGAAGACAAGCGGACCCCGAAGGCTGGCCGCCGCCGCCGCCGCTGGGTGATTTACAAGGGTGACATCGACGGCTCCCGCGTGCCGCCGCAGTGGCATGCGTGGCTGCATTACACCACCGACACCCCGATCGACACCGAAACCCGCCCGTGGGAAAAGGCCCACAGCGGCAACCCGACCGGGTCGGCGGCTGCCTATGTGCCGCCGGGCGATGACCGTGCCGGGGGCGTGCGCTCCGGGGCGACCGGCGATTACGAGCCGTGGCGCCCGGCCTGATCCGGCAGCCTGCGGACAGCGGTTTCCATGACACGCTCGCATTCCCCGCGCCCGGCGCTGACTGACATGCGCGAAACCCTGATCGGGGCCCTTGTTCTGGGGGTTCTGGCGGTGGTGCTCGCCCTGAATGCAGCCGACAAGGGGCAGGACGAACACATCGACGGCTATGTGCTGTCCGCCAGCTTCCAGCGTACCGATGGCATCACCATCGGCGCGCCGGTGCGGCTGGCCGGGCTGCGGGTCGGCGAGGTGATCGGCCAGTCGCTGGTTGACGGGTTCCGGGCGGAGCTGACGATGCGTGTCAACAGCGGGGTGGAAATCCCGGTGGACAGCGCCGCCGTGATCGAGACCGACGGCCTGCTGGGCCCGAAGTACATCGAGATTCACCCCGGCGGTGAAGACGATGTGCTGGCCCCGGGCACCCGGTTTGAATACGCCCAGGATGCCATGGTGCTGGAAGACCTGCTGTCGCGCATTGTCGAGCAGGCCCGCCAGAAGGCGCTGGAACGGGCCGGAGCCGTGGGCGGCCCTGCCGCCAGCCCGGCGGACGGCGACGACGGGGATGATGCCCCCCCCGGCGCGGTGCCCCCCGGCGCGGCCCCCCCCGGTGCGGCCGGTGGCGTGCCCGGTCTGGTGCCGTCCCTGCGTGACCTGCTGAACAACCGGACCGAAGACGGCGACAAGGCGCTGGAACACCTGCCGGACATCACCCCCAACGGGGTTCTGCCCGCGCCGGACCCGCGCCCCGGCCAGAGCGGTGGGCAAAGCGGTGGGCAAACCGGCAACCGGAGCAGCCAGAACGGCCAGAGCGGCTTTCTGCCGCCGGGTCAGCGCCCGGCGGCCACCGCCGCCAGCCTGACGGTGCCCGCACCACGCTGAAGATGGGCGCTGAAGATGGGGCGCTGAAGATGGCACCCCACAGGATAGTGATGCTGATGGTAAGGAAAGGGCACAGATGAGCCGCAACCCGATCGAAACCGTGATGGGCGCCGTGGTGCTGCTGGTGGCTGGCAGCTTCCTTGCCTTTGCCGTCAATTCGGCCAACCTGCGCCCGGTGTCGGGCTATGCGGTCAAGGCCGTGTTCAACAAGGTCGGCGGCCTGACCGTCGGCTCTGATGTCCGTATTTCCGGGATCAAGGTCGGCAGTGTCACCGGCCAGTCGCTGGACCCCCGCACCTACCGCGCGGTGGTCACCCTGTCGATTCTGCCGGATGTGAAGCTGCCCGCCGATACCGTCGCCTCGGTGGCGTCAGACGGGCTGCTGGGCGGCAAGTTCGTCAAGCTGGAGCCCGGCCAGTCCGGTGCCCTGCTGGAAAACAACGCCGCCCTCAGCCGGACCCGTGATTATCAGTCGGTGGAAGATCTGGTCAGCGAGCTGATCTTTATCGCCACCAAAGACCCGCCGCCGGGCGCACCGCCGGGTGGCGCGCCGGGGCTGGTGAAGCCGTGATGGCGGCCCGCCTGCCCGTTCTGATGCGCCGGGCCCTGCTGGCCGCCGGGCTGGGCGCAACCCTTGGCACCGCGACCCTTATCGGCCCCGCCGCCGCCGGGGAAACGCTGTCGCGCAACACCGCCGTGCTGCGCTGGCTGGACAAGGGCGCCGCCCGGGTGCAGACGGTGGAAGTGCCGGTCAACCAGACCGTCACCATCCAGACCCTGCAAATCATCGTGCGGGCCTGCCAGCAGACCCCGCCGGAAGAGCCGCCGGAAAGCGCGGCCTATGTCGATGTGTGGGAAACCAAGGCCGGACAGCCGACCGAAGAGGTGTTCCGGGGGTGGCTGTTTGCCTCCAGCCCGGCGCTGTCGGCGCTGGAACACCCGGTCTATGACCTGTGGATGCTCGACTGCAAGGACGTCACCGCCAAAGGTGGCCCGGCCCCGTCATCCGCCCCGGCCCAGCCGGACCCCGCCCACCCCGGCACCCCAACCCCTGCCCCGGCGGGCAAACCGGCCAGCCCCGGCCCCAACGGCTGACCCAAAGCCCTGATCCGGCAGCGCGCAACTGGCAGAACGCAACTGGCGATCAATCCCGGTTGAAGGTTGTGCCCCCGCCCCTGCCCTGACGCCCCCCGTGGTCTATTCTGCCACGGGGGGTTTTTCCTGTGCTGTCACGGGGCCTGTCTGTTACGCGCCCCCGCCGGAAAGGAAAGCCCGTGCTGATGCCTGCGTCCTGCCCTGTCGCTGACGGCTGTGTGCTGTCCGTCCATGCCCTGCCTGCCGCCCTGCCCGCCCATGCGCCCCTGACCTATCCGCGCTGGCGGCACTGGCTGGACGATCCGCAGGGGGCCGGGCCGGAAGCACCGGAACAGCCGGAACAACAGCCGGAACAGCCAGAACAGGCGACGTTGCGGGCGGTCTGCGCCACCGGCCCCGGTGGCGATGCCGCCGGGCTGGCGCTGCTGCATCTGCCCCCCGGCCTGCCGGGGCGGCTGCTGTCGGTGATGGTGGCCCCGGCGTGGCGGCGGCGGGGCATCGGCTCTGCCCTGCTGGCGGCGGCAACCCGGCAGGCGGCGGCGCAGGGGTGCCCTGCCCTGACCGCCCAGCACAGCACGGCAGCGGCGGGAATCGGGGCCTATGATGCCTTTATGGAGGCCAACGGCTGGCCACAGGCCGCGCTGATGCAGGTGCGCGGCTATGGCCGGGCGGGCTGGGCCCGCACGGCGGGGCAGACCTTTGCCCGCCACCGGGCGGCACTGGGCCGCCGGGGCTATGCCCTGACCCCGTGGCCGGAGCTGACCGCCGCTGATCTGGCCGGGATCAGGGCCCTTGTCGCCAGCGGGGCGGTGCCCGATGGCTACGACCCGATGTTGCAGCATGACCGCGATGCCCCCGACCTGTCGGCGGTGCTGCGGCGGCACGGCGCGGTGGTCGGCTGGGCCAAGGCCCACTGGCAGGATGCGGCACAGACGCAGGCCTTTTATCACAGCGGCTGGGTGCTGCCGGACGTGGCGCGGCAGGGCTGGCTGGCGGTGGCGATGATTGACCTGTCCGCCCGGCAGGCTGACCTGTACGGCGATGACAGCCTGACCGGCTTTTCCACCGATGCCGCCAACCTGCCGATGCAGGCGATTCTGTTCAACCGCTTCGGCGCACTGGCAGAGCGGATCGACCGCCTGATGCGGCGTACCCTGCCCCTGCCAGCCGCCGGAACGGAGCCCCCGCCCGGTCTTACTGCGGCAGGGGGAAATCCACCGCCGTGTCATTCACCCGGTTGACCAGATTGGTCATGGTGATCAGCGCAATCACCAGCAGGGTCTCAATCACCTGCGCCGGAGTGACCCCGGCCTGAATCACCGCCTGCACCGCCGCCTCCGGCACCGTGCCCCGGGTGCCTGCCACGGTCAGGGCAAACTGCACCAGCGCATCGCGGCGGCTGTCGCCGGTCTGGGCCCGCCCGGCCCGCAGGGCGCGGGTGGCCTCGCGGCTCAGGCCGCTTTTTTCGCCGATCAGCGCGTGGGCCGCGACGCAGTAATCGCAGCCGTTCAGGGCGCTGACCGCCAGCCGCACCGCTTCGATATCGGCCCGCGACAGCGTGCCTTTGCTCAGGGCGGCATCCCCGGACAGCAGCAGCGCCAGCGCCGCCGGGCTGTGGCCGCCGATCACCGCATAGGCATTGGGCAGCATCCCGGCGGCCTTGCGGATCTGGGCGAACAGGGTCAGGGCCTCGGCCGGAACGGCATCGGCGGCAAGGCTGGGAAGACGGGACATGATAGAGTACTCCTGAAAGAAGACTGAGGCGGTCAGCCACGGCATCGCGCGGCACCGGAAGACACCCTAGGCCACCCGCCCCCCGGCCTGAATGCCCGCCCGGACCGCTTTCATGCCCGATCGTGTCAGCCCACCGCCCACAGGAGGCCCCCGCTGGATATTCTCGATCATCTGCTGACGCTGGGTCCGGTCACCGGCACACTGGAGGTACGCTGTGACCTGCTGGCCCCGTGGCGGCTGGATCACGGCCCCGGCCCCCGGCAGGGGGTGCCGTTCCATCTGATCACCGCCGGATCGGTGCTGGTGCAGGGCGACGGACTGCCGCCACAGCGGCTTGGGGCCGGTGATATCCTGCTGCTGCCCGGCGGGCTGCCGCACCGCCTGAGTGACCCCGGCAGCGGAGAGGGCCGGGCCCGGCTGCTGTGCGGCACGGTGTTTCTGTCAGCCCCGGCGTGGCGGCTGGTGCGGGCCCTGCTGCCCGGCCTGCTGGTGGTGCGGGCGGAAGACAGCAGCGCCCTGCACGGCCTGCTGGCCCTGATGCGGCAAGAGGCGGACAGCCCCGCCCCACAGGCCGGGTCAGCCGCCGTGCTGGGCCACCTGTCGGCGGCGCTGTTCGGCCTCAGTCTGCGGCAGGCCACCCGCCTGCCGGACCCGCCGCCCGGCCTGCCGCGCCTGACCGCCGATGCCCGGCTGTGCGGGGTGGCGCTGGCGGTGCTGGACGACCCGGCGGCAGACTGGACGCTGGACCGGCTGGCCGACCGGGCGGCGCTGTCGCGCTCGGCCCTGATCCGGGCTTTTACGGCGGCGGCGGGCCTGACCCCGGCGGATTTCGTCACCCGGTCCCGCATGGCCGCCGCCGCCCGGCTGCTGCACGCCACGGCGGATTCGGTGGCCGCCATCGGCGAGGCGGTCGGCTATGCCTCCGACGCGGCTTTTCAGCGCGCGTTCAAGCGGGAAACCGGCCTGACCCCGGCGGCGTGGCGGGCGCTGCCTGACAGGGCCGCTCCGGCCCCGGCCCCGCTCCGGACGGTCCGGTCCTGACGCTTACCCCAGATAGCGGTCCAGCACGATCAGGGTGGTGATTTCGGCAATGCCGGGCAGGGCAAAGACGGCGGCGCGGGTTTCCTCGATCTCTGCCACGCTGGCGGCTTCGACCCGCAGCATCATATCCGTGGCCCCGGCAACGGCATGAATCGCCACCACCGCCGGCAGCCGCCGCAGGTGCGGCAGCAGCGGGGCGCAGCTGTGGCCGGGCTGGTGACGCACCAGCAGATGGGCGCAGGCCCGGGCTTCCGGCGCGGCAGCCTCGACGGTGGTAAACCCCCGGATCACCCCGCTTTTCAGCAGGCGGGCCAGACGGTCCTGCGTCGCGCTGCGCGACAGGCCGATATCCCGCGCCAGCGCCACCAGCGGGCGGCGGGCATCGCGGCGCAGGGCCGCCAGCAGAATACGGTCTTTGTCATCCAGCGGCGGTGTCTGTGTCATGCCCTCGGCCCCCGGCGGAATGCCGGTCTGTCCGGCGTCTTGCCGGGTGAAACCGGCGCGGTGCGGCGGCAGGATAGCGCCTGTCCCCTCCCCAGAACAGATCTCTTCAAACAGGCCTCTTCAAACAGACCTCTTCAAACAGATCTCTTCCACAGGATGCACCGATGATGCTGTCGTTTGATCTCAAGACCACCGTGCTGCTGCCGGTTGACATGCAGCAGGCCTTTGACGGCCCCGGCTGGCCGCGCCGCTGGAACCACGCCGCCGATGCCAACGGGCAGGCGCTGCTGGCAACATGGCGGCGGGCAGGCGGGCCGGTGATCCACATCCGCCACGACTCTTCCGAGCCGGGATCAACCCTGCGACCCGGCCAGCCGGGGCATGCCTTCCGCCCCGGCTTTCAGCCCCTGCCCGGCGAGGCGGTGGTCGGCAAGTCGGTCAATTCCGCCTTTCTGAACACCGACCTTGACCTGCGGCTGAAGCGGCTGGGGGCGACGCAGGTGGTGGTGTTCGGCATTTCCACCGACATGTGCGTTTCCACCACCGTGCGCACCGGCAACAATCTGGGCTGGCGGATGACGCTGGTGGCCGATGCCTGCGACTGCTTCGACCTGCCCGACGGGCACGGCGGCACCATCCCGGCGGAGCAGATACAGGCCGCCCACGTCGCCACCCTGGGGTTTGAGTTCTGCACCGTCACCACCACCGACGCCGCGGTGCTGGCGGCGGCAGGCCGGTAAGGCCGGGCCAGAGGGATCAGAGGGGGTCAGAGGGATCAGAGGGGCTTTTCGTAAGTCACCCAGCGGGCCGCCTGTGCGACATCGTCATACAGGCGGCGGGCGGTGGCGTTATCCTGCGCCGTCACCCAGCTCAGCAGCGGCCAGCCCTGCGCCCGGCCAATGTCTGCCAGCGCGGCGATCAGCCGCCGCCCGACCCCCTGCCCCCGTACCGACGGGTCGACAAACAGGTCATCCAGAAACCCGGCATCCCGCCCCAGCAGGGGCCTCGGCTGCGGCCAGTAATGGGCAAAGCCGACCACCCGCCCGCCGCTGACCGCCACCAGACCCGACAGCGGGTGCGCGGTATCGTGCAGCCAGCCCCAGGTGCGGCCCAGAATGTCATCGGTCATCGGCACGGCATAAAAGGCGGCATAGGCGCGGTACAGATCCCGCCAGACCGCCGCATCCGCCGGGGCCAGAGCGCGGATCTCAACCGCACCGGATTCGGGCATAACAGGATCAGCAGAGACAGGATCAGTAGAAACAGGATCAGGCGAAATCAGGGCAGCCATCGGGCGGTCTCCTCTGTCAGCGCGGCGGACAGCCCGCCGCAGCGCGCCGACAGTAGCCGGATTGGCCGGATTGAGCCCCGCCAATTCCCGACACCGGACCAGACCATTTGCCCCGCGCTACAGCGGCAGGGTCCGCCGGTACAGGCGGTCGATCCGCTCGGCAAAGGCCCCGAAGCGGTCAGACAAAATCCCCTGCATCGCCAGATTGGCCCCGTGGGTGCCATAGGCGGTGACGGTGTCCGGCCCGGCCAGATCAGCCTGACGGCGGGACACGTCAATCATGGCCATCACCAGCCAGCCCTGCCGGGCCAGATCCGGCCGGACCCAGCCGGTATGATAATACACCACCGTCGGCGGCTGCCCGTCCGGCGCGGGCTCCCACCGGGCCTTGACCCAGCCGCAGACATCCGGCCCCCGGTACAGCAGCACCGACAGGGCCGGGTCGTCCTGCTCCGCTGTGGTAAAGGGGTCAAACACCGCACCGTCCGGGGCAAGGGCCTGCGGCATCAGGGCGCGGGCCTGCGCCAGATCCCCCTCTGCCGCCGCATCCCAGCCGGTGACCGCATAGCCCCGGCGCACCAGCCGGGCATGGTGGCGGGCATAGGTCTGTGCCGCGTCATAGGCCCAGCGCGCCGGGGCCTGTTCGCGCACCAGCATCAGCTCCACCGGGGGCCAGCCGCAGGCATCCAGACAGGCGCTATAGGCAGCCAGCGTTTTCAGGCGGCTGTTGTGCTGGGCGGTCAGGGTGGCGGCCCCGGCGGCGCGGGCCTGATCCGCCGCCGCCGTCAGCAGCGCCCGGCCAAGGCCCTGCCGCCGCAGGCGGGCGGGCACCATCACCGACAGCAGCCGGGCCTGACCGTCCTGCCACACCACCAGCGCCAGCCCGGCGGGCTGACCATCCTGCCACGCGCAGACGGCGCAGCCGGTCACGTCAGGATCAGACTGCGTCAGCAGCGCCTGAAAGCGAGGATAGGTCAGCCCCTGAAAAGCCAGAAGCCGCCCCACCCCATCCGGGGGGAGCGGCAGCGGCACAACGGTCAGCGCGGGCAGGATCAAGTAAAGGGCTTCCGGCTGCCCGACTTGATGGTCGGCGGAATCATCATGCCCGCCGCCACCATCTCCAGCTCGTCATCAGACAGCACATCGTCATTGTCGGCGGTGGAAACCGGGGCCTGCGGCAGCACCAGCGTCAGAGACTGCGCGGTTTCCTCAACCACCGAGACCGAAACCCCGGCGGGCAGATCAATCTCAAAGGCATCCTTCAGGGCGGCCCTGGGGTCGGCCAGCAGCGCCGCCCGGAACACCGGATCGGTCTGGGCCTTCAGCACAATGGCACGGTACTGGGCAAAACGCTCATCAAGGGCGGCGTCAAGAACGGCGGTCATCGGACTCTCCTGCGGGATAGGGTGACAAGGATGCCACGCTTTTCTGACGCCGACTATACCAGCCCCCGCCCCCCGCCGGGGTGCGATGACCATCACACCTCAACGGGGGTTGAGGTCAGCCCCGGGCCACCGCCGCAACGGCCCGCACCAGCGCCTCACACTCCTCTTCCGTCGTCAGCACGCTGACCGAGGCGCGCACCACCTCCGGCAGGCCCCGGGCCGCCATGTCCAGCGGGGCATAGGCGGCGGCAATCGCCCCGACGGTGATGCGGTCCGCCGCCAGCGCATCACGCACCGCCCCGGCACTGTGCCCGGCGACGGTAAAGGCGACCAGACCGGAGCGCTCGGTCCCCGCGTCATGCACCCGCACCCCCGGCAGGGCCGCCAGATCCGCCCGGATCTGCTCCGCCAGCGCAGTGATCCGCGCCCGGATCGCCGGAAGCCCCAGCGACAGCGCCAGCCGGATCCCTTCCCCCAGCCCCAGTTGCAGGGCCACCGCCGCCTCTGACATCTCAAACCGGCGGGCATCGGCGCGCAGGCGCGGCAGGCCGTTCTGCCACGGTGCGGCCTGCACATCGACATAGGGCGGGTCAAGCTGATCCAGAAAGCCGCGCCGCACATACATCACCGCCGTCCCGCGCGGGCCGCGCAGGGCCTTGCGCCCCGCCCCCTTCAGCATGTCACAGTGCAGGGCCCGCACATCCACCGGCATCTGGCCCAGCGCCTGCCCGGCATCAATAAAATACGGCACCCCGGCGGCACGGGTGATCCGCCCGATCGCCGCCGCCGGGTTGACCACCCCGTTGGTGGCCGGGCACCACGTCAGCGACACCAGCTTCACCCGGTCATCCAGCATTGCCGCCAGCGCATCGGGCGACACCGCGCCGCTGCTGTCACAGGGGATCACCTCGATCACCGCCCCGGTGCGGGCCGCCACCCGGTGCAGCACCGACAGGTTGCCGCCCCATTCGTGCCGCCCGACCAGCACCCGGTCCCCGGCCCGCAGCGGCGGCAGAGAGGCAAAGGCCATGCCCCACAGCTGCGACCCGCCGGTGCCCAGGGCGATTTCGTCAACATCGGCATTCAGCAGGGTGGCTGCCGCGCGGCGGGTGTCCTGCACCGCCTCCGCCGCCGCCACACCGGCCTCTGACGGGCCATCCAGCGCCTCGCGGTCGTGGTGGGCCCGCACCGCCGCCAGCACCTGCCGGGGCGGCAGGGTGCAGCTGGCATTGTTAAAATGGATCAGCCCGGCGGTGCCGGGGGTTTCCGCCCGCAGCGCCGCCACATCCAGCGGGCGGAACGGCACTGTCACCGTCATTGCCCGGCCTCCAGCTCAAACACCGCATCGACCTCAACCGCCACCCCGCGCGGCAGGGCCGCCACCCCGACAGCCGCCCGCGTATGCCGCCCGGCATCCCCGAACACCGCCACCATCAGGTCAGACGCCCCGTTGGCCACCTGCGGCTGGCCGGTAAAGTCCGGCGTGCAGGCGACAAACACCCCCAGCTTCACCACCTGCCGCACCGACGCCACCCGGCCATCGGTGGCCGCCGCCACCTGCGCCAGCACCCCCAGCGCCGCCGCCTGTGCCGCCCGCAGCCCGTCCGCCGCGCTCAGGCCATCGCCGATCCGGCCCAGACAGGCCGGTTGCCCGTCCGCCATCGGGATCTGGCCGGACACATACAGCAGGGCACCGCTGCGCACCGTCGATACATAGGTCGCCACCGGGGCCGAAGCCGGGGGCAGGGTCAGGCCAAGGGCGGCCACCGCATCCGCAATCAGGGTCATCACAACGCCATCCGTGTGCAGGAAAAGAGGCCCCGATCCTGCCCCCGGCCCCCCGGCTGCCGCCAATTCAAATCCGGCGGGCAGTGATCTATCTGGCTCATGTCCGTGCCCCCATGTTAGCCTGCCCTGTGCCCTGATCCCCTCCCCCCCCCTCTTGGCCGGAGGCCCGCCGATGCGCCACAGCCCGACCCTGCCGCCGCTGCCCGCCCTGCGCGCGTTCGAGGCGGTGGGCCGCACCCTCAGCTTCCGCCGGGCTGGAGAGGATCTGCTGATAAGCCAGAGCGCGGTCAGCCACCACATCGCCCGGCTGGAAGCCGACCTCGGGCTGCCGCTGTTTCTCCGCCATGCCCGGGGGGTCAGCTTTACCCCCGACGGCGAACGCTATTACCATGCGGTGCGCGCTGCCTTTGCCGGGCTGGCCGCCGCCACCGCCGCCCTGCGCCCGGCGGCGGTCCGCCCGCTGCGCCTGAGCGTCCTGCCGTCCTTCGCCCAGATCTGGCTGGTGCCCCGGCTGCCGGACTGGACCCGCCGCGCCCCCGGGGTACAGCTTGAGGTCAATTCCACGCTGGCGGTCGCCGATGTGGCGGCGGGGGATGCCGATATCGCCATCCGCTACGGCGACGGGCCGTGGCCGGGCAGCACGGCGCGGCTGCTGCTGCGGGAGCGGCTGGCCCCGGTGATCAGCCCGGCGCTGGCCGCCCGTGGCCCGGCCCTGCACACCCCGCAGGACCTGTTGCGCCACACCCTGCTGACCAACATGCGCCCAAGCGACTGGCAGGCATGGGCCGGGGCCTGCGGGCTGGATCTGTCCGGCGCCCGCTGGCTGCAACTGACCGATTACACGCTGGTGATGCAGGCGGCGCAGGACGGGCTGGGGGTGGCGATGGGGCGGCAGGCGCTGCTATCGGCCCTGCTGGCCGCCGGGGCGCTGCGCCCGGCCCTGCCGGAGACCCCGGCGGTGGCCGGGGCCGGGTACTGGCTGGTCACCGCCCGCAGCGGCAGCCCGCATCCGGCGCGGTCCCGGTTTCTGCGCTGGATCAGCAGCCAGCCGCCGGTTCTGCGGGAAGAGGGCGGCTGGCCGCCCCGGCCGCCTCACGGGGGCCGGGGGCCCCGTGGCACTGCACCTGATCCCGCCCGTTCTCCTTGGCGCAGTACAGCGCCTCATCGGCAAAGCCGAACAGATCGCGGATGACGCCACCGGCAATCCGGTCAGAGCCACAGACCCCGAAACTGGCCGTGACCCGTAGCGTATGCCCCCCGGCCAGCATCGGGGTGCCCCCCACCGCCTGCCGCAGGCGCTCGGCAACCGCCGCCACCGCCACCGTGCCCTGCCCCGGCAGCAGCAGCACAAATTCCTCCCCGCCGATGCGGAACAGCTGCCCGCTTTCCTCAGCCCGCAGGGCAGACCGCACCCGGCCCGCCACGGTCTTCAGCACCTCATCGCCCACCGCATGGCCATAGGTATCGTTAACCGCCTTAAAGTGGTCGATATCAAACACGATCATGCCCGCCGGGGCCCCCGGCCCGCACGGGGCGGCACAGGCCGCGTCAAAGACCTTGCGGTTGAGCAGCCCCAGCAGCGGATCATGGGTGGCTTCATAGGCCAGCGATTCCTCGCGGCCTTTTTCGGTACTGATATCATGCAGCACCCCGATCATCCGCACCGGGGTGCCGTCGGCCCGGCGCTCGGCGATGCGGCCATCGACCCGGTACCAGATCCAGCGCCCGTCAGCGGCCCGCAGCCGGATATCATCATGACAGCGGGAAGTCTCGCCGTCGCGCATCTGCCGCCAGCTCCGGCGCAGGATCTGCCGGTCATCACGGTGAATCCGCCGCAGCACCGCGCGGACCGTATCGCGCCACTGACCCCGGCGATACCCCAGGGCGGCCACCGCGCGGTCAATCACCTCCAGACGGCCGGTATCGCACCACAGTTCCCACAGGCCCAGACCACCGGCAAACAGGGCAAACTGAAGCCGGTCTTCGGCGTCATGCAGTTTCTGTTCGGCCCGGCGCTGCCAGACGCGGTCCCGCACGATCAGGGTCAGAATCAGCGCGGTCAGCACCGTCATGACGCCGACCACCGCCAGAGCGGTCTGTTCCGCCCGGACCACATCCTGCAGAAAGACCTCATTCCGGGATCTGTACCGAGATGATCAGCGGCAGGCCCGGCACCCGCTGCGAGGCGAGAAACAGCCCGAACTGCCGCCCGGCAACCACCGCTGCCGGACTGTCGGGCGCCATCAGGTCAAGAAAAGCCTTCTGACGCGGGCCGGAGACCCAGACATCCCGGGCATCCCCCTCACCGCTGCGGCTTTCAAACAGCAAAGCCCCCTCCAGCGTCTGAAGACGGATCAGCGCATTGTCGAACAGCCGCCCGACCACCGCCTCCCGCAGCGCTGATTCCAGCGACAGAAAGGCCACCCCGGCACCGTTAAAGGCCCCCTCTTCCGTCCAGGTCCCGCGCTCCACCGCCAGAAACCACGCCTGCCGTCCGATCGGTCTGGCAATCCGCACCACCGGGCCGGACCAGTGATCCCGCGTGCGGGCCACCACCGCCGGACCGGAAAAGGCCCGCATGTCGGTCCGCCCTTTCAGGAACTGATCCAGAATCTCCCCGGACGGGGACACCGCGACATAGCCATCAAGCGCCCCACTCCAGCGCGCATCCCGCTGTAAGGTCTCGCGCAGCAGGGCATAGCCTTCCCCCGGCCCGGAAACCTCGCCCAGCCGCGCCGCCGATATCGCCAGCTGGTCGGCCCGGCCCAGCAGCGAGGCGACCCGCTCGGCATAGCCTGCCGCCGCCAGCCCCGTCCGCTCGGTGCCCAAAGCCACCGCCCGGCGGTGTTCCAGCACCGTCGGCACAAACAGGGCGGCAATCACCCCCAGCATCAGCAGCGTCGACAGCGCCACGCTTAACACCACGATGCGGTTGCCGTTGCCTTTCCTGCGGAGCGGTCCCATCCCTTACTCTCCCCCCGGCACGGCGGCCTGCACATCGGCCGAAATCCCCACCGCGGCGATAAGGGCGGGCTGCTGCACCACCAGCATCGCCCGCGTGGCGGCCAGATCCCCGGCAGAGGGGCTCTGCAGGCTCATCCCGGCCCCCTGCAACCGCTGCTGCGCCTGATCCTGACTGGCGCGGGCCTCTTCGCGCCCGGCCTCAACCGCATCATCCCACCCGGCACGGACCGCCGCCTGCTGGGCCGGGGTCAGGCGGGTCCAGACACTGCGCGAGGCCATCGGGATGAAAAACGAATAGCTGACCCCGGCCAGAAAACCGTGCCGCAGCCCTGATTGCCACAGGCGCCCGCTGACCACCGTGGTCGGCGTCGTCAGGATGCCATCCACCCGGCCTGAGCGCAGGGCCTCCGGCACATCCGGCCACGGCACCAGCACCGGCACCGCCCCCAGCGCCTTCAGCAGCATCTCATTCATCGCCCCGCCAGCGTAGCGGATGCGCAGGCCCTGCAGATCGGCAAAGCGGCTGACCGGCCTGCTGACCGTAAAGACGTGAACCGGCCCCAGATCCAGCCACCGCCCGATCACCACCACATCCAGCGACTGCATCAGCTTTCTGCTCAGCAGTGCCCCCAGCGGCCCGTCAACCAGCCCGGCCAGCGTATGGGGGTCACGCCCCATCAGGGACGGCAGCAGCAGCGCATTCAGATCCGGCTGATGGGCATCAAGGTTCCAGAGTCCGGGGGCCGCGAACGCAATGCGGGCGGTTGTCAGCGCTTCCGCCTCATCACGGCCCCGCACGGCCTCGGCAGAATGCTTCAGGGTCAGACTGTGGGGCATCAGGGCCGGGCCGACGGTCTGGACAAAGCGGTCCAGAAACTGCGTCTGCGGATGATCCGGCGTGTTTTCGGTTGAGACCATCAGCTCCGCCGCGCGGACAGGCAGCGAGAGGACGCACAGAACCGTAAGTATAGAAATAAAAAAACCCATCCCCGGCACCCTGTCACCCGCTCATATCGGGGATACCACGCTTACTGCCCCCCTGACAACATAGCCATCGTAATCATGATGGCTCATATAGTTTTATTATAATACTTATATAATATAAAGTTATCTTATTGATTTTACTAATTTTTTATTAGACGAAGCCTAACCCGCTCCCCTGTCGCCTACGCCCGGTCCCCTTGACCCCCTGCACCCCAGAAAAAATCGCGAAACGGATGAAAATTATTTCGCGAATGCCCTTGCGCCCGGAGACGCGCCTCTTACATCCATGGCATAGACACACCTTATCGGGATCACATTCTCGCCATGGACCACAACGACAAAGCCGCCATTGACGGACTCTTCGACCGCCTGCGTCAGGCCGAAGCCGGAAGCCCGCCGCGCGACACCGCCGCCGAGGCCCATATCCGTGATACCCTGACCCGCCAGCCCGCAGCCCCGTATTACATGGCGCAGGCCCTGCTGGTGCAGGAAAACGCCCTTCAGTCCCTGTCCGCCCGGGTTGAGGAGCTGGAACGCGAACTGGCCAGCCGCCCCGCTGCCGGTGGCGGCTTCCTCGGCAGCCTGTTCGGCGGCCCGCGCCCGCAGACCCCGGCCTACGGCCCCGGCGCGCAGCGCCCCGGCGCGGCGCTGTCGCAGGGGATGCAGCCGTTCCAGCAGGCCCCGCGCGGCAGCTTTATGGCCGGTGCCCTGCAGACCGCCATGGGCGTCGCCGGGGGTCTGATCCTTGGCAATATGCTGGCTGATATGATCACCGGCGGCAACGATGCGCAGGCGGCGGAAGAGCCCGCCCCTGCCCCTGAACCGGCCCCGGAAGAAGACGCCTTTGCCGATTTCGGCGGGGATGAAGAGTTCTTTTAAGATCTCTTCCCCGGCACCACCGCCCCCACCGGCCCCGCCGGAGGGGGAGGGGGGAGACCCCGATCCGGCACCGCCTTCCCTGTCATTCCGGCGGTGCTGACTCCCTCCTTCAGGCCCGGTGCCGGGTTTCTTCCGTGACCCGGTCCGGCTCCCCCGCCCCACGCGGGAGCCGGTTCCTTCCCACACCCTGCCCCTTCCCGTTCCGGCAGGGTGGGCCCTTGCTTTTTCCTGCTCCTTACTCCGCCTTGGCCCTGCCCCCTCACCGGGGCGGGGCTTTTTTTGCTGTCAGGGGGCTGCCGCCCGCACCAGCGCCGCGACATCGGGCCGCCCGTCCTGCCGCAGGCCCGCCGCCACCCCGGCGCGGTCGGGGGCCGGGCGGTTCTGGCTCATCTTGCGTTTGCCTTCAATCCGGGTCAGCGGCATCCGGACGCCGATGATTCCCTTCAGCATCGCCGCCAGAAACGGGGCCGGGGCATCATCAACCGACCACGGGGCGGCGCGGCCCTGCTCATGGCGGTCGGTCAGGCCGCTGACCACCGCCCGCAGCCGGTCCGGGTCGTCAAAAAACTCCGGGGTGCCCCACGCCTGCACGGTGACATAGTTCCAGGTCGGCACCGCCTGCCCGTGCTCAGCCTTTGACGGATACCACGACGGCGTGACATAGGCATCCGGCCCCATAAACACCGCCAGCGCCCCGGTGCCCGGCGCGATCCGCGCCTGCCGGTTGTTGCGGGCGACGTGGCCGTACAGGGTGCCGAACGGCCCTTCCTCCGCCGCCAGCAGCAGCGGCAGCGGGGTCGCCAGCAGGCCATCGTCCCCATGGGTGATAAAGGTGGCCAGACCGGTTGCCGCCATCAGGGCGTGCTGGTCGGCCAGAGCATCAAAACGGAAGGCGGCAGGACATTCCATGGCCGGGTGTTCCCCCAAAGCGGTCGCGGTCAGCAGGCCGGATCCGCCGGGACAGAACAGACATGCCCGGCAGCCGGATCCTGACGGGTCTATACCCCGGAACCGGACTGCCGGACATGGCCGGTTTCACAGTTTCTGACCAGTCCACTAAACCCGCCGGAAGGCTTTTGGGGGGACATTCCACCGGGTGTTCTGTGGGGCGCGGACGGTCAGCGTGATCCGGCCCGGCCCATGGGCTGCCTGTCGGGGGGCAGACCACAGACCGGATGCGGAAGGGCATCGGGGCGGTCTCCGGCGCGGGCAGGGCAACCGGAGAGAGACGCCTTCCGAAGTCTGATACGCGGCAGCGGACAAAACCCGGCGAAAAAAACAGCCTGCCCCTGAAGTCTTCTCAGAGGGTCATTCTCAGAGGGTCATTTTGGCAGGACTATTCTGGCAGGGGGCCGGATGATCCGTGATTGCTGCTGTCCTGCCACGCCAGAAACTCGGCGGTTTCCAGCCCCCGGGTCAGCACAAAGCTGTAGTCCAGCCGCTGACGCTCCGCCTCCGCCACCGAGGCGGGCCAGGTGTGCAGCAGCCGTTCCAGCCGGGGCAGGTCAATCAGGCGGCTGGCAGCGGGCGATGCCTTCAGCCGTTCCAGCGCGGCCAGCATCGCCGGTCTCTCGGCACTGAGAATGGTGTACCAGTCGCCAAGCTGGCGCCCGGTCCTGCGGTCCCGCTGCATATCTTCCGGCAGATGCGGGGCCAGAATCGACCGGGCAATCGCCCGCGTCACTCCGTTGTGAACAAAAGCTTCCTGCGGTAGGGCCGCAAAAAACTCCGTGCTCCAGCGGCTGCCCAGCGGGTCGCGCCAGTCCATGCCATGCAGGGCCCGGTACTCAACCATCCACTGGCCGATCGCCTCATCGCCATGAAACCAACACCGCGAGGCGTGGGCGGAGGGGACCTGTACCCCGGTCCGGATCCGGTAACGGTCCAGATCCAGACGGTCCCGCATCTTCACCTCAGCCGCAAAAGACGGATTAAGGGCGGAGAAGAACCCCCACGGCAGGCCCGGCCAGCCCCGGCGCCAGCTGCGCAGCCTCCACGGCTCGCAGGGGGCGAAAAACCGGTTGCGGATCAGCGGAAGAAGCCCGAGCGGTGCGTGTTTCTCGCGCTGATACAGGTGCCGCAGCAGCGCCCAGATCCGCCCCTGCCGCAGCAGCGACAGCTCCACCGCGCCGCCATGATAGCTGTACAGAAAATTGCCGCCGCCACCGCCCAGAATCACCCGCCCGCCCCGCTCCGCCATAAAGCGGAACAGCGGCAGGAACCAGGCCCCGTTGACGCGGTTGTCGGCGGGCATCCCCGAAGACAGATGCCACCGCGCCCGGTTCCTCTCGCCCCAGTCCTGCCCGTCGTCGCCGACCGTGTGCCACAGCAGGCCCGGCTGCCGGGCGGCAAAGGCAGCGGCCCGCCCGGATTCGTCATAATAATGCCCGTCCTCATCCGGCGGCACCGGGCCACCGGGCACCCGGGTCAGGGCAAACAGCCGGTCAGGATCGACATAGCGGCGGGCGAACAGGGTCACCGTGCTGCTGTCCAGCCCGCCGGTCAGGCAGGTGCCGACCGGCCCCACCGCCCGCACCGAGGCCGCAACCGCGCGGTCAACCACCTCGGTCGCCGCCTCGACCGTTTCCGCATGGCTGGCAAAGCGCAGGGTGCCCGGCCGGGGCATCGACCGTTTCCGCATGGCTGGCAAAGCGCAGGGTGCCCGGCCGGGGCATCGACCACCAGCACCGCTGCACCGCCCGCTCCGGCGTTATCGTCAGGATATGCCCCTGCGGCACCCGGCGGATTGCCGTATACAGGGTCTGCCCGCTGTCGGCGGTGTTCAGGATCAGGCGGTCAGCGACCGCCATCCCGTCGATCTCGCGCGGCACATCGGGCAGGGCAAGCAGGGGCCGCAGCCGGGTGGCAAAGGCGATGACCTTCGGGCCGTGGTGGATAAACAGGGACCGGCCCTGAAGAGGATCGCGCGCCAGCGTCAGCGTGCGGGATCCCGGCTGCCACAGGGCAAAGGCAAAATCGCCGTACAGGCGGGTGACGGCATCACCGCCCCAGCGTTCCAGCGCCTTCAGCACCAATGCCCCGTCGGGCACAGCCGCCGCCGCGCCGGAAAGGCCCAGCCTGTCGGCCAGCTCCCCCCGGTTATCCAGCCTGACATCGGCAGCCAGAATGCCGCCGGACGGCCCTTCCAGCGGCATTTTTTCCTGCGCATCTTCAGGCGTGAAAACGTGCTGGCGGTGGACCAGCGCAAACGCACCCTGTCGCCAGACCCGGGCCGGGGCGATGCCCCGGGCGTCCATCCCCTGCGTCAGCCTGTCAATATCGTATCTGTCAACCGGCTGACCATCCAGCCGCCAGAGACCGGCAAAGTCACTCATCGGGGCTTAAGACACTGCGTCATAGCCGGGTCCGTCACCCCCCGGGGTTCCCCCCGCGGCGGTCTGGTCCACCGGCAGCACCGTCAGCTCCGGCCGGTGCCACGGGCGTCGTCCCTCATCCTCGGCCCCGGCATCCTCACCGGACATCACACAGCTCTGTTCATCGGCCATAAACGGACCCTCCTGTAACAAAATCAACGCGCTCAGAGGACAGAAGGCCCCGGCAGTGCAGCGGAGCCCCTCTGTACGACACACGGTTTAAGGCGTATGTCCAGGATATGCTATATGTTTCTTATCTAATTATTAAGCGGCGCGGGTCTGCATGGCACCACCCCGGCCCTGTCCAGCGGACCTGTCTGCTCAGGACGAGGTGGGCACCCCGCTACCGTCCGATCCCGGGGATTGCGAGGCAGCGGTCTGGTCCACCGGCAGCACCCCCAGTTCTGGCCGGTGCCACGGGCGCAGCCCCTCATGCCGGGCCCCGGCACCGTCGCCGGACATCACACAGCTCTGTTCATCGGCCATAAACGGACCCTCCTGTAACAAAATCAACGCGCTCAGAGGACAGGAGGTCCCGGCAGTGCAGCGGGGCCCGTCTGACGGCCTTTCTAGTCCGCACCACCAAGATATTCTATAAGTTTTTTATCACACTCTAATAATCTACTATAAGGCGATATCCGTCTCCATTACGCGTGGAACCAGCCATGCACGGTCCACCGTCCCTTCAGCGGGTCGGCATCCGCCCCCGCAACCGGCAGGACCTGATGCCAGCAGTCGGCGGGAAAGATCACCAGACTGTTGTGCTCTACGACCAACCGGGTAGCCTGCAACAGGCGCGGCTCCCCGTCCGCCGCCGTATCATGCAGCAGCAGATCGCCCCCGCTGAAACACTGCGGAAGCTGGAAAAAATAGAACACGAAGGTCAGCGCCCGGTCAGGGGCCCCGTCGCCCCGGTCGCGGTGCACCCGCAGGAAGTGACCGTCGCTGTGGCTGGCGATTTCCACCTCCACCCTGTCTGATGTCAGGGGCGACAGGCCAAAACGGCGCAGCAGGTCATGGCGGGCAATCACATCGCGCACAATCGGCAACAGCAAGGCCCGTGCCCCCTGACCCGACATGCGCAGCGACTGCCGGTAGGCGGTGTCCAGCAGCCGGGGCTCGCCGTTTCTCGCCATGCGTGACGGCTCCAGCTCATCCTGCCGGGCCGTGACGATGCCCCACAGCGCCGCCATCTGCGCTGCCGACAGCACCGACCGGCTGAGGAAGAACGGGGCAGGCCGGTCATCCGCCGGATCCGGGTGATCCGCCAGCCCGTGCCCTTGCAGCACGGCAAGGCGGCGCCGGGCGGGCAGACGGTCCGGCGCCAGGGCCAGACAGGCGCGGTACGCTTCTGCCGCGCCGTCAAGATCCCCGGCGGCGCGGGCGGTCTCCGCCCGACGCCATGCCCTGTCGGCGCTGTCCGGCTGCTCCCCCGCCCGTCGGGCCAGATCCTGCTGAAACCGCAGAAGAACCGCGCGGGGGATCCCCTCAGTCTGTAGGGTCCGCTTCATTCCGCCCTCCGTTATCTTACCCCGGCAGCACGTCTGCTGTGGTGCCGTCTGCTGTGGCATAGCCATGACGCGCCATCACCGCACCGTGGTCGGCAACAAGCCGTGCGGCCTGTTCCGCGCTCAGCTCATCGCGCCATCCCTGCGCCCGCCCCTGCCGGAAGAACCGCTTCTGCATCGCTGTTTTCTCAGCAAAGCCGGTCTCGCGTTCCTGACGGCGCAGGCGGCTGAAGGTGCAGGCGGCCACCGCCTTCTCCACCAGAGGCAGATCATCCGGCAGGCCGAGGAAACCGGCGATCCGGGCAACCACCGGGACCGGATCGGCCAGAAGATCCTCATACCGCACCAGCAGCAGGCGCCCCTTAAACGCTTCGGTCCAGGACCGGACATGATCTGACCAGTCGCCGATCTGTTCCGGCATGGCGGGCCTGCCCGGCAGACCGGCCCCGCCCGCCGCCGTGGCAGAGCGCCGCATCCGGGCAATAACCCGGTCAATGGTCACGCCGGAATGATCCGCCCAGGACGGGGCCACCGCCCGGGGATCCCGCACCAGATAGACCGCCCCCGCCGTCACCGCATCGGGGAAGCGGGCCGGATCATAGCAGTCATGCACCTTCAGGCAGCGGGCCTGCCAGCCCGGTGTCACCCAGCCCGGTGCCACCCCGCCTGAAGCCACTCCAACAGGGTCGGTCAGCAGGCGGAAGGCTGACTGGCGCAGGGCCAGCAGCTCCGGCGCGGTCAGGTCGGCGGTCGGCACATCGGTCACCGCTTCCAGCCAGTGGCGGTCAAAAACCGCCGGACAGGACCGGTCAAGCCGGTCAAGCGCCGGGGGCTCCCCCCCATGGGTCAGGCTGTCGATCAGGCAGCGGGTCCAGGTGTTGCCGGATTTGGGGTAAGAGGCGATCCAGAACAGTCCTGTCACCGCTCAGTCCCCCGCCGCCGGGCCGGGCAGCGTCCCGTCCGCCACCGCCTCGACAAGGCGCACCACCTCCTCCATGCGGGAGAAGTCAAAGGGCCGCACCAGCCGGACCATCGGCACCTGCTGCGCAAGGCGGACCGCTGCAGAAAACATCTCGCCCTGCCGCCCCAGCCGCCTGCCGACCGAAGGCCGGGACACATGGCTTAACAGCAGCGGCACCGCCGCCGCCGGGGATACCGCCTCGCAGGTGACACTGTCCCCGGTCTTCAGCAGCACCAGCCTGTCGAGCGGGCGCGGTGCGGTGTCGAAGGTCTGCGGTTGCAGGTCGAACTTATCCAGACCGTCGCGGACGCGCGGCAGCCCGGTCAGCGGCTGCCCCATCGCATCCAGCGAATCGCGCCACAGCTTCAGGCGGGGATAGGCGGGCCGCAGCGTCACCCCTGACGTCAGCACCGACAGATCATCAGACAGCAGGGTATGGCCCCGCCGGGCCAGCGCGAAGGCCAGCGTTGATTTTCCCGCGCCGCTGGCCCCCAGCAGGGCCAGTGTCCTGCCGTTGATGGTCAGCGATGCGGCATGCAGGGGCAAAACCCCGCGCTGGTGGCAGAAGGCGGCCAGACCCACCCCCAGCAGAAAAAGCCGCCATCCGGCGGCCTGCTCCGTGCCCAGCGGCTCAACGGTGATCCGCCGCCCGCCTTCGATCACCATCCGCACCACGTCGGGCACGCAGACCCGCACCGCCCCGTCTGCCGTGACGGTCAGCCACGGCTCCCCGTCCTGCGGCGGGGGCACCGGCCCGGCGACAATCTCAAGATCAACGGCGGTATCGCCCTGTCCATCCCAGACCGGCAGCTCAGGAAGGGGCAGCGCACTGCGCACACGCCAGCCGCAAAAAAGATAGTCGCCTTCCATACACCGATCCCCTATGTTCACAAACCCTTACGCCTGTTTCAATCAGACGTAGATAGCCCATCAGAACGACAGAGCCCTGAGAATGCTGACCCTGCAATCCCATGTCCGCCGCTCCCCGGCACCTCTCGCCGCGCCGATGGACAGCGACCTAGTACTTATGGATGCCGACAATGGCAACTATTACTTCCTTGATGCTATTGGCCGGGACCTGTGGGACCACCTTGCCGGGCCGGTCGAGATCGAGCAGCTGTGCCGCACTTTTGACAGTCGCTATGATGCCCCCGCCGACGTCATCCGCCGGGATGTGATCGACCTGCTGACCACCATGCAGGCGAAAGGCCTGATCGAGGTGACAGATCCGGCAGCCACCGGCCAGACCTGAACAGGCCCTCAGGCCCCCGGCACATCGCCCTTCGACCCGCCCCAGCTGTCCAGCAGCATGGTCTTGAACCGCGCCGCCGCCGGAGACAGCCGGCCATTGCGGCGCTCGACGATGCCGATGGTGCGTTCCACCACCGGGCCGGTGATCGGGCGGGTGACAATCAGCGGGTGATCGGTCTGCGGCGTCGCCAGACGCGGCAGCACCGAGATCCCGATTCCCGCCTCGACCAGCCCCAGCGAGGTGGACAGGTGGTTCACCTCGTAAAACCAGTCCAGCCGCACATCGGCATGGGCCAGCGCATTATCCAGAATCGTCCGGTTGCCGGAATGGCGGCTGACGCCGATCAGCGGATAGCCCGCCAGATCCGGCCACGTCAGGGTTTTGCGCTTTGCCAGCGGGTGATCGCGGTGGCAGGCCAGCACAAACGGGTCTTCCATCAGCGGCGTAAAATGCACATCCGGGTCCGATGATCCCAGCATCGAGATCCCGAATTCGGTCTCGCCGCTGGCGACACTCTGCAATCCTTCCCGCGCCGACAGATCGAGAATCCGGAACCGGATCTGCGGATGCTGGTCGCGGAACTGACGGATCACGCGCGGCAGAAAGTAAAAGGCCGCCGTCGGCACACAGGCAATACTGACCAGCCCCTGCTGCCGGTTGCCGGTCTCATTCATGGCCAGAACCGTACTTTCCAGCTCATCAATCAGGCGGACCAGCAACGGCTGAAGCTGCCGCCCCACCGCCGACGGCGACACCCGCCGCGTGGTGCGTTCCAGCAGCGGTGCCCCCAGACTTTCTTCCAGACTCTTGATCCGGCGGCTCAGTGCGGGCTGCGACAGGTGCAGCACCTCTGCCGCCTTATGGAAACTGCCGGTTTCCAGCACAGCGAGAAAAGCCCGGAGGTCGAGAATCTCGAAATTGATGCGCATTGGTTATCAATCCTGCTTATTTTTGCATTTCACAACGCAATGATTGATGCGTATACAGCAATTAAAGCAGCCACTAAGAACAAAATCAAATCAATCATCAGGAAGTCAGCATGAATGACCTGATCAGAATCCCCTGCGTTCTGATGCGCGGCGGCACGTCCCGGGGGCCGTTTTTTCTGGCCTCTGACCTGCCACAGACCCCGGCGGCCCGCGATGCGGTGCTGCTGTCGGTGATGGGGTCCGGCCATCATCTGGAAATTGACGGCATCGGCGGCGGCAACGCCCTGACCAGCAAGGTTGCCATTGTCGGCCCGTCACGCCGCCCGGGGGCTGATGTCGATTATCTGTTCGCACAGGTCAAAGTGCTGGAGCAGGCGGTCGATACATCCCCCAACTGCGGCAACATGCTGGCCGCCGTCGGCCCCTTTGCCATCGAGGCCGGTCTGGTGCCGGTGCAGGATGGCATCACCACCCTGCGCATCCACAACGTCAACACCGGCAAAGTGATCGAATCCCGCATTCAGACCCCCGGCGGGCGGGTGCTGTATGATGGCAGCGTGGCCATTTCCGGCGTGCCGGGCACCGCGGCCCCGATCACCCTGACCTTCCTTGACAGCGCCGGATCAAAGACCGGGGCGCTGCTGCCGACCGGGGCCGCGCGCAACACCTTTGACGGGGTTGAGGTGACCTGCCTTGACGCCGCCATGCCGGTGGTGATCCTGCGGGCCGCCGATCTGGGCAAGACCGGGCACGAAACCCCGGCGGAGCTGAACGCCGACTCCGGGTTCCTGCGCCGTCTGGAAAGCATCCGCATTCAGGCCGGGGAAGCGATGGGCATCCCCAATGTCCGCGACCGGGTGATCCCCAAACCGGTGCTGATCGCCCCGGCAGCCCCGGGGCAGGATGGCGACAGCCTGACCACCCGCTATTTTATGCCGCACGAATGCCATTCGGCGCTGGCGATCACCGGGGGCGTCGCGCTGGCCAATGCCTGCGCCACCCCCGGCACGCTGGCCGCCGAAATGACCGCCGTCTCTGCCTTTCCGGCAGACCTGACCTTTGCCCACGCCACCGGCCGCCTGCAGGTGACCATCGACCACCCGCCCGGGGCCCCGGCCCCGGTGGTGTCGGTGATCCGCACCGCGCGGCGGCTGTTTGAGGGGGCGGTGTTCGCCAAGCCCGCCGTCTGGGCCCACAGCCCGGAACGGGCCGCCCCCGGCCAGACCGCTGAAAACACCGCCCCGCTTTTGCGTACAATGCCCTAATCTGCACCACGCCCTGATTTTAATAAGTCAAAAGTACAAACAGGAGGAAACAATGAAGCTCTGGGCTCTTGCGGCCACGGTTGCCGCTTTTCTGACCGCCGCCCCGATGACACAGGCCGCCGAGCCGGTGCGGATCGGCGTCGGATCGTTTAATCTGAACAATCTGCCGTTCCCGCTGGCGGTCGGCCTTGGCTATTACGCCGAGGAAGGCCTGGACGTGACGATGGAAAACTTTGCCGCCGGGGGATCAAAGGCCCTGCAGGCGCTGGTTTCCGGCTCGGTCGATGTCGGCGTCGGCTTCTATGACCACACCATTCAGATGCAGTCGGTCCGCAAGGAAGTGGTGTCGGTGGCCCTGCTGGCCCATAATTCCGGGCTGGTGCTGGCCGGGCCGGAAAACACCCGCTTTGACCCCGCCAAACCGGAAACCATCAAAGGGCTGAACGTCGGCATCACCGCCCCGGGGTCGTCGTCTGACTTCTTCATCCGCTATTACCTGAAGCGCCACGGGCTGAACCCGTCAGACATCGGCATCATCGGTGTCGGGTCGGGCCCCACCGCCGTGGTGGCGCTGGAACAGGGCAAGATTGACCTGCTGGTCAATTATGACCCGGCGGCGACGATCCTGACCGAACGCAAGATCGGCAAGATCCTGATCGACGGGCGGTCAGCCGCCGGGGCCACCGAGATTTACGGCGGTCTGTACCCGACCTCGACCCTGTACGTCACCGGGGCAACCCTGAAGGCCAAGCCGGAGATGATCCAGAAGGCGGTCAACGCCACCGTGCGCGCCATGCTGTGGGCCCAGAGCCATTCCGCCGAGGAAATCATGGCCAAGCTGCCGCCCAGCTTTGTGCCGGAAGATAAGGAAGGCTATGCGCAGGCCATCCGCAATGCCATGCCGATCCTGTCGCCCGACGGGCTGTTTGACCCCGCCACCCTGCAGGTGCCGCTGGATGTGCTGTCGGCCTTCAACCCGCAGGTCGCCGGGGCCGCCATTGACCTGAACAAAACCTACACCAATGCCTTCGTCGAAAAGGCCCTGGCCCAGTACCGCAAGTAAAAGCAACGTTCCACAGGGAGAACAGCCGTGAGCGCATACCCCCGCCCCGTGGCGGCCGACGCCACCACGCCCCGCCCGCTCAGCAGCCAGCCGAAAGTCAGGATTGAGAACGTCACCATGTCGTTCGGCGCCTTCACCGCCGTGCGGGATGTCAATCTGACCGTCGCCGACGGGGAGTTTCTTGCCATTGTCGGCCCGACCGGCTGCGGCAAATCCACCATTCTCAACGCCATCGCCGGTCTGCTGAAACCGACGAAGGGGTCGATCACGCTGGCAGGCAAGCCGGTGGACGGGGTCAGCCATGACGTCGGCTACCTGTTCCAGCAGGATGCCCTGCTGCCGTGGAAAACGGTGGAGGAAAACGTCGAGCTGGGGTTGCAGTTCCGCGGCGTCGCCCCGGCGGAGCGGGCCGTACAGTCCCGCGCCTGGCTGGAAAAAGTCGGCCTGAAGGGCTTTGAAAAGCGGTATCCGCACCAGCTTTCCGGCGGACAGAAAAAGCGCGTGCAGCTGGCGCAGGCGCTGATCGTCAACCCGGAAGTGATTTTGATGGACGAGCCGTTCTCGGCGCTGGACATCCACACCCGCCATCTGATGCAAAGCGAACTGCTGCGCCTGTGGCAGGAAAACCGCAAGTCCGTCGTGCTGATCACTCACGACCTTGAGGAAGCGATCTCGCTGGGCGACCGCGTGGTGGTGCTGGCCGCCGGACCGGCCAGCACCGTGGTTGACAGCTTTACCGTTGATCTGCCCCGCCCCCGCAACGTGGCGGAAATCATGATGGACCCGCAGTTCATGGACCTGTACCGCAAGATCTGGTCCAGCCTGAAGACCGAAGTGGAGAAAAGCTATGCTCAACATCCGTGACCGGCTGATCCAGCTGCTTCTGGTGGTGGTCCTGTTCGGCGGCTGGGAACTGGGGGTGACCGCCGGGGTGATTGACCCGTTCTTCTTCCCCTCGCCGCTGGCGATCGGCGGCAAGGTGGTGGAATGGGTCAGCGACACCTCTTTTTACCGTCACCTGAACATCACGGTGCTGGAAACCGTGCTGGGCTATGTCTTCGGCACCCTGCTGGGGGTGGTGATCGGTGTGTGGCTGGGCCTTGCCCGCCGGGCCGCGCGCATTCTTGACCCCTTCATCAAGGCCGTCAACGCCATCCCCCGCGTGGTTCTCGCCCCGGTGTTCGTGCTGTGGCTGGGTCTGGGGCTGTGGTCGAAAGTGGCGCTGGCGGTGACGCTGGTGTTCTTCATCACCTTCTTCAACGCCCTGCAGGGGGTGCGGGAAGTCAACCCGGTGATCCTGTCCAACTCGCGCATTCTGGGGGCCAGCCGGTTTGACATGCTGCGCCATGTCTATCTGCCCGCCGCCGCGACCTGGATTCTGTCATCGCTGCGGACCTCGGTCGGGTTTGCCGTGGTCGGGGCCATCATCGGCGAATACCTTGGGTCCTCCGCCGGGCTGGGGCATCTGATTGCCCAGTCGGAAGGCAACTTCGACGCCGTCGGCGTGTTTGCCGGGATTGTGGTGCTGGCGATGTTCGTGCTGATCATCGACACCCTGCTGACCTGGCTGGAAGGCCGCCTGATCACCTGGAAGCCCAAAGACGGGCAGGAACGGCCGGCCTAAGTTTTTTCTGTAGCTTTTTTGTTTAGTCCCTTATTTGTTTGGTCCCTCAGGCGGCGGGCGCGGGCGTCCGCCCGCTTGCCTCACGCGCGAATGGTCGCGCGGGCCCTCAATGGGCCAGTCAGCCCGGCCCTGCCGGGCTTCCGTTTGTTTGGTCCCTCAGGCGGCGGGCGCGGGCGTCCGCCCGCTTGCCTCACGCGCGAATGGTCGCGCGGGCCCTCAATGGGCCAGTCAGCCCGGCCCTGCCGGGCTTCCGTTTGCTTATTCCCTCACACGCCGGGCGCGGGCGTCCGCCCGCTTGCCTCACGCGCCACAATATAAAACGCAGCGGTCCACCCGGGCCGCTGCGTTTTTGTGTTCCCTTCCCCTTGACCAGCCCCCCCGTCTGCCCCCGGTCAGGTGTCATCGCTGAAATCAAGCGCCCGCCCGATCCGGGGCCGGGGGGTCAGCCGGGTCAGCGGGCCGACCGGCGCGGTGCCGGGGCGGACGCGCCGCACCTCACGCTCCAGCACCTCAGCGGGCATGTCTTCCGCCAGACCCCGCCCCCAGCGGACAAAGTCACGCGGGCTGACGCGCTGGCGCGTCCGTGACGCCGGTTCCGGCACCCCACGCGGATCGCGGTGAAACTGGGTAAACACCGTCTGCGTCGAGCAGCCGATGGTCCGGGCCAGCACCGCGACCGGAATCCCGTCAATCCGGCAGGCATACAGCCAGTCAACCAGATCCTGCGACCAGTCGATGGTATTGCGGACCGGATCACGGCGGACCGGCGGCGGCGGCGGTGGCACAGCCGAGGACGCCGGACGCCCGGCACGGGCCCGCGCCCCCTGTTCCGGATCACCGGCCACCGCCCCTCCCGACCGGTCAGCCCGGCAGGGCGGAACCGCAGGCAAAGGCGGCGGCCCGACCCGCGGGCTGCGCCGGAAAGCCCGGCCCCCCGGGCTATGGACAGACGTTGGCAGTCGCAGCCGGTCCCCCCCGGCGGCGGTGTTAAAAGCAGTCATGGTAGATCTTCCTGTTCGGCGTGCCTCCGCCGCCGGGTCGGTCTCAGGTCATGACCCCCGGGCAGCAAGGCTGTCTTGTGCTGGTACGCAGTCGGAGAGAGCATCCGTCTCCGCCGTTCGCGTTGTTGGATAGTTGCGTTTTTTGCATCGACATGTCAATGCTAAAAGCGCAATATCGCATCAGTGATAAAACACCAATAATGCAACCATGACTTTGATCGACACTCTCAAAAAAGCCCTGCAGGCCCCGGGTAAAAGCCAGCGCGGTCTGGCCAGAGCCATGGGGCTGGACCCCGCCGCGATCAACCGTATGCTGAAAGGCGAACGGCAGATCAAAGCCCATGAGCTGGCCGCAATCCGGGATTACCTCGGCCTGCCGGCAAGCGATGACCTGTCCCCTGCCCCCCCCGGGGAACAGGGCGGGGAACAGGCCGGACCACCGCCGCATCGTCAGGGGGCCGCCACCCTTTCCGGCTTTGCTGCACCGCACGGCCTGCCGCCGTGGCGCCAGCCCCCCTCACTGACCGATGAATTCGCCATGGTGCCGGTCTACGAGGCCCGGGCCGCCGCCGGGGACGGGGCCGTCAACCCCGAGACGGCCCCGGTCTGCTTCAGCGCCTTCCGCTGGGAATGGCTGCGCCGGGTCACACAGGCCCCGACCGAGCAGCTGGCCGTGATCCAGGTTTCCGGCGACAGTATGGAGCCAACCCTGCACCACGGCGACCATGTGCTGATCGACCGCACCGTCACCCGCTGGACCCGCGACGGGCTGTATGTGATCCGCTATGCCATCTCTGACGAACTGATGGTCAAACGCCTGATCTGGGCCCCCAGCAGCCGCACCTTCTCCATCCGCAGTGACAACCCCGCCTACGGCAACACCGACGGAGTCGGACCGGAAGATCTGGCGGTCATTGGCCGGGTGCTGTGGCTGGGGCGCAATATCGGCTGAGGGCCGCCCCGGCAGCCGGGCTTGACGGCACCCCCCGGAACGTTGCGAAAAATTGCGATAGGCGCAATTATTTCCCTCTTTCCCTGCCGGAGCCCCGCTATGTATCTGGACTGGACCGTCACCCTGCGCACCGATGACGGAACGCTGATCCAGCAGATCGACGTCACCGCTGAAATCTGTCGCTATCACGATGCCGGGACCCCGACCGGCGATGCGATGGTGCTGGCGGTTTATGCCGAAAAGCGGCGGCACCCGCTGGCCCCGCCACGCCTGAGCCGGATCACCGGCCCCCTTGCCGATGTGCTGATCGCGTCCCTCGAGGCGGACCGTCGCTTCCGGGACCAGGCGCAGGCAATGCTGCCCCGCCCCCTCCGGCGCAGGCGGACCGGACCGGACACCCCCTGACCCGCAACAGCAACGCGGTCTGCA
Organism: Novispirillum itersonii subsp. itersonii ATCC 12639; assembly: GCF_000381985.1. Classification (GTDB taxonomy): domain Bacteria; phylum Pseudomonadota; class Alphaproteobacteria; order Rhodospirillales; family Rhodospirillaceae; genus Novispirillum; species Novispirillum itersonii. Next base: position 32,824 of record NZ_KB907338.1, on the reverse strand, counting down.
ACGGGTCCGCCATGATGACTACGACCCAACCGCTTTTTTATGGAGACAGGCCGGGACTCGGGACCCACCCTCCCTCTCCCGGCGGGCGGATCAGCCCCGGTATACTGCCCTGCAGACAGCAAACGGCCAAAATGTTGCTGCATCGTCACAGCTTTATAGTCTTAAATCTTTAAGACTATCTCTCATCTGATAAAAGGGGCACGCACCGCCGGAAGCCCTCGCAAAAACCCACCCTGCCGAGGTTCCGGCAACACGCTTTAAAAGTGTATTCAATATTTTACAACCATGAGGACCGTGCCCGGCCTCCCGGAACAGGCGGGGGACCGTAAGGGCAGCGACACGGAGAAATTGCGGTTGTCTGACAGGATGTTAAAGTACCGGTCCAACAGGCATCCGGCAGAAACCGGGGCATGAACCGATATCATCTCAGGGAGCGCTGATCTGATGGCGACTTTTGGCTTAAGGGCCAAATCCCTGCTCCTGATGGGGCTGGTCAGCCTGCTGGTCCTGCTGGTTGCCACGGCGGTCAGCTGGCAGGTGGTCGGCGGCGTTCAGGCCTTTTTTGTCGAACAGTACGCCCAGACCACCACCGCGCTAGCGCGGGAACGTCTGGTCGCGCCGGTCAGCCGCCAGCTGGCGCTGGCCCGCCGCTTTGCCAGCCTGACATCGACCCGCGACTGGCTGGCCGACGAAACCGACCCCGGCAAGGTCCGCCGCTTCTTCACCGAGGCCCGCAGCTACAGCCAGTCCTTCGAGGACGGCCTGTATTTTGTCGGCAGCGCCAGCACCCTGAACTATTACCTCAATGACCGCAGCGGCCCGGAATCATCGCAGGCGCGCTACCGGATGCGCAGCGGCAATCCGGCGAATGACTGGTTCTTCACCTCGATGGCCGCCCGTGCGGCCTATAACATCAACGTTGATACCGATCCGGCGGTGAAGGGGGTCAAGGTCTGGTTTAACGTGGCCGTCACCGACAGCGATGATCCGGCGGTCGCGCGGCGGCTGGGCGTTGCCGGGACCGGCATCGACCTGACCGGCCTGTTACAGGATTACCGGGACAGCCTTGGCAGCGGCATCACACCGATGGCCATCAACCGCAACGGGGCCATCCAGATGCATCCCGACTGGTCACGGGTGGCCATGAATTCCGGCGCCGGGGGCATCGAGGACCGCCAGACCAATCTGCTCGCCGGGCTGAGCCCGCAGGATGCCGACGCCCTGCGCGCCGCCATGGTCCGCACCACCGCCATCGACAAATCAATTGAGCTGCTCAGCGTCCAGATGGATGGCGCCCCCCGCCTGCTGGCGATCACCTATCTGGAAGAAATCCAGTGGTATGTGGTCAACGCCTTTGACCCCGCCGCCGTGCAGCCGGCCCGGATGCAGACCCTGATCGTCGGCGCGGTGGTCACTGCCCTGCTGCTGCTGGCGGCGGTGCTGGGCATCGGGCTGGTGGTGTCGCGGATGGTGCTGCGCCCGCTGCATCAGCTGCAACGCGGTGTGCTGGCGGTGGGTCAGGGCCGGTATGACATGCCACTGCCGGAAAACCGCCGCGATGAATTCGGTGATCTCAGCCGGATGTTCCGCTTTATGGCGCAGGAGGTGCAGCGCACCACCCAGACGCTGGAACAGCGGGTGGAGGAACGGACCCGCGATCTGGCCGAGGCCAACCGGGTGATGACCGTCGCCCAGCGGCAGATCAGCGATTCCCTTGATTACGCCCGCCTGATCCAGCGCGGCCTGCTGGCCAAAGACGTGGCCTGCACCGATGCCGCCGTTGATATCGGCTGGCTGTGGCAGCCCAAGGACGTGGTCGGCGGGGATTTTCATTTCTCCCGCCGGATCGGGGATACCCTGATCCTTGGCCTGTTTGACTGTGCCGGCCATGGGGTGCCGGGGGCGCTGATGACCATGCGCACCCATGCGGCGCTGGAACAGGCGCTGGCGGACACGCCCCCCGGGGATCCGGCGGCGGTGCTGACCCGGCTGGATGCCCTGCTGCGCGACAGCCCGCTGATCGGCCCGGCCGGAGACAGCCGGTTTTTCGCCACCGGGGTCGATGCCGGGCTGCTGATGATTGACACCGCCCGCCGCCGCGCTGTCTTCTCCGGGGCGCGGATTGACCTGTACAGCCGCCCGCCCGGCGCGGTGACCCGCGCCGACGTGATTGACTGCGCCACCGGCAGCCGCCGCTCTCTGGGGGATGGCAAACCGGCCACCTTCAGCACCGCCGAAATTCCACTGATCGCCGGACAGTGCCTGTATATGGTCAGCGATGGCATCCTTGACCAGTCGGGCGGGCCGGAAGGGTTCGGCTTCGGGCGGCACCGCCTGCTGGATGTGGTGCTGACGCACGGCACGGGCGGCGCCGCCGCGCAGATCGCCGCGCTGGCCGCCGCCGTCACCGACTATCAGGGCCCGCTGCCCCAGCGGGATGACATGACCGCCCTGTGCGTCCGCCTGAAGTAGTATGCGAAGCGTTTTGTCTGCGTTATCATGTGCCTATTCCCCTCCGCCCATCCCCCCCGACTGCCGCCGCAGGACATCCCGATGGACCCGATTGACCTGTTTTCACTGCGAGAGCGCTTTAACCAGACCCGGATCATGCTGTGCTTCAACGGGCCGATGTCCCGCAGCCTGATCGAGGAAATCGGCAACGCCCTGAAGAATTATCTGACCGCCGATCAGGCCCACCCTTCCGCTGCCATGGATGTGTTCGGGGTTTATATCGAGCTGACGCAGAACATCCGCCATTACACCCACGCCCGGGCCTGGTCGGAGCAGGACGCCGGGGCAACCGTGGTGATCTCCCGCGAGGCCGATGGCCGGTATGTGATCTGTGCCGGTAATCTGATCGAGCCGCAGGACGGGGCCGCCGTCTGTACGCTGGTTGATCAGCTGGCCGGGCTGGACAAAGCCGCCCTGAAGGCCCTGTATAAGGAACAGCTGCGCAAACCCCGGCCAGACTCCAGCAGCGGCGCCGGTCTGGGGCTGATCCATGTCGCCCGCACCGCCAGCGCCCCCCTGCAGGCCAGCCTGCACACGCTGCCGGACGGGCGGGCTTTCTTCAGCCTGCGCGCCGTGATCTGATCCCCTTTTCCCCCCGCGTTCCGCCCATCCGATAACGCTGACAGTTCCCCCCCGAGGCCCCCCGATGCAGAGTTTTGAAACCCCCGGCAGCCAGTCCACCCCCACGATCCGCGCCAACTGGGAAGAAGGCACGCTGTTCATGGAGGGGGATTCCTACCCCGAAAATTCCTACGAACAGTTCCGTCCGGTGTTTGACTGGATCGAAGCGTTTTTATCCACCACCGGCCGCCCGCTGACCCTTGATCTGCACCTGCTGTACCTTAATACCAGCAGCATCAAGGCGATGATGGATATCTTCGACCGGCTGGAAACCGCCCACGCCAACGGGCAGCAGGTTGCCGTGCGCTGGTGCTACGACCGCCGCAACGAACGGGTCGGGGAGCTGGCGGAAGAATTCCGTGAGGACTGCACTTTCCCGTTCCGTATCGAACCCTCGGCCTGAGGACCGGCCCCCATGACCTCTGCCTTTCCGCCGCCGCCGTCCCCCCTTGAAGACCGGATTGAGCAGCTGCTTGCCGCGCCGGAGCATGACGGCCACCCCCTGCGGCAGGCGCTGGCGGACCTGTGGGAAACCCACCGCGATCTGGAACGGCGGCTGGACCGCATCGCCCGCGTGTCCGACGCATTCCAGAGCATGGCCCGCCAGCGGGAACTGGGCCTGCAGGAACGGATGGAACGCGACCTGCGGCGGCTGGAAAAGCTGGCCCGGATCTCTGACCGCTATCAGTCGATGATGCGCGATCTGAACGTGGCACTGACCGAGGCATCGACCCACGACAGCCTGACCCGCCTGCCCAACCGCCGCCTGCTGACCGAACGCCTGAAGTCAGAGGCCGAGCGCGCCGACCGCTATGGCCGCAGCTTTACCGTGGTGATGATCGACATCGACCACTTCAAGCGCATCAACGACACCTGCGGCCATGATGTCGGGGATTCCGTGCTGATCGAGCTGGCCCACGCCATGGGGGCGGAACTGCGGGAGCAGGACTGCGCCGGGCGCTGGGGCGGTGAAGAGTTTGTGCTGCTGCTGCCGGAAACCTCGCTGGAAACCGCCGTGCAGGTGGTGGAACGGGTGTGCGGACGGCTGAGCGGGGTCCATGTGCCGGAGCCACACCCAACCGGATCCGTCACCGCCAGCGCCGGGCTGGCCGAACATGTGCCGGGCACCCCGGTCACCGCCACCCTCAGCCGGGCCGACAGTGCCCTGCTGACCGCCAAACGCAATGGCCGCAACCGGATTGAACGCGCCCCGGCCCCCACCCCTGAAACCACACATGCCTGAAACCAGACACGCCTGAGCGGGCCGGTTCAGGGGGGTTCCGCCGGGGCCAGCAGGCCGTCGATCACCAGACTCAGCAATTCCCCCCGCCCGGTGGTGCCGGATTTGCGGTAGATGGCGTTCAGGTGCGATTTGACCGTGCCCTCGGCATTGCCCCGCGCCTGTGCGATTTCAGCAATCGACAGCCCTTTTACCAGAAACAGGGCGATGTCCCGCTCCGCCGGGGTCAGCTTCCAGCGGTCGAAGTGGGCTTCGATCACCTCATGCAGGGCCTGTGTGGCAACGCTGGCCGCCTGTTCCAGATGGGCCTTGCGCCGCAACAGCCACACCAGCAGCCGGGCTTCCACCACAATGGCGGCAAACAGCGACACCGCCGCCGCCGTCTCGACATACAGATGCAGACGGGATGCGGCGGCGGCGCTGTCTTCAAGATAATCAGACACCACATCGCTGAAGAAAAATCCGGCGCAGGCCACCTGTAGACCGACAAGGCACAGCAGCAGCAGCGGCAAAGAGCGGTGCGACACCAGAGAGGACGGCATCGGCCCTCCTAATCAGTTCAGGCGTGGGGGACATCCTTGTACCCGGTGACCATCGCCTTGGGAAGGTTGATGCCGGTGCGGCGGCTTTCCCACAGCACGGCGGCGACATGCAGCCCGACGCAGATCTGCACCCACAGCACGGCGGCCTCATGCACCTGCTCCGGCCACTCAACGCCCCAGAAGGCATCGGTGGTCATCAGCCAGCCGGACCCGCCGATCACCAGCAGGAACAGCAGCAGATTATAAATCATCAGCGCCCCCAGCGGCGTATGGCCGACATGCAGGGGGGTGCGCCCGCTGGCCAGATCAGACACCTGCTCCAGCGAGGCAGAGACACTGGGCGGAAAATCAGAGAACCGCGCATGGCGGCTGCCGGTCAGCCCCCACACCAGCCGGACCGCCACCAGCCCGACAACGGTATAGCCGACCCAGTGATGCAGACGGCTTTCTTCATCAACAAACAGGCTGTTGGCGGCAAACAGGCCAACCAGAGACCAGTGAAACAGACGGACCAGCGGGTCCCACACCCGGATACGGCGCATTGCGGCGTCCTTTCCTGACCGGATCACAGCCCCCCGCCCCCGGCCCCGGACGAAACCGGGGCCGGAGCCGGGGGGCACAGACCCTCAGCCTCAGTTCTGGGTCTTGGTGCGGACCACGGTCAGGCTCTGATCCAGAAACAGTTCCTGCTTCTTGCCGTCTTTGGTGCGGACATAGGCTTCATACAGGCCGTCTTCGGTCTTGATCTTACCGACTTCATAGCCTTCGGCGGTCAGCTTGGTGCGGATCGCGGTTTCCGCTTCCGGGGTCAGGGTGACACCCGAGGCAAAGGCCAGCGGGGCGGTGGTCAGGGTGACGGCGGCAACGACGGCAGCGGCGAACAGGATACGCATGGACAGTCTCCGAAGAGTGAGGAGGGGGGAGTGTTTGACACCCCGGACCCTGCCCCGTCCGCCGCCGCCCGTCTATCCGACCGCAGTCTCAATCCGTTGATCTGTAACGCCGGTTTACCGCCTATAACCGGGGTTCAGGGGGGCTGAGGGTCTGCGGGGGCTGGTCAGGCACTCAGCCACACCAGCGCCAGCGCCAGCGCCGCCGGGACGGTCTGGATGAACAGGATCTTCCGCGCCGCCGTCACCGCCCCGAAAATCCCGGCCACCGCCACACACAGCAGAAAGAACGTCTCCACCCCGCGATAGGGCTCGCCCTGCCCCGCCAGCCACAGCCCCCACAGCAGCCCGGCGGCCAGAAAGCCGTTATACAGCCCCTGATTGGCAGCCAGAACTCTGGTGCTGGCGGCAAAAGCGGCCTCCAGCCGAAACGCCCGCCGCCCACGCGGGGTATCCCACCACAGCATTTCCAGCAGCATGATATAAAGATGCAGCACCGCCACCAGCAGCACCGCCCCCTGCGCAGCATAAACCATCGGCTGTTCACTCCCTGTCAGTTCTTCTCTTCAGAGTGACAATCCCGGATGAAAAAGGCGAGTCCTGAACTGCTGCCCGGAGAGGATGCAGGCGCGCCTCTTGCGCCCCTGCTGTTTCAGGGGGGCTGCGCAAAAAGACCCGGAAAAGAACAAAGCCCCGACGCGGTGACGTCGGAGCTTTGATGGTGCCCGGGGCCGGAATCGAACCAGCGACACTGCGATTTTCAGTCGCATGCTCTACCAACTGAGCTACCCGGGCATTCAGCCTGTCGGCGCGGGGTTCACCTTTGGTGCGGTGCGCGCGGACGGCGGTTTTTCGGCCCACCGGGTCAGGGCAAAGCCCTTTGCGGCGGGAAAGGACAAGGCCCCGACGCGGTAACGTCGAGGCCTTGATGGTGCCCGGGGCCGGAATCGAACCAGCGACACTGCGATTTTCAGTCGCATGCTCTACCAACTGAGCTACCCGGGCATCTGGCCGTACACTGCGTTGATCACCCTTGGTGCGGTGCGCTGGCGCGGCTCTCATCCCCTTCAGCTTTCAGCGCTTTTTGATCAGCACCTCAGCGTCGGGAGCAGCTTTTTATGACACTCCCCCGCTGCTGTCCAGATCTTTTTTCACTTTTTTTGCGGGTTTCCGCGAAAGATCTGAAAAAGGCCCTGCCAATCCCGCAGCCCATCCCCGAAAACACCGGCCTGAAACGCCGGGTTACTCGGCCTCTTGCCCCGGCGGAAGGTCCGGCTCATTGGTGGGGACGCGGTAGACTTCGCCCAGCCAGCGGTGCAGGTCAACATCGCCGCAGCGGCGGGAACAGAACGGGCGGTAGCGGGCCACCACCGGGCCGCCGCAGGTCGGGCAGACCGGGCCGCCGACGCGCACCGGCTCCGGCCGGGATGGGGTTTCATCGCTCATCGTGTCAGTCTCCCTGCTGTCATCACGCCCAGCCAATCTCAAACCATCCGGGGGCGGCACCGGCCACCACCTCCACCCCCAGCGGGCCGCCGAGGGTGGTTTCCGCCTCCTGCCGGGCCGGGCGCAGCGGGCCATCCAGCAGACCTGCCATCGCCGCCGACAGCCGCAGGCGCGGCCAGCGCCCCGGCATCGCCAGACCGGCCCGCACCGCCCCATGCAGGGCCGCCAGCGCCGCCGCCTCGGGCAGCGGGGCCGGGGCCGCCGGGGCCAGCAGCAGATCCGCCAGCGGCGGGCGCTGGCGGTCACGCCGCAGCTCCACCAGCCCCAGCGCTGACACCCCCAGCACCTGCACCGGCACCGGATCAGCGCTGAGGGCCTGCCGCAGATCCTGCGCCAGCATCTTCTTGGCGGTAAACACATCGCGGCGCGGCGCGACAAAATCAATCACAATCATGCCCGCCAATGCCCGCAGGCGGATCTGGCGGGCGATTTCCGCCACCGCCAGCCGGTTGGCCTCCTCCGGCTTCAGCGGCCCGGAGTCGACATCAATGGCGGTCAGCGCCGCCGTCGCCTGAATATGCACCGCCGCCCCGCCCGGCAACGGCACCGTCGGGGCCAGCAGGGTTTCCAGCGCCTCATCCACCCCCGCCCCGGCGAACAGGTCGCCCCCTTTGGCGGCGGCGATCACCGGGGCCAGATCAGGGCGGGCCGCACGGGCCTGCACCACCGCGTCGCGGCCTTCACACAGCACACGGTCCACCCGGCGGCCCTGAAGGGCCTGCGCCAGCGGCAGCGGGCGTTCGCCCTGCGTCTGGATCACGTCCCACCGCTGGCGGGCGGCGGCAAGCTCTGCCGCCAGCGCCGCCTCGGGCGCAGTCGCTGCCCCGGTGCGCAGCACCGCGCCCTCATCCGGGGCCAGTGCCCGCCGTCCCCAGTCCTGCAGGCGGCTTCGGGTGGCCTTATCGACGATCTTCGCCGACAGGCTGACGCCGCTGCGCATCGGCGTATAGGCCAGCAACGGCCCGGTGACGGAAATACGGCCACTGACCTTTGCCCCTTTTCCGTGCCGGGGCTCCTGCATCACCTGCACCAGAACGCGCTGGCCGGGCGGCGGAATGGCATTGCCGGGCATATCCTCGCTGGGCAGAAACGCCGGGTCGGCAGCACCGATATCAACCAGCGCCGCGCCCGGCAGGCGCGACAGCACCCGCCCCCACAGGCAATCGCCCACCCCCGGACGGCAATCGCGGAACAGGTGCAGCTCCAGCAGGTCATCGCCGCGCAGCAGGGCCACCCGTGTTTCCCCCGGGCTGCGGCTGAGCAGGGCATGGTCTGGCACAAAAGCGGTGGCGGCAGAGGGGGGCATCAGGAATACTCCGGCTTCACGGACAGCAACGCGCCCCACCATAGCGCACTCAGCCCCGGAGACCAGCATGACCACGCTCGGCCTGTACCTGATCGCCGCCGCTGCCGAAATCGGCGGCTGCTTTGCCGTGTGGGCATGGCTGCGGCTGGACCGAAGCGCCCTGTGGCTGATCCCCGGCGCGGCCTGTCTGGCGCTGTTTGCGTGGGTGCTGACCCGGGTGGATGCCGACTTCGCCGGACGGGCCTATGCGGCCTATGGCGGGATTTATATTCTGGCGTCACTGCTGTGGATGTGGGTCATCGAAGGCAGCCGCCCGGACCGCTGGGATCTGGCCGGAGCCGCCCTGTGCCTGACCGGCGCGGCGGTGATCCTGTGGGGCCCCCGCAACGCATAACACCCCACCCGTCACCTGAGGGACTAAAAAAAAGCGGAAGCCCGGCACTGCCGGGCTGACTGGCCCATTGAGGGCCCGCGCGATCCTTCGCGCGTGAGGCAAGCGGGCGGACGCCCGCGCCCGCCGATTGAGGGACTAAAGAAAAAGCGGAAGCCCGGCCCCGCCGGGCTGACTGGGCCATTGAGGCCCCGTGCCCACGTGGGCACGTAAGCCAAGGGCGCGGACGCGCCCGCCCGGCGCTTGAGGGACAGGCAACGGAAGCCCGGCCCTGCCGGGCTGATTGGCCCATTGAGGGCCCGCGCGATCCTTCGCGCGTGAGGCAAGCGGGCGGACGCCCGCGCCCGCCGATTGAGGGACTAAAGAAAAAGCGGAAGCCCGGCCCCGCCGGGCTGACTGGGCCATTGAGGCCCCGTGCCCGCGTGGGCACGTAAGCCAAGGGCGCGGACGCGCCCGCCCGGCGTGTGAGGGGCTAAACAAACGAAGGTACGGCCCCGCCGTACCGACTGGCCCATTGAGGGCCCGCGCGACCATTCGCGCGTGAGGCAAGCGGGCGGACGCCCGCGCCCGCCGCCTGAGGGACTAAACATACAAGGGGCTAATAGCCCAGACCGGCCAGAAGGTTGGCGGTCTCGTGCAGCGGCAGGCCGACCACGTTGGAGTAAGAGCCGTTGAGGCTGCTGACAAAGGCAGCGGCCATGCCCTGAATGGCATAGCCCCCGGCCTTGCCGTGCCAGTCCCCGGCGGCCAGAAAGGCCTGCTGCTGCTGCTGCGACAGCGGGGCGAAGGTGACGATGGTCTGCACCACGCGGGTGGCCTGCCGCCCGTCGGGGGCAATCAGGCAGACACCGCCGTAAACGCGGTGCCGCCGCCCCTGCAGGCGGGTCAGGCACCGGCGGGCGGTGTCTTCATCTTCCGCCTTCGGCAGAATACGGGTGCCACAGGCGACCACGGTATCCGCCGCCAGCACAAAAGCCCCGGGCTGACGGTCTGCCACCAGCCGGGCTTTGGCACAGGCGAGACGCAGCGCGTGGGCGCGCGGCACCTCGTCCTTCAGCGGGGTTTCGTCGATATCGGCGGGATCGACCCGCGCCGGAATGATGCCGATCTGCGCCAGCAGATCAAGACGACGCGGCGAGGCCGAAGCCAGCACCAAATCAGCCGACGCGGTCATGGCGCCCCTAATCTTCCCGTAAACCGGCTTACTTGAAGCGGAAGGTGATACGGCCCTTGGTCAGGTCGTAGGGGGTCATTTCGACGGTCACCCGGTCACCGGCCAGCACGCGGATGCGGTTCTTGCGCATCTTGCCGGAGGTGTGGGCGAGGATTTCGTGATCATTATCAAGCTTGACGCGGAACATGGCATTGGGCAGCAGTTCCGTCACAGTGCCCTGAAACTCGATCACATCTTCTTTGGACATTACAGCTCCGAGATAAAACAAAGACTCGCGCGAGGATAAATCGCGGGAATTCATGGTGTAGTCATGCGGCGCGGTCAAGACACTTTCCGGTCTTAGACCGACTTTTCCGGTTTTTTACGCCGATTGTTGCGGCAAATCCGCCTCAATCAAGCCTGATCGTTCATGAAGGCCAGATCAAGCCCCCGGCCCCCGTCATCTTCAGCAACAGGGCCGTTCCACTGTGGGCCCATCCGTTTTACAGTGGCAGCCATGATGACAGATCTGGCCTCCTCCCCTTTCCGGCCCAGCACCACCCTCCGGCGGCTTCTGCCACTGGCGCTGACGCTGGGTGCAGCAGCCTGCACCACAGCGGAGCCACCCTCGCCGCCACCGGTCCAGCCCCTTCCGGGGCGCGACCGGGCCGTAGAAGCCCTGCGTCCGTTCGGCACCCCGGATCTGTATGTGGTCTATGACCGTGATGCCGCCGGACTGCCACAGCGGATTCGCCTGACAACACCGGATGCCGGAACCGCACTGGCACCATTCCTGACGGAAGCGCCAGCCTCCCGTGACCTTGACTGCCTGCGGCTGATTTCCTCCACCGACGGCGTTCAGGCCACAGTCTGCCACGCCGCGCTGTGGCAGGACCGGGCGGAACAGGGCCTGTCTTACCTTGCCGCACCGACCGCCCCCCTGACACTGACCCGGCTGGCCGATGGCACGTGGGCGCAGATGCGGCAGGCTGTTTCCGGCCTGAACGGCATAGCAGACACAGCCACCGAAAACAGTCAGGCACCGGAGATGGGGGCGGCACCACCCTCACCCCTCCTGCAGGCGGCCTGCGGGGTTATCCGCCTGCTGCACCATGAGTATGCCGGAAACCGGAGTGCCGCCCTTAGCGGTGATCTCCGGCAGGCCATGGCATTCCTGCAGGCTTACCCCGGCCTTGACGCTGCCGACCGCGAGGCCGTCGCCGGGGCCACCCTGCTGCACACCGTGACCCGCCCGACTCAGTCTGCCGGAGAAATCCGCCGGGTTCTGCGGGTTCTGCCCCTGACGGCGGCTCAGAAAGCACAGGGCCTTGATGCCCTGCGTCGCCTGCTTACGGTTGATGGCTGGCTGTCTGCCCTGCGGCTGGGGGGCACCCCGGCCGATCTACAGCAGGCCCGCACCGCCGCCGCCGGAACACCAGGCCGCCACGATGACCGGGCAGTGGAAGAAAGCGAAGCTCTGGAACAGGCACTGCACGCCCCCGGGGCCACGGAAAACCTGTTTGTGCTGACCGCCCCGGATGACTGGGCAACCACGCCCGGGCAGGCCACCGGCCTCGGGCAAGGCACCACGGTCCTGTCCGGGCCGGTCACTGTCGCAGCCCGGCCTGCGGCACGGCTGCAGACGGGAACCTATGCGGTCACGGTGCGCATTGCCGCCTCTGGCCTGTACCGCTACAGCCGCCGCACGGCAAAGGGAGAAGACATACAGGCCACCGTCCGCTCCGGGACGGAAACCGAGGTAGTCTTCACCCTGTCACCGCCCCTGTTCCGCCAGACACAGACTGTCACCCTGCCTGCGCTGGCAGCAGCAGAAAGGCCGGAAGGGCCGGTGCCTGAGGTTCATCTGAACATTCAAGCCATCGATCCGCTGTTTTAATGCCGGCCGTTGTTTTAATGCCGGTCACCCGGCACGGATCCGCCCCGGCCCCTCGGCCCGGGCTTCCTGCAGGGCCTCATCGGCGCGGCGCTGCCAGTGTTCCCACTCCTCACCCGGGGTCAGGGCCGCAACCCCGAAACAGGCACTCAGCGGCAGGGTTTCCTCCCGCTCCGCCATCAGGTCCGCCGCCCCGGTCAGGCCCGCCAGAAACGGCGGCAGGTCGCCATCATGGCGGCCATCCTGCACCGGCAGACGCAGCCCCTGTACCGCCGCCGCCAGCTTGCGGGCCAGCACCAGCGCCCCCTCTTCCGGGGTAGACCGGCAGATCAGGGTAAATTCCCCGGCACTGCTGCGGAACAGCGTATCCGTCCCCCGGCACAGATGCGACAGCGCCCCGGCAACCGCCATCAGCACCCGGTCCCCCGTGACGGCACCATAGCGTTCGTTCAGGCTGCGGAACCGGTCGAGGTTGACCACAATCATCGACAGATCCGGCTCGTCCCCCGCCGGGCGGCGGGCAGCCACCGCCGCCTCGTGCTGCAGGCAATCCTGCAGGGCCCGGCGGTTGCCTAGGCCGGTCAGCAGATCGGTCTGGCCCATCCGTTCCGCCATGGCCAGCGCCTCGGACAGTTCATGCGTGCGCAGGGCGACGCGGTCAGCCAGAAGCTGGCGTTCCTGATGCATCTGCTCGCAGGCCACCGCCAGCAGCAGCACGGTCAGGGCCAGACAGAGGATGATCCCGTTCAGACTGTCCACCGGCACATCGGCATCCATATCGCCGGGAAAAACCCTGTGCGCCGCCAGAATCATCAGCGCCAGCGACGAAAACCCGACCGCCAGCGCCACCCCCGGCAGGCGGTGGCGCAGCAGGGCCAGCGCGATCACCGGGGCCAGCAGGGTCAGCGCCTCCGGCACCTGCAGGGCCAGCCCGACCGGGGCCAGAGCCAGCAGACCGAAGCCCAGCGCCGCCCCGGCATCCTCACCCAGACCGCCATCGGTCCGGCGGGACATCACCGCCCGGATCAGGCCGGTCAGCGCCGGAGTCACCAGCACAATCCCCAGCGCGTCGGCAAGCGACACCTGCAGGGTATCCCACAGCAGCTGTGGCAGGCCCGTCAGCGGGACATACCCGCCGCTGCGGGCCAGCAGCACGAAAATCCAGCAGGTTGCCGCCGGGGCCACCAGTGCGGCCAGCACAAAGCGGCCGTAAACCGGCAGAGACCAGATCAGGGCAGGCTTATCGCCCCCCGGCCCCGCATCCCGCAGGGCGGTGGCAGAACCGCCCATCAGGCCATGCGGCCCGCACTGCCCCCACAGACGGGCGGCCAGCGCGGTCTGCACCATATCCACCGCCGCCACGGCCAGCAGCAGCAGCGTCGCGGCCGGTACCGGCAGATCAGACGGACGGGCGGCAAAAATACCGCTGACATTCACCAGCAGGGACCCCAACATCACCAGCGGCAGCCCCAGCCGGGTCCCCAGCATCCAGACAGCGGTCAGCCCCAGACCCGACGGCAGCCAGATCAGGGCCAGCCATGTCCCCGGCAGGGTGGTCAGGGCCAGCCCGGCATACCCGGCAGCCGTATAGCCTGCCAGCCAGAGGATGGCAGCGACAAGAGATGTCCCTGAAAACACAACCGATCGAGGCATCATACATCCTTTGCGGCCCGGCACCCGGCGGATCTGATCCGCCCGTCACCGTACCGTGGCGGCATCGCCGGCATCTGCATGCCTGCCGCCCATGGCCCCCGCCCGGGTGCATTGATCCGGCCCCGACAACCGCGCATCTGCCCGGGCACAGGATCAGATGCACTCTAGCATTTTCCCGAGGGCGGTAAAAACCAAATCTCCTCAAGGCTCTTGTTCAGACTCTTTTTATATTCGCGATAAAAAATAGTCCGGCGGAGAGATCCGCAGGGGCAGAGAGTGGACATCCCTCAGAATTGTTCCAATATACAGACTGTCCCTGTCTGTCCGGATTGCTCCGATGCCTGTTGCCCCTGCCGCCAGCCCCCCCACCCGCCAGCCCGGCGGCTGGTGCTTTGACACCACCTATCTCAGTCTGCCCGGACGGCTGTATGTGCGGCAGGCCCCGGTGCCGGTACGCGACCCGCAGATGGCGCTGTTCAACCGGCCTCTGGCCGCCGCCCTCGGGCTGAGCCTTGAAGACCTGCCGGAAGAGGATCTGGCCCGTCTGCTGTCGGGCACCACCGTCCCCGCCGGGGCCACCCCGCTGGCACAGGCCTATGCCGGGCATCAGTTCGGCCATTTTGCCCTGCTGGGGGATGGCCGGGCGATTCTGCTGGGCGAACACCTGACCCCGGACGGGCAGCGGGTGGACATCCAGCTGAAAGGGTCGGGGCGCACGCCGTTTTCCCGCCGGGGCGATGGCCGGGCCGCGCTGGGGCCGATGCTGCGGGAATTCATTCTGTCAGAAGCGATGCATGCCCTTGGCATCCCCACCACCCGCAGTCTGGCGGTCACCACCACCGGCGAGGCGGTGCTGCGCGACCATGTGCTGCCGGGCGCGGTGCTGGTGCGCACCGCCGCCAGCCACATCCGGGTCGGCACCTTTGAGTTTGCCGCCGCCCATACCGATCCTGCCACGCTGGAAGCCCTGATCCGCCACACGCTGGGCCGCCATTACCCCGGCCTTGTCCCCGACGGGGCCCCCGCCACAGAGGCAGCCGCCGCCCTGCTGACGGCGGCGATTGACCGCCAGTGCAGCCTGATCACCCACTGGCTGCGGGTCGGCTTCATTCACGGGGTGATGAACACCGACAACATGACCCTGTCGGGGGAAACCATTGATTACGGCCCCTGCGCTTTTCTTGATTCCTATGACCCGGCGACGGTGTTCAGCTCGATTGATCACGGGGGCCGCTATGCCTTTGGCAATCAGCCCGCCATTGCCCGCTGGAATCTGGCGCGGCTGGCCGAAACGCTGCTGCCGGTTCTGGCCCCCGGCGGCGACCTAACGTGGGTGCAGACCCTGTTTGACCGCCTGCCGGAGCAGTTTGACCGCCAGTGGCAGCAGTGCCTGACCGACAAATTCGGCCTGTCCGCCGATGCCCCGCGTGACCTGATCACCGCCGGGCTGGCGGCCATGCAGGCCGATGAGGCTGATTATACCAACACCTTCGCCGCCCTGACCGATGCCCGGCAGAAGCAGGAGCAGACGGGAACCGCCCCCTGCCCGTTCCACACCCCGGCCCTGCGCCGCTGGTATCAGGACTGGGCCGCCGCCGCCGCGCCGCCGGGCAGCGCCACCCGGATGGCCGCCGCCAACCCACGCCGCATTCCGCGCAACCATCAGGTCGAGGCCGTCCTGACCGCCGCCACCGAAACCGGCGACCTGCGGCCCTTACACCGCCTGCTGGAGGCCCTGACCGAGCCATACCGGGATGACCCGGACCACATCGCCTACACACTGCCCCCGGCCCCGCAGGAACGGGTGTACCAGACCTTCTGTGGTACCTGAGGGGGGGGGGGGCACCTGAGGGGGGGCCTGAGAAGGACGCCCCCGGACAGGGAGAACCCCTGATTGAAAGGATCTGTGCGTATGAAAAACAAAGCGCGTAATGCGCGATGAACCATGCGCACAACACATATGTGAATAGTGCTTTCGGGGGATACAGATACCCATATGATAAATATTACAATACCGGCATACCGCTCCGGGGTCCGGCCCTGCCGCATGGCAGGACCGCTTCCTTCGGGCAGGGAAGCCGGAACGGTTTCTTTTTAAAAAGGGGAAGGGTTCACACTGTGGATACGTCTGTCTACTCATCGTCCGCGCATCAGGCTGTAAACGTTCTCATGGGGGGAATTGACAGCACCGGAAGAGCGGAAGCCCTGTCCCTGTGCCGTATGGCCGGGGACAAAGTGGTCGCGCAGGTCCTGCACACGCTGGAGCCGGTGACCGCGCTGCGCCCGCTGCTGGACAATCCCCGCCTGCGGGACCTGCTGACCGGCCGGATTGCCCACTGGCAGGATCTGCTGTCCGGCACCGCGCCGGAAGCCTGTGCCGACGCCTCTGCCGCGCTGGGCACCCTGCAGGCCGACATCGGGCTGGAACCCTGCTGGAACCAGCTGATTCAGGGCCTGACCCTTGATTATCTGTCAGAGACCGCCGCCGCAGGCATTCACCTGATGCCGGGCCGGGTCGGGCGGGTTCTGGCCGCCCTGCACCGGGTGGCAACCGCCGATGCCATCTGCGCCCAGCAGGTCTACGCCTCCACCGTCGCCAGCGGCAAGGACGCGCTGGCGCGGCGGGAAAAATCGATCCAGATGCTGCGGATGATGGCCGAGGTGACGGCACAGGTGAACGACGCCACCGCCGTTCTGGCGGCGCTGATCCGCAACTCCTCAATCACCCGTCATTCGGGCGAGACCATCGCCTCTGCCGCGCAGGAGCTGGTCAGCAGCGCCGAGGAAATCGCCCGCAACAGCGATCAGGCCTCCAGCGAGGCCGGGCTGGCCGACCGGACCGTCGCCGACGCCGTGGTCAGCACCCAGAGCGCCCTGACCGCGATCGAAGATATCTCCCGCGCGGTCGCGGTGACGGCGGAATCGGTCGCTGATCTGGCCAACGCCGCTGAACAGATCGGTCAGATCCTCGGCACCATCGAGTCCATCGCCAGCAAGACCAACCTGCTGGCCCTGAATGCCACCATCGAGGCCGCCCGGGCCGGAGACGCGGGCAAAGGCTTCGCCGTGGTCGCCAACGAGGTCAAGACGCTGGCCAACCAGACCGCCCGCGCCACCGAAGACATTACCCAGAAGGTCCACGCCCTGCATTCCGGCATGAGCGATATCCGCGAGGCCATGACCCGCTCCACCAGTGCGGTGACCAGCGGCCAGTCGGCGATTGACACCATCCGCGATACCATGGGCGGCATCTCGCAGCAGGTGACGACCGTTAACCAGAAGGTCGGCGATATTTCCGCCATCCTCGGGCAGCAGCAGGTGGCCACCGGCGAAATTGCCGAAAACATCGCCGCCGTTGCCGACTTTGCCCGCCGCAATGCCGAAATGGTCGGCGATGTGTCAAAAAGCATTCAGGCCAGCAATGATCTGGTGGCCAGCAGTGCCAAAGACTGGTTTGTCGAAGGGTCGTCGCGCGGGCTGTGCGAAATCGCCAAGATCGACCACATCCTGTTCAAAAAGCGGGTGATCGACGTGCTGATGGGCCATGGCGACTGGCACAGCCACGCCGTGCCGGACCATCACCAGTGCCGTCTGGGCAAATGGTACGACACGGTGCAGGACCCCCGCATTGTCGGCACCCCGCTGTTCAGGGCGCTGGAAGACCCGCACAGCCGGGTCCATGCCGCCGCCAAAACCGCGCTGGATGCCCATCATGCCGGTGACCCCGAAGGGGCGCTGGCCGCGCTGGAAACCATGAACGCCGCCAGCCGCGACGTCCTGAACGGTCTGGACCGTCTGTCGCGGTCGATGGACTGAGGCCCCGGTCTGCCGCCGCCGCCCCCTTGTCACAGGGGCGGCGGGGCACGCAGGACCGGCAGAGACCCCTTGGTGAAACACCAGAAACCCCGTATTAAAGGGGGATGTTGTTTTCAGACACATAGCCTGACGGGATGCCGCGACCGTGACCGCCTTCCATCGCCATCTCGGGCGCAGTGTCAGGGGCCTTGCCCTGCTGCTGCTTGCCACTCTGGCCGGGGCCGTGGTCTTTCTGCTGGCAGACCGCCTGCGCCCGCTGCCACCGCCGCTGAAGCTCGCCAGTAACCAGTGGCTGGGCTACGAGCCGCTGTTTCTGGCACAGGATGCCGGGTCCCTGAACCCGAAGCTGGTGCGGCTGGCATCGCTGCCCTCCACCACCGAGGTGATCCGCGCCCTGCAACACGGGGTCGCCGATGCCGCCACCCTGACCCTGGATGAAACCCTGAGCCTTGCCGCCGCCGGGCTGCCCCTGACCGTGGTGGCGGTTGCCGATGTCTCCGCCGGGGCCGACGCGGTGCTGCTGCGCAGCGACCTGCCCGACGGGGCCCCCCTGCGCGGGCTGCGGATCGGATATGAAGGAACTGCTGTCGGGGCCTATGTCCTCAGCCGGTTTCTCCAGCACAACGGGATTGACCTGTCCTCCGTCAGCCTGTCGGTGGTCTCCCCCGATAATCACGCCGAGGCCCTGCGCACCCACACGCTGGATGCGGTGGTCACTTATGAACCGTTCATCACCCAGATGACCGGGCTGGCGCGGCCGGTGTTCACCTCCGCCGCGATCCCGGGGGAGGTGGTGGATGTGCTGGTTGTCCGCACCGATCTGCTGCGCCCCGAGGTCACCGCCCATCTGCGGCAGGTCTGGCTGGACGGGGTCAGCCGCCTGCTGTCCGGCGACCCGGCCCGGCTGGACGGCACCGGCCGCCGCCACGGCCTGACCCCGGCCATGCTGCGGCAGGCGCTGGAAGGGATCCGCTTTCCGGCCGCCACCGATCAGGCGGCGTACCTGAACGGCACGGTTCCGGCGCTGGGGCGGCAGGCCTCGGCCCTGTGGGCGGCGATGGAAAACACCCGGCTGATCCCCGCCGGGGCGCGGTTTCCGGCCCTGCCGTTTGCCCCGTGGCCGCTGCCCCCGGCCCCCACGCCACAGACGGGGGCCGCGCAATGACCGCAGTGAAACCGAAGCGGTCCCTGACCCTGTCGATCCGGGCCCGGATCGTGCTGATCCTGCTGGTGCTGGGGCTGGGGGGAGAACTGATCAAGTCAGGCTTTGACGGCCTGCGGATCACCCCGGAAGTCTCGGGGGAAGCAGAACGCACCATGCGGATTGCCCTGTACCGGGTTGACGGCCTTCTTGAACGCTTTCTGTCAGAAGGGCGGCACGATGACGCCCAGTGGATGGTGTCGATGCTGGCGGTGCGGGATGAAGACGTGCAGGCGGCGATCATCGACCAAGCGGGCATCCTGATCGCCGCCACCCGGCGCGAACAGATCGGGCTGCGCTGGCCGGATGTACAGGCCGGGTACGGCCTGTCCGGCTGGACTTCGACCGGTAATGTCCTGCAACCGCCGCCGGGGCTGGCGGCCCCGGCCACCACCCCGTCGGGCACGGTGCAGATTGTTGCCGGTCAGGGCAGCATCACCGGCATCACCCCGGTCTGTGTGCTGACCCGGCAGGGGATCCGGACGCCGCAATGCTTCACGTATGTCCAGTACGAAACCACCAGCGGGCGGCATGATGCGCTACTGACTGACCTGATCCGCGAGGCCATGGTGCGGGTGACGGTGGTGGTGGCGCTGGCGGTGCTGCTGTGGATGACACTGGGGATCTCGGTGGTGCGCCGGGCCCGGCTGATCGTCGATGCCGCCCGCGCTTTCCGGCAGGGCGACCTGCTGGCCCGCAGCAACGTGCGCGGCGAGGATGAACCGGGCCGGATCGGCGAGGCACTGGACGGCGCACTGGAACAGCTGGGCGCGATGACCCATCAGATCATCAATGCCTTCAGCACCAATACCCAGCACACCGACCCCTATACCGCCGGGCACGAATCCCGGGTGGCGGATCTGTGCGTGGCGCTGGGCCGGGCAATGGGGCTGGGCCGGCCCCGTCTGGAAGGGCTGGAGATCGCCGCCCGCACCCATGATATCGGGCAGGCCCGGATTCCGTCTGAAATTCTGCTCAATCCCCGTAAACTCGGGCCGCTGGAGTTTGCCTTCATCCGCCAGCACCCCGATGTGGGGGCCGACATTCTCGGCGGCATTGATTTTCCGTGGCCGGTGGCGGAAATCGTCCGCCAGCATCATGAAAATTACGACGGCACCGGCTATCCCCGGGGCCTGCGCGGGACCGGAATCCTGCTGGAAGCGCGGATCCTGCGGGTCGCCGACATGATGGAATCCCTGACCTCGCACCGCCCGTTCCGCCCGGCGCTGCCGTGGGTGGAAGCGCTGGAGATCATCCGGTCTCAGGCCGGAAAGGCACTTGACCCCGATGTTGCCAGCGCCTGCATCCGGCTGGTCACCGCCGGCGGCTACCGCTTTCCGCAGCTGTCCGACGCCCCGTCCCCGGCGGGACAGCCGCAGCCGGTGCCGCTGCCGGACCTGCTGCCCCAGACCATGGCCCCGCCCCGGCTGACACCGGTGGCGCAGACCACCGAACCGGCGGTCCACAGTGCCATGCGCCAGACCATCGAAGCCCTGTCGGCAGCGCTGGAATCCCGCGACCCCTACACCGCCGGGCATGAACGGCAGGTGGCGGCGATTGCGGTGGCGATTGCCGGACGGATGGGGCTGGACCCCTTCCGGATCGAGGGGCTGGGGCTGGCCGCCACGGTGCATGACATCGGCAAGATCCAGATTCCGCTGCGGATTCTGTCCAAACCGGGGCGGCTGTCGGATATCGAGTTCAACCTGATCAAGACCCACCCGGCCGTCGGCTATGACATCCTGCGCACGCTGAACCTGCCGTGGCCGGTGGCCGATATGGTGTATCAGCACCACGAATACCTCGACGGCTCCGGCTATCCCTGCGGCCTCAGCGGTGACGAAATCATGCTGGAAGCCCGGATCCTGACCGTTGCCGACATTGTGGAAT
Source organism: Novispirillum itersonii subsp. itersonii ATCC 12639 (assembly GCF_000381985.1). GTDB lineage: Bacteria > Pseudomonadota > Alphaproteobacteria > Rhodospirillales > Rhodospirillaceae > Novispirillum > Novispirillum itersonii. The sequence continues at coordinate 12,210 of NZ_KB907338.1, read as the reverse complement.
CCATGTCCTCCCCCCGGCCATACCGCCCGGCGCTGGGCCTGAACGCGGCCCTGCAGGAGCTGCGCCGCCTGCGCGGCACCAGACTGGATGCCACCGTGGTTGACGCCTGCCTGTCGCTGTACGAAGACGCCGGGCCCCCGCTGCGCTGACGGCGGTTTCCGTCAAAACGTATCCATCCGGCGTGGATCTGTTTATTCCCCCACATCCAAAGTCACCGCACACTCTGAGACATCTGTGGAAATCCCTTCGGGCCGTGATGGCCCTGTGGCGACGAGGCACTCCCCCATGTCCAGACTTACCCTGTCGGTCAACGGCAAACCCCAGACCGTTGACGTTGACCCCGAAACCCCGCTGCTGTGGGTTCTGCGCGATACCCTGATGATGACCGGCACCAAGTTCGGCTGCGGCGTCGCCGCCTGCGGGGCCTGTACCGTCCATCTCGACGGGGTGCCCGCCCGCGCCTGCCAGACCCCGGTCGGCGATGTCGGCACCGCCGCCATCACCACCATTGAAGGGGCCGCCGCCAGCGTCAGGACCGATAAGGTCGCCGCCGCCGTACAGTCGGCCTGGCAGGATTCTGACGTGGTGCAGTGCGGCTACTGTCAGTCCGGCCAGATCATGGCCGCCATCGGCCTGCTGCGCGAAACCCCGAAACCGACCGACGCCGACATTGATGCCGCGCTGAACGGCAACCTCTGCCGCTGCGCCACCTATGTCCGCATCCGTGCCGCCGTGCACCTTGCCGCCACCCGGCTGGAGGCGTAACACCATGACTCATCAGCCGACCGACACCGAAACCCTCTCCGCCACCGGCCTGTCGCGCCGGGGCTTTCTGAAAGGCGCCGCCACCGCCGGGGCCGCCGCCCTGACGCTGGGGATCACCGCCCGGGGGGTGCTGGCCGCCGCCCCGGCAGTGCGCGATGCCGCCTTCAACCCCTTCGTCAGCATCGGCAGTGACGGCACCGTCACCGTCATCGCCAAACACTTCGAGATGGGTCAGGGCACCACCACCGGCCTGACCACTCTGGTGGCGGAAGAGCTGGACGCCGACTGGGCGCAGATGAAATCGGCCTTCGCCCCGGCGGATAACAGCCGCTATGCCAACAGCCTGCTCGGGGCGCAGGGCACCGGCGGATCGACGGCCATCGCCAATTCCTACCTGCAATACCGTCAGGCCGGGGCCGCTGCCCGCGACATGCTGGTCCGCGCCGCCGCCGCCCGCTGGAAGGTCAGGCCAGAGGCGATCACCATCCGCGACGGCATCCTGACCGCCGGGAAAAAGCGCGGCACCTTCGCCGATTTCGTCAAAGATGCCGCCGCGCTGACCCCGCCGCAGACCCCGGCGCTGAAAACCCCGGATCAGTTCCGCCTGATCGGTGTTGACCACGCCGCCGCCCGCAAGGGCCACACCGGCCCGGGCCGGAAAGACGGCACCGGCAAGACCGACGGCAGCGCCCGGTTTGCCATGGATGTGCATCTGCCCGGCATGGTCTATGCCGTGCTGGTCCGCCCGCCGCAGTTCGGGGCCACCCTGACCGGCTTCGATGACAGTGCCGCCAAAGCCCTGTCCGGCTTTGTCGCCGCCCATGCCCTGCCCAACAAGGCCGGGGTGGCGGTGTTCGCCCGCTCCACCTGGCAGGCGTTCAAGGCACGGGATGCCATCACCGCCCAGTGGGATCTCAGCAAGGCCGAGGGCCGCAGCAGCGCCGATATCACCGAAGCCCTGCGTCAGGCCGCCGCCCGGGCAGAGCTGCCGGTGCAGAACGGCCCGCGCCGGGCCGACATCACCGCCGCCGTCAGTGGCGCGGCACGGAAGATCGAGGCGGAATTCTCCGTCCCCTTCCTCGCCCACGCCCCGATGGAACCGCTGAACTGCGTGATCGAGCCGACCGCCACCGGCGTGCGGGTGCATGACGGCTGCCAGTTCCCCGCCATCACCCTGCCGACGGTTGCCGCCATCCTCGGCCTGAAGCCGGAGCAGGTCGAGATCACCACCCTGTTCGCCGGGGGCTCGTTCGGGCGGCGGGCGACCCCGACCTCGGATTATCATGCCGAAGCGGCGATGGCCTTCGCCCTGATGGGCGGCAAGACCCCGGTCAAACTGGTCTGGAGCCGCGAAGATGACATCAAGGGCGGCTATTACCGCTCCGCCGCCCTGCACAGCGCCAGCATCGGCCTGACCGCTGACGGCAGCATCGCCGGCTGGGATCACCGCATCGCCACCAAGTCGATCCTGAAGGGCAGCCCGTTCGAGGCGGTGATGGTCCATAACGGTATCGACGAAACATCGGTCGAAGGGGTGAAGGGCAGCCTTTACACCCTGCCGGACATGGCCATCGCCCTGACGGACTTCGTCACCCCGGTGCCGGTGCTGTGGTGGCGGTCGGTGGGCCACACCCATACCGCCTTTGTGATGGAAAGCCTGATCGACATGGTCGCCGCCGCCACCGGGAAAGACCCGGTGGAAACCCGGCTGGCCCTGCTGACCCCGGCGGCACCGACACCCCAGCAGGCCCGCATGGCTGCCGTGGTGCGAGCCGCCCGCGATCTGGCAGGCTGGGGGCAGCCGGTGGCCGCCGGTAAGGCCCGGGGCTTTGCCAGCCATCTGTCGTTTAACACCTATGTCGCGATGGTGGTCGATATCACTGTTGACGGCACCAAGGTGCATGTCGATCACGTCCACGCCGCCGTTGACTGCGGGGTGGCGGTCAACCCCGACGTGATCCGCGCCCAGATCGAAGGCGGGGTCGGCTACGCCCTGTCCGCCGCCCTGCGCGGCGAGATCACGCTGGACAAAGGGCAGGTCGCACAGTCCAATTTCCCGGACTATGAACCGCTGCGCCTGAGCGAAATGCCGGAAATCTCGGTGCGGATCGTCGCCTCGGCCGAGGCACCGTCCGGCATCGGGGAACCCGGTGTGCCGCCGGTGGCCCCGGCCCTGGCCAACGCCCTGTTTGCCGCCACCGGCAAGCGGGTCACCACCCTGCCGTTCAGCGCTGCCGGGTTCAGTTTCGTTTAAGATCACCGTTCGTTTAAGATCACCGTTCGTTTAAGATCACCGGTGAAGGAGACGCCCATGGTACCCCGGAAAGTGCATTTCAGCTCACTGGCGGAAATGGCGGAAACCATGGGCTTTCCCCCGCCGGAACACCCGATGGTGGCGGTGGTGCGGCTGGATGGCCCCACCACCGACAACCCCGCCTACCGCGCCTGCGCCGAGCAGGGCGTCACGTTTTCCAACGACTTCTATTCAATCGCCATCAAGCGGATCGTCTCGGGCGAGATGCACTACGGGCGCACCCGCTACGACTTCAGTAACGGCTCGATGATGTTCACCGCCCCGCGTCAGGAAATCACCTGTACCGATGTGGTGATGTCCGCCGATGCCATCATGATCCACATCCACGAAGACTTCCTGCTGGGCAGCGAACTGCGCGAAACGGTGCGCCGCTACGGCTTTTTCTCCTACGCTGTTAACGAGGCCCTGCACCTGTCCCCGAAGGAAGAGGCGACGGTGCGCGGCCTGATGGCCTCAATCCATACCGAATACAGCAGCAACCCCGACGAATTCACCCGCGACCTGCTGCTGGGGCAGATCAGCACCCTGCTGAAATACGCTGACCGCTTCTATAAACGGCAGTTCCTCAACCGCTCCATCGCCCCGGGCAGCCTGCTGACCCGCTTCACCAGCGCCCTGCAGGAGTATTTTTCCAGTGGCCGTCTGGAGTCGGACGGTGCCCCCCGCGTTGAGGCCATTGCCGCCCTGCTCGGCGTCTCCGCCCGTTATCTCAGCGATGCCCTGCGGGCGGAAACCGGGCGCGGGGCCACCGACCACATCCATCAGTTCCTGCTCGACGAAGCCCGCGACCTGCTGCTGCGGCCGGAACTGTCGGTCGCCGAGGTGTCTTACCGGCTCGGTTTTGAATATCCGCAGTATTTCTCCCGCCTGTTCCGCAAGAAAGTCGGGATGAGCCCCAGCGAATACCGCGAACGCACCCCACGGCACTGACAGAACAGTCCGGGAAAATATGGCTGTTCATACAGTTTTGCGGGTATTTCCGACTATGGCGCTTGACCATTCAGTCAAACGGCGGTTCCCTTGAGGAAGAGAGGCCGCCAAGGCCTTATCCCCTGCGGGAGGGCCGCCGATGACGGAAACACCCGTTCACCCCGTAACACTGCCACAGGTCCGCACAGTTCTGGATCATGCCCCGGTCGGTGTCCTGATCGCGGATGTGAACTCGCGGATCCTTTACGCCAATCATACCCTGCACCGGATGCTGGGGCACCCACCGGGCAGCCTTTCCGGCCAGCCGCTGACTGACCTGCTGCCCGACGGCCTTGGCCAGCCCCACGCCGGGCTGGTGCGGATGTTTCTCGACGCGCCGCGCCAGCGCCAGATGGGGGCCGGTAAGCCGCTGTATGCCCGCCATGCCGACGGCCACCCGGTCACGGTGGAAATCGCCCTGTGCCCGGTTGATTACGACGGGCAGGCCGCCGCCATGGCCTATGTCTCTGACGTGTCGGTGATGCGTCTGGCGCAGATGCAGTTCGGGCAGGTGGTGGCGGCCATGCCGCAGGGGGTGTTGCTGATCGATACCGACGGGATGATCCGCCTGACCAATCCGGTGGCCGAGCAGCTGTTCGGTTATGACAGCGGCGCGCTGATCGGTCAGCCTCTGGACACCCTGATTCCCACCCGCTACCGCTCCGGCCACCGGGGCCTGATGACCGCCTACGCCGCCGATGCCACCCCGCGCATGATGGGGCAGGGCCGCGACCTGACAGGTCTGCACCGTTCGGGAGAGGAGTTTCCGGTTGAGATTGCCCTCAGCCGTCTTGATACCCCGGCAGGCATGCGGCTGCTGGCGATTGTCAGCGACATTTCCGCCCGCAAGCGCGCCGAATCCGCCCTGCGCCAGACCAACGCGCAGCTGGAAGAGTTCACCTATGTCGCCTCGCACGATCTGCGGTCGCCGCTGCGGGGCATTGCCGATCTTCTGGGCTGGATCCGCGAGGATCTGGGGGATCTGCCCCTGCCGGAAGCGGTCACCACCAACTTTGACCGGATCGCGGTCCGGGTGGAGCGGGCGGAACGGATGATCGACGACCTGCTGGAGTACGCCCGCGCCGGGCAACGTACCCTGCGGCAGGAAGAAATAGACCCTGCCCAGCTGATTGATGACGTGCTGGCACTGGCATCAGTCCCCGATGACTTCCGGGTGGAGCTGGATCTGACCGCAACGCCCCTGACCACCTGGCGCACCCCGCTGGCGGCCAGCCTGCATAATCTGGTCACCAATGCGGTCAAGCACCGGGGGGAAGGTCAGGGCCATATCCGCATCACCGCCCGCGATGAGGGGCGCTACGTGGTGTTCAGCGTTGAAGATGATGGTCCCGGCGTCCCCGATTCGGCGCGGGAACGGATCTTCCGGCTGTTTCACCGGGCGACCTCAACCGTGCCGGGGCATGGGGTCGGTCTGGCAGTGACCCGCCGGATGATCAATGCCCATGACGGTATGATCTCTGTCACCGGCCATGGCGCGCTGGGCGGGGCCTGCTTCACCGTCCACTGGCCCCGCATCGCCCTGCGGGATACTCCGGAAGGGGGACTATCATGACGGCTGCCCCGCTCAATCCCTGCTCTGTCCTTCTGGTCGATGATGATGATGTCGCGGTGGAAGGGGTGCTGCGCAGTTTCCGCAGTCACGGCATCACCTGCCCGACCGTGATTGCGGTTGATGGCATGGAGGCGCTGGAAATCCTGCAGCACCGCCATCCGTCAAAAGACATTACCGAACCGTTGGTGGTGCTGCTGGATCTGAACATGCCGCGTATGGACGGCTTTGAGTTTCTTGAGGCCCTGCGCGCCGACCCGGTGCTGAAGCGTACCGTGGTGTTTGTGCTGACTACGTCCGGGCGGGAAGCCGACCGGACCCGCGCCTACAACGGCCATATTGCCGGATACATGATCAAATCTGCCGTGGGTCCGCAATTTTCGCTGCTGGCTGAGTTTCTGCAGAAATACACCCGCTCTGTCACCCTGCCCTGAAATCCCCCCAACCGGGAGGTCTGCCGTTGGAAACAGCTCTGATACGGGATCCGGAGATCCACGCCCTGCTGATTGAGGACGACGATGTGGACCGCGAACGGCTGGTCCGTATGCTGCGGCGTACGGCCCATTCCATCCGGGTGCAGGAAGCCCCATCGAAGTCTGAGGCCCTGACCGAGCTGCATGAGAAGAAGGTTCTGTTTTCCTTCGTATTTCTCGATTTTCAACTGGAAGACGGCGATGGCCGCGACCTGCTGCCCGACATCTGGGAAAGCATCGGCCCCGACTGCGTGGTGGTGGCGGTCACCGGCAACGGCAGCGACACCAGCGCCGCCGAGGCAATCAAGCTCGGCATCCACGAATATCTGTCAAAACTGGACCTGACCAGCGACCGCGTCGCCCAGACCATCGACGAAGGGCTGAAGTGGCGGCAGATGCGCGAGGATGTGCGCCGGACGGAGGAAACACTGCGCCACCGCAGCCTGCATGACCCGCTGACCGACCTGCACAACCGCCATGTTTTCCTCGACCGGCTCGACCACAACTGTATGCAGGTCAGGCGCGATCATCATCCGTTCGCGGTGCTGATGATCGACCTTGACCGCTTTAAGGAGGTCAACGACCAGTTCGGCCATGCCGCCGGGGACCGTCTGCTGATTGACGTCGCCGGTCGCCTGCGGGCCAATGTGCGGGAGGTCGATACCGTCGCCCGGCTGGGCGGTGACGAATTTGCCATCCTGCTGGAAGATGTCCACAGCGCCGACGCCGCCCTGATGCTGGGCCGCAAGCTGGTCGGCCTGCTGGAACGCCCCTATGCCGGGGATCAGGGGGTGATGCGCATCGGCGCTTCGGTCGGGGTCGCCCTGTGTCCGGTTCATGGCACCGATCCGTCGCTGCTGCTGCGCCGGGCTGACAACGCCATGTACCGGGCCAAGCGTGGGATCGAAAAAGTACAGATCCATGACCATCTTGGCTCAGACAACGACAACCAGCCCGACAGTATCCTGCTGCTGGGGGAAATTGAACAGGCGCTGGAAACCCGGCAGTTTACCTGGTTCTGGCAGCCAAAAGTCCATCTGCGGGACGGGCGGCTTCTGGGGTTCGAGGCACTGGCCCGCTGGCCGCATCCGGTGCATGGCATGATCCCGCCGGACCGCTTTATCGGCGCGCTGGAGCAATCGCCGCTGCTGCCGCGCTTTACCGCCGTCAGTATTGACTGCGTTCTGGCGCAGCTTGCCGAGGTCGCTCCGCTGATCGGCGACGCGACCGTCTCGATCAACATTTCCGCCCGCATGCTGGAATCGCCGCCGTTTGTCGATGATCTGCTGGCGGCGGTAAAGCGCCACGGGGTTGCCCCGGCCAGAGTCATGCTGGAGCTGACCGAAACGGCCCTGCTGGGCAACCCGGTACAGGCGGCCCGGGTGGTCGAACGGCTGGCGGAAGCCGGTATTGCGCTGGCAATTGATGATTTCGGGGCCGGGTTTACCTCGTTCAGCACCCTGCGGGATTTCCGGGTCAAGGAAATCAAGATTGATAAAAGCTACATCCTGACTCTGGGCGACAGCCGTTTCGACCGCTCGCTGGTGCGCAGTCTGGTGGTGTTCTGCGACTCCCTCGACATCAATCTTCTGGCAGAAGGGGTGGAAACCGAGACCTGCCGGCAGACCCTGATCGAACTGGGGTGCAACCACGGGCAGGGGTTCGGCCTGTGCCGCCCCCTGCCCTTTGAGGCCGTTCCGGGCTGGGTCCGCGACCGGGGGCCGCTTACGCCGTGACCGTGACCACCGTCATCATCCCCGCCGCCATATGCAGCAGATTATGGCAGTGCAGCGGCCAGTCGCCCGGCTGACCGGCGGTAAATGCCACCGTCACCCGCCGCCCCGGCGGCACCAGCACGGTATCGCGCACCGCCCCGGCCAATGCCTTGCCATCAAGGGCGATGACCTGAAAATGATGGCCGTGCAGATGCATGGGGTGCGACATGCCGCTGACATTGTCAAACGTCAGCTCCACCCGCTGCCCGGCCTTCAGGGCCAGCGGCGCATGCTGGCCCCAGCTACGGTCATCAAGGGACCAGACATAGGGCATCATCGACCCGGTCAGCCGCAGTGACAGGCGGGTTGCCGCCGCAGCGGCGGGCAGCGGTGTCAGCGCCTTCAGGCGGCTTTCCAGCACCAGATCCAGCGGCGGGGCCGCCGGGCCGTCCTGCCCGGCCAGACGGGCGATTTTTGCGCCTTTCGGGGCCAGAATCACCCCGGTGCGGTGGTTGCTGCCTTCCCGCCGGGCCAGCACCGGCACCACGCCGGACCCCGCCTTCGGGATGGTCAGCAGCAGGTCAAGGCGCTGCCCCCCGGCCAGCGGAAACCGGCTGCCCGGCAGCGGCTGGACCGGGGTACCGTCCACCGCCACCACCTCGGCGGAAACCGCTCCGGTCTCGATCCAGAACGCGGTGGAAGTCGCCCCGTTGATGATCCGCAGCCGCACCCGCTGCCCGCGTTCCACCGTCACCACCTGCGGGTCATCCAGCGTGCGGTCATTGGCCAGATAGGCGTCATACTCGACGTCGTTCAGGTCCGGCCCGGCCCCCCCGCCATGATCCATGCCGGGCATGCTCATTCCTGACTGGCCCATTCCGGGCATCGCCCCGTGCCCCATGGCGGCGTGATCCATACCCGCCATCGGGGCTGATGACTGTGACGGGGCTGACGGGCTGCCGTGGCTCATCGCCCCGTGATCCATGCCTTTCATCAGGCCGGACAGGATCTCCTGCGGATCGCGGAAGGTAAAATCGTGCAGCAGCACCGTCACCTCCTGCACATCGGCGCGCAGGTCATCGGCGGTCCGGACCACCAGCGGGGCCGCCATCAGCTGCTGCTCCTGCAGGCCGAAGTGGGAATGCATCCAGTGGGTGCCCGGCTGCAGGGCATACTCATAGGGCGCGGTGGCGGCATCGGCCAGCGGAGTGACCCCGTTCAGGCCCGGCACCCCATCCTGATCCGGCGGCGGGATCTGGCCATGCCAGTGCAGGCTGGCGGCCTCTCCCGCCCGGTTGGTCAGGCGCACGGCAAAGCGGTCTTCCGGCCCGAAGGTCAGGCCGGACGCCCCGGCCCCGTCAACGATGCCGAAAACAGATGCCGCCCGGCCCCCGACCTCCAGCGTGCGGCGGGTGATCGTCAGATCCCGCAGCGGCGCGGCGGCACGGGCGGGGATGGGGGACAGCACAGACAGAACAGCGGACGGGGCAGCCGCAGCGGCAAGCGCCCCGGAACCGGCCAGCAGAATCTGGCGGCGGGAAAATGTCATGGGAAAAACCCTCTGGATCAGAAAAACCGGTACGACAGGCCCGGACCCCCGTCACGGACGGCAGGCCACAGGCCGCTGGGTCTGTTCAGATCCGGGCAATCGGCGGGCGCTGACCGGGGGAAACGGTCAGTCCCTGCGGCGGGCGGGACGGCAACGGCCCCAGCCGCTGCGCCTGCGCTGCCGGAGCGGGCAGTTGCAGCAGGGCGACCGGCCAGCCGCCGCAGGCCTGCGGGCAGCTCATCAGGCCACCTTTCAGACTGGCTGTCTTCCCCCCGGCAGCATGGTCGCAGCAGGGCATATCCCCGGCCCCGGCCATAACAGCCACCGGCCCCGATACCAGAACCGGCGGGGCTGCCGCTGCCATCATCCCGCCGTTCAGCAGCACGGCACACAGGCCCAGCAGCACCAACAGCAGACGAATCCCGCGCGGCTGCATAGCACGCAGGAAAAACACGTCTGACGGGAGGCGACGGAAGGGCATTGTGACATCCGGCAACGGGAAACCTGCTTTCATATTATGTCTGTACGGTCTGAATGCAATAACCAATCGGGGATTTTATGGCCCCATCACCACCCTATACGGAAAACGATGCGAACAGATCTCATTTTCTCATTCTGCTACAAAGACATAGTCCATCGGACGCATATCGCTGCATCAGACTCTTTTGATAGGATTATGAAATCAGTTGTGCAACCGCTGCGCCTGCCGTCCGGTACGGCAGGGTGCGGTGGCGGCAGCTCAGAAAATCAGAAGGTGGCCCCCGAAGGGCCGCGGCGGTCCGAGGAGAGTCCCCAAATGTCCCATCCCCCTGTCCCCCGGCGCACCACCCTGCTGACGCGGATCCTGACCACCCTGACCCTGTCCGTGCTGACCATCATCCTCGGGCTGGCCGCCTATGTGGACCGGCATCAGAAGGCCGATATCACCCGCAGCATCGACAGCTACATGGCGGGCATCGGCGGCAGTACGGTAACGGGGCTGGAAAACTGGCTGGCCGGCCGTGAACGGCTGGTCGAGATGGCCGCGCAGGCCATGGCGCGGGAGCCGGACTCCTCGGCCTATCTGACCATTCTGAAATCCAAGGCCCTGACCGACACCTTCGACATCTCCTATGTCGGCCTGCCGGACGGTAAGTTCATTTTCTGGCCGGAAGACACCTTCCCCGCCGGGTTCGATCCCCGGACCCGCCCGTGGTACAAGATGGCCAGCGACACCAAAGGCACCATCCTGACCCCGCCGTTCATCCGGCAGGCCACCAAGGCACTGGGCATGACCTTCGGCGCCCCGATCCTGCGCGACGGGCAACTGCTGGGCGTGGTCGGCGGCACCTTCAATATGAAGACCCTGTCGGCCACCATCAGCGCCATCACTCTCGACGGTCTGGGCTATGCCTTCATCATCGACGAAAAGGGCGTCATCCAGCTCCACCCGAAAGCCGAGATGGTCACCAAGGGTCTGGCCGATGAATTCACCGGTCTGACCCCGGCGGTCGGTAAAGAGATGCAGGCGGCACAGGGCAATGGCAAGGACTGGCTGGTCCGCTTTACCCCGCTGCAGATCCCCGGGCGGACCTGGCAGCTGGTGACGGTGATTGATCAGGATCTGGCCTATCAGCCGCTGACCGAGTTCCGCATGGTGGCCCTGTTTGTTGCTCTGGGCGGTCTGGCGGCGCTGCTGCTGATCAACCATCAGGCCCTGACCCGGATGGTCGCCCGCCCGGTGCGGGAAATGACCGCCACCATGGAAGATCTGGCCAACGGCAACCTGAGCGTCACCATCCCCGGGGCCGGGCGCACCGACGAAATCGGCGCGATGGCGGCAACGGTTGAGGTGTTCCGCCGCAATGCGGTCGAACGGACCCGCCTTGAGGCCGAACAGGCCGCGGCCTCTGCCGCCCGCGAAGAACGCGGCAAACGGATTGAGGCCCTGATCTCCGGCTTTGACCGCGATATGGTCGACGTGCTGAACCTCGTCACCTCAGCCGCCACCGAGCTGGAGGCCACCGCACAGGCCCTGACCACCACCGCCGACCGCTCCGCCGGGGATGCGACCACCGCCGCCGCCGCCACCGAACAGGCCTCGGTGAACGTGCAGAGCGTCGCCCAGTCCACCGACCTGCTGGCCGCCTCCATCGACAATATTTCGCGCAGTGCCGGGCAATCGCGGGAAGTGGCGGAGCAGGCGATGGAAGCCGCCCGCAAAACCGACAGCACCGTCCGGTCACTGGTGGAAACCACCGACCGCATCAGCCAGATCGTCAATCTGATCAACGATATCGCCAGCCAGACCAACCTGCTGGCCCTGAATGCCACCATCGAGGCCGCCCGCGCCGGGGAAGCCGGCAAAGGCTTCGCCGTGGTCGCCAACGAGGTGAAAAGCCTTGCCAATCAGACCAGCAAGGCCACCGAGGATATCACGTCCCAGATCTCTGCCATCCAGAAGGTGTCGGATGAGGTCGCCGGGGCAATCCGCGATATCGCGGAGGTCATCACCGACGTCAACACGCTGGCAGGCAATATCTCTGCGGCGGTCGAAGAACAGGGGAACTCCACCCGCGAAATCGCCCGCAACGTGGCGGAAGCCGCGCGCGGCACGCAGGATGTGGCCCAGAGCGTGATCAGCGTGACCGACGGGGCGCGGGAAACCGGGGACAACGCCGGTCAGGTGCTGGCCGCCGCCGCTGAACTGTCCCGCCAGTCTGAACAGATGCGCGAGCAGGTCAGCCACTTCTTCCACCAGATCCGCAGCGCCTGACAAGATTCCCGAAGGCCCGGAACGGGCCTTCGGTCTTTTGTTTGTTTGGTCCCTCAGGCGGCGGGCGCGGGCATCCGCCCGCTTGCCTCACGCGCGAATG
>NZ_KB907337.1:75696-734273 GCF_000381985.1 Novispirillum itersonii subsp. itersonii ATCC 12639 | reverse complement strand
GCCCTGCCGGGCTGACTGGGCCATTGAGGCCCCGCGCGACCATTCGCGCGTAAGCCAAGCGGGCGGATGCCCGCGCCCGGCGTGTGAGGGACCAATAAAGCGCCGTCAGGCAGCGTCCGGCGGCAGCTTCACCCAGTCGGGAAATGTGACGGTCACGGCGATGCCGTCTGCCGTCAGGGCCGATCCGGCCTTGACCGGGGCCAGCTTCAGCATGGCCAGCGCCAGCGTGCCGCCCTGTCCGTCATCAACGGCGGAACGCAGGGTGCCGACCTCGATACCGCCGTTGTCCAGCACCGGGGTTCCGGCGGGCAGGGCGGGGCCGTCAAGGCGGACCGGCAGCAGACGCTTGCGGGTCAGGTGCTTCCACTTCATACGGGCGGTGGTTTCCTGCCCGATGAAGCAGCCTTTCCGGAAATCAACGCCGTTCAGGTCGTCGAAGCCGTATTCCAGCGCAAAGCCCTGCTCGGGGCTGAGGTCAGCGCTGCCTTCCGGCAGGCCGAGGCTCAGCCGGTGGCGCTGCCACGTCAGCAGGTCTGCCGCAGTGCCGGGGGGCAGGGCAGAGTCCGGCCCGATCAGGCGCGCCCCGGCGTCAGGGTGGCGGGGGTCCGCGAAGGCGGTGACCCCCGGCAGCGTGGCCGGGGCTGCCGATGCGGCGGCAACTTTCAGGTCGGTGACGGTCAGGGTGACTTTGGCCCGCAGCCGGAACCGGCCAAGGCGGGTCCGCAGATCGTCCAGCCGGTCGGCGTCGGTCTCCAGAAACAGGCAGGCGGTGCCATCGGCATCGGTGCCGGGCACGACGAACAGATCGGCGATGACTTTCCCCTGCGGCGTCAGAAAGGCTGTCCACACCGCAGCGCCGTCGGTGACGGCAGAGATATCATTGGTGACCAGCCCGTTGAGGAAGGTCACGCGGTCATCCCCGGTCAGGGCGATGACGCCCCGGTGGGGCAGGCGGACGGAAAAACTGTTGGGCATGGAAGCTCTCTTTCTTGATTAAATAATATCCGGGTGAAAATCCCGGCCCATTTGAAAATGGCTATCCTGCACGGCAGAAAAGGGAAGAATGCCCGATGCCAAAGGTAGGATATCATCAGTATGTGGTGTCTGGTGCTGAAAAAGGCAAGGGGCAATGTGATCATATTTTTGGCCTGACCCGGTCTCTGTCACCGGTTTATCACGGTGGTGCCGATGCGGGGGACTAGCCATTTGCGGGATCGCGCCCTATAAGAAGGGCACCGTCCGCCCCTGTGCAACAGGGCTGAACCACCGCGGAGCCGTACTGAATGCGTATCGTGTTTTTCGATGATTCCCTTCCTTTCGATGGATCGACGCCGGATAACCGGCCGTTGGGGGGGGCGGAGAAAGCATTGGCCGCATTGCCCGGCGCACTGGCCACGCGCGGGCATGATGTGATTGTCTATAACCGCACGCCCGATGCGGTGCCGGTCGGCGGTGTCCGCTGGCAGCCGCTGTCGGGGCCGAAGGTGACGAGCGCTGATGTGATGGTGGCCTTCCGCCGTCCCGGCCTGCTGGATGAAAGCATGTCTGCCGGGCGTCGCCTGCTGTGGGCCACGGCCCACCCGTCTTATCTGCATACCGAGGCGGCGGACGCCCTGTTGATCCGCCACGGTGCGGCGATCCTGTTTTCCAGCGATGCGCAGCGCGCCGCCTATGGCGGCCAGCGCCCCAATCTGGTGATTCCGCCGGGGCTGCGGATGCCCTATCTGGCGGCGCTGGAGCGGGAAGAGGCCCCGGCCCCGGTGGCCCTGACCACCGTGCATCCCGGGCCGGAGCTGGAATGGCTGATCGCGGTGTGGACGGAACTGATCCACCCCCAGCTTCCGCAGGCGCGTCTGAAGGTGTTTTCTGCCCTGCTGGCCCGCGCCCAGCGCGGCGAGGCGATCCCCGAGGCGCTGCACGGCCTGTACGCACAGGCCCGTCTGGCGCAGGCCAAAGGGGTGGAGATCTGTGATCCGCAGGGGGACCGGCGGATGGCGGAGGAATACCGCGCCGCCCGCGTGCATCTCTACGTCCCGCCGATGGAAGACCTGATCAACTGGACCCTGATGGAAAGCCAGTCGTGCGGCCTGCCTGCGGTGGCGCTGGCCCGTGGATCGGTGGAAGAGCGGATCGTCAACGGCCAGACCGGCTATGTGGTGCCCGATGCCGATGCCTTTGCCAATGTGGCGGCGCAGATCCTGAGTGATGACGCGGTTCATGCCTCGCTGTCAGAGGCGGCGGGCGATCTCAGCCGGAAGCGGACGTGGGATCAGGTCGCCGGGCAGATGGAACGCCTGCTGGGGTTTGAGGATGAGGCCGCGCCCCTGCCGGGAGCAGAGGCATGAAGCGTCTGCTGTTCGTGACTTCCACCCGTATCGGGGATGGGGTGCTGTCGTCCGGCCTGCTTGACGCACTGATTGCCGAAATGGGGAACAACGGCACCGAAGAGGTGCGGGTGACCGTTGCCTGCGGCCCGCTGGCTGCCCCGCTGTTCGAGGCGGTGCCGGGGCTGGAGCGGATCATCGTCATGACCAAGCGCAGGCGCGGCGGTCACTGGATTGATCTGTGGAAGCAGGTGGCCTTTACGGCGTGGGATACGGTGGTGGATCTGCGGCGCTCGGCGCTGGTCTGGACCCTGCCGCTGGTGCGCCGCCGTCTGACCCTGCCGAAGGAGACCGGGGCGCTGATTCACCGGGTGGTGCAGATCGGCTCGGTGATCGGGCGGGGGCAGCGCCCGCCGGTGCCGCGCCTGTGGCTGACCGACCGGCACCGCGCCCGGGCGGCGGAGCTGATCCCCGATGGCGGGCCGGTGCTGGCGCTGGGGCCGACCGCCAACTGGCGGGCCAAGACCTGGCGGGCGGAACGTTTTGCCGACCTGATGCAGCGGTTGACCGGGGTCGGTGGCGTTCTGCCGGGGGCGCGGGTGGCGCTGTTCGGTGGCCCGGGGGAGCGCCCGCAGGCTGAAGCCCTGATTGACGCGGTGCCGGAGACCCTGCGGATCGACCTGATCGGCAGCATTGACCTGCTGACCGCCTATGCCTGCCTGCAACGCTGTGCCCTGTATGTGGGCAACGACAGCGCCCTGATGCATCTGGCGGCAGCGGCGGGGATCCCGACGCTGGGCCTGTTTGGCCCCAGCGAGGATGCCCATTATGCCCCGTGGGGCGAGCATTGCGCCGTCCAGCGGACCACGGTGCCCTTTGCCGACATCTATCCGCCGGGGTTTGACCACCGTACATCCGACACGCTGATGGATACCCTGACCGTCGATGCGGCGGAGGCGGCGGCGCGCGGCCTGTGGCAGCGCTGCTGGGGTCTGGAAGCGGAGGGACGCGGCTGAAATGGTGGCTGACAGCAGAAAGCCGACCCTGACCGCGCTGGTGGTGGTGCATAACGAGCAGGAACGCCTGCCGTCGTGCCTTGAGCATCTGCGCTTTGCCGATGAAGTGGTGGTGGTGCTTGACCGCTGCACCGATGCGTCGGCGGAGATTGCCGCCGAGTTTGGGGCGCGGCTGGTTTCCGGTGGCTGGGAATGTGAGGGGGACCGCCGCAATACCGGCATCGCCGCCTGCACCGGCGACTGGATTCTGGAAGTGGATGCCGACGAACACGTACCGCCGGGGCTGGCGGCGGAAGTGCGCACGGTGATTGCCACCACCCCCTATGACTGGCATGTGGTACCGGTCGATAATTACATCGGTACCCGGCTGGTGCGGCACGGCTGGGGCTCCAGCTTCGGCAAGGCGGGCTGCCCGGCCCTGTTCCGGCGCGGGGTCAAGGTGTGGGGGCGGCAGCGGGTCCATCCGGCGCTGGAATGGTCAGGGAAAAAAGGCCCTAATTTAACCATTCCTTTACAACATTTCGTAGACCGCGATGTGTCTGATATGTTACGCCGTCTGGACCGATATACGACCGCCCGGGCAAAGGATCTGGTCGAAAGCGGTCGCATCGGCGGGCTGGCGGATGCGTTGCGGTCGGGAGTGTCCCGGTTTTTTCGGGTCTTTTTCTCCCGTAAGGGTTACAAGGAAGGGCGAATTGGTCTTGCGGTTGCACTCTGCACGGCCCTGTATCCGGTATTTTCGCACATTAAGGCGGTGGAAATGACGGAACAGAACGCCCGGAAAACGGCGGTGGCACCCGACCGTTAAGAGAAAAGGGTATCGGTGGGTATGGGGCACATCATCATCGCTGATGACGGTCTTGTTTTTGACGGGTTAACGCCGGAGCGTGGCCCGTTGGGCGGGGCTGAGACAGCGGTGGTGGAGCTGGCCGGGGCGCTGGCCGCCCGGGGGCACCGGGTGCAGGTGTTTACCCGCTGTACCGCCCCCCTGACGCACCGGGGGGTGGAGTGGCTGCCGCTGGCCGGGGGGCTGCCGGGCCACTGTGATCTGTACATCGCCAACCGATCCTACGGCCTGATCGGTGCCGTCCGGCAGGCGCGGCAGGTGTTCTGGACCCATAATCCCTGCCAGTACATGCTGAAGCCGCGCTATCTGTACCGGCTGTTTTACACCCGCCCGACCGTGGTGTTTGTCGGGGACTATCACGCCGCGACCTATCCGGCGTGGGCTCCGTCCGGCCGACGGGTGGTGATTCCGCTGGCGGTGCAGGAGCCGTTCCTGCGCGAAAGTCTGCGTCAGCCGCCACCGCCCCGCGCGGTGTTTACCTCTAATCCGCAGCGTGGCCTTGACTGGCTGCTTGACCGCTGGCAGGCGGAGATCCATCCGCAGGTGCCGGAGGCTGAGCTGCACCTGTATTGCGGGGCGGCGGTCTACGGCGGCCACGGCGCGGCGGCGATGCAGGCGGTGCTGAACCGGGCCCGGGGCCTGCACGGGGCCGGGGTGGTGCTGCATGCCCCGGTGCCGAAGGCGGATCTGATCCCGGTGCTGCGCGACAGCCGGGTGCTGCTGTACCGGGGCGACCTGAACGAGACATACTGTCTGGCGGTGGCCGAGGCGCAGGCGCTGGGGGTGCCTGCCGTGGTGCAGCCGCTGGGATCAATGCCGGAACGGGTGATCGACGGCGAAACCGGGTTTGTGGCCGCCGATGACGCGGCGTTTTCGGCCCGGGCGGTGGATGTGCTGCGCGACAACACGCTGTGGTCAGCCCAGCATGCGCAGGCCCTGACCCGGCAGCGCGGCTGGCGGTGGGATGATGTCGCCGCTGCGTTTGAAGGGCTGTAAGCGCCTGTAAAAAAGGAAAAGCGTAGCTGTGCCCTTTTCTGGTAAGAAAGGTGGGCGGCGCTGCCGCCGCATCAGGATTTACCCAAGAGGCAAACGTGGAACAAGCAGCGGATCTGCGGATTCTTCAGGCAATGGCCGGGGCCAGTCACGGCGGGGCGGAGCTGTTCTTTGAGCGGCTGGTGCTGGCCCTGCACCGGGCCGGGGTGCAGCAGCATATTCTGATCCGCAGCAACGCCGAACGGGCAGGCAAGCTGATTGAGGGCGGTATCCGCCCGGTGGAGCTGCCGTTCGGCGGACGGTTCGATTTTTCCACCAAGCGCAGGTTTACCGCCGAGATCCGCCGCTTCCGCCCGTCGCTGGTGCTGACGTGGATGAACCGCGCCACCGCGTTCTGTCCGTCGCCGCGCAAGGCCGGGGTGCCGTTTGTCCGGGTGGCCCGGCTGGGCGGCTATTATGACCTGAAGTATTATCAGGGCTGCGACCATCTGGTGTGCAATACCCAGGATCTGGTTGACTATGTGATCCGCGAAGGCTGGCCCGCCGCGCGGGCGCATTACCTGCCTAACTTTGTTGATGAACGGCAGGCCCCGCCGGTCAGGCGGTCGGATTTCACCACCCCGGATACGGTGCCGCTGCTGTTTGCGCTGGGGCGGCTGCATGAGAACAAGGGCTTTGATACCCTGCTGAAGGCGGTGGCCCGCCTGAGCGACGTCTATCTGTGGCTGGCCGGTGACGGGCCGGAGCGGGCGGCGCTGGAGGCACTGGCCACCAAGCTCGGCATCCGCCCGCGTGTGCGCTTTCTTGGCTGGACCGATGCCGCCCCGGCCCTGCACCGGGCGGCTGATCTGTTTGTCTGCCCGTCACGGCACGAGCCGCTGGGCAATGTGGTGCTGGAGGCATGGGCACAGCAGCGCCCGGTGCTGGCGGCGGCCAGTCAGGGGCCGTCGGCACTGATTGAAAACGGCGTCAATGGCCTGCTGACCCCGGTTGATGACGATGCGGCGATGGCGGCGGCGATCAAGGGGGCGCTGCGCGACCGTGCCGCCCTGACGGCGCTGGCAGATGCCGGGTATGCCAGCTTCCGCGATGGGTTTACCGAAGCGGCGGTGGTTGACCGCTACCGGGCATTTTTTGCGGCGGTGACGGCACAGACCGCCGGGGCGGGGGATGCGGGCTGATGTGCGGGATTGCCGGGTTTTTCAGCACCGGGGCGGCTGCCCCCGGTGATGCGGTGCTGCGCATGGCGCAGGCCTTGGCCCACCGGGGGCCCGACGGTGTGCATGTGCATGCCGATGGCGGGCCGGTGGCGCTGGGGCACAGCCGTCTTGCGATTATTGATCTTCAGACTGGCGATCAGCCGCTGTTCTGGGATGGGGGCCGGGTGCTGGTCGCCAACGGCGAGATCTACAACGATCCCGCCCTGCGCGACGATCTGACCGGCCAGCCGTTCCGCACCCGGTCAGACTGCGAAACCCCGCTGGTCTGGTACGGGCAGGATGGCGCGGCGTTCCCCCGCCGTCTGCGCGGCATGTTCGGCATCGCCCTGTACGATCCCGCCGACGGGGTGATGGTGCTGACCCGCGATCCGTTCGGCATCAAGCCGCTGTATCTGGCGGAAACCCCCGGCGGCATCGCGTTTGCGTCAGAGGCGCAGGCGCTGGTTGCGGGCGGCTTTGTCACCCCCCGGCTGGATCCCGCCAAGGTGACGGAGCTGCTGCAACTGCAGTTTACCACCGGCGACCGCCTGCCATTGCAGGGCATCCAGCGGCTGATGCCGGGCGAGACTGTGGTGCTGAAGGCCGGGCGGATCATCGAGCGTCGTCGCCAAAGCCCGCTGCCCGATGTGATCACCGATATCCGCGATGAGGAAACGGCGGTGACTCTGCTGGATGCGGCGCTGGAAAACAGCGTGCTGGCGCACCAGCGGTCTGACGTGCCCTATGGCATGTTCCTGTCCGGCGGCATTGACAGTTCGGCGGTGCTGGCGCTGATGGCCCGCCTGAACCCCCAGCCGGTGGTGGCTTTCACCGCCGGGTTCCCGGAAACGGCGGTGCATGACGAGCGTGACCACGCCCGGGCTCTGGCCCGGCAGGTGGGGGCAGAGCATCACGAAGTGGCCGTCACCGCCGCTGATTTCTGGCAGCATCTGCCGCGCATGGTTGAAAGCATGGATGACCCGGTGGCCGACTACGCCATCGTGCCGACCTGGCTGCTGGCGCGGGAAGCGCGGAAGCAGGTGCGGGTGATTCTGTCCGGCGAAGGCGGCGATGAGCTGTTTGCCGGGTATGGCCGTTACCGCAGCTTCTGCCGCCCGTGGCCGTTTGCCCGGCCGATGCGGCGCAGCGGCACTTTCGACGGGCTGGGCGTGCTGCGCGATACCGGCACCGGCTGGCGCGATGGCATGGCGGCAGCGGAGCGGGCGGCGACGGCGCGCTTCTCTGACCGGCTGACCCGGGCGCAGGCCATCGACATCGCCGACTGGCTGCCCAATGACCTGCTGCTGAAGGCCGACCGCTGCCTGATGGCGCACGGGGTCGAAGGGCGGGTGCCGTTCCTTGACCCGGTGGTGGCTGATGTAGCGCTGCGTCTGCATCCGTCACTGCGCCTGCGCGGAAAGACCGGTAAGTATATTCTGCGCCGCTGGCTGGACCGGGTGTTGCCGCAGGCCCGGCCCTTTGCGCCGAAAAAAGGCTTCACGGTGCCGGTCGGTGAATGGATCGCCGCCGATGGGGCGCGGGTCGGCGCGCTGGTGGCCGCCAGCCCCGGCGTGGCGGAAATCGCTGACCCCGACGCGGTGCGCGCCCTGTTTACCGCCAGCGGCAAGCAGCAGCGCTTCGCGGCGTGGAGCCTGCTGTTCTACGCCCTGTGGCACCGCCGCCATGTGGCCGGGCAAGGGATGGACGGCACAACGCTGGATGTGCTGGCCGCCCGCTGACGGCTGGCCCTGTCGCCGGAAAAGCTTTAAATTTTCCTTCCGGCGTCCCTTCCCCTTCGGGGGGAAACACGTTAGCTAAAAGACAGATCTCCCCCTGGCCTGTGATGGAGCCCCCGATGAGCGACACCCCCCGCTATGATCTTGTTCTCACTCAGGGCTCCGTCTGGATGCCGGGCGGTCTGGTCCAGACCGATATCGGTGTGCGCGACGGCAAAGTCGTGGCCTTCGGCACGCTGGCCGGGCAGGGGGCGCAGGAACTGGCACTGAACGGCCTGACCGTGCTGCCGGGGGTGGTTGATACGCAGGTCCACTTCCGTGAGCCGGGGCTGGAGCATAAGGAAGATCTGGAAACCGGCACCCGTGGCGCGGTGCTGGGCGGTGTCACCGGCATTTTTGAAATGCCCAACACCAAGCCTTCCACCACCGATGCCGCCGCCATTGCCGATAAGGTGGCGCGCGCCCGGGGCCGGGCGTGGTGTGACCATGCCTTTTTCATCGGGGCCACCGGCGATAACGCCGTTGATCTGGCGGAATGGGAAAACCTGCCGGGGTGCAGCGGGGTCAAGATCTTCATGGGGTCTTCCACCGGATCGCTGCTGGTGGCGGAAGATGAGCCGCTGCGCAACATCCTGCGCCACGGTCGCCGCCGCATCGCCGTGCATTGCGAAGATGAGCCGCGCCTGATTGAACGCTGGAATCTGGTGAAGGATGGCGCCCCGGTGCACATGCATCCGGTATGGCGCGATGAGGAAACCGCCCTGCGGGCCACCATGCGGCTGGTGCGTCTGGCGGAGGAAACCCAGCGCCGCGTGCATGTGCTGCATGTCACCTCGGCGGAGGAAATGGAGTTTCTGGCGGCGCATAAGGAATTCGCCACCGTCGAGACCACACCGCAGCACCTGACGCTGGCCGGGCCGGATGCCTATGACCGGCTTGGCACCCGGGCTCAGATGAACCCGCCGATCCGCGATGCCCGCCACCGCGACGCCCTGTGGAAAGCGGTCGAGGCCGGGGTGGTGGATGTGATCGGCTCTGACCACGCCCCGCATACGCTGGAAGAAAAGGCCAAGCCCTATCCGGCCAGCCCGTCGGGGATGACCGGGGTACAGACGCTGGTGCCGGTGATGCTGACCCACGTCGCCGCCGGGCGGCTGTCGCTCGGCCGCTTTGTTGACCTGACCAGCGCCGGTCCGGCCCGCATCTATAATATGATGAACAAGGGCCGCATCGCCCTTGGCTACGACGCCGATTTCACCATCGTTGACCTGAATGCCCGCTGGACCATCACCGACAGCTGGATCGCCAGCCGCGTCGGCTGGACGCCGTTTGACGGCTTCGAGGCCACCGGCCGCCCGGTGCATACCATCATCCGTGGCAACATCGTCATGTGCGATACCGCCCTGCAGGGCACCCCGGTCGGCCAGCCGGTGCGCTTTCAGGAATGCCCGTAACCCTGCCGGTCATACCGTGCCGTAGACAGGCCCCCGGAGAAATCCGGGGGCTTTTTGCTGCTTATCTCATCTGCTACAACCAGAGGGGGCTATATCAGTAGCAGGCTATGAGCGGGTGGTGCCTGATCAGTGCTTTTATCGAGATCATACCCAAGCGCGGGCAGGAGCGAGACCAAAAGATCCCCTCCTGGACACCAAACCGACGGCTGCCTGACCCTACTCCTGAGGCTGAACTGTCAGGTGATTACCAGCTCTGTACACAAAGAGGTCAGGGGCAGGTGTATCAGCCGTCGAGTTTGTCCGAAAATTTGGGTTTGTGCGCATGGTAAGTTTCAACTTCCCACTGATCAGGATTTTCCTTAAAAAACAAAGATTCATATTTATTGGCTTCATCGTAGTTTCTCAAGTGCAAATTGCAATTTGCCAGAGTAGCGTAAGCCCATTTTGGATCTTGGCTGTAAGTGTCTTGTATCTGTTTCGAAAGAGATTCTATTATTTCTTTCCTCGTTCTTTTTGCTTCAAATCTACTGGAAGCGGCCTCCTCTTCATCGATTGTGGTTTCAGCCAGCATATCAAGGCATGTTGCGTAATTTTCCCCTGTGTAATAATTTCTTGAGAGAATGTATCCGCGCTTATATGCGTTGATAGATAAGTTGAGGGTTTCTTTGTCGCCGTTGGTTTCAAAAAGACGTTTATAAATGGCTCCAACAAGACCAAGGGTTTCTGGATCATTCGTGTCATCCTCACTGTATATTTTTGAGATTATGGTGAGGGCTGATAGAAGTGATGTCTCCTTACTGGGGTGTTCGGACTTGTATAGGCAGAGCGCATGCTGCTGAATGAAGTAATGTTCATCTGGCATAATGGAGGATGCCTTTTCCCAAAGTAAGGAGGACCCTATAAAATCTCCATTTGCTTTCAATTCTTTTGCTTTCTCTGAAAAAGCAAAAACATGATTTTCTTTTTGAAGAAGTCGCGATATAACTTGCTTATAGTCTTCATCTGATAATTTATGTGGAGTGATTCCATTCAAATATTCAAAAAGAGGGCTATCGGTTCCACCTTGCGCTTCTATTGATTTGATCATCTGTTGGAGCCGATTTTGACATTCCTGCGCTTCCGATGCGCCGACATCATCCCCAAGGTGGGTGTATATCAGAAAACGATTGTGATCGAGATCGAAGGGAATTTTCCCCTCTTTGTCCTTAAGGATTACCGTGTGGTTTGGTCTTGCTGCGTGCCTTATCCCTAATTCATAAATTGCGTTAGGATTAAGCGTGGTAATATCTGCAATTACTAAGTCAGCTCTTACGAGCAATGCATACATGCTCTTATCAATGATGCCAGAATCCTGAATTTCATCTGCCCTGACACTCGTGTAACCACAGTTTTCAACGGCAGGCTTAATTATGTTGGCGTATGTTTTGTCGAGATCGTAAGTTTTCCCTGTTGAAAAGTCTGTTTTTTTACCGAACCCCATGATCGTAAAGCACAGCTTGTCTTTCATTCTCTCAGACTCCATTGGGAACAGGGTGGCTTAATCTCTTGCAAATCTTTCTAATGATGGCAGGGGTGTTAAAACCGACAGGGCCGCCCTCATTGTCAGCCTTTTGAATGAATAAGGGGACATTTCCCGTATAGCCGTGAGGAAGAATCGAAAGGATTGGCTTATTGTATTCGACAGCAACTTCAACTTCAAATTTGCACCAAGTGCTTCCCCCCATCGCCATTCGTGCGAAAATAATAAAATAATTGCACTGCCTCACTTGTTCGCGCAGCGCCGCTTTAATTTGGTTCACGCGATTTACATCGAGGGGATCATGAGATGGAACTGAGTAATTGAGATAATCAAGACCATACTTATCAAATTTTTCAACCAGACTGGCGTAGTCCCCGTCGTACGGCCAGCGGTGAGAGATCATGATGTTGGGTTTTGTCATTTTTTCCTCATTGGTAGATTAAAGCTTCCTGAGATTGTAAAAATATAAGATGGTCTTCCTTTGATTGTTTCGATGATACTCGCTTATGGGCTATCCCGAAAGTGATCGTGTATTCAGGTAGAGCTGAAAATCCATCACTCCCTTTGTGCACAGAAATGGTAATCACCTGACAGTTTCGCCTCAGGAGTAGGGTCAGGTGGTAGTAGGTTTCGTGGCGATGGAGGGAGTGTTTTGGCCTCCCTCTTGCCAGCGTTTGGGAATGCCTTGGATAAAGGCGCTGATGGGGGCCGCCCGTACATGTCTCGCCTCTGATGTGGTCTCCACTGGTTGTCGTGGATGAGATAAGTATCAAGGGCGGTCTGCATCTCGGCCACGGTTTCAAACCATGTTTTACGCCCTTCAACACCGAAGTGCTCGTCGAGCAGGGGGCTGCGGAGGCGCTCCATGATCCCGTTGGATTGGGGCCGGGAGACTTTTGTCCGTTTGTGCTCAATCCCTTCAAGTTGAAGGAAAAGTTCATAAGGATGCTGGTCAGGACGTCCGCAGAATTCGCGGCCATTGTCGCTGAGTACGGCATCAATCCTTGCATTATGTTCTTCAAAGGTTGGCAGGGCCTCATTGTTCAGGGGCTGGACTGCGGTGATCGGTAGCTTGGTAGTGAACAGGTCAACCGGCACGTCATACTCCTGAGAGTGTGAGAGGCCGCGCCTCTCACGCGGGGTGCGGGGCAAGGCCCCGCGTCTGGCGGGCGCGTGGTTCCGCTGCCTGTCTCAGCCACCGTCCCGCCACCCTTTCCTCTGGAATTGTGTCGGGCCAGCCCTTTTTGCGGGAAAAATACAGAGATAGGTTGTTTTCCCGCCGCTGCTGTCGCACTGTCACCGCGCCCCGGGCGGAATCGGGGTGATTATGCGGAAGGCAGAGAATGCGGAATGGACTGCTGGCGGCGGGGATCGCCGCTGTGTTGGCCGTTGGGGTGTCGGGGTGCGCGACACAGGGCCCAGCCGGGGGTGTATCTCCTCAGGCCGGGGGCGGCGGGGTTCCTCACAATGCGTTTTATGCGGCGCTGGAAGATGCGGCAATCCCGGAACCGAGGGAAGAGGACCACGATCTGGTCTCGCTGGCCCCCGGCAGTGCCGGACTGGTGGAGCGGCAGACCGCCACGGGCCGCGAAGTGCTGATGGCGATGTTCACCACCGCCGAGACGGTGCAGAAGTTTTATTCCACAGAGACCGGAAAGCTGCCCCCCGGCAAGCCGGTGCTGTGGGTGACGGCGGTGCCGCAGATGCAGGCCACCTGCGCCGACTGGGCAGCGGGGGAGGCACGGCGGCAGCGGCTGATCCGCTGGCTGGGGCTGCCCCCGGCGTCGAAGAGTGACAGTGTGGTGGAGATCTGGGTTCCTGCTGACCGGCTGCTGCGCCCGTGTTCTGACCCACGGACTGATATTTCGGCCTGTTCGGCCACCGGCCCGGTGGCGGAGACCGCGCCGGGGGTGCCGGATTACCGCACTTTCTTCGCCGGTCTGTATGTGCAGTCTTACAGCGTCAACGGTGCGCCGTGGACCCGCCTTGGCTATACCTATGACTGGGATGTGCATTCCACGACCCACCGGGGGGCCAGCGAGTTTATGGTCTCGCCGGAGACCCCCTATACGGTGGCCGGGCGCTGGCCGCTGGAAGCGTACTGCACCCGCTGACGGTACCGCAGGCTTAAATTACCGCGTGGCGGAGATATCCTGTGACTCCAGCGGGCCACTGATCCAGAACAGATCATAGGGCCCGCTGTCGGTCAGGAACGGGGCCCCGGCGCTGGAAAAACCAAGGCGCTGGTAAAAGCCATAGGCTGATTCCTTACTGTACAGCCAGACGCCGGTGCTGCCGGGGGCTCCTGCGGCAAAAATGGCTTTCAGGCCAAAGGCGACAGCCTGCCGGGCCAGCCCCTTGCCTTCATGGCCGGGGGCGGTGGCAAGGGCCCGCAGATGCCATTGGCTGGCCAGCACCGGGGCAGGCAGCCCTTCGGCATGGTCGGGGGCTGTTTCCGGCGTAAAGGTCACGACCGACACCAGCTCTTCATCCAGAAAAGCCCCGCACTGAAAGGCCTGCGGTTTGGCATCCTGCAGGGGCTGCGCAAAGGCAGGCTGGCCGGAAGCGCCGTCCTGCACGGGCAGGTCGGGGTTCAGGCGGGCGCGGCGGAGGGGAAGGGTCTCTGCCCGGCTGATGAAGCGGACGGAGACCGTTCCGGTGGATGCTTGTGCGATGATCAGGGACCCTTTCAGGCCAGGGGTCCGCAGATCCAGAACAGATCATGCGGCCCGGTGTCGGTGGTAAAGGTGAGTCCGGCGCGGGAAAACCCCAGCCGGTCATAGAAGCCATAGGCAGCAGCGCGGCCATAAAGCCATACACCTGTGCTGCCGGGGGGAGCAGTGCTGAAAAGATGACGGAGCCCGAAGCCGATGGCCAGCCGGGCCAGCCCCTTACCTTCCTGCCCGGCAGCGGTGGCGAGAGCCCGGAGCCGCCAGGGGTGAGAGAAGGGGGGAGGGGACAGGCCACCCGGATGGGACGGAACGGCTTCCGGGTGGAAGGTAACAACGGATAGCAGTGTACCGCCGATAAATGTACCACACTGGAAGGCATCCGTATGCCCCTGTGCGTTGCGTTCCGCCTCTTCCGGGGTTAAATCCGGGTTGAGGCGGGCGCGGCGCAGCGGCACAGTCTCCGCCCGGGAAATGAAGCGGACGGAGACGGCTTCCATCCTGCTTATCCTTTTACACCCTTATCGCGGCGGGCGACACGGCTGGCGCACCACCACAGGCACAGGGCGACCCAGCCGGCGACCACCGCCAGCGAGGTGAGATAGGCCGGGCTGGCCAGAACAGTGGCGGCATCGGCATAAAACGGGGCGCGCACGATGGTCAGGGCGTGGGCCACCGGGTTCAGGGCCATGGCGGTGCTGAGCCAGCCGGGCACCCCGGTGGTGGGGAACAGCGCGCCGGACAGCAGCCACAGCGGCATCAGAAACACCATCATAATGGCATGGAAGCCGGAGGTGGATTTCATCCGCCATGCGATGGCAAAGCCCAGCGCGGTATAGCCGAAGGCCGACAGCACCATCGCCATCACAATCAGGCCGATGCCGCCCGCCGTGACCGGCAGGCCGAGGAAGGGCACTGCCAGCAGCAGCAGAAAGCTTTGAAACAGGGCGATGGATGATCCCCCCGCGACCTTGCCCAGCACAATCGCCAGACGCGGCACCGGGGCGACCAGCACCCCCTGAAGGAAGCCCTGATCGCGGTCTTCAATCACCGTGATGGTAGAGAAGATGGACGCAAACAGGATCATCATCATCAGCACGCCGGGATAGAAGTACTCAAGGTACGTCATCCCTTCCATCCCCGGCGGACGGAACGACGGGGTAAAGCCCGCCCCAAGAAAGATCCAGAACAGCAGCGGCTGGCCCAGACTGCCGATCACCCGGTGCGGCTGGCGGATAAAGCGGGTGAATTCCCGCCGGGCCAGAGCGAAGGCCGGGCCAAGCAGGCCCGGGGGCGACAGCGGCTGTGCGGACAGATCGGTGGACGGCAGGGTCACGGCGTCAGAATCCAGTGCGGCGGCGGCGGTTTCGGGGGTGGTCATGCTGTCAGCTCCGGCTGGCGTCTGGCGCGGCTGTCGGTCTGGTCGGCTTCGGCGGCAAAGGCGGCGGTGCGCCCGGTGACGTGGACGAACACATCTTCCAGATCCGGCTGCTTGACCCCGATGGACAGCACATCATCCCGGTGGTTGGCCAGCACGGCGGCAATCAGCGGCACCGCTTCTTCCGGCGGAATATTCTCGATCCGCAGTTCATCGCCGTAGCGGATCGGCGTGCGGGCAAACCCGGTTTCCAGCACGGCGGCAAAGGCGGCGGGGTCGCGGGGGCGGATCACCACCATCTCGGTGCCGACCATCGCCTTCAGGCGGTCGGGGGTATCGTGCGCCAGCAGGGTGCCATCGCGCAGGATGGCGACGGAATCGGCAAACTCGGCATCGGAAAACACATGGCTGGTCATCAGCACGGTCATCCGGCGGTCGCGTTGCAGGCGGCGCAGGGCAAGAATGAAGGACCGGCGGCTGGCCGGGTCAAGGCCGGTGGTCGGCTCGTCCAGCAGCAGGATCTGCGGGCGGGTTGTCAGGCACTTCGCCAGCTCCACCTGCCGGGCCAGACCGCCGGACAGGGTTTCCACCCGGTCGCCCAGCCGGTCTTTCAGGTCAGACCAGCTCAGGGCCTCGGTGATCCGCGCTGTGGCGGCGGCCCCGCGCAGGCCGTGCAGCTCGGCATGCAGGGTCAGGTTTTCCTGCACCGACAGGTTTTTATCGACCGCCGGGCTTTGGAACACCACCCCCATCAGTGGGCGGATCCGCTCCGGGGCCGTCGCCAGATCATGACCGCCGATGGTGACGCTGCCCGATGACGGGGTCGCCAGCCCGCACAGAATGCGGAACAGCGTGGATTTGCCGCTGCCGTTGGGGCCTGACAGAATGCAGAACTGTCCGTCGGCGATCTCCAGCGACAGGTCGCGCAGCGCATTGCGGGCGGACTGACGGCGCGTACCGGGGTAGGTATGGCGTAGATTGCGAATAAGGATCATCTGCACGGCTGCCCTGATAACACCCGCCCTGACCCGGTCAGCCCCGGTGGCCTGCTGTGTCATGCGGGGCGCGGAACGGTGACGGTGACTGGCGACGACGGTGATTTTCGGTATCCGTCCGGGGCCGGGGGTAAGCCATGCAGCGGGCTGCGGCTGTGCCGTCCGGCCGGACGGCCACACTTATTCCATACCCCGCCGGATACCGCAAGCCGGATGGCCTGCCGGAAGGGCGGGGCACGGGGGAGAAGACATCCTCTCTTCCAGCAGATAAGCTGCCGCTGCCCGGCGTCAAGCCGGGGTGGCTCCCCCTTATACGGATACCCCTGAGAGATGGCTGTTTCCCTGCACAGTATCGCCAACCCGACCGAGGCTGACAGCAAGCCGGTGTGGGATGGCCTGCGCCAGTATAATATTGTCGCCAGCCGCCTGCCGATGAACCGCGAGGATGTCTGCATTCAGGCCCGGGCAGAAGATGGCACCGTGGTCGGCGGGCTGGTCGGATACCGCCAGTGGGACTGGCTGTATGTTGATCTACTGTGGATTGATGACAGCCAGCGCGGCACCGGTCTGGGGGCATCGCTGATGGCACAGGCCGAGGCGGAGGCCGCCGCTGCCGGGTGCCAGTGGACGCGGCTGTATACCTATGACTTTCAGGCCCCCGGCTTTTACGAGAAAATCGGCTATGAGCGCTGGTGCGTGATGGATGGCTACCCGCCCGGCCATTCCCAGATCTGGTACCGCAAGCGGCTGACGGCGGCGTAACCGCCGGGGCTGGCCTGACCAGATCACACCCCGGTCACGGTTGCGGGGGGCCTGTCCGGCCCCTATATCTCTAAAAGGTATAGGTTTAAGGAGAGGCCCCCGGCGATGAGACCCCAGACGGCCAAGGCGATGACCATCGGTACCCTGTCGGCGGAAAGCGGCTGTAAGGTGCCGACCATCCGCTATTATGAACAGATCGGCCTGATGCCGCAGCCGGAGCGCAGCAGCGGCAACCAGCGCCTGTATACCCATAAGCATCTGGACCGGCTGCGCTTTATCCGGCACAGCCGCGATCTGGGCTTTACGCTGGATGACATCCGCGAGCTGCTGACGCTGGCGGCGCACCCGGACTCTCCGTGTGAACAGGCCGATGCCATTGCCCGCCGCCACCTGCGGCTGGTGCGTGACCGCATCGACCGCCTGCGCAAGCTGGAGCAGGAACTGGAGCATATGGCCGTCTGCTGTCATGGCCCGACGGTGCAGGAATGCCGGGTGATTGAAATTCTGTCTGATCATGGCAAATGCCTGTCAGACGGCCACCCGCCGCTGGATTGACCGCCGCGCCGCATTCAGGTGTTGAGTTTGTGCGGGAGGTGGGGTAAAACATCGCTCCCGCGATAAACCGGGCCGTTCTGATGGCCGTTTGTCTGCACGGGCGGTTAGCTCAGTTGGTAGAGCGCCTGCTTTACACGCAGGATGTCGGCGGTTCGAGCCCGTCACTGCCCACCATTCCCCCCATAAGACTTTTCTGTCCCGCCAGCCCTGTGGCTGCTGCGGGGGTGTCGTCATGGCTTGACGGTATTCCCCCGGTTTCTCCCCTCTCCGGGCTTTCCGCTAAGGTTTCGGTTTCTTCCGTGCTGGAAGAGACCGCAGACACAGACAGGAGAGCCGCGATGACTGCCGAGATCCCCGCAAAAAAGCCGTGGATGAAGTTCTATCCCGCTGACTGGCGGGCTGACCCGCAGCTGCGCATGTGCGGGCTGGCTGCCCGTGGCCTGTGGGCGGAAATGCTGTGCCTGATGCATGAGGCGGACCCCTATGGCCACCTGACCGTTAACGGGCGGCCGGTCACGGATGCGCAGCTGGCGATCCTGTGCGGCATCACCCCGGCAGAGGTCACGGCCCTGTTGTCAGAACTTGAAGACGCCGGGGTTTTCAGCCGGGCGGCCCGGGGCTCGACCATCTATTGCCGCCGGATGATCCGCGATGAACAGAAGCGCAAAGACGGCGAACGCAGCGCAAAGACCGGGGCGCTTCCGGGATCACGCAGAAGTCGAAAAGCCGTTGAAACGAAACAGAAAAATTCACCACCCCCCGCCGAAGAGGCTGCGGTTTGCGGTGGGGTGGCGGTGCAGCCACCCCCGACCCAGAGGCCAGAGCCCATAAGCCAGAAGTTAGAGTCCAGAGTGGAGAGGCTACAGCCCGGCAGCCAGATAGCCTTGCCGTCGCGCGCTGCTGCTTCCACTCCCCTTGACGGGGTTGCAACGGTCAGGGTCTGGCCTGATGCGGTGGATCTGGTTGCTGCCTTTGACGACGCCCGCGCCGACTGCTGGGGGGAGGAGATGCGGCGGCCCTGGCCCGCTGCCACCGACGCCCCGACCGCTGCCGCCGCGCTGAAGCGGGGGGCGGAGCTGGAGCTGCCGGGGGCGGAGACACTCAGCCTGTGCACCGGGCTGTTCCGGCAGCGGATGGCCTCGATGCAGGCCAAGGGCCAGACCCCGCCGCAGACGCTGCGGTTTTTTGAACAGGCCATCGCCGATATGCTGGCCGCTGCGGTGGCGCCGCTGCCGTCGGCCCGCCCGGTCTCCGGGGGATGGGGGCAATCCGGCAACGGAAAATACCTGACGGGGGCAGATGCTGACCGCGTCATTCTTCAGACGTTGGGTCTTCTGCCGGATGACTGATTCGGCTAGAAATTAATTATAATAATCATTATTAATTGATATTGCGGCTGCGATATAGCCTCAGGCGACCAGATTGCCCCCCCAGACTGCCCCGGTGCGTCGGGCTGGGTAGGGGAAGAGGAGCAGAGGCGGTAAGGCCCGGCCCAATGTGGATTTAATGGATGCTGACATATGAAAATCCATCTATATTATAAATACGTAATTATTTGGTCGTATGGATATCGGTTGATTGTCCCGCCTTAACCGGCTACCGCTTTAAGACCCCGGCAGTGCTCTGGCGCTGCCTGTGGGGCGTTCGGGATGCAGGCCCCGTCTGCTCGGCGGGGCAGGGAAGCGGAGTGTATGATGCTGGTAAACATGCGGGTACGGACCAAAGTTCTGCTGGTGCTGCTGCTGCTGGGGGTGGTCTCGGTCGGGTGCGCGGCGATTACCGCGTGGCAGATGCACCGGATGGACGAGAGGTACAGCGGGCTGCTGAACAGCAATGCCAGCGGGCAGGTGCAGATGGTTGCGGCTAACCGCGTCGCCACGGTGCTGCGGGCAACGATGGCCACCATGATCGCGGAAGAGGATGTGGCCGAAATCACCCGCCTGAAGGAAACCCTGCCGACCGTGCAGGCAGACTTTTATGAGCGGTTGCAGAAGGCCGTGACGGCGCTGCCGCGCTACGGCAATGATCTGGCCGAGATCAGAAAGCGGTTTGATACCGCCTTTACCAGTGCCGGGGCGATTGCCGCGCTGGCGGTGCAGAACCGCGATCAGGAGGCGAACAGCCTGTTCCGCTCCGCTTTCCTGCCGGAGGTGGATGCGATCGGTAAGATCCTGCTGCCGATGACGGTGGCACTGGTGGCTGAGACCGACACCCTGTCGGCGGATCTGCAACTGCAGGCTGACCGGCTGGTGGTGCTGTCGGTGGCGGTTCCGGCCGCGGCAACGCTGATGACGCTGGCGCTGGCGATCTGGCTGGTGGCGCAGGGGGTGACCAGCCCGCTGTCGCGGCTGGGCCGGGTGATGGAGCGTCTGGCCGCCGGGGATCTGACGGTGACGGTGGATGGCACCGGGCGCGGTGACGAGGTCGGCGAAATGGCCCGCGCCGTGGCCGTCTTCAAGAGCAAGGGGGAAGCCGCCCGCAGGCTGGAAGCCGAACAGGCGCGGCTGGCTGAACAGGCCGAGGCCGATAAGCGGGCCCTGCTGAATGAGATGGCCGACACCTTCGAGCAGACGGTCAGCACAGTGGTGGGGGCGGTGTCGGAAGCGGCACGGTCAATGCAGAGCAATGCGCAGGTGATGTCCGATATCTCCGGCGAGGTGAACAGCCGGGGGGCCGAGGCCACCGGCGCGGCGGATCAGGCATCGGCCAACGTGCAGACCGTGGCGTCGGCCTCGGAACAGCTGTCGGCCTCCATTCAGGAAATCGCCCGGCAGGTGGAACAGTCTTCCGTACTGTCCGGCGAGGCGGTGCAGCAGGCGGAACAGACCGCCCATGTGGTCGAAGGTCTGTCCGGCGCGGTGCAGAAGATCGGCGATGTGGTCGGGCTGATCAACGACATTGCCAGCCAGACCAACCTGCTGGCCCTGAATGCGACGATCGAGGCGGCGCGGGCCGGGGATACCGGCAAGGGGTTTGCCGTGGTGGCGAATGAGGTGAAAAGCCTTGCCACCCAGACCAGCCGCGCCACCAGCGAGATTGCCGCCCAGATTGAGGATGTGCAGTCGGCCACCACGGCGGCGGTGCAGGCGATGGGGCTGATCAGTCAGCAGATCGCCCGGATGAGCCAGGTGTCGGCGGCGATTGCCTCTGCGGTGGAACAGCAGGGCGCCGCCACGCAGGAAATCGCCCGCAATGCGGTGGAGGCGGCACAGGGGACGGAAATCGTCACCGGCAACGTCGGGCGCATTGCCGCCACGTCGCAGGAGGCCAGCAGTGTTGCGGCACAGGTGCAGCAGTCCGCCGCCGATCTGGCCCTGCAATCGGGCCTGCTGAGTCAGGAAGTGGAGCGGTTTATCCGCACCGTTCGCACGGGCTGAGGTCTTAACGGCTGAGCTTTGGCGGGTTGAAACCTGATCAGGCGTAAAAAAGGGCGCTCCGGTGGGGCGCCCTTTCTGCTGCCTGCCGTTCCGTCTGGCGGCGGGTGGCTGTCACGCCTTCCGGGTAAAGGCGATTTTCATCACCACCAGCGCCAGCGCCAGCACGAAGGTGATGGCATTGGTGACGATCAGCGGCGGCGAGGAAATCAGCACGCCATAGGCCATCCACAGGGCCACCCCCAGACAGAACACCGCAAAGGTCAGGAAGGACAGGTCATCAGCACAGCGGGTCCGCCACACTTTGATCACCTGCGGCAGAAACGCGAAAGTCGTCAGCGCCCCGGCGGTGGAGCCGACATATTCAACATAGGGGGCAAGGGAGTCAGGGACCATAACCGCTGCTTTCTGAGGGAGAGAGGAAGGGGGAGAAAGAAAAAAGGGTCAGGCCGCACCGAGGGAGGCCCGGCGGATCAGGCAGACCGGCAGCACCTGCGGCGGGGCTGCCGGGGCCCCGTTCAGGCGGGCTTCCAGCTGTGCCGCCAGCGCCTGCACCAGATCTTCCAGCGGCTGACGCAGGGTGGAAAGGCCGAAGCGGGCGGCATCGGGGATATCGTCAAAGCCGATGATCTTCAGGTCCTGTGGCACAGACCGCCCCAGTGTTTCCGCCACCCGCAGGGCTTCCAGCGCCATCAGGTCGTTGGCGGCGAACAGGCCGTCAACCGGCGCTTCCGGCCCGGTCAGCAGGCAGCGGGCAGCCTCTGCCCCGCCCGCAGCGGTAAAGCCGCCGTCCGCCTGCCGCACCGGCACGGCGGCGCGGGCGGCTTCGGCCAGAAAGCCCCGGGCCCGCAGGTCGGCGGTCATGGTGCCGGACTGACCGTGGATCAGCCCCAGCCGCTGGCATCCGGCGGCGATCAGGGCGGCGGCGGCCTGCCGTCCGCCATCCTCATTATCGCACAGCACATGGTCGGCCTGCGGGTGGCTGGCGGTGCGGTTAAGCAGCAGCACCGGGCGGCGGTCGCGGGCACAGGCGGCAGCCATGCCGGAGGAGACCGTACCGGCGCAGATCACCACCGCATCGACCTGATATTGCAGCACGCGGGGGATCAGCGTTTCCACATCCTGATCATGGGGGACGGTGAACAGCAGCAGGTGCCGCCCCTGCGCCTGCAGGGCACCGGACAGTTTTTCCAGCAGCGGCGGGTAATAGGGGTTTGACAGCTCTGACAGCACCAGCCCGACCATGTTGCTGCGTCCGGTGATCAGGCTGCGGGCCAGAATGTTGGGGCGGTAGCCAAGGTGGGCGGCGGCGGCCAGCACCCGTTCCCGCGTTTTTTCAGACACGCTGGCCCCGGGCGTAAAGGTGCGCGACACTGCCGACTGCGAGACATTCGCCAGCCGGGCAACATCAAGAGAAGTGACTCTGGCCGCAGGGGGCTGGGTGCCGGGGGTCATCGCCTGTCGCTGTCCGCCAAGGAAGAAAGGGGGCGCCGGATTGATCGGAAACGTACAACCATCCGGCGTTGGCGGCAGGGATGCCCGATTTTGCAAACGAATGCAAGGGGCGATTATAGCCGGGTCAGAGGCTTTCGCCGGGGGCGCTGCTGTCAGGAATGGCCATGATCAGGCGTGACAGTTCTCCGGTGGCCTCCTCAAGGGCAATTTCCCCCGATGCCGCCACCGCCGAGAGGGTATCCGCCGCCCCCAGCATCGCCCACAGCGCTGCCGGTCTGATGGTTTGCTGCGGAGAAAAGGGGCTCAGGATGGTCCGGCATTTGGCAAGAAAGGCCCGCTGATACTCCCGCCTGACCGCCTCCAGTTCCGGCGAACCGGCGAGGGCCGCCAGAACTCCGGGAATCTCCTGACCCTGTGCGAAGACGCAGGAGATGTAGGATGTTGCGATCACCCTTGCCGTCTCCCGCAGGGTCGGCCCGCTTCCGGCAAGCGCGATATCGATCCGGGCCGTCTGCCGTTGATCAAAGTCCTGATACAGCCGGGCCAGCAGGCCGTTGCGTGTGCCGAAGTGGTCATAGACAACCGGCTTGGCGACCTGTGCCCGCAGGGCGAGGTTCGGCAGGGTCAGGGCATCGGTCCCGTCCTGCCGGATGATGTCCCACGACACATCAATCAGTTGCCTCAGCCGTTCCGCGCGGCTGAGGCGGACGCGCTTACTTTTTTGAGAGTCAGGTGTTGTCGGCATTGTCGGATGTCTCTATATACTAAAGGTAAGTTACTTTTCGTATATTTTTGTGGCTGTGGGTCGCGGCCACGGATCAGGAGGACGCACCATGCACTCTACCATCATTGTTGCCCACCCGGAGCGTGAAGCGCTGACGCAGCGGATTGCCCGGAGCATCGCCGGGGGAATCACCGCAGGCACCCCCGGGGCGAGCGTTGAGCTGGTGGATCTGGCCGCCGAGGGGTTTGATCCCCGCTATACGGCGGCGGATAATGCCGTGCACCTGCATCGGGCCCCGGTCCCCGCCGATGTGGCGGCGGAGCAGGCCCGCCTGCAACGGTCTGATGCGCTGGTTCTGGTCTATCCGGTGTACTGGTGGTCGATGCCGGCCCTGCTGAAAGGCTGGATTGACCGGGTGTTCACCAGCGGCTGGGCGTATGATGACCGGGCGGATGCGGTGATCCGGAAAAAGCTGGGGTGGCTTTCCGTTCATCTGGTCGCAATCGGCGGAGCAGATCAGGGAACCTATGCCCGGCATGGCTATGAGGGGGCCATGAAAACGCAGATTGATCACGGAATCTTCGGGTACTGCGGCGCGCCGGTGGTGACATCCAGTCTGCTGCTGCTGTCTGATCCGGGTGCACCGGACTCTCTGCTGGAGCGGGCCGGTCAGATCGGGCGCGCTGTCTTTCCCTCCTCCATTCCTGAAGAGGGCACGCGGTAAAAGATGTAAGCGTATTATGGATGCATTCTTTTACAGGTTGACCGACTGCTTCAGTAAATCGGCTGTGGATGCCATTGCGTCAAGGTCCTCCGCCAGCGTCAGACGCCAGCAGGGGACCGATGTCGTCAGCGCCGCGAGGTCAGCGATCAACGCCGCTGCGCCGGGCCGGTCTTCCGCATAGGCCGGGCGGCTCCACAGGGCGCGTGTCAGGCAGGCCACCGCCTGCCCCGGAGACAGCCGCTCGCACTCCGGCCGGGCGGCCCGGTTCAGCAGGATGGCGATCCCGGTGATGGGCCGGGGGCCGGGGGGCAGGCCACTCCACCGGGTGTCAAACCGGGGGACCCCGGGCCGCAGCGGCGGATACCCCTGAAGATCAAGGCCCAGCATCTGGGCTGACCGTCGCCACAGCCGCAGGCAGGCGGCACCCCGTATCAGCTCTGCCCCGTCCTTCCGGGACGAGACGGAGACAACCCCGTCGGCCAGTACCGGCCACCCCTGTTGTGCCAGAACGGCGGCCAGAGTGCTTTTCCCCACGCCGGAGGCCCCGACGGCCAGCAGGGCACCACCGTTCAGGCCAAGCGCGGCCCCGTCGAAGGGAAGCAGACCGCGCTGGCGGTTCAGCACGGCCAGAACCGGTCCGCTCAGGAGCAGGCCAAGGCTGACCGGATCGGCCCCGGTGGCCGGTTCGACATCAACCCTGTCTCCCCCGGACAGGCAGAAGCGGCCGATCCCCGGCACAGACAGCAGGATCCGCCCATCGGTCAGGGTCCGCCACAGAGGATGGCCCGGAGAGCAGTCCTCCGGCATGGCAGGAACGGCGGTGACGGTGACGGTGATGTCGGCAGGGGCATCGGGGTCGGCGGCAATCTCGCCCGGGGGCAGGATGTCGCCGCAGTATCGCCAGCCACCCAGTTCGACCGTTTTTCTCATCACAGCACCTTATTTACCGATCAGGCTCTTGTTTACCGGACTGGCGGCGGAAGGCCGTCCTGATCTCAGCCTCATGGCTGGTGCGGGATGACCAGATCGGTGTCCATCATGTCAGCCAACAGCAGCAGAACGTCCCGCTCAATCTCAGCGCGGTCTCCGTCATAATCGGCTGTCAGGCTGTCACACAGGGCGGCCACAGTCATCGGGGTGTCAAGGCGGGACCAGATATCCGCCCCGATCGCGTCGAGCGAAAAGTATGCCCCCTTCATCATGTGGAAAATCACCACTTCATGATGAATGTGGGAAAAGAGCATATCCTTGTTCCGTACGAGGGTGGTCCCCGCAGAAAGTCCGCTCATCGGGCTGGGCATCCTGTAAAATTATAAGTCTGAAGATTTATGGCATTATCGGCCGAAAGCTGTCCACCCCTGGGGGAATGCGGTCTTCCGGGGGCGCAGGGTCCCGGCCTATACAGCATAACGGCCTGTAAAAGAAAACTGTTTTGAAGAAGACGCAATTGATAGAAGCGCAGGGGGCTGTCATCCCACAAGCCTGTATCAAAGCCGGAGACTGTGCGATTTTGTCTGATATCCGAAAAATCATCTGGATTGCCGCCTATCCGAAATCCGGCAGCACGTGGCTGCGCCTGTTCGTGGCGCAGCTTCTGGCCGGATCCGGGGACGCGCCGAGCATCCGGGATCAGGTCCTGCGGGTTCCGGTTGATTTTGGGCTGCTGGGCTTCGATGAGGCGCTGGGTATCAAGCTGGCGGATCTGACGCCGGATGAGGCGATCACGCTGAAGCCGCTGCGGCTGGAGGCGGAAGCCCGCCATCTGTCCCGCCCCGGCCTGTACCGGACCCACGATGCATGGATCCGGACAGAGGAGGGCGGGGCCCGCCTGTCCGCCCGGGCAACGGCAGGGGCGATCCATCTGGTCCGCGATCCCCGCGATATTGCCGTGTCCTTCGCCGAGTTTTTTGACTGTGATCAGGATGAGGCCATTGCCCGGATGGCGGATCCCGGATACCGGCTGGACTTTGACCCCGATGCGGTGGCCGGGCCACAGTTGCCCATTCTCCTGCTGGACTGGAGCAGTCATTGCCGGAGCTGGCTGACCGCCGAAGAGGTGCCGCGCCTGCTGATCCGCTACGAGGACCTTCTGGTCGATCCGGTGGGGGAGTTCACCAGAATGGCCGCTTTTGCCGCTTTGCCCACGGCGTCAGAGCAGATTGCCGCCGCAGTGGAAGCAACCCGGTTTGACCGGCTGAAGGCGCGGGACCGGCAGGAAGGCTTTGCCTTGCGCGGTGATGGCCGCAGTCATTTCCGCGTCGGGCGGGCCGGGGGCTGGCAGGCGGCGTTGACACCGGCGCAGGTGCGCCGGATCGAACGCGATCATGGCGAGATGATGGTACGGCTGGGATACGCCCTATAAAGCATTTTCCGGTTGAGTGGGTTTCTCTCAATCGAAGAACAAGCTCTGGCTGGCCGGCTGCCTTACCCGTTTCCGCCTTCATTCCAGCGGATGAAGCGGGCGACGTGCAGCCCCCGGCAGAGGGCATTGGCATAGTGATCCCGCTGCCGCAGGGCTGCTTCCGCGTCCTGCGGCCAGTCATCCAGCAGCGCCTGTGCCCGCTTGATGTCCACCATGCGGGCCACCTGCGACGAGGACCCAAGGCGATCCAGATCAGCCTGATAGGAGTCCCGCAGGCTGGACAGGGTGTCG
The DNA here is from genome assembly GCF_000381985.1 of Novispirillum itersonii subsp. itersonii ATCC 12639. Taxonomy (GTDB): domain Bacteria; phylum Pseudomonadota; class Alphaproteobacteria; order Rhodospirillales; family Rhodospirillaceae; genus Novispirillum; species Novispirillum itersonii. Next base: position 707,896 of record NZ_KB907337.1, on the reverse strand, counting down.
AACCATTCGGGGTGCTGGGCGCCGACTCTGGTTTCCGTCAGGCAGGCGTCGGGGAGGCGGTCGGCCAGCACCCGGCGGGCCAGCCAGCGGAGCTGACCGTCACGGCAGAACTGGGTGGACGGTACCCGCAGTGTGAACTCCACCAGCGGCAGATAGGCCAGCGGCGCGCGCAGCTCATAGCCGTCAACCGCCACCGTCTGCGCCACCAGATCACCAAGCAGGGAACCGTACTGTTGCAGGATGAACCCCCGGGACTGGGCGGCGCTGGATGTCGGCAGCGGAAAGCCGGGGGCGCCCCCGTTTCTGGCGCGCTGTTCAAGATCCAGACCGGCAACGGCTTCGGGCGTGATCAGGCTCCAGTCGCGCCATGTGCTCCGGCTGCGGCCAGTGATGCCCCGGGTTTCCAGCCATTTGATCTGCCGGATCAGGGCCTGATAGATCACCGTGTGCCACGGCCAGCCATTGCGGCGGCGCCAGCCTGCCAGCTCCCGCATCAGTGCCAGAAGCTGCCCCTGCCGTAACAGGGCCATTGGCGCGGCCCGGCCCGGTGCGGTCAGGGTCGTGTTGCCATAATCCCCGGTCAGCAACACCCGATGCCCGGCGGCACGGGCCTCTTCCACCGCGGCCAGCAGCCAGCCGATATTGTCTGCGGCCCGGACGGGCATCCCGTAACGCTGGAACAGGCAGGTCTGATCGCTGTCAAAGCGGTGGGGGCCGGGCCGGTCGACCACGTGCACCCGCAGGTTCGGATGCAGGGCGGCCAGTGCCGCAAGTTTCGGGCGTTCATCGGGGTACAGGTGGGGCTGTTCCGGACCGTGCCAGCCCGGCGGAGGGGCACGGGAGTACAGGGGAATCTGAGCGGGGGCCATCTGCCGGGCTGCGGTTGCGGCAATCCCGCCGGAATCCAGACCGCCGGAGCCCAGAACCGCCACCGGCGTGAGGCTGCGGAGACTGGCGCGCACCGCCCGGTCCAGAAGGTCCCGCCCGGCTTCAACATACTCCCCGTCGCTGGAAAGCCGCAGCGGTTGGTCGGTGGGCGGCTGCCAGAAGGGTTCCACCGTCATTGCGCCGGGGGTGCAGATCACCAGACAGCCCCCCGGAACCCGGCTGATATCCCGGTAGAAGGTGCGGTTACGCTCTGTCATGGTCAGCATCAGCAGATCGCCGAGGACGGTTTCGTCCAGATCCCGGGCGACACGGTGCAGGCGCAGCAGTGCCATGGTGCTGGCGGCGAAGGTCACCACCGGCCCGTCGCGGTGAAAGAACAGGGACCGGCCCCCCATGGGGTCCCGGGCCAGCACCAGCTTCCGCGCCCCGCTGTCCCATACGGCCAGAACCCAGGGGCCGGACAGACCGGCGAGAAACCCTGTCCCCCAGCGTTCATAGGCGGCCAGCACCAGCGCGCCGTCGGCCATCTCGGCGACCCTTCCGGAATCCAGCCCCAGACGGCTGGCAAGGTCGGCGCGATCATCCAGCCGCCCGTCGAACAGCAGGGTCAACTGGCCGTCGCGGCCGCTCCACGGCTGGCGGTCAAACCGGTCTTCGGGGGTCAGCGGGAACGAAACAGCGGCAAACACCCCGCCCGGTTCGGAATGCAGGGCCGGACGGCTGCGCGGTGATGCGGCGAAAGCCCCGGCCATGACGGTTGCTTCGGCCTTATCGGCTGCTTCGCCATCCATCCGGACGATGCCACAGAACGCTCCCATCGTTTTCATTCCCTGCACATGTAAAGTCCGCCTCTGCCCGGAGGCCTGTTTTTTACGCTGCCGGGCAGGGGGGAAAGTGGTAAATGTTCCGCCGGAAAGCCAGAAATATCGGTGGGGCCAGGGCATTTTCCGCAAAAGTGGCCTCCGGTTTTGCGGGAAAAAATGCCCTGTCGTTTCAGAGAGGGGGCATTTTCCGCAAAAGTGGCCTCCGGTTTTGCGGGAAAAAATGCCCTGTCGTTTCAGAGAGGGGGCATTTTCCGCAAAAGTGGCCCCCGGTTTTGCGGGAAAAAATGCCCTGTTGTTTCAGAAAGGCGTCCCCATGTCGCTTGCCTATCATACATTCGGGCTGGATATCGACGCCGGTTTTTCCTGCCCTGATCTGGCGCCGGTGGCCGGGCCTGCCTTTGGCCGTCCGGTGCGTGTGGCCTGGGGAGAGGTGCCGGAGGCGATCGCTGATCCGGTCTGTTCCCGCCCCCTCAGCTGGATTGACCGCACCGGCGCCCTGCTGCACCGCGTTCCCGGGATTGCCCGTTTCATGGTGCAACGCGGGATGGTGGACGTGGCGCTGGAGCCGGATGCCGATCCCGGCCGGATGCCGGGATTTCTGACCGATCTGCCGCTGCTGATGCAGGCCTGTCTGTGGGGGCTGGTTCCGCTGAATGCGGCCAGCCTTGCCTGCGGGGACGGGGCGTTTCTGCTGGCCGGTCCGCCGGGCGTTGGCCGGACCTGTCTGGCCGTGGCGCTGGCGGATCAGGGGTGCCGGGTGATGGCCGACAGCGCCTGTGTCGTCGATGCGGCGGAGCCTTCCGGGGTCATGGTCCTGCCAGCGGGCCCAGGCCTTTCCCTGTGGCCGGAATCCGTATCGCTGCCTGGTCTGGGGACCCCTGATGCGACCGGGCCGGGGGGGCGGATCCGGCTGTCATGCGCCGACCGTTACGAGGCACGCCCTCAGCCGGTGCGGGCGGTGGTCTGGCTGCGTCCGGCGGTCGGCGGGGCCGGGCCGCAATGGCAACAGGGGCGGCATGCGTTCGGGACCGTGATGCAGATCAGCCGGTCTGCCGAACTGACCCGGACCCTTCTGGGGGAGAGGGCACGGCTGGCAGCGATGTCCGCTCTTGCGGCCCTTCCGGTGGTGACAGTGCCCTCTGGCCGGTCACTGGGGGACCCGTCCGCTCAGGCGATGGCCTTGCTGCGCCTGCTGGACCCTTATTTCAGATAACCCAGCCGCAGCATCAGCGGGCCGTGATCTGCCTCTATGCGGCACTGTTGGGCCGGGGTGAGTGCCTTGTGCCACTGTCCGGCCTGACCGACCCGGAAAAAGTTCGGCAGGGCAGCGGGCCGTTCGAGAAAGCCTTTGGCTTTCTCCTGCGCGGCCAGTTGATCAAACCGGGTCCGTCCGATGGCCTCTTCCACCCGTGCCGACAGATCACCAAGCCCGCAGAACTGCGCTATAGCGGTAAACGATCCGAGAGGGTCGGCATGAAGGTCTTCGTACCGCAGCATCAACCGGTGCATTGGCGCGTCCAGCCAGCTCTGGGTATGCTCCGACCATGACCCCCAGCGTTCAGGCACCAGCCCGGAGGAGGCTCCGGAGGGGGACACAGGGGTATAGTCCGGCTCGGCCATCATCGCGATCGCCCGGTCAACCGTCACGGCACAGTGTGCCGCCAGCGACAGGCACAGATCACGGGGATCCCGTATCAGATGCAGGCAGCCGTGGCTGGCCTCCGGCGGGAACAGCGGCTCTCCGGCCGGGGTCAGCCGATACCGGTCATGGGCCTTCAGCGGCAGAGGGGGGCCGCTGTTGCGCATGGCGAGGTGGCGATAGGCGCAAGGCCGCAGCGCCTCCGTCTCGGCAGCAGACAGGTCCCGGAGGGAAATATCCAATACCTGTTGCAGCATCGCTACGGCAGTGGCCCCACGGGGGGTTCCTGCCATCGTTTCCAGATCGGGGACCTGGGTTAAGGCTGCCAGAAACAGCCGGACCCAGGTATTCCCCGATTTCGGGTAGGATGCCAGCCAGACGATGCCTGACTGTGCGGGCGCCCCCCCGGCGGGAAGACTCATGAAGGGGTGTGCGCCGTCTGACCATCGCTGGGGGGAACCTGCTTCTTGTTGGTCCGCTCGGCGACACTGACGATCTCAAGTTTCGGGGCTTTCCAGATTTTCCGGTCCGGGGAAGACGGCTCGGTTTTGCTGGTCTTATGGACTTTTGACATGAGGGGAAAACTCCTGAAAGGACTATCAACCTGCCCGATCCGAACGGCAGAAGTCAAGGACGGAACCCCTTTATAAAGAAGGGGAGAGTTGAACGGGTAGAGATGAATCGCTTATTCCGGAAGTCCTCTCCGGTTTACAACCGCAATGGTGGTTCCTGCAAAAAAGCGGGCCCGCTGTCCGGGACAGAGGGGGTGGGTCACTGCGCGGTATCGTCGGCCAGAACCTGACGTACCAGTGCCGTCAGTTCAGGCAAATCGCGGACGTCTCCTGTGCGGGCAAGGTTGTAGACCGGAACCCTGCTGATCAGACTGGTCAGGGCCTGGAAGATTTCTCCGCTGCGTCCCAGCTGATGACTCAGATGCAGGCGATAAACCAGATCCTCCAGAGGCAGAAGGCTGGCTTTTCCCGTCAGCCGGGTCAGGGTCGGGCGCTTCAGTCCGGTGTCTATACTCAGGCGCAGCAGAGCCGTCAGGGGAACGGGGCCGGGGGCCGGGGGCAGAACCAGAAGCCGCTTGGGGTGTCCGGTGCGGCCGGTCTGGAGAGATTCCGGGGTGTGATTCAGGGCCTTGGCCGCATCGGGCCAAAGCCGCACGCGGGACGGCCCCGGAAAAGCCAGCATCGTCACTGCCGTGGTGTCGATGCGGGTCACATCATCGCTGAGCAGGCTGAGCCCCTGCGCGGCCAGAGCCGCGGCGAGGGTGGACTTACCCTGACCCGAGGCCCCGCTGATGGCAACGGCCCGGCCCTGTTCCGCCACGCAGCTGGCATGCAGGGCCAGAACGCCGCGCTGGTGCAGCACAACTCCGGCAACGGCCCCCTGCAGCAGGGTTTCCATGTCACGGCGGGCATCCGGGGTTGCGTCGTTGATCCGCAGGGTCCGCCCGCCGGTGACCAGAAAGCGGAGAGAACCGCCGAGTGTCACCAGACCGCGGCCCAGAGTATCGACCTGAAAGAACCGGTTTTCCCAGCGCAGAGGATTCAGAACAGGGGGGACATCCCCGTGTTCCAGAATGACATCGGCGCTGCCTCCGGGGGGCAGGGGCGGCAGGCTCTCAAGCGGCAGTATGCTGCGCAGGCGATAGCCGTAATAGCAATAATCGCGGCCCGGTGGTTCCGTCCTGCCCTGCCCGGAGCCGTGGGGAGGATGGTGGGGCGCTGCGGGCATATCCACGCCTGTTCTCTTTCCCTCTGAATGACTGCTTAGACCCCGGTTTCCCGGCGCATCGGTGTCCCGGCGCTTTCGGGTCGGGGCGCGTTCGGGGTCGCCTGAAGCCGCCGTCGCACACTGTGCTGGCGACGGAAGGGCATGGCTCATATCAGGGAATGAGTCTGAAAGATAGCCCGGAGCGTTTAAAACCCCTTCGATTTTAAACGCTCCGGTTTTAAATGCTCCGGGTTTAAATGTTCTGGGTTTAAACGCTCCGGGCCGGAAAGGGACTCAGGCGGTTTCGCCGGGGCTGCGCGGGGCGGCATCGGCAGGCAGGGCGGCATTGACCGGGATGGTATCTGCGGCGGTGGCTGCGGCGGCGGCTTCTTCCTCGCGGATCCGCCGTTCGCGGCGCTTGCGGCGGACGAAGGTGATCACCCAGATCAGCACCGCCAGCACGCCCAGCCCGATCAGCACCTTCATCTGATGCTCACCCAGGAAGTGTTCCAGCGCCTGCCCGAAGAAGTACCCGCCAAAGGTAAAGGCCAGCGCCCAGATCAGGGCGGCGATGAAGTTAAGGGCCATAAAGCGGATGCGCGGCACCCCGGACATGGCGATCACAAACGGGCTGACGTTGCGCACGCCGTAGATAAAGCGGAAGGACAGGATAAACAGGGTCTCGTTCTTCCGGACCAGCTTGAAGGCCCATTCGGTCTTGTCGCGCAGGGTCGGCCAGCGGTCCAGCAGGCGGCTGCCGTAGCGCCGCCCGATGGTGTAGTAAAACTGATCACCGCAGAAGCTGCCGACCAGCGCGCACAGCAGCACGACCCAGACATCCATCAGGCCCTGATAGGCGGCGATCCCGGCGAGGATCACAATGCTCTCCCCTTCAAGGAAGGTGATAATCAGGATTGCGAGGTATCCATAGGTGGAGAGCAATTCTTGAATCACGACGTCGCTGACCCCTCTTGACTGTTCGCGGGTGTTTATGGCCTGCGCGGGCGCAGGTTACCCCTTCAGGAAATTAACGTGGCCCATTTTCCGGCCGGGGCGCGCCTCGGCTTTTCCATACAGGTGGAGTTTTGCCTGCGGGTTGGCAAGCAGCTCCGGCCAGTTTTGAATATCGTCGCCGAGCAGATTTTTCATCACCGCGTCACAGCGTCGCTCCGGCGACCCCAGCGGCAGGCCGCAGACGGCGCGCACCAGCTGTTCAAACTGGTCGGTTAGGCAGGCATCCATAGTCCAGTGGCCGGAATTGTGCGGGCGCGGGGCCATTTCGTTGACCAGCACGCGTCCGTCGGCGGTCACAAACATTTCCACTGCCAGCAGGCCGACCAGATCCAGCTCTGCGGCTGCGGTGCCGGCGATGCGCATCGCCTCGGCGGTCAGGGCGTCGCTGATCGGGGCCGGGGCGGTGGTGGTATCCAGCACATGGTTGGTGTGCACGTTTTCCACCGGGCAGTAGGCGGCGGTCTGCCCCTGTGGCGAGCGGGCGACGATCACCGAGATTTCTTTGGTGAAGGTCACAAAGCCTTCCAGAATCGCATTGTCGGTGCGCAGGCTGGCCCAGGCGGCGGCAAGGTCATCGCCGGGCATGATCTTCACCTGCCCCTTGCCGTCATAGCCCATGCGGGCGGTCTTCAGCACCGCCGGGGTGCCGATGGCGGCGACGGCGGCCTCCAGCTCCGGCAGGGTGGTGACGGCGCGCCACGGCGCGGTTTCGGCAAAGCCGTTGAAGAAGGTCTTTTCAGACACCCGGTCCTGCCCGGTGGCAAGGGCCTTCGGGCCCGGGCGCATCGGTTTGCGGGCGGCCAGAAACTCCACCGGAAACAGCGGAATGTTCTCAAATTCCAGCGTCACCACGTCAACGGCATCGGCAAAGCGGGCCAGCGCCGCTTCATCGGTATAGTCGGCGTTGGTGATGGCGGTGCAGACCTGCGCCGCCGGGCTGTCCAGCTCCGGGCAGAAAACATGGGTGGAATAGCCCAGCCGGGCCGCGGCCAGTGCCGTCATGCGGCCAAGCTGCCCGCCGCCGAGAATACCGATGGTGGAGCCGGGGGGGATCAGGGCGGGAAAGGCGGGGCTGGTCATGGCGGCGCTTTTGGTCTGTAGGGTCAGGGGGAGAGGCTCAGGCGTCAACCGGGGCGTCGGCGACGGCATCGGTCTGGCGCTGGCGGAAGTCATCCAGTGCGGCGGCGACGGCGTCATCGTGCAGGGCAATCACCGACCCGGCAATCAGGGCGGCATTGACGGCCCCGGCGCGGCCGATGGCCAGCGTGCCGACCGGCACCCCGGCGGGCATCTGCACGATCGACAGCAGGCTGTCCATGCCTTTCAGGGCCTTGCTTTCCACCGGCACGCCAAACACCGGCAGCGGCGTCATCGACGCGCACATGCCCGGCAGATGGGCCGCCCCGCCGGCCCCGGCGATGATACAGTGCAGGCCGCGCCCTTTGGCGGCGGTGGCATAGTCATACAGGCGCTGGGGGGTGCGGTGGGCAGAGACGATGCGGGTTTCAAACGGCACGCCCAGCGTGGTCAGCGTTTCCGCCGCAGCGGCGGAAAAAGTGCGGATAAATTTTCGCGAAAACGGTATCCTTAACGGCGGGGGCCACACTGTCAGGAGGGACGGCGATGTCTGATATTGATGAACCGTCTGCGGTGATGCCGGTGGGCTGGCGGACCCAGTCGCCGCCCGGTGCGCTGGGCGAGTTTCCCGGCAGCCGGGACCGGCAGGGCGGCCACCAGCGGGGGGCGGAGCGCCGCCACAACCCCTATGCCGCCGCCACCGGCCACAGCGTTGATGTCAGCGACGCGGTGGAACTGTTTGGAGTCGAGGCCCGCGACCTTGGCCCGCAGCTGCGCCAGATCTTGGTGCATGTCGCCGCCGAGGTGGAGGGCCTGAAAGAGGCGCTGGAGCGGGCAGAGCAGCGCGAGCAGTTTTTAGATCAGCAGGCGCACCGCGACCCGCGCCTGCCGGTGCTGCATGCCCGGGCCTTTCATCACCACCTCGACAGTGTGTTGCGGGCGCGGGATGTCAGCGCGGTTCCGGCAACGGCGGTGCTGTTTTATCTGGATAACCATGATGACCTGCGGCGGCGTTTTGGCCTGACGGCGGCGGATGCCTGCCTTGAGCTGCTGTTTAAACAGGTTCAGGCCTCGGTACGCGGCACCGACCTGATCGGCGCGGTCGGCCCCGCCGGGCTGGCGGTGCTGTTTTACCCCGCCGATGCCGACGGGGTGCGCCGCAAGGTGCAAGGGGTGGTCAACACGCTGGCCCGCACCACCCTGCCGCACGGGCAGGCGGCCCTGCCGTTTCAGGTGGTGGCCGGGGTGTGGGATCTGGCCCCCGGTGACACCGCCGACGGGGTGATGGAAGAGCTGGACCGCCAGATCCGCCGCCCGTGGCGGTAAGTGTGTCGCCGCCCGCCAGAACCGGCGTGGCAAAAATCGGGCCTTAAGGTCTCTCGGTTGCAAAGGGCGGGAAAGTCTGTTCTCAATCTATACCTCACACGATCCTCACTCGAGGCCTCGAGTGAGGATCGTGTGAGGATCGTGTGAGGATCGTGTGAGGATCGTGTGATTGACCGGAGGATGCTGCATGAGTGGCCAGTGCGATAAGCCCCCTTTTGACGGCCAGCAGATGCAGGGCGTGCGGTATCAGCGGGCCGATATGGCCGGGGCTGATTTTGATGGTGTTAACCTCTCCGGGGCCCGGTTTTACGCTGTGCTGACGAAGGCGACCTTCACCGATACCAATCTGAGTGAGGCGCAGTTTGAGGACGTCAGCCTTGCCGGGGCACGTTTCAACAATGTCACCCTGTCCGGCGCCCTCATTACGGATGCCAATCTGTCTGGTGTGACCCTGCGCGGGGTCTCGCTGGCAGGGGTGCAGATCGACGATGCCGACCTGACGGGAATGCGGGTCAACGGTGTGCTGGTGACAGATCTGATTTTGGCCTACGAAGAGAAAACCGGCTGATGGTCCCCCGAAAAATGGCAAAAACCCCCGCCGGACCGGTCCGGCGGGGGTTTTCTGTGTCAGGAGGGACGTACCGTTACGCTTTCGCGGGCGCAGCGGCGGCGGGGCTGTCGTCTTCGGCGAGATAGGCACCGTTGTAGACGTCTTTGTTCAGCAGCCCTTCGGTGCGGGCGACCAGCACCGGCACCAGTGCCTGACCGGTGACGTTGGTGGCGGTGCGCATCATATCCACCACGCGGTCAACGGCGATGATGTAGCCGATGGCTTCCAGCGGCAGGCCGACGGCGTTCAGCGTCAGGGTCAGCATCACAATTGACGGGCCGGGCACCCCGGCGGTGGCGAGGGAGCCGATGACGGCGGTGACAAAAATCGCGACATAGGCCCCGGTTGACAGCTCCACCCCGGTGTACTGGGCGATGAAGATGGCGGCAATCGCCGGGAAGATGGCGCCGCAGCCATCCATTTTCATCGACGCGCCCAGCGGCACGGCAAAGCTGGCGTATTCCCGCGCCACGCCCAGCCGGTTGACGGTGCTGGACAGGGTCATCGGCAGGGTGGCGAACGACGAGGCGGTGACAAAGGCCACCTGTGTCGCCGGGGCAACCCCCTTGAAGAACTTCAGCGGGTTAAGGCCGTGCAGCCAGGTCAGGCCGCCATAGACCACCACCAGATGGATGGCGCAGGCGACATAGACGGCGACAATGTACTTTGCCAGCGGGGCCAGCGCCCCGGCCCCGTACACGCCGACCACCCAGGCAATCAGGCCGAAGGTGCCGATCGGGGTGAGCTGAAGGGCGATCTTCACCACCTTCATCACCACGTCGTTGGCTTCGTTGACAAAGGTGCGCACGGTGGCGGCTTTGTCACCCATCACCGCCAGCACCGCGCCGATCACCAGCGCGAAGAACAGCACCTGCAGCACATTGCCGTCAGCCATGGCCTTGAACGGGTTGGACGGCACCACGCCCAGCAGCACCTCCAGCGGGCCGGGGATGACTTTCGGCTTCACTTCCTGCAGGGCGAGCTGGCCGAGGCCCAGCCCGGGTTCCAGCAGCAGGCCGGTGCCCAGCCCGATCAGCGACGCAAAAACGGCGGTCAGAATGAAATAGCCGATGGTCTTGCCCCCCAGCCGGGCGGCCCCGCCGACACCGTGCAGGTTGGCGACCGAGGAAATGATGCTGGTCAGCAGCAGCGGGATCACCACCATGCGGATCAGGCTGATGTACAGATCACCGACCGGCTTGAACCAGTCTTTGGCCGACGGCCCGGCCAGCCACCCGGCCAGCGCGCCGAGCGCGAACCCGGCCAGAACCCGCTGCCACAGCGGAATGCGCACCCACAGGGAATACATGGGGAGTCTCCTCTTCGGTGTCCGGTCAACCGCACGGTCAGCCCGCCGGGGGAAGCGGGGGGCGGGGCCAGACCCTGTTATCTACTCTTATCCTGGAGGATAGCTCTATTCCACAACTCGACCATTTGGAAAGTATATTTTAAACATAGTGATCATGTGATTTACGCATGGCTTGGTGATATCATGTATTTAACTAAATAATACTGTATATTCTGTGTGGGTAAAATTCACCGCGAAGGCGGGAGCATTCAGGAGGAAGGCACTCTCCGGAAAAGCGCGATGAAGACGGGCGGGGCGGCACCAAAGATGTGGTTGCAAGAAAATGGGCCGCCCATCAGTGTTGGGCGGCCCGTGATGTGGTGAGCGTATTTTCAGGCATCAAGCTTTTGCAGAGAGGAAGTGCACGTACTTCCTGTCATATTTCATCGTATGTTCTGTCACCCATTGAGAGATGAAGGTCAGAGCCTGAATACTGACATCCTGACCGGATGCCGACATCTTCATCATATTTTCCAGTTCAGAAAGGAATTTCTGGTGGGATTTACGGTGAAGGTCAAGGTCTGGGTATCCATTCCGCTGCATTTCGTTTTCTTCATGCGCAAGATGGGTATCAAAGTGCGCCTTCAGGTCCGCCATCATGGTGCCGACAGCGCTTTTGCCCTTGCCGGACATCATTTTTCGGTAATAGCTGTTGAGCAGGTCAATGAATTCGTGGTGCTCGCGGTCAATCTGCGGGTTTCCGGTTTCCATCCGGGCATCCCACTCAACGAGCGTCGAGACTTCGTTGTCTGCGCGGACGCGGTCAAGGAACGTTTGAACCTTTTTCCGCAGTGCTTCCCCCTGTCGTGACAGATCTGCGGCGGCACTGGAAATCTGGGTCGCCGCAGCGCCGGTTTCTCCCGCAGCCTGAGTGACAGACTGGATGCTGCGGGTGACATCCCGGGTGCCGTTTGATGCCTGCTCGACATTGCGGGCAATCTCGCCGGTTGCGGCAGTCTGCTCTTCCACTGCGGCAGCGATGGAGCTGGCGATCTGATCAATCTCAGAGATGGTATCAGCAATGCTCTGAATTGCCAGGGCGGATTCATTGGTCACAGCCTGAACACTGCCGATCTGCGCGGCGATCTCGTCTGTTGCCCGTGCAGTCTGGTTTGCCAGACTTTTCACTTCGTTAGCGACAACGGCAAAGCCCTTTCCGGCATCACCTGCGCGTGCAGCCTCGATCGTCGCATTCAGTGCCAGAAGATTGGTCTGTGCGGCAATGTCAGAAATCAGCTGAACAACCTGACTGATCTTCTCGACCGCTTCGACCATTTTTTCAACGGTTTCGCGGGTTTTGTCGGCCTGCCGTTTTGCCTGATCGGCAACCTCGGAAGAGGTGTGAACATGGCGGCTGATCTCGCGCTCTGAAGCAGCCAGTTCTTCAGCAGCCGAAGCGACAGTTTCAACATTGGCGGCAGCTTCTTCAGCCCCGGCGGCGACGGTTGTCGCATCAAGTGCGGTCTGATTGGCCGTTTCTGACATGACGCGCGCAGAGGCTTCAAGTTCCGTTGAGACCGAGGCGACAGTGTTTACAACGTCACCGACTTCGGCTTCAAAGGTGTCAGCCATCTGAATCATTGCGGCTTTCCGTTCGGCATCAGCCCGCTTCTGATCAGCTTCCTGCTGCGCTTCCAGCTCTTTGACCTTAATCATCTGCTGGCGGAAGTGTTCAACGGAATCGGCCATTAAACCAATTTCATCCCGTCGTCCGGTGCCCGGAATGTCGGTCTGAAGATTTCCACGGGCCAGATCGCCCATTGATCCTGTCATTCCGATGATCGGGGTGGCAATGGCCCGGCCGATGACAAAGGCTGCCAGAATTCCGCCGACAATAGCGCTGGCAGAAATAAGCGACGTGATCAGACTGTCTCGGCTGATCCGGTCTGCGGCGCGGGGGCCAAGGTTATCCTGATAGCCTTTCAGGGTCAGCTTCAGATCTTCAATGGTGTCGGAAACCTTGGGGCCGATAACATCCAGCTTGTCGGTGATGATAGCGTTGCGGGCCGTGATGATTGTATGGATTTTCTCAAACGCGTCCCGGTACGTCGCCGCATCCTTCAGGGATTCTTCGGCCAGCTTCTTCTGCTCCGCGTTCCGGAGGGTTGTTTGAAGCAGCTCTGCATTCTGCCTGTACTCATCCAGTTCAGACAGAACGCGCCTGTAAGCTTCATCGCTGTTGTTCAGAAGATACTTGGCAACGTGAAGGCGGGCGAGCAGAAGGTGACGAAGGGTCAGTCCTGCATCGTAAGCGGCCTCAGCATTGCCGTCCTGCATGGCGGCTTTCATCGCCTGGCTGAGGGAATTCTCACTTTTTGCCCCGATTTTATCAAGAATGGTGGAAAATATTTTATCTTTTTCAGCCTGAAGGGCTGTAACTTTGTCAAAATAATTTGCGTAATCTTTAATATTTTGAATAATTTCTTTTTCTTTTTCCAAATCATCAGCTCTGTTGGCGAGGGCTGCATAGTCCTCGGCAACTTTCAGTGTATTTGAAATTCTGTCTTTGAATTTCTGAATATCGCTCTGACTTGCACTGATAAGAAAGTTTTTTACTTCCAGACGGGCGGTCAGAAGATTGGCCTGAATACGGGCTGCCTCATTACTCTCGCGGGCGTGGCTGCGGTAATCTGAGAACAGTTCGCTTACCGCATTGAGGGAGAAAATAGCTACTCCGCTGACCACGAGCAGCAAAACCAGAATCGCAGAAAAGCCCGCAAAGATCCGGTGTGAAATTTTCATCATAGTCCCCTAAACCTGGTAAGGTATTCGTTTATGAGATAAGACACCGGGATGTCGGGATTTACAATATGCTAATGTTAGGAATATCCTTTTTCGCGAATTACAATCCCAGGGGAATTTTGTTCCTAAGCAAACGGTTATCCCCCTTTCGATCTATTGGAAAGGGTATCCCTAAAAACAAAGCCATACATATTGATCGATTTATTTGATCGAGGTGTGGATTTTTATTACTTTAATTCTGAAAAGTACGTTGAGCAGTACTTCTCTGAGTTAAATCAAGGGAAAATGGATATCCCCTGTCAGGGTTATGACAGAAGAAGGGGCAGGCTGATTTTTTCTGCCGCAGCGGCGATGGCGGCGGGGGTCAGATCCGGCAGGCGGGGGATGCGCCCCAGCACCGGCACGGCGCCCAGCCGGGCGATGGTGGCGATGTTGTCAGGGTGGTCCGGCCCGCTGAACAGCACCCCCGCCACCGGCAGGGCGCGGGCACGCAGGGCGGCCAGCGTCAGCAGGGTATGGTTGATGGTGCCCAGCCCGGTGCGGGCGGCCACCACCACCGGCAGGCCGAAGCGTTCTGCCAGATCCAGCATCAGCAGGGTGCCATCCACCGGCACCATGATGCCCCCGGCCCCTTCCACCACCAGCGGGCCGGGGCAGGCGGGCAGGGTGATGGTGGCGGCATCAATCACCGCGCCGTCGCGGGCTGCCGCCTGATCAGGGGACAGCGGCGCACGGAAGGCATAGGCCGGGGCGGGAAAATCGCTGTCGGCGGACCCGGTCAGGTCAGCGACGGTGCCGGTATCACCCCGTGGCAGGTCATCCAGCCCGCTCTGGACCGGCTTCCAGTACCCGGCCTGCGGCCAGCGGCGGCGCAGGGCCACCAGCAGGCAGGCCGAGGCAATGGTTTTTCCGGCGTCGGTGTCGGTGCCGGTCATGAAAACGCCACGCATCAGGGTTTCTCCGCAGGCCATAAAACGGTCAGGACGTCATAGGCGGTGGTAAAGGGCTGCCCGGCCCGCTGCCGCAGCACCCGGCGCAGTTGCCCGGCGGACAGCGGCGGGTGGCCGGGGGCCGCGGTGCGGGCCCCGGTGCCGCGCAGGTGGCGCAGAAAGCCTTCCGTCCGGTCAAAGGGCAGCGGCTGGCGGCTTTGCAGCACTGTGGCTGACGGGCCAAGGGCCGCGCGCAGGGCGTCGGCGGTGGGATAGGGCGGGGTGCCCGGCACCACCCCTGCCGCCCGGCACAGGTCCCGCCATTCGGTAAAGGTGCCGCTGCCCAGCGTGGTGACCGCCAGCAGCCCGCCGGGGGCCAGATGCCGCCGCAGCCGCCGCAGCCCGGCGGGCAGATCACGGAACCATTGCACCGCCATGCTGGAGACGACGAGATCGGCGGGCAGGGTTTGCGGCGGGGCTTCGCCATCCATCACCGCCCCGGTCAGGGTGATGCTGTCGGGGGGGATCACCCGTGACAGGCAGGCAGCGACCATGGCGGCGGACAGGTCGGTGGCCAGCCACTGCGACCCGGCGGGCAGGGCAGGCAGCAGCGCCGCCGTCAGAAAGCCGGTGCCGCAGCCGATTTCCAGCCCCCGAAGCGGGCGGCGGGGCAGACGCGGCAGGATCTGCCCCGCCAGTGCGGCGGCAATCTGCCGCTGGGCCTGCCCGTCACCGTCATAGGTGGCGGCGGCGCTGTCAAAGCGGCTGCGGACGGTTTCTTTCCAGTCCTGTTCTTTTTTCTCCGGGGCTGTCATCGGCTGCCCGCGTCAAGGGTATCCCGGATGACGTCGGCCACCACATCGGCATGGGTCAGCGGCAGCAGGTGCCCGCCGCCGGGCACCGACCGCACCGCATCGCCGAAACAGGCGCGGCTGTGCGCGGCGGTAATCAGCGGGTCATCCTGCCCCGCCAGCGCCGTCACCGGGCCGGGGCGGGGCGGGGCGCTGTCATCGCGCAGCCGTTCCAGATCGCGGATCAGGCGCGCGGTGTCAGGCGGCACGGCGGGCAGCGGGCCGCTGTCGCCGATCTGGGCCCTGAACCCGGCCAGCACGGCGGCGGCATCCCCGGCCATGCCCCGGATCATCCGGGCCAGCCCCCGGGGCGGCACCCCATCGGGGAAACCGTCACCGGCGGTAAAGCGGGTGAACCCGTTGATCGCCAGCACCGGCACCGCCGCCAGATGGCCCTGCGTCAGGGCCCACAGACTGCCGAAGGAATGGCCGACCAGCAGATCGGGGGTTCCGGCGGGGCTGGCTTCCGGCCCGCAGTAGCCAAGGTCCACCCGTTCCAGCCGCAGCGGTGTGCCGGACAGGGCGGCGGCCACCCCGTCCCACAGGGCGGGGCCATAGCTCCAGCCATGGATCAGCCAGACGGTTCTGACGGCTGCGGTCATGCCCCGGCCCGGGCGAAAGCGGTGAAGGCGTCAGTCAAGGCGGCAATATCCTCATCAGTATGGTCCGACGACAGGGCCAGCCGCAGGCGGCCGCTGCCCGGCGGCACGGTCGGCGGGCGGATCGCCACCGTCAGCAGGCCACGGTCTTCCATAAACCGGGCGGCGGCCAGCGTATCGGCCTCTGCCCCGATCACGGCGGGGATAATCTGGGTGTCAGAGGCGAGGGTGTCGATCCCCAGTCCGCGCAGGGCGGTGCGCACGGTGTCGCCGTGCCGGGCCAGCCGCTGGCGGGCCCGGTCCATCCCGGGGATCAGATCCAGCGCCGCCAGCACCGCCGCCAGCACCGGCGGCGGCAGGGCGGTGGCATAAATAAAGCCCCGCGCCTTGGTCACCAGCCAGTCGCGCAGCACCGTATCGCAGGCGATAAACGCCCCGTAGCCGCCAAGGGCCTTGCCGAAGGTGCCCATCACCATCCCCACCCGGCCTTTGACCGCCGGGTCGGCACACAGCCCGGCCCCCTGCGGCCCCAGCACCCCGGTGGCGTGGGCTTCATCGACATACAGTTCAGCGCCGTATTTTTCGGCCAGCGCGCACAGGCCGGGCAGGTCGGCCCGGTCACCATCCATGCTGAACACGCTTTCGGTGACGATCAGGCGCGGGCCGGGGGCGTCCGCATGGCGGATCAGCAGGCTTTCCAGATGCGCCAGATCGTTGTGATGAAACCGCAGCTGCCGCACCCCCGCCGCCATCACCCCGTCGTGCATTGACGCATGGGCCAGCCGGTCAAGAAACACCAGCGGGGTTTTTCCGGCGATGTCAGCATCCAGCAGGGCGGCCAGCACGCTGGCGTTGGTGGCAAAGCCCCCGGCCATCACCAGCGCCGCCCCGCAGCCTTTCAGGGTGGCCAGCCGGGTTTCCAGCGCGTCGTGCAGGGGCAGGGTGCCGCAGACCAGCCGCGATGCGGTGGCCCCGGTGCCGAACTCCATCGCGGCCCGGGCGGCGGCCTCGGCCAGCGCCGGGTGATGCGACAGACCCAGATAGTCGTTGCTGGAAAAATTGATCAGCCGCTGCCCGTTGCGGGTCACTTCCCGCACGCTGCCGCCTTCCGGCGCGGTCACGGTCAGGCTGCGGCGGCGGCTGGCGGCGTCAAGGTCGGCAAGGCTGGCGGCAATCCGCAGGCGGAACGATCGGTCCATGGGGCGGCCCTTTTCGGCAAAACGCAGCCGGAGTTATAGGCAAATCCCGCCGTGCCGTGAAGGGGCCGGAAAAGAGGGGGTACCGATAAAGGGGCCGGTCCGGCCATTCCCCTTGCCGTTGCCGTGCCGCTGCCTGTATTCAAAAGGGCAGCGCCCCGTTTTCTCTGGATCCCCCCGCCGGATGATCACCCCGTCTTCCCCCCGCCCGGCCCCCCCGCATGTGGGCCGGGGCATCCGCCTGCGGATGCGCCTGCACGACCTGCTGATGGACCGTACGGTGATGACCCCGTACAAGACATGGCTGGATTACGGCCTGATTGCGGTGGTGCTGATCAACGTCGCCTCGGTGGTGTGGGTGACGGAGGAGTCGATCCCGTGGGAGCATGAAGAGATCCTGCTGGCGCTGGACTGGATCACCACCCTGATGATCACGCTGGAATACCTGCTGCGCCTGTGGGTCTGCGTTGATGATCCGCCGCTGATCCGTCTGGCCCGCTGGAAGGCCCGCCTGAAGTATGCCACCACCCCGATGGGGCTGGTGGATCTGGTGGCGATCCTGCCCAGCTATATCGGCCTGCTGAGCAGCGTTGATGCCCGGGTGCTGCTGATCCTGCGGCTGCTGCGGCTGCTGAAGATGGCGCGCTATTCCCCGGGGATTTCATCGGTGATGGCGGCGATTGAGGCCGAGCGGCGGGCGCTGGTGGCATCGCTGCTGATCATCGTGCTGGCGCTGGTGCTGGTGGCGGGCATCATGCACCTGATCGAAGGCCCGGTGCAGCCGCAGAACTTCGGCTCCATCCCCAAGGCGATGTGGTGGGCGATCATCACCCTGACCACCACCGGCTACGGTGATGTGGTGCCGGTGACGCCGCTGGGGCGGATCTTTGCCGGGATGACCACGCTGCTGGGCATCATCGTCTGCGCCGTGCCCGCCGGTATTATCGCCTCATCGTTTATGACCGAGATCCGCAAGCGCGACTTTGTCGTGTCGTGCCGTCTGGTTGCCAAGGTGCCGTTCTTCCACCGGCTGGATGCGGTGCAGCTGGCCGATATCGCCGCCACCCTGCAGGCGCAGGTGCTGCCCGCCAAGCATCTGGTGTTCCACCACGGCGATCTGGTTCACCGGGTGTATTTTCTGATCGAGGGCGAGGTGCTGATCTCGCTGCGCGACGGCACGCGCCTGACCTTCGGGCCGGGCGACTTTTTCGGCGAGCGCGCCCTGCTGTTTGACGAGGCCCACGGCAGCGACGTGATGACGGTGTCGGAATGCCGGGTGCTGTACCTTGACCGCGAGCCGTTTCTGGCCATGCTGCGCCAGCATGTGCCGCTGCGGCAGGCGATTGTGGAAATGGCCGAGCGCCGCTATGGCAAGCGCCCGCAGGTGCCGGGCTTTCCGCCGTAACGGCAATCGGCCTTGACACGCATTTGCAACTGCCCATAACTGTCCCCCGACGGTTCCCCGGCCATGAGGTGCTGGGGATTAAAAGGGAACACGGTGCGGATGACCCTCGACGGGGCCAAAACCGTGGCTGCCCCCGCAACTGTAAGCGGCCCGTACCCAACGGTACGGATGCCTGTCCCCCATCGCCGGATCGCCCCCTGATCCGGCAGGCCACTGTGGCCCCGCCTGTCCGGCGCGGGCCGTGGGAAGGCCGGGGCCGGGCGACGCCGTAAGCCAGGAGACCTGCCGCCAGCCTGCCCGGGTGCTTCCCCGGGCGGGGGATCCATCGTCACGGGCGGGGAAGCCCGGAGACTGGAACCGTCTGCCCCTGCCGCGCCGTTGCCCCCTGACCGGGGCGCGTGATCCGGTCAGGCCGGGGGCCGTCTGTCCTGCGTCCCTTTCCCCCGTGGCCATCGTCTGCCGCTGACCGCGCCCGCCGGGCCGGTCCACCGTTCTGTCGGGGCCTGTCATGCTGTCTTTCCAAAATGGCTTTAAAGCCGCCTGCGCCGCCGTTGTCCTCGGCGCTGCGTTTTCTGCCACGGCTTCCGCCGCGCAGACGTCCTATCCGCTGACCCTTAAAAACTGCGGGCGCGACATCACCTTCCGCAAGGAACCGGCCAGCGCCGTCACCGTCGGCCAGAACAGCACGGAGATCCTGTATATGCTCGGCCTCGGTGACCGGGTGAAGGGCACGTCGGTCTGGTTCGGCCCGGTGATGAAGGGGTACGAGGAGGTTAACGCCAAGGCGCCGCGCCTTGCCGATAACGATCCGGGGTTCGAGACGCTGGTCGCCAGAAAGCCGGAGATGGTGGCGGTACAGTTCCAGTGGCATATCGGCCCGGAAGGCATTGTCGCCCGCCCGGAACAGTTCGAGACGCTGGGGATCCCGGTCTATACCTCGCCCGCCGACTGCGTGGGCAAAGATAACAGCGGCGGCGGCGACGGTGTGCGCAACGACGCCTTCACCATGGATCTGATCTATCAGGAAATCCGCGAGCTGGCGCAGATCTTCAACGTGCAGGAGCGGGGAACCGCACTGGTGGAAACCCTGAAGGCGCGTGAGGCCGCCGCCCGGGCGAAGGTGGCCGGGGCGAAGGGCACTCTCTCCGCCGTGTTCTGGTTCTCCAGCGCAGAGCTTGACCTTGACCCTTATGTGGCGGGCCGCAAGGGCGCGCCGGGCTACATCATGCAGGCGCTGGGCATCCGCAATGTGGTGGAAAGCGACGAGGAGTGGCCGACCATCGGCTGGGAAACCATCGCCAAGACCAATCCGACCCTGATCGTCGCCGGAAAGACGGACCGCCGCCGCTTCAAGGCCGATGACATTGCCGTCAAGCGTGCCTTCCTGACCAGTGACCCGGTGACGAAGCTGATGCCCGCCGTCAAAGAAGGCCGGGTGTTTGAGCTGGACGTGCAGGCGATGAACCCGACCGTGCGCAGCCTTGACGGCATCGAGGCGCTGGCCGATGCCATTGCCGCCGCCGGTCTGGCCCGCTGATGACCGGTCACCGCTCTGCTCCGGCGTTTCTGGTGCAAGGGGTGGCGGGGGGGCTGGTGCTGCTGGCCGCCCTCGCCATCGGGGCCGGAGTGGGGGAAACCGCCATTCCGCCCGATGTGGTGCTGAAGGCGGTCGCCAACCGCCTGTGGGCGGCGGGTTACCCGGTCGACCCGATTGATGAGGGCGTGATCTGGAGTTACCGCCTCTCCCGCACCCTGATGGCCGCCTGCTGCGGGGCCGGGCTGGCGGTCTCCGGCGTGGTGCTGCAATCGCTGCTGCGCAATCCGCTGGCCGACCCCTATGTGATGGGCATTTCCGCCGGGGCTTCCACCGGGGCGGTGGCGGTGTCGCTGCTGGGCGTCGGCGGCGGGCTGGTCAGCATGTCTGCCGGGGCGCTGGCCGGGGCACTGCTGGCGTTCGGCTTTGTCATTCTGCTGGCCCTGAAAGCCGGGCGCAGCCCGGTGATGGTGGTGCTGGCCGGGGTGGCTGGATCGCAGCTGTTCAACGCCATCACCTCTTTCATCGTTGCCCGCTCTGCCAATGCCGAGCAGGCGCGGGGGATTCTGTTCTGGCTGCTTGGCAACCTGTCCGGCGTGCGCTGGCCCGATGTCGGGCTGGCCCTGCCGGTGGTGCTGGCCGGGCTGGCCCTGTGCCTGTGGCATGCGCGGGTGCTGGATGCCTTCCTGTTCGGCAGCAGCTCCGCCGCCGCGCTGGGCGTTTCCGTGCGGCGGGTGTGGATCACCCTGATCGGCGCGTCGGCGGTGATGACGGCGGTGATGGTGGCGATGGTCGGTTCCATCGGCTTTGTCGGGCTGGTGGTGCCGCACGCCGTCCGCCTTGTTGCCGGGGTCAGCCATGCCCGGCTGCTGCCGCTGTCGGCCCTGTGCGGCGCGGTGTTTCTGATCATCGCTGATGTGGTGTCGCGGGCGCTGATCACCGGGCAGGTGGTGCCGATTGGTGTCGTCACCGCGCTGGTCGGGGCCCCGGTGTTCGCGCTGCTGCTGATCCGGGGGAGGGCCACCTGATGCTGACCGCTGAAACCCTTGGCTGGGGCCTGCGTGGCCGGGCCATTCTGGACGGTATCTCGTTGACGGTGCAGGCCGGGGAGTTCGTCGGCCTGATCGGCCCCAACGGATCGGGCAAATCCAGCCTGCTGGCGCTGCTGGCCGGGCTGCGCCGCCCGGATCACGGCACGGTGCGGCTGGATGGCATACCGCTGCCCGCCATCCCCCGCCGCCTGCTGGCACAGCGGCTGGCACTGGTGGAGCAGCAGGCCCAGACGCAGGAACGGGTCACGGTCCGCCACGTCGCCGGGCTGGGCCGCACCCCGCACCTTGGCGCGTTCACCCCGTGGAGCCCGCAGGATACCGCCTGTGTCGATCAGGCGCTGGCGGCGGTGGATCTGCTGGATCTGGCCGACCGCGACTGGGGCAGCCTGTCGGGCGGCGAACGCCAGCGCGCCCACATCGCCCGGGCACTGGCCCAGCAACCGGAGCTGCTGCTGCTCGACGAGCCGACCAACCATCTGGATATCGCCCACCAGCTCAGCCTGCTGGATCTGGTGCGGCAACAGGGCCTGACCGTGGTGGCGGCCCTGCATGACCTGAACCACGCCGCGCTGTTCTGCGACCGGATCGCCGTGCTGCACCACGGGCGGCTGGATGCCTTCGGCCCCCCGGCAGAAATCCTGACCCCCGACCGCCTGCGCCGCGTCTTCGCCGTTGATGCCGTGGTTGACACCGACGCTGACGGCCTGTGCCACATCCGCTACCGCGTGCCGCGCCGCCCGGCTGTGACTGCCGCCGTCGCCACTTCTGTTGAAAAGGAGCTTACCCGATGCTGAGAACCGCCCTGTGTGTGGGGGCTGTCGTGGCCCTGTTCTGCTCCGCCGCGCAGGCCGAAACCGTGGAAGTCAGACTGCTGAACCGCAGCGACAGCGGCGCGATGGTGTTCGACCCGGCGCTGGTGACGATCCAGCCCGGCGACAGCGTGCGCTTTGTGCCCACCCACAAAAGCCACAACGCCGCCACCATCGACGGCCTGATTCCGCCCGGCGCGACCCCGTTCAAAGGCCCGATCAGCGAAGAGATCACCGTGCCGTTCCCGGTGCCGGGGGTCTACGGCATCAAATGCTCCCCCCATTACGCCATGGGCATGGTGATGGTGGTCCGCGTCGGCCCCCCGGCTGCGCTGCCGGACGGGGCGCTGCCACAGGACATCCCCGCCCGCGCTAAGGAAAGGCTGCTGCCGCTGCTGGAACAGGCGGGGCGGTAGGGGATTGGATCGGGTTTAGGGGGAGGGACCGCAGGGCGCTGCCCTGCACCCGCAAGGAGCCTTGGGCTCCTTGACCTGAGGGGGGATGATTGCATTAAGTTTTATTGTCCTCAAAGATTGTTCTATATTGAAAAAAGAAATTTTTGATTGGTATGATTATGGTAAATAATAATTCCTCTAACAAATGGAGAATAAGAAGTCTGAATGCGAACGCCATTTGCACGTCTCGCGCTAACGATGTCATTTGGTTGCCTGCGACGGTAAGATCTGCCGTATTTAATGCAAGAGGCTGAAGGGGAAATCGATTTTCAAGGCTACGCCGAGCACATCTTCACCGAGCAGAAAGCTGGCGTTTGTCTTTTCATTAGCACTGTCCGGCGGGGCGAGGGCAGGGAGCGCTATCCTACAAGTCAATATGGCTTACAATATGAAGGAATAGTGTTGACTCAAAACACGGGTCATCCCGTAATCCATATGGATAATGGGTTACCATTTCATACTATGGGAACTCCGCCGGGCATAAAAAATCTGTCTTCCCTGCGTAGGGACTGAAGAGCATGTTCAATATGCTCCAGAATAGAAAAAGCGTAATACACGAAAATGTTATTCTTAAATATAATATTATAGTATTATTTGGAGAAATATTATGAATATTAATTCATTAATTTTTTTGTTAAAAAAAATAGCTGAAAAATTCTCGTGTAAAAATGTAGATTCTGATCGTTCGTCGCTTCAGGTTCATTTTGAAAATATGGATAATTGTTTTGAAAGGAGGTCGTTCATTTCTAAAATGTCTTTTCTTTGTGTTGGTATTTTAGCTGGCAGGGGGATGGCGGTATTAGATGGAGTAGCGGGGAACTTCGCGACGGATTGGGTGAAAGATTTGTATTCATCGCATTTCCCTGACGTCGAAATTCGATCAGCTTTTGTTGCGGAGGCAAATCTTAGGCGTACAGACCACAACCTGGATGGGGCGATAATCGGGGTTGTAGGAAAATTAAATCCTGCAGAGGAGGCCTGTGTTAGAGCCTTAAGTGCTCTTAATAATGGTGGATTAATTTATCTGCCCGACTACGAAATAATTCATGCTGTAGCTCAGAAAAATATGCAGGGCGATATAGATGTCTTTGTAAGAACATTGCTTGCGGCCCATCTGGTTCGGGCTGGTTGCATGAAGGAGGCGTTTCGATTAATTTCTTATGTAGATATAAAATTATTGCGTAATTCTAGTAAAGTTAATTTTATAGAGCAAAGCCTAAGTATAAACTACACTAGTCTTTCATATGCTGATGCTTTGAATACATCGAGATGGGGATTTGGCGATTTATTGCGCGCTCTCAGAGACGTTTCCTGTGAGTTTGACATATATATATCCGACGATCCTAATCCAATTGTTAGAATGCCTGATAATATAAGTTCTGCAGCGATTGAAGCGATTGCAGCACGGTCTGTCAGAGGGTTCTATGTAGTATTCTTTTCTCTCCTTTATGCCGCTGCGGAAATGAAGGACGCCAAGGATCGATGTCATGCTGGGCAGATGATTTGGCGCACCCTGAAGCAATTTTCCGCAAAATTTGAGCGAGCAGTTTGGAATTGCGGTTTCATTGCAGGATTACAATTTCATCGGCAAGGCGAATATGATCAGCGTGATAGACTTCTGAGTATTTGTTTGGGTGATCAGGACTTTTGGGGTAATTTCAAACCGAACAACCGTTGGGGAAGCTCTCTCCGAGGAACCGACGTCATCCCGATTGCAGCGGCTCATTTCATGCGGAGCACGCCTTTTTTGATCGAGCGGATGCGGGCGAATGATTATGTTCCTAGTTTGGCGCGGCTCACAAATTTAGCACAGGAAATGGCGCCAAGTTCATTGCTGCAGTCCCTCGATACCATTCGGAAAGTTGCAGAAGAGAATCTTTCGCCAGAAGGTATTTTTCTGCGGCATGGAATTCACCAAGGTGGTTTTGGTATCTTTCATGAGCCTGCAAAGGTTGTTCGGTCTGGACTTCTCTTGCAGTAAATAGATTTCTATGTTGAGGCTGTGTGTACAAGTGTACAGGGAGGTAACCACCTGTACAGCCCCCAGAGTGTGAGAGGCCGAGCCTCTCACGCGGGGTGCGGGGCAAGGCCCCGCGTTCCCTTCCAACACCCAACGCCCAAGACCCAACACCCAATCCCCACACCACCGCCCCTCACGTCCCCCGGGGTTTGGCGCGGCTGGTGGGCGGGGCGGCGACCGGGTCGTCCGGCCATGGGTGGCGGGGGTAACGGCCTTTCATCTCCGCCTTCACGGCGGGGTAGCTGCTGGTCCAGAAGCCGGGCAGGTCGCGGGTGATCTGGATCGGGCGGTGCGCGGGGGACAGCAGGTGCACCACCAGCGGCACGCTTCCGGCAGCGATGCTGGGGTGGGTGGTGCTGCCAAACATCTGTTGCAGGCGCACCGGCAGCACGGGCACATCATTGGTGCTGTAATCCAGCGGAATGCGGTCGCCGGTCGGCACGGTAAAATGGGTGGGGGCGTCGGCGTCCAGTTTCTGCTGGCGGTCCCACGGCAGCAGGCTGTGCAGCGCCTCGCTCAGCGGTACTTTCCGCAGGTGGTCCAGCCGGGTGCAGCCATCCAGAAACGGCATCAGCCAGTCTTCCAGCGTTGCCAGCAGTCCGTCGTCGGAAACATCGGGCCAGCCGTCCTGCGGGCGGCTGCGGTGCAGGAAGGCGATGCGGGCGCGGTACTGCTCCGTCACCCGGTCCCACGGCAGCACGTGCAGGCCGGTCTGGCGGATGCCATCGACCAGCCCTTCCGCCAGTCGCGACGGGTCGGGGGCGGGCAGGGGGGCATCATCCAGCACCATCGCCCCCAGCCGGGTCTGTCTGCGGGCCACCACCGCGCCGGACCGGCTGTCCCAGCGGATGACGGTGCCGGTCTGCTGGCGGTCGGCGGTCAGGCGGTCGATATCGGCGCGGGTCAGGGCGGCGGCCAGATGCACGCGGGCGTTCTGCCCGGCGCCGTCGAGGTCGGCGACGACGATGAATTCCTGCGCCGCCAGCGGTTCGGTCTCCGGCAGCACCGCCCCGCGCCCGCCGGAGAGGGTATAGGCGGTCTGGCTGCCGCGCCGCCGCCCGATGCGGTCGGGGTAGGCCAGTGCCAGCACCAGCCCGGTATCGCCGGAGCCCTGTCCGGCGGGCAGTTTCAGCCGCCGCCGCCAGTCCTGCGCCAGCGACCGGGCGCGGGCCAGTGCGCCGCGATCAACGGTCAGGCCGTGGTCGCGGTCGCCCTGCATCAGATCGACCCGCAGGCGCAGATCGGCGTTGCGGCTGCCGCGCACCGGGTCGCGTTCCGCCAGCAGGGCGGCAATCTCGCAGGCCAGCCCGCCGAGGCCCAGCGGCGTGGCGGCAGTGATCATATGCGACAGGCGCGGGTGCAGCGGCAGGGCGGCCATCGCTTTGCCGTGGGCGGTCAGGCGGCCCCCGGCATCCAGCGCGCCGAGGTCGGTCAGCAGGGCGCGGGCCTGCGCCAGTGCCGCCGGGGCCGGGGCGGTCAGCCACGGCAGGGTGGCGGGGTCTGCCCCCCACGCCGCCAGATCCAGCACCAGCGATGACAGATCGGCCTCGGCGATTTCCGGCGGCGAGAAGGGGGCAAGGGCGCGGTCTTCCGCCTCGCTCCACAGGCGGTAACAGACGCCGGGCTCAAGCCGTCCGGCGCGGCCCCGCCGCTGGGCGGCCTCGGCGGCGCTGACGCGGGTGGTGATCAGGCGGCCCATGCCGCTGGCAAGGTCGAAGCGGGCGCGGCGGGCCTGCCCGGCATCGACCACCACGCGGATGCCGTCGATGGTCAGCGAGGTTTCGGCGATGGCGCTGGCCAGCACCACCTTGCGCCGTCCGGGGGCGGCGGGTTTCAGGGCCAGATCCTGCGCTGCCGGGGTCAGGGCACCGTACAGCGGGGCAAGGTCAACCGTCCGCCCCGGCAGGTCATCGCGCAGCAGGGCTTCGGTGCGGCGGATTTCCCGCTCGCCGGGCAGAAACACCAGTACCGAGCCCTTTTCCTCGGCCAGTGCGGTGCGCACGGCGCTGGCGGTGGCGGCTTCCAGCCGTTCCTGCGGGCGGGGCGGCAGAAAGCGGGTTTCCACCGGAAAGGCCCGCCCGTCAGAGGTCAGCACCGGCACCCCGCCCATCAGCGCCGCCACCGGCCCGCCGTCGAGGGTGGCCGACATCACCAGCAGGCGCAGATCATCGCGCAGGGCGGCCTGCACTTCCAGACACAGCGCCAGCCCGAGGTCGGCCTGAAGGCTGCGCTCGTGGAATTCATCGAAGATCACCAGCCCGACCTGTGACAGCTCGGGGTCGGATTGCAGCAGCCGGGTCAGGATCCCTTCGGTCACCACTTCAAGGCGGGTGGCGGCGGAGACCTTGGTTTCCTGCCGCACCCGGTAGCCGACCGTCTGCCCGGCCTCTTCCCCCAGCAGGGCGGCCATCCGCTGCGCGCACAGGCGGGCGGCAAGGCGGCGGGGTTCCAGCATCAGGATTTTACGGCCCTTCAGCCAGTCGGCCCCCAGCAGTGCCAGCGGGATGGCGGTGGTCTTCCCCGCGCCGGGCGGGGCCTGCACCACCGCGCCGGGGCCGCTGGCCAGTGTCTGCCGCACGGCGGGCAGGATTTCGGCAATCGGCAGGCTGGCGAACAGACGGTCATCAACGGCGGGCAGGGTCACGGCAGAACAGACTTTCTAAAGAATAATAAACGGGATCAGGCAGAGAGGACCACGGCGCGGCCAAAGGCCTTCAGGGCGCGGGCCCCGGCCCCGGCGGGCACGCTGTGGACCAGATCAGCATACAGGCGGTGCGGCCCCCACCAGCGCCACAGGGCGTCTGCGGTCGGCAGCAGCAGGTCACCGCCGCCGCCGCTGAAGGTCAGCCACGGCCCCAGCATGTCGGGCGGCAGGGCGACCAGCACCGGCAGGCCGGATGACAGGGCCAGCAGCAGCTCGGCATGAAAGCCCCGGCCTTCCTGCTCCAGATGGCCGAACTTGTTGAACAGCACCAGATCACAGCCGCTGTCGATGCCCTGCCGCAGCCGGGCGGCGGCATCGGCGATCCCCGATTCGTCAATCACGCAGGAGGCAGAGCCGCGCCCCAGCCCCTGCGCGACGGAAATCGGCCCGCTGCCGTCAACCGGGTGCAGGTGCATGCCGGTTTTGCGGCCACCGGCGTCGCGGCTGACCGACTGGGTGATGCCCGCCACCCGGAAGCCGCGTGCGGTCAGATCGGCGGCAAAGGTCGCCAGCGCCTGCTGGGCCACCGCCCCGGCGGGGGCCAGAAGAACCCCGGCGGGCAGGGCCGGCAGGCGGGGGGCGGCGGGGCGGTGCATGTGCCCTCAGCCCAGTTTTGACGGCGGCGGGCCGTACAGACGGTCCATTTCCGCGTCATCGACGACGTCGAGTACCACTTCCCGGGTGTTCACCAGCCGCTTTCCTGCGTTTTCAAAGTTGACCGTGACCCGGTATCCGATGGCAGACTGAACCTGACCCAGACCCCAGTCGGGTTGGGTGGGCAGCCGCACCCAGGTGCCGGGCAGCAGAAAGAATGACATGACGGCGATATCCTTCAACGAAACTGGCAACGAAGCTGGCAACGAAGCTGGCAACAAGGCTGGCAACAAGCCTGGCAGGCAGGCTTTATAAGGCTGGGGTCCGGTCTGAATATGGCGGGAGAGTACACGGTGATTTCCGGACTGTTAACTGTTGTCTTGTAATCGGACTGCCGACGCCGGGTTTCCGGCGGCAAGTCTTTGTATCACTGTAAGATCTGCTTTGGTCCTGTCAGGGAGGGTCCACCTGTGAGCCTTGAAACCGTTTTGGGTACCGCCGCGGCCTTTCCGGCTGATCAGGTGCGGCTGTCCTCCGCCGTCTCGACCCGGCTGTGCCACGATCTGGCCGGGCCGGTGGGGGCGCTGAACGCCGGGATCGAACTGCTGGCGGACGAAACTGACCCCGCCTTTATCACCGAGACGGCCGCCCTGCTGCGCCATTCCGCCGAGGCTGCGGCCATCCGGCTGAAATACATGCGGCTGGCCTTCGGGGTGGTGGCCGGGTCGGCCCTGCGGGCGGATGAGCTGCGGCGGATGGTGCAGGGCTTTGTCGCCGCCAGCGGGACGCCGGTCAGCCTTCAGTGGCGGATTGATGCGGCCCGGCTGCTCAGTGACCGGCAGGTGCAAGGGGTGTTGCTGGGGGCGCTGGCCGCCTTTGACCTGCTGCGCACCGGCGGCGAGCTGGTGGTGGCCGAAGACGGGGCGGACGGCTTTGTGTTCGGGGCCCGCAGCGGCGCGGTGACGCTGACCGACGAGGTGCGGGCGGTGCTGACCGGCGACCTGACGGCGCTGTCGCCGCGCACCGCGCCGCTGGCGGTGCTGGGGGTGCTGGTCGGCGGCGGAATCCGTTGCGAAACCGGGTCGGGCGCAGCCCATCTTGTCACCGTCATAACTGCATATGAAGATTGAGGATGGATCGTTGTTTATTGCTTTGATTTAAAATGATTTTCAAAAAGAGAACTGCCCTTTTTACGAACAAATTTTATCTGAAATCCCGCTTTGGGGGATAAAGTTGTTGCTAATGCGGAACGGAAATCACAGTTTTCTTCTGCTTCTGCAGGTTCCGTGATACAAACACTCAACAGATCAGTGCTGCCTTTTTCTGCAAAACGCAGGGAATATGCGGGCTGAGCCGCTGAAAACACCCCGGGGGACAGGGGATCTGCCGCGAAAACTGCAAATGCAGTTTCAAGAAAACGCCGGATCATAGGCCATAAGGCCCATGCGGCGCGGGGCAGGGGATCCGGGTCCGGGGCGGGCGGTCAGCCGCAGGGGTATGCGCTGAGGGAAATTGGGTTGGCTCATTGCCGGGGGCGATCATCCGGGGTGGGCGGGCCTGCTGTGGACAGGCCCCTAGGAAGGCATCGGGGAGTGACGAATGGACGACCTGCTCAGTGAATTTTTGACCGAAACCGCTGAAAGTCTGGCAACGCTGGACGTCGAGCTGGTGAATCTGGAGCAGAACCCTAACGACCGGGACATTCTGTCCAATATCTTCCGTCTGGTTCACACCATTAAGGGGACCTGCGGCTTCCTCGGTCTGCCGCGCCTTGAAGCGCTGGCCCATTCCGGCGAAAACGTGCTCGGCAAGTTCCGTGACGGCGAGCTGGAAGTGAATGCCGATGCGGTGACGCTGATTTTGGCGTCGATCGACCGCATTAAGGAAATTCTCAATCACCTTGAAGCCACCGAATCCGAGCCGGAAGGTCACGACCGTGACCTGATCGACATGCTTAACGCCATGGCGGAAGGCCGCCCGGTGTCGATGGCCGCCTTTACCCATGCCCCGGATGCCCCGGTGGAAGAGGCCCCGGCCGCTGAGGTTGACGACGCCCCCAGCTTCCCGGTGGCGGCGGAGCTGCTGGCCGAGGTGGAGGCCGCGCTGGCCCAGGGCAAGCGCGCCGCCAGTGACCGCGAGCTGGAAGCCGAGATGGCCGCCGAGCGCGCCAAGGAAACCGGCCCGGCTGCGGCCCCGGTTCCGGCGGCTGTGCCGGTGCCGGTCGCTGCCCCGGTCCATGCCGCTGCCGATGACGATGACGAGCCGCCGGTGGCCGGCCGCAAGGCTGCGGTTCCGGCGAAAACCGGGGCGGCTCCTGCCCCGGCTGGCGGGGAAGGCGGCGCGAAGGATTCCGCCATCGCTTCCCAGACCATCCGCGTCAACGTCGATCTGCTCGAAAATCTGATGACGCTGGTGTCGGAACTGGTGCTGACCCGTAACCAGCTGCTGCAGATGGTGCGTGGCCGCGACGATTCCGAATTCGCCGCGCCGCTGCAGCGCCTGTCCCACATCACCACCGACCTGCAGGAAGGGGTGATGAAGACCCGCATGCAGCCGATCGGCAATGCCTGGGCCAAACTGCCGCGTATCGTCCGCGATCTGTCGATTGAAACCGGCAAGAAGATCGACCTGCAGATGTACGGGGCGGAAACCGAGCTGGACCGTCAGGTGCTGGAGCTGATCAAGGATCCGCTGACGCACATGGTCCGTAACTCCGCTGACCACGGTCTGGAAGATCCGGAAACCCGCAAGGCCTCCGGCAAGGCGGAAACCGGGGTGATCAAGCTGAACGCCTTCCACGAGGGCGGTCACATCATCATCGAGATTTCCGACGACGGGCGCGGCCTGAACATCAACCGCATCCGCGATAAGGCCCTTGCCAACGGGCTGGCGACCGAAACCGATCTGGATTCGATGAACGATCAGCAGGTCGCGCAGTTCATCTTCAAGGCCGGGTTCTCCACCGCCGAAAAGATCACCAGCGTGTCGGGCCGTGGCGTCGGCATGGACGTGGTGCGCACCAACATCGAAAAGATTGGCGGCACGGTCGAGCTGAAGACCTATACCGGCCGTGGCACCACCTTCACCATCAAGATCCCGCTGACGCTGGCCATTGTGTCGGCCCTGATCGTTGAATGCGCGGTGGAACGCTTCGCCATTCCGCAGATCAGCGTGCTGGAGCTGGTGCGTGTCACCGCCAATTCCGAAACCAAGATCGAAAAGATCAACCGGGCGCCGGTGCTGCGTCTGCGTGACCGCCTGCTGCCGCTGGTGTCGCTGGGTAATCTGCTGAAGCTGCGCCACGACGACATTCAGGAAATCGCCGCCAATCTGGCGGATGAGAACAACGAACTCAGCGAAACCTTCATTGTGGTGACGCAGGTCGGCACCTACACCTTCGGGATTATCGTTGACCGCGTGTTCGACACCGAAGAAATCGTGGTCAAGCCGGTTGCGCCGATCCTGCGCCATATCAACATGTTCTCGGGCAACACCATTCTCGGTGACGGCTCGGTGATCATGATCCTTGATCCCAACGGTATCGCCACCGCCACCGGCGAGGTCACCATGGGCTCCACCGCTTCGCAGGAAGCGGCAGCCACCCATGCCGCCATGCGCACCGACGATCAGACCAGCCTGCTCATCTTCCGCGCCGGTACGCCGGAGCTCAAGGCGGTGCCGCTGGCACTGGTCGCCCGTCTGGAAGAGATCGAGCTGGACAAGGTCGAATACTCCTTCGGCAAGCCGGTCGTGCAGTACCGTGGCCAGCTGATGCCGCTGGTCACCGTCACCGACATGCACACCATGCGCAATGAAGGCCGCCAGCCGATCCTGGTGTTCTCTGACCGCGACCGTTCGATGGGGCTGGTGGTTGACGAGATCGTCGATATCGTCGAAGACCGCCTGAAGGTGGAGCTGAAGGCAGAAATGCCGGGCATCATCGGCACCGCGATCATCGGCGACAAGGCGACCGACGTTATCGACACCGGCTATTACCTGACCGCCGCCTTCGGCGACTGGTTCGGGGCGCATCAGGCCCTGCCGGACAACAGCCGCGCCACGTCTGGCCGGGCGGTGCTGCTGATCGACGACAGCCCGTTCTTCCGCAACCTGCTGACCCCGCTGCTGTCGGTGTCGGGGTATGACGTGACGGCGGTGGAAAGTGCCGAGCGGGCGCTTGGCATGCTCGACGGTGGCCTGCGGTTCGACTGCATCGTCTCTGACATCGAAATGCCGGGGATGGATGGCTTCGAATTTGCCGAGGCCGTGCGCGGCGATGACCGTTTCAACACCATTCCGCTGATCGCCCTGTCGTCGCATGCGACCGAGCGTGACTTTGAACGGGGCCGTCAGGTCGGCTTTGACGACTATGTCGCCAAGTTTGACCGTGACTCCCTGCTCACCACGCTGGGGCACATCATCGGCAGCACGGCTGGCTGATGCGGACGGGGGCGGGCAGAGATCCCGCCCCCGGTCCCGCCGTCAGTCGCCGGGCCGGGCCCGGCGGAAACGTGACCTGTCCGGGGCCAGACGCGTTTTTTGCTGCCGGGACCAAGTTCTGCCAAGACAGTCTGTGTTGATATCGTTATGCTTGGCTGTGCAGGTTTCATCTGCCA
Source organism: Novispirillum itersonii subsp. itersonii ATCC 12639 (assembly GCF_000381985.1). Lineage (GTDB taxonomy): Bacteria > Pseudomonadota > Alphaproteobacteria > Rhodospirillales > Rhodospirillaceae > Novispirillum > Novispirillum itersonii. The sequence goes on along the minus strand of NZ_KB907337.1, from coordinate 675,945 downwards.
TGTCAGAGATATACAGGATGCTGGCGACGGCTGCGGTACTGCCGCAGGCCTGATCCGGTCAGGGAACCCGATACGGGGCTCGGAGAAGCATGAAGTCGTGTCTGATTGTTGATGACTCCAAGGTCATCCGCATGGTTGCCAAGAAAATCCTTCAGGAGCTGTCATTCAGCACGCTGGAGGCTGAAGACGGTCAGGGCGCTCTGGACGCCTGCAAGAAGGAGCTGCCGGATGCGGTCCTGCTTGACTGGAACATGCCGGTCATGAACGGGATCGAATTCCTGCGGGCCCTGCGGGATCTGCCGGGGGGTGACCGTCCGGTCGTGGTGTTCTGCACCACCGAGAATGATATCGCTCACATTCAGGAAGCGATTGAAGCCGGTGCGAATGAATACATCATGAAGCCGTTCGACAGCGAAATTCTGCAGGCGAAGTTCTCGCAGGTTGGCCTGCTGGACGACTGATCGACCCTGAAGGGGATGCCGCAGACCGCTTGCCGTGCTGCGGGGTGCCCTGACGGGAAACGTGTGTCCTGTTCCGTCATCCGGGCCCTGATGTGGGCGCCGGGTTTTCCGGGCCGGGGCGCACCGTAAAAGCGGCTGCGCCGGGACTTGCAGGGTCCGGGGGCGGCGGGATGTAAAGATCAGGGTACACAGTCTGCTGTGCAGGCGGTATCTGGCAGCGTGCCGGTGGTCTGGGATGTCGGGTCTTCAGGCGTCACTGTTTTTACAGGCTGTACAGATAATCCGGGCCGGACAGGTCACCGGGGATTTTAACAGGGGAGGCGTGATTTGTCCTTGAACAGGGACACCGGGGCAGGTGGAGCTGCCGAGCCGTACCGCGTGATGGTGGTGGATGATTCTGCTGTCGTGCGTGGGCTTGAGACCCGGATGCTGGAAAGCGATCCGTCAATCAAGGTTGTCGCCTCTGTCGGAAATGGTCAGAGCGCGTTACAGACCCTTGACCGCATGGATATCGAGGTGATCGTCCTTGATATCGAAATGCCGGTGATGGACGGGCTTGAAGCCCTTCCCAAAATTCTGGAAAAGCACCCCGGGGTGCGGGTTCTGATGTCGTCAACCCTGACGCAGAAGAATGCCGAGATCAGTATCCGGGCGATGGAGCTGGGGGCGACGGATTACATCCCGAAGCCGAGTTCCTCGCGCGAACTGACCGGGGCCAGCGATTTCCGCACCATGCTGGTGGATAAGGTCAAGGCACTGGGGCTGTCCGCCCGGCGCGGCACCGGCATCGGGTCCGGCTCCGCCAAGCGGTCGTTCAGTGCCCAGCAGTCGGTTTCCGGGGGCAGCGCGGGGCATACCCCGTTCAGCCGTCCTGCGGCGTCGGCGGCGCCGACACCGTCTGCACCTGCGTCTCCGGCAGCCCCTGCGACCGCAGCCCGCACGCCGTTCAACGCGGCGCGACCGGCACCGGCGGCAGGCGGCGGGCATCACAGCCTGCTGTCGCCGACCCAGCCGATCACCCTGCGGCAGGCCGGGACGGAACGGCCCGATGTCGTTGTTATCGGCAGTTCCACCGGCGGACCGCAGGCGCTGTTCACGGTTCTCGGCGGGCTGAAGAAGTCCGGCGGTATTGCCCAGCCGATCCTGATCACCCAGCACATGCCCGCGACCTTCACCACCATTCTGGCCGAACACATCAGCCGCATCGCCGGTCTGGTGGCGCGTGAGGGGCAGGATGGGGAAAAGATCGAGGGTGGCCGTGTCTATATCGCCCCCGGCGACTTCCACATGACGGTGGAGGTCAGGGGGGGCGAAAAGGTCATCAAGCTGGATAAGGGCCCGCCGGAAAACTTCTGCCGGCCTGCGGTTGACCCGCTGTTCCGGTCGGTCAGTGCGGCCTATGGCCGCCGGGTGCTGGCCTGCGTGCTGACCGGCATGGGGTCTGACGGTGCCAAGGGCGGGCGGGTGATCGCCGATGCCGGCGGCACCCTGATCGCGCAGGATGAAGCCTCCAGCGTGGTCTGGGGCATGCCCGGCGCCACCGCCAATACCGGGGCGTGCAGTGCCATTCTGCCGATCGCTGACGTTGCTGATTACATCTATAAAACCGCCACAAGGCGCGCCTGAGCATGAAGCCAGAAGATTTTGATTTCCTCGCCAAAATGCTGAAGGACCGCTCCGGGCTGGTCCTGACGAAGGACAAGTCCTACCTGCTGGAAAGCCGGCTGATGCCGGTGGCCCGCAAGCGGGGCTATAAAGGTCTGGAAGAGCTGGTGGCACAACTGCGCAAGCGTGACGAGGCCCTGGCGGTGGATGTCACGGAAGCGATGACGACCAATGAGTCGTTCTTCTTCCGCGATCAGAAGCCGTTTGACCAGTTCCGGCAGATTGTGCTTCCCAACCTGCTGGCGACCCGGGCCACCAAAAAGTCGTTCCGCATCTGGTGTGCGGCCGCCTCTTCGGGGCAGGAGCCGTATTCGCTGGCGATGATCCTGAAGGAAGAAGCGGCAAAGCTGGCGGGCTGGAAGACCGAGATCGTCGGCACCGACATTTCCCGCGAGATCCTTCAGAAAGCCCGCGCCGGTCTGTACAGCCAGTTTGAAGTGCAGCGCGGCCTGCCGATCCAGATGCTGGTCAAGTACTTTAAAAAGCGCGATGACCAGTGGGAAATTGACCCCGGCATCCGTGCCATGGTGCAGTACAAGGAATGGAACCTGCTGGGGGACCTTGGGGCGCTTGGCAGCTTTGATGTGGTGTTCTGCCGCAACGTGCTAATCTACTTCGATCAGGAAACCAAGGGTGTGGTGCTCGATAACATCTCCCGTCAGATGAATGATGACGGGGTGCTGTATCTGGGCGGGGCGGAAACCGTTCTCGGTATTTCTGACCGCTTCAAGCCGATTCCCAGCCAGCGCGGCGTTTATGCCGTGTCTAAGCCGGGGTATACCGGCGGCACGCTGGGCGCGGGCTGATGGCCCGCCGGGCCCGGTGACACGCGAAGGGGGCTGCCGGTCTGGCGGCCCTTTTCCGTTTAAGGCCGGGCCGGGGCCGGGCCAGCCCATCGCGTTCTTGCGCCGGGGCGCGGAGTGCGGTAGGTCTGTGCGCTGTTTTGCCATCGCCGAAGACCAAAGCCACCGATAATGAGTAACCTTCAGGAAGCCGTTTCGCGACGGCGGACCTTCGCGATCATCTCTCACCCCGACGCCGGGAAGACCACGCTGACCGAAAAGCTGCTGCTGTTCGGAGGTGCCATTCAGATGGCCGGGGCGGTCAAGGCGCGTGGGGAGCAACGCCGCGCCCATTCCGACTGGATGAAGGTGGAGCGCGAGCGCGGCATTTCGGTGGCCTCGTCGGTGATGACCTTCGACTATGCCGGATGCACCTTCAATCTGCTCGACACCCCCGGCCACGAAGACTTCTCGGAAGATACCTACCGGGTGCTGACCGCTGTTGACAGCGCGGTGATGGTGATTGACGCCGCCAAGGGGATCGAAGAACAGACCCGCAAGCTGTTCGAGGTCTGCCGCCTGCGCGATGTGCCGATCATGACCTTCGTCAACAAGCTTGACCGTGAGGGCAGCGAGCCCTTCGACCTGCTGGACGAAATCGAACAGACACTGGCGCTGGATGTCAGCCCGGCGTCGTGGCCGATCGGTATGGGCAAGGGGTTCCTTGGCTGTTACGACCTGTGGAAGGATCAGCTGATCCTGATGGAACGGTCCAAGGGCGGTATGCCCGGTCTGGGCGAGCCCTGCACCGGTCTTGACGACCCGATGCTGGATGCGCAGCTGCCGTCGATGGCGGTGGAAAAACTGCGCGAGGATGTGGAAATGGCCCGCGCCCTGTGCAAGCCGTTCGATCCGCAATCCTATCTGGAAGGACACCTGACCCCGGTGTTCTTCGGCTCTGCCGTGAACAATTTCGGGGTGCGGGAGCTGTTGCAGGGGCTGGCCGAACAGGCCCCGCGCCCGCGCCCGCAACCGGCGCAGGAACGGTCCATTGACCCGACGGAAGAGAAGGTGACCGGTGTCATCTTCAAAATTCAGGCGAACATGGACCCCAAGCACCGCGACCGTATCGCCTTCATGCGGCTGGCATCGGGCCACTTTAAGCGTGGCATGAAGCTGAAGCATGTGCGGTCCGGCAAGCTGGTCAACATGCACAATCCGGTGATGTTCCTCGCGCAGGACCGCGAGCTGGCGGAAGAAGCCTTCCCCGGTGATATCATCGGGGTGCCCAACCACGGCAACCTTGCCATCGGCGATGCCCTGACCGAGGGCGAAGACCTGCACTTCACCGGCATTCCGCGCTTTGCGCCGGAACTGTTGCAGAAGGTCCGGCCGAAAGATCCGCTGAAGGCCAAGCACCTTGGCCGGGCGCTGCTCCAGCTGGCGGAAGAGGGGGCGGCCCGCGTCTTCAAGCCGCGCATGGGCGCGGACTGGATCGTCGGGGTGGTCGGGGTGCTGCAGTTTGAAGTCATGGCAGACCGTATCCGGACCGAATACGACGTGCCGGTGATCTTTGAACAGACCTCGCTGTATACCGCCCGCTGGGTGGAAGCCGATGATGCGGCGGCGCTGAAGAAGTTCCTTGATGCCAATCAGGCTTCTCTGGCCGATGACCATGAAGAGCAGCCGGTGTTTCTGGCCCGTAACGCCTGGCATCTTGACCGGGCGCAGGATGATTATCCGGGGATCAGGTTCCTGAAAACCCGCGGCTAAGATCTGCTTTTATCAGGGCCCCCTGTCCGGTCTCCGGCGGGGGGCCTTCTGTTTTTCGGCCCCCGGGGCAAACCATGCCACTGTAACCGCAGTGTGCTTGCTTTTTTTGCGCTGCACCGTAAGAGTGGGTAAATCAGTACAGCACTCAGGGTTTTTAGGAGGTCTCAATGCTGGGATCGTTGATCGCCGGTCTCAATCCGGTGGCGCAGGGGGTTCTGGCCCTGTCGCTGGCGGCGGTGGTCGGGCTGGCGCTGGGTGCGGTGAAGGTCCGGGGTATCGGGCTGGGGGTCGGCGGGGTGCTGTTCGCCGGGCTGGTGCTGGGGCATCTCGGCCTGCGCGGTGACCCGCATGTGCTGGAATTTCTGAAGGAATTCGGGCTGATCCTGTTTGTCTACACCATCGGGGTGCAGGTGGGGCCGGGCTTTTTCAGCGCCCTGAAACGGGTCGGCCTGCCACTTAACCTGATGGCGGCCTCTATTGTCGTTCTGGGGGCGGTGATGGCGGTCGCGGTGTTCTTTTTTGCCGGTCTGCCGCTGCCGGTGGTGCTGGGCCTGTTTTCCGGGGCGGTGACCAACACGCCGTCTCTGGCGGCAGGGCAGCAGATGCTGGCGCAGATGGGGGCCAGTAAGGAAACCCTGACCCTGCTGCCGACCGGCTATGCGGTGGCGTATCCGTTTGGCATCGCCGGTATTCTGCTGTCGATGGCGGTGATCCGCATGCTGTTCCGGCTGTCACCGGCGGCGGAGGGTGACGCGTTTGAGGCCGGGCAGCAGGCCCGCCGCCACGGTCTGGAAACCCTGAATGTCCGCCTGACCAACCCCAATCTTGACGGCCTGCCGCTGTCGGAAATCCCCGGTCTGCACGATCACGGCGTGGTGGTGTCGCGGGTGCTGCGGCAGGAGGCTGACGGCCATATCGAGGTGCCGCACCCGGACACCCGGTTCCGCTGCGGCGACGTGCTGTTTCTGGTCGGCACCCCCCCGGCCCTGCACGCGATGCAGCTTATTCTGGGGGAAGCCGCTGACATCAACCTGAAAGACCGCACCGAAGAGGTGAAGTGGGACCGGCTGGTGGTCACCAACACCAAAATCCTTGGCAAGTCGGTTGATGACCTGAACCTGTTGCAGCAGTGCGATGTGGTGATTTCCCGCGTGTCGCGCAGCGGGATCGAGCTGCTGCCCTCGCCGCAGCTGCATCTTCAGTTCGGCGATATCGTGCAGGTGATCGGCACCGAAGAGCATATCCGCGCCGCCGCCAAGCTGCTGGGCAATACCGGCAAGGCGTTGCAGCAGGCGCAGATTCTGCCGATTTTTGTGGGGATCGCGCTGGGGGTGCTGATCGGGGCGATCCCGATTGCCCTGCCGGGGCTGCCCGCGCCGGTCAGTCTGGGTCTGGCCGGGGGGCCGCTGCTGGCGGCGCTGCTGCTGTCGCGGCTGGGGCATATGGGGCCGCTGGTGTGGTTTATGCCGCCCAGCGCCAACCACGCCCTGCGTGAGGTGGGGATTGTGCTGTTCCTCGCCGTGGTCGGCCTGAATGCGGGTGATCGCTTCTTCGACGTGCTGCTGAACGGCGATGGTGTGTACTGGATGGGCTGGGCCGCCCTGATCACCGTGGTGCCGCTGCTGGTGGTCGGTATCGCCGCCCGCCTGATCTGGAAGCAGAATTACCTGACCCTGTGCGGGGTGCTGGCGGGCAGCATGACGGATCCCCCGGCGCTGGCCTTTGCGGCGGCGCTGTCGCCGTCAGAGGCGGCTTCGGTCGCCTACGCCACGGTCTACCCGCTGGTGATGTGCCTGCGGATTCTGGCGCCACAGATTCTGGTGCTGTTTCTGTGGGGGCTTTAAGGTGGGGTTTATGGTAAACTGAGGGCATGCCTTCACACCTTGAAGGAGGCCGGTCATGGGCCGTTCTGTCCTCACTTCCCCCGCGCCGGATTTAGCCGCGCTGCGCCAGCATCTTCTCGACCGCCGGGCCGAGCTGCTGGACCTCAGCCGGGCTGACCGCTCCGCCCCGGTGCATATCGAGATTGACGCCACCGCCACCGGGCAGGCCCTGCGACAGGGGGAGCTGGCCGATCAGGCCCTCGCCCTGTCGCGGCACGACCGCCATCTGGAAGAACTGCAACGCATCGACCACGCGCTGGAGCGGATGGAGCAGGGCACCTATGGCCGCTGTCTGGTCTGCGATGATGATATCGCCCCGGCGCGGCTGGCTTCTGACCCCGCCGTTGCCACCTGCCTGTCCTGCGCCGGGCACCATCCGTAACGACGTCTGGCCGTGGTGCGGGATCTGGCCCCGCACCACGGCTGTCTGCTTACTTCAGCGCCACCGGCACCAGCCGGAACGGGCCGGGGGTCTTGCCGCTCAGGGACGGGTCAAACAGATAATCAAGCTGGGCTTCCAGTACCCACGCCGTGCCGTTCTCCACCAGTGCGGTGGTTGGCATTGACAGATCCTTGCGCAGGGTGGTGATAGCCCCGTCGCGGCCCGACACGTCAATCCGGCTCAGGCGGCCTTCGCCTTCAACCACGATCAGGCTGTTGCTCGGCCCGGCATACAGGCCATCCGGCAGCCCGAGATCACGGCTGAGTTTGATTTCGGTGATCGGGGCAGCGGTGCCCGGTGCCAGACGGAACAGCCGTCCGTCATCGTATTTCACCACCCACAGGCTGCCGTCGGCGGTGCGGGCGATACCGTTCAGGGCGAAGCCCTCGCCCTTGAACACCGGGTCGCGCAGCACTTCCGTCAGGGCAGAGGCCCCGGGCGTCAGCGCCAGCAGGCGCGGATTGAAGGAATCGGTCACCAGCACGGTGCCGTCGGCCTCGACAATCATATCATTGCAGAAGCCACCGCCCGGCAGCTCCCACCGTCCCGCCGGGGCCGCGGTGGACAGCCGGAACGCGGTCAAGGCCGGGGCGGCGGAGCCGGTCAGGGTGCTGACGCCGGGGTCAGACGAGCAGACATACAGCAGATCCCGCGCCGGGTCGGCCCGTAGCCCGATGGCCGACACCAGACCGTTGGTGCCCGGCGCGACAAACGGGGTGGCGGTGCCATCCGGGCTGATGCGGGTCAGGCTGCCGGTCTTCAGGCTGGTGACGACAAAGTCAGGGCCCACCCGCTCCACCGCTTCGGGGAACAGCCCTTTGACCGGAATGGTCACCGGGGCATCAGCAGCAACAGCCACCGATGCGGCAAACCCAAACACCGTCAGCCCGACGGCGGCGAGAGAACGGACAGACTGCAAGCGGATCATGATCGGAAACCCTTCTGTCAGAAATCGAACCCGGCGGGCCGCTGTAGCCCTGCCTGATCCGCTGACTGTAGGGGCAAAGGCAGCAGGCTGACGCGCCCGCACCGATCAATGTTGCGCCCCGGACGATCATCTCAACAGCGGTTGAACGCCCCCGCTGGCTTTGCCAGCAGACTTAAAAACTGGCGGGCTCTGCCCCCCGCTGGCTTTGCCAGCAGACTTAAAAACTGGCGGGCTCTGCCCCCCGCTGGCTTTGCCAGCAGACTTAAAAACTGGCGGGCTCTGCCCCCCGCTGGCTTTGCCAGCAGACTTTAAAAACTAGCGGGCTCTGCCCGCTGGCCCGCAAGGAGGCGCGGCCTCCTTGACCTCGGATTTTATAAGAAAGAGGAGAAGTCCTGGAGGGCTGGAAAGGCTCTGTTTGCAGGGCGAAGCCCTGCGGAACACTAACAGGGCAAGGGGGGGGAGGATCAGGTCACGGCCTGTCGTGCGGGGCCCCAAAAAACCGGGATCCAAGGGCCTATGGCCCCTAAAAAACTGGGATCCAAGGGCCAATGGCCCTTGGCGGGTGTGGGTAGCGCCCACGGGTGAGCGCCCACGCCCCGCTTTTCGTAGCGCCCGGCCTCAGCTCTCAGCCGGTGGGGTGCTGCACCGGTCGAGGAGGTAGGCGATGGAGTGGTACGGGATTCCGGCGGTTTCTGACAGGCCGATTTCGCAGGTGCGGCTGGTGGAGACGCCTTCGGTGATCTCGGCATCAAGGCTTTTGCCAAGGCGGCGCAGGGCGTGACGGTTGAGTTCCGGGGTGAAGAAGCCTTTGTCCCCGGCAAAGCCGCAGCAGGTGACCCCGGCAGGGGTGACCACCCGGTCGGCGCAGGCGGCGGCAAGGGCTTTCAGCTTGGTGGTGTTGCCCATTTTCTGGCCGGAGCAGGTGCAATGCACCGTCACCGCCTTTTCCTTGCGGTAAATGGTCAGGTTGGGCAGCACCCGGTCATGCAGGAAGTCGGCGATATCGACAAACAGCAGCCGTTCCTTTCCGGCGGTCTGGGCCCGGAAGGCGCAGGGCGAGGTATCCATCAGAATGGGGTATTGCCCGGCATTGCTGGCCCACCACAGGTTTTTTTCCAGCTCTGACAGTTTCTGGTTGGCCTGTCTGTCCAGCCCCTTGGACTGGAACGGCTGGCCGCAGCACAGGTTTTCAATGGGCCCGGTGGGGTAAAAGACCTGAAAACCGGCGCGGTTCAGCAGGCGTTCCATCACCACCGGCAGAGGGTCTTTCGACGGATCATCCGGCGACGGCCCCATGGTGCGGGCGGCGCAACTGGGGAAGTAGACAACCCCGCCGTTGACGATCTCGTCGCGGATGACGGTTTTGATTTTGGCTTTGCTGGCGGTCGGCATGGTGCTGCGCCAGTGCGGCAGGGCCGGAATCACTTTCCGGGCAGTGTCAAGCAGGGCTTTCATCCCGGCGTTTCCGATCAGGGCCCGTGCCATCGAGGCGGCCCGCAGGCCCAGCCGGGTGGCGGCCATCATGGTATCGTAGTGGTCAGCCGCTTTCTGGCCGATCCAGCGCTGACGTTCGGTTTTGGCGGCCCCGCGCAGCTTGCGGATCAGCGCCCCGGTTTCGATGCCCATCGGGCAGGCGGTGGCGCACAGGCCGCAGGCGGCGCAGGTGTCAATGCCGGCGTAGTCATAGGCCCCGGCCAGATCATCCAGCACCGCCTTGTCTTCGGCGGTGACGGTCACACCGTCGGCGCGGCGGCGCGACAGCTCCCGCCAGCCGACAATGCGCTGGCGCGGTGACAGGGTAAACCCGGCAGAGGGGCACTTGACCTCGCAGAAGCCGCATTCGATGCATTTATCAACGATGGCATCGGCCACCGGCAGCGGCTTCAGGTTTTTCAGGTGGATTTCGGGGTCATCGTTGATGATGACGCCCGCGTTCAGCAGGTTTTCGGGGTCCAGCAGGTTTTTGATGCGGACCATCAGGGAATAGGCCTGATGGCCCCATTCGCGTTCGACAAACGGGGCCATGTTGCGGCCGGTGCCGTGTTCGGCCTTCAGCGACCCGTCGAAGCGCACCACCATATCGGTGACGTCATCCATCAGGGCGGCGTAGCGGGCGACTTCTTCCGGGCTGTTGAAATCCTGCGCGAAGACAAAGTGCAGGTTACCTTCCAGCGCATGGCCGAAAATGATGCCCTGATCATAGCCATGCTTGGCGAACAGGCCCTGCAGCTCCACCACGCCATCGGCCAGATAGCGGATCGGGAAGGCGATATCTTCGATCAGGACGGTGGTGCCGTCCTGCCGCAGGGCGCCGACCAGCGGGAACAGGCCCTTGCGCACTTTCCAGTACAGCTCCCGCTGTGACGGGTCGGTGGTGAAGCGCACCGGCTCCAGCACCGGCACATCGGCCATGGCGACCAGCAGCAGGCCGATCTGGTGGTTCATCGCCTCGGCGGTTTCGGCGTGAACCTCAATCAGCAGGGCGGTGCCCTGCGGCGGCAGCTTGGACAGAATTTTCGGCAGGCCGGGTTTTCCGGCGATGGATTTCAGACCGGCGGCGTCGATCAGCTCCACCGCCGCCACCGGGGTGCGTTTCAGCTCCATCACCGCGCGGGCGGCGATTTCGGCGGTCTCGAAGAAGGCCAGTGTGGTGGCCTTGTGCGGATGGTCCGGCACGGTCTCCAGCACCACTTCCGAGATGAAGCCCAGCGTGCCTTCTGACCCGATCATCAGATGGGCGAGGATGTCGATGGGGTCATCAAAGTCCAGCAGCGCATTCAGGCTGTAGCCGGTGGTGTTCTTGATCTTGAATTTTTCGTGGATGCGCCGGGTCAGGCTGAAGTCAGCCAGCACTTCGTTGCGCAGGGCCAGCAGGGAATCCAGCAGCGGCTTATGGCGCTGGGTGAACACGGCCCGGCTGACCGGGCTGCCGGTATCCAGCAGGGTGCCGTCGTGCAGGATCACTTTCAGGCTGCGCAGGGTGCGGTAGGTGTTCTGGGCGGTGCCACAGCACATCCCGGAGGAATTGTTGGCGGCAATCCCGCCGACCATGGCGGAGTTGATCGAGGCGGGATCGGGGCCGATCTTGCGGCCCAGCGGGGCCAGAAGGCGGTTGGCGTCTGACCCGACGACGCCGGGTTGCAGGGCGATGGCGGCACCGTCTTCAAGAAGGGTGGCCTCCTGCCAGCCTTCCCCCAGTACGGCGAGGACGGAATCGGTGACGGCCTGCCCGGACAGGCTGGTGCCCGCAGCCCGGAAGGTGACGGGCGCGGCGTGGGTGCGGCAGACTGCCAGCAGCGTCTGCACCTCTTCCTCATTTTCCACCACCACCACCACCCGCGGGATCAGGCGGTAGAAGCTGGCATCGGTGCCCCATGCCAGACGGCGCAGGCGGTCTGTCACCAGCCGCTCCGCCGGGAAGTGGGCGGCCAGATCGCGGATCAGCGCATCGGTGCTGAGGCCCGGGTCCAGAGTCAGCGCATTCATCCTTTTCACATCCCCTGCGGGCGGTGCCGTTCGGCATCTCAGCCCCGTCATTTTTCCCCGGCGGCCAGTGTGCGGCGGAAGGGTGAAGGTTTGTTTAATGGTCCCGTCAAATCGGACCGTAAAGCATCAGTCTTTTCAACCCTGCGGCGGGCGGGGCTGATCCTGTCCCTTAAGGCCTGATCCCTTAAGGCAGCATCCCCGCCCGCGCATTGATCTGACCCCGTCAGGGATCAGGCCGGGTCAATCACCGCCAGCAGATCTTTGGTGTCGATCTGGTCGCCGACCTTGACGGCAACGGCGGTGACGGTGCCCGCCACCTCTGCCACCACCGAGGTCTGCATTTTCATCGCCTCGATCGCCAGCAGCACGTCGCCTTTTTCCACCCGCTGTCCGGCGGTGACGGAAACCTGTACCACCAGCCCCGGCATCGGTGCGCCGGTCTGGCCGGGTTCCGCCGGGTCGGCCTTGGCGCGGGCCGCCCGTTCCGGGGCGCGGCTGCGGTCGGTGATTTTCACCGTGCGCGGCTGTCCGTTCAGTTCAAAATAGACGGTGCGCAGCCCTTCCTCATCGGCCTCTGACAGCGCCCGGAAGCAGACGATCAGCGACTTGCCGGTGTCGATCTCGATGCTGATCTCCTCGCCCGGTTCCATGCCGTAAAAGAAGGCCGGGGTCGGCAGCAGGCTGACATCGCCGTATTCCCGCCGGTGACGGGCATAGTCGGTGAAGACCTTGGGGTACATCAGGTACGACGCGAATTCGCTGTCACTGATCTTGCGTCCGGCCTTCTTTTCCGCCTCGGCCCGCTGGGCGTCCAGATCGGCCGGCGGCATCACCGACCCGGGGCGGACGGTGATCGGCCGTTCGCCTTTCAGGATCTTGGCCTGCAACGCCTTGGGGAAGCCGCCTTCGGTCTGGCCGAGGTCGCCCCGGAACAGCGACACCACGCTTTCGGGGAAGGCGATGTCGCGGGCGGGGTCCAGCACATCCGCCGGGGTCAGGCCCGCCGTCACCATCATCAGCGCCATGTCGCCGACCACTTTTGACGACGGTGTCACCTTGACGATATCGCCGAACATCTGGTTGACCTCGGCATAGGCGTGCGACACCTCCGGCCAGCGTTCGGCAATGCCCAGTGACCGCGCCTGTTCGCGCAGGTTGGTGTACTGCCCGCCCGGCATTTCGTGGTGATAGACGTCGGCGGTACCGCTGCGGATCTCGCTTTCAAACGGCGCGTAGTTTTCGCGGACCTGCTCGAAGTAGTCTGACACCTGCCGCAGGGCGTCGGCATCCAGCCCCGGATCGCGCGGGGTATGGCGCAGGGCGGCGGTGACAGAGCCCAGATTGGGCTGGCTGGTCAGGCCGCTCATGCTGTCCACTGCCGCGTCGATGGCATCGACTCCGGCTTCCACCGCCGCCAGCACCGACGCGGCGGAAATGCCGCTGGTGTCGTGGGTGTGGAAGTGGACCGGCAGGCCGGTTTCCTGCTTCAGGGCGGTGACAAGGCGGCGGGCGGCTTCCGGCTTGCACAGACCGGCCATGTCTTTGATGCCAAGAATATGCGCCCCGGCCTTTTCCAGCTCCTTCGCCATCCGCACGTAATACTTCAGGTCGTATTTGTGGCGCTTCGGGTCCAGCAGGTCGCCGGTGTAGCAGATGGCGGCCTCGGCGATTTTGCCGTTTTCCGCCACCGCATCAATGGCGAAGCGCATGTTCTCGACCCAGTTCAGGCTGTCGAAGATGCGGAACACGTCAATCCCGGCCCCGGCGCTGCGCTGGATAAAGGCACGGACCACTGCAGCAGCATGTTCGGCATGGCGGCGCGGAAGGCTTCCAGCCGGTCCCACGGGCATTCGTTCAGGAAGCGCATGGCAACGTCGAAGGTGGCGCCGCCCCAGCATTCCACCGAGAACAGGGTGTTCAGGCGGCGGGCGTAGAACGGGGCAACCCGCGCCATGTCATGGGTGCGGAAGCGGGTGGCCAGCAGTGACTGATGGGCATCGCGGAAGGTGGTGTCGGTGACCAGCACCTCCTTGCGGGCCAGAATCGCCTGTGCCACCGCCTGCGGTCCTTCGGCATCCAGCAGCTGCTTCCAGCCGTCGCGCACCGGGGTGGTGCGGTCCTGCGGCGGCAGCGGGCGGTGGATCTGCTTCGGGCGGGTGCGGCCCTTCATTTCCGGGTTGCCGTTGACCATCACCTCGCCCAGAAAACGCAGCAGGCGGGTGGCGCGGTCGCGCCGCCTGCCCAGCGCGAACAGCTCCGGCGTGTCGTCGATGAAGCGGGTGGTGCATTCACCGTTCTGGAACAACGGGTGAGAGATCACCCCTTCCAGAAACTGCAGGTTGGTGGCCACACCGCGGATGCGGAACTCGCGCAGGGCCCGCAGCATGCGGGCGGCGGATTCATCGGGGCCGGGGGCCCAGACCGTCAGCTTTTCCAGCAGGCTGTCGTAATGGCGGGTGATGACCGCGCCGGAATAGGCGGTGCCGCCGTCCAGCCGGATACCGAAGCCGGTGGCACCGCGATAGGCGGTGATGCGGCCATAATCGGGGATGAAGTTGTTTTCCGGGTCTTCGGTGGTGATGCGGCACTGGATGGCGTGACCGTTGAGGGTGATATCCCCCTGCCACGGAATACCGCTGTCGCTGCCGATCTTTGCCCCCTGCGCGATGCGGATCTGTGCCTTGACGATATCAAGGCCGGTGACCACTTCCGTCACCGTGTGTTCCACCTGTACCCGGGGGTTGACCTCGATGAAGTAGAATTTTCCGGTGTCGGCATCCATCAGGAATTCGACGGTCCCGGCGTTCTCGTACTGGGCGGCGCGGGCGATGCGCAGGGCGGCGTCGCAGATTTCCCGCCGCTGGGCGGTGGTCAGATAGGCGGCGGGGGCGCGTTCCACCACTTTCTGGTTGCGGCGCTGGACGGAACAGTCGCGCTCAAAAAGATGCACCACATGGCCGGTGCTGTCGCCGATCACCTGCACCTCGACATGGCGGGCACGCTGGACCAGCTTTTCCAGATAGACCTCGTCATTGCCGAAGGCGGCTTTGGCCTCACGCCGGGCGGCGGCGACCTGATCCAGCAGCTCGGCCTCGGCGGTGATACGGCGCATACCGCGCCCGCCGCCGCCCCAGCTGGCTTTCAGCATCACCGGATAGCCGACCTCTGCCGCCAGAGCCAGTATCTGCGCGTCATCGTGGGGCAGGGGGCCGGTGGCGGGCATCACCGGGGCCCCGGCCTCGACCGCCAGCATGCGGGCGGACACCTTGTTGCCCAGCAGGCGCATGGTATCGGGCGACGGGCCGACGAACAGAATGCCGTCGCGGGCGCAGGCCTCGGCAAAGTCGGGGTTTTCCGACAGGAAGCCGTAGCCGGGGTGAATGGCATCGACATTGGCTTCGCGGGCGATGCGCAGAATGTCTTCGATGTCGAGATAGGCCTCGATCGGGCCTTTGCCTTCGCCGACGAGATAACTTTCGTCGGCCTTGAAGCGGTGCAGGGCGAAACGGTCTTCGTGCGAATAGAGCGCGACCGTGGTGATGCCCAGCTCGGTCGCGGCGCGACAGACCCGGATGGCGATTTCACTGCGGTTTGCCACCAGCAGGCGGCGGATGGGGCGCGGGGCGCGGGAAGCAGGGGACATCGCGACGTTACACTCCGTCATGGAAAGGCCAGAAGGGGCGGAGAGGGTGAAAGGGTCGTCGGCAAACGGTGTCTGAGCTTTGTTTTTTTGGGTAGGGGTGGGTACGGAAGGTTAAAACGCTATGGTAACGCAGTCCACGCGGAGCAAACTCCCGGAGGGCTGCACGGCAGACCGACTGGCGCGTTGAGCGCCCGTGCCCACGTGGGCACGTAAGCCAAGCGGGCGGACGCCCGCGCCCGGCGTTTGAGGGACCAAACAAACGGAGGGCTGCACAGCAGACCGACTGGCGCGTTGAGCGCCCGTGCCCACGTGGGCACGTAAGCCAAGCGGGCGGATGCCCGCGCCCGGCGCCTGAGGGACCGAACAAAACAACCGGAGCGCAGCGACTGGCGCGTTGAGCGCCCGTGCCCACGTGGGCACGTGAGGCAAGGGCGCGGACGCGCCCGCCCGCCGCCTGAGGGACCTCTTAATGATCATTAATCAGCAAAATCAGCAGATCTTTGGGGCCATGGACGCCAAAAACCAGTGTCTGTTCAATGTCACTGGTTTTTGACGGGCCGGTGACCAGCACCACGTTGGTCGGCATCTGGCTGGCCCAGCCGTTTTCGGTCATGGCGTGCCACAGGGTCGGGTGCAGGCGGCTGGTGCGCAGCAGGGCGATATGGCGCGGCGGCACCAGCGACAGCATGCGCGGTTCGGTCGGGCCGGGCCACAGGATCAGGCTGCCGGTTTCGGCGATGCCGCCCCGGGCGGTGGTCAGCCCGGCATCGACGGAAAACAGGGTGTCGCGGTCGGCGGTCAGGATGATCTCCGGGCGGTTCGGGCTGCCGGTCCACAGCGCCTGTAACGGGGCGGCCAGCGGGGCGGAGACCGCCAGACGGCGCACCCCACGGGCGGCGCAGTCCTCGGCCAGCACACTGTCCCACGATGGCAGCGGGCGGCTGGCGTCTTCCGGGGCCACGCAGTCAATCACCCGGGCGTTGACGCTTTCCGCCATGGTGCGGAAGAGCCCGACCTGGTCGTCGATGCTCCAGTCCCGGTCACGCAGCACCGACCAGTCAGAATACGGCTGGGTGAGGCCCGCCGGAGCGGCGCGCAGACGGCGGAGGATATTGGCGCGGGCGTCACTCATCGGCCACTCCCATCTCTTTCAGGGTCCGGTGGAGGGATTGGGCGGCAAAGCGCGGCTTTTTGCGCACGCTGGTCCAGGCTTTCAGCAGTGGGGCAGAGGCGGGCAGGGCATTTCCGGCGGCAGTCAGCGCGGCGGAGGCAACGCGGTAGGCCAGCGGGGTGCTGTACGTGGCGGCCCATGCCTTCCAGGCGGCATCCTCAACCCGGCTGGCACCGCTGCCGGCATCCTGCACCGCGCCGGTGCCTTGTCCGGCCTTTTCATTGCGCAGGCGCACCAGCATCTGGGCAATCGGGATTTTGACCGGGCAGACCTCGACGCAGGCATTACAGAGTGAGGACGCAGACGGATGATCCGGGTAATCGGCCAGTCCGTTGAGCTGCGGGGTCAGGATTTTGCCGATCGGGCCGGGATAGACCCCGCCGTAGGCGTGGCCGCCGACCCGGACATAGACCGGGCAGTGGTTCATGCAGGCGGCACAGCGGATGCATTGCAGGGTCTGGCGGGTTTCCGGGTCGGCATAGACACGCGACCGCCCGAAGTCGATCAGCACCAGATGCACCTCCTGCGGGCCATCCTGATCAGCCCCCCGGCGCGGGCCGGAGATCATGTTGACATAGGTGGTGATCGGCTGGCCGGTGGCGGAGCGGGTGAGGAGGCGCAGCAGCGGGGTCACGTCCTCCAGGTTTTCCACCACCTTCTCGATGCCGGTGACGGCGATATGCACCGGCGGCACGGTGGTGACCATCCGGCCGTTGCCTTCGTTCTCGATCAGGCACAGGGTGCCGGTCTCGGCCACCGGGAAGTTGACGCCGGAAATCCCGGCCCCGGCGGTGCGGAATTCCTCACGCAACTTTTCCCGGGCGATGGCGGTCAGGGCCTCGGCATCCTGACCGTCGGGGCTGGTGCCCAGTTTATCGGCGAACAGATCGGCGATCTGGGTTTTGTTCAGGTGGATGGCGGGCATCACGATGTGGCAGGGCATCTGCCCGGCCAGCTGGATGATGTATTCGCCAAGGTCGGCTTCCAGCGCCCGGATGCCGTGCCCGCCGAGAAAGGCATTCAGATGCATCTCTTCCGACACCATCGACTTGCCCTTGACGACGGTGGTGATGCCGCGCTGTTGCAGGATCTCAAGGATGATGGCATTGGCCTGCGCCACATCTTCCGCCCAGTGGACGCGGATGCCGTTGCGGGTACAGTTTTCTTCCAGCCGTTCCAGCAGGTCGGGCAGCTTCGACAGGGCGCGCTGGCGGATTTCCTGCCCCAGCGCCCGCAGCCGGGTCCATTCCTGCGGGTCCTCAAACTGTCTGGCCCGCTTGGTCATCAGGCCATCCATGGCGCGGCGGAAATTGGCGCGCAGGGTGGTGTCGTGCAGCCCGGCGTCGATCCCGGCCCGGAAGTCGTGGGGGGCGGAAGAGTGGCTCATTTCGTGCGCTCCCACAGGTAATCGGCCAGATGCTGGCTGCCGACGGCAGAGCCCTTGTGCTCCAGCGCGCCGGAGATGTTCATCAGGCAGCCGCAGTCGCCGCCCAGCACGGTGGCGGCCCCGGTGCCTTCAATGTCAGCGCATTTGTCGGCCACCATTGCCGCCGATACATCAGCATGGCGCACCGCGAAGGTGCCGCCGAAGCCGCAGCATTCCCGTTCCCGCTGCAACGGCGCGACGGTGACGTTCTTCAGCTGGCCCAGCAGGCGCTTCGGTTCGTCGGTCAGACCCATTTCCCGCATGGCATGGCAGGAGGAATGCCACGTCACTGTTTCCGGCGTGCCGTGATCCTCCAGCGACACCTTCAGGACATGGACCAGAAACTCGCTCAGCTCCCACACCCGGGCGGCGATGGCTCGGGCGGCGGCTTCTTCCGGCTGTCCGGCGAACAGGTGCGGCCAGTGCTGCCGGATCATGCCGCCGCAGGACCCCGACGGGATGACAATCGGAATATCTTTGCAAAACAGCGGAATCTGGGCGCGGGCGACGGTGCGCGCCTCTTCCGGGTGGCCGCTGTTGTAGGCGGGCTGGCCGCAGCAGCTCTGCCCCTGCGGGAAGATCACCCGCACCCCTTCGCGTTGCAGCAGCCGCACCGTGCTGACCCCGGCAGAGGGGGTGAACAGATCAACCAGACAGGTGCCGAACAGATAGACCTCCGTCACCGGCCCGGTGGGCAGCGGACGGAAAACCGGAGCGGACGGAGGGGGCCCTGTGGTCATGGCGTGGCCCTTGATGGTGAGGCGGATGCAGCGCGGCGGTCGGAAAGCTTTCTTGGTAAACCAAATGTAACACTTGGATAATTGATCTGACCAATTTTGCAAGCCCTGTTTTGCAGAGGCGGCGGCAAGACCGGTGAAAGGCCGGATACAGCCCTGAAAACGCAGCGCTTAAAGACCGCCGTAAATGCTGTTGCCGAAGCCTTCCCCCCACCGTAAACTGGGGGCTTAGTGTCGTTGGTGGGTAACTGGTATGACCTATGATCGCGTGAAGCAGCCGAAGCTGTCGGACAACATCGTGCGGCAGCTGGAAGAGCAGATTCTGGCCGGAATCCTGATTCCGGGCGAACGGCTGCCGCCGGAGCGGGATCTGGCCGCCCAGCTTGATGTCTCCCGCCCGTCGCTGCGCGAAGCCCTGCAGAAGCTGGAAACCAAGGGCCTGCTGGAAACCCGGCAGGGCGGCGGCACCTATGTCGCTGATTTTGTCGCCTCGACCTTCACCGATCCGCTGACCGAGATCCTGCGGTCAAACCCCGCTGCCGCCGCTGACTTTGTCGAGCTGCGGCGGGTGCTGGAAGGCAGCGCCGCCTACTGGGCCGCCCTGCGTGCCACCGATGAGGACCGCGAGCTGCTGACCGCCTGCTTCGAGGCGATGGAAGCCGCCCACCAGCGCGGCGATAAGGAAGTGGAGGCGGAGATCGACACCGACTTCCACATCGCCATTGCCGAGGCGGCGCATAATCTGGTGCTGCTGCACATCATGCACGGTCTGGTGCGGGTGCTGCGCGAAGGGGTGTTTTACAACCGCCTGCAACTGTACAACCGGCAGGGGCGCGGGATATCCTGCTGCGCCAGCACCGCGCCGTCTATGACGCGATCATTGCCGGAGATCCGGAAGCCGCCCGGCAGGCCGCCCGCGACCATATGTCTTATGTGCAGGACGTGATGCGCGAACTGCAGCGGGAAGAAACCCGCAAGACCGTCTCCCGCCGCCGTCTGGAACGCTACCTCGCCCAGCGGGAAGAGCGCCTGTCCGGCGTCGCCCGCCGCCGCGCCCCGCGCCGTAAACCGCTGGAGGCCAATGAGTCTCAGGCCGATGCCGGGGATCTGGAAAACGGCTGAGACCCGGCCATTTCGCGAAATCGTGTTAATGTCATGGTTCTGGTCTTTGCGTTGGGGCATGCAGGCCTTATAACTGTGAGTATCTTTCGCAACCGGGACAGGAGCCCCCACCCGCGCCATGTCAATGGCCTTCGAGATCGCCGTCATTGCCTTTCTGGTACTGCTCAACGGCTGGTTCGCCCTTTCTGAAATGGCAATCGTATCCGCCCGCAAGGCGCGGTTGATACCAAGGATCAACGAAGGCAGCAAAGGGGCGGAAATCGCCCTGCGTCTGTCGGAAAATCCGGGAAAATTCCTGTCTTCCGTGCAGATTGGCATCACGCTGGTCGGCATTCTGGCCGGTACCTATTCCGGCGCGACCCTGACGGACCCGCTGGCTGACTGGCTGAACGGCTATCCGCTGTTCGCCCCGGTCAGCGCCCCGCTGGCGATGGTGATTTCTGTCGGGGCGATCACCTATGCCTCGCTGATCATCGGCGAGCTGGTGCCCAAGCGCCTTGCCCTGTCAAACCCCGAACGTCTGGCGATTCTGGTTGCCCCGCCGATGGCGCTGATCGCCCGTCTGGCCTCGCCGCTGGTGTGGCTGCTCGAGGCCTCGACCCATGGTGTGCTGCGTCTGCTGGGTGCCCATGACCAGCGTGAGGACGAGGTGACGGAAGAGGAAATCAAGGCCCTTGTCGCCGCAGGCACCGAAAACGGGGTGCTGAAGCCGGAGGAGCAGGAGCTGATTTCCGGCGTCATCCGCTTTGGCGACCGCAAAATCAAGGCGATCATGACCCCCCGGTCGGATGTGGAGCTGATCGACCTGACGTGGGACCGCGAGCGGATGCTGCGGACCATGCGCAACAGCCTGCATTCCCGCCTGCCGGTGTGTGAAGGCGGGCCGGATAATTTTGTCGGCGTGATTCAGAGCCGTGACCTGCTGAATGCCTATCTCGACGGGCAGGACTTTGATATTGCCGCAAGTCTGCGCAGCGTGCCGGTGGTGCATGACAATTCCCCGGCGCTGGTGGTGCTGGACATGATCAAGCAGTCGCCGATCCACATGGCGATTGTCGCCGATGAATATGGCGGCATGGAAGGGATTGTCACCGCCTCTGATATTCTGTCCTCGATTGTCGGGGCGCTGTCGGAACATGGCGAGGACTATGGCGTTGATCCGGTCCAGCGTGAGGACGGGTCGTGGCTGCTGGATGGCGATACCCCGGTTGATCTGGCGGCGGAACGCACCGGCTGCGCCGCCATTGCGCTGGATACCCGCACCTACAGCACCATTGCCGGGTTTGTGCTGGCCCGGGCGGCTAAAATTCCTGAGACCGGCGATGTCTTCGTCTGGGATGGCTGGCGCTTTGAGGTGGTGGATATGGATGGCCGCCGCATCGACAAGCTGATGGTCAGCAAGGCTGAATAAGACCCCCGCTGACCGCAGGCTGAGGGTAAAGAAACAGGCCGCTGCCGGGAATGGGCAGCGGCCTGTTATTGTTTCTGCCGGTGGGGCAGGGGGATCAGAAGCGGTACCGCAGCCCGGTCTCCACGGTGTGGGCGGTGGTGTTGCCGGTCGGCATGATGGCTTCATAGCTGACGGTGGCGGACAGGCTTTCGGTCAGGTCAAAGCCGAAGGCGGTGCCCAGCGTCAGCTCCCCGCGTGACGGGGCGGTGCCGTTCTGGCTGAAGCTGCCGCCGCCGACTTCAAAGCGGCTGGGGGTTCTGCTGGCGACTTCGTGGGTATAGGCCAGATCCAGCGACGAGTTCACCCCGATGCCGGCAATGTCAATCACCCCGCCCAGCGCCAGCCCGACCTGCGGACGGATGCTGTTGCTGTTGCGCTCATGCACCGACAGATTGTTGGCCAGCGTGCCGTGTTCGGTGAAGTCACCTTCCAGCAGGCGGGTGTAGCCGACCCCGGCGCGCGGGGTCAGGATCAGGCCGGAAACGCCGTCGATGCCGGGGTCGGGCAGGTCGAACTGACGGCGGATCTGGGCCCCGGTGTTGAATTCATGGGCGGTGTTCTTGCCGGTTGCGGTTTCGCCGGTGGCGGCAATCTTCCGCTCGCTGTCGATCTTGTGCCAGCCGTACCCGACGGAGAAATCAACCACGGTGTTCTGAAGCAGGCTGTCGGTGTCGCGGGGGTTGGCCAGCGCGTAAGAGCCGTAAATCATGGTGCGCGGGCTGTCGGTCTTGACCTCGCTGCCGCCGGTTTCTTCGGTCAGGGACTGGGTATAGCCCCCGGCCAGACCAAGGGTCAGGCGGTCGTTGACCGGCCCGTCGAGGCCGACCAGCCCGCCAAGGGTGCGGCTGTCAAAGCCGGGGGCGGTGCCTGTGCCGTCAACGGTGGCGGTGCGGCCGATGCCTCTGGCCCAGACGCCGTACTGGCCGTTGGTCTGCGGGTTGGCCTCAAACATTTCAACCAGTGCCGCCACCGGGCCGGTTTCGTCCAGTCCGGTGCTTTCGCTCATGCCGAAGGCCCCGGCGGACAGGCCGCGCATCAGGCCGCTTCCGGCCAGATTGCCGGTCAGATTGCTCTTCCGCTGTGACTGGCCGGTCTGGTCCGTGCCGCCGTTTCCACCGCTGCCAACGGTTCCGCCGGACCGCCCGCCGGAGCTGACACCCCCGGCCACCCCGGCGGTTCCGGCCCCGACGCCGCTGACACGGCCGAAGGTGGCGGCCTGCGCCGCCCGGCTGCTGTTCATCACCGTGGTCTGGGCCCCGCTGAACACCGTGTCGTTCTTGGGGGCGACCGTGACGGTGCCGCCGGTCTGACCGCCACTGACCGTACCAAGCTGGAGGAAGACGTTGGAGCTGGTGTATTCCACCTTCGAGCCGAGAGAGGCAGCATCAAAGCCGCCGTTGCCGGTGTGGGTGACGGTGTCGAAGGTACCCGAGACGGTGCCCCCCTGTATCAGGGTATAGGACTTGTTGGATTGATAAACGCCGGGGGCATAGGCCACCTGCAGGGCCCCCGCCAGTTGGGCGGTGCCGGTGACGGTCATCTTTCCGGCAGCGGTCGGGGTCACCTGCACCACCATTTTTCCGGCGGCTGACTGCGTATAGGTGCCGGTGATGCCGAGAACGCCGCTGTCGAGGGTGACGGTCTTGATGCTGCCCGCGCCATTGTCGATGTCGCCGTTGATGGTCCACAGGCTGGCCCCGCGCTTGGTCAGGCCCTGAAAGCCCTGATAGTCGGCCAGCCCGGTGCCGCCGAGGGTACCGTCGGTATCTCCGGCCAGTTCCAGATCGACGGTGGAGCCGCTTTTGACCTCGGCCCCGCCGGTGATCACCGACCCGGATTCAAGGATCAGCTTGCCGGTTGATCCGCTGTTAAAGACGACCGCTCTGGCGGTGGTGCCGTCGCTGTTCTGGCCGCCGGTCAGGGTGCCGCTGTTGGTGATGGTCATGTTCTTGCCGGTGATCGCAGACCCCCCGGCATAAACAGTTGTCGTGTTCAGCGAGCTGTGATCGGCAGAGGCATCCCCGCCCTTGATGGTGCCCCGGTTAACCACCGTCATGCTGCTGTCGGCGGCAACGGGGGTGAAGGTTACGCCCTGACCGCCGGTGTTGCCGGTGCTTTTGGTGCCCGAGGCAAGAGAGGACCCGCCGATAATTTCCGCGCCGTTGCTGTTGGTGATCTCGGCGGTGGCCGTCAGCAGACGGATGCCATCGCCGCCGCTGCCATTGCCGCCGCCATTTCCGGCTGCCCCGGAATCCTGCGGGGTGACCTTGTTGCCACCGGCGCCGCCGCTGCCGCCGCTGCCGCCAACGATCCGGCTCTGGTTCTGCACGGTGACGCGCTCTGACGCGACCGCTGAGACCCCGGCCCCGCCGTTGCCGGCATTGCCGCCATTCTTGGCGGTTTCACCTGCCATCTTTGCGTCTTTTGAGGGGGCACCGCTGCCGCCGGCGCCGCCGGTGATTTCCCCGGCCCGGTTGGTGATGCTGAGTAATCTGGAGGAGGTCACCAACACCGCGCTGCCACCGTTCCCGCCGTTAGCCCCCTGCACCGATCCCGGTACGGCGAGGGAGCTCGTGCCGGGATTGGCAAACCCCCCGTTGCCGCCGCTGATATAGCCGGAGTTGTCGATGCTGAGGTTCAGGTCAGCATGGCTGCCGCCGACCCCGGCCCCGCCGTTTCCGCCGCGTGAGTTGGTCTGAAAGGCCTGCGCGGAATAGCCGTTTGTTCCGGTGGTCCCGCCGGTGCCGCCAGAGATGTTGCCGTCCGCCGTCAGGGTGATCGCTACCCTCCCGGCATTGACGGCGTGGACGGCATCACCGGCGTTGCCGCCACTGCCCCCGGCGGCATTCGCGTTGCTGCGGCCCCCCATACCCCCGCTGCCCCCGGCCCATTCGTGGCCGATTTCGAGGGTCGCGGAGCCATCAATGATCAGGCCGTGGGCCCCGGCCCCGCCGCCACCGCCTGCGCCGTAGCTGTTGGAGTCGACCCAGTCAACCCGGCTGTTGCCGCCATTGCCGCCGCTGCCACCGATAATGGAAGTGCTGCTGACCTGGGGGACGGTGGCATCTTTGAGGATGGCCCCGGCACTGCCCGCGCCGCCACCGCCGCCACTGCCGTTGGTGTTGAGGGGCACATCCGTCCCCGCACGTCCTTGCGAGCCCCAGCCCGCGCCATTGGGCAGGACTGACGCCCGGCTTGCGCGGATCGCACCGTTCCCCCCGGCCGTATCGGACGCTGTCCCGGCCCCGGGAGTTTCCTGACCGGTTGTGGGGTCATAGCTGTAAGACCCGCCAGTGCCACCGGCCTGGAAGGAGGATTCCCCGCCACTGCCCCCGGAGACAGTGCTGGCGCAGGTCCCGGTCGCCGGGAACAGGGTCAGGGCTGACAGTGCCAGCGCGCTGGTGGACAGGGCCCGGCCGATGAACAGTCGGTACGGTGGTACGGTCGGGCGTATTTTCGATGACATAACCAATCCCCCTGCGCCCCCGTACTGGGGCGGCTGTTGTGAACCGGCCCCCGCCGCGGCTGCTGTCGGCAACAGGCCGCGCATCTGGTCGAACAGTGTGTCAGGGGGGCAAGATACCGCTGCCCCGGCTGGGCGGCGGTCTTTTGCGGGGATAGTTAAAATGTCGTATAGCGGAAGACAATCAACGGGATGTGATGGGTTGTGACGCCCTGTGACGCTTTATGGCACCAAGTGTCAAAAAATGTCAGAAACTGTCGAACTCTCTCTCAATATGACGGGCCGCCCCTCCGCACAGGGGGAGGGGCGGCACCGGATTAAGCGTAATCAGTCACTGATCCGGCTTAACGGTGTCAGATGCACGGCACCGGCCAGAAGGTGATCGGCCTGTGTCAGAAAGGCCTGAAAATGCGGGCTGCTTTTGTGGGCCTCAAAATCCGCCGGGCTGGCAAAGGCTTCCCGCATGATGAAGGTGCCGGGGCTGTCGGCCTGCTCAAACAGCACGTAATCAAGGCAGCCGGGTTCCTGCCGGGTCGGGCCGATCAGGCCGAGCAGGGCGGCCCGCAGGCCGTCCCTTTGCCCCGGTGCCGCTGTCAGGGTGGCGAGGAAAATCACCGCGGACGGGATCATGATCAAAACCCCGTCAGCACGATTTTGCCCTTGGCTTTGCCGGATTCCAGAAGGGCATGGGCCCGCTTCAGGTTTTCGGCGGTGATGGTGCCGAAAGAGTCGCTCAGGGTGGTGCGCACCGCGCCGCTGTCGACCAGACGGCTGACGTCTTCCAGCAGGTCGTGCTGACGCACCATATCCGGGGTGCTGAACAGGCTGCGGGTGAACATCAGTTCCCAGTGCAGCGAGATGCTTTTGCGCTTCAGCGGCAGGGCATTCAGCACCGCCGGGTCGTCGATCAGGCCAAAACGGCCCTGCGGGGCGATCAGCTCGACAATCTGGTCGAAGTGGTCATCGGTGTTGGTGGTGGAAAACACAAAGCCGGGCTGCCCCAGCCCCAGCGCCGCCACCTGCGGGGCCAGCGGCTGGCTGTGATCCAGCACATGATGGGCGCCAAGATCCTTCACCCACGCCTGTGTTTCCGGGCGCGAGGCGGTGGCGATCACGGTCAGGTCGGTCAGGGCGCGGGCCAGCTGAATGGCGACCGAGCCGACCCCCCCGGCCCCGCCGATGATCAGAATGGCGTTGGCCGCCCCCGGCACCGGGCGGGCGACATCCAGCCGGTCAAACAGCATTTCCCACGCGGTGATCGCCGTCAGGGGCAGGGCAGCGGCGGCGGTGAAGTCAAGGCTCTTCGGCTTATGGCCGACAAGGCGTTCATCGACGGCATGCAGTTCGGCATTGGTGCCGGGGCGGTTGATGGCCCCGGCATAGAACACTTCATCACCGGGCTGGAAGCGGGTGACATCCGGCCCCACGGCTTCCACCACTCCGGCGGCGTCCCAGCCCAGCACTTTCCAGCCCCCGGCATCGGCAGAGGCAGAGCGGCGGACCTTGGTATCCACCGGGTTGACCGAGACCGCCTTCACCCGCACCACAAGGTCATGGCCGGTGGCAGTGGGGGCGGGCAGGTCAACATCGGTCAGGCCGGTGGTGTCGGTGATGGCGTGGGCGGTCTGATAGGCAATGGCGCGCATGGCGGTTTCTCCTGTGGCGGCCCCGGCTCAGTCCGGGGCGGATTGCGTGCCACCAAGATGCGCGTTATCATCACATCTGAAAAGTACGCACATTTATCGCCTATAGTGTCAAAAAGGATACTATCAGATGGGCCGCACCCGCCATGACCGCCTTGACTGCAGCCCCGGCTGCGCCGTGGAGGCGACGCTGACCCTGATTGACGGCAAATGGAAAGGGGTGATCCTGTTCCATCTGCTGGACGGGACCCTGCGCTTTAACGAAATCCGCCGCAAACTGCCCAGTGTCACCCAACGCATGCTGACCCATCAGCTGCGGGAGATGGAGGCCGACGGCCTGATCTCCCGCACCGTGTTTCCGCAGGTTCCGCCCCGGGTCGATTATGCGCTGACGGAGCGGGGGCGCAGCCTTCAGCCGGTGCTGATGGCCCTGAAGCAGTGGGGCGATGCCAATGCCGACCTGTTCCCGCAGATGCAGCCGCCGGAAGCCTGCGATGTGGCCTGACGGCGGCTGATGCCCAGACAAAAGGCCGGTCCCGCCGTGACGGGAACCGGCCTTTTCTGATCCGGTTTAACCCTGATCCGGTTTAACAGGAAAATCGGCGGCTTACTCAGCGGCCAGTACGTCCCGCTTCAGGCCCAGCGTCGCCCACACATCGACCAGCGCGGTACACAGGTGGTCGATATCGGCGTCGGTGTGCAGCGGGGTGGCGGTAAAGCGCAGGCGCTCCGTCCCCTTCGGCACGGTGGGGTAGTTGATCGGCTGTACATAGATATCGTGCTTTTCCAGCAGCAGGTCGCTGGCCTGTTTGCACAGGGCAGCATCGCCGACCAGCAGCGGAACGATATGGCTGACCGACGGCATGGCGGGCAGACCCAGTGCCTTCATCCGTGCTTTCAGGGTGGCGGCACGCTCCTGATGGCGGATCCGCAGGTCGTTATGCTGACGCAGATAGCGGACCGAGGCACAGGCCCCGGCGGCAACGGTCGGCGGCATCGAGGTGGTGAAGATGAACCCGGCCCCGAAGCTGCGGATGAAATCGACCACCGAATGTTTGGCGGCAATGTACCCGCCGACCACGCCGATGGCCTTGCCCATGGTGCCCTGAATGATATCAACCCGGTCAGCGACGCCGTCACGTTCGGCAACGCCGGACCCGCTTTCGCCGTACATGCCGACGGCATGCACTTCATCCAGATAGGTCATGGCGTTGTGGTGTTCGGCCACTTCGATGATCTTTTCCAGCGGGGCGATGTCGCCATCCATGGAATAGACACTCTCGAAGATCACCAGCTTGGGGGTTTCGCGGTCATACTGTGACAGCTGGCGGTGCAGGTCGTCGTAATCGTTATGCTTCCACACATGGCGCGGGGCGCGGGAATGGCGGATGCCCTCGATCATCGAGTTGTGGTTGAGCGCGTCGGAAAACAGCACCATCCCCGGTACTTTGGCACCCAGCGTCATCAGTGCGGTCATGTTGGCGACATAGCCGGAGGAAAACAGCAGGGCGGCATCTTTGTTGTGCCACGAGGCCAGTTCCTGCTCCAGCAGCACATGGTAATGGTTGGTGCCGGAGATATTGCGGGTGCCGCCCGCGCCGCCGCCGCAACGGTCAATCGCTTCCTTCATCGACGAGATGACGGTGTCAGACACCCCCATGCCGAGATAGTCGTTGCTGCACCAGATGGTGATGTCGTGGACCTTGCCGTCCCGGTGATTGCGGGCCCGGGGGAAGGAGTCGACATAGCGTTCCAGATCGGCAAAAACCCGGTAATTGCCGCCGGTGTGCAATTCGTCCAGACTCGATTGGAAGAACTGATCGTAGTTCATGCCTGTATACCCTCCGGTAAGCGTGGCCTTCTGCGGCCTGATCCTATGGCATTTTCCGCCCCGGCCAGATGCCGGGGGGTAAGTGGTGCCGGGCAATCCCTTTCCGTTGCCCTTCAGATGGCCCGGTCTTGCGGGCCGGTTCTGCGGGCGGGGCAGGGATGACAGGCTGTGACGGGGCCGGAGACGGCAGTTTCCCGGTGCCGACGGCAGACCAGCCATCATACTCCGGGGCGGGGCCGTTGCCATGCTCCCGCCGCAGCGGGATCTTTCGTAACGGCAGCTTCCTGAACAAGGGCTGACTGCGGGTGTGGATATTAGGGTGTCCCCCTACCCCTGTCCAGTTACCGGCGCGGCCCGGCTGCCGCTTTTCCTGCATTGCTGCCCTGCCCCTGCCGCAGGGGACGGCGTGAGGGCATAAAAAAACCCGCCGCCCGGCAGGTCTGGAGTGAAATATTAAGAATAATGCATAAGGCGGGGCGGTGCCCGCGCCCCCAGCGGCAGCGGGGATGCCATCTCCGCCACATCCTGGAGGGGAGGGAGCGCCCTGTCAGCAGCCCGGGGAAGGAGCCGGGGCAGGGGAGCGGAAAGGATATCCGGCGCGGCGGACAGGGTGTTGACCGCCGCAAAGGCACAAGGGGGATCAATGGAGGATGACGTGCCATCCATGCCGGGGTGCGCCAGCGACGTGACACCGCCAGGAGTACAGATGACCAGCGACAGCGGGGAACCGTCGGGGGCCGTCTGCGGCATGTAGCCGGGCGCAAACACAACCCGCACGAACGCCGCCAGCAGGGCCAGCGCAAACAGCGCGGCCCGTCGGTTTGACACCGGATGATGGCGGGTGGCAGTCATACGGACTTTAAAACTCCCCTTGGACTGTACGGGTATACCGTTTTCCGCCCCGTTTGTCGAGGGCAGGCAGGCGGGAAGGGCGGCCCGGCGGGTTTTTTGCCGGTGCGCAGACTTTTTGTCTTGCCTGTGGCCGGGCAAAGGCCTTATGCCATATGAAGATGTTTCAGACAGTCCCGCCCCGGATCTTACCGGGTGCCGGACTCACCCGGCCCGGGTGCGTGGGAGAAAAGGAGGGCACGCTATGTCAGTCGCCACTTCTTCCCGCCGTGCGCTCCGGTCCCTGCGACGACGCTTCCTGTTCCGCTGACACAGGGGGGTGTGCCCGCCTGCTTCCCTGTCCCGCGATGCGGACGGGGCCATGATGCCGAGACACGAACATCCGCACAGGCAGACAGCCGGTGCGCAGCAGCAGGAAAAACCGGGCTGATGCCGACGCTCCTTCCGCCGGACCCCCTTTCGACCGCAGCTCTCCACGCCGCCAACGATGACGCCACCGCACCGGTGACGCTGCCGCTGTTTGTGTTCGGCAGCCTGATGGATGCTGACATTCTGGCGCGGGTGCTGGGGCGGCGGCGGGCGGCGGCCGTGGTGCGGTGCCCGGCGTGGCTGTCGGGATACCGGCGGCAGTGCGCGCGGGAAGACGTGTTCCCGATTTTGGTCCCCGATACCCACACGGTCGCCGCCGATGAGGCCATTGCCCATCCGCCGGTGGAAGGGCGCCTGCTGCTGGGCCTGACTGCCGGGGATCTGGACCGGATTGAATATTATGAAGGGGCGGGCTATGTGCTGCGGCCCCTGACGGTCGAAATTCCGCTGACCGCCGGACAGACTGAAACCCCAGAGACGGAGGCCGGGCCCGGGGCCTGCCCCGGCGAAGGCCGGGCGGAGGCGCGACGACGAACCGGCGCGCAGGTGTTTCTGTCCACCGGCCTGTTTTCCGACAGTGGTGTGGCGTGGGACATCGGTCACTGGCAGCAGACCCAGAAGCGGTATGCCCTGCTGTTGACCGACGCCCTGATGCAGCACTACGGCGTCACGCCAAAGGAAGACATGGAAGGCCCGGTGTGGGCAGCCATCGAAGCGCGCTGCCGCGATCTTCTGGCTGAAGAAGACGCGGTGTTTCTTTCCGCCCGGTAAGGCTGGCCGCTGCCATCCTGCCCGCCGCCCGCCGCCGCCCGCCCGCTGCCCCCGGCCCTTCTGTGCCCCGCCGGGCCCGGCCCTGCTGTCCCGCCCTGTTCCGGGACCGATGAGAGACCGATGACGACCTTTACCATTTCTTCCAATCCGCCGTCTGACCAGACCCCCGCCATCACCCCGCCGCCGGGGCTGGTGATCCTGCCGGAGGAGCCGCGTCACGCCGCGATCATTGAAGCCCTGAATGATGAGGCCTTTGGCCCTGACCGGCAGAAAAAAACCGTCTACCGCTTCCGTGACGGGGTCTCGCACCTGCCGGAGCTGGCGCTGGTTGCCGAGGATGAGACCGGCGAATTCCGGGGGACCCTGCGGTTCTGGCCGGTGCAGATCGGCGGGACACCGGCGCTGCTGCTGGGGCCGCTGACGGTGGTCGGCGGGCTGCGCAAGACCGGGGTCGGCACCCGCCTGATGTGGGCCGGGCTGGAACGGGCCAGAGAGCTGGGGCACCGCATCGTGATTCTGGTGGGGGATGAGCCCTATTACAGCCGCTTCGGCTTCCGGCGTGACCTTGCGGTGCCGCTGGCATTGCCCGGGCCGGTTGATCTGGCCCGGTTTCTGGCGCTGGAACTGGTGCCCGGGGCGATGGATGGCCTGAGTGGCATGGTCGAAAAATGCTCCGGCGGGTTGTAATTCGTCAAAATTGGGGGATTTCCGGGTTGAAATCCCCCTGCACCTTGCATTACCTTGTTGCGACCTTAGAAGTTGGCGCATAGGGGAAACTTCGCATGACTCTGATGACCAGCCGTTTTCTGACCCGTGGCCTCCGGGCCTTGGTTGTGATTGCTGGCCTGTCCTGTGGCCTTTCGGTTGTGTCTTCAGGCACGGCGGAAGCAGCGGCAGGGTGGAGCTGCGTACCGTATGCCCGCTCGATCTCCACCGTTGATCTGCGCGGGGATGCCTGGCGCTGGTGGGATAACGCCAGCGGCGTGTATTCCAAGGGGCAGTCGCCGAAGGCCGGTTCGGTCCTCGTCTTCAAGAAAACCCGTCAGATGAGCCGTGGCCACGTTGCCGTGGTGCGTGAGGTTGTCAGCAGCCGCAAGATCATCATTGACCATGCGAACTGGAGCCGTGACGGCAAGGTGGAGCAGAAGGTCGGGGTGATCGACGTCTCGCCGAAAAACGACTGGAGCAAGACCCGCGTGTGGTATGGCCCGGTGTCTGATTACGGCAACACCACCTACGAAACCTATGGCTTCATTTACTCCGGTGGCGGTGACGCCCCGAAGGTTCAGCCGGATGCCAAGCTGTACCGCGCTTCGACCGGTGCGGCTGCGGTGGAAGAAGAAGCCCCGCGCAAAGGCCCCAAGGCCGGTGCCAAGACCAAGCTGTCGGAAAAAAGCCTGACCGACAAGAAGCTGAGCCGTATCAACGCCCGCTAAGGCGGACGGCTCTCTCCTCCCGACAGGTCTGAAACAGTGAAGGCAGAGCCGGATGGTTCTGCCTTTTGTTTTGCGCCGGGTGTGTCAGAGACACAATCCCTGAACGGAAAAGACCGTGCCCGCTGGTCTGCGGGCACGGCCTGTTTCTGGTGTGGGTGTGGGCTGTGATGCGGGCAAGGGGTTACTGCGCCGGGGCGGTCTTGGTGATCTCCTGACCGTGCTTTTTCTTGGCGTCATCCACCCGGTGTTCCGCCGATTTACCTGCCTTCTGCGCCGTGTCCGGCATCGCCTTGGCATCTTTCGCGGTGCCCTTCAGGTCCGTCTGATGGCCCTGAGCTTTGGCCGCAGTATCGCTGGCTTTCTGATCGGCCTTGGTCTGGCCGGTCTGGGCCGCATCCTGCACGGTCTTCTGGACGGCGTCAGCGGCTGCGCCTGCTGCCGTGGTTGCCGCTGCGGCCGGGGCCGCCGGGACAGCCGCCGGGGGAACCTGTGCCATCGCCGCACCGGCCATGACAGAGACAACAGCGGTGGCAAGGGCGGTGCGGGTCAGCATGCGGGTTAAGGGACATGACCGTAAACTCCGGCAGTGTCAGGGGGCGCGGGGTGGCCTGTGGCCGGGATCCGCTGCCCCGGGTGCCCCGGATCGGGGCGGTTGTTCCGGGAGACTTCAGCGAGGAGGCTGCCGTCGTTCCCTGAGATGTATTAAGCCCCGGTACTGTGTCAGGCCTAAGGCGATGTTTGCCGTAATCTCTGCACACTATGGCAGGTCTGTACCGTGGGGGGCAGGTCTGTACCGTGGGGGCAGCCCACGGGGAAAAAACAAACGCCCCGCAGCAGGGCGGGGCGTGTGATCAGCGGTCAGGACGCGGAAAAGAGCCGGTGCGGCAGCGGCTCAGTTCTTTTTGCCAGTCGCTTTTTTGCTGGTATCCATCCGGTGCTCCAGAGAGGTGCCGTACTTCTGGGCTTTTTCCGGGATGGCTTTGACCGCGTCTTTAGCCTTGCCGCCTTTATTCAGGGCCGCATTGACGGCGGCGTCTTTCAGGGTGCTGTCTTTGGTTGCGGCGTCAAGCGCCTTGGTCTTCGCCGTCTGTTTCAGATCGTTGACCGTGGTTGGCGTGCTGTCCTGCCCCAGACCTTTTTTCACGCTGTCTGCCGCTTTGGTGGCCTGATCGATCGTCTGGGTGGCAGAATTGACCTTTTGGGCCGTGCTGTTGATGGTGGAGGTCACACTTTCCACCGTGGCAGCGGTCTGCGCGACCGCCGCCGACAGCGGCAGCAGCGACAGGGCGACGGCAAGGGACAGGCGGGCGGGCAGGCGCAGCATCAAGGGGAAGCTCCGGGGGAGAAGAAAAAAAATCAGGCGCGGACCGCCATGGTGATCGGGCCGCTGGCCCGGCCATGGACAAACTGGTCAACATAGGGGTTGCCGGAATCAAACACCTGCGCTGCCGGGCCGGTCCAGATCAGGCGGCCCTTGTACAGCATGGCGACGCGGTCAGCGATCTTGCGCGCCGAGGCCATATCGTGGGTGATTGACAGGGCGGTGGCCCCCAGTTCCTTCACGCACTTGACGATCAGGTCATTGATGACGTCAGCCATGATCGGGTCCAGCCCGGTGGTCGGCTCGTCAAAAAAGATGATGTCCGGCTCATCGGCGATGGCACGGGCCAGACCGACGCGCTTCTGCATCCCGCCCGACAGTTCGGCGGGGAACAGATCGGCCACTTCCGGGCCAAGGCCCACCTGCGCCAGCTTTTCGACCGCTTTGTCCCGGGCCGGGCCACGGGCCATACCTTCGCCCTGAATCAGGCCGAAGGCGACATTCTCCCACACCGGCAGGGAGTCAAACAGGGCTGCCCCCTGAAACAGCATGCCGAATTTCCGCAGGACTTTATCGCGCTTGCGACCCCGCAGACCGACGGTTTCCTCGCCATCAATCAGGATCGATCCGCTGTCAGGGGTGATCAGGCCGAGGACGGACTTCAGCAGCACCGATTTACCGGTGCCGGAGCCGCCGATCACCACCACGCTTTCGCCGGGCCGGACATCAAGGGAAATACCGTCGAGGACCACCTTTGACCCAAACGCCTTATGGACGTTGGTCAGGCTGAGCTTCGGCACGGAGGGCGGGGGCTGATAGGCGGGGGTGGTGCTGATCATCGCGCGAAAAACAGTTCCGTGATGAGGTAGTTGAATACCAGGATCAGGATGGAGGCCGAGACCACCGCGTTGCGGGTGGCCTGACCGACGCCCTGCGCGCCACCGCGCGAGGTATAGCCATTGTAGCAGCCCATCAGGGCAATGATGAAGCCGAAGGTGGACGCTTTGACCAGACCGGAAATAACGTCCATCGCCTCCATGAATTCCCAGGTGCGCTGGATGTAGTTGCTGGGGTTGAAGCCCAGCTTGTAGGTGCCGATCAGATAGCCGCCGAACACCCCGATGATATCCCCGACCAGCACCAGCAGCGGCAGCATCAGTGCCCCGGCCAGCAGGCGCGGTGCGATCAGGTACTTAAACGGGTTGGTGGACAGGGTTGACAGGGCATCGACCTGTTCGGTCACCCGCATGGTGCCGATTTCGGCGGCCATCGACGCACCGACGCGCCCGGCAACCATCAACCCGGCCAGCACTGGCCCCAGTTCCCGCGTCATCGAGATCACCACCACGGTGGCGACCGCCCCTTCCGCGGCAAAGCGGGCAAAGCCGGTATGGCTCTGCAGGGCGAGAACCATGCCGGAGAACAGGGTGGTCAGGCCGACCACCGGCAGCGAGTAATAGCCGATTTCGACCATCTGACGCAGCAGGGTGCGCGGATAGAACGGCGGGGTGACGCAGTGAAACAGCGCCAGAGCCGTGAAGGTGGACAGCCGACCGACCCGGTTGAAAAATGCCAGCAGGACCCGCCCGATAAGGGCAAGAAAATCCAGAAAGGCCGTCACCGGGCTGGTGGAGT
The DNA here is from genome assembly GCF_000381985.1 of Novispirillum itersonii subsp. itersonii ATCC 12639. GTDB lineage: Bacteria > Pseudomonadota > Alphaproteobacteria > Rhodospirillales > Rhodospirillaceae > Novispirillum > Novispirillum itersonii. Next base: position 641,658 of record NZ_KB907337.1, on the reverse strand, counting down.
TCATGCACGGGCTCCTAAAACGAAGACCGGGATCTCAGCTCCCGGTGTAGCGGCGGGCATACCGGCGGGATAGCCCGGTCAGCAACTCATACGAAATGGTCCCGGCATTTCCGGCCTGCGCATCAAGGTCAACACCATCCCCCAGAACGGAGATCCACTGACCGGGCCGCGCAAGCTCTTCCGGCACCGCTGAAACATCGAAGGAAATCAGGTCCATCGACACGCGGCCGACGATAGGAACCGTGATGCCCCCCAGCATCCCCGTGCCGCGCCCCCCGAGTGACCGCAGCAGGCCATCAGCATAACCGGCGGAAACGGTCGCCAGACGCATGCCGGGGGTGACAGCATGGGTGGCACCATAGCCAACAGCCCCCGGAGTGTCAATTCGACGGACCTGAACAATACGGATCCGTAAGGTCGCTGCCGCCCTGACCGGATTGGCCTGACCGGGCACCGGGTTGCCGCCGTAAAGGCCGATGCCGGGGCGGATCATATCAAAATGATAGTCAGCCCCAAGGAAGATGCCGGAGGACGCCGCCAGCGACGACGGCACACCCGGCAGCCGGTCCCGTGCCACCCGGAAGGCGGCAAGCTGGGCCTGATTCATCGGGTGGTCAGGTTCATCGGCGCAGCACAGGTGCGACATCAGCAGCCGGGGGCGCAGGGTCGGGGCCAGTTCGGCGGCGGTCAGGCCCAGACGGTTCATACCGCTGTCCACCTGCAACACATAGTCCCGCCCGCCGCTGTGGGCCAGCCAGTCCGCCACCTGTTCCGGGGCGTTCAGCACCGGGGTCAGAGTGTGGGTGATAAACGGCTCCAGCGATCCAAGCGGGCCGGACAGCACATAAATGGTCTGGTCCGGCAGCGCCCGGCGCAGGGCAATCCCTTCTTCCGGCACCGCGACGAAGAAATCACGGCAGCCCGCCGCCGCCAGCGCGGGGGCAAGCTCTGCCGCGCCGAGGCCATAGGCGTCGGCCTTCATCACCGCGCCGCAGGCACCGGCTGTCGGGGCTTTATCGCGCAGCAGGCGCCAGTTGGCGACCACAGCGGCGGTATCCACGATCAGCAGGCCCCCGGCGGCGGGGTCATCGATGCAGGAAGAAGAGAGATTATTCATCGTCATAACTGCCGTAGTCTGAGGCAATCAGGTTGCCGAATTTGGTGAAGTTGCCGTCGAAGAACAGGCGGACGCTGCCGATCGGGCCATGACGCTGCTTGGCGACGATCACTTCGGCGACATTGTGGGCTTTTTCGCACCGTTCCATCCACGCCCGGTGGCGTTCCATGAACCGGCTTTCGTCTTCTTCCGGCTTGCGGCCGGGCTCGCTGCGCGACAGGTAGTATTCTTCGCGGTACACGAACATCACCACGTCGGCGTCCTGCTCGATGGAGCCGGACTCACGCAGGTCAGACAGCTGCGGCTTTTTGTCGTCGCGCTGTTCGACGGCGCGGGACAGCTGGGACAGGGCAATCACCGGCACGTTCAGTTCTTTTGCCAGTGCCTTCAGGCCACGGGTGATCGCCGACACTTCGTTGACGCGCCCGTCGGACCGGTCGCCGGGGTTGGCGGACAGCAGCTGAAGGTAATCGATGACGATCAGCCCAAGGCCATGCTGACGGGCCAGACGGCGGCACCGGGTGCGCACCGCCGACACCGACAGCGCCGGGGTATCGTCAATAAACAGCGGCATGCTGTGCAGTTCGTGGCTGACCTGCACCATGCGCGAGAAGTCTTCGTTCGCCAGTTCGCCGGTCCGGATTTTGTGAGAGCTGATCTCCGCCTCCTGCGCCAGCAGACGGGTGGCAAGCTGCTCTGCCGACATTTCGAGGGAGAAGAAGGCGACCTTGGCACCGTCCAGCACTTCCCGCTGGCCGGTGGCGTCCATCTTTTCCTTGTACAGTTTGGCGGCATTGAAGGCGATGTTGGTCGCCAGCGCGGTTTTCCCCATCGACGGACGCCCGGCGAGGATGATCAGATCTGACGGGTGAAGACCGCCGAGCTTTTTATCCAGATCGACCAGATCGGTCGGCACCCCGGCCAGCTGACCGGCGCGGCGGTGCGCGGCCTCTGCCATGTGGATGGCGGTGGTCAGCGCCATCCGGAAATCCTGAAAGCCGCCTTCCTGATGGCCGGTGGTCGCCAGATCGTACAGTTTCTGTTCGGCGATTTCGATCTGGTTGGTGGCGGAGCGGTCGAACGAGACCTCGTAGGCTTCGTTGACCATCTGCTGACCAAGGTCGATCAGCTCCCGCCGCAGGGCGAAATCATGAATCAGCCGCCCGTAATCTTCGGCATTGACCACGGTGATGACCGAGTTGGCAAGGTGGGCCAGATAGGCCGGACCACCGGCTTCCTTCAGCAACGGGTCGTTTTCCAGATAGCTTTTCAGGGTCACCGGGGTCGCCAGATGGCCCTGCTCAATCAGGCGTCCGCAGGCCGCGTAGATACGGGCGTGCAGGGCGTTGGCGAAATGATCGGCCTGCAGAAATTCGCTGACGCGTTCATAGGCGCGGTTCGACTGGAAGATCGCCCCGAGAAGGGCCTGTTCCGCCTCCAGATTATGGGGCAGTTCCCGCACCGGCATCGCGTCGCCGTGGCCACCGTCGGGCAGGGGAAGAGACATCTCGTATCCGGTCATGAACCAACCATCCTGAAAAGGCCATCCTGAAACCGGCTGCCCCTGTGTCGGGGCTGCCTGCGTCCCTGATCCCGCATCGGGTCCGGCAGTCTGCCGGGCGGGAGGGGGGAGGGGTCAGTGATAGGGCACCCCCCGGCCTTTTGCAACCATACCAACATCCGGCTGAAAGAGGCGGCGGAAATGAAGGGGGATCAGGGCTGATAATCGCAGGATATTCTTATTTAAAATAAATAAGCCGCATAAAATTATGATTTTTCAGAAAGCCCTGAAAGGGCGGGGGGCTGCCCGGCGTTCTTTGGGGCCTTCTGCCGTCTGTGAGCGGCGCGGGCAAAAACGAACAGGCCGCCCCGGGTGGGGCGGCCTGCCGTAAGGACCGAAGTCGCTGAAGATTTTATTCTTCAGTGGCTTCGTATTCGCCTTCAACGTCGTCTTCAGCCGGCTCTTCGAAGTATTCTTCGGCAGCATGCTGCTCTTCGGCTTCAGCCATGGAGCGGGCGACGATGACGCCGGCTTCGATGGCCACTTCCGGGTGCAGAGACAGACGGACGGTGTAAGAACCGAGCGACTTGATCGGGCTGTTCAGCTCGACCTGACGGCGTTCGATCTTGTAGCCAGCGTCCTTCAGGGCTTCCTGAATGTCACGGGCGGTCACGGAACCGTACAGCTGGCCACCTTCGGAGGCCTGACGGACCAGAACCACACGCACGCCGGACATCTGACCGGCAACGCCTTCGGCTTCCTGGCGGCGCTTCAGGTTCAGCGCTTCCAGTTCGGCGCGCTGACGTTCGAAGACAGCCATGTTGTCTTTGTTGGCGCGCAGGGCTTTCTTCTGCGGCAGCAGGTAGTTGCGGGCATAACCCGACTTCACCCGCACCACTTCGCCCATCTGGCCAAGCTTTTCAACGCGTTCGAGGAGGATCACTTCCATAATTGCGCGCTCCTTACTTCACGACGTAAGGCAGCAGGGCGAGGAAGCGGGCGCGCTTAATCGCGCGGGCCAGCTCACGCTGCTTCTTGGCGGACACGGCAGTGATACGGCTCGGGACGATCTTGCCACGCTCAGAGATATAACGCTGAAGCAGCTTGATGTCCTTATAGTCGATCTTCGGCGCATTGGCACCCGAGAACGGGCAGGTCTTGCGACGGCGGAAGAACGGACGACGGGGCGCGGCCATTAGTTGCCTCCCTCGGTACGGTCGTTACGGTCACGGCCACCACGCGGGCCGCGGTCTTCGCGCGGACCACGGTCTTCACGCGGGCCACGGGGGCCGCGGTCACCACGGTCGCCGCGATCACCACGCGGGGAGCGGGTGTCACGTTCGCCCTTCTGGAGGAGAATGGCCGACTGGCCTTCTTCCAGGGCATCAACGCGCACGGTCATGTAACGCAGGACGTCTTCGTTGAAACGCATGATACGTTCCATTTCGAGGACGGCGTCAGCCGGAGCGTCGATGTTGAACAGGACGTAATGGCCCTTACGGTTCTTGTTGACCCGGTAGGTCAGGTTACGGAGACCCCAGAATTCCTTCTTGGTCACTGCGCCGCCACGTTCGGTGATGATGGCGGCCAGCTCATCGGCCAGGGACTCAACCTGCTGGTTGGTGATGTCCTGGCGAGCGATGAACACGCTCTCATACAAAGACATTAGATGTAGCCCTTATGGATTCTCTCAGCCCGACAGGTCCGTTAAAACCTGTAAACAAGGCATAGCCGGACCATCCGGCAAGGGAGATGAAGGGGCGCACTATACGCATCCAGCCGGGGAATGCAACAAAAGATACGGAAAAAGCGTCTGCCGCCGCCGTCTGCCGCATACGGAATCTTGACAGGGGCGGGCTGCTTCCGCACTTTCGCCAGACTTTTTACTGTCCCGCTGACGGCACCGCGCTGTCGGCAGATTAACTTAAGAGGTCGCCGATGGCGCGCGCATTCGTATTTCCCGGTCAGGGTTCTCAGGCGGTGGGGATGGGTAAGGATCTGGGCGAGGCCTATGCCGTCGCCCGTGCCGTCTATCAGGAAGTTGACGATGCCCTCGGCCAGAACCTGTCCGGCCTGATGTTTGAAGGCCCGTCCGACGATCTGACCCTGACCGAAAATGCCCAGCCCGCGCTGATGGCGGTGTCGATGGCGGTGATCCGGGTGCTGGAGTCGCAGGGCTTTGACCTGAAGACCGCCGGTCAGTTCGTCGCCGGGCATTCACTGGGCGAATATTCCGCCCTGTGCGCCGCCGGGGCGCTGTCTGTCGCCGATACCGCCCGCCTGCTGAAGGTGCGGGGCCGCGCCATGCAGAAGGCGGTGCCGGTGGGCGAAGGGGCCATGGCCGCCCTGCTGGGGCTGGATCTGGAACAGGCGCAGGAAATCGCCGCCGCTGCGGCGCAGGGCGAGGTCTGTCAGGCTGCCAACGACAACGCGCCGGGGCAGGTCGTTGTCTCCGGGGCCAAGGCGGCGGTGGAGCGCGCCATTGCGCTGGCCGCCGAAAAGGGGGCCAAGCGTTCCGTCCTGCTGCCGGTGTCCGCCCCCTTCCATTGCGCCCTGATGCAGCCTGCCGCTGATGCGATGGCCGAAGCGCTGGCCGGGGTGACCATCGCCGCGCCGGTGATTCCGCTGGTTGCCAACGTCACCGCCTCTGCCGTCACCGCGCCGGAAGACATCCGCCGTCTGCTGGTGGAGCAGGTGACCGGGGCCGTGCGCTGGCGTGAAAGCGTGCTGTATATGAAGGCGCAGGGCATCACCACGCTGGTGGAATGCGGTGCCGGTAAGGTGCTGAGCGGTCTGGCCAAGCGCATTGATAAGGAAGTGGCCGGTACTGCCCTGAATACCCCGGCGGATATCGACGCTTTCCTCGCCAGCCTGAACGCCTGATTTTAAGATTTTAAGGAAACAGACCATGTTCGATCTGAATGGTAAGTGCGCGCTGGTCACCGGTGCGTCAGGCGGCATCGGCGGTGCGGTGGCCCGTGCCCTGTATGCCCGGGGTGCCAAAGTGGCGCTGTCGGGCACCCGGCGCGAGGCGCTGGAGGCGCTGGCGGCGGAACTGGGCGACCGTGCCTTCGTGACCCCGGCCAACCTGTCTGACGCTGAGTCGGTGGCGGCCCTGATCCCGGCGGCGGAAGCGGCCATGGGGCAGGTCGATATTCTGGTCAACAACGCCGGTCTGACCCGTGACACTCTGGCCATGCGCCTGAAGGATGAAGACTGGGATGCGGTGATCCGCGTCAACCTGACCTCGTCCTTCCAGCTGGCCCGGGCCTGCCTGAAGGGCATGATGAAGCGCCGGTTCGGCCGTATCATCTCCGTCACCTCGATCGTGGGGGTCACCGGCAATCCGGGGCAGACCAACTATGCCGCCTCCAAGGCCGGTCTGATCGGGATGTCGAAGAGTCTGGCGGCGGAAGTGGCCAGCCGTGGCATCACCGTCAACTGCGTGGCGCCGGGCTTTATTGCCACCGCCATGACCGACGCCCTGCCGGACGCCCAGAAAGAAAAGCTGAATGCCGGTATTCCGATGGGCCGGATGGGTTCTTCGGAAGACATTGCCGCCGCGGTGCTGTATCTGGCTTCGGCTGAAGCCGGGTATGTGACCGGCCAGACCCTGCACGTCAACGGCGGCATGGCGATGATCTGATCGGCCCAAAAAGCCGTTCAAAAGCCGGAAACAGGCTGAAATATCTTTTTGTTTCAGTCTGTTGACGGTTGTGTTGCTGGGCTATGGCGTTGGCGCGGCAAGTGTGTTACCAACAGGCGCTATTTGCGCTCCCGGGTTGGGGAAACAGGTTTTCTCTTGACCGGCGGAGTTATTGAGTTCAAATCGGCCCTGTCTGCTGCCCGTTGTAGGGGATGGCGGGCCAACTGCATCTGAGGACAAACGAATGAGCAACGTCGCTGAGCGCGTGAAGAAGATTGTGGTGGAGCACCTGGGTGTCGAAGCCGACAAGGTGACCGATACTGCCAGCTTCATTGACGATCTGGGCGCTGACAGCCTGGACACCGTTGAGCTGGTGATGGCTTTCGAAGAAGAATTCAGCGTGGAAATTCCGGACGATGCCGCCGAGAAGATCCTGACCGTCAAGGACGCGATCGAATTCATCGAAAAGGCCAACGGCTAATTTCGGTCCTGACAGCGCCGCCTCCGCCAGCCTTGTGTCCGGGTGTATTCCCGGCGCGGTCCGGCGGGGCGGCGTCTGTCTTCCGATCCTGACGGTGCCGCCCCGGTGTCGCTGTCATGCCGCCACACACAACAAAGATAACTGTAACGGGAACGCTAGGTCATGAGGCGAGTAGTCGTCACCGGGCTCGGTATGGTCACCCCCCTCGGCAACGGGGTTGAGGGCACCTGGGAACAGCTTGCGCGCGGAGTCTCCGGGATTCGGGCCATTGACCGGTTTCAGGTTGATGACCTGCCGGCGCGTATCGGCGGGCAGATCCCGACCGAAGCCGACCATCCCTACCGTTTCGACCCCGATGCTGTCGCGGCTGCCAAAGACCGCCGCCGCATGGATGAATTCATTGTTTACGGTCTGGCTGCCGCCATTGAGGCGATCGAGGATTCCGGCTGGAAGCCCGAGGCTGAGGAAGACCGTGAACGCACCGGCGTGATCATCGGCTCGGGCATCGGTGGCCTGCCGAATATCGCTGAAGCCTCCAAGATCATGGAAGCCAGCGGCCCGCGCAAGATCAGCCCGTTCTTCATTCCGTCGTCGCTGATCAATCTGGTCTCGGGCCATGTGTCGATCCGCTACGGCTTCCAGGGCCCGAACCACGCTGTGGTTACCGCCTGTTCCACCGGGGCGCATGCCATCGGTGATGCCAGCCGGATCATCAAGTACGGCGATGCCGACGTGATGGTGGCCGGTGGCGCTGAAGCGGCCCTGTGCCGTCTGGGCATTGCCGGTTTTGCCGCCGCCCGGGCCCTGTCCACCAGCTACAACGATGCCCCGACCACCGGCTCCCGCCCGTGGGATAAGGGCCGTGACGGCTTCGTGATGGGCGAAGGCGCCGGGGTGCTGGTGCTGGAAGAATACGAACACGCCAAAAAGCGTGGTGCCAAGATTTATGCCGAAGTGCTGGGCTATGGCATGTCCGGCGACGCCTATCACATCACCGCCCCGGCGGAAGATGGCAATGGCGGCTTCCGGGCCATGCGCAACGCGCTGCGGGATGCCAAACTGGATGTGTCGGCGGTTGATTATGTCAACGCACACGGCACCTCCACCCCGCTGGGCGATGAGATCGAGCTGGGCGCGGTCAAGCGCCTGTTCGGCGATCATGCCTATAAGCTGTCGATGTCATCGACCAAGTCCGCCATCGGCCACCTGCTGGGTGCTGCCGGTGCGGTCGAGGCGATTTTCTCGATCAAGGCGCTGAATACCGGCATCTGCCCGCCGACCCTGAACCTGAATGATCCGTCTGAAGGCTGCGACATCGATCTGGTGCCGCTGAAGGCCAAGGAGCGTTCGGTGAAGATTGCGCTGTCCAACTCCTTCGGGTTTGGCGGCACCAACGCATCGCTGGTGCTGGGCGCGGTGTAATCCGCGTTCCCGGTCCCCGGTTTTCCGGGCATGTGACCCGATCAGGCCCGCCGGAGTGTCTTCGGCGGGCCTGATCTTTTCAGGGCTCCGGGGTCTGTGTCCTTTTTGTAACGGGGCCGGGATCGCCGTTGCGGATGCCGTTGAACCGCCATATTTTCAGGCTGTTTTAAAGAGCGGCAGACAGGTGCTTTCGCCTGCTCTGTCTGGCTTTGTTCTGGTGCATCGCGTGGCCTGCGGGGTTGCGGGCTGACGGGATGCGTGAAGGAGCGCGGAATGCTCAGGCGTTTGTTGGCGGTGTTTCTTGTGTTTCTGCTGGTCTGTGCCGGGTCGGCGGCAGGCCTGTGGCAGTGGGCGCAGTCACGCTACACCTCCCCCGGTCAGCGGCTGGAAGCGATTGTGGTGCAGATCCCCAAAGGGGCGGGGATTTCGGCGATTGTTGATGTGCTGGCCCGGTCAGGGGTGCTGCGGGATAAGGCGGAACAGACGCTGGTGCCCCTGTTTGCCCGTCTTGACGGGCAGGCGTCTTCGCTGCGGGCGGGGGAGTATTCGGTCCCGCCTGATTACTCGCTGGCCGATATTGTTGCGATGCTGGCCAGTGGCCGCAATCAGGTGCTGTATTCCCTGACCATCCCGGAAGGCCTGACGGTGCATGAGGCGCTGGAGCGGGTGCGCGGGCTGGATGTGCTGGAAGGCGAGATTACCGTCACCCCCAACGAAGGCGACCTGATGCCGGAAACCTATCAGGTGCTGCGGGGGGATAACCGCACGACGGTGGTCCGGCGGATGATGACCGCGCAGGCCTCTCTGCTGACCGATTTATGGGGAAAGCGGGTGCCGGGCCTGCCGCTGAAAAGCCCGCGCGAAGCCCTGACGCTGGCGTCGGTGGTGGAGAAAGAGACCGGGGTGGCGGCGGAACGGCGGCGGGTGGCCGGGGTGTTCATCAACCGGCTGCGGCTGGGCATGCCGTTGCAGTCTGACCCGACGGTGATTTACGGTCTGGCCCGGGATACCGGCTCGCTTGGCCGTCTGCTGACCCGGAAGGATCTGGAAACCGATCACGCGTGGAACACCTATACGCGTCCGGGCCTGCCTGCCGGGCCGATTGCCCTGCCGGGGCGGCTGGCGCTGGAAGCGGTGCTGAACCCTGAAATCAGCAAGGATCTGTATTTTGTCGCTGACGGCAGCGGCGGCCATGCCTTCGCCGAGACGCTGGATGAGCATAACCGCAATGTGGCGCGCTGGCGGAAGATTCAGAAAAACTAATCCCCGGCAGGCAGACGCGCGCAGAAACCTGCGGTGCAGGGCGGTGTGTGAATAAAAAAAGGGCGCGGAACGAGAGATCCGCGCCCTTTGCCGTCATCTGTCGGAGAAACCGGGGTCTCCCCCGGGGTATCAAGCTGCTTCCCCCCCCCAACAGGACGAAATTGTACAGGACCGAACTTTACAGGATTGAGCCGGGCAAAACAGACAGCTCCCGTAGCCGGGAGCGCCTTGGCCGATCCCGGTGTCAGTTGCGGTAATCGGGATAGCGCCGGATGACGTCTTCGGCCATCAGAATAGCGTGTTCGACGGCGTCTGACAGCTGGGTGTCGCCCATCTGTTCCACTTCGTGAGACAGATAGCTGAGGCACTGATGGATGCTGCGGGCCAGTTTCGCAATACCGGCATTGCTGCGGACATCGGGCTCGATGTCATCAATACAGGTGGTGCGGAGATCTACGGCAAGAGCATTGGCCATGGTCAGGGCCTCCCTGTCAGTGCGTCGGCCCCCTGTTCCACTCAGGCCCAGCCTGTGCCGGGGGGCTTGTTTTTGCTGGTCTGACTGTGCCCGAATGACCGTTGTCCGGCCATTCCCCCGAACGGGTGTACCGGGTCCACCTATGGGGGAAATGTCTAAAAACAAAACGCATAAAGGTTTTTACGATGGGTCCGGCCCCAAAAAAAACGGCCCCGTCTGGAAGGGACGGGGCCGGGCCGCGATCAGACACGCGGTGTTTTGGGCAGCGGGCGGGGGTTGGAACGTCGCCCTTTGCCTGCATGCTGGGTCAGGAACACCTGCCCTTTATGCTTGCGGCCGGTGCGTGCCCCTTCGCCGCCGCTCAGGCCGGTTCCGGCGGGCTGGAATGTCGGCACCAGATGGTGCTTGCCGTTGCCGATCAGGTCGGCGCGGCCCATCCGTTTCAGGGCTTCCCGCAGGATCGGCCAGTTCTCGGCATCGTGATAGCGCAGGAAGGCCTTGTGCAGGCGGCGCTGCTTCAGCCCCTTGACGGCGTATACGGTATCCTCCTCGCCACGGGCCTCGCGGTGGACCGGGCGCAGCGGATTGCGGCCGCTGCGGTACATGGCGGTGGCCAGTGACATCGGCGACGGCAGGAACGCCTGCACCTGATCGGCGCGGAAGCCGTTGCGCTTCAGCCAGATCGCCAGATTCATCATGTCTTCATCGGTGGTGCCGGGGTGGGCGGCGATGAAGTAGGGGATCAGGTACTGCTCTTTCCCCGCTTCCTTAGAATACTTGTCGAACATTTTCTTGAAGGCATCGTAGGTGCCGATGCCGGGCTTCATCATCTTCGACAGCGGCCCCTGTTCGGTATGTTCCGGGGCGATTTTCAGGTAGCCGCCGACGTGGTGGCTGACCAGTTCCTTCACATATTCCGGGCTGCGCACCGCCAGGTCATACCGCAGGCCGGACGCGATCAGAATCTTCTTCACACCCTTCAGGTCACGCGCCTTGCGGTAGAGCTGCACCAGAGAATGGTGGTTGGTATCAAGGTTTTTACAGATGTCGGGATACACACAGGACGGACGGCGGCAGACATCCTGAATTTTCGGGTCTTTACAGGCCAGCCGGTACATGTTGGCGGTCGGGCCGCCAAGGTCGGAAATCACCCCGGTGAAGCCGGGTGTTTTGTCGCGGATGTCCTCAATCTCTTTCAGGATCGATTCTTCCGAGCGGTTCTGAATGATCCGCCCTTCATGTTCGGTGATCGAGCAGAAGGTACAGCCGCCGAAGCAGCCGCGCATGATGTTGACCGAAAACCGGATCATCTCCCACGCCGGAATGCGGGCATCGCCATAGGCCGGGTGCGGGGCGCGGGCATAGGGCAGGCCGAACACACAGTCCATTTCCGGGGTCGACAGCGGGATCGGCGGCGGGGTCAGCCACACTTCGCGGTCCCCGTGGCGCTGCACCAGCGGGCGGGCGTTGCCGGGGTTGCTTTCCAGATGCAGGATGCGTGAGGCGTGGGCGTAAAGGATTTCGTCGCCGACCACCGCCTCGTAATCGGGCAGGCGGACGACGGTGCGGTCTTTCGGCAGGGCCCCGCTGCGCACGGCCCGGCGCAGGGCGGTTTCCCCGCTGTCAGACGGTGTCGCCATGGCAGAGGCACCCAGCCCGGTGTCGTCGTGGTCGTCGTCCGGCGCGGCGTCGGGTTCCTGCGGCGGGGTGGTGGTGTCGATGGCCGATGCATCCAGCACCACCCAGTCTTCCGGCACCCTGGCGCGGACAAAGGCGGTGCCACGGATATCGGTGATATCCTGCACCTTTTCGCCTTTGGCGAGGCGGTGGGCGATATCAATGATGGCCCGCTCGGCATTGCCGTAGCACAGCAGGTCAGCCTTGCTGTCCATCACGATGGAGCGGCGGACCTTTTCCGACCAGTAATCGAAGTGGGCGATACGGCGCAGCGACGCTTCAATGCCGCCCAGCACAATCGGCACATCGCGGTAGGCTTCGCGGCAGCGCTGGGAATAGACGATCACGGCCCGGTCGGGGCGTTTGCCGCCTTCGTCATTGGGGGTATAGCTGTCGTTATGGCGCATCCGGCGGTCAGAGGTATAGCGGTTGACCATGGAATCCATGTTGCCGCCGGTGACACCGAAAAACAGGTTGGGCTTGCCAAGCGCCTTGAACGGATCCGGCCCCGACCAGTCGGGCTGGGCGATGATGCCGACACGGAAGCCCTGTGCTTCCAGCGTGCGGCCGATCACCGCCATACCGAAGCTGGGGTGATCGACATAGGCGTCCCCGGTGACGATGATGATATCGCAGCTGTCCCAGCCGAGCTGATCCATCTCCGCCCGGGACATGGGCAGGAACGGGGCGGTGCCGAAGCGGTGGGCCCAGTGTTTGCGATACGAATAAATCGGCTTGGCGGCGTCCATGGCGGCGTCGTGACCAGTCTGCAGAATAGGGATATGGGGTGCGGCGGTGCGGTGGCCTGAACGGTGGCAGGCGGCGCGCGGCCTTCTGGATGTTGTCTTACCCCAGTTCGGCGCGGACCTAAACAGATAAAAGGTTTAGGGATTCATCTCTGCTCTATCCGGCCCGCTCCCCTGCGGTTGTCCGCAGGCCGGGACATGGTGCTAAAGAAGCAGCCCCGCTGGCATGTGGTCTGCATGGTACTGTCCCGGCATGGCGACCATGCGATGTCTCCGATCCTGCGCAGCAAGGGTTTCTTCCCCTGTCGTGCTGCGGATGGGGGCGGAACAGCTCAGCGGCAGCCCGGACGGGCTTTGCAAATTGCGTCGCAAACTGCAGCCAGGCAGGGCGTGCGACCGCGTTTTGGTGAGAAGGAATTGCAGAATGAACCGTGGCTTGACCGATGGGGGCCGCTTTTGGGCGAAAGTACTGGGTGCCGTTGTCCTGATCTGCGGGCTGGCATTGGGTGGGGCCACGGCGGCACTGGCGCAGGACGGTATTCTGCCCAAGCCGGCCGGTGCGGTGATTCTGACGCTCAAGGGCAACATCAAGTTCACCAACACCGGCGATAAGGCCGAGTTCGATCTGGCGATGCTGGAAAAACTGAAGGGCCGCGTCGCGCCGGTTAAAACCCCGTGGGCGGATAAGGAAACCACCTACGAAGGCCCGCTGATGTCTGCGATCCTTGATGCGGTGGGGGCCACCGGCACCACCCTGATGGTCAAGGCGATCAACGATTACGTCGCCGAAGTGCCGATGGAAGACATGACCCGCTATCCGGTCATTCTGGCCACCAAGCGCGACGGGAAAAAGATGACCGTCCGCGATAAGGGGCCGCTGTTTATCATTTATCCGTTTGATCTCGACCCCGCCCTGCAGAATGAGAAAATCTACAACCGTTCTGTCTGGCAGGTGAAAGAAATTACCGTAAACTGATATATGGGGTCCCAGTCAGCAGGCGGTTGCGCGGCTGCTGACCGGGTGATGACGTTGGTTCTCCTGCGGGATGAGCCCCTGTTCCGGGGGCGGGGTGGGCCGGGCGCTGCGGTGCCCGGCATTGGGTGGAGTGCATGGTATGAACTGGAGACTGCGCGTCGGGCTTGCGATGTCCATCATGGGCCTGCTGTTTGTCAGCGCGCTTGCCTGCTTTGTGCTGCTGCTGGACCGGAAGACAGAGGCCATGGGCTCGGTCAGCGAGGATATGGTCTGGAGCACCTATCAGTTCGACCGTGAGGTGATGAAGGTTGAACTGGCGATGCGCGAGGCCGCCGCCGACCCCAGTGAAGCCCATATGGAAGCCCTGCGCCTGAATGTTGACATCCTGATCAGCCGTCTGATGATCCTGCGCGAAGGCCAGATGGTGAAGCTGCTGGCCGAAGCCGGGCTGTATCCGCAGCTGATTGACGTGGTGTCGCGGGCTGACCGCATCGTTGCGGAATTTGACAGCATTGATCAGGACGGCAAGCTTGCGGACCGCACCCTCTATCTGGCCGGGCTGCTGAAGCGCCTGCGCAATGACACCTCGGAGATCACCGCGCTGGCCAATCAGGCCCGTGCCGACCACATTTCCGACAGCCGCGCGCAGGATGTGCGGATCTATCTGATCATGGGCGGTCTGGTCGCGGCGATGATGGTGGCGATGCTGGGGGTATCCTGGCTGCTGTTCCGTCAGATCCGGGAAATTGAAAATTCCCGCACCAACCTGACCCTGCTGTCAGACAAGCTGCGCGACGCCGCCGCCCGGGCCGAGGCCGGATCACGGGCGAAGAGCGAGTTTCTGGCGACAATGTCCCACGAAATCCGCACTCCGATGAACGGGGTGATCGGTATGACGGACCTGCTGCTGGAAGGGCAGCTGGATGCCCGCCAGCGTCACCGGGCGCTGACCATCCGCAAGTCGGCGGAGCATCTGCTGGACCTGATCAACGACATTCTCGACTTCTCCAAGCTGGAGGCCAACCGCGTCATCCTGCAGGAAAGTGATTTCAGCCTGACCGATCTGGTGGAAAGCGTGCCGGAGATGCTGGTCGCCCGTGCCGCTGAAAAAGATCTGGAGCTGGTGGTAACCCTGTACCCCGAGGTCTGCCGTGATGTGCGGGGGGATGCCAGCCGCCTGCGTCAGGTGCTGGTCAATCTGGTTGGCAATGCCATCAAGTTCACCGATTACGGCGGGATTGAGGTGGTGGTCCGCCCCGGCGAGAGTGATATCGACCGCATCCGCTTCGAGGTGATCGACACCGGGATCGGCATTCCGGAAGAGGAACAGATCCGCCTGTTCCAGCTGTTTACCCAGATTGACGGCTCTGACACCCGCACCCGTGGCGGGACCGGTCTCGGGCTGGCGATCAGCAAGCGCATTGTTGACTGCATGGGCGGGCGTATCGGCGTCAGCAGCACCCCGGGCAGCGGAAGTGTCTTCTGGTTCGAGGTACCGCTGCCGCCGACCGGGGCCATTCACCAGATGGTTCCGCCGCAACTGCGCGGCCGCTCGGTGGCGCTGGTCAGCCCGCGCGATTTTCTGGGCCGGACCCTGCATCATCAGCTGCGGGTGATGGGGTTCAGCGTTGATCTGATGAATACCGATGCTGCCGCACAGCTCAGCTATGGCGGGCAGCATGACCTGCTGATCACCGATGGCCTGCTGCTGCTGCCCCCGGCGCTGCAGTCGCTGCCGTGGCTGACCCTGCCGGAAGCCGGGGCCGAGGCCGAGGCCCTGAAAAGAGTGGCCCAGCAGCAGGGGCGGGTGGTTCTGGTCCGCCCGCTGACCCCCCGCCATGTGCTGCGGGCCCTGTCTGAAGTGATGGGGCTTGAGCCGATCGAGCTGGATGAGCTGCCGCGTGTCCGGGCCCCGGCGGCGGCGCTGTCAGCCCCGGCGGCGGCACAGCCTGCCGCCCCCCGGGTGCTGGTGGCGGAAGATAACCCGGTCAATCAGCAGGTGATCGCCGGATTTCTGGAGCTGGTCGGCTGCGATCTCGAAATCGTCGGCAACGGGACCGAGGCGGTGGCTGCGGTGCGGCGCGGCCCGTTTGATGTGGTGCTGATGGATGTGCAGATGCCGGGCATGGATGGTCTGGAAGCGACCCGGCGCATCCGTGCCCTTGGCGGGCATGGGATGACGGTGCCGATTGTTGCCCTGACCGCCAATGCCATGCCGGGGGACGAGCGCCGCTGTCTGGAAGCCGGAATGAACGGCTATGTCGCCAAGCCGGTTGACCGGGTACGGCTGTCTGCCGCCCTGCGCCCCTATATCCCCCTGCGGGGGGATCTTCCGGCCCCGGGGTCGGTCGGCGATCTGATCAACCTGTCGCAGCTGGGCGGTCTGGTGGAAACTCTGGGCGAAACGGCGGTTGACCGGCTGCTTCAGACCTTCACCAAAGACAGTCTGATGCGGGTGCGGGCCATGCGCCTGTCGTGGACGCAGGGCGGGGCCCAGGGCGGCGGCGACCATGTGCGGGCAGAGCTGCACAGCATTGTCGGGGCTGCGGTGGGCATTGGCATGAAGCGGGTGACGCTGCTGTGCGAGCAGATCCGCGATGCGGTGATTGCCAATGTCGGCAGCGAGGTGGAGCGCCTGCTTGACCTGCTGGAGGCCGTGCTGAATGCCCTGCCGGTGACGTGGAAGGCGATCAACGATGCCGTTGCTTCTGCCGAAACCGTTCTGCCGCCATCCTCTTCTTCTTCCGGGGATAGAAACGGGCAGGTGATTCCGCTGCGCAAGCCGGGGGCCTGAGGCTGACGGCCCCCCTTCGGCTGTTGCGCCCGGCCGCGAAACCGCTATGGTGCGGGCCATTCTCAGCATCGGGATATGGGGCGGAAAGGATCAGGGGTGGTGTCAGAGCATCCGCAGCAGGGCCGGTGTCGTGGGGTTTCCGGTGATCCGGCCCGCCTTGTCCCGGCCCGCCTTGTCCCCGCCCGCATTGTCATTGTCGGCGGCGGCCCTGCCGGGCTGTATGCGGCGGAGCTGCTGGCCGCGGCGCTGCCGGGACGGGCGGTGGTGACGCTGTATGATGCCATGCCGTCCCCGGGCCGGAAATTCCTGCTCGCCGGGCGCGGCGGGCTTAACCTGACCCATTCAGAGCCGCTGGAGCGGTTTGTCACCCGGTATGCCCCGCAGCAGGACTGGCTGACGCCAATGGTGCAGGCCTGCCCGCCGCAGGCCCTGCGGGACTGGGCCGCCGGTCTGGGCATTGAGACCTTTGTCGGCACCTCCGGGCGGGTGTTCCCCACCGATTTTAAGGCGGCCCCGCTGATGCGGGCCTGGCTGCGGCGCCTGCGGGCGCTGGGGGTGCAGATGATGGTCCGCCACCGCTGGACCGGCTTTGCCCCGGCCCCGGCCCCGGCCCCGGCCCCGAATGGCCTGACCGGGGTCACCTTTCAGGCTCCCGACGGGCCGGTGACGGTACAGGCCGATGCGGTTCTTCTGGCGCTGGGGGGCGGAAGCTGGGCCCGGCTGGGGTCTGACGGGGCATGGATGCCCCTGCTGGAACAGGCGGGGGTGGCGGTCCGTCCGCTCCGGCCCGCCAACTGCGGTTTTCTGCGGGTCTGGACCCCGGATTTTGCGGCCCGCTTTGCCGGGACCCCCCTGAAAGCCATTGCGGTGCGGACCTGCGGGGATGACGGCACCCTGACGCCGTGGCGGAAGGGTGAGGCTGTGGTCAGCGCTGACGGCCTTGAAGGCAGCGTGATTTATGCGGTGTCCCGCCTACTGCGCCAGCAGCTGGAACAGGCGGGGGCCGCCCGCCTGCATCTTGACCTGCTTCCTGACCGTCCGGCCGGGGCGGTGACCGCTGCGGTATGCCGCCCGCGCGGCAGCCGGTCATGGTCCACGCACCTGAAGAAAGAGCTGGGGCTGGATGGCGTCAAACTGGCATTGCTGCGGGACTGTACCGGGCCGGATCTGTGGGCCGATCCGCGCCGGGTCGCCGCAGCGCTGAAAGATCTGGCGGTGGATCTGTCGGGCCCGCGCCCGATCGACGAAGCGATCAGCACCGCCGGGGGGGTCTGCCGGGATGCCCTGACAGACGATCTGCAGCTGAAGGCCCTGCCGGGGGTGTTCTGCGCCGGGGAAATGCTGGACTGGGAAGCCCCGACCGGCGGGTATCTGCTGACCGGCTGCTATGCCACCGCCCGCCGTGCGGCGGACGGGATTGAGCGGTTTCTCTATCCATTATCCCAGTGTTCTGCCTGAAAAGGGAAAGGTATCAAGGGAAGATACCTTTCCCGGGGTATCTGTTCAGGCGTCATCAGATGATGATGGAAACTACTTTTGTAATAGCGCCAATTATTTTTGAGGCACCGTTGATTACGTTGCAAAGTCTTTCAACGTTCCTCTTGACGGTCTCGAGGTCGTCGATGATGGATTGAACATCGACGGACGGGGTGTATTTTCCCCCAATTTCTTGGCTCTCTATTCTGATCAGTTCTTGGTTGAGTCTGTGGATGCATCGATGGACGCGCGCTTTCTCGTCAGCGCTGTCAGCGGCATTAAAAGCGGCCTCAAGGGCAGCAAGGCTTTGTTGGATGCTCTCTTTTGCGTCTTTAACACTGCACGACATGGTTTTTCTCCTGTAAATGCATGCCGGAGAGTTTGTCGAGTGAGCGGAAGCTGACCGGATAAAACGGTTGCCCGTAAAAACGGAGTGTCTGCGGCTGGCAGAAAGGCTCTGGCTCAGTGAGCGAAGGCATCCCGGTACGCTGAGGATGCCCGGTTCGCAAAGGCAAGAAAGCTCTGCACTTTCGCGGCAGTGCCCGGGCCATCGGGGGTCTTCAGGGCCTCGTGGGCCGCGACCATTTTATCCAGAGCATTTTTGACATCGGAAAAAGCGGCATCTGCTGCGGCTGCATCGGTTTCGGCGGTGTAGGCTGCATTGAACATATCGAAGAGCTGGGCTTTTCCGGGAGATCCGCGTTTTGTACTTTCTTCGCGGGCGTAAGTCAGGACCGTTTCGCGGGCCATCCTCTTTTCAACCACCACCCTGCAAAGGATTAAGCGCAGTCCTGCCCCCGGGAAGCATTCGGGAAGGCCACCGCTGAAGGTAGCTGAGCCAATCGCAGTATTCAGATAGGCTGCGGTCTCGCGGATCGCAGGGTCCATTCTGATCACGGCTTCGGTGATTTTTAGGGTGACGTATTCCTGCGTGAGGAATGTTCCGAGAGCGGATGCAGCCTTGACCCCTTTATCAACAGCGGCCTCGCTCAGCATTCCTGTCCCAAGCAGCAGTGACGATTGACTGAAGCCTTTGAGGCTGTCACCAAGGGTATTGATGGCGGGGCCAATCTTCTTCTGCGACTCTCCCTCGGTCAGGTCGGCCAGTATTTGGGCATAGGCCTGTAGGGCGGAAACCATCTTCAGGTGGTTCTGAAGGGCCTGAGGGTCAAATGCCGGTGCCGGTGGCCGTAAGGTAAACTGCTGGCCGCTGATGTAGGCGAGAGCGGCATCATATCTGTTGGCTTCTCGCTCGGCGGCAGCCGTTTTGTCGACAGCGGCCTGAAAGGTGGATGTTGTTGCGTCGAGTGCAGATGAAAATTTACTGATATTTTCTGCCGTCGGCGAGGAACTGCAGGCTGACACGCTTAATGCTAAAGCCAACGCTATGGCTGGCGTCCTTCCATTACGACCTGTCATTCTCATATCCCCTGATGGTGCTATTTCAGATTCCCGACATGGGTGATCCATCCTCCCTTTATTGATCTCAGGGTAGCGCGAATTTAAATCGCTAATAAGGGGATATTTTTATATAGAAATCTTTTTAGTAGAAAATGGGGCGGATTACAGTTTTTCTTGCCGGGCGCAGCGGGCCCGCAGGGCGGCCAGATCCTCCGGGGTGTCGATATCGGTGAAGATGGCGCTGCCGGTGCTTTCCACCATCCGCACATGCGCGCGGTGCCGCTGCAAGACCTCCCGCCCGCCGGTATCGCCGGTGACGGCGCACAGATCTTCAAAATAGGCGCGGTCCCACAGAACCGGATTGCCCCGCTGCCCGTTGCGGGCCGTCACGGCAATTGCCGGGGGCGGGCCCTGACGCCAGCCGTCATACAGTGCCCGCAGGGTCTCTGCCGTGACTTCCGGCATATCCGCCAGCAGGATCATCGCCCCGGCACAATCGGGCGGGCAGGCGCGCAGCCCGGCCCGCAGCGACGCTGACAGGCCATCAGAATAGTCCGGCGCATGGATCACGGTCAGGGGCAGACCATGCAGGGCGGTGCAGACGGCATCCGCCTGAAAGCCGGTGACCACGGTCACAGGCCCCAGCCCGCTGGCCAGCGCCGTCGCGGCACTGTGGCGGACCATCGGCAGGCCGTTGATCTCTTCCAGCAGTTTATGCCGCCCCTGCATCCGGCTGGAGCGACCGGCCGCCAGCACGATCAAAGCGACGGAAGGCGGGGGCGACGCGGTCACAGGCCAATCTCTTCCGGTGTTACATCGCGCCACTGGCCGGGGGCCAGCGTGCCAAGCGGCAGGGCACCGATGGCAACACGGATCAGCCGCAGGGTCGGGAAGCCGACGGCGGCGGTCATCCGCCGCACCTGCCGGTTCTTGCCTTCGGTCAGGGTCAGGCGCAGCCACGCTGTCGGGATGGCGGCACGGTAGCGGACCGGCGGGTCACGGGGCGGCAGATCAGGTTCGGCGGGGTCCAGCACGGCCCGGGCGGGCAGGGTATGATGATCCTGCTTGTTGATGCGGATGGTGACGCCATCGCGCAGGGCCTGCAGCGCCTGTTCGGTCGGTATGTTTTCCACCTGCGCCAGATAGGTGCGGGGGTGGCCGAAGCGGGGTTCCAGCAGGTGCTGGATCAGGCGGCCGTTGTTAGACAGCAGCAGCAGCCCCTCGCTGTCCTGATCCAGCCGCCCGACCGGATACAGCCCCGGCGGCAGGTCAAAATCAGCAAGGGTCTTCTGCCCCGGCTGATCGGGGGTAAACTGGCACAGCACGCCATAAGGCTTATGGAATGCCACGGTCCGGCTGGGGCCGGTGCGCACCGGCTCGGCGGGCCGTTTCGGCGGGCGCGGGCGCTGCCGGGGGGCCTCAAGGCCGGGCAGTCCGCGCAGGATCACCGGGCGTTTGCGGGCGGGGCGGGGCGGGGTGGTCATGGTGCAGGACAGCTTTCTAGGTCGGAGTGGTCCGGGTGAAGGCGGTGGCCGGGATCATCCGCAGCAACAGATAACCCCCGCCCGACAGCAGGGCCGAGGTCAGAAAGGCCCAGCCGCCGAAATGGTTATATAGCGGCCCGGCCCCCAGCATCAGAATACCCGGAATCACCCCGGCGGCGATGGAAGAATACAGAGACTGCGCCCGCGCCGTCAGGCCGGGGCTGACCATCCGCCCGACACTGTGCATCGCCCCCAGATGGGCGCAGCCGAATGTCAGGGCGTGCAGGCTCTGCAGCGGAAACAGCACCCACAGCGACGTGGTGAAGGGCATCACGGTCCAGCGCAGCACCCCGCCGAAGGCGGCCAGCGCCAGCAGATGCCGGGGCCGCAGGTGACGCAGGATCTGCGGCGAGAAGGCGAACAGCAGGATTTCGGCAATGACCCCCACCGCCCACAGCCCGCCGATGGTGACGGGGGAGATCCCCGCCGCCCGCCAGTGCAGGGTGCCAAAACCGTAAAACATGGTGTGACTGCCCTGAAAGCAGCCAAGGACGCATAAAAATAGAATGAACGGTCTGTCTTTGAAGAGTTTGCTCCACGGTTCGCGCGGCCCCTTCGGGCGTCCGGCATCAATCTTCGGCGGCAGGAAACAGGCGGCGCTGGTGATGACGGCGCAGCCGATCACCAGCCATACGATCACCTCGGCGGTCGGGCTGTGATCAATCGCCAGCCCGGCAATACCGGCCATAACGATAAAGGTGGCAGACCCCCACATGCGGATGCGGCCGTATTCAACCCGCCCGGCCGTGGTCAGGGCCATGGTGATGGTTTCGCTGATCGGCACAATACCGGCATACAGGGCCGAGGCCAGAAGCGACACGAGCAGGATCGGCCAGAACCCGTCAGCCACCAGATACGACGCCATCAGCAGCGCTGAAACGATGCCAAGGATCGCCAGCATCCGGTCGCGCCGCCCCCACAGATCGACCGCGCTGCCGATCAGCGGGTTGCTGATCACCCGCGCCCAGTACACCGCCCCCAGCACGATACCGATATCAACCGCCGACAGCCCGCGGTGCTGCAGCCAGACCGGCCAGAACGGCAGCTGGATTCCGGGAACACAGAACCACGCCCCGTACAGCAGGGACAGGCGCAGGGCATCAGAAGACAGAAAGCGGGGCACGGTGATCGGATCCGGCAGCGGGGAGGGACGGGGGGAAACTGTCAGGTGGCACTGTGCGCCGGAATGGCTGCGGATGACAAGAGGGGCCGATGGCAGGCCGGGCCGGGGCTGGTGCCGGTTCTGTGAAAGCCTGCCGGCGTCTTTGCCCGCGTCTCTGCTGACGGGCGCGGCTGGTTCCGGTACGCTTTTTTGGCGTGGCAGGTCTTCCGTGTATCATCATGACATTATGTTGCGATGCACGCTGCCGCAGAGTACGCTTCGTTCGCCGCAGGGGGAAATCAGGCGACAGACCGGAACACTCACGACCCCCGATGGCACACACTGGGACCGAAAATTGACAGGATCGACGGAGGAACGCGATCGTGGGCACGACGACCAACCCTTATGAGCTGCATCTGGACCAGAACCCGGCCAATTATGTGCCGCTGACCCCTGTGTCTTTCCTGCAGCGGGCGGCACGGGTTTTTCCGGATTATACTTCGGTGATTCACGGGCAGCGCCGCTTCACCTGGAAAGAGACGGATGCGCGGTCACGCCGTCTGGCCTCGGCGCTGGCCCAGCGTGGCATCAGCACCGGGGATACTGTCGCCTTTCTGGCCCACAACACCCCGGAAATGTACGAGGCGCATTTTGGCGTGCCGATGATCGGCGCGGTGCTGAATGCGATCAACACCCGGCTGGATGCTGACGCCATCGCCTTCATCCTCGATCACGGCGAGGCCAAGGTCCTGATTGCCGACCGTGAATTCGGCGAGCTGGTCACCCACATTCTCGGCAAGGTGTTCTACAAGCCGCTGGTGATTTATATCGACGATCCGGAGTGTGAGAACCCCGGCCCGAAGATTGGCGAATGCGATTACGAAGCCTTCATTGCCGCCGGTGATCCGGCCTATCAATGGGCGCTGCCCGCCAATGAGTGGGATGCGATTGCGCTTAACTACACCTCCGGCACCACCGGCAACCCGAAGGGTGTGGTCTACAGCCACCGTGGCGCTTACCTGACCGCCGTTTCCAACTCGCTGGACTGGGGCATGGGGCCGCATCCGGTCATTCTGTCCAACGTGCCGCTGTTCCACTGCAACGGCTGGTGCTTCCCGTGGACGGTGGCGATGACGGCAGGCACGTTCGTCTGTCAGCGCCGGGTGTCGGCCAAGGTGATCTATGACGCCATTGCTGACCACAAGGTCGCTTACGTCAACGGGGCCCCGATCGTGCTGGGGATGATCCTGAATGCGAAGGAAGAGGAAAAACGGTCCTTCGATCACATCGTCAACGTGATGACGGCAGCCGCCCCGCCCCCGGCCAGCGTGCTGGCCAGCATGGAGCAGCAGGGCTTCCGCGTTACCCACGTTTACGGGCTGACCGAAACCTATGGCCCGTCGGTGGTCTGCGCGTGGAAAGAAGAGTGGGACCACGGCGATATCGAGGAAAAAGCCCGCCTGAAGGCGCGGCAGGGCGTGCCCTATACCCTGCAGTTTGATCTGATGGTGGCCGACGCCACCACCATGCAGCCGGTGCCCGCCGACGGCGAGACCATCGGCGAAGTGTTCTGCCGGGGCAATCAGGTGATGCGCGGCTATCTGAAAAACCCGCGTGCCTCTGACGAAGCCTTTGCCGGGGGCTGGTTCCATACCGGCGACCTTGGCGTGATGCATCCCGATGGCTACATTCAGCTGAAGGACCGCTCGAAGGACATCATCATCTCGGGCGGCGAAAACATTTCGTCGATTGAGGTCGAAGGTGTTCTGCACAAGCACCCGTCGGTGGCGCTGGCTGCCGTGGTCGCCAAGCCGGATGCCAAGTGGGGCGAAACCCCCTGCGCCTTCGTCGAGCTGAAGCCCGGCCACAGCCTGACGGTGGAAGAGATTGTCGCCCATTGCCGGGCCAATCTGGCCGGCTTCAAATGCCCGCGTGATGTGCGCTTCGGCGACCTGCCGAAGACCTCCACCGGCAAAATCCAGAAGTATGTGCTGCGCAAGCAGCTTCAGGATGAGGCCGGGGACAGCGTGCCGCTGTAAAGGCGGGCCGGATCTGAGACTGACGGGGGGCTCCGGTGTGACCGGGGCCCCTTTTCTTATGATCCCGCCATACACAGGGCCCGGACACAGCCGCGCAGCCAGCGGTGGGCGGGGTCGGCCTCCAGCCGGGGGTGCCACAGCAGGGACAGGGTCAGGCCCGGCATCGGGAACGGCAGCGGAAAGGTGATCATGCCGTCCCGCAGGGCTGCGGTAAAGCGGTCGGGGACCGTGGCGATCAGGTCACTGCGGCGGGCCAGCGCCAGCGTTTCGGAAAAGCCGCCGACCGTCACCACCACCCGCCGCCGCAGGCCAAGGGCGGCAAGGGCGGTGTCGGTCAGGCCCTGACTGACGCCCCGGCGCGACATCAGCACATGGTCCCCGGCGGCAAAGCGTTCTGCCGTCACCGGGCTGTCCAGCAGGGGGTGGCCGGGCCGCACCGCCCCGACCATCCGGTCCTGAAACAGGGCCTGTGTGCGCAGCTCCGGCCCGGTTTCCTCTGTCACCACGCCGATCTCCAGATCCACCGCCCCGGTGCGCAGGGGCGTCGTGTCCTTCTGTGGTTTGGGCAGAAACCGCAGGCGCGCCAGCGGCGCTTCGGTGCTGACGAGGGCCAGCAGCGCCGGGCCGAAGGTTTCTACAAAGCCATCGCTGGCCCGCAGGGTAAATGTCCGCTCCAGACGGGTCAGATCAAGGGTGGTCTCCGGGCGCAGCACCTGTTCCGCCGTTTCCAGCAGGGTCTGCACCTGATCGCGCAGGGCCAGCGCCCGGGGGGTGGGCACCAGCCCGCGCCCGGCCCGCACCAGCAGCGGGTCGCCGGTCACCTCCCGCAGCCGGGCGAGGGCGCGGCTCATGGCGGACGGGCTCAGGTGCAGGCGGGCGGCGGCCCGGGCGACGCTGCCTTCCGTCAGCAGGGCATTCAGGGGGATCAGCAGGTTCAGGTCCGGCAGCGGCATCGGGGGAGGGATCCTGATAAGGCGTCACATGCAGCATTATACTGCAAAGGGTGCGTATTCCGCCATATCAGGCCTGGGGATAGTCTTGTGGTCCTGCACGGACCGTATTCAGGAGAGATCTTCATGGCAGCGACATCCCCTTTAACGCACAGGCCCCCTTCTTCCGGCCGGGCGGCACTGATGGCGCTCGGCCTGTGTGTGCTGCTGTCGGCGCTGGGCGGCAGCATTGCCACGGTCACCCTGCCGTCGCTGGCACAGGGCTTCAGCCAGCCGGTGGCGGCGGTACAATGGGTGGTGGTGGCGTATCTTCTGGCCCTGACCACGCTGGTGGTCGGGGCGGGGCGGCTGTCTGACCTGTGGGGCCGCCGCCGTCTGCTGCTGACCGGAACCGGCCTGTTCCTGCTGGCTTCCCTGCTGTGTGCCGCCGCCCCGGACCTGTGGGGACTGGTGGCGGCGCGGGCCCTGCAGGGGGCCGGGGCGGCGGTGATGATGGCGGTCAGCATGGCGCTGATCGGCGATGTGATCCCCAGCGGGCGCACCGGGCGGGCAATGGGGCTGATGGGCACGCTGTCGGCGGTCGGGACGGCCTCTGGCCCGTCTCTGGGCGGGCTGCTGATACAGGCGTGGGGCTGGCCGCCGGTGTTTGTCGCCGTTGCCGCCGTGGCGGCCGTGGTCTGGGGGCTGGTGGCGCTGTCTGTACCGGCGGACCGGCGGACCGCAACGGCCCGCCCGCCGTTTGATGGCCGCAGCATGGCGTTGCTGGTGGTGATGCTGACCGGATATGCGCTGGCGATGACGGGGGCCGGGGAGATGGGGCTGGCCCTGCGGGGTGGATTTCTGGCCATCGCGGTGGTGTTCGCCGGATTGGTGCTGTGGTCGCTGCGGCGCAGCCCGTCACCGCTGATCCGGCTTGATCTGCTGGGGGATCCGGCCCTGCGGGGCAGCCTGCTGGCAGGCTTTCTGGTGTCGGCGGTGATGATGGCCACGCTGGTGGCCGGGCCGTTCTATCTGACGCAGGGGGTCGGCCTGACGGCGGCACAGGTCGGTCTGGCGATGTCATCCGGCCCGGTGATGTCGGCCCTGTCGGCAGGCCCGGCGGGGCGGCTGGCCGACCGTTTCGGGGCGGACCGCGTCACCCGCTGGGGACTGGCCGGTATGGTTGCCGGGTGCGCGGCGCTGGCGGTGCAGGCCGGATCCGGCGGCTGGGCAGGGTATGTGCTGGCGCTGCTGGTGCTGACCCCAGGCTATGCCCTGTTTCAGACCGCCAATAACACCGGCGTGATGCGGGGGCGGGCCACCGACCAGCGGGGGGTGGTCTCCGGGCTGCTGAACCTGTCGCGCAATCTGGGGCTGGTCACCGGGGCATCGGCGATGGGGGCGGTGTTTCTGTGGGGGGCCGGTGGGGCGGTGACGTCTGCCGCCGCTGCCGCATCAGGGCTGCGGGTGGCGTTCGGGCTGGCGCTGGGGCTGGTGGCGGTGGCCCTGCTTCTGGTCCGGGGTACCGGAAAATCTGCCTTGCCTGCGGATGATCCTGCTCTACAGTGACATCCCCAGAACGGACCGCCGGAGCCCGGCGGCAAAGACGGAGTAAGGGAATGAAGCTGTATCGTTACCTGACCGGCCCGGATGATTCCGCCTTCTGTCACCGTGTGACAGCCGCGCTGAACAAGGGCTGGCAGCTGCACGGCACCCCGACCCTGACCTTTGATGCCGAGCAGAAGCGCGTGATCTGCGGTCAGGCGATTGTCAAAGAAGTTGAGGGGGTTGAGTATACCCCTGACCTAAAGCTGTCTGAGTTCTGATCCGCCTTGCTAGCGGGACCGCTGACAGCGTTATGACGGAAAAAGGGGCCACTGCGCCCCTTTTTCCTTGACCGGGTTCAGGGGAGTTCAGCGTGGGGCCTCAGGGCCCGCCGATGCTGGCCTCCAGCTCGTCAATCCGGCTGGCGGTCAGGTCAGACATGCAGGTCAGGCGGCTGAGTTCTATTGTGCTGCCGTTATCAAGATCCAGCGCATTCCACGCGCATTCTGCATCGCGGTAGGCCATCCAGGTGGTCTGGGCGGCCCGAAACAGCGGCAGTGCGGAGGCGGGGATCTGCTTTTCCCCGCGCTTCATCAGGGCATCCAGTTTCTTCTGATTGCTGTTCAGATCTTTCTGGGCACAGGTCAGCAGTTCAGCCGGGTTAATGGTGCGTTCGCAGTTGATGGCTTTATCGGCGGCAAAGACAGCCGGGCTGAAGCCGCAGAGGACCCCGGCAAGCAGCGGCAGGGCGCAGGCGCGGACCAGTGCTGACGCGGTGTTCTGTCGGATCATGCCGGGTCTCTCCGTTCCATCCGTCTGGTTCATCGGTCTGCCTTCTTCCGCAGTGCGGAAAATGACGGACAGCACTGTACACATTTTTTGCCAAAGATGCAGGGGATGGATTGTCCCGCCTGCTGTTTCGCGAGTGGCGTGTGGCACAAATACGTCAGGAGGGGCCAAAAGGCCCCTCCTGCATCGTTTTGTCCGGTACGTGTAAGGGCGTGTCTCAGCCCGGGCGGTGGGTGGTGCTGCTGCCCGGTGCCCCGGCGCGCACCGGGATCCCCTTGAAGCGGTCCTTGTTCTTTTCCACCCAGCGCATGACACGGGCGGACAGGAACGGGATCGCCTGTACTGCCACGGTGGCGGCGAAGATATCCTGCTCGGTGATGTTCAGCGGGTTCATTACCCACAGCAGGGTGGCGGAGGCCAGCAGGGCCACCCCCAGCACGGTTTCCCAGAACACCGGGCTATCGGTCATCTTCTTTTTGGCAGCCTGCGCCGGTTTGGCGGTGTTGCCGCCCTTCTCCGTCCGGGCGAAGGCCAGATTGTCCTTCACCAGACCGGTGTAAACGGCGTTGCCGACGGTCAGCTGCAGGCTCATCGCGGCGACCGCAGCCCCCAGAATTTCCGGCAGGGCGGCCTTCACACGGGTGCGGTACAGCAGCACGCAGTGCAGCACGTTGATGACGAAGCTGGTCAGAATCGGGATGGTCAGGGACATCATCGGCAGCACCATGCCGACAAACACGATCATCGGCACCCACACCAGATTCAGCATCGCCACGGCGACACCCAGCGCGTCCGACAGCCAGAAGATCCAGCCGGAGACGAACTGTGCCTTCTGGGCCGAGGTCAGGGTCTTCGACTTGGGCAGCATATGCCGCCAGTGATGCTTGATGATCTGGATCGCGCCATAGGCCCAGCGGTGACGCTGGGTTTTAAACGCCTTGAAGGTATCAGGCAGCAGACCCCAGCCATACCGGCGGTTGGTATAGGTGGCGTCGTATCCGGCCTCAAACAGGCGCAGGCCGAGTTCGGTGTCTTCAACGATGGTGTCAGACGACCAGCCGCCGACTTCCTCAAACGCCGAACGGCGCAGCATCAGCATGGTGCCGTGGGCGACGATGGCGTTGTCTTCGTTCCGCTGGACCATGCCGATATCGAAGAAACCGGCGTACTCCCAGTTCATCATCGTCTTGAACAGGCTTTCCTCGCCGTCGCGGTGATCCTGCGGGGCCTGTACCAGCGCGATCTTGGGGTCAGCAAAGGCGGGCACCATGTCGCGCAGCCAGTGCTTGTCAACGGCATAGTCGGCGTCGATGACGGCCAGCACTTCCGCCTTCGGGTCGGTGAAGCCGTAGGCCATCGTCATCGCCCCGGCCTTAAACCCTTTGACCTTCGGCAGATAGATAAACTTGAAGACTTCTTTCCCCAGCCGTTCGTTCAGAACGGCACAGTGATCGGCCACCGGACGCCAGTAGTATTCGTCGGTGGTGTTGTTCATGATCACCAGAACTTCAAAGTTCGGGTATTCCAGCGCCGCGCAGGTATCCAGCGTGTACTTCATCATTTCCGGCTGCTCTTTGTAGCCGGGAACGTGAATGGACACCATCGGCTGATAGTCAGAGGCCGGGCCTTCCGGGTCGGCGACGATCAGGCGCTTGGGGGCGTGGCCCAGCAGCACTTCGCTGATTTCGTTGACCTTGGCCAGTGTCATGATGGTCAGCGGGATCACCATGATCACGCCGGTGGCCCACATGACGCCGGTACCGAAATTGATGTAGTTGCCGAAGGGATAGGCAATCGCCAGCGCGATACCGGCGGCAAAGCCGTTGGCGGCCAGCGCATAGATGAGGGCGTGCGCCAGTGTCGGGCGGCGGCGGCGCAGGCCGATCACCGTCAGCAGGGCGCCGATGGCCAGTGCCCCGAAGGCAATCGGGGTGTAGACAACCTTGAACTCACCTTCCAGCGGGAACTTCAGGCGGCGTTCGGAATCGAAGACCCCCCAATAGGCCCCGACGGACCCTTCGTTGACCTTCCACGGCTGGTCGAAGGCTTCGATGATGTTGTATTCGATGCCCCGGCGCTTGGCTTCGCGGATGAAGCCACGGATGATTTCCGCCTGAACGTGCTTGCCGGTGGTGGCGGCCTTGAAGTTATAGCCCTGGCTCGGCCAGCCGAATTCGGCAACGACGATCCGCTTGCCGGGATAGGCCTTGCGCAGCATGTCAAGGCGCTCATAGGCGACCTTCACCGCCTCTTCCCACGGCACCCCTTCCCAGTAAGGCAGAAGGTGGGCGGCGATAAAGTCGGTTTCGCTGACCAGTTGCGGGTACTTCAGCCAGATGTCCCAGGTTTCCCCGGTGGAGACCTGTACGTCAGGCTTAACGCGGCCACGCACTTCCCGCAGATAGATGATCAGCTGCTCGACCGTCACTTCCGCACGCAGCAGGGATTCGTTGCCGATATACAGCGAGCGGACGTTCCAGTTGTTGTTGGTCAGCTTCAGGGCGCGTTCGATTTCGGCACGGTCTTCCTCCACCTCGCCGGACAGCCAGGCGGCGGTGGTCACGTACATGCCGTGGGCGCGGGCCAGTTCCGGCACCTTCTCCAGACCGAGGCGGCTGGAGTACAGACGGATGTTCCGGGTGTACTTCGACAGCAGCGTCAGATCCTGATCGATGCGCTCAACGGGAACGACAAAGCCGTCCACCGGGTCTTCCCCCGGCTTGAAAGGGCTGAACGACAGCGAGTGGATGGGCATTTCCATGCCCTTTTCCGTCACGTCCGGCGGCAGAACGCTGACGTTGGCATGCAGCCAGATGCCGAAATGAAGGGCGGCAGCAAGGACGGCGGCGAAAAGGATGCGCACCATGGCCTCTGATTCCAGAAGTCCCGCAGGGGCATCCCGCAGGGCATGTTGAAGAACCGGACCCCGCAGCGGGGGTAATCCGACTGCGGGGTCCGGCTGTGAAGCGTCGCGTCGGAAGACGGAAAGAAAGAAGGGGCCAGACCGCTGACGGCCTGACCCGCTTACAGTGCCTTAACCTTAGTCCTGCTTGGTCCAGCAACGGTCAATGCGGGCAGCGATATCTTCAGCCGAGGCGTTGACGGTGCTGTCATTCACCAGGCAGCGGAAGGTCGGGCCGATGTGCTTTTCATCGCAGCTGAACAGACGGTAGAAGTCCATGAACTTGCGGGCCTGATCGACGTCGTCGCGGGCCAGCAGCCCGACAATGCGCTTGCCGGTGTAGGCGCATTCGCCCGACAGATTGGCCGGCAGCGGCTTTTCTTCAGCCTTGGCGACCGGGGCAGCGGCTGCGGCAGTGGCAGCCGCTGCGGCCGGGGCGGCGGCCTTGGGGTCAGCCTTCGCGTCAGTGGCCTTCGCGTCAGTCTTGGGTTCGGGCTTGGGTTCGGGCTTGGTTTCAGCCTTGGCCGGGGCCGCCTTCGGCGCTTCGGCGGGCTTTTCCTGCTTTTTGGCCGGGGCGGGCTGCTGTTCGGCGGTGGCAGCCGGCTGGGCCTGCGCCACCTGCACGGCAGGGGCGCTCAGATCAGCGGCATGGGCCGCAGCGGCAGCAAGTACCACGACAGAGCCAACGGCAAGAGCGCGCAGGGCAACGTTCATTCTTTTTTGTCCTGACTGGATGACCAAGATCCCGATAAGGATGCACGTAAGCCCGCGCGAATCATACCCTGAATCATACCCTTGTATGGTCCCTGTAGGGGCCGCTGCGGGCGCATGCCTCCCTTGAAGTTTGCAGATGTTAGCCTAAACGCCAAAAAACTCAACAGCTTGTGGAGGTGTATTCCTCCAATTGAGCAGATGCGGGAAACTCATTGAAATTCCATCGCTCTTTGACTGCGGCGGTTGAATTTTCCCGCCGGGGCGGTCCGACTCTGGTTCTTTCGGCCTATTTCAGCCCGGCCCGGGGCCGGGGCTGACGGCTATGGGCGTGGCAGGGGCAGGGCGGTTTCGTACTTGATTTCGCGCAGCGCGAAGTTGGATTTGACGTGGGCGATGCCGGGCAGCCGGAACACGAAATCCTGCAAAAAGCGGTCGTAGGTCCGCACCTCATCGACCACCACCCGCAGCAGATAATCGTAATCCCCGGTCATCGCGTAACACTCCATGATTTCCGGGCGGCGGCGCACTTCCTGCTCAAAGCGCTCGACCGCGCCTTCGGTCTGCCGTTCCAGCGTGACATTGCAGAACACGCTTTCACCGATGCCGACCTTATGCGGGTCGAGCAGGGCGACATAGCCGCGCACCACGCCGCTGTCTTCCAGCGCCTTGACCCGCCGCCAGCACGGCGAGGCCGACAGGCCGATCCGTTCCGCCAGATCGTTATTGGTCAGCCGCCCATCCTGTTGCAGCTCGGAAAGAATGCGGATTTCAGTCGGGTCCAGAGATGTCGTCATGCGGGTAAAAAATCCTGAAAAATCGGTTCTGGGGGAAAAGTCTGCCCCAGAATGCCATGTCGAAGGGTAAAATAGGGAAAAAATTCCGCCTCCCCGGATCTAGAATTGGTCTGAATTGAAGAATACCCGACCCCGGCGCTGCTGTATCGCCGCCGGAGGATCGGGCCACACACCGGGAGGCCCCTGCAATGACCAACGCCCTGACCGCCGCACCCGTGCCGCAGACGTCACTGGCTGATCCGTCCTACACCCTTCAGGACCGCTACCTTCGCCCCCATGGCCGGGTTTACCTGACCGGCACGCAGGCGCTGGTGCGGCTGCCGCTGATGCAGGCGGCGCGGGACCGGGCGGCGGGCCTGACCACGGCGGGTTATATCTCCGGTTACCGGGGCAGCCCGCTGGGGGGCTATGATCAGGCGCTGTGGCAGGTGAAAGATCTGCTGGCCGAAAATGCGGTCACCTTTCAGCCCGCCATCAACGAAGATCTTGCCGCCACTGCCGTCCTTGGCAGCCAGCAGGTGGAACATGGCGGCGAGGGCACGGTGGAGGGTGTGTTTGCCATCTGGTACGGCAAAGGGCCGGGGGTGGACCGTGCGGGGGATGCACTGAAGCACGGCCACGCCTTCGGGTCGTCACCGCATGGCGGGGTGCTGGTGGTGGCGGGGGATGACCACGGGGTGGTCAGCTCGTCGATGCCGCATCAGTCTGACCATGCCTTCATCGCGTGGTCGATGCCGGTCCTCAACCCGGCGAATATTCAGGAGTATCTTGATTTCGGCCTGTATGGCTGGGCGCTGTCGCGCTTTACCGGGGCGTGGGTCGGCTTTAAGGCGATTTCAGAGACGGTGGAAAGTGCCGCCTCGGTGGAGGTGGACCCACACCGCCTGACCCTGACCGCCCCCAGCGGTTACACGGTGCCGGTCGGTGGCCTGCATTACCGCTGGCCCGATCTGCCGAGCCTGACCATCGAAGAACGGATGGCCGCCAAGCTGGAGGCCGTGCATGCGTTTGTCCGGGCCAATCCGGGCATTGACCGGCTGCTGGTCGATGCGCCACAGGCGCGCTTCGGCATCGTCACCACCGGCAAGGCATCTCTGGACCTGATGGAGGCACTGGCCCGACTGGGGCTGGATGAGGCCGGGCTGGCCGCGCTGGGGGTGCGGGTGCTGAAGCTGGGTCTGACATGGCCGCTGGAGCCGCAGGCGATGCGCCGTTTTACCGCCGGGCTGGATGAGGTGCTGGTGGTCGAAGAGAAAAAGGGCATCATCGAAGATCAGATCAAGACCCTGCTGTACGGCCAGCCCGGCGCGCCGAAGGTCTCCGGTAAGACGGCCCCGGATGGCCGCGCCCTTCTGGCCTCGCTGGGGGAACTGCGTCCGTCACGGATTGCCCCGGCGCTGGTGGAGCGCCTGTCCGCCGCTTTCCCGTGGCTGGCCCCGGATCTGGCGGAGCGTCTGCCGCAGGTGGCCCCGGCGCTGCGCCGGTTCGACCTGCCCGCCGATGTCAAGCGGACCCCGTATTTCTGTTCCGGCTGTCCGCACAATTCCTCGACCAAAGTGCCGGAGGGCAGCAAGGCTTACGCGGGCATCGGCTGTCACTTCATGGCCAACTGGATGGACCGCTCCACCGAAGGGCTGGTGCAGATGGGGGGCGAAGGCGTCAACTGGATGGCGCAGTCGCTGTTTTCCCGGCGCAGACATGTGTTCCAGAATCTGGGCGATGGCACCTATTACCATTCCGGGCTGATGGCGATCCGGCAGGCCATCGCGGGCAAGACCAACATCACCTATAAAATCCTGTTCAACGACGCGGTGGCGATGACCGGCGGCCAGCCGCACGACGGGCCGCTGACGGTGCAGGAAATCTCGCGGCAGGTCCATGCCGAAGGGGTGCGGCGCATCGCCGTGGTCAGTGACGAGCCGGAAAAGTACACCGACCGCAGCGGCTTTGCCCCCGGCTGCACCTTTCATCACCGGTCAGAGCTGGATCCCGTGCAGCGCGGTCTGGCCGCCACCCCCGGCGTCACCGTGCTGATTTACGATCAGGCCTGCGCGGCTGAAAAGCGCCGTAAGCGCAAGCGGGGCAAATTCCCCGATCCGGCCCGGCGTCTGTTCATCAACGAAGCGGTGTGTGAGGGCTGCGGCGACTGTACCGCCAAATCCAACTGCCTGTCGGTGCAGCCGGTGGAAACCGAGTTCGGTCGCAAACGGCAGATTGATCAGTCGTCCTGCAACAAGGATTTTTCCTGCGTCGAGGGCTTCTGCCCCAGTTTTGTCTCGGTGCGCGGGGGCGCGGTGCGCAAACCCCAGAGCGCCGGGGATTTCCCCGGCTTCCGGGAGCGGGTGGCGGCCCTGCCGCTGCCTGCGGTGCCATCGGTCAGCGCTGAACCGTGGGAAATTCTGGTCACCGGCATCGGCGGCACCGGGGTGGTGACGGTGGGGGCGCTGCTGTGTATGGCGGCGCATCTTGAAGGCAAGGGCGCCAGTGTGCTGGACTTCATGGGGTTCGCTCAGAAGGGGGGCGCGGTGCTTAGCCATGTCCGCATCGGCGCGTCGCCGCAGGCGTTGCGGCAGGTGCGGATTGATATCGGTCAGGCAGAGGTTCTGCTGGCCTGCGACATGGTGGTGGCCACCACGCCGGAGGCGCTCGGCGTGCTGCGGCAGGGCCACAGCCGGGTGATCTGCAACACCGCCGAGGTGCCGACAGGCGCGTTTATGCGCAACCGCGATGCCACCCTGCAACCGCAGCGGCTGACGGTGGCGCTGGAGCAGGCTGTCGGGGGCGATAACCTTGATCTGGTTGACGCCAGCCGTCTTGCCACCGCCCTGCTGGGCGACAGCATCGGGTCCAACCTGTTCCTGCTGGGCTACGCGTGGCAGAAAGGGCTGCTGCCGGTCTCGCTGGAGGCGCTGGAAAAGGCGATTGACCTGAACGGCGTGGCGCGGGATGCCAATAAGCGGGCGCTGGCGTGGGGCCGGATGGCGGCGGTTGATCCGGCCTATGTGACGGATGTTGCCGCCGGGTTCGGCACCGTGCGGCCTAAGCTGGCGCAGGATGTGGACAGCGTGATCGCGGCCCGCGCCGATGATCTGGCGGGGTATCAGGATGCGGCTTACGCTGAGCGCTTCCGCCGGATCATCGCGCAGGTCCGGCAGGCGGAGGCCGCGGTGTCTTCCGGCCATGCCCTGACGCTGGCGGCGGCGCGGGGCCTGTACCGGCTGATGGCCTATAAGGATGAGTACGAGGTGGCGCGCCGCTATGCCGATCCGGCATTCCGGGCCCGGCTGGATCAGGTGTTTGACGGTGACTATAAGGTGTCGCTGCATCTGGCCCCGCCGCTGCTGCCGCTGGGCCGCACCCCGGGCGGAGAGCCGCGCAAGCACGAATTCGGGCGCTGGATTTTCCCCGTTCTGGGGGTGGTGGCCCGCCTGAAAGGGCTGCGCGGCACCCGGTTCGATCCGTTCGGCTGGACGGCAGAGCGCAGGATGGAACGCGCCCTGATCGCAGAGTATGAAGCGCTCCTGCGGGATCTCTGTGCCGGGCTGACGGATGCGGCCCGGCTGGCGACGGCGGTGGAGATTGCGGCGGCAGCCGATGACATCCGTGGCTTCGGCGCGGTGAAGGAAAAGGCGGCGCAGTCCGTCAGGCAGCGCTGGGCTGATCTGCTGGCGGTTTTCCGCTCCCCGGCGCCGCAGACCGGGCAGGGGCGTGAAGCTCGCCTGCTGGCTGCTGAATAATCTGTTGAACACCCGTGAGAAACTGGAAAAAGGAGACGCCGGAGCCTGCGGTCTCCTTTTTTCGGCCTCAATCATGGGGTGAATGACCCGAATATGCTTTTTCCGTATGGCCCATAGTCGGGAATGCTGTCAGAACGACAGCATAGAAATGACTCGGGGAACTCGGCCCATGGTCTTCACCTATCCGCAGAACGGCAGAACCGGCGCGCAGCCCGCAGATCCGGCACTGTCAGAACGGGATGACGTTTCTGACATTCCGCCGGGGCCGGTCCCCCCGCGCGACGGGCGGCGGCGGGCGCGGACCCCGCAGGAGCAGGAGCGGGTCCGGCGGCAGTTTCTTGACTGTGCCCGCCGGGTCCATGCCCGTGACGGTGTTGCCGGGCTGACCATGCGGCGGCTGGCGGCAGAGGCCGGGTACAGCCCCGGCACCCTCTATCTCTATTTTTCCGGGCGGCAAGACCTGCTGCGGGAACTGTGGTCAGAAGATCTGTCAGCCCTTCTGGAGACCATGCGGACGGCGGTTTCCGCCGTCGGCGAAGCCCCGGCCAGTCGCCTGACCGCGCTGTTTTCGGCCTATGCGGATTTCTGGTGGCAACGGCCCGATCCGTTCCGGGCCATGTTTCTGGAGGCGGATCACCAGTTCGTGCAGGAACGGGAGGCTTTTGCCGCTGATCCGGTGGTCCAGCGGGTCAATGTCTTCATCCTTGATCAGGTCCGGCTGGCGGTTCCGGCAGGGACGGGGCCGCAGGATCTTGACGTGATCGCCCACGGCATGCTGGCGGCGGTGCACGGGGTCATCAGCCTGCATATCGGCAACAGCGGCTTTCCGTGGGCGGACCGGGCACAGATGACCGGCTTTGTGCTGAAGGCCCTTACCGGAGCCCTGACTGCCGGAGCCCTGACTGCCCCGCCGGCCCGGTAGGAAGAGCGGTATTTCCGTCCGGCCATAACGGACCATCGGTATGGTGGTAATGCGCGACAGCGGCAGGGACTGCAGTATAGTCACCGGATAACACGCCCCGGTCATGTCACCGGGGGAACGACCGGGACAACAGAGACCTGAGGCAAATCACGACGTGACCGACGCAGCGGCAGAAATCCGGCAGCAGGGGGCCCCCCGGTTTTCCACCGGGGATCCCGGCGCTGTTCCCGACCGTATTCTTGGGGTGGTGCTTGCCGGGGGGCAGGGCCGCCGTATGGGCGGGGCAGAGAAGCCGCTGCTGCCGCTGGCCGGTGTGCCGATGGCCCTGCGGGTGGCGGAAACCCTGCGGGCGATGACCGGGGCAGTGGTGCTGGCAACCGGGCACGAGACCGCCCGCTATCAGGCAGTCGTGCTGCCTTGTCTGCCTGATCCGCTGCTGCCGCTGACCGTGGCGGATGAAGGCCGGGCCGGGCCGCTGGCCGGAATTCTGGCCGGTCTGGAGGAGGCGGGCCGCCGTGGGTATGGCTGGGTGCTGACCTGTCCGGCCGATGTGCCGCTGGTGCCGCCGGGGCTTGGGGCGGCGATGGCTGCAAAGCTGGCTTCAGACGCCGCTGTCTGTTCGGGCGTGACGGTCGAGGCCCCGGCGGCGGATGGCCGCCTGCGCTGGCATCCGGCGATCGCCCTGCTGCCGGTCTCTCTGGCTGCCGATCTGCGCCGGGCTCTGACCGCGGGGGAGCGCCGGGTCGGGGGCTGGATGCAGCAGGCCGGGGTCTGCCGTCTGCAGTGGGCGTCCCCGCCGGAAAAGTCTGCGGGCGCCCCTGATCCTTTCAGCAATATCAATACCCCGGATGATCTGGCGCGGGCTGAGGCGGCACTGGCTGCCCGCCGTGGGACGGAGTGTGACTGATGCCGGTGACGCCGCTGCTGATGGTCAGTCTGGTGATGGCCGGGGGTGGTCTGGCACTGGCCCTGTATTTTGGCGCTCTGGCGGCGCTGCGGCGCTCGGGGGAGTTTTATCTGCTGAGTGCGCTGCTGCTGCTGGCAGCGGCGCGGGCCCTGCTTCCCGCGCTGTCGGGCGTTGGTCCGCTGGCCGGGCAGATTGGCCCGGATGGCCTGCGCCGTTTTGACGGTGCCAGTCTGTTGATGATCGGGGCGCTGTACGGGCAGTTTCTGCGGGCGCTGTTTCCCGAAGATGTGTCGGCTGCC
Source organism: Novispirillum itersonii subsp. itersonii ATCC 12639 (assembly GCF_000381985.1). Taxonomy (GTDB): domain Bacteria; phylum Pseudomonadota; class Alphaproteobacteria; order Rhodospirillales; family Rhodospirillaceae; genus Novispirillum; species Novispirillum itersonii. The sequence goes on along the minus strand of NZ_KB907337.1, from coordinate 604,460 downwards.
GCTGTCCGGGCCGGATCCGCCGGGTGCGGTGCGGCGTTGCTGGTGGTTCTGCTGCTGCCGCCGTCGGCGCTGCCCGGGATCATGGACTGGGTTCGGGTTCTGTTAATGGTGGTGCTTCTTGCGGCGGCGGCCCTGTCCGTTGTGCTGATGCGGCGCTGGCGGGACGGGGCGCTGTGGGTGGCCGGATCGGTGCTGATTCTGGTGGTGGCGGTGCTGACCGATCTGTTCCTGCGGCACCGGTCGGTGCCGGAGATCGAGATCCCGGGGACCCTGGGGGTGATTTCGACCGGCTGTGTTCTGTTTGCGCTGGGCCATGTCTTCCTGATGGGGGTCCGGCTCAACCGCGTTTATCAGACGTCACAGACCCTGTCCCGGCATGTGGTGGCCCTCAACCGGTCGCTCGAAAAGCGGGTCACGGAAGCCTCGCGGGAAACCAATGCCACCCGCGAACAGCTGGAGGCGATCCTGTCCTGCGTGCCGGATGGGGTGATCACCCTGACCGTTGACGGCACCATTGATATTTTCGGGCCGGGGGCGGAGCGGGTCTTCGGCTGGCGCGGGCATGAGGTGTCGGGTCTGCCGGTGGTGACCCTGCTGTCGCCGGAATGGGGGGAGCGGCTGCTGAAGTCGCTGCGGCGTTTTGTCACGGAAGGGGTGCTGACCTATACCGGGCAGGGACCGGTGGAGATGGAGGGACGGCGACGCGACGGGGCGCTGTTTCCGATGATCTGTACGGTGACCCGGATTGATATCAACGGTCAGCCGGTGTTCGTGGCGACGATCCGCGATGCCTCTGCCGATCTGGCGCAGCAGCAGCAGGTGACGGAGATGCAGCGCCAGTGCGAGCGCCGCCGTCAGGATCTGGCCCTGATTGAGGCCCGTGGCGGTGTCGGCCACTTTGTGGCGCAGCGGGGCAGGCAGGGATACCGGTATGAATGGTCTGACGGGTTTGCCGCCGTCTGGGGGCTGGACCGTCAGGCGATGCCGTCCACGCTGGCCGGTGTGCTGGGCATGGCCCGGCCTGACGATCAGCGGGCGCTGTTCCCGTGGCTTGACCGGCAGGACTGGACCAGCGGCAGCCGGGTGCTGCGGGTGTGCGCCGATGTGGAAGAAGAACGGGTGATTGAACTGTCCCTGAGCCGGGAGCGGGATGCGGCCGGTCAGGTGACGCGGGAGCTTGGCGTTGTCCGGCTGATCGGTGTGGGGACCGGCGGCGGACAGAGCGGGGAGGACGCAATGGAAACAGTATCTGCTGCCGGTGCCGGGGTTGACGGGGTACGGACCATTCTGCTGGTCGAGGATGTCGAGGTGAACCGCCGGGTCGCCGTGACCTTTCTGGAGCGGGAGGGATACCGTGTCGAGGTTGCCTCCACCGGGCTGGAGGCGGTGGAGATGGCCGGGCAGGGCGATTATGACCTGATCCTGATGGATATCCGGCTGCCCGATGTTGACGGGGTTGAGGCAACCCGCCGGATCCGTGCGCTGCCGGACCCGGCGCGGGCGGCTGTGCCGGTGCTGGCACTGACGGCCAATGTCTTCGGTGATGATGTCAGCCGCTATGAGGCGGCGGGCATGTCCGGCGTGGTGGCTAAACCGATCCGTATGCCGCAGTTCCGTACCGTGCTGAGCGGCCTGCTCAGCCGCCGCAAAACCGCTGCTGCGGGCGGGCCGGGCTGGACATCGCTGGATCTGCCGCTTGATGAGGCCTTTATCCGGGAACGGCAGGCCGCACTGGGGGCAGACAGCTTTGCGGTGATCCTTGACCTTGGCCGCCGCAGCTCCGGTTTTGCGGCGGAAGAGCTGGAACGGTCGGTCATGACCGCCGCGCCGGTGGCGGCGGATGTGGCGCGGGCGGCCCACAAACTGGCCGGTGCCGCTTCCAACTTCGGCTTTGCCGCCCTGTATGCGCTGGGCCGTCAGGTCGAGGCCCTGTGTGAGGCCGGGGATCTGGCGCAGGCCCTTCAGCTGGGGCAGCGGGCCGGTGACCTGCGGCGGCAGACCGATGCGGCGCTGGACCGGTGGCTGGCAGAATCCCGCTGAGGTGGCCGGTGCCGGGTTATGGCACCGGCAGTCCTTTCCAGCGTTTCAGGCATTCCAGCGCGATGGACGACTTAACACTTTCCACGAACGGGAAAGCCATCAGACGGTGCATCAGAAAGTCAGAGAAAGACTTCAGATCCGGCGCGGTCACCCGCAGCAGGTAATCGGCCTCGCCGCTGACAGAATGGCATTCCAGAATTTCAGGGATTCCCTGCACCGCTTCAGCAAAGCGGGTGGCGGGGCTTTCCCCATGTTTGCCCAGTGACACGCTGACAAAGGCGGTGACGCCCAGCCCGATTTTCTCCGGGTTCAGGCGGGCGGAATACCCGTCAATCACCCCCAGTTCTTCCAGCCGTTTCAGGCGGCGGTGGCATTGTGACGGCGACAGATGGGCCTGTTCCGACAGCTCGACATTTGACAGGCGGGCATCCTCCTGCATGGCCCGCAGGATGCGGCGATCAATGGCATCAAGACTGCTGTCATGCTCGGTCATTGCAAAATCATCTTCATAAGTGGCGGAACCGTGAATCAGGATGCCGTCGCGGGGCCACCTTTGCAAGCCCCGTGCGGGGGTATTTTGGTATGATTCCAGACAGAACAACACCACGGTCTCCGGGGAGGACACCACGCCATGAACGCCATTCACCAGCCCGCCCGGTCAACAGCCCGTCTTGACCTGTGGGATAATCCGCAGGGCACCGATGGCTTTGAATTCGTTGAATATACCGGCCCGGACTGTGCGGCGCTGGATGCCCTGTTCCGGAACATGGGGTTCACGGCGGTGGCGAAGCATAACAGCCGCCCGGTCACGCTGTACCGGCAGGGCGATATTTCGTTTCTGCTGAATGCTGAGACCGATGGCCACGCCGCCCGCTTCCGGTCCGCGCACGGACCGAGCATCTGTTCCATCGCCTTCCGGGTGGCTGATGCGGCGCAGACGCAGGCCCATGCGGTCAGCACCGGTGCGGTGGTGCCGGGTGTCGCCCCGGTGGTCGATGCCCCGGTGATTGAAGGGATCGGTGGCAGCCTGCTGTATCTGGTGGACCGCTACGGGGCCAAAGGCGATGTCTATGGCGATTTCACCTTCTTCCCCGGTGTGGATGCCCATCCGGCAGGGCACGGCCTGACCGACATTGATCACCTGACCCACAACGTCATGCGGGGCAACATGGAGACGTGGGCCGGTTTTTACGAGCGCATCTTCAACTTCCGTGAAGTGCGGTACTTCGACATCGAAGGCAAGCTGACCGGCCTGAAGTCGAAGGCGATGACCAGCCCGGACGGTAAGATCCGTATCCCGATCAATGAAAGCTCTGACGATAAGAGCCAGATTGAAGAGTATCTGCACGCCTATAATGGGGAAGGAGTGCAGCACGTGGCCCTGAGCAGCGGCGATATTGTCGCCACTGTTGAGAGCATGAAGACGGATATCCGCTTCCTTGATACCCCGGAAACCTATTACGAGCTGGTTGATGCCCGGGTGCCGGGGCACGGGCTGGATCTGGAGCCGTTCCGCCGCAACCGCATTCTGATCGACGGTGCGCCGACGCAGGATCAAGGGCTGCTGCTGCAGATCTTCACCGAGAATGTCATTGGTCCGATTTTTTATGAAATCATCGAGCGCCGGGGCAATCAGGGGTTTGGTGAAGGTAATTTCCGCGCCCTGTTTGAATCGATCGAGCTGGATCAGATCCGCCGGGGTGTGCTGGAAGGATAAGTTTGTTTCTGTTTTGTTCCCTCCGATACGGTATCAACTCCCTCCGGGCAGGCTGCGGTCTGCCCGGTTTTTTTGTGCGGCTTGTTTATTCTGGATCCAAAATCCTGTTCGCGCTGGCGGGCGGTTTCTGTCACTGTGGGGCACAGAGAGAAAGCCCCCGGCCTCTCCCCATCCCCAGAAATCCTATCCCCAGAAATCAAGGAGCGTCCGTTCATGCAGTTTGCCGATGCCGCCGCCGTTGCTGCCGCCCTGACCCCCGCCGCGCTGGTGGAAGCCCTGCGGGACGGGTTCCGTCAGGGGTGCGAGATGCCGGTCCGTCATCATCATACCATGCAGGTGCCCGGCGAGGCCGCCGCCACCCTGCTGCTGATGCCGGCGTGGATTGAGGGGGGCTTTGTCGGGGTCAAGGTGGTGTCGGTGTTTCCCGGCAATGCCGACCGGGGGCAGCCGTCGATTTACGGCAGCTATCTGCTGTCATCGGGCAAAACCGGCGAACTGCTGGCGGTGATGGACGGGCCGGAGCTGACCAGCCGCCGCACCGCTGCGGCGTCAGCGCTGGCCGCTGATTATCTGGCCCGGAAGGATGCCGCCACCCTGCTGGTGGTCGGCACTGGCCGCCTGTCGGCACATATGGCCCGCGCCCATGCTGCCGTCCGGCCTTTGACCCGGGTGCTGATCTGGGGTCGCAACCCGGAAAAAGCGGCGGCAACCGTGGCGGAGCTGGCGGATCTTGGCGTGACGGTGGAGGTTGCGCCCGCGTCGCTGGAAGCGGCGGTCGGGCAGGCCGATATCATTTCCTGCGTGACCCTGTCGACCCAGCCGCTGATTCAGGGGGCGTGGCTGCGCCCGGGGCAGCACCTTGATCTGGTCGGCGGCTTTACCCCGGCGATGCGTGAAGCCGATGACGAGGCGGTGCGCCGGGCCCGCGTGTACGTCGATACCCGCGCCGGGGCGACCAAGGAAGGCGGCGATATCGTCCAGCCGCTGGCCAGCGGCGCACTGACGGCAGACGGCATCCACGGCGATCTTTACGACCTGTGCCGGGGCACCGCTGCCGGACGGGGCAGCGATCAGGAGATCACTTTCTTCAAGTCGGTCGGCTGTGCGCTGGAAGACCTGATGGCGGCGGTGCAGGTCTACCGCGTGCTGTCAGCCTGACGGTCCCGGATGATCCGGTCTTGCATCCGTCACCGGATCATCCTCCGGTCTTGCATCCGTGAACGGATCATCCTCTGGTCTTGCATCCGTGAACGGATGCGGGCATATCAGCGGCAGCTTTGATCTAAGGAGTAACTTCCATGGCCGCCACCATTCGCGCGTCCCACATCCTTCTGATGCACGCTGGCGTGCCGGAATCCTCCAGCGACCGGTCGCGCGCCGCCGCGCTGGAAGCGATGACCCGCCTGCGCGATAAGATCAAGTCGGGTGATGTCGATTTTGCCGAAGCGGCGCAGACCCTGTCTGACTGTCCCTCGGGCGAAGACGGTGGCGATCTCGGCCGCTTCTCCCCCGGGATGATGGTGCCGGAATTCGACAAGGCCTCCTTCGCGCTGGAGGTGAACGAACTGTCAGATATCGTGGAAACCGCTTTCGGCTTCCATCTGATCCTGCGGACTGAATAAGTCAGACTGAGCGGGTAAGGCTGACCGGCCTGAAACAGAACGGCCCGGCGGGGAGACCTGCCGGGCCGTTCTGCTGTTCTGTTGTCCCCGGCGTCAGGTCGCCTGAGTGTTGGCAAAGGCGGGCAGGGCATTCAGCCGGGCAGAGTATGCGGCCAAAGCCGGGAAGCTGACCTCGGGGGTCAGCCGCTCTTTCAGGGTCAGGCAGGCAAAGTCATAGGCGATGACGGCGGAAATATCGGCCTGTGTCAGTCGGGTCCCGAACAGCGGTGTCGCGGCGGCGGCGGTCTGGTCCAGCACCGTCAGGGCGGCGCGGGCCTGATCCTCGCACTGCCGGGCCCAGTCTTCGTACAGAAACTCTGCCGGGCGGCGGGTGCGTTCGTAATACGCGGTGACCATCTTTTCACAGGCCCCGACCGCCAGCGCAACCAGCTTCAGCACGGTGCGGCGGTCTGCGCCGCCTGCGGGGATCAGGGCCCGCTGTGGCCCTGCCATCTCGTCAATGGCATCAAGAATGGCGGCACTGTCAATCAAGGTTTCGCCATCGTCGAGCACCAGTGCCGGAACCCGCACCAGCGGACTGTATCCTTTGACTGTTTCCCGATCGGTGATGACGGACAGCTGCTGATGCTCAAACGGAATGTCGAGCAGGGTCAGCGTGGTGGCGACGCGGCGGACGAAAGGGGAGTAGTTGCGGCCAATCAGCTTCACGGGTATCTCCATGAGGATGAGCAAGAGGGACTGGAAAAGGGGGCTGGCATGACCGAACTGCGGCTGAACACCAAACTGCGGGTACAGGCCCTGATCCGGAGCTGCGCCGCCCGCGATGTCTTTGCCGCCGTGGTTGCCTCCGGCGATCCTGACAGAGGGGCGGTGCTGGTCAAGCTGAACCTGTTTGCCGAAGGCTGTCAGGTGCTGGTGCAGGCCCGCACCGTGGACGGTGTGACCCACTGGCGTCTGGGGACCGGGCCGGACCCGGTGCCCGAGGCTGAGGCCGACGCTTTCATCGACCGGCAGCGCACCTATGACGAAGACCTGTGGGTGGTCGAGCTGGAAAATCCGAAGGCCGTCTTCGATCTGTTTGTGGTCGAAGGTTAAGGCGTTTCGGCGGGCTGGAAGCTGGCGGACAGGCCGCGCGCGGTTTTGGTCAGTTTATCCAGCAGCCGTTCCAGCATCATCAGTTCATCGGTTTCCAGCGTATCCAGCAGTTCCCCTTCATATTGCAGGGCCAGCGGAACAATCTGCTGATACACCGCATAACCGGCATCGGTCAGGGTCAGATTGGCCTTGCGGCGGTCGGCCTTATCCACCGTGCGGCCCAGCAGGCCCAGCGTCAGCAGGCGTGAGACGGCGCGGCTGACCTGCACCTTATCCATTTCCGTGCGCTGGGCGACGGCATTGGCACACATCGGCGTGCCCTGATGCTGCGCCAGCCCCAGCACCGCCATCACCCGCCATTCCGGGATCGCCAGCCCGAACCGCTCGCCATAGATCGTCGCGACGGTATGGCTGATCAGGTTCGACAGCACCGACAGGCGGTACGGCACGAACAGATCAAGCTGAAGCGGGTCGCCGGGATTGGCCGGGGCGGCGGGAGAGGGGAGACGGGACGGTTTTTTCGACATGGGCCGCCTTTTTGGAAAAATTCCGCTTGGAAATAGTTTCAGGTGAAACTAAATTGGTTTCAGAAGGAACCATCTTAGCACGGCAATGCCGGATGGCCATCTCCACACAACGCTGTCGGCGGCCACAGGCGCGCCGTGACGCACCATAAGGAGTTCCGGGAGGATGAAAAACTGGATTCAGTTCCCCATCGTTGAGGGAACCGCCAGCCGACAGGCCCACTGCGATATGCCCGCAGGCACCTATGAGCAGGAAATGGGCCGGGAAGGCTTCTTCGGCCCGGCGTCGCAGCTGCATCACCGCCACGCCCCGACCGGCTGGGTCAAGTGGGAAGGCCCGCTGCGCCCCCGCGCCTTTGACCTGAACACTGCCACGGCTGTCTCCGGTTCGCCGTGGGATGCCCGGCTGGTGCTGTTCAATGCCGCCACCAAGATCCGCATCTGGAAGACCGAAGGCAAAATGCCGGCTCTGGCCCGCAATGCCGATGGTGATGATCTGCTGTTCTTCCATACCGGCAGCGGCCATTTTTACTGCGATTTCGGCCATATGCCGTTCCGGGATGGCGACTATATTCTGGTGCCGCGCGGCGTGCAGTGGCGGCTGGAATGTGATGAACCGGCAATGGTGCTGATGATCGAGGCCACCGGCGACAGCTACAAGCTGCCGGGCAAGGGGCTGGTCGGCACCCACGCCATTTTTGATCCGGCGATCCTGGATGTGCCGCGCATCGACGAAGCGTTCAAAGAACAGTATTCCGAAGCTGAAACCCTGTGCGAAATCAAGCGGCAGGATGCGCTGTCCTACGTCACCTATGGCTTCAATCCGCTGGATGCCATCGGCTGGCATGGCGATCTGGCCCCGGTGAAGCTGAACTGGCGTGACATCCGCCCGCTGATGAGCGCCCGCTACCACGTTCCGCCGTCAGCCCACTGCACCTTCCTGTCCAACCGGGTGGTGATCTGCACCTTCTGCCCGCGCCCGATCGAGTCTGACCCCGGTGCGCTGAAGCTGCCGTACTTCCATTCCAACGTCGATTACGACGAGTTCATTTTCTATCATAAGGGTGAGTTCTTCTCCCGCGATAACATCCGGCCGGGGATGACCACCTATCACCCGATCGGCTTCCCGCACGGGCCGCACCCCAAGGCCTATGACACGGCGATGGAATACGCCCGTAAGGAAACCGACGAAGTGGCGGTGATGGTCGATACCCGCGACATGATGACCCCGGCAGAGCTGCCGGAAGGCGTGGAATGGACCGAATACTATAAGTCGTGGCAGAAGAAATAAGCTCTGCCTGCCCGTGCCCCGGCGGGATCAGTCCCGACCGGGGCCGGACTGTCTTTATCTGACAGTCTGGAATTATTCTGATTGATGGATGGACCCCGATGAAATTCGCCTCCCTCAAGCATGGCCGCGACGGCCGTCTGGTGCTGGTGTCCCGCGATCTCAGCCGCTGTGTGGCGGTGGCTGATCTGGCCCCGACCCTGCAGGCGGCGCTGGATGACTGGGACCGGCTGGCCCCGCTGCTGCAGGCCCGGTCTGACGCCCTGAACGCCGGAACCCTGCCCGATACGATGGCGTTCGATGAGGCGGCCTGTGCGTCACCGCTGCCGCGTGCCTATCAGTGGGCCGACGGCTCGGCCTATGTGAACCATGTCGAGCTGGTGCGCCGTGCCCGCGGGGCAGAGCTTCCGGCCAGCTTCTGGACCGATCCGCTGATGTATCAGGGCGGGTCCGATACCTTCCTCGGGCCGCGTGATCCGGTGGTGATGGCGGATGAGGCCTATGGGATCGACTTTGAAGGGGAAGTGGCGGTCATCACCGGCGATGTGCCGATGGCGGCAACCCCGGATCAGGCGGCTGAGGCAATCCGGCTGGTGATGCTGGTCAACGATGTGTCGCTGCGCGGCCTGATCCCGGAAGAACTGGCCAAGGGCTTCGGCTTTTTCCAGTCCAAGCCGTCCAGCGCTTTTTCGCCGGTGGCGGTGACCCCGGATGAGCTGGGCGACGCCTGGGCTGACGGCAAGGTGCATCTGCCGCTGCTGGTTACCCTGAACGGCGCACCGTTCGGCAAGGCCAATGCCGGGGTGGATATGACCTTTAATCTGCCGACACTGGTGGCGCACGCCGCGAAAACCCGCCCGCTGGGGGCCGGGGCGATCATCGGCTCCGGCACCGTGTCCAACAAGCAGGATACCGCGTTCGGCTCGGCCATTCAGGATGGCGGCGTCGGCTATTCCTGCATTGCCGAGGTGCGGATGATTGAAACCATCAACACCGGCAAACCGTCCACGCCGTTTATGCGGTTTGGCGACACCGTGCGGATTGAGATGCGCGATGCCGCCGGTCAGTCGGTCTTCGGGGCGATTGACCAGACCGTGCAGCCGTACCGCCGCTGAGGAAAAGGGCTGACCGTCATGAAGCTGTATGGATACTTCCGCTCCTCCACCTCCTACCGGGTGCGGATTGCCCTGAACCTGAAAGGTCTGCCCTGCGAACAGGTGCCGGTCCATCTGGTCAGGGATGGCGGTCAGCACCTGTCGGATGCCTACCGGGCGATCAACCCGGCGGCGGCGGTGCCGTCGCTGGTGCTGGCCGATGGCACGGTCCTGACCCAGTCGCTGGCCATCTGCGAATACCTTGATGAGATCTGCCCACAACCGCCGCTGCTGCCGCCGGACGCCTTGGGGCGGGCGCGGGTGCGGGCCTTTGCGCAGGGTATCGCCTGCGACATTCATCCGGTTGATAACCTGCGGGTGCTGAAATACCTCGGGGCGCTGGGCCATGATGAAGACGCCCGCAACACCTGGTACCGCCACTGGGTGACGGAAGGCTTCCGGGCGCTGGAGGCGATGGTGGCCGGGCACCCGTCCACCGGGCGGCACGTGCAGGGCGATGCGCCGACGCTGGCCGATATCTGTCTGGTGCCGCAGATGTACAACGCCCGCCGCTTTCATGTTGATCTGGCACCGTACCCGACCCTGTGCCGGCTGGATGAAGCGGCACGCGCACTGCCGGCCTTTGCCGCCGCCGCGCCGGAGGTGCAGCCCGACGCAGGCTGACAGACGGGCAGGCTGACAGGCTGTCTATGATTGTTGCAACGGGGTGGGGCGGTGGCTCCGCCCCGTTTTCCTGTCCGGACCGTTTATTCTGCCCCTCTAACGCTTTCGTATAAGCAACGTTTAATGGTAGAGTTCGCCGGAGATCGACAAGACTGGCAAAACAATGCGCATTCTACTTGCTGACGATCACGAGCTGGTCCGGGGTGGCCTGAAGCCGTTTCTGGCAGAACTGAGCCCGGATCTGGACCTGCTGGAGGCTGACTCCTACGCCAGCGCCCATGCGGTGGTGGAGGCCGGGCCGGTGCCGGATCTGGCCATCCTCGACCTGCGGATGCCGGAAGGGGACAGCGGCGGGCTGGAAGCCCTGTGCCAGAATTATCCCGGTCTGAAGGTCGCGGTGCTGTCCGGATCGACAGATCTTGAGGATGTTCGTTTTGCACTGCACTGTGGCGCGGTCGGCTATATTCCCAAGACATTCGGCGGCCCGGTGCTGCTGCAGGCTCTGCGGTTGATCCTGGCGGGCGAAAGATTCTTTCCTGCTTTTGTGGTCGATGCCCTGCTGCTGGATGGTCTGCCCCCGCCCGGCCCGGTGGTTGCCGAAGGGGAAGGGGGCTCTAAGCTTCTGGAAAGACTGTCAACCCGCGAGCGGGAAATTCTGGCGCATATGATTCAGGGGGGCACCAACAAAGAGATTGCCCGTCTGCTGCATGTTCAGGAAATCACCGTAAAAGTTCATTTACGCAACATTTACCGCAAGCTTGGCGCGGCAAACCGCGCACAGGCGGTCAGAATCGCGCTTGAGAGCGGATGGACCGCACCCTGATACCGCAGGGTATCCGCAAAATCCCCGCATCTATGTAATTTAATGTCGCGCTTTGACAGTCCGGAGCAACGGACTGTCGAATTTTCACTTTTTGCGTCTTTCCCCTTTACAGTCGAACGTTCTCTTGCGATATATCGCATCGCAACATGGCGTGTCCCTCCCGTTTCGGTGAGGCTGTGTTGTCTTTCTTGGACGTTTCCTCCCTAGACTTGGGCCGCACCTGATGCGGCCCTTTTTTTTTGTGCAAAATCAATAAATCATAACAACACTTAAAATAGTGTGCAATTCTCCAAAATGTTAGCTGCGCCGTGCGGCCATTGCCATTGCCATTGCCATTTGCCACAACTTACAGGCTGTAAGCTTGTGGTTGGCGGGCTATTTGAATGGGATGAGGGGGCGGCATGATGAATATGCGGAAATTTGAATGATATTGCACTGGCAATGTGCTGCCATAAAGTCTATAAACAAATAGTCAGGTTATGGAGGTTATTGTGAGTGATTCGTCCAAAGAAACAAAATACATAGAATGTGTAAGTGATGCATTACTTGAGATGGAAAGGGTGAAGGACGGAAAAATTTTGACATTTAACTTCACATCAACATCTGATGAATGCCATATGCAATTTCCAAATAAAACTCATATTATGATTAATGAATTTGCAGACAAGTTGTGGTTTGATTTTGATGTATTATTGATTTCGGAGAAAAATAAATTTAGACTACATGTATTGACTAAATTTGCAGATCTCTATGCATCTGGTTCATTTAGTTCTGATATGAGAAAAAATTGCCTAAAATTGATTCATTCTATTTTCCAAAATCTCTAGATGCCTCACCCGGACCACTGCTATAGCAGTGGTCCGGGCGCAAGCCCTTCCGCGCATGCGCCCTTCCGCCACGCTGAAGCTGAAAGCCGGAATGTCGGAGAGGTTGATGGCGCTGAACATGGGCACAAGCCCCGAGATGATCCGTAAACATTATGGTCATGACGACACAGTGACCCGTGCCAACGAGTTCGTGGATGATCTTGAATGGCAGCTTGGGAAGCGGAACGACGGCTTGCTGTGATTAGGCATTGTTTCGACGAAACATCAGAAAAAATGCTCGCAGGCCCGTAACCTAGGTGTTTAGTTCAGGATATGGCATCCACGCAAATTGCGAACAGGATGGCCTAAAGCCTTGTTCCACGTAGATTAAAAAATCAGCGCCCCCTTGCGCACACAGCAATTAGAGTGTTTTCAAATTGAGTGTGTGTAACCCGCAGCTTTGAAGAAATTTTGACCCTAGCCCTACAGCTTTTCCAACCGTGAGAACGGGCGCGTTTCCACCGTCGCCGCCGTGCAGCTGTCGCCGGGGGCCAATGCCGTGCGGACAGCCGAAAGCGTGAAGGCGCGGCTGGCCGAGCTTAGCCGGGCGATGCCCTTGGGGATGAGTTACGCCACGCCGTTTGACACCGCACCCTTCGTCAAAATTTCCATAGAGCAGGTTATCCAAACCCTGGCTGAGGCCATGGTGCTGGTGTTTCTGGTCATGCTGCTGTTTCTGCAAAACATCCGCTATACGCTGATCCCCGCGATTGTGGCCCCGATTGCCTTGCTGGGGACCTTCACCATCATGCTGCTGGCTGGGTTTTCGATCAACGTACTGACCATGTTCGGCATGGTTCTGGCCATCGGCATCATCGTTGATGATGCCATCGTGGTGGTGGAGAACGTTGAACGCCTGATGGTGACCGAAGGGCTGTCACCCAAAGAGGCAACGGTCAAGGCGATGAAGGAAATCACCGGCGCGGTGGTCGGCATTACTCTGGTCCTGACGGCGGTTTTCATTCCCATGGCCCTTGCCGGGGGATCGGTTGGGGTGATCTATCGGCAGTTCACCCTGTCGATGGCGGTATCGATCCTGTTTTCGGCCTTTCTGGCGCTCAGCCTGACACCGGCCCTCTGTGCCACTTTGCTTAAACCGGCTGATCCTGCCCATCATGCCAAAGGCGGATTTTTTGGCTGGTTCAATCGCAGGTTTGACCGCTTCACCGGATCTTACGCAAACTGGGTCACCGCCTTAGTCCGCCGCTGTGGCCGCATGATGGCTGTCTTTGCCGTCCTCGTCGCCCTGCTGGGGCTGGCCTTTTCGCTCCTCCCTTCGGCCTTTCTGCCAGAGGAAGATCAGGGCTATTTCATGACCTCGTTCCAATTGCCGTCGGATGCCACGCAGGAACGTACGCTTGATCTGGTGCGCCGGTTCGAGACCCATGTTTCCGCACGGCCAGGTGTGGACTCGACCCTGTCAATTCTGGGTTTTGGCTTCTCCGGCTCGGGGGCGAACACCGCGATGGCCTTCACCATGCTCAAGGATTGGGACCGGCGCGATGGTGCTACCGCCGCCGCCGAGGCCGTATCGGCGCAGGAAGCGATGGCCAACATCACGGAAGGCACGGTGATGAGCCTTCTGCCGCCTGCGATTGAGGAAATGGGAACGTCGTCCGGTTTTAACCTGCGGCTTCAGGACCGCGCCGGTCATGGTCAGGCCGCCTTAAAGGCCGCAGAGGCCAAACTGCTGGATCTGGCCAGACACAGCAAGACCGTTGCCGACGTCTATTCCGACGACCTGCCCGACGGTCCCGGCGTCCGCCTGAACATCGACCGGCAGAAAGCCGAGGCGCTGGGGGTTCCGTTCAGTGCCATCCGCGACACCCTGACGGCGGCCATGGGGTCTCTCTATGTCAACGACTTCCCCAATGGCGGACGGATGCAGCAGGTGATCATTCAGGCTGACGCCCCGGCCCGTATGCAGGTGGACGACGTGCTGCGGCTGTTTGTGCGCAATACCGACGGCGGCATGGTGCCTCTGTCCGAAGTGGTGACGCCAGTATGGCAAGACACTCCTTTGCAACTGGTGCGCTATCAGGGTTTCCCTTCGGCGCGTATTTCCGGCAGGCCCGCCCCCGGCGTGTCCAGCGGTGAAGCGATGGCTGAAATGGAACGGCTTGTCGCTCAGTTGCCCGCCGGTTTCGCCATGGAATGGGCCGGTCAGTCACTGCAGGAACGTCAGTCGACCGCGCAAGCCCCGCTGCTGATGGCGCTGTCCATGCTGGTGGTCTTTCTGGTGCTGGCGGCGCTTTATGAAAGCTGGTCGATTCCGCTGTCCGTGATGCTGGTGGTGCCGCTGGGCTTGCTGGGCGCGGTGGCGGCGGTGATGCTGCGCGACATGCCCAACGATATCTTTTTCAAGGTGGGGATGATTACGGTGATTGGTCTCTCTGCCAAGAACGCCATCCTGATCGTCGAGTTCGCCCGGCACCTGCACGCTCAGGGGAAGGGGCTGTCCGAGGCGGCGATCACCGCAGCACGGCTGCGTTTGCGACCTATCCTGATGACCTCTCTGGCGTTCGGCCTCGGCGTGGTGCCGTTGATGCTTGCCCGTGGTCCCGGTTCGGAAACGCAGAATGCGATCGGCACCGGGGTATTTGGCGGCATGGTCTGCGCCACCGTGCTGGCGGTGTTCTTCGTCCCCATCTTCTTCGTCTTTGTCATCGGCGGCCAGGAGAAGCTGCAAAGCTGGCGGCGGCAGAACGGTCACGCTGTTTCGGCAGGTCAGGATTAAAGCCATGCGTTTGATGATTGTTGCTCTGTCAGTCGCAGTCTCGGCCTGTTCCTTGACGCCCGATCCGGTCACGCCGGATCTGCCGGTCCCGCGCCACTACCCGACCCCAACCCGTGAGGATCAGGCCAGAGAAAATGCCGCCGATCTGGATTGGCGCTTCATGTTCGGCGATCTGCGTTTGCAGCGGATTATTGAACTCGCCCTGACGAATAATCGTGATCTGCGGTTAGCGGCGTTGAACGTCGAGGCCGTACAGGCGCAATATTCCATCCAGCGGGCGGCCCGGTTGCCCGCGGTCAGTGCCACGGGGGGCCTTAACCGTCAGCGGCTGGCCGCCGACCCCAAAGCTGACCCTGCAACAGCGGCACGAACCCAGACCCAGCACACTCTGGACATCGGCATCAGTTCCTTTGAGATTGATCTTTTTGGAAGGGCGCGGTCCCTGTCAGAGGCTGCCTTCGCCCGCTATCTGGCCAGCGAAGAAGGGTATCTGGCGGCTGAAATCACACTGGTCAGCGCGGTCGCGGACGCCTATTTCGCCGAACGTCTCGCTCAAGAGCAGTTGGATCTTGCCACCCAGACCCTGACTGACTGGCGGCACTCGCTGGATCTGGCGCATCGCCTGAAGGCGGCCAACCAAAGCAGTGCGCTGGATGTCGCCCAGGCAGAAGGGCAGGTCGCCACGGCCGAGGCTGATCTGGAAGGGCGTGCGCGTATGCTGGCACGGGCTGGCAACGCCCTGAGGCTCCTGGTGGGGGCTGAGCTGCCTGACGACCTGCCGCCAGCAGGGGGATTGGATGGAAAGGCGGTGAAAACCCGTCTTCCGCCCGGATTGCCATCGGACCTGCTGGTCCGTCGGCCTGATATTCGTCAGGCGGAACGGAATTTGATCGCTGCGAACGCCCATATCGGGGCTGCGCGCGCCGCCTTCTTCCCGAGGCTGTCGTTGACCTCGTCCCTGGGATACGCCAGCCCCGGCCTGAGTAATCTGTTTGACGGGACGCAGCGGGTATGGAGCTTTGCCCCCCAAATCTCTTTGCCCCTGTTCATGGGCGGCCAGCTCGAGGCCGAGCTGCGTCTGGCCGAAATCCGCAAATCCGAAGCCGTTGCTGAATACGAGCGGGTGATCCAAACCGCCTTTCGTGAGGTTGCGGACGGTCTGGCAGGCAGTGCCACCTATGACCATCAGATTGAGGCTCAGGACCGTGCCGTGGCAGCGGCAGAGCAGCGGGTTGCCTTGTCGACCTTGCGCTATCGTGCTGGTCTGGAGGGGCGTCTGGAAGTGCTGGATGCCCAGCGCCAGCTTTACGCGGCGCGCCAGATCCGGCTGGATCTGAAACGCGACGAGATCGGCAATGCCATCAGTCTGTACAAAGCGTTAGGCGGTGGCAGTGCATCAGCCGCCGAATGAAGGTGTACCGACCGGGAGCGAGCAGCAGACACCGGCCACCCCGCCTGACGGTGTCCGGCGAGGGGGCTGGTGTCTGTGTCTTCCCTGCCGTGAATATGGCAAAAATCAGGCGATGCCCTCTCTGATCACGACTCCGGCATGGACAACAGGGGATTCGATCTGTAGATAATGCTCTGGCATTGGTGCGTCTTTTTCTGGAGCAGTGTCACCATGGTCTGGACCGATGAGCGGATCGAGGAACTAAAGGTCTTGTGGGCCGAGGGCTTGACCACCGGCGAGATCGGCAAGCGCCTTGGGGTTTCCAAGAACGCTGTGGTCGGTAAAGCGCACCGGCTGGGGCTGAAGGGTCGCCCGTCCCCGATTAAAAAGGCTAAGCAGCCGCGTCAGGCTGCCGCCCCGGTAAAAGAGCCGGAACCGAAGATGAAAACATTGGTCGATCTGTCGGCCAATACCTGCCGCTGGCCGATCGGCGACCCGCGCGAACCGGGATTCCACTTCTGTGGGGCTCCGGCGATCCCGGGCAAGCCTTATTGTGCAACCCATGCTGCGGTTGCCTATGTCGGCGCGGGCAGCAACAACAAGCAGCAGCCGCAGCAGCCGCGGGATGACGACGCTGCGGAGAGTGCCCCTGCCGCCGTAAAGCCATAAGGCCAGCGGTCACCGACAAAAAGCTGCCATCCTGAGATGGCGGCTTTTTTAGTGTGCCGGATATCCTGTGTCAGCCCCGGTGGTGTCGCCGCCGGTCACGACGGCAGTGCGTCGCGCTCGACCGCTTCTTCCTGATCGAAGCGCAGGACGTCGATCCAGCGTTTGGCTTCCGGGGCGCTTTCAAAGCGTTCCACAAGCGTGCTTTCCCCGGTCGGGTCGATTTTGTAAACGGCCCAGGGGCGATCAGTATCGGAAGCGATCTTGCGGAATACATAGGTGCTCATGGTCAGCGTCCTTCAGTTGCCCTGATCCCATCCCCGCGCCAGAACAGGATGGGGGTAGAGGCAGGCGATTTCCAGCGCCCAAAGGTATAATCCTCAGAGGTCGTAGAGAGATTTCGGGCATTTCCGCCAAAAGCAGCGGTGGGATTAGGTCTGACGGCAAAGCAAAAGCGGCAGCACCGAGGGGAACGTGCTGCCGCTTTGCGGAGAAGGAGTCTTACGGAGGGGTCGACACAGTGATGTTCTGGTCTTCTTCAAATGTAAGGAAGTTTATAAACAGGTCAAGGAGGAAAACAGAAAAGGTGACTGTTTGACTCAGGTACTTGTTTTTCCCGATTATTCCCTATCTCTTCCATCCCGTGATCGGCGTCCGGCTTCAGGCATGCGGTATTGGGGTGATGTGCGGGAGTATCCTATTCCACAGGTCTTCTATTCCAGAGTCGCGGTCACGGGGTATCCTGCTCCTTCAGGGCGGCGAAGGCCGCCAGTGCCCGATCCCGCGCCCGCCCGTGGTCAATCATGGGCGGCGGGTAGGCCGGGCTGCGGAACAGATCCCCGTCTTCCGCCGGACGGTGTACGCCCTGCCGTTTGCGGGCCAGTTCCGGCACCCAGCGGCGGACATAGGCGCCGTCGGGATCAAATTTCTCGCCCTGCAACACCGGATTGAAGACCCGGAAGTAAGGGGCGGCATCGGCGCCGCAGCCGCTGACCCACTGCCAGTTGCCGGGATTGTTGGCCGGGCAGGCATCTACCAGCGTATCCCAGAACCAGTCTTCCCCCGCCGTCCAGGGGACCAGCAGATCCTTGACCAGAAACGACCCGACGATCATGCGGACGCGGTTGTGCATCCAGCCGGTGTGCCACAGCTCCCGCATTCCGGCATCGACGATCGGATAGCCGGTTTTACCCTGACACCAGACGGCGAAACCGGCGGGATCTTCCCGCCACGGAAAGTTCCGGAATTCCGGGCGCAGGGGCTGCAGGTGCAGATCGGGGGCCTGAAACAGGATGTGATGGTTAAATTCCCGCCATGCCAGTTCCCGCAGGAACGGCAGGCCGGAATCGCCGCTGAGGTGTTCGGTCACCTGCCAGACGCGGCGGGCGGAAATCTCGCCGAACCGCAGAAAGGGTGACAGGCGGGATGTGGCGGGGTCAGCCGGGAAATCGCGGCGGGCCCCGTATGTCAGGACCCGGCTTTGCAGAAAATCATGCAGCCGTTGATGGGCACCGGCTTCCCCCGGGGTCCAGGTGGCGCGCAGGCCGCCTGCCCAGTCCGGTCTGGTCGGCAGAAGGGCCCAATCTGATGGCACTGGGGCCGGTGGCACCGGAGCTGGCGGCACCGGGGCAGGGGCGCCGGGCAGGCCGGGGCCCCGCAGGCTGTCCGGTGTTGTCTGTGGGGCTGCCGGGCGGTGACTGGCCTGCAGGGCTTTCCAGAAAGGGGTGAACACCTTGAAGGCGCCACCGCTGCCGGTGCGGATCGCTTCGGGTTCCACCATCAGGTCGCTGGCGGTGATGCGGTGAGGCGTCCCCTGCCGGGCCAGTGCGGTTGCCGCCGTCTGGTCCAGGCGGCGCAGCCACGGGGTGTTGCCCCGGTTCCACACCACGCCCTGCACACCGGCGGCCGCAGCTTCCTGCGCCACCACGGTGGCAGCATCCCCGGCCCGCATCAGCAGGGGGATGCCACGGTCTGCCAGCGCGGCGGAAAGGGCGGTCAGGCTGTGGTGCAGCCACCATCTGGCGGCCCCCCCCAGCGGGCGACCGTCAAGGGCGGGATCAAGGACAAACAGCCCGATCACCGGCCCCTTGGCGGCAGCATCGCAGAGGGCCGGGTGGTCATCCAGCCGCAGATCATAACGGAACCATACCAAAACCGGCGCGGGGGCGGACTGTGTCATGGATCACCCAAAAGCTTCAGCCATATGTGGCAAAGCTTTACGGCATTTCACCGCCTTCGGTTCACTTATTTTGCCGGTTTCCCCTTATTTTGTTCCGGTTTTTTCGCCGGGGTCGCCGCCTTCAGGGTATCCAGAATTTTCCGGGCATCCGGCAGGGTCCGGTCGAAGGTGTCCTGCGGTGCGGTCATGATCCAGACATGCATCACCGGGGCGGCGGGGTTGGGCAGAAAGACCGCCCATTGCCGCAGCGGCACACCATCCAGCATAAAATCGACCACCGCCTGTCGGCCAAGGATGACCGAGTCTTCATTTTCCCACCGGAAGGGGGCTTCGCGCTGAATGACCACAGACTGCGCCGCGCCACGGATTTCGGTGACGTAGCGGGTAGCCATCTCCTGCGCTGCGGTGCCGGATGGGGTCGGTGCCGGTTTGGCATCCTTTTTCCCCTTATCGGCCTTTTCCGCTTTCGCCGGGGGCTCCGGGGCCTTGCGGTTCTGGATGCTGACTGAGGTGACTTCCTCGGCTTCTCCGGCGGGGGGGCGGAAAATCAGGGTGTAGCCTTCTGCCTTTTCCATCCGCCAGCCGTCGGGGTAGGTCAGGGTATAGCCGTAAGAAGGGTCAGCGAACGGTGCGGCCACGGCGGCGGGGGCCGCAGTGGCAAGGGCAAGCAGCAGGGTGGCGGCAGGCAGAGGGCCTGACAGACGGCGGATCATTCCGGGGTAACTCCGGTGGAACACGGTAAACAGGCTGGGGGCGGGGGGATCAGGCCAGCGGCGGGCGCGGCGGGGTCAGCGCGGTGCGCAGCCGGGTCAGCATCGCCTCCAGCGCTTCCGGCGTATAGGGTGTGGCCGGGACGGCCCCCCACACCGGGCGCGGCCATGCCGGATCAGTGCTGAAGCGGGCAATCACATGAATGTGCAGCTGCGGCACCATATTGCCGAGGGCGGCGACATTCATCTTTTCTGCCCCGGTGGCCGCCTGCAGCAGGCTGGAGGCCAGCGCCATCTCCTGCATCAGGCGGTTGCGGTCCGGCGGGGGCAGGTCGTGCATTTCCCGCAGGTCATCCCGCTGCGGGACCAGAATCAGCCACGGATAGGTGCTGTCGTTCATCAGCAGAACGCGGCACAGCGGCCAGACGGCAACAGGGACGGTATCTTTTTCCAGCTGCGGATGAAGCGGGACCATCGGATGTCCTTTTGAACTGGTCTTATAAAGGCAGGCTGCCTATGTTGGGTGCGCCCATGCTGGCGCATCTGCCGCCCGTGTGCAAAAGATTGTTACAGCACCTTGTTTAAAAAGCAGAAAGCCGGACTCCCGGCTGCTTTACAGGAGGGAACGGCCCGTGTCCGCTGCTCAGACGCCCCCATCATCGCAGGCTGCGGGTCTGCTGACGTCTCCGTGGGTGATGATGGTGATTCCGCCGCTGCTGTGGGCAGGCAACGCCGTGGTCGGGCGGCTGGCAATGGCGCAGATGTCGCCCTATGCCCTGTCGTTCTGGCGCTGGAGCTTTGCGCTGCTGTTGCTGCTGCCGTTCACCCTGCGCTCCACGCTGGCGCACTGGGGGGTGATCCGCGCCAACGCCCTGCACCTGATCTCGCTCGGCGTGCTGTCGGTCGGGGCCTACAATACCCTGCTGTACATGGCGTTGCAGACCTCGACAGCGGTGAATGTCACGCTGGTCGGGGCGGTGATGCCGCTGGTGATCCTGCTGCTGTCGCGCATTCTGCTGGGCGAGGCGCTGACGGTCTGGCGCGTCGCCGGGCTGGCGGCATCGTTCTTCGGGGTGGCGGTGGTGCTGGCCCGTGGCGATCTGTCGCGGCTGACCGCCCTTGATCTGCACCGGGGGGACGGGTTGATGCTGCTGGCGGTGCTGGCGTGGTCGGTGTTTTCAGTACGGATGAAGGCCCGGCCGCTGGGGCTGCCGCCGATGGTGTTTCTGACGGTGCAGATGCTGACCGGCCTGTGGGTGGCGGTCGGGGCCTACCTGTGGGATCTGGGCACCGGCGGCGGACAGGTGCCGATGACGCTGGAGGCGCTGTCGATGATCGCCTACACCGCCATTTTTGCCTCTCTCGTCGCCTTTCTGGCGTGGAACCGGGGGATTGTCCGTCTTGGGGCCAATCTGTCAGGCTTTTATGTCAACCTGATTCCGGTGTTTACAGCGGTTCTCGCTGTGCCGGTGTTGGGGGAGCCGCTTCAGGCCTATCACTTTATCGGCATGGGGCTGATTTTTGCCGGGATCGGTCTGGCGGCGGTCCGGGGGAAACAGCAGAAGGCAGAAGGCCGCTGACGGCGGCTTTTCCCCCGTTTAATGGTACAGAACGCCGGGCTGCCCGGGGTTGCTGCCGCCGTTTGACCAGTCAATCACCCGCACATCCTGATCCAGCCCGATCATGGCGATCAGGCCGCGCGGCTGGCCGGGCGGGCAGAAGACGGTCAGGTCATGGCCGGCGGCGCGCAGGCGCTGATTAAGGGCGATCAGAAGGCCGATGGCCGCCGCGTCGATGGTCGGCACGCCGCTGAGGTCGACGCACACATTCTGTTCCGGTGCATCGGAGATATCGACGAAGACCGGCAGGACGTCGTCCAGCGTGGTCATGGTCAGATCACCGTTGAGGACGGCGATCACTTCATCATGGCGGGTGAGGAGAGAGACCTGCATGGGGAAGGCTCCGGTGTCGGCGGGAGAGATGACCGGAGATAAGCAAAGGCCGTGCCATTTTCCCCTGATCCTCAGGGATCATCGGTAAAACACGCCATTTCAGACAATTACGCCCCCGGCTGGTGATCTGGCCGGGGGCGTTGCCGCTTTTGCGTCGCAGGATGCAAAGAAGAACGGATCAAAAATGCGAAAAAGCGATTATGCCGCCGCTCCGGACCCGTCGCGTCAGCGGTCAGGGGTGCGGATAGACCGCAGTGTCTGCAGGGTTTTCAGGCAGGCCCTGGCACATTCTGCCCCCTTGGACAGGAAATGATTGCCGAAGAAATCGAGATGATCGGTATGCCCGTGCATATGGTGCGGCGTCAGCACCATCGAGAATACCGGGATACCGGTATCAAGCTGCACCCGCATCAGGCCGTCGATCACGGCGTGGGCGACAAACTCATGGCGGTAGACCCCGGCGTCGATGATCATCCCCAGGGCGACAATGCCGTCGTAACGGTGGGTGACGGCCAGTTCCTTCACCAGCAGCGGGATCTCGAACGCGCCGGGGGCGTCGATGACCTCAATGCGGGTGGCAGGAATGCCGTTGCGCTCCATCTCTTCCAGAAAGCTGGTGCGGGCGTTGTCGAGCAGATCGCGGTACCACCCGGCCTGAACAAGGGCAAGGCGGGGCAGGTGGACGGTGTCGGTCATGATAGAAACCCGTGCGGAAAGAAGCTGTTGTCCCGGCCCCCATCGCAGCACGCCGCAGGCTGGCCCGCAAGCCGTAACTGCACGGTGGGGCCTGACGGTGGGCGGTGAAATAGTCCATTGGACAAGCACGCCTGCGTTGCCGTAAAGTCCGCAGACTTTTTACAGTGCCAGTCCCGAGTGGTTCAGAGGATTTTCCATGCGCCTGTCCCGTTATTTTCTGCCCGTCCTGAAGGAAACCCCGTCGGAAGCGCAGATCGTTTCGCACCGCCTGATGCTGCGCGCCGGGCTGATCCGCCAGCATGCCGCCGGGATTTATAACTGGCTGCCGATCGGGTACCGCGTGCTGCGCAAGATCGAGCAGATCGTGCGCGAAGAGCAGGACCGTTCCGGCGCCATCGAAATTCTGATGCCGACCATCCAGACCGCCGAAGTCTGGAAAGAGTCCGGCCGTTATGACGATTACGGCAAGGAAATGCTGCGGATCGTTGACCGCCACGACCGCGACATGCTGTACGGCCCGACCCACGAGGAAGTGGTGACCGATATCTTCCGGTCGATGGTCAAGTCGTACAAGGATCTGCCGAAGAATCTTTACCAGATTCAGTGGAAGTTCCGCGACGAGGTGCGCCCGCGCTTCGGCGTGATGCGGGGCCGCGAATTCCTGATGAAGGATGCCTATTCCTTCGATCTGGACGAAGCCTCGGCCCGCCGCGCTTATAACCGTATGTTCGTGGCCTACCTGAACACCTTCGCCCGTCTGGGGATGAAGGCGATTCCGATGCGTGCCGCCACCGGCCCGATCGGCGGCAATCTCAGCCACGAGTTCCTGATTCTGGCCGAAACCGGCGAAAGCGGCGTGTTCGTCCATAAGGGCATGCTGGAAAAGACCGTTCCGGCCAATGTTGATTTCGATGGCGACCTGCAGCCGATCGTTGACGACTGGACCAGCCTGTACGCCGCCACCGACGAAATGCACGACGCCTCGAACGAAGCGGAGCTGGGGGATAATCTGGTCTCCGCCCGTGGGATCGAGGTCGGCCACATCTTCTATTTCGGCACCAAGTACTCCAAGCCGATGGGCTGCAAGGTGGTCGGTGCCGACGGGCAGGATGTGGAACTGCACATGGGCTCTTACGGCATCGGCGTGTCGCGTCTGGTCGGCGCGATCATCGAGGCCAGCCACGACGACGCCGGGATTATCTGGCCGGAAAGCGTTGCCCCGTTCAAGGTCGGCCTGATCAACATCAAGCCGGGCGACGCCGCTACTGACGCCGTTGCGGAAGACCTGTACGCCAAGCTGGAAGCCGCCGGGGTCGAAGTGCTGTATGACGACCGCGCCGATGAACGGGCCGGGGCCAAGTTTGCCACCGCCGACCTGATCGGTCTGCCGTGGCAGCTGGTGGTCGGGCCGAAGGGCGTTGCCGCCGGTGTGGTGGAACTGAAGAACCGCCGCAGCGGCGAAAAGGTTGAGATGTCGGTCGAAGCGGCCCTTGCCAAGCTGACCGCCTGATCTCATCTGCCTTGGGGAAACGGGCCCGGTCAGCATTGCCTGACCGGGCCGTTTTCCTGAGGTCTGCGTTTGGTGTTAACCCCGGCACGACGGAGCGTGCAACCGATGATTTTTAATGCCTTTGAACGGATGGTGGCCGGCCGGTATCTGCGGGCGCGCCGGAAGGAAGGGTTCGTCTCCGTCATTGCCGGGTTTTCGCTGACCGGCATCGCCCTTGGTGTCGCCACCCTGATTATCGTGATGGCGGTGATGAACGGCTTCCGGCAGGAGCTGCTGGGCCGCATCCTTGGCCTGAACGGTCACGCGGTGATCACCGCCGCTGCCGGAACCCTGAGCGAAGCCGAAGTGCGGGAGATGATGCCCCGGATCAAGGCGCTGGACGGGGTGGTCAGCGTTGCCCCGGCGATTGAGGGGCAGGTGATGGCCTCCGCCGCCGGGAATGCCCGCGGGGCGATGGTCCGCGCGATGAGCGCCAAAGATATCGCCGACCGCAAAACCCTGTCTGACCATATCATCGACGGTTCGCTGACCGGCTTTGACAATGGCGACGGCGTGTTGATCGGCAGCCGCATGGCGCGGGGCTTTGACCTGAAGGTGGGGGATAAGATCACGCTGATCTCGCCCAAGGGCAACCCCACCGCTTTCGGCACCGTGCCGCGCATGCGCACCTATCCGGTTGCCGGTATTTTTGATGTCGGCATGTATGAATACGACAGTTCGTTCATCTATATGCCGCTGGCGGCGGCGCAGGCCTACTTCCAGATGCCGGGCCGTCTGTCGCACGTCGAGGTGCTGACCACCAACGCGGACAAGGCGCAGACCGTGCTGCGCGGGCTGTATGACCAGCTTGGGGCGTCGTATTACTTTTCTGACTGGACCCGATCCAACGCCAGCCTGTTCAACGCGTTACAGGTGGAACGCAATGTGATGTTCCTGATCCTGACGCTGATCATTCTGGTGGCGGCGTTCAACATCATTTCCGGCCTGATCATGATGGTGAAGGATAAGGGGCGTGATATTGCCATCCTGCGCACCATGGGGGCCAGCCGGGGCGCGGTGATGCGCATTTTCTTCCTGGCCGGGGCCAGTGTCGGCGTGACGGGCACGCTGGCCGGGCTGCTGCTGGGGGTCGCCTTCTGCGAAAACATCGAGGCGATCCGGCAGGGCCTGCAGAGCCTGACCGGGACCGAGCTGTTCTCGGCAGAGATCTACTTCCTGTCGCGGATGCCGGCACAGATTGACTATCACGAGGTGACGCAGGTGGTGCTGATGGCGCTGGGGCTGTCGTTTGCCGCAACCCTGTACCCAAGCTGGCGGGCGGCCCGCCTCGATCCGGTGGAGGCCCTGCGCTATGAATAACGCCGTACCGGCCCTGCATCTTCAGGGGGTGTGCCGCAGCTTCCAGCAGGGCGGGGCCCGTCTGGATGTATTGGTGGATGCTGGACTGACCATCGCCACCGGCGAGATTGTCGCGCTGGTCGGCCCGTCAGGGGCCGGGAAATCGACGCTGTTGCAGATCGCCGGCCTGCTGGAGCGCCCGGATGCCGGGGATGTGATCGTCGCCGGGCAGGCCTGCGCCGGGCTGAACGATGACCGCCGCACCGCCCTGCGGAAGGAGCATCTGGGCTTCGTCTATCAGTATCATCACCTGCTGCCGGAGTTTTCGGCGGCGGAAAACATTATTCTGCCGCAGATGATTAACGGCCGCAGCCGGAAGCAGGCGCGGGAACGGGCGATGCATCTGCTGGGCAGCATGGGGCTGGCCAAACGGGCCGATCACCGGCCCGGCCAGCTTTCCGGCGGGGAACAGCAGCGGGTGGCAATCTGCCGGGCGCTGGCCAATGCCCCGAAGCTGCTGCTGGCGGACGAGCCGACCGGCAACCTTGATCCGCAGACGGCGGACGGGGTTTTTGCCGAGCTGATGCGTCTGGTGCGGGAAGAAGGGCTGTCGGCCTTGATCGCCACCCACAACCCGGAACTGGCGGGACGGATGGACCGCCGCGTCACCCTGCGCAACAGCAAGGTGGTGACTCTTTAATCACGCGGGGGGAAGGCGGCAGATGGTGACGGTGCGCAAGGGGCTGCTGGCCGGGGTGGTGGTGGTGGCCGGGCTGCCGGGCGCCGCCCTTGCGGATGTCCGGCTGGACGGCACCCTGAAGGCGACGCAGGCCTGTGATGCCCCATCGGCGCGCAGCACCGGGCGGAACCCGGGGGAGATCCGTCTGGAGCCGGGGCGCAGTTACCCGGTGCGCGCCCGGAATAAAGACGGCGGCGACCTGCTGAAAATCCGCGTCGAAGGTGCAGATCCCGAGTTCCGCTGGGTGCCGGAAAGCTGTGGGCAGGTGGCAGTTGCGCCGCCCGCGCCGAAGGGGCAGCCCGCGGTCCAGCCCCCCGTGCAGCAGAAGGCCGATGCAGGGGGGCAGGGGGCCCTTGGCCGCCCGTTTTTTGACGCAAAAGACGAAGGCGCGAAAGATCCCGCCCCGGTGATGCCTGATCTCGATGCCTTTGACCGTGGGCTGTTGACCCTGTGCGGCCCCTGGGGCAGTCACCCGACCGCCGATTCTTTTGCCGCCATGCTGTTGACCGTCTTCCCGGACGAGGTACAGGCCCTGCGGCAGGCGCTGGATTTTGCGGTACGGACGCCGGGGGCGGAACCGGCCCTGTTCGTGCGCGAACTGACGGACCTGTGGTTTAAGGAAGGGGCCTTCCCGCATGTATTCTGCGGCGAGCCGGGCGAAAAAAGTCTGGGCGGGCTGCATTTTCAGGCCCGGTTTTTACAGGCGCAATGGGCCGGATGGGCCGGGCGCGCCGAGACCGGCTGTACGGCGCAGGCGGTATCGCCCCCGGTGTACAGCACCGGCGTCATTTACCGCAAACCCGGCGGTGGGGAAGGCAAGGCCTGCCCCAAAAGTTACCGCTACGGTCAGGGGGGCAGGGAGATTCTCATTGAAGCCACCCGGGCCTGGAAGCAGGCGGCGGACTGGGCAGGCCCGTCGGCACGGCTGGCCTGCCGGGCTAGCACCGCTGAGGGGCAGGCGGCAACGCTGGTGCTGAAAGACGGCGTGATCCGCACCTATTACCCGGTGGCGGTGCCGGATCTGAACGATCCCCGCTGCGACAGATCAGAGTAACCTGTTGGATCTGAAATGAAAAACGCCCCGCACGGAGCCTGCTCCGGCGGGGCGTTTCAGGATGACGGTGCCCTGAAAGCAGGGCCAGAAAAAAAGATGGGGAAGCGACCCCCTAAGTACGCTTCCCCATCGGGCCTGTCACCGGACTCCCCAGAACGATGACGGCGACCGTGAAACTCGTCGGTTTCGGTGCTTCACATCCAAAACCTTATGTCACCTAAGGTATTACATTGCCCTGTCACTGGCAAGCGTGTTTTTGCAGTGCAAACATCCTATGCAATACCTGCATAGGTATAGGTACCATAAAAGTTCCCCTGCCGTAAGGGATTTGTGCGTCAGGGTTGGGGCAGGGCCGGTTGCCTTCGCGGGCGGTCCGTGGCATCGTCCGCCTATGACTGACATGACTGCCGCCCCCGCTCCGTCCGCCTCGCCCGTTGGCATGCCTGCCGGCTTCGTGCATCTGCGCCTGCATTCGGCCTATTCGATGTCCGAAGGGGCGATCCCGCTGAAAAAGCTGGGAAAAACCTGCAAAGAGATGGGCATGCCCGCCGTGGCCCTGACCGATACGCGCAACCTGTTCGGGGCGCTGGAATTTTCGGTGACGGTGGCGGGCGATGGTATTCAGCCGATCATCGGCTGTCAGATTGCCGTGACCCGGGAAGAGAGCGGCGAAAGCCGGGGTGTCGCCGCCCGTGACCTGCGCGGGCCGGAGCCCGATGATCTGGTGCTGCTGTGTCAGGATGATACCGGCTATGCCAACCTGATGAAGCTGGTATCCAAGGCCTTCATCAGCAGTGACGGTATTTCCACCCCGCAGGTGTCGATGGACGATCTGGCCCGTTGGTCAGAAGGGCTGATCTGCCTGACCGGCGGGCTGGGTGGCCCGGTGGGCCGCCTGTTGCTGGACAACGATAAAGCCGGGGCCCGGCAGGCGCTGGAGCGGCTGGCCGGGCTGTTCCCCGGCCGCCTGTATGTGGAGCTGCAGCGTCACGAGCTGCCGGATGAGGAAAAGATCGAGCCTGATCTGATCGATCTGGCCTATGCGCTTGATCTGCCGCTGGTCGCCACCAACGACTGCTACTTCCCCGATGCCGAGATGTTTGAGGCCCACGACGTGCTGATCTGCATGTCGCAGAAGGTGACGATGTCGGTGTCGGAGCGCCGCCGCCTGACACCGCATCACTGTCTGAAGTCTCCGGCTCAGATGATCGAGCTGTTCCGCGATATCCCCGAAGCGGTCGAAAATACGCTGGTGATCGCCCAGCGGTGCGCGGTGATGGTGGAAAAGCGCAAGCCGATTCTGCCGCGCTCCTCCCGCGCCGCCGATTCTTCGGAAGAGCAGGTGCTGCGCCAGATGGCCGAGGACGGGCTGGAAAAGCGCCTTGCCATCCACGTTTACACCCCGGAGATGACCGACGGGCAGAAGGCCGAGGTCGCCAGACCCTACCGCGAGCGGCTGGAGTTTGAGCTGAACGTCATCATTCAGATGGGGTTCCCCGGTTACTTCATCATCGTGGCCGACTTTATCCAGTGGGCCAAGGATCACGGGATTCCGGTCGGGCCGGGCCGTGGCTCGGGCGCGGGATCGGTCGTGGCATGGGTGCTGACCATCACCGACCTTGATCCGCTGCGCTTCCAGCTGCTGTTCGAACGCTTCCTGAACCCGGAACGCGTGTCGATGCCTGACTTTGATATCGACTTCTGTCAGGACCGGCGCGGAGAGGTGATCGACTACGTGCAGGGCGCCTACGGGCGGGACCGCGTGGCACAGATCATCACCTTCGGGAAGCTGCAGGCCCGCGCCGTGCTGCGCAACGTCGGCCGCGTGCTGGAAATGCCGCTCGGCTACGTTGACAAGATCTGTAAGCTGGTGCCCAACAACCCGGCCAACCCGGTCACCCTGAAAGAAGCCATCGAGCAGGAGCCGCAGCTTCAGACCCTGCGCGACAGCGACCCGCAGGTGGCGCAGCTTCTGGCGATCGGTCAGCGGCTGGAAGGGCTGTATTCCCACGCTTCGACCCACGCCGCCGGGGTGGTGATCGGCGACCGCCCGCTGGATGAGCTGGTGCCGCTGTACCGCGACCCGCATTCCGACATGCCGGTGACCCAGTTCAATATGAAGTGGGTGGAAAGCGCCGGTCTGGTCAAGTTCGACTTCCTCGGCCTGAAAACGCTGACCGTGTTGCAGAAAGCGGTGGAGCTGCTGAAGGACCGCAATATCGAGATTGATCTGTCGGCCCTGCCGCTGGACGACAAAATCACCTACGAGATGCTCAGCCGGGGCGAGACAGCCGGGGTGTTCCAGCTGGAATCCCAGGGCATGCGCGATGTGCTGACCAAGCTGAAGCCCGACTGTCTGGAAGACATCATCGCGGTGGTGGCCCTGTACCGCCCCGGCCCGATGGACAACATCCCGTCTTATATTGCCCGTAAGCAGGGGCAGGAGACGCTGGATTACATGCACCCGAACCTGGAGCCGATCCTGAAGGAAACTTACGGGATCATGATCTATCAGGAACAGGTGATGCAGGCGGCGCAGGTGCTGGCCGGGTATTCCCTCGGCGGTGCTGACCTGCTGCGCCGGGCGATGGGTAAAAAGATCAAGGAGGAGATGGATCAGCAGCGGGCAATGTTCTGCGAAGGCTGCTCGGCCCGGGGCATCCCGGTGGAACAGGCGTCGATGATCTTTGATACCATCGCCAAGTTCGCCGGGTACGGGTTTAACAAGTCGCACGCTGCCGCCTATGCCTATGTCGCCTATCAGACGGCCTATCTGAAAGCCAATTATCCGGTCGAGTTCATGGCCGCGATCATGACCTACGATATGCAGAACACCGATAAGCTGGCAGCGTTTAAGGGAGAGCTGCAACGCCTGAAAATTCCGCTGCTGCCCCCTGACGTCAACCGCTCGGTGGTGCAGTTTTCGGTGGAATTCGGCGGGGACACCCCGCAGGGGGCGGTGCGCTACGCGCTGGCGGCGGTGAAAAACGTCGGCGAGGCGGCGATGCAGGCGCTGGTCGATACCCGCAGCGCCGGGGGGGCGTTCAAATCGATTCAGGACTTTGCCAAGCGGCTGGACCCCCGGGCGATTAACAAGCGGCTGCTGGAAAATCTGGTCCGGGCCGGGGCCTTTGACAGTCTGGAGAAAAACCGCGCCCGGCTGTTCGCCGGGATTGAGACCGTGCTGCGTCATGCGCAGGCGGCGGCGGAAGCCCGGTCTTCAGCGCAGGTCAGTCTGTTCGGCGGGGCGGATGAGACCCCGCGCTTTACCCTGCCGGACGGGGTGACATGGACCCGGACGGAAACCCTGAACGAGGAACGGGCCGCGATCGGTTTCTTCCTGTCAGCGCACCCGCTGGATGCCTATGCCACCACGCTGGCCCGTCTGGATGCGGTGAAATCGAGTGACCTGCTGACCTATCTGAAGAACGGCGGACAGTCCCCGGTGAAGATGGCGGCGATTGTCGGTGGCCGGAAGGAAAAGATCGGCAAGAACGGATCCCGCTATGCCTTCGTCACCATGTCTGATGCCGGCGGATCGTATGAGGCGATGTTCTTTTCCGAAGTGCTGTCGGCCAGCCGTGATCTGCTGGACTCCGGTCAGCCGCTGCTGGTCAGTATCGACGCCCGGCTGGACGGTGAGCAGGTCCGCCTGAATGGTCAGCATGTGGAGCTGCTGGACAACGCCGTCTCCCGTGCCACCAAAAAGGTGATGGTCTATTTTGATGCCCCGGAGGCGCTGGAGCCGCTGCGGCAGGTGATTGCCCGCGACGGGCGGGGCCACGGGCGCATCGTGCTGGTGGCCTGTACCGCGACGCAGGAAGTGGAGCTGCCGCTGAAGGATGGGTTCGCCCTCAGCGGGGCCACCATCGGGGCGCTGAAGGATGTCGGCGGCGTGCGGGAGATCCGTGAGATCTGATCCCTCTTGCCAAAGGCGTTTCATCGCGCTATTAACCCCGCCTCAACCACGCACACGGGTGCGCGGGTCGGTGCTTTTGTGCCGATCCATCCGGTGTCAGGGATGGCCCTGATAACACCGCCCCGTGGAGGCTCAACCGGAAAAGAGGACATCATGGCTCTTCCGACCTTTACCCTGCGTCAGCTCGTTGAAGCTGGCTGCCACTTCGGCCACAACACCCGCCGCTGGAACCCGCGTATGGCTCCGTTCCTGTACGGCGTGCGTGACGGCGTGCACATCATCGACCTGCAGCAGACCGTTCCGGCCCTGCAGCGCGCCATGGAAAAGGTCCGTGAAGTGACCTCCGCCGGTGGCCGCGTCCTGTTCGTCGCCACCAAGCGTCAGGCTCAGGAAGTCGTTGCCGAAGCCGCTCAGAAGTGCGGTCAGTACTACGTCAACCACCGCTGGCTCGGCGGCATGCTGACCAACTGGAAGACCATTTCCAACTCCATCCGCCGTCTGCGCGAGCTGGAAGAAATGTTCGCCAGCGGCGCTCTGCAGGGCTTCACCAAGAAGGAACAGCTGAACCTCTCCCGCGAGAAGGAAAAGCTGGACCGCGCCCTGGGCGGGATCAAGGAAATGGGCGGCCTGCCGGACGTCCTGTTCATCATTGACACCGTGAAGGAAGACCTCGCCGTTGCCGAAGCCAAGAAGCTGGGCATTCCGGTGGTCGCCGTTCTCGACTCCAACTCTTCGCCGGACGGCATCGATTTCCCGGTTCCGGGCAACGACGACGCCATCCGCGCCATTAAGCTGTACTGCGATCTGATCGCTGCCTCCGTTCTGGATGGCATTCAGGCTGAAATGTCCGCCGCCGGTGTGGACGTCGGTGCCGCCGTTGAAGCTCCGGTTGAGCCGGTTCTGGACGCTGGCGCCGCCAACTAAGGCGGTCCTGCTCCTGAGAATGGCGGCGGCTCCGGTCGCCGCCATTGCTTTAAGGGGGGGATTGGTGTGCGGATCGCCCGGCCAACCTGCCGGATGCCGGTCTGACAGACGACAAAACGCCCCCTGCAGGCTTTGAATTTTTATGACACTGGATCGGAAGCGGTTCTTTCCCCCGCAAAGGGTGGTAGGGTGCTGGCCGATCTGTCTCTTCAGGTGATCCGCGCGGATCACCGTAACGACCAAACACAAGAGGGTATTCTCATGGCCGAGATCACCGCTGCCCTGGTGAAGGACCTGCGCGAAAAGTCTGGCGCCGGTATGATGGACTGCAAAAAGGCGCTGGCCGAGACCGGTGGCGATCTGGAAGCCGCCATCGACTGGCTGCGTAAGAAGGGTCTGGCTGCCGCCGCCAAGAAGGCCGGCCGCGTCGCCGCCGAAGGTCTGGTCGCCGTTGCCGCCGCCGGTTCCAAGGCCGCTGTTATCGAGCTGAACGCCGAAACCGACTTCGTTGCCCGCAACGATCAGTTCCAGGCGCTGGCCGAAGGTATCGCCAAGGTTGCCCTGACCGTCGAAGGTGATGTCGAAGTTCTGAAGGCCACTGCCTTCCCGGGCTCTGACCGCACTGTCGAAGGCGAAGTCACCAACGCCATCGCCACCATCGGCGAAAACATGAACCTGCGCCGCTCGGTCTCCCTGTCGGTGGCGTCCGGCGTGGTCGCCTCTTACGTCCACACCGCTGTGAAGCCGGGTCTGGGCAAGATCGGCGTGCTGGTCGCCCTGGAATCCGAAGGCGACGCCGCGAAGCTGGAAGAAGTCGGCAAGCAGATCGCCATGCACGTGGCGGCTGCCAACCCGCAGTTCCTGGACGTTGCCAGCGTTGACACCGCGTCTCTCGAGCGTGAGCGCAGCGTGCTGGCCGATCAGGCCCGCGCTTCCGGCAAGCCGGAAGAAATCATCGCCAAGATGCTGGAAGGCCGTATTCGTAAGTACTACGAAGAAGTCTGCCTGCTGGAACAGCTGTTCGTGATCGACGGCGAAACCAAGATCTCCAAGGTCGTCGAAGGTCTGGCCAAGACCGTCGGCAAGCCGGTCGCCCTGAAGGGCTTCGTGCGCTTCGCCCTGGGTGAAGGCATTGAAAAGCAGGAAACCGACTTCGCCGCTGAAGTCGCTGCTGCTGCCGGTAAGGCGTAATCGGTCCTCACGGGCCGGATACCGGGGTGTGTCGCCGCACCCCGGTTTGGAACAAAAGGGGCGACACGGGACCGGATTTGTGTAAAATTCCGGGCCGGTGTCGCCCCTTCCGTACCCGCGGGGCGGCGTGCACCCATGCCGCCTGCGGTTCGGGCAGTGGACCTGTTCCGGTCTGTTGCCTTACCTTTTCAGCGCCGGTGCCGCGTCTGCGGCCCGCCTGTGGGCGCGTGACGCCCGTGGGTGGCATGCCGGCTGCCACATCGATCAGAAGGAATGTCCATGTCTGCACCGCTGGGTTATCGCCGCGTTCTCCTGAAGCTGTCCGGTGAAGGGTTGATGGGCTCCCGCGAGTTCGGGATGGACCGTGCCGTCATCGAAGCCACCGCCCGTGATGTGAAGGCTGTGGTGGATACCGGTGTTCAGGTGTGTCTGGTGATCGGCGGCGGCAATATCTTCCGGGGCGTCTCGGGGGCCTCGCAGGGCATGGACCGGACCAGCGCCGATTATATGGGCATGCTGGCGACGGTGATGAACGCGCTGGCGGTCCAGAATGCGCTGGAACAGATCGGCGTCGATACCCGCGTGCAGTCAGCGATTCCGATGTCGGCGGTGTGCGAACCCTATATCCGCCGCAAGGCGGTCCGCCATATGGAAAAGGGCCGGGTGGTGATTTTCGCCGCCGGGACCGGCAACCCGTTCTTCACCACCGATACCGCTGCCGCCCTGCGCGCGGTTGAGGTGAACTGCGACGCCCTGCTGAAAGCGACGCAGGTCGACGGCGTGTATACCGCTGATCCGAAGAAGGACAAGGACGCACGCCGGTATGAAACCCTCAGCTATACCGAGGTTCTCGCGAAGGATCTGCGGGTGATGGATGCGTCGGCGATTGCGCTGTCGCGGGAAAACCGCCTGCCGATTCTGGTGTTTAACATGCACGGCGATGGTGCCTTTGCCGGCGTGATGCGCGGCGAGGGCCGCTATACCATTATCGAGGAGAAATAATCGTGTCGGGTTCTGCTGCTGATTACGCGTCGGTAAAGAAAGACGTCAAACACCGGATGGACCAGACTGTCGAGGTCCTGAAGAAGGAATTCGCCGG
Source organism: Novispirillum itersonii subsp. itersonii ATCC 12639 (assembly GCF_000381985.1). GTDB lineage: Bacteria > Pseudomonadota > Alphaproteobacteria > Rhodospirillales > Rhodospirillaceae > Novispirillum > Novispirillum itersonii. The sequence goes on along the minus strand of NZ_KB907337.1, from coordinate 570,603 downwards.
TCTCCGCACCGGCCGCGCCCATGTCAGCCTGCTGGATCCGGTGATGGTTGAGGCCTACGGCCAGTCCATGCCGCTGCAGCAGGTCGGGACCGTCGGCTCGCCGGAACCGCGGATGCTGACGGTCAGCGTCTGGGACAAGGGTATGGTCAAGGCCACCGAAAAGGCCATCCGGGATGCCGGTCTGGGCCTGAACCCGATGGCTGACGGGCAGACCATCCGTGTGCCGATTCCGCCGCTGACCGAAGAGCGCCGTCAGGACCTGACCAAGGTGGCGTCGAAGTATGCCGAAGCCGCCCGCGTTGCCGTGCGCAATGTGCGCCGCGATGGCAATGATGCCCTGAAGAAGATGGAAAAGGACGGCAAGATCTCGCAGGATGAGCTGCATCAGTACTCTGCCGAGATCCAGAAGCTGACCGACGATACCATCAAGCATCTTGATGAGACGCTTGAGCACAAGCAGAAAGAAATCATGCACGTCTGACCTGCTGCCGGGGCAAGCTGTTCCGGCTTCCGGGAAATACGTTTGGCGGGCGGTGGCCATGGTCACCGCCTGTCGCGTCTGACGGGTTTTCCGGGCAGGCGGACTGTTTCGTCCTGCTCTGGGGATCCGGCCTTTTAAGCGTGGTGTAGGGTTCATGACCGTCAAAGCTTCTCTTTCGGTTCCGCCGCCATCTTCGGTTCCGCCGTTGCATGTCGCCATTATCATGGACGGCAATGGACGGTGGGCGAAGTCTCGCGGGCTGCCGAGGGTCGCCGGTCATAAAAAGGGGGCAGATGCGGTCCGGGCGGTGGTCGAGGCCGCCCCGGGCCTTGGGGTAACCCATCTGACCCTTTTTGCCTTTTCTTCCGAAAACTGGCGCCGTCCGGAAGAGGAAGTGTCTGCCCTGATGGGGCTGCTGCGTCTGTATATCCGCTCTGAACTCGGGCGGCTGGCGGAAAATGGTGTCCGCCTCAGTTTCATCGGGGACCGGGCCCGGCTTGATCCGGATCTGGTCAGCCTGATGGCCGATGCCGAGCAAAAGACCCGTAACAATCCGGGTCTGAATCTGATTATTGCTGTCAACTATGGTGGCCGGGCCGACATCGTGCAGGCCGCACGCGCTTTTGCCGCACAGGTTGCCGGTGGCCAGCGGACGGCGGATAGCCTGACGGAAGACGATCTCAGCGGTTTTCTGTTTACCGCCGGGCTGCCTGACCCTGATGTGGTGATCCGCACCAGCGGCGAGCAGCGGATCAGTAACTTCCTGCTGTGGCAGTGTGGTTACAGCGAGTTTGTGTTCACCGATACGCTGTGGCCTGATTTTACGCCACAGGAGCTGTCCCGCTGTCTGTCGCAGTTTCAGACCCGAGAGCGCCGTTTCGGCGCGGTTCCGGCTTAACGGGGACTGGCGATGCTGCGCACCCGAATTCTCTCCGCACTGGTGATGGGCCCGGTGGCTCTTCTGGCCGTCTGGGTCAATTCCCTCCTGTTTTCCTTACTGGCTGCGGTTGCCGCTGCGGTGATGGTGTGGGAATGGGACCGGATGACCCGGGGGCGCTTCAGTGTCGCCGGTCAGATTGCCGCCGCCGCCTCTGCCGCCGCTGCTGTTCTGGCCCCGGAAATGCCGTTCACCGCCCTCGGGCTGGTGTGGGTTTCCACTCTGACCACAGCTGCTCTCAGCCGCTCCGGCTGGCTGGCGATGGGCAGTCTGTATGTCGGGTTGCCGGTGATCGCCCTGTGCTGGGTGCGTGAGGCCGGAGGTGTTGAAACGCTGGTCTGGCTGCTTCTGGTGGTCTGGGCGACGGACAGCGGTGCTTATTTCTTTGGCCGGACCATTGGCGGACCGAAGCTGGCGCCCCGGGTCAGTCCTAACAAGACCTGGGCCGGGCTGCTGGGCGGTATGGCCTGTGCGGCGCTGATCGGTGGCACCGCCCCGCTGTGGGCCGGGGGCGGTAACGCATTGGCCCTGACAGCGTTTGCCGCCGTTCTGGCGGTCACGGCCCAGATCGGGGACCTGTTCGAATCTTCGATCAAGCGGCGGTTTAACGTAAAAGATTCCAGCCGGATCATTCCCGGGCATGGCGGTGTGCTTGACCGGGTTGACGGGCTGATTGCCGCTGCCCCGCTGGTGGCGCTGGCCGTTGTGGCGATGGGCGGCGGACTGGAGATGTGGCAATGAGCGGCGATGCGGATCAACGCAGCGTAACCGTCCTTGGCTGTACCGGGTCTGTCGGCTGCAGCACGGTTGACCTGCTGAAGCGTGACCCCGGCGCATACCGGGTAGAGGCGCTGGTCGGCAACCGCAACATTCCGCTGCTGGTGGAGCAGGCGCGGGCGCTGTCTCCGCGCTGTGTGGTGACGGCAGATGAAACCCAGCATCAGACGCTGAAGGATGCGCTGGCCGGAACCGGCATTGAGGTTGCCTCCGGCCGTCAGGCCGTGATTGAGGCGGCGGAGCGCCCCGCAGACTGGGTCATGTCGGCGATTGTCGGTGCCGCCGGGCTGGAGCCGACGCTGGCGGCGGCCCGCCGGGGTGCGGTGATTGGCCTTGCCAATAAGGAAACGCTGGTCTGTGCCGGTGATCTGATGATGCGGGAAGTTGCCCGTCACGGGGCCACCCTGCTGCCAGTCGATTCCGAGCATTCGGCGATTTTTCAGGTGTTCGATTTTGCGCAGGCCGACAGGGTTGAAAAGATCATCCTGACGGCTTCCGGCGGCCCGTTCCGGACCTGGAGCCGGGAGCAGATGGCTTCGGTCACTCCGGCGCAGGCGGTGGCGCACCCCAACTGGTCGATGGGCGCGAAAATCTCGGTTGATTCGGCGACCATGATGAATAAGGGGCTGGAGCTGATTGAGGCCCATCACCTGTTCGCCATGCCGGAACCGAAGATCGATATTCTGGTGCATCCGCAGTCGGTGATCCATTCGCTGGTATCCTACATCGACGGATCGGTTCTGGCGCAGCTGGGCGCGCCGGATATGCGCACCCCGATTGCCTATGCCCTCGGCTGGCCGCAGCGGATCAGCACGCCGTGCAAACGGCTGGATCTGGCAGAGGTGGCGCAGCTGACCTTTGAACAGCCTGATCCGCAACGGTTTCCGGCCCTGCGGCTGGTCCGCGAGGCCCTCCGCACCGGCGGGGCGGCCCCCACGCTGCTGAATGCCGCCAACGAAGTCGCCGTCGCCCGCTTTCTGGGGGGTGACATCGGTTTTCTCGACATTATCTCGGTGGTCGAGCAGGTTCTGTCCCGTCTGGGGGCCCCGGCGCTCGGGTCTCTCAGCGATGTGCTGGAGGCTGACGCGCAGGCCCGCCATGTGGCGGCTGAGCTCTGCGGTGCGCTTGGCGGGCAGGGATAATCCTTCCTTGGCCTTGCGCTCTCCGGCGGGATAGGCCACGCTGGGGCCCATTCCTGAAATTCCCCTGTGCCCGCTGGCTGTCTGCCGCTGCCGGGCCATAAAACGGATGCCTTAGCCTCATGGATCTGCTGTCCGGTCTGTGGACCTATCTTGTGCCGTTCCTCGTCATCCTGACGGTGGTGGTGTTCGTGCATGAACTTGGCCATTTTCTGGTCGCCCGCTGGAACGGGGTGAAGGTTGAGGTGTTTTCGGTCGGCTTTGGCCGGGAACTGGTCGGCTTCACCGACCGCCACGGGACGCGCTGGCGCCTTAGCCTGATTCCGCTGGGCGGATACGTGAAGTTTTTCGGCGACGCCAACGAAGCCAGCGCCCCCGGTGATGTCTCGCATCTGACGCCGGAAGAGCAGAAGGTTGCCTTTCCCTGCAAGCGGGTGGGGCAGCGTGCGGCGATTGTGTTTGCCGGTCCGGCTGCCAATTTTGTGTTTGCCATTGTGGTGTTTGCTGCCGTGTTCGCCATGTCTGGGCGTCCGTTCACCGCGCCGGTGATCGGCTCCGTCGTTGAAGGCAGCCCGGCACAGCAGGCCGGGCTCCGCCCCGGGGACACCATTGTCGCGATTGCCGGAATCCGCATCACCCGTTTTGAGGAAATCCAGCAGCTGGTGCCGCTGTATGGGGCGGAACCGATGACGGTCACGCTGGACCGCAACGGCGAGGAGGTGACGGTCACCACCCATCCGCAGATGCGTGAAACCAAGGATGGGCTTGGCAATGTCACCCGTATGCCGGTGCTGGGCGTGGCGGTCGGGGCGGGCAGCAGCCGGATGGAACGCCTTGAGCTGCACGAAGCGGTCGGTGAGGCGGTGCTGCAGACCTGGCGCGTCACCTCGGGCACGCTGGTTGCCTTCGGGCAGATGATCACCGGCAAACGGGGGACCGAAGATCTGGGCGGGCCGCTGCGCATCGCGGAGTATTCCGGTCAGGCAGCCCAGCTCGGGCTGATCAATCTGGTGATGTTTGTCGCGGTGCTGTCGGTCAATCTGGGTCTTATCAATCTGTTCCCCATCCCGGTTCTGGACGGCGGCCATTTGATCCTGTATGCCTTTGAGGCCCTTCGTGGTCGCCCCCTTGGGGATGCCGCACAGCAGATCGGATTGAAAATTGGTCTGGTCCTGCTATTAGGGATGATGATTTTTACGACGTGGAACGATATCCTTCGCTTCGTCAGCGGCTGAAGGCTGCGTTTCAACAGTCGCCTGTGATTGTACAAAGGGGGTTCCCTTGACTGGTTCGGGTCGTATCCGCGCGGTTCTTTTCGGTTCAGCAGCGATTTTTGGTCTGGTGTCATCGGCCGTTCCGGCCCATGCCCAGTCTTCGCTTGGGACTGTCTCCGTTGACAGTCGCCCTGTGGCGCAGCCGATGCCCGTCGCCGGCGAGGGGACAATTCAGGCGGTCGAGGTGCAGGGCAGCCAGCGTATCGAAGCGGATACCATCAAGGCCTATATGGGCCTGAAGGAAGGGGACCGCTATTCCCCCGATGCGGTGGACCGTGGGATCAAGGCGCTGTTTGCGACCGGCCTGTTTGCTGATGTCGCCATCGGCTTTCAGAATGACCGGATGCTCGTCAAGGTCACCGAAAACCCGATCATCAACCGCGTTGCCTTTGAAGGCAACAAGCGCATTGAGGATAAGGCCCTTCAGGGCGAAGTCCAGCTGAAGGCCCGTCAGGTTTACACCCGCACCAAGGTGCAGGAAGACGTTAAGCGCATCCTTGATGTTTACCGCCGCAGCGGCCGCTTTGCGGTGACGGTGGAGCCAAAGGTGATCCAGCTGGAACAGAACCGGTTGGATCTGGTGTTTGAGATCAACGAAGGGCCGTCGACCTATGTCCGGCGTATCGACTTCGTCGGCAACAAGCGCTACAGCGATTCCGCGCTGCGGGAAGTTGTGGCAACCCGCGAAGAGCGGTGGTACCGCTTCTTCTCCTCGGTCGATACCTACGATCCCGACCGTACCACCTACGACCGCGAACTGCTGCGTCGCTATTACCTGCGCAACGGTTATTCCGATTTCCGGGTGGTGTCTTCGGTGGCGGAGCTGACACCCGACCGCACCGGCTTCTTCATGACCTTCACGGTCGAGGAAGGGGAACGCTACAAGTTCGGCGATCTGAGTGTTGAGGTGAAGATCCCCGACGTGAAGCCGGAAGATCTGACCCCGTCGATCAAGGCCGTCAGCGGGGACTGGTACAACGCTGATCTGGTGGAAAACACCGTTCAGGCGATCACCGACCGCGTCGGGGCCCTTGGCTATGCTTTCGTTGACGTGCGCCCGCGGGTGAAGCGCGACAAGGCCAACAAGATCGTCAACATCGTCTTTGACGTGCAGGAAGGCCCGAAGGTCTTCGTGGAGCGCATCGACATTTCCGGCAACATGCGTACCCTTGACCGGGTGATCCGCCGTGAGCTGCAACTGGTGGAAGGGGATGCCTTCAACTCCGCCAAGCTGCGCCGGTCGCGGGATAAGATCCGTAACCTCGGGTATTTCGAAAAGGTCGATGTCACCAACGTTCCGTCGGAAACCGCGCCCGACCGCACCGTGGTGCAGGTGGATGTGCGCGAGAAGTCAACCGGTGAACTGTCGTTCGGGGTTGGCTGGTCGTCGTCTGACGGTGCGCTGTTCGACGTGACCCTGCGTGAACGGAACCTGCTGGGCCGTGGTCAGGATATCCGCCTGAAGGCGACCGTCGCTCAGCGGAAGTCAGAAATCGACCTGTCCTTCACCGAGCCGTACTTCCTTGACCGTCCTCTGGCGGCCGGGGTTGATCTGTTCGCGCGGGACCGCGACTACCAGAAAACGTCGTCCTACAACCTGAAGGATACCGGCGCGACCCTGCGCATGGGCTTCAACTATGACGAAAACTGGCGTCAGACTGTGCGGTATACGATCAGCCAGTCGGAAGTCAGCGACGTCAAGTCGACCGCCTCCCGCTTCGTGAAGCAGCGTGAAGGGGAATCCCTGCTGTCGATGGTCGGCCAGACCATTGCCTATGACCGTCGCGATAACGTCATTGAGCCGACGGACGGCTATATTGTCCGCCTGTCGACCGATGCCGCCGGGGTCGGTGGTGATGAAAAGTTTGTCCGTGCCACGCTTGATGCGGCCCATTATACCCCGCTGTTTGATGAAACCGTCCTGATGCTGCAGACGTCCTTCGGGGCGATTCAGGGGATGGGCGATGACGTTATGTTCATCCGCAACTATCAGCTGGGTGGTGAGAACCTGCGTGGCTTCCGGAATGGCGGGGCCAGCCCGCGCGATAAGGAAACCGGCGACGTTCTCGGTGGTAAGTGGCTGGGGACGGTCACAGCGGAAGTCCGCTTCCCGCTGGGTCTGCCGGAAGAGCTGGGCATCTCCGGCAAGGCATTCTCTGATGCCGGTGTGATCGGTAAGCCTGATGGTGTGGTGGATTCCGAGATCAATTTCTCCAGTGCGCTCCGTGCCTCTGCCGGTGTCGGTCTGGTCTGGAAGTCGCCGATGGGCCCGGTCAGCATTGATCTGGCGCAGCCGCTGATTAAGGAAAACTTCGATAAGGACGAAATTTTCCGCTTCAACTTCGGGACCCAGTTCTGATGTTGATGCGTCTGCTGATCGGAAAAGGGCGACCTGAAGGGGTTGCCCGTTTTCGAAGGGTTGCGGTGGTGTTGGCTGTCACGCTGTTGACGTTGCCCGCTGTACCGCAGATCGCTGGGGCGCAACCCAGTGTCGCGTCCCCCTCCGGTGGGATTGCGACGCCGCGCCCGGTGATCGGTGTTCTGGATCAGCAGCGGGTGATGGCTGAGTCTACGGCGGCACGCTCTGTCACCAGTCAGAAAGATAAGTTTCAGGACGTTTATCAGGCCTCGACCGCTGAGGAAGAGAAGCGCCTGCGCCTGCTGGATGACCAGCTTTCTGCTCAGCGGGGAACACTTTCCCCCGAGGCCTTTAATACCCGGATGACTGATTTTCAAAATCAGGTCAACGAGTTCCAGAAGCTGGTTCAGAGCAAGCGCCGCAATCTGGAGCGGGCCTATGCGCAGGCGATGACCGATGTGCAGGGTGCCGTTGTCCGCGTCACCGACGAAGTGGCGGCCGAACGGGGCATGAACATCGTGATCTATCGGTCCCAGGTCTTTTTGTTCGATCCGAAAATGGATATCACCGAAGAGGTCATTGCCCGTCTGAACCGGGTGTTTCCGGCTGCGACGATGACAGATCCGGAAAAATTGGGGGCGGAGAAACCGCCGGCGAAGAAGGGAGGGCGTTAAGTCATGGCGGACAGCCGTTTTTTCCGCAATGAGGGGCCGTTTTCCCTGCAACATCTTGCCGATGCGGTCGGCGCGGAGCTGCGGGCCGCCGACGGGCAGCGCATGGTGGCGGACGTCGCGCCGCTGTCCACGGCCGGGGCTGAGCATATTTCCTTCCTTGATAACCGCAATTACATCCCGCAGTTCGTCAGCAGCGTAGCCGGGGCGTGCATTGTGCACCCTGATCTGGCGGCGCAGGCTCCTGCCGGGATGGATCTGCTGGTGACCACGGAGCCCTACCGGGCTTATGCGATCATTGCCGCCCTGTTCTATCCGCGTCTCGCTGCGGTTCCGGGGATCCACCCGCGCGCGGTGGTCGATCCGACGGCGGTGATCGATCCGACGGCGCAGATTGATGCCGGTGCGGTGATCGGCGCCCGCGCTGAAATCGGCGCCGGGACGGTCGTCGGCCCCAATGCGGTGATCGGCGAAGGCGTGGTGATCGGCCCTGCCGGGTCTGTCGGGGCCAATGCCTCGGTCAGCCATACCGTTGCCGGGTCCAAGGTTCACATCTATCCGGGGTGCCGGATCGGGCAGGATGGTTTCGGCTTTGCCATGGGGCCGAAAGGCCACCTGAAGGTGCCGCAGCTTGGCCGGGTGATGATCGGCGATGACGTCGAAATCGGCGCCAATACCACGATTGACCGAGGTGCCGGGCCGGATACGGTGATCGGGTCAGGCTGCCGGATCGACAATCTGGTTCAGATCGGCCATAACGTGGAACTGGGGATGGGCTGCGTTGTGGTGTCGCAGGTCGGCATTTCCGGCTCGACCCGTCTGGGCCGTTTCGTGGTGCTGGGCGGTCAGGCCGGTGTGGCCGGTCACCTGACCCTTGGTGATGGTGTACAGGTGGCGGCACAGTCCGGAATCATGCGGGATATTGACCCGGGCACCACCGTCATGGGATACCCGGCAAAGCCGATCAAGGAATTCTGGCGGGAAATCGCCGCTCTCGGCAAGCTGGTCGCCCGTAAGCCGGGTGCGCCGAAAGCGTAAACCGGACCCTGAGAGCGTAAGACTGAGACATTTAAAGAAGACTGGTACTGGCGGATGAGCAACGACGTGAACACCGAGACCGCAACCCCGGACAACACCCTGCCGGATATCGGCATTGAGCGGATCATGGAAATGATCCCGCACCGTTACCCGTTCCTGCTGATCGACAAGGTGATCGACGTCCGGCTGAACGAAAGTGCTGTCGGTGTCAAAAACATCACCATCAACGAAAACTTTTTTCAGGGTCATTTCCCGCAGCGCCCGGTGATGCCGGGGGTGCTGATCATCGAAGCGATGGCCCAGACCGCTGCCGTTCTGGTGGTGGGGACCCTTGGCAAGGCGTCCGAAGGCAAGCTGGTGTACTTCATGAGCGTTGACGAAGCCCGCTTCCGCAAGCCGGTTGGCCCGGGGGACCGGCTGGAACTGCATGTGACCAAGGAACGGTCGCGCGGCAACGTCTGGAAGTTCAAGGCGCTGGCCAAGGTCGATGGCACATTGGTGGCCGAAGCGACTTACGCCGCGATGATTCTGGACAACTGAGCCGGTCTGCTCTGCCTGTCCTTCTGTTCTGATCCGGTTTCAGGGTTTTTAATGGCTCACATTCATCCCACTGCGGTCGTAGACCCCAAGGCACGTCTGGCGGATAGCGTCCGCATCGGCCCCTATTGCATTGTCGGCCCCGACGTGGAATTGGGCGAGCGGGTCGAGCTGATCTCCCACGCCGTTGTCGAAGGGCATACGGTTATTGGCGAGGGGACCCGTATTTTCCCCTTCGCTGCGATCGGTCAGATTCCGCAGGACCTGAAGTACAAGGGTGAGGCGGGCCGCCTTGAAATCGGGTCGGATGTGATTATCCGCGAACATGTGACCGTCAACATCGGCACCGAAGGCGGTGGCATGCTGACCAAGGTCGGCAACCGCTGCATGCTGGCGATCGGCTGCCACGTCGCGCACGACTGCATCATCGGCGACAGCGTGCTGGTGATGAACCACGTGCTGCTGGGGGGCCATGTGGTCATCGGTGATTACGCTGTGCTTGGCGGCGGCTCGGCGGTGCATCAGTTCGCCCGCATCGGCAAGCACGCGATGATCGGTGGCCTGTCCGGGGTGGAAAACGATGTCATCCCCTATGGCACCGTCATGGGCAACCGCGCCCGTCTGGAAGGCCTGAATCTGGTCGGCATCAAGCGGCGTGGGTATAGCCGTGAGGAAATCCACGGTCTGCGCAACGCCTATAAAGATCTGTTCCTGTCCTCCGATGATACGGTTCTGTCTGACCGGGTGCAGGCGGTGAAGGTCACCTATGCCGGGCTGTCCGCTGTCAAAGATGTGATCGACTTCATCGAGGCGGACTCTTCCCGCGCTCTGTGTCGGCCGGCGGCAGGGGGCCATGCCTCCTGACCCCGGGCTGCCTGATGCCGCCCCGCGTAAGCTGGGGCTGATCGCCGGGGGCGGGGATCTGCCCGCCCGGGTGATTGAGACCTGCCGGGAAACCGGCAGGCCGATTTTTGTTCTGGCACTGGAAGGCTTTACCGATCCCGGCTGCCTGACCGGGGTGGATCATGCATGGATCCGCCTTGGCGCCGCCGGAGAGGGCTTCCGCCACCTTCATACCCATCATGTGCAGGATATCGTTATGGTTGGTCCGGTCCGCCGCCCCAGCCTTGCCGACCTGCGCCCGGACTGGCGGGCCGCCCGGCTTTTTGCCCGGGTCGGATTGAAAGCGCTTGGCGATGACGGTCTGCTGCGGGCGGTGATCGCCGAGGTCGAGCAGGAAGGGTTCCGGGTCATCGGCGTTGATCAGATTCTGGGCGGGCATCTCGCCCGGCGGGGTGTGCTGGGGGCGGTGCAGCCGGATGAACAGGCGCTGGCCGATTTGCGGCACGGGGCTGCCGTGGCATTGGCCCTTGGCCGTCTGGATGTCGGTCAGGGGGTGGTGGTGCAGCAAGGCATCGTGCTGGCCGCCGAGGCAGTGGAAGGCACGGATGCCATGCTGTCGCGGTGCGCCGATCTGCGGCGGGATGGGCCGGGTGGTGTTCTGGTGAAAATGTGCAAGCCCCAGCAGGACCGTCGGGCGGATCTGCCGACCATCGGGCCGGTAACGGTGACGCGGGCCGCCGCCGCCGGGCTGCGGGGGATCGGGGTGCAGGCCGGTGCAGCCGTGCTGGTTGATATCAACGAGATCCGCCGTCAGGCGGATGCGCTGGGGCTGTTTGTTGTGGGCCTGACCGCAGAGGGAACGCCATGACGTCTGCCGATGATCTGTTGATCTGCATTATTACCGGCGAACCCTCCGGCGATCTGCTGGGCGCGCGGCTGATGGCGGCGCTGAAGCGGCGGTGCGGCGACCGCGTCCGCTTTATGGGCGTTGGCGGTGAAAGCATGGCGGCTGAAGGTCTGCAGACACTGGTCAATCAGTCTGATCTGGCGGTGATGGGCTTTCTGGAAGTGGTGCCGCGTATTCCGCTGGTGCTGCGGCGGGTGAGGGAGGTCGCGGCGGCGATTGCCGCCCGCAAGCCTGCCGTTGTGGTCACGATTGACAGCTGGGGGTTTACCAAGCGGGTTCAGCAGGCTGTGGCCCGTGACTGCCCGCAGATCCCCCGGGTACATTATGTGGCGCCGATGGTCTGGGCATGGAAAGAGAAGCGGGCGGAAGACGTTGCCCGCACGGTGGACCATCTGATGTGTCTGCTGCCGAACGAGCCTGCCTATTTTCAAAAACATGGCCTTGCCTGCACCCATGTCGGTCATTCGGTGATCGAAGGCGGGGCTGACTGTGGTGATGGTGCCGGGTTCCGTGAAAAGCATGGGATTCCGGCCATAGCGCCGGTACTGTGCGTGCTGCCGGGCAGCCGTCGCAGCGAAATCAGCCGCCTTTTGCCCCCCTTCGCCGAGGCGGTGGCGCTGATGGCCAAACGGGTCCCCGATCTGCGGGTGGTGATGCCTACGGTGGCCACCGTGGCGGCGGATGTGGAAAAAGCGGTTAAAGGCTGGGCTGTGCCGGTGACGGTGGTGCGGGGCGAAAAGGCCCGCTATGACGCGTTTGCCGCTGCTGATGCCGCAATGGCGGCATCCGGAACGGTCAGTCTGGAACTGGCGCTGGCGCGGGTGCCGCATCTGGTGGCGTACCGGGTGGCCCCGCTGACGGCCTGGCTGTTCCGGAAGCTCAGTAAGCTCCGATTCGTCAATCTTATCAATCTGCAGTTGGATCGTCTGGCCGTGCCCGAGCTGCTGCAAGAAGATTGCGCGCCGGGGCGTCTGGCTGAAACGGCGTTGCGATTATTGCGGGATGAGGCGGTCCGTACCGAGCAACGGCTTGCATTTTCGCAGGCACTCGCCCATCTGGGGGGCGGTGCTGACCTGCCCAGCGGGCGGGCTGCTTCTGTTGTGCTTGATTTTGCTGAGAAGAGGAAACCGGTATGAGCTTTCAGTTTTTGCACACGATGATCCGGGTGAAAGATCTGGAGGCATCCCTCGATTTCTACACCCGGCATCTCGGCATGCATGTTCTGCGCCGCACGGATTATCCCGATGGCCGCTTTACGCTGGCTTTCGTCGGGTATGGGCCGGAACAGTCCAATACGGTGATTGAGCTGACCCATAACTGGGATCAGCAGGACGCCTACAGCATCGGCACCGGATTCGGCCATCTGGCCCTTGGGGTGCCTGATATCTATGCCACCTGTGACGGCCTGCGGAAGGACGGGGTGAAAATCACCCGCGAGCCGGGGCCGATGAAACACGGGACGACGGTGATCGCGTTCATCGAGGATCCCGACGGATACAAGATCGAGCTGATCGAGAAAAAGTAAGAACAGCGGCGCGGGAGCGCCGCTTTTTTATTCCGGAAAGACGGAACAAACCCTGTTTTAAAGATCCGATTGTTCCTGACAAAGTTGCCTGAAAGGCGAGCGCGGGACTCAGGAATGGGATAGTATGGCGGTGCCCGTCTGGATAACCGCAAGAGGCTGGAAGATGAGAAAATCATATATTGTCATTGGTGTGACCGTGGTTGTCCTGGGCGGGGTGATCGGGTTTGCCAAGTTTCGGGAAAAGATGATTGCCGATTTTCTGGCGAATATGCCGGAGCCGACAATCTCTGTCTCGGCCGCTGCGGTCGGCACTGAAACCTGGATCCGTTCCATTCCGGCCATCGGCACGCTGGAGGCGGTGAACGGTGTGATGATCGCCAGTTCCCAGCCGGGGCTGGTCAAGACGATTCTGGCGCGCTCCGGGGCGACGGTAAAGGCCGGGGAACGGATCGTCGAACTGGATCACGAGGTGGAACTGGCCGATCTGAAGTCGGCGGAAGCCAAGGTCAGACTTGGCAGCCTGACGGTCAACCGCCTGCGGTCGCTGCGGATGTCTGATGCGACCTCTCAGGCCACGCTCGACGAAGCGGAAGCCAACCTGAACATGGCGGCGGCTCAGGCGGACTCGATCCGCGCGACCATTGCCAAAAAGATCATTACCGCCCCCTTCGACGGGGTGCTGGGGATTGTCAAAATTGACAAGGGCCAGTACCTGCAGGCCGGGGAAGCGATTGTGAATGTGCAGGATCTTTCTGAGCTGCTGCTGACCGCCACGGTGGAGCAGTCCGCCCTGCCGTCATTGCAGGTCGGGCAGGTGGTAAAGGCCCATCTGGCGCCGTACCCGCAGGAACAGTTCGCGGGGACCCTCAGCGCGATTGAGCCGCTGGTGGATACCAACGGTCTGGTGAAGATACAGGCCCGCTTCCCGAACCCCGACGGAAAGCTGCGCCCCGGCATGTTCGCCAAGCTGGATATCGAGATGGAAACCCGCGATGCGGTGATCACCGTGCCGCAGACGGCCATCTCCTATTCCCTCTATGGTGATTCTGTCTATGTCATCGGCAAGGATGACAAGGGCGACCTGCGGGTGGAGCGTCGTTCCATTACCGCCGGTCATCGCCAGAATGGCATGGTTGAAGTGCGGACGGGTATCAAGGCTGGCGAACAGGTGGTGACCACCGGCGCGCTGAAGCTGAACAACAAGTCCAAGGTGACGGTTGTCGAAGGGGCGACCCCGGAAGCCACGCCGAAAATCGGCGTGCAGTAAGGAAGGGGCGGCCCCATGCGTTTTACTGATCCATTCATCCGCCGTCCGGTTCTGGCCGTGGTGGTCAGCCTGTTGATCCTGCTGATGGGGCTGCGCTCCATTCAGGATATGCAGGTCCGCCAGTACCCGGAGCTGTCGAACACGGTGATCACGGTCACCACCACCTATGCCGGGGCAGATGCGGCCCTGATGCAGGGGTTCATCACCGATCCGATTCAGGCTGCGGTGGCCAAGGTGAACGGGGTTGATTACATCACCTCGAAAAGCTCGGCCAACATGTCGGTGGTCACTGCGCGCATCCGCCTGAACTTCGACCCCAATGCGGCGATGACAGACGTGATGGCGCAGGTGGCAGCGGCCAAGGCCGACCTGCCCAGCGGCGCTGAAGAGCCGGTGATTGATAAGAAATCCGGTTCCGGCATTTCTAACCTCTATCTGGCTTTTTACAGCTCCAGCCTGACCACGGCGCAGATTACCGACTATGTCAGCCGGGCGGTCAAGCCGCGCCTGTCGACCGTGCCGGGGGTGGCCGCCGTCAATCTGCTGGGGGCCCAGAAGTTCGCGATCCGCATCTGGCTGGATCCTGAGCGGATGGCCCAGCACGGCCTGAGTGCCGAGGCGGTGCAGTCCATTCTGCGCGCCAACAACTTTCAGTCGGCGGCAGGCAGCCTGAAGGGGTATTACGATACCCTGACGATTAAGGCGCAGACCGATATCTCTGACACCACCGCGTTCGAAAATCTGGTGGTGAAAACCACGGCAGACGGCGTTGTGCGCCTGAAGGATGTGGCACAGGTGACATTGGGGGCGGAAAGCACCAATACCACCGTGCTGGCCAACGGGAAGGAAGCGCTGTTCGTTTCGATCGATTCGACCCCGGACGCCAATCCGCTGTCGGTGGTGAAGGGCGTGCGGGAGGTTCTTCCTTCCATTGAAAATGACATGCCCCCGGCGATCAGTCTGGAAGTCAGTTATGACTCCACGGTGTTCATTCAGGAATCCATCAAGGAAGTGCTGAAGACCATCGCCGAAGCGGCGGTGATCGTGGTGGTGGTGATTTTCCTGTTCATGGGGTCGCTGCGGTCGGTGATCATCCCGATTGTCACCATTCCGCTGTCGCTGATCGGCGTCTGTGTGGTGATGCTGGCGATGGGGTTCTCGATCAACCTGATGACACTGCTGGCTTTTGTGCTGGCGATTGGTCTGGTGGTCGATGATGCCATCGTGGTGGTGGAAAACGTTCACCGCCATATTGAAGAGGGGAAAACCCCGTTCCATGCCGCCATCATCGGCGCGCGGGAAATTGCGACGCCGGTTATCTCCATGACGATCACGCTGGCGGCGGTGTATGCGCCGATGGCGTTTCTTGGCGGTCTGACCGGGGCATTGTTCAAGGAATTCGCACTGACCCTCGCCGGGGCGGTGACGGTTTCCGGCGTTATCGCGCTGACTCTGTCGCCGATGATGTGTTCCCGCCTGCTGAAGGCCCATGACGACAGCCGGATGGCTCAGCTGATCGACAAGTGGTTCACCGCCCTGTCAGATAAGTATGAACATCTTCTGGAACGGTCGCTGACCCGTCGGGGCAGCACGCTGTTTCTGGCCTTCATCGTGCTGTCGACTCTGCCGGTGATGTTCTTCTTCGCGTCGTCGGAACTGGCCCCGGCGGAAGATCAGGGGATTGTTCTGGCCCAGATGACCGGCCCGGCCACCGCCAACCCGGAATATATGGCTATGTACGGCCGTCAGGCCGGGCAGGTCTTTGACGGGGTGCCGGAGAAGGAAACCTACTTCCTCGTCAATGGCAGCGAAGGGGTCAGCGACGGTATTGCCGGGGTTATCCTTAAGCCGTGGGCCATGCGTGACCGGACCGAGCAGGCGATTTCAGAATCGCTTCAGGGCTCTCTCAATGCGGTGACCGGCCTGCAGATTTCGGCCTTCTCGCTGCCGCCGCTGCCGGGGTCTGACGGTCTGCCGATTCAGTTTGTGGTGTCGACCACCGCTGATTACGCCACCCTGTTCGGGGTGATGTCGCAGCTGGAAGAAGCGGCCCGCGCCAGCGGTCTGTTCATCTTCCAGATGTCTGACCTGCGGTTTGAGAACCCTGAGGTGGTGGTCACCATCGACCGGGACCGCGCCGGGAAGTATGGCGTGACCATGCAGTCGATCGGGAATGCCCTCGGGACTATTTTCGGGGCCGGGGAGGTCAACCGGATTGATCTGGAAGGCCGTGGCTACAAGGTGATCCCGCAGGCGGAACGTCAGTACCGTCTGGATCCGGAGCGGATTAACCAGATCCATGTCACCTCCGGCGATGGGTCTCTGGTGCCGCTGTCCAGTCTGGTGACGCTGGAACAGCGCACCCGCCCGAACAGCCTGAACCAGTTTAACCAGCTTAACGCCGCCACCTTTGCCGCCGTGCCGATGCCCGGTGTGTCGATGGGGGATGCGCTGGCGTTCCTGAACCAGAAGGGGAAAGAACTGCTGCCGGAAGGGTTCGCGGTTGACTATGCCGGTCCGTCGCGCCAGTTCGTCAAGGAAGGCTCGGCGCTGATGCTGACCTTCGTCTTCGCGCTGGTGGTGATTTATCTGGTGCTGTCGGCCCAGTACGAAAGCTTCCGTGATCCGCTGGTGATCATGACCTCGGTGCCGCTGTCGATGGTGGGGGCATTGATTCCGCTGGCGCTGGGGGTTCTGACGCTCAACATTTACACGCAGGTCGGGTTGATTACCCTGATTGGTCTGATCACCAAGCACGGGATTCTGATCTGCGAAGTGGCGATGGAAGAGCAGATCAAGCGCGGTAAGTCGAAGACCGAGGCGGTGGCCCATGCGGCAGCGCTGCGGCTGCGGCCAATCCTGATGACCACCGCCGCTATGGTCGCCGGGGTGATTCCGCTGACCATGGCCGCCGGGGCCGGGGCGGCCAGCCGCTTCTCTATCGGTGTGGTGATTGCCGGGGGCCTGACCATCGGCACCCTGTTCACCCTGTTCGTGCTGCCGGTGATCTACACCTTCCTGGCCGATGACCATCGTGCCAAGTACCGTGCGAAGCAGGAGCGGGAGGCCGGTCTGGGGCTGGAGGATGAGCATGCTCCGGCCGCTGACAAGCCGGAGGCACCGTCTGCGGTGTAAGCCGGGACTGTCTGAGACTGAAACAGAACGGGGTCGCCTGCGGGTGGCCCCGTTTTGCGTTTCCCCGGTGGCAACAGCGGGGTGTTCTGTGCCATACATGCGGCAGGGGGGCACCGGCCCCGGTTGGCTGCTCCTTGAAAAAGCAGGGCGGTTTTTCGGTTAACCGGATGCCCCTGAAACGGAAAATGCCCCAGAGCGGATGTATGATGGACTTCCATGCTGCTGTTGAAGGTTTTGGGCTGGGGGCCAGCCTGATCGTTGCCATTGGGGCCCAGAATGCTCTGGTGCTGCGGCAGGGCCTGCTGCGGGCCCATGTCGGCCCGATCGTGGCCTTCTGCGCTTTGACTGACGCGATTCTGATCGCTGCCGGTGCTGTCGGGCTGGGGGCGCTGATTCAGGCGGTGCCGTCGCTGCTGCTGGTGGTGACGTTCGGGGGCGCGGCTTTTCTGTGTTGGTACGGCATTTCCGCCGCCCGCCGGGCCCTGCGGCCCGGGGCGCTGCTGCCGACCGAAGAACCGGCCAGACCCCTGAAGGCCCTGTTGCTGACGCTGGCCGGGGTGACCCTGCTGAACCCGCATGTCTATCTGGATACGGTGGTGCTGCTGGGCAGTATTTCCGCCCGTTACAGCGGTGATGCCCGTCTGTCGTTCGTCATCGGGGCGATGGTGTCGTCCGGGGTGTGGTTCAGTGCGCTTGGCTATGGGGCCCGCCTGCTGACACCGGTCTTCCGCAATCCTCTGGCGTGGCGGGTGCTGGATGCCCTGATTGCGCTGGTGATGTGGTCTATCGCGGTCGGGCTGGGGGCGGAAGGGTTCCGGGTACTGGCCAGCGCCGGATAATCAGTGCCGGATAATCAGTCAAGGGTCTGCCGGTATCGCCGCAGGGCGATGAGGGTGGTGACCAGCAGAGTTACGGCCAGAATCAACAGTTCCTGCGCACTTTCACTGATGCCATTGCCCTTCAGCATCACCCCCCGGATGATCCGCAGAAAATGGGTCAGGGGCAGGATTTCGCCTAAACCCTGTGCCCACACCGGCATCCCCCGGAACGGAAACATAAAGCCTGACAGCAGGATTGAGGGCAGGAAGTAGAAAAAGCCCATCTGCATGGCCTGCATCTGAGTGCGGGCAATGGTCGAGAACGTATAGCCGATTGCCAGATTGGCGGCGATGAACAGGATGCTGGCCCCGGTCAGCAGCCCTAACCCGCCGAGCAGGGGGACGGCAAACACCCAGCGCGCCGCCAGCAGAATGATTGCGATCTGCAGATAGCCGACAGCGATATAGGGGATGATTTTCCCCAGCATCACCTCTGCCGGGCGCAGTGGCATGACCAGCAGGGTTTCCAGGGTGCCGCGCTCCCGCTCGCGGGTGACGGCAAGGGCGGTCATCATCACCATGGTCATGGTCAGGACCACTCCCATCAGGCCGGGAACGATATTGTACTGGGTGCTGGCCTCGGGGTTGTAGCGCCGGTGGACGCGCAGATCGAACGGGGCGGCCCGGGGGGCGAGAGAGGCCAGCGGACCGGTCAGATCCGGGGTCAGGGCATTTTGACCCAGCACGTTCAGGGTTGCCACCGCACCGGATGTTGCCGCCGGATCGGTGGCATCGGCCTCCACCAGCAGGGCGGGGCGGTCGCCACGCTGAAGCTGGCGGCTGAACCCGGCAGGGATGCGCACCACAAACTGGACCTGCCCGGTTTTCAGCATCATGTCGGCTTCGGCGTCGCTGTCCGGGGCGGCGATGACCGAGAAATAGCGCGATGCTTCCATGGCGGCGATGATGGCCCGCCCTTCCGGCCCGTGGTCGGCATCCAGCACCGCTGTCGGCAGGTGCCGGGGGTCTGAGTTGATTGCAAAACCGAACAGGATCAGCTGCATCAGCGGAATGCCGACCATCATCGCGAAGGTCAGGCGGTCCCGCCGCATCTGGATGAATTCCTTGACCATCATCGCCCACAGCCGGGCGGGGGAGAAGGCCGGGCGGCTCATGGTGCGCCTCCTGCATACGGGTCCTGCGACCGGGCCATCAGGTGGATGAACACATCTTCCAGCGTGGGCCGGTCTTCCTGCCAGATCAGTCCGGGCGTGGATTGCCATGGCGCAATCGCGGCCAGCAGAGCGCTGCGGCTGGCCCCTCCGACGTGCAGGGCTGACCCGAAAGCAGCCACCAGATCAACGCCGGGCAGGGCCCGCAGTGGGGCCGTCAACGTGGAAAGAGCGCGGGGATCGGTGCCGTCGGAGCGGACGGTGAAGGTGGTCAGCCCGGCGGAGGCGATCACATCAGCCACAGACCCCTGCGCCAGCAGATGACCATAGGCAATGTAAGCGATGGCATGGCAGCGTTCCGCCTCATCCATGTAATGGGTGGAGACCAGAACGGTCATTCCATCTGCGGCGAGATCGTGGATATTCTCCCAGAAGGCGCGGCGGGCTTTTGGGTCCACTCCGGCTGTCGGCTCGTCCAGCAGCAAAAGGCGGGGGCGGTGGAGAATGCACGCCGCCAGCGCCAGCCGCTGCTTCCAGCCCCCGGAGAGTTCACCGGCCAGCTGCTTCCGGCGGTCAGCCAGACCCAGCCGGTCAAGGGTGGCGGCGACCAGCGCCCGCCGCTGCGGAAGGCCGTGTACCCGGGCGACGAACTCGAGGTTTTCGGCGATGGTCAGATCCTCATAAAATGAGAATTTCTGAGTCATGTAGCCGATCTGCCGCTTAATCTCTGCGGCCTGTTGACGGATATCTAAGTCAAGGCAGGTGCCGGTCCCCTCATCGGGGGTCAGCAGGCCGCACAGCATCCGCAGGGTTGTGGTCTTGCCGGATCCGTTCGGGCCAAGAAAGCCGGCGATCTGCCCGGCCCCGACGGTCATGGTCAGGCGATCGACAACTGTTTTGGGGCCGAAGCGTTTGGTCAGTCCGCTGACGGAGATGGCGGGGGTCATCTGTTACCCTCCGCTGCGGGAGGGCAGTCTGACCACAACCGGCTGACCGGGGTGCAGCGGGGCGTCCCGGCGGTCAGGCACGGCATCGACCCGGAACACCAGTGTTGCGGTGTTGTCGCGGGAATACAGCACGGGCGGCGCATAACTGGCTTCCCCAGCGATAAAACGCACCCGGGCTGTCAGGCCGTCCGGGCAGCCATCGCAGCGGATGGACAGGGCCTGATCGGGCGACAGCCCGCTGATCTGCTCCGGCCCCAGATACAGGCGGATCTGCAGGCGGGCGGGATCAAGCAGAGTGACCACCGGTGCCGCAGCGGTGACGGTTTCCCCGGCCTGAAACAGCACATCTTCCACCCGTGCGGGGACCGGGGCGGTGGCGGTACGCTGCGACAGGGCCCAGTCTGCTGCCGCCAGATCAGCCTCTGCCGCCGTCACAGCCGCTTCTGCGGCGGCAATGGCGGCACTGCGGGCCCCTTCCTGCGCCTGTGCCAGACGGGCGGTCAGCTCGGCGATTTTGGCCCGGCTGCGGCTGGCGTCAGCTTCGGCTTTTTCCAGCAGGGCGCGGGCGGTGGCTTCAGTGCGGCTTAATCCGCGCTGGCGGGCCAGTTCGGCATCGGCCTGCCGGGCGTCGGCCACGGCCTGATCCCGCTGCGCCCGCAGGGCGTTCAGCTCCTGCGGGCGCAGGCCGGTCAGCAGATCATCCCGCTGGTTGCGGGCCTGCCCCAGACGGGCGGCGGCGGCATTGCGGCGGGCCTGCTCGGCCCGGTCATCCAGCCGGAACAGTGTGGCCCCGGCGGCCACCTCATCCCCGCGCCGGACATCCACCGCTGCCACCTGCCCGGCGGCAGGCAGGCCGACATGGATGCGGTCAGCTTCAACATATCCGGTGACGCTGCCGGTTTCGTCCTGACAGGCGGTGACGGAAAGCAGGAGAACCATCAGCGGGAAGAGGCGGCGCATCGTCATGGCTGGGGCTCCGGCTGTGCGATCAGACCATTCAGCAGCAGATCAACCGCCTGCCGGGCATATGTATCGGGGTCAAGGTGTCGCCCGGTTGCCGGGGCAATCGCTGTGTTCCACAGGGTCATCAGCAGAAAAGGGGAAAACAGGACCACCGGCTCCACCGTCAGCGGGCGGAATTCTCCCCGGCTGATCCCACGGTCCAGCAGGCGGCGGAGCAGGGCTACGGCCCGGCCAATCACTTCCTCCGCCCAGAAGGCCGCCAGCTCCGGGAAGGCTTCCGCCTCGGCCAGAATCAGTTTGGGCAGACGACCGGCGGCGGAATGGCCGAGAGTGACGGCCAGATGCACCAGCACCTGCCGCAGTAGCGTGGCCGATGGGACGGTGCTGTCCGCATGGGCCACCGTGTCATCCAGTGTCGCGACAAGGGGCAGAATGGTCTGGCGGACCATTTCTTTAAACAGGTCTTCCTTGCCGGAAAAATACAGATATAGCGTGCCTTTGGAGACCCCGGCCCGGGCTGCGACGGCATCAAGCCGGGTGGCGGCAAAACCGTTGCGGGTGAACTCCTCCAGCGCCGCAGTCAGGATCTCTGCCGGGCGGGCATGCTTACGGCGGCGGTTGCGGGGGGTGTCGGTCATCGGGCATCTTTTAATAACTGACTAGTCAGTTATTAAGGCGCGCGGCGGACGGACTTGTCAAGGCATGCCGGTTAACTGAACGGGCGGGCAAGGCCGCCGTGACCCCGGTACATAAAAAAACCGGAGGAAGCTGATGCTTCCTCCGGTTGGGGTCAGGTGTGTGTGTGGTGGATTGTTTTAACGTTTGGCGGTCCGGGACGGAATGCCGTTGGGCAGGCCAGCCAGTGTTTTTTCCATCCCGGCCCGGGCCGATTCAAACTTCTTCAGGTCAGCACCGGCAAGCTTGCGACCGGTGGGGAAGCGGACCCCCATTGGGTTAACCTGCTTGCCGCCCTGCAGAATTTCATAATGCAGATGGGGGCCGGTGGAGCGCCCGGTCGTGCCGACAAAGCCGATCACGTCCCCCTGTCTGACCCGGACACCGCTGGAGATGCCCTTGCCGAAGCCCGACATGTGGGCGTAAGCGGTTGCATATTCCGAGGTATGGCGGACCCGGACGTAATTGCCGTAGCTGCCATTGGGAGAGGCCATTTCAATGACCCCATCCCCGGCGGCATAGATCGGGGTGCCGGTGGGGGCGGCAAAGTCGACGCCCTTGTGCATGGTGGTATACCCCAGCACCGGATGATTCCGCGATCCGAAGCCGGAGCTGAGCCGTGCCCCGTTAATCGGGGTGCGCAGCAGCGCCTTGCGGATGCTTTCACCCTTGCTGTTGTAAAAATCTTCGGTTCCGTCCGGCGACTTGAAGCGGAACAGTGTGATGGTGTTGCCCGACAGCGTCATCGAGGCATAGACCAGATCACCGACTTCCACGGTTTCGCCGTTGGCGGTTGCCTTCCGGTTGAAGGCCAGCTCGAAGGTGTCGCCCTTCTGGATGTCGCGCTGAAAGTCGACATCGTAGGAGAAGATGCGGATAAATTCGTTCAGGGCCCCGTGCGGCACACCGGCCCCGATGGCGGCATCAAACAGGCTGCTGTTGATGCTGCCTTTAAAGCGGACCAGCTCTTCCGTCAGCTTGGCTTTCAGCTGGCTGGAGGAGAAGCCGTTATCCTCGCTGCGCGAGGTCAGGATCTGCACGCCGGGATTTGGGGTGAACGAAAAGCCCTGAAAGGCCTGCTCGCCGTCTTCGCCAATGGCAAAGGTCAGGGTCAGTTCGTCACCGGCACGCAGGGCACGGGGATTGTAGATGTCCTGCAGGGCTTCCACGGCGGTCAGGGCATCCTGACGGTCAACGCCCCCGGCGCCGAGAACGCTCATCAGCGTATCGCCGCGGCCGACTGTCACCACCCGGGTGCTGACGCTTTCCGCGTTGGCGGACGGGGCAATGGCAGCATCACCGGCCTGCAGCGAAACGGTCTGGATCGGGCCCTGCTGCTGATTGCGTGTCAGCGGGCGCGGCGGGGTGCGCGGGCCGGTCAGGCTGCGGGCGTCGCCGCTATTCTGGGCATGAGAGGGCGCGTCGGCACTATTGTCGGTCCCGGCGGAAGCGGTCTGCGTTCCTGCCGATTTCGGGCCTTCAGCGGCTTTCGGGGCCGGTGTGTGTTGTGCGGAAGCGGATTCCGGCGGGGAGTGGAGGACCGATGCCAGCAGCGCCACGGAACTGGCACCGCACACCATACCCAGACCCGCAAACAGTATCGGCTTGCAAAACCGCATCAAGGCCCCCGTCTCTGGCCGTCCCTGCCATACGTCTTTCTGGCCGGGCGTCGTGATCCTGGTGTCTGACCCCGGTATGCCGGTTGCCGCATTCAGGGTTCGGCCGGCAGGGGTCAGCTTGCTTGGGTTTGGCGAGTCGACCCGGCAAAACCAGACCAACACGACAGAAGAAGTGCGACGACAGAATGATGGCGTGATCCGGTGGGCTGTCAACCGCGATCGCCGGTAGTTTAGAAAGAAAATTCAGACCATTCAGACACAATCATAATTGTATGATTGCAAACTGTTTTGTAAGTGACTGAAATTTCTTAAAAACCCCCGGCGGGGCGGGCTTTCTGCCCCCGGTCGCCTGCTTTTGGCGTCGGTGCGCGGCATAGTACCGATCACGTCCCCGGTGTCCAGCCTTAATGCCGCCGAGTCTGGGAAAAAATATTCTTGACACTGTTTTTTATGTAACAGTGATGGCCGTCATCGCTTCAGCACAATTCCGGCGCGGTGGGTGACGGCCATCAGGGTATCGCGCATCAGGGCGCGCAGGGTGGAAAACCCACGCCGACGGTCATAGGTGCTTTCGTCCATATACAGGCTGCGGTTTATTTCGATCTGCAGACTGTGGACCCCGTTTTCCGGCTGGCCATAGTGACGGGTGATGAACCCCCCGGCATAAGGGGTGTTGCGCATGACCCGCCATCCGCCGCGCTCCAGCGCGGAGCGGGCGGCATCGGCGAGGGAGCGATGGCAGCTTACCCCATAGCAATCCCCCAGCACGAAGCCGGTCACCGGCGGGCCTGCCGGGACGGTGACAGACGGCATCGAATGGCAGTCAAGCAGCAGGCAATAGCCGAAGCGGGCCCGCGTTTCCTCGATCAGCCGCTGCAGGGCCTCATGATAAGGATGATACAGGCAGCGGATGCGGGCCTCGGCATCGGAGAATGACAGCTTGCCGCGGTAAATCGTATTGCCGTTGCCGACGATGCGGGCGATGGTGCCAAGCCCGGAGGCGACGCGCGGCGATGTGCTGTTGATGCCCGGCGGCAGCGGGGTGTCGAACATCTCGGGGTCGAGTTCCCACGCTTCGCGGTTCAGGTCGAGGTAGGCGCGTGGATAGGTGGCGCGCAGCAGCGGCGCACCAAGATCGGGGGCATCGGCCACCAGCTCATGCACATAACAGTCTTCCGACCGCCGGATCGCGGAGGGATCGAGCTGTGATGAGTCCAGAAAAGCCTGCGGGTAGTAGTCCCCCGAATGCGGGGAGGTGACCACCAGCGGCAGGGTCTGCTGCGCCGGACGGTCCAGCACAAAGGGGGGGCGCTCTTCCGCCGGGTGGAGCTGGGGAGATCCTGTTTCCATATCAGCACGCTACACCAAGGGCGCAATCCCTTCCAAGGGGGCAGCCGGGGAGAGCCTTCCGATTTCTGTCATTTTGAAAAAATACACTTTTTTGAAAAATACCTGTTGCCAGCATCGTTCAGGCTGAGTATAAAGCCGTCCTCGCAGCGACGAACCGCCGGTGACGGCGACGCGGAGCAAAGCGAAACGGGCGTGTAGCTCAGTGGGAGAGCACTGTGTTGACATCGCAGGGGTCGCAAGTTCAATCCTTGCCACGCCCACCATCAAAACCCCGAGGGAAACCTCGGGGTTTTGTCTTTTCCGCCCCACTTTCCATCCCCTTTGTCCGTTGCGCTTTTACGGCAGGCTCTGCCTGCGGGATGCGGCTAAAGGCGGTGGTTTGATAAAAAAATCAAAAAAGTGAAAAACAGGGCTTGCGCAGTTCGGCGAGGCTGGATATAAAGCCGCCCTCACGACGACGCAGACAGCGACCGGATGAAAAAGCAAAGCGCTTTCAGATGGTTGCGGAAAGTGCCGCCGAGAGAAACGGGCGTGTAGCTCAGTGGGAGAGCACTGTGTTGACATCGCAGGGGTCGCAAGTTCAATCCTTGCCACGCCCACCATCAAAACCCCGAGGGAAACCTCGGGGTTTTGTCTTTTGCCCTGAAGGTTTCCGGTGTCTGCTGTTCCGGTGTCTTCCGGGGCTAAGAATTTAACCGGGGCTAAGAATTCAAACAGAAATCCCCCGGCCCGGGGTGGCCGGGGCCGGGGGATGGTCTCGGATGCGCTTCCGGCGTGGACGGGGCAGCATCCGATTGGCTTACAGACCGCGGAACATCGGCCCCTGCGGAAAAGCGGTGATCGCCTCAGGTGGTTCAACGCCGGGCTGCACACGGCTGTCATCTTCCGGGGTGCCCCAGCGGCTGTGCAGTGGCAGGACACCGGCCCAGATCGGCAGGGCGTAATCCTCGGCATCATCAACCGGGGGGCCGTTCCGCACCTTGCAGGATGCCTCATCAAGGTCCAGCGCCAGCACGCCGGTGGCCTTAAACTCTTTCGGGTGCATCGGGCGCAGGGCGTCCCACCGCCCGGGGGTCAGGCTTTCGATCATCGCTTTCAGGGCGGCTTCCTTATGAACAGGGTCGTCGATCAGGCGCGGGCGGCCATGAACGACCACTGAGCGGTAGTTGACGCTGTGATTGAAGGCCGACCGGGCGATCACCAGTCCGTCAAGAATCGACACCGTGACGCAGACATCCTGCCCGGCTGCGGCGGCGATGGTGCGGCTGGTGCTGGCCCCATGCCAGTACAGGGTATTGCCGTCCCGCCATTGCAGGGTGGGGATCACCACTGGGCGACCGTCGATGATGTAGCCGACATGGCACAGGGGCATGGCATCAAGAATGGCGTGCAGCGTTTCCGCATCGTACCGGGCACGCTTGGCCCCCCGTTTTACAGTGGCGTGGGCGGAAGGGGGCAGGGTCTGATCGGTCATCGTCACGGGGTCCTTAAACAGGCAGCCGAAAAACAGGGGCAGGGGGGGGATCCGTCTCTGCCGTCCGCTGACTTTTGATCAAAACTGGCCTGTCAAAAAGATCCACTCTGCAATAATCTTTACAGACCAGTTTGAGCGGGGGGCAACGTGATGGGCGGGGCATGGATCGGGGTTTCTCTGGATCCGCAGGCAGACGCGCCGGTGTATGTGCAGCTGTATGAGCAACTGCGGGATCTGATCCTGCGGCGGGTTCTGCGGCGGGAAGAGCGTCTGCCGTCCAGCCGCCTGATGGCGGCGGAGCTTGGGGTCTCGCGGGCAACCGTGATCGCGGCCTACGATCAGCTGGTGGGGGAAGGCTATATCGCCGGGCGGGCTGGCAGCGGCATGTATGTCTGCCCGCTGCCGGAGGAGACCTTGACCGTTTCCGGTGCGGTGCCGCGCCCGGCTCCTGCGCCTGCCACGCCGCCGCGTGTCCGCCCGTGGGAAGAGGTGCCCGGCTGGCCGCCGCCGCTTCAGCCGGGGGAGCCTGATTGTCGTCTGTTCCCCGCCGCAGAGTGGAGCCGGGCGCTGGCGGGAAGCTGGCGCCGCCCGTCCCCCCGGGTGCTGGGGCATGGGGAAACGGTGTTCGGGGATCCGGCCTTACAGCAGGCACTGGCGCGGCATCTACAGGTGTGGCGGGGGATTGATGTGACCCCGGATCAGATCATCATCACCGCCGGGGCCGGGGATGGCATTGATCTGACCCTGCGGGCTTTCGTCGGACCGGGGGAGGGCGTGGTGCTGGAAAACCCCGGATATGCCCCGGCCCGGAACATGGTGACCGACCGGGGCGGGGTACCCCTTGATTGCCCGGTGGACAGCAGCGGTCTGTGTCTGGAGGGGTTGGCGGCCCTGCGGTGGGCGGCACCGGTGCGTCTGGCGATGGTGACCCCGTCCCGGCATTATCCGCTGGGGTACACGATGCCGTTGCCGCGCCGTCTGGGCCTGATCGACTGGGCCAGACAGCAGGGGGCGATGGTGCTGGAAGATGATTATGACAGCGAATTCCGCTATGGCGGGCGGCCCCTGGCGGCGCTGGCCTCGCTGGATCATGGGGCCCGGGTGATTTACCTCGGCAGTTTTTCGAAGGTCTTTGCCTCCGGGGTGCGGCTGGGCTATCTGGCGGTGCCCTTGGCCTCGGTGGAACGGTACCGGGCCTGCCTGCAGGCCACCGGCCCCCGGGCCTCTCTGGCCCTGCAACCGGCGCTGGCCGACTTTATGGACAGCGGGGCCTATGCCCGGCATCTGCGGCGGATGCGCCGTGTTTATGCCGACCGTCAGGGGGTTCTGTTACAGGCCCTGCAGGAGCACTGCGCAGACTGGCTGACCGTGCCGGAGGTGCAGCCATCGGGGATGCATGTGGTGGCCCGGCTGTCTGACCGGCTGATGCAGCGGTTGATTCAGGCCGGGCCGGTTCCGCCCGATCAGCAGATCGCAGACCGCTGCCGTACCGCCGGGGTGAGTGTCCGCGCTCTGTCCGGGTATTGCCGGAAACCTGTTCGCGAAAGTGGTATTCTTATCGGGTTTGCTGCCTATACCCCGCAGGAAATCAGAAGCGCAGCCGTTAAATTACGAATGATTCTTCTGTCGCTGGATTAAGCGGACTTTACCCGGTCTGTCTGGCGCGGTAGCTTTGGAGAGCTCAGGATATCGGATCCGCTGCTGCCTCTTGGGGCAGGCTGATCCCGTGCCGGGCTGCGCTTTTCGCATCAGGCCGTTCCGGACAGGCTGTGCGATCACGTCAATGGGGTGGGGATGCGGACACTTGATCTGCCGACAATGGCGCTGCTCAGCGTCTGTATCGGTATTGCCACGGTGATTCTGATGGGGGTGATCTGGCGTGCCAATGCGCGTATGCCCGGCCCGGCCCTCTGGTTTGTCGCCAGCCTGCTGTCGCCTGTGCTGGCTGGTGTCACCGTCCTGATCCGGGATGCGGAGACCGGGCCTTATCCCCCCCACTGGGGAATGGCCTATACATCGCTGGCGGCGTTGCTGTTCGTGCTGGTGATTGATGGTCTGATCCGTTTCATGGCAGCCGAGGACCGTCAGGCGGTTCCGGAACGGGCCTATGGGCGGACGTTTGCCTTCTGCACCGCCGCTGCTCTCAGCGGGCCGATTCTGGCCGGGCTGTTCAGCGATCCCGTCCTCCGGCAGACGGTGCAGGATGGTGTGCTGTTGCTGTTGGTGGCGGCAGCCCTGCTGCTGCTGCTGCGCGGGGCGGCGGATGTCAGTATCCCGATCCGTCTGTTCGGCTGTGTGGCCTTCCTGCTGGTGGGGGGGGCTCTGCTGTGGCGCTGGATCAACACGTATCACCTGCTGACCGGCGATCTTATGGTCGGGGACAGCCCGCGGACCCTGCAGGCCATTGATGGCACCGCCCAGTTTCTGTTCACCGTATGGTCGTTCTGGTGGACCTATGCGGTGGTGCTGATGGTGCTGAAGCGGTCTCAGGCCCGCATTGAGGCCCTGAGCCGGGAAGATGCGCTGACCGGCCTGCCCAACCGCCGCGAATTTGACCGGGTCTTTGAAGCGGCGGCGAAGCCGTTGCTGTCGGTGCCGGAACGCTCGGGGATCCGGGGGGCTCCGCTGCCGAAGAGTGTGCCCGGCTTTGCGGTCCTGACTTTTGACCTCGACGGCTTTAAGGAAATCAACGATACGATCGGCCACCTTGCCGGGGATGACTGCCTGATAGAGGTCGGGCGGCGGCTGAAACTGTTCTGCCGGTCCGGCGACCTTCCGGCCCGCTTCGGCGGTGATGAGTTTGTGGTGCTGTTGAAAGAGATTGTCACTGCCGAGGATCTGACTGCGGCGATGACCCGCCTTCAGGCGGCGGTGGAAGGCCCGGCGGTGACCCGGGACGGACAGACTGTGACCGTCCGTCTGAGTATCGGCGGCGCGCTGGTGCCTGCCGATGGCATCAACCAGACGGACGTGCTGCACGTTGCGGATCAGCGGATGTATCAGGCCAAGCAGCAGCGCCGCCGTCAGTCGTGGCCCCGTGCTGCAGCGGAGGAAACCGCATCGTGATCCGGTCGGTGTAAAAGGGGATTAGGGTGTTTTCAGTCGTTCTGCATCCGGCAACCCTTGCCATCACCAATGCGTTTATCAACATCGCATCGGTGGCGATGATGGTGATTGTCTGGCGGACCACCCCGGGAACCCGGGGACCGGGCTGCTGGATGATCGCCTCTATCGTCTGCATGACGGCGTATTCCAGCGGTATGCTCGGTATCTTTGATACCTACATCTGGAATGCGACGGTCAACGTTGCCACCATGACGCTGTTTTCCCTGTATTTTGAAGGGATCCTGCGGTTCAAGGGGATTGGCTCGATCAAAGGGCGCTGGCCGTGGTGGGCGGCGCTGTTTGTGGTGGTGGTGGTGGTGTCGGTGATCACAGCCCCTTACCCGCCCCGGCGCTACATGTTCAGCGACAGCTATTATCTGGTCCTGCTGCTGTCCGGGGCGCTGATTTTGCTGTATCGGCAGGACAGGGCCACCCGGGCGGCGGAAACCCTGTGCGCGGCGGTTCTGTTCTGCCTTGCCATCGGCTTTGCGATGCGCTGGAACTACACCCTGCGTCTGCTGCTGGGGGCGGGCGACCGGCCGCAGGCAGTGAATGAGCCGCTGTTCTTTACCTTCACGGTCTGGACCCTGCTGTGGATGACCGGGGCCGCTGCCCTTGTGCTGTACCGCAAACAGGGGGAGCTGGAAGCCCTGACCCGGCGGGATCCGCTGACCGGGCTGGCCAACCGCCGCCAGATGGATGCTCTGCTGGAAGAATCGTTTCTGGCGCTGGAGCGTAACGGCGAAGGCTTCGGGTTGGTGCTGTTTGACCTTGACCGTTTTAAGCAGGTCAACGACGTCAACGGCCATGCGGTCGGCGATGCCCTGCTGAAGGAGATCGGGGCCCGCCTGCAGGCAAGCTGCCGCGAGGGAGAACATCCGGCCCGTCTGGGGGGGGATGAGTTTGTGGTGCTGCTGAGTGATATCACCACCCGCGACCGCCTCGACCGCTTCATCGAACGCCTGCGGCTGTCGGTCTCCGGCACTGTGCTGCTGGAAGGTCGCCCGTTGCAGATCGAAATGAGTATCGGCGGTGTTCTTGCCCCGCAGGATGGCAGCAGCCAGACCGATCTGCTGCATGTTGCCGATACCCGGATGTATGACGATAAGCGCCGCCGCCGCAGCCAGTGGCAGCAGCTGGACTGGTCTGCCCCGCTGATCAAGTCCTGACCGCTGATGATCTAAAGCCGGGGCGCAAAAAAAGACCGGGCGGTCAGCAGACCGTCCGGTTTTTTCTGTCCTGCTGATCCGGTCAGGATCAGTCGATGCGGATGCCCCACAGGTCATAGTCGTCGGCATGCTCGACCCGCACGGTGACGATATCGCCGGGCTTGACCTCAGTATCCCCGTTGAGGAACACGCTGCCGTCGATTTCCGGCGCGTCGGCGGTGGACCGGCCAATGGCGCCGTCTTCGTCCACTTCGTCGATGATCACTTTCTGCAGGGTGCCGACCTTGGCCGCCATCTTGACTTCAGAAATCTGGCGCTGATGCTCCATAAAGCGGTGCCAGCGTTCTTCCTTGACGTCTTCGTCGATCTGATCGGGCAGATCGTTGGCGGTCGCGCCTTCCACCGGCTCGTACTTGAAGCAGCCGACGCGGTCGAGCTTGGCTTCGCTCAGCCAGTCGAGCATGAATTCAAAGTCTTCCTCGGTCTCACCGGGGAAGCCGACAATGAAGGTGGAGCGCAGGGTCAGGTCAGGACAGATATCGCGCCACTTGTTGATGCGGTCCAGCACCTTTTCCTGATTGGCCGGGCGGCGCATGGACTTCAGCACGTTCGGGCTGGCATGCTGGAAGGGGATGTCCAGATACGGCAGGATCTTGCCTTCGGCCATCAGCGGAATGACGGCGTCAACGCTGGGGTAGGGGTAAACATAGTGCATGCGCACCCATACCCCCATGTCGCCCAGTGCCCGCGACAGTTCCAGCATATTGGTTTTGATCGGGTTGCCTTTCCAGTCCGCCTCGGCATACTTGAGGTCAACGCCATAGGCGCTGGTGTCCTGCGAGATGACCAGAAGTTCCTTCACCCCGGCATTGACCAGCTTTTCGGCCTCGGCCAGCACCCGGTTGATCGGGCGGCTGACCAGATCGCCGCGCAGCGACGGGATGATGCAGAACGAGCAGCGGTTGTTGCAGCCTTCTGAAATCTTCAGATACGAATAGTGGCGGGGGGTCAGCTTGATCCCTTCCGGCGGCACCAGATCAACGAAGGGGTCATGCTGCGGCGGTGCGGCATCGTGCACGGCGGAGACGACAGCCTCGTACTGATGCGGCCCGGTGACGGACAGCACATTGGGGAACTGTTCGCGGATCAGTGTCTCGTCTTTGCCCATACAGCCGGTGACGATCACCTTGCCGTTTTCGGCCAGTGCCTCGCCGATGGCCTCCAGACTTTCCGCCTTGGCCGAATCGAGGAAGCCGCAGGTGTTGACGATCACCGCATCGGCCCCTTCGTAGGTGGGCGACACTTCATAGCCTTCGGCACGCAGCCGGGTCAAAATCCGTTCGGAATCGACAAGGGCCTTCGGACAGCCAAGGCTGACAATGCCGACGCGCGGCGCGGGGGCGATGGTTTTGGTCATCGGTGCGGGGTCCGTATGCTCAACAGGCAAAACCGCCTGCCGGGGCTCGGCGGCGGTGCTGCGGGGGTCAGTCAGATCATTGAGGCAGGAGGTACCCCCTTCCGCCCCGCTTGGCAAGAGGGGATGCGGCTCAGGCCTGTTCCGCCAGCCCGGCGAAGCGGGCCGGGCGGATCCGGGCTTCCTCCAGATCTTCGGCGCAGGCGTCGGATGACAGATAGGCCAGCTCCCGTTCCCGTGGCCAGCTCAGGCCGTCGCGGCTGTGCAGAAGATCGTCGCAGCGCCCGGGGTGGCAGTGGATCAGCGTCCGCCGGGATGGGGCGGTCAGCAGCCGCCGGAACAGCGGGCGGTAATCGCCCGCCATGAAAAAATCATAAAGACCCCGGAAACTGTCATTGCCCGCAAATCCGGCGCGGCGGGTGGCCCGGTCAAACGGCAGGGCCAGAGCCGACAGAATCAGCCCTTTGCCGGTTGCGGCACCATAGCGGCGCAGGCGGGGCGGGGATTCCCAAACCGAACGGATGTAAGGCCGCTGTGCCAGATGGCGGTAGCGCCGGGTCAGTTCATCAAGAAGGATCCCGCCGACCTGCGGGAAGCTGTGCACATGCTGGTGTCCGTCCACATAGTCGGGGGCTGCCCCCCAGACATCCTCAAAGGCGTCAAGCTGGGCGCGGATCTCGTCCCGCAGGGCCGGACCGGGCAGGCGGCGGGTCAGCGCCCGCGACAGCACCGCGCTGACCCCGGGCAGGCGCCCGCTCTCCGCCAGACCGGTGCAGGCGGTCAGCGGCGGCTGTTCGGTCAGGGTCAGATGCAGGCCGATGTCGGCAGGGTGGGACCGGGTCAGGGCCTTAAGCTCTGGCCCCTGCGTCCGCCAGTCCGGCAGGGTGGTCATCACGCTGGTGGCGCTGAGGCGGCCGGCGGCGATCAGCTCTTCAATCGCCCGGCTGACCCCCGGCGACAGACCGTAATCGTCGGCGCAGATGACAACCGGATGAAATCCGGGGGCCGAAATCACTTTTTTGATCATGGGGGGACTTCCGGTCTATGGCGGACGGATCAGGATCAAGGTATTAGAGAGGCCCCCGCCCGATGGCAAGATACCCGATAACAGGGTCAGGGCAGAGGGGGCGATTTTAAGACAGGTGCAACGTGGCTATTGCGTTGGATGGTGCCGTGACTGTGGCGTCTGAATCCTCGGGACAGGGGCCTTTCCTGTCCGTTGTCGTGCCCGTGTATAATGAGGGGGAAGCCCTGCACGCCCTGCACAGCCGCCTGACAGCGGTGCTGCGGCAGATGCCGGTTTCCCGCTGGGAGATCGTGCTGGTCGATGACGGCTCCCGCGATACCAGTTTCGAGGTGATCCGCGATCTGGCGGCAGCCGATCCGGCGGTGCGCGGCCTGCGCTTCGCCCGCAATTTCGGCAAGGAAGCCGGGATGGCGGCGGGGCTGCGGGCGGCGGCTGGCGATGTCGTGGTGTTGATGGACGGTGATCTGCAACATCCGCCGGAGCTGTTGCCTGAGATGCTGCAACGCTGGACTGACGGCGCGCAGATGGTGACGGCGGTCCGGCGGTCACGCCAGACGGACCCGACAACCCGGCGGCTGGCCAGCCGGATGTTCTACTGGCTGTTCCATTATGTGTCAGAAGTGGAGATCCCGGAAGGTGCGGGCGACTTCCGCCTGTTTGACCGGGCGGTGGTTGATGCGATCAACAGCCTGCCCGAACGGAACCGCTTTATGAAAGGCATCACCAGCTGGGTCGGCTTCCGGCAGGTTCTGATTGATTTTGAACCGGCGGAGCGTGTCGGCGGGCAGTCTGCATGGCCGTTCCTGCGGCTGTTCCGCTATGCGCTGGATGGGATTTCGGCGTTTTCGATGGTGCCGCTGCGGGTGTGGTCGATTGCTGGGGTGACGATTGCCCTGCTGTCGGTGATCTACGGCGGGTGGCTGGTGGTGCGGACCCTGATCTGGGGGATTGATGTGCCCGGTTATGCCTCGCTGATGGTGGCCGGGTTGTTTACCTCGGGGATTCAGCTGATCAGTCTGGGGGCTCTGGGGGAATATATCGGCCGTATTTTTAACGAAGTGAAAGGGCGTCCGCTTTACATTGTCGCCGATCGGGTCGGGCAGGACCCGCGATCGGACGCAAAGACGGAGACCCGGTCATGAAAACCCCGGATGGGATTCCCCTGTCCCCCGCCTGGCTGGCTGCTGCCCTGCGCTCGCTGACGGTGCGCGATTGTCTGATGATCGTGCCCTGGCTGGCTGTGGCATTCGTGCTGGCGACGTTTCCCCTGCATGGGGCCAGTAACGACGAACTGGTGCAGCACACCTATGGCGAGCTGCTGTGGCGCTATTATGCCTCCGGGATGACGGATCTGGCGGCGTTTTCGTACAAGAACCTCTACTTATACGGCGGTCTGTTCGACCTTCTGGCGGTGCTGCTGCAAAAAATCTTTCCGTTTGCCGATGTCTGGCATCTGCGGCACCTGCTGTCAGGGCTGATCGGCGTTGTCGGTCTGATCGGGACGTCGCGGGTGGCCCGCCTGCTGATGGGTGACCGCGCCGGGCTGACCGCCATGGGGCTGCTGCTGCTGACCGGCATGTGGTCTGGCGCGATGTTCACCCATACCAAAGATGTGCCGTTTGCCACGGCGATGATGTGGGCCCTGTATTATGCCCTGCGCTGTGCTGCCGTTCTGCCACGCCCGCCGCTGTCGCTGGTGCTGAAACTGGGGCTGGCGGTGGGGTGTGCCATCGGTCTGCGGGTCGGGGCGGTGCTGTCGGTCGGGTTTATCGGCACTGCGGTCCTGGGGGCGGTGCTGCTGCAGGCTGACGGTGTTCTGCCGCGCCTGCGCTTCCTTGGCCGCTCACTGGTGGCCCTGCTGCCGGGGCTGGCGCTGGCCCTGCTGATGATGGCGGTGTTCTGGCCGTGGTCGGTGCTGGCGCCTGACAACATTCTTAAGGCGCTCGGCACTTTCTCGCACTTCGCTTTCAGCATGACCACCATGGTCGATGGCACAGAGGTAGAGCTTGCCAACGTGCCGCGCTATTACCTGCCGATGTATCTGTCGGTAAAGCTGCCGGAAGCGACCCTGCTGGGGCTGGGGCTGGCGGTCGGGGTTTTCGGGCTGTGGCTGCGGCGGAAGGCCTGGCAGGGCCGGGATGGACACGCGACGGTGGCCCTGTGGGCGCCGGTGGTGTTTGCGGCGCTGTTCCCTGTGGTGTATGCCGCCCTCAGCCGCCCGCCGATGTACAACGGGATCCGGCATTTTCTGTTCGTGGTGCCGCCGTTGGTGGTGCTGGCCTGCGCCGGGTGGATGGGGGCTGTCAGCTGGGCCCGCAGCCAGCGTTGGCGTCAGTATGGCCTGCGCGGGGTTGCCGTCAGTCTGTTCCTGCTGGCGGCAGTGCCGCTGGCGATGATGCATCCCTATGGCTATGCCGGGTTTAACGGCTTTGTCGGCTGGCTGCCGGGGGCCTATGGCGCGTGGGAGACGGATTACTGGTCATCCAGCCTGCGGGAGGCCGGGCAGCGGCTGGAGGATATGGTTGAACCCCATACCCCGGGCGAACGCCGTCATCTGGTGGCGGTCTGTGCCGAAGGCTTCCAGATCAACGATGTTCTCGACCGCCGGTTTGAGATCACCCATGTCTGGGATGCGGCGGAATTTTACGTGTCTTCCACCCAGATGGGCTGCGATGACAGCCTGAGCGGAGCGGTGGTGGCCACGGTCAAACGGATGGGGGTGCCGCTGGCTGTGGTGAAAGACCGCCGTCCGCTTCTGGAGCGTCAGCAGCTTGCCAAAAGGGCCCCCGGCCCGTGAAGTGTTAAGGGGTAGGGCCCCCGGCCCGTGAAGTGTTAAGGGGCAGGGCCCCCGGCCCGTGAGGCGTTGATAAGGAACAGGGCGGCCCGTGTGGACCGCCCTGTTTTTACGTGTCTGTCCCGGTCTGCTGTCCGGCAGGAGGGATCAGGCAATCTCTTTCAGCACATCGGCAATGGTGCCGACGATGGTGTCAATCTGCGCCTTATCGACGATCAGCGGCGGGCTGAGGGCGATAATGTCGCCGGTGGTGCGGATCAGCACGCCTTTGTC
Organism: Novispirillum itersonii subsp. itersonii ATCC 12639; assembly: GCF_000381985.1. GTDB lineage: Bacteria > Pseudomonadota > Alphaproteobacteria > Rhodospirillales > Rhodospirillaceae > Novispirillum > Novispirillum itersonii. Next base: position 534,913 of record NZ_KB907337.1, on the reverse strand, counting down.
ATAGCACTTCAGGAACGCCTCAAACGCGCGGGCGGTCGGTGCCCCGGGGCGGGGTTCCAGCTCGATCCCGGCGACCAGCCCCATGTTGCGGACGTCGATGACGTGCGGCAGCCCCTTCAGGGAATGGACGGCATCTTCAAAGTACGGGGCCAGATCGGCGCAGCGCTTGAAGAGATCCTGCTCGCGGTAGACATCCAGGGTTGCCAGCGCGGCGGCGCAGGCCAGCGGATGGGCCGAGTAGGTGTAGCCGTGGAACAGCTCGATGGCATTTTCCGGGCCGTTCATGAAGGTATCGTAGATGCCCTTGCGGACAAACACGGCCCCCATCGGCACCGCGCCGTTGCTGACCCCCTTGGCGGTGGTGACGATATCGGGCATCACCCCGAAGTGATCGACCGCAAACGGCGAGCCCAGACGGCCGAAGCCGGTGATGACCTCGTCGAAAATCAGCAGAATGCCGTACTTGTCGCAGATGGCGCGCAGGCGTTCCAGATATCCCTTCGGCGGCATCAGCACGCCGGTTGACCCGGCCATCGGCTCGACAATCACGGCGGCGATGGTTTCGGCGCCATGCAGGGCGACCAGCCGCTCCAGATCATCGGCCAGCTCTGCCCCGTGTTCCGGCTGACCACGGCTGAAGGCGTTGCGGGCCGGGTCGTGGGTGTGGCGCAGATGGTCCACGCCCGCCAGCAGCGAGCCGAAGAAACGGCGGTTGTTGACGATACCGCCGACGGAAATACCGCCGAAGCCGACCCCGTGATAGCCGCGTTCCCGCCCGATCAGACGGGTGCGGGAGGCATCCCCCTTGGCACGGTGGTATGCCAGCGCGATTTTCAGCGCGGTATCAACGCTTTCCGAGCCGGAGTTGGTGAAGAACACATGGTCAAGGTCGCCGGGGATCATCGACACCAGCCGGGCCGCCAGCTCAAACGCCTTGGGGTGCCCCATCTGGAAGGCCGGGGCATAGTCCAGCTCCAGCGCCTGCTGCTGGATTGCCTCGACGATTTTCGGCTGGGCGTGACCGGCGTTGACGCACCACAGGCCTGCGGTCCCGTCGATAACCTGACGGTTATCGCTGGTGGTGTAATACATCCCCTCGGCCTTGACGAGCAGGCGCGGGTTGCTCTTGAACTGGCGGTTGGCGGTGAACGGCATCCAGAACGGGGCAAGATCGTTTGGTGTATTCAGGCTGTCGGGCATGGTGCGCTCCACGGGGTGGAAGAAAAAGGGGCAGACTGCCGGGCGGCGTACAGTCTCAGCCTCCACCTTGCGGTGTCTGCATATGTTTAACAAGACGTTTTCTTCTGGATGCCTAGTGTGTTGAAAAACATGAAAATGCACTGCATCATGTTAAAGATCATCAACGCCTGAAACGGGTCTGTATCAGAGAGAGGGACTGCCAATGGATGCCAGTGTCGGGGCCAGACTGCGGATGGTGCGGGAACGCCACGGTCTCAGCCAGCGGGAACTGGCCCGCCGGGCCGGGGTGACTAATGCCACGATTTCGCTGATTGAATCCGACCGCACCAATCCGTCCGTCGGGTCACTGAAGCGGGTTCTTGACGGCATTCCGATGGGGCTGGCGGAGTTTTTCGCGCTGGAAATGCCGGAAGAGGGGGCTGAGCGGGTGTTTTTTCCCGCCGCCGAACTGGTGGAGATCGGGCGCGGTAAAATCAGCTACCGGCAGGTTGGCACTGATATGACCCGGCGGGCGTTGCAGATCCTGCACGAACGCTATGCCCCCGGCACCGACAGCGGCAAGGTGCTGCTGAGTCATGAGGGCGAAGAGGGCGGCGTTATCATCAGTGGCCGGATGGAGGTGACGGTGGGCGAGCAGCGGCGCATTCTTGGCCCCGGTGATGCCTATCTGTTTGACAGCCGCATCCCCCATCGCTTCCGTAATATCGGGGATGAGGACTGCATCGTGGTTTCGGCCTGTACGCCGCCGTCCCTGTGACCCGTTTTTTCTGCGGTTTTCAGCGGCATCAGCGGTATTTTTCCCGGCGTTACCGCACCCTGTGCGCGGTAACCGGATGCCGGTGAATTTTTTTATCTCAGAGACGAAAATTTAATTTGCAATCAGGGTCGATGGATAATAAATCACCGTCAGTCCGTATTCGCACGTGCCCGTCGCTGCCGGACGCCCCGCTCTTCCGCCGCCTTAACCCGTTGAGGCCCTGCGGAAAATTCACTGTGGGATGGCAGCTTAAAGCAACGACGTAACGCGGCTTTTTTGGTCTCTGTCGGCTCTCCACAGGTCGGCGTTACTGAAGAGGCACTTTACTTCATTGCCAAGCGTGCGGATTGCACTCCCCAATCCGAAAAACCAACGCGCATGGGTAAACGTCCGGCAACCCCCGGGCGTCTGTGCGTTGGCCACGAACAGCAAGCACAACATGCCTTTATTCCGACGGCGCCGGAGCTGTCGGGATCCGGCCCGGTATTCGGCATTTCCACCAGCCGCCCCGGCCCCGGATGGCTTTCCGGTCCCCGACTTATCTTCACTGCTTCGTCAAGGGACGTGCTGCAATGACCGACCGTATTCAACAGTTCCTCGCCACCCGCCGACCGGAAGGCCCCTGCCTTGTGGTGGATCTCGATGTGGTGCGTCAGAACTATCAGGCTTTCGCCAGCTGCCTGCCGGAAACCCGCGTTTTCTACGCCGTTAAGGCCAATCCGGCCCCGCAGATCCTGTCTCTGCTGGCGGAAATGGGCTCGTGCTTCGACACCGCCTCGGTGCCGGAAATCGAAATGGCTCTCGCCGCCGGGGCGACCCCGGACCGTATCTCTTACGGCAATACCATTAAGAAAGAGCGTGACATCGCCCGTGCCTGGGGCATGGGTGTGACGATGTTTGCGTTCGATTCCATCGAAGAGCTGGAAAAAATCGCCCGCTCCGCGCCGGGGTCCCGGGTGTACTGCCGCATCCTGTTCGACTGCGAAGGCGCCGAATGGCCGCTGTCCCGCAAGTTCGGCTGCGCCCCGGAGATGGCGGTTGACCTGATGGAACAGGCCAAGCGTCTGGGCCTGAAGCCCTACGGCATCTCCTTCCATGTCGGCTCGCAGCAGCGTGACGTCACCACCTATGACCGCGCGCTGAGCATTGTCGGCAGCATCTTCCGCACCCTGTCTGACCGTGGCATCGAACTGTCGATGGTCAACATGGGCGGTGGCTTCCCGACCCGCTATCTGCGCGACATTCCCGCCGTGCAGGCCTATGGCGATGCCATCGAAACCGCGCTGCGCCGCCACTTTGGCAATAACCTGCCGGAAACCATCATCGAGCCGGGCCGGGGCATGGTCGGCAACGCCGGTGTCCTGCAGTCCGAAGTGATCCTGATTTCCCGCAAGTCCACCGCCGAAGGTGAACTGCGCTGGGTGTATCTGGATATCGGCAAGTTCGGCGGTCTGGCCGAGACCATGGACGAGGCGATCCGCTACCCGATCCGCACCCCCCATGACGGGGATGCCACCGAGCCGTGCATTCTGGCCGGCCCGACCTGTGATTCCGCCGACGTGCTGTACGAGAAGACCCCGTACCCGCTGCCGGTATCGCTGGAAATCGGTGACAAGGTGCTGTTCGAGGCCACCGGGGCCTACACCACCACCTACTCGGCGGTGGCGTTCAACGGCTTCGCCCCGCTGCAGTCGTTCTACATCTGATCCGACCCGCACCGTTTCTGTCTGCATTTTACGGGCACCCGGCCGCCCAGGCCGGGACTGGGCCAGGGAGGCCCACAGACATGATCCAGATTTCGCACGAAACCGCTGCTGATCACGCCGGTATCGAAACCCTGCTCGACCTCTGCTTCGGGCCGGACCGTCATCTGAAAACCTGCCAGCGGCTGCGCGACAGCCAGACCCCGGTTGACGGGCTGGCCTTCGTCATCCGTGATTCTGCCCAGCAGGTGATTGCCACCCTGCGGTTCTGGGCGATTGAGATCGGCGGCGAAACCCGTTCTCTGCTGCTGGGGCCGCTGGCGATCCATCCGCGCCTGCAAAGCCTTGGTCTCGGCTCGCGCCTGATCCGCTACGGGATCAATCAGGCGGCGTCGCTGGGGCATGGCAGCGTGGTGCTGGTGGGGGATGAACCCTACTACCGGCGTTTCGGATTCGAAGCCGGTCTGACGGCTGATATGGATCTGCCCGGTCCGGTGGACCGCGCGCGGTTTCTCGCTCTTGAGCTACGTCATGGCGCTCTGGCCGGTGCCCGTGGCATGATCGCCCCCGTTGATCAGGGGGCCGATCTGCCGCAGCTGGCGCTGTCGCCGGTGCTGTGCGTGTCCCCTTTCACCCCGTCTCGCTTGTGAGGTGCCCCGGCGGCCGGAACTTTTAAGGTCGCCGTACTTAAGGAGGTTGTTTGAATGAGTGAATGGAAGCGGCTTGTCCGTTTTGGTGGTCCGATTGTCATTATCGGTTTTGGCAGCATTGGTCAGGGCGTCTTGCCCCTGATTTTGCGTCACATCGACGCCCCGCGTGAGGCCATTACCATCATCGCACCCGACGACACCGGTCGGGGAATCGCAGACGCCGAAGGCATCCGTTTCCTTCAGACAGCCCTGACGCCGGAGACCGCGCGTGCCGTGCTGGAACCGCTTCTGGCCGGACAGAACGGCTTCATCGTCAATATGTCGGTGAACGTGTCATCCCTTGACCTGATCCGTCTGGCGCAGGAATGGGGGGCCCTGTACATCGACACCTGCATTGAGCCGTGGGAAGGCGGGTATACCGATACCAGCAAGACCGCGTCGCAGCGCTCCAACTACGCCCTGCGGGAAGAGGCGCTGGCATTGCAGGCGCAGTTTCCCGGCGGGAAGACGGCGGTCATGGCCCACGGTGCCAATCCGGGGCTGGTCAGCCATTTCGTCAAGCGGGCGCTGCTGACGGTTGCCGCCGACACCGGCGTTGCCGTCTCTGCCCCGTCCAGCCGGGCGGAGTGGGCGCAGCTTGCCCGCACACTGGGTATCAAGGGCATCCACATTGCCGAGCGCGATACCCAGACCACCGTCACCCCCAAGGTGCGCGGCGAATTCTGGAATACCTGGTCGATTGACGGTTTTGTCGGTGAAGGCATGCAGCCGGCGGAACTGGGCTGGGGCACCCATGAAAAGGGCCTGCCGGAAGACGGCTTCCGTCACGGCTTTGGCTGTGATGCGGCCATTTATCTGGGCCGTCCGGGTGCCAGCACCCGGGTGCGGACCTGGACTCCGATGGAAGGACCGTTCCACGGCTTTCTGATCACCCATAACGAAGCGATTTCGATCGCCGATTATCTGACGGTGCGTGATGGCGATGCAGTGGTATACCGCCCCACCGTGCATTACGCCTATCATCCCTGCGATGCCGCTGTTCTCAGCCTGCATGAGCTGTCCGGGAAGGAATGGTCGGAACAGCCGGTGTACCGCCTGCTGAATGAACAGTTGACCGAAGGCCGCGATGAGCTGGGCGTACTGCTGTTCGGTCATGCAAAGAATGCATACTGGTACGGGTCGCATCTGAGCGTGGCGGAAGCCCGCGAACTGGCCCCGTATCAGAATGCCACCGGCCTGCAGGTGACGGCAGCGGTGCTGGGCGGCATGGTGTGGGCGATCAACAACCCCGACGCCGGGCTGATGGAAGCCGACGAGCTGCCGCATGAGGATATTCTTGCGGTTGCGGCCCCCTATCTGGGGCCGGTGGTCGGTGAGTATACCGACTGGACCCCGCTGCAGGGCCGCGAAAAGCTGTTCCCGGAAGATGTCGATCACGATGATCCGTGGCAGTTCCGCAATGTCCGCGTCCGCTGACGGCCGCTGACGGAGAGTGTTGGGGCAGGGCGCCGGAGGTCATCCGGCGCCCTGTTCCGTTGTGGGCGGGGGAGTCGGGCGGATTGGTATTCCGGTACGGCATGCCTTCCGGTTTTGCGGATGCGCTGATGCCGGAATGTATAGTAAAGCATTTCAATCAGATATTTTCACTGCGACTGCGAAAATCCGCAACAATACTGGTGGAAAAAGCAGACTGATTTTGTTGTCTATTGCCAAGTCCCGGACAATAAACCCATAATCGTTATGCAAGATGAAATGACTGGCTGCAGACCGGAGCATTGTCTGACCCAAGAGATCCCGCCTGACTGAAGAAAACTCTCTGCCTTGAAAAGCTTAGGGTGCTTTCAGCCGCAGGGCCGGTGTCGAGAGTGTCTGACATGCCCCCTGAATGCTGTGGGGTCGGGCAGATCACTGAAATTTTTTCTGAAACATCAATGGCTTGCTGCGTTTCTCCGACGGTCGGGTGAAGCCTGCGGATCCGCACATCGCTTTCCCTGCCGTCGCCTTTGGGCAAAAGGGGGCTGGGCCGGTTTTTCCGGCACAGCCGCCGCCGGAAAGATCTGTGCCGGGGAGAAAAGATGCCATGAGACACGCTGATGGACTGACCCATGCCGCTGCGGTTCTGATCCGTGGCGGGCTGACCTCCGGGATGGTGGCGCTGCTGCTGGCCCTCAGCAGTTCTCCGGCACTGTCCGACGGGCAGCCGCAGCCATGGCAGGTCACGTTTCAGAAGGCCGCATCGCCGGTGATGGAACGGATAACGGCCCTGCACGATTACATCACGCTGGTGATGATCGGTGTGGTTGTGTTCGTTCTGCTGCTGCTGGCGGTTGTAATTGTCCGGTTCAACGCCCGTGCGAACCCGGTGCCGCGCACGTTCAGCCATAATACGGCGCTGGAAGTGGCCTGGACGGCGATCCCGGTGCTGATTCTGCTGGTGATCGCGGTGCCGTCCTTCAAGCTGCTGTATTACATGGACCGTACCAGCGAAGCCGATCTGACCCTGAAGGTCACCGGGCACCAGTGGTACTGGTCATACGAATACCCTGATCACAATCTCGCCTTTGACAGCTTCATGAAGGATGAGGCCTCGCTGGGGCCCAATGATCCGCGCCTGCTGGCGGTGGATAACGAGGTGGTGATTCCGGTCGGGGCCACGGTGCGGGTGGTGATGACATCGCAGGACGTGATCCATGCGTGGGCGGTTCCGGCCCTGGGGGTCAAGACGGACAGCATGCCCGGTCGCCTGAACGAAACCTGGATCCGCGCTGACCGCCCCGGCACGTATTACGGCCAGTGTTCTGAGCTGTGCGGGGTCAATCACGGCTTTATGCCGATTGCGGTGCGGGCGGTCAGTGATCAGGACTTTAAGATCTGGGTGGAAAAGACGCAGGCCCGCCTTGGCACCGGCGGCGGCAGCCTTCTGGCATTTCTGAAGCCATAAGCCAGCCCCGGGGCCCCGGCGGACAAGAGGGAAAGGAACGGTCATGCACAGCGCCACGCATCATGAGGAAGCCCATGCCGGTCATCCCCCACGGGTGACGGGCTGGCGGCGGTGGCTGTATTCCACCAATCATAAAGATATCGGCACCCTGTATCTGGTGTTTGCGGTGGTGGCCGGGGTCATCGGTGCGGCCATGTCAGTGCTGATCCGCATGGAGCTGCAAACCCCCGGTGTGCAGTTTTTCAGCGATGATTTTCAGCGGTACAACGTGTTTGTCACCTCGCACGGGCTGATCATGATCTTTTTCGTGGTCATGCCGGCACTGATCGGCGGGTTTGGCAACTGGTTCGTACCGCTGATGATCGGCGCGCCGGACATGGCCTTTCCGCGCATGAACAACATCAGCTTCTGGCTGTTGCCGCCGGCCTTTGTGCTGCTGGTGATGTCGGGCCTGACCGGACTGGGGCCGGGCACCGGCTGGACGATGTATCCGCCGCTGTCCACGCTGGGGCATATGGGGGATTCCGCCGTTGATCTGGGCATTCTGGCCCTGCATATCGCCGGGGTGGGGTCGGTGCTGGGGGCGATCAACTTTCTGGTCACCATCATCAATATGCGGGCCCCGGGCATGACCCTGCACCGTATGCCGCTGTTTGTGTGGTCGATGCTGGTGACGGCTTTTCTGCTGGTGTTCAGCCTGCCGGTGCTGGCCGGGGCCCTGACCATGCTGCTGACCGACCGTAATTTCGGCACCACTTTCTTTGATCCGGCAGGCGGCGGAGACCCGATGCTGTATCAGCACCTGTTCTGGTTCTTCGGTCACCCGGAAGTGTACATCATGATCCTGCCTGCTTTCGGGATCATCAGCCATATCATCTCGACCTTTTCGCGCAAGCCGGTGTTCGGCTATCTCGGCATGGCCTATGCGATGGTGTCGATCGGCGGTATCGGTTTTGTGGTATGGGCCCACCACATGTATTCAACGGGTCTGGATGTCAACACCCGGGCCTACTTTCTGGCTGCCACCCTGTGCATTGCCGTGCCGACCGGGATCAAGGTGTTTTCGTGGATTGCCACCATGTGGGGCGGGTCGATCACCTTTAAGACCCCGATGCTGTATGCCGTCGGCTTTATCTTTCTGTTCACCATCGGCGGTGTGACCGGGGTGGTGCTGGCCAATGCCGGGGTCGATATTGCCCTGCATGACACCTATTACGTGGTCGCGCACTTCCATTATGTGCTGTCGCTGGGGGCGCTGTTTGCCATGTTCGGCGGGTTTTATTACTGGATCGGCAAGATGTCGGGGCGTGAATACCCGGAACGCCTTGGTCAGATCCAGTTCTGGATCATGTTCACCGGGGTCAACCTGACCTTCTTCCCGCAGCACTTCCTCGGCCTGTCGGGCATGCCGCGCCGGATCCCGGATTACCCCGATGCCTTTGCCGGGTGGAATCTGGTGTCATCGGTCGGGGCCTATATCTCAGCCGCCGGGGCGCTGGTTTTCCTGCTGGTGGTCTGGCGGACCTTTGCCGCCGGGCGGCCGGTGGCGGCCAACCCGTGGGGCGAGGGGGCAACCACGCTGGAATGGACCCTGCCCAGCCCGCCGCCGGAACACTGCTTTGAAGAGCCGCCGGTTCTGGCGTCAACAGCGCCTCACTGAGGGTATGAGTTTGACAGTATGAATCTGCAACGATCCTGAGGGGATGGTGAAAGGGGCCTGTCATGCAGACCGTAGGTCGTGGCCGCAGCAATGGCCGTATCGCGCTTCTGTTCGCCGGGCTGGCCCTGGGGATGATCGGGGTTTCCTTCGCCGCCGTTCCGCTGTACCGACTGATCTGTGCAGTGACCGGGCTGGAAGGAACCCCGAAAACCGGCCCTCAGACCATGGCCTACATCGGGGTCGGCGGTCAGGCGGCGCAGGTGCGCCTGACCGTGCGGTTTGACGCCAACGTCGCGGGGGGAATGCCCTGGCACTTTACCCCGGAGCATCCGCAGCTTGCCCTGTTCGCGGGGGAGCCGGTGCTGGCGGTGTACCGGGCCACCAATACCGGCAGCAGGCCGGTGACCGGCACCGCCACCTTCAACGTTACCCCGATGAAGGCCGCGCAGTACTTTAATAAGATTGAGTGTTTCTGTTTTACCGAACAGACCCTCCAGCCGGGGCAGACGGCGGATATGCCGGTGCAGTTTTTCATTGATCCGGCCCTGCTGACCGACCCGCTGGTCAATGATGTGCGCACGGTGACGCTGTCTTACACCTTTTTCGAAAAGAAAAGCTGATCCCCGGCCCGTCAGGCCGGGCCGCAGACAGGGGAGACCCGACCATGAGTACAGCCGGTGTCCGCAAGCACCCTTTCCATATTATCGCCCCCAGCCCGTGGCCCGCGCTGGGGTCTCTGGGGGCCTTTGTGCTGGCCGTCGGGGCCGTGCAGTATTTTCATGGCAGCCCGCCGTGGCTGATGCTGGCCGGGGTCGGGCTGGTGCTGCTGACGATGCTGCTGTGGTGGCGCGATGTGATCCGTGAAAGCCGGATCGACCGGGCGCATACCGGGCCGGTGCGGACCGGCCTGCGGATGGGGATGGGGCTGTTCATCGGGTCAGAGGTGATGTTCTTCGTCGCCTTCTTCTGGGCTTATTTTCATAACGCCCTGCATATCGGCCCGGTCACGCAGGGGGTCTGGCCCCCGGCGGGGATTGAAACCGCCGATGCGTTCGGGCTGCCGCTGATCAACACCCTGATCCTGCTGACCTCCGGTGTGGTGCTGATGTGGGCGCGCGGGGGGATTGCCAGCGGGCAGCGGGGGCGGCTGGTCGGGGGGCTGGCGCTGACAGTGGCGCTGGGGGTGTGTTTTCTGGTGTTGCAGGCCATTGAATACGGCCATCTGGCCTTCCGGTTCCGCGATGGGATTTATCCGTCTGTATTTTATATGGCGACGGGGTTCCATGGGTTTCATGTCTTCGTCGGGGTCTGCATGCTCAGCGTGATGACCCTGCGGGCCCTGCGCGGTCATTTCGACGGCGACAGGCATCTGGGGTTCGAGTTTGCGGAATGGTACTGGCATTTTGTGGATGTGGTGTGGGTCTTCCTGTTTGTGTTCCTGTACTGGTGGGTGGCGGCCTGATCCCCTTTCCCTGAGGCGGATCAGAGAGTAAGAGAAAGGGGCCTCCGGCTGGTTCGGGGGCCCCTTTTTCTGTGCAGCGGAACCCGAGGATATGGACACCCGAGATCTGAGCAGCCCGGTGCTGAACTGGGCGGAGGACGGAACCCCGCGATCCGGGGTGTTTGGCGATGTCTATTTCAGCGTCGGTGATGGCATGGCGGAAAGCCGCTATGTCTTTCTTGACGGTGCCGGTCTGCCACAGGCATGGCAGGGGCGGGGCCGCTGGACGGTGGCGGAAACCGGCTTTGGTACCGGGCTTAACTTTCTGCTGACATGGCAGGCCTGGCGGGCTGACCCGCAGCGCTGCGGGCACCTGTCGTATTGCTCGGTGGAGGGGTTTCCGCTGCGGCAGGATGACCTGAGGCGGGCGCTGGCGCTGTTTCCGGCCCTGAGTGGTCTGGCGGAGGAACTGATCCGCCAGTGGCCCGCGCCGGTTCCGGGGGTCCATAGCCTTAGCTTTGACGGCGGGCGGGTGCGGCTTCTGCTGCTGTTCGGGCCGGTTCTGCCGATGCTGTCGGGGCTGATGGCGCGGGTGGATACATGGTTTCTTGACGGATTTGCCCCGTCGAAAAACCCCGACATGTGGGCCGCGCCGGTGCTGCACCGGGTGGCGGCGCTGTCGGCCCCGGGGGCACGGCTGGCGACCTTTACTGCCGCCGGTCAGGTCCGGCGGGATCTTCAGGCCCTTGGGTTTACGGTCCAGCGGCGCAAGGGCTTTGGCTATAAGCGGGAATGCCTGTCGGCAGTGCTGGAGGCCCCCCCGGAGCAGAAGGCCGGTCTGCCGTGGCTGGCCCTGCCGCCCGCCCTGCCGCCGGGGGCGCGGATTGCGGTGATCGGGGCCGGGGTGGCCGGGTGTGCCGCTGCCCGCGCCCTCCGCCGTGCCGGGTTTGATCCGCTGCTGGTTGACCGCCACGGGCAGGAGGGGCGGGAAGGCTCCGGCAATCCCTGCGGCCTGCTGAAGCCCCGGGTGACGCTGGACGGCGGTGTTCACGCCCGCTTCTATGGGGCGTCATTCCGGCACATGAAGCGTCTACTAGGAGATCTGGGGGAGGCGGTCGCCTTCTTCCCCGGCATCCTGACGGTCGCGCGGGAACAGGCGGATGAAGACCATCTGAAAGCGCTGGCGGCGGCGCTGCCGGAAGATATCGGTTATTGGGTCGATGCCGCGCAGGCCGGGGACCTGACCGGACTGTACGGCAGCCGGGGCGGGCTGTGGATGCCCGATGCCGGGGCGCTGCATCCGCCGGCTGTCTGCACCGCCCTGCGTGGCGACATCCCGCTGATAACGGCGGATGTGACCGGCCTGACCCCGGTTGACGGCGGCTGGCGGCTGGAAGCGGAGGGTATCGCCGCCGGTCTGGCCGCCGGGCCGGTCTTTGATGCGGTGGTGCTGGCCGCCGGGGCGATAACGCCGCTGCTGTGGCCGCAGGCTGAGGTGCCGATCCGGTCCAACCGGGGGCAGATCACCCTGATCAGCGATGCCGGTGATCTGCCCGCCGGGGCACTGTCCTTCGGCGGGTATCTGTCGCCCCGGGCCGCGCTGCCGGGCCTGCGGGTGCTGGGGGCAACCTATGACCGCTGGGGTGACCCGCGTCGCCCGGGGTGGGACGGGACGACCGATGCCGATGACGCCCGCAACATGCAGGTGGCGGAAGACAAGGTGCCGTTGTCGGTGCCGTGGGCCGGGCGTCCGGTTGTGGCCAGCCGGTCCAGCCTGCGGGCGACCATCGCCGACCATATGCCGGTGGTCGGCCCGCTGTTTGATGCCGTCCGCTGGCGCCAGATGTATGATGGCCTGCATCATGGCTGGCCGGTCTCGCGCTATCCGGCGGCGGAATGGGTGCCGGGCCTGTACGTGCTGGGGGCGCTGGGGTCACGCGGGTTCCAGACGGCGGCGCTGATGGCGGAAACACTGGCGGCACTGTGCGCCGGTCAGCCCCTGCCGCTGGAGGAGGACCTGTTCGCCGCAGTGTCTCCGGCCCGGTTCCTGCTGCGGGAGATGAAGCAGCCCCCGCAGCGGCGGGCCAGACAGAAACAGAAAACAGGAGGGCAGGCTTAACGCGGAGTGGTCAGGATCGGCAGAAAGTGGATGACGTACAGCACAAAGGCGGCCACCCAGGCAGCCCCGGCCACCAGCATGCCTTCCATATAAAAACCGGGCAGGGCAACCGGCACGACCACCCGCAGCAGCGCTGCCAGTGACACCAGCGCAAAGGCCGAGGTCAGGCCGGGGGAACTGCTGAGGGCCCGGCCGGTATGGCCAAGGGCAGCCCGGCACATCACCCCCAGCACCAGTGTTCCGGCGGCCCCGGTGGTCAGGGCGTGCAGCGATGCGGCTTCGGGCAGGAAGGAAAGGGCGGCCAGACCGCGCAGAAGGTAACCGACCCCCAGCCACAGGGCCCCGAGATGCAGCACCAGCAGCAGCGGCTCTGACCGCACCCGCCAGCCCTGCCACAGGGCCAGCCGCACCAGCAGCGCGACGGCGGCCAGCAATGCACCGGCGGCGGTCAGCATCGGCTGGGCGCTCAGGTCCCCGGCCAGAACAATCAGAATGCCGGTCAGGGCTGCCGGAGTCCACGGGACCATCGGCACCGCCGGGGGCAGCGGCAGCCCCTGGGCTGACAGCCAGTTGCGGGAAAAGGCCGGGGTGATCCGCCCGCCGATGACGGTCATCAGCAGGGTCAGCACATCCAGCGCCATCAGGCGGCCCGCCCGTCCACCATCCGTCAGGATTCCGGCCATGCCGAGATGGCTGAGGATCTGTGCCACCCACAGCAGGGCGATGACGGCAATCACCGCCATGTTCTGGCGTTTGCCACTGCGGATCACCGGCCCGGCAAGGGTGGTGACCAGCGCGGGCAGAAACAGCAGGTCCAGCCCGGCGACCACCGGGCCCGGCAGTGCTGCCGACGCCCATAAGGCGATCCGCCCGGCCAGCCACAGCCACACCAGCGCTGCCAGCCGCAGACCCGCAACCGGACGATGACCGGTCCAGTTGGGCACGGCGGTCAGCAGAAAGCCGCCGACAGCGGCCCCGGCAAACCCGAACAGCATCTCATGGGCGTGCCAGATGTAGGGGGGCGGGCTGACCGACAGGGTGACGAAGGTGCCCCCGGCATGGTGCACCCCCAGCCACACCAGCCAGAAAATCAGCGAAACTGCGGCATGCAGTCCGGCAGCCAGAAAAAACGGGCGGAACCCGCCGCTGAGAAAAGCGGTCAGCGACGGGCGGCGGTCAGCGGTGTAAACGCGGGCAGAGGCAGGCATGGCGGAGGGACCTGTACAGACAGAACCAAAAGTGACCTTCAGCCTGCGGCAGTGGCGCGCCGGTCACCTTGATGACGGTCAAGGCCGGGTTTAGGGTGAGGGGTAGGGTGTTTGTCCCGGCCCGGCGGTTGCCACCCCGCAGAGTCCGGACCGGGGATCTGTTCTGACTGATGCAGGAAGCCGCCATGACCCCGCTGGTGCTGGCCGTTCTGGTCTTTATCGCCGCCCATAGCCTTCCGGCATCGCCGCCGGTGCGGGCCGCATTGATCCGCCGGATCGGAAAACCGGCCTACATGCTGGCCTATTCCGCCCTGTCGCTGCTGCTGATCGTCTGGATCGGGGTGGCGTACCGGCAGGCACCCTATATCGGCCTGTGGGGGCCTGATCCCCGTCTGCACTGGGTGCCGCTGCTGGGGATGCCGGTGGTCTGTCTGTTGGTCAGTGCCGGGCTGGCGACGCCGAACCCGTTATCGCTGACCCTGCGGCGGTCTGCATCCGGTCAGACCGGCCAGACCGGTCTGACAACGCAGGTCCCGCCGTTGCTGCGGCTGTCGCGGCACCCGGTACTGCTGGGGCTGGCCCTGTGGGCCGGTCTGCACGGGGTGGCGAATGGTGACGTCGCCAGTCTGATCCTGTTCGGTCTGATGGGGGGGCTGGCGCTGGGGGGGATGGCGATGATGGATCTGCGCCGCCGCCGCCGTCTGGGGGATGCGGTGTGGTTGCCGCTGGCTGCCGCGGCCCCGCGCCTGAATCTTCTGGCCCTGCCGTCAGCCCTGCGGCCGCGCCGCCCGCTGCTGCTGGCCCTGCTGGCTGCGGCGCTGCTGTATGGCCTGCTGCTTCATGCCCATCAGCCGGTGATCGGTGTTTCCCCACTGCCGTGGTGAGTTTTTCTTGAAGGAACGCACTCCGTGCGCCATAGTCGGGGGCCTTTGCAGGCGCACGGCGTGCCTGTTCTCTGATGAGCTGTGTCGGATGATGTCTTTTCCTGTGGTGCCGCGTTCTCTGATGTCTGCCGCGATATGCCTGTCTGCCGTCCTGACGCTGATGCCGCAGGCGGCACGGGCGGATGATCTGCGTATTCCGGCGATCCGGATCGTCGGGTCGTCCAGCCTCTACACCATGACCACCGATGTGGCGGAACGCTTCGGGAAAGGCACCCGTTATCCGGCCCCGGTGGTGGAAAGCACCGGCACCGGCGGCGGCTTTAAGCTGTTCTGTGCCGGGGTCGGCTCTGACACCCCCGATGTGGCGATGGCCTCCCGCCCGATGACCGGGGCGGAAGAGCGCCGCTGTGCCGAAAATGGGGTGGAGCTGCCGGAAGCCCTGCCGCTGGGCACCGGCGGCGTGATTGTCGCGATGGCGGCAGAGGCCCCGTCTTACCCGCTGTCGCTGCGGCATCTCTGGCTGGCACTGGCGGCAAAAGTGCCGGTGGATGGCAGGCTGGTCGCCAACCCCTACCGCACATGGCGGCAGATTGATCCGGCGCTGCCGGATCTGCCAATTCAGGTCTATGGCCCGCCGCCGACCTCGGGGACCCATGATGCCCTGCTGGGGATGATTTTGGATGTGGCCTGCCATGAAGACCCGGCAATGGCGGCCCAGCCCCTGAAGGAGCGTCTTGCCACCTGCGAAAAGCTGCGCGAAGACGGCGTGTATATTCATGCCGGTGAGTCTGACGAGATGCTGTCGCGCCGCCTGCTGTCTAACCCGAAAGCGGTCGGCATTATCGGCTATCAGGTGCTGGACCAGCACCGGGGCCTTAAGGCGGCGACGCTCAACGGCATCACCCCGACGGCGGCAACCCTGTCTGACCGCAGTTATCCGCTGGTGCGGACCCTGTACCTGTATGTCAAAGGGGCGCACTTCAGCCGGACCCCGGGGCTGGGGCGTTTTGTCTCCACCTACCTGTCAGACCCGATGATCGGGCCCGAGGGTCGCCTGCCGGAACTGGGGCTGGTGCCACTGGCGGCCACGGCGCGGCAGGCTGCGGTGCAACGGGCCCGGGCCCTCGGGCCGGGGATTTAAGGCAGCCGCAAACAAAACGGGGCGGCCTGCGGGCGGGGGAACGCCGTTCTCCGCAGGTCGCCGTTCTGTCTTACGGCTTCAGTTCGTAGACCACGTTGGAGCCCCGGGATTCAAAGGCCACTTTCAGCAGGCGGTTCTGGTCATCAAACCAGAATGTGCGGACCAGATCACCGCTGACAGTGTATTTGCGGGCGCTGAAGCTGCGGCTGCCGATCTCTACCGTTTCTGTCTGCGGGCCGCTGGAACTGACCTTGTAGTCGGTGCCGTCAAAGGCTGACAGCAGCACCGGGGCTTTCAGGTTATCCATGTTCCATTGATTGTGGACCAGCGTTTCCGCCGGGCGGGACGAGGTGGCGCCGTCAGCGGTCACGGCCAGAGAGGTGCCGTCTGCTTTGGCGGTGACGGTATGCTGTTTGCCGTCGTCGTTGGTGCTGGCGGTCAGGGATTGCAGTCTGCCGCCTTTCCATACCTCGTGGGAGGAATGCTCAAACCGGAAAGCGGTGACGAACGCAATCTTCACCGCGATATCGGTCTTGATATCCACCTGAAGCTGGTCGCCCGCCGGGGCGAAACTGATCGAATGGTCGCCGATCGGCGATCCATCGCGGAAGACGGTATAGCGCCAGGTTCCGGCGGCGGGGTCAGCGGCAAGCGCCGGGGCGGCGGACAGGGCCGAAACCCCGATGGCGAAGGCCGTGCAGGCGGCGAACAGGCCGCGCCGGGCGGTGGCGCAGGATGCCATGATCATGGCTGTGTCCTTATTCTGACGGTGTGCCGGGCAGATTGGCCGGGCACTCTCCCTGTGGTGGAACAGGTCATCTTGACGTGACCTGTCACAAAGTGCGCCATAGGGCAGGAAAACCTGTCAAGCGTCAGAAGGGTGACGTAAGGGGATGTTGTGATGGAAAAGCGTTAGGATTTTCTGTCATCACTCTGTTTTGACGGATTTAACTCCGCCACGATCGGGCTGGCGGTCGGCATGGCGACAAAGCTGTTGCGGTCTTCCGGTAACGGTGCAGCCCGGCGCCGGAGTCGCCACTGGGTGAAGCCTGCCACCAGAATGGCGACAGCACCGGAATAGACAAACAGGCCCGACGGGCCCAGCGCCTGCATGGTCACGCTGGCCAGTGTCGGCCCGGCGGCGGAACCGACCGCCCACGACAGCAGCAGACCGCTGGTGGCGGGCACGATCTGTTCGGGCTGGCAGCGGTCTCCGGCATGGGCGACACAGATGGAATAGACCGACATCGACCCCGCCGCCCACAGGCCGAGCAGGATCCACGCCATCCACCCCGGCGCCCCCGGCCACAGCAGCGGCAGGGCTGCGGTGAGCAGACAGGCCAGCGCGGCGGCGATGGTGGCATAAACAATCACCCGGCGGCGGTCGGTGCGGTCAGACAGCCAGCCCAGCGGCCACTGCCCCAGCAGGCTGCCGACCTGAATCGCGGCCAGAAGCCCGGCGGAATAGACCGTGGTCAGGCCGATCTGTGCCCCCCAGGCCGGAACAATATTGATGGTGGCGGTATTGGTCAGCCCGGCGGCAAAGGCCCCGGTCACCGCCGCCGGAGCAATACGGAACAGGGACGGCAAGCCCATCGGCCGGGAATCCGGCAGGGTCGGGCTGCTCGACCGGGTGGAGGCCACCGGGATCATCGACAGAGAGATCAGGGCCGCCATCACCATCATCGGGCCGGGACCGGCAACCGGGGTCACCGCCAGCAGCAGCGGCCCGCCGATCAGGGCGACCTTGGTGGCGACCAGATACAGCGACAGCACCCGGCCCCGCTGGGCGGGCGGTGCCCGGTCGGTGATCCAGCTGTCAGCAACGGTATAGAGGACGGCCATACAGACCCCGGTGACACTGCGCAGGGCTGTCCACAGGGCGGCATCGACGGCGATGGCGAAAGACAGCACCATCACCGACAGGGCGGCAGCGGCAATGGCATAGGCGCGGATGTGGCCGACGGCCCGCACCAGCGTCGGGGCCATCAGGCATCCGGCCAGAAACCCGACCGAATAGCCGGTGGCCATGACGCCGACGCTGATGGCCCCCATCCCTTCTCCCACCATCCGCAGGGGTAAAAGGGCGGTCAGCACACCATTGGCCCCCTGTAGCAGGGTAACCCCAAGGACGACGGCGATGACGGACAGAAAGGCAGAATTCATAATGTATCCAAAGTATGCCGTCGGGTTGCGGGCGTAAAGCCTGAAACGGTGGCGGTAAGCGTCTGAAGCGGGGAGGCTATGCAGATTTACCGATACTCTTCGTTCTGGATCTGACGGTTAATGAAAGAGTTGCCTGCCGGTCGCCCTGCGGCCGGGCCTGCCGCTGTTGCCGACCTGCTGACGGAGATGACGTGAATGCTGTCTGATGCCCGTGCGGACAACCTTTATTACACCGCATCGCTGGCGGCCTTCGCCGACGATTACGCACAGGCCCGGCGTGATTTTCTGTTCGCCGTTGACGGGCAGGGGGCGACTGCGACCCATCACCGCCATCCGCTGACCGGCCCGCTGGCCGAGGCTTTGGCCTGTGACACCGTGTGGATTGGCCCCCGCGCCGCCCGCCGGGTGCTGGTGGTGATCTCCGGGACCCACGGGGCTGAAGGGTTCGCCGGATCGGCGGTGCAGACTGACTGGCTGCTGGGCAAAGGGCCGTCGATCCTGCCTGATGGCTGTGCGGTGCTGCTGGTGCATGCCATCAATCCGTGGGGGTTTGCGTGGCTGCGGCGCACGACCGAAGACGGCATCGACCTTAACCGCAATTTCGTCGATTTTTCTGCTCCCCTGCCGGGCGATGAAGGGTATGCCGAGCTGGCTGATGCGCTGATCCCCGATGCACTGATCGGTGAGCCGGTGTTCGAGGCGCAGGATGCGCTGGACCGTTACAGACTGCTGCATGGGCAGCGGGCCTATGAGAATGCGTTGACCAGCGGTCAGTACACCCATCCTTTGGGGCTGTTTTATGGCGGTGATGCCCCGACATGGTCGCGCCGCACGCTGGAAACCATTGCGCAGGACTACGATCTCGCCGGGCGGGCGGCGCTGTGTGTGATTGACCTGCATACCGGCCTTGGCCCGTTCGGGTATGGCGAGCTGATCAGTGATCACCAGCCGGAAGGGCGGTCGGCCTGGCTGGCCCGCCGCTGGTTCGGCCAGAGTGTGACCGAGGCGTTTCTTGGCACCTCAACCTCTGGCCCCAAGCGGGGGCTGGCAGACTATTTCTGGCATGAGGTCATCGAAGATCACGGCTGTATGCTGACGCTGGAATTCGGGACCTATCCCTTTGATGATGTGTTCGGGGCGCTGCGGGCCGATCACTGGCTGCATGCCCGCGTTGCCCGGGGCGAACAGACGCTGGACTGGTATGACCCCGATGTGCAGGCGGTGAAGAAGCGGATCCGCCGCGCTTTTTACCCCGATACCCCTGACTGGAAGGAAATGGTGCTGTTCCGTGGCCGTCAGGTGCTGCGGCAGGCCCTGACCGGTCTGTCTGTATGGCCGGGCTGACGCCGGTTGGCTGGCCGGGCTGAAATCCTCTGCCGGAGCAGCCATCCAGCAGCCCCTTGTCTTGCCGGGCCGGAGCAGGTAAAGCAGGGGGCAGACGGATACGGCCTGTTCCGCTCCGGCCCCCTCCTGACAACGACGGTCCCCGATGAATTACCGCCACGCCTTCCACGCAGGCAATTTTGCCGACGTGTTCAAACATGCTTTTCTGATGATGGCGCTGGAAACCCTGCGCGCCAAGGATAAGCCCTTTGTGGTGGTGGATACCCATGCCGGGATCGGCCTGTACGATCTGGCCGGAACGCAGGCCGGAAAAACCGGAGAGTGGGAGCAGGGGATCGGCCGCCTGATCGCCCGGGATGATCTGCCCGATCTGCTGAAGCCCTATGTGCAGGCCATCCGCGATCTTAACCCGGATGGTGGGCTGCGCTGGTATCCCGGCTCACCGTGGCTGGAAGCAAAGGCCCTGCGCCAGAAAGACCGCCTGATCGCCTGCGAGCTGCACCCCGAGGATGCCCCGGCGCTGGATCATAACCTGCGCCGCTTCGGCGGGGTGCGGGTGGAGAATGCCGACGGTTACGCCACCCTGAAAGGGCAGGTGCCGCCACCGGAGCGGCGCGGGCTGGTGCTGATTGATCCGCCGTTTGAGCGGACCGATGAAATCGAGGTGATTATCCGTGCCCTGCGCGGTGCGGTGAAGCGTTGGGCCAGCGGCAGCTATGCTGTCTGGTATCCGATTAAAGATCCGGCGGCGACCGCGGCGTTTCATGATGCGCTGGCCGGTCTGGCCGCCGATGGCGTGACTTCCGCCTGGGCGCTGGACCTGATGATCCGCCCGCCACGCTGGGCCGATAAGCTGAACGGTTGCGGCTTTGCCTTCATCAACCCGCCGTGGGGTGTGCTGAAGGCAGCAGAAACGGTAATGCCGTGGCTGACCGATGTGCTGGGGCAGGAACCCGGCGCCCGCTGGACGGCCCGCTGGCTGATCGGTGAAGGCTGAGACCGGCCTTACTCCGCCTGATACATTCCATTCCCCCCGACATCCCCCCTGATCTCTCATATTCCCGGACTGAGGAGGCCGCCATGACCGCCCGCTTTACCGAAACCCTGCACCCCGGCTATGCCCAGTCGCTGGACATCGACGGCGGCATGCTGGTCGATGAACGGTCGGAGTATCAGCATATCCAGATTTTCGACAGTGTGCGGATGGGCCGTACCATGGCGCTGGACGGGGTGGTGCAGATCACCGCCCGCGACGAGGCCAGCTATTCGGAAATGCTGACCCATGTGCCGCTGTTTGAACAGGCCGCGCCGAAGCGGGTGTTTATTGTCGGCGGCGGTGACGGTGCGGTGGCGGAGGAGGCCCTGAAGCATGACGGGGTCGAGGTGGAGATGTGCGAAATCGACGCCGCCGTTGTTGCCGCCTGCAAGACCCATTTTGCCCACGTCAACAACGGGGCTTTTGATCATCCGCGCTTCCGCCTGCACCTGCAGGATGCCTTTGCCTTTATGAAGCAGGCGGAAAACCGCAGCCGCTATGATGTGATCGTCGCCGACCGTCCCGATCCGGTCGGCCCGGCGGAAGTGCTGTTCCAGACCGAATTTTACGAACTGCTGCGGGATTCCCTGACCGATACCGGTGTGGTGGTCTTCCAGAATGGCGCGCCGCTGCTTCAGCCGGAAGAACTGACGGATACCCTGCGCCAGCTGCAGGCGGTGTTCCCCTACAGCGGTGTCTATCTGACCGTGACCCCCACCTATGTCGGCGGCTATATGGCCCTGACGTGGGCATCGAAGGGGACCCGCCTTGGCACCACCGGTCCGGCTGTGGTGGCGGAACGGTTCGCCCGGTCCGGCATCGTCACCGATCACTATACCCCGGCCCTGCATACCGCCTCTTTCGCCCTGCCGGCATGGATTGAACGGCTGCTGCCCTGATAGCGTTACCCTTATAACGTTACCCCGATAACGTTATCCTGATGATGGTGCCCCGGCAGATGGCGCCCCGGCAGATGGCGCCCCGGCAGATGGCGCAACGAAGTTCCGTCTGCCGGGCCCGGATCATGCCATTCCGGTTAAAAACATGTGAAAACTGTATTTAGGGCTTTACCCGGGGGCAGGGGTTGGGCATATACACCCCCTCGAAAGATTGCCCTAAGCACGGCTGCTCATCGGCCCATGGAGAGGTTTCTCCATGCAGAGCACGCACGGCGACCGGCTCTTCGATCGAATTTGTGCCTTGCGGGGCCATAAACCCGCCGGTCCGGTTTGGTTGGGAGTAGGAGCCATGAGCCCAGTGTTCACTTCCGCGCAGGAAGTTGTAAACACTCTTCGTCCCCGGGATCCCGTCCTGTGTGTCCGCCCCGGCGTTCTGGAGCAGAACGCACAGCGGATGATCGCGGCTTTTCCCGGTGATGTGTTGTATGCGGTTAAGTGCAACGCCGGTCAGCCGGTGCTGGATGCGCTGTATGCCGGGGGTGTCCGTCATTTTGACACCGCCACCATTGCCGAAGTGCGGCAGGTTTCTGACCGTTACGCCGATGCGGAATGCCACTTCATGCACCCGGTTAAAAGCCGGGATGCGATAGCCGAGGCGTATTTTGTCCATGGGGTCCGGTCCTTTGTGGTCGATCACCCCGACGAGCTTGACAAGATCCTTGATGTCACCGAAAACGCGGCGGACATGACCGTGTCGGTACGGCTGGAAATTCCCAACCGCAACGCGATGATGTCGCTGCACGGCAAATTCGGCGCGACCCCGGCGGAAGCCTCGGCCCTGCTGAAAAGTGTCGCCGCCAGCGGCAACCGCACCGGCCTGACCTTCCATGTCGGGTCGCAGTGCGTGGACACCGCCGCTTTCGCCCATGCCATCGACCTGTGCGGGACGGTGATCCGTCAGGCCGGAGTGTTGCTGGATGTGCTGGATGTCGGCGGGGGATTCCCCGGCTACTACACCGGCGAGGAGCCCGAGTTTGCTGCCTTTGTTGCCGCCATTGTATCGGGCTGCAAGCGCATCGGCCTGCCGGAAACCTGCCGCCTGCAATGCGAGCCGGGCCGGGCGCTGGTCGCCGATGCGGTTTCGGTGATTGCCCGTGTGGAGCTGCGCCGGGGCAGTAAGCTGTATATCAATGACGGTACCTATGGGTCTCTCGCCGAGCTGAAATATCTCGGCAACTGCTTCCCGATGCAGGTGGTGCGCCCGGAGGATGAAGGGCAGGCCACCGGGCCGCTGGCCGGTTTTGATCTGTTCGGCCCGACCTGCGACACCGTTGATACCATGCCGGGCCCGTTCTGGCTGGCTGATGATATCCGGGAAGGTGACTGGATCGAGATCGGGCGTCTTGGGGCCTATTCCTCGGCCCTGTCCACCCGTTTCAACGGCTGTGCGTCAGCAAAATGGGTCTGTGTCAGTGATGATGTGGTGCTGACCTCAACCCGGGTTGCATCGCTGGAAGAGCTGCGGCGCCGCGCCGCCTGATCCGCTTTTCGCTGAGAAGAGAGAGCCCGCACCGGGAAACCGGGGCGGGTTTTCTTATGGGTAATGGGTATTTTGTTTTTGTTTTGTTCTCATCCCGAATTGCCGGAGCCGGAGAGGTGTGCCATGCTGGCGTAAAGAGTCCTCGGGCAGGGAGTGAGGATAGATGGACCATAACGAGAACACGGCCAGTCTGCCGGAGCGGACGGTGGCAGGGCCGGATGGGCTGCCGCGCTGCCGGTGGTGCGCCGCCGCCCCGGAGTTTTTTGACTATCACGACCGTGAATGGGGGTTCCCGGTCGGGGATGACAGGCGGTTGTTTGAAAAGCTGTGCCTTGAAAGTTTTCAGTCCGGCCTGAGTTGGCGGACCATCCTCGCCAAGCGGGAAAACTTCCGTGCGGCCTTCCACGGTTTTGATTTTCAGAAGGTTGCCGCCTTCACGGAAGAAGACGTCGCCCGCCTGCTGGCCGATGCCGGGATTGTCCGTCATCGCGGTAAGATCGAGGCGGTGATCAACAATGCCCGCCGCGCCTGTGAGCTGGTGAAGGCAGAGGGGTCACTGGCCGCGTATATCTGGCGGTTTGAGCCGAAGGCGGAGGATCTGGGGGAGCCCCAGACGCAAAGCACGTCTCCGGCTTCCGTCGCGCTGTCAAAGGATCTTAAAAAGCGGGGCTGGGCCTTTGTCGGGCCGACCACGGTCTATGCCTTTATGCAGGCGATGGGGCTGATTAACGACCATGTGCCCGGCTGTACCGGGCGACAGGCGGCAGAACAGGCGCGGCAGCTATTTCAGCGCCCGCGATGACCATCGGGTACTCCCCGGGGGTATGTTGTATACCCCGGGGAGTATCTGGGGCCGGATTTTACTTCAGATAAGACCGCAGGACGGAGACCACCTGCTCCAGATCGTCGTGGCGCTGTTGGGGCGTGCGGTCTTCCGCCCCCAGATGGTCACGCATGTGGCCTTCCAGCACTTCAGCCATCAGGCCGTTGACGGCCCCCCGGATGGCGGCAATCTGCTGCAGGATTGCCGAGCAGTCAGTCCCGGCTTCCAGCGCCCGCTCAAGGCCTTCTGTCTGTCCCTTGATCCGGCGGACGCGGGCCAGCAGCTTCTTTTGGTCTTTGACGGTATGGGGCATCGCTTGACGGTCTCTGTGTTATAGGATACTGGGGTATAGTATATTTCGACATACTCCGGACCCGTACCATGCAGACAGAACAGCTTTTCGACAAGAGGCTCCATCACCATCCGGCTCCGGCAGGAACTCCGCTGGCGGAGCGGGCGACCCGCTGGGCACTGGGCCTGACCGTCGCCACCATGGTGGCGGAGATTGTGGGCGGCACCCTGACCGGGTCGATGGCTGTGCTTGCCGACGGCTGGCACATGGGCAGCCATGCCATCGCGCTGGGGATATCCGCGCTGGCCTACGCTCTGGCCCGGCGCTTTGCCGGATCGGGGCGCTTTGCTTTCGGGGCATGGAAGATTGAGGTGCTGGGCGGTTATACCAGCGCCCTGCTGCTGCTGGCGGTGGCGCTGGGGATGGCGGTGCAGTCCGTCGAAAAGGTGATGAGCCCGGATGTGGTGCTTTACGATCAGGCGATGGCGGTCGCAGTGACGGGGCTGCTGGTCAATCTGCTGTGCGGCTGGATCCTGTCCCGTCCCGGCTCCGGGCACCATCACCATCACCATCATGATCACACTCATCATCATGACCATCATCATAATCATGATCATCATCAGGGGGCGGGCGATATCAATCTCCGGTCCGCCTATGCCCACGTGATGGCGGATGCGGCGACGTCGGTTCTGGCAATTATTGCTCTTCTCGGCGGTAAGGTCTGGGGGCTGACGTGGATGGATCCGCTGATGGGCATCATCGGGGCTGCTCTGGTGCTGGTGTGGGCGTGGGGCCTGCTGCGCGATGCCGGGGCGGCGTTGCTGGATACTGCGGATGACAATCCTCTACTAGTAGAAAACTGCCGTCAGAGCATTGCTGCTGTGGACGGCGTGCAGGCGATCCATGATTTTCACCTGTGGCGCGTCGGGGCTGATGACCACGCCTGTGCGGTCTCTGTCGCCGTACAGGCTGGGCAGGGGGAGCAGGTGGTACAGGCAGTACACCGGCGGCTTGCCGCACTGGGTGGGGTGTCTCACCTTACGGTGGAGGTCTGGGGGGCGGGGCGTTGACAGGCCGCAGGTTGGGCTTGACCGGCGGGCTGTATCCGTGATCCTCTGACCCCATGAGCTATGACCTGATCCGCCGCTGGATGCAAACTGCGCTGGGGCCCCTGCTGGGGGCCGCTGGGGTCGCATATTTCCTGTTTCACGCCGTGCAGGGTGACCGTGGCCTGTTCGCCTGGTGGCAGCTCCGGCAGGAAATCACCAAGGCAGAAGCCCTGCACCAGACCGTGGCCGCCCGCCGGAAGGATCTTGAAAACCGGGTGTCGCTGATGCAG
This sequence comes from Novispirillum itersonii subsp. itersonii ATCC 12639, assembly GCF_000381985.1. Taxonomy (GTDB): domain Bacteria; phylum Pseudomonadota; class Alphaproteobacteria; order Rhodospirillales; family Rhodospirillaceae; genus Novispirillum; species Novispirillum itersonii. Next base: position 509,770 of record NZ_KB907337.1, on the reverse strand, counting down.
CCGGAAGCGATGGACCCCGATATTCTGGAAGAACGCGCCCGGGTGATGCTGAATATGGGCTATCCGGGTGAAAAAGTGATCCTGCTGCCGCCTGACGCCGGGGCAGAAAAAGACACCCCGTGATTCGACCGCCCGTTTCGGGGGCCGCTGAAGATCTTTAAAACCCCGCTCCACACGGCGGGGTTTTGTTTTTTTTCTGTCTGTGTGGATGCGATTGAGGATTTTCATAAAAATTTCCGCACTGCACAGATTATTGTGCATAAGTTTCTGATCTGGTTTCCATATGGATATAAAATTACTTCGCCTGCGGGTAGGTTTTTGCGGAAAGTGTTGGTTTTTCACGCTTTAACCAAAAAGCGGTTAAAATATTATTGTGCATTGCGATACAAGCACTTAGCTGCATTTTCTGACTTGCAACCGACGCCGGTTCGCATACTGTGACGGTGTTGGCACCTGCTGGAGCAGGCTTGCCCCGTTACGCTCGCCCTGACCGGGATCACCGCGTCTTCGGACCGATCCTCCGTCTTTTAATGCAAGCCTGTCGGGGTCTCTGTCTGCTGAGAAAGCCGGGCCATCCAGATCCTGTCCGCCGCGGGCTCCCCGCCGGACGCTGTCGTTGAGTCTCAAGCCCCCAGATACGGAGGGACCATGGCTACCACACCCCGTCGCAAACCCCGTTCCGCAAAATCTTCCGAAGTGCCGGATACTGAAGAGCTGGTCCGCTACTACCGCGACATGCTGCTGATCCGCCGCTTTGAAGAAAAGGCGGGGCAGCTTTATGGCATGGGCCTGATCGGTGGCTTCTGCCACCTGTACATCGGGCAGGAAGCGGTGGTTGTCGGCATGCAGGCCGCAGCGCTTGACGGTGTTGACACCGTCATCACCAGCTACCGTGACCATGGCCATATGCTGGCCTGTGGTATGGACCCGAAGGGTGTGATGGCCGAGCTGACCGGCCGCATCGGCGGCTATTCCAAGGGGAAGGGCGGCTCGATGCACATGTTCTCGCTGGAGAAGGGCTTCTTCGGCGGTCACGGCATCGTCGGCGCGCAGATTCCGCTGGGCACCGGTCTGGGCTTTGCCCATCAGTACTCCGGCGACGGCGGCGTCTGTTTTGCCTACATGGGTGACGGTGCGGTCAACCAGGGGCAGGTTTATGAATCCTTCAACATGGCCGCGCTGTGGAAGCTCCCGGTGGTCTATGTGATCGAAAACAACAAGTACGGCATGGGCACCAGTGTCGAGCGCGCCTCGGCCTCCACCGCCCTGTACCAGCGCGGCACCGCCTACGGCATTCCGGGGGCCCCGGTTGACGGTATGGACGTGCTGACCGTGCGCGACGCCGCCCTTGAGGCCGCCGAGCATGCCCGCTCCGGCAAGGGCCCGTATATTCTGGAAGCCAACACCTACCGTTACCGTGGTCATTCCATGTCTGACCCGGCCAAGTACCGCAGCAAGGAAGAAGTCTCCAAGATGCGGACCGAGCATGACCCGATCGACCAGCTGAAGTCCAAGCTGCTGGAGCTGAACGCGATCGATGAAGCCGGTCTGAAGGAGATCGACCGCGAGGTGAAGGTGATCGTCACCGAAGCTGCCGAGTTCTCGCAGAACAGCCCGGAACCGGATCCGTCGGAACTGTACACCGACATTCTGGTCGACGCCTGAGAACGCTGGCCCCTTCTTCCCAAGGACGAAACACCATGCCGATTACCGTACTGATGCCGGCGCTGTCGCCGACCATGACCGAAGGCAAGCTGGCCAAGTGGCTGAAGAAAGAAGGCGACGCCATCGCCGCCGGTGACATCATCGCCGAAATCGAAACCGATAAGGCGACGATGGAATTTGAAGCCGTCGATGAAGGCGTGCTGGGTAAAATTCTGGTGGCTGAAGGCACCGAGGGCGTGGCCGTGAACGCCGCCATCGCCGTGCTGCTGCTGGAAGGCGAAGATGCCTCTGCCGCGGATACCGCCGCTGCTCCGGCCCCGGCGGCTGCCGCCCCGGTTGCCGCCGCCCCGGCCCCTGTCGCCAGCGCCCCTGTCGCCAGCGCCCCTGTCGCCAGCGCCCCTGTTGCCAGCGTTCCGGTTGCCAGCGCCCCTGCCGCCGCTGCCCCGGTGGTGACCGGTGCGGTTGAGCCCTTCCAGCCGGAAGTGCTGACCACCACCGCGTACACCCTGACCGACATCCCGGAAAAGACCTACGACAAGTTCGTGCGGATGACCGTGCGCGAAGCCCTGCGCGACGCCATGGCCGAAGAAATGCGCCGTGACGATGCCGTGTTCCTGATGGGTGAGGAAGTCGCCCAGTATCAGGGTGCCTACAAGGTGTCGCAGGGCCTTCTGGATGAGTTCGGCCCCCGCCGCGTGATCGACACCCCGATCACCGAAATGGGGTTTGCCGGTCTGGCCACCGGCGCGGCCTTCAAGGGTCTGCGTCCGATCGTGGAGTTCATGACCTTCAACTTCTCCATGCAGGCGATTGACCACGTCATCAACTCGGCGGCCAAGACCCTGTACATGGCCGGCGGCAAGATGGGCTGCCCGATCGTGTTCCGTGGCCCGAACGGGGCCGCTGCCCGCGTCGCGGCCCAGCACTCCCAGTGCTATGCCTCGTGGTATGCCCACTGCCCGGGCCTGAAGGTGCTGGCCCCGTGGTCGGCCGCCGATGCCAAGGGCCTGCTGAAGGCCGCGATCCGGGATCCGAACCCGGTGGTGTTCCTCGAAAACGAGATCCTGTACGGTCAGAGCTTCGATGTGCCGGATGATCCGGATTTCGTGCTGCCGATCGGCAAGGCCAAGATCGAACGCGCCGGGAAGGACGTGACCATCGTCACCTATTCCCGCATGGTCGGGACCTCGCTGGAAGCGGCGGAACTGCTGGCGGCGGAAGGCATTGATGCTGAAGTCATCAACCTGCGTACCATCCGCCCGCTGGACGTGCCGACCATTCTGGCCTCGGTCAAGAAGACCAACCGCTGCATCAGCGTTGAAGAAGGCTGGCCGTATGCCGGTATCGGCTCGGAAATTTCCGCCGTCGTCACCGAATCTGCCTTCGACTACCTCGATGCCCCGGTCCGCCGTGTCACCGGTATCGACGTGCCGATGCCCTATGCCGTGAACCTCGAAAAGATGGTTCTGCCGGACGCCAAGCGCATCGCTGATGCCGCCAAGGCCGTCTGCTACAAGGCCTGAGCGCGAGAGGACTGAAACAATGGCTCAAAACATCCTGATGCCGGCCCTCTCGCCGACCATGACCGAGGGCAAGCTGGCGAAGTGGCTGAAGAAGGAAGGCGACAGCGTCGCCGCCGGGGACGTCATCGCCGAAATCGAAACCGATAAGGCGACGATGGAATTCGAAGCCGTCGATGAAGGCGTGATCGGCAAAATTCTGGTGGCTGAAGGCACCGAAGGCGTGCAGGTCAACGCCCCGATTGCCATTCTGCTGGAAGAGGGCGATGACGCCTCTGCCGCTGTGGCCCCGGCTGCTGCTGCTCCGGCGGCTGCTCCGGTTCCGGTCGCCCCGGCCCCGGTTGCTGCTGCCCCCGTGGCTGCGGCTGCCCCGGTTGCGGCCCAGCCGGTGCCGATGGGCGCTTATGGCACCCGCCTGTTTGCCAGCCCGCTGGCCCGGCGGATTGCCAAGAATGCCGGTCTGGACCTGACCAAGGTTGCCGGGTCCGGCCCGCGTGGCCGTATCGTCAAGCATGACGTTGAAGCCGCACTGGCGGCTGGCGTCGGTAAGGCTGCTCCGGCGGCCCCGGTCGCTGCTGCTCCGGCTGCTGCTCCGGCCCCGGTGGCGGCAAAGCCGGCCCCGGCGCTGAAGCCGATGCCGTGGCAGAGCTACACCGAACATGCCAACACCGGCATGCGCAAGACCATCGCCCGCCGTCTGGCGGAATCGAAGCAGACCGTGCCGCATTTCTACCTGTCGGTGGATATCGAGCTGGACGGCCTGCTGGCCCTGCGCAAGCAGCTGAATGACCGCCCGGGCGCGGACTATAAGCTGTCGGTCAACGACTTCGTCATCAAGGCCTGCGCGCTGGCCCTGAAGAAGGTTCCGGCCGCCAATGCCATGTGGACCGATGAAGCGATCCTGACCTTCGACGAGGTGGATGTGTCGGTGGCGGTGGCGACCGAAGCCGGGCTGATCACTCCGGTGATCCGCAATGCAGACCGCAAGGGCCTGTCCACCATCTCGAACGAGATGAAGGGTCTGGCCAAGAAGGCCCGCGACGGCAAGCTGAAGCCGGAAGAGTTCCAGGGCGGCGGCTTCACCATCTCCAACCTCGGCATGTATGGCATCAAGACCTTCTCTGCCATCATCAACCCGCCGCAGAGCTGCATTCTGGCGGTCGGTGCCGGTGAAGAGCGCGTGGTGGTGCGGGATGGCGCCGTGGCGATCCGTCAGATGATGACCGTCACCCTGTCGGTCGATCACCGGTCGGTTGACGGTGCCGTCGGTGCGGAATTCCTCGGTGCGCTGAAGCCGCTGCTGGAAGATCCGATCCAGCTGATGCTGTGATCCGGGCGTTGAAGGAGATCATTTAATGTCTGATACCTCTTTTGACGTCATCGTGGTGGGCGCGGGCCCCGGCGGCTATGTGGCCGCCATCCGCGCCGCCCAGCTGGGCCTGAAGACGGCGGTGGTGGAGCGTGAGCATCTGGGCGGCATCTGCCTCAACTGGGGTTGCATTCCGACCAAGGCGCTGCTGCGTTCTGCCGATGTGTACCGCACCTTCAAGCACGCCAAGGACTATGGCCTGAGCGTGCAGGGGGCCTCGTTCGATCTGGATGCCATCGTCAAGCGGTCGCGTGGCGTTGCCTCGCAGCTGTCCGGCGGCGTCAAGCACCTGCTGAAGAAGAACAAGGTCACCGTCTTCGACGGTCAGGGCAAGCTGGCGGGCAAGGGCACCGTCGCCGTCGAAAAGGACGGCAAGGTGACGTCGCTGGCCGCGAAGCACATCATTCTGGCAACCGGTGCCCGCGCCCGCGTGCTGCCGGGGCTGGAGCCGGACGGGAACATCGTCTGGACCTACAAGAATGCTCTGGTCCCCAACACCATGCCGAAGTCTCTGCTGGTGGTCGGCTCCGGCGCGATCGGGATTGAATTCGCCAGCTTCTACCACGCCCTTGGCGCGGATGTGACGGTGGTGGAAGTCATGGACCGCATCGTTCCGGCGGAAGACGAGGAAATCTCCGGTCTTCTGAAAAAGTCGCTGGAAAAGCAGGGCCTGAAGATCATGACCAAGGCCGGTGTGAAGGGGATCAAAACCTCTGCCACCAATGCTGTGGTCAGCGTCGAGCAGAACGGCAAGGTGCAGGATATCACCGTTGACCGCGTCATCCTCGCCGTCGGCATTCAGCCGAACGTCGAAGGGATCGGTCTGGAAGGCACCAAGATCCGTCAGGACCGTGGCTTCATCATCACCAACGAGTGGTGTGAAACCGACGAGCCGGGCGTTTATGCCATCGGTGACCTGACGCAGGGCCCGTGGCTGGCCCACAAGGCCAGCCATGAAGGCGTGATCTGCGTCGAGAAGATCGCCGGGGTTAAGGGTGTGCATCCGCTCAACCGGGCGACCATTCCGGGCTGCACTTACTGCCACCCGCAGGTGGCATCGGTTGGCCTGACCGAGAAAAAGGCCAAAGAGGCCGGTTACGAGGTCAAGGTCGGGCGCTTCCCGTTTGTCGGTAATGGCAAGGCCATCGCGCTGGGGGAACCGGAAGGTCTCATCAAGACGGTGTTTGATGCCAAGACCGGCGAGTTGCTGGGCGCGCATATGATCGGTGCCGAAGTGACCGAGCTGATTCAGGGCTATGGCATTGCCAAAACCCTTGAAACCACTGAAGAAGACCTGATGCATACGGTATTCCCGCATCCGACCCTGTCGGAAATGATGCATGAATCCGTACTTGACGCCTACGGGCGGGCCATCCATTTCTAATGCCGGTCGGGGGCGGGGCTGTCTGGCGCCGCCCTCTTCGGCACAGGAATGATGTGCAATAAAAAAGTGCTGCCCTTTGGCAGTAAAGGTGAGGACCGCATGACCACAGTTGATACGCACTCCGCCGAAAAGCCGGTTCAGCGCAAGCCGGACTGGATCCGGGTGAAAGCCCCGACCTCGAAGGAATACGCGGAGACGCGGGCACTGATGCGGTCCAAATCCCTGCATACGGTGTGTGAGGAAGCCGCCTGCCCGAACATCGGGGAGTGCTGGAAGCGTAAGCACGCCACCATGATGATCATGGGCGAGATCTGCACCCGGGCCTGCCGTTTCTGCAACGTCAAGACCGGTAAGCCGAACCTGCTTGACCCGCGTGAGCCGGAAAATGTGGCTGAAGCGGTTGCCAATATGGGCCTGAACCATGTGGTGATCACCTCGGTTGACCGCGATGATCTGGACGACGGCGGCGCAGCCCACTTCGCCAAGGTCATCCGTGCGGTGCGGGCGGCCAGCCCGAACACCACCATTGAGGTGCTGACCCCCGACTTCCGGCATAAGGACGGTGCGTTGCAGGTGGTGGTCGAGGCCCGGCCCGACGTTTATAACCATAACCTTGAGACCGTGCCGCGCCTGTACAACGCCATCCGCCCGGGTGCCCGCTATTTCGGGTCCCTTCAGCTTCTGGCGAAGGTGAAAGAGCTGGATCCGACGATTTTCACCAAATCCGGCATCATGGTCGGTCTGGGTGAAGACCGTCAGGAAGTGCTGAACCTGATGGATGATCTGCGCGCCGCTGACGTCGATTTTATGACCATCGGCCAGTACCTGCAGCCGACCCCGAAGCATGCGACGGTCGAGCGCTACGTCACCCCCGATGAGTTTGCCGATTATGCCACCATGGGGCGGGCCAAGGGGTTCCTGCTGATTTCCTCCACGCCGCTGACCCGGTCATCGTACCATGCGGACCGCGACTTCGCGACGCTGCGGGAAAACCGCCGCAAGCAGCTGGAAGAGAAGGCCGCGCAGGGCTGAAGCCCCGGGGCCGGATGATTAATCCTTGACGGAATCAGGGCTTCGGCGGTATGTCGCCGGAGCCCTTATTCTTTAGACACGACGTTCCGGGACAGGTCATGCCGACACACGCCGAAAAGCGGAAGCTGCCCTATACGCAGGCCCAGTTGTTTGCTCTGGTGGCCGAGGTGGAAAAGTACCCTGAGTTTCTGCCGTGGTGTCAGGCTGCGCGCATCCGCAAGCGGGATGGCGATGTCTTCTGGGCTGATCTGGTGATCGGCTTCAAAATGGTGAAGGAACGGTTCACCTCCCGCGTGGCCCTCAGCGCGCCATCGCGCATTGATGTCACCTATACCGAAGGGCCGTTCCGATACCTTAACAATCATTGGGTCTTTGAAGAGGATCCCGACGGCAGCGGGACCTGGATCGACTTTTATGTCGATTTCGAGTTTCGCTCTGTACTGCTGCAGAAGCTGATGGGGCCGCTGTTTGGCGAGGCTGTCACCCGGATGGTGGCGGCCTTTGAGTCCCGGGCCCGCGCCCTGTATGGATGAGGGAGCGGTGCAAACTGCATATGAAGGTGTGGCTTTGATTCATCTTCATACGCAGTTTGCAAAAAATTAAAGATACGCTGAAACTTTAGAAAAGCTTCGCAATATCCTGAAGAGGATCAATTTTTAATCTTCTAAGACTTCAGCGATGAGGGACAGCGCCATCGCGACGGCCTGAAGCCTGACGCTCTGCCGGTCGCCGGGAAAGACCGGGGCGCAGTGCAGGTGATGACCATCTTCCCGCATGGCGGCGATATGCACCAGCCCGACCGGCTTTTCCGCAGTGCCGCCGCCCGGACCGGCAATGCCCGAGACTGCGACAACCACACCGGCAGAGCTGTTCTGCAGGGCCCCGCGTGCCATCTCCAGCACCACTTCCTGACTGACCGCCCCGTGGCGGCGGATCACGGACGGGGCGACGCCAAGCAGGTTCTCCTTGGCATCATTGGCATAGGTGATGAAGCCGGCCTCAATGACATCAGATGACCCGGCCACGGCGGTCAGGCAGCCGATAATCAGGCCGCCGGTGCAGGATTCTGCGGTGGCCAGCCGGATACCGGCGGCGCGGCACCGGTTCAGCACGGTCTCCGCCTGCTGGATCAATGCATCGGGAAACATGATGTACCCATAGTTTATGAATGGATTATCGGAAGACCATAGCGGACAAAGGCCCATAGGGCCAGTGCCGAATAACCGGCGGCGACCACATCATCCAGCATGATGCCAAGCCCGCCGCCAACCCGGCGGTCCGCCAGACTGACCGGAAACGGTTTGGCGATGTCAAAAAGCCGGAAGGCGAGGAACCCTGCCGTGTAGGCAACCGGATCGAGAGGGGCAACGGCCAGCGTCAGCCAGACGCCGACAACCTCGTCGATCACCACCGCGCCGGGGTCGTCGCGGCCGGTGGCCTGCGCGTAGGCGGCAGAAACCGGGATACCAACCACAAACAGCAGGATGGCTGCGGCGGCGAGAACGGGCCCGGCCAGATCCGGCCCGGCGGCAAAAGCGATCAGCGCCGCAAACGGCACCGCACCGAGGGAGCCGATGGTGCCGGGGGCCTTCGGCGACAGGCCGCAGCCGAACCAGGTTGCCAGCAGGGTGACCGCAGGCCCGGCCTTCCGCTGACTGACCCCGGCGGGCGGTATGGGGTGGGAATCGGGGCTGGCACCAGCGGGCATCAGTGTATCCTGATTAAAAAAGCAGAGTGCAAACGCTTGCGACACAAGCAGGAAACCTTTTTCTTGCGCGCGGCGCTTCAGGAGGGATAGGTTTACCCCGCTCCTCAACTGCGGGGAATAGGGAAAATCGACGGCATCGGCCTGTCTGTGCGGGGTACATTAAGGCACGGATCGGCGCGGGTGCGCGGTTTACATTGGTGCCTGCCTCTGTGCCGGGGGTGGGCGGGGGATGCTGTTTCGCCCTGAACGCCGGTTTTCCGGGCGCAGGGGCCGCAGATGGGTACGTGTCGGTCGCGGGCAGGCAAAAGTCCGCGGAAGTGATAACGGCGACCGGAAAATGCCTTGTGTGCGTGATGCGGGGGTGATCACCCTGCAGGCGTGGGAGCGATGGGGCATGGATGGTCGGCAACAGCAAGGCAATGCATGTCGATTTACGATCCTCGGGACCGCAATGTTGGACGGGTGGCCCTGCTTTTCCGGAGGATGTTTCCGGAACGGCAGATGATCCTGCGGAGCGAAAACGGATTGCGGACGATCCGGCTGTCTCCGGCGGTGCAGGTTATCACGCTGGGCGTGGTCTCTCTCCTGTTGGGCTGGGGTGCTTTTGCAACAACGGCGATGGTGCGACAGCAGACCCTGATCGCACATCATCAGGCTGGTCGTGTGGCGGCGGAAACAGCGTACGAGGGGTTGCTGGCGCAGGTATCCGTTTACCGGAACAAAATTTCCGATGTGACGGCGGATCTGGAGCGGAATCACGCCCGGGCTGTGCAGCTTGCCAAGTCCGACACTGTGGCTGCCCCGGTGAAGGATGCACGGAAACCCGAGGTAAAGCCTGAGGATAAGGGCGCGCGCGCCGATCAAACCCCCGGGCAGACCCCCGGAGCCGTCGATCCCGCCGTCAGCCGCGAACTCTATCAGACCCATGCCCAGCGCGAGCGCGAGGCGCTGTACGGCGAGCTGGCCCGTCTGGATACCGAGATGGCCTCTCTGGCCCAGCGGGCGGCAATGGAAAAGGCGCTGGACGGCGTTGAGGTGCAGCTGAAAAAAGTCACGCTGGAGCGTGATCTGGCCATGGGCGAACGGGATCAGGCCCGGACCCGGGTCAAAGAGCTGGAAGGCCGTCTGGTCGGGATGGAAGAGCAGCAGCTTGCGCTGGTGCAGAAGTTCACCAATCTGGCCACCGACCGCTCTGCCAAGCTCCGCGCTGCGGTCAGCAAGGCCGGACTGAACCCGCAGGATATGCTGGATGATCAGGGCGAGGGACCCGGCGAGAAGGATGGGCAGGGGGGGCCGTTCATTCCGGCTGAGCTGGGGGTTTCCACGAGCAGTCCGGTGGTGAAGGAGACGCTTGGGGCGCTGAACAGCAAGGTGCTGCACATGACGTCCCTGCAGGCACTGGTCGATGGTCTGCCGCTGGCCTCCCCGCTGGAAGCACAATGGCATGTCACCAGCGGGTTTGGGGGCAGGGATGACCCCATCAACGGCTCTGCTGCTATCCATGAGGGAATGGATATGTCAGCGGAGTATAAATCTCCCGTCTATGCAACGGGTTCCGGAAAGGTTATATACGCTGGGTGGCGTGGACGATATGGCCGGTTGGTCGAAATTGACCATGGGAACGGCCTGAAGACGCGGTATGGGCACCTGAACCGGGTGCTGGTGAAGAAGGGGGAGCAGGTGGACAGAACGTCCCTGATCGGGCTCCTGGGGAACAGCGGTCGGTCGACCGGCGCTCATCTTCATTACGAGGTGATTGTTAACGACAAACCGCGCAATCCGGACAGATTCATCAAGGCGGGAAGCAATGTTTTCGAAAGCTAGCAAGTCGCATGCCGTGGACCGTCAACAGGCGTCGGGCCGTCCTGTTCCGTCTATCATCAGCGCCGATCTGTCCATCACCGGGGATCTTGCGAGTACCGGCGAAATCCAGATCGACGGCACCGTCGAGGGCGACATTGAATGTACCGTGCTGATCGTTGGGGTTAACGGCAGCGTGACGGGCGAAATCAAGGCTGAGACGGTGCGGCTGCATGGCCGTGTGACCGGACAGGTGCGGGCCACCACAGTATTTCTGGCCGCAACGGCCCGCATGACCGGCGATGTGATGCATGAAAGTCTGGCAATTGAGCCGGGTGCCTTCATGGAAGGCCATTGCCGCCGGATGACGGATAAGAGCGCTGCGGCGCTGGAAACCCGCAAGGGGGACCTCAAGCTTTCCGACGCCACCAAATCCGGCGATAAGCTGAATGGTCTGCTGAGCGATAAATCGGTTGCGGCTGCCACCTGACCACATCCCTTTTTGTTGTAGCCGGTTTTAGTGTGGCTGGCAGAAGAGCGGTTTTGCCAGCCTGATCCCCTAAGAGATTTTCGGTGGCCTCTGACCCGGTCAGGGTGCCAGGTATTTTTTCTCAAAAACGAAAGGGTTTACCCGGCCGGAGATGACCCCTGTTCTGCTGAAGCGCCTCCTTTTAAGAAAGGGGTGGGCTTCAGCAGGAACAGGCGGTCTGTCATCCGTCAGCGCAGATCGCTGCTCAGACGCAGGCTGCGGTCGCCATGCCCAAGCCGGAAGCGGTACACCTGTACCCCTTCCAGAACGCGCTGGACATAGTTGCGGGTTTCCGTGAAGGGGATCGCTTCAATCCAGTCGATGATGTCGATTTCGCCGACACGCGGATCGCCGAATTCCTTGACCCACTTGGCAGGTCTGCCCGGCCCGGCATTGTATCCGGCGATGGCCATCACGTATGACCCGCCGAAACGGTCCACCAGATCAGCAAGATAAGACGACCCGAGGCGGACGTTGTACCGCGGTTCCGCCGTCAGGCTGGCTTCCTGAAAGCCGACCCCCAGTTTTCCGGCAACGCCCTTGGCGGTAGCGGGCATCAGCTGCATCAGGCCTTTGGCCCCGACGCGGGAAACGGCGGTAGAGGAGAAATTGCTTTCCTGACGGATGATGGCCAGGGTCAGGGCGGCCTCCGGGCTGTCTGGCAGATCGAACCCCGGCAGCGGATAGGCGATATCCAGATTGATATGCCCCTTCAGGGCTGCTTTGCGCGACAGGGCAACGCCGGTCTCAATGCCGCCGACCGCGCGGCCGAGTTCCAGCGCCAGCGTACGCTGGCCGGGGGTCGGGGCGTCTTCCACCAACCGGGTGGAAAACAGCAGAATGTCGCGGTTGCGGTCCAGTTCCCCCAGCGCCTGTACGATCTTCACCAGCGGATTGCGGTTAAAGGCGGCGCGGTCATCGGCAGACGGCAGCGGCGCGGCGGGCAGAGTCAGCGGCTGGCGCAGTTTTTCTGAGGCGAGCTGACCATAGAAGGTGGTGCCTTCGTCTGCGGCCTTCTGATAGGCGGCGCGGGCCTGTTCGGTCATTCCCAGCGCCTCTGCGGCCCGTCCATGCCAGTATGCCCCTCGGCCAACGCTGATGGTGGTGGAGACCGCGCCTTCAAATGCCCGGAAGTGGGCAAGGCCCGCCTTGGCATCCTTCAGATGCCGGAAGACAATCCATCCGGCCAGCCATTCGAGTTCGGCATAGGTGGCGCCGCTGCTCAGGCGGTGGCGGCGGGCAACATCATAGGCCTGAGAGATCAGGCCCTGTTCCAGCAGGTTGCGGCTGATGATCAGCCGCTCCTTCCCCCAGCGTTCGGGGTAGGCTTTATCGGCCCCCGGGCTTTTCAGCAGGGTGACCGCATCCTGATCCATATCTTTCTTCCGCCGCCACTGAATGCGGTCGAACAGCAGGCCGGGATCAGCCGCAAGGGAAGCCGGAACTTTCTTCACCAGCGCATCAACATTGCCCTTGCCGTCCTGAAAGGCGAGCCGGGCCTGAATCAGGGCTTTATATCCGGCGTCCACCTGTTCCATCATCTCGCGGGCGTCGGATGTGCGGCCCTCCCAGAGGGCAACATCAGCGCGCTTCTGGTGGTCTGCCTTAGTAAAATTACCGCCAAACTCTGACAAAAGCTTCTTTTTGTCGGGTGTTGACATAGATTCATTATGCCAGGCTTCCTGCGCGACGGCGATCGCCTGCTGGCGTTTGCCCTGCGTATCCAGCGCGATGGCATACATCAGCTTGCCATGTCCGGTGCGTGGCGGATTGGCGGTGAACCAGTCGATCACCTCGCGGGCGGACTCCTGTCCGGTCAGCACCTCTTCGGCCCGGCGTTTCAGGGTTGCCATTTCCGGCCAGCCGGGATGATCGCCGATGAAGTCACGCAGGGCAGAAAAGGACGGTGTGTTGCCTGCTGCTGCCAGTGACCGCCCGAGGATAACATCCCGCAAAACCGGTGACCGTGCCTGATCGGCCCATTGTTCTGCCCGGCCCCATTGCCCGGACTCAGCCGCGTCAAAGGCATTGGCATAGGCCTGCCGGTCATTGTCCGACAGGACGGCGGCCTGTGCTGTGGCGGTCAGGAAGGCCGGGGCAGCGCCGATGCCGGTGCTCAGGGCGGGTGCGATCAGCAGGCTTCCCCCCAGAAGCGGAATCAACAGGGCCCGGCTGAGGACAGGCCGGGACAGGGTCGGCAAAAACTTGGGGGGCATGGCGCGCAGACGGTCAGTCATGTCAGCTCCGGTTGCAGGGGGCTGCTTCAGTAAAACAGAATAAACTGGCCCGAGTGTACCTGTGCCGCCCCGGCAGGAAAAGGGGGCAGCCGGTCCAGCGGGCCAGTTATGATGGGGCGGGGAAGGCTCAGTGCCGGGCGCGTTCCACGGAATTGACTTCCGGGGCGGCGCGAAGGGCGGCAATGATGTTGATCAGGTGCTTGGCATCCTTCACGTCGATATCCACGATCATGTCGTAAAAATCGGTGGTGCGGTTGGTTACCTTCAGGTTGGTGATGTTGCCCATGTTCTTGGCAATGATCGTCGACAGGGTGCCAAGGCTGCTGGGCTCATTCGACACCACCAGATTAACGCGGCCGATGTAATTGTGGTTGCTGCCGTCCACATCCCACGCCAGATCCAGCCACCGCTCCGGCTGTTCGGAAAACTGGCTGAGCTGGTCGCAGTCGATGGTGTGGATGGTCACACCGCGCCCGGTGGCGACAATGCCGACAATCCGATCCCCCGGCAGCGGATGGCAGCAGCGGGCATAATGCAGGGCCATTCCGGGGATCAGCCCCTTGATCGGCACGGCATGACGGGCAGGCTGCCCATCCTTGTTGCGGGCAACCGGCGAGCGGTTGATGACGGTGTCCGGGGTGGCCGGGGCCGCTTTGGCCATGCGGATGCCGGGATAAACAGCCAGCACCACTTCGCTGGCTGTCAGGTGGCCCAGCCCGACTTCGGCCAGAATATCGTCAGTACTGTCGACTTTGAACTTTTTCAGGACCCCCTGAAGGCCCTTTTCCGTCAGGTCATAACCCTCGGCCTTGAAGGCCTGTGACAGAATTTTCCGCCCAAGATCAATATGCTGGTCGCGCTGCTGGTTGCGGACATACCGGCGGATCCGGGCCTTGGCCTTCCCCGAGGCGACAAAGCGTTCCCATTCCGGGTTGGGGGTCTGCTTCGGGCTGGTGATGATCTCGACCTGATCGCCGTTGCTCAGCTCCGAACGCAGCGGCACCATGCGGCCGTTGACGCGGGCACCGACACAGGTATCCCCGACCTGAGTGTGGACCGCATAGGCAAAGTCAACCGGGCAGGCCCCGCGCGGCAGGGCGTACAGATCCCCCTTGGGGGTAAAGCAGAACACCTGATCCTGGTACATCTCCAGTTTCGTGTGTTCCAGAAACTCTTCGGGGTTGTTGGTATGCTCCAGAATTTCCAGCAGCTCCCGCACCCAGCGGTACTGCTTGCCCTCTGTCTGCGGTCCCCCGGCAGTGGTTTCCGAGTTGCCTTTCTGCTTATAGCGCCAGTGGGCGGCGACCCCCATTTCCGCCACGCCGTGCATTTCCTGCGTGCGGATCTGGATTTCGATGCGGTGCTGCTCCGGCCCGATCACGCCGGTGTGCAGCGACTGATAGCCGTTCGGTTTGGGGGTGGAGATATAATCCTTGAAGCGCCCGGGCACCATCGGAAAGGCCGAATGCAGCACGCCAAGGGCCCGGTAGCAGTCTTCCAGCGATGGCACCATCACCCGGAAAGCCATGATGTCGGAAAGCTGCTCGAACGCCACATCTTTGCGCTGCATCTTGCGCCAGATGGAATAGGGCGTTTTTTCCCGGCCCGACAGGGTAGCCTCCACCCCTGAGTCTTTCAGGGTGGCGCGCAGTCTGTCCATGATCCGGTCGATCAGGCTGCTGCCCTGTTCTTCCAGATACCGCAGCCGGGCCATGATGGAATCGCGGGCATCGGGATGCAGTTCCGCGAAAGCGTTTTCCTCAAGCTCGGTCTTAAATTCCTGAATGCCGATACGTTCGGCCAGGGGCGCATAGATTTCAATGGTTTCCAGCGCAATCCGGCGGCGTTTTTCCGGCTTTTTGATGTAATGCAGCGTGCGCATATTGTGCACGCGGTCTGCCAGCTTGACCAGCAGGATGCGGATATCCTCGCTCATCGCCAGCAGCAGCTTACGGAAATTTTCTGCCTGCTTGGTGTGGTCGGACTGTAGCTGAAGGCGGGTCAGCTTGGTGACGCCATCGACCATCTTCGCCACATGCTCGCCAAACAGCGAGCGGATCTCTTCATAAGTGGCGTCTGTATCTTCGATCGTGTCATGCAGCAGGGCAGTGATGATGGTGGACGCATCAAGCTTATAATGCGTCAGGATCCCTGCCACTTCCACCGGATGAGAAAAATACGGGTCCCCGCTGGCGCGGAGCTGTGCCCCATGCTTCTGCACCGCATAGACATACGCACGGTTGAGGGCATCTTCATCCGCGTTAGGGTCATAGGATCTGACCCGCTCAACCAGTTCGTATTGGCGCATCATTCGTGGGGCATCTCCGTGTTTGTATGCTGTCTGACTCTATAGTGACGGCGGAAAGCGTATCCTGCAAGAGCTTGAAAATAAAAAAGCCGGGCGACATGCACCCGGCTTTTTTCATTCGACCCTGTACGGCGCTGAGCCGGTCAGGATTACTCTTCGGTTTCCATCGGGCCGGAGTCCGGCTCGTCCTGGATGGTCAGGGTGTCGTCATCGGCGTCGTTGACGACCATGGCGCTGAGTTCGCCAACCACGTCAAGGGACAGATTGTCGAAATCGTCTTCTTCCGGCTCGTCCACTTCAACGTGCTTCTGCAGGCTCTGCACCACGGCTTCGCGCAGAACTTCAACGCTGACGGTTTCGTCAGCGATTTCACGCAGGGAAACGACCGGGTTCTTGTCGTTGTCGCGGTCCACGGTCAGGGCGCCGCCGGAGGAAATTTCGCGGGCACGCTGGGCAGCCAGCAGCACCAGATCGAAGCGGTTGGGAACCTTGAGGACGCAGTCCTCGACGGTAACTCGAGCCATAGGGGAAACTCCCGGAACCTGGACGCAGGAATATATTGCAAGAGGCGCTGTATACCCTCAGTTCCGCCAAAAGGCAAGCCCGCATCCTGTTAATGTTATTCTTCAGCCGCGCGGCGGATTGCGGCCGGGGCGCGGTCGGCGGCGGGCAGGGCGTTCAGCAGGGCTTCCGCCGTCTGGCCAAGGCCGGGATGGACCCAGCCGGGGGCGAAATCGCACAGCGGGGCCAGCACAAAGGCCCGCTGGTGCAGGCGGGGGTGGGGCAACACCACTGCCCCGTCCAGGCGGCGGTCATCATAGGCGATCAGGTCAAGGTCGATCACCCGGGCGGCATTGGTGACGGTACGCACCCGCCCCATCTCTGCCTCCACCGCATGCAGGCGGGCCAGCAGGGCTTCGGGCGGCAGGGTGGTTTCAATCTGCGCCACGCCGTTGACATACCACGGCTGGTCAGAGACCGGGACCGGTGCGGTCTCCCACCAGCCGGAGCGGGTGAGGATCTGAATGTCACCGTCAGCCTCCAGCCGGGTCAGGGCAGACTGGCAGGCCTGTTGCGGGGTGCCAAAGCGGCTGGGCAGATTGGCGCCGACGGCGACCAGTTTCATGGTGGTGTATTTTCCCTGTGATCGTTAATAGCGTGTGCCGGAGGGGTGATGCGGCAGAAAATACTGTCTATCAGCGGTACAGGAGGATGAAAAGAGGGGTCTCCGGCCTTGACCGCGTGCCTTTGATCCCTATAACAGAAGAAGCCTTCTGTAGTGAAGAAGGGGCCCGGGCCGAGAGGCGGGGCTGTCTGATGATCCGCCCGGGATTTTGATTGGGGCGGCAGATGGCATCCGCAAAGCCCGGTTTTATTGTGGCGCGCCACTCCTCCATGGTCCCCCGATCTGTTTTGTGGGCCCCTGACCGGGACGCCGCCGTTTTTCGGAAACCTGTTTTCGCAAACAATGCATATTGCGCCGGAGTTAAAACATGATCTTCTATCCGCAGGAAAAGATTGCCCTTTTCATTGATGGGGCCAATCTTTACGCCGCTGCGCGGTCTCTGGGATTTGATATTGATTACAAGCGCCTGCTGGATCTTTTTGCCGCTAAGGGGCAGCTTATCCGCGCCTTTTATTATACGGCGCTGGTGGAGGATCAGGAGTATTCGCCGATCCGCCCGCTGGTCGACTGGCTGGATTACAACGGCTACACCATGGTCACCAAACCGACCAAAGAATTTACTGATGCCACCGGCCGCCGCAAGGTCAAGGGCAACATGGATATCGAGCTGGCCATTGATGTGATGGAAATGGCCGAACATGTTGACCACATCGTTCTGTTCTCCGGTGATGGCGATTTCCGCCGTCTGGTGGAGGCGGTGCAGCGCAAAGGCGTGCGGGCGACCGTCGTTTCGACGATAAAGTCCCAGCCGCCGATGGTCGCTGACGAACTGCGCCGTCAGGCTGACAGTTTTCTGGAGCTTCAGATGCTGGAGCCGGTGATCGCCCGCCAGAACTATCGGGTCAATCATGAAGACCGCAGCGACCGCCCGGCTGTGGTGGTGTCTGCGGCCACTGCCCAGCCTGCCGCTGATGACGCGGTCTGAGGGACGTGATGTCTGCTGCGGTTTCTTTCTCCGGGCCGGGGCGTGACTGCGCCCTGTGTCCGCGTCTGGCTGATTTCATTGCCGGACACCGGGCGGCGCAGCCGGATTGGCACAACGCCCCGGTGCCGTCTTTCGGGCCCCTGACCGCCGGGCTGCTGGTGGTTGGGCTGGCCCCCGGCCTGCGGGGAGCCAACCGCACGGGGCGGCCCTTTACCGGGGATTACGCCGGAGAGCTGCTGTATCCTGCACTGCTGAAGTTCGGTCTGGCTGACGGGCAGTTCCGGGCTGATCCGCAGGATGGTCTGCGTCTGCTGTCGGCGCGGATCACTAACGCGGTGCGTTGTGTGCCGCCCGAAAACAAGCCGACCCCGCTGGAGCAGAAAACCTGCCGTCCTTTCCTGAAGGATGAGATTGCGTCAATGCCGCGTCTGCGGGTGATTCTGGCTCTTGGCCGGATTGCCCATGATGCGGTCCTCAGTACGCTTGGCCTGCGCAAGGCTGACTATGCTTTTGCCCACGGAGCGCGGCATAGCCTGCCGGGCGGTCTGGTTCTGGCTGATACCTACCATACCTCCCGCTATAACGTGAACACCGGCCGTCTGACGGTTGAGATGTTCGAGACCGTTATGGCCGGCCTTCTGCCTGCCTTGCAGAAAAACGCGGGATAAACAGATCCGCCGTGGCGGGCGGTACGGTGCTGTCAGTCGCCGTACCGCTCCTGTTTCCACGGGTCACCCCGCATATGATAGCCGCGCGCTTCCCAGTAACCGGGCTGATCGCGGTCCATCAGTGTGATGTGCCGCAGCCATTTGGCGCTTTTCCAGAAATACAGATGGGGCACCAGCAGCCGCACCGGGCCGCCGTTCTCGCGGGGCAGGGGCTTGCCATTCCAGCTATGGCAGATCAGCACATCGTCGCGGTCAAGATCTGTCAGGGCCAGATTGGTGGAATAGCCGTCAAAGCCGCGCAGCATGGCATGGGTTGCCCCGGCCTTAGGCTGCATCTGCCGCAGCACATGCCGGAAGGAAACCCCGGTGAAGGTGTTGTCGTAACTGCTCCACGCTGTCACGCAATGGATGTCAGCCGTGAGGGTGGTCTGGGGTTGACGGAGCAGATCGTCCCAGGACCAGCGCAGCGGTGTGGCGACCAGACCGCCAGTGGTCAGGGACCAGTCCCGTGGGACCAGATTAGGCTGGGTCCCAAGATCAAGGATCGGCAGGCCTGAGGTCAGATGCTGGCCGGGGGGCAGGCGGGAAGGGCCGGAGGCGGCAGAGACCATCCCGCGCCGGTTTTCGGCCCAAGTGGTTTTTGTGGCAGTCAGTTTTGTCGGTGGCGGAGGATCTGTTGGCATCGGCAGGCTCACTGGCGTGGGGTCATCTATGACAGTGCCACAGAGCTGGCGAAGATCCAGCCCGGAACGGAGGGGATCACGCACCTGTGATGCAGACAGAAAAAAGGCATGGTCCCAGACGGGCCATGCCTTGATTGCATGCGCGGGCAAGGGCAGGCGGTCAGCCTTTATCCCGCATCAGGCGCTGCTTTTGGCGGTTCCAGTCGCGTTCCTTGATCGACTCACGCTTGTCGATCTTGTTTTTACCTTTAGCCAGCCCGATCTGCACCTTGGCGATGCCGCGGTCGTTGAAGTACAGCGACATCGGCACAAGGGTCATTCCGTCACGGGCAACGGCCAGCAGCAGGCGCCGCAGCTCCCGCCGGTGCATCAGCAGCTTACGGGGACGGCGGGTTTCATGGCTGAACGGGCTTTTGGACTGATATTCCGGGATATAGGCATTGTACAGCCAGATTTCCGGCGTATAGCTGTCCTTCCGGCCGGCAAAGGCTTCGGCAACGTTGGCGCGGCCGTGCCGCAGGGACTTTACTTCAGTCCCTGTCAGCACGATCCCGGCCTCGAAGGTCTCGATGATCGAGAAATCATGACGGGCGCGCCGGTTTTGCGCGACGGTGCCCGTGGTAATGAGGCCGCTGCCAGACATAACGTACAGATAAACCTTTGTTTTACGGGTTACAGAAGCCCGGCCTGTTCCAGGGCGGCGCGCACTTTGGCGCGGGCCCCTTCCGATGCGGGCAGCATCGGCAGGCGGACATAATCACTGCACTTACCGAGCAGGCTGGCGGCGTACTTCACCGGGGCCGGGCTGGTTTCGCAGAACATGGCATCATGGACCGCCATCAGGCGGTCACGGATTTCAAACGCCTTTGCATAGTCCCCGGCCGCCCAGGCATCGTGCAGATCGCCACACAGGCGCGGCGCGATGTTCGAGGTGACGGAGATGCAGCCGTGGCCGCCCTGCGCGAGGAAGGCGGTGACAGTGGCGTCTTCACCGGACAGCTGAATGAACTCAGTCCCGATCACCACGCGGGTGCGCAGCGGGCGGGCGAGGTCAGCGGTGGCATCCTTGACGCCGACGATGCGCGGCAGGTCTGCCAGACGCTTCATCGTCTCAACCGACATATCAACAACGCTGCGGCCCGGAATATTATACAGGACCAGCGGAATGTCGGTGGCATCATGAACCGCCTTGAAGTGCTGATACAGCCCTTCCTGCGTCGGTTTGTTGTAATAGGGAACCACCAGCAGCGCCGCATCGGCGCCTGCTTCCTGCGCATGGCGGGTCAGGTCAATGGTTTCGTGGGTGCTGTTGGCACCCGACCCGGCGATCACCGGCACCTTGCCTTTAGCCACTTCGATGCACAGTTCCACGACCCGTTTGTGCTCGTCATGACTGAGGGTAGGAGACTCCCCGGTGGTGCCGACCGGCACGACGCCGTCTGTGCCTTCGGCGATCTGCCAGGCGACAAAGTCCTGGAAGGCCTTGGCGTCAATAGCACCGTCTGCGGTGAACGGGGTGATGAGGGCTGTAATGGACCCTTGCAACAGCATGGTGAACTCCGTTGGGTCGTGGAGTGGTGGTTGAAGGGGATGAACAATAAACATGCCGGGGGGCAGGGGCAAGCGGAAGCTGGGGGTGGGCCGGGTGTTTGTGGGGTGTCTGCCTGCGTTGGTGTCTGCCCCGGCAATCGCCGCCGACGATGGGTGGTGCCGAAATAACCGGGGTTTCCCCTGTTCCTGCGGATTTGACGCAAATTGGTGCCGGTGGGTGGTTGCAGGCGCGTAAAAGTCATGTAAAAGGAAAGCCGAGAAGGGCTGTATTTCCACCCGGTAAGCGCAGGTGATTCCGATGACCATTAAATCCGTGGCCCGTGCCATGCTCGTTGCTGCCTCTCTGTCGGCGGTTGCCGTTCCGGCTCTGGCGTCCTCGGGGGATTGTATGTCGGCCTCGGACCGGACCGCTGTGCAGATCCGTCAGATGCATGTGCAGCTGATGGTGGCCGCGCTGAAGTGTGATGATGGCACCGGCATGCGTGATACCTACGGCGCTTATGTCAACAAGCATAACTCTGTGCTGTCGGGCAATGCGCAAAGCCTGCGCTCCCTGTTCCAGAAGGCTTACGGCGGCGACAGCTCCCGTCAGTTTGACCGTTTCATCACCCGGCTTGCCAACGATGCTTCCAATCAGGCGCAGACCCAGCTCGGGTACTGCGAAACCAATATGGAGCTGCTGCAGAAGGCGGCGTCGCTGCCGGCTAATCAGGTCGATGATCTGGCCCGCGAAACCATCGCCTTCCCGGCAGAGGTTGGCCGCTGCGTGAAGACTGAGCAGCGGAAGGCTGAAGCCCCGAAGAAGTCCCCGGAAAAGCCGGTCAAGGTGGCGGATGCCTCCAAGACCCCGCCGAAGGATGCCAAGGCCAAGACCGAGGCAAAGCCCGCCGCCAAGCCTGCTGCGGAGCAGCAGAAGAAGACCCAGTAAGCAGCTTGCCTGTCTTTCTCTGGGGGTATGTCAAAAGGGCCATCCATCATGGGGTGGCCCTTTTGCTTTTGTTTGACGATTGAGGGTGCGGGAAAAACACAGCGGCCCCGCTCAGGGAGTGGGGCCGCTGCATACATTATTGTCCGCTCTTTCTGAAAGCGCCCCGGGATGATCCGGTCAGTGCTGATCAGAAATCCACGCAATCCGCAGAATATTGGTGGTGCCGGGGGTGCCGAACGGAACCCCGGCGATGATGACCACCCGTTCCCCGGCATGGGCAAATTCATCGCGGTGGGCGAGGCGGCAACCGCTCTGGACCATATCAGCGAAAGAGGAAATATCGGCGGTGACCACGCCGTGAGCCCCCCAGACCAGCGCCATCCGTCGGGCGACCTTAATGTCGGCGGTCAGGCTGAGGATGGGCACCGGCGGGCGCTGGCGGGCGGCCCGCAGGGTGGTGGAGCCTGAAGAGGTAAAGGTGACAATGGCCTTGGCGCCGATGGTGGCGGAAACCTGCCGGGCCGCGGCGCAGATGGCATCCGCGGCGGTGGTTTCCGGCTCTTCGGCGCGGGTTTCCATGATCCGCTTGTAGTAGCTGTCCCGCTCCACGCTGCAGATGATCTTGTTCATGATCGACACGGCTTCCAGCGGATATTTGCCGGAGGCTGTTTCGGCGGACAGCATGACAGCGTCAGCACCGTCATAGACGGCGGTGGCAACGTCAGACGCTTCGGCGCGGGTCGGGGCCGGGGCATTGATCATGCTTTCCAGCATCTGGGTGGCGACCACCACCGGCTTGCCCTGATGGCGGCAGGTTTCGATAATCCGCTTCTGCAGGATCGGCACCACTTCCGGCGGGCATTCCACGCCCAGATCACCACGGGCGACCATGATGGCGTCGGACAGTTCAACGATTTCGTCAAGGAAGTCGATGGCCTGCGGCTTTTCCAGTTTCGACAGAATCAGGGCCCGCCCGGCAACCAGCTTGCGGGCTTCGGCAACGTCTTCCGGCCGCTGCACAAAGCTGAGGGCGACCACGTCAACGCCCAGCGACAGGCCGAACTCAAGGTCGCTGCGGTCCTTATCGGACAGGGCGGAAATCGGCAGGGCTTCACCCGGCACGTTCAGGCCCTTACGGTCAGACAGCGGGCCACCGGTCAGAACGCGCACGTTGGCATAATCAGCGCCGTGGTGTTCCACCCGGACGCGGATCTTACCGTCATCGAGCAGCAGCTCGGTCCCCACCTGAATCACGGCAAAGATTTCCGGGTGCGGCAGGCAGACGCGGGTTTCGTCACCGGGCGTCTTATCCATGTCGAAACGGAATTCCTGACCGGGGGCCAGTTCGATCTTACCGGCGGCAAACTGGCCGACGCGCAGCTTCGGCCCCTGCAGGTCAAGCAGAATGCCGATCGGACGCCCGATCGAGGCTTCCACCTGTCGGATCATCTCATAGCGGGCGCGATGATCGTCATGGGTGCCGTGACTGAAGTTCAGCCGGAAGACGTCGGCGCCAGCGCGGAACAGGGCTTCAATGGCCTGCGGTGTAGAGCTGGCGGGGCCGAGGGTGGCAATGATCTTGGCGTGGCGGTCGCGCTTCATGGGGTGGTTCTAAGTCCGTTTCCAGTGAGCAGTCAGCGGTGGCGATCAACGGCGTACCAAGGGGGCATCTCAGGGTGCTGGCCGTGGTGTCCACTGCAGGTAATTTTATTACATGTTGTATCAATGTCTTAGCAGATAAACCCTCCGCTGGCGAGCTGCCCGTTGGGGTGGGCGGTCGTTTCTCGATTTTGCTTATATTGGTATAAATTGTTTAATTTCAATTGGATATTTGCCTTTCTTGGAAAATGGTGTCACCGAAAATTCGCAGAAAAACAGTCGGGAGCGGTGTAATAATATTACGGATGATCAATTTTGATCAAAATCGAACATCAATTCAAACAAAAGGAACCTATCCGCGTGGGTGGGTGGCACAGGGGTGTAATCCGTTCTCCCTCTTGCTCCGGGGCGGAACACATTTTACACAGGGTGGGAACGGCTCCCCGCCTGTTGTGGCAGAGGATATCATATTTTCTCAGGGTCCGGCGTTTTCCCCCGGCCCCGAATGCAGGAAGCGTGTTTCATGAACGGTCCGTCCTTATCCGCCCATCCCGCCGCCCCGTCTCTTCTGGCAGAGGATGAGCCGCAGCCTTTTGAGGTGCTTTGCCCGGAAGGGGCGGCGCCGCTGCTGCTGGTCTGCGACCATGCCAGCCGCCGGGTCCCCCGGGCGCTGGGAGATCTGGGGTTAACGCAGGATGAGCTGAGCCGCCATATCGGCTGGGATATCGGCGCGGCGGATGTGACCCGGAAGCTTTCGGCGCTGCTGAATGCTCCGGCGGTGCTGTGCCAGTATTCCCGGCTGGTGATTGACTGCAACCGTCAGCCCGGAGATCCCACCTCGATCCCGCCGGTGTCTGATACCACCCCGGTGCCGGGCAATCAGGGCCTGAGTGAAGTGGCGGAGGAAGCCCGGACCGCTGAAATCTTCTGGCCGTATCACCGCGCGATCGGCGATACGCTGGCCCATATCTGGCGGCGTCAGCCGCAGACGCCGCCGGTGATTATTTCGGTACACAGTTTCACCCCCTGCATGCGCAGCGGTCAGCCCCGCCCGTGGCACCTCGGTTTTCTGTTTAACCGGGATGAGCGCCTGACGCAGGCGATGGCGGAAGGATTCCGGCAGGCTTACCCCGAGGTGGTTTTCGGCCTGAACGAGCCCTACAGCGGCAAGGACAGCGCCTATACGATGGATGCCCACGCCACAGCCGCCGGACTGGCCCATGTCGGGCTGGAAATCCGGCAGGATCTGATCGGCGATGATGCCGGTACAACCCTGTGGGCCGGGCGTCTGGCGACGGTGCTTGATCCGCTGCTCGGGCGCGGCGATCTTCATCAGGTGGTTCACTTCTGAGGGTACGCTGATGCACGCCGAGCCGCGCTTTACCGTCGGGATTGAGGAAGAGTATTTTCTGGTCAACCGGGCAACCGGCGAACTGGCGATCGACCCGCCGGAAGGGATGCCTGAAGAATGCGGGCAGTCGATTGACTTCGGCACGTTCAGCCCGGAATTCCTGCGCTCGCAGCTGGAAGTCGGGACCCCTGTCTGTACAACGGTCGGCGAAGCCCGCCGGGCCCTTGGCAAGCTGCGGCACCGGGCGATTGAGGTCTGTGGCCATTATGGCCTGACCCCGGTGGCGGCTTCCACCCATCCGATTGCTCAATGGGATTCTGTCAAGCATACCGATGGGGAGCGTTATAATGCTCTGTCGCAGGATCTGCAGGCCCCGGTCCGGCGGCTGCTGATCTGCGGTATGCATGTGCATGTCGGGATCGAAGACCCTGATCTGCGCATCGATCTGATGAGTCAGATGAGCTATTTCCTGCCGCATCTGCTGGCGCTGTCAACCTCATCACCGTTCTGGCGGGGCCGGAACACCGGGCTGAAAAGCTACCGGCTGTCGGTCTTTAAGGAGCTGCCGCGCACCGGCCTGCCGGAACAGTTCCATAGCTGGGGGGAATACCAGCGCCATGTGAATGTGTTGGTTGAAGCCGGGTTGATACAGGATGCCAGCAAGCTGTGGTGGGATGTCCGCCCGTCCTGCCGGTTTCCGACGCTGGAAATGCGGATCAGTGATGTCTGCACCACCGTTGATGACGCGGCGGCTGTCGCAGCCCTGTATGTCTGCATTCTGCGGATGCTGTGGCGCCTGCGGCGGTCGAACCAGCGCTGGCGGATGTATGCCCATATGCTGGTGGAAGAAAACCGCTGGCGGGCCCAAAGGTATGGCACTGATGAGGGGCTGGTCGATTTTGGGAAAGGGCGGATCGTGCCCTATGCGGATCTTCTGGAGGAGCTGTTCCAGCTGATCGGGGAGGATGCCGAGGCCTTGGGCTGTCAGGCGGAGCTGAACGGATGCCGGACCATTTTACAGCGTGGAACCAGCGCGCACCGGCAGGTGGCGGTCTATCAGGCGGCGCTGGCCGCAGGGCGGAATGATGCCGAGGCATTGCAGGCGGTCGCCGAGTTTTTGATCGCTGAAACCGGGCGGGATCTGCTGCTGTGATTGTTATCCTTGACCCCGGCGGCGGGTTGAGGTTTACACGGGATTGAAATTCGAGACCCGCGCATAAAGGGATATAAAATGGAAACCATGGACAACTCGGCTGCGGAGCAGCTGCGTTCCATCATTGAGCGCATCGAGCGCCTTGAAGAAGAAAAAGCCAATATCGCCTCTGACATTAAAGATGTTTATTCAGAGGCAAAATCAATGGGTTATGATACGAAGATCATCCGGAAGGTCATCAGCCTGCGCAAGAAGCAGCCGCATGAACTTGAAGAAGAAGAGCAGCTGCTGACCCTGTATCGCATGGCGATCGGGATCTGACAGACAGGCCGATACTGGGGTGCCGGAAAAGGGGCCGATCTGATGGATCGGCCCCTTTTTGGTGTCAGGGATCTGAACTCTGACAGGCTCATCCTCAAAATGAAAAACCCCGCCGAAGCGGGGTTTTCCACAGTCAGAGACCAGAGCGTCCGAATTACTTCGGCAGCTTGATTTCGACGCGACGGTTCTGCGGCTCGCGCACGCCGTCCTGGGTCGACACCAGCGGAATGCTCTCGCCCTTGGCGGACACGTTGATGTCCTTCGCCGAAACGCCCTGCTTCACCAGGAAGGCCAGAACGGCGTCAGCGCGCTTCTGGGACAGCTTCTGGTTATAGGCGTCGGAGCCGGAACGGTCAGCGTGACCGGTCAGATCGACGGAGGTCAGCTGGCCCTTCTTAATGGCGGCAGCGGCTTCGGTCAGAATCGCCACGGCTTCCGGGGTCAGGTCAGACTTGTTGAAGTCGAAGAACACGATGTAGTTCTTCGGCGGCGGAGCAACCTTCGGGGCCGGAGCCGGAGCCGGGGCCGGAGCCGGGGCAGCAGCCGCAACCGGGGCCGGAGCCGGGGTGTTGAAGCGGTAGGTCAGACCGACCAGCACAGCATGCTGCTTGTACTCGGCATCGAACTTCTCGCCGGTGGTGGCGGTCACGTCGTAGTCGGTGGTGGCGAAGTAACGATACTGGCCCTTCAGGGTCCAGTTGTCGTCCAGGTCATAGCCGACACCGGCGAAGCCCTGATAGGCGAACTGCCAGTTGTTTTCGTCTTTGGACGTAAAGGTGCCGACCCGGCCACCGTCAACCATCACGTCAGCGGCACCGATACCGGCACCGATAAACGGATGGAACTTGCTGTCCGGCATCAGGTCGTAAACGACGTTGGCCATGGTGGAGAACGAGGACACGTCACCGCTGGAATCAACAGTGGTGCCGCTGCTGTTCTTCACGGCATCAACACCGTTGGTGCGGTACCCGAGTTCGCCTTCGAGCTTGAAGCGGCCGAAGGAATACCCCAGCTGACCGAGAACAACCGGACCCCAGTCGAATTCGCTGGTGAAGCTCTGACCGGCGATGGTGCTGTCAGAATCTTCCAGATAGCCGAGGCCGACATCGGCACCCAGATACCATTCGGCCTGGGCGGCGGCCGGCAGAGCGGCGAGTAGACCCGCCGTAACCAGAACCTTAATGGAACGCATAGTGGTAACTCCCCACGCGGAACGTCGAAAACTGAAGCCATCTTAAAGATGCAGACCCGAGATACAAGGAAAACGCGGACATAGGGGCTGCGCCTCTATCAACTTTTCACCATCTGTTGCTGCCATGCAACAGTGCTGGTGCGCTTTTGCCCATCGGGCGGTGTAAGGCCGGGCTGGACAGGCGGGCAACGGTACAATATCTCTGCGTCTCAGGATATTTGCGTCTCTGACGCTTTCCGGATTGTCCGCCTGCGCGGAGGGTAATGCGGACTGCGCGGAGAGGATGGAGTTTCGGCCCTTTAAGATCCGGTTCAGCATAATCTGGGCAGGGTCGTATCGCAGGCGCGTCCTTGGGGGCGTGCCCCGGGGAAGGGCCGGGCAGAACGGAGGATGGTCGCGTGTCGGAAAAGTTGCGCCTTGGTGTCAATATTGACCATGTGGCCACAGTGCGGAATGCCCGTGGCGGAATTGCCCCTGACCCGGTCCGGGCAGCGCTTCTTGCCATTGATGCAGGGGCTGACGGAATCACTGCGCATCTGCGCGAGGATCGCCGGCACATTATCGACAGCGATATTACCCGGCTGATGGATGCAATTTCCCGTCCTTTAAATTTTGAGATGGCGGCGACCCGTGAAATGATGGAGATTGCGCTGAGGCATCGGCCGCATGCATGTTGTCTGGTTCCCGAGAAAAGGGAAGAGCGGACGACTGAGGGCGGTCTGGATGTGATCGGCGGGCGTGACCGTCTGGCGCCGATGGTGGCAGAGCTGGCTGCCGCCGGGATCCGTGTTTCTCTGTTCATTGAGGCGGACCCCCGGCAGCTTGATGCCGCCCGCGCCATTGGCGCGCCGGTGGTGGAGCTGCATACCGGCAGTTACTGTGATGCTCCGGAAGGGACGGAGCGTGACCGGGAGCTCGGCAGGATTGTCCGTGCCGCCGCCCATGCTGAGGCAATCGGGCTTGAATGTCATGCCGGGCATGGCCTGAGTTATGATACTGTCGGGCCGGTTGCGGCGATTCCGACCATCCGGGAGCTGAACATCGGTCATTTTCTGATCGGGGAAGCGATTTTTGTCGGCCTGCCGGACGCGATCGCCGGGATGCGCCAGCGGATGGATCTGGCCCGGCAGGGTGTTGAGGGGGCATAATCCCCGGCCCGTCCCCCGCATGTCCGGGGCAGAGACTTTAAAAACGGTTCCGGCGGTTTGCCGGGTTGTGTGGTTGGAACAAGAGCAAGAGAAGCGATCAGGATGTCGAGCAAGAAACCCGGCGGTATCGGGGAAACCATTCGGACGGTGGTGTATGCGGTTGTCGTCGCCCTGCTGGTCCGGACCGTCGCCTTCGAGCCGTTTAATATCCCGTCAGGGTCGATGATTCCGCATCTTTTGATCGGCGATTATCTGTTTGTTTCTAAATACTCTTACGGTTACAGCCGCTTCTCCCTGCCGTTTGGCGTTCCCGGTTTTGAAGGCCGGGTGCTGGAAAGCGCGCCGGAGCGGGGCGATGTCGCGGTGTTCAAGCTGCCGCGCGATACCGGTGTTGATTACATCAAGCGGGTGATCGGCCTGCCGGGTGACCGGGTGCAGATGAAGGGCGGCCGCCTGTTCCTGAACGGGGCGGAAGTGCCGCGGGAGCGGATCGAGGATTATGTCTACGTCGACCCGCGCGGCAACGTCTTGCGGTTCGCCCAGTATGTGGAAACGCTGCCGGGGGATATCCGTCACCGCATCATCGAAGTGACCGATCATGGCCCCTATGATGATACCCCGGAATATACGGTTCCGGCCGGGCATTACTTCATGATGGGCGATAACCGCGACAATTCGGCTGACAGCCGGGCGGATGTCGGGTTTGTGCCGGTTGATAATTTTGTCGGCCGCGCGGAAGTTCTGTTCTTCTCAACCAATGGTGCCGCGCGCATCTGGGAACTGTGGAAGTGGCCGTCGTCGATCCGCTGGGAGCGGCTGTTCAACAGCCTGCGCAAGGGCGGTGATCTGGGGCAGGCCCCGCAATGAAGCAGTCTCTGGCTCCGCTGGCGGAAGCCCTTGGGCATACGTTTTCTGATCTGTCCCTGCTGCAGCTGGCGGTGACGCACCGCAGTTATGGCAATGGCCGGGGCAGCAGCC
Source organism: Novispirillum itersonii subsp. itersonii ATCC 12639 (assembly GCF_000381985.1). GTDB lineage: Bacteria > Pseudomonadota > Alphaproteobacteria > Rhodospirillales > Rhodospirillaceae > Novispirillum > Novispirillum itersonii. The sequence continues at coordinate 480,535 of NZ_KB907337.1, read as the reverse complement.
ATAATGAACGGCTTGAGTTTCTCGGCGACCGGGTCCTGGGTCTGGTGATTGCCGATCTGCTGTACAGCCGCTTTCCGGATGAGGCGGAAGGGGCGCTGGCCCGCCGCCATGCCGCGTTGGTCCGGAAGGAATCCCTCGCCCGCGTCGCGGAAAAGATCGGTCTTGCCGCTTTTCTGCGGATGTCGCGGGGGGAAGAGGATGCCGGCGGGCGCTGCAATGCCGGTCTGCTGGCCGACGCCTGTGAAGGGGTGATCGGGGCGCTGTATCTGGATGGTGGGCTGGCCCCGGCGCAGGGGTTCATCCGCTCGCACTGGGTGGCCCTGCTGGAAGAAAGCGCTGCCCCGCCGAAGGACGCCAAAACCGCCCTTCAGGAATGGGCGCAGCAGCGCGGGTTGCCGCTGCCGGAATACAGCACGTTGGAAACATCCGGGCCGGATCATAGTCCGGTCTTTAAAATTCAAGTGAGCGTTAAGGGCTATCCCCCTGAAAATGCTTCAGGAAACTCTAAGAGGGTGGCGGCTCAGGTCGCGGCTCAGGCCCTGCTGAAAAGGTTGATGTCATGACCGGTCTTCAAGAACAACAAGAACAGCAACGGTGTTCGTTCGTCGCCGTCCTCGGCGCCCCGAACGCCGGTAAGTCCACGCTGGTCAATGCCCTTGTCGGCACCAAGGTGACCATTGTGTCGCACAAGGTGCAGACCACCCGCACCCGGGTGCGCGGCGTCTGCATGCGCGGCAAAACCCAGATTGTGTTTATTGACACGCCGGGTATCTTCCGCACCGCCAAGCGGCGGCTGGAACGGGCGATGATCTCTGCTGCCTGGGGCGGTCTGGCCGATGCCGACCACGCCATGCTGGTGGTTGATGTGCAGCGCGGGGTCAGTGATGACACGCAGGCCATCATCGACCGGATGAAGGAAGAAGGGCAGCGCGACATCATTCTGGTGCTCAACAAGGTCGATCTGGTGGAACGGTCGACCCTGCTGGCTCTGGCTGCCAGCCTGAATGAGGAAGGTATTTTCGGTGAGGTGTTCATGATCTCCGCCCTGAAAGAGGACGGGATCGGGGCTCTGCTGGATTATCTGGGCTCCAACGCCCCTGCCGGGCCGTGGATGTTCCCCGAAGATGAGGTCTCTGACCTGCCGCAGCGCCTGCTGGCTGCCGAGCTGACCCGCGAAAAGGTGTTCCTGCTGCTGCATCAGGAACTGCCGTATAGCATTGCGGTGCATACCGACAGCTGGGAAGAGCGTACCGATGGATCCGTGAAGATCCAGCAGACCATCGTGGTCATGCGGGACAGCCAGCGGATGATCGTGCTGGGCAAGGGTGGGGCGAAGATCCGTTCCATTGGTGCCGCCGCCCGCGAAGAGCTGGAAAACCTGCTGGAGCGTCGGGTGCATCTGTTCCTGCATGTCTCGGTTCAGGAAAACTGGACTGATGACCGGGGCCATTACGGTGAATGGGGCCTCGACTTCGACGTCTGAGGGCCGGATGAGGGCCGGATGAGAGGTTGCCATGGAATGGCGTGACGCCGGAATTGTCCTGCGGGTGCGCCGTCATGGGGAAGCCCATGCCGTGGTTTCGGTGCTGACATCATCCCATGGCCGCCAGTCCGGTCTGGTCCGGGGGGGCGGAAGCCGCCGCTCCCGTGCCCAGCTGGAGCCGGGGACCATTGGCGTTGCTGACTGGCGGGCCCGGCTGGAAGACCAGCTCGGGACCCTGAGTTTTGAGCCTCTTGAAGCGATCGCTCCTGATCTTCTGTCTGATCCTGACCGCCTTCTGGCCCTGTCATCCGCCTGTGCGGTGCTGGAAAGCACGGTCACGGAGCGGGTGCCGGTACCTGACCTGTACGATGCCACGCTGGCGCTGCTCTCTGCCCTGCGGGACGGGACACCGCTGGAAGTGTATGTGCAGTGGGAGATGGCCCTGCTGACCGGGCTTGGCTTCGGGCTGGATCTGACCTGTTGCGCGGTCACCGGCACGGCAGCGGATCTGCGCTATGTCTCCCCCCGTACCGGGCGGGCGGTTTCTGAGGCCGGGGCCGGTGTTTACCGCGACCGGCTTCTGCCATTACCGGCGTTTCTCAGGCCAGACTGTCTGCTGTCCGGCCCGGCGGACCGGCTCAGTCTGGGTCAGGGGCTGTCCCTGACCGGCCACTTCCTGCGCCGCCATGCCCTGCTGCCGGGGCGGCAGGATCTGCCGGAGGCCCGCGCCATGCTGATCCACCGGCTGGCGGGGCGTTCCGGCGGCGACGGGGCATAATTTTGCCGCTTCGGCGAAGAAAGTTTGCGTCCCCGATTGACGGGACACATCGGGAACAGACTATATAGTGCGTTTTTGAAAGGGCAGGGCGACGCTGCGTCGTGCTGCCCGATGTGATGTGATGATGTGTGAATGAGGGGCATCCAATGACCACTGCGCAGCCCAGAGACGAAATCCGTCAGCAGCCGCTGAAGGATGCACTGTCGGAACGGTATCTGGCCTATGCCCTGTCTACCATCGTCTCCCGGTCGTTGCCCGATGTGCGGGATGGCCTGAAGCCGGTGCACCGCCGCCTGCTGTTCGCCATGCGCCTGCTGAAGCTTGATCCGGCGGCAGGGTTCAAAAAGTGTGCCCGCGTGGTCGGGGATGTGATCGGTAAATACCATCCGCATGGCGACGTGGCGGTCTATGATGCTCTGGTCCGTCTGGCGCAGGACTTTGCGGTACGGTATCCGCTGATTGAAGGGCAGGGGAACTTCGGCAACATCGACGGCGACAGCGCGGCGGCGATGCGATACACCGAAGCCCGCCTGACCGAGGTGGCGATCGCCCTGATGGACGGCCTTGATGAGGATGCCGTCGATTTCCGCGCCACGTATGACGGTGAAGAGGAAGAGCCGCTGGTCATGCCGGCGGCTTTCCCCAACCTTCTGGCCAATGGCGCCACCGGTATTGCGGTGGGGATGGCCACCAACATTCCCCCCCACAATGCGGGGGAGCTGTGTGATGCCCTGCTGCATGTGATCCGCGAGCCGGACTGTGCCGATGATGCCCTGCTGGCCTATGTCAAGGGCCCGGATTTCCCGACCGGCGGCATTCTGGCCGAAAATGCGGAGGCGGTGCGCGAGGCCTACGCCACCGGGCGCGGCAGCTTCCGGCTGCGGGCACGGTGGGAGGTTGAGCGGATGTCGCACGGCCTGTTTCAGGTGGTGGTCACCGAAATCCCCTATCAGGTGCAGAAGTCAAAGCTGATTGAAAAAATCGCTGACCTGCTGAATGCCAAAAAGCTGCCGCTGCTGTCTGACGTGCGCGATGAATCCGCCGAAGACGTGCGGATTGTGCTGGAGCCGCGCAACCGCACCGTCGATCCGGATCTGCTGATGGAGCATCTGTTCCGTCAGACCGATCTGGAAATCCGCTTTGGTCTGAACATGAACGTTCTGGGCGGCGACGGCATTCCCCGGGTGATGAGCCTGAAGCAGGTCCTGCGGGCCTTTCTCGATCACCGGCACGAGGTTCTGCTCCGCCGGTCCCGCCACCGGCTGGGGAAGATTGATCACCGTCTGGAGGTGCTGGGCGGCTACCTGATTGCCTACCTCAATCTCGATGAGGTGATCCGCATCATCCGGGAAGAGGATGAGCCGAAGGCTGCCCTGATGAAAGCGTTTGGCCTGACCGATGTGCAGGCTGAGGCGATCCTGAATATGCGCCTGCGGTCCCTCCGACGTCTGGAAGAGATGGAAATCCGTACCGAGCATGACGCTCTGGCTGCCGAGAAGGCGGATCTGGAGGCATTGCTGGGCGATGAGGCCCGCCGCTGGCATGTGATCAGTGTGCAGGTGAAGGAGTCGAAGAAGAAGTTTGGCCAGCACACGGCCCTTGGCCGCCGCCGGACCGATATCACCGATGCCCCCAGTGGGGTGGTGGTGCCGCTGGAGGCGGTGATCGAGAAAGAGCCGATCACCATTCTGCTGTCTGAGAAGGGCTGGATCCGTGCCGTCAAAGGCCATACCGACGATCTGGATGACGCCAAATTCAAAGACGGTGACCAGCTTAAGTTGACGGTCAAAACGTTTACCACCGATAAAATTTTGGTGCTGGGGACCAATGGCCGCTTTTACACCCTGACCGGGGAGCGGGTGCCGCGCGGGCGCGGCTTTGGCGAGCCCCTGCGCCTGATGATTGATCTGCCCAATGATGCGGATGTGGCCAAGTTTCTGGTCCACCGTCCGGGGCGGCAGCTTCTGCTGGCCAGCAGTGCCGGGCGCGGTTTCCGGATCGCTGAGGATGATGTTGTTGCCCAGACCAAAGCGGGCAAGCAGATCATGACGCTGGGGGATGAAGGGGAGGTCGCCGCCTTCTGCCTGCCGGTGGAAGGGGATACGGTCGCCATCATCGGTCAGAACCGGAAGCTGCTGGTTTTCGCGCTGGATGAGGTGCCGGTGATGGCCAAGGGGCGCGGCGTTATCCTGCAAAAATATAAGGATGGCGGCGTTTCTGACATTAAAGTGTTCACGGTCGCATTCGGCCTGAGCTATCTGCGGGGTGAGCAGATCCGTACAGAAAATGACCTTGGGCCGTGGCTGGCGGCGCGGGGCACACAGGGGAAGCTACCCCCGACCGGCTTCCCGCGCAGCAACCGGTTTGACGGGTAAGACAAGTGTTTTTTTGACATGCCTCGGCTGCTTTTTCGATGATGCTGTCTGGAAAAGTGGTCTGACCATGTGTATACAGGGTGGATCTGTTGGTGATCCGCGACGGAAAAATCCGCGCATATCCTGAATACATATGGTTCTGCCGTGACTGGGAGGAGGCACTGTGTCCCTGCTATTGCTCTTCAGTCGGCTTATCGACCGTCTTAATGAGACGGTTGGCAAGGCCGTAACCTGGCTGGTTCTGATCGCTGTGGTGATCAGTTCCGGCAATGCCACCATCCGCTACACCTTCAGCATGAGCTCTAACGCCTGGCTGGAAGCGCAGTGGTATCTGTTTGCCGGTATCTTCCTGTTGGGGGCTGGCTATACCCATCTGCGGAATGAACATATCCGCATTGATATCCTGTCGCACCGGCTGTCTCCGCGCGGGCATGCCTGGCTTGATATCTTCGGGACGCTGTTCTTCCTGCTGCCGATGGCCGGGCTGATTCTGGTTCTGTCGTGGCCGGTGTTCATGAACTCCTTCCACTCGATGGAAATGTCCAGCAATGCCGGGGGGCTGATCCGTTGGCCGGCCCGCCTGCTGGTTCCGGCCGGGTTCGGTCTGCTGACCCTGCAGGCCATTTCGGAAATCATCAAGCGCGTCGCCTTCCTCACCGGCCATCTGGCCGAGCTGCCGGGCGGTCATGGCGGTCATCCGCCTTCGGTTGATGAGGCCGAAGACCTGACCGCGGCCCAGAAGCCGTAACGCCGGACAGGAGAGCGAAATAATGGAATTTCTCGCTGCCAATCTGGCACCGATTATGTTCGTTGTGCTGGTGATGTTCCTGCTCAGCGGCTTTCCGGTTGCCTTTGCGCTTGCCGCCAACGGCATGCTGTTCGGCCTGATCGGGATTGAGCTGGGGCTGCTGCACCCGATCCTGTTTCAGGCCTTGCCGGAGCGTGTCTTCGGCATCATGGCGAATGATACCCTGCTGGCCATTCCGTTCTTTACCTTCATGGGGCTGATCCTTGAACGGTCAGGGATGGCGGAAGACCTTCTTGATACCATCGGGCAGCTTTTCGGGCCGATCCGTGGCGGCATTGCGTTCGCGGTGATTTTCGTGGGGGCCCTGCTGGCCGCCACCACCGGGGTCGTGGCCGCGTCGGTGATCTCCATGGGCCTGATCTCCCTGCCGATCATGCTGCGCTATGGCTATGACCGTCGGATTGCTTCCGGCGTTATTGCCGCCTCCGGCACGCTGGCGCAGATCATTCCGCCCAGTCTGGTGCTGATCATTGTTGCTGACCAGCTTGGCCGGTCGGTTGGCGATATGTATGCCGGTGCGATCATTCCGGCGCTGACGCTGACCATGTTCTATGTCGGCTTCATTGTGCTGGTGACCATCTTCCGTCCCAGCTATGCCCCGGCCCTGCCGCCTGAAGCGCGGACTGACCGTGGCATGAAGCTGCTGATCAAGGCGCTGGTTGTGCTGGTACCGCCGCTGGTGCTGATCTTCCTGGTGCTTGGGACCATTTTCCTCGGGATTGCCACCCCGACGGAAGGCGGTGCCATGGGGGCGGCCGGTGCGCTGATTCTGGCGATGATGAAGCGCAAGCTCAGCTTCTCGCTGCTGAAGCAGGCGATGGACTCGACCACCAAGCTCACCGCGTTTGTGGTGTTCATTCTGGTCGGTGCCACCGTGTTTGGTCTGGTGTTCCGGGCGGTCAACGGCGATCTGTGGGTTGAACACCTGCTGACCAGCCTGCCGGGCGGGAAAGTCGGCTTCCTGATCGTGGTTAACATCATGATCTTCCTGCTGGCCTTCTTCCTCGACTTCTTCGAGCTGGCTTTCATCGTTATCCCGCTGCTGGCCCCGGTGGCCGATAAGCTGGGCATTGACCTGATCTGGTTCGGGGTGCTGCTGGGCATCAACATGCAGACCTCGTTCATGCATCCGCCGTTCGGTTTTGCCCTGTTCTATCTGCGCAGTGTGGCCCCGAAGGCTGATTATCTGGACAAGATCACCGGCAAGAAGATCGGTAAAGTGACCACCGGTCAGATTTACTGGGGTGCGGTGCCTTACGTGATCATTCAGCTGATCATGGTCGGTATCGTCATCGCCTTCCCTGAGCTGGTCGAAGCCGGTCTGGATAAGCACGAAAAGGTCGATACCAGCACCATCACCATTCAGGTGCCGGAAATTGATTACGGTGGCGGTTCTTCCAACCCGTATGAAAACTGATGACGGCTGTCATCTGACCCTGAACACCCCGCAGCCAGACTGCGGGGTGTTTTTTTATGGGCCGGTTTTGGGTGAAGGCGGGAAAGAGATTTTAGTCAAAGAAAAACCCCCGCGCTGGTCGGCGCGGGGGCTGTTGGGCACGGGGGATGAATTATTTGCGGACTGACATCGCCCCCATGAAGGCGTCGTAGTTGAATTCAGCAACCCGGAACCAGGACACCTGATCGTCGCGGAAGGGCTTCCAGTTGTCGTAGACCTTTTTCCACTTCGGGTTGGTGGCCGACAGCTCGTCATACAGCTCATGGGCTGCCTTATACGCGGCTTCCATGATTTCCTTGGAATACGGACGGATCTGGGTCCCGGAACCGATCAGGCGCTTCAGGGCCGCCGGGTTCTGCGCGTCGTAGCGGGCCTGCATGTCGGTATTGGCATAGGCGGCGGCGGCGGTCAGGACTGACTGATAGGCCTTCGGCAGGGATTCCCACTGCTGCTTGTTGATCAGGGCATCAAGGGTCGGGCCACCTTCCCACCAGCCCGGATAGTAGTAGTACGGCGCGACCTTGTTGAAGCCCAGCTTTTCATCGTCATAGGGGCCGACCCACTCGGCGGCATCAATGGTGCCTTTTTCCAGAGACGGGTAAATGTCAGCCCCGGCGATCTGCTGCGGAACCCCGCCCAGCTTGGCGACGACACGACCGGCAAGGCCGCCGATGCGCATCTTCAGGCCCTGCATATCGGCCAGCGTCTTCACTTCTTTCCGGAACCAGCCGCCCATTTGCACGCCGGTATTACCGCACGGCAGGTTGACGCTGTTGTATTCAGCAAAAAACTCACGCAGCACCTGCATCCCGCCGCCCTGATACAGCCAGGCATTCTGCTGGCGGCCGTTCAGGCCAAACGGAACAGCCGTGGCAAGGCCGAAGGTCGGATCTTTACCGACGTAATAATAACAGGCGGTATGCCCCATCTCGACAGTTCCGGCCTGCACAGCATCCAGAACCTGCAGCGCGGGAACCAGTTCCCCCCCCGCAAACACGCGGATCTGAAACTTTCCATCGGTGGCTTCGTTGACGAAGCGGGCCATCGTTTCCGCAGCCCCATAGATGGTGTCAAGGCTCTTCGGGAAGGAAGAGGCAAGGCGCCATTTCAGTTCCGGCATCGACTGGGCGATCGCGGGCTTGGGGAAAGAGGCGGCGGCAGCGACGACGGCACCGGCACCGCTGACGGCGGCGCCCTTCAGAAATTCACGACGTTTCATTTAGGCGTTCCCTTGCTTTGTGAAGCCATGGAGGTTCATTTTTTGAACACATTTTTTGCATTTCTGCATACGCACTATTCTTATTCTGCATTGCAGGTGTGCGCATACGGTATGGCTTGGATTATAAGCAAGCTGGCTATGGTTGCAATGGTTAAATGGTAAGGCCAAAACCCGATAATTGGCTGATTTTAATGAGTTTCATTTTCTGATGAATGTCTGTGCTAGATCTTTTTTCATCAGGAAAGAGAGCGCGCGGATTAAGCTGAATTTTTTTCCGGGCTGAGGCGTGAGGAGAAAAATCAGACACATATAAAAAATCTATTTTAATCAATTGGTTATGAGCTTTAAAGTGAAAGTGCGAAATTGAATTTCTTGTATACATTTTTTGCAACCGGCTGCGGATTCCGTTACGGAACCCTCGGGGTTGCCTCAGATGTTTGCCATCAAGACAAAGAAAAACCCCCGCCCGGAAGGGGCGGGGGTTTCGGCGCTCTCTCCTAAGCGGAGAGGCTTACTTGCGGGCAAACATAGCGCCCATGAAGGCATCGTAGTTGAACTCCGCCACGCGCCACCAGGAGACCTGATCATCACGGAACGGCTTCCACTGTTCGTAGATCTTCTTCCACTTCGGGTTGGTCGCCGCCAGCTCGTCGTACAGCTCATGGGCGGCCTTGTAAGACGCTTCCATGATTTCTTTCGAGAACGGACGGATCTGGGTGCCAGCCCCGATCAGGCGCTTCATGGCCTGAGTGTTCACCACGTCATAGCGGGCCTGCATGGCGATGTTGGCGTGGTCGCAGGCCATCTTCAGGATGGTCTGATAATGCTTCGGCAGGGTTTCGAACTGCTGCTTGTTGATGAAGGCATCAACGTTCGGGCCACCTTCCCACCAGCCGGGATAGTAGTAGAACGGCGCAACCTTGCTGAAGCCCAGCTTTTCATCATCGTACGGGCCGACCCACTCGGCGGCGTCGATGGTGCCTTTTTCCAGCGACGGGTAGATGTCAGCGCCCGCGATCTGCTGCGGAACAACACCAAGCTTGGAAATCACACGACCGGCCAGACCACCGATACGGAACTTAAGGCCCTGCAGGTCAGCAAGAGTCTTCACTTCCTTGCGGAACCAGCCACCCATCTGCACACCGGTATTACCGCACGGCATGTTGATGAGGTTATAGCCTTCAAAGAATTCACGCAGCAGGGGCATCCCGCCGCCTTCATACATCCACGCATTCTGCTGGCGGGCGTTCAGGCCGAACGGCACAGCGGCGGCGAAGGCGAAGGTCGGATCTTTACCGACGTAATAGTAAGAAACGGTATGGCCCATTTCGACGGTCCCGGCCTGCACGGCATCGACCACCTGCAGGGCGGGCACCAGCTCGCCACCGGCAAAAACACGGATCTGGAACTTGCCGTCAGTGGCTTCGCTGACGTACTTCGCCATCACTTCTGCGCCACCATAAATGGTGTCCAGGCTCTTCGGGAAAGAAGAGGCAAGGCGCCACTTAATTTCCGGCATGGTCTGCGCAATAGCCGGGGCCGGGAAGGCTGCGGCGGCGGCAACAACGGCACCGGCCCCACCGACGGTAGCACCCTTCAAAAATTCGCGACGTTTCATGTCAGACGTTTCCTCGGGATATTATGGGCGAAACAGAATTCCAATCTGCCGCAACGGGATTGGCAGTCAGAATGCTTCGCAGACAGTATAAATGAAAGATTGTTTCGGGCAATGCCAGAGTCTTACGCTGGGAAAGCGTTAAGAGCTTGACATCATGGGGCTCCATCCACCCGGCCCATAGGTTTCCAGGGGTTGAAACCGCGTTTTGTAAGCCATCTTACGACTGTTGGCGATCCAGTAGCCGAGATAGACATAGGGCAGGCCCTGTGCCAGAGCGGTGCGGATCAGCCAAAGGATGACGTACGTGCCAAAACTGCGTGTGGGATCAACGGTTTCGTAAAAACTGTAAACCCCGGAAACGCCATCATCCATCCGGTCCATCAGGCAGACGGCTTTCAGGCTGCCGGTGGCGTCGCGAAACTCCACCAGACCGGTGTCGATCGGGCTGTCCTCTACCATGGCCCTGTAGTCATAAAACCCCATCAGCGCCATGTCGCTGCCGGTGTGCCGGCTTTCCTGATAGGCATTGAACAGGCGGTACTGTTCGGCTGTCGCCCGGGCCGGGACAATGCGGGCCTTAAGGTCGGCGTTCCGGTCCCACAGGCGGCGGAAGGTGCGGTTCATCTTAAACCCGGATGCCACCACCCTGACCGGGACGCAGGCATTGCAGCCGACGCAGGCCGGAGCATAGGCGATGGAGTGACTGCGGCGGAAACCGGCGCGGGAGAGCTGATCATGAAAGCCCCGGGCATCGCTGCCGTTCAGTTCCGTCACGATCTTCCGTTCCATCCGGCCCTCCAGATACGGGCAGGGCATCGGCGCGGTCGTGAAAAAGAAGTGAGGTCTGAGAAGGGGTAAGTGTTCCATATCGCAGCCTTTTATCTGCCTTCCCGAACCGGTTGTTCCCTCACTATGGGCTTGCTTCCCTGCATTTGTAAACCAGTGCTACGGAACTAGGGGGAGGGGGAAAGCCTTCCATCAAAAAAGCCCGACCTTTTCGGCCGGGCTTTCAGAATCTGATACAGATCAGTTGCTTTTCAGGATACTGGGGATCGGGCCCCGGGCATCCGGGGCGCCATCAGGGATCGGATTGTCCCGCAGCAGAATGATGCTGATCCGGCGATTGCGCGGGCTGTCGGGGTTTTCCTTCAGCATCGGCTCTGCCGAGGCCTTACCGGAAACCCGGTTGATCCGCTGGTCGGCAACGCCGCCCGAAAGAAGAACGCGGCGGGCTGCCAGTGCGCGGTCGGCGGACAGTTCCCAGTTGCCGTACCCGGTCGGGTCGCTGAAGCTCATGGCGTCGGTATGACCGGCAATCGCAATCTGCTGTGGCAGAAGTTTGATGACTTTTCCGACCAGCAACAAAAGCTGCTTGGTCCGCTCATACATCGCCGACGATCCGGCGGGGAACATCGGAACCTGTTCCTGATCCATGATCTGAATCCGGACCCCTTCCGGGGTGGTGTCCACCATCAGGCTGTTCTGCAGGGCCTTCAGTTCCGGCAAAGCCTGAAGCGCCTGCTTCAGTTCCGCTTCCAGCTTTTTGGCCTGATCCTGATCCTTCAGTTCAGCGGCGACGGACTTGGCGTTCTCGCTGTTGTTGAAGTCTGCGGATGCATCCTGCTTTTTGTCCGACTGACCTTCCTGCGGATCAGTGAATTCTGACCCGCCGGAACCAACCGTGGTCGGCGGCAGATTCATGCTGGTGGCGGGGGATGAGGAGCGGGATTCCGACGCCCCTTCACCAATAACCTGACCACCAAGAATACCCCCGGCGCCACTGGGGCTCTGCGATACGGCCGTCGGCGCGAAGTAGTTGGAAATACCCTGCAGCTGCTCTTCCGTAACTGAGTTTAACAGCCACAGCAGCAGAAAGAACGCCATCATCGCCGTCACGAAGTCAGCGTATGCAACCTTCCACGCACCACCGTGGGCGGCATGGCCGCCCTTCTTGATGCGTTTGATGATAATTGGCGCTTTGCCTTCTTCTTCGGCCATGCCGTCCTCATCTTTGCCCGGGGGTGGGCCGGGGGAATGTCAGCCGTTAATCGTGGCTGAGGTTGGTGACGGTTTCTTCCACTTCCTGGAAGGTGGGGCGGACATGCGGCGGCAGAATCTTACGGGCAAATTCGATAGAAACCTGCGGCGCATATCCCTGCATGTGGGCCAGCAGGGCGGCCTTGATGCAGTTGAGATACTCGGTTTCCGCGTTGTAAGCGGACTCGATGGCGCGCGCAAACGGTGCGAAGAAACCGTAAGACAGCAGCACCCCGGAGAAGGTCCCCACCAGCGCCGCGCCGATCAGGTGCCCCAGCACTTCCGGCGGCTCGGTGATGGAGCCCATGGTGTGAATCACCCCCAGCACCGCCGCCACGATCCCCAGCGCGGGCATCCCGTCCGCCATATTGTTGACGGCGGTGGAAACAGCGTGGTGTTCGTGGTGGTGGGCCTCGATGTCTTCACCGATGATGGTCTCGACTTCGTTGGCATTATTGGTGCCAAGGGTCAGCAGGCGGAGATAGTCGCACAGGAACACCAGCGCGTGGTGATCCCCGGCAAAACCGGGAAACTTCTGAAACAGCGGGCTTTCATCGGGGCGTTCGACGTGGCTTTCAAGAGCAAGATCACCCTTGGTTTTCGCCAGCCGGAACACCGAGTACAGCATGCTGAGGAGTTCGAGATAGCTTGATTTATGGTGCCGGGGGCCCTTCATCATCGGGCCCATCGCCTTACCGATGCCGACAAGCACGGTTTTCGGGCTGCCGATGACCATCGATCCCAGCGCCGCGCCGAAGATGATGATGAATTCGAAGGGCTGCCACAGCACGCCGAGGTGGCCACCGCCACCCATGTAACCGCCGATCACACTGCCCAGAACGATAAGTGTACCAATGATGATCAGCATGCGGCCACCAGTCCAGTTCCCCGGGAAATCCTAAAGGGCCGGATGTTCCGTCCAGCCCGGTGTCAGAGAACTGTTGTACCCAAGGTTTCTGCAAACATCAATCGCGACCGGTGTTATACCGGCAAAATCAATGAACTATACACGCGGCTGAAGCCGGTTTTGGAAAAACCTGATGACGGCACAAGGGTTTTTGTGCTACTGCGGCATAGAATTTTGCTTTCCGGGGGAAACCGGATCGGGTCAGAATGCCCGAAATCAGATACTGGATATCGGCCCATGCCTTTTGATGAACGCGCATTTCGCAAAGCGATGGGGTGCTTTGCCACCGGCGTGACCGTTGTGACGTCCGTTGATGCGGAAGGGCTTCCGGTTGGCGTCACGGTCAATTCCTTCACCTCTGTCTCGCTGGATCCGCCTCTGGTGCTGTTCTGTCTGCATAAGCAGAGCAGTGCTGTCCCGGCGTTCAGCGAAGGCCGCTTTGCGGTTAATGTGCTGCGTGAAGATCAGAAAGAAGTCTCGATCGCTTTTGCCAGCCGGGAAGGCAAAAACTGGAATGGCATCGCCTCCCGCCCCGGTCTGGGCGGGGTGCCGCTGCTGGATCATTGCATTGCCCATCTCGAGTGTTCGGTCCATACCGTCAGCGATGGCGGCGACCACGTCATTGTTATCGGGCGGGTGGAAAATCTTGAGATGCAGGCCGGTGGGCAGCCGCTTCTGTATTACCGCGGGGCCTATGCGACCCTGCACGACGGGGCCTGAGCGCCCCTGACGGCCCGGGATGCGATAAAAAAGGCGACCGCATAAACGGTCGCCTTTTTTGCTGCCTGATGGTCCCCGCCCGGATGGGATGCTCCGTCCGGGCGGGAAAACTGGCGGGCCGGAAAACAGGCCGTCAGGTCATGTTGATGATGATGGTCTTCTTTTCGGTGAAGTGTTCCAGCATCGCTTCCAGCGTCGCTTCCTTGCCCAGGCCGGAAGCCTTGATGCCGCCGTAAGACAGATTCGGCTGCACCACCAGATTCTGGTTCACCTGCACGAAACCGGCTTCCAGACGCTGTGCGGCATTCATGGCGGTGCGCAGATCGCGGGTCCAGATCGTGGCGGCAAGGCCGTATTCGCTGTTGTTCGCTTCAGTGATCACGTCTTCATAGTCGGTGAATTTGAAGATGCAGCACACCGGCCCGAAGATTTCTTCCCGCGCCGGGGGGGCATCGCGGGCGATGTCGGTGAAGATCACCGGCTGAAGGAACAGCCCCTTGGCCAGCGCCGGGTCGGTCGGCAGGGCCGAGCAGGCGTTGGCGGTGCCACCGGCCTTGATCCCGGCTTCGACGTAGCCCTTCACCTTCTCGTACTGATCGCGGGAGATGATGGTGCCGATATCGGTGGCCTCATCCAGCGGGTCGCCCATCTTCAGGGCGTTGACCTTTTCAGTCAGTTTGGCAACGAAAGCGTCATGCAGATCGGCATGAACGTAAATGCGGGAGGAGGCGGTGCAGCTCTGGCCCTGACGGGTGAAGCGCATGCCGGAAATTGCCCCGCCGACGGCGCGGTCCAGATCCGCATCGCCCATCACGATCATCGGGCTTTTGCCACCCAGTTCCAGCGTCACCGGAATCAGGCGTTCCGCAGCGGTCTTGTAGACGATCTTGCCGGTTTCGACCGAGCCGGTGAAGGTGATCTTGCCGACATCCTTGTGGGCCACCAGCGGCGCGCCGCAGTCCGGGCCGAAGCCGGACAGCATGTTGAAGCAGCCGGGCGGCAGAACGTCATTCAGGATCTGACAGACGCGCAGCACGGTCAGCGGCGCTTCTTCCGCCGACTTTACCACCACGGTGTTGCCTGCGACCAGCGCCGGGGCGATTTTCAGCGCCATCAGCATCAGCGGGACGTTCCAGGGGATAATCGCCCCGACCACGCCGATCGGCTCCCGCACGGTGACGGTCAGCATATCGGGGTTGAAGGGGACGGATTCCCCCTTCAGTTCCGACGCGAGGCCGCCGTAGAACACAAAGGCATCGGCCAGCACACCGGCTTCAACCCGGCTTTCGGTGCGCAGGGCCTTGCCGGTTTCCAGCGCCACCAGACGCGCCAGCTCTTCGGTGTGTTCGGTCAGGCGGCGGCCACATTCCGCCACCAGCTTACCGCGTTCACGGGCCGGGCGGCGCTTCCATTCCTTCTGGGCGGCGACGGCGGCGGCAACGGCGGCATCCACATCGGCGGCATCCCCTTTGGCAGCCTGTGCCACCACCTGTCCGGTGGCCGGATTGACCACGTCAAAGGTCTGCCCGGACACGGCGGCGACAAGGGCGCCGTTGATCAGGTGCTTGCCTGAAAGTTCCTTGGCCAGGGCGAAGGGATCTGTGTTCAGGGTAAGGGTTCCGCTCATGGGATTCTCCGGTGATCTCACGAAGGGGCAGGGGCTGGCCCTGCCGGTGGATGGATAGAAAAACTAACCCTTCAGGTAGCCGGTCGGCAGCGTGGACAGGAAGTCGGCGAAGACATCCCCCTGCACGTTGACGTGACGGTACATCGCTTTTCCGGCGGCTTCGGCATCCCCGGCCAGAAGGGCCTCGACCACTTTTTTGTGCTCGGCAAGGGATTCATGGACGCGGCCGGGACGGTTGAGCTGGTGACGCCGGTACGGGGCCGTGCGATGGTGCAGGCTGCGGGTCATCTCTTCCAGCACATGGTTGTGGCTGCCGGAATAGATGGCGTCGTGGAATTTCCAGTTGTTAATGTAATAAGAGTCCAGATCGACCTGCTCGGCAAAGCCTTCGGCTTCGGTGACCACGTCGGAGATGGACTGCCGCTCCGCCTCGGTCATGCGGCGGGCGGCAAGGCGGGCGCACATGCCTTCCAGCTCAGCCATCACCTCAAACATTTCGATCAGACGGGGCAGGGTGATGACAGACACCACCGCGCCCTGCCGTGGCCGGACTTCAATCAGGCCGGAGGCAGAAAGCTGGCGCAGTGCCTCCCGCACCGGTGTGCGCGAGACGTTGAACCGCTGGGCGAGGGACTGTTCATCAAGACGGTCGCCGGGTTTCAGGCGGCCGTTGAAAATGTCTTCTTCCAGCGTACGGCGGAGAAAATCCGCCCGGGTGGGGGTTTGCTTGGGCATGGGCCCTTGGTACCTTTTTGGTGATCAACGGAGGCCCCTGTTGTTGCTGATTATCTTCCCTAAGGGAAGGCCCGTGTTCAGGCTTTGCGCGGGGGTGCCGCAGATCTTTGCCGTTTCCTCAGGATGAATTGTATACATAAAACGAGGGATTGGTATTCAAAAAATCATGCCGCGCTGCAAAATCGACGTAAAAAAAGACCGTCTGTTTTTAAAAATCATCTAAATTCAAAGCATTGATGATCGGAGGAAATTGTGTCCAAAGCCCGTGTCCATACCGTTGCCTGCCTTCGCCCGGAAGGGTTCCGTCAGATGGCCTATCGGGACTGGGGGGCAGAAAACAGCCCGACGGATCCGGTTTTGATCTGCGTTCATGGCCTGACCCGCAATGCGGCTGACTTTGACCCTCTGGCCTCCGCTCTGTCAGACAGCTACCGGGTACTGTGCCCCGACGTGCTGGGGCGGGGAAGTTCTGAGTGGCTGACGAATCCGCTGGGGTATGCCTATGATGGATATGTCAGTGATATGGCGGCACTGATCGCCCGCAGCGGCGCGAAAACGGTGGATTGGGTCGGGACGTCGATGGGCGGACTGATCGGTCTGTTTCTGGCGGCCAGCCCGGGCACTCCGGTCCGGCGGCTGGTGCTGAATGATGTCGGGCCGGTGATCGGCGGTGACTTCATCCGCTTTCTTAAAACCTACGTCGGGACTGACCCGCGCTTTGCGACGCTGGAAGAGGCAGAACGGTTTTTCCGTTTCGCTCATGCCGGGTTCGGGGCGCTGACGGATGAGCAGTGGTCCGCGCTTACTGCGGCTTCTGTCCATCCGGTGGACGGCGGGGGATTCCGGCTGGCTTATGATCCGGCGCTGGCGGTGCCGTTACAGTCCTTGCCGGATGATGATATCGACCTCTGGCCGGTCTGGAATGCGGTGACGGTGCCGACGCTGGTGCTGCGGGGGGCGGAATCGCCGCTGCTGGATCGCGCCATGGCTGCCCGGATGGCGGAGCGGCCGGGTGTCACGGTCGAAGAAATCCCCGGGTGCGGTCACGCCCCGGCGCTGATGGATCCGGCGCAGATTGATCTCGTCCGGCGCTGGTTGTCTCAGCCGTCGACCTGAGGGCAAAACAAAACCGGCGGACTGCGCTGACAGTCCGCCGGTTTTTATCATAAGGGCTCTGTCGGTCAGCCCCGTGCTTTCAGCAGACGGGCGGCATCAACGGCAAAATAGGTCAGGATGGCATCGGCCCCGGCGCGCTTAAAGCACATCAGGCTTTCCAGCACGGTGCGGTCGTGATCAAACCAGCCGTTGTTGATAGAGGCCTTGAGCATCGAGTATTCGCCGCTGACCTGATAGGCGAAGGTCGGCACCGCGAACTGGTCCTTCACACGGCGGATGATGTCGAGATAGGGCATGCCCGGCTTGACCATCACCACATCGGCGCCTTCGGCGAGATCGATCGCCACTTCTCGCAGGGCTTCGTCAGAATTGGCGGGGTCCATCTGGTAGGTTTTCTTGTCGCCGCCCTTCAGCGATGCCCCGGTGCCCAGTGCATCCCGGAACGGACCATAGAAGCAGGAGGCATATTTGGCGGCATAAGAAACGATCTGCACATGCTGCAGGCCTTCGGCATCCAGCGCGTCGCGGATCTGGCCGATGCGGCCATCCATCATGTCGGACGGGGCGACGATATCGCAGCCTGCCTTGGCCTGCGAGATTGACTGACGGATCAGCGCCTCAACACTTTCATCATTGATGATGATGCCATCGCGGCAGATGCCATCATGGCCGGTGTCGGTATAGGGGTCCAGCGCAACATCACACAGCACGCCAAGGTCGGGGTAAGCCGCCTTCAGGGCGCGCACGGCACGGCAGACCAGATTGTCGGGGTTGGCCGCTTCGGTGCCGACGGTGTCTTTCACCGCCGCATCGGTTTTGGGAAACAGGGCAATGCAGGCAATGCCCAGCGCCCGCGCTTCGCCCGCCGCCGCCACAAGGCGGTCGATGGTGTAGCGCACGACGCCGGGCATAGACGGCACCGGTTCCGTTCTGTCTTCGCCGTCGATGATGAAGACCGGCCAGATCAGGTCATCAACGGTCAGGGTGTTTTCCCGCACCAGACGCCGCGACCAGTCAGTCTGACGGTTGCGGCGCATCCGGGTGCGCGGAAAGGGGCCGAAAACGGTCTCGGTGGTCACGGGCATCCCTCCTGAACAGGTCTGCCTCAGACCTGTTCAAGAGCCTGCTGCAGATCGGCAATAATATCGTCAGGATGTTCAATCCCGACGGACAGACGGACATACCCCGGCGTCACGCCGGAGGCAAGCTGTTCCTCCGCCGACAGCTGGGAATGGGTGGTCGAAGCCGGATGAATGGCCAGAGACCGCGAATCCCCGATGTTGGCAACGTGGTAGAACAGCTTCAGGGCATTGATGAATTTCTGCCCGGCCTCTGTGCCGCCGGTCAGCTCGAAGCCCATCAGGGAGCCGTAGCTGCCCTTAAGATAGGTGTCGGCCCGGCGCTTCAGTTCGCCGTCCTGCTGGCTGGGGTGAGTGACCCGGCTGACCTTGGGATGGGCGGACAGGAAGGCGGCAACTTTCGCCGCGTTTTCAGCGTGGGCGCGCATGCGCAGCGGCAGGGTTTCAAGGCCCTGAATCAGCTGGAACGCATTGAACGGGCTGATGCAGGCACCGACATCGCGCAGCAGGGTGACGCGCATGCGCAGGCCATAGGCGATCGGGCCGAGCGGCTTGACGGCCTCGGTCCACACCGCGCCATGATAGCTCGGGTCCGGCTGGCTGAGGGTGGGGAAGCGGTCGGGGTACTGTTCCCACGGGAAGTTGCCGCCGTCGATCACCACACCGCCGATGGAGGTGCCGTGCCCGCCGATGAACTTGGTGGCGGAATACATCACCACGGCGGCGCCATGTTCCAGCGGGCGGCAGATCAGCGGGGCGGCGGTGTTATCAACGATCAGCGGCACGCCGATCTCGCGGCCGATCTTCGCCACCTCAGCAATCGGGAAAACGTTCAGCTTCGGGTTCGGCAGCGTTTCGGCATAGAACAGCCGGGTTTTGTCATCGACGGCACGGCGGAAGTTTTCCGGGTCAGACGGGTCAACGAACCGGGCTTCAATGCCAAACTGCTTAAAGGTGTTGGCAAACAGGTTCCAGGTGCCGCCGTACAGGTCGGTGGAGGTGACAAAGTTGTCCCCGGCCTGACACAGATTGAGCACGGCAAAGGTCGAGGCCGCCTGACCGGAAGAGACCGCCAGCGCGATGGCACCGCCTTCAAGGGCGGCGATGCGCTGTTCAAATGCGTCCTGCGTCGGATTCATGATGCGGGTGTAGATGTTGCCCAGCTCTTTCAGGGCGAACAGGTTGGCCGCATGCTCGGTATCGCGGAACTGATAGGAGGTGGTCTGATAGATCGGCACGGCGACCGCCCCGGTGGTGGGGTCGGCGCGGTATCCCGCGTGCAGGGCCAGCGTCTCGGGATTGGTGCTCTTGAAATCCATTCTTTGGGCGCTCCGGGGTGACAGTTCTTGCTATTCCGTCACGAGAGTTGCGGACGCGGGATCGCCTGTCAAGGCCGCATAGTATCGGCGCATAGTGTCTTATCAAAAAATAATACGATAAAAAATTGTTCTATTAGGCATATCGGTGCAGTGTATGGAATGATGATCAGGATTGTATGCAAGGTTTGACAGCGGGCGGGAAGGCGCTATCATCGGGCAAAACACACACCCCGACGCGGCGCAGCCGCAGGCGGGGGGACCCCAGGAGGAAACCCGATGGATTTCGCCCTCACCGAGGAGCAGAGCCAGTTTCAGGACGTGGCTCGTGATTTTGCCCAGACCGAAATGGCCCCCTTCGCCAAAGACTGGGATGAGAACCACACCTTCCCCGAAGCGACCCTGCGCAAAGCGGCGGAGCTTGGCTTTGCCGGGATTTATGTGCGCGATGACGTCGGCGGATCATCCCTGACCCGTCTTGATGCGGCAATCATCTTCGAGGAACTGGCGACGGCCTGCCCGTCGACCGCAGCCTACATCTCCATCCACAATATGGCGGCGTGGATGATCGACCGCTTCGGCAATGAGGAGCAGCGGCAGCGCTTTCTTCCGAAGCTGTGCACCATGGAGCACTTCGCCAGCTATTGCCTGACGGAGCCGGGCGCGGGGTCTGACGCCGCCAGCCTGAAAACCCGGGCGGAGCGGGACGGGGACCATTATGTCCTCAACGGCTCTAAGGCATTTATTTCCGGCGGTGGCCGGTCTGATGTGTATGTGGTGATGGTCCGCACCGGCGGCGAGGGGCCGAAGGGTATTTCCACGCTGGTGGTGCCGAAGGACACACCCGGCCTGTCATTCGGCAAGCAGGAAGAGAAAATGGGGTGGCGCAGCCAGCCGACATCCGCCGTGATCTTTGAAAACTGCCGGGTGCCGGTCGCCAACCGTCTGGGGGACGAGGGGCAGGGCTTTAAGATTGCCATGATGGGGCTTGATGGTGGCCGGCTGAATATCGGGGCCTGTTCCCTTGGCGGGGCCAAAGCCGCGCTTGCGGCGGCGCTGGACTACACCAAGGTCCGCAAGCAGTTCGGCAAGGCGCTGGCGGAGTTTCAGGCCCTGCAGTTCCGGCTGGCGGATATGGAGACCGAGCTGACTGCCGCCCGTCTGCTTCTGCACCGGGCTGCCTCGGCACTGGATGCCAAAGCCCCGGATGCCACCAAGCTGTGCGCCATGGCCAAGCGGCTGGCCACTGACACCGGCTTTGCCGTGGTGAACGATGCCCTGCAACTGCATGGCGGCTATGGCTATGTGCGGGAATACCCGATTGAGCGCCTGCTGCGCGATCTGCGGGTTCACCAGATTCTGGAAGGCACCAACGAGATCATGCGGGTGATCATCGCCCGTAAGATGCTGGATGCCTGATTTCTGCCAGTTGTTCCCAGCCGGTTGCAGCCGGGAAGCGCTGCTTTTTGATCTGATTTCTGAGGACTCCCATGTCATCTTTTGAAATTAATGACGAAATTCTGTCGTCCGTCTCTGGTGGCGTTGCCCGCGTTACCCTGAACCGACCCAAGGCGCTGAACGCCCTGACGCTGGATGGTGTACGGACGATGGACCCGTTGTTGCGCCGTCTGGCCGCTGACGATGCGGTGACCGTGGTGGTGGTGGAAGGGGCCGGAGAGAAAGCCTTCTGCGCCGGGGGGGACATCCGCCGGATGTGGGAAGCCAATCACGCCAAGGATGCCGCCTATCTGCGGGCTTTCTTTGGCGAGGAATACCGCCTCAACCGCCTGATCAAGGTGTATGGCAAGCCGTATGTGGCCTTGATGGATGGCGTGACCATGGGCGGCGGCGTCGGCCTGTCTGTGCACGGGTCGCATCGGGTCGCCACCGAACGGACCCTGTTCGCCATGCCGGAAACCGCCATCGGTCTGTTCCCCGATGTTGGCGGCACCTGGTTCCTGCCCCGTCTGCCGGGGGCGATCGGTATGTATATGGCCCTGACCGGGGCGCGGCTGAAGGCGGCGGACTGCCTGTATACCGGCGTTGCCACCCATTATGTGCCGTCGGAAAAGCAGGACGAGCTGATCGCTGCGCTGCGCGGGGTTTCCGGCCATGCCGCCGTGACGGCGGTGCTTGACGGTTTTCAGCAGGATCCCGGCCCGGCCCCGCTTGCGGATCTGCGTCCGGCGATCGACCGCTGCTTCAGCAAAGATAGCGTGGAAGAGA
The DNA here is from genome assembly GCF_000381985.1 of Novispirillum itersonii subsp. itersonii ATCC 12639. Lineage (GTDB taxonomy): Bacteria > Pseudomonadota > Alphaproteobacteria > Rhodospirillales > Rhodospirillaceae > Novispirillum > Novispirillum itersonii. The sequence goes on along the minus strand of NZ_KB907337.1, from coordinate 459,035 downwards.
TCATTGAAGCTCTGCGGGCCGAAGGCGGCGAATGGGCTGATAAGACCCTGCATCTTCTGGGTAAAATGTCGCCGACCTCCCTGAAGATCACCTTCGCGCAGATCCGCAGGGGGGCTGCGCTGGATAGCTTTGACGCGGCTATGCAGCTGGAATACCGGGTCTCGCCGCGTATCGGCCTGACTGCCGATCTGGCCGAAGGCGTGCGGGCGGTGATTATTGATAAGGACCATGCCCCGAAGTGGTCGCCGTCGGCGCTGGCGGATGTTGATCCGGCGGTGGTCGAAAGCTTTTTCGCTCCGGCTGAGGCTGGCGAACTGACCTTCGGGTGATTTTTCATAAGCAGCCGATAACAGGCTGATAACAAACTATCTGGAGTGAGACGTCATGGCGGTGATCGGTTTTATCGGTCTGGGTAATATGGGCGGCCCGATGGCGGGCAATCTGGTGAAGGCCGGGCATACGGTGCGGGCCTTTGATCTGTCAAAGGACTCTGTCGCCAAAGCGGTGGAACGCGGCTGCGTCGCCGTCGCATCAGCGGCTGATGCGGCCACCGGGGCCGATGTGGTGGTGACCATGCTGCCCGCCGGTCAGCATGTACGGGCGGTGTACTGCAATGATGGCGGCGTGCTGTCAGTGGCCCCGAAAGGGGCGCTGATGATCGACTGCTCCACGGTTGATGTCGACAGCGCCCGTGCCGTTGCCAAAGCGGCGGAAGAGGCTGGCATGGCGATGGTGGATGCCCCGGTTTCCGGCGGCACCGCCGGGGCCGAAGGGGGCACCCTGACGTTCATGGTCGGCGGTCCGGATGCGGCGTTTGACCGGGCCCGCCCGGTGCTGGAGGCGATGGGGAAGACCATCGTCCACGCCGGTGGGCCGGGGAACGGGCAGGCCGCCAAGATCTGCAACAACATGCTGCTGGGCATCTGCATGATCGGCACTTCGGAAGCCTTTATGCTGGCCAAGCGGCTGGGGCTGGATGCCCAGAAGCTGTTTGATATCTCGTCCAAGGCATCGGGGCAGAACTGGTCGATGACCTCGTACTGCCCGGTACCGGGGCCGGTGCCGACCTCGCCCGCCAACCGGGGCTACACCCCCGGGTTTGCCGCGGATATGATGCTGAAGGATCTGAAGCTGTCGCAGGAAGCGGCGGCCCGGGCCGGGGCCTCCACCCCGCTGGGGGCAGCGGCGGAATCGCTGTATCAGCTGTTCAGCAACGCCGGGCACGGCGGGGTTGATTTCTCCGGCATTATCAAGATGCTCGACGGCGATATGACCTAAGGGCTGGAACACCGGCACCCTCTTGCGGCAGGGATCTGACAGCGCTATGTCAGATCCCTGCTATTTTTTTACCCGCACTCTTCAACGACCCGGAGCCTGCGATGACCGGAATGACGCCGAAAGGCAAGGATATCGGGACGGTTTATTTTGAGGTGCGGGTGATCGGGAATGCGGCGCAGGTTACCGCGATTCATGCCGCCACCGGCACAGAGGTCAAGGTGACCTGCCCGGCGACTCTGGCCCAGTCTTCGATGCAGCTGGCGGCGCTGCGGCGGCTTCAGTCGGTTCTGGCAAAAAACACCGGCTGACGCGGGGGAAGAGGGGGTCGCATCGGCTGCGGCTGAAAATGGTTTCCGTGCGATAATCTGCGATAATTGTCCGGTAGGACGCCTTTTCCCGACGCAGCGTAAAGGCGCCGGTTGGAATTGATGCAGATCCTGTGTTAAGGAACGCGCAGATTTTGCCGCCCAGACGAGAGAGTTACCCCCGATGAGCAGTCAAGACGTCATTGTGATCGCCTCTGACCACGGCGCCCTTGAGATGAAGGCGCTGCTGAAGCAGCACATGGAACAAAAGGGCCTGACGGTGCTGGATCTCGGCACGCATGGTACCGATTCGGTCGATTACCCTGACTTTGCCGACGCTGTTGCGGCGGCGCTGCTTGATGGCCGGGCTGCCCGGGGCGTGCTGCTGTGCGGCAGCGGTATCGGTATTTCCATCGCCGCCAACCGCCACCGCCATGTCCGCGCCGCGCTGGTGCACGACGGTTACGGGGCGCGGATGTGCCGCGAACATAACGACGCCAACGTGCTGGTGATGGGGGGCCGTACCACCGGCCCGGAGACGGCCAAGGATTGCCTTGATCTGTTCCTGTCGACCCCGTTTGCCGGGGGGCGCCATGCCCGCCGCATCGAGAAGATGAGTTAAGGCTGATTTTTCAGCTTTTTCAGTCTGTTCCGGGCGCAGGCTTTCTGGCCCCACCGCGTCCGGCCCCGGAATTTCGCCCCATCGCGGGGCTTCTGCCCCAGTGCGGGGTTCTGTCAGAGGATACACTCACTCATGACGTACGCAGTGCCCTCCAGCTTTTTCTCCTCCTCCCTTGCCGATGCTGATCCGGAGCTGATGGCTGCGGTGACCAGCGAACTGGGCCGCCAGCAGGACCAGATCGAGCTGATCGCTTCGGAAAACATCGTGTCGAAGGCGGTGCTGGATGCCGCCGGGACCGTGCTGACCAACAAGTACGCCGAAGGGTACCCCGGCAAGCGGTATTACGGCGGCTGCGAATTCGTCGATGTGGCCGAAGCGCTGGCGATTGACCGCGCCAAGAAGCTGTTCGGTGCCGAATACGTTAACGTTCAGCCGCACTCCGGCTGTCAGGCCAACGGCGCGGTGATGATGGCCCTGCTGCAGCCGGGCGACACCATTCTGGGCATGAGCCTGGCCGCTGGCGGTCACCTGACCCACGGTGCGGCCCCGGCCCAGTCCGGCAAGTGGTTTAAGGCCGTGCAGTACGGCGTGCGGAAAGAAGACAGCCTGATCGACTATGATGAAGTCGAGCGTCTGGCCGTCGAAAATCAGCCGAAGCTGATCATCGCCGGTGGTTCCGCCATTCCGCGTCAGATCGATTTCGCCCGCTTCCGTGCCATCGCCGACAAGGTCGGCGCGTATCTGATGGTCGATATGGCGCACTTCGCCGGTCTGGTTGCCGGTGGGGCCCACCCGAACCCGCTGCCCTATGCCGACGTGGTGACCACCACCACCCATAAGACCCTGCGTGGTCCGCGCGGCGGCATGATCCTGTCCAACAACCCCGACCTCGGCAAGAAGTTCAATTCCGCCGTGTTCCCGGGGCTGCAGGGCGGCCCGCTGATGCACATCATCGCCGCCAAGGCTGTCGCTTTCGGCGAAGCGCTGAAGCCGGAATTCAAAGACTACGCCGCCCAGATCGTGGTCAATGCCAAGGCGCTGGCTGAAGAGCTGGTCAAGGGCGGGCTGGATATCGTCTCCGGCGGCACCGACACCCATGTCATGCTGGTGGACCTGCGCCCGAAGGGCCTGACCGGCAACATCACCGAGCACGCGCTGGAGCGGGCCGGGATCACCTGCAACAAGAACGGCATCCCGTTCGACCCGGAAAAGCCGACCGTGACCTCCGGCGTGCGTCTGGGCACCCCGGCGGGCACCACCCGCGGCTTCGGGGAAGAAGAGTTCCGTCAGATCGGCCGCCTGATCGTGCGCGTGCTGGATGGTCTGGCCGCCAACCGCGAAGACAACTCTGCGGTTGAGGCTGCGGTGCGGGCTGAGGTGGCCGAGCTGTGCCGCCGCTTCCCGATTTACCCGACCCTGTAATTTGTGCTTTGCGGGCCGGTGCGGCGGGGGCTCCCCCTACCGCACCGGTCTTTTCTTTTCAGAGCCTTTTCCCGCCGGTGGTGGGGAAAGGCTCTCACTCTTTTCAACAAGATGGTGTAGGGTGCGGTCATACACCCACATCATCGGGGGTCTGCGTGGCAGTCCTCCGCAGTTCCGGGGATGATGATGCGCTGTCCGTTTTGTGGCCATGACGATACGCAGGTAAAAGACTCCCGCCCGACCGAGGATAATTCGGCGATCCGGCGGCGGCGTTTCTGCCCGGCCTGTTCGTCACGCTTCACCACGTTCGAGCGGGTACAGCTGCGCGATCTGATCATCACGAAAAAGAATGGCCAGCGTGTGCCGTTCGACCGGGATAAGCTGGTGCGGTCGATCAGCATTGCCTGCCGGAAGCGGAAGGTGGATGAAGAGCGGATCGAGCGGGTGGTGAACAGCATTCAGCGGCGGCTGGAAAGCTCCGGCGAGAATGATATTCCGTCGACCATGATCGGGGAAATGGTGATGGAGGCCTTGCAGGCCCTCGACCCGGTGGCCTATGTCCGTTATGCCTCTGTCTATAAGAATTTCCGCGAGGCCCGTGATTTCGAAGAGTTTATCGAAAGTCTGGGGGGGATTGAGACGCGGGCCTGACCGCCCGCCGGGGTTTGCTGCGCTGTTCCTCTGTTCTGAGAAAGGCCTGCCGGATGTCCGCCTTCACCGACGCTGATCACGCCCATATGGCTGCCGCCCTGCGGCTCGCCCGCCGGGGGCTGGGCAACACCTGGCCGAACCCGGCGGTAGGGTGCGTGATTGTGCGGGATGGGCTGGTGGTTGGCCGGGGCTGGACCCAGCCCGGCGGTCGTCCCCATGCTGAGGCATTCGCCCTGATGCAGGCGGGGGAGAAAGCCCGGGGCGCCACCGCCTATGTCACGCTGGAGCCATGCAGCCATTTCGGTAAGACACCGCCCTGTGCCGATGCGCTGGCCGATGCGGGTATCAGCCGTTGTGTGGTTGCGATCACCGACAGCGACCCCCGGGTCTCCGGGCGCGGGCTGGAACGGTTGCGTAGCGCCGGAATCACCGTGCAGAACGGTTTGCTGGCCGATCAGGCCCGTGCCCATAATCTGGGCTTTTTCCTGCGCGTGGAGCAGGGGCGACCCATGCTGACCCTGAAAACGGCAACCAGTCTGGATGGCCGCATCGCACTGGCCAACGGTGACAGCCAGTGGATCACCGGGCCGGATGCGCGGGCCCTGACCCACCGCCTGCGGGCGGAGCATGATGCTGTTCTGGTCGGCTCCGGGACCGTGCTGGCGGATAACCCTGATCTGCGCTGCCGCCTGCCGGGGGTTGACCCGCGCCCGGTGGTGCGGGTGGTGCTGGATGCCCGGCTGCGGACCCCGGTGGACTGTGCGTTGCTTGAAACGGCGGCGGCGGCCCCGGTGTGGATTGTCACCGCGCTGACGGCAAAGAACACAGACGCAGCGGCGGCCCTGTCCCGGGCAGGGGCGGAGCTGATCTTCCTGCCTGATCCGCATGACTGCGGTGCTGTGGCGACAGCGTTGGCGGAACGGGGGCTGACCCGGGTGATGATCGAAGGGGGCGGTCAGGTGGCCGGCGCCTTCCTGCGGGCCGGTCTGATTGACCGTGCGGTATGGTTCCGGGCGCCGAAAGTGCTGGGCGGCGATGCCCGCAGCGGCATCGGGGCGCTGGATCTGACCCGCCTGACCGACAGCCCGGAATACCGGCGTGTCAGGCTGGCCCCGGTCGGGGCAGACAGTGTAGAGTTTCTGGAACGAAAGATCTGAGGCAGGCAATGTTTACCGGCATTATCACTGATGTGGGGCAGGTCCGCTCCGTTGACCGCAGCGGCGAAGCCCGCTTTGTCTTCTCCTGCGCCTATGATGCGGATGGCATTGATCTGGGGGCGTCGATCGCCTGCGACGGTGTCTGCCTGACCGTGGTGGATAAGGGCCGGGATGCTGACGGCAACTGGTTTGTGATGGAAGTGTCGGAAGAGACCCTGTCAAAGACCACGCTGGCGGACTGGGCCACCGGGACCCGGGTTAATCTGGAACGGGCCTTAAAGGTCGGGGATGAGCTGGGCGGACATATCGTTTCCGGCCACGTTGACGGTGTGGCGACGGTGGTGGAAATCCGCCCTGACAACGAATCCCGCCGTCTGGTGTTTGAAGCCCCCGAGGCCCTGAAGAAGTTTGTGGCCCCGAAGGGCTCCGTGACCATCAACGGCGTATCGCTGACAGTGAATGAGGTGGACAACCGCCGGTTTGGGGTCAACATCATCCCCCACACCCAGACGGTGACGACTTTGGGGGATTTGATCGTCGGCAAGCGGGTAAACATGGAAATTGACATGCTGGCGCGCTATGTATCCCGCCTTCTGGAGAAGGAATAAGACCGTGACCACCTCTCTCGCCGCCCATCTGTCGCCGATTGAAGACATCATCGAAGACGCCCGCAATGGCCGCATGTTCATTCTGGTCGATGATGAAGACCGTGAGAATGAAGGGGATCTGGTCATTCCGGCGCAGTTCGCCACCCCGGCGGCTGTCAACTTCATGGCCATGTACGGCCGCGGCCTGATCTGCCTGTCGATGACGGCTGACCGCTGCCATCAGCTGAAGCTGCCGATGATGGACAGCCACAACCAGTCGCGCCTCGCCACCGCTTTTACGGTGTCGATTGAGGCGAAGGAAGGGGTGACCACCGGCATCTCCGCCTCTGACCGCGCCCGCACCATCGCCGTGGCGATTGACCCGTCGAAGGGTAAGGATGATCTGGCCACCCCCGGTCACGTCTTTCCGCTGATGGCCCGTGATGGCGGCGTGCTGGTCCGTGCCGGACATACCGAGGCGGCGGTGGATATCTCCCGCCTTGCCGGGCTTAACCCGTCGGGCGTGATCTGCGAAATCATGAACGATGACGGCAGCATGGCCCGTATGCCTGACCTGATCCCGTTTGCCCAGAAGCATGGCCTGAAGATCGCCACCATCGCCGATCTGATCGCCTATCGCCGCCGCACGGAAAAGCTGGTGCGCAAAGAGGTGGAAAGCCGCTTTGAGTCCGCCTTCGGTGGCGAATGGTCGCTGAGTGTTTACGTCAACACCATTGGCTATGCTGAACATATTGCTCTGGTTAAGGGCGATCTTCAGGCATCGGATGAGCCGGTTCTGGTGCGCATGCATGCCATGCATGTGCTGGATGACGTGCTGGGCGATCTGCATGGTGGCCGTCACGGTCAGCTTCAGGCTGCGATGAGCATGATTGCCGCAGAAGGCCGGGGTATCGTGGTGCTGCTGCGCGAAGCCAACCGTGCCACGCTGTCTGACCGCCTGAAAGAACGGCTGGGGGCCCCTGATGCCGGGTCGCGGCTGGTCGATTACGGTGTCGGCGCACAGATCTTGCTGGATCTCGGGGTCCGTGACATGGTTCTTCTGTCGAATACCGAACGTCACATCATCGGCCTTGACGGCTACGGCCTGCGCGTGACCGGACGGAAGCCGATCGTCGCCTGAGCCCTGCCGCTGCCGTCTGTTTTGCTTCACTCCTCATCCCGCCACGGAAAAGGTGACACCATGAGTTCTGGTTCTGGTCCGCGCATTCTGATCGTTGAAGCCCGTTTCTACGACGAGCTGGCCGATCAGCTGGTGAAGGGCGCGGTGCAGGAGTTGACCGCCCGCGGTGCTGGCTATAAGCGCGTCATCGTACCGGGAATTCTGGAGATTCCGGCGGTGATCCGCTTTGCCATCCGGGCGATGGAACTGCGTGCCACCGATACCCGCTATGCCGGGTACGTGGTGCTGGGCTGTGCCATCAAGGGTGAGACCGATCATTACGAACACGTCTGCAACGAAGCGATGCGGGGTGTCCAGCAGCTTGCGCTGGATTATTCCCTTGCCATCGGCAACGGTATTCTGACCTGCCAGACCTGGGATCAGGCGGTGGCGCGGTCACGCGTGGACAGCAAGAACCTTGGCGGCAAAGCTGCCGCCGCCTGCATGCGTATGATTGAAATTAAAAAGGAACTGGGCCTGTAATTCTGGCCCCCGGACCCCATGACGACACAGAAAAAACCCTCTGATGCGGCCCTGCGCCGTGGTGCCGCCCGCCTTGCTGCGGTGCAGGCCACTTATCAGCTGTCCCTGACCGGCGGGCGGATTGACGATGTTCTGTCTGACCTGATCAGCGGTGCCATCGGCGGCGAAGTGATCGCCGAAGACCCGGATCTGGAAACGGAAGAGGTCGTGCCGCTGATCGAGATGCACGCCGAGCTGTTTTCGGTTCTGGTGCGTGGCGTTGATGCCATGAAGACCCGCCTGGACGAAGTGATTGATGCCTCGCTCGGCACAAACTGGGATTCGACCCGGCTGGAGCCGCTGACCCGCTCGATCCTGCGCTGCGGTCTGTATGAACTGCTGGAGCGGCCGACCATGCCGGCGCGCGGCTGTATCTCGGAATACGTTGACATCACCCGGTCCTTCTTTGAAGGGGCTGAGCCGGGGATGGTCAATGCCGTTCTCGACAAACTGGCCCGCCAGATCCGCCCGGAAGAGATGGAAGCGGCCCGCCGTCCCCGCCCGGCGGACGGCGCCTGACGCTGCCGCAGGACGGACGATGAGCCGCCGTGGCGAATTTGGCCTGATTGCCGATCTGTTTGCGCCCCTGGCTTCAACGGAGCCGGGGGCGCTTGCGCTTACTGATGATGCGGCGGTGCTGGATCTGCCCCCCGGTCACCAGCTGGTGACAACCGTCGACGCGATTGTTGCCGGGGTGCATTTTCTGCCCGACGATCCGCCTGATACGATTGCCCGCAAACTGATGCGGGTCAATCTGTCTGATCTGGCGGCGATGGGGGCAAAGCCACGGGCCGGTTTTTTGACCTGTGCTTTTCCGAAAAATACTCCTGAAGGCTGGATTGAAGCGTTTGCCGCCGGGCTGGCGGCGGATGTCGCCGCCTTTGCGATGCCAATCGCCGGGGGCGATACCGTTTCGACCCCCGGCCCGGCGACGTTTACCCTGACCGCACTGGGGACAGTGCAGCCGGGGCAGGCGGTTTTACGCTCCGGGGCCCGTCCGGGGGATCTTCTGGCCGTCAGTGGCTCCATCGGTGACGGGGCACTGGGGCTGTTTGCCGCACAGCAGCCGGTCAATCCGGGCGATGCCGCCCAGATGTTTCTGGCGGACCGGTACCGGGTGCCCCGGCCCCGGCTGGATGTTGCAGCGGCTCTGGCCCCGTATATGCATGCCTGCATGGATATTTCTGATGGTCTGGTGCAGGATATGGGGCACGTCTGCAGGGTTTCCGGCGTTGGGGCGCAGGTGGATCTAAGGCAGATACCGCTTTCAGACGCCGCCCGGTCGTGGCTGGAAAGCGGTCAGGCCACGCTGGAGCAGGCCGTGACCGGCGGTGATGATTACGAGCTTCTGATGGCGTTTCCACCGTCGGCGCTGGACCAGATCACAGCATGGAACCGTGGCGGCGGTACCCCGGTGACCGTCATCGGTGTGTTTACCGAGGATCCGGCAGTTTCTCTCACCGGCCCGGACGGGCGGGGTTGGGCCCCGGCCCGACCCGGTTTCACCCACTTTTAAGGAGGCGGAGATGATCCGGGTTCTGGTGATCGTTGTGGCGTTAATGGTCGCCGTCATGCTGGGTCTGGGGGGCCTGATCCACTTCAATATCATCCCCGATATCACCGGCGGGCTGATTAAGCCGATGGAAGGGAAGGTGGAAAACGCCCCGCCGCCCGGTCCGCCGCCACGGGTTGACCCGATTTTTCTGAACATGGCGCCGTTCTCGATCCCGGTCATTCAGAATAAGGAAGTGACCGGCAACATTTACTTCGCCCTGCGGCTGGAGATGTACCCGACAGCCGATGGCAGGGTGGCAAAGGCGTTGCCGCAATTGCACGACCTTTATCTGCGCGCTCTGTTCCAGATGGTGCCGGATATGATGACGGAGCGGACCACCCCGGATTACCGGGCCATCAAGGCTCGCCTGAAGGTGATTACCGAGCGAGTCGTCGGGACCGGGCAGGTTAAGGATGTGATTGTCATGTCTGCCTTCACCCGGTAAGGGCTGCGGTCTGGTCGGTCCTTTCAGCGCACGATCCCATGCGTTGTGCGGGGTGCCGCCCGGACCGCCTGATGTCGCGAAACAATGGCAGATGCCTCTCCCCGCAGTAACCTTGCGGTATATCCGGCTTTTTGCGACCATACTCCTGACATCACTGGCAGGGGGAGGGTCCGATGGCCGCCTCATTCGTGTTCATCATCGCCTGCGGTTTTCTGGCGATCGGGTACGCTGCCTTTGCCACCCGCTCTATTCTCGCCGCAGGAAGCGGAACCGCAGAGATGCAGCGGATCGCCTCTGCCGTGCAGGAAGGGGCGGCGGCTTATCTCAGCCGACAATATAAAACCATTGCCGTCGTCGGTGCCCTTGTCGGCGTACTCTTAGGGGTGCGTCTTGGTCTGCATGTGGCCATGGGGTATGCCGTCGGGGCGGTTCTGTCCGCTCTGGCCGGGTTTGCCGGGATGCACATCTCCGTGCGGGCGAATGTCCGCACGGCCGAAGCGGCGCGCAGTGGCGGCCTTGCCCCGGCGCTGCGGGTGGCATTTCGCTCCGGTGCGGTGACCGGCCTTCTGGTGGTTGGTCTGGGGCTGCTGGGCGTTGCCGGATACTATGCTTTCCTGCTTTCCGCCGGGCTTGCCCAGCGGGCGATCCTTGAGGCTTTGGTGGCCCTCAGTTTCGGGGCCTCGCTGATCTCCATCTTTGCCCGGCTGGGGGGTGGCATTTTCACCAAAGGGGCGGATGTCGGGGCAGATCTTGTCGGCAAGGTTGAGGCCGGAATCCCTGAGGATGATCCGCGCAATCCGGCAGTGATCGCTGATAATGTCGGCGATAACGTCGGTGACTGTGCCGGTATGGCCGCTGATCTGTTTGAGACCTATGCGGTCACCGTGGTTGCAACGATGCTGCTGGGGGCGATTTTCTTCCCCGAAGCGCAGGCGGGAACCATGATGCTGTTTCCGCTGATGATTGGGGCGGTTTGCATTATTGCCTCTGTCATCGCCACGTTTTTCGTGCAGCTTGGCCCATCGGGCAACATCATGCAGGCCCTGTACAAAGGCTTTATCGGGGCTGCCGGGGTTTCAGCGGTGCTGATTATCGGGGTGACCCTGCTGATGTTCCCTGATGGGGTCACTACCCGTAGCGGCCTGACCATCAGTGCGCTGTCGCTGATCGGCTGTGCCTTCACCGGGCTGGCCGTCACCGGGCTGATTGTCTGGATAACTGAATACTACACCGGCACCGATCACCGGCCTGTCCATTCCGTGGCGCAGGCCTCGCAGACCGGGCACGGCACCAACGTGATTCAGGGGCTGGCCGTGTCGATGGAGGCAACCGCCCTGCCGGTGCTGGTCATCAACGCCGGGATTCTGGCGGCTTATGCTCTGGCCGGCCTTTACGGGATCGCCGTGGCGGCAACCACCATGCTGGCTCTGGCGGGTATTGTGGTGGCGTTGGATGCTTATGGTCCGGTGACCGATAACGCCGGGGGAATTGCCGAGATGGCAAACCTGCCGCCGGAGGTGAGAAAGATAACCGATGCCCTTGATGCCGTTGGCAATACGACCAAAGCTGTCACCAAAGGATATGCCATTGGCTCTGCCGGTCTGGCGGCGCTGGTTCTGTTCGCCGCCTATATCGAAGACCTGCATCACTACTTCCCCGATCTGACGCTCCAGTTCTCCCTGACCGATCCTTATGTGGTGGTCGGTCTGTTTTTCGGCGGACTGATGCCGTATCTGTTCGGCGCGCTTGGGATGCAGGCGGTCGGCCGTGCCGCAGGGGCGGTTGTGCTGGAGGTCCGCCGCCAGTTTCAGTCCATTCCGGGGATCATGGATGGCAGCGCGAAGCCGGAGTATGGCACCTGTGTCGACATGCTGACCCGGGCCGCAATCCGTGAAATGATTGTTCCGTCTCTGCTGCCGGTGCTGTCGCCGGTGGTGCTGACGGGACTGGTCTGGCTTCTGGCCGGTCAGGCCGCCGCCTTTACGGCTCTGGGGGCGATGTTGCTCGGCACCATTGTCACCGGGCTGTTCGTTGCCCTGTCGATGACCTCCGGTGGCGGAGCGTGGGACAATGCCAAGAAGTATATCGAGGACGGCCATTTCGGCGGCAAGGGGTCTGACGCTCACAAGGCCGCAGTCACCGGGGATACCGTCGGCGATCCGTATAAAGATACGGCAGGACCGGCAATTAACCCGATGATTAAAATCAGCAATATCGTTGCGATTCTGCTTCTGGCGCTGATCGCGTCGTAAACTGGCAAAACACCCGGACGGGACAGCGCCGTCCGGGTGTTTTTATTATCGCGGCAGCGCCGACTTGGGGTCACTGGTGCTGTTGAAGCGCCCGATGTTCCCCAGCAGCTGCTCCATGATCGTCAGCTCGTGACCGGCGCTCGGCGTTTTGCGCGAGACAAGGGTGACTTCCTGCCCGGAATTTTTATCAAGCGTCTTCATCTCATCCATCACCCCACCTTTGTCGAAGGTGAAGATCAGGACCTGACGCTCCAGTTCCTCGCTGGCATGGAAGGAAACCTGCTGCCGACGGGCGCCGATGTAGTACCACACCTCGCCATTATCAAACATGGATGTGGTCGAGGGGGTGCCAAGGGCCTGAGCAATATCCGCCCGGGTGCTTTTGCCGGGTTCAATCTGGGCCATCACACTTTTCTGGGGCATGGCCCCATGAGTGCGGACCTCGGGGGAGCAGGCAGCCAGAAGGATCCCACAGGCCGCCACGGCGGGGATAACACTCAGGCTGAAAATCCGACTCGTCCCAAAGGTCATCTGTCCAGACTCATTCAAGAAAAAGGGAAGGGCGCCGCCATTGTGCTGGCCGCCTCTTGCGGTCAGCGGCGCCGGTGTGCATGTTTATAGCAGCAGCGGACGGCAATTGCAAAGCAGGCACCGCCGCCAAAGCGCCACGCGGGTGGGCCTCCTTATTGCTCGACACTCCACCGTTGCTGGGCTAAATGCTGGGCTATCGACGCTGATATTCCGGAAAAGAAGGATCATCCATGTTCGGCTTGTTCAGGAAACGCCGCTGGCAGAAGCCTGCAGAAGGGCTGTATCTGTCGCTGGTGGCGCAGTCCCGCCGGGAGCAGTTCTATCTTGCGGGCGGCGTCCCCGACACGGTCGACGGCCGTTTTGATATGATCTGCCTGCACACCTTTCTGGTGCTGCGCCGCCTGCGGGCCGAAGAGGCCCCGGATACGGCAGAGCTGGCGCAGGCAACCTTTGACCTGATGTTTCAGGATATGGACCGCAATCTGCGGGAAATGGGCGTCGGCGACCTGTCGGTCGGTAAACATATCAAAGGGATGGCCAAGGCCCTGTATGGCCGTATCGCGGCTTACGAGGAAGGACTGCTGGCGGAAGATCCGGCCCTGCTGGATGCTGCCCTGCGTCGCAACCTGTTCCGTGGGACGGAGCCTGACGCTGCACAGGTCGACGCCATGGCCGCCTATGTCCGTCGGCAGGCTGATGGGCTGACGCAACAGGCGACGGCAGATCTTCTCGCCGGAAAGGTGTCTTTCCTGCCTTAAGTCCGTGACTTTCCCCGGCGGTCTTTTCCCCCGGATGTTTTTTCATTGAAACGTGATTATACACCGCGCCTGCCCTCTGGCAGGGTGGTGACTGGAGAAGGAGGGCGTAATGTCCCATAAACAGCCGGAAAATACCCCGGATGCTGCTGCGGCTGAAGCTGCCGCGCAGGAGCGGATCGCCCCTGAGTTTTCCCGCCCGGTGAACGTGGAGCGCCTGCCGGACCTTGGCCGTCACTGGACGGTGGAAGCGACGGCGGAAGAGGCGGCCGCGCTGGCGCAGCGCCTGAATGTTGACGCGGTGGAAAGCCTGAAGGGCGTTCTTCACGTCAAGCCGTTCGCCAAAGGGGATATGCTGAAGGTGACGGGCACGATGACCGCCACCGTGCGGCAGGCCTGTGTCGTCACCCTTCAGCCGCTGACCAGCCAGCTTTCGGAAGACATTGACCGCGTTTTCAGCTTCAGCGCGCCTAAAGATCTGCCGCTTGAGGTGGAATGGACCGTTGAGGATGAGGATTTGCCTGATCCTGTTGTTGACGGCGCGATCGATCTTGGCGAAATTGTCGCCGAGCAACTGGCTCTGTCGATAGACCCTTACCCGCGGGCCGAGGGGGTTGCCTTTACGGTGCCCGAAACCCTGGGCGGAGTTTCTGCAAATGGACCAGAAACGGAGAATCCGTTTGCTGCCCTTGCCGGGCTGAAGAATAAAAATCCGCTTAAAGAGTAAGGTGGCAGTTGCGGTCCACCGCCTTTTTGTATAATAAGGCTGACCTTCCAGTCAGGCCAGCCAAAGGCACCCTTGCGGTGCCACCGCCAGACTGGCCCTGAGAACCGGATTGAGAGTACGAAAAAATGGCCGTTCCTAAGAAGAAGACCTCCAAGTCCCGTCGCAACATGCGTCGTTCGCACGATGGCGTCGTGGCTCATGCCCACAATGAATGCCCGAACTGCGGCGAAATGAAGCGCCCGCATCACGTTTGCGGCTCCTGCGGCCACTATGACGGTCGTGAAGTCGTGGCGTCCGAGGCCGCTTAAGGCCTCGGGATGCGTCTGACCGACAGGTGTGAGGTGGTGCTTTGAGCGCTCCGCTCGTTCTCGCGCTTGATGCCATGGGAGGGGACTTCGCCCCGAAGATGGTGGTCAAGAGCATTAAAATTGCGCGGAAACGCTATCCAAACGTGCATTATCTGCTGTTTGGGGATGAGGCTAAAATTCGGCCGCTGCTGAAGAAAAAGCTTCGTCCATATTGCACCATCCGCCACACCCCGGATGCCGTCACCAATGACGATAAGCCGTCGCAGGCTGTGCGTCAGGGGCGGAATTCCAGCATGTGGCTTGCCATCAAGGCGGTGAAGGACGGTGAGGCGGCTGGTGTCGTCTCCGCTGGCAATACCGGCGCCCTGATGGCGATGGCCAAGCTGATCCTGCGGACCCTGCCGGGTGTCACCCGTCCGGCCATCGCCACGCTCCTCCCGACAATCCGGGGGGAGAGCGTGATGCTTGATCTTGGCGCCAACGCGGAATGCGATGCCAATAATCTGGTCGAGTTTGCGATTATGGGCGAAGTGTTCGCCCGTTCCCTGCTCGGGCTGGAACGCCCGACGGTCGGCCTGCTGAATATCGGCTCGGAAGACCTGAAGGGCACCGATACGTTGCGTCTCGCCTCACAGATGCTGCGGGATAACGCGCCGGAAACCATGGACTTCAAAGGGTTCGTGGAAGGCAATGATATCGGTGCCGGTGCTGTCGATGTGGTGGTCACAGACGGTTTCACGGGCAATGTGGCCCTGAAAACCGCTGAAGGGACTGCCAAGCTCTACAGCACGTTCCTGAAATCAGCGTTTGAAGCCAGCTTTCTGGCAAAGATCGGCTACCTTCTTGCGAAGGGGGCGATGGACCGCGTAAAAAAACGCACCGATCCCCGGCGCTATAATGGGGCGATGTTTATCGGCCTCAACGGAATCTGCGTGAAAAGTCATGGCGGCACCGATCATGTCGGCTTTGCCAATGCCATCGGTGTTGCCGTAGATCTTGTCAGCAATGAGCTGAATGCAAAAATTAAGGAAGAGTGCCACCATCTGGGTGAGCGCGTCCAGCAGCGGCAAGCAGCCTCGGCGGAAGTGATTTCCGCGCCTGAAGCCGTTGCCGGTTCTGAGATTTCCTCAGGGGCTCTGCCTCCCTCCGGGGCGGCGCAGGCTCTGTAATTCGTCACGGATATGCGCCTTTGTCCGGCTTACCCTATTCCAGGGAGGGCGGACTGGCGCACTGATGCGGAAGGCTGAAGCAGCATGGTCTGGCGTTCGGTTATTGCAGGCACCGGGTCTTACCTTCCGGAGCGGGTTGTCACCAACGCCGAAATGGCCGAGCGGGTGGATACCTCCGACGAATGGATTATCGAACGCACCGGCATCCGCCAGCGCCATGTCGCGGCGGAAGGCCAGTGTACGTCAGATCTTGCCATCAAGGCCGCTGAGCGTGCCCTTGCCGCTGCTGGCGTTGATGGTCGGGATGTGGATCTGATCGTTCTGGCAACCGCCACCCCGGATTATACGTTCCCCTCAACCGCAGTGACCGTGCAGGCCCATTTTGGCTGCGCCGGGGTTCCGGCGTTTGACGTGCAGGCGGTGTGTTCCGGGTTTGTCTATGCCCTGACGGTGGCCGATAATTTTATCAAGGCCGGGCAGGTGAAAACGGCTCTGGTTATCGGAGCCGAAACATTCTCCCGCATTCTTGACTGGCAGGACCGCACCACCTGCGTTCTGTTCGGGGATGGCGCCGGGGCTGTTGTCCTGAAGGCGGAAGAGGGGACTGGCACGTCTGATGACACCGGTATCCTGACGACGCATCTGCATGCGGACGGCCGCCAGCACGACCTGCTGTATGTGGATGGCGGGCCGTCAAAGACACAAACCACCGGATATCTGCGGATGCAGGGGCGTGAGGTTTTCCGTCACGCCGTCGTTAATCTTGCTGCTGTTGTGGATGAGGCGCTGAAGGCGACAGGTCTGACCGCGGAGCAGGTTGACTGGCTGGTTCCGCATCAGGCGAATCGCCGCATCCTTGACGGGACTGCAAAAAAGCTGGGCGTCAGCCCGGACAAGGTTGTGATCACCGTTGACCGTCATGCTAATACCTCAGCGGCATCTATTCCCCTTGCGCTGGATGAAGCGGTCCGGGATGGCCGGATTCAGAAGGGGCAGGTCGTCATCCTCGAAGCGATGGGGGGTGGCTTTACCTGGGGGTCTGCGCTGATTCGGATGTAATTAGACCTCCGAGACAGGGACTGAACCGACACCGGATCTGCGGGCTGCAGGTCCGGTGTTTTTGTTTGCGTTGCAAAAAATCAATCTTTTCAGACTTCAAGTGCTAAGGACTTAAGGCTTAGCCTTTTCTGTGCACTCTAAGAGGTTTCGTCAAACCTCTGATATTGACGGATTTCCGGATCAAGGATACCGTTGCAAAGGATCATCTCCTTTCGGCGAGGTCGTACTATGTCGGGACATACCATTACACGGGCCCAGCTCAGTGAAGCTGTTTATCAGGAAGTCGGTCTGTCTCGGAATGAGTCGTCCGAACTTCTTGAAATGGTCTTGAATGAAATTTCGCAGGCTTTGGCGGAAGGGGCTGCCGTCAAAATCTCTTCCTTTGGCAGCTTTTCTGTCCGTCAGAAGGGGCAGCGGGTTGGCCGCAACCCCAAGACCGGCGACGAAGTGCCAATTCTTCCCCGTAAAGTTCTGGTTTTTCGCCCGTCGCAGCAGCTGAAGGCGCAGATTAACGCGGGGCTTGGCGACTGATGCGGCAGGGCAGGGGGCTTTTATAGCCCCCTGTGACGCCGAAGTTGCCGGGCTTGCCCGCGTCCTGCCTTCAGATACAGGGTGCGAGGAGGCGGCATGGGATACGTAATGGTTCAGCAGGATTCTCGCCGGTCCGCCAAATCGGATACGGCTTTCAGGACAATCAGTGAGGTCGCGGAAGATCTGGATGTGCCACAGCATGTCCTGCGCTTCTGGGAAACCAAGTTCACGCAGATCCGCCCGATGAAGCGTGGCGGTGGGCGACGCTATTACCGTCCGGAAGATGTGACGCTCCTGCGGCGGATCCGGACTTTGCTTTACGAAGATGGTTTTACCATTAAAGGGGTGCAGAAACTGCTCCGCGATGGTGGGCTTGCCCCCGGTGAAATCGCTGCGCAGGCTGAAGATGTGGCGGCTGTTGCCTCACCGCTGCCGCCCGCAGCGGACCCGGTCCCGGAACACGCTGCGGAGAGTGGCGCTGATGCTGAGGTGGAGGCTGATGCCAGCGCTGAAGTTTCGGATGAAGATTCTCAGCAGATTGACATTTTTATGGCCATTGAACAGCAGATCGCAGCAGAGGGCTTGAAGGAACAGCAGCGGGCTGAACTTGCTGCCGTTATCGAAGAGCTGGAGGCCGTGCGGCGGCTTTTCACGGCTTTTTCTGCCTGAGAGAAAAGCGACGTACTGTGCTTTTTTGACAAAAAGGGCCGCATCGCAGGATGCGGCCCTTTGTCTTGCCCTTTGCCTTGGTCATGCCCGGATGCGCCCTCTTCCCCTGCCCTGATAGGCAGATGATTTTTTTCAGGAAAAATGCGAATCAGGCATTGCGCTCCGGGGGCGGTCTGGCTATAGTCCCGTTCCCCGCTGATGGCGGGGTCAGCGGCAAAACCGCTGTCTGAAGAGGTCGGAGTGTAGCGCAGCCTGGTAGCGCACTTGACTGGGGGTCAAGGGGCCGTGGGTTCAAATCCCGCCACTCCGACCATTTCTTCCCCCGCTTGCCAAAAATTGAAAAAGAAATCTACCGCAGGTCATCTTCTGCGTTCACATTTCTGTTTTCCTCGCGATATACTCAACAGTGGGGCTGTTCCCCTGTGAGTGGAAATCATGCTGTCGCTCTCGCCGTTCGCTCCCGTCCAGTATTTTGAGCAGGTCCGGCCGGTTCCCTCCGTGAACCGCGGTGCCGAGCGCACCTTTACCCCCGCCGAGCGTGACGCAGCCCCCACACGTAAGCGTGATGGAGGGGCCCGGACCCCTGATGCGCAGGAACAGCCTCTCAGTGGGTTCGGCGCATCGGCAACGCTGTTGTCATCGGCGCTCCTGACGGAGCTGAGCCGTCAGCAGGGGCGGTCTGCGGCCCCTGAGCAACAGGATGACGCTGTTCGGGATGACAGTGATGAGCTTCTTGACCGCGCTCCGGTAGATAAAAAGCGTCAGCGTAAGTCGACGGAAACGACTTCCACCACCGCTGCTGACGCCGGTTTTGGCGCTGCCGTGGCTAAGGCTGCGGAGGGTGGTGACACTTCCGCAGCAGACGCCCCGATATCCGGGCTGACGGATGGCGCGTCTGCTCCGTCTGCCGCGAATGACAGTGCTATGCAGGAAGATCGGGGACAGACTCTGGTTAGACTTCAGCGGGCCAAGGCGGTTTATACGCAGGGGCAGATTGCTTCCGGGTCTTATGCCTTTGCCCAGTCGGCCGAAGTGTTTCAGATGGTCGCCTGATGTGGCAGGGCAGTTGAAAATGACTGAAGCCTGTACACTGTGACTGCCACCCCGCATATTGTTTATCTGGCGACGCCTCATGGCTTTGGTCATGCTGCCATCGTGACGGCTGTCATGGCGGCTGTTGCGGTCAGATTTCCCCATATCCGACAGACGATCGTAACGCAGGCCCCGGAGGCGTTTCTGAGGGGGCGTCTTTCCGGCCCTTACGCCTATTGCTCTGATGTCTGCGCAACCGATTTCGGGATGTGCATGTCCAGCAGCACCGGCATTCTCCTGCCGCAGACGTTGGAGCGGTATCACGCCGCCCATCAGGATCTGGCGGGGCATCTCGTCCGGCGGAAGGCGGCTCTGGCAGCTCTGCGGCCTTCTCTGGTTGTCGCCTCAGCCTCGTATAGCGCCATTGCTGCGGCTGCGGATCTGGGGGTTCCGGCGGTCACGGTCGGTCCGTTCCTGTGGCATGATATTGTGCAGGCATATGCACCCGGGGCCGATACTCTTCTCTCTGAGATGGCTGAACTGTATCAGCGGGCAACAGGCTTTGTGCTGACCACACCTTTTGTTGCCCCGACGGTGGCGGGGCCCGCCCGGCATGTGGTTGGGCCGGTGGGCTTGGTGGGGCAGTGCCGCCGGGCGGATCTGTTGAAAACGGGGGTTATCCGTCAAGGGGAGCGCATCGTCTTCGCCAGTCTGGGCGGGGTCGGCGAGGATGTTCCTTATTCCGGCTGGCGATGTCCGGCTGGCTGGCGTTTGCTGACACAGGAAGATGCCCGGCGCCATGGCCTGCGGATCGGTGATCTGATTGCATCCTCTGCTGCAGTTGTCACCAAGCCGGGATATGGCACCTATGTTGAAGCCGCGCATGCCGGTGCCAGCCTGATCAGCCGGGCCCGACCGGATTGGCCGGAATCCGCTGGATTGCTCGGCTGGTACCGGCAGCAGGGATTGCCGGTATATGAGGTCTCGGAGGAAAGCTTTGCCGGGTTTGGGCCGCTGTCAGTTCTGTCAAATAGCCCTGACATCGGGGATGCCGGGACGTCGGCAGGACAGCGCTTTACTCCGGGGGCGGAGCAGTGCGCAGACCTTCTGATCGGTCAGTATCTGTGATCACCTGACTGAGTGAGGGTCGCCGACCGCGCAGGATTGTCACTGCAACAGCGGCACAAGGTCTTTAAGACGTCAAAGGCCGCAGCGGAGAACCCGTGCGGCCTTTGACAGAAGGATCTTTATCGGGCCCGGCCAACACCAAGGAAGCGGGCCCGGTTGAATGCCGCATCCAGACGGCGCTGGCGGCGGAGGAAACGCTTGCGCAACAGATCGAACGGAACGGTCAGCAGCAAGGCGAACACCAAAAATTCAATCACGGGGCGCCTCAACAGTCAAATTTGTTGGCTTGTCCGGGTCGGCCCCATCGTGCGGTGTGATACGGCGCACAGACTTATAATCCGTTTACATCCGTAATAAACCGCTCCCCTTGCGGGCCGATTCGGTAGGGTCGATTATAGGGGTGGGGATATCCAATACAAATGTTGTTTTCTTATCCTGAAGGATAGAGGTATCAGTCATTGGCCTGCCGACAAAAGGCCTAGGCTGAAAGAGTCATTTTTCAGGGGTTGCCGCAGTGGGGGGAAACATCTGGATATGCACGATCGGCGCGGGCTGATTCGGCCCGTTGACAGTCCAGTCATACACCACCCAGCCGGGATAACCGGGGATGCCCGCTGACTTATTCTGGGCATTGGTCTTGATCACTGTGGCATCGGTCATGATACGGATCTTGCCGTTGGGCGTCAGGCCGAGGGCCTGAAGCTCTTCCCGGGCGCCGGGCTTGGCCCCGGTGGCCGCAACCACATACAGCACCCCGTTTTTCCTGACTTCCATGCGCAGAATTTCCATTCCGCGCCGGGGAAAGCTGACCTGCGACGTGCCGGTAAAGCGGCCCAGCCGCTCGTAAAACACATCGAAGGTACCGCGCCCGACAGCCTGTACCTTTTTGAAGGAGTCGTCGCGCTGCAGATCCCGCAGAATAGCGCCTTCTTTCTCCTTTACCTCGGTAACATCTTTCAGGGCCCCGGTCACAATGTCTTTGTACAGGGGGACCCAGACCAGTTTCCCCTTATAAACCAAAGCATAGTCGCCGGTTTTTGAGATACGGATTTCGGTCAGGAAGTCGTCGGGCATGTAGCAGCTTGCCGCCAGCGGGGCCAGCACCAGCACGGTCAGCAGGGTGCGGGCCATGCGGCGGCCATGCCGGAAAAGCCGTGCTATCCGTTCAGAGACCATTGGCGTGATCCTCTTCCTTGGCGACCGTCCACAGGGCATCCATCTCTTCCAGTGTTGACTGGGCAGGGGTCCGGCCACGCTCTTTCAGCAAGGCTTCCACCCGACGGAAGCGCCGTTCAAACTTTATGTTGGTGCTGCGCAGGGCCCCTTCAGGCTCGATACCGGCCTTGCGGGCCAGATTGACAACCGTGAACAGAAGGTCACCGATTTCATCGCGGATCCGGGACGGATCGGGGGCCGGGGCGGTGAATTCCACCCGCACCTCTTCCAGTTCTTCCTCGATCTTACCCAGAATATCAGCGGCATCGGTCCAGTCAAAGCCGACACGGGCGACGCGGTTTTGCAGTTTAAGGGCCCGGGTCATGGCTGGCAGGGTTGATGTCAGGTCATCAAGCACGCTCGGGTCGGCGGTTTTGGCTTTGGCGGCCCGCTCGGCGGCCTTGATGTCTTCCCAGGCCTTTGTCTGTTCCTCGGCGTCTGCAACGACGGTCTCGCCAAACACGTGCGGATGACGGCGGATCAGCTTGTCGGCGCAGCGTTCAGCGATGTCAGTGAAGCTGAAGGCCCCGGCATCCTGCGCGATCTGACCATGAAAAACGACCTGAAGCAGCAGGTCCCCCAGCTCATCTTTCAGTGATTCCATGTCATTGCGTTCGATTGCTTCAGCAACTTCGTAGGCTTCTTCAATCGTGTGGGGGGCGATGGTGGCGAAGCTCTGCTCCAGATCCCACGGGCACCCTCCATCGGGGTTGCGCAGGCTGGCCATGATAGCCAGAAGCCGCCGCATCGGGTCGGCGTCGGTCGGAATCGGCAGCGGCGAGCGGGGCATGAACAGGGGTCCTCCGGCGAAGGGGAAAGGCGCGCTATCCTTCTGTGATAGCAGAGGATGCCGCACCTGCGATAGGGGCGGCATCACTGATGTCTGCGAAGGGTTTTCTTCCGGCGGCGGAAGACGTATAAGAGCGCGGGTTTGTGCATGTCTTCCATCGGCCAAGGGATGACCCGTAATGAGTGAAAAGAAATTTTACGTCATCGGCGGCGAGTACGCTGATTCCGCGTTTACCCGCATTGCCACCGGCAAGACCCTGGAAAAGTACGGTCCCTATACCGCGGATGAAGCCCGCTCTTTCTGGCGGGATATCACCGGCCGCACGGTGGATAATGCCATGGTGCGCTATGTGGTGAAGGCTGACGAGGATCTGGAAGACAGCCAGTACTATGTCGTCGGCGGAGAATACGCCGACAGCGACTTCCATGAAATTGCCGCCGGGAAAAAGCTGGAAGTGTATGGCCCGTTCGCCCGCCAGCAGGCGCTGGATTTCTGGCGCGGCATTACCAGCCAGACCATTGATTCCTGCCTGCACCGCTATGACATCAGCCGCAGCGATCCGCGCGGCTGAGTAAACGGTTATTCCCAGACACTGCCGGGGTCGGCGCGCCATCCGTCAAGGATGCGGTCGGCTTCGGCAGCGGTGATGCGGTCGAAGACCCGCAGCGCGGCGATAAGGTCGCCGGAACGCTGGCTGGTGCCATAAGGTGCGATGCCGTTCAGGCGGGCGTAGGTTTCCGCAAACACCTGCCGCGATGCCCCGCCGGAGCGGCAGACGACCGCCAGCGCCCGCCCGGCAGGCGTGTATAAAATCTGCGCCACGGCAGCGGCGGGCAGGCGGGCCACTTTTGCCATCAGGTCATCCGCCCGTTTCGGCTGGCCATTGCGCAAGGCTTTGACAAAGCCGTCGAGCAGGGAGTTCATCGGCACATCCGGCCCGGGGGAAACGGCAGAAGCGCTGCCGGGGGGTGTGCTACGCCGGGTAAAGGGGCCGCAGGCATCTTCTGCGGCGGCAAAAAGCTCCTGATCAAGTCCCTTTGGCAGGTCGGCCCCGAAGACATCCTTCAGATAGGTCTGTACCGCCGTACCGGCGCACAGTGACAGGCGTGCGGCCAGTGTCGGCGTCAGTTCCGCCCGCCGTGCAAGGGGCCACTGCAGGTCAGGGCAATATTCCGCGCGCTCGATCAGCCGCAGAAAGCCATTCCCCGAAATTTCTGTCTGCGGGTTTGATGCGATCAGCATCGCCACCGTATCATCCCCCAGCACCAGCAGCACATCGGTCAGGGGGCGGGACAGCACTTTCCGCTCGCTGATCGCCTGCCGGTGGTCCAGCCCGCGTTCCATCACAATTGCAATCAGGGTGCTGTCATCAAGGGCAGGGCTGCGGACCAGAATCGGGCGGGCTATGTCGATCGTATCCCGTGCCAGAAGGGTCATCAGGGATGCCGGCACGTCAGTGCGGTCCGCAAGGCGGTCAGCCAGCACCCGGCGCACCATCCGCTCAATCTGCGGATACAGGGCTTCCAGAATATCGAAGGCCAGGGTTGTTTCGGTCGCGGATAACGGTACGTCATTGCTGGCGCACAGCGAGAAGACCGCTTCGGCGACCTGTCCCCGGTCAACCTGTGGCAGATCGCCCCGGTCGCCGGATGCAAAGGCTGTCAGAATATCCCACGGGGAGGAGTGCATCGCGACCTCCACCGGCGCTCAAGCGTGCCGGTCTGAAGAACAGGGAATGTCTGACTATACTCCCTGTTTTCTGTCCTTCAGTGATTCCGGTCACAAGGTTTGTCGCCGGAGACGCATTCCTGAGTTGTACGGGGGGCGCTGCCTCAGGCGATGTTCAGCTGACACAGCACCGGGGTGTGGTCAGAGGCTTTTTCCTTCCCGCGCGGCGCACGGTCGATCCTGCAGCTTTCAAGGCGGTCTGCCGCCGTCGGGGACAGCAGAAAGTGATCAATCCGCAGGCCATTGTCTTTTGGCCAGGCTCCGGCCTGATAGTCCCAGAAGGAATAACGGTTCGGCTCTTTGTTGACCGCCCGGAATGCTTCGGTATAGCCAAGGTGGAGCAGGGCGCGGAACCGGGCCCGGCTTTCCGGGCGGCACAGGGCATCACTGGCCCAGCCTGCGGGATCATAAACATCGTCATCGGTCGGGCAGATGTTATAGTCCCCGCCCAGCACAACCGGCATTCCGTAGCCCAGCAGGGTTTTGGCCCGGTCATACAGCCGGTCCATCCATGCCAGTTTGTAGGGGTACTTTTCGGTATCGACCGGGTTCCCGTTTGGCAGATACAGGCTGGCCACCCGGATCTTCCCGTCAATGGTTGCCTCGATATACCGCGCCTGCACGTCGGCTTCGTCACCCGGCAGGCCGCGCATTACGTCGCTGACCGGCAGGCGCGACAGCAGCGCCACCCCGTTATAGGCCTTCTGCCCGTGTACATGGCAGGAATACCCCGCCGCCTCAAGCGCGGCGAAGGGAAAGGCCTCGTCCATGCATTTCAGTTCCTGCAGCAGAAGAACATCGGGCGTGGCGGAACTGATCCAGTCAAGCACGTTTTCAAGGCGGGCCTTGACCGAATTAACGTTCCAGGTGGCGATGGTGATCATAAAGCAGTCCGCAGGGAGGGGCGGGTCAGACGGCGAAGGACGTGCCGCACCCGCAGGTGGAGGTGGCGTTGGGATTGCGGATGACGAATGCCGCCGCCATCAGATCCTCGCTGAAATCAATGACGGATCCGCGCAGAAGGTCAAGGGAACCTTCATCGATCACGACCTTTACACCGTGACGGTCCAGCACCAGATCATCGTCACGGGTCTCTGTATCCAGATCAAACCCGTATTTGAAGCCGGAGCACCCGCCGCCGGAAACCTCAACCCGCAGCATCAGGGCTGTGTTGTTTTCCTGGGTGATCAGCTGGCTGATCCGCCGGGCGGCAGATTCCGACAGATCAAGGTCTTGGGGGGACAGGGCAGAAGCCATGGCAGAATACCCGATAAAAAGACAATGGATTTATTCCAAACTTAGGGCTCTTTCCGCAGGCTGGCAAGGCCGCGCCGCATGGGCAGGGTTGCTTCAGCGGGGGGCTTGGGGGTAGTGTGCGCTTCATGACGACCCACACGCCCCCCCTGCTGGCCCCTTATGCGTCAGATCCGCGCCACACCCGTGGCCGGCTGTATGCCGAGGATGGCAATGCGGAACGCGACGCTTATCAGCGTGACCGCGACCGCATTATCCATTGCGGGGCGTTCCGGCGGCTGCAGTACAAGACGCAGGTTTTTGTCTACCATGAAGGCGAAAACTACCGGACCCGGCTGACGCACAGTCTGGAAGTGGCGCAGATTGCCCGCTCTGTCGCCCGGTCTCTGTCCCTGAACGAAGATCTGGCCGAGGCTCTGGCCCTCGCCCACGATCTCGGGCACACGCCCTTTGGGCACGCCGGGGAAGATGCGCTGAAAGCCTGCATGGATGCCGAGTTTCAGGGGTTTGACCATAACGCCCAGTCGTTACGGATTCTGACCAAACTGGAACGGCGTTATGTCGGCTTTGATGGCCTGAACCTGACGTGGGAAACGCTGGAAGGGGTGGTCAAGCACAATGGCCCCCTGACCGGGCCGCTGGCACAGGCGATTGCGGCGGAACGGGGGAAAGAGCTGTCCCCCCTGCCGCTGGCCATCACCGAATATGCCGTCCTGCACGATCTGGAGCTAGATACCTTCGCCGGGCCGGAAGCACAGGTGGCCGCGCTGGCGGATGATATCGCCTATAACGCCCATGACATTGACGACGGCCTGCGGGCCGGTCTGTTCGAGGAAGCCGCCCTTTATGACGTGCCGCTGGTCGGGCCGATCCTGCAGGATCTGCGCCGTCAGCACCCGGAGCTGGAGCGGACTCGGCTGGTCTATGAAACCGTCCGTCGGCTGATCACCGCCATGGTGTATGATCTGCTGGCCGAAACCCGCCAGCGCCTGTCAGAAGACCGTCCGAAGACGGTTGACGATGTACGCCGCAATAATCGGCCTGTGGTTTCGTTTTCGGCGGAAATGGTGGAAAATGACAGGGCTTTCAAAGGGTTCCTGTTTCCCAACATGTACCGTCACTACCGTGTTAACCGCATGACCAGCAAAGCCCGCCGCGTTGTGCGCGATTTATTTACTCTTTTCCTGCAAGAACCAAGACTGTTGCCGCCGGACTGGCAGCGGGGCTGCGAAGGGGTTAACCACCCACGCACCGCCCGCCGGGTGGCGGATTACATTGCCGGAATGACTGACCGTTTCGCTCTTGATGAGCATCGCCGCCTCTTTGACCCCTCGGTAAAGCCATGAATCTCTTCACTCTCTTTCATTCCCATGTTCTCGCCGTCATCGACGGTCTGGTCGCCTCCGGCACGCTGCCTGCCGGGCTGAAGACCGCTGCTGTCACGGTTGAGCCGCCGCGCGACCCCAGCCATGGCGATATCTCGACCAACGCGGCGATGGTGCTGGCGAAAGCGGCGGGGATGAAGCCCCGGGATCTGGCCGATCATATCGCCGCAGGCCTGAAGGCCGTTGACGGGGTGACGGCGGTTGAGATTGCCGGGCCGGGCTTTATCAATCTGCGGGTTGCCTTTGGCCTGTGGGCCGATGTGCTGCGCCATGCCCTGCGCTCCGGCACCGGGTTCGGGGATTCTGATATCGGGCAGGGCGTGAAGGTCAACGTCGAGTACGTTTCGGCCAACCCGACCGGCCCGATGCACGTCGGCCATGCCCGGGGTGCCTGCGTCGGTGACGCGCTGGCCAACCTGCTGGCCAAGGCCGGGTTTGATGTGGCCAAGGAATATTACATCAACGACGCCGGGGCACAGGTGGATGTGCTGGCCCGCGCCCTGCGCGCGCGTTATCTGGTGGCCTGCGGGGCAATCACGCAGGATGAGTTTGACCGCCAGCTTGCCGCCAAGGAAATTCAGTACGGCGGCGAATATCTGGTCGAAACCGCAGAGGTGCTGAAGGCCCGTGACGGTGAGCGCTGGGTCAATGCCCCGGAAGAGGAATGGATCCCCGCCCTGCGGGAATTCGGCATTGCCGAGATGATGAAGATGATCCGCGAAGACCTTGATCTTCTTGGGGTTCGTCACGACGTCTTCACTTCCGAACTCGGTATGGTGCAGTCGGGTGAAGTTGTCCGTGCCAAAGAGCTGCTCGACAGCAAGGGCCTGCTGTACGTCGGCGTGCTGGAGCCACCGAAGGGCAAGACCCCCGATGACTGGGAGCCGCGCCCGCAGACCCTGTTCAAAGCCACTGATTTCGGCGATGACGTTGACCGCCCGCTGATGAAGAGCGATGGCAGCTGGACCTATTTCGCCTCTGATATTGCCTATCACGGTGACAAGTACCGCCGTGGCTTTACGCAGATGATTGATGTGCTGGGGGCCGATCACGGCGGCTACGTCAAGCGCATGCAGGCGGCGGTGCGGGCCCTGTCCGACCATCAGGCGGAACTGGATGTCAAGCTGTGCCAGCTGGTTAAGCTGCTGGAGAACGGCGAGCCGGTGAAGATGTCGAAGCGTGCCGGAACTTTTGTCACCCTGCGCGAGGTGGTGGAGCGGGTCGGGAAGGACGTGGTGCGCTTCATCATGCTCAGCCGCAAGAACGACATGGCGCTGGAATTCGACTACGCCAAGGTCACCGAGCAGAGCAAGGACAATCCGGTTTTCTACGTTCAGTACGCCTATGCCCGCATTCAGTCGGTCAAGCGTCATTTCGTCGCGGCGATGCCGGGCACCGACCTGTCGGCGGCGGCACTGGCCGGGGCGGATCTGTCGCTGCTGGCAGACAGCGATGAACAGGCGCTGGTCAAGCTGATCGCCTGCTGGCCGCGTCTGGTCGAAGCGGCGGCAGAAGTGCATGAGCCGCACCGTATCGCCTTTGCCCTGACGGAAGTGGCCGGGGCCTTCCATGCCCTGTGGAACAAGGGCCGGGAAAATGCCGACCTGCGCTTCCTGATTGCTGATAATCCTGCCCTGTCCCTTGCCCGTCTGGCCCTTCTGGAAGGGGTGGCGACCGTTATCGCCTCCGGTCTGGATGTGCTGGGCGTGGTTCCGGTGGAGGAGATGTAAACCATGCGCGAGCCCCGGGAGCCGCGTCTGACACGCCCGACCCAGCAGCAGGGATCGGGGCGGGAGCCTGCCTTCGGGCGGGCCCCGGCCCGTCCGGGCCGGCAGGAACCTGGCCTGTTTGATCTGTTCCCCGGCCGTAATGATCCGCAGCCGGGGTGGGATGAGGGCGGCTACGGCGCCCCTCAGCCCCTTCAGCCGGACCCTTACGCCGATCCGGTGCCCGCATCGGCACGGGGTGCTGCACCCCGTGGTCCGGCAGTGCCGCCGAACCCGTATGGGGCTGAGCCCGGATTTGCCAGCGGGTTCGGATCCACCGGCTTCGACAGTGGTGACGAGTATCCCGATCCCTTCGGACGGGATGCCCGGTCGTTCCCCCAGCAGGGCCCGTCACCGCAGGCAGCCTATGCCGCACCGCCGCGTCCGCCGCGCGCCCCTGTATCCGGCGCTGCCGCCGGTGGCGGGATGGGGCCGGTCTCTGCCGTTGATCCGCATGATCCGTTTCATATCGGTGCCCAGCAGGGGGCGGCGGCGCCTGCCAGCTGGAATGATCCGGAATGGGATACTCCGGCTCCCTCCGCCTTTCCCGGTCGGACCGCACCGGCAGAACCCGGCCTGCGGCGGGAGCCGATGATGGTTCCCCCTGAGCCTCAGCCCCGCCGTGGGCAGGCCGACATGCCGCCGGAGCCGGTGTTTTCCCCGGCCCCGCAGGGCTATGGCAGCGGCTATGATGATGGCTATGACACGCAGGATCAGGATCCGTGGATGACCCCGGCCCCGGCTGCCCCGCAGCCTGCCGGACGTTCGCCGGAGCTTGACCGCTATGCCATTGACCCTGACGGAGAGGGCTTCTTCGCTGAAGCCCCGCGCCGGGATCAACCCCGTGATCTGGCCCGTGATCTGGCCCGTGATCCGGCCCGCGCCTCCTCGCTGAGGGAGCCCCAGATACGCGACCCCCAGATGCGTGACACTCCCCCGCGGGAACGGAGCTTTGAAGACCTGCCCCCGCGGCGGGACCCGCCGCCGCGCCGCGAGCCGGTTGCCGAGCCTGAAGAGGCCAAAGGCGGGATGCTGAGCGGCCTGCGTCTGAAATCCATTCAGCCGCGCGCGCCGCGTATGGCATCGCCGTTCCCGATCACCGGCCTGCCGGAAAATCCGCAGCGCCGCAGCAAAACCATGCTGTGGGCGGCGGTTGCCGCCGGGGTTCTGCTGGTCGGGGTTGCCGGATGGACCCTGATGAGCAACCGCAACGGGGCCGACGGCAAACT
The DNA here is from genome assembly GCF_000381985.1 of Novispirillum itersonii subsp. itersonii ATCC 12639. Classification (GTDB taxonomy): domain Bacteria; phylum Pseudomonadota; class Alphaproteobacteria; order Rhodospirillales; family Rhodospirillaceae; genus Novispirillum; species Novispirillum itersonii. The sequence continues at coordinate 429,783 of NZ_KB907337.1, read as the reverse complement.
CGGGGCCCCGACGATCATGGCCGACCCGTCACCGTTCAAGGTGCGCCCGGCTGATCCCGGCGGAATGCAGGTCGCCAATCAGGACAAGATAGTGTACGAGCGGATCAGTCCGGATGAGGCCCAGCAACCCGGCGTCGAAAAGCTGTTGCCGGAGCCGACCGCGCCGCGCGCGCCGGAGGTGACGGAACCGCAGCGCCCGACGCAGGCGGTAATCCCGGCCGGTCCGCAGGCGATGGAGACGGCTTCGTCCCCGCCTGTGGTGCCGCCTCAGCCACAGGTCGCGGCGGCTCCGGCATCCACCGGTGGCGCTGTGTCCGTCGGGCAGGTCGGGGCACCGCCGATGGTGGCATCGCCCCCGGCCCCGGTTTCATCCGGCCCGGCACCGTCTTTCAACACGCCGCAGCCTGCGGCGGTTGAGACTGCACCGCGTGGCCCGGCTGTCCTTGGCCCCGCAGTGACCGGCCCGGCGACAGCATCGGTCCAGCCTCAGGCTGCCCCGATCACCCCTCCGGCACCGGCGGTGCCTGCCGCCCGGACCGCTGCGACCGGATCGTTCTCGGTGCAGCTGGCCGCCCTGCGGGATGAAGTGTCGGTGCGGAAGCAGTGGGATGGCCTGAAGGCTAAATACCCTGATCTTCTCGGCCCTTACTCTATGGGAATTGAGAAGGCGGATCTGGGAGAAAAGGGCGTGTTTTACCGGCTGCGGGCCACCGGCCTGCCGACAGAAGAGTCGGCCCGGACCCTGTGTACTGAACTCGCCAAGCAGAAAGTGGGGTGCCTCTTTGTCGGGAAGTAACCATCTGCCGCAGGCTGTCATCTATGGATGCGCCGGGCCGCGCCTGAGTGCGGAGGAAAAGCAGTTTTTCCGCACGGCAAATCCGTTTGGTTTCATCCTGTTCGCCCGCAACGTTGAAACGCCGGAGCAGCTGCGTACCCTGACCGGTGACCTGCGCGAGAGCGTTGGCCGGGCCGATGCCCCGATCCTGATTGATCAGGAAGGCGGGCGGGTCCGCCGGATGCGGCCCCCGGTGTGGGAAGAGTATCCGTCAATGCGGCCTTTCGGGGACCTGTGGCGGCGCGACCCGCAGGAAGCCGCGCGTCTGCTGCGGCTGAACACGCTGTTGCTGGCCGCAGACCTGCGCGATGCCGGGATTTCGGTCAACTGCACGCCGGTGCTGGATGTGCCGGTGGAAGGGGCCCACGACGTCATCGGCAACCGGGCCTTCTCGACCGATCCGGCCTGCGTGTCGGCTCTGGGCCGCGTGGCCTACGATGCCTGCCTTGAAGGGCAGATCCTGCCGGTGATCAAGCATCTGCCGGGGCATGGCCGCAGCCATGTGGATTCCCATCATACCCTGCCGGTGGTCGATACCCCGCTGGCCGATCTGCGCCGCAGCGACTTCCTGCCGTTCCGTGATCTCAAGGATGCGGTGTTCGGGATGACCGCCCACATCGTCTTTCCCAGCATCGACGGGGATGTTCCGGCGACCCAGTCGGCAACGGTGATCCGCGATATCATACGGGAAGAACTGGGCTTCACTGGCATTCTGATGACCGATGACCTGTCCATGAAGGCGCTGAAGGGCGATTTCACCAGCCGGGCCCGGATCGCGCTGGATGCCGGGTGCGATCTGGTGCTGCATTGTAACGGTGATATGGCGGAAATGACCGCCGTCGCCGATGGGATGCAGGCGATGACCCCGGCCTGCTGGGCACAGTGGCAGGCGGCGCAGGCTCTGTTGCCCGCCGCCGCACCGGATCTGGATCCGCAGGAGGCCCGGCGCGAGATCGCCCGTGGTCTGGGGCTGCCGCTGGTGGCGGCCTGACCGCTTCCGCCCCCAAGGTTGTTTCGCGATACGAACGCCCCTCTGGCATCCTGCCCGGGGGGCGTTATATTGAGGGGCCACACCTTTATTCGACCGGGAGCCCGACGCGCCGTGATACCTGACATTTTCAGCGCCGAATGGCTGTACACTGCTTCCACCTGGGTGTTGCCGGTTCTGCTGGCGGTAACTCTGCATGAAGTGGCCCATGGCTATGTCGCGGCCCTGTGCGGCGACCCCACCGCCCGGATGCTGGGGCGTCTGTCACTGAATCCGCTGCGGCATGTGGATCGTATGGGGACGGTGATTTTGCCCGGCCTGCTGCTGCTGTTTAAGTCGCCGTTCCTGTTCGGCTGGGCGAAGCCGGTGCCGGTGGATTTTCGGCGGCTCGGCTCACCCCGGCGCGACATGGTGCTGGTGGCGGCAGCAGGCCCGGCCAGCAATCTGCTGATGGCAGCCGCTGCGGCTTTTGCTCTGGCCGGGGTGCTGAATGCTGATCTGTTCAGCCGTGACATCACGCGCTGGCTGGGGCTTAACTTTGTAAATGCCTTACAGTTCAACTGCCTGCTGGCTGTTTTTAACATGATTCCTCTGCCGCCGCTGGATGGGGGCAGGGTGGCGGTCGGTATTCTGCCGCAGGCCCTTGCCGCACCGTTGGCCCGGCTTGAGCGCTTTGGAATGGCCCTGCTGATCGGGGTTGTGATGCTGCTGCCCCTGATCGGGTCACAGCTGGGGGTTAACCTGAACGTTCTGTCGTGGCTGATCGGCCCGCCGGTTCAGGCCCTGAGCGGCGGCCTGCTGTCCCTTGCCGGGTTGCGGTGATGACAGAGGCGGTTGAGCCTTTTTCCGACGCCGGAGCAGACGCCCGGGACCCTGTTCAGGCGCTGGTGGTTAATCTCAACGGCTATGACGGCCCGATTGATGTGCTGCTTCAGCTGGCGCGGGACCAGAAGGTGGATCTGGCGAAGATCTCGATCCTGCATCTGGCGGAGCAATATCTGATCTTTGTCGCCGAAGCCCGGAAAGAGCATCTGGAGCTTGCCGCCGATTATCTGGTGATGGCGGCATGGCTGGCCTATCTCAAATCTCGGCTTCTGTTGCCGCCGGAACCGGGCGGGCCGGAACCATCGGCAGAAGAAATGGCGGCGGCCCTGCAGTTCCAGCTTCAGCGGCTGGAGGCGATGCAGGGGGCGGCTCAGGCCCTGACATCGCGCCCGCTGCGGGGGCGCGATGTCTTTGCCCGTGGTGGGGCGGAAGGGGTCAGGCTGTCCACCACCTCGGTATGGGATGTGACGCTGTATGATCTGCTCAAGGCCTATGCTGATCATAAGCGCCGGGAAGGGGCGTCGGCCCTGCATATCGAGCCGCTGACCCTGTTTTCCGTCGATGAAGCTCTCAGCCGTCTGGAAAAGCTGCTCAACATCGGGTCTTTGCCGGACTGGTCCGATCTGCGCCGCTATCTGCCGGATACATTAACCGACCCGCTGATGCGGCGCTCGGCGGTCTGTGCCCATTTCATCGCTTCGCTGGAGTTGGCCAAACAGGGGCGGCTGGAGGTCCGGCAGGACGGGGGGGCCTATTCCCCGCTGCTGATCCGTGCCCGTGGTGATGGACAGCCTTTTTCTGAGGCGCCTGAAACATGAGTGATACATTTGCAGATGCGGCGATGACCTTGACTGAAAAAGATTTTTTCCATCTGCGCCTTCTGGAGGCGATCCTGTTTTCCTCGCCGGAAGCGCAGGCGGAGAAAGATCTGAAGAACCGCCTGCCGGATGCGGATGTTCCCGCTTTGTTGCTGGCATTGCAGCGGCAGTATCAGGGGCGGGGTATTACCCTGCGCAAAACCGGCGGGTCGTGGGCCTTCCGCACCGCCGAAGATCTGGCCCCCCATATGGTCGTCGAGCAGCAGGAAACCCGCAAGCTGTCCCGCGCCGCGCTGGAAACACTGGCGATCATCGCCTATCACCAGCCGGTGACGCGGGCGGAAATCGAGGATATCCGGGGCGTCGCGGTTTCGAAAGGGACGCTTGATATTCTGCTGGAGGCAGGGTGGATCCGCCCGCGTGGCCGCCGGGCCACCCCGGGGCGCCCGCTGACATGGGGCACCAGCGATGCTTTTCTGGACCATTTCGGCCTGAATTCGTTGCGGGATCTGCCGGGGCTGGAGGATCTGCGGGCCGCCGGGTTGCTGGATCAGCGCCCGTCAATCGCAGCCTATGGGGCGCGGGCCCGTGACGAAGGGCCGCTGGTTGATATGGATGGCGAGGAGGGTCCTGACCCCGATCAACTCGACCTGCCGGATATCTGAGCCCCCCTCGGGGAGCCCGGAAGGCGATTGCCATTTGCCTTTGTCCGGCGGGATGTGGGATGAAAGAGCGAATGATTTGCAACACCGGGGCGTCAGATGCCCCGGGATATGTCTGAAAGAGGCTGAGACAGGATGCACGTTGACCCGGTACGCCCGACCCGCCTGAGAGAGACCCCCAGCCACCGGCAGGCCGGATTGACGATGGAAGGGGTCCGTCATTCTTACGGTTCCCGTCAGGTGGTCCATGACCTTAGCCTCAGTATTGCCGATGGTGAGCTGCTGTGCCTGCTCGGCCCCAGCGGCTGCGGCAAGACCACGACCCTGCGGATTGCCGCCGGTCTGGAAGAGCCCTCGGCGGGAACGGTCTGGGTCGGGGACCGGGTGGTCGCGGGGCGCGACACCTTTATCGCCCCGGAACAGCGCGGTATCGGGTTTCTGTTTCAGGATTACGCTTTGTTTCCGCACCTGACGGTGCTGGAAAACGTGCGCTTCGGCATGGCGCATCTGCCGAAGGCGGAAGGGGTGGAGACGGCGGTTGCCGCCCTGAGGCGGGTGGGGATGGAAAGTTATGCCGGTGTCTACCCGCATACGCTGTCCGGCGGGCAACAGCAGCGGGTCGGGCTGGCCCGCGCGCTGGCCCCGCGCCCGCGCCTGATGCTGCTGGATGAACCGTTCTCGGGTCTGGATAAGCGCCTGCGCGATCAGGTCCGGGATCAGACCCTGCATCTTCTGAAAGACAGCGGCGTATCGACCCTGATGGTCACCCATGACCCGGAAGAGGCAATGTTTATGGCCGACACCATCGCCCTGATGCGGGATGGTCATGTCGAGCAGATCGGTAACCCGGTGGAGCTGTACTGCCGTCCGCGCACGGCTTTCGCGGCCCGGTTCTTCGGCGAGGTGAACAGCCTGCCCGCCCGGGCCGTCGCCGGGCGGGTCGAAACCCCGCTGGGGACCTATGAGGCCCCGGCAGGGACCGCCGATGGCCCGGTGGAGGTGCTGATCCGCCCCGAGGCCCTGCGGCTGGAGGCCGTGCAGGACGGTGACGATCCCGCCGTGGCGGCGACCGTGGTGGAAAGCCGGATGCTTGGCCGCAGCAGTCTGGTGCATCTGCGCATTGACGCCGGGGGGGCGGCGCTCCATCTCCATTCACGGATGCCGGGTCTGTTTCTGCCCCCACCGGGGGAGCCGCTGGCCGTGGTCCCTGACCGGTCGCAGATTTTCATCTTCGCTGCTGACGCGGATTTGTAATCCTGCGGCTGAGTTTGTTACGTTGCGGCATCGTCGGCTTTCTGCGATGATCCGCCCCCACCCCCCTTTGCCGACCACAGTTGCGCGGAGTTTTCTGAAGTCATGGGTACTTTCAGCATTTGGCACTGGCTTGTTATTCTGGTGATTGTTCTGGTCCTGTTCGGTGGCGGCAAGATCCCGCGCCTGATGGGCGATTTCGCCAAGGGTATCAAAGCCTTCAAAAGTGGCCTGAACGAAGACGAAGGCAAAGCCGACGCCGCCAAGGCTGATGTCCCGGCCCAGCCGCGGGTTGAGTCCGCCGCCGATGCCGCCAAGGTTGACAGCAAAGACAAGACCCCGTCCGCCTGACGCCGGGCAGGCATCAAAGAATGGGCGGTCCGGTTGCCGGATCGCCCGTACTGCGTGATAATGCAGGGGTAAGGCTGCCGTCAGTGCCCGGCCCATTGGGCCGGACCGTCGTTTTCGGGGTTATGGCACATGTTTGATCTGGGCTGGTCAGAGATCCTTCTGATCGGGATTGTCACCTTGGTGGCTCTGGGGCCGAAAGAATTGCCTCAGGCCATGCGTATGGTCGGGAAGGTGCTGCGCAAGGTCCGCTCCCTGTCGTCTGAAGTCCATAAACAGATGGATGATCTGATGCGGGAGACCGAGCTGCAGGAGCTGCGCGATCAGGCCCGGATTATTTCTCCGTCTACCCTGCAGGCGCAGGCCCGCAATCTGCTTGACCCGGAAGGGACCGTGCAGAACAGCCTGGGCGGCATGCCTCCGTCTCCCGGCGCCGCCCCTGCCGCGCCCCTGCCGCCGGTCGTCCGGCCTGCGGCAACGCCGCCGGCGACACCGGCCGCGTCTGCCCCGACCCCAGCCGCTGCTCCGGCGGAGGGCGGCCTGCCCCCGGTCCGTCCCGGTGGCACTCCTCCGCAGTCGTAACGCCCGGCCCGCAGACCGGGCCATTTCATCACGATGTTTCTTTCTGAGGCAGGGTCAAACGTGAGTTATCAGGACAACCCCGAAGACAACAAAATGCCGCTGATGGACCACATTGTGGAGCTGCGCCGCAGGCTTTTGTATTCGGCCCTTGCCTTCGTTCTGGCCTTTTTCCTCTGCTACGCCGTCTCGACCCACATCTATGGCTTTCTGATCCAGCCGCTGGCCGACATCATGCATGAGATCGGCGGATCGCAGCGCATGATCTACACCGCGCTGACCGAAGCCTTTTTCACCTATCTGACCGTGGCAATGTTCGGGGCCGGGGTGATCACCTTTCCGATTATTGCCTCCCAGATCTGGGCGTTTATCGCCCCGGGTCTGTACCGGCATGAGCGCCGGGCCCTGATGCCGTATCTGATCGTGTCGCCGATCCTGTTTACCATGGGGGCGACGCTGGTCTATTATTTTGTTATTCCAATGGCCTGGCGGTTTCTCCTCGGGTTTCAGACCAATGCGGAACAGACTGTTCTGCCGATTGAGCTGGAAGCGAAGGTCGGGGAATATCTTGGTCTGGTGATGAAGCTGATCTTTGCGTTCGGCATCTGCTTCCAGCTGCCCGTACTGCTGACCCTGCTGGCCCGTGTCGGTGTGGTGACCAGCGCCGGGCTGGCGGCAAAGCGGCGCTATGCGATTGTTGGCGTTTTCATCGTTGCCGGGGTGCTGACCCCGCCGGACGTGATCAGTCAGATCGGTCTGGCCGTGCCGCTGATGGCCCTGTATGAGGCCTCGATCTGGTCGGCCCGTCTGATTGAACGCAATCGCCGCAAGGCTGAAGAAGCGGCTCAGGCTGAAGAAGCCGCCGCCGAAGCTGCTGAACAGGCCCGCGCGGCGGAGGATGCGGAAACCACCGCCCTGGGGACTGAGAACACTGCCGCCGCCGCCCTGCCGGCACCGGCGCAGAAACCCGATCCGGAACTTGGGGTCGAGGAAACAGATTTTAATCGCTGAATGACCGGGCCCTCGCGTATAAAGATCGCGGGGGCTTGAGTTTTTGGGATCCCACCGGGAACCCTGCCCAAAGACAGTCCCTTTAGACCGCCCCTTTGCATTCTTTCGTGCGTATCGAGGATAACCATGCTTGATCTGAAATGGGTTCGTGAGAACCCGGACCTTCTGGATGCCGGTCTGGCCCGTCGTGGCAAGGAGCCGCTGGCCGCGTCCATTGTGGCTCTGGATGAGAAGCAGCGTGCGGTGACGACCGAGCTGCAGGGCCTGCAGGCCCGCCGCAACGATGCGTCCCGTCAGATCGGCGCGGTGAAAAAGTCCGGTGGCGATGCCCAGCCGCTGATGGATGAAGTGGCGGCGATTAAAGATCGCATGGCGGCTTTGGAAGAGGACGAGCGGACCCTTGTCGCCGACCTTGAAACGCTGATGCTGGGCATCCCGAACCTGCCGGACGATCAGGTTCCGGACGGGGCGGATGAAAACGACAATCAGGAAATCCGCCGCTGGGGGGAGCCGAAGAGCTTCGATTTTACCCCGAAGGAGCATTTCGACCTCGGCACCGGTCTGGGGCTGATGGATTTTGAAGGGGCGGCCAAGCTTTCCGGGGCCCGCTTTGTGATCCTGAAGGGGGCGCTGGCCCGCCTCAGCCGTGCGCTGGCTCAGTTTATGCTGGATCTGCACACCGGCGAACACGGCTACACCGAGATGAATACCCCGGTGCTGGTGCTCGACGGCCCGCTGGTCGGGACCGGACAGCTTCCGAAGTTTTCTGAAGACCTGTTCAAAACCACCGGAAATCATTGGCTGATTTCGACGGCAGAAGTCACCCTGACCAACACGGTGGCAGACAGCATCGTTGACCCGGCCAAGCTGCCGCTGCGCATGACGGCCCATACCCTGTGCTTCCGCTCTGAGGCCGGAGCTGCGGGGAAAGATACCCGTGGCATGATCCGCCAGCACCAGTTCGAGAAGGTCGAAATGGTCTCGGTCTGCACGCCGGAGCAGTCGGAAGCTGAGCATCAGCGCATGACCGCCTGCGCCGAGGAAGTGCTGAAGCGCCTGAATCTGCCCTACCGCGTTCTGGCTCTGTGCTCGGGCGACATGGGCTTCTCCGCCCGCCGCACCTATGATCTGGAAGTGTGGCTGCCGGGGCAGGACCGCTACCGCGAAATCTCGTCGTGCTCCAACACCGGTGATTTTCAGGCCCGCCGCATGAAGGCCCGGTATCGGCCGGAAGGCGAAAAGGCCACCCGCTTTGTCCATACCCTGAACGGGTCGGGCGTGGCGGTTGGCCGCTGCCTTGTCGCCGTGCTGGAAAACTATCAGCAGGCTGACGGCTCCATTGTCGTGCCGGATGCCCTGCGCCCCTACATGGGTGGGCTGGAAGTGATCCGCACCGATGTTTGAGCCGATCACCGACCTGAAAAACACCCGCGTTCTTGTCTCCAACGATGATGGCCTGCACGGGCCGGGGCTGGAGGTGCTGATCCGCATTGCCGAAAGCCTGTCAGACGATGTCTGGGTGGTGGTGCCCGAGCATGAGCAGAGCGGCGCCGGGCACAGCCTGACGCTGCATCATCCGCTGCGCATGCGGCAGGTGCGGGACCGCGTCTATGCGGTTTCCGGTACCCCGACTGACTGTGTCCTGCTGGCCGTGAACCATCTGCTGAAGGATCACCGGCCCGGTCTGGTGCTGTCCGGGGTTAACCGGGGTGCCAATCTGGGTGAGGACGTCACCTATTCCGGCACCGTTGCGGCGGCTATGGAAGGGACCCTGCTGGGGATTCCGTCCATCGCACTGTCGCAGGTCTATTCTGATGATACCTCGGTGCCATGGGAAACGGCGGAGGCCCATGCCCCGGGCGTTATCCGCACCCTGACCGCACTGGGGTGGCCGGAAAGCGAACTGATGAACGTCAACTTCCCCTGCGTGGCTGCCGATGCGGTCAAAGGGGTCGTGGCGGTCCGTCAGGGCTCCCGCAAGATCGGTGATGACCTTGATCAGCGCTTTGATCCGCGTGGACGGTCCTATTTCTGGATCGGGCCGCAGCGGTCGCGGGAGCGCGCCGATGAGGGGACCGATATTGCGGCCATCCAGAATGGCCAGATCGCTGTTACCCCCCTGTGTGTCGATCTGACCGCCGGGGAAACTCTCGGTCGTCTGCGCGCCGGAGGTCTGGCGTGAAGGATGCACGGGTTGCCCGTCTGATTATGGAACTGCGGCAGGCGGGGGTCGGCGACCCCCGTGTGCTGACAGCCATGGAAATGGTGCCGCGCAGCCTGTTCGTCCCCCCGCATCTGGATGTTGAGGCATATGAGGACCGGGCCCTGCCGATCGGCTGCGGTCAGACCATCAGTCAGCCGGTGGTGGTCGGGCTGATGTCGCAGGCCCTGGCGATCGGCGACCGTCACCGGGTGCTGGAAATCGGTACGGGGTCAGGATATCAGGCAGCAGTGCTTGCACGTTTGTGCCGTCGTCTGTACAGTCTGGAACGGCATCGAGACCTGCATCTTCAGGCAGAACAGCGGTTTAAGTCGTTAGGGTACCGTAACATTACGACCAAGGTGGGTGACGGCTGGAAGGGATGGCCGGAACAGGCACCGTTTGATCGGATTATTGTAACGGCCGCTGCGGTTGAACTGCCAAAAGCCCTGATTGATCAACTGGCACCGGGCGGAGTGCTGGTGATCCCCATCGGGCCTGAGTTTGAAACGCAGGAGCTGTGGCGTTTTGTGAAAGATCCCGCGTCCGGGCAGTGCGAGGGACAACGCATGTTTCCTGTCCGGTTTGTCCCGATGATTCAGGGGCTTCCCGGCGGTGGTCGGTACGGTGCCTGACGGAATATCGTCCTGAGACGGTGATGTTCCGCCTCTGGAATGGTTAGACGGGGTCAACAGTGCGAGCCATGAAAACAGTTTCCGCCCGGATGATGGGAGTTCTGGTGACGGTCGCCGGTCCGCTGGTGCTGACCGCCTGCGGATCACCTGAGCAGTATAATCCGCCCTGGTTGCAGCAACAGCATACCGGGGGGGCATCTGCCCCGCAGCCTGCTCCGGCGGCGCCAGTAAAAAAGCCTGTCCAGACGGCATCGACCCCGGTCGCTCCGCAGCCCGTATCGCAGACGGCTGAGGCTCCGGCTCAGGCCCGTACGGTGACGGTCGGGAAGAATGAAACTCTTGCGGCTGTCGTCAGGCGTACGGATGTGCCCGGCAAGTTCCTGATCCGCGAAAATGGCCTGAAAGAGCCCTATACCCTGACAGAGGGGCAGGTGCTGAAGGTTCCGGCGATCCGGTCCCATACTGTGGTATCGGGTGAAACGCTGACCGGCATTTCCAACCGCTACGGCGTTGATATGACGCAGCTGGCCCGGATCAATGATATTCCGGCCCCTTATGGGGTACAGGTTGGTCAGGTTCTCGGTATTCCGCAGAATGAGCCAAAACAGCCCCTGCCTGCGGCAGCCCAGACGATGGTTCCCGAAGGGCAGAAAATGGCTGCCGCAACGCCGGAGCCTCAGCATACCGCACCGGCCCCTTCATCCTCCTCTTCGCAGCCCCCGGCAGCGGATCCGCAGACGCCCCCACAGCCGCAGGCAGCCCCTCCGGCCCCATCCGCTCCGCCCAGCAGCGCAGCCAGTGTTCCGGGGAAGAGCGATCTGTCTGTAGAGCCGCCGAAACGGGCGGGGTCGCTGTTTGCATGGCCGTTGAAGGGCAAGGTCCTGACCGGGTATGGTGTTGATGCTGCAGGGCTGCGGAATGACGGCATTAACATTCAGGCATCCCCCGGGGCCAGTGTCCGGGCGGCGGAAAACGGCGTGGTGGTCTATGCCGGGAATGAGCTGAAAGGCTTCGGCAATCTGTTGCTGATCAAGCACGCCGACGGCTGGATGACGGCTTACGCCCATAATGCCGAGCTGGCAGTGCTGCGCGGCGACGTCGTCAAAAAAGGGCAGGTGATCGCCAAGGCCGGAGCGACCGGCTCCGTCACATCGCCGCAGGTGCATTTTGAAGTCCGGAAGGACGGCTCTGCGGTTGACCCGATCCAATATATGGAAAAGCGCTGACAGCCTGCGCTGCCTGATTTTTCCTCTAAAGAAAAACGCGGAACCTTTTGGTCCCGCGTTTTTTTATTCTCTTCAGCCGGCTTTTGACAGGGCCGGGATAGCCGCAGTCCAGATTGGTAGGTCGGCCAGCGCCCGGCGGCTGTACAGCACTTTACGCTCCCGACCGCGGATTTTCCGGCCCCGGGCATCTTTTTCTTCCGGCGGTTCGGGGAACAGGCCGAAGTTCACATTCATCGGCTGGTAGGTTTCCGCCGCTGCGTTGAGGGTAATGTGACTGAGGATTGCCCCCAGCGCCGTGGTTTCAGGGGGCAGGGCTTCGGGCAGGCCCAGCACCTCGCGGGCGGTGAAGACACCGGCCATCAGGCCGACCGAGGCACTCTCGACATACCCTTCGCAGCCGGTGATCTGACCGGCGAACCGCAGGCGGGGCAGGGACTTCAGGCGCAGCGTACGATCCAGAAGGCGCGGACTGTTAAGGAAGGTGTTACGATGGATACCGCCCAGCCGCGCGAATTCAGCCGTCTCAAGCCCCGGGATCATCCGGAAGATGCGGGCCTGTTCAGCATACTTCAGCTTCGTCTGAAAGCCGACGATGTTATATAACGTCCCCAGGGTGTTATCCTGCCGCAGCTGTACTACGGCGTAGGGCTTAACGCCCGGCGTATGCGGGTTGGTCAGGCCGACCGGCTTCATCGGGCCATACACCAGAGTCTGGCGGCCCCGTTCCGCCATCACTTCGATCGGCAGGCAGCCTTCAAAGTAAGGGGTGTCTTTTTCCCACTCTTTGAATTCGGTCTTTTCGGCAGCCAGCAGGGCATCCAGAAAAGCATCGTATTCTTCGCGGGTCATCGGGCAATTGATGTAATCGGTGCCGGTGCCCTTGTCATAGCGTGACTGGAACCATGCCCGCTCGAAGTTGATGCTGTCCTTATGGATAATTGGGGCGATGGCGTCGAAAAAGGCGAGGGAATCCTCTCCGGTTTCGGCCTGTACGGCAGCAGACAGCTTACCCGACGTCAGTGGCCCGGTGGCAAAAATGGTCTGGCCCCATTCCACCGGCGGCAGGCCGGTCACTTCCGCACGGTCGAGGGTGATCAGCGGATGGGCATTCAGCTTCTCGGTCACCAGTGCCGAAAATGCATCGCGGTCAACGGCAAGAGCGCCCCCGGCAGGAACCTTGGTGGCATCGGCGCAGGACAGGATCAGCGATCCACAGCGGCGCAGTTCCTCATGCAGCAGGCCCACCGCGTTGTATTCGGCATCATCTGACCGCAGAGAGTTAGAGCAGACCAGCTCGGCACAGCCATCGGTCTGGTGGGCCTCGGTCTTCACCACCGGGCGCATTTCATGCAGGATGACCGGGATCCCGGCTTCAGCCAGCTGCCATGCGGCCTCGCTGCCGGCCAGCCCGGCCCCAACCACATGCACCGCATTACGGGAAGTCTGTGAATCCGACATTGTTCAACCTGTTAGCAGGGGTTTCTAAGAAAAAGCAGGAAAGGGCAGGGGGTCAGTCTTCGTATCCCAGCGCCGGGGAGCGGGAGACAAATTTACCCTTAATACCCTGCGGCCAGGTCCGGAATGGCACGATCCCGGTTTCAGAGTCCTGATAGGCCCGCACATACTCCAGCAGGGCATCGGCGGATCCGTCCTCGGCGCACAGCCGCCCGAGTGTATAGGCCATTTTGCCGGGGGCCCGGACATGGGCGGTGCAGTTGCGGTCACAGGCCATCAGGCACTTCATGGTGCGGATGGTGATGGCGTCTTCTGCCGCAACGGCAGCCCTCAGGGTTTCAGCCAGCCGGTGCCCGCCGGTCTGACCGTCTTTCTCCCGTTCGCCATCGCTGTGGCGGCAGGTTTCGCAGACAATGATCTCGGTGCTCACGACAGGATTCCTCTTCTCGGTCCGGCGGTCTGTGTATCACCCCTGCCACGGCAAGGAAAGGTGCCACCGGGCTTAGGCGACGATTGCCCTGAAGGCAGCCCCGGCTTCGCCGAACAGGCGGCGGTAGCGGGCAATTTCCTCTGCCGGGCCGGTCGGTTTGGCAACGTTATCTGAAAGCTTGATCGCCGGTCGCCCCTGTACCGCCGTGACCTTGCACACCAGACTGAGGGGGTTGAGGTCATCCCGGTTGCGGGGATGGCAGCCCCGGAAATCGTTGGCAAACAATGTTCCCCAGCCGAAACCAAGGCGGCATCGCCCCCGCAGGGCCTGATCCAGCGCCAGAATATCGTCAACGTCCAGCGCATCGGAGAACAGCACCAGCTTTTCCCGCGGGTCGCGGCCCCGGCTTTGCCACCAGAGGATGGCTTCCTCTGCGGCCTCAAAGGGATCCTTGCTGTCCACCCGCAGGCCGGTCCAGTCCGCCACCCAGTCAGGGGCCCCGGCCAGAAACTGCGTGGTGCCGTAGGTGTCGGGCAAAAACACCAGCAATCGGCCCTGATACATCTGCTGCCACAGATCCAGCACCCGGTACTGGGCTGAGCGCATATCTTCTGCCGTATCAGCCAGCGCGGTCAGCACCATCGGCAGTTCATGCGCGTTGGTGCCGATCGCTTCCAGCCCGTGCTTCTGGGCGAGCGAGACATTGGACGTACCGTTGAAGGCGGACCCAAGACGGTCCTGCGCCGCCAGAACGGCCCATTCCTGAAACAGAAAGTCGCCCCGGCGTCGGGTGGAGAAGTCCGCGATGCCCGTCACCCCGGCGTCTGCAAGCCGGTCAAGCTTCCCCCACAGCCGGGTTTTGGCGCGGGAGTACAGCACATCCAGCTCCAGCTCCGACAGGCGGGCCAGCCCGGCGCGGTTCCGCAGCGTATTGACGATGGTGACGGCGTAAATTTCCCACAGCATCACCTCGGCCCACGGGCCGGAGAACGTCAGTTCATATTGACCGTCAACGGTCCTGATCTCGTAGTCCGGCAGCCGCAGGTTTGACAGCCAGCTCAGAAAGGCAGGCTGGAAGATTCCTTCGGTCCCGTAAAAGGTGTTCCCGGCCAGCCAGATCCGTTCCTGATTGGTCAGACGCAGGGTGCGGACATGGTCAAGCTGGGCTTCCAGCTCCCGCCGGTCAATGATGTCGGCAAGGCGCACGGCAACAGACCGGTTGATGAGGGAGAATGTGACCGGGATCTCGGCAAAATTCTTCCAGATCATCTGCTGCATCAGCAGCTTATAAAAATCCGTATCCAGCAGGGAGCGGACAATGGGATCAATCCGCCAGCGGCGGTCATAGGCGCGGGACGCCAGATTAAGCATCATGACAGGGGCCTCAGTAACCCTTAAGGCGGATAACCTGACATGACTTTCCCGTGAACGCGATTGCATTGCAAGGAAAGCTTGATAAAAACCTTAAGGTATTTACCGGATTGATCCTTTTGCGGTATCGCTCTCCAACGCCCCCGATCAGGAAAAAAGGGAGGTCATCATGACGTCAGGTACTGTTTCACAGGGTGTGCATCTTTTGGTGATCGACCCGCAGCAGGATTTCTGCGACGGCCCCTGTCAGGGGGCGCTGGCGGTGCCCGGTGCTGACGCCGATATGCGGCGGCTGGCGGCACTGATTGACCGGCTGGGGCAGGGGATTGATGCCATTCATGTGACGCTGGACAGTCACCAGCTTCTCGATATTGCGCAT
The DNA here is from genome assembly GCF_000381985.1 of Novispirillum itersonii subsp. itersonii ATCC 12639. GTDB lineage: Bacteria > Pseudomonadota > Alphaproteobacteria > Rhodospirillales > Rhodospirillaceae > Novispirillum > Novispirillum itersonii. The sequence continues at coordinate 414,770 of NZ_KB907337.1, read as the reverse complement.
CCGGCCTGGTGGCGGGACCCTTCGGGCGCGCCGCCCGCTCCGTTTACCGTCATTTCAGCGGCAGATGTGATGGCCGGGCAGTGGCGTGCCGCTGATCCGGCGCAGCAGGACCGCTCGGCCCGTTATGTTGCGACGCTGGAGCAGCAGGGAAAGTACGCGTTGGTGATCTGGCCGCCGCACTGCCTGATCGGCACCCCTGGCCATGCGGTTCATCCTGATCTGTTCGCGGCCCTGATGCGCTGGCAGATTGCCCGGCACCGGGCCGTAAATTTCGTCTGCAAAGGCGCGAACCCGTATACAGAGCATTATTCGGCAATCGCCGCAGAAGTACCGGATCCGGACGACACCGGAACCCTGCCGCATACCGGCCTGCTGGGGGCTTTAAGCCGGGCAGGGCAGGTCTGGGTTGCGGGCGAGGCCCTGAGCCACTGCGTCAGGGCGACGGTGACCGATATCGCCGATCATCTGGGGGTTGATGCCTGCCGCCGGTTTACGGTACTGGGGGATTGTATGAGCCCGGTCCCGGCGTTGCCGGGCGGACCGGATTTCCCGGCACTCGGCCGTGAATTTCTGAAGGCAATGCAGGCTCGCGGGATGATGGTTGCTGACAGCACTGCGTTGATCTAAGCCGTAACAGGGAGCCTGCACCTGCAAGCGTAGATTTTGGCATCCCCGCCGGAAAGGCTGATCCGGCGGGGATATCTTTTTGCAAAGCCAAGGGGGAAGGCCGGATGCAATCCTCTTAACCCATTGAAAAGAAACGCTTTCTATAGGGGTTAACCAAATTGGTGATTGTCGCATAATATATATTATGGATAGAATTAGATCTGGCGCAAAGGCATTAAGATCGACCAGATGATAATAACGGTGTTATGGTGCGTTATCAGTCCGCGATGGTGATTTGCAGCCCGTCATAGGCTGGCCGGACATGCGGCGGCAAGGTTGCCTCTAACGTGGCATAGTCCAGTGCCGGGCCCAGATGGGTCAGCCATGCACGCTCTGGCCTGACGCGGTCGATCCATTCCAGCGCCAGATCAACATGGGCATGGGTCGGGTGCGGATTCAGGCCGAAGACACCAATCACCCAGACCTTAATCCCCTCAAGGATCGGGAAAGCCTCTTCCGGCAGATGCATCAGGTCTGTTGAATAGGCGAAGTCGCCGATCCGCAACCCCTGCGTCAGCCCCCAGCCGTGGTCCTGCTCAAACGGTATGACCGGCACCCCGGCGACCGTAAACGGGCTGCCGTCAATCAGGTGTGGCTGCAGCCATGGCCGGAAGATGTATTTTCCTTCGGGGATCCCTTCAAAGGCATAGCCAAAGGATTCCTGCAGTTTTGCCAGAGTCGGGGCATCACCCCATACCGGCAAGGCACCGCCGATATTGCGGTTGATCGCCCGCAGATCATCGACACCATGCGTATGGTCTGCGTGACCGTGGGTAAAGACAACCCCGTCCAGCGTGCGGATATCATTATCCAGAAACTGGGCCCGCAGGTCAGGGGATGCATCGATCAGAAGCCGCCTGCCCTGCCCGTCTTCCGGTGAGGTCACCTCGACCAGAGCCGAACAGCGGGTCCGGCGGTTGCGGGTGTTGCGTGGGTCGCAGGCGCCCCAGCCGTGATCAAGGGCCGGTATTCCGCCGGAAGGGCCGCTGCCGAGGATCGTGATCTTCATCGAAAGCCCCTTTTACCAGATCTGCCGGTGAACGCACCCTGCCCTGTCTGCACCGCTCAGGCCGCAACCTTGCTGAAAAGCCGATGGAAATTTGCGGTGCTGACCGCGGCAAAGTCTTCCGTCGACAGGCCTTTCAGATCTGCGACCTTTGCAGCGGTATAGGCCGTAAAAGCAGGCTCGTTGCGTTTGCCGCGCTTCGGGATCGGGGCCAGATACGGCGCATCGGTTTCCACCAGCAGGCGCTCTGTGGGCAAACCACGAACGGTTTCCCGCAGATCTTCCGCCTTATTGAAGGTCACGATCCCGGACAGGGAGATGTAAAGCCCCATCTCGACACACTCTTCAGCCAGCGCGCGCGAAGAGCTGAAACAGTGGATCAGCCCCCGGAACGGACCAGCCTTCATCTCGTCGCGGATTATCGCCAGCGTATCATCGTCGGCATCCCGGGTATGAATAATCACCGGCAGGTCGGCTTTACGGGCGGCCTCGATATGCAGCCGGAAGGCCCGCTGCTGGTCCTCACGCGGGCTATGCTCATAAAAATAATCAAGGCCGGTTTCCCCAAAGCCGACCACCTTGGGGTGATCGGCCAGGGCAACCAGCGTATCAGCATCGTGCAGGGTTTCCGATCCGGCCTCATGCGGGTGGATACCAACGGTACACCAGACGTTATCAAACCGTTCCGCCACCGCACGGACCCGCTCAAACCGCGACAGATGGGTGCAGATGGTCAGCATGGTGCTGACCCCTGCCCCTTCAGCCCGGGCGATCACATCCGGCAGTTCTTCAGAAAAGTCAGGAAAATCAAGGTGACAGTGACTATCCACCAGCATGGGCGTAACCAACTTTCTCTTTTTTACGACGCGTCAGACACTTCGGCTTCAACATAGCGCGGGAAGATGCCTTCCGGCTTCGGCAGCGCCGTACCCGGCACCAGTGCCCCGGCTTCGCCAAAGTGTGCCGTGGTGCGGGCATCCGCCGCAACGGCCATCTGGTCCAGCATTCTGCCGGCGCTGGTCGGCACGAACGGCTGCATCAGCAGTGCAAGATTCCGGATGGTTTCCGCCAGCACCCACAGCACCGTTTCCATACGGGCGGGATCGGTCTTCTTCAGACCCCACGGGGCCTGACGGTCAACATAACCGTTGGCAGCACGGATCACCACCCAGATGCTTTCCAGCGCCTCGTTGAACACCTGCCGGTCGAGCTGGCCGCGCACGGTGTCAAGCAGCGCATAGGCACTGCCGAGCATGGCGTGATCATCTTCGGTCAGCGGGCCTTTATTCGGCACGGCGGCATTGCAGTTTTTGTTGATCATCGACAGAACACGCTGCGACAGGTTGCCAAAATCGTTGGCAAGCTCGCTGTTCATACGGTTGACCATCGCCTGATGCGAGAAATCACCGTCGTTGCCGAACGGCACTTCCCGCAGCATGAAGAAACGCACCTGATCCAGACCGTACTTTTCCACCAGCTGGTACGGGTCGATCACATTGCCGAGCGACTTGGAAATCTTTTGCCCCTCGTTGGTCCACCAGCCATGGGCGAACACCCGCTGCGGCGGCGGCAGATCGGCGGCCATCAGGAAGGCAGGCCAGTACACAGCATGGAAGCGCAGAATATCCTTGCCGACCATGTGCAGGCTGGCGGGCCAGAACTGCCGGTATTCCGCCGCGTCGGTATCGGGGTAACCGACAGCGGTGATGTAGTTGGTCAGCGCATCCAGCCACACATACATGATGTGGGCATCATCCCCCGGCACCGGCACGCCCCACTTGAAGGTGGTGCGCGAGACCGAGAGATCCTGCAGCCCGCCCCGCACGAAGCTCAGCACTTCGTTGCGGCGGCTTTCCGGGGCAATGAAATCGGGGTTGGCTTCGTAGAACGCCAGAAGACGGTCCTGCCATGCCGACAGACGGAAGAAATAGCTCGCCTCTTCCACCCATTCCACCGGCGCACCGGTCGGGGCCAGCTTCTCGCCGCCCGGCCCGGTTTTCAGCTCGGACTCAGCGTAGAAGGCTTCATCCCGCACCGCGTACCATCCGGCGTACTTGTCCAGATAGATATCGCCCTTTTCCAGCAGCCGGGTCCACAGGGCCTGACAGGCGGCCTTATGGCGGGCTTCGGTGGTGCGGATGAAATCGTCATTGCTGTAGCCCATCGCAGCCGCCAGATCGCGGAAGTTCTGCGAGACTTCGTCGGTGAACTGCTGGGGGGCGATACCCTTGGCCAGAGCCGACTTCTCGACCTTCTGGCCGTGTTCGTCAGTACCGGTCAAAAACTTGACAGCATATCCATCCAGCCGCTTGAACCGGGCCAGAACATCGCACGCCAGCGTGGTATAGGCGTGGCCGATGTGCGGCTTGTCGTTCACGTAATAGATCGGCGTGGTGATGTAAAAGGGCTTTTGCCCGGCCATCGCGGTATCTCCCGATTGGGCGTGGGGTGCGGTCGTGTCGGGGCGGCGTGACGGTCAGCGGCGGGTCATCTCGCGCTCAATCAGCGCGAAGACACTCAGCAGAACAGCCTTTTTGTCCAGCGCCACAGCCCCTGTCCGCTCGAACAGGTGACCGATCTTTTCCCACACCTCCACCCAGCGATCAAGAGGCGCGGCAGCAAGCAGGCTGCGGGTCAGGCCGTTTTCTCCGGGAATAATCTCAACCGGGTCCTGTCGCCGCCCCCCGGCGGCGATGGTCCGGGCCAGCCACCACAGCAGCAGATCGGCTGTTATGGTAAAGGTTTCCTCGCTGCGGGACACTTTTTCGGCAAAAGCATGCAGGGCAATGCCATCCAGTTTTGGCAGTGTCCGCAGCAGGGTGATCAGGGCGAGATAATGTTGCAACCCGCCTTCGTCGGCCAGCTCCAACGCCCGGCCGATACTGCCTTCCGACAGCCGCAGCAGGGCTTCGGCATCTTCGCGTGGCAGATCAGGGCGGCCCCGCCCCAGCAGGCTCAGAGCATCCGCTTCTGACGGCGGGCGCAACGGCAGATGACGGCAGCGGGAGCGGATGGTCGGCAGCAGGCGGGCCGGGTTATGGGCCAGCAGCAGCAGCAGAGACCGCTTTGACGGCTCCTCAAGAACTTTCAGGATCGCATTGGCCGCATTACGGTTCATCTCGTCGGCGGCATCGATCAAAACCACCTTCCAGCCCCCGGCGGTCATGGCCAGAAACTCTCCGACATCGCGGACGCTATCGATGACGATTTCGCCCCGGAAGCGCTTTTTCTTCTCGTCCCACTGGCGTTCGATGACCCGGAAGTCGCCATGCGCGCCCTGTGCAATCTGCCGGAAGACCGGATCCTGCGGCGGGATATCGAGCGTCTGCGGCGGCCCGAACAGGCCGCCGGAGCCACCGGCCTCCGTGCCCTGCGCCAGCACAAAACGGGCAACGCGATAGGCAAAGGTGGCCTTGCCGATACCGCGCGGGCCGGTGATCAGCCAGGCATGATGCATCCGGCCCCGGTTCCAGGCATCCAGAACCTGATGTTCTGCATCCGCATGGCCCAGCAGCAGGCTGTTTTCCTTTGGGGGGCGCAGACCGTCTGTCATCGTCGCGGCCTTAGCGCCCCGGCCCCATCAGGCGGCTGGTGACGGTTTCCAGAATCACCCGCCGGATCTCGTCAACACTGCCCATGCCGTCGATGGTGGCGCAGCGCTGCGGGTTCGCCCGGACAATGGCCTGAAAGCCACTGCGGATTTTCAGGTGAAAGGCATCCGCCAGCCCTTCGAAACGGTTTTCATCGTCGCCCCGGCGCCCGGCCCGGGCCAGCCCGACTTCAACCGGCACATCCAGATACAGGGTCAGATCCGGCTCCAGTCCTTCGGAAACGGCCTGATACAGACCGGCCAGCCAGTCAGGATCAAGCCCGCGCCCATAGCCCTGATAGGCCAGAGTGGAGTCATTAAAGCGGTCGCACAGAACCCAGGCCCCGCGTTCCAGCGCCGGGCGAATGACGGTTTGCAGATGGTTGCGGCGGGCGGCGAACAGCAACAGCGTTTCGCTGATCCCATCCCAGCGCCCGGCCTCGCCCTTCACCAGCAGGGCGCGGACCTCTTCAGCCCCCGGTGATCCCCCGGGCTCCCGCGTCTGCACGACGGAAATCCCCAGTCTCTCCAGCGCGGCGGCAAGGAAGGAAATCTGTGTTGATTTCCCTGCCCCTTCGCCGCCTTCAAAGGTGATGAAGCGCCCGCGCACAGCCCGGTTACTTCGACGGCTGGGTCGACGGGGCAACCGTCAGGGCTTTGTTGGTGATATCATTGACATTCTGCTGCGCCGGGCCCACCACCATATGACGCAGGGCGGCGGCAATCCGGCCCATGAAGCCAAGGCGTTCAACATCGGTTGCGGCGTACAGCGGCACGTCGATCGGGGCATCCATATCCGGGCCGTTTACCCGCAGGGTGGCGATCTGCGCCCCCTTCTGCACCGGGGCCGGAACCGGGCCGTTATACATCACCCGCACGTCAAGATTCTGTACTGCCCGGCGCGGCAGGGTCAGGCGGACATCCTTCTGAGTGGTCAGCGGCACTTCGTCCAGATCCCCCAGCCACACTTCAGCGGTGGAGATATTTTCCCCCGCCGTGAACAGGGTCTTGTTCTCGAAGTTGGCGAAGCCCCAGTCCATAATTTTCTGAGATTCTTCAGACCGTTCGGCCATCGAGTTCAGACCGTTGACGACCATGATCTGGCGGCGTTCGCCCCGCTGGGCTGAGGCTGTCAGGCCGTATCCGGCAATGGAGGTATGGCCGGTCTTCAGGCCGTCAGCACCGGGCATGGTGAACAGCAGCGGGTTGCGGTTCTGCTGGCGGATTTTGTTGTAATAGAACTCTTTCTCCGAATAGATCCGGTAATATTCGGGGAAGGTGACAATCAGATAGCGCGCCAGAATCGCCAGATCGCGGGCCGTCATGAAATGGCTGGGGTCGGGCAGGCCGGTGGCGTTGGCGAAGTGGCTGTCCTTCAGGCCGATTTCCTTGGCCTTGCGGTTCATCGCTTCGGCAAAGGCATCTTCAGTTCCCATCAGCCCCTCAGCCAGAACGATGCAGGCATCGTTACCGGACTGGATGATCATGCCCCGCAGCAGATCCTCGACCTTGGCTTCGCTGTTGAGGTCAAGGAACATGGTGGACCCGCCGGACGCGGCACCGCCCTTCTTCCAGGCGTTCTGAGAAACCCGGAACTTGTCTTCAAACGACAGCGATCCTTCCTTCAGGCGTTCAAACACCATCAGGGCGGTCATCAGCTTGCTCATCGACGACGGCGGCATCTGGGTGGTGCCGTTTTTGTCGTACAGAACAGTGCCGGTTTCGAAATCGACCAGATAGGCTTCCCGCGCCTTGGTTTCCAGCGTCACCGCCCCGGCCGGGGCGATCAGGGCGGTGGAAGACAGCAGAACCGCCGCAACCGCCGCCACGGCCAGATGGCGCAGGGCCTTCCGGGGGGCGGACACAGACTGGCGGAGAGCAGAGACGAGCATGGCGAACCTATTTAATCAAGAATGTGAACCACGGTGTGCAGCAGGCGGATAACAGCGAACTGTGGCAAGGAGAAGGCAACCTGCCCGGATGGCATCGCCTCAGTCGGCGACAACCCGCGCATCCTTCAGCCCCTGAGCCTTGACGGCAGCAAGCACCCGCTCTGCCTCCGCCGTGGAATTCAGCGGCCCGAGGCGGACCCGGTACATCTCCCGCCCGTTGACGGTGATCGGCGAGACCGCCCCCTTATGCAGCGACGCAAGCTTGCCCTTCAGGGCCTCGGCGCTGGCTTTGGAGGAGAAGGCACCGGCCTGAATGTAGGTTCCCTTGCCGCCCGCCGCAGCAACGTTCGCCGCCAGTGCGGGAGAGGCTGAGGCCGGGGCCGAAGCCGGTTTGTTGGCAACAGCCGGGCTGCGGGTCTGGGGGACAGCGGCAGACGGTGGCGGCAAAGCAGACCCGGACGGGGAAGAAGACGCGCTGCGGGCCCCGGAAGGGGCATCCAGACTTTCGACCGAGCTGACCTTGGTACGCGGCGCGGGAACAACACTGGGGGCCCCGGCGGTGTCAACCGGGGTCCCGGTCTGCACGCCCATCGCTTCCTGCTTCAGGGCCTGACTTTCCTCCGCCAGAATTTCAACCCGGACCCGGGTGGTCCCCTGCTCCGAGAACCCCAGAAGCTGTGAAGCCCGGCGCGAAACGTCAATCACCCGGTCGTTAGAGAACGGGCCACGGTCGTTGATCCGCAGGACCAGCGCCCGACCGTTCTGCAGGTTAGTGACCCGCACCAGACTGGGCATCGGCAGGGTTTTATGGGCGGCGGTCAGGGCGTTCTGGTCAAAGCGCTCGCCATTGGCGGTATCTTTGCCCTGAAACTCCGCCCCGTACCACGAGGCGACACCCTCTTCCTGATACTCAAAATCTTCTTTCGGGTAATACCAGCGCCCGTTGACCTGATAGGGACTGCCGACCTTATAGGCCCCGACCTTCCCCCAATCGCTGGTGCTGCCGATGGATTTTGCCGACTGCGCGGCAAACTGCGTTTCCGCACACCCGGCCAGAAGCAATCCGGCGGCACACAGAAGGGCGACCCGCAACGGAACCGGCGGGGATGACTGGCGGCGGGCGGGCGGGGTCAGGGCAGGTAAAAATGGCATCATCGGGTTGGCCCGTACTTCCGGGGTCTCAGCTGGGCAACACTATACGCGGCATAGCAGCCCGGCTGCAACCCGCGCAATGCCGCTGGCGCACAATAAAAGAAAAGATTAATACGGGGCCGGAACAATGACCGACCGCCGCTATTTCTGTCAGCGGGGCGGGGTCACTGCCCGGCTGCCCGGCGCAGGGCGTCAAGCTCCGCCGCATCTGGGTACGCATCTGCCGGGCGCCCCTGCGCCACCTGAAAAGCCTTCAACGCGGCCCGGCTGCGGGCCCCGAACACACCATCCGGGGTGCCGGCGTCGTAGCCAAGGCGGGCCAGCAGGCTTTGCAGCTCTGTTGTTTCAGTGCGGGTCAGGGCCCGTTGTTCCGGGTATTGATCAAGCCGGATCGCCGGGCCGTCGGTCAGCTGATCGGCAATGTTCCCGACGGCGAGCGCATACAGCGCTGAGCGGTTCCAGACCATAATGGTGCGGAAGTTGGGGCCGGTCAGGAACGCCGGGCCATCAAGCCCGGCAGGCAGGCTTAGCCCCAGCGCGGCGGTCGGCACCCCGGCGCGGGGGGCATTCAGTCCGCGCACGCCAGACGCCTGCCATTCGGCAAGGGAGCGGCGGAGATCGGAATCGGCCAGCGCCGGATCAAAACCGGCGGGCAACACCACCTGCTGCCCCCAGGTCTCCCCGCTTCGCCACCCGACGGAAGACAGGTAATGCGCGGCAGAGGCAAAGGCATCCGGCAGGCTGTTCCACACATCAATCCGCCCGTCGCCATCCCCATCGACGGCATAGGCGCGGAAGGTGGACGGCATAAACTGCATATTGCCCATCGCCCCGGCCCATGAGCCGATCATTTTATCCGGGGTAATATGACCGGCCTGAATGATCGCCAGCGCGTCGAACAGTTCCTTCCGGAAAAAGGCCGAGCGGCGGGTGTCGTAGGCCAGCGTCGACAGGGCACTCAGCACAGAAAAGCCGCCGAAGTTGCTGCCGTAGTTGGTTTCCATCCCCCAGAACGCGACAAGAACCGGACCGGGAACACCGTACTGGCCCTCGATCCGCGACAGCAGGGCGGCATGCTTTTTCAGCAGCGCCCTGCCCTGACTGATCCGCTGGTCGCTGATGGCGCGGCGCAGATAGGTCCAGACTGTCTGCGCCAGCTCCGGCTGCGTGCGGTCCAGCTCAAGCACCCGGGGCTGGAAAGTGATCCCCGGCAGAGTCCGGTCCAGCGTCTGGGCCGAAATGCCTTTGCGCAGGGCTTCGGCCCGCAGCTCGGCCTTCCAGTCCTCGAACGACAGATCGGCGCGTTCCGTCGGGGCAGCCATGGGGGCTGCCTGAGACTGCGGCACAGCAGGCGCAGCCGTTGCCGGGGCGGGAACCGGGCCGCTGGCAGCGGGCTTCGCCGCTTCCCGGCCATTGGCCGCGCATCCGGACAGCAGCGCGGCAACACCGCAGGCCAACGCCAGACCTTTCCAGTCGCGAAAACCGTTCCGCAAACCGCTCCGCCCTGCCCGACTGACGCCTGTGCTGATCATCCGCCCGCCTCATCATCCCAAAAAAAACCAAAGCCCACCGCGCAGAAGCGATGATGCCAGATTATCTGTGGCACAGCCCGGCAGAGGGTTCAACCACGGAAACAGTCAGGACGCTGCGGGCAGTCTTTCAATAATTGCGGGGACTTCCGCAGAAACCCTCTGGACGGCATCACATTTCCCGGCTAGATAGGGGAAACCACTCAGGCATCTGCCGGGCACCTTGGTGCACAACGGCCACGCCGACTGCGGAGGGGTGGTCGAGTGGTTTAAGGCAGCGGTCTTGAAAACCGCCGTAGGTGTAAGCCTACCGTGGGTTCGAATCCCACCCCCTCCGCCAATTTTCTAGGATTTATAAGGGTTTAAAGCCCCCTCTTAAGATCCTACCCATAGACCTTCCCCCCTTTTTGAACCCCGGTTGGCAGCTTTTCGCTGGCAATCATCGACAGCCAACGACAGCGGCTTCAGGTCTGTAAGGTTGCCGTCAGGTTCGCGGGCTTAAATCCGGACAGGATCCCAAACCCGGCTGCTGCCGGAAGCTCTGCCCGTCCTTCACCGGACTGTCGGGGGTTGGCGCCCCAGGCGGTGGCACACCGACAGAAAGCGATACCGCATCCCCTTGCGGACCGAGCTGGAGTTCATGAACTGCACGGATATGGCCTATAATGCCAGTCCGGCTCTCACCGGGGCGCCCGGCGCCCTTGCCAGCTCGGTGCAGAATGTGACGGTCATGGCCAAGGGGTACTGGTATTTTCCTGTCGGCAGCACCCAATGGTGGCCGTTTGTGTCCGGGGGCCTTTCCGCCACCGAGCTGGTTTTCTCGCTGTGGTACATGTTCTGATCCCGGCTCCATAACCCAGGGTAGCCTTACCATCAGCACACACCCTGATAAATCAACTTTATGGTCATCGCGCCGGGCGGGTGGAGGCCCTAAGGGTCTTCTACCCTTCAGTCACGAGGCAGCATGGAGGGCACCCGCTCTTCAATCGGGCGCCCTTTGACCTGTCCGACCAGCTCGTCGATAAAGGCGCGTTCCGCCCGGTTGAAGCGGCCATCAGGATTCCAGATGATGTGCACATCCACCGGGGCGATGCCTTCATAGGGCGGCAGCTCCCACAGCAGCCCGGCATGGACATCGCGGGCGGCAATATGTTCCGGAAGCGGGCCGATCCCCAGCCCGCAGACGATCATCCTCCGCACTTCCTCCAGATTGGCCGACGCCCCGATCACCCGCCCGGCGAAGCCTTCCCGGGCCCGGAACAGCGCCAGCGGTGACAGGGCCCCATCAATCTGATCTGACGTGAAAGACACGAAATTGTCGTGTCGCAGCTCAGCCAGATTGATGTCTTTTTTACCGAAAAGCCGGTGGTCCGGCCCGCAGTACAGCCGGTAGGTCTGATGGACCAGCACTTCGCTGGTCAACCCCGGGATCGCCTCCCGCATCAGGCAAATTCCGAAGGTTCCGACCCTTTGCTGAAGAGCGATATGAACATCAGCCGAGGCCATGACGTCAATCCGCGTCGTAACCTGAGGGTAGCGCTGATGGAAGGTCCGCAGCACATAATCGAGAATGTCAGTCTGAATGCGGCTGGTCATCAGAATGCGGATGTGCCCGGTCACCTCTTCCTTAACATCGCGCACCAGAGACCCAAGGCGGGATACCGCGCCAAACACCTCGACCACCTCGTTAAACACGACGTCACCGGCTGCGGTGACCCGGAATTTTCCCGGTCCCCGGTCAATCAGGCGGCGGCCCAGCCGTTCCTCCAGCCGTTTCAGGGCCAGACTGACGGCGGGCTGAGTGATGTAAAGCCGGGCCGCCGCGCCGGTGATGCTGCCTTCCTGCACAATCACCATAAAGGTGCGCAGCAGATTCCAGTCCAGGTCATGACTTAAGCGGTCAAAAGCGTGATCATCAGGGCGGGATGGTGGCATGGGGAGTCTCCGGGGGGGCGGGGGTGATCATAAATACAATTTATATGCTGAATGAAAAATGACAATTTGCGACCCCCGTTCTTCACAGGCCTAATCATAGCAACAGGGCATAAACCGATACCGGACCGGCCAGAAACAGGGCCGAGATAAAAACCGGACGGCGCCCGACAGGACGGTATTCACATCTGCGGACACTCAGGCCCGGCCGACCTCATCGGCCAGGAAACACCTGTGATGTGTCCGGCTTCAGGAGACAAACGCTGATGGCCCCCGCCAGCGATCCGATGTCCCTTGCCGGTTCACCCGGTTTTCTTTCTGCCCTCACCGCCGTGGTGGCCGATGGCCATGACGCCTGTGTTACCCTGCTGGCGGATCTGGTCCGCCATCCGTCCCTGCTGGGACAGGAGCAGTCAGCACAGGATCTTATCGCCGGGGTTTTCACCGGCCTCGGCCTGACCGTTGACCGCTTCCCGATCGATCTTGATGCCCTGCGGGCATTGCCCGGCTTCTCCCCATCCGTCACCGCCCCCGATGGCCGTGATAATGTGGTGGGGATCTATCAGCCCCGCACCCACATCGGTCGGTCGCTGATTCTCAACGGTCACATTGACGTGGTGCCGACCGGCCCGGCGGACCTGTGGTCAGCCGATCCCTTTGATCCGGTCATCCGCGATGGCCGGATGTACGGGCGGGGCGTCGGCGATATGAAGGCCGGTATTGCCGCCTATATTGCCGCCTTCGCAGCCCTGCGCCGCATGGGGTATCAGCCTGCGGCCCCGGTGTTTCTGCAGTCGGTGGTGGAAGAGGAATGTACCGGCAACGGTGCGCTGGCCTGCCTGCACCGTGGCTACCGTGCCGATGCCGCCGTTATCCCGGAGCCGTTTGGCCAGACCCTGATGACCGCACAGGTCGGGGTGATGTGGCTGCAGATCACCGTCACCGGCACCCCGGCCCATGTGCTGGATACCGGGGCCGGGCGCAATGCCATTGAATCCGCCTACGCCATCGCTGCCCACCTCAAGCCGCTGCAACAGGCCTGGAATGACCGGGCCTGCCCGCACCGTCACGCGGCCTTTGACGGCCACGACCACCCGATCCAGTTCAATCTGGGCAAGATCGAGGGCGGCGAATGGGCGTCATCGGTCCCCACCCGCTGCACGCTGGATATGCGGGTCGGGTTCCACCCCGGGCAGGATGTCGCATCGGTGCAGGCTGCGGTGGAAAAGACCATCGCACAGGCCCTGCGCACCGACCCGGCGCTGAACGGGGTGAAGGCCGACGTGCGGTACGGCGGTTTTCAGGCTGAGGGCTTCGCCCTGCCCGCCGATGCCGATGTACTGACCGAGCTGGAAGAAAGCCACCGCGCCATCACCGGCAGCACTCCGCGCCGGGTTGCCATGACCTGCACCACCGATGCCCGCTTCTTCGCCCTGTACGGCGACACCCCGGCCACCTGCTATGGCCCGCACGCCAGCCGGATCCACGGCATTGATGAATCGGTTGATCTTGCGTCGGTGCAGGAAGTGACCGCCGTGCTGGCCCTGTTTATCGCCCGTTGGTGTGGTCTGGAGCCGGTCACGGACTGATCCCCCTCTGCCCTGCCCGTTTTTCTGCCTGTCTTCTGGCTGCCCGGAAAGAGAGAGTTCACGATGTCTGCTTCTGCCGTTAAATCCGCCCCGCGCCCGGGGATGTCCGATGCTGAATGGAAAGCCCGCGTCGATCTGGCTGCCGCCTACCGCTGGTTTGATCTGCTTGGCCTGACTGACCTGATTTATACCCATATGTCGGCCCGGGTGCCGGATGCGCCGCACCACTTCCTGATCAATCCGTATGGATTGATGTTCCACGAGATCACTGCTTCCAATCTGGTAAAGGTTGATATTGAAGGCAATCTGGTAGAACCGAGTGAGTTCGGGATGAACCCGGCCGGGTTCACCATCCATTCCGCCCTGTATCATGCCCGCCCGGATATCGGCTCGGCGATCCATCTGCATACTGTCGCCAGCATGGCGGTCAGCAGTCAGGCCGACGGCCTGCTGCCGCTCAACCAGCACAGCCTGCGCTGGTATAACCGCATCGCCTATCATGACTACGAAGGCATCGCGCTGGATCTGGAAGAGCGTGAACGTCTTGCTGCCGATCTGGGGCACCATCACAGCATGATCCTGCGGAATCATGGTCTTCTGACCGTCGGTGCCGATGTGCCGGAAGCCGCCGTGCTGATGTACTACCTTGAGGATTCCTGCAAGTGTCAGGTGGCGACGCTGGCCGGTGGACGCGGGCTGTATCTGCCGACCCCGGAAGTCTGTGAACGCACAGCCCAGCAGTATGAACATAAATACCCCCGCGCCGGTGTTCTGGAATGGGACGCCGTCCTGCGCTGGATTGACGCCAAGGGCGGCAACGGTTTCCGGGCCTGATCCCCACTCCCCGCTTTCCCCCCGGTGTGCGGTGCGCAATGCCGGGGTGCCCACCCTGCCCGCCGCGCACCCAACCCGGAGCGGAAACCGCCCGTCCCTGATTTTTCAGCAAGGGAAGCTGAACGTCTGTAACGACACTCTGGAGAGGACCCTGCAATGAGCTTTATCAGCTACCGCTTCCGTCACCTTGCCGCTGCCAGCCTGCTGGCGCTGGCTGTCCCGGCGCTGTCTCCCTCCGTTCCGTCTTTCGTCTCTCCGGCGCTTGCGGCTGATACCCCGGCCCGGGGCGGCACCATGAACATCATCGTGCAGCCGGAGCCGCCGATGCTGCAACTGGGCCTGAACCAGCAGGGCCCGACCCAGACCGTGGCCGGCAAGATCTATCAGGGTCTGCTGACCTATGATGAAAAGCTCGACCCGCTGCCGTCGCTGGCAAAAAGCTGGACGGTTTCCGAAGACGGTCTGACCTATACCTTCAAGTTGCACGAAAACGTTAAGTGGCATGACGGCAAGCCCTTCACCAGCAAGGACGTCATCTTCTCGACCACCAAGTTCCTGCCGGAAGTGCATTCCCGCGCCCGCGCCAACTTCGCCCGCTGTGAATCCATCACCGCGCCGGATGACAACACCGTTGTCTTTAAACTGAAAGAGCCGTTCCCGGCCTTTATCCGTGCGTTTGAAGTGGCCTCAGCCCCGATCATTCCGGCCCACCTGTATGAAGGTACCGACTACCGCAACAACCCGGCCAACGCCACCCCGATCGGGACCGGTCCGTTCAAGCTGAAGGAATGGGTTAAGGGCAGCTACATTCATCTGGTCCGGAACGAAGACTATTACAAGCCGGGCCTGCCGTACCTTGATAACATTTACTTCCGCGTGATCCCCGATGCTGCCTCCCGCGCTCTGGCGCTGGAAAGCGGGCAGGTTGATCAGTCGCAGTACAATGATATCGAGCCGTTCGATGTTGCCCGCCTGAAGGAAGTGAAGTCCCTTAACTTCACCACCAAAGGCTATGAATTCATTGCTCCGGTGTCGTGGCTGGAAATCAACCACCGCGTCAAGCCGCTGGATGACAAGCGTTTCCGTCAGGCGATTATGTACGCCATCGACCGCGAATTCATCCGCGACAAGATCTGGTTCGGTCTGGGGAAGGTCGCAAGCGGCCCGTTCAACTCCTCGACCAAGC
Organism: Novispirillum itersonii subsp. itersonii ATCC 12639; assembly: GCF_000381985.1. Classification (GTDB taxonomy): domain Bacteria; phylum Pseudomonadota; class Alphaproteobacteria; order Rhodospirillales; family Rhodospirillaceae; genus Novispirillum; species Novispirillum itersonii. The sequence continues at coordinate 399,395 of NZ_KB907337.1, read as the reverse complement.
ATTTTGACTCCTCCATCGTCCCCTATGCCAAGAATGTCGATAAGGCTAAGGCGCTGCTCGACGAAATGGGCCTGAAGCCCGATGCCAAGGGCGTGCGCGCCACCGTCAAGCTGATGCCGATGCCCTATGGCGAAACCTGGCAGCGTCTGGGCGAATATCTGAAGCAGTCCCTGAAGCAGGTCGGCATCAACGTGGTGCTGGAAAGCACCGATGTCGCCGGATGGGTGCAGCGTGTCTCTAACTGGGATTACGAAATCACCACCAACTTCACCTATCAGTATGGTGATCCGGCTCTGGGCGTGTCCCGGACCTATGTGTCTGACAACATCCGTAAGGGTGTGATGTTCTCCAACACCATGGGGTATTCCAACCCAAAGGTGGATGAACTGTTCACCGCCGCCGCCAAGGAAAACGATGCTGCCAAGCGTCAGGCGATGTACAGCGAAGTCCAGAAGATCCTTGTTGATGACGTGCCGGTGGTCTGGCTGCTGGAAATGCAGTTCCCGACCTTCGTGTCGAAGAAGTTCAACAACGTCATCACCACCGGGGTCGGGGTGAATGAGAGCTATGACTCGGTTTACCTGAGCAAGCCGTAATCCATAGCCGTTATCCCCCATTGGGGCGGAACCAAGGTCTCCCAGCCTACTCCCCTACCGGTTCCGCCCCTCTTTTTTCTATCCTGATGTTGTAAGGAGATCCCGCGCATGGCCGGTTTAGTCCCGTTTCTTGCGGGCCGGATGGTCAAGGCCGTCGTCATCCTGTTCGCGATTGTCGTTCTCAACTTTCTGCTGGTCCATGCCGCCCCCGGCGACCCGGCAATGGTGATGGCCGGTGAAGCCGGTGCCGCCGATGCCAAGTTTGTCGAACAGCTGCGGGAACAGTTTGGCCTGAACAAGCCCCTGCACGAACAGTTGATGACCTATGTCGGTACCGTGGCGCAGGGGGATCTCGGGTTTTCCTACCGCCAGCAGCGCCCGGTGTGGGACCTGATCGCTGACCGCCTGCCCGCCACCCTGATGCTGACCCTGTCCGCCTTTGTGGTTGCGCTGGTCGGCGGCATTCTCCTTGGCACACTGGCGGCAATCAATTCCGGCAAATGGTCTGACAGCGCGATCACCGTGGTTGCCCTGCTGGCCTACGCCACCCCGATCTACTGGGTCGGCCTGATGCTGATCCTGCTGTTTTCCGTTTCGCTGGGCTGGCTGCCTGCCTTCGGGTTTGAAACCGTCGGTGCCGGTCTGACCGGGCTTGACCGCCTTGGCGATATCCTTGCCCATCTTGTGCTGCCGGTGTTCACCCTGGGCCTGTTCTACATGGCCGTTTATGCCCGTATGACCCGCGCCTCGATCCTTGAAGTCCGCGATATGGATTTCGTGAAGACCGCCCGCGCCAAGGGCCTGCGCGAAAGCCGGATCGTCTTCGGCCACATCCTGCGCAATGCCATCCTGCCGGTGATCACTGTCGCCGGGGTGCAGGGCGGCCACCTGATCGGCGGCTCCATTCTGGTGGAAACCGTGTTCGCCTGGCCCGGAATCGGCCGTCTGGCCTTTGATGCGGTGTTGCAGCGCGACTATCAGGTGCTGCTGGGCATCTTCTTTTTCAGCTCGGTTATGGTGATTGTTTTCAACATTCTGACCGATCTTATTTACACGCTGGTTGATCCGCGCATCGAGGTGGCGAAATGAAGACCTCTTCCGGTTTCTGGGTGGCTTATGCCCGCAACAAGGGCGCGGTGTTCGGGCTGGCAATCGTTGCCGTGGTGGTGCTGATGGCGCTGTTCTCCGGCGTGGTCTTCCCCGAGAGCCCGTGGGAAATGGTCAATGCCCCCTTCCTGCCGCCGATGAGTGACGGGGCCCTGCTGGGCACCGATACACTGGGCCGTGACATTGCCGCCGGTATCGCCCACGGGGCACGGATGTCGCTGTGGATCGGTCTGGTCTCCACCGGGGTCGCCCTGCTGATCGGGGTGTCGCTGGGGGCAATGGCCGGGTTCTTCGGCGGGGTGGTCGATGATGCGATCATGCGCTTCACCGAACTGTTCCAGACCATCCCCAACTTCGTTCTGGCCGTTGTGCTGGTGGCGATTTTCACTCCCAGCAGCACCAGCATCATTGCCGCGATTGCCATTGTGTCGTGGCCGCCGCTGGCCCGTCTGGCGCGTGGGGAATTTCTGTCACTGCGGTCGCGGGAATTTGTGCAGGCCGCTATCACCACCGGCCAGTCCAACCTGACCATCATCGTCCGCCAGATTCTGCCCAACAGCCTGTCCCCGATCATCGTTTCGGCCTCGCTGATGGTGGCAACCGCCATTCTGCTGGAAAGCAGCCTGTCCTTCCTTGGCCTCGGCGACCCTAACCAGATGAGCTGGGGGTACATGGTCGGTGCGGCCCGCACGGTGATCCGGCAAGCGTGGTGGATGAGCTTCTTCCCCGGTCTGGCCATCCTGCTGACCGTCCTCAGCCTGAACCTGATCGGTGAAGGCCTGAACGATGCCCTGAACCCCAAACTGGCCCGTAAGGGGAGGTAACAGCGCATGACCGGCACCGTTACCCCTTTCCCGGCCCCGGGCCGGGCCTCCGCCCCCCAGACTGAGGGTTCCGCCATGTCCCCGACCCCTGCTTCCGTCGCCGCTGTTGAACCGTTGCTGGATGTGCGCGGCCTGACCATTGCCCTGCCCGCCGGGGCTGACCGCCCGCACGCGGTCGAAGGCCTGACCTTTACCCTGAACCCGAATGAAATCCTCTGTGTCGTCGGGGAGTCCGGTTCCGGCAAGTCGATGACCGCCCATGCCGCCATGGGCCTGCTGCCCAAGCCGCATGTGAAGGTGACCGGCGGCGAGCTTCTGTTCCGTGGCCGCAATGTTTTTTTCCATGTCGGAGACGGAACAGCGCGCCCTGCGCGGTGGCCGGATCGCCATGGTGTTTCAGGAGCCGATGACCGCCCTCAACCCGCTGAAAAAGGTCGGGGACCAGATCGAGGAAAGTCTTCGGGTCCATACCTCTCTGGATAAGGCGGCCCGCGCCGCCCGGGTGGTGGAGCTGCTGACGCAGGTCGGCCTGCCCAATCCGGCGGATCTGTCAAAGTCCTACCCCTTCCGCCTGTCCGGCGGGCAGCGGCAGCGGGTGATGATCGCCATGGCGCTGGCCTGCGAGCCCGACGTGCTGATCGCCGACGAACCGACCACCGCACTGGATGTCACCACCCAGAAGCAGATTCTGGAGCTGATCCGCTCCATTCAGGCCGAACGTCACATGGGGGTGATGTTCATCACCCACGATTTTGGCGTGGTGGCGGAAATTGCTGACCGTGTGGCCGTGATGCAGCACGGTAAGCTGGTGGAAATCGGCACCGCCCATCAGGTGCTGAATGCCCCGACCCATCCTTACACCCGTCACCTGATTGCCTCGGTCCCCCACTACATCGAGCACCGCGCCGACTTCAGCAAATCCGGCGAAGCCCTGCTGGTGGCGGAAAACGTCAATAAGGTGTTCACCGTCGGCGGCGGCTTCCTGCGCAAGGGCCGTCAGGTCGTGGCCGGAGACGACATCTGCCTGACCATCCACCCCGGGGAAACCGTCGGTCTGGTCGGGGAATCCGGCTCGGGCAAATCGACTCTCGGGCGCAGCATCGTCGGCCTGATGGCCCCCAACTCGGGTAAAATTCTGTTCAAGGGGAAGAACCTTCTCGGGCTGAAGCGCCGCGAATTCAGGCCCTTCCGCCGCGATATTCAGATGGTGTTTCAGGACCCCTACGCCTCGCTCAATCCCCGGCATACGGTGGGCGATATCATCTCTCAGGGGCCGGTGGCCTTTGGTGAGGATAAGGCGAAGGCCCTGAGCCGGGCACGCGACCTGCTGCAGATGGTCGGGCTGGATGCATCCGCCGCCGACCGCTATCCGCACCAGTTTTCCGGCGGGCAGCGGCAGCGTATTTCCATCGCCCGGGCTCTGGCCATGGACCCAACCCTGCTGGTGGCTGACGAGCCGGTCTCGGCGCTCGACGTCTCCGTCCAGACGCAGGTGCTGAAGCTGCTGGACGACATCCGCCACCGCCTGAACCTGTCGATGCTGTTCATCACCCATGATCTGCGGGTGGCGGCACAGGTCTGTGACACCATTGCCGTCATGCGGCGGGGCAAAATCGTCGAGATCGGCCCGTCGAAGTCGGTCTTCGGTGACCCGCAGCACGAATACACCCGCACCCTGCTGGATGCCATCCCCGGCAAGGCATGGCAGATTCCGCCGGAGCTGCTGGCGGAACGCGCCGGGTCGGCTGCCGGGGGGCATCCGTCATGAAAATCGCCCTGATCGGGGCGGGGGCGATCGGTTGCCTGCTGGCGACCCGCCTCAGCGATGCCGGGGCCAGCGTGACGCTGCTGGCCCGTGGCATCCCGCTGGATACGATCCGCCGCGACGGGATCTCGCTGGTAACGCCACGCAACCGGGTTCTGCGCTCCTTCCCGACCGTTACGGATGACCCGCTGGAGCCGGGGCCGCAGGATGTGGTGTTCCTGTGCGTCAAGGCCTATGCCCTGCGGGGCGTGATTGACAGCCTGCACCCGCTGCTGGGGCCGGACACCATTGTGGTGCCTGTCGTCAACGGCATTCCGTGGTGGTACCCCTACAGCCAGCCTGCCCCGCTGGCCGATCAGCCGCTGACATCGGTGGATCCCGGCAGCGTGCTGTGGCGGACCGTCGCACCGGAACGGATTGTCGGCGTCGCCACCTATGTGGCGGTCGAAAATCACGGGCCGGGGCGGATCCGGCACATCAACGACCAGCGTTTCGTCTTCGGTGACATCGCCGGGCGGAACCGGCCGCAGGTTAAAGAGCTTGTCGACCTGTTCGGCAGGGCCGGGTTCGCCGCCCGTGCCACCGATCGCATCCGCGATGAAATCTGGATCAAACTGTGGGGCAATCTGGCGTTTAACCCCCTCAGCGTTCTGACCTCCGCCACCCTCGGCACTCTGTGTAATGACCCCGGCACCCGGGGCGTCGGCCGCACCATGATGCTGGAAGCGCAGGCGGTGGCTGAACGGCTTGGGGTGCAGTTTTCCATTACTGCCGACGAACGGATCGCCATGGCGGCCACCGTCGGAGATTTCAAGACCTCCATGCTTCAGGATTACGAGGCGGGAAACCGTCTGGAGCTGGAGGCAATCATTGGTTCCGTCATTGAACTGGCCGAGCGGGTCAGCGTCGATGTGCCGACGCTGCGCTCCGTTCTCGCCCTGACCGATCTGCGGGCCCGCACCCGGACATATTCCCCCGGTGTTGCCGCCTGACCTGCCGTTCCTGACTTGTGGTTAAGGATACCGTGTCATGACTGACTCCCTGCAAAACGGGCTGGTCCCCAGCCTGAGCATCAACGCTGACCGCCTGTGGCATACCCTGATGGAAATGGCCAAGGTCGGCCCCGGCGTCGCCGGGGGCAGCTGCCGTCTGGCCCTGACCGACGAAGACAAGGCAGGCCGAGACCTGTTCAGCCGCTGGTGTCTTGAGGCGGGCTATACCCTGTCGGTCGATCAGGTCGGCAACCTGTTTGCCCGCCGGGCCGGGCAGGATGACAGCCTGCCGCCGGTGGTGATGGGCAGCCATCTGGATACCCAGCCGACCGGCGGCCGGTTTGACGGCATCTTCGGGGTTCTGGCCGGTCTGGAAGTGCTGCGCAGTCTGGATGACCACGGCATCGTCACCCGCCACCCGCTGGAACTGACGGTGTGGATGAACGAAGAAGGCAGCCGGTTTTCCCCCCCCATGATGGGCTCAGGCGTGGTTGCCGGGGTTTTCACCGTGCAGGAGATCCTTGACCAGATCGCGCAGGATGGTGCCCGTCTGGGGGATGAGCTGGTCCGGCACGGTTATAACGGTACCCGGTCTGCCACCGATCACCCGATGGCCGCCTATCTGGAAGCCCACATTGAGCAGGGCCCGGTTCTTGAGGTTGAGAACAGACAGATCGGTGTTGTCACCGGGGCACAGGGTCAGCGCTGGTTTGAGGTGACCGTCACCGGGCGCGAAGCCCACGCCGGGCCGACCCCGATGCGCCTGCGCTGTGATGCGCTGGTGGTGGCATCACGGATGGTGCAGGCCATCCATGATATCGGCATGACCACACCGGGCGATGCCTGCACCACGGTCGGTATTCTTGATGTCCGTCCGCATTCCCGCAATGTCATCCCCGGCGAGGTGTTCTTCACCGTCGATCTGCGCCACCCGGATAACGGCACCCTGACCGCGATGGAGGCCGCTTTCCGGCAGCAGATCGGCGATCTGGCCGCCGCCGCCGGGGCGACCGTCAGCATCAGCGAGTTCTGGAACTTTCCGACCACGCCGTTTGATCCGGTTCTGGTCGGGCGGGTGCGCGACAGTGCCACCCGGCGCGGCTACAGCCACCGCGATATCGTTTCCGGGGCCGGGCATGATGCGGTCTATATCGCCCGCAAGGTGCCGACGGCCATGGTCTTCATCCCGTGTGAAGGCGGCATCAGCCACAACGAAATCGAAAATATCAGCCCCGATCAGGCCGCGCGTGGCGCATCGGTGCTGTTTGATGTGCTGCTGGCGACTGCCGGCCGTTGAGAGGAAAGAGACCTGACCATGCGTTACATCTTCCATCCTGACGCCCTTGGCCACCGCCCGCCCAACTACATCCAGCGCGGCGAACGCCGCCCGATGCCGGAAAAGCCGGAACGGGCGGAAGCCCTTGCCGGAGTGCTGACCGCCCGTGGCGGCGTGCTGGAAACCCCGCCGGATTACGGCCCCGGCCCCCGGGCCGCGGTCCACAGCCCCGAGTATCTGGCATTTCTGGAATCGGTGCATGCCCGCTGGGTCGCCCTGCCGGGGGCCAGCGAGGTGGTGACGCCCAATGTTCACCGCTCTAACGCCCCGGCCAGCTACCCGACCCATGTGGTCGGTCAGGCCGGATACCATCTGTATGATACTTCGGCCCCGATTGCGGCAGACACCTGGACTGCCACGGTCGCCGCAGCCCATGCCGCCACCCATGCCGCCGTGCTGGTCGCCACCGGCGAAACCCGCAGTGCCTATGCCCTGTGCCGCCCGCCGGGGCACCATGCCACCCGTGATATGGGCGGCGGGTTCTGTTACCTCAACCACGTGGCCATCGCTGCGCAGGCATCGCTGCCACTGCTGAGCAAGCAGGGCCGCCCGCCCCGGGTTGCGATTCTGGATGTCGATGTGCATCACGGTAACGGCACGCAGGACATTTTCTACAGCCGCAATGACGTGCTGTTCCTGTCGGTTCATGCCGACCCCAATGTGTTCTATCCGTATATGGCCGGTCATGCCCATGAACGCGGCACCGGCCTCGGCGAGGGCTACACCATCAACCGCCCGCTGCCGATGGGGTCGGATGAACCGGCGGTGCTGGCCGCGATTGCCGAAAGCCTTGCCGACGTCGCCCGGTTCGCGCCGGAGATCCTGTTCATTTCCCTTGGCTTTGACACCTTCAAGGATGATCCGCTGGCCGCGTTCGGTGTAACGACGCCGGGGTTCCGGGTGATGGGGGAAATGATTGCCCGCGCCGGTCTGCCGACCGTGCTGGTGCAGGAAGGCGGGTATGCGGTTGACGCGCTGGCCGCCAACCTCGCCAGCTTTCTTGACGGGTTTGAAAGCGTGTGAGGCACGGGCGCACCCGCGCCCGGATGCCCCCTGACAGGGTAAGCAGGTCTTGGCAGGGTAAACAGAGAAGGGGCTCAGGAAAATGTGTTCAGGCACCGTCACCGCCGTTCCGGTTCTGCATGTTGAAAATGAGCGTGTCCGCGTCACGGAATGGCAGTTCGCCATCGGGGCAGAGACCGGTTTTCATGTGCATGAGTATGACTATACCATCGTCCCCCTTCATCCCGGCGTCATGCGGCTGACCGGCCCTGACGGTGACGTGCGTGAGGTGACGCTGATCCCCGGGGTCTCCTATTTCCGGGCCGCAGGCACCGCCCACAATGTGGTGAACATCGGCGGGACCGCCTTCGCCTTCGTCGAAGTGGAGCTGAAGGAGAAGAAGCCAGAATGAGCGGCGGCGCAGCCACACCCCCCGGACGGAGCCTGACCAAATACCTGATGCTGCTGGCGATCAGCCTGTTCTGGGGGCTGAACTGGCCTGCCGTAAAAACCATTCTGTCACAGGTGCCGCCGCTGACGCTGCGGGCGGTCGGGTTTTCACTGGGGGCGGTGATTATTCTGTCCCTGACCCGGCTGACCGGACGGTCACTGTCTATTCCCCGCCGTGACTGGCCGTCGCTGGCGGCGGCGGGGGTGTGCAATGTGCTGGTCTTCAATCTGTGTACCGCTTTTGCCCAGCTTGGCATGGCGACCTCACGCGCGGCGGTGATCGCCTTCACCATGCCGGTGTGGGCGACACTGCTGGCGATTCCGGTCCTGAAGGAATGGCCACGCCGCCAGCAGATCGCCGGTCTGGTCTGCGGCATGGCCGGTCTGGCGGTTCTGCTGGGGCCGAACGGCCTGCAACAGGGCTTCGGGCCGGGGCTGATGCTGATTGCCGCCGTGTCATGGGCGATCGGCACCATTGTCATGAAGCGCCACGTCTGGGGCGGGGCGGTGATGGCGGTGACCGGCTGGCAATACGTGATTTCCGCCGTGCCGATGGTCATTCTGGCGGCACTGCTGGAAACTCCGCCCGATCCGTCCGGGTTTCCGCCACAGGTCTGGCTGGCGATAAGCTGGCACCTGCTGCTGTCACTGTGTGCCGCACAGGTGCTGTGGTTTGTGGTGGTCAGCCGGGTCTCTGTCGGGCAGGCGGCGGTCAGTACCCTGCTGATCCCGGTGGTCGGCGTCACCGGGTCGGTCGTACTGCTGGGGGATACCCTGACCCCGGCACTGGTGATTGCACTGGGGCTGATTCTGACCGGGGTTGCCTGCGTGCTGCTGCCCGCAAAAAAGCGGTAATCCTGCAAAACGAGACGCCGGGCCTGATCTCTACCCCCTGAGATCTTGGCTTGACGGAGAAAGGGGTGGCCCGGTATTGCCAAGGCCACCCCTTTTTTCTTCTGATCAGAGTCCACAGCATGTCCCAGCGCCGCCACCCCGGTTCCCGCCCGGCAGGAAAGCCCCAGAAGGCAAAGACGGCCCTGCCGAAAGCGCCGATGACCCTGACGGTCAGCGGTCTCGGCGCTCAGGGGGACGGGCTGGCACGGCACGGCGAGACCCCGGTGTTCATCGCCGGGGCTCTGCCGGGAGAGACCGTTACTGTCCGCGCCAGCGGCAAAAAGGGCGACGGGCTGGCCGCCGAGCTGATCGCGGTGGAAACCGCTTCAGCCGAGCGGGTTGAACCGCCCTGCCCCCATTACAGCGCCTGTGGCGGATGCAGCCTGCAACATTACGCCCCGGCGGCGGAAGCGGACTGGAAGCGTGACATTCTGCGCCAGACCCTGCGGGCGCGTGGCCTCGACCCCGCCGTGGTGGAGCCGGTGATCCGCATCGGTGCCGGAACCCGCCAGCGCGCCACCTTCGCCTGGCGCCGTCTGCGGGACCGGGTGGTTCTGGGCTATAATCAGCGTGCCTCACACCAGATCACCGATCTGCAGACCTGCCTGCTGCTGGAAGCCCCGCTGTCGGCCCTGCTGCCTGCCCTGCGGGGGCTGGTCGCCGCCGTTGCCCCGGTCGGCAGCATGGGGGATCTGTCCGTCACCCTGACCGACAGTGGCGCTGATCTCTGTCTTGATCTGCCGGACTATCCGGGGCTGGAGGCTCTGGAACAGATCGGCCTGTGGGCGGAAGCCCATGCCGCCGCCCGCATCGGGGCACAGATCGACGGGGTCTATCATCCGCTGCTGACCCCGCGCGCGCCGCTGGTCCGTTTTGACGGTGCGTCGGTTGACCTGCCGCCGCAGATGTTCCTGCAGCCCAGCCGCGCCGGGGCCGATGCCCTGCTTGCCGCTGTCCGCGCCGCCCTGACCGGCACCGAAGGCCCGCTGCTGGATCTGTTCTGCGGTCTTGGCACCTTTGCCCTGCCGCTGGCAGGCGACGGGCGGACCGTCAGGGGATTTGACAGCGAAAGCACCGCCATTGCCGCCCTGTCGCGGGCTGCCAAGGCCCTGAAGCGCCCGTTGACCGCAACCGTCCGCGACCTTTTCCGTGATCCGGTTGAAGGCAAAGAGCTGAAAGATGTCACCACCGTGGTTCTCGACCCGCCGCGCGCCGGGGCTGATGCCCAGTGCCGGGCACTGGCCGAGCCTGCCGGGGCCAGCGTGCGCCGGGTGGTGATGGTCTCCTGTAGTCCTGCCACCTTCGCCCGGGATGCCCGTACCCTGTGTGACGGTGGTTTCCGGCTGATGCAGGTGGTGCCGGTCGATCAGTTCGTCTGGTCACCGCACCTTGAGCTGGTCGCCAGATTTGAACGGGGCTGACCCACAAAACCGGCAGGGCTTCTGTTCAAGACGTCTGTGAACGGTTATTCTGACCGGAACAGACTGCACCCTGTCACAAAAAGGCCGATACCGGCAAAGCGCATACCCGGGGGGAGACCGCTTCATTATGATCCATCTGGCCAAAGCCCTGATCGTTATCGGAGATTCCCGGGCCGCTGAAACCCTGAGCCGGACCCTGTCAGCGCAGGGATACACCTGCACCCATACCGACACCGGGGCCGAGGTGGATGCGCTGATCATCAGCCATGCCCCGGATGTGCTGATCATCGGACCGGACCTGAAGGGAGAACACCAGAAGGATCTGGCTGCACGCCTGAAGAGCAGCCCGGCCACCAAAGGCCTGCCGCTGTTTTATCTGTCGGCGGAACCGCTGGAGCAGACCGGCGACAGTCTGCTGGATCTGGGCATTGATGACGCTGTGATCTGGCCGGTCCACCCCGATCTGGTGCTGGCCCGCCTGCGGCCTCTGGCCCGGGTGGCGACCATGCGGACGGAATATCTGGCCCGCCGGGCGGTGATGGATGCCGAGAACCTGTCGCCTGAGGCCCCGGACGCAGCCGAGACCGCAACCCCGCCTTCAATCCTCGTGATCGGCCCGGAAGGGACGGCGGAAACCGTAACGCAGGCGATCGTCGATGCGCAGGTGATGGTGGCCGCCGATCTGGTCGAGGCCCAGCGGCTGATGGACGAGCGGCTGTTTGATGCCGCGGTGATGGCCCCGGCAGGCAACCCGCAGCCATACCTTGATCTCTGCCTGCAGGTCCGCCGCAATGTCCGGCTGTTCAATCTGCCGGTGGTATTTATCAGCGGCGACGGATCAGCAGATGATCTGGCCACCGCGATGTCGATGGGGGCCAGCTCTGCCCTGCGGGCCGATGCGGGAATCACCGAGCTGCGGTTTACCCTGCGCGTTCTGGTGCGCCGTCAGCGCCTGCGCTGGGCCCTGCGCCGTAGCCTTGGCAGCCAGCTGACCCCGGCAACGGTTGATCCGGTGATCCCCGGCGTCTATTCCCTGCCGTTTCTCGATCTGTGTCTGACGGCCCGGCTGAGCGGTGCGGAAACGCGGGTCCGCCGCTTTTCGGTGATTGAGTTTGCATTTGCCGGGGTCGAATCCATCCGCCATGAATTTGGCGAGGAAAGCGAACGCAGCCTGATTTCGCAGATCGGTCAGTGGCTGACCCTGCTGGTACGGGCCGAGGATATGGTGGCCTCGCTCGGTGGGTCGCGCTTTGCCGTTGTCCTGCCCGACACCCCGCTGTCGGAAGCGCAGGTGGTGATGCACCGCATCGCCGGGGTGATTTCCAATACGGAATTCGCCGCGAAGGATGTATACCGGGTGGTGACGGTCTGGCCATTCGTCAATGCTGCCGAGGTGGTCGCCGGGGATACCCCGGAAAGTCTGCTGGCCCGCGCGGCAGCGGTGGTCGGGGAAGGACTGGCCCCCTGGTGATCCCAGCGGGCGGACGGCCCGGCAGGAAGGGAGGAAACCCATGCGGATCGAGGTGATCTTCGATACGGTGTGCCCGTGGTGCTTTATCGGCAAGAGAAGGCTGGAAAAAGCCCTGGCGCTGCGCCCGTCCGTCAGTGCTGATCTGGTCTGGCGGCCCTTTCTTCTCAATCCCGATGCCCCGGCGGAGGGGATCTCCCGGCAGGTCTATCTTGACCGCAAATTCGGCGGCCCGACCCGGGTCGACCGTATGCTGTCAACCCTGCGGGATATCGGGGTCAGTGAAGGCATCGACTTTGATTTCAATGCGATCAGCATCACCCCCAATACCGTCGATTCCCACCGGCTGGTCAGCTTTGCCGCCAGCTACGGGAAAGCCAGCGCAATGGTGGAGCGGCTGTTCCGGGCTTATTTTATCGAAGGCAAAAATATCGGTGACACGGCGGTTCTCCGCAGGATTGCCGATGAACAGGGCCTTCCCGGCGAAGATTTTTTCAGCGATCGCCCGGATGCGGAGTATCGCGAGGACGTTCTGACGGAAAACAGCCAGACCCACCGCATGAGCATCAACGGTGTGCCCTGCTTTATTTTCAACGGGGCCTATGGCATCGCCGGAGCGCAGGATACCGATGTTCTGCTGCGGATGATTGATCTGGCGCTGGAAAATGCACCGTTGACCCCGCTGTCGTCACCGGCAGCAGAATAAACGCCCTATCCCCTTTCGGGTACATCAACTGCTCGGATCCTTTCTATAGGATCCGGCCCCTTTCCCCCACATCAACCGCCCGGATCCTTTCTATAGGATCCGGGCGGTTCCGTTCAGGCTGTTTCCTGCGCCAGCTGGGCCAGCTGTTCCAGCAGGCGTCTGGCACCGGACAGCCGGTCTGCCGGATTGGTCCAGTTGCGCATATAGACAATCTTGTGGTCAGGCCGGACTTTGACCAGAGCAACGTTCTGGCTGATGAAGCGGACCAACCCGATGGGATTGGGGAACTTATTGTCGCGCAGGGTCAGCACCGCGCCTTTCGGGCCGCTGTCAAGGCGTTCAACATTGGCGGTGCGGCACAGGTTCTTGATGGCGACCACCTGCAACAGGTTGTTCACCTCTTCAGGCAGCTTGCCAAACCGGTCAATCAGTTCGGCGGCGAAAGATTCGGTTTCGGTATATTCGGTCAGGTCGGCAATGCGGCGGTACAGCCCCAGACGGACCCCCAGATCCTTGACGTAGCTTTCCGGGATCAGCACCGGCATCCCCAGACTGATCTGCGGCGACCAGCCTTCCGTGCTCTCCCTGGCCCCGTCACCGTTGCGGACCGAGGCCACCGCCTCTTCCAGCAGGTGCTGATAGAGTTCGATCCCCACTTCCTTGATGTGCCCTGACTGTTCATCGCCCAGCAGGTTGCCTGCCCCACGGATGTCGAGGTCATGCGACGCCAGATTGAACCCAGCCCCCAGCGTGTCGAGGGTCTGCATCACGGTCAGGCGCTTTTCCGCCGCCGGGGTCATCGCCCGGCCCGGCGGCAGGGTGAGATAGGCATAGCCGCGCTGCTTGCCCCGCCCGACCCGGCCCCGCAGCTGATACAGCTGTGACAGGCCGAACATATCGGCGCGGTGGATGATGATGGTGTTCACCCGCGGCATATCAAGGCCGCTTTCAATGATGTTTGTCGCCAGCAGAATATCGTACTCACCTTCGGCGAAGGCCTGCATCACGTCTTCAAGCTGGGTTGGGGTCATCTGACCGTGGGCGACAACGGTCCGGATCTCCGGCACCAGCCGCTGGAGCCGCTCGACCACCCCGTCAATATCGGACAGACGCGGGCAGACATAGAAACACTGGCCACCCCGGTACCGTTCACGCAGGATCGCCTCGCGGATCACCACACCGTCAAAGGGCAGGACAAAGGTACGCACCGCCAGACGGTCCACCGGCGGGGTGGCGATGATTGACAGCTCCCGCACCCCGGTCAGCGCCAGTTGCAGCGTGCGCGGAATCGGCGTTGCCGACAGGGTCAGGACATGCACATCCGATTTCAGCTGCTTCAGGTGTTCTTTATGGGCGACCCCGAAGTGCTGTTCCTCGTCCACGATCAGCAGGCCGAGGGATTTAAACTTGATCGATTTGGCGAACAGGGCATGGGTGCCGACAACAATGTCGATGGTCCCCTTTTCCAGCTCGGCCTTGACCAGCCCGGCCTCTTTGGGGCTGACCAGCCGCGAAAGCTGGGCGATGCGCAGCGGCATCCCCTGAAAGCGCTGGCAGAAATTAAGATAATGCTGGCGCGCCAGCAGGGTGGTCGGCACCACCACCGCAACCTGTACCCCGCTCATGGCAGCGACAAAGGCAGCCCGCAGGGCAACCTCGGTTTTACCGAACCCGACATCCCCGCAGACCAGCCGGTCCATCGGGCGGCCCTTGGTCATATCTTCCAGCGTATCGGCAATGGCCTTCAGCTGGTCTTCGGTCTCGGTGTAAGGGAAGCGGGCGCAGAACTCATCATACAGCCCTTCCGGGGTCAGCAGCGCCGGGGCCTGTTTCAGCTGGCGCAGGGCGGCAACCTGAATCAGCTTTTCCGCCATATCGCGGATGCGCTCTTTCAGGCGGGCCTTCCGTGCCTGCCATGCCGGGCTGCCCAGCCGGTCAAGCTGTACACCGGCGGTTTCACTGCCGTAGCGGGACAGGACCTCGATATTTTCCACCGGCACGAACAGCTTGTCGTCGCCGTCGTAGATCACCTTCAGGCAGTCATGCGGCGCCCCGGCGATATCCAGCGTTTCAAGACCGTCATAGCGCCCGATGCCGTGCTCAACGTGGACCACCAGATCACCGGGCGCCAGTGCCGAGGCATCCTGAATGAACTTGTCGGCCTTACGCTTTTTCCGCGCCGGGCGCGACAGGCGGTCACCGAGGATATCCTGCTCTGTCAGCACCGTCAGGCCGGGGCAGATAAACCCGTGATCCATGCCCGCGACCACAACCGGCACGGTCCCGGCTGGCTGGCTGAAGGCATCCTGCCAGCTATCGACCGCCAGCAGGCCCGGGGTGCCGTGATCCCGCAGGACGCCGCTGACGCGGTCCCGCGACCCCAGCGAAACCGAGGTCAGGATCACCCTCTGGCCCCGGCCCTGCTCGGCCACCACAAACTGGCGGACGGCATCATACACATTCTCGCCGGTCCGGGCCCGGACATCGGCGAAATCACGGCCGGCCCGGCCTGCGGCTTCCTGCGCCGTACTGCCGACATCAGGGGCGGCAAAGGGCGAAAACACCGCCCCCGGCCGGGCAGCCAGCAGACGGGCGTATTCCTCCGGGGTCAGATACAGGCGTTCAGGCTGCACCGGATGATAGATCTGCCCGTCTTCCTCAATCCCCTGCTGCTCAAGCTGGATACGGGCATCAAAGTATTCGCGGATCAGCTCGATACGCGACTGCCATGCCTCTTCCGCCTGATGGTCCAGCGTGATGACGGCATCGGGCAGATAGGCGAACAGGGTATCCAGCCCGGAATGAAACAGCGGCAGCCAGTGTTCCATGCCCTGCATCTTGCGGCCTTCGCTGACCGCTTCGTAGAGCATATCCTTCCGCGAGACCGCCCCGAACAGTTCGCGGTACTGGGTGCGGAAGCGGGAAATGCTGTCTTCAGTCAGAATCACTTCTGACATCGGCTTCAGCAGCAGTTCCTTCACCGTGCCGGTGGTGCGCTGCGACAGCGGGTCGAATGTGCGGATACTGTCGACTTCATCCCCGAAAAAGTCGAGGCGGAACGGCTCCTCTCCCCCCGGCGGAAACAGATCGACAATGCCGCCGCGCACGGCGTACTCGCCGGGTTCCATCACCTGTTCTGACCGGACATACCCGTTCCTGACCAGATAGCCCATCAGGGCATCCATGTTCAGGTCTTTTCCGGCAATGATACGGAAGACCGCACCGTTGAACACCTCGCGCCGGGGCACGCGCTGGGTGATGGCGGCGACGGTGGTCAGAATGATCCGCCGCCCCTCCTCGCCCTTCGGGCGTGGCCCGGCCAGCCGGGTCAGGGTATCCACCCGCCGCCCGACGATTTCAACACTGGGCGAGGCCCGGTCATAGGGCACGCAGTCCCACGCCGGAAATTCCAGTATCGCCGCGCCGGGCAGCAGCGCCCGCAGGGCCGCCGCCAATGTCGCCAGCCGCACATCGTCGCGGCAGATGTGCAGCAGATCCGCCGCCAGACCATCCTGATGCAATGCCGCCAGCAGCAGGGCATCAAAGCCTTCCGGCACCCCGCCAAGAGAAAGGCGCTGTGGCCCGTGGGCAAGGGCCGCAGGCAGGCGGGCGGGCAGAAGCGAGGCGAAACGGAATGTCTGGTCAGCGGACACGGGGAGTCCTCGTCAGAAAAGCAGCGGTCTGCACAGCGTAAGAAGATCAGAAAGCCGGAGGCCGGGCCCGGCCTCAGTCAGCGTAGGGCTTAAATGCCAGAATCATCCGGTAAACATCGGTGTCAAACTGCGGCGGGACCGGCCGCTTGCCGATCACCCAGTCCATGATATCGACATCCAGCTCATCCAGCAGGGTTTCCAGCCGGTCGATCTGATCATCGCTCAGGGTGCCGATGTGGGCGCTGGCAAAGCCGCCCAGCAGCACGTCCGCTTCCTTCATGCCGCGGTGGGTGCTGCGGTACAGCAGCCGCTTACGGCGTTCCGGCAGGGTGGAGAGGTCCAGCGGGGCGTGGGTCTGATCGGCCATGGAATTTCGTCCTGCATTTGTTCCATTTTTTCCTGATGCTGGTATAAAGCGTTCCGACCTTTCAGGAAAGCCCCGAACGGAACCATGCGCCCGGAAAGCCTCTATCCCCTGTTCTCCCCCCTTGAAAGCCTGCCCGGACTGGGGAAGCGGCTGGCCCCGCTGTATGCCCGGCTGGTCGGGGGCGATCATGTGGCCGACGCCCTGTGGCATCTGCCGGTCGGGTTGATCGACCGCCGCTATGCCCCTTCGGTGGCTGAGGCACCGGACGGCAAAATCGCCACCCTGACAGTGCAGGTGGATGCCCATTATCCACCGCCGCCACGCAGCCGCAGCCCGTACCGGGTCCGCTGCCGCGACCACAGCGGTTTTATCACCCTGACCTATTTTCACCCCCGCGCCGACTGGCTGGAACGCACGTTGCCACTGGGGGCCACGGTGGTGATTTCCGGGCGGGTGGAAATTTTCGGCAACGAACGGCAGATGCCCCATCCCGACCATGTGGTCAGCCCGGCGAAACGGGCGGAAATCCAGACGGTTGAGCCGGTCTATCCCCTGACGGCGGGGATCGTCGGCAAGGTGGCGGCCAAGTGTGCCCGCTCAGCTCTGGCCCGGGTGCCTGACCTGCCGGAATGGCTCGACCCGGCCTATCAGGCACGCCAGAACTGGCCGGGCTGGGCAGAAGCCCTGCGCACCGTACACAGCCCGGCCAGTGAAGATGATCTGTCGGCCCTGACCCCGGCCCGGCAGCGTCTGGCCTATGACGAGCTGCTGGCCAACCAGCTTGCGTTGCTGCTGGTGCGCAATGCCAACCGGGCAATCTCAGGCCGCAGCTTCGCCGGGGATGGCCGCCTGCGCAAAGCCGCAGCGGCGGCCCTGCCGTTTTCCCTGACCGGGGCACAGACGCGCTCCCTTGAGGAAATCTATGCCGACATGCAGACGCCGCAACGGATGCTGCGGCTGGTACAGGGGGATGTCGGCAGCGGAAAGACTGTCGTTGCCCTGATGGCGATGCTGAATGCGGTGGAATGCGGCAGTCAGGCCGCCCTGATGGCACCCACAGAAATTCTTGCCCGTCAGCATGCCGAAACGTTGCAGCCTCTGGCCGAAACGATCGGTATCCGGCTGGCGGTGCTGACCGGACGCGACAAAGGCAAGCCCCGTGCGGCCCTGCTGGCGGCCCTTGCCGCCGGTGAGATTGACATTCTGGTCGGCACCCATGCCCTGTTCCAGAGTGACGTGCAGTTCCGCGACCTCGGGCTGGCGGTGATTGATGAACAGCACCGCTTCGGGGTTCAGCAGCGGCTGGAGCTGACCGCCAAAGGGCGGATGACCGATGTGCTGGTGATGACGGCAACCCCGATCCCGCGCACCCTGACCCTGACCCAGTATGGTGACATGGATGTTTCCAAGCTGGACGAAAAGCCGCCGGGCCGGAAACCGGTGGATACCCGGCTGGTCTCGCTGTCCCGGCTGGAAGAAGTGATGGCCGGGGTTGGCCGGGCGGTGGCGTCCGGGGCCAAGGTGTACTGGGTGTGTCCGCTGGTCGAAGAGAGTGAGACCAGCGATCTTGCCGCCGCCGAGGAACGTCACGCCGCCCTGCAGGATCTGTACGGCCCGCGCATCGGGCTGGTGCACGGTAAAATGAAAGCCGCCGAAAAAGATGCGGTGATGGCGGCGTTTTCCAGCGATGGTCTTGATGTGCTGGTGGCGACAACGGTGATCGAGGTCGGGGTGAACGTTCCGGCAGCGACGGTGATGGTGATTGAGCACGCCGAACGGTTCGGGCTGGCCCAGCTGCATCAGCTGCGGGGCCGGATCGGGCGCGGTGACAAGGCATCAACCTGCCTGCTGCTGTACGGTGGCCCGCTGTCGGAAACCGGCAAGGCACGGCTGGAGATCATGCGCCAGAGCGAGGACGGCTTTCTGATTGCAGAAGAAGATCTGCGCCTGCGCGGCGGTGGCGAGGTGCTGGGCACCCGTCAGAGTGGCCTGCCGGAATTCCGGGTCGCCGACCTGACCGTGCATGGCGAGCTGCTGGCGACAGCGCGGGATGATGCCCGCCTGATCTGCCTGCGCGACCCCGACCTCAGCGGGGCGCGGGGCCCGGCCCTGCGCACCCTGCTGTACCTGTTTGAACGGGATGCCGCGGTCAAAACCCTGCGTTCCGGCTAAGCCGGCGGCCCAGACGCAGCCCGGGATCGGGGAAAATCTCAGGGGACCGCGTTCTTTTCATACTCAGCGATTTTTTCACGCACCGCCGGGGTTACGATCCCCCCGGAGACGATAAACTTCAGCCCGTCATCGACGGACATCTCCAGCGGGATCAGATCCGTTTCGCGGACAAACAGGATATAACCGCTGGTCGGGTTGGGGGTGGTCGGCACAAAAACGGTCAGCAGCGCTGCGCCGCCATGATGCCCCTGCCCCAGTTTTTCCGCCACTTCGCCCTGCGTGGAGCCGGAAATCAGCCCCAGCGTCCAGGCCCCTGGGTGGGGAAACTGCACCAGAACCACCTGCCGGAACGCGTTGGACTGAGATTTCAGGACGGTTTCGAAAATCTGTTTCACCGCCGCGTAAATACTGCGGACCACCGGCATTCTGGCTAAGATAGATTCACTCAGGCCGATCACGAAACGACCGAGGAACCCGGCTGCCAGCATCCCCACCAGCACCAGAAAAACCAGCAGCACCAGCAGCCCGACGCCGGGCACCGAAAACGGCAGGTAATCGTTGGGGGAATAGCCGTGCGGCAGCACGCTGCCGACCTTCTCATCAACAAAGCTGATCAGATTCCAGGCAATATACAGGGTCACGGCGACCGGGGCCGTCACCAGCATACCCGCAAACAGATAGGCCTTCAGCCGGGCCCCCAACGTAATACGGACGATCGGGGTTTTCGGCCCGTCAGGGGGTGGAACTGTCGGGATCTCGGTCATCACGCTGCCTTCTGCAATTGCGCAGTCTTTTCTACTGCTTGAGGGGGATGCTACAGGGTAAACTCCGCCGGGGGAAACCTTATTGGGCCATCCCGGCGGACGGTGGCCAGACCATGGGGCAAAAAATGTCAGAAAATAAGGCAGTGATCCGCATTCTGTCGTGCCAGACGAACCGCTATTCGCAATATGCCGACTGCTGCCATCGTAAAGGGGCGGCTGACACCCTTGCCGCCCTGCGCAGTGCCGTGACTGCCGCCGGGCTGGATCACCGGGTCAGGATCGAAAACGGCCCCTGTCTCGGCTATTGCTCCGTCGGGCCCAACCTGCGCATCGTCGGTCACGATCTGCTGAACGGCGTTACCCCGGCAATGATCCCGGCCCTGATCGACCGCCTGAAAACATTAGCAGACTGAAGGGTTCGCCCCCGGTTCACGGCCTGTCGCCGCTGCGGTCATTACGACCACAGATTGATGATCCGACAGTCTGTTTAGACCACTTCGCAAGTTGTCGGCAGGTTTCACGGAAGATTAACCATTCCGCACAGGCGCGAACGCATACTCTGCGCCCGCCGTCAGCAGCGGATCAGGGGCGAACGGGGGTAATCCGGTCGGGTCTGCTGTCAGTCCGTCTCCCTGGGGGGGAGAGGGCGGACGGTTGGGCTAGACTTTTGGATTATGACGATGCAGGCATCCCCTCCCGCCCGTACCCGTCCGCCCCGCGATGGCGGCTCCCAGTCGTTCTGGGCCCGCTTTCCGATCGCGGTCCGCATTTATCTTATTTTCGGCCTGGGTATGCTGGGCCTGCTCGGCGGTGGTGCGGTACATTTCATCAGCGATGCGGCGCAGGATTCCTTACGCACCCGCAGTGCCGTGATGGCCTCGCTCGCCACCGCCACGCGGGAGGCACAGCGCCACATCGTCGGCATGGAACTGGCGGTGACACGGTTTGAACAGGCCCCCGATCAGGCCCGCAAAGACTTCGCCGAAGAACTGGCCATCGCCCGCACCGATGTCAACCGTGCAGTCTCGTATACCCAGAGTGATTCCGCCGCGTCCGGCATGACAGAAGCCCTGCAGCAGATGCAGGCAATGCTTGATCAGTCAGAGGCCGCCTTCACCGCCTATGCCGACCGGTCGCTTGCGGTTGGCCTGACGGCGGACAGCGGCATCCGCGCTGATCTTTCAAAGCCGGTGGCGGCAATCGAGACGGAATTCTCACAATGGCCGAATATCGGCAGCCTGATGGGCGTGTTACAGCGGCTGAAGCGGTTTGAGCAGCAGTTTCTGCTGACCCCGGATGATGACAGCCTCGGCAAGCTGAAAAAGACCGCCAACGAGCTCGACTTCCAGATTTTTGGCTTTTCGTTCGGGCAGGAAACCAAAACGGCGCTGTCCGGTGAGATCACCCGGTATTCCAAAGCGCTGAAAAGCTATACCGACGCGGTCAATCAGCGGAAGGCCGCCCTGACCGGGCTTCAGCAGACCCTGAAAACCCTGACCGGCACCGCCGACAGTGCCATCACCACGGCGGGGACCCATGCCGCTGAGGCTGAGGCTGACGCAGAGACCGGGCGGGCGGTGACCAAAAAAATCATGCTGGTCGGCGCCCTTGCCGTCGCGGTGCTGATTGCCGTTCTGTCGATGGCGATTGCCCATTCCATCTATCGCCCGATCAATGCGATCAGCGGCGCGCTGCTTGATCTGGCAGAGGGGGACGATGCCATTCACGTCCCCGGCATGGGGCGGCGCGATGAAATCGGCAGCATGGCCCGGGCGCTGGGCACCCTGAAGGCATCGGTTTCAGAAGCCTATCGCCTGCGCCAGATGGTGGAGGTACAGCCCGCCCGTGTCATGCTGTGCGACCCGCAGGGCCAGACCATCACCTATGCCAACGAGGCCGCAATCTCTCTGCTGAAGCGGATGCAGGAACATATCCGCTGCCCGGCGGAGGAGATCGTCGGCCAGCCGGTCAGTGTCTTCCTCGACAATCCGGCGATTGTGCCTGACCGGCTGGGCACCCCGGATCTTCTGCCCTATGCCGCCAAGTTCCGGCAAGGGGATGTGACGGTGGAAAGCACCGCCAGCGCCATCTACGACCGCTCCGGCCGTTTTCTGGGGGCAATGATCAACTGGGATGACGTGTCCTCTTACGTCAGACTGGCGGATGACTTCGAGAAAGAAGTCAAGGGAGTGGCGCAGGTGGTCCAGATGGCCGCAGCCCGGCTGGCCACCGCCGCCCACGGCATGAGCACCTCGGTCGGCGATGTCCGCCAGCGGTCCGGCGCGGCGGCTGAGGCGGTACGCCAGACCATCGACAACGTGCAGACCATCCATTCGGCCACCGCCCAGCTCGTGCAGGTGATTGACGGTATTGAGCAGCGGGTTCACGACGCCACCACCGTTTCGGAACGGGCCGTGCAGCAGGCGCGGGAGGCCGGAATGGTGATCACCGGGCTGGAAGATGCCGTGGGCCGGATCGGTGAGGCAACCCGGCTGATTTCCTCCATCGCCAACCAGACCAACCTGCTGGCCCTGAACGCCACCATTGAGGCCGCCCGCGCCGGAGAAATCGGCAAAGGCTTCGCCGTGGTTGCCAACGAGGTCAAGCAGCTGGCCCATCAGACCAGCACAGCGACCGAAGACATCGGCGCCCTGATCCGTGATGTGCAGGATGCCTCTTCCGAAGCGGCACAGGTGATTGAACAGGTGGCCGGCACCATCGCTGAAATGGAGCAGATCACCACCGCTATTTCTTCCGCCGTCGCCGATCAGAGCACGTTTACCCAGCAGATCCGGGTTTCGGTCTCCAAGGCGTCAGAAGACAGCCACGGTATGGCCAGCGATATGGATGCGGTGCTGACGGTCAGCGATCAGGCGGAATCTGCCGCCAATACGGTGCGCCATGCCGCCGACAGCATGTCCGGACAGGCCAGCGGCCTCGACAGCCGGGTCGAGGAATTCCTGAAGTCGATGCAGTCGTAACAGAGGCGGTTTTTCCGGCCAGAGACCAGAAAAAGGGCGACCCCGGACAACGGGGCCGCCCTTTCCGTCCTCACGACCGAGGAATCGGTCAGACCGGCAGCAGGGCCACGGCAACCCGGCGGTCTTCCGCCACCAGCACGTTGTACGTGCGGCAGGCGGCCCCGGTATCCATCACATCAAAAGCCAGCCCACGCGCCTGCAGGGCCTGCCGCAGGGCCGGGGGTGGCAGCGCCATTTTGGCACCGGTGCTGAGCAGCAGCACCTCCACCGCCGGGCTGGCGGCAAAAACCTCGGCCAGACTGTCTTCCGTCACCTCCGCCAATCCGCTGACCGCCCACGGGATGGTGCGGGTGGGAAAGACAAGCACCGGCTGTTCCCACACCGTGCCGGAAATGCGGAAGCGCCCGTCGCCGTAGGCGCTGACCACCAGCCGCCCTTCCGGGATTGCCGGGGTAATATCCATGAAGCCGGAGGACGAGTTTTTCATAGCGGCAGTTCCAGAGTAACAGGCGGATGGGGGATGCTGCAGATATGGACCAAAAAAGAAGGCCGCGCCAGCGGCACGACCTTACTTTTTCATCAAAGACGGCAGGGGCCGGAGACCGGCCTTACTTGCCGCCGAACAGCTTCTTCAGGCCGCTCGGCTTTTCTTCGGTCTTGGTGTCATTGGCCGGGGCCGCTTCAGCCGCGACCGGCTTGGTCTTGGAGGTGACGGCGGCGATCATGTCGCGCTTCACGGTCACCTTCACGCCTTCGGCGATCTCGACGATCAGTTCATTCTCGGCTTCGTTGACCTTCTGCACGGTGCCGACGATGCCGCCGTTGGTCACAATCCGGTCACCCCGGTTGACGGCAGACAGCATCTCCTTATGGGCCTTCATGCGCTTCTGCTGCGGACGGATCAGCAGGAAGTAGAAGACGATGAAGATCAGAACCAGCGGCGCAAACTGCATGAGACCGGCTTCGGCACCCGGGGCAGCAGCGGCCTGAGCATAGGCTGGCGAAATGAACATCAGGAAATCTCCACTGGGTCAGTCAGCCCCCGGCAGAACAGCGCCGGAGGAAAACGGGTTGGCCGGACTATACCGGTGCCAATACGCGAATGCAAAGCCAAACCGGACGGTTCTGCCCGCCCCGCCGCCTTTAAAACCGACGGTAAACGAAGGGTCGGGCCCCGGTTGTCTGCCTCAGGCGGCTGCAGGCGCATCATCGGCGGGTGGGAAAGCCCGGATGGCTGTGTTACGGTCACCGCCCCTGCGCGCCCGCAGGGGTGAAAAACACGTATGCTCCGCATCAGATGAGGTTGCCCGTGACCACCTTCAACCCCGATCTTCTGCCTGTTCTGGAACGGATTGCCTCGGCGCTGGAACGTCTGGCCCCGGCAGCCCTGCCCGCCAACGACCTGAACGCCGCCGATGCCTTTGTCTGGCATGCTGACCGCCAGTGGCTGGAGCCGATCCCGCAGGTTAACCGCGTCGATATCACCCTGCTGAAGGGCGTGGAACTGCAACAGCAGCAGCTGTTTGATAATACCCTGCGCTTTACCCGGGGGTTGCCTGCGAACAATGCGCTGCTGTGGGGGGCGCGGGGCACCGGGAAAAGCTCTCTGGTCAAGGCAGTCCATGCCGCGGTCAATGCGGCCACCGACGGGCGGCTGGCGCTGGTGGAAATCCACCGGGAAGACATCCCCACCCTGCCGCAGCTGCTGACCCTGCTGCGCGCCGGTGGTCGGCCGTGCATCCTGTTCTGCGATGATCTGTCCTTCGATCAGGACGATAACAGCTATAAATCCCTGAAAGCGGTGCTGGAAGGCGGCGTTGAAGGCCGCCCGAAGAACGTGATCTTTTACGCCACATCCAACCGCCGTCATCTGCTGTCACGGCAGATGATCGAGAACGAGCAGTCTACCGCCATCCACGCCGGTGAGGCGGTGGAAGAAAAAGTGTCGCTGTCTGACCGTTTCGGGCTGTGGCTCGGCTTCCACAACTTCAATCAGGATACCTATTTTGATGTCCTGCGCGGGTACGTGGCAGCTTTCGGCCTGACGATCAGCGACGAAGATCTGAAGCGTGAAGCGGTTGAATGGGCGATGACCCGGGGCAGCCGCTCCGGCCGTGTCGCCTGGCAGTACATTCAGGATCTGGCCGGGCGTCAGGGCGTGACGCTGGGCTAAGCCAGACGGGGGATCTCTTGCTGGATCCCCCTAAACATCACCCCAAAGGGGGGGATCTCCTAGTAGATCCCCCTAAGGCGCCGCCACAGCATCACCAGCGGGCGGCGGTGCGGCAGGGTCAGCCGGGCATCCAGCAGATCTCCGCCATTCCGCACCAGCCGGGTCAGCCATGCCTCGGCAATCACCATCGGCAGAAAAGCCGCCAGCGTCTGCCCCGGCGGGCGCTGACACAGTGCCCGGGCCTGACGGGCCTGATCCAGCCCCTGCTGTGCCAGCTGTATCATCAGCGGTCCCAGCGACCGCACCGCCTCCGGGCTGTCAATATCGCTGGCAGACAGGATCGCTTCCGGCAGATCCACCAGAGGCAGCATCATGATGCCTTTCTGGCTGTGGGTCAGGACCGACCGCAGCACATAGGCGGTTTCCCATACCGCGCCGCTTAAGCGGGCTGCCTCGGCCGCAGGATGGTCGAAATCACCGCCCAGCACCCGGTAGGCCAGCACCGCCAGACTGCCGCCGACCCCCTGCGTATACTGCTGGAAGAAAGAAGTATCCAGAATCGGCGCTTCTTCCATATCATTGCTGCGCCCGCAGAAATAATCGCAGAACCGGTTTTCCGGCATCGGGGTGCGGTGGATCAGCGCATCCATCGCGTACATCAGCGGCGGGCCGCTCGGCTGCTCCTCTCCGGTCTGCAGAGCGGCGATCCGCTCATACCACCACTGCAGGCGGATACGGCCAAGCATCGGCTCTGACACCAGCGCCCGGATCTGACGCAGCTCGGCATCCAGCGCATACAGCGCCATCAGGTCATCGCGGTATTCCGCCGGGGCCAGCAGGCTGGTGAAAAAGCGGTCCGGGTCACGCTGCCGCAGGTCATCGGCAATCGATGACAGGGCAGAGGAAGACAGAACGGGGGTGGTCATCGGCAGGGGGGCTCGTTTATCGTCTGGCACAAACACTCTCCGCGGGCGCCGGCCTGCGCCGGAACCGCCATCTTCCCGCTATATAGGGGGCTGAAGGCGGAATAGGGATCCCCGAATGACACTTTTTAATCAGTCCGGTCAATCGAAGAGTGCATCCCCCCATACGGCGGAGCCCCTTTCCACGGTGCCGGGCGGGCGTGACAGGCCACAGGGTAAGACAGAGCGGGACGAAGCCTTCCCCGTTGCCGCCCTGCTGCCCGCCGCACACCGCGGGACCGTGCGGCAGTTTTACCGGCTGGTCCGGGCCGCTGACGACGTCGCCGATTCCCCCCATCTGAGCGGGGAGGAAAAACGCAGACAGCTGGCCATCCTGCGTCAGCAGGCGGCAGACACCCTGCCCCCCGCCGTCGCCCCGGAGGCTGCGGCCCTGATTGATGCCTTTACCGCCGACACCGATCACGCCCCCTGCCGGACATGGGCCGAAACACTGGCCTCGGCGCGGGCATCGTCTGCCCCCGTCGGGCGGATGCTGCTGCGCCTGCATGAGCGTGATGTGCTGACGGCAGCACCGGCAGCTGACTGCCTGTGCACCGCCCTGCAACTGCTTAACCATATCAGTGATGCAGAGGAAGACCGCCTCCGTCTCGGCCGCAGCTATCTGCCCGCCGACTGGCTGGCCGAGGCTGCCGGAGACCCCGCCCCGGTGCTGGAGAGGATGCGGCA
The DNA here is from genome assembly GCF_000381985.1 of Novispirillum itersonii subsp. itersonii ATCC 12639. Classification (GTDB taxonomy): domain Bacteria; phylum Pseudomonadota; class Alphaproteobacteria; order Rhodospirillales; family Rhodospirillaceae; genus Novispirillum; species Novispirillum itersonii. The sequence goes on along the minus strand of NZ_KB907337.1, from coordinate 373,075 downwards.
GGCAACTCTGCCCCTGCTGGTGGCCGCCCGCCCGCTGGTCTGGCAGATCCGCAGTCCCCGGCTGGCCTTTCAGGCAGCGGTGACGCTGGCCTGTGGATACCGGCTGTCGGCCCTGCTGGCCCACCGCCCCGACTGGCGGATTGCCCCACGTTTTGGCCGCCGGGCGATGCTGCGAGCGGGCGGATATGGAATATGGCTTTTTCTGTCGCTGCGGTGGCGCGGATGAGCCCTGATCTGCGTCAGCTCGCCATTCTGCTGTCTTCGCGCCTGCACCGCAGCGGCTCCAGCTTCCGGCTGCTGATCCGTCTGCTTCCACCCGCCCTGAAACATGGAATGACCGTTCTATATTTATACTGCCGGGCGGTTGATGACTGCGCGGACGATGGCGGATCGGAAGGATTACGGCGGCTGGCAGAGTGGCAGCAGGCCATCACCGGCGGCCAGCACCCCGGCGACCCGGATCTTGCCCGCGCCCTGTGGCTGCTGCGCCGGGAATATGCCCTGCCCGACAGTGCCCTTCAGGCAATAATCGACGGTTGCAGGCAGGATCTGGAAGCGCCGCTGCATCACCCGCAGCGGCAGGATCTGGACCTGTATTGTGACCGGGTTGCCGGGGCGGTGGGAACCCTGATTCTCTGTCTGTGCGGCTTTCCGCCCCCGGCACTGGCCGGTTTTGCCGAAAGTGCGGGGCGGGCCCTGCAATACACCAACATTTTACGCGATCTTGCCGAAGATGCCGCGCGGGGCCGCTGCTATCTTCCGGCAGGCACCTCCCCGGAGGGACTGGCCGATGAGGCGGAACGGCTTTTCCGCCACTGCCGCACCCTGACCGATGCGCTGCCGCCTGACCAGCGGCGGCGGCTGGCCCCGGCGGTTGGCATCATCGGGCTGTACCACCCCTTGCTGGCGGCGGTCCGGCAGCGCGGTTTCTCTCCGGTGGCCCTGCACCAGCCGGTCAAAGTACGGCGCCGGGCGATGCTGCGGGTGCTGGTGCGGATGATCGTGGAGAGCTGGCGATGACCGCCGTACACATCATCGGGGCCGGACTGGCCGGTCTGAGCGCAGCCCTGACCCTTCAGGCAGCCGGGCTCTCCCCCCGGCTGTATGAGGCCGCCCCCGGGCCCGGCGGGCGTTGTGGCGGCTGGTCCCCTTCTCCCGGAGGAACCATCCGTGACCGGGGGACCCATCTGATTCTTGCAGGCAATGACACCCTGTGCAGCCTGATCCGCCGTCACACCCCGACAGAGGGCTGGATCACACTGCCGCCCCTGTTCCGTTTTCACGATCTGACGACCGGGGACCGCTGGACCCTGCACCCCGGTCGCGGGCGCTGGCCGGGCTGGCTGTTTTCCGCCGGGCGACGGGTGCCGGGGGTCAGTGCGATCCGCCATCTTCTGGCGCTGCTGGCACTGGAAAACCGTCGCGTTGCCACCGTCGGCGAAGCCGTTGATCCGGCAAGCCTGATCGGGCGGCGGCTGATTGCGCCGCTGGCGGTCGCCCTGCTGAACACCCCGGCAGAGGCTGCCAGCCTGCCTCTGCTGCGCCGGACCCTGCACCAAAGCCTGTACCGGGGTGGCGATGCCCTGTCACCGCTGCTCTGTCAGACCTCGCTGGATCACGATCTGATCCGGCCACTGGCCCTTGCGGTAACGGCAGCCGGGGGAGAAATCCGGCTGCGCACTGCGATCACAGGCCTGACCGCCTCAGCCGCCGGGGTGACCCTGCACACTCCGGCCGGTCCGGTGGACTGCGGTACCGATCCGGTCATTCTGGCAACGGATGCCACGCAGGCGCATCGGCTGCTGCCACAGCATCTGCCCGCTCTGCCGCACAGCCCGATCCTCAATCTGCATTACCCGCTGGATGATGGCTGTCGCCGGGCAACTCCCGACCTGACCGGGCTGTGCGGTGGACGGGCAGAATGGATGCTGCGCCGCCCCGGGCATCTGGCTGTCACCATCAGCGCCGTCAGCGACAGTCTGCGCACCAGCCCGGATCTGGCCCCGCAGGTCTGGCAGGAAGCCCGGCAGATCTACCCGGATCTGCCCGCTGCCTGCCCGCTGCAGGCCCGGACCCTGACAGAGCGGCGGGCGACCCTGCTGCAGACCCCGCAGACCGATGCCCTGCGCCCCCCGGTACATCCCCGCACCGGCGGGTGGCCGCCGACCCTGTGGCTGGCCGGAGACTGGGTGCAGACCGGCCTGCCCTGCACGCTGGAAGGGGCGGCCCGGTCAGGCGTGATGGCGGCGGACGCAATCCGGCAGCGGATCAGCCGCTGATATCACCATGCATGTTTACTGATAAACCTGATAATCCGGCGAAAATGCTGAAAGTCCGGGCTTCACAAAAGCCGACTCTCCCCCTATGTTTTCGCCATCTCCGCAGCACACAGCCTGCCGGGACCTTCGTGGATAGAGAGAGGTTTGTTATGGCTTTTGAACTTCCGGCCCTGCCGTATGACAAGACCGCTCTGGAGCCCCATATGTCGGCCCAGACCTTCGACTTCCATCATGGCAAGCACCACAATGCTTATGTGGTGAACCTGAACAACCTCCTGAAGGACAGCCCGCTGGCCGATGCCGCGCTGGAAGATGTGATCCTGTCCTCCTGGAAGGATAAGAACGCTGGCGTGTTCAACAACGCCGCGCAGGTGTGGAACCACACCTTCTTCTGGAACTGCATGAAGCCGAATGGCGGCGGTGCCCCGACCGGCGCGATTGCCGATGCCATCAACGCCGCCTTCGGCTCCTACGATGCCTTCAAGGATGCCTTCAAGCAGGCTGGCGCCACCCAGTTCGGCTCCGGCTGGGCCTGGCTGGTGGTCGAAAACGGTGAACTGAAGATCACCAAGACCCCGAACGCCGAAACCCCGATGGTGCATGGCCAGACCGCGCTGCTGACCTGCGACGTGTGGGAACACGCCTACTACCTCGATTTCCAGAACCGCCGCCCGGACTTCCTGGCGACCTTCCTTGACCATCTGGTCAACTGGGACTTCGTGAACGAAAACCTGAAGAACGCGAAGTAAGTCACGCCCTTCAGGCTTTGCCCGCCGATGCCGGGCAGAGACCCCAGCAGAAAACCCCGCCAGAGAATTCCGGCGGGGTTTTTCTTTGTAAACCGCACAGCCTGCAGCAGCCACGATCCGGCCCGGCGGCTCAGGTCTTCAGGGCGTCGGCCATCTGTCGCCAGACCACCGCGCCGGGGGCGGTCAGGATGATTCCTTCCCGGATGCTGGGGGCATAGGGCCGCCCGTCCAGCAGGGCGACAAAGGCCCCGGCTTCCTGACAGATCAACACTCCGGCGGCGTGATCCCACGGCATCAGACGGCGGAACACGGCAAAATCCATGCGTCCGGTGGCAATCGCCATATAGTCATGGGCGGCACTGCCATGACGCCGCTGTTCACCGATCCGCCCCTGCAATGCCGCCGGAACCCGGTACCCGGCATTCCCGGCCAGATCTGACAGCGGACGGCCCGCGCCGGTGACCGTCAGGCGTTGCCCGTTACACCAGCTTCCCTGCCCCAGACCGGCATAGACCATCTCATCGGCAATCGGGGCATAGAGCCATCCGGCAACCGTTTGTCCGTCCCGCACCAGCGCGACTGCCACCGCAAAGGTCGGGCGGCCATGCACAAAGTTTGATGTGCCGTCCACCGGATCAACAATCCAGATCCAGCCATTATCACGCAGCCGGTCCAGCTGGGCCGGATCGTCATAGGCGCTCTCCTCCCCCACCACCCGCGAGTCAGGCAGCAGTGCCAGAAGCCCGGCGGTCAGTGCCTTTTCCGCCGCCAGATCAGCATCCGTTACCAGATCATTGGCGTGGGATTTGGCGTGGATCGCCTCCGCCCCCAGAGTTTTAAACCGGGGCAGGATCTCTCGGTGGGCCACATCCCGGATCAGGGCGGCGACTTGGTCGGAAGGGGGAATCATCGTTACCGTCTGGAAGGATCAGGCTGAAGGCAGAAAAAAGGGCTTAGGGGGCGTAAATGTCGCGGTCGTTATGATAGGACTCCGACAATAACGCAAGCAGCCGTACCGCTTCTTCATTCTTCAGCTCGCGCTGCTGCATCAGCCAGCGCAGGATAAAACACGAAAAGGTCACTGCCTCTGCCTTGCCACGCAGGGCAAAGGCAGAGGCAATATCATCAAGGGCCTGATGGGTTTCCAGACGCGCCATAACGTTCAACTGCTTCTTGCTGAAGCGGTTGCGGTTGCGCCAACGGGTCTGGGCTTCGGTCGTTGCCATCAGGGCTGCCCTTTCTCGATTACCCCCCTGACCGGAAAACACCGGGCCTCAGGAAGCGCTGTCGTCCCCTTCGTCCTTCGACAGGGAATCCCACGGGCCGGAGGCCCAGGCATCCTCTTTCTCGCGCCGTTCAGAGAAACGGCCGGCATCGGCCTGATCCAGCCGGACCAGAAACGTCACTACATCATCAGCATCGGTCCGCGACAGCACTTCGCCCCGGCGGTACAGCCACGCCTGCGTCGCACCATCCTGCACCGGCACCGTCACTTCCAGCACCACACGGGCCAGATTCAGACGCTCGTCGATAATCCGCATCAGGCGGTCCAGCCCTTCGCCGGTCCGGGCGGAGACCGGGACCAGAGAGTCACTGCGGCTGCCAAGGGTACGGACTTCCATCAGGCCGTCTTCGTCCAGCAGGTCGATTTTATTCAGGGCTTCCAGAAGGCCGTGTTCAACCTCCTCCTCCAGCCCCAGTTCCTGCTTCAGCACCCGCTCCACATCCGCCTTCTGGGCTTCCGTATCCGGGTGGGCGATATCGCGGACATGCACCACCACATCGGCTTCCAGCACCTCTTCCAGCGTGGCATGGAAGGCGGCAACCAGCTCGTGCGGCAGGTCGGAGACGAAGCCGACGGTATCAGACAGAATGATCTTCCGGCCTGACGGCAGCTCCAGCGCCCGCATGGTCGGGTCAAGTGTTGCGAACAGCAGATCCTGCGCGAACACCTCGGCCTTGGTCATGGTGTTGAACAGCGATGACTTTCCGGCATTGGTATAACCGACCAGCGCAACGATCGGATAGGGCACGCGCCGCCGGGCCTGACGGTGCAGGTGCCGGGTGCGCTTGACCTCTTCCAGTTCTTTACGCAGGCGGGCGACCCGCTCGCCGATCAGGCGGCGGTCGATTTCGATCTGGCTTTCCCCGGGGCCGCCCAGAAAGCCGAAGCCCCCGCGCTGACGCTCAAGGTGGGTCCATGACCGCACCAGCCGCGACCGCTGATAGTTGAGGTGGGCAAGCTCGACCTGCAGCTGACCTTCACGGGTGCGTGCACGCTCCCCGAAGATTTCAAGGATCAGGCCGGTGCGGTCAATGACCTTCACCTTCCAGTCCCGCTCAAGGTTACGCTGCTGTACCGGGGTCAGGTGGCAGTCCATCACCACCACGCTGACCTCAGCATCGGCCAGATCCTGCGCCAGCCGTTCCACCGCGCCGCCGCCAAGATAGGTGGCGGGCTTGAGTGCCGAGACCGGCACCACTTCCGACAGAACAATGTTCAGGTTGATGGCAAGGGCAAGGCCAACGGCTTCATCCAGCCGGGCCTGCGGATCACGCATGGAAACGCCCGGCCCTTTGCGAAGGGCCGGGTGGATCACACACGCTTTTACGGGAGCATTACGCGAGTCTTCAGACACTCGGAAACTTTCAGAGCCCCACGGTAAGGATCAGCACGCCGATCAGGCGTCAGCTTCGTCCTTATTGGGTTCAAACAATTGAATCGGCCCGCCCGGCATGATGGTGGAGATGGCATGCTTGTAAACAAGCTGAGTATGACCATCCCGACGCAGCAGCAGCGAGAAGTTATCGAACCACGTAACAATACCCTGCAACTTGACGCCGTTCACCAGGAACACGGTCACAGGAGTCTTGTTCTTGCGGATATAATTGAGGAAAACATCCTGCACGTTCTGTGTCTTTTCATTCGACATGTCTTCACACCTTCCGCTGTTTTTGTTGCCCCTGCCGGGGTCGCGCGCTGCCGGAGCATCCGGCCTTAAGACCCGGCGTCAGAACACCGGGCCTTCTTTGGTATCATTTCCAAGGTCACTTGGAAACTGCAAGATTTCGCAAGAAGATAAGAAACTCATCGCAACTGCGAAATACCTGCCCGGGAGTGTAGGGTACAAAGTGGTCACCGCCCGGCGGATCAGGGTTGATCAGCACCGGCCAGCAGCCGGCGGCATGCCCGCATTCCATATCAATCCGGTTATCACCGATAAACCACACATCCGGCCCCGGCTGAATCCCTGACCCCGCCAGCGCCATCTCCACCGGGGCCAGCGCGGGTTTATCCTGCGCCGCGTCCCCTGCCCCGACCAGATGCCGGAACAGCGGGGTCCAGCCCAGATGCTCCGCCTCCTGACGCAGAAAAGTCCCGGTCTTATTGCTGACCACAGCAACCCAGAGACCAAGGGCGCGCAGATGATCCAGTACGTCTTTGGCCCCATTCAGGGGCACCAGCTGTTCCAGATGGATTTCAGCGAAGGAACGATAGAAGAAATCCCGCGCCTCTTCCCACCGCTCCCCGAACATCTCGGGAAAGCTGTCCCGCAGGGATTTTGCGATATGCACCCGGGCGTAGGCCTCGGTCCACGGCTGCTGCTCCATGTGCACCAGCGTCCGGTTCAGGGCGGCGATCAGGCACGGCCAGGTGTCAACCAGCGTGTTATCCCAGTCGAATAAGACAGCACGGGGCAAGACAGAACGGGGCATGCTGACGGCAGTCATCAGAAGTATTCCAGACGGACGGAGAACATCTTTTCCACCTTCTTCACCGCATCAGCGGCGGCAAACAGAACCACCCTGTCACCGGTTTCAATCACCGTCGTTCCACGCGGGGTAATGACCGTGTCACCCCGCACCACGGCCCCCAGCACCACCCCGTTCGGCAGCTTCACATCCTTCACCGGCTTGCCGACCAGCGGCGACGTTTCCATCGCATCGGCCTCGATCAGCTCGCCGAAGCCTTCATGCAGCGAATGCACAGAGTGTATCCGCCCCCGCCGCACATGCAGCAGAATGTTCGACACGGTGATCGAGCGGGGATTGACCACCACATCAATCGACAGCGGATTGACCAGAGAGTTATAGGCGGTCTTGTTCAGCAGGGTGATCGCCCGTTTGGCCCCGTAACGCTTGGCCAGCAGCGAGGCCAGAATATTGGTCTCGTCGTCGTTGGTCACCGCCACCACCGCCTCGACCGAACCGATGTTGGCTTCCTGCAGCAGATCAAGGTCAAGCACATCGCCATTCAGCACCACGGTGCGGTTCAGGCTGCGGGCCACAGCTTCGGCGCGGTCTTTATTGACCTCGATCAGCTTGGCAGAAATCTGCGGATGGTTCTTTTCCAGCGACTGGGCAAGGAACTGGCCGATATTGCCGCCCCCCAGAATCAACACCCGGCGGGTATCCCCGGTGACCTGCCCGAACGCTTCCATCGCCCGTGGCACATGGGCGGTGGAGACCACAAAATACACCTGATCGCCGGGCAGCATCTGATCTTCCGCCGCCGGTACAATCGCGACATCATCACGGACAATGCCGATCACCACCAGCTGAAGGTCGGGGAACAGTGCGGAAAGCTGGCGCAGCGGCGTGTTGACCACCGGGGTCTGTTCGTGACAGCGCACACCGATCAGCTGCACCTTATTGTCAGCCAGCGGAATAATATCAGTGGCCCCGGGTACCTTCAGGCGGCGGGTCACGGCGCGGGCGACCTCAATCTCCGGGCTGATGATCACGTCGATCGGCAGATGCTCGCGGCAAAACAGCGTGCCCCACATCGGATCAAGGTACGACTGGTTCCGTACCCGGGCGATTTTCGTCGGCACGTTAAACAGCGAATGCGCCACCTGACAGGCCACCATATTGACCTCGTCAGCATAGGTGACGGCAATCAGCATGTCAGCGTCGCGGGCCCCGGCCTGTTCCAGCACATCAGGGTGGCTGGCGTGACCGACCACAGCCTTGACATCCAGCGTATCCTGAATTTTGCGGATCAGCTCAGGCCGCTGATCAATCACCGTGATATCGTTGGTTTTTTCCGCCGCCAGATAGCGGGCGATATTGTGGCCGACCTGTCCGGCCCCACAGATCAAGACTTTCATCCGTCAGGTTTCCTGTACTCGCCAGCAGGGCGGCGCGGTGGGTTACGCCTTGGTTTTTTCGTCGCCGGTCACACCCAGCGACTTCAGTTTCCGGTGCAGGGCAGACCGTTCCATGCCAACAAACTCTGCCGTGCGGGAGATATTGTTGTTGAAACGGGTCACCTGCGCCAACAGGTATTCCCGTTCAAACATTTCCCGCGCGTCCCTCAAAGGCAACGCCATGATTTCCGCCGAGTTTTCCAGCCGCAGCACCGCCGGGGCGATCGAGCCGATTTCGGCAGGCAGCATATCAGCCCGGATCGGGTCCCGCTGATCGCCCGGCACCATGATCAACAGCCAGTCAATCACATTGCGCAGCTGCCGGACGTTGCCCGGCCAGTCATAGGCCTGAAGGGCAGCCATCGCGTCATCCCCGATCCGGCGCGGCACCGTCCCCGCGACCTGAGCCGCCTTTTCCATCATCTGGGTCGCCAGCAGCGGGATATCGTCGCGGCGCTCCCGCAGGGCCGGCAGCTTCAGCGGAACCACGCTCAGGCGGTAAAACAGATCTTCGCGGAAATCGCCGGAAACGATGGCGGCCTGCAGGTCGCGGGTGGTGGTGGCGATCACCCGCACATCGACGGAGACCTTTGTATTGCCACCAACCCGCTCAAACACCTGATCCTGCAGGACCCGGACGATCTTGCCCTGCGTTTCCAGCGGCATATCAGCCACTTCATCCAGCAGCAGGGTGCCGCCGTGGGCCTGCTCGAAGAAACCGACCTTACGGTTAGGGCCCTCGCCATCGGTGCCGAACAGCTCCACTTCCATCCGGTCGGGATGCATGGCGGCGCAGTTGACCACCACAAACGGCCCGGCAGCCCGCTTGGACTTGGCATGCAGCATCCGCGCCGCAACTTCCTTCCCCGATCCGGCCGGACCGGTGATCAGCACGCGGGAGCCTGAAGGGGCCACCTTAGCAATGGCATTGCGGACCTGATTGATGGCGCTTGAGGTGCCGTGCAGATCATCCGGGCCACCGGCAACACTTTTAAGCTGCTGGTTTTCGCGCTTCAGCTCGGTGGTTTCAATGGCACGCTCAACCGTCACCAGCAGGCGGTCAGTCTTGAATGGCTTTTCAATGAAATCATAGGCGCCGCGCCGCAGGGACGACACCGCCGTTTCAATCGTACCGTGGCCGGACATCATCACAACCGGCACATCAGGATGGTCACGGCGGATGGTCTCAAGAACCTCCAGGCCATCCATCTTCGAACCTTCAAGCCAGATATCAAGCAGGACAAGGCCCGGCCGACGGTCATTCACCGCCGCCAGTGCGGCCTCGGCAGTGCCGACATCGCGGGTGACGTATCCTTCGTCCTCCAGAATGCCGGAGAGCATCAGGCGGATATCTGACTCATCGTCAACAATGAGAATTTCACGCGCCATGGTTGGTCACGCTGCTGTTAAGTCCGGTCAATGACGGTTCTGTATCCATAGAACTGCTCAGAAGCACGCTGATACGTGCTCCCCCCCCTTCCGCATCTTCAAGTATCAGATCAGCCCCATGGTCTTCCATAACTTTCTTGACGATCGCCAGCCCAAGACCGGTCCCCTTGGCACGGGTGGTGACATAGGGTTCGGTCAGACGGTTGCGGTTTTCCTTCGGCAGCCCCTTGCCGTTATCGGTGATGGAAATGCGGATCTGGCGCATCCCCTGGGCTTCCTGCCGCTCTTCCTGCAGGACAACGGCAATTCGCCCCGGCTCTGCCGGGTCCTCGCGGCCATCAATGGCCTCCACCGCATTTTTCAGCAGATTGGTGAACGCCTGCACCAGCAGACGGCCATCACAGGAAAGGTACACCGGACTGACCGGCTGATCGAGACTGAACGTGATTGCCGGATAGGCCGTGCGCTGTAAAAACACCGACTGATACAGCAGTTCATTCAGGTTCTCCCGCCGCATCACCGGCTGGGGCATCCGCGAAAACGACGAAAACTCATCGACCATCCGCCCGATATCACCGACGTGGCGGATAATCGTCTGGGTACACAGCGAAAACGTCTCCGGGTCCTCGGCAATCTGACGCAGGTACTTGCGCTGGAGCCGTTCCGCCGAAAGCTGGATCGGGGTCAGCGGATTTTTGATTTCGTGGGCAATGCGCCGCGCCACATCGGCCCAGGCGGCGGTACGCTGGGCGGCCTGCAGGGCGGTGATGTCATCAAAGGTGAAAACCGTGCCGATCACCTCTCCCGACAGACTTTCCCCCGCCGCGCGCACCAGCAGGGTGCTTTTATTGCCATCCCGGGTCAGTTCCATCTGGGTCTGGGCCGTCAGATCTTCGCGCCGCCCGGCCTGCTCCAGCAACTCGACAAATTCCGGCAGGCAGTCTGACAGCGGGCAACCGATCAGCGCTTCCGGCTCGACATGCAGAAGCTGCGCCGCAGACCGGTTGACCAGCGTGACAGTTCCATCCGGCGCGGTGGAGATCACCCCCGCCGTCACCCCGGCCAGTACCGTTTCGGTGAAGCGGTTCCGTTCATCCAGCGCCCGGTTGGTGTTCAGCAGATCCTGCTGCTGCGATGAAATCTGACGGGTCATGCGGTTAAAGGCCCGTGACAGCGCCGCCACCTCGTCGGTGGCGGTGATTTCAGACACCCGGACAGACAGGTCGCCGGTGCGCATCCGCTCTGATGCATCAATCAGCTCGCCGATCGGGCGGGTCAGACGGGTGGCGATGCTCAGGCCGACCCACACCGCCGCAAACAGCAGCAGCAGGGCCACCACCACGAAAATCAGGGAAAACTTGATGACCAGATCAGACCGGCCGGTCTGAAGCGAGTGATAGTCCTTCACCGCCCGGTTGGTACGGGAAATATGCTGGATGACAGAGGGGTCAACAAACCGCCCGACATACAGATACAGCTCGGGGAAAGTATCAAGCTTCATCAGCGCGCGGACACGGTCATCGTTCTCGCTGGTCAGCACCGCGACTTCACCGTTCTGCGCCCGCTCCATCGCCCAGAACGGCACATCCTCAAACTGCAGGGAGAACGTATACCCGGCACGGGACTGCACTTTGCCCGAGGTGTCGAAGACCACAATCTCCGTCAGGCCGCGCAGGTTGGCCTGACTGGCCAGAAACCGTTCAAGATTCTGCTGCGACAGCGAAAGGCGGGCCCAGTTGCGCTGCAGATCGTTGGCCACCACCAGCGCCTGCCCGGCGATCTGCTGCTGGTGTTCCCGCAGATAAGACTGTGCCACGGCCTGCGATTCCGACAGGGCCGTGCGGACCCGTTCGCCAAACCATGACTGGATGGAGATATCAAAAAACAGCGCCGAAAAGACAGCCATCAGAATCGCCGGTGTGACCGCCACCGCACTGAACAGGCCGACAAAGCGCAGGTGCAGCCGCGTTCCGGCCCCGCCGCTGCGGCGGTCAAGCCACAGGCGGATCAGCCGCCGCGCCACCACCGCCGCCAGCACCAGCAGCAGCACCAGATCAAGATTGATCAACACCAGCAGGGCGTTGGAATCCGGGTTAGACGGGGCCCACACCCCGGTCATCACCCCATAGGTGGCGATGCCCGACAGCAGCGCGGCCAGTGTCAGCGCAATCGCCAGCTTCCGGCCCAGATGCACACGCCGTCCCCATACCCCGATGCGCATCAGCACACGGGGGGACTTCATCAACTGGCCGAGCGCCTGCAGCATCTGTTTATTTCAGGCCCTTCAGCCCGGAAATTTCGAGGTCCTTGATCTTCTTCCGCAATGTGTTGCGATTCAAGCCCAAAACCTGCGCCGCCCGGATCTGGTTCCCCCGTGTCGCCTCCAGCGTCAGGGCGATCAGCGGGCGTTCCATCTCCCGCAGGATGCGGTCATACAGGCCGCTGGGCGGCAGACTGCCCGGATGGGCATCAAAATAAGCACGCAGGTGACGCTCGATCGTTTCCGACAGGCCCTCGTTGACGTCGCCCTGCTGCGGGGGCGGCGCTTCCAGATTGACCAGCTCCATCTCCACCGCATCCAGCGGAATCACTTCTTCCACATGCAGGGCCGCCAGACGCCGGATCAGATTTTCCAGCTCGCGGACGTTGCCGGGCCAGCGGTGGCGCTTCAGACGCTCCATCGCCGCACTGTCCATCGCCTTCAGCGGCAATCCTTCCTCCGCCACCCGGCTGAGGAAGTGACGGGCCAGCTCGGGGATGTCCTCTGACCGCTCGCGCAGCGGCGGCAGGCGGATCGGCACCACGTTCAGGCGGTAATAAAGATCTTCACGGAACAGACCCTGCCGGATCAGCTGGGTCAAATCCCGGTGGGTGGCGGCAACAATACGCACGTTGGTCTTGATGGCAGACCGCCCGCCGACCGTGGTGTATTCCCCCTGCTGCAGCACACGCAGCAGGCGGGTCTGCGCCTCAATCGGCATATCCCCGATTTCGTCAAGGAACAGCGTACCGCCCTCAGCCTGCTCAAAACGGCCCTGCGCCCGGGCCGTGGCCCCGGTGAAGGCCCCGCGCTCATGGCCAAACAGTTCTGACTCGATCAGCTCGCGCGGAATGGCCGCCATGTTGAGAGCGACAAACGGCCCGTTGCGGCGCTTGCCGTATTCGTGCAGGGCGCGGGCGACCAGCTCCTTCCCGGTCCCGGACTCCCCGGTGATCATCACCGTCAGATCGGTGTTCATCAGGCGGGCCAGCGTCCGGTAAATATCCTGCATCGCCGTTGAGCGGCCGATCAGCGGCAGGCGTTCCTCATCCTCTGCCGTTGCTGCCGATGACGGCGCCGATTTCGGCAGCGACAGGCCCCGGCGGACCACCGCCACCAGCTCCTGCAGATCAAAGGGCTTGGGCAGATATTCAAACGCACCGCGCTCGTTGGCTTTAACCGCCGTCAGCAGGGTATTCTGCGCGCTCATCACGATCACCCGCAGATCCGGGCGCAGCTTTTTAATCCGCGGCAGAAGGTCCAGCCCGTTTTCATCGGGCATCACCACATCGGTGATCACCAGATCGCCATCGCCGTCGCTGACCCAGCGCCACAGGGTCGCCGCGTTGCCGGTGGTGCGCACGTCATATCCGGCGCGGGTCAGGGCCTGCGTCAGAACGGTCCGGATCCCGTGGTCGTCATCGGCAACGAGAATGGTGCTGCTCATCGGGGGGCATTTCCAGTGGATGTGGAGGCGGCTGCCCAGTCGGGCGCGGGGCGGCTGCGCACAATCGGCAGCATCACCTTAAACACGGTACGGCGGGGCATGCTCTCGAACTCAACGATACCGCCATGATCGTTGATCAGCTTGGCCACCAGCGGCAGCCCAAGGCCGGAACCTTTCGGCTTACTGGTGATAAACGGGTCAAACAGGTTTTCCCGCAGGTCTTCGGGGATGCCGCTGCCGTTATCCTGCACCGCCACCACCAGCGGCAGGCTCATCATGGTGCGGGCCCCCGGCAGGGCAACACGGACCCCGTGCTGATAGGCGGTGCTGATCACCACCTCCCCCCCTTCATCCGGGCAGGCTTCGGCAGCGTTTTTAACCAGATTCAGAAACACCTGAATCAGCTGGTCGCGGTTGCCTGACACCGGCGGCAGCGACGGGTCGTAACGCTCAATAAAGCGGACCGACCGGCCAAAGCCATTCTCGGCCACCCGGCGCACATGCTCCAGCACTTCATGAATGTTCACCGGGGTCCGCTCCAGCGGACGCTCATCAGAGAACACCTCCATCCGGTCAACCAGCTTGACGATGCGGTCGGTTTCATCGCGGATCAGTTTGGTCAGGGTCTTATCCTCGTCCCCGACCACCATTTCCAGCAGCTGCGCCGCCCCCCGGATGCCCGACAGCGGGTTTTTGATCTCATGTGCCAGCATTGCCGCCATCGCGGTGACGGACCGCGCTGCCCCACGGTGTACCAGTTGCTGACCGATCTTCATCGCCAGCGTATGTTCGACGATTGACAGCACCACCCAGCCGGAACGGTCCACCATCGGCGAAACCTGCAGCGTCACTTCCCGCTGCCCGGTCCGCAGGGAATCCAGAACCGCACCATGCTGCGAGACCGGACTGCGGGTTTCCAGCGACTGCCGCACCAGGGCGCAGACGATAGAATCGGGGGGTAAAAGCTCGTCAAGGCGGCGATCCCGCAGCATCGGGGCGCTGGCCTCGAACAGCTGCTCCGCCGACAGATTGGCATCGCGGATGACATTAGCGTCATCAATCACCAGAATGGCGTTGGGCAGGGTGGACAACACCGCCCCCAGATCGGCCCCGCTGCGGGGCTGTGGTGATCTGTCACTCATGTTCCCGCCCCCCATCAGGCTGCCTGCTTCCGGTCATCGTCATCCCCACTGCGGGCAGACAGGAACGCAACGATCTTGCGGCGGGCCGTCTCAGCACAGTCTTCGGTCTGGAACGTCTCGCGGAACTCCTTACTGCCCGCCAGACCGTGAATCCCCCAGGCCACATGCTTACGGGCAACCCGCAGGCCCTTTTCCCGGCCGTAATGGGTCAGGATCTCGTCAAAATGCTCCAGCAATATCTCAAGGCGCTCGGCCACGCCGGGCTCCTGCGGTGCGGTGCCATGCCGCAGAAAGGCCCCGATCTGCCCCAGAAGCCACGGCCGCCCCTGCGCACCGCGCCCGATCATCACCGCATCAGCCCCGGACTGTGCCAGCGCCTGACAGGCACTGTCGGTATCGAGGATATCGCCGTTAACGGTCACGGGCAGCGAGATCGCCTGCTTCACCGCCCGCACCTGCGCCCAGTCTGCCGTGCCGGTATACATCTGGCAGCGGGTCCGTCCATGCACGGTCACCATCTGCATCCCGCTGTTTTCGGCAATGCGGGCCAGCGCGGGGGCGTTCAGGTGATCAGCATCCCAGCCCAGGCGCATCTTGACGGTTACCGGCACCGACACGGCCCTGGCCACCGCTTCCATAATCCGTCCGGCAAGGATCTCATCCTTCATCAGCGCAGAACCGGCATACCCCTTGACCACCTTTTTGACCGGACAGCCCATATTGATGTCAATCAGGGCCGCGCCACGGTCAGCATTCATCTTTGCCGCTTCAGCCATCACATCCGGCTCATTTCCCGCCAGCTGGACTGCCATCGGGAATTCGTCATCGCAGGGTGTGCTCATCCGCAGGGTATCGGCATGGGCCCGGATCATCTGACTGCTGGCGATCATCTCTGAATACACCAGTCCGGCCCCGAAACGACGCGCCAGCCGCCGGAACGGCCGGTCCGTCACCCCCGACATGGGGGCCATCAGGGCAGGATGTTCGATCACCAACGGACCGATATGCAGGGCGGACAAAAGGGGCATGGCCGAAAACAGTATCCGTCAGAAGGCTGAGGCCTGCATGATAATTAGGCAGGCCTGTCAGGAGCAATCAAAAACGGTCTGACGCGCCCAAAAAAACGGCATCCCCGTCATATTCTGTGATTATGCGCGGTTCAGGAGAACTTCGCTGACAAATTTCACCCCTGGATAAGCAAGGGTGAGCAGAAGATACGCAAATAAGACCATTCGCGCCGCCATCTGCCCCCGGGTGCCGACAAGCCGTTTTGCCGCCAGCAACGCACCGATCACCACAAAGGCCAGAATGCTGAGGGTGGTTTTATGATCCAGCGCCAGCAGCCGGTGCCGCTCCATCCATTCCACCGCCATCCCTGACAGCAGGCCAATGCCCAGAACCACCTCAGAATGAATCAGCATGGAGGTGGACAGATGCTCGCTGTCGGCCACCGACGGCAACTGACGGCTGAATGCGTTCGGGCGCTTCTGCTTCAGGGCCCGTTCCTGCAGAAAGGCCGCGCAGGCCGCGACAGCCGAAAAGGTCAGGAAGGCATAGGTCATCACCCCGACGGCGATATGCAGCACCACCCAGCCGGTGGGAAATTCCACGGCCAGCGGCTTGCCGACCGCATGCTGCCACACCGTGGCAAACAGCCCCAGCAGCAGCAGATAGGGGGCCAGCAGCGGCATCAGCCGCCAGCCCTGCCGCAGCAGCACAGCCCCGATCAGGAACATCCCCCAGGTGATGGCAATCACCACCCACAGGGCAGGCGCCAGCCCGCTGACCCATCCGGCCCGCAACACAAAGGCACTCTGCGCTGCGCTGCCCCCCAACGCCAGAAGCAGGCTGGCCCAAAACGCATGCCCCCGTTTCGCCCCGGGGCGAAACGTCAGCAGGACGGCGGGGATCAGGGTGGCAAGCGCCGTCAGGGAATGGAGTGTTTCTGCGGACATGGCGCGATCATACCCAGTTCCCACATAAAGACAACAACCTGACGACACCCCTTCCAAGTCCGGGCTTACGCCCGGATGGCCCAGTTCCCGCATAAAGACAACAACCTGACGACACCCCTTCCAAGTCCGGGCTTACGCCCGGATGGCCCAGTTCCCGCATAAAGACAACAGCCCGCCGATACTGCCGGGTCACTCCCCGCACAGACCCCGATGCGGAACACCGGCCTTGCCCGCCCCGGCGAAGGCGCTAAAGTGGCGACCTTCATCCCCGCCTTTTTCACCGGATGCCCCACCATGAAAGTTGCCGTTGTCGTTGTTGCCGCCGGGCGTGGCTCCCGCTTCGGATCGACCATCCCGAAGCAGTATCTGCCCCTGAACGGTCAACCCCTGCTGCGTCACAGTCTGGCCACCTTCTGCGCCCATCCGGCCGTGCGCGGAGTGGTGACGGTGATCCATCCCGACGATCGCGCCCTGTATGATGCCGCCGCCGACGGGCTCACGGTTCTTCCCCCGGTCCATGGCGGGGCCGAACGGCAGGACAGTGTCAGGATGGGACTGGAAGCCCTTGATGGAAAAGGCTTCGATGCTGTCCTGATCCACGATGCGGCCCGCCCCTTTGTCAGCCGCCGGGTGATCGACAGCCTGCTGAACGCCCTGCTGACTGATGCCGGGGCAATCCCCGGTCTGCCGGTGGTCGATACCGTCAAAAAGGTCAATGCCGACCGCCGCATCCTGTCTACACAGCCCCGCGACGGTCTGTGGCGGGCACAGACCCCGCAGGCCTTCCGGTTTACCGAGATCCTTGATGCCCACCGCCGCTTTGCGGACCGCGCGCTGACAGACGATGCCGCCGTTCTGGAAGCCGCAGGCGGTTCCGTCGTCATGGTGGAAGGTGATGCCACAACCCTGAAAGTCACAACCCGCGATGACCTGTCCGGCCTTGGTCAGTCCCCTCAGACCCTGCTGGAACCCCGGACCGGCAGCGGCTTTGACGTGCATGCGTTTTGTGAAGGAACCTTCGTAACTCTTTGCGGTATAGAAGTTCCACACACCCACGGCCTTGCCGGACATTCCGACGCCGACGTCGGCATTCATGCGCTGGCCGATGCCCTGTACGGGGCGATCGGGGCCGGCGATATCGGCAAGCATTTTCCCCCCACGGACATGCGCTGGAAAGGCGCCCCGTCCGATATTTTCCTCCGCCATGCCGCCACCCTGATCTCGGCCTGCGGCGGGCGGATCAGCAACGTCGATCTGACCCTGATCTGCGAAACCCCCAAGGTTGGCCCGCACCGGCTGGCGATGGTACAGCGCCTTGCCGAAATCATGGGTATTTCCGCCGCCCGGGTCAGCGTTAAAGCCACCACCACCGAACAGCTCGGCTTCACCGGCAGAAAAGAAGGCATCGCCTGTCAGGCCACCGCCACGGTTATGCTGCCGCCCTGCGACTGACGGCCCTGCCTTGTCTGAAAAAACGGGAGCAGAGACAAAGCCCTGCTCCCGTTTTTTCATCGTCTGCTGTTCAGTCGGTCTGTCAGAAAGTGCCCGCAGAAAAAGCAGGCAAAGGTTTTGCCGCGGACAGAGACTGACTTAATGAACGGCCCGGGTCGGTGGGGTCGGTGCTGCATCCAGATCGACCACAACCGGGGTACCGTTGATGGTCAGCCGCCCATCCTGCGCACTGACATGAATGGTTCCCCCATCGCGGATCGCCCCTTCCAGCAGCAGCATCGCCAGCGGATTTTCCAGATGGCGCTGGATCACACGCTTGAGCGGGCGCGCCCCGTAAACCGGGTCATACCCCTTATCCGCCAGCCAGTGCAGGCCTTTTTCGTCGATTTCCAGCTCCATCTTACGGTCAACCAGCCGCTGACGCAGACGGGCAAGCTGAATATCAACGATGCCGGACATATGGCTTCGGCCAAGACGATGGAACAGCAGCACCTCATCCAGACGGTTCAGGAATTCCGGCCGGAACGAGGCCCGCACCACCTCCATTACCTCCCCCCGCACCGCAGAGGAATCCTGTCCTTCCGGCTGGTGGGCCAGAATATCAGCCCCAAGATTAGACGTCAGGATGATCAGCGTATTGCGGAAATCAACCGTATGCCCCTGCCCGTCGGTCAGGCGGCCATCATCCAGCACCTGCAACAACACGTTGAAAACATCCGGGTGCGCTTTTTCCACCTCGTCAAACAGCACAACCTGATAGGGCCGCCGCCGTACCGCTTCTGACAGGGTGCCTCCTTCCTCATAACCGACATAACCGGGAGGGGCCCCGATCAGGCGGGAAACAGCATGTTTTTCCATAAACTCCGACATATCAATGCGGACCATGGCCGTTTCATCATCGAACAGGAACGCGGCAAGCGCCTTGGTCAGTTCGGTTTTGCCGACACCGGTCGGCCCGAGGAACAGGAAGGAGCCGATCGGGCGGTTGGGATCCCCCAATCCGGCCCGCGACCGCCGGACGGCATTGGCCACCGCAGTCACCGCCTCCGACTGGCCGATCACCCGGCGCGCCAGCGCCTCTTCCATCCGCAGCAGCTTATCGCGTTCACCTTCCAGCATTTTATCCACCGGAATACCGGTCCAGCGGGAGACAACCGCCGCGATCAGCTCCGGCGTTACGGTTTCCTGCACCAGCCCGCCCTTGCCCTGCCGGTTTTCAGCGATATCCAGCTTCCGTTGCAGAGCCGGAATAACGGCATACTGCAATTCCCCGGCGCGCTCATACTGGCTGTTGCGCAGGGCCTGATCCAGTTCCTGACGGGCCTGATCAAGGCTTTCCTTCAACCGGGTTGCCCCGGCCAGAACGTCTTTCTCCGCCTTCCAGCGGGCCGTCAGGGCGGTGGATTTTTCTTCCAGCTCAGCAAGCTCTTTCTCCAGCTTTTCCAGCCGGTCGCGGGAGGCTTCGTCCGTTTCCCGCTTCAGGGCCTCACGCTCGATCTTCAGCTGGATCACCCGACGGTCGAGTTCATCCAGATCCTCGGGCTTGGAGTCCACCTCCATCCGCAGGCGGCTGGCGGCCTCATCGACAAGGTCAATCGCCTTGTCCGGCAGAAAACGGTCTGCGATGTAACGGTTAGACAGCGTCGCGGCGGAAACCAGCGCCGCGTCGGCAATCCGCACCCCATGATGCAGTTCGTACTTTTCCTTAATCCCGCGCAGGATCGAGACCGTATCCTCGACGCTTGGCTCATTAACGAACACCGGCTGAAACCGGCGCGCCAGAGCGGCATCTTTTTCAACATGCTTGCGGTATTCGTCCAGCGTGGTCGCCCCGACGCAGTGCAGCTCGCCACGGGCGAGAGCCGGTTTGATCAGATTGGCGGCATCCATCGCGCCGTCGCCCTTCCCGGCCCCGACCAGCGTGTGCATCTCGTCAATAAACAGAACGATGCCGCCTTCGGCTGCCGTCACTTCGTTCAGCACCGCCTTCAGGCGTTCCTCGAACTCACCACGGAACTTAGCACCGGCAATCAACGCCCCCAGATCCAGCACCATCAGGGTTTTGCCGACCAGCGATTCCGGGACGTCACCATTGACGATGCGCAGGGCCAGACCTTCCACCACGGCAGTCTTACCGACACCGGGCTCCCCGATCAGCACCGGGTTGTTCTTGGTCCGGCGCGACAGCACCTGAATCGCCCGCCGGATCTCTTCATCACGGCCAATCACCGGATCCAGCTTGCCATCCCGGGCCGCCTGCGTCAGATCGCGGGCATACTTTTTCAGGGCATCATACTGCCCCTCGGCCCCGGCGGAATCCGCCGTGCGGCCCTTGCGCATCTCTTTAATCGCAGCGTTCAGGCCGTTGACGGTGACACCGGCCTGTTTCATCGCCGTACCGGCGTCGGTGCCGGGGTAAGAGGCCAGCGCCAGCAGCAGATATTCAGCGGTGACAAAGCTGTCCCCGGCTTTTTCCGCCATGTCCTGCGCCATAACCAGCACCCGCGACAGCGCCTGCGCATAATACATCTGACTGGCACCTTCCACCTTCGGCAGGCGGTTGACGGTGTCATCATTCTTCTGGCGCAGGGTATCGACCGAGGCCCCGGCTTTGCCCAGCAGGCCAGAGGCCACCCCTTCACGGTCATCCAGCAGGGCCTTCAGCAGATGTTCGGGCGTAACCTGCTGGTGGCCTTCGCGCAGGGCAATGGTCTGCGCCGCCTGAATGAACCCTTTGGCCCGGTCAGTGAAAGTCTCAAAGTTCATAATCTGATGTCCTCGGAATGAGCGACAGGGAAAGGGGGCCCCGTCAGCGGCAGCCCCGGTTTTCTATCAACTGTGGCATTATACCACAGACATCGACATAAGCGGTCCCCCTTAACCTGCAAGGGGTATTTGCAGAATTTCGCAGGCTTGCCGAAAATGGCATTTTTTCCTGTCTGGAATCGGTGTAAGCCGTTGACTTGTGCTGCGGCGCGGAAAATGATCGGTCATCATGAAGACTGTCACGCACCTCTATCGCCACCCCGTCAAGGGGCTGAGCCCGGAAGCCCTCTCCGTCGCCACCCTGCGCCCCGGTCAGGGGCTGGTCGGCGACCGACGTTTTGCCATCGCCCACGGATCGACACCGATTGATGCGGGCGTACCGGAATGGCTGGCCAAGAAAAACTTTCTGATGCTGGCGAAAAACCCACGTCTGGCAGCCCTGACCACCCGGTGGGATGAGGCAACCACCACCCTGACCATCGAGCGTGATGGCCGCAAGGTGGCCTCGGCCAATATCGGCAGCCCCATCGGGCGGACCCGGCTGTCTGATTTTCTGGCGGCCTATCTCAAGGATGAGGTCCGCGGCACCCCCAAGGTGATCGACGGCGGCGACAGTGTGGTCTTTTCCGACCATGACGAGCCGGTGGTGGCCCTGCTGAATTCCGCCAGTCTGGCAGATCTGGAACGGGTCGCCGGACGCCCGCTGGACATGCGCCGTTTCCGGGGTAACATCATCATCAACGGCCCGGCGGCCTGGGATGAATTCAACTGGATCGGCCGCGATATCAGCATCGGCTCCACCCGCCTGTGGGTGAAGGAAAAGATCGGTCGCTGCTCCGCCACCAGCGTTGACCTCGACAGCGGGGCCGTTGACATCAACGTTCCGCTGACCCTGAAGAAGGGATTTGGTCATAGCTGCTTTGGCGTTTATGCCCGTGTGCTGGAAGGGGGAGACATCCGCCTGGGTGATCCGGTGGAAGTCCACGGATCTGTCGAACGCTAAAGGCCTTTTCCCGGACAAAGAACCGGCTGGCCCAATACAAAGCGGGCCGGAGAATATCTCCGGCCCGTTTCGTTTTTCACTCAGCCTTCAGTGCTGTCGGCGTTGTCGGCTGCGGCAGCGGTCCGGCGCCGACGCGGCTTTTTGGCCGGTTCCCCAGCCTCAGCCTCTGCAACCGGGGCCGGAGCGGCCTCAGCAGCCGGAGCGTCTTCGGCAGCAGGGGCCGCAGCAGCGGTGCGGCGGCGGCGCGGTGCCTTGGCCGGGGCAGCTTCAGCCTCTGCGGCCGGGGCCGGGGCGGCCTCAGCAGCCGGGGCCGCTTCCTTGACCACATCTTTGGCTTTTGCGCGAGTTTCCTTGACCGGGGCCGGTGCGGCGTCAACCACAGCCACCGGGGCCTCGACGACCGGACTGGCGACCACCGGGGCAGATACCACAGCATCGGCAACCGGGGCGGCAGCCACCGGCATCTCAGTCACAGGCACGGCGTCGGTGACACCCTCGGTGCCCTCAGCCGGCTGCTGGTCGCGGCGGTTGCGGTTGCGGTCGCGGCGGCGTTCGAAATCACGGCTATCGCCCCGCTCGCCCCGGTCACGGGTGTTGTCGCGGTCACGGGTATCGCGGTTACCATCACGGTCGCGGTTATCCCGGCGGCCATCGCGGTTGTCGCCGCCTTCGCCGCGCTGGCGGTTGCGATCCCGGCGGTCACCCCGGTTATCGCGGTCGCCGCCCTGACGGTCCCCACCCTGACGGTCGTTATTCTGACGGTCACCACGGTCGCGGTATTCGCCCCGGTTCCCCCGGTTGTCCCGGCGATAGCCTTCATCGGCTTCATAGCCGTCAGCATCACCATAAGACCCGTCATCGCTGACAGTATGGGACTGACCTGCCGCCATCAACGAGGCCGTGGCCGCGCCGATCGGCTCCACCACCGCTTCTTCGTTTTCATCGTAGAAGTCATCCGGGCTATCGCCCAGCTGGGCCTGATCGACCAGATGAATCACCCGCTGCGGGTTGTTCTGGTTCATCGCCACGATGATGCGATAGTAGTGCTCGGCGTGCTGCAGGTAGTTTTCCATCAGAACGCGGTCGCCCTGCGCTGCCGCATCGCGGGCCAGCGCCTGATATTTCTCGACCACCTGATGGGCGTTGCCACGCACCCGGATCCCCGGACCGTTGCTGTCGTAAACCTGATTGCGGGACGGACCGCGCCCCTTTTGGGGCGGATTGTTGTTGTTACGGCCGCGCATGCGGCCTTTATTGTTCGGGCCTGACTTCATGACTCCGTCAACATTATGCAGGCGGTCGCCAAAACTGACGGACCGCATTAACACAGCCGTTCCCCGCCGGTTTCCTCGCGGAATCCTGAACCTGCTGCATTCCACAGCAGGGGGCGATCTCACAGGGAGATGATTACGTGACGCCGCAGCAGGGGCTTTGTGTCCTGAAGCCGTCCCGGCAGAAAACGGATGATCCGCCTGCCCAGAACACCCATCCGATCATGACATCTCTGTCATTGGGGTTATCTGTCTGTATGGAGTTGGCTTGGGTGCGCGCCCCTGTCGGTTTTGGCGCCGCATTTCGCTACCCTAAGCGGCTGCGCACGCGGTTCCAAGCTCTTTTTGCATCCACGGTTCTTTTTTTTAGCAGGCAGACTTTCCCGCCACACCGCAGGATGCCGCCCGCAGGCTATTCCCGTTCCAGCAGGCCGGAAACACAGCGGTCAACCCCGCCCAGATCGGCCCGGACGCGGATATGACTGAACCCCGCCAGCGCCAGCAGATCAGCCACCGCCGCCGCCTGCCCGATCCCGACCTCAAGGGCGAGAAGACCGCCCGGCGACAGCAGGGATTTCGCCTGCGGAATCAGCACCCTGTAACACCCCAGACCATCATGGTCATCGCCTACCAGCGCTGTCAGCGGATCATGATTCCGCACCTCGGGGGCCAAAGCGGCGATATCGGCTGCCGGAATATAGGGCGGATTAGAGACAATCACATCAAACGGCCCGCTGATCCCGGCAGCCCAGCTTGCCTGCACAAAGGTCGCCCGCTGCGCCAGACCACAGCGCACCGCGTTACGCGCCGCCAGCCCCACCGCCTCTTCCATCAGGTCGGTCCCGACCCCCTGCGCCTGCGGATATTCACTCAGCAATGCCAGCAGAATAGCCCCGGTGCCGGTACCAAGATCGAGGATACGGCCCGGTGGAGTGACGCAGCGGTCCAGCACGTCCTCGACCACCGTCTCGGTATCCGGGCGGGGATCAAGGGTAGAGGTCCCGACCTCCAGATCCAGCGTCCAGAAACCGCGCACGCCGAGGATACGGCTGACCGGCTCCCGCGCCTCCCGGCGTCGGGCGTACTCATCAAGCCGCAGCCGGGCAAGCTCTGACAGCGGCAGATCGGGGCGCAGCAGAATATCCTGCGGGCGGATCCCCGCCACGGCGGCCACCAGCAACCGCGCATCCAGACGGGCGGTGTCTATTCCGGCAGCGGCAAAGCGTGGGGTCAGGGCCGCAACCGCGGCTGCCACGGTTTCCATCAGTCCAGTTCCGCCAGACGGCTGGCCTGATCCTCGGCGGTCAGGGCATCGACAAATTCATCCAGACCGTCGCCCTGCATCACCCGTTCAATGGTGTAGCTGGTCAGGCCGATCCGGTGATCCGTCACCCGCCCCTGCGGAAAATTATAGGTCCTGATCCGTTCGGAACGGTCGCCGGAACCGACCTGTGACCGGCGGTCCGCCGCCCGTTCGTCATCCAGCCGCCGCCGCTGCTCGTCATACAGTTTGGCCCGCAGCATCGCCATCGCCTTGGCGCGGTTTTTGATCTGGCTCCGCTCTTCCTGACAGGCAACCACCACCCCAGTGGGAATATGGGTGATCCGGACGGCGGAATCGGTGGTGTTGACGTGCTGCCCCCCGGCCCCCTGCGAGCGGTAGGTATCAATCCGCAGGTCATTTTCGTTGATCTGCACATCAACATCCTGTGCCTCCGGCAGCACCGCCACCGTCGCCGCCGAGGTATGAATACGCCCGCCGGACTCCGTCTCCGGTACCCGCTGCACCCGGTGGACCCCGGATTCATACTTCAGGCGGCCGAACACATTGCGCCCGCTGATCTGGGCCACCGCTTCCTTATAGCCACCCAGCCCGGTTTCGTTGACGTCCATCACCTCAAAGCGCCAGCCCTTGACGGCGGCATAGCGTTCGTACATCCGCAGCAGGCTGGCGGCAAACAGGGCGGCTTCCTCACCGCCGGTTCCGGCCCGCACTTCCAGAATGGCGTTGCGTTCATCGGCCTCATCCTTCGGCAACAGGGCCAGACGCACCGCCTGCTCCATCTCCGGGATCAGCTTTTTCAGCCGGTGGAACTCTTCCTCGGCCAGATCCTTCATCTCGGGATCAGCCATCAGGGCACCGGCCTCGGCAAAATCGGCCTGAACCTTCCGGAAGGCGCGGATCTGCTCCACGACCGGATCAAGCTCCGCCAGTTCCTTAGACAGCCGGGGGATGTCGGCCTTCGGATCATGGGCCAGAAGGTCACTCAGTTCGTCATGCCGGGCCAGAACCCGGCTTAGTTTTTCATCCAGAGACACGGGGTGTCATCCTTCGTCATTCTTTTCGGACGGGGCAGAACCGCCCCGCTGTTTTAAAGAGCCCGATGGCTGAAACAGCCGCAGCAGCAGGGCTTCGGCCTGTGCCGCCTGCGCCCGCTCCGCCTCGGTGCCTGCCGCCAGATGGCGCAGCACCTCTGACGGGCCGTGCAGCAGGCGGGCCACCAGCAGATGCGTTGCCTTTTCCGCATCCGGGTGGCCATCGTGCAAAATACGCTGGCGTTCGGCCTCAAACAGCCGGTGAAGGGCCGCAATGGCCGGAACCGCCGCCCGTTCAGCCTGCGCCTTCAGAAAGGCCTCAACCTCTGCCGTGACAATTTCCCATGCCGCCGAGGTCGCGGCCTCCCGCCGGGACAAGCCCTGATGCGCCACCCGCTCCAGATCTTCCAGATCATAGAGAAAAGCGTTGGAAATACGGTTGACCGCCGGTTCAACATCCCCCGGGACCCCGACATCAAGAAACAGGATCGGTTTTTGCCGCCGTTGCTTCAGGGCGGCGGTCACCGCCTCAGCCGTCACCGCCGGGGTGCGGCTGCCGATAGAGGTCACCACCACATCAGCCTCGGCAATCAGCCGGGAAATCTGATCAAAAGGCACGCCCTGACCATTCAGGGTCCGGGCCATCTGCTCCGCCCGCACCGGGCGGCGGGCCGTGACCATCAGCCGTTCCAGCCCGGCGGCCTGCAGGGCTTCCACCGTCAGCGGGCCGATATCAGCCCCACCGGCCAGCAGAAGCGAGCACCGCTTCAGGTCACCGAACAGATCGCGGGCAGTCTGCACCGCAGAAGAGGTGACGGAGACCGGCCCTTCGGCAATCGTGGTTTCGTTCCGCACCCGCTTGGCCGCCGAAAACGCGGCCTGAACACAGGTGTCAAGGTCACCGCCCAGCACCCCCGCATCACGGGCCATCCGGTGGGCGGCCTTGACCTGCCCCAGCACATGAGGCTCCCCCACGATCATGCTGTCCAGCGACGCCGCCACCGCAAACAGGTGACGCAGGGCATCCACCCCGCTCAGGGCATAGACCTGAGCGGCCATCTCAGCCTCGGTACGGCCGGCACGGACGGCAAAGAAACGGGTCATTGCGGCCAGCACTGCCGCGCTGTCATCGCCACAGCCGATCAGCTCCACCCGGTCACAGGTGGACAGCAACATCACATCGGTCAGGCCAAGGGCCCGCGCCTCCGACAGGGCCTGCGGCATCACCGGGTCATCCACCGCCAGCGCGTCCCGCAGGGACAGGGCGCTGGACCGGTGGTTGAGACCAAGGATACAGAGTCGGGTGGCGGCGCGGTGGGTCATCCCTCCGGCCCCTGCCCGATCCTAGCGGAACCGGGCGAGGTCCGTTTCCAGAGCCGCCAGCGGCACCAGAACCTGCTCGCCGCTGTCAAGATCACGGACTGCCGCCGCATTCTGCTTCAGCTCATCCTCGCCCAGGATCACCGCAACGCGGGCGTTGACGGTGTTGGCACGCTTCATCCGCTTTTTCATATTGCCGGAATAGGCGATATCCACCGCATATCCGGCCCGGCGCAGACGGGCGGATACGGCGTCAGCCTCTGCCTCTGCCGTATCCCCCATCGGGATGACCGCCACCGGGCGGGCCTTGCCCGGCGCATCGGCCAGCAGCAGGGCCAGACGCTCGATGCCGCCGGCCCAGCCGACGCCGGGGGTGGACGGGCCGCCCATGGCCTCGATCAGACCGTCATAGCGACCGCCGGCCAGAACCGTCCCCTGCGCGCCAAGGGCGGTCGTCACGAACTCAAAAGCAGTGTGACAATAGTAATCAAGCCCGCGCACCAGCTTGGGGTTGATGACATAAGGAATGCCATGCGCCGTCAGCCCGGACTGTACCGCATCGAAGAACGCGCGCGACTCAGCGTTCAGGCTCTCCTCCATCTTCGGGGCCCCGGCGATCAGACGGCGGTCGCCTTCGTCCTTAGAATCGAGAATGCGCAGGGGGTTCTTTTCCAGCCGCACCTTGCTGTCTTCTGACAGATCATTGCGGTACGGGGTCAGGAACTCCACCAGACGGTCACGGTAGGCGGCACGGCTGGCGGTATCCCCCAGCGTATTCAGCTCCAGCGTCACCTGCCCCTTCAGGCCAAGGGCGTCAAGAATGTGCGCGGCCAGCACCAGCACTTCCACGTCCGCTTTCGGGGTGTCGGCACCGATCAGTTCCACCCCGATCTGGTGGAACTGGCGCTGACGGCCCTTCTGTGGCCGCTCGTAACGGAACATCGGACCGGCATAAAATGCCTTGAACGGCACCTGCTGCTGCAGGCCGTTGGAAACAAAGGCACGGCAGACGCCCGCTGTCCCTTCAGGGCGCAGGCAGAGGTTATCGCCTGACCGTTCAAAGGCGTACATTTCCTTCGAAACGATGTCAGAGGTTTCACCGATGGTGCGGGTAAACACTTCGGTGAATTCAAAGATGGGGGTAATGACCTCTTCAAAGCCGTACAGACCGGCAATACCTTTTGCCCGTTCGATCACGGCGTGATGGCGGCGCATGTCTTCGAACAGGAGGTCATGCGTGCCACGAACAGGTTGCAGGGAAGCCACGATCCGTACTCCGTTATGTAAGAAACAGGAAAAATGATGTTATTCCGCCGCTCCGGCGGTGTCAGCCGCTTTTGCAGCCTCGGCCTTGGCAGCCTCAACCGCCGCAGCCTTTTTTTCGATCAGCTCAACCAGATGATCAACCATCTGTTCGGTGCTGATCTGGTGATCCTGCCGTCCGGCCATATAGACCATGTGGGTGCCATTGCCACCGCCGGTCAGGCCGATATCGGTTTCCCGCGCCTCCCCCGGGCCGTTGACGATGCAACCGATGATCGACAGCGTGATCGGGGTCTGGATATGGGCAACCCGGTCTTCAACCATCGCGACAGTCTTGATCACGTCAAACCCTTGCCGGGCACACGACGGGCAGGATACCACCCGCACGCCGCGATGGCGCAGATCCAGCGATTTGAGGATATCGAAACCGACCTTAACTTCCTCTTCCGGCGGTGCCGACAGCGACACGCGGATGGTATCGCCAATCCCTGACCACAGCAGCATACCAAGCCCGATAGAGGATTTGACCGTCCCGCCACGCAGCCCCCCGGCCTCAGTGATGCCGAGGTGGAGCGGATAATCACAGGCTTCCGCCAGTTCCTGATAAGCGGCAACGGCCAGAAACACATCTGAGGCCTTGACGCTGATCTTGAAATTGAAGAAGTCGTTGTCTTCAAGAATACGGATGTGCCGACGGGCACTTTCCACCATCGCCGCCGGGTTCGGCTCCCCGAACTGTTCCAGCAGGTCACGCTCCAGCGATCCGGCATTCACGCCGATCCGCATCGAACAGTTGTAATCCTTGGCGGCCTTGATGACCTCGCGCACCCGCTGCTCCGACCCGATGTTGCCGGGGTTGATGCGCAGGCAGGCGGCCCCGGCCTCGGCGGCCTCAATAGCACGTTTATAATGGAAGTGGATGTCGGCCACGATCGGCACCGGGGATTCCCGGACGATCTCTTTCAGGGCTGCGGTTGACTCCTCATCCGGGCAGGAGACCCGGACGATATCAGCCCCGGCTTCGGCAGCCTTCAGGATTTGGGCCAACGTCCCCCTGACATCATGGGTCAGGGTATTGGTCATGGTCTGCACCGAAATCGGCGCACCGCCACCGACCGGAACCGAGCCCACAAAAATCTGGCGCGACTTACGGCGAAGGATCTGACGGTATTCGGGAGCGCTGCTCATGACGGGCCTGCTTATGAACACGAGAGGGGAGCCATCCCCGGAAGGTCACCGGTCAGACCGGCAGACAACAACGGGGACAGGGCCTATATAGCCTGTCCCCGCCGCCGACGGAACCCCGGAGAAGGCCCGGTCCGGTTACTGGCTGCCCGTCGCCGCGCCGGACTTCAGGGCATCGGGCTGTAACGGGATGCCCTTGCGCACTTCACCGGTCTTACCCAGTGTCGGCAGGGCTTTGCCGTCGACCACGATATCAAGACCACCGGCATTGCCGGTCATCAGCTCCAGCCCGCCCTGATTGGGGACCATATAGGTGTCCCCCTTGCGCAACAGACGGCTCATCAGCAGGCCATCGGAATTGCGGACCTGCACCCAGGAATCCGCACGGGCCTTCAGCACCACCCGGGCACTGCTGTTTTCTTCGCCAAAGACCCGGCCCTGTGCTGACTGCCCGTCAGCGGCCCCATCCGTTCCCTGACGCTCCACCGGGGCGGTCACCGGCTCAACCCGGGCCGGAGTTGCCGGGGGCGTCGTCGCCGAAGCCGTCGGCTGGCTGGGAAGAGCCGTCAGCGGCGAAGCCGGGGTCGTCGGTTTGGCAGCCGTCGCCGGAGCGGCGGCAGGAGTGGCCGCCGGTGCGGTTGGCTGACCCGGCTTTGCCGGTGCTGCAGCCGGTGCCGCCGGGGTGCCTGCCGGAGCGGATGGTGTCGCAGGCTTCGCTGCCGGGCCCACAGCAGGGGCGGACTGAGGCGCGGGAGCCGCAGCCGTCACCGCAGCAGCCGGGGCATGCGCTGCCGGGGCAGGCTTACCCGGGGCCGGGGACGCGGGGGTCGAGGGCACGGGGGCTGACGTCGCCGACGCCACTGTTCCCGCAGCCGGGACTGACGGCAGCGCCGCAGTCGGCGCGGGCAGCGGCGCAACTGCTGCCGGGGCCGGGGTGTCGTCATGATCTTCGGCCGGGGGCTCAATATCAGCCTCAGCCGTGCTGATCGGCTCCTGCGCAGGTTCGCTGTGCGGCTGCGGCTTTGCCGGGGGTACAGGCGGCGGCGCGGAGGGAGCCACCGGAGCCGGAGACGGCGGCACCACTGCCGGAGCAGCAGCCACCGGAGATGACGGGGCCGCAGATGAAGCCGCCGGTGCCGGGCTGGCAGGCGATGCGGCCTGCGGCGCAATCACCGGCTCGCGCTTCAAAGCCTCTTCGCTATCCGGGGTGCTGCGCATCAGGGCGGCGATCCGGTCCGGGATATCCTGCACCACATCGGCCAGCGGCTTATCCGGGCTGCCGACAAAGTGCCAGACCCCATAAACCACACCCAGCATCGCCACACCGGCCAGCAGCAGGGACCGGGACGGCAGACCGCTTTCCGCCGCCGGAATCGGAAAAGCCAGCTCGTTGCTCATTTTTCCGATAGCGCCCTCTTCCTTGAAGCGGCGCGCGATCTCCAGACCGTCAAGGCCAAGATATTCGGCATAGGCGCGGACGAAGCCGGTGGCATAGGCCGCTCCCGGCAGATCCTGATACCGGCCTTCCTCAATCGCTTCCAGAAACTGGTACCGGATCCGCAGGCGTTCCGCCACATCCCGAAGGTTCTGGCGGGTTTCCTCACGGGCAGCCTTCAGCAGACGGCCGACTTCTCCGGTTTTTCCTGTCATCTGGTTTTCAGCGGTCATTATAATGATCCCGGTGCTGAGCCCGCTTTCAGGCCCGTTCAACTTGCGTCGGCCACGCTAACAAATGCCCCCGGTCCCCGCAAGACTTACCGCCCTGCCAGCCGGGTATCGGCCATGACAGCATTATGATCTGAAACAGAAATCACATACGGTTCCACCGCCCGTCAGCCGAGGCGGATGCCCATATCAACCGCATAATTGCGCAGGCGCGACCGCAGGGAATGCGGTGCGGTTTCCAGCTGCCCGATCACATACTCCCGCACCCGCCCGAGATCAGCCGAGCGGAGAGCCACCTTGACCGGCCCGACGCCAGAGGCCGACATCGACAGGGTTTTGACCCCCAGGGCGGCCAGCGTCACGGCTTCTAACGGGCGACCGGCCATCTCC
Organism: Novispirillum itersonii subsp. itersonii ATCC 12639; assembly: GCF_000381985.1. GTDB lineage: Bacteria > Pseudomonadota > Alphaproteobacteria > Rhodospirillales > Rhodospirillaceae > Novispirillum > Novispirillum itersonii. The sequence goes on along the minus strand of NZ_KB907337.1, from coordinate 342,073 downwards.
CCACAGACCGAGCAGCTGACACCCGCCGCAGTACAGGCGTCAATAATCTGCTTCAGCACGCTCAGGGCTGCCGGAGACAGCACGTCATACCGTTCCGACATCCGTGGATTACCCCGGTCACAGGCGAACAGAAACTGCATCAGGTCATTTGACCCGATCGACAGGAAATCAATTTCCGGCAGCAGGGCGGTCAGCTGCCACACCAGCGCCGGAACCTCCAGCATGGTCCCGACTTTCAGGCTCTGCGGCACAAAGCCACCGGCAGCCTGCTCCTCCAGCTCCATTTTCAGGATCTTTTTGGCCTGACGCAGCTCATCGACCTCGGCAACCATCGGGAACATCACCCGCAGTTCCCGCCCGGCGGCGGCCTGAATCAGCGCCCGCAGCTGCTCCCGCAGGATCGCAGGCCGGTCAAGCGTAATGCGGATCGACCGCCACCCCATCGCCGGATTGTCTTCCGGCGTGCCGTGCCAATATGGCAGCACCTTATCCGACCCGACATCAAGGGTACGGAAGACCACCGGACGACCGTCGGCGTGATCAAGAATTTTTGAATACAATGCCCGCTGCGACGTGACATCAGGCAGGGACGGGCGGGCCATGAACGGCAGCTCGGTCCGGTACAGACCAATCCCGCTGGCCCCGGTGTCATCCAGATGCGGCAGATCAATCATCAACCCGGCGTTCAGCATCAGTGACACTTCCGTGCCATCAAGTGAAACCGCAGGCACGTTGCGAAGCTGGGCGTACTCTTCCTGCTTCCGGCGGTACACCTTCAGCGATTTGGTGAACTGCCGCCGCACATCTTCCGACGGCCGGACGAAAACCTGACCATGGGTGCCGTCGATGATCACCGGATCCCAGGATTCCACGATCGAGAAAATATTCTCGACGCGGGCAACCACCGGGATCCCCAATGCCTTCGCCACGATCACCGCATGCATGGTGCGGGACCCCTCTTCCATCACCAGACCGCGCAGTTTGGTGCGGTCATAGTCGAGAAGTTCGGTCGGCCCCAGATTGCGGCAGATCAGAATGGCGTCTTCCGGCAGATCACGGCTGCCACCCTGCCCGTCCTCACCAACCAGATGGCCAAGCAGACGGTTTGCCAGATCTTCCAGATCATGCAGGCGTTCCCGCAGATAGGGGTCTGTCACCTGCTGCATGCGCACACGGGTATCGTCATGCACCTTCACCACCGCCGCTTCGGCTGTCAGACCGGTGCGGATAGCGTCGGAAATCTTATTCATCCAGCCGGTGTCCTGCGCGAACATCCGGTAGGCATGCAGCACATCCAGAAAATCAGTATCGCTGGCATCGTCGGCTGCCAGCATGGCATCAACCTGCGTCCGCAGCGCTGACAGCGCCGTCTTCAGGCGCTCCAGTTCCTGTTCCGGGTCTTCCGCGACCAGCTTTTTGATACGGATCTGCGGCTGGTGCAGCACCACAACCCCGATGCCGACCCCCGGGGCCAGACCGGCCCCTTCCAGACGCAGCGGCAGCAGGCCGATCCCATCCGCCGGAATCAGTTCGTCACGGCTGACCACCTCCGCCGTCGCCATCAGCTCCGCCAGCACCATCGAAATGGTTTCCAGCGTTTCGACCTCGACGTCGGAATAGACCCGTTCCTCACGGTTCTGCACCACCAGAACGCCGATCACACGCGACCCGCGCACCACCGGCACCCCGACGAAGGAATGGAACAGCTCTTCGCCGGTTTCCGGGCGATAGGCAAAGGACGGGTGCGACCACGCATCCGCCATCGCCACAGCCCGGCCATGGGCGGCAACATCCCCCACCAGACCTTCACCGACCCGCAGGCGGGTCTGGTGAACGGCGGTCTGCTTCAGACCTTCGGTGGAGAACAGCTCCAGCACTTCCCCGGCGCGCATGACATAGATCGAGCACACGTCGGCCCGGAATGAGTCAGCGATGGCATGGGTGACCTTATCCAGCCGGGTCTGTGTATCCCCGGATCCGGCCATGACATCCCGCAGGCGGGCCAGCAGGCGGCGTGCGACATCGGCGTCTGTGGTCATTCTGCCCGCCTCCTTTCCGGCGAAGGGTCAGCGCTGATAACGAAGGCGAACGTCAGGAAGCCGCCCGCACCTGCAGCGCAGTAACCGCCTGATCGACCAGCTCTTTAATAATGTCCACTGTAGGCTGTTCCTGGGTCACAAGTCCAACACTCTGACCGGCCATCACAGAGCCGCTTTCGACATCACCGTCGATCACGGCACGGCGCAGCGCCCCGGCCCAGAAGTGTTCGATCTCCAGCTGGGCTTCCTTCTGATCCAGCTCGCCTTTGTTAAAGCGCTCGATCACCGCCCGCTGGGTTTCCATGAACAGGTCGGTCCCCTTGTTGACCAGCGCCCGGACCGGAATCACCGGGAACCGCGCATCAAGCTGCACGGTCGGCATCGCATCGCGGGCGTTGGCCTTCAGGAAGGCTTTCTTGAAGTTTTCGTGGGCAATACATTCGCTTGCGCACACAAAACGGGTCCCCAGCTGGACCCCGGCAGCCCCCATTTCCAGATAGGAAACGATTGCTTCACCGCGACCGATCCCCCCGGCAACAAAGACCGGAACATCACGGATCACCGGCAGGATTTCCTGCGCCAGAACACTGGTCGCCACCGGGCCGATATGCCCGCCCGCTTCCGAGCCTTCAATCACCAGCGCATCAGCGCCGGAGCGGATCAGCTTCTTCGCCAGCACCACGGCCGGGGCAAAACAGATCACCTTGGCGCCGCCATCCTTGGCCCGCTTGATCGACGCACCGCTGGGCAGACCACCGGCCAGCACCACGTGCGATACCTTGTTGGCAAGGCAGACATCAATCAGCGCATCAAGCTGCGGATGCATGGTGATCAGGTTGACACCGAACGGCTTGCCGGTCAGGGCCTGCGTGCCCTTAATCTCAGCATCCAGCAGATCGGGCGACATGGACCCACAGGCGATAACCCCGAAGCCCCCGGCGTTGGATATTGCCGCCACCAGATGGCGTTCCGAGACCCAGGACATCGCGCCGCCGAGAATAGCGACCTCCGTCCCCAGAAAATCGCGGCCCCGGCTCCACAGCGAGGAGAGTTGCGCCTGTGCGTCCATGCTTGCCCTCTTTAGCAAGGTTTATTGTCTTTTTATCTTGATCAGGCTGTTACGCCGCATCCAGCCCATAGGCGGTATGCAGGGCGCGGACGGCCAGCTCGGTATATTCTTCGGCGATCAGCACCGACACCTTGATTTCGGAGGTGGAGATCACCTGAATGTTGATCCCCTTGGCCGACAGGGCGCGGAACATGGTCTGCGCCACACCGGCATGGCTGCGCATACCGACGCCGATCACCGACACCTTGACCACATTGGCATCGGCCCACAGGTCTTCATAGCCCAGCTCGCCCTTCTTCTCGGTCAGCACCTTAACGGCACGGTCGAGGTCACCCTTGGAGACGGTGAAGGTCATATCGGTGGCGCCGCCGCCGTGCGAAACATTCTGCACGATCATATCGACGTTGATATTGGCATCGGTCAGCGGACCGAAAATGGCAGCCGCCACACCCGGACGGTCCGCGACCTTCACCAGGGTGATCTTGGCTTCGTCACGGGAATAGGCGATACCGCTGACGAGTTCCTGTTCCACGATTTCTTCCTCATCGCAAATGATGGTGCCGGGGGCGTCAGAGAAGCTGGAGCGGACCTGCACCCGCACACCATGCTTCATCGCCATTTCTACCGAACGGACCTGCAGGACCTTGGCGCCCAGCGACGCACTTTCCAGCATTTCCTCGTAGGTGATTTTTTCAAGCTTGCGGGCCTTGGCGACAATCCGCGGGTCGGTGGTATAGACCCCGTCCACATCGGTGTAGATGTCGCAGATGTCGGCCTTCAGGGCAGCAGCCAGCGCCACCGCCGAGGTATCGGAACCGCCACGGCCCAGCGTGGTGACGCGGTTATCCGGGCCGATGCCCTGGAACCCGGCAACCACCGCCACCTGACCGTCCTGCATGCGGCGGACCAGATCATCGGTTTCGATCTCGGTGATACGGGCCTTGGAATGGGCACCGTCAGTGCGGATCGGGATCTGCCAGCCCATCCACGAGCGGGCATTCACCCCCTGCTCCTGCAGCGCCAGCGCCAGCAGGCCGATAGTCACCTGTTCGCCGGTGGCAACCACCGCGTCGTATTCACGCGCATCATGCAGCGGTGCGATTTCGCGGCAGTAGGCGACCAGCTTATTCGTCTCGCCCGACATGGCCGACACAACCACGGCCACTTCGTTGCCTGCGTCCACCTCGGCTTTGACACGGCGGGCAACGTTTTTGATACGGTCGATGTCACCGACCGACGTGCCGCCGAACTTCATTACAATGCGGGCCATGGGAAGCGATCCCTTCAACAGATCAAAAATCATGCACCATCGGTTGCCGTAACCGGCGGGCGGGTATACATACTCTGTCACCCTGCCTGACGCAAGGATTGCCCGGCGCATTCTGTGTCAAAAGTATAATGAAAGGAGTAGCTGATGGCCGATGTCCGAACCACCGCTTCAGCGGAAGAAGTGGCCAAATTTGAAGCCATGGCGGACTCCTGGTGGGACCCCAACGGGAAATTCAAGCCGCTTCATAATTTTAACCCGGTCCGCCTGCAGTTCATCCGCGATGCCGCCGCGCTGCGCTTTGGCCGCGACGCCACCGCCGACCAGCCGTTCGCGGGGCTTTCTCTGGTTGATATCGGCTGTGGCGGCGGCCTGCTGTCAGAGCCGATGCGCCGTCTGGGCTTTGCCGTCACCGGCATTGACGCCACCGCGAAGAACATCGGCACCGCCTCGGTCCACGCCGAAAAAGTCGGGCTGGATATCGATTACCGCGCCTGTCTGGCCGAGGACCTTGCCGCCGCCGGCGAAAAGTTCGATGTCGTGCTGTGCATGGAAGTGGTCGAGCATGTCGCCGATGTCGATCTGTTCCTGACCACCTGCGCCCGGCTGGTCAAACCCGGCGGAATGCTGGTCGGGGCGACGATGAACCGCACCATGAAGTCTCTGGTGATGGCCAAGATTGGGGCTGAATACATCCTCCGCTGGCTGCCGCGCGGCACCCATGACTGGAAAAAGTTCCTGAAGCCCAGCGAATTTGCCGCCGGCCTGCGTGCCGGGGGGCTGGAAGTGGACAGCCTGAAGGGCCTGACCTTCAATCCGCTGGAAAACAGCTGGTCTCTGACCGGCGACCTGACGGTCAACTACCTTCTGACCGCCTCACCGGCGGCATAAAGGACACCCCCCACCCATCAAAAAGCCGCCCCGGTCAGACTGGGGCGGCTTTTTGTCTGTAACGAGAGAATTTGGCCGCAGAGCCCGTCAGCAGACCGGGCGGTCGTGCTGAAGGCTGGGCACCTTGCCACGGACCTCGGCGACCCTCGCGGCATCAATCCGGGCCATGATCAATCCGGGCTCAGTTCCCGCATCGGCCAGCACCTCGCCCCACGGATCAACGATCAGGGCATGGCCATAGGTTTTCCGGTCATTGATATGGGTGCCGGTCTGCGCCGGACTGATGACGTAGCAGCCCGTCTCAATCGCCCGGGCACGCTGAAGAATGTGCCAGTGCGCCTCACCGGTCACTTTGGTGAAGGCGGCGGGAATAGTCAGGAAGTCAGCACCGGCCTTCGCCATCGCCCGGAACAGATAGGGGAAACGGATGTCATAACACACCGCCAGCCCCAGACGGCCCCACGGCAGGTCCACCACCGCCATGCTCTCGCCGGGGCGGAATGTCGCGGACTCCCGGTAGCTTTCGCCATTGTCCAGATCAACGTCAAACATATGGATCTTATCGTAGGAGGCGACGACCTCCCCCGCCGGATTGATCACATACGTGCGGTTGGCAACCCGGTCACCACCATCCACCCGGATCGCCAGCGTGCCGCAGTGCAGCCACAGATCCAGCTCCTGCGCCAACACGCGGAACCGGGCCAGAGCGGGGTGATCCTCCTCGCCATAGGCTTTGGCAAGAATGTTGGCCTTCCCCCACTCCATCATCACGACGTTTTCAGGCATGAACACCATGTCGGCGCCCTGCCCCTTGGCCAGACGGATCAGCCGCTCCGCTTCAGCGATATTGGCCGCCATGTCATTCAGAGCATTAACCTGAATGCAGGCTGCGGTAAAAGCACCGGTCCCCATGTCTCAGGCCCCCAGAAGCGGATCAAGCCCGCCTTTGGCATCCAGCGCATGCAGATCATCGCAGCCACCGATATGCTTGCCATCAATAAAAATCTGCGGAACGGAGGTGCGCCCGGCGCGCTGCTCCATCTCCGCCTTGCGGGCGGCATCGTGCAGCACGTCAATCTCGGTATAGGCAGCCCCCTTGCGGTCAAGCAGGGCCTTGGCACGGATGCAGTAGGGGCAGTGTGACCAGGTGTAAATTTCGATCGCGGCCATCATCAATCCTGTCGGTCGGGGAGTTCAGAACCAAAAGAATCCGCTGACTTTAGTGGCTTTCCCGGCGCAGGGGAAGGTGAAAGCCGGGCCCTACCGCCCCTTCAGCACCCGGGCCAGCGTCAGCACCGAGACGTCCGCCGCTCCGGCCCTCAGGAGAGCATTGGTGCAGGCTGTCAGGGTCGCCCCGGTGGTCAGCACATCATCCAGCAGTACAATCCGCTTCCCCGCCACCCGATCCGGCGCCGTGACCGCAAAGGCGGTGCGGACATTCCCCAGCCGCTGCCCCCGTCGCAGATGCCCCTGCGGACGGGTATTCCGCACCCGCTTCAACACCAGAACATCAGCCTTTACCCCGGTGCGGCCAGACAGATGCCGTGCCAGCAGGGCCGCCTGATTATAGCGCCGCAGAAACAGGCGACGCCAATGCAGCGGCACCGGCACCAGCAGATCAGCCTCTGCCAGCAGATCTGCCCCGGCCCGGTGCAGCCATGCCGCCAGCACCGGGGCCATGTGCGTAGAATCCGCGTGCTTGAAGCGCAGGATAAGATCGCGGCTGTCGGGGGAGTAAACAAAGGCAGACCGCGCCCGCCGCCAGACCGGCGGTGCGGCAAGACAGACCCCGCAGGTCAGGCCCGGTTGCGGTACGGCAACCCCGCACGACGGGCAGCCGCTGCCGGCCAGAAACTCTATGGTCGGATAACAGGCCGCACACAGGCCGGGGGCCCCGCCCACCGTCACCCCGCAGCGGATACACCGGTGGGGCATCAGAAGCCCCAGCACAAAGCGCAGAAGCGGCCTGACCCGGGGCATCATCGGCAGATGTCAGCGTCGCCCGTAACGGATGAAGTCGGTCCAGCAGCGCTCAACCGTCTCCAGATCGCGCATGGCTTCCGTCAGCTTGGTTTCCGGCAGGCCAAGGGCTGCCATTTCCGTGCTGAGGTACTTCTGCAGCTCCCGCATCCGGGCGCACAGATCCATCCCTTTTTCAGTCAGCCCGACGCGGATGGCCCGGCGGTCATGGGAACAGCGTTCCTGCCCGATATAGCCCAGATCGGTCAGCTTCTTGATGTTATAAGAGACGTTGGAGCCATGATAATAGCCACGGTCCTTCAGATCGCGGATCACCACTTCTTCGGTCCCGATATTGGCCAGAAGCAGGGCCTGCACGGCATTGATTTCTTCAATCCCAAGGCGGCGCAACTCCGTCCGCAGCACGTCAAGGTAGTGCCTGTGCAGCCGTTCAATGATCTGCACCACGCCAAAAGTCGTATCACTCAAGCCCGACATTTATCCCACAACCCCACTGCATTCCCAAAAATCTGCCTTGCAGGGTATTACTCCCCACACAGCAGCCCGACAAGAAAATTCGTCAAATTTACAGTAAACCATCGGACTTGAACGAGGTATACCCGGTTGGCGACAGGATGACATGGTCATGCACCACCACACCAAGCGGCAAAGCGGCATCGCGGATCTGACGGGTCATCGCAATATCGCCCTTTGACGGCTGCGGGTCGCCACTGGGGTGATTGTGAACCAGAATGATCGCACTTGCTGCCAGATCCAACGCCCGTTTTACGACTTCCCGCGGATAGACCGGAGTGTGGTCGATCGTTCCCTTCTGCTGTAACTCATCGGCAATCAGGCGATTTTTACGGTCAAGGAACAGCAGCCGGAAGCATTCCTTCTCCCGGAAGGCCATCGTCGCATGCAGATAATCCAGAAGACGGTCCCACGACCCGAGAACCGGGCGGCCGACCACCTCTTCCCGCAGCATCCATTGGGCGGCAGCGGCGGCGGCCTTCAGGGCAATCGCCCCGGATTCCCCGGTCATCGGGATCAGCTGATCGGGTTCCGCCGACAGCACCGCCCCCACCGACCCAAAGCGGGCCAAAAGCTGCTTGGCCAGCGGCTTGACATCCTTACGCGGTATCCCGAGAAACAGCAGAAGCTCGAGATACTCATAATCCTGCAGCCCTTCCGGCGCTTCAGCCCGGACGGATGCCAGAAAACGTTCTTTCAGGCGTTGCCGGTGACCGGCATGAAGGGGAACAGGCGCGTCAGACATCAGCGGAACCCGTCAGACTTCAGGCATACGGCGGGCAGTGCCAGCCCTTCGGCGACAGGGTGAAAATCTCGCAGCCCTCTTCGGTGATGCCGATCGTGTGCTCAAACTGGGCGGACAGCGAACGGTCCTTGGTGACAGCGGTCCAGCCATCGGACAACACCTTCGTGCCCGGCTTACCGGCATTGATCATCGGCTCAATGGTGAAAATCATCCCCGGCTTCAGCTCCAGCCCCTCGCCGGGGCGGCCGACGTGCAGCACACTCGGCTCACAGTGGAAGACCTGACCGACACCATGGCCGCAAAACTCTTCGACCACCGAGAAACGGTTGTCTTCAGCATACGTCTGAATGGCGTGACCGATATCCCCCAGTGTCGCGCCCGGCTTTGCCACCTCGATACCGCGCATCAGACATTCATAGGTGACGTCCACCAGCTTACGGGCTTTCACCCCCGGATTACCAACGTAATACATACGGCTGGAATCCCCGTACCAGCCGTTGACGATCGGGGTCACGTCGATGTTGATGATATCGCCGTCTTCCAGCTTTTTATCGCCGGGGATACCGTGACAGACCACATGATTGACCGAGGTGCAGACGGAGCGCGGAAACCCCCGGTACCCGAACGGCCCGTTCGGCAGCTTGCGTTCGCTGGTCCAGCCGACCACCAGATCATCAATCGCCGCCGTGGTGATGCCGGGCACGACAAAGGGGGTCAGGTAGTCCAGCAGTTCGGCGGCGACACGCCCGGCTTCCCGCATGGCGGCAAAGCCTTCGGGTCCATGCAGGATAATCTCGGAGCGGCGGGAAGATCGGGTCATCGGGAGTCAGCTTTCAGCAGATCGAACAGAATACGGATTAAACGGTAACCGGCAGCGGGGCTGCAACCTCAATCCCCAGCGGGCTCAGGGTGCAGGTGTAGCAGATCGCCTCCACCCCGGCAGCGCGGGCACGGCGCAGGGCATCGGCATAAGTGGGATCAATGTCTTCAGCAACGGCAAACCGCGCCAGACCCGACGCCGGGCGCTGCACCATATACAGCATCACCGCACGTTTGCCTTCCGCCACCATGTCGGAGAGTTCCTGCAGATGCTTGGCGCCGCGTTCGGTGACAGCATCGGGGAACAGGGCAACGCCCTGCCCGCCTTCCATCCCGCGGAACAGCGTGACGTTTTTAACCTCGACATAACAGTCAGGGCGGCCATCGGCGGTCAGGAACACATCGATACGGCTGTTCTTGCCGTATTTCACTTCCCGCTTCAGGCCGGTGTACCCGGTCAGTTCGGCGATCTGTCCGGCTTGAATGGCCTCTGCCGCCAGCGCATTGGGGTGGCTGGTGTTCACGCCGATCAGGGCACCGTCCACCTCAACCATTTCCCAGGTGTACTTCAGCTTGCGTTCCGGGTTGCTGGCCGGGGACAGCCAGACCCGCGACCCCGGCGTCGAACAGCCAAGCATCGAGCCGGAATTGGCGGTATGGGCGGTGACCACGGTGCCATCATCAAGCGTCACATCGGCCATAAAGCGCTTGTACCGCTTGATCAGGGTCCCGGAGATCAGATCAGTTGAGAATTGCATGCAAGTAGACTACCTGTTTCAGGGGGCGCCGTCGAGAGGACTGGCCGGGTTAACCCCGCAAACCTGCGCCCCGAGGGCATCGGCCAGACTGTGGGTGGCGCTGCCGGGCTTTTTCGGCTGCGGCTGGTTCTCCGCCGGGGCCCATCCCAGCATCCACAGCACCTGAAATGTCGCGGTGATCCGCCCGTCCGCTCCGGCGTGACGCTCATGGTACAGCTGTGCCGCCCGCAGCAGGGTATCGCGGCGGGAAAACGTCTTCCGCCGTTCCAGCACCGCATTGTTTTCCCCCATGCCCCGCAGGTCCTGCATCAGCTTGAGCGCCGAGCCATAGGTGACGGTGATGCGGTCAGTATCAACCACCGGCAGGGCAAACCCGGCCCGCTGCAACAACATCCCCAGATCACGCACATCGGTCAGCGGCGAGGTTCGCGGTGACAGCCCGCCCTCAACCTCGACCTCAGCGTCAACCAGACACTCGCGCAGCTCTTTCAGCGTTTCACCGCCGAGCATTGCCCCGATAAACAGGCCATCGGGTTTAAGTGCCTGCCGGATCTGCACCAGCGCCCCGGGAAGATCGTTCACCCAGTGCAGCGCCAGCGATGACACCACAAGATCCAGCGACCCGGCGGCAAAGGGCAGCGCCTCTTCATCGCAGGCCAGTGCAGCCCCGCGAGACCGTGCGGCAAAGGCCGGGGCCAGATCGGTCGAGATCAGGGTTTCAATCCCATGCCGTCCGCGCAGACGCGGGGCCAGCAGTCCGCCATGACTGCCCAGATCGACAGCCAGCGGAAAGCTGCGGGTGATATCCTCCAGCCGCTCGGTCAGGCGGTCGCCGACTTCCTCGGCCAGAAAAGAAAAATCCTGAAAGGCCGCTGCGGCGCGGGCCTGATGCCGGGCGACCGCCCGACGGTCAAAGACCTGATGAACCAAAGCCCCTGCTTCCTTATTGCCCCGCAACCACCGGACGGGCTGTTGCCTGCATCATATCTACCTCAATGGGCCTGCTTCACGGGGGCGGACAGGCTGTGCCCCACCCCCGTGAGATGTCGGATCAGGCCGGGGCCTGCGTCTGCAGGGCCAGCGCGTGCAGCTCCCCACCCATTTTGCCCTTCAGGGCGGCATACACCATCTGATGCTGCTGCACACGGTTCTTGCCGATGAATTCCTTCGAAATCACCAGTGCCGCATAATGGTCACCGTCGCCCCGCAGGTCTTCGATGGTCACATCAGCATCCGGCAGCGCTTCCTTGATCATCTTTTCGATATCGGCGGCATCCATAGCCATGGTCTGTCTCCCTCTGAAGCGCATTTGGTCATGTGCGGTTTGATAACCGCTTCTAAGAATACACTGTTTTCCACACCGAACGGCAGCAGGAAATGCACCGGCACCAAAACGGCAGATGCCCCGCCCGATGGCCGGTGCGGAACGCACAGGAGATAGCCATCAGACAGGGCATCAGCAAGGGGTAATCCCACCCGGCCCTACCCTATGGCAGGGCCGGGGCGACGGCAGGATCAGCCGCCGTGGGACATATACTCAGGCAGCCAGGCTTCATTGGCATCCCGCAGCGCCTTGACAGGCACGGCGACACCGCCGTTGACCGACAGGGTATTGCCGCCGGTGACACCGATCTTCAGCGCCGGAACCCCGGCAGCCGCAGCCTGTGCCAGCACCGCATCAGCCTTGGCAGCATCAACGGCAACCACATAGCGGGCCTGATCTTCGCCAAACAGGGCTGCATGCAGCGGGCCGCCGAAATCGACGGTCAGCGCCGCACCGATACCCGACGACATGGCCATTTCCGCGACAGCAACCAGCAGGCCGCCATCGGCAAGATCATGGACGGTGTCGGTATCGCCAGCGGTGATCACGCCCCGGACGAAGTCACCGACCTTGCGTTCCAGCGCCAGATCGACAGGCGGCGGAGCCCCCTCTTCCCGACCGGCGATTTCACGCAGATACAGCGACTGACCCAGCCAGCCCTGACGGTCGCCCTGACCGAACAGCACCAGCACCTGACCTTCAGCCTTGAACGGAATGCTGGCGGTCTTGTCGAGATCATCAACCAGACCGACGCCACCGATGGCCGGGGTCGGCAGAATCGCCTGACCGGCGGTTTCGTTGTACAGCGACACGTTGCCCGACACGACCGGGTAATCAAGCGCGATACAGGCTTCCCCGATCCCCTGACAGGAACCGACGAACTGGCCCATGATCTCCGGCTTTTCCGGGTTGCCGAAGTTCATGTTATCGGTGATCGCCAGCGGGCGGCCACCGACGGCGGTGATGTTACGCCACGTCTCGGCCACGGCCTGCTTGCCGCCCTCAACCGGGTCAGCCTTCACATAGCGCGGGGTGCAGTCGGTGGTCACGGCAAGGCCACGGTTGGACTTGTGCAGACGCACCACACTGGCATCGCCACCGGGGCGGCCAACGGTATCGCCCATCACCATGTGATCGTACTGTTCCCAGATCCAGCGACGGCTGGCGAGATCCGGCGAGGCGATCAGACGGGCCAGAGCCTCGTTCCACGCCAGTTCGGTGACGTCAGACGGCTGCACTTCCGGCGCCTTCGGGGTCGGAACCCACGGGCGGTCATATTCCGGGCTGGCGGCGGCCAGCGGATCAATCGGCAGATCGCCGACCACTTCGCCGTGCCACTTCAGCACCATCCGGCCGGTATCGGTCAGGGTGCCGATAACGGCGAAGTCCAGTTCCCACTTTTCGAAGATGGCGCGGGCCATGTCTTCCTTGCCGGGCACCAGCACCATCAGCATGCGTTCCTGCGACTCCGAGAGCATCAGCTCATACGGGGTCATGCCGGTTTCACGCATCGGCACCTTGTCCAGCTCCAGCTCCACGCCCATGCCGCCCTTCGACGCCATTTCGAAGGAGGAAGAGGTCAGACCGGCGGCACCCATATCCTGAATGGCAACGATGGCATCGGTGGCCATCAGTTCCATGCAGGCTTCGATCAGCAGCTTTTCGGTGAACGGGTCGCCAACCTGCACGGTCGGGCGCTTTTCCTCGGAATCGGCATTGAATTCCGCCGAAGCCATGGTGGCCCCGTGAATACCGTCACGGCCGGTCTTCGAGCCGACATAAACCACCGGGTTGCCGATACCGGCAGCGGCGGAATAGAAAATCTTATCCTGCTGGGCGACACCGACGGTCATGGCGTTGACCAGGATGTTGCCATTGTACGACGAATGGAAGTTCACTTCCCCGCCGACGGTCGGCACGCCGACGCAGTTGCCGTAACCGCCGATGCCCGACACCACGCCGGAAACCAGATGGCGGGTCTTGGCATGGTCCGGCGAGCCGAAACGCAGGGCGTTCAGGTTGGCGACCGGGCGGGCCCCCATGGTGAACACGTCACGCAGGATACCGCCGACGCCGGTGGCCGCGCCCTGATAGGGCTCGATGAACGACGGGTGGTTATGGCTTTCCATCTTGAAGATGGCAGCAAGGTTTTCCCCGATGTCGATGACACCGGCGTTTTCACCCGGGCCGCAGATAACCCACGGTGCCTTGGTCGGCAGGGTCTTCAGCCACTTCTTCGACGACTTGTAGGAGCAGTGCTCCGACCACATCACCGAGAAGATGCCCAGTTCGGTCAGGTTCGGCTCGCGGCCCATGATGTCGAGCACGAGCTTGTATTCATCGGCGGTCAGCCCGTGCTGAGCGACGATTTCAGGGGTGATCTTGCTCATTACGACAGGGCCTCCACCAGAGCGTCAAACATCGGCTTGCCGTCCGCGCCGCCAAGCTTCGGCTCGATCAGGCGTTCCGGGTGCGGCATCATGCCCAGCACGGTGCCTTTTTCGTTGACGATCCCGGCGATGTTGTTGCGGCTGCCGTTGATGTTGGTGGCATCCGACACCGTGCCATCGGCAGCGGCATACCGGAAGGCGACCTGCCCGTTGCCCTCAATCCGCTTCAGCAGCTCATCATCGGCAAAGAAATTGCCGTCATGGTGGGCCACCGGGAAGCGCACCACCTGCCCCTTGGTGTACGGGCCGGTGAAGGCGGTATCGGTGTTCTCGACCTTCAGATGCACATCGCGGCAGATAAACTTCAGATCGCGGTTGCGCATCAGCGCCCCCGGCAGCAGACCGGCTTCGGTCAGGATCTGGAAGCCGTTGCAGACGCCCAGAACGCGCACACCCTTTTCGGCCATGCGCTTCACTTCACGCATCACCGGGCTGTGGGCGGCCATGGCGCCGGACCGCAGGTAATCCCCATAGGAGAACCCGCCGGGGACGGCAATCAGGTCAAGATCCTGCGGCACTTCGGTTTCCCGGTGCCACAGCATGATCGGGGCTTTGCCCGAACTTTTTTCCAGGGCCACTGCGAGATCACGGTCGCAGTTGGAGCCCGGGAAGACAATGACGGCGGCTTTCATGTCACGTCTCGCTTCAATATCAGTGGATTGAGAAGTCAGCGCAGGGGGTCGGCGAGCCACGGATACCCTCCGGCTCCGCCTCCGGCATCCGCGCCGATCAGCCCTCGATGGAGATGGCGTAGTTCTCGATCACGGTATTGGCGAGCAGTTCCTTGCACATCCGCTCAACGGCTTCGCGGGCCTTGGCGGCGTCGGTTTCCGCCAGATCCAGTTCGATGTACTTGCCCTGGCGCACGTCATCGACGCCAGAGAAACCGAGCGAACCCAGAGCATGCTGGATCGCCTTGCCCTGCGGGTCGAGAACGCCGTTCTTCAGAGTGACGTGTACCTTGGCCTTCACGGGAATATCCTCTCGTCAGGAAAGATAAAGGGGGGAGGGAAAACAGGGATAATAAGGATAACAATAGGCGAAGGGGCCGCGCACGGCGGCCCCTGTCGTCTTTACTGCATGGTCGCCGGACCCGGCATATCACGCGGTCCGCCTTCCGGCATGATGCCAAGGCGGCGGGCCACTTCCTGATAAGCCTCTTCCACACCGCCCATATCGCGGCGGAAGCGGTCCTTATCCATCTTCTCGTTGGTCTTGGTGTCCCACAGGCGGCAGTTATCCGGGCTGATTTCGTCAGCCAGAATGATCTGCACTTCACCGTTTTCGTGCTGCACCCGGCCGAACTCCAGCTTGAAGTCAACCAGCTTCAGACCGATGCCGAGGAACAGGCCGGACAGATAATCATTCACGCGCAGGCTGAGGGACAGGATCTCGTCGAGTTCCTGAATGGTGGCCCAGCCGAAAGCGGTGACATGCTCTTCCGACACCAGCGGATCGCCGAGCTCATCGTTCTTATAGTAGTATTCAACGATAGAGCGCGGAAGCTGGGTGCCTTCCGGAATGCCGAAACGCTTGGAGATCGAACCGGCGGCGACATTGCGGATCACCACCTCGATGGGGATGATCTCGACTTCGCGCACCAGCTGTTCCCGCATGTTCAGACGGCGGATGAAGTGGGTCGGAACGCCGATTTCACCGAGCTTCTGGAACAGGTATTCGGTGATGCGGTTGTTCAGCACCCCTTTCCCGGTGATGGTGCCCTTCTTCTGGTTATTGAAGGCAGTGGCATCATCCTTGAAGTACTGAACGATGGTCCCCGGCTCCGGCCCTTCGAACAGGATCTTGGCCTTGCCTTCGTAAATCTGCTTGCGACGTCCCATGGAGCGGTGTCCGGCTGTGGTCCCGGCTGCGGCACACCCCGCCGCGACCGGAGGAACTGAGGGGAAAGACAGCTACGACGCCCCCTCCGGCAGCCGGAGGAAACCACGCGCTGTCTCCTGATTCGAGTGGGGTATAGCAGGTGTCAGCCCGCCCGACAATCGTTGCAACGTGCTTTGTGACAGAAGAACAGCCATTCGGTCCCGGAATGGCTCCCCAGCCGCCCTCAGGCGCCCCCTTCCGGCGCGGCGGGTGTTTCCCCGCTTTTTGCGGCAGACCGTCTGCCCGCCGACTTTCCCCGCGCCTTCGGCACCTTCACCGGGGCCTCAGCCGCAGCGGGCCCGGCGGCACTGTCAGGCACAACCGATTCGATTGCAGCCGGGGCCTCCGCCTCGTCTCCGGCGCTCTCTTTCTCCGCCTCATCCTTCGGCGGCCCCTTATAGTCTTTCACGCCCTGCAACAGGGCGTAGCAGGCAAGCCGGACATACTTGGGAACCTCAACCTTCTCGCCGTCACGCTCGCCTTTTTCGTAATACTGCACGACCCGGCGCTTCAGGCCCAGGGCCTCGGCGGCATCTTTCTGCGACAGGTCCATCACTTTACGCCAGCGACGGAAATCTTTCGGCGACATTGTACCCATCACGCTGCTCCGGTCATAAAATGAGTGTCTCCTGCGGGCAGTTTGCCCCGAAAAGGCATTGTGCGCCAATGCCATACTCTGTGCAGATAGCATCGTGCAGGGATGATGGCGCCACACTAGGCGCACTTAGTGCATAATGTCTATTGAATTCTGCGCACGGTATGCGCATATTAAGAGCGTACAGAGTGCGCAAAATCAATACGGCACAGCGCCCTGAGCATCCCCGCCAACAAGCAACAATCAAAATAAACAACAAGAACAATGAAGGAGACCTGACATGGTCCGCACCCCGATCACTGCCCTGACCCTCACCGGCATTCCCCACAGCACTGTTTTCGGCCCGGTCAGCGCCCTTGATGGCACACCGGCGCTGGTCTACCGCTGCACCACCGCCGACGGCGTTTTCTGGCTGACCGACGTTGTCGGCGTCAGCCGCCTGCAACTGCGCGCGCCGGAAACGACAGTGGAAGTTCTGGTGGTCGGGCGCGCCGGGCGCGCCTGATCCCGACACCAGCCACCAACCACCGGGGCCGCCGTTATCCGATGGCAGGAACCGCCGCCCACTCCGCCTGATCAGGCGGCCCCGCCGCATACAGCCATACCGCCGGAACAGCCGCGCCAACCGCAGGCAAAGCCAGCAGGCTGGAGGAGACGGTCCCAAAACCGTTTGGCCGCAGAAAACACAACGCAGCCCGGGGGTCATTCTCCGGTCCTCCGCTGTCACGGCTGGCCAGCAACGCCTTCCATTCCGCCCAGTCGCCTGCATCCGGGTCCGGCTCCGCTGCCGCCCGGAATGCAGGCAGCGCGCGGCGCAGGCGCGGGTCAGCGGCCACATCGTTCAGGTCGAACCCGGTGATCATCGACAGGCCTTCCGGCAGCGGCACGGCCTCGATGATGCCATCCGGCCTGTCGGCGTGGCGTAGCCACCACGCATCGGTATTATCCGCCACAATCATATTGAAGGGACGGTACGCCCGGCCATCCAGCTCTGCCAGCGCCGCCACCGCATCCGCCGCGTCGGCATGATCCAACGCCTCCAGCACCAGTTCGCCCCGCGACCGCTTGTCCGAGGCTGGTCCCAGTGTGCCGAAACGGTTGAGAATGGCCGCCGTCACACCGTGATCATTCAGCCCCATCCACGATCCGCCGGCCAACAGATCCTGTCCTGCCGTCACCTCCGGCCTGTCAGGCCAGTGCCGCCCCGGCAGCAGGGCCGGGCGGTCACGCATCTCGTCGCGGTTTGCCCCGATCAGCACCGGCCAGCGGTGCCCCGGACGACGCAGAATGGCAACTGTACACATGATCTTCCCTCCCCCCTTTACAACCCCTCCGGCCCGGCCCGCCCAAAACCTTCCGACGGTATAAAAAGGAGTACCGGTCCGGCGGCCCAAAGGGTATAACGGTGCGGTTTTTAGCCGGAAAACCGGTATCATATAGTTTAATCCGAGGAAACGCGCACCATGGCTGACGCCTTCCACGATCGCGAACAGGCTTTCGAAGCCAAGTTCAAGCTGGATCAGGAACTGGAATTCCGGGCCCGGGCCCGCCGAAATAAACTGCTTGGCCTGTGGGCGGCGGAAACCATGGGCGTTGCTGACGCCGATGCCTATGCCCGTGGCGTTGTCGCCGCCGATCTGGAAGAGCCCGGCGATGATGATGTGATCCGTAAAGTCATGAAAGACCTGACGGATAAGGGCGTGGAGATGACCGAGGGCCGTCTGCGCATCAAGCTTGAAAAGCTGATGACCATCGCCCGCGAGCAGGTCTACGGCGACGCCGCCCGTTGATCTGCCAGCGGGATCAGACGACAGAAAAGGGCCAGTCCCCACCCGGGGCTGGCCCTTTCTCTTTTGCGTCCGGCCTGACCTGTGCCGGAGAGGAAGGGAAAGCGGGCGCCGCCTTCCCTACCCCCCAGATGCCAGAAAAAGGCTTACGCCTCGCCGAAAACGCGACGGAAAATGGTATCAACATGCTTGGTGTGGTAGCCGAGATCAAACAGCTCGGTCAGCTCCGGCACCGGGATGCGGGCGGTGACTTCGTCATCCTGCTTCAGGATCGACAGCAGATCGCCCTGCCCTTCCCACACCTTCATCGCATTACGCTGCACCAGACGATAGGAATCTTCGCGGCTGACACCGGCCTGTGTCAGGGCCAGCAGCACGCGCTGGCTGAACACCAGACCGCCCATCTGGTTGAGATTCCGGTCAATCGCATCCGGGTAGATCACCAGATTGGCGATCACGTTGGTCAGGCGGGCCAGAGCAAAATCAAGGGTGATGGTCGCATCGGGGCCGATCATCCGTTCCACCGAGGAATGGCTGATGTCACGCTCATGCCACAGAGCGACGTTCTCCATGGCCGGAACCACGGCAGAGCGGACAATACGGGCCAGACCGGTCAGGTTTTCGGTCAGCACCGGGTTGCGCTTGTGCGGCATCGCCGAGCTGCCCTTCTGCCCCTTGGAGAAGAACTCCTCGGCCTCGCGCACTTCGGTACGCTGCAGGTGACGGATCTCGGTGGCGGCACGCTCGATGGAAGAGGCAATCACCCCCAGCGCCGCAAAATATTCAGCATGACGGTCACGCGGGATCACCTGCGTCGACAGCGGTTCCGGCTTCAGACCCAGCTTCTCAGCGACATATTCTTCAACGAACGGGTCGATGTTGGCAAAGGTGCCGACCGCGCCGGAAATAGCGCAGGTGGCAATATTCTCGCGGGCCCGGACCAGACGCTCCCGGCCACGCTGGAACTCAGCATGGAACCCGGCAAACTTCAGCCCCATCGTCACCGGCTCTGCATGGATGCCGTGGCTGCGGCCCATGCAGACGGTCAGCTTGTGTTCCATCGCCCGGGTCTTCAGGGCTGCCAGCAGGGCGTCCATATCCTTCAGCAGCAGGTCCGCTGCCTGCACCATCTGCACTGCCAGACAGGTATCCAGCACGTCAGAGGAGGTCATGCCCTGATGGACGAAACGGGCGTCGTCGCCGACATGCTCGGCCAGTTCAGTGGTGAAGGCGATGACGTCATGCTTGGTGACGGCTTCGATCTCATCAATCCGGGCGATCCGCTCCGCCGTGTAGGGCTTGTTCCCCCGGTCCCACACCGCCTTGGCGGCACTTTCCGGGATCACCCCCAGCTTGGCCTGCGCGTCACAGGCATAGGCTTCAATCTCAAACCAGATCTTGAACTTGTTAGCCGCATCCCAGATGGCAACCATTTCGGGGCGGGAGTAACGAGGAATCATGTCTGCTATCCTGTCTGCTGTGACCTGCCGGAGGGGAAACTGTGGGCCTTATAGGCCAAGACGGCGGTTTTCTCAACGCGGGCGTGGTTGCTGTTGCCGTGTTTTTAACATTTACCGATGATACTGCCCCGACAATCCGGCTGAAAAAAGGTTTCCGTTCATGGTCCGCGCGGCTCGCACCACAGCATCATGCCTCTGCCTGTCCCTGCTGCTGTCTCCTCTGACCGGGGCCTCGGCGCAGGAATTTATGATGCCGTGGGAAAAAGCGAAAAAGGAAGAACCCATCATCAACCCCGAACTGCGGGAAGATATGGAGGTGGTGGTCGGCACCATCGAGGTGGTGCGCCTGACCCAGCCGGGGCTGGCGGTGATCTCATCGCACCCGGAAGTGGCCGATGTCTATCTGCAGGGGGCCAACCGGCTGTTCATTATCGGCAAGAATATCGGCATCACCGAAATCACCGTCGCGGACAAAACAATGACCCCGGTGTGGAACAGCCAGCTGAGCGTTGTGGTCGAGAAAACCCACTGACCGGCATCGGGCTTTCCTGAAAATGTTCTGGCCGGACGCCGTCGCTCAGGCCTTCCAGAAGCGGGCCGACAGCAGCACCAGAATGGAGAAAAACTCCAGACGCCCCAGCAGCATGCCGATCGACAGGGCCCACTTGGCCGCGTCAGGCAGGCTCTGGAAGTTTCCGGCCGGGCCAATAATATGCCCCAGACCGGGGCCGACGTTGCCGACAGCGGTGGCGGCACCGCTGACCGCCGTTACCCAGTCAAGCCCGACAGAGGCCAGAAACAGGGTAATCGCCCCGACAGTGCCGATATAAACGAAGAAGAACAGCATCACAGAGGCTGATACGTCTTCAGTGATCCGCCGTTCACCGAAGCGGGCGACCTCGACCGCATTCGGGCTGATCAGCCGGTGGATATGAGAGCGGTACAGCCGCCACGCGATCTGAAAACGAAAGATCTTGATACCGCCAGCCGTAGACCCGGTACAGGCCCCGACGAAGGTCAGCGCAAAAGCGCAGGCGACGGCAAAGTTACCCCACAGGGTATAATCCGTACTGGCAAACCCGGTCGTGGTGATGATCGTCACCACCATGAAGGCAACATGGGTAAGGGTGGTAAACACATCCCCCGCCCCGCGGTACAGCTGCTCTGCCGTCAGCAGAACCGTCGCAAAAAGTGCGAACACCAGAAATCCCCGCACCTGCGTCTCGTTAAAGGCAGAAAGCCCCCCGCCCCGCAAAGCCCGGATGAACAGGGTGATCGGCAGCCCCCCGGCAATCATGAAGATGGTAATGATCCAGTTGATGGTCAGGCTGTTAAAATGCCCCACCGATGCGTCTGAAGTCGAAAAGCCACCGGTTGAGATGGTCGCCATCGCATGGTTAACAGCTTCAAAGAAGGTCATACCTGCCAGTTGCAGGGCCACCGCGCAGGAAGCCGTCAGCGCGACATAGATCAGGACCAGCGACAGCGTAAACTGGCTGACCCGCGCCACCACCTTGTCGTTGGTGTCAGAACTTTCCATCTTAAACAGCTGCATCCCGCCGACCCGCAGGAACGGCAGCAGGGAAATCGCCATCACCACAATCCCGATACCGCCCAGCCAATGCAGCAGCGACCGCCACAGCAGAATCCCCGGGGGGGCCACATCAAGCCCGGTAATAACCGTGGAGCCGGTGGTGGTCAGTCCGGAAACTGCCTCGAACAACGCATCGGTATAGCTGAGAGACAGCCGGGAAAACGTGAACGGCATGGCGGAGAAGGCCGAAATCCCCACCCATGACAGCGCGGTCAGCAGAAAGGCCTGACGGCGGTTGAGCGTCAGATGACGTTCAAAATTGGTGAAAACCAGCAGCAGCCCGGTCAGAGTGGTGAAGCCGCTGGCAATGAAAAACCCCATCCAGTCGGCATCCCCCGACCAGGCATCGACAAAGCCGGGCACGAACATGAACACCCCAAGGATCGCCAGAAGCTCTCCCAGCACAAACAGCACCGGCTTCAGGGTGAATGCGGGTTGATTCATGATAATGCCTGCTGACGGTGCCGCCGCACCGTCCTCCCCGGTTGATACAACAGCGGGGCTTCTCCCCGCGCTTCAGGCAAGCAGCCAGCCCCTGTGAAATCCCCCGATTTCAGCCGGATCGCCTGAAAAAACACAATGACATCCCTACCGCACGATCCCCGTCAGGCATCGTCCTTCAGGACCGGAAGGCTATAGATTTCAACCCCTTCCTCTTCCAGGGCTGTCTGCTCTTCCGGTGTAGCTTCGCCATAGATAGCACGCGCCTCACTGTCACCGTAGTGAATCTTACGGGCCTCATCGGCGAAGGTATTGCCAACATAATCAAAATTCTGCTCAACGTAGGTGCGCACCGCCCGCATCACCTGCCGTACCGCTGCCGGGTCCGGCGGTGCAGGTACGGGGGCAGACGGATCAGCGGCGGCAGGCACGGCGGCAGCCGCAGCCACCTGCCCGACCATCGCGGCGGCCGTGGCGGCTGCACTGCGGCGGCGGGCTTCCTCGCGGTCATCATGGCCTTTTTTACGGGCCAGACGCGGGGCCATCAGCGCCTTGGCAACCCGCGCGCTGCCACATTCCGGGCACTGCAATACCCCTTGCTCCGCCATGCGGTCATAGGCCGCACTGTCACGGAACCAGCTTTCAAAGGTATGGTCATGCTCGCACTGCAGCTCGTACTTAATCATCTGCCGCCGTCGTTCTCCGTAACCCCTCGCGCCTGCCCTCTGGCAGAAAGCCCATGCATTTAACCATCATGAGGAACCATGACAAGCCAAAGTCAGCATCAGCCTGCCATCCTGCCCGCATCAGAATGGATTTTACGCTTTGCTCCGCTGGTCCCTGCCGGGGCGCGGGTGCTGGATGTGGCCTGTGGCAGCGGGCGGCATGGACGCCTCTTCCTGAACAGCGGCTGTGACGTCACCCTGATTGACCGCGACCTGTCCGGGGTGGCTGACCTGGCAGATACCGCGACGCTGATCGCACACGATCTGGAAAGCGGCCCGGACGGGGCTGATCATTCATGGCCGTTCTCCCCAGAGAACCCGTCAGTGAGCCCTAAAGGCCACTTTGACGCGGTGATCGTCACCAACTATCTGCATCGCCCGCTCTTCCCCCATCTATGCGCCGCCCTGCACCCGGATGGCCTTTTGCTGTACGAGACCTTCGCCCATGGCAACGAACGCTTCGGGCGCCCCCGCAACCCAGACCACCTGCTTGCGCCGGGAGAACTTCTGGCCCTGACCGCCCCCCTGCACGTCATTGCCTATGAAACCGGGCTGGTGGTCCGTGGCGGGGAAAGCCGGGTCATTGCGCGGATCATCGCCCGAAAGGGGGAGGGGGTCTCTGCGCTACCTTTCTTAAGTCAATCTACGCATCAAATGAGCTAAATCAAATGCATTGAGATATTTTCTTAAAGTCTTAGATGAAGTGCGGATCATCGTGAAAAATGGAAAAGGCTTGGAGAACCACTGCCCTTACGGTAGCTGTGGTTTCCTCCTCTCGCCCCTTTTGGATGACTCCCCATGTCTCCTGCCCCTTCCCCCTCCGTGCGGGCTGGTCTGATCGCCGCACTGGGTGCCTATTGCCTGTGGGGTGGCTCCGGCCTGTTCTTCCGGACGCTGGCCACCCTGCCCCCCGACGAAATCATCAGCCACCGCATTCTGTGGAGTGTGCTGGCGATGCTGCCCTTCATGATGCGGGGGGATCGTCCGGCGCAGGTCCTGACCATTCTCCGCTCGCCCCGCCTGCTGGGAATCTTCACCGCATCGGCGGTGATGGTTTCCGTTAATTGGCTTATTTTTGTTTATGCCATAAACTCCCATCAGGCCATCTACGGCAGCCTTGGATACTACATTTTCCCTCTGGTCACGCTGGCCCTTGGCGCAGTTTTTCTAAATGAACGCTTTTCGCGCCAACAGGGCCTTGCCGTTCTGCTGGTCTGCGCCGGGGTCGGTGTGATGGTTGCCGGGCTAGGCAACCTCCCGTGGATCAGCCTGTCTCTGGCCCTGACCTTTGGCATCTACGGCCTGATCCGTAAAACCGCCCCGGCAGACAGTCTGACCGGCCTGTTTGTCGAAACCCTGCTGCTGACGCCCTTCGCCATCGGCTGGCTGATCTGGAAAGAAAGCCTCGGCAACGGCTTTTTCAGCAGTCTGCTGCTGCCGGGGGCCGACTGGCACCTGCTGGTTCTGGTGATGATCGGCTGCCCCCTGTGGACGGCCCTGCCGCTGTACCTGTTCGGGATCGGTGCCCGCAGCCTGCGCCTGTCCACCCTGGGTCTGATGCAGTACATGAGTCCGACAGTCCAGCTTGCCGTCGCCATCCTGATTTTCAGGGAGCCCTTCACCACCACCCATCTCATCACCTTCGGGCTGATCTGGGCCGGTGTGGTGATCTACTCGTTGCCGATGCTGCGCCGCACCCCGGCAAGCGCAAAGCCGTCTTGATCCGGGTCAAGGTGCCCGCCCTGCGGTAAAGCTATTGACGGCAGCGCATTTGCCCCGCATATCCTCACCCAACCGTTCCCGATCCGGACGATTGCCGTCCGGCCCCATACGAAAGGCGACAGACAATGTCGGATAATCCGCTCTTCCAGCAGATTCAGGCTGAAATTGACGCCAACCCGGTGCTGCTGTTCATGAAGGGCAGCGCCATGTTTCCGCAGTGCGGCTTTTCCGCTGCTGTGGTGCAGGTGCTCAACCATTTCGGCGTGAAGTACAAGACCGTCAACATTCTTGAGAATGACGAATTCCGTCAGGGCCTGAAGGAATTCTCCTCGTGGCCGACCTTCCCGCAGCTCTACGTCAAAGGCGAATTCGTCGGCGGCTGCGACATCGTCCGCGAAATGGCGGCCAGCGGTGATCTGGCAAAGCTGTTCGAAGACAAGGGCGTGGAGATGGGCCAGTAAGCCCTGCCTTCAGACCTAACCGTCCTGACGGACAGACAAAAACCCCTGCCATGTCCGGCAGGGGTTTTTGCATGCCTGAAGATAATGCGCGATTATTCGCCGCGCACGCTCTCCACAATCTCTTCCAGCTTCTCTGCATCCAGAATCACCAGCGCGTCGCGGTCCCGGCGGACCAGACCCTGACGGGCCAGATCATTCAGCACCCGGGCGACAGTTTCACGGGTGGTTGAGACACGGCTGGCGATATCCCCATGCACCGGGATCGGGGACAGAACGGCACTGCCGTCATCGGCAATCCCGGCTGCCCGGGCCTGCCGCAGCAGTTCTGCATGAACGCGGTTGTTGGCCCCCAGCGTTGACAGATCAATGATCCGGTCCGTCGAGGTCCGGACCATGGAGGCCAGCCGCTTCAGCAGCAGATGCATCATCCCTTCGTGAGTGGTCACCAGCCGCATGAAGACTTCCGCCGGCAGCACCGCCACCTGCGTTTCGACCAGTGCCATCACGCTGGCTGAACGCGGGTGCCCGTCAATCGCCGCCAGCTCACCGAAGTAGTATCCTGCCCCGAGATCGTCGAGCGTCAGCTCCTTACCCGACAGGGAATAGATGACGATCCGCACCGAGCCCTTGATCACCAGATAAACGTCCCGGTTCTGACTTTGCCGGTCGATGATCTGTTCCTGCGGCGCATAGCGTCGCCACCGGCACTGACGGGCCAGAGTCGCACGTTCCTCCGCAGACAGTGGGGCCAGAAGATCTATGCCATCAAGGCTGTTCTGCACAATCTCGTCGGCCACGTTCTGAAGACTCCCCGCTGCCAAGCCTCGTAGTCCCCCTGTGGTCGCACAGGTCCGCCCTCATCGCAACCAATTATGTTTCATGCCATGGCGTTACCATGCGCATGGCTCACTTTTTCTTGCTGAAGCAGACAAACTGCCGTTCACTGAAATAATGACTGACAGCATCCTCCAGACACTGATGGCCCTGCGCATCCCGGTCTTTGCCGGGCTGCTGCTGGCAGTTATGACTGCCGAGCGGATCCGGCCATACCGCACCGGCCCGATGCAGCGGCGAACCCGCTGGACGGCAGCCCTGCTTCTTGGCCTGACCGGCAGCCTGTGCGGCCTGACCGCCGGGCGCATCGCCACCGCCTTCGCCCCGGTTGCCGCAGCCGCATGGGCCGAACAGGCAGGTTATGGGATTCTGGCCGGTGCCCCACTGCCCGCATGGGGCAAAGTGCTGCTGTCACTGCTGCTGCTTGACGGGCTGATCTGGGCGCAACATCTGGTGTTTCACCGCGTTCCGGTCCTGTGGCGGCTGCACCGCGTCCATCACAGCGATACCGAGATGGACGTCACCACCGCGATCCGCTTTCATCCGCTGGAACTGCTGCTGTCCCTGATGCTGAAAAGCGCAGCGGCAGTGATACTGGGCATCCCGCCTGCCGCCATGGCCCTGTTTGAAATCCTGCTGAGTTCAAGCGCTCTGCTGACCCATGCCAATCTGCGCCTTCCGGCCCGGATTGACGCGCTGCTGCGCCGGGTCGTCATCACCCCCAGCCTGCACCGTATCCATCACTCGCCCACCCGGCAGGAAACGGACAGCAATTATGGCTTCTGCCTGTCAATCTGGGACCGGCTGGCGGGCAGCCTGCGCACCGTACCGCTGAGTGATCCCACCGTCATGGAACTCGGTCTGCACGACTTCCGTGAGCGGCAGGAACAGACAGCAACCCGCCTTCTGCTCCAGCCGTTTCGGAAGCCCGATGCCGTGGTGAGAAAAATGGATTAAAGAGCCTCGCTGTCCTGCTCCCCGGTCCGGATCCGCACCGCCCGGCCAACATCCATCACAAAAATCTTACCGTCGCCGATTTTGCCGGAGCGTGCGGTTGACTGAATGGTTTCCACCACCTTATCAGCCAGCTCATCATCGACCACGATCTCAAGGCGGACCTTGGGCAGAAAATTCACGACGTATTCAGCGCCACGATAAATCTCGGTCTGACCGCGCTGGCGGCCATAGCCCTTCACTTCGCTGACCGTCATCCCCTGAATACCGATCCCGCCAAGCGCCTCACGCACATCTTCAAGCTTAAAGGGTTTGATGATTGCCATCACCAGCTTCATGGTTATTTCCTCCCCATACCGCGTTACAGGCAACGCCCGGTCGCAGAACTATCCAATCCAGAGACCATAAAGTCCAGATTTTCGCCATATCGGTTCACCCTGTGACATCAGGGCAAAAAAAGGCCGATGCCACAGCGTAGCACCGGCCCGGAACAGTCAGACAGGGATCAGAAAACAGGGGCAACCTGTCAGACAGGGGCGCACTCGATCCGGCGGCCCCGGCCCTCCAGCGCTTCGGCTGCTTTGCGCACCGCCGACTGCAACTTTGAGAACGCACGGTTTTCAATCTGCCGTACCCGTTCGCGCGAGATACCGTACTGCCGCCCCAGATCTTCCAGCGTGATCGGCGAGGTGCGCAGCCGCCGCTGGGTGATGATGTGACGCTCACGGTCATTCAGCTGCTGCATGGCATCGCGCAGCAGGACGGTACCAAGCTGACGCTCCTGACGCCCGGCCAGCACTTCTTCCTGATCGGCGCGGTCATCAACCAGCAGATCCATCCGCTGCATGTCACCATCTTCGCCCACCGCCACATTCAGCGAGGTGTCCTGACGGGACAGGCGCTGATTCATGCTGTAGACCTCATCAACCGGCACAGACAGCTCTTCCGCAATCCAGTCAGCCTGCTCCTTGGTCAGGTTCGTCTCATCATAGACACCAAGCTGGGCCTTCAGGCGGCGCAGATTGAAGAACAGCTTCTTCTGGGCGGCAACAGTGCCCACCTTCACCAGCGACCACGAGTTCAGCACATATTCGTTAATCGAGGCCTTGATCCACCACATCGCATAGGTGGCAAGCCGGAAGCCCTTTTCAGGCTCAAACTTGTTCACCGCCCGCAACAGGCCGACGTTGCCTTCAGAAATCAGGTCTGTCATCGGCAGACCATAGAAGCGGTACCCCATGGCAATCCGCGCCACCAGACGAAGGTGGCTGGTCACCAGACGGTCCCCCGCCCCCTGATCGCCGTGGTCACGGTACCGGTGTGCCAGATCCTGCTCTTCCTCCGGGCTTAACAGGGGAAAGCGCTTGATCTGATCCATGTACCGGGTCAGCCCACCTTCTGCGGCAATCAAGGGAATGCTCACACCAGATCTCGCCATGGGATAACCCTCCGTATCAATCAGTTCATGAACCTGATACGCCGACTAAGGCCGACCGGTTCACCGCCGAATTCATGATACCTGTTTAGCGACATGAACCTGAATGCTGCCTGAATGGATTTTTCAGGATTTATCAAAGGGAAAAAATTTCGCGAAACCAATATCAAAAATTCGCGAACACCCCTTTATCCGGCAAGACCGATGCCTGCCATCCCCGACTGAAGACTGCCCGACTGATTAAAGAATAAATATCTGACAAAAGCAGTCAAGTTTATCCCCCCCCACCTCACGCACCCGTGCCCCATCCCGAACGCCTTCAGAATGCCGCAATCATCCACGACACTCACCTGACCCTGAACCGTCGCGGGAAACCCCTGACATCTATCGGAAACCCATGACTTTCAGGTCTCGCCTAAACCGGCGGAAGCCCGGCCTGAGCCTTGTAAGCAAGCACAAGGACGGGTATAGTCCGGGGCAGCCTATGGCACCATTCACCACCCCTCCTTCGGGTAGGGTGGCTGTATTCGCAGGGAAGCCGGGACGCGGCCGGGAGAGGGCCGCCCCCGTCGTCATATGACGAATATCGTCCGTCCGAGGCGGCAGCCCCGCCCGGCCGGGACGCAACCAAGGTATTGAGGAGATTGGGATGAACGTGAAACTCTTCGCCGTTGGCGTCGTTGCTGCCATCACCCTGTCGGGTGCCGCTTTTGCCGGCGATGCCGCCAAGGGTGCCGATGTCGCCAAGAAGAGCTGTGGCACCTGCCACACCTTTGAACAGGGCGGAGCCAAGAAGATCGGCCCGAACCTGTTCGGCATCACCACCCGTGGCCCGGGCAAGGCCGAGGGCTTTAACTATTCCCCGTCCTATAAGGCTGCCGCCGCTAAGGGCTTCGCCTGGGACGCCGCGACCCTTGACCAGTACATCACCGATCCGACCGCCTTCCTGAAGGATAAGACCGGCGACGCCGCCGCCCGGTCGAACATGACCTTCAAGCTGGCCAAGCCGGAAGACCGCGCTGACGTCATTGCCTATCTGGCAACCCTGAAGTAAGCCCGTTTTACAGGCTTATGTTCAGATTAAGACCGCCCCGGCCCCGCGCCGGGGCGGTTTTCTTTTGGCCCCGCGCCTTCGGATGGATGACAACCGCAAGACATCTGCACCTTTCTGCACCGCAATGCAGCGACACCGTAAGTTTGATGTGGGAATTATCGGCAGCTTCGGTATCCTGAAGCCCGAGACAAGACTCCCTGCTTACCCCTTGTTCCAGTGTCTGACCGACGGCACCCGTTCCGGGGTGCCGCACAACCAGAAAAGGGTACCAGCCATGGCAGACCTCTCCCACGACCAGATCCGCGAACGTGCTTATTTTCTTTGGCAGCAGGATGGCCAACCGGAAGGTGGCAACGACTGGCATTACTGGCTGCTGGCAGAACAGCAGATAACCGGGGCTCCCCATACCCCGGCGCAGGCCGATGCCGCCGTGCCGCCGCCGGAAGCCCCGCTGCCGCCGCCTGTCGTCAAGAAGGCAGGAAAAACCACCAAACCTGCGGCGGAACCGAAAAAGGCCCCGGCCAAACGTCGCAGCCCGGCAAAAGCCGGCCCCAAGACCTGACCCCCTTTTCCGCCCGCCT
The DNA here is from genome assembly GCF_000381985.1 of Novispirillum itersonii subsp. itersonii ATCC 12639. Taxonomy (GTDB): domain Bacteria; phylum Pseudomonadota; class Alphaproteobacteria; order Rhodospirillales; family Rhodospirillaceae; genus Novispirillum; species Novispirillum itersonii. The sequence goes on along the minus strand of NZ_KB907337.1, from coordinate 312,694 downwards.
TTTAGTCAGAGATCACAGCCAGAATGCGCATTGGCCCCCGCAGCCCGATTCAGCCCGGTCGCCCCTATCCGCTTGGAGCCACATGGACCGGGCGCGGGGTCAATTTCGCACTGTTTTCCGAAAATGCCGAAAAGGTGGAGCTGTGCCTGTTTGACGTCTCGGGCAAAAAGGAAACCGCGCGGCTGGCCCTGCCGGAGCGTACCGATGACGTCTGGCACGGCTACATCCCCAATCTGCGGCCCGGCCAGCTATACGGTTACCGGGTTTACGGCCCCTACGACCCACAGGGCGGCAACCGCTTCAACGCCAACAAGCTGCTGGTTGATCCCTATGCCCGCGCCCTGTCCGGGGTGTTGCAATGGCATCCGTCCTGCTACGGCTACCGCCACGGGCACCCGAAGGCCGACCTGTCGTTCGACAAGCGGGACAATGCCCGCCACGTCCCGAAAGGGGTGGTGGTCAAGACCGATTACCCATGGGGTGCGCAGCACCTGCCGGAAACCCCGTGGCACGACACCGTGGTGTACGAAGCCCATGTCCGGGGAATGACGCTGAAAAATCCGGATATCCCGGCGCAGGACCGCGGACGCTTTCTCGGCCTCAGCCATCCGGCAGTTCTGGAACATCTGGTCGGGCTGGGTGTGACAGCGGTAGAGCTTCTGCCGGTGCAGTCTTTTGCCAGCGAGCCCCACCTGTCAGAACGGGGGATGACCAACTACTGGGGCTATAACCCGCTGAGCTTTTTTGCCCCGCACCCGGCCTATGCCCAGAACCATGGTCCCGATGAATTCAAGGCGATGGTGGAACGCTTCCACGATGCCGGGATCGAGGTGATCCTTGATGTGGTCTACAACCATACCTGCGAAGGCAACCATCTGGGGCCGACCCTGTCATGGCGCGGCATTGACAACCGCAGCTACTACCACCTGACGTCAGAAGATCCGCGCTATTACCACAACCATTCCGGTTGCGGAAACACCCTGAATGTCGCTCATCCCCGTGTCTTGCAGATGGTCATGGATTCTCTGCGCTACTGGGTTGAAACGATGCACGTTGACGGCTTCCGCTTTGATCTGGCCTCAGCCGTGGCCCGGGGCCCGCGCGGGTTTGAGGCGTCAGGCGCCTTTCTGGCCGCCCTGCGGCAGGATCCGGTCCTGCAGCGGGCCAAACTGATCGCCGAGCCGTGGGATCTTGGGCCGCAGGGGTACCGTCTCGGCGGCTTCCCCACCGGCTGGCGCGAATGGAACGACGCCTACCGCAATGTGGTGCGCGGCTACTGGCGCGGCGACGACGGCCACCTCGGCCCGGTGGCAACCCGCCTGAGCGGATCATCGGATCTGTTCTGGAAGCGGTCGCCACTGGCATCTCTGAACTATATCACCTCGCACGACGGTTTCACCCTCAGCGATCTCGTCAGCTACAACGGCAAGCACAATCAGGCCAATGGCGAGAACAACGCGGACGGCACCAATTATAACCTGTCCTGGAACTGCGGCACCGAAGGCCCGTCCGATGACCCGGCAATCACCCGGCTGCGCCGCCAGCAGCGGCGTAACCTGCTGGCAACCCTGATGATCAGTCAGGGTGTGCCGATGCTGCTGATGGGGGACGAACGTGGCCGCAGTCAGCAGGGCAACAACAATGCCTACTGTCAGGATTCCGACATCAGCTGGATGGACTGGTCCCCCCTGACAGCGGAAGAGCAGCATTTTCAGGACTTTGTCCGCGATGTGATTGCCCTGCGCCGGAATCATCCGGCCCTGCGCCGCCTGACCTTCTTCACCGGAAAGCCCAAGCCGGGCGATGAGACGTCAGGCATCAAGGATGTGACATGGCTGTCCCCGCAGGGGTGGGAAATCCGTGCCGAAGAATGGAGCGTACCGCAGAACCGCTGCCTTGGCATGCATATCAACGGTGCGGAGCCGGGGGAACAGGATGACCGCCTGATCATTCTGCTGAATGCCCACAGTGATAGCATCCCCTTTACCCTGCCCGGCCCGGCCTATGGCCATCACTGGACCGTTCTGCTGGATACCGCCCGCGCCGACACCCCGACCGATGATGATGATGAACCCAGCCGCCCCTTCGGCTGGGGTGAGACATTCCCGCTGCTGGGGCGCAGTCTGGTGATTCTGGCCGACCGTACTCTCCCGCGTTCTGAAGGATACCTGCCATGACCGATTTCCCCGTCGCCACCCCTCCACCGGTTTCCGCCACCCTGCTGGCCACACTGGCTGACCGGGCCGGAATCAGCACCCGCTTCTGGGACATCTTCGGCACCGAGCATGTGGCAACCGCCGGGGCCATCCATGCCACTCTGTCGGCCATGGGTTTTGACCTGACGTCTGATGCCAGTGTCATCGCGGCACTGGACGGGCTGGAGCAGACGGACTGGGCCCCGGGCCTTGCCCCGGTAACGGTGCTGCGGGATGACAGCAGCCGCAGTGTCGCCGTGGTCTGCAAAGACAGCGACTTTCCGCTGCACTGGACCCTGACCACCGAAGACGGCACCGTGCATGTCGGCACCCTTGCCGCGCCGGGGCCGGACAACGGCGGCACCACCTGCCGCCGGGATGGCATGACCCGTCAGTGCCTGACGCTGCCGGCGACGGTTCCGGCCGGGTACCATCACCTCAGCATCCGCAGCGGAACAGCCGCCCTGTCCTCCGGCAGCGTCATCCTCGCCCCGGCCCAGTGCTGGCTGCCCCACCCGCTGCGCCAGAACCGGCGGCTGTGGGGGATCGGCTGTCAGGTCTATTCCCTGCGGGATGAAACCGACTTTGGCATGGGCGACTTCAGCCACCTGCAGGCCGCGAGCCGCAGGGCGGTTGATCTGGGGGCATCGTTTGTCGGGGTCAACCCGCTGCACGCGCTGTTTCCGGCCCGGCCACAGGATGCCAGCCCGTATTCCCCCTGTTCCCGGCTGTTCCTGAATCCGCTGTATATTGATCCGCGCACAGTCCCGGAGTTCACCGCCTGCGCTGCCGCCCGCGCGCTGCTGGACTCTGCTGAGGTGCAGGCACAGATACAGGCCGCCCGTCAGGAAGATCTGGTTGACTACCCTGCTGTCGCCGCCGTCAAAGGCCCGCTGCTGCAGGCCCTTTACGACACCTTCCGTCATAGCGCCACAGCGGAACGGCAGGCCGCCTTCGAAGACTTCAAACAGGCCGGTGGAACACGCCTGCACCTGTTTGCGGTCTTCGAGGTCCTTCAGGCGCGCTGGCCGGATAAACCGTGGATGCAGTGGCCGGAAGACTACCGCACCCCTGACAGTCAGGCCGTGACCGCCGTGGCCGAAACCGACGCTGACGCGGTCAACTACCGCAAGTGGCTGCAGTTTGAGGCAGACCGTCAGCTCGGCCTCTGCGCGGCTCTGTTCAGCGGATCAGACAATCATATCGGGCTGTACCGGGATCTGGCTGTCGGCAGCAATTCCGACGGCGCCGATGTCTGGGCAGACCAGTCAGTCTATGTCATCGGTGGCCGCTTTGGCGCCCCCCCCGATCAGCTTGGCCCGCTGGGGCAGGATTGGGGAATGCCGCCGCTGAATCCGCTGCCCCTGCGTCAGCAGGCCTATGCCCCGTTTATCGACATGGTACGGGCGAACATGCGCCATGCCGGGGCCCTGCGGATCGACCATGCCATGTCACTGCTGCGGCTGTTCTGGATTCCCCCCGGTTTCACCGCCCGGGACGGAATGTACGTCAGCTACCCCTTTGACGATCTTCTGGGCATTCTGGCGCTGGAAAGCCACCGCAACCGCTGCATGGTGATCGGCGAGGATCTCGGCACCGTCCCCGACGGTTTCCGCAGCCGGATGGAGCAGGAAGCCATTCTGTCCTACCGCGTGGTTTACTTCGAGCGGTACGAAAGCGGCCTGTTCAAGCGCCCGGACACCTATCCGCGTCTGGCTCTGTCCTGCGCCACCAGCCACGACATCGCCACCGTACAGGGCCACTGGAGCGGCTGGGATATCGCCCTGCGCCACCGGCTGGGTCTGGCCGTGCCCGGCGTCAGCCGCGACAGTGATGAGGCCCAACGCGGACAGGACCGCCACCTGCTGCTGGCAGCCCTGAACGATCAGGCGGTTCTTCCTGCCGGTACTGACCTGCCGGAGCAGGCCACGCTGACCACAGCACAGAAGCAGGCGCTGTCGGTGGCGGTTCACCGCTTCCTCGGGCGGGCCCCGTCGGCGCTGGCGCTGATCAATCTGGACGATCTGGCGCAGGAAGAGTCTCAGGTCAATGTGCCCGGTACGGTCAATGAGTACCCGAACTGGCGGCGGCGGCTGTCCCGCACCACCGATGCCATCCTCGGCGCAGCGGAAACCCGGGATCTGGTCAGCGCGGTCCAGAGTGAACGGCTGGAGAGTCTTCCCGCCTGAGGCCGCGCCCCTGCCGGTTCATCAGCCCTGATCCCCATGGGGTTCTCCCCGTGGGGATCTTCGTGCTGCGCCGTCAGCGATGCAGGCGGTCATACTTGGCCTGAAGCTGCTCCGGCGTTTCCTGATAGTCCGGGTTCGGCTCAATACAGTCCACCGGGCAGACTTCCTTGCACTGCGGCTCCCCGGTTTCACCGATACACTCGCTGCACCGCTGTGGATGGATCGTGAAGATCGGCTCGTCTTCAGTAATGGCCTCATTCGGGCATACAGACGGGCAGGCATTGCAGGCAATGCAGTCGTCATTGATCATCAACGCCATAGCAGTCCCCTTTATTCTGTCTCTCGCTGAGGGCTCAGAATCCGCGCCCCATGCTTTCCATATCATCCCCGCCGGTCAGTCCTTTCCCGGTCGGCCTGATACTCCTGCCGCCGGGCCCCCTGAACGTCTCAAGCCGGGTCCCGCTTTTGTTAATATTCAAAAACTGATATAATTTCCAGAACGCTAAATCCTTATTATAAATACTGTTTTTCATCCTTAACCGGCGGTATCACCCAGACTTGGCAAATCTTCCTCCGCCGGTTGCTCCCAAACGCCCTGACCTGTCGCGGAGCTTATTGCATGCTGCATTCAATGGCAGAATTCCTCGCCCATGCGATTGCGCTGGAAGCCCATTCAGCAGAACGGTTTGAGGCGCTGGCCAACGCGCTGGAAGCCCGCTCGGAAACAGCCGTGAGCGAACTGTTCCGGCGGATGGCGCAGTATTCCCGGCTGCATCTGGAAGAAGTCCGCACGGCGGCAGGCAGCCTTACACTGCCCGCATACCGGCAGGAGGACTATCTGTGGCCGGATGCAGAGCCGCCGGAGACGATCCCCGCTCACTGCGAACAGACCGGCATCACCCCAAAGCAGGCCCTGCTGGAAGCCCTGCGCAGCGAGGAACGCGGCGAAGCTTTTTATGCCGCCGTCGCCGCCACCACGACCGATTCCGCCGTACGGCATCTGGCTGAGGAATTTGCCGCTGAAGAGTCCGGGCACGTCTCCATGCTTTCGCAATGGCTGGTCTCCCTACCGGATCACGGGGCCCCTCCCTCCCGATAAAGAACACCGAATCTGGACTGATAAATATTTTATTTCATTACATTAAAGGAAAATCTTCACAAAAAAGATTAGAAAACACATACGCAGTATCAAGGCAAAACCCCATCCCCCTCCCACCAACATACGCAGATTGCACCCTGCCCATCCCTCTGTTCTTTCGCACTTGCAAATAACCACAGCTCCCGTAGCCTCAGCCCCGGATCTTCAGCAGTGATCAGAAACAGGCTCCGGGAGGGCTGCGGCACCATGGCGGCAAAAGTCATCACCATCGCGCAACAGAAAGGCGGAGCAGGAAAGACCACCCTGACCGCCCAGCTTGCGGTCGCACTGGCCCGGCAGGGGCTGCGCGTGGCTGCGGTGGATATTGATCCACAGGGCAGCCTGACCGCGTGGCACTCCCTCCGCCCGGACAGCGCAACCCCGCTGACGCTGTCGCAGGTCCCCGGCTGGCGGCTCGGCAATGATCTTGACCGCCTGAAGGCGAGCCATGACGTGGTGCTGATCGACAGCCCCCCGCATGCGGAGACGGAAGCCAAGACAGCCATCCGCGCCGCCGATCTGGTTTTGCTGCCGGTACAGCCCAGCCCCATGGACCTGTGGGCGATGAAACCGACGCAGGACGTTGCCCGCAAGGAAAAGACCCCGGTTCTGGTCGTCTTAAACCGGATGCCGCCGCGCGGACGCCTGTCAGAACAGGTGATGGCCCATCTGGAAACGCAGGACGCCCCGGTTGCCGCCAGCCAGCTTGGCAGCCGGGTTGCCTTCGCCAGCTCGATGATGGAAGGGCTGGGAGCGCTGGAGACCGAGCCCCGTGGCAGCGCCGCCCGCGAAATCAAAGCCCTGTCAGCCGAAATCTGCACCCACCTGCATTTGACCCCGGCCTGAGCCCCCCGCGCAACCATATCGGAATCATCATGACCTCCCCCAGCCACCGCCCCACAGCCGTCAAGGTTGCGCAGAAAGAAACCCTGTTCAAAGCCTATTCCCGGCTGGACCGCTACCGCCTGCGGCACGAGCTGTTCGCCGGTGGCATGGGGCCGGAGGTCAGCCGGGAAGTGCTGGAACGCGGCCACGCCGTTGCGGTGCTGCTGTTTGACCCGGACCGGGACTGTGTTGTGCTGATCGAACAGTTCCGCCCCGGCGCCTATGCCGCCGGAATGGAGCCATGGCTGATTGAAGTCGTGGCCGGAATTATTGAGGACGGTGAAACGGCGGAAGATGTCGCCCGCCGGGAAACCATCGAAGAAGCAGGTCTGATCCCGGAAAAGCTGTTCCGGGTGCAGTCGTGGCTTGCAACCCCCGGCATCAGCTCGGAAAGCATCGAACTGTGGTGCGGCCGGGTAGACAGCCGCCAGGCCGGGGGTCTGCACGGCGTCGCGGCTGAAGGGGAAGATATCCGCGTTTTCGTATCCCCCCTGCCGGAAGTCCGGCAGGCGCTGCGCGATGGCCGCTACACCAACGCCGCAACGCTGATCGCCCTTCAGTGGCTGCTGTTGAACGAGGATGATATACGAAAAAAACTGTGATTATCCCTTGAGGGAAAAACAAACAACACCTATCATTCCGTTAAATACTCCATTCAACGGAATGATCATGGACATTAAAAGCGGCCTGACCGGCAGCATCGGCAATACCCCGCTCATCCGTCTGGACTGGGCCTCCCGTCAGGCGGGCTGCACCATTCTGGGCAAGGCGGAGTTCCTTAATCCCGGTGGGTCGGTCAAGGACCGTGCCGCGCTTGCCCTGATCACCGATGCTGAAGGGCGCGGCGTGCTGCAACCTGGCGGCACAATCGTCGAAGGCACCGCAGGCAACACCGGCATTGGTCTGACCCACGTCGGCAATGCCCGTGGCTATAAAACCATCATCGTCATGCCCGAAACCCAGAGTCAGGAAAAGAAGGACACCCTCCGCCTGCTGGGGGCTGACCTGCGGCTGGTTCCGGCAGTCCCCTTCAAGGACCCCGGCAATTACGTCCACGTTTCGCGCCGGATTGCCGAAGAAACCGGCGGCTTCTGGGCCAACCAGTTTGACAACGTCGCCAACCGGCAGGGTCACATCGACACCACCGGACCGGAAATCTATGAACAGTCCGGCGGCACTGTCACCGCCTTCACCGCAGCGGTGGGCACCGGCGGCACGCTGGCCGGGGTTTCCATTGCCCTGAAGGCCCGCAATCCGGCGATCCGTTGCGTCGCGGCTGATCCGCACGGCTCCGGCATCTATGACTGGATCAAGACCGGCACCCCGAAGGCGGAAGGCAGCTCGATCACCGAAGGGATCGGTCAGGGCCGGGTGACCGCAAACCTTGAGGGCGCACCGCTGGATGACGCCATCCGGGTTTCTGACGCCGAAGCGCTGGAGGTTCTGTACGCCCTACTGCAACACGACGGCCTGCTGCTGGGCGGGTCTGCCGGTATCAACGTTGCCGCCGCCATCGCGCTCGGCCGTCAGCTGGGGCCGGATGCCGTGGTTGCCACCATTCTGTGTGATGGCGGGGCCCGCTATCAGAGCAAGCTGTTCAACCCGGATTTTCTGCGCCCGCTGGGTCTGCCGACCCCGCCCTGGCTGTAAGGGGCCGCATGGCCGGTTGACCTGCCGGGTCCGCCGGGGTATGGCCTTTCGGGGTGCTTCTGTCAACGGAAGCACCCCGAAGCCAATATCGCCGGGAGGATACCGTGACCGATTACATCAATCCCGACGCCCTTGTCAGCACCCAGTGGCTGGCGGACCGTCTTCAGGCCCCCGATATCCGTGTGGTGGATGCCACCTTTTTTCTGCCGACCCTGAACCGGGATGCCCGGGCAGAATACCAGCGCTGCCACATTCCCGGCGCGGTCTTCTTTGATATCGACGACATCGCCGATACCGCCAGCCCTTACAAGCACACCATGCCCGCACCGGAGGTCTTCTCCGCCAAGGTCCGCAAGCTGGGGCTGGGCGATGGCAATCATATCGTTGTCTATGATGCCAATGGCGGCGCTGCGGCAGCAGCCCGGGTGTGGTGGATGTTCCGCTATTTCGGTCACCGGTCAGTCTCCGTCCTCAACGGCGGACTGGGCAAGTGGGTTGCTGAAGGCCGCCCGACCGATGACATGCCGCCGGTCCCGCGAGACCGGCATTTCACCGCACGGGTCAACACCACACTGTTCCGGTCTGCGGAAGACCTGCTGGCCAATATAACCAGCCGCCGCGACACCGTGATCGATGCCCGCGCTGCCGCCCGCTATCGTGGGGAAGCGCCGGAACCGCGCGCGACCCTGCAGGTCGGCCATATTCCCGGTGCGCTGAACCTGCCCTTTGCTGAGCTGCTGTCACCGCAGGATCAAACTTTTCTGCCCGCCGACGCCCTGCGCCAGAAATTCGCCGATGCCGGAATTGACCTGAAAGCCCCGCTGGTTGCCAGCTGCGGCTCCGGCGTAACCGCCTGCGTCATCGCCCTGGGGGCCTATCTGCTGGGCAACACCGATGTCGCGGTGTTTGATGGCTCGTGGGCCGAGTGGGGCATGCGGACCGAACTGCCGGTCGAGGTTTAAGACCTGCCTCATGAGCCAAAGCAAAAGGCAGGGGCCTGCGGGCACCCTGCCTTTTCTACTTCCGGCACGTTACACCGGCACCCGTTCAGGCAGCCGCAACCGCAGCATTTGCCTCTTCCCGCCGGACACCATAGGCCCCGATGCTGGCATGCGAGCCATCGGGGAAGCGCCACAGATTGGCGTCTTTCAGGCGGCCATTGAAGCCGATAACGATTTCTTCAGCCAGATGGATCACCTGCGCCGGGTCAACAGTCATGCGCCAGCTGTGGCCATGGCGGCTTTCCATGGTCAGGGAAAACAGGGTACAGGCATGGCTGGCGGTGGGGATGGACGGCACGGGATTTCTCCTGTCAAGGCGGTAGCGCGATGGCGGAGCTTCCTTCCCACGGTAAAGCGGCTTAACCCGCTTCCGGCCCGGACCTCTGGGGATGATCCGGTTTCTGTTATTGGCTGCATTGCAGTGCAACAATTCTTAAATGCATACCTACACTTTATTGCAGCGCACAACACCCCTCCTTTTACGCGCGGCAGCCATGCATTTTGCGAATGCCACGCAGTTCTCCCGCAAATCGGCATTTGCAACCGGCCGATTTGATGATCAGAATGGATCCCTTTTTTCCGCCGGGGCAGACCCGCCGGAACAGGGACAGAAAACGCGGATCAGAATAAGGCTTAGCGACCATGAAGCGTGACACCCGGATCATCCACGCCGGCAGCCATCCCGAGCGCTGGAACGGCGCGGTCAATCCCCCGGTCTGGCGGGCATCCACCATCGTGTCGCCATCGGTTGCCGCCCAGCGGGATCTGAACGGCCCTAACCGCTTCGCCAATGTCACCTACGGGCGCCATGGCACCCCGACCAGCAAGGCCTTCGAGGAAGCGGTGGCGGAACTGGAAGGGGGCAGCCATTGTATCGCCGTCGGATCCGGGCTTGCCGCGATCACCGCGACCCTGACCGGCCTGCTGGAAACCGGCGACCATCTGCTGATGACCGATGGCTGCTATGGGCCAACCCGCTATTTCTGCGACAAGTCCCTCAGCCGCTTTGGCATCGAGACCACCTATTACGATCCCCGCATCGGTGCCGGTATCGCCGATCTGATCCGCCCGAACACCAAAGTTGTGTTTGTGGAAAGCCCCAGCTCGGGGACTTTTGAAATTCAGGATATCCCCGCGATTGCCGCCGCAGCCCACGCCGCCGGGGCGCTGGTGGTGGCTGATAACACCTGGGGCCTTGGCACATTCCTGCCGTTCAGCCATGGCGTCGATGTGTCATTGCAGGCCGCGACCAAATACATCGTCGGCCATTCCGACGCCATGCTGGGCACCATCACCGTCAATTCCGCCGATCTGTATGCCCGGGTACGCGGCAGCGTCGCCCTGTTCGGCTTCAGCGCTGGCAGCGAGGAAGTCTGGCTGGGCCTGCGTGGCCTGCGGACTGTGTCAGTACGCCTGCGCCAGCAGTTCGACAGCGGCCTGAAAGTCGCCCGCTGGCTGCAGGCCCGGCCGGAAGTATTGACCGTCTGGCATCCGGCCCTGCCGACACACCCGGATCATGCCCTGTGGCAGCGGGATTTTACCGGCGGCTGCTCGCTGTTTTCGTTCGAGCTGCACCCGGTGGCGCGGGATCGGCTGGAAGCGATGGTCGATGGATACCATCTGTTCCAGCTCGGCTATTCCTGGGGCGGCTTTGAAAGTCTGGCTGTCGTAACATCAGACGAATACGCCCGTACCGCCACCGCCAAAAGCGGCAACCCGATCATCCGCCTGCATGTGGGTCTGGAAGACCCCGATGATCTGATTGCCGATCTGGAGCAAGGCTTCGCCCGCCTGAAGGACCTGCCGTAATGACCGAGACCTATACCATTCCCAGCACAGAAGCCGTCGATGCCCTGCTGTCAGAGGTGCGCTTCAATGCCGACGGGCTGATCACCGCCATTGCCCAGCAGCACGACACCGGCGAAATCCTGATGCTGGCCTGGATGAATGCCGACGCCCTGCGTGAGACCCTGCTGACCGGCCGGGTCTGTTACTGGTCGCGGTCCCGCAAGGGGCTGTGGCGGAAGGGCGAAACCTCCGGGCAGATGCAAAGGCTGGTCGATCTGCGCGTTGACTGCGACGGCGACGCCGTGCTGGCGTTGGTCCATCAGGATGGGGTCGCCTGCCACACCGGGCGCCGCAACTGCTTCTTCCGTGCCATCCGCGACGGCGTGGTGGTCAATGTGGCAGAGCCGCTGATTTCTGAAGAGGAGCTGTACGGGCGATGAGCCAGCCATCCTCCCCCCTGCTGCCGGTAACGGTCCTGACCGGTTTCCTCGGCAGCGGCAAGACCACCCTGCTCAATGCCCTGCTGCCCCAGCCAGCCCTGAGCAACGCTGCGGTCCTGATCAATGAATTCGGTGAGATCGGCCTGGATCACCATCTGGTGGCGCAGGCCGATGATGACATTGTGGTGCTGCAATCCGGCTGCGTCTGCTGCACGGTACGCAGCGATATGATCACCGCCCTGCGGGATCTGTATCTGCGCCGGGTGCGTGGTGATATCCCGGAATTTGACCGGGTGGTGATTGAAACCACCGGGCTCGCTGACCCAGCCCCGATTCTGCATACACTGCTGACGGACCCGCTGCTGTCAGCCCGCTACCGGATGGATGGGGTCGTGACCACCATTGATGCGGTCAACGCCCTGTCCCAACTGGATCACTTCAACGAGCCGGTGAAGCAGGCGGCACTGGCCGACCGCCTGATCCTGACCAAAACTGATCTCGCCGGACCGGAACGGACCGCGCAGATACAGGCCCGGCTGCGGGCGCTCAATCCGGCGGCCCCGCAGATCATTGCCCTGCATGGCGGGCTGGATGCGGCCACCCTGCTTGACTGCGGTCTGTTCACGGTACAGGGAAAACACCCCGACGCCGAAGGCTGGCTGAAGGCAGAAGCCTACGCCAGCCATGACCACAGCCACCATCACGATCACACCTGCACCCCGGCCTGTGATCATGATGACCACCACCATCATCACCATGACCACGGCGATGACGCCCAGCGTCACGCCGGTATTTCCAGCTTCTGCCTGACATTCGACACCCCGGTCGAATGGAGCCGCTTTATCGAGGCGGTGGAGATGCTGGTCACCACGCAAGGGGATCGGCTGCTGCGCCTGAAAGGTATCCTCGACGTTATCGGGCAGGATGTTCCCGTGGCGATCCACGGCGTTCATCATTTATTCCACCCACCGGCCCCGCTGCCGGATTGGGGGACACTGCCCCGCCAGAGCCGGGTGGTCTTCATCACCCACGGGCTGGAAGCCGAAGCGGTGCAGGGGCTGTTCAGTGATGTGCTGCAGCTTCCCGCACACCGTATCTAACACCGATGCAGCCTAAAGCCGTACAGGCCCTGCGAGAAAGCAGAGAAAAACAGTCACCTTTTTTCTATGATGTTTCTAAAGTGCATTGACAGCGCCATAATCCCGTATATGGTTGTCCTTGGCCGGTTTTTACAAATCGGCCTCCCTCTTTGAGACTCCCCTTGCAGCCATCGGTTTTCCGGTGGCTGTCTTTTTTTGTCCGGCCCGCAGGGTTTTTCCGGTCAGGTTTTAAAGAGGGAGAGCCTCAGGGTGGCAGGGGCCGATGCTCGGCGGGCCCTGCCTTGGGCAGCTGGAAGTAGAAGGTTGCCCCCCGCCCCTCTTCCGCCGAACACCAGATCCGGCCGCCATAGCTGTCAACCAGCTTGCGGCAAATGGCCAGACCGATGCCGGTGCCCTCATACTCCGACACCGAATGCAGGCGCTGAAACAGCTTAAAGATCCGGTCCTGATACTCAGCCGGAAACCCGATACCATTGTCTTTTACCGAAAATTCCCACTGCGCCCCCAGATCTTCGCAGCCGATCACCACCTCCGGCACCCTGTCCGGAGACCGGTACTTCAGGGCATTGCCAATCAGGTTGACGAACAGCCGCGACAGATCCGTCTGGCGGCAGACCAGCAACGCCTGCCCGTCAAAGGGGATCACCTGCGCCCCGGCCCCGGCAATACTGGCAGACAGCGACGTCAGCACATCGGCCAGAACATCCCGGGCATCTACTTCCGTCAGCGGCATCACCTCGCGCCCGGCCCGGGAATAATCCAGCAGATCGCGGATCAGGCTGGACATCCGGTGTGCCCCCTGCACGGCATAGGTAATGTATTCCCGGCCATCAGCCGACAGGTCAGCCCCATGACGGCGCTGCAACAGCTGCAGATAACTGACGACCATCCGCAGGGGCTCCTGCAGATCGTGGGATGCCACATAAGCGAACTGCTCCAGCTCGGTGTTCGACCGGGCCAGTTCATCGGCCTTGGCGGCAAGGCTCTGCTCTGCTGTCCGCCGCTCAGAGATGTCGGCGACCACAGCCACCAGATTACCCGCACCTTTACCGCCATCGGCATCCTGCGGTGTCAGACTGACCTCCACCCACACCGGCACACCGTTGGCCCGCATATACCGCTTCTCGTACACCAGTCCGACCGGACTGATTCCCCCCAGACTGCTCTCCGTCCGCCGCAGATCTTCCGGGTGGGTCAACGCCTGAATGTTCACCCCGATCAGGTCTGCCGTCCGACGTCCGACGATCCGGGCAAAGGCATCGTTGGCAGCATGGATGACCCCATCCCGCCCCAGCAGAACAATACCCGCCCCGGCATTGCTGAAGATGGAATGCAGCTGGGCCTCGCGCACCGACAGCAGCCTGATCGCCTGACGCTGACGCTCCAGCGCACGGTGCAGCATGACCATTGCCCCGATCACCACCAGAGACAGCAGCCCGCCCAGCAGGGCATAGTTCCGGGTATCTTCCCGCCAGCGGTCCAGTGCGTCGTCCTGCTCCACCGCAACCGCCAGCAGCAGGTCAAAGCCTTCAATCTTGTGATAGGTGACCAGATGCGGCTCCGGGGTTTCGACAACCCGGGTTTCCGCACAGCAGGGGCCATCCGGGGCCAGAAACTTCAGGGCCCAGTCCGGGGCCCGTTCGGATGGCAGAAGGTTGGAGCTGGGGGTTTCAACCACCCGCCCGGCCTGCCGGTACAGCACGCTCTGACCGGATGCCCCCATATCAGACGCATTAAAGACTGCCATAAAAAAATCACGCCGGACCATCGCCGTCACTGTCCCGAGGCGGTCCCCCTGCGGCGACAGGATGTGGCGTGAAAACCCGATCACTTCTGACAGGTCCCCCACCTGCACGGATTGCCCCACCAGCAGCAGACCATTCGCCGCAGGGTCCATCGACACATAATTCCGCGGCAAGGGATAAATGCCGCGCAGATTCCGGCTGCGGCTGTCAAACACCAGCACCCCGTCGGCATCGGTCACCAGCACCCGTGTCACCTGCGGCAGCCCGGTAAAGGTTGCAACCAGATAATCCAGTGCCCGGTAACGCTCGAACTGATATCTCTGCCATTCCCGCGCCAGCGTTTCCTCGCTGCGGCGCAGGGCGACATCAAGATTGGCAACCACAGAGCTGAAATTATAGGCCAGAGAGGTGGCAAGCCGGGCGTTATAGCCCTGTGCCCGTTCCAGTTCCCGCCAATACGAATGAGTTGCGAACAGCGCCCCGAATGCCCAGATGGCCAGAAGCAATCCACTGCCCAGCAGCAGGGGCAGTAACGGGCGAAGGCGGGACCGCAGCGTCATTGGCGTATCCTCATCATCTCAGGCCCTTCCGCAGCATTGTAAGAACCACAGCACTCTTTGGGTCAACCGGCTTAGCGGGGAACACGACGCGGCAGGCCCTGCAGTTCCTCCCACGACAGTTCCTGCTCCATAAACGCCGTCAGGCTGCGATACACCCGGGCAAATTCCGGGTCACGCTTTGCCTTATCCTCCAGCACGTCACGGCTGGTACGGGCCAGCGCCTGTAAAACACCGTCAGGGAACCGCCGGACCGTCACCCCAAGGGCGCGGATCTGTTCCACCGCCGTCACCTGTGACCCGGTCTGTGCCGTCAGCGTCCACAGGGTATTCAGGCGGCAGGCCGTCTCAATCCCCCGGCGGTCCGCGGCGGTCAGTCCCTTCCAGACCCCGGCGTTGACAATCAGTGCGTTCCAGCTCGACGGCTGATGCCAGCCGGGAAAATAATAATGGCGGGCAAACGTCTCGAAACCGATGCTCATATCCGCCATCGGCACCGAAAACTCGGCCGCATCCAGCGTTCCCCCGGCAAGCGCCGGATACATCTGCTCTAACGGCTGGGCCGATGTCACCGCCCCCAGCTTTTGCAGCACCTCGCCCCCCAGACCGGAGATGCGCATCCTTAGGCCCCTGAAGTCTTCCGGGGAGCGGATCTCGGCACGGAACCAGCCACCGGCCTCCGATGCGACGATGTGGCAGGGCAGAATTTCGACCCCTTGCGGGCGGAAAACGTCTTTGAGCAACGTCAGGCCGTCGCCCCCATACATCCAGGAAACCGCCGTCGCCGGAGACGGACCAAACGGCATCGCCCCCAGCAGTTCAGCGACCGGCACCTTATCCGCCCAGTACCCGACCCAACCGAAGCCGGCAGCGACCTTCCCGCTCTGTACCGCAGTCAGCACATCCTTCCCGGCGATCACCTCGCCGGAGTTATAGAGACGCGCCGCCAGCCGTCCGTCCGTCTGCTCGTTAATCAGGCCGGTCAACCGGGTCTCGCTGTCAGCGATGAAGGCAACGCCGCGCGGAAACGTCGAGTGGATCTCAAACTCCGCCGCAGCGGCCCCCCGGAGGAAGACCATTATACCCACCGTCAGCGCCGCAATCGCCCCCGCCGCTTTCCTGTGTCCGCTCATCCTCACGCCCCTCACTCTCAGGCATCCCCTGAGTCTTACAGACAACGGTTACGGTAGCACGTTCAGGGATGAAACCCAGCCCCGACCTTCCTCTAACAGACGTATGAACTGACCAAGCCGGGGCAGTTCCTTACCGCAGCAGAGATACCCCGCATAGTAACCACATCCACAGAATGGAATAAAGCCGGTAACCGGCTTACGCCGTCCGGACAAAGTGAAAAGAGATCTGGATTGCTGCGGGTTTAGCTTGCCAAGCGATGACAAACCCCATATTTTCCGCTTCGGACAGGTCCGGGGTGTAGCTCAGCCTGGTAGAGTGCCTGCTTTGGGAGCAGGATGTCGGAGGTTCGAATCCTCTCACCCCGACCATAATGTCCAGTCAAATCCGGTCAGGTTACGGTCAGCACCACGGCAGTGGCGGCTGAGACCGCCGCCGGTAGGAATGAAAACAGAACCGTCCGCCTTCCGCCGCACAGACGGCAGCGGAACGACAGGCGGTAGTGACTGCGGGAGTTACCGAACGATGGCCACTGTTGTCCGCATTTTTCGTCCGGCGAAAAACGCCATGCAGTCCGGGCGCGGCACTCTCGGCACCTGGCTGCTGGAAGTTGAAGCCTCAGCCCCGGTTGCCAACGACGGCCTGATGGGCTGGGCCGGATCTGCTGATACCGCGAAACAGATCCGCCTGAAGTTCGCCACCCGGGAAGAGGCTGTGAGCTACGCCAAGCGTCAGGGCTGGACCATCCGCCTGTCGGAGCCCAACGAGCGGTCAATCCGCCCGAAAAGCTACGCCGAAAACTTTGCGTTCAACCGCGTTTCCTGACATGGGCCGTCGGGCTGACGGTTTCCGTCGGCCCGGCCCGTTAAGCCTGCCACTGTCAGGATCATTTCTGCGCCCTTAGCTCAGCTGGATAGAGCAGCCGCCTTCTAAGCGGCTGGTCGGGGGTTCGAATCCCTCAGGGCGCGCCAGACACCCCGCTTCTGCACCAGCAGGGCGGGGTTTTTGCATTCTGCCATCCGATTGCGGGCAAACAGGGCCCTGACCGCCCTTTCCGGCGGAATATTCCCGCTCTTTCTGGTCCATGATCACTATTGGTTTACCCCGCCGACAGGCGCACCATAGCTGGGTGAACGGGCAGATGCGGATCTGCCGGTCCACACCGGGGGGTCTCCATAGCGGCATAGCCGGAAGGAGGGACCATGGCACACATTATCGATCACAATACCTTTCGGGTCATGAAAGCCTGCCGTGAGATTGAGCACACCAACTCAGGGATTCTGAGTCATGTGCAGCAGCTGCGGTGTGACGCCATAAAAGTTGGCCAAACACTGCAGGAAGCCGGTCGGGTTCTTGAGGATGCCCTGGTGGAGTTTGCACAGGTCCAGCAGCGGCTGTCCCTGTCGCAGGATGAGCACGCCCGCATCATGCAGATGGTTGACGAGATCATGGCCCAGAGCCCGGTCTTTCAGGCGCTGGCTGCAGAAAGCGTTTCCGCGCCCCCTCTCGCCGGTCAGGGGTGAGGGGGTCCCGCCCCTCTCCTCAGGGGGTGGGCCGGAACATCGGCTGAATCAGGCGGTCCCCGACCGCAATCCCGGCGCGGGCGGCTTCGCCCCCCGGCAATTCCAGTACGGCACGGACCGGCACACCGGACCGGCGGATCGTCAGGCTCTGCGGCTCAGCATTGGCATCAATGCGGGCGATCCGTCCATCTTCCGTGATGAAAAGCATATCCAGAGAAATCAGGGTATTCTTCATCCACATCGCGACATCACGGACGCTGCCGAAATCAAACAGCATCCCGTGGCCGGCAGGCAGACTGGTCCGGTGCATCAGGCCCCGCTCCCTCTGTGCCGGGGTCAGCGCCATCTCCACCCGATAGGCCCGCGTCCCTCCGGTGGTTTCAATCTGCACTGTCTGCACGTCAAACCTCAGATCTTCCGTCTGTGACGGTGCCTGCGCGCGGGCATCCACCGGGGCCAGCCCCGCCCCTGACCAGACCGTCAACACCAGTATGGCCGCACAGACCCGACGACACCATCCCATCCTGCACTCTCTCATTCTGTTATCATCCCCGGCCGGAGTGTCCCCCGGCTGCCACACCGGGCCCGCCCTGCCCCCGGAGGAGGACAAAAAACTGTCCCGGACGACCATTTTGGCCTGACCACCGGACCGTGATACATTTGGGTATCTTCCGCTATACCTTTTTCATGTTTCTCCCGAAACCGTCACTGGATATAGTCCCTTTTGTCGCGCAGGTTTCCCGGCGCGACGGTAACAAAACCAAAGTTTGCTGTAGATTTATGGCGCATCTTGCGCTAAACGATCTAATACCTTTGGTCGAAACGAAATGCAGATTCAGCGAGGGGCGCCCCCCGACTGCCCCCCATGCCCTTCGCTGGAAGAAACGCCGGACAGCCATGCTGTCCGGCGTTTTCTATTGCACCGCACACAGAATTTTCCGCAATTTCTGCGGCGGAACCGGGTAAAATCCGGTCTCAAACTGTCTGCTGGCGGGTGTTTTTCTTGCGCCATGCCAAGTCGGCATCCATTATGGGGCAACCGTATCCGATCCTCTGCCGACAGGTGGCCCCGACCGGGCCGATGGCTGTCTGTACCGATGGATCAGAACACCGCCGACGCAATGAGGACCCCGGAAGCCCATGCACCCGACAACAGTTGAGATGATCGGCGCTGGCCTGTTCGCCATCGCCGTTCTTCATACCTTCTCCACCAAATTTTTTGAGCATCTGGCCCACACCCGCCCGGCTCACGCCGGTCTGTGGCACCTTCTGGGCGAGGTGGAGGCGGTTTTCGGGTTCTGGGCCCTTGTTCTTGTTATGTTCATGTTTTCTATTGACGGGAAGGCGGCCGCGACCACCTACCTTGATACCCAGAATTATACTGAGCCCCTGTTTGTTTTCGCCATTATGGTGATCGCCGGCAGCAAGCCGATCATTCAGGTGGCCCGGGTCGGCGTCAGCGCCATTGCCCGGCTGCTGCCGATGCCCGCCGGGATGGCCTATTTCATCACCACCCTGTCTGTGGTGCCGCTGATGGGGTCATTGATCACCGAACCGGCAGCAATGACCCTTGCCGCCATGCTGCTGCGGGACCGCTACTACAGCAACCCGATTTCCCAGCGGCTGAAGTACGCCGCCATCGGCACCCTGTTCGTCAACGTCTCAATCGGTGGCACCCTGACCCCCTTCGCCGCCCCGCCGGTGCTGATGGTTGCCGCCAAGTGGAACTGGGACCTGATGTATATGCTGACCCATTTCGGATGGAAGTCAGCCATTGCCGTTCTGGTGAATGCCAGTGTGCTGACTGCCCTGTTCGCCGCCGAGCTGCGCCGCCTGCCTGCGGCCCCGGCAGATCATCCGGCAGATCAGGTTCCCGTTGCCGTTATGATGATCCACATGCTGTTTCTGGGCGGTGTCGTCCTGTTCTCGCACCATCCGGCCGTGTTTATGGGGCTGTTTCTGTTCTTCCTCGGCTTCACGCAGGCCTACCGCCGTTATCAGGATCCGCTGATCCTGCGGGAAGGGCTGATGGTCGCCTTCTTCCTGGCCGGGCTGGTGGTGCTGGGCGGACAGCAGAAATGGTGGCTGCAGCCGATGCTGGCCAATATGGATGCGACGATGATTTATTTTGGCGCCACGGCCCTGACCGCAATCACCGATAATGCAGCCCTGACCTATCTCGGCTCGCTGGTCGATGGCCTGAGTGAATCGTTTAAATACGCACTGGTGGCCGGTGCGGTGACCGGTGGTGGCCTGACCGTCATCGCCAATGCCCCCAATCCCGCCGGTTTCTCCATTCTGCGTGGCAGCTTTGACGAAGGCGCGATCAACCCGCTGTATCTGTTTCTGGCAGCCCTGCCGCCGACCATTACAGCCATTCTCGCCTTCCAGCTTCTCTGACCGACGCCCCTAACCACATGAGATTACGATGTTTTTCAACAGCCTGCGAACCCGCCTGACATTGTGGTTCGGGGGACTGGCCCTGACCGGCGTTGTTGTTGCAGGTGCCTATGTCGGTTCCATCGCCACAGACGAACTGAAAACAATCGCCGGGCACCGGCTGGAAGCGGCGGCAGAGTCCGCCGCGGCCCTGCTGTCAGAAAACCTGCGGGAGCGGCAGCTGGAAGCCCAGCTTCTGGCGCAGGGGCCTCTGTTTACTGACGGCGATCTGGCGGGCAGAGATGTCCGCCGGGTTCTTGATATACGAAAAGCCGCCCATGGGGCCTATGCCTGGATCGGGGTCACCGATCAGACCGGGCTGATCCTGCAGGCGACCGACGGTGTTCTGGTCGGCCAGAATGCCGCGGCGAGGCCGTGGTTTCAGGCCGGGCAGAGCGGAAATTTCTTTGGCGACATCCACGAAGCGGTGATGCTGGCCAAACTTCTCCCCCAGCCGACCAGCGGGCAGCCGCTGCGCTTCATTGACATCGCCACCCCGGTCCGGACCCGGGATGGTGCATTGCGCGGCGTTCTGTCAGCCCATGTCACCTGGGACTGGGTGACCGAAACCATTGCCACAGCGGTCAGGGATTCCCTGAACAACACGCAGGCCGAAGTGATTCTGGTCAACGGAAACCGGTCTATCCTCTATCCCTACAGCCTGATTGGTGCGGAACAGGCACCCGCCCTTCCAGACCGCAGCTTCCGTGATCTGACATGGCCGGATGGTGCCGCGTATCTGACTGCCGCCGCGCAGGTGGATACCGGCCCTGATTCCAGCGTTGTCTGGACCATTCTGGTCCGCCAGCCCCGCGCTGATGCCGTTGCCCCGGTGCAGGCGTTGATCAGAAAACTCCTGGTCCTTGGCCTGATCGGTGTGGTGGTTTTCTCGGCGATCGCGTATCGCTTTGCGCTGCGTCTCAGCCGCCCGATTGAGGATCTGGCCGAAGCCGCCCGCAGCATTGAGGAAAAAGACCGCCTGCCGGAAACGTTCCCCAACGCAAAAACCGGTCCCGCAGAAATCAGGCTGCTGAACACAGCCTTCCGGTCGATGGCGGAAAGCCTGCTGAAGCGGGAACACGATCTGGCGGCCCTTAACGCGTCTCTTGAAATGCTGGTCGCACAACGGACCGCCGCCCTTGAGGAGGCCAACCGGGAACTGCAACGTCTCGCCACCCATGACGGCCTGACCGGAGTGCTGAACCGTCGCCGCTTTGACGCCATTGCGGCTGAACACTTCAGCCTGTTTCAGCGGTCCGCCATTCCGTTCACCATTCTCCTAGTAGATGCCGACCACTTCAAGAGCGTCAACGACACCTACGGCCATCAGGCCGGGGACCGGGTGTTGCAGGCGCTGGCCGGGTTGCTGCTGACCAACATCCGCACCTGCGATATCCTCGCCCGCTATGGCGGGGAAGAATTCGTGCTGCTGCTGCCGGAAACCCCGGCCCAGCCCGATGGAGAAGGACTGGCTGAGCGGCTGTGCGCTCTGGTCGCCAAGGCCCCCTTCCCTGACGTCGGGACCATGACCATCAGTCTGGGGGTGGCACAGGTGCTGACCACCGACAGCAGCATCGCAGATGCCATCGCCCGGGCCGATATGGCCCTGTACGAAGCCAAACGGAGCGGGCGGAACCGCGCTGTGACCGGATAATCAGGAGGCCGGGGGCGTTTTACGCCCCGGCGTCCAACTGGTGACATTGACCGGCTTGCCGGTCTGCGAGCGCATGACCCGTGGCCGCAGCACCCGGTCAATCGGCGGAGCTGCTTTCAGGCTCTGCTCGTTCTGGGTCGGCTTACGGCCATAATAGGCCACCATTGCCTCCAGCGGGATCAGCGCGCGCCGCCCCTGCGCAAAGGCATCCTGATAGGGGGGGTGGCTGCACACCAGCTTATTCAGATACTCGGCACTGTGCGGGCTGAACTTACGCCACAGACTGTCGAGAAACGGCTGCACCTCCGGCGGGATCTTCTGATAATCCACTTTCGGGCGGCCATGCTCAAACGCCCGCCAGGAAGACGGCTCCAGCGGCCCCATGCCCGACGCGATGAACAGACAGGGCATCAGCATGTCCCCCCGGCTCATCACCGCATAATAGGCCTGCGCCAGAAACAGCAGGCGTTGCAGCTTCTGGGGCTGCAGATATTCCCCGTCATCCAGCGCCCGGTCGATCAGCCAGAAAGCCACATCAAACACACTGTCGCAAATGGGCGGCTTCATCCCGTCTTCCAACCCCTGTCTTTTTTCCGGCTTTGATCCTGCCGTTGCCCAGCATACCGACCCGGCAGCAAAAAAGAAACGGGCCGGAGCATCTCGCCCCGGCCCGTCTTCTGTACCAATCAAACCGGAAGGGATCAGCCCTTCAGGATCGAGGTCCCGGCATACAGGGCGGCATCGCCCAGCTCTTCCTCGATACGGATCAGCTGGTTGTACTTGGCCATACGGTCAGAACGGCTGAGCGAGCCGGTCTTGATCTGGCCGCAGTTGGTGGCAACCGCGATATCAGCAATGGTGCTGTCTTCGGTTTCGCCCGAACGGTGCGACAGAACGGCAGTGTAGCGGGCCTTATGGGCCATCTGCACGGCTTCCAGGGTTTCCGACAGGGTGCCGATCTGGTTAACCTTAACCAGAATGGAGTTGCCGACGCCCTTCTGGATCCCGTCAGCCAGACGGACCGGATTGGTGACGAACAGATCGTCACCGACCAGCTGCACCTTGCTGCCGAGCGCGTCGGTCAGCAGCTTCCAGCCATCCCAGTCATCTTCAGACACGCCGTCTTCGATCGAGAAGATCGGGAAGCGGCTGCACAGGTCTTCGTAATACTTCACCATACCGGCAGCATCCAGCACCTTGCCTTCGCCGTCCATCCGGTACAGACCGTCCTTATAGAACTCGGTCGAGGCGGAATCCAGCGCCAGCATGATGTCTTCGCCCGGCTTGTACCCGGCCTTTTCGATCGACTTCATGATGAAGCTCAGCGCTTCGTCAGCCGACTTCAGGTTGGGGGCGAAGCCGCCTTCGTCACCGACGTTGGTGTTGTGACCGGCGTCGTGCAGCTGCTTCTTCAGGTTATGGAACACTTCCGAACCCATGCGGATCGCATCGGCGACCGAACCGGCGGACACCGGCATAATCATGAATTCCTGAATGTCGATCGGGTTGTCGGCATGCTGGCCGCCGTTGATGATATTCATCATCGGCACCGGCAGGGTGCGGGCATAGGCACCACCGATGTAACGGTACAGCGGCAGGCTGGATTCTTCAGCAGCAGCCTTGGCAACGGCAAGCGACACGCCGAGGATGGCGTTGGCGCCCAGACGGGCCTTGTTCGGGGTGCCGTCGAGGTCGATCATGATCTGGTCGAGCAGAACCTGATCATCCGCATCCAGACCGGCGAGCGCCTGGAAGATCTCGTCGTTGACCATGTCAACGGCCTTCAGCACGCCCTTGCCAAGGTAACGGCCCTTGTCGCCGTCACGCAGTTCAACCGCTTCATGCGCGCCGGTGGAAGCCCCCGAGGGAACGGCGGCGCGGCCGAAAGCGCCGCTTTCCAGAATCACATCGACTTCGACGGTCGGATTGCCGCGGGAGTCGAGGATTTCACGGGCATGAATATCAACAATGGCGGTCATGGAGGACATCTCCCAGGGTTGAAAGTGGCAAAGCCGGAATGTTGGGTAAAAAACCCGGCCTTACAGTACAACCGGATTGGCCTTGGCCAGCCGGTCGAATTGCACCAGAACCTGAAGCAGGGACTGCATCTGGTCCAGCGGAATCATGTTCGGGCCGTCAGACGGCGCGCAGTCAGGATTTTCGTGGGTCTCAATGAAGACCCCGGCAATCCCCAGTGACAGGGCTGCCCGGGCCATCACCGGGGCAAATTCCCGCTGACCGCCGGAAGAGCCGCCCTGACCGCCCGGCTGCTGCACCGCATGGGTGGCATCCATGATGATCGGGCAGCCGGTATCCCGCGCCATGGTCGGCAGGCCCCGCATATCGACCACCAGCGTATTATAGCCGAAAGAGGCCCCGCGCTCGGTGACAATCACGTTGCTGTTGCCCGCCCCGTCAAGCTTGGCGACGACGTTCTTCATATCCCACGGGGCAAGAAACTGCCCCTTTTTGACGTTCACCGCCCGTCCGGTTGCTGCGGCAGCCAGCAGCAGATCTGTCTGACGGCACAGGAACGCCGGGATCTGAAGCACATCAACCACCGGGGCCACCTCGGCGCAGTGCCAGGGCTCATGCACGTCGGTCAGCACCGGAATGCCATAGGTGTCCCGGATTTCGGCAAACACCGGCAGCGCCGCTTCCAGCCCCGCCCCACGACGGCCCCCCAGCGAAGTGCGGTTGGCCTTATCGAAGGAGGTTTTATAGATCAGCGGTACGCCGGTGGCCTGACAGATTTCCACCAGACGGCCCGCCGTCTCCATCGCATGATCCCGGCTTTCCATCTGGCAGGGGCCGGCGATCAGCACCATCGGCAGATCGTTCCCGAATGTGACGGAGCCGACAGAAACATGACGCGGGGCGGCGGCAGTCTGGGTCATCTGAATATCCTTAAAACCGGCAGGAAAACCAGCGGGGAGTTGGCAATCACACCAGGCGCGACTTGGTCAGCGCCGCAGTGATGAAAGAGGTGAACAGCGGATGCGGATCAAACGGCTTGGACTTCAGTTCCGGGTGGAACTGCACACCGATGAACCACGGATGATCTTTGTATTCAACAATTTCCGGCAGCAGACCGTCCGGCGACAGACCGGAGAAGCGCAGACCGGTGGCTTCCAGCTGGTCCTTATAGTGCACGTTCACCTCATAACGGTGACGGTGACGCTCCCGGATCACTTCGGTGCCATAGATCTCGCGGACGCGGGACCCTTCTTCCAGATGGCACTCATAAGCCCCCAGACGCATGGTACCGCCCAGATCACCGGAGGCAGAGCGCTTGACCAGCTCGTTCCCGCGCAGCCATTCGGTCATCAGACCGACCAGCGGGGTTTCCGACGGGCCGAATTCAGAGGACGATGCCTTCGGCAGCCCGGCCAGATTGCGGGCACATTCGATCACCGCCATCTGCATGCCGAAGCAGATACCAAAGTACGGCACATTGTTTTCACGGGCGAAGGTGGCGGCCCGGATCTTCCCTTCCGAGCCACGCTCCCCGAAGCCGCCCGGCACCATGATGCCGTCAACCCCGCTGAGGACGTCGACCGGATTTTCCTTCTCCAGTTGCTCGGCGTCGATCCACTCCAGCTTAACCTTGACGTTGTTGGCGATGCCGCCATGGGTCAGGGCTTCCGACAGGGACTTATAGCTGTCGAGCAGCGAAGTGTACTTGCCGACCACACCGATGGTCACTTCCCCTTCCGGCTTGGTCACCCGTTCCAGAATGGTGTGCCAGCGGCTGAGATCCGGGGCCTTTTCATGCGGCAGATGGAAATGCTTGCACACCTGAGTGTCCAGACCCTGCGCATGATAATCAATCGGCACCGCATAGATGCTGGAGGCATCAAGGGCCGCAATCACGTTCTTTTCATTGACGTTGCAGAACAGCGCAATCTTGCGGCGCTCGCCTTCCGGGATCGGGCGGTCAGAGCGGCACATCAGGATATCGGGCTGAATGCCGACGCTCAGCAGTTCCTTCACCGAATGCTGGGTCGGCTTGGTCTTCAGCTCCCCGGCGGTCGGAATATAGGGCAGCAGGGTGACATGAATCACCATCGCCCGCTCACGGCCCAGCTCGTTGTTCAGCTGGCGGATCGCTTCAAGGAACGGCAGGCTTTCGATATCGCCGACGGTGCCGCCGATTTCACACAGACAGAAGTCTTCATCGGTCAGGTCAGACAGGACGAAGGTTTTGATCTGGTCGGTGACGTGCGGAATAACCTGCACGGTACCGCCGAGATAATCCCCCCGGCGTTCTTTTTCCAGAACGGTCTTATAGATGCGCCCGGCGGTGACGTTATCTGACCGGCGGGACGAAACACCGGTGAAGCGCTCGTAATGGCCGAGGTCGAGGTCAGTTTCGGCCCCGTCGTCGGTCACATACACTTCGCCGTGCTGGGTCGGGCTCATGGTGCCGGGATCGACGTTAAGGTACGGATCCAGCTTGCGCATGCGCACTTTGTAGCCGCGCGTCTGCAGACAGGCGGCAAGTGCCGCCGACGCCAGCCCCTTACCCAGAGAAGAAACCACACCGCCGGTGATGAAGATGAACCGAGTCATGGAGCGACACTCTGCCTGCTAAAAACGGGATCGGCCACCACCGGCGGGCACTGCGGATAAGGGTATCCCGGCACACCACGGGGCAGCATCTGACCTGCATCAAGATTGCGGACCCGGCGATATGGCAGACATAGCCTTACCATTCCCCCGGATCCAACGGAAACGGATCGAAAAATGCCAACCGGGCGGCAAACGCCGCCCGACGGGCCCCGGGGGCACCCCCGGAACCATGTTCAACCTGTCCCGCGCTTTTCGGGGGCGGGATCCCCTGTGCGTCAGTCTGCTGCCGGATTTAACCACCGGGGTCTCCCCCACAGGACCGTAACAGCAGACGCCGGAATGTCCGGGCAACGGAACGGGGCCGGAAAGCCCCGCCGCAGCTTACTGCGACACCGGAGCGGCCGGGGCCGCCGGGGTCTGGGCCGGAACATCAACGATCGACGACTTGGCGCCGGAACCGCTGTTGTTGGCCAGAATCGCCAGCACCAGGCTGGTGATGAAAAACGCGGTCGCCAGAATGGCGGTGGTACGGGTCAGGATGTTGCCGGCAGCGCGGCCAGACACCAGACCGCCGCCGCCACCGCCGCCAATGCCAAGGGCACCGCCTTCGGAACGCTGCAGCAGAATGACGCCGACCAGAGCAAGCGCGATCAGCAGATGGATGACCAGAACGACGGTAATCATGGACAATCAATACCCATTCTGGGCTGATGCACCGCACCGCGCCTGCGGACCGGCACCGATCAGCCTAACCTCTCAAACGCGGCTTTTTAATGTGACCGCGCGCCAGATGCCAGCACTAAATGCACTGATCATCCGTTTTTCCCCGAATGCCACCCCTGCGTGCCCTGCACGGCCCAAGGCAGCACAGGGCGCGGGGGCAGGCAAAAGTCTTACGCAACCGCCTCAGCAATTGCCCAGAAATCATCGACCTTCAGACTGGCACCGCCGACCAGCGCGCCATCAACATCAGCCAGCCCCAGAAACTCCATGGCGTTAGACGGTTTGACCGAACCACCATAAAGAATGTTCAGGCGCAGCGCCCCATCCCCCAGCACTTCCGCCGCGACCTTCCGGATTTCGGCATGCACTTCAGCGACGTCATCCGGGGTCGGGGTGCGGCCGGTGCCGATCGCCCACACCGGCTCGTACGCCAGAACGGTGTTTTCCGCCGTCGATCCGGCCGGCATCGAGCCGCGCACCTGATCGGCCACAACCCGCAGGGTTTCGCCACGGTCGCGCTCCGCCTCGGTCTCGCCGATGCAGATCACCGCCACCAGACCGGCAGCCTGAGCGGCCTGAGCTTTGTCCTTCACCACAGCATTGGTCTCGGCGTGATCCTGACGGCGCTCCGAATGGCCGACAATCACATGGCTGGCCCCGACGTCACGCAGCATCCACGCCGAAATATCGCCGGTGTGAGCACCCTTTTCATTGCGGTGACAGTCCTGCCCGCCAACCTTCAGGCCGGACCCGGCGGCCTGCGCCGCAACGGCGGCAACCAGTGTTGCCGGGGGGCACAGCAGCATGTCGAACGCCGGGGCCGACAGGGCCTTATAGCGCGCAGCAAGACCGGAAACGAGCAGGTCGGCATCAGCCCGCAGGCCATTCATCTTCCAGTTACCGGCGATCAGCGGACGACGCGAGCTCATTTTCTGTCCTCTTCTTTTAAAGGGCGCTGTGGCTGTTGCAGGGACCTGCAGGGCAATACCCTAGATCCCCTTGATCTCGGCAGGGTGTTTACCATGATCGCCACATTTTTCCAACGGCACTGACGCGTCACGGTCGCCGGGCAGGATAAAAAGCGGCAGCCGATCATACTTTTCCGCTGCGGCAGATGTGTTCCATGGTTGCGGCCCCGGCGGGCTGTCCGTATCATGCGCCGCCTGAGATGACTGCCTTCGGCGGGATCTCGCTTTCTGATTTCCTCGCGGAAGGGCC
This sequence comes from Novispirillum itersonii subsp. itersonii ATCC 12639, assembly GCF_000381985.1. GTDB lineage: Bacteria > Pseudomonadota > Alphaproteobacteria > Rhodospirillales > Rhodospirillaceae > Novispirillum > Novispirillum itersonii. The sequence goes on along the minus strand of NZ_KB907337.1, from coordinate 284,746 downwards.
CCCGCGTCTCCGTATTCACAGCCCTTCCGTTCAGTCTGGGACTTCCCTATGCTTGACGTTCTGCGTAAATCCTCCGGATCGTGGGTTATCAAAATCCTGTTCGTGCTGCTGATCCTCAGCTTCGGCGTCTGGGGTGTCGGTGACGTGGTGCGCGGTCTGGCCACAGACCGGGTCGCCATCAAGGTCGGCGATATCGAATATGATCCGGCCTACGTCGCCAAGCAGTTCTCCCGGCAGGTGGAACAGTTCCGCGGCATGTTCGGCCCGACATTCAACGCGGAATCGGCCAAGCAGCTTGGCATGCTCGACAGCACGGTTGCCGGTATCGTGTCCTCCGCCACCCAGCAGATGGCGGCGAAGGATCTTGGTCTGGTGGTCTCTGATCACGGCCTGCGTCAGGCGATTGTTGAGCAGCCCGCGTTCAAGGGGGCCGACGGCAAGTTTGACAAGGATCTGTATCAGCGGACCCTGATGTCAAACAACATGACCGAAGATATGTACCTTAAGCTGGTACGGCCTGACCTGACCGTCCGCCGCCTGACCGGCAGCGTCGAGGTGAACGCCGCCGCCCCGAAAATTCTGGCGGAAACCCTGTACCGTTATCAGCAGGAAACCCGCAGCGGCGAAGCGCTGGTGGTTTCTGCCAAGGCGCAGCCGCTTGACAAGACTGCCACCGACGATGACCTGAAGGCCGTCTACGATGCCAATGCCGCCCGCTTTATGGCCCCGGAGACCCGTGCCATTTCTGTCCTGCTGCTGCGCAGCGGCGATATGAACAGCCGGATCGAGGTCAGCGAGCAGGAAATCGAAAGCCAGTACACCGCCAACAAAGACCAGTACACCAGCCCGGAAACCCGGGATGTGTCACAGGTGCTGGTGGAAACTGAAGATGCTGCCAAAGCCGTGATTGCCGCCGCCAAGACCCCTGCGGATCTGGAAAAGGCTTCTGCCGCTGTTAACGGCAGCGTCTTCCTGCCGATGGGGGCCGTCACCCGTGACGGTCTGCCGGGCGAAACCGCTGATGCGGTTCTGGCGCTGACCCCCGGCCAGATTTCCGCCCCGGTGCAGAGCCCGCTGGGCTGGCATGTCTTCGGCGTGACCGCCGTTCACGCTGCGGCCCTGAAGCCGCTGGCTGAGGTGAAGGACGAGATCCGCAAGGAACTGGCCCGCGCCAAGGCTGAAGACGCGGTCTATCAGGTTGCCCGTCAGGCGCAGGATGAACTGGCGAGCGGGGCCGGTTTTGCTGTTGCCGCCCAGAAGCTGTCCCTGCCGCTGATCGACCTGCCCGCCGTCACCGACAAGGGCATGGATGCGGCCGGCAAGCTGGTCACCACCCTGCCGGATGGCATGCGGGACCAGATCCTTGCCAGCGCCTTTGCCCTGCAGTCCGGCGAGGAAAGCCGTCTGGAACAGGCCGAGGGCGGGCAGTTCCTGCTGCGCGTCAACGCCATCACCCCGGCGGCACAGCGCCCGCTGAACGATGTGCGGGCAGAGGTCACCGCCCTGTGGGAAGACAGTGCCCGTAAGGCCAAGGCTGAGGCCGTTGCCCAGTCCCTGACCGAGCAGGCCAAGACCGGCAAGCCGCTGGCATCGCTGACCGACCCGGCCAAGGGCATCACTCTGGCCCCGATCCCGGCAGTGACCCGTAACGGCACCGCCGGTGCCAGCACCCTGCCCCGTCAGATGGTGCAGAAGCTGTTCTCCATGGCGGTCAACGATACCGCGATGGTTGCCGGTGACTCCGGTGCCACCGTACTGCACCTGACCACCATCACCGCCGCTGATCCGTCAAAGGATCCGGCCGGGGTCGAGGCTGTTGCCGCCACCCTGAAACAGGAAACCGCCGCCGACCTCACCGATGCTGTCACCGATGGCTTCGGCACCCGCTTCAAAACCGTCGTGAAGCGGGAGTTGATCGAAAAGGCGCTGTAAGCCAAAATCCGGCTCCGGGGTCGCAGACACTGCGGCCCCGGTTTCGTTTCCGGCGCGTTTCAAAACGCCCCGTCCCCTCTCCCCCAACCCCCAGCCCGGTCTTTTTTTTCTCACCCCGGCCCCGGACCAAACGCAACAGACGGGGCCACGATCACTCAGGAGTACCTTCCCATGTTGACGCTTCCCGCGTTCCAGGACTTCCGCACCGCCTATGCTGCCGGTCAGGCGCAGGTGGTCTGGTCCCGCATGGTGGCGGATCTGGAAACCCCGGTTTCTGCCATGCTGAAGCTGGCTGACGGCCAGCCGAACAGCTTCCTGCTGGAATCGGTGGAAGGGGGCGCGGTGCGCGGGCGGTATTCCTTTATCGGGCTTAAGCCGGATATCTTGTGGCGATGCCACGGTAACAGCGCAGAAATCAACCGCTCCGCCCGGCTGACCGCCGACGCCTATGAACCGGCAGGCGATACCCTGACCTCCTTCCGGGCTCTGGTGGCGGAAAGCAGCATTGACCTGCCGCAGGGCCTGCCGCCGATGGCAGCCGGTCTGGTCGGGTACATGAGCTATGATTTCGTGCGGCTGGCCGAGCGCCTGCCCGATGCCAATCCCGACACCATCGGCATCCCCGACGGTATTTTCATGCGCCCGACGGTGATGGCAATCTTCGACAACGTCGACGGTCTGGTCACGATCGTCACCCCGGTACGTCCGCAGGATGGCGTCTCGGCTGAAGCGGCCTATCAGCAGGCCGGGGAACGCATTGCCGATGTGATGGATGACTTCCAGCGGTCCCTGCCCTACCGGCGGGAAACCCCGCGTGCGACCGACACCCCGCCTGAACCGGTCAGCAACGTCAGCCGGGAAGAGTTCCACGGCATGGTTGCCAAGGCCAAAGAATACATTTCGGCAGGCGATATTTTTCAGGTCGTGCTGTCGCAGCGCTTCCGCATTCCGTTCAAGCTGCCGCCGTTTGCCCTGTACCGGGCCCTGCGGCGCACCAACCCGTCCCCGTTCCTGTTCCATCTGGATCTCGGCGACGCCACGCTGGTCGGATCCAGCCCGGAGATTCTGGTCCGGCTGCGGGATGGCAAAGTGACGATCCGCCCGATCGCCGGGACCCGCCCGCGCGGCAAAACCCCGGAGCAGGACCGTGAACTGGCCGAAGACCTGCTCGCCGATCCGAAAGAGCTGGCCGAACACCTGATGCTGCTGGACCTTGGCCGCAACGACGTCGGCCGCGTTGCCAAGGTCGGCACCGTCAAGGTCACCGACCAGATGATCATCGAGAACTACAGCCACGTGATGCACATCGTCTCGAACGTGGAGGGTGAGATCGCCGAGGATCACGATGCCCTGTCGGCGCTGATGGCCGGGTTCCCGGCGGGAACGGTCTCCGGGGCGCCGAAGGTGCGGGCGATGGAAATCATCGACGAGCTGGAGAAGGAACGCCGCAGCTTCTACGCCGGGTGCGTCGGTTATATTTCTGCCAATGGCCAGATGGATACCTGCATCGCCCTGCGGACCGCGCTGGTCAAGGACGGTGAAGTGATTATTCAGGCCGGAGCCGGGATCGTTCTCGACAGCGACCCGGACAGCGAATACGAGGAATGCCGCAACAAGGCCCGGGCTCTGGTCCGTGCCACCGAGGAAGCGGTTAACTTCGCCCGGCGCTGACCGCCCCCCCCTTTTAAACACTAAAACCGGGGAAGAGTGCCGCTGGCCTCTTCCCCGGTTTCTTTTTTACGCTCAGATAAACCCCACAGGCGGGCAGCAGAACGGAAAGCCGCGATCAGCCCCCCAGCTCTTCCTTCAGCATCTCGATTTCCAGCCACTGTTCCTCGGCGGCAGCCTGTTCGGCCTTCAGCGCTTCCAGCCCCTCGACAGCCTTGGCGAACCCCTGCGGGTCACGGGTATAGAAGCCGTCGTCGGCCAGCTTCTTTTCCAGCGCCGCACTTTCCGCCTCCAGCCGCTCCATCAGCTTGGGGAACTCATCAAGGAACCGCTGCTGCTTGTAAGACAGCTTCACCGATTTCGATTTCGGCTTTTCCTTCGGAGTGTCGGCCCGCGCGTCATCCTTGCCCTTGGCCGGAGCCTGCACCTTGGGGCGCTGGCTTTCATAATCGGAATACCCGCCCGGATATTCCCGCACCAGTCCCTCGCCCTCAAAAACGATTGAGGATGTCACCACCCGGTCAAGAAAATCACGGTCATGGCTGACCAGCAGCAGGGTACCGTCATAATCGCCCAACATATCCTGCAACAGATCCAGCGTTTCCATATCCAGATCGTTGGTCGGTTCGTCGAGGATCAGGAAATTAGACGGGCGGGCCAGCGCCTTCGCCAGCAGCAGGCGGTTCCGCTCCCCGCCCGACAGGCTGCCGACCGGGCTGCGGGCCTGACGCTCATCAAACAGGAAGTCGCGCATATACCCGACCACATGGCGCAGATGGCCGCGCACATTGATGGAATCGCCACCGGTGTCAGCCAGCGTATCCCAGATGGTTTTGGCCGGATCCAGCGCGCTGCGGCTCTGGTCAAGGTAAACGGTGGACAGGTTGGTGCCGCGTTTGACCGTGCCGGTATCCGGGGCCTCTTCCCCCATCAGTATCCGCAGCAGAGTGGACTTACCGGCCCCATTGGGGCCGATGATCCCGACCCGGTCACCGCGCAGGATGCGGGTGGAAAACGGGGTGAGGATCACCCTGTCCCCATACGCCTTGCTGATGCCTTCCGCCTCAATCACCAGCTTGCCGGAGGTCTGGCCGCTGTCACTTTCCATTTTGACAAGCCCGGTCCGGGCGATCATCTGGGCGCGCTCGCTCCGCAGTTCCTGCAGGCGGCGCATACGGCCCATGTTGCGGGTCCGGCGGGCCTCGATACCCTTTTTCGACCACGCCACTTCCTGCTCAAGAAACTTGTCGAACTTGGCGGTTTCCACCGCCTCCTGCTCCAGAATACCCTGTGACCAGCCTTCAAAGTCCTTAAACCCGGCCTCCAGACGGCGCACCACACCCCGGTCCAGCCACAGGGTGGTGCGGGTCAGCCGGTTGAGGAAGGCACGGTCGTGCGAGATCAGGATAAAGCCGCAGCGGGTGTTCGACAGATAGTCTTCCAGCCACTGAATCGTCGGCAGATCCAGATGGTTGGTCGGTTCGTCCATCAGCATGATATCGGGCTGGCTGACCAGCAGCCGGGCAATGGCGGCCCGGCGCTTTTCCCCACCCGACATTGCCGCCGGATCGGCATCCGGACGGACCTGAAGATCATCCAGCATGATATCGACGGTATGATAATCGTGCAGCTGCTCCGGCCCCAGACCGGCTGCCACGTAATCATGGGCAGTCGCGAAGCCGGACAGGTCAGGCTCCTGCGGCAGATAGGCGATGCGGGTGCCGGGCTGCACAAAAATCTCACCGCTTTCGGCATCGACCATTCCGGCGATCACCTTCATCAGGGTCGATTTGCCGGACCCGTTACGCCCGACCAGACAGACGCGGTCCCCCTTACCGACCGCCAGCTCAACCCCCTGAAACAGAGGATGACCGCCAAAGCCAAGGCGGATGTCACGCAGGGTCAGCAGGGGAGGAAGAGCCACGGGCGCACCTGTCACTATCAAGCATCGGAAAAGATGCCCCGATGATTACGGCCTCCTCCCGCCTGCGGCAAGAGAAAAGGCCCAAATAACAGAGGCCAGCCATGCTGCACTGCCCCCTTGCACCGCGCCGCCGCCGGAGCCATGATGCCGCCGAACCCCCTCTCCCCCTTTTGCTGACGAGTTTCCGCGATTATGGATCTGCTGCTTCTGGCTGCCTTTCTGGGCATCATCGAAGGCCTGACCGAATTTCTGCCGGTGTCATCCACCGGGCATCTGGTGCTGCTGGTCGATCTGCTGGGGTTCCCTGCCCCGTCGGGTAAAACCTTTGAGGTGGTGATCCAGCTCGGGGCGATTCTGGCCGTCTGCGTCGCCTATTTCCCGCGTCTGTGGCAGGCGGCGACCGGCATGGTCAGCGTGCGCAGCGAACAGATGTTCGTCCGTAATATCCTGATTGCCTTCCTGCCTGCCATGGTGATCGGGGCCGGGGCGTATTCGATGATCCGTGCCCTGCTGGACTCCCCGATGGTGGTGGCAGTGGCGCTGGTGGTCGGTGGCATCGCCATTCTGCTGATCGAACGACGGAACCACAGCCCCCGCTTCCATGCCATCGAAGAGTTTCCGCTGCCGCTGACCGTCAAAATCGGCCTGTTTCAGTGTATTGCCATGATCCCCGGCGTTTCCCGCTCCGGGGCGACCATCATGGGGTCTCTGCTGATGGGGGTTGACCGTAAAACCGCCGCCGAGTTCTCTTTCTTCCTTGCCATCCCGACCATGGCCGGGGCCACCGCCTACAGCCTGTATAAAAACTGGTCAGCGCTGGACTTTTCTGCCCTCGGCATGATTGCCGTCGGCCTGATCACCGCCTTTCTGACCGCCCTGCTGGTGGTGCGGGTGGCAATCGGCTTTATCGGGCGGCACGGGTTTGCGCCGTTTGCATGGTACCGCATCGCGCTGGGTCTGGTGATGATCGTCGTCCTCACCCTGCGCTGATCCGGCTTTTCAGCCCCCGTTACCGATACGGCCCCAGATCCTGCATGATCGGGGCCGTTGCCTTTACGCCCCAGATATCGCGGGCGTAATCCAGTACCGTCAGATCGGCCGAGAATTTACCCATCCGCGCCACGGTGGTAATCGCTGACCGGGTCCATCCCTGCGGGTTCTGCCATGCGGCATCCACCTGTGTCTGCGCCGTCAGATAGGCCGCATAATCAGCCAGCAGCAGATAATGATCACCGCCATACAGCAGCGCATCGACCAGCGGGCGGAAAGCCTCCGGTTCTGTCGGGCTGAAATAGCCACCCCGGATCATATTGAGCACTTCAGCCAGCTCCGGGTTGGCATGCATCACCGCCAGCGGATCATACCCCCCGGCACGGCGGGCGGCGACGTCTTCCGCTGACAGACCGAAGAAGAACAGGTTTTCCTCCCCCACCTCTTCAGCGATTTCAATGTTGGCACCGTCGCGGGTGCCGATGGTCAGGGCCCCGTTCAGGGCCAGCTTCATGTTGCCGGTGCCCGAGGCCTCGGTCCCGGCGGTGGAAATCTGTTGCGACAGATCTGCGGCGGGAATGATCACCTCTGCCGAAGACACATTGTAGTTGGGCACAAACACCACCCGCAGCCAGTCCCGGGTCCGGGGATCGGCGTTGATCACGGCAGCAACGGCATGAATCAGCCGGATGGTCAGCTTGGCCGCGGCATAGCCCGGGGCGGCCTTACCGGCAAAAATTACGGTCCGCGGCACCATACCGGCTGTCAGGCCATGCCGAAGACGGTTATAGCGGGTGATGACGTGCAACACGTTCAGCAGCTGACGCTTATATTCATGAATGCGCTTGACCTGCACATCAAACAGGCTGCCGGGGTCGATCCAGACCCCCAGCGTCCGCCCGGCGAAGCTGGTGAAACGGTCTTTGTTGGCTGCTTTGGCGTGCCGGAACTCCTCGGCGAACCCGGCATCTTCGGCCAGCGGCAACAGGGCCCGCAGCAGATCCAGATTGACCGGCCAGTCTTCCTCCACATGCCGTGAAATCAGCCGGGCCAGCGGGCGGTTGGCCTGATTCAGCCAGCGGCGCGGGGTGATACCATTGGTGCGGTTGACGATTTTATCCGGCGTAAGGCGATGGAAATCCGCGAACAGGCCGGATTTCATCAGGTCGGTATGAATCCGCGCCACCCCGTTAACGCAATGGCTGCCGACCACCGCCAGATGGGCCATCCGCACCCGCCGGGGGCCCGTTTCCTCAATCAGCGACACCCGCCGGATCAGATCCTCATCCCCCGGCACCTGTGCCCGCACCTGATCCAGAAAACGGCGGTTGATTTCGTAAATGATCTGCAGATGGCGCGGCAGAAGCCGTTCAAACAACGCCACCGGCCAGCACTCCAGCGCCTCAGGCAGCAGGGTGTGATTGGTATAGGCAAAGACGCCGTGACTGATCTCCCACGCTTCATCCCAGCCCAGGCCCTGCTCGTCCATCAGCAGGCGCAGCAGCTCGGGGATGGCGATGGTGGGGTGGGTATCGTTGAGCTGGATTGCCACCTTTTCCGGCAGCAGGGACCAATCGGCCCCCGACTGGGCCCGGAACCGGTGCAGGATATCGGCCACCGACGCGGCGGCAAAAAAGTATTCCTGCCGGAAGCGCAGCATCTTGCCTTGTTCGGTGGAATCATCGGGATATAGCACCTTTGACAGGCTTTCCGATTCCATTTCCGCCATCACCGAGCCGATGTAGTCACCCCGGTTGAAGTCCTGAAGATCGAATTCCCGCGAGGCCCGCGCCGACCACAGCCGGATGCTGGAGGCACCAAAGCCGCCATACCCCGGCACCGGCAGATCGTTGGCAATCGCCAGCACCTCTTCGCCGCTGACCCACAGGAAGGTGTGATGGCCTTCACCGTCATCCACCATTTCCACCCGCCCGCCGAAACGGACCGGATAGCAGACATCCGGGCGCTTGAATTCCCACGGATTTCCATAGGTCAGCCAGTTTTCCGGCACCTCAACCTGCCGCCCGTCGTCAATCCGCTGACGGAACATGCCGTGGTGATAGTGAATGCCATAGCCTTCGCCGGGGATCCCCAGCGTGGCGAGCGAGTCAACGAAGCAGGCGGCCAGCCGCCCCAGCCCGCCGTTGCCCAGCGCCGCCTCCGGTTCCTGTTCGCGGATGGCCCCGAAATCCAGCCCCATCTCGGCCAGTGCGGCGTGACAGATATCCATCATGCCAATCGCCAGCAGGTTGCTTTCAAGTGACCGGCCGATCAGGAATTCCAGCGACAGATAACAGACCCGCTTGGCGTCAGCGCTGGCTGCGGCCCGCTGGCTGTCAGTCCACGTTTCCACCAGCAGATCACGGGTGGTATGCGCCAGCGCGGTGTACCAGTCATGCAGGCTGGCTTCTTCCGCACCGCGGGCCAGAGTGTGCTTCAGGTGGGCATACAGACGGCGTTTGAAGACGTCGATATCGCCACGGTTCAGGCGGCTCCAGTCAACAGTCATCCAGTCGGCAGAGGACAGACCATTGCCCCCGTCCTCGGCCTTTGCGGCCTGATCCCGGTTTTCCTGCATGGCCTGACGCTCCTGCGCTGATCCCCCGCCGGAAGAGTATCACGGAGACAGCCCCGGAGACAAACCGGGCAGATGTGGCAGGCGCGCCCACCTGCCACTCTGGCATGTTTCAGTGCCTGACAGTCGGCACCCCGCTGCTGCCTCCGCTGCGGTATACCTCCAGCCAATAGCGGCGGAAGGGGTGATCAACCGCCTCATTCTCGGCCCGGAATTCAGCCAGATCCCGGGGCATCGGGTCACCGGCACCGCAGGCAGCGGTAAAGACCGACGACCAGCAGACCCGATAGAGGGTCCTTTCCTGCGGGGTCAGGGGGGCTTTTGCTTTTTTCTGGCTGCTCCGGTTTTCAGAGCCGGCCATTTCTGTATCTTTACGGGGTTCTGCCTGCGCACTATCTGCTTTCAGCCCGGCCTCAGGCTGACGGCTGCCTGCCTTGCAGACTTTCTCGGAAATCATGATCGACCTCCCGATGGGGAGTGCGGTACCGGGATTTTCAGCCGCCACCACGGCGGTTACCGGCAGGACTCCCTGATTTATTTATTGTACGCCTGCCGGAGCCGGGAAAATATTACCAAAAGGTTTATTTGCACTGCGAAATCCACAACACTGGTTCCGGTACCGGGCTCCCCGCCCGCTCTCTCTCCATTCCCTGAGGAGTTTGTTCATTGGAATACCGTTCCCTTGGCCGCAGCGGCCTGAAGGTGTCCACCATCAGCATGGGCACCATGACCTTCGGTGAACAGAACACCGAAAGCGAAAGCTTCGCCCTGCTGGATATCGCCCGCGATCACGGCATTAATTTTCTGGATGCCGCCGAGCTGTACCCGATTTCTCCCCGCCCGGAAACACAGGGCCGGACCGAAGAGATCGTCGGCAGCTGGGTCAAAGCCCGTGGCAACCGCAGCGACGTGATCATCGCCACCAAAGTGGTCGCCTACAGCCCGCCGATGCCGTGGTTCCGTGGCCCCGATCACCGTCTGGACCGGGTGAATATCGAGGCTGCCCTTGATGCCTCGCTCAAGCGGTTGCAGACCGATTATATCGACCTTTACTACCTGCACTGGCCGGACCGGCAGACCAACTTCTTCGGCCGTCTGGGGTATGATCATCACCCGGAACAGGACCAGACCCCGCTGGAAGAAAGCCTGTCGGTGCTGGCCGACGCGGTAAAGGCAGGCAAGATCCGCCATATCGCCGTCTCGAACGAAACACCGTGGGGCGTTCACCGCTGCCTGCGGGCGGCGGAAACCGCCGGAGCCCCGCGTATTGCCTGCATCCAGAACCCCTACAGCCTGCTGAACCGGACCTTCGAGGTCGGGCTGGCGGAAATGGCCCTGCGGGAAGACGTGCCGCTGGCCGCCTATTCCCCCCTTGGCGGCGGGGTCCTGACCGGAAAGTACCGTAACGGGGCCAAACCGCAGGGCGCCCGCGTCACCCGCTGGCCGGAACGCTATGCCCGCTACACCAAGCCCGCCGCCCTGACTGCGACGGAGCTGTACTGCACGCTGGCCGAAGCCGCCGGATGGTCACCGACCACCATGGCAATCCGCTATTGTCTGGAACGCCCGTTCCTTGCCTCTGCCATTGTCGGGGCAACCACGCCGGAACAGTTCGCCGCCAGCCTGGCCGCTGCCGACCGCCCGTTGCCGCCGGAACTGACCGCCGCGATTGAGGCGATCCACACCGCTTACCCCAATCCGGCACCGTAACAGCGGCAAGCGTTTTCGCTGTCACCCACCGGCACGGCGGAAGGTCAGGTTGATCCTGACCTCCCCCGTCGCCGGATGGACCGCCGCCTTCAGCGGGGCGATACCGTGGAACACCAGCCGCGACGGCCCACCCCACACCACCACATCCCCATGATGCAGGGCAATGCGGCGCACCGGGCCGGTGCGTGTCAGACCCCCCCACAGGAACACCGCCGGGATCCCCAGTGACAGCGACACAATCGGCTGGGTAAAGTCCACCTCATCCCGGTCCTGATGCAGCCCCATCTTGACCCCGGGGGCATAGCGGTTGATCAGGCAACTGTCAGGGTCAAACCCCGGATACCCTGCCTCAGCCGCCGCCGCGCGGGCAAAGGCATGCAGTACGGCGGGCATCTCCGGCCACGGCTGCCCGGTCAGTGGATCCTGCGACACATAGCGGTATCCTTTGCGGTCAGTCACCCAGCCAAGCGCACCGCAGCTGCTGGTCGCGACCGACATTGACTGTCCGCCCGGCGTCTGCATCTGCCGGAACGCCGTCTGCGCCGTCACCGCCTGCACCGCCGCCAGCACCGCATCCTGCTGTTCCCCCAACTGGCCGCGCAGCAGCGCCGCGCCGGGGGCGATCTCTTCCCGCCGGGTCTTCAGGCTGCCTGCGCCGTCGCCCAGCGCGGAAAACAGGTCGGTCATCTCCTATCCTTCCTCTGGTGCTTTCTCTGGCCCTTTCTTTGGCCCTTGCCCTGACAGGGCCTGTGCCACCGCCGACAGCATTGCCAGCGTTTGCGCATCCGGCTGTCCGGACAGATCAGCCGGACGGTAGCGACGCTGAAAGGCCACCAATGCCGCCCGCAGGCCATCCGGGGTTTCGGCGTCACCGTCCCCCAGCGGGTAGCCGATGCGCCGCAACAGGGCGGCGGCATCCGCTGGGGTGGCCTGTCCCTCGCCGGGGGACGGGAACAGACCGACCCCCTGCGCCGCCAGAAACCGCCAGTCAAACAGTTCGCCGGGGTCTTCCTTCCGGGCCGGGGCCACATCAGCATGCGCCACCACACCACCGGGAGAAATCGCCGGGTGCCGGGACAGGATATCACGGCACAATGCCGTCACCGCCTGCATCTGCACCGCCGGAAACGGACGGTAGCCGAATTCATGGCCGGGGTTGACGATCTCGATCCCGATCGAATGGCTGTTGACGTCCGCCCGGCCCCGCCAGCAGGCCACCCCGGCATGCCAGGCCCGCCGGGCTTCCGGCACCAGCTGAAAGACCGTTCCGTCTTCCTCCACCATATAATGGGCAGACACCTGCGCCTCGGCCTGACACATCCGCAGCAGGGCTGCCGGACCATCCGGCATGCCGGTATAATGCAGCACCAAAAGATCCACCACCGCCCCGGCGGCGCGTGGCCCATGGTTGGGCGACGGCACCACGGTCAGCCCCGGCAGGGCTGCATCAGGGGAAAAGACCGCTCCCGCCATCAGGCGCCGCCCCTTTTTGCCTGCCGCCACAGAATGATCCCGACCCCGCCCAGCGTCAGCAGGCCCCCGGCGATTTTCTCCGGCCCGACGGCCTCGCCCAGCACCCATGCACCGACAATCACCCCGAACACCGGGTTAAGCAGCGAAATCGGCACCACCTGACTGACAGTGTAACGCCCCAGCAGCCAATACCACAGACCATAGGCGATGATCGACGATCCCACCGCCGTATAGACCATTGCCCCCCAGCCGACCAAAGACGCCTGCTGAATGGCCTCAATCTGCCCATGCTCAAACAGCAGGGTCCACAACAGGCATTGCGGGACGGCAAACAGCGACATCCAGCCGGTCAGGGCAATCGGGCTGACATCGGTCACCTTTTTCACCAGCAGGTTTGAGACCGCCCAGAAAAAGGCAGAGACAATCAACAGCGCCGCAGGGGCGAAGGCAGGCACATGCGGGCCCCACGCCAGCACCGCCGCCCCGGAAAAGGCCACCAGCAGGCCGCTGATCCGCCAGATCCCCAGACGGTCCCCCAGAAAGACCACACCAAGCAGGGTGGAAAACGGCACCCCCAGCTGCAGCAGCAGGGCGCTGGTGCCTGCCTCGGTCATCTGCAGGGCGACAAACAGCAGGGCGAAATGAGCTGACCCGAAAGAAAAGGACAGCAGCAGCACCCCCGGCACCTGCCTGCGGGTGATACGATAGAACGGCACCAGCAACACCGCCACCAGCGCGAAGCGCAGGGTAATCAGCAGCAGCGGCGGAAATTCCGAGACCCCCAGTTTGACGGCAACGTAATTCGCGCCCCAGAGAATCATCACAAACAGGGCCAGTAACGTATCGCGGACACTCACGGTGCAACACTCCGGGGAGACGGGGAGAGAGAGAGGGGGGGAGCAAAAATCAGACCCCGCCCGCATCAGGGGTACGGGCGGGGGTGGCAAAGTCGGGAAGCCTGTCAGAAGGCTGTCAGCGGCGGTATCCGCGCTGGCGGGATATTTCATCCCAGGCTGCATTGATATCCGCCATCCGGCGGTTAGCAACAGCAATAAACTCCTCAGGCAATCCCTGTGCCATCAGGGTATCCGGGTGGGTCTCCCGCAGCAGACGGCGATAGGCGGCACGGATTGCCGCCTCGTCACTGTCCGGCGCGACGCCCAGAACCTGCCATGGATCGGGGCCGGACCCTTTCGCTCCCGGCCCGGCGCGGTACTGTCGCCAGTCGCGTCCCGGTCTGCCCAGATCTTCAGCAATTGCCTGCAGGTGCGGCGCCGCCTGCTCCAGCCGACCGGCAGCGGCGGCAATCATGCCCAGCGCCTCAAGGATCTCATCCAGCAGACCCGGACTGTTTTCAAACAGCGCGGATAAAACGGCGGTCACTGTTTCCGGCCCGTTGTCTGACTGCCATGCCCGGCTGTACAGACCCCGCACGCCATCCTGTTCCTCAGGCCCGATACTGGCAACCCGGATCAGGGCCGCAAAGCCGTCAGCCTCACTCAGGCCACTGGCCCGGGCCACCTTGGCTGACAGCAGCACCACCCCCATGGCGAACCCGCTCTGGCGGCCCTGTTCTTTGGCAGAGGCGACAAAGCCCTGCCAGCCCGGCATAAAGGCCATGGGATTGAACAGGTTCCGAAAGGGGTTGCGGTCATAGAACAGATGCCCGACCGAGGCCCCCATCATCGCCCCAAGCGGGCCACCGACCATCATGCCGGTCATACCGCCGACCAGTTTGCCCCAGATGCTCATCGGCTTCAGTCTCTCCGCAGGGTCATCCGGCTATGATTTATGCAAAAAGCGTGATGCGGTCCACTGTTCCGGCTTGACCGGATCCAATCAATCCCGGCACCATTCCGGCCCGCATAACCGGAACATTAAGTCACCCGCCGATCATGAGCAATCCCGCAGCCGAAACCGCGCCTTCCGCCCCGCTGTCCCTGTCGCCCCGCCATGCCAGCCGGGCCGGGTTGATGGCTTTCCTCGACGGGCTGGACATCCGCACCAGCACCGTTGACCATCCGCCGATCATGACCGTCGATGACGGTCATCAGTTCTGGGCCGATATCCCCGGCGTCCATTGCAAAAACCTGTTTCTGCGCGATGCCAAAAAGCAGACCTGGCTGGTGGTGGCCCCGATTGACCGCCAGATCGACCTGAAGACCCTGCCGGACCGGATCGGATCAAAACGGCTGTCCTTTGGCTCGGCAGAACGGCTGGTGGATATGCTGGGGGTGTTTCCCGGCTCCGTCACTCCGTTTTCGCTGATCAACGACCGCGACGCGCAGGCCGTGCGGGTGGTGCTGGACCAGTGGATGATGGATCAGCCGCTGCTGAACTATCACCCGCTGGAGAATACCGCCACCACCACAATTTCCAATACCGACCTGCTGACCTTTGTGCGGGCCTGCGGCCATGACCCGCAGATTGCCGCACTCGCCTGACGTTCCGGGTTCCCGACGTTCTGCCTTCCTGACTCCCCCTTCCGTTGACTGGACACGATCATGTCGCATCTGCCCCCCGCCCTGCCCGCCCGCACCGCATCACCCGAGTGTCTGGCTGAACTGGCCGCGCTGGTCGGAGACCGCCTTGCCACCGGCACCGCCATCCGCGAACAGCATGGCAAGGATGAATCGTTCCATGCCCCCTTCCCGCCCGATGCCGTGGTGTTTGCCATCAGCACCGAAGAAGTGTCGGCGGTGGTCAAAATCTGCGCCCGCTACGGAACTCCGGTCATTCCGTTCGGTACCGGCACCTCGCTGGAAGGGCACATCGCCGCCCTGCAGGGCGGTATCTGCATTGACGTGTCGCGCATGAATGCGGTGCTGGAGGTCCGGGCCGAAGATCTGGACTGCACCGTACAAGCCGGTGTGACCCGGAAGCAGCTGAATGAATTCATCCGGGACACCGGCCTGTTTTTCCCGATTGATCCGGGTGCTGATGCCAGCATCGGCGGCATGACCGCCACCCGCGCCAGCGGCACCAATGCCGTACGCTATGGCACCATGCGCGAGAACGTGCTGGCCCTGACCGTGGTGCTGTCTGACGGGCGGGTGATCCGCACCAGCCGCCGCGCCCGGAAGTCCGCCGCCGGGTATGATCTGACCCGCCTGTTCGTCGGCTCGGAAGGGACGCTCGGCATCATCACCGAAGTGACCCTGCGCCTGTACGGCATCCCCGAAACCATTTCTGCTGCCGTCTGCCCGTTCCCCGGCGTCGAAGAGGCGGTTAACACCGTGATCGCCACGATTCAGAGCGGTATCCCGGTGGCCCGTGTTGAATTCCTCGACGCCCTGCAGATGAAGGCGATCAACGCCTATTCCAAGCTGTCTCACGCCGAAATCCCGACCCTGTTCTTCGAGTTCCACGGCTCCCCCGCCGGGGTACAGGAACAGGTCGAGATGGTGCAGGCACTGGCAGCCGACCACGGCGGCACCGACTTCCAATGGGCCAACGCACCGGAAGACCGTGCCCGCCTGTGGGATGCCCGCCATAAGGCCTATTATGCCGGTCTGGGGCTGCGCCCCGGCTGTTCCGGTTTTTCGTCTGACGTTTGCGTGCCGATCTCGCGTCTGGCGGACTGCATTGTCGAAACCCGCGCCGATCTCGATGCCAGCGGCCTGCTGTGCCCGATCGTCGGGCATGTCGGTGACGGTAACTTCCACGTGCTGTTCATCGTCAACCCCGATGACCCGCAGGAAATGGAAACCGCGCTGGCCCTGAATGAGCGGCTGGTACAGCGGGCCCTGTCGATGGATGGCACCTGCACCGGTGAGCATGGTGTCGGATATGGCAAGATGGATTTTCTGGAGACAGAACACGGCGACGCGCTGGATGTCATGCGGTCGATCAAGAAGGCGCTTGATCCGGCCAATCTGCTGAATCCGGGCAAGATCGTCCGCCTGTAAACCGACCCCGCCTGTCCCCCGACCCCTGACGGCCCCTTTGCTTATAACGGCGGAGGGGTCGCCTCTTTTTCATAAGCACAGCTTATCCTCACCCTTAGGGAATGCAGCTTGAGGGGCCGCCCCTGACACGGCAGCATAGGGCCGTCAGAGACAGGGGGCCTCCCCCTGCCTGCTGATGGATGAGGTTCATTTCATTCCCCCTGATTGTTACAGGTATCCCAGACGTTAACAGCCTCGGTGTTCCGGCGGCAGGCCACCTGCTGACCCCAGGCCGGAACACCCCCTTTTCCCCTGTTCTGCTTATCCGGTGGCCTCACCCGTATCCGATGGCCTCACCGGGCCGGAGCCTTCGTGCCATGCTGATCGACCTTGAACTGTATCGCCTTTACCTGCTTGCCGTGCTGGTCCTGATTGTGATCCCCGGCCCGGATATGTTGCTGATCCTCAGCCGTGGCCTGTTTGAAGGCTGGAAATCCGGCTGGATTGCCAGCGCCGGAATTTTCTTCGGGGCACTGGTGCATTCCGTGCTGGCCGCATTCGGCGTATCCGCCCTTATTGCCGCGTCACCGCACCTGTTTGATGCCATGCGGCTGATTGGGGCGGTCTATCTGGCATGGATCGGTGCCAAGTCGCTGCGGGGGGCATGGCAGATGTGGAAGGCGCAGGCCGACGGCGGTGTTCCGCAGGTTGAGCGGCTGTCAACCCGCCGCACCTTTCTGCACGGCATGATGACCAATCTGCTGAACGTGAAGGTGATTCTGTTCTTTCTCGCCTTCGTACCGCAGTTCATCAATCCGTCCCTCGGCCATGTCGGCCTGCAAAGCCTGATCCTCGGCCTGACCCTGACCCTGTGCGGCACCGGCTTCCTGCTGGTGATGTCGGTGATGGCATCCGGCGTCGGCCGGGCCCTGATGGGCAATGTGCGGGTACGGGCAGCGCTGGATGGCACCGCCGGGATCATCTTCCTTGGGTTTGCGGTGCGCCTGTTCCTGACCGAACGGAAGTTCGTCTGATCCTTTTTCCGGCCTGTTGCCGCACAGGAACAGGTCAGACAGATCCCGGTCTTTTCCAAAAGGCCGGGATCTTTTCTGTATCCAGAATACTGTGTCTCAACAGACACCCCAAATTAGCCGTATAGATATAGATTTTCTTTTTTATATCAGATTGATGATAAAAAATAAAGAAACACTTAAAAAGAGATTTTATAAAATAATACACTCTTAGAGAGAATCGCCCGATGATGATCAGGCGCATCAGGGGGATGCGCTTCCGCTCTGACGGAACACCCACCATCTCATAGGGGATTGCTCCATGACTGATACCGCTACCCTCTCCGCCACCCGTGTCGGCATTGCCCGCCCGAATGCCACCAACGTGTTTGTCTCCTCGCAGTTCGGTCTGCTGATGGTCAGCCATTGCAGTGCCAATGTGTCCTCGATCCCCGGCGCCACCACCGTGCAGGTTAACCTGCCGGCCAACCACCCGGACTTTCAGGTCGGCACCGAATATATCGTCGGGGGCCAGCTGTCTGATCCGCCGGCTGAATATATCGAGCCGTTCGTGCTGAAGAACGCGGTGTTCAAGGGCTACGGCACCGGCCTGCTGCAGAATGTCGGCTTCTTCGTCGGCATGATCGTCAAGCCGGAATAATCCCCGGCCCGAAGCGATAAAAAACCCCCGGTGCCTGCCCACCGGGGGTTTTTCCTGTTCCCGGGAAGCGGGGCCTCAGCCCAGCTTTTCCAGCTCATCGATAAAGCCTGCCACCACCGACAGGCCCCGCTGCCAGAAAGCCGGGTCACTGGCATCCAGCCCGAACGGGGCCAGCAGCTCTTTATGCCGCAGGGTCCCGCCCGCCGACAGCATCGCCAGATACTTGGCCTCAAACTCCGGCAGGCCCTGCTGGTAGACTTCGTACAGAGAATTGACCAGACAATCCCCGAAAGCATAGGCATACACATAGAACGGGGTATGGATGAAGTGCGGAATGTACGACCAGTAATGGGCGTATTCCGGCTCGAAACGGATTGCCGGCCCAAGGCTTTCGCCCTGCACCTGCATCCAGATTTCACCGATCCGCTCGGCCGACAGTTCGCCGCTGGTGCGCCGCTCGGCATGCAGGGCCTGCTCGAAGTGGTGGAAGGCAATCTGCCGCACCACGGTGTTGAGCATATCCTCAACCTTCGAGGCCAGAAGCACCTTGCGGCGGGCCGGGTCAGTCTCGGCATCCAGCATTGCCCGGAAGGTCAGCATTTCACCGAAGACTGAAGCGGTTTCGGCAAGCGTCAGCGGAGTATCCGACAGGAAGCAGCCCTGTTTTCCGGCCAGAATCTGATGGCAGCCATGGCCCAGCTCATGGGCCAGCGTCATCACATCGCGGCCCCGGCCCATGTAATTCAGCAGCAGATACGGATGGGCGCTGGGCACCACCGGATGGGCAAAGGCACCGCTGGCCTTGCCCGGGCGGGCGGGGACGTCAATCCACGCATTATCGAAAAACTTCTGACCGACCGCCGCCAGATCCGGGGAAAAGCGCCGATAGGCCCCCAGCACCAGTTCCGTCGCTTCCGGCCAGGTATACTTGCGGTCGCTGTCGTCCGGCAGCGGGGCATTGCGGTCCCAGTATTCCAGCTGGTCCTGCCCGAACCATTTCGCCTTCAGGGCATAATAGCGGTGAGACAGGCGCGGATAACTGTCCCTGACGGCAGACGCCAGCGCGTTAACCACCTCGTCCTCCACCTGATTGCTCAGATTGCGGGAGGCCATCGGCGAGGCGTAGCCGCGCCAGCGGTCGTCAATTTCCTTATCTTTCGCCAGCGTATTGGTGATCAGGCTGAACACCCGGCTGTTTGCCCCCAGCACCGTGCCAATGCTTTTCGCCGCCGCCTTCCGCACGGCCGGGTCGGTGCTGGACAGCAGGTTGGTCGCCTCGGTGATCGTCAGGTCCTTGCCATTGACCGGAAAGCGCAGCGCCGCCAGCGTCTCGTCAAACAGACGCACCCATGCCCCGGCACCGGTGATGCCTTTCTCGGTCACCATCCGCTCAAGATCATCGGTCAGCTGATGATCCTTGTACTGGCGGATCCCGTCGATCCACGGGCGGTAACGGGCCACCACCGGGTCGGTCAGCAGGGTCGCCAGCGCCGCATCGTCAAGACGGTTGATTTCCAGCGTGAAAAACAGCGTCAGGGTGGAAATATCCGTCCCCTTCTCGCTCAGGCCCTGATAAAAGCGGCCCACCTCGGGGTCGCTGACGTTGCCTGCATGCACCAGCTGGCCGTAGGACAGCGCCTTATACAGCACCTCGCACAGATCTTCATAAGCCCGGATGGCCGTACCGAACTCCGCCGGAGACAGGCCAGCCACCTTGCCCTGATACGCCGCGGCAAAGGCCCGGGCGGCAGCATCGACCGCGTCCAGATCCGCCTTCAGCTCGGCAGAGTCCGGGGCCGGGTACAGGTCGCGCAGATCCCATTCCGGCAGTGCCCCCAGATCAGCCCCGTCAGAGGCCACGGCACCGGCCTGTTCCCGCATCACACGCATCATCATCAGCACCATCTCCACACTTTTATTCCGGCACGGCGACACCATATTCGCGATAGCAGAGGGGGCGCCTGCCCTATACACTGTCATTGAACACTACTATGGGGTCTGAACACCGCTGCGGCAATGACAGATCAGAAAAGCGGCGTCAGACTGCCGTATCCGTCACAGCCATGCCGTATGCTGCGCAGTAAAGATTGCCCCTGCCGGAATTTCGGGTTAACCGGAACCGGATTTTAACAAGGGAGGATCACGGTGCCTGGCCGTGTTGTTGATTATGCCGCCATGACCAGCCTGCCCGGGCTGTTCTTCGATCAGGCGCAGGCCCTGCGGGGCGCCCCGTTTCTGCTGGCCAAACGCGCCCGCGACAATACCCCCCTGCAAACCTTCTCCGCCTGGAGCTGGGACGAGGTTGCCGCAGCCGTGACCGCACTGGCCAACGGGCTTGACGCGATTGGCGTCCGCCCCGGCGACCGTGTGGTGCTGGTGTCGGAAAACCGGCCGGAATGGTGCATTGCCGATCTGGCGGTGATGACCGCCGGGGCAATTACGGTGCCCGCCTATACCACCAACACCGCCAACGACCATCTGCACATCCTGAATGACAGTCAGGCCAGCGTGGTGATCGTCTCCACCGGCAAACTGGCCCGGCAGGTCCTGCATGCCGCCACCCAGATGGGGCATCCGCCGCAGGTGGTGCTGATTGACCCCACCGATCTGCATCAGAACCCCGGCGTGGTGCTGCACCGCTGGAACGACCTGCTGGCGCTGGGCGACGGCAAACCGGCACCCGCCGCGCTGCACACCCTGAAACGGACCGATACCGCCTGCATCATCTATACCTCCGGCACCGGCGGGGCTCCTAAAGGGGTGGAGCTGTCGCACGGCGCGATCATCACCAACAGCGAAGGCCCCTACCGGGTGCTGAAAGATCTTGGCGTCGGGCAGGAAGTGTTCCTGTCCTTCCTGCCGCTGTCGCACGCTTATGAACATACCGCCGGACAGTTCTTCCCGATGTCGCTGGGGGCCCGGATCTATTACGCTGAAGGACTGGAGGCTCTGGCCACCAACCTGCAGGAAGCCCGCCCGACGATTATGACCGCCGTCCCCCGGCTGTACGAGGTGCTGCGCCAGAAGATTCTGCGCGGGGTGCAGGCACAGGGCGGCCTGAAAGAAAAACTGTTCCTGCGGACTGTCGCCATCGGCATGAAGCGCCAGTGCAGCCCGGAAAGTCTGACACTGGCCGACCGCCTGCTTGACCCGCTGCTGACCCTGCTGGTCCGGCGCAAGGTGGCGGCCCGCTTCGGCGGCAGGCTGAAAGCGTTTGTCTCCGGCGGGGCACCGCTGAACGCCGATGTCGGCCACTTTTTCACCGCGCTGGGGGTGCGGATTTTACAGGGCTACGGCCAGACCGAAGCCTCGCCGGTTATTTCGGTCAATGTCCCCGCCTCGGTCAAAATGGATACGGTCGGCCCGCCCCTGTACGGTGTGACTGTCAGACTGGCAGAGGACGGCGAAATCTGCGTGCGGGGCGAAACCGTCATGAAAGGCTACTGGAACAACCCAGAAGCCACCGCCGCCGCCATTGATGCCGAAGGCTGGCTGCATACCGGCGATATCGGCACCCTCGACAGCCTCGGGCGGCTGAAAATCACCGACCGCAAGAAGGATATCATCGTCAACTCCGGCGGGGATAACGTCTCACCGCAGCGGGTTGAGGGGTTCCTGACGCTGGAGCCGGAAATCGCTCAGGCCATGGTCTATGGCGACCGCCGCCCGCATCTGCTGGCCCTGATCGTGCCGGACCCGGACTTCATCCAGACCTTCCTGTCGCGCCACGGGCTCGACCTTATGCCGCAGGAAACCCTGATTGCGCGCGCTGACTTCCGGGCGGCCATCAGCGATGCCGTCAGCCGGGTTAACCGCAACCTGTCCAACATTGAGAAAGTCCGCAAATTCGTGCTGGCCCCGGCCGCCTTCACCACCGACAACGGTATGCTGACCCCAACCCTGAAAATCCGCCGTCATGTCATCCGTCAGCACTACGCCACGGCACTGGATGCCCTTTACGAGTGACCGGCGCCCCGCAGGCGGCCGAACGCCCCGGCCAGCGCCTTGACCGCCTCTTCCATCTCCGTGGTGGTATAGGCGGCAAACCCGAGAAGAAAGCCGGATATACCGGGGCTGTTGCGGTCGGCATACAGCCCCGACAGCCCGAGAAGAGTGACCCCGGCGGCGCGGGCGGCCTCAACCGCCGCCTGTTCCGTCGTGGCATCCGTCAGGCCGCAGGCCATCTGCAGGCCACCGGCGGGGCAGTGCGCCTCCAGCCTGCCGGACAGGTGGCGGCGTACCAGCCCTGACAGCACATCCAGCCGCCGTGCATACAGGCTGCGCATACTGCGGACATGGGCCCCGAAATGGCCCCCTTCCATAAACCGGGCCAGCGTCAGCTGGGCCAGCGGAGCGGTATGGCCATCCAGCAGGGTCCGGGCCGCCGTCATCGGCTGCACCAAGTGCGGCGGCAGCACCGCATAACCGATCCGCAGGCCGGGAAACAGCGACTTGGTGAAGGTGCCGATGTAGATGGTCCGTCCATGCGGATCCAGCCCCTGCACACAGGCCGTCGGCCTGCCCGCATAATGAAATTCGCTGTCGTAATCATCCTCGATGATCCACGCCTGCTGCCGGGCTGCCCAGTCAATCAATGCCAGACGGCGATCCAGCGCCAGCGTCGCCCCGGTGGGGAACTGATGGGACGGTGTCAGGCACAGGGCACGGGCCGGGCGCGGATCATCCAGAACCGGCGCGACCGTAATCCCCTGCCCGTCAACCGGTACCGGAACGCAATCAAGCCCCGCAGCCTCAAATGCCCGTCTGGCACCGTAATAGGCGGGATCCTCGAGATAGATCCGCTCCCCCGGATCCAGCAGAACCGTCGCACACAGCATCATTGCCTGCTGGGCACAGGTCAGCACCAGCACCTGATCAGGGCTGGCCCGCGCCCCCCGTTCCAGATTGACATAATCGGCGATGGCGCGACGCAGCGGCTCCACCCCCTGCGGATCACCATGCAGCAGGGCGCGGGTTCCCGCCTCTTTCATCACCTGCCGCTGCAACCGCTCCCACAGGGCCAGCGGAAACGTCCGCGTCTCCGGTATTCCCGGCGCGAAAGGGTGCGGCGATGCCGCTTCACGCACACCGCCCCCCATCGCCATCATCGTCCCGCGCCGGCTGAGGGCCGGGGGTGAGACCATCGCGCCGGAAGACTGCCGCCGGGGCCTGACCGGAAACCCCGAGCCGTCAGCCACAAAGCTGCCGCTGCCGACGCGGCGTTCGATAAACCCTTCAGCATGCAGCTGGGTATAGGCGGCCTCCACCGTATCGCGCGAAACCCCGAGCGAGACCGCCAGCGCCCGCGATGCCGGAAGCGGTCTGCCCGGCGCGATCGCCCCATCCAGAATCATCTGCCGGATCGCCCGCTGAATCCGTGCGTGCAGGGGCAGTGCCGCCGATGCGGGATGCGTCAGCCATGACTTGACACTTTCCAGCTGCGAATGCCTGAACAATTGGTCTGATCCTATCGAAAAAATTGGCGGGATCAGTCAGGCCACTGGCCGGGTAAATGTCAAGCCGCATCCACGGTGACACCCCCATGCGGAGACACCCCCGACCATGTCGACCCATTCCTCCCCCCTGCGTCTGCGGGATCTGCCCAACCCGGTTATTGCCGGGATGATCTCTGTGATCGTCAACTATGGCGGCACCTTCATCCTGATCTTTCAGGCTGCCCGCGCCGCGGGCCTCAGCCCGGAGATGACCGCATCGTGGGTGTGGTCCGTCTCCATCGGTGTCGGCCTCACCGGTCTGTTCCTGAGCTGGCGCTACCGCGAGCCGATCATCACCGCGTGGTCAACCCCGGCAGCGGCCTTTCTTGTCACCACGCTGGCCACAACCCCCTACGCCGAGGCGGTCGGGGCCTACATGCTGTCAGCCGCCGCGTTTGTCCTGCTCGGCCTGTCAGGATATTTTGAGAAAGTGATCCGGCTGATTCCGGCGGGCATCGCCTCCGGCCTTCTGGCGGGCATTCTGCTGCCGTTCGGAATCGGGGCTTTTGGCGGGGTCACCGTCGATCCGCTGCTGGCCGGTCTGCTGATTGTCGCCTATGTGACCCTCAAGCGGATATCCGCCCGCTATGCGGTGGTGGGCATTCTGGTCCTCGGGCTGGCTTTTCTGCTGATGCAGGACCGGGTTGATCTGTCCGGCCTGCGCCTGGCCACCGCCGCCCCGGTCCTGACCGTACCCGATTTTACCCTGAATTCCGCCCTGAGCGTTGCTTTGCCGCTGTTTCTGATTACCCTGACCGGCCAGTACATGCCGGGGATGCTGGTCTTGCGGAATGACGGCTTCCGCACCAGTGCCAATCCGGTGGTCACCGTCACCGGGCTGGGGTCGCTGCTGATGGCACCGTTCGGGTCCCACGCCTTCAACATTGCCGCCATCACCGCCGCCATCGCCACCGGGCGGGAGGCCCATCCAGACCACTCAAAACGCTGGGTCGCCGGACTGGCCGCCGGGGCCTGCTATGTTCTGGTCGGGGTGTTCGGGGTCACGCTGGCGGCTGTCTTCATGGCCTTTCCCGCCACCTTTATCACCACGCTGGCCGGTCTGGCCCTGCTGGGGACCATCGGCGGCAGTCTGGCCGGGGCAATGGCTG
Organism: Novispirillum itersonii subsp. itersonii ATCC 12639; assembly: GCF_000381985.1. Lineage (GTDB taxonomy): Bacteria > Pseudomonadota > Alphaproteobacteria > Rhodospirillales > Rhodospirillaceae > Novispirillum > Novispirillum itersonii. The sequence continues at coordinate 260,312 of NZ_KB907337.1, read as the reverse complement.
ACCCTGCCGGTCGGGAAGCGGCGCTGATCACGTTTCTCGCGTCCGCCGCCAATATCAGCCTGCTGGGAATCGGCGGGGCGTTCTGGGGGCTGGTCATCGGCCTGACCGCCCATTTCGCCCTCAACGGACAGGCCCTGAGCGGCCTCCGCCGCCGCAAAGCCATACAGGCAGCCTCTGCCGATTAACTCACTGTCCCGACAAGGGAAACAGAAAAGGGGCAGAGCCGTCACCGGCCTCTGCCCCTTTTGCTATCTTACACCGTACCCTCTCTTACACCGTACCGGCGTAATCAAAGCCGGCATCTTCCACCGCCTTACGGACCACCGCATCGTCAAGCGCTGCGGCATCCACCGTCACCCGGGCGGTCGGCAGATCGATGCTGACCGTCGCCCCCGGAACCGCACCGGCAATCGCCTTCTGCACCGACGCGGCGCACCCGCCGCAGGTCATGCCATCCACCTTGTATGTCTTGCTCATGCTGTTTTCTCCTGATCAACCGGCCCCGGACCGCATCCGGACCAACGTGGACAACGGCACCAGTACGAAGCCTTTTTCCGACAGCGTCGGCAGCCATTGGCTCAGGCCCCGGATGGTGACGTCCTTCGGGTGGCCGATCGCCACCGCATACCCGTGCTTACGGGCGATGGCCTCCGTTTCCGCCAGCTGGCGGGTGACAAAGGCGTTCGTTTCCTCGTGATCCAGAAACACATTGCGGTCGATGGTCGGGATTCCGGCCTCGGCAGCGGTTTTGCTGCCGACACTGCGCCCGGAGGTTTTTGAATCGAGGAAAAACAGATTATGATCCTTCAGCACCTGCATCACCGGACGCAGCCCTTCCGCATGTTCCGTAAAGGCGCTGCCCATGTGGTTGTTGATGCCAACGATGCCATCCAGACGCCCAAGGTAATCCACCATCCGGCGGTGGATCTCATCGGGGTCCATACCAACCCGCAGCACATCCGGCCCGGCATTGATATTGCCCTGCGGCTGCATCGGCACATGCATCATCAGTTCATGCCCGGCACGGCGGGCATCCGCGGCCTGCTTCTTCAGGTCGCTGGCATAGGTCAGAAACGATGTGGTGATTGGCCCCGGCAAAGCCGAAATGCGGGCCGTCCGCCCTTTATCCAGCCCCATGTCATCAATCACGATGGCAATCATCGGCTTTTTTCCGGCCCCGGCGGGCGGCGGCAGGGCAGCATCTTTCCAGCCTTTCTGGATCACTGCCGCGTGCTGCTGCGGGGCCTGCGTCTGGGCCGGAGCCACAGGCGGAGCAGCAGCCGGTGCCACCGGAGGCGGGACGGCCGCATCCGGGATCTGCCCGCTGACACCCCCGGCGGCCAGCGGATCGGTCAGACGGACTCCTCCGGCCAGTGCCGTCGGGGCCGCCAGCGGTGTGGGGGTGACCACCGCCGGGCCGTAATCAGCCTCATAAGCCGGGGTATCTTCTCCCTCCACAGCCGGATCGGGGGCCTGAACCTGCCCGGTAACGGCCCGTGGCGCGGTCTCAGTCTCCGCGACCAGACGATCCATCGCTGCCGTATCCAGCCCGCGCGTCTGGGCAGACGGCCCCCCATTGCCACGGCCCAGAGACCATCCGACCAGAATTCCGCCGATCACCAGCACGGCAACCACCCCGATCAGCAGCAGTGGCCTGTCACGGCGGAACAGCCCTGACAAACGGCCCTGACCGGGGGGCGGTCCGTCGCCATCATCCCCCCCACCTGAGGCCGCGGCACGGCCATGGGGCCGCGGACGCTTCACCGCGGTACGGCGGACTTTTGACGGTTCTTTCTGGGGCCGGGAGGGCCGGGGGGAGGAGACCCGCTTACTCACAATCGCTCAACCTGTTGTTTTATCCTCGATACCGTCCCGAACGCAGCGGTACGGCAGCCGGATCATACCCGGCTTTCCCGGAATGACGAGTGATGTTCGCAACACCCCTCCTCTGCACGGTCTGCACCGCTCTCTCCGGCCAGCCGGTCAAGGATGGGACAGTCAGGGCGATCATCCCCGTGGCAGTTCCGCATCAGATCTGTCAGGGCCTGCCGCATTGCGGTCAGCTCAGTCATCTTGCGGTCAATCTCCGCCACCTGCTGTTCGGCCAACGCCTTCACTTCGGCACTGGTCCGGCTGCGGTCCTGCCACAGGGTCAGCAGATGCCCGACATCCTCGACACTGAAGCCCAGAGACCGGGACCGGGCGATAAAGCGCAGAATGGTAATGTCACGCGCGCCATATACCCGGTATCCGGCCTCCGTCCGGGCCGCGGCCTCAATCAGACCGATACTTTCATAATAGCGGATGGTTTTGGCGGTCAGCCCGGTCTCACGGGCCAGCTGAGAAATGTTCACAGTTTTTGCCCTTTTATATGTTTGGTTTTTTGTCTCTTTGGTCCCTCAAGCGCCGGGCGCGGGCATCCGCCCGCTTGGCTTACGCGCCCACGCGGGCGCGGGCCCTCAATGGGCCAGTCGGTCTGCTCCGCAGACCTCCGTCTCTTTGGTCCCCCAGACGCCGGGCGCGGGCATCCGCCCCTTTGCCTCCTCACCTCAGTGCCTCCGGGGCTTTCCAGCGGCGCAGCAACAGTGAGCTGGTCACCACAGAGACACTCGAAAAAGCCATCGCCGCCCCGGCCAGTGCCGGGGACAACTGGCCTGCCATCGCCAGCGGCAGCGCCACCACATTGTACCCAAAAGCCCAGATCAGATTGTGCCGGATCTTCCGCCATGTCGCCGCCGAAACCGACAGGGCCGCAACCAGCACCAGCGGATCACTGCGCATCAGGGTCAGCCCGGCGGTCTGCATCGCCACGTCACTGCCTGCCCCCATGGCAACCCCAAGGTCGGCCTGCGCCAGCGCCGGGGCGTCGTTAACGCCATCGCCCACCATCGCCACCACCCGGCCTGCCGCCTGCAGCGCCGCGACCTCAGCCGCCTTGTCAGCGGGCAGAACCTCTGCCCGTACCCGGTCAACTCCGACTGCTGCCGCCACGGCCTGCGCCGTCACCCGGTTGTCGCCGGTCAGCATCACGGTCTCTGCCCCCGCAGCCTTCAGCAGCGTCACGGCCCGGACCGAGGACGGGCGGACCGGATCACTGACAGCCAATGCCCCCAGCAACCGCGCTTCCGCCGCCAGCCACATCACGGAGTGCCCCTGACGCTCCTGCGACACGGCCCAGTTTTCCAGCGCGGCGGTGTCAATGCCGCGTTCCTGCATCAGACGGCGGGAGCCGATCCACAGGGCCTGCCTTTCTACCGCCGCTGTTGCGCCCCGCCCGGTCAGGGCCTGAAAATCCTGCAGGGGCGGCACCGCCAATGCCTCCGCTTCGGCCTGTTCGCGCACGGCTTTTGCCAGCGGATGCTCACTGCCCTGCTGCAGGGCAGCCGCAAGACGCAACACCTCCCGCCGGTCCAGCCCCGCCGGATCATGCACCATGATCCCGGTCAGCACCGGATGCCCGGCGGTCAGGGTGCCGGTCTTGTCAAACACCACCGCCGTCACCCGGTGCGCCACCTCCAGCGCCTGCGCATCCCGGATCAGAATGCCGTGCCGTGCCGCCACCCCGGTGCCGACCATCAGGGCCGTCGGCGTTGCCAGACCCAGCGCACAGGGGCAGGCAATCACCAGTACCGACACCGCTGCCACAAAACCCGCCTCCAGCGATCCGCCGATCAGCCACCAGCCGAAAAAGCTGATACCCGCCAGCGCCACCACCACCGGCACAAAAACCGCCGAGACCCGGTCAACCAGCTTCTGCACCGGCGCCTTGCCGGTCTGGGCCTGCTCCACCAGTGTGATGATCCGCGACAGGGTCGCCTCGGCCCCCACCGCCGTCGCCTGCACCGTCAGCAGTCCGTTCCCGTTGACCGACCCGCCGATCACCCGGTCACCCGGCACCCGCTCCTGCGGCAGGCTTTCGCCGGTCAGCAGCGCCTCATCCACGGCGCTGGTCCCGTCAACAACCGTACCGTCCACCGGGACCCGTTCTCCCGGGCGGACCAGAACACGGTCCCCCGTGCGCACGGCCGCCACCGGCACTTCCACCACCCGGTCGCCCTGCTCCACGCGCGCCGTTTCCGGCCGCAGCGTCATCAGCGCCCGCAGCGCGGCACCGGCAGAACGCTTGGCCCGGCTTTCCATCACCTTTCCCAGCAGCACCAGCGTAATCACCACCGCCGCGCCTTCAAAGTACAGCGCCAGATGCCCGCCGTGCAGCGGATCAGCCGTCAGCACCCGCCACGCCGAAAACGCCCACGCCGCCGTGGTGCCCAGCACCACCAGCACATCCATGTTGCCGACCCCGCCCCGCAGCGAGGCAAACGCCCCACGATAAAACCGGGCCCCGATCCAGAACTGCACCGGCGTTGCCAGCAACAGTTCCTGCCAGGGGGTCAGCAGCATCGTTCCGCCCAACAGCGGCGGCAGCATATTCAGCACCAGCGGCAGGGTCAGCGCCGCTGACAGCACAAACAGAACCACCTCCCGCCGGGCTCTGGCGGCGGCCTGCCGCTCCAGATCCGCCTCGGCGGCGGTGCTGTCTTCGGCCAGCGGAACGGCACCGAAGCCCGCCCGCTCCACTGCGGCCACCACGGCAGCCAGACTCAGCGCCTCCCCGCCGTCGACCGCAGCCTTTTCGGTGGCAATATTGACGGAAACAGCGCGCACCCCCGGCACTTTGCCGATGACTTTCTCAAGCCGGGTGGCGCAGGCGGCACAGGTCATGCCGGTGATGGCAAACGATGTATGGTCAGAAGATACAGGCGATGCTGTCATGGTCGGGACTCCCGGTGGTCCGCGTGATCTGTCATTGGCATCACCCTGCACCTTCCTGTCACAGGAAGGTCAAGCGGAAAAATCATCCCTCCGCCAACGGCAAAAATCACCGATGCCGCTGCTGTGGCTTGACGCACCGGCAGCCGCCGCCCATTCTGGCGGCCTCACCGCCACCGCGTGACCGGGTCCAAACCAGGGCACTTACCGGGGGCCTTCCTGAATGGCACGCCATCGCCATTTCATTTAAGGGGTTATGATCTGATGTTTACCCTGATCGACAACTACGACAGCTTTACCTATAACCTGTGGCACTACCTCGGTGATCTGGGGGCAGAGGTGAAAGTGGTGCGGAACGACGCCGCCACCGTTGACGAGGTTTTAAGCTGGCGCCCGCAGGGTATCATCCTTTCTCCCGGCCCCTGTGACCCCGACCGTGCCGGGATCTGCCTTGAGCTGATCCGCCGCGGGGCCGGGGCCGTGCCGATTTTCGGCGTCTGCCTCGGGCATCAGTCGATCGGTCAGGCTTTCGGCGGGCGGGTGATCCGTGCGCCGCAGCCGCTGCACGGCAAGGTCAGCGCCATCAGCCATCAGGGGCGCGGTGTGTTCGCCGGGCTGCCCAGCCCGTTTAACGCCACCCGCTATCATTCCCTGATTGTCGAACGCGCCACCCTGCCCGACTGTCTTGAAGTCACTGCGGAAACCGCCGACGGCCTGATTATGGGGCTGGCGCATAAAGAGTTTCCGATTCAGGGCGTGCAGTTCCACCCGGAAAGCATCGCCAGCCAGCATGGCCATGACCTGCTGCGCAACTTCCTGACTGACTGCACCGCCCCGAGCCAGAAAGCCGCCTGACATGTCCGGACTGAAAGACATTCTCCCCCGCCTTGCTTTGGGCGAAACCCTGAGCGAGGCGGAAGCCGAAGCCGCCTTCAACATCATCATGACCGGGGAAGCCACCCCGTCACAGATCGGCGGCTTTCTGATGGCCCTGCGCCTGCGGGGCGAAACGGTTGAGGAAATCACCGCCGCCGCCCGTGTCATGCGCGGCAAAGCCCACCGCCTGACGGCCCCCGCCGGGGCGATTGACGTGGTCGGGACCGGCGGCGACGGGGTCGGCACCTTCAATATCTCCACCGGGGCGGCACTGGTCATCGCCGGGGCCGGGGTGCCGGTCGCCAAGCACGGCAACCGCGCCGCCTCGTCCAAATCCGGCTCGGCTGATGTGCTGGCGGCGCTGGGCGTCAACCTTGATGCCGACATGGCGCTGGTTGAGCAGGCCATGCGCGACGCCGGGATCGGCTTTATGATGGCGCAGCGTCACCATGCCGCCATGCGGCATGTGGCCCCGGCCCGCACCGAAATGGGCATGCGCACCATTTTCAATCTGCTCGGCCCGCTGACCAATCCGGCAGGGGCATCGTTCCAGCTTCTTGGCGTGTTCGACGCCCGCTGGCTGGAACCGATCGCCGCCGCCCTGCTCAACCTGGGGCTGACCCGGGCAATGGTGGTGCATGGCTCCGACGGGCTGGACGAGGTGACCACCACCGGCCCGACGCTGGTGGCGGAACTGCGCGACGGTGCGGTACGGCGGTGGGAAATCACCCCGGAGATGGCCGGCATCCCCCGCGTACCGCTGGACGCCCTGAAGGGCGGTGACCCGGACCATAATGCGCAGGTGATCCGCGATATGCTCAACGGTGCCCCCGGCCCGTACCGTGACATCGTGGTGCTGAACGCCGCCGCCGCCCTGATGGTCGCCGGTAAGGCCGGTGATATCGCCGCCGGGGCTGATCTGGCCCGTGCCGCCATCGACAGCGGCGCCGCCCGCACCGCACTGGAACGTCTGGTCGCCGTGACCAACACCCCCACCCCCCGCGAACAGGACTGACGACCGTGAGCGACGTTCTCACCCGCATCTGCGACACCACCCGCGCCGAAGTGGCCCGCCGCATCGCCGCCCGCCCGCTGGCAGAGGTGGAGGCCGCAGCCCGCACCGCCGATGCCCCGCGTGGGTTTGCCAACGCCCTGACCCGCCATGTCGGCGACGGGCGCTATGGCCTGATCTGCGAAATCAAAAAGGCATCGCCCTCCGCCGGGCTGATCCGGGCTGATTTTGATCCGGCGGTGCTGGCCCGCGCCTATGCCGCCGGCGGCGCGAGCTGCCTGTCGGTGCTGACCGACGGGCCGTTCTTCCAGGGGCATGACGACTACCTCATCGCCGCCCGCGCCGCCTGTACCCTGCCGGTGCTGCGCAAGGACTTTATGGTCGATCCCTATCAGATCGTCGAAGCCCGCGCCCTGTCAGCCGACTGCATTCTGCTGATCATGGCGGCGCTGTCTGACGCGCAGGCGAAGGAAATGGAGGATCTGGCCCTGTCACTGGGCATGGATGTGCTGATCGAGGTCCACGACGCCGAGGAGCTGGACCGGGCCCTGACCCATCTGCGCTCGCCGCTGATCGGGGTCAACAACCGCAATCTGAAGACCCTGAAGACAGACATTGCCACCACCGAGCTGCTGGCCGCCCGTGTGCCCGCCGACCGGGTTCTGGTGTCAGAAAGCGGTCTTTACGCCCGCTCCGACCTTGACCGGATGGCCGAAGCCGGGGCCAGACGCTTCCTGATCGGTGAAAGCCTGATGCGGCAGCCGGATGTGACCGCCGCCGTGCAGGCCCTGTTGCAGGCAGCCTGAGCATGGCCGATCTGTCGCACTTCGACGCGCAGGGCAACGCGTGGATGGTTGATGTCTCCGACAAAGACATCACCGAACGCAGCGCCACCGCCAAAGGCAGCGTCTTCATGCAGCCGGAAACCCTGCGCCTGATCGCGGCGCGGGGTTTTAAAAAGGGCGACGTCCTCAGCATCGCCCAGCTGGCCGGGATCATGGGGGCCAAACGGACCCCGGACCTGATCCCGCTGTGCCATCCGCTGGCCCTGACCAAGGTGGAGGTCACCCTGACCTGTGACACCGACCGTAACGCGGTCGAGATCACCGCCACCTGCAAACTGAAAGGCCGGACCGGGGTGGAGATGGAAGCCCTGACCGCCGTTTCCGTCGCCGCGCTGACCGTGTACGACATGTGCAAGGCGGTCGATAAGGGCATGCGGATCAGTGACATCCGCCTGACCCACAAAGAGGGCGGAAAATCCGGCCTGTATCAGGCTGACTGACCCCTGCCACCGGAACGGGGGGCCATACCACCGATAGTTTGTAATTGACGGACTTTCGGAACCAAAGTAGAACAAACAGAACAGTTTATTCTTTGTTCTTCTTTGGTGTGGCCTACCCAGCCGCGCCTTTCTCCGCGTCTCCGGGTCCGGGCCAGAGGATTTTGCCATGCTGACCAGCAAACAGTACGAACTGTTGCGTTTCATCGAAGCCCGCCTGCGGGAAACAGGGGTTTCCCCTTCCTTTGACGAGATGAAGGCGGCACTGGATCTGAAATCCAAAAGTGGGATCCACCGGCTGATCACCGGATTGGAAGAACGCGGTTTCATCCGTCGTCTGCCGCATCGTGCCCGCGCGCTCGAAATTCTCCGTCTGCCCGAAAACATGACCGCCACCGACCCAGCACCGGAGCCGGTGGCGGCCCCTGCCCTGCCAACCGGCACCGTCATTCAGGGGAACTTTACCCCTGCAATCTCCGGGGCGGTGATGGCTGAAACCAGCGATGCTGTCACCCTGCCCCTGTACGGACGGATCGCCGCCGGGACCCCGATTGAAGCCCTGCGTGATTCCTCCGATCAGGTCGAAGTTCCGACCGCCCTTCTCGGCCCCAGCGGGGAACATTACGCCCTGACCGTCGCCGGTGACTCCATGATCGAAGCCGGAATCCTCGACGGGGATACCATCATTATCCGCCGCTGCGAAACCGCCGAGAACGGCGCGATTGTCGTCGCCCTGATCGACCATAACGAAGTGACCCTGAAGCGCCTGCGCCGCAAGGGCAGCTCCGTGGCGCTGGAACCGGCCAACCGCGCCTACGAAACCCGGGTGTTCGGCCCGGACCGTGTCACGGTACAGGGGCGGCTGATCGGCCTGCTGCGGTCCTACTGATTTTCATAGCCTGCCCTATGGCGCACCCTGCGGAACCGGAGCAGCCTCACCGCTGTCTCCGGTTTCCTCGTTTTCAGTGGCCTCCTCTTCGCCGGTCTGACGCGCCAGCGCCCTGGCCTCCTGCCTGTTCCGGCGGGCACGCTCCTGCCCCAGCAACGACCACGGGCGGTCGCCCTGTGCATCCGCCACCGTTTCGATCCGCAGACGGGGCTTGGTGTCTCCGTCCGTCGGGCCATCCCAGTAGACAACATGGGTGCCGAGCCGCCGCAGGGCCCAGCCGTCAATAATCCGGGCCCCACCACACCCCTGACGCAGGGCAGACCAGGGCGGCAACGATACCGCAGAAACCATCACCGGCACCTGTCCGCAATCCTCGGCCACCGCAGCGGCGCTGCGGGCCAGGGCAATCAACGGCCCCTGCGCCCCGGCAGGGGTATACAGGCATCCGGCGCGGTCGCAGGCCAGCAGGTCCCCGCCTTCGGAAGCCGGGGAGAAACCACGCTCTTCCCATGCATCCGGGCCGGTTCCCCAACGGCGGGTCCAGCCATCGCGGGCAAATCCATTGGCCCGCCCCGGGGACAGGGCCAATCCATCCCCGGAGCGCACAGCCTGCAACACCCCGTCCCCATGCAGCACCGCGACCGGCAGCTGATATGTCACCGCGCTCAGGCCGAAAGCCCCGGCCATCACCAGCGCACCAGCCCAACGCAGACGGCCGGACCACAGGCAGATCAGTAAAAAGCCGGTCACCGCCAACAGCAGCTGTACCATAGACAGGGGCGGCAGGGTCAGCACCGCCCCCGGCAGATCCGCCACCCCTGCCGCCACCTGCTCCACCGCCCACAGCGACCAGCGCAGCACCGGAAACGTCAGCGCCTCCCACCCGAACGGCATCAGCAGCACCGCCAGCAACAGGCCCGGCATGATGCTGACCCCGACCAGAGGAATCGCGGTCATATTGGCCAGCACGCCATACACCGAGTAGGTCTGAAAATGGAAAATCGAGAACGGCGCAGTCGCCAGACCGGCCACCGATGTGGAGACCACCACCCCCAGCGTATAAACCACCCCGGCACGGAGTGACCCCACCACCGGCCCCTGCGCCCGCCCCCGCCAGCGGGACCAGCGCGGCCCCCAGTGATCAAACGTGACGATCAGCACCAGAACGGCGGCATAAGACATCTGAAAACTGGGGGACAACAGCGCATCGGGCCGCAGCATCAGCACCAGCAGCGCTGAAAGACCCAGCACATGCAGCGACAGCGCCGAGCGGTCAACCAAGATTGCCGCCACCATCACCGCCCCCATCACATAAGCCCGCTGCGCCGGGATCGAGACGCCGGAGATGACCAGATAAACGGTCATCATCACCAGCGCCAGCAGGGCGCTGATCTTTTTAATATCCCACCGCAGCGCCACCGGAGGGACCAGCGCCAGCCCGCCGCGCAGCAGCACCAGTACCGTTGCCGCCGCCAAAGAAAAGTGCAGCCCGGAAATCGACAGCATGTGCGCCAGCCCGGATGCCCGGTAGACGGCCACGGTCTGCTCAGGGATTGCCCCCATCTCGCCAGTGACCAGCGCCGCCGCGACCGCCCCCTCGCTGCCACCGATCCCATCGCGCAGGCGGGCCCCGATGGACAGCCGCAGACGCTCCACGGTATCAACGGCGGACCGCCACACCGTACCGTCAGCGCTATCGCCCCTCTCGACCGGACCAAGGCTGTAGCCGACGGCGCCGATCTGCTCGAACCACGCCGTACGCTGAAAATCATATCCGCCGGGAATTGACGGGACCGGGGGCGGCATCAGTCCGGCCCGCAGGGAAACCCGCTGACCGACGGCAAAGATATTTTCACCCTCAGCCGCCCCCCGGCGGACGGATAAACGCACCCGGGCCGGGGTCTGATCCGGTGGAGTACGGTCAATCCGCAGATCGGTCAGAATCAGCCGCCGGTCCTTTTCCCGTTCCTCCACCGCAGCAATGGTGCCGGTCAGACGGGCCGTGGTCTGCCGCTCCCACACCGGGGCGGACAGCCGGTGCGCATGAAGCTGCGCCACGCCAAACCCGGCCATCAGCACCGCTGCGAACAGGGCGCTTACGCCCCACCCGCCGCCGCGCCAGATCCCCACCAGCCCGGCACAGAGCCCGACAGCAAGCAGCAGCACCCCCACCCAAAGGGGTGGCTCCGCCGGCACGGCAAAATAAATCCCGACTCCGGAGCCGAAACAGATCGCCAGCACCGCCGCGCCGCCGCCGGGGGCCGGACGGAGTGCGGCCGCACCCTGTGCGGTAAAAAAGGCAAGCCGGAGAAAAAGGCGGCGAAGCCTCGAAAAATATTCATCCTTCGCCACCACCATGGTACGCATCCCTTGCTGCAAGCGCGCAAGGAATATGCTACAGACTCTCCCGGCTTGCCAATTGCTGCCTATCACGGCAGGATGCAGCAACCCAAAAGGATAGGGCCGACCGTGTGAGCCTCTCCCTGTTTCCGCCCCGGCTACAGACCGTGGTCCCCGGCGGAACCGAGAATGCCGGACGGGCGGCTGACGCTCTAGAGCAAGAACACAAGAATAAGGTCCAGGCACCGGCATGACCGTCGTTACCCGCTTTGCCCCCTCTCCGACGGGCTTTCTTCACATTGGCGGCGCGCGCACCGCGCTGTTTAACTGGCTGTACGCCCGCCATATGGGCGGCCGCTTCCTGATGCGGATCGAGGACACAGACCGTGCCCGATCAACCCCGGAAGCCGTGGATGCCATTTTCGACGGCCTGAAGTGGCTGGGGCTGGACTGGGATGAAGAACCGGTCTTCCAGTTCTCCCGCGCGGCCCGCCATGCCGAGGTGGCCCTGGGGCTGCTGAAGGAAGGCAAGGCCTATTACTGCTATTGCTCGCCGGAAGAACTGACGGCGATGCGGGAAGAACAGAAGGCCAGCGGCCAGCCGATGCGCTATGACGGGCGCTGGCGTGACCGGGACCCGTCAGAAGCGCCGGAAGGCGTGAAGCCGGTGGTCCGCCTGAAGGCCCCGCAGGAAGGCCAGACCGTGCTGACCGATCTGGTTCAGGGCGAAGTGACCGTCAACAATGCCCAGCTGGATGACATGGTCCTGCTGCGCGCCGACGGGACCCCGACCTACATGCTGTCCGTGGTGGTCGATGACCATGATATGGGCATCACCCATGTCATCCGTGGCGATGATCACCTGACCAACACTTTCCGCCAGATTCAGCTGTTCAAAGCCTGTGGCTGGGATCTGCCGACCTTCTCCCACATCCCGCTGATCCACGGGCCGGATGGTGCCAAGCTCTCCAAGCGTCATGGCGCGCTGGGGGCGGAAGCCTACCGTGACATGGGGTTCCTGCCGGAAGCGATGCGCAACTATCTGCTGCGTCTCGGCTGGGGCCGCGGTGATGAGGAAATCATTTCCACCGAACAGGCCATTGAATGGTTTGATATCGCTGATGTCGGCCGCGCCCCGTCGCGCTTCGACATGGTTAAACTGACCAGCCTGAACGGCCACTACCTGCGCCATGCTGACGATGCCCATCTGCGCGACCTGATCGTGCCCCGCATCGAAGCCGCGCTGGGTATCACTGTCAGCGACAGCCAGAAGGCCCTGCTGCTGTCCGCCATGGACAGCCTGAAGCAGCGTGCTAAAACGCTGGTTGACCTGACGGAATCAGCCCTGTTCTACGTCCGTCAGCGCCCGCTGGCACTGGATGAAAAAGCGGCCAAGCAGATGGATGCCGACGGCAAAGCCGTTGTCAGCGCCCTGCGCGACCGCCTGTCACAGGAAACCGCCTGGACCCGCGAACAGCTGGAAGAGGCGGTCCGCATCTTCTCGGAAGAGAAGGAGCTGAAACTGGGCAAAGTCGCCCAGCCCCTGCGCGCGGCACTGTCGGGTTCGACTGTTTCCCCGCCGATTTTTGAAGTCATGGAACTGCTTGGTAAAGACGAAAGCCTTGCCCGTCTGGGTGATGTTCTCGCTGCGGGCTGACATCCCGCCGCCCTGTGCGGCCCTGTCTTAATTTTTATGCTACCGGAGAAAGACCCACCCGTCCTGGGCCCCTTTCTTCCGGCATTTACCCCCGCTGCCTCCGGCGTCGGCCAACCGGACCGGAGCAGACGGAAAAATCGATAAGCGGCCCGGGCGCGCAGCCTGCTGCAGTCCGGGTCACGGCAAAATCGGGTCTCCTCTCCGGGGACCAGAGAAAACAACACCAAAGTGAGGTTTTGCGCATGTCGAACGGAAAGAATTCAATTACCGTCGTAGACAACCGGAACGGTGCGTCTTACGAATATCCGATCATTGACGGCTCCACCGGCCCGAGCGTCGCGGACATCCGCAAATTCTACGGTGAAACCGGCCTGTTTACCTATGATCCGGGCTTCACCTCCACCGGCTCCTGCGAGTCCAAGATCACCTACATCGACGGCGATGCCGGCGTTCTGCGCCACCGCGGCTATGCCATCGAAGATCTGGCTGAAAACTGCGACTTCCTCGAAGTGGCTCACCTGCTTCTGCGCGGCGAACTGCCGAATACCGCTGAGCGCGAGACCTTCGAAAGCACCATCACCCATCACACCATGGTGCATGAGCAGCTGACCCGCTTCTATCAGGGTTTCCGCCGCGATGCGCACCCGATGGCGATCATGTGCGGCGTGGTCGGCGCCCTGTCGGCCTTTTATCACGACTCTCTGGATATCAACGATCCGCATCACCGCATGGTGTCGCAGCATCGCCTGATCGCCAAGATGCCGACGATTGCCGCCTGGGCCTACAAGTACTCCACCGGCCAGCCGTTCATGTACCCGAAGAACAACCTCAGCTACGCTGAGAACTTCCTGCACATGATGTTTGCCACCCCGTGCGATGAATACAAGGTCAATCCGGTTCTGGCCAAGGCCATGGACCGCATCCTGATCCTGCATGCTGACCACGAGCAGAACGCCTCGACCTCCACCGTCCGTCTGGCCGGTTCTTCGGGTGCCAACCCGTTTGCCTGTATCGCTGCTGGCATCGCCTCCCTGTGGGGTCCGGCTCACGGCGGCGCCAACGAAGCCGTGCTGAAGATGCTGAACGAAATCGGTCACAAGGACCGTATTCCGGAATTCATCAAGCGCGCCAAGGACAAGAACGACTCGTTCCGTCTGATGGGCTTCGGTCACCGCGTCTACAAGAACTACGATCCGCGCGCCAAGATCATGGCCCAGACCTGCAAGGAAGTTCTGGACGAACTCGGCGTCCACGACGAACCGCTGCTGCAGATCGCCATGGAACTGGAACGGATTGCGCTGGAAGACGAATACTTCGTCGAAAAGAAGCTGTACCCGAACGTGGACTTCTACTCGGGCATCATCTTCCGCGCCATGGGCATTCCGGTCTCCATGTTCACCTGCCTGTTCGCTCTGGCCCGTACCACCGGCTGGATCGCACAGTGGGGCGAAATGATCGAAGATCCGCATCAGAAGATCGGCCGTCCGCGTCAGCTGTTCACCGGTGTTGCCGAACGCAAGTTCGTCGCTCTGGCGGACCGCCCGTAAGACGCCCTGCCCGTCAGGGTAAGGCAGAAAACCCCGGCACAGGATTGTGCCGGGGTTTTTCTTTATCAAAGGCCGCCAGCCTTCAGGCAGGCCTTATGCGCCCTTTGAAATCAGCGCAAAGCATCGAGAGGCCTGCAAAGATTTTGGATACAAAAAAACCGGCAACGCATAAGCGGCCGGTTTAAATTTATGTGATGGTGTGCCCGGAAGGATTCGAACCTTCGGCCATTCGATTAAAAGTCGAATGCTCTACCACTGAGCTACGGGCACTTATCACATCTCTGGCGAACCAGATTTTCCTTTTCTTTCACCGTCTTGCTGACGCTCCCCGGTGAAGAGGGCCGCAAGATACTCAGTGCGGCCCTATCGGTCAACCCCTAAATCTCAGATTTTTTTAAAAATCTGAGATCCCCGCCTTATTTGGCGTCGGCGGCAACCTGCATCTTCACGATGGCATCCGGATAAGCGACCTTGCCGTTGTTGTTGCGGTCACCCTTCTTGATCTGATCGACAAAGTCCATGCCTTCGACGACCTCACCCCAGACGGTGTACTGACCATCAAGGAAGGCAGCCGGAGCAAAGCAGATAAAGAACTGGCTGTCGGCGGAATCCGGGCTCTGGGCACGGGCCATCGACAGGGTGCCACGGACGTGCTTCTCCTTGGAGAATTCGGCCTTCAGCTTCTTCCCGGAGCCGCCCATGCCGGTGCCGGTCGGGTCACCGCCCTGCGCCATGAAGCCATCAATCACGCGATGGAACACGGTGCCATCGTAGAAGCCCTGACGGACCAGTTCCTTAATACGGGCAACATGGTTCGGGGCCAGATCCGGGCGCATCCGAATAACGACGCGGCCAGCGGGAAGGTCAAGATACAGGGTGTTTTCCGGATCCAGCTTCGGGGCGGCATCAGCGGAGGGGGAGGTCATGGCAATAAAAACTCCGATCAACAGAACGAGAAGTACTTTAACAAACCGCATGGGACGATCCATCTCTATCGGCAGATCCGGCCCTCTTGTCCGGGCATCTGCGGCCCGCCCGAAGGGCACCCGGTCACGCGTCGCGACCAAAGCGCTCCAACAGGGCCTCCTTCACCACAGCAGGAACAAAGGAGTCAATCACTCCATCCAGCTTGGCAATTTCTTTCACAAAGCGGGACGAAATGAACTGGCAGCGTTCCGACGCCATCAGAAAGATGGTTTCAACCGTCGGATCCAGCCGGGCGTTCATTCCCGCCATCTGAAACTCGTATTCAAAGTCCGACACCGCCCGCAGACCCCGCACGATCACCGCCGCGTTCTGCTCTGCGGCAAAGCGCATCAGCAGACCGCTGAAGGGCTTTACCTCGATCACGGTCCCGTTGGTTTTCAGCCCTGCGACGGCGGCACGGGTCAACTCCACCCGCTCATCCAGAGAAAACAGCGGCCCCTTGCCCGCGTTAATCGCGACACCGACCACCAGCCGGTCCAGCATACGGGCGGCACGGTTGATAATGTCGAGATGGCCGTTGGTCACCGGGTCGAATGTGCCCGGATAAACTCCGATCCGCTCCATTCTCCCTCCCTCCAGTTGTTAGCTTTTATCGTTCCGGCGGAAATCCGTCTGCTGCGGAAGCCGCCGCACATAATGCCTACCATCAACAATAAGGCCGGGCATACCCCTTTTTCGTGATATGCCCGGCCTCACTCTCTCAAACATCACAGTACGGAACAGGCAGCCCCTTATCCGACATCGGTGACGGCTTCGGTCTCCGGTTCGTCACCGGCATCGTCGGCCTCATCCCCGACCATATCCCGCAGATGCGCCACCGAAACCACCCGCTCGTCCTCAGCGGTACGGAACAGGGTGACCCCCTGCGTCTTACGGCCTGCACTGCGCACATCATTGACCGGCATACGGATCAGCTGACCACCATCGGAAATCAACATAATCTGATCGTCATTGTTGACCGGGAAGGATGCCACCACCCGACCGGTCTTGCCGGTCAGATCCATATTGGCAATCCCCTGTCCACCACGGCCGACAATCCGGTATTCGTACGCGGATGTCCGCTTCCCGAAGCCATTTTCGGTGACCGTCAGAATAAATTCTTCGGTATCCGCAAAGGCCTTGAAGGCTTCCGGCGACAGGGCATCGGCGGCAGAGGCATCTTCCGCCTCGCCTTCCGCCCGGCGCAGGTGCGCTGCCAGCCGCAGATAGGCATCGCGTTCCGCCACGTCAAAACTGACATGGGTCAGCATGGACATGGAGATCACTTCATCGCCGTCACTGAGGCGGATCCCCCGCACACCGGTGGAGTTGCGGCCTGCGAAAACACGGACATCAGCCACCGGGAAGCGGATCGCCATGCCGTTGCGGGTCGCCAGCAGCACGTCATTCTGGTCGGTACAGGTTGCCACCGCGATCAGGCGTTCACCGCCCTCTTCCAGCTTCATCGCAATCTTACCATTGGACTTCACATTGGTGAAATCCGACAGGCTGTTGCGGCGGACGTTGCCGTGCGATGTGGCGAACATCACGTTCAGATCAGCCCAGCCTTCCTCATTCTCCGGCAGCGGCAGAACCGTGGTGATCGTTTCTCCATCCTGCAACGGCAGCAGATTGACAAAGGCTTTGCCTTTGCTCTGCGGGGTGCCCAGCGGCAGACGGTAAACCTTCTGCTTGTAGACCATGCCGGTGTTGGAGAAGAACAGGATCGGGGTATGGGTATTGGCAACAAACAGCGTGGTGACGAAATCTTCTTCCTTCGTCGCCATCCCGGAGCGGCCCTTGCCGCCACGCTTCTGCGCCCGGTAGGTGGACAGCGGAACACGCTTGACCCAGCCGGTGTTGGTGACGGTGACCGCCATATCTTCGCGCTGGATCAGATCTTCGATGTCGTGCTCGAACTCTGCGTCTTCCAGCACCGTGCGGCGCGGAGTGGCATAGGCGACCCGCATTTCAACCAGCTCAGCGCGCAGAATGCCGAACAGCTTCTCGCGGGATGCAAGGATCGACAGGAACTCTTCGATCTGACCGCCGATTTCGCGCAGTTCGCCGTGGATCTTGTCACGCTCCAGCCCGGTCAGGCGGTGCAGGCGCAGGTCCAGAATGGCTTTGGCCTGCATCTCCGACAGCCGGTACCGGCCATCAACGACCTTATATTCGGGGTCGGCAATCAGTTCGATCAGCGGGGCCACGTCTTCGGCCGGCCAGTCACGCGCCATCAGCTGGTCACGGGCGGTCTGCGGATCGGGGGCACTGCGGATCAGCGCGATCACCGGATCAAGATTGGCGACGGCAATGCCGAGGCCGACCAAGATGTGGGCCCGCTCGCGGGCCTTACCCAGTTCAAAGATGGTGCGACGGCGGATCACTTCCTCACGGAAGCTGATGAAGGCGGTCAGAATGTCGCGCAGGCGCAGCAGTTCCGGGCGGCCACCATTGATCGCCAGCATGTTGACGCCGAAAGAGGTCTGCAGCGGCGTGAACTTGTAAAGCTGGGCCAGCACCACTTCGCCGACCGCATCCTTACGCAGCTCCACCACCACCCGCACACCACGCCGGTCAGACTCATCCCGGATATCAGAGATGCCTTCGATCCGCTTATCGCGGACCAGTTCGGCAATCTTTTCAATCATCGAGGCTTTGTTGACCTGAAACGGAACTTCGGTGATGACGATCGCCTCGCGCCCGGCGCGAATTTCTTCAATATCACACTTGCCACGCAGAATGATCGATCCACGCCCGGTCGTGTAGGCCGAACGGATGCCACCCTTGCCCAGCACAATGCCGCCGGTCGGGAAGTCAGGGCCGGGGACGATCTCCAGCACTTCCTCTTCCGACAGGTCGGGTCGGTCGATCAGGGCACAGCAGGCATCCAGCACTTCGCCCAGATTGTGGGGCGGAATGTTGGTGGCCATCCCGACCGCAATCCCGCCGGCACCATTGACCAGCAGGTTGGGGAAGCGGGCCGGAAGCACAACCGGCTCCTGCACGCTTTCGTCATAGTTCGGCTGAAAATCCACCGTTTCACGGTCGATATCATCCAGCAGGGAATGCGCCGACTTGGCCATGCGGGCTTCGGTGTAACGCATGGCGGCGGCGGGGTCGCCATCCATGGAGCCGAAGTTGCCCTGACCGTCGATCAGCGGCAGACGCATGGAGAAATCCTGCGCCATACGCACCATGGCATCGTAAATGGCAGAATCACCGTGCGGGTGATATTTACCCATCACATCGCCGACGATGCGGGCGGACTTCTTGTATGCCTTATTGAAGTCGTAACCGCCTTCCTTCATCGCATAAAGGATGCGCCGGTGCACCGGCTTCAGGCCATCACGGACATCAGGCAGCGCACGCGACACGATCACGCTCATCGCGTAATCGAGGTAGGAGCGCTTCATTTCGTCTTCGATGGTAACCGGTGTGATATCGAAATCGGAAGGCGTCGGAACGACTGTCTCGGTCAAGGCTTTACTCGATCCAATAGATTTAGAAGAACAGACTTCCCGCCCCCTGTCACAGGGGCAGCCCAGTCAAATCCAGCGCCACATCCAGGGCCCTGCTACAGGGCTGCGGCGTCTTCTCGTGGGGGCAAAATGTAGCACAGACAGGGCGATGCGACAACCGCACAGCGCCCGCTTCTGCACAAGGACCTGTGGTGTTTTCAAACCACCGGCCACACCGGGCCGGAAAGCAAAACCGCCGATCCCAGAAGGACCGGCGGCTGCCCGCATCAGAACGGAATTTCGTCATCAAGATCGGTCGGCGGAGCATCCCACCCCGACCCGGCACCACCGCCGCTGCCGCCACCAAAGCCGCCGCCACCGGACCGGCCACCGCCCTGACCACCACCGGAAGAACGGGACGGCCCCTGATCGTAACCACCGCCGCCAAAACCGCCGCCACCACCGAAACCACCGCCGGTGTCGCCGCCGTAACCGCCATCGCCGCCGCCCATATCGCCGCCGCCGCCGCTGCCGCCACGGGAATCAAGCAGGGTCAGATCACCGCGGAACTGCTGAAGCACCACTTCCGTGGTGTAGCGTTCCTGCCCATTCTGATCGGTCCACTTCCGGGTCTGGAGCTGGCCTTCGACATAGACCTTCGAGCCCTTCCGCAGATAGCGCTCGGCGATTTCCGCCAGATTGGGGTTAAACACCGCAACGCGGTGCCATTCAGTCTTTTCACGGCGCTCGCCGCTCTGGCGATCCCGCCAGGTTTCTGAGGTCGCCAGCGTAAAGTTGACGATCTTCTGGCCGTTCTGCGTCGACCGGACCTCAGGGTCTTTCCCCAGATTGCCGACGAGAATCACCTTATTGACGCTACCAGCCATAAACCGTCACTCCACTCAGACTGTATGCTCTGCGGGGCGGCACCTGTCCCGGCGCCCCCCTGTTGCCGAAATTTACCGGCAGGAGAAAAAAAGAACAAACGGAAAAGCACAAAGATCGAACAGGCCTGCATCAGAATGCCTACACGGCAAAAGGCCCGGCGTTTCCGCCGGGCCCCTGCTTAACCGAACCAACCGGCAGAAGCCGATTACTTCTTGTAGGTGTATTCACCCTTCGACCATTCGTACATGACATAGCCCGGAGCAGTCATGTCACCCTTGGCGTCGAAGCCAAAGTTGCCCAGAACGGTCTCGAACTTGTTGGCATGCAGGGCAGAGGCAACCGGCTTAGCGTCGGTCGACTTCGCCTTTTCCACGGCCTGAGCCCACGCCTGCACAGTGGCATAGGTGTTCAGGGTGTAGGCTTCCGGATCATAGCCAGCCTTCTTGATCGCATCGACGACCGGCTTGGCAGCCGGGTTCAGGCGTGGATCGGGCGAGAAGGTCATCATGACGCCTTCACCGGCATCACCGGTCACGGCCCAGAATTCCTTGGTCACCAGAGCATCGCCGGAGATGACCTGAGTCTTCAGGCCCTGCTCACGCATCTGACGCACGATCAGACCGGCTTCGGTGTGGTAACCGCCGTAATACAGCACGTCCACGCCGTTCTGCTTCAGCTTGGTCACCAGGGTGGAGTAGTCTTTTTCACCCGGGGTGATGGTTTCGTACAGAACTTCCTGCACGCCAGCCTTGTTCAGAGCCTTCTTGGTTTCGTCCGCCAGACCCTTGGAATAGGCCTGCTTGTCGTGGACGATGGCAATCTTCTTGCCCTTATAGTTGTCGGCCAGATACTTACCGGCAACTTCGCCCTGCTGGTCGTCACCACCGACAACGCGGAACACGTTCTCGAAGCCCTGCTCGGTCAGAGTCGGGTTGGTCGAAGCCGGGGAGATCTGCAGAATGCCTTCTTCGTTGTAGATCGCCGACGCCGGGATCGAAGAGCCCGAGCAGAAGTGACCGGCAACGAACTTAACCTTCTGGTTGACGAACTGGTTGGCGACGGCCACAGCCTGCTTCGGGTCGCAGGCGTCATCGCCGACCACCAGATTCAGCTTCTGACCCATCACGCCGCCCTTGGCGTTGATATCGGCAACAGCCTGCTCGGCCCCGCGCTTCATCTGCTCACCGAAAGCGGCATACTGCCCGGTCATCGGACCGACGGTGGCGATGGTGATGTCGGCATGGGCGGTCCCGGCGGACAGGGCCATGACGGCGGCGGCAGCAAACAGACCCTTCTTAAAGTTAGCCATATTCCTAGGTCTCCCTGATTATGATGGGTAAAGTTGCACCCAAACAGTTCTGTTCAATTCTGCTGTGAACAGCGCTGGAATGAACAGTCCTGGTGCGATCCGGCGGGGCGGTTCAGACAGCCTCCTCTGATTATCTGAACGCGCCCGTTACGATGGCCGGACATACCAAGCCGTTGTCTTAACTGTGCTTTGCCTCTTCGGCGAAATCAAGGCACGTTATTGATTTTATGCGCCTTTTTTTTGCCATCCGAACAGACCGGACCGTTCGTACTGCCACGGATATTGCATGACCATACGGGTGGTCAGGGTCATCCGGTACGACAGCAGAGCGATAACCATCAGCACCGCAGTGCCGATCACATAGCCTGACAACGACAGCAGTTGCCCTTTGAACAGCGCGAAGATGAAAAAGCGGTTCGCCGCGCCGAGCAGAAGGATATAGGGAATCACCTGCACCATTTTACGCCAGGTGACGGCCAGGGCATTGCCCACCATATAGGCCAGCCAGCCGACAAAGCCGCAGGTGAAGATAACGAAAACGAGCGGAGAGGTTCCGAGCAGACTGTCCATCAGTGACCCCCTTCCAGATAAGCGGCACGGATTTCCGGGTTGGCCAGAAGCTCAGCTCCCGAACCGGCCAGCGTAATCTTGCCGTTAACCATCACATAGCCACGATGGGCCAGCTTCAGGGCATGGAAGGCGTTCTGTTCGACCAGAAACACCGTCATCTTCTTCTCACGGTTAATGGTCTTGATCGCATCGAAAATGCCCCGGACCACCAACGGCGCCAGCCCCAGAGACGGCTCATCCAGCAGCAGCAGCCGCGGGCGGGCCATCAGGGCGCGGGCAATGGCCAGCATCTGCTGCTCACCGCCCGACAGGGTCCCGGCGCGCTGGTCCTTACGCTCTTTCAGGCGCGGGAACATCGCGAAGGACATTTCCAGATCATCATTGAAATACCGCGGGTCAGAGCGCAGGGCCCCCATCTGCAGGTTTTCATAGATGGTCATGCGGGGAAACACGCGGCGACCTTCCGGCGACTGGGCAATGCCCCGGGTCACCAGTTCGTGGGTCGGCAGACGGGTGATGTCCTCGCCTTCAAAAATGATCTTGCCTTTGGCAGCGCGGGGGCTGCCACAGACGGTCATCAGCAGGGTGGTCTTACCCGCCCCGTTAGACCCGATAAGGGTCACGATCTCGCCTTCATTGACGGTCACATCAACGCCCTTCAGGGCTTCGATCTGGCCGTAGAAGGTATGAACTCCCTGAACCTGAAGCATCATACGTCCTTCCCAGCGTTGCGGGCCAGGTCATTCTTGACCGTCTGCGGCAGGTCTTCGTCGTCAGACTCACCCAGATACGCCTTGATCACCGTCGGGTCATTCCGGACAAACTCCGGGGTTCCGTCAGAAATCTTACGGCCATGGTCAAGAACCACGATGTGATCGGAAATCTGCATGACCACGCTCATGTCGTGCTCAATCAGCAGAATACCGACCCCTTCCTGATCGCGGATGCCCAGCAGCAGCTCGTTCAGTTCCAGCGATTCACGCGGGTTCAGACCGGCAGCCGGTTCGTCAAGGCAGAGAACCGCCGGCTGAATGCACATCGCACGGCAGATTTCCAGACGGCGCTGGTCACCATAGGGAAGGTTACCGGCATCCCAGTCGGCACGGTCATACAGACCGACCTTGTTCAGCCAGTACTTGGCCCGTTCCACTGCTTCCTTCTCCGCCTTCGCATAGCGGTTCATGAACAGCAGACCGGCGAGCGAGAAAGCCGAAGCCTTCATCAGGGCATTGTGCTGGGCAACGATCAGGTTTTCCAGCACGCTCATCCGCGGGAACAGGCGGATGTTCTGGAAAGTACGGGCCACGTCCGCCTGCTGGGCGATCTTAAAGCCTTCCATCCGTTCCAGATAATACCGGCCCTTGCGCGGGTGGGTCAGCATGACGCGGCCCACAGTCGGCTTGTAGAAACCGGTGATGCAGTTGAACACGGTGGTCTTGCCTGCCCCGTTGGGGCCGATCAGCGCCGTGATCTCTTTCTTGCGGGCGGTGAAGGACAGGTCGTCGATGGCGACCAGCCCCCCAAACCGCATGGTAACGTGTTCAATTTCCAGCAGGGAGTCGTCGGAAACCTTGATCTCGTCGTTCCCCGGGCGCGTCAGGTCGTGGAAAAGCATCACGCGCTCTCCTTCTTCGGGTGCAGCCGGATCGTCGGTTCACGGAACGACAGCAGACCATTCGGGCGCCACACCATGATCACCATCATGGCCAGGCCGAACAGCAGCATGCGGTATTCTTCAAACTCGCGGAACACTTCCGGGAGGATGACGACGAAGAAGGCGGCAATCACCACACCAAGCTGGCTGCCCATACCGCCGAGCACGACGATGGCCAGAATGACCGCAGACTCAATGAAGGTGAAGCTTTCCGGGCTGACGAAACCGGCACGCACGGAGAAGAAGGAACCGGCAAAGCCACCGAACATCGCCCCCAGCGCAAAGGCCGACAGCTTGATGTTGGTCGGGTTGATCCCCAGCGACCGGCAGGCAATTTCGTCTTCCCGCAGGGCTTCCCACGCCCGGCCCACCGGCAGCTTGCGCATGCGCTGGGTGAACAGGTTGGTCAGGGTCGCGAGAACCAGAATGACGAAGTACAGGAAGATGATGCGCTGAACCGGAGAGTGGTCAATGCCGAAGAAGGAGGCAAAGGTACCATGATCCCCGTTCTTGAACGGCAGGCCGAAGAAGGTGATCGGCGGAATACCGCTGATGCCGTTCGGGCCGCCGGTGAAGTCGGTCCAGTTGATCAGGATCACGCGGATGATTTCACCGAAACCGAGGGTAACGATCGCCAGATAGTCACCGCGCAGACGCAGCACCGGGAACCCGAGGATAACCCCGAAGAACGCGGCGAACACACCGGCAAGCGGCAGAACAACCCAGAACGACCAGCCGAACTGCGTGGCAATCATGGCGTAGGAGTAAGCCCCCACCGCATAGAACGCCACATACCCAAGGTCGAGAAGACCGGCCAGACCGACCACGATGTTCAGACCCCACCCCAGCATGACGTAGATCATGAAGGTGGTGGCGATGTAGATCACGTAGCGGTCAGGGTAAACAACCGGAAGCAGGACCCCGATGGCCAGACCGGCAAGACCGATCAGCGCCATATTGTTGTGGATCCCCTTCCCGAAGGCGGCGAAAACGCCGCCTTCTGACTTTTTCTGACGGCCTGACAGCAGGATCATCAGGAAACGGCCGACGAACACCGCCGCAATGGCGATGAACAGCGCGTCCCAGCGATAGACCAGACCCAGCTTGGAGCCGAAATTATCAGCCTTCAGTGCCAGAAGCGGCAGCCCGAGCAGGCCGGCCACAAACGCGGCCTTACCGGATTCCTTGAGGGCGGCACCTACGTCGAAGCCTCCCTGCCCCGGCGCGGCCACAGCGTTTTTCATATCCGCCATGGTTTACACCTTTTCCACTTCAGGTTTGCCGAGCAGGCCGGTCGGGCGGAAGATCAGCACCAGCACCAGAATGCCGAACGTCGCGACATCCTTGTACTCGATGGTGAAATATGCCGACCAGAACGCTTCGATGAGGCCGATCAGAATACCCCCGAGCATGGCGCCCGGCAGCGATCCGATCCCGCCCAGCACCGCAGCGGTGAAGGCCTTGGTCCCGGCAAGGAAGCCGATATAGAAGTCGATGACGCCGTACTGCAGGGTTACCATCAGACCGGCCACCGCCGCCAGCACAGCACCCATCACGAACGTGGTGGAAATTGTGCGGTCAACGTTGACGCCGATCAGGCCAGCCATCGTGCGGTCCTGTTCACAGGCACGCTGCTGACGCCCCAGAGAGGTGCGGGTGATGACATACGTGAAGCCCGCCATCAGCACCACGGTCAGAACCATGATGAAGATCTGCAGATAGCTGATCACGACGTCAAAGTTGTTGCTGTCCGTAAACAGCGTCAACCCGCCGGCGATCACCGGTTCCATCGGCTTCACACGGGCACCCTGGGCGATCTGCACGGCGTTCTGAAGGGCGATGGACACGCCGATCGCTGAAATCAGCGGCGCAAGACGGAACGAACCACGCAGGGGGCGATACGCCACCCGTTCGACCGACCAGCCGTAGATTGCCGTAAAGATCATCGCCATCAGAAGGACCACCACCAGCGCCAGCGGCACGAAGGTGATCCCCAGTGCACCGAGCACGAGGAAGGTGATGACAGAGATGAAGGCACCGATCATGAAGATGTCGCCGTGGGCGAAGTTGATCATGCCGATGATGCCATATACCATCGTATAGCCGATGGCAATCAGGCCATAAATGGACCCAAGGGTGAGTCCATTTATCAACTGTTGGAGAAAGTAGGCCACCCTACCCCCGTATCCTGTTGATTGTCTCCCAGACGCCTTAACCTTTTGGTACGGCGCTTTCCGATGAGCCTATCCCAGAGGATCACCCTGTCAAGACAGATATCAGAAAACCCCGAAAGAATAGTACGTTTCACAGAACCTGCCCTGATCCACAGAAGATTCTCTTCCGTATTCACCCTTACGCACGGTTTCATTGCTTTTGCAGGTGCGCACATAACCGTCATTCCCTGCACCTTATGAACACCACGGCGACATAATATAAACCTTTGGGTAATGATCTTTCGCATCCCCCGCGTATCATGTTGCCATTTTGTACCAAACTCGCCATGCTGGCCCCATCCGTCCCCGGTGCCGACCGGCACCAGAGCACTGAACCGCCCGAGAGCAGTCAGGAACACACCATGCAAGAGATCCGGGTTCGCGGCGCACGCGAACACAATCTGAAAAACGTCGATATCACCATTCCCCGTGATCAGCTTGTGGTGATCACCGGTCTCTCCGGGTCCGGAAAATCCTCTCTCGCCTTCGACACCATCTACGCTGAAGGCCAGCGCCGGTATGTGGAATCTCTGTCTGCGTATGCCCGCCAGTTCCTTGAGCTGATGCAGAAACCCGATGTGGATTCGATCGAGGGCCTGTCCCCGGCGATTTCCATCGAACAGAAGACCACCTCGCGCAATCCCCGCTCCACCGTCGGGACGGTGACGGAGATCCACGATTACATGCGTCTGCTGTGGGCGCGGGTCGGTGTCCCGTATTCCCCCGCCACCGGCCTGCCGATTGAGGCGCAGACCGTCAGCCAGATGGTTGACCGGGTGATGACCCTGCCGGAAGGCACCCGCCTGTATCTGCTGGCCCCGATCGTGCGTGGCCGTAAAGGTGAATATAAAAAAGAAATTCAGGATCTTCAGAAGCGCGGCTTCCAGCGCGTCAAGGTCGATGGCGAACTCTATGCCATCGACGAGGTCCCGGCCCTGAACAAAAAAGTCAAACACGACATTGAGGTGGTGGTTGACCGCGTGGTGGTGAAAGAGGGCATCGCCACCCGCCTTGCAGATTCTTTCGAACAGGCGCTGGAGCTGGCCGATGGCCTCGCCTTCGTCGAACCAGCCGATGGCGGGGAGCGGATCACCTTCTCTGCCAAATTCGCCTGCCCGGTCTCCGGCTTCACCATCGACGAAATCGAACCCCGGCTGTTCTCCTTCAACAATCCGTTCGGGGCCTGCCCGACCTGCGACGGGCTGGGCGTAAAGCTGTATTTCGACCCCGATCTGGTGGTGCCCGACATCCGCCTGTCCATCGCACAGGGGGCGGTGGCCGCCTGGGCCTCCAGCGCCGGAGACCCCTCCCCTTACTATGCGCAGGCGTTGCAAAGCGTTGCCCAGCATTACGGCGTCTCAGTCGATACACCGTGGTCTGATCTGCCATCGTCCGTGCAGGCGGCCCTTCTCAACGGCTCCGGCACCGCCCCGGTGGTGATGACTTACCGGGATGGCAGCCGCACCTATACCGTGGAACGGCCGTTCGAAGGGGTGATCCCCAATATTTCCCGCCGCTGGCGTGAGACCGAAAGCCAGCAGGTGCGGGATGATCTGTCGCGCTATCAGGCCTCCGCCGCCTGCGAAAGCTGCGGGGGGAAACGCCTGAAGCCGGAAGCGCTGGCGGTGAAGGTCAACGGGAAGGATATTGCCGAAATCTCCACCCTGTCGATCGGCGATGCGCTCGACTGGTTTGGCGCCCTCAACGACGCCCTGACCCCCAAGCAGCAGGAAATCGCCGGGCGGATCCTGAAGGAAATCAACGAACGCCTGACCTTCCTGTCAAACGTGGGCCTACAGTACCTCAGCCTGTCTCGAACCTCCGGCACCCTGTCGGGCGGGGAAAGCCAGCGCATCCGTCTGGCCTCGCAGATCGGCTCCGGGCTGACCGGGGTTCTCTACGTCCTCGACGAGCCGTCGATCGGCCTGCACCAGCGCGACAACGACCGCCTGCTGGAAACCCTGAAGCGCCTGCGCGATCTGGGCAATACCGTTCTGGTGGTCGAACATGACGAGGACGCCATCCGTACGGCTGACCACCTGATCGACATGGGGCCGGGCGCCGGGGTGCATGGCGGCACCGTGGTTTCTGCCGGAACCCCGGCGCAGGTGATGGCCGACCCCGCCAGCCTGACCGGCCAGTATCTCAGCGGCAGCCGGAAAATCGAAATTCCTGCCGAACGACGCCCCGGCAGTGGAAAACACCTGTCGGTGATCGGGGCACGGACCCATAACCTGCAGAATGTAACCGCGACCTTCCCGCTTGGTACATTCACCTGCGTCACCGGGGTCTCCGGCGGCGGAAAGTCGTCGCTGGTGCTGGAAACGCTGTACAAGGCGCTGGCCAAGCAACTGCATGGTGCCCGCGAGCACCCCGGCCCGCACGACCGGATCGACGGGCTGGAGCATATCGACAAAATCGTCGATATCGACCAATCCCCGATCGGCCGCACTCCGCGCTCCAATCCCGTCACCTATACCGGGGCGTTCACCCCGATCCGTGAGTGGTTTGCCGCCATGCCGGAAGCCAAGGCACGGGGGTATAAAGCCGGGCGCTTCAGCTTCAACGTCAAGGGCGGGCGATGCGAGGCCTGTCAGGGCGATGGCGTTCTGAAGATCGAGATGCACTTCCTGCCCGACGTGTACGTCACCTGCGACGTCTGCAAAGGCAAGCGGTATAACCGCGAGACGCTGGAGATCCTCTATCGCGGTAAATCCATTGCCGATGTGCTGGATATGACGGTTGAAGAAGGCGCTGAATTCTTTCAGGCCGCACCGGCAATCCGCGATAAGCTGGAACTGCTGACCAAGGTCGGCCTTGGCTATATTCACCTCGGGCAGCAGGCCACCACCCTTTCCGGCGGCGAGGCGCAGCGCGTTAAACTGTCGAAAGAACTGTCCCGGCGGGCTACCGGGCGGACTCTCTACATCCTCGATGAGCCGACAACCGGGCTGCATTTTGAAGACGTCCGTAAACTGCTGGAGGTGCTTCAGGCGCTGGTCGATCAGGGCAATACCGTGCTGGTGATCGAACATAACCTTGAAGTCATCAAGACCGCCGACTGGATCGTCGATCTTGGCCCCGAAGGCGGCAGCGGGGGGGGCCAGATTGTCGCCTCCGGCACCCCGGAAGAGGTTGCCGCCAACCCCCGCAGCCATACCGGTAAATACCTGCTGCCTTATCTCAAACGCTGACCCCGGGCCTGTGTGAGGGGGCTTCCCCCTCACACATCCGGCAGGGCATAAACGTTCCGGGTATGGCCATCGGGGAAGAGCTCGCGGGCAAAGACCGTTCCGCCCAGTTTTGCGATCAGCCCCTGCGCGGCAAGATTGGTGTCTTTGGTATGGGTTTCAACCAGATCCAGCCCCAGCGTCCGATACCCGAACCGGACCACCGCGCGGGAGGCTTCCAGCGCATAGCCATGGCGGCGGGCTGATGGCACGATCCACCATGTCAGCTCCCGGCGCGGGTAGCCTTCCGGCCACCACAGGCCGCAGCCCCCGATCATCTTGCCGCTCGTCTTCTCAATCACCGCCCAGCGGCCATACCCCCGCAGCACCCAATGGCCGATATCGGTTGCCAGCAGCCGCCACGTCTGCTCGGCAGAAAACGGGCCGCCATAAAAATGCGAAGCCTCGGCATCCGCAAAAAATTCACTGTAAACAGCATAATCCTCTGCCTGAGGAGCCCGCATCAACAGCCGCTCGGTCTCAAGGACCGGCACCTGTGACAGAAGTGGTGACGGTTTCATCGGTCGATATCCAAAATTTTAGATTGAAAGATCTGCCCAGAGAATAGCGCAAAAAGATCAGGCCCGCCCCGGTTAATCGGGGCGGGCCTGCACATAAACACTCTGTCAGGACAGAGGATTACAGATTTTCCAGCTTGCTGACATCCCGCACCGCACCGTGAGCGGCAGAGGTGGCCATTGCCGCATAGGCACGCAGGGCGGTGCTGACCTTCCGCGACCGGGCCTTTTCCGGCTTCCACGCGGCTTTGCCCTTTGCTTCCATCGCGGCGCGGCGGGTTGCCAGAACCTCTTCAGAAACGCGGACGTTCAGCGTGCGGTTGGGGATGTCGATATCAACCATATCGCCGGGCTCGATCAGGCCGATGGTGCCCCCTTCCGCCGCTTCCGGCGAGCAGTGGCCGATCGACAGACCGGAGGTCCCGCCGGAGAAGCGGCCATCGGTGATCAGGGCGCACTGCTTGCCCAGCCCCATCGACTTCAGGTAGCTGGTCGGGTACAGCATTTCCTGCATCCCCGGGCCACCACGCGGGCCTTCGTAGCGGACAACCACCACATCCCCGGCCTTCACATCACCGCCAAGAATCTTGGCGACGGCTTCTTCCTGACTTTCGCAGACCACAGCCGGGCCGGAGAACTTGAGGATGCTGTCATCCACACCGGCCGTCTTCACGATACAGCCATCCAGCGCGATGTTGCCGTACAGCACGGCCAGACCGCCATCCTGCGAATAGGCGTGGGTCTTGCTGCGGATCACACCCTTTTCGCGGTCGGCATCCAGCGCCGCATACCGGCGGGACTGGCTGAAAGCCTCGGTGGTGCGGACACCGCCGGGGGCTGCCCGGAAGAATTCCTGCACCTGCGGATCATCGCTGACGGCGATATCCCACTTGGCGATGGCATCCTTCATGCTGGCAGAATGGACGGAACGGGTCTCGGCGTTGAGCAGACCGGCGCGGTGCAGCTCACCCAGAATGCCGATCACACCCCCGGCCCGGTGCACATCTTCCATATGGATATTGGCAACCGCCGGGGCGACCTTGCACAGGTTGGGCACACGGCGCGACAGGCGGTCGATATCAGACATGTTAAAGTCGATCTCCCCTTCCCGCGCTGCCGCCAGCAGGTGCAGCACGGTGTTGGTGGAGCCGCCCATGGCGATATCAAGGCTCATCGCGTTTTCAAACGCCGCCTTATTGGCAATGTTGCGCGGCAGAACGCTTTCGTCGTTCTGCTCATAATAGCGGCGGGCGAGATCGACGATCCGACGCCCGGCCTCAAGAAACAGCTCCTGACGGTCAGCATGGGTCGCGACG
The DNA here is from genome assembly GCF_000381985.1 of Novispirillum itersonii subsp. itersonii ATCC 12639. GTDB lineage: Bacteria > Pseudomonadota > Alphaproteobacteria > Rhodospirillales > Rhodospirillaceae > Novispirillum > Novispirillum itersonii. Next base: position 229,814 of record NZ_KB907337.1, on the reverse strand, counting down.
ATGGAGCCGTTGCCCGGCAGCGACAGCCCCAGCGCCTCGGTCAGGCAGTTCATCGAGTTGGCGGTGAACATCCCGGAGCAGGAGCCGCAGGTCGGGCAGGCTGACCGCTCGTACTTGGCGACGTCTTCATCAGACACCGACTTGTCGGCGGCGACGATCATGGCATCGATCAGATCGACGGCCTTTTCGCCATCCTTCAGAATCACTTTCCCGGCTTCCATCGGGCCGCCGGACACGAAAATGACCGGAATGTTGAGGCGCATCGAGGCCATCAGCATACCCGGGGTGATCTTATCGCAGTTGGAAATGCAGACGATGGCATCGGCGCAGTGGCCGTTAACCATGTATTCCACCGCGTCGGCGATCACTTCCCGCGACGGCAGGGAATAGAGCATGCCGTCATGCCCCATGGCGATGCCGTCATCAATGGCGATGGTATTGAATTCCTTGGCGACACCGCCCGCCTTTTCGATCTCACGGCAGACCAGCTGCCCCAGATCCTTCAGGTGTACGTGCCCCGGCACGAACTGGGTGAAGGAATTGGCCACCGCAATGATCGGCTTGCCGAAATCGGCATCGGTCATGCCGGTGGCACGCCACAGGCCACGGGCACCCGCCATGTTGCGGCCATGGGTCGAAGTACGGGAGCGGTAGGCTGGCATCGGGAGTCCTCACACTGCGTGGAACGGGCTGTCTCCGGGCCGGAAAGAAAAGAACCGGCCGGAATGACGGAAAAGGCCACCCTGCGGTCAGGGTGGCCCATAGATGTACGAATTCCCGCTGCACGTTGCAAGAAAGTAATGCAGCCTTACAGGCTTGGCGCAACAAAATTAGGGAAAAGCCCGGCTTCGGCAAACCGCGCCGCGCTGTTCTGCCCTGACAGGAAGCCCCATTCCAGCAGCAGACAATCCATGCCCGCCCCACGCCCGCCGAGAATATCGGTATGCGGGCTGTCCCCCACCATCAGCATCCGCTGCGGCGCAATCTGCGGAAATGCCGCCAGAACCCGCTGGTATACCGGCAGGAACGGCTTACCGAGGAAAGTAATCTCCGTCAGCCCTTCCGCCGCCGCCAGATGGGCGAAATAGCCCGGCTCGGCAGAGATACGGCCAGTATAAGGGCAGCCGACATCAGGGTTGCAGACAATCATCGGGCGCGGCTGGCGACGCAGCTCTGTGAAGAAGGTCGCCACATGCGTTTCTTCCCAGAAGTTGCAGTCAACAAAAACAATGCTGTCCACGCCATCCCAGCCTGCCGGATCATCGGTCAGCGGTTTCAGCTGCGGATAGCGGTCCTGAAGGTCTTCAGGGTGCGAGGCAATCACCCCGGTCTGCCGCCCGGCCCATGGGGCCAGAATCTCCGGCAGCAGCGACCGCCCGCTGATGATCTCCTCATCTCGGATGTCATAGCCGCGCTGGCGCAGGCGGTCGGCCACACTGTGCGGCTCGTGCGTAACATCGTTGGTGACCACGCACAGCGGCGTGCCCGAAGCCCGCAGCGCCGCCACCGCCTTCAGGGAGGCCGGGAAAGCCGGCCCTCCGACGTGCAGCACTCCGTAAGCATCAAAGACGACCAGATCGTAATCTGCCGCCACATCGGCCAGACCACTGACCCGGCGCGGGGTCACCGGAGCAGGATGTGCGGGAAGACGGGCGGCGGCATCCAGATACACCTGCCAAGCCTGTTCGAAAGAAATGTAGAGCACGGGGAATCTTCTGCGACAAATGGGGTTATGAAAGAATGGCCGGACACATCCGCCCGGCCATCAGACATCGCGACAGATCTCAGGCGTCTTCGCCCAGATCCTCAATTTCCTCCTCAAGCTGCTTTTTGCGCTTCTTGAGGTAACTTTCCAGCGCCAGCACCTCAGCGTGCAGGGCCCGGACCTTTTTCATGTGGGACCGCCGCCGGTTGGACTGAAACCGCTTGAGGGGAGATTTCAGACCCAATGCCCCGGCGACCCATAACGTCATCATGCCACCGATAAAGGTCAGGGTTCCGGCGATGATGCGGCTGGGGCCGGCATCAACCGCCAGCAGACTGCCCCAGACCCCGACGGTCGCGAGACCGACACCCAGCACGATCATCGCCCGGTCCAGCGCCCGGCTTTCCAGATCACGCAGCACTTCCTTCGAGCGGATGGCCGAGGCAATTTCCAGCCGGGCCAGTTCCTGCCATTTCCGGAAGGAGACCCCTTTGGCAAGCGTCCGGTTATCGCGGATGAAGCGTTCCAGCTTCAGCACGATCACCTCGGCCTTTTCCTCGGGGGTGCCGATATCGTCGTCATCCTCCAGATCAACCCGTGCCGAACGGCCCGGCTGCCGCCCCGGCTGGGGGGGCGGCAGCTGGTGGGCCCGGCGGGAGACCGGGCCACCTGCCGAGGGACGGGCGGGCGGGCGGGCCATCTGCCCTGCCCCTTAGGCCAGACGGCTGAGGGCGTCAGCCAGCTTGGCGCGGGTGGCCTCAAACTCAGCCAGACGGTCCCGCTGCTCTTCCACCACTTCCGGCTTGGCCTTGGCCACAAAGGCTTCGTTGCCCAGCTTGGCGGCCAGCTTCTTGATCTCACCGTCAAGCTTACCGACTTCTTTGGTCAGGCGGGTCTTTTCGGCGGCGATATCAATGATGCCTTCCAGCGGCAGCATGGCGGTTGCTTCGCCCACAACGATCTGCGCCGCGTTGGCAACGGCGGTCTCTGCGGCGACCACCGTGATGCTGTCCAGACGGGCCAGCGTCAGCAGCAGCGGGCGATGGGTCTCCAGACGGGCCAGAGTGGCCGCACCGGCCCCCTTCAGCAGCAGCGGCATCCGCACCGACGGCGGCACGTTCATTTCCGCCCGCACCGACCGGATGGCGGAAATGGCATCAACCACCCAGTCCATTTCGGCCAGCGCATCAGCGTTTTCAAGACCGCTGTAGTCCGGCAGCTTGGTCGAGATCAGGGCCTGCGGGCGTTCCGCCAGCTTGCCCCACAGCTCTTCGGTGATGTAGGGCATGAACGGGTGAAGCACGATCAGAATCTGATCCAGCGCCCACGCGGCGGTGGCACGGGTTTCGGCCTTGGCGGCGGCATCGTCGCCGTTAAAGACCGGCTTGGCAAATTCCAGATACCAGTCGCAGAAGCTGCCCCAGGTAAAGTGGTAGGCCGCGTTGGCCGCATCGTTGAAGCGGTAGCCGTCCAGCGCTTCCCGCACCTTGGCGGCGCAGTCAGCGGTCTTGGCAATGATCCACTTATTCAGGGTGGTGGTCACCGCCTTCGGATCAAAGCCCGGCTGCACCACGCATTCGTTCATCTGACAGAAGCGGGTGGCGTTCCACAGCTTGGTGGCAAAGTTGCGGTATCCGGCAACGCGCTGCTCGCTCATCTTGATGTCGCGGCCCTGCGCCGCCATGGCGGCAAGGGTGAAGCGCAGCGCATCCGTCCCGTACTGGCCGATCAGGTCCAGCGGGTCGATGACATTGCCCTTCGACTTCGACATCTTCTGGCCCTTTTCATCGCGAACCAGAGCATGGATGTAAACGGTGCGGAACGGCACCTCATCCATGGCGTACATGCCGAACATCATCATCCGGGCGACCCAGAAGAAGATGATGTCAAACCCGGTGACCAGCACATCGGTCGGGTAATAACGGTCCAGTTCCGGGGTCTTATCCGGCCAGCCGAGGGTGGAGAACGGCCACAGGCCGGAGCTGAACCACGTATCCAGCACGTCGGGATCCCGCGTCAGGGCGGTGGCCTGCCCGTAGTGCTTTTCAGCGGCGGCAAGGGCCTCTTCCTCGGTCATTTCGACGAAGGGGTGACCATCCGGACCGAACCATGCCGGAATCTGATGGCCCCACCAGATCTGACGGGAAACACACCACGGCTGAATATTGCGCATCCAGTCGAAGAAGGTGTTTTCCCACTGCTTCGGCACAAAAACGGTCTTGCCGGTCTCGACGGCCTCAATCGGCTTGCGGGCCAGCGCCGGGGCATCGACGAACCACTGGTCGGTCAGCCACGGCTCGATCACCACGCCGGAGCGGTCGCCGTAAGGCACCGTCATCGGGTTTTCGTCAATCTTTTCCAGCAGGCCGTTTTCTTCAAAGAAGGCCACCACCTTCTCGCGGGCGACAAACCGGTCAAGGCCACGGAACTCTTCCGGAAGATCCAGCAGCACCGGGGCACCGTCAGCGGCCTTCACCGGGCGGGCGTGATTGCCGTCAAACTTCAGCAGGGCGGTCGGCTCGGCCAGAATCTTCGCATTGAGATCCAGAACGTTGATCACTTCCAGCCCGGCACGCTTACCGACCTCAAAGTCGTTAAAATCGTGAGCCGGGGTGATCTTGACCGCGCCGGAGCCCTTCTCCGGGTCAGCATACTCATCAGCGACAATCGGGATCAGACGGCCGGTGATCGGCAGGCGCACCATCTTGCCGATCAGATGCTTATAGCGTTCATCGTCGGGATGGACGGCAACGCCGGTGTCCCCCAGCATGGTTTCCGGGCGGGTGGTACCGACAATCACATAGGTATCGGCCAGTCCGTCCACCGGATAGCGCAGATACCACATCTTGCCTTTCACCTCGCGCTGCTCCACTTCCAGATCGGAAATGGCGGTGTGCAGCTTCGGATCCCAGTTGACCAGACGCTTATCGCGGTAAATCAGGCCGTCTTTGTGCAGCTTGACGAAAATGGTGCGGACGGCCTTCGACAGGCCTTCATCCATGGTGAAGCGCTCACGCTCCCAATCCGGGGAGGCACCAAGGCGGCGCAGCTGACGGGTGATCGCCCCGCCGGACTGTTCCTTCCACTCCCACACCTTATCGATAAAGGCAGTCCGGCCAAGATCATGGCGGGTGATGCCCTCTTTTTCCAGATTCCGCTCCACCACCATCTGGGTGGCGATACCGGCATGGTCGGTGCCGGGCTGCCACAGGGCATCCTTCCCGCTCATGCGGGCGTAGCGGATCAGCACATCCTGCAATGTGAAGGTCAGGGCGTGCCCCATGTGCAGGTTCCCCGTCACGTTCGGGGGCGGCATCATGATGGTGTACGGTACATCGCCCGACCCGACGTCGGAGCGGAATACCCCCGTCTCCTCCCACTGCTTATAAAGCCGTTCTTCAACGTCAGCAGGGTTATAGGTCTTGTCGAGCATGATTCCTGACTTCCACAGACTTTAAAACAGTAAGGCGACCCACCCGCGCCGACAGCGGACTTTGCCGGATTCGCGGCAGATGGGGGCGGCAGAATACCCAACGGCGGCAAAAAACCAAACCGCAAACAGGAAAAAATCTCTGTTCCCGCAGCCGGTCCCCCAAAACAATACCGCCGGAGCAGCCCTGCCCCGGCGGTATCACTCTGTCATCCGGCCCGGCGGACGGTGCCACCGGAAAGAACAGCTTACTTATCGCTGCCCGAAACCAGACGCTCAATTTCCTTGCGCACCAGACGCTCCACCAGATCCGGCAGGTGGTTATCCAGCCACTCCGTCAGCAGGGGACGGACCATCTCACGCACCAGACCTTCAATCGTCAGGCCGGGATTGGCACCGACACCAAGGGTCCGCTCACGGGCGATCAGCGCCAGCTCAGAGAAGGCAGCGGCTGATTTTGCCTCGGTCGGCGGAGATACCAGACGGTCCGCATCCTCAGCCACCGGCATCAAGGCAGGGGCGGGCTCGGGACGCCAAATAGATTCCAACTCGTCTTCCACTTCTTCTGCAACAGGCTGGGGGGTAGCGACAGGCTGCAGCAGCAGCGGCTCCTCTTCCTCAGCCACCATCGAGTCGGTCAACTCGAAGACTTCATCCTCTTCGTCGGGCCCGCCGATTTCCTGCGCCCGCAGAGCATCGTCCCAGGAAACCTCTGGCTCCGGTTCGGGCTCAGGCTCCGGGGTCATATCCCAGCTTGGCGCGGGCTCCGGTTCGGGCATGGGGGCAGGCTTGGGCGCAGGCGCGGGGGCCTTGGCCGCAGGCTCTTCCTCATCCTCCGACAGGATCTTACGAATGGAGGCAAGGATGTCCTCCATCGATGGTTCCTGATTCTTCTCGTCCATGGCGTACTCCGCCCCCAGCCGGACCTGTCAGGGCGGCACGGGCGCCCCTTACCTACATTAACCTAATGCAGTGATACAACATCGACCCTTAACATTTTGCAAACAACAGAAGAACAATCGATTTCCATCGGAATTATCAGATTGCCCCCTGCCCCGGGCCGACTGCGCACACATACCAGTAGCCGCGAGTGTTGCAAAGCCCTGTCGTTCTGTCCAGCCAGCGGGAATATCCAGATCCGGCTTTCCTCATCCCCGTTCCGGCTGAAAAATCAGGGCCGGAAACGGTTTATCCGTCCCGGCCCCCATTCCGATCCCGGCCCTCTGCCGGATCAATGCCACCGCCTCAGCGCAGCGGCTTACGCGCCAGCCCCACATCCTCATCCGCCGCGTCGGAAGAGCCGATCCACCTGCCACGCACATCGTCATAATGGGCGACCGGGTCATACAGCTCCACCGGCAGGGCCATGTCGCGGGCATTCAGGCGGCCAACCGCCGACAGCAGCGCATAGGTTGAGACCCGCTCATTCCGCTGCGCCCGGACCAGACCGACCCGGGCATCCAACAGTTCCTGCTCCGCATCCAGAACATCAAGCACCGTACGCGCCCCGACCTGTGCTTCCCGCTCGACCCCTTCCAGCGCGACCTCCGCCGCCCGGACCTGCGCCTGCAGAGAGGTGATCTGGGCCCGGTTGGCCTGAAGCTGCTCCCACGCCTGCACGGCGGATTCGCGGGACTGCTGGCGGGTCTGCTCCACGATCAGACGGCGCTGCCCGGCCGTATGCTTGGCCTCACGGATACGGGAATAGGTCCCCCCGGCCTCATACAGCGGCACCGCCACAGTCGCCACCACCTGATAGCCGTTGGAACGGGACTGATCGGTCGAATCATCAAAGTTGCGGAAGGCCGTCCCCTGAAGGGCCACCGTCGGCAACAGTTCGCCGGTGGCGGCATCCACCGTCTCCACCGCCGCCCGCGCCGCATATTCGGCGGCCAGCACCGCAGGTTGCTCGCTGGTCGCCAGCCCGACGGCATCCTGCAACGATCCCGGCAGGCCTTCCGCAGCGGCGGGGGTCGTCAGCTGCTCCGGCGGCAGACCGACCAGACGCTCAAAAGTCGCCCGGCTGGTCGAGAGCTGTGATTCTGCGGCAATGCGCGAGGCAGTGGCCCCGGCAAGACGCGATTCTGCCTGACTGACGTCCGTCCGGGTGATTTCCCCGACCCGGAACCGGTCACGGGTGGCGGCAAGCTGGCGTTGCAGCACCAGCTCGTTATTGCTCTTCAGCTCCACTTCCGCCCGGTCACGGACCACATTCAGATACGCCTCGGCAACGCTGGAAAACAGCCGCTGCTCCAGCACGCGCAACTGCTCCCGCGCGGCCAGAACCTGATTTTCGGCTGCTTCTGTCTGATTGAGTGTCCGGAAACCGTTAAACAGCGGCTGGGTCACGGTCAGCGATCCCTGACGGGGCTGGGCGTCCTGCGTCCGCTTTTCCCGCAGGTTGGATGTGCTGTTGTTATAGCCCACGGACCCGTTGACCGAGACAGTCGGACGCCAGCCCGACAGCGCCTGAGGAACCGATTCGTCAACACCGCGCACCCGCGCCCGCTCAGCCTGAAGCTCCGGGTTATTCAGATAGGCCGAAGCAAGGGCTTCCGGCAGGGTCATGGCGGCGGCAGATCCGGCCAGCCCCCCGGCAGCCAGAAGAATGGCGGCAACGGCCAGTGAAACGGGCTTCATCATCGTCATTTCGTCGTCAGATCCTGTGTCGTCGCGTTCAGCCGTGAAACCGGCGCCCCGTTGCTGAAAACGCCCATAATGATAAACTGAACCGTTCAGTTCAAAATGATGGCAACATCTCAGTTTGTCAACTCTGAAGAAAACAGCACGCTTTTTCCCGCAACCTTCAGCCAGCGTTGAGGATTGGCACAAAACGGCGCCCAAACAGAAAAACCCCCGCGCCGGAAGACGCAGGGGTTTTTCAGAAACCGCAGATCTGAACGGATCAGAACACGAAACCGACCGGCTTGCGGAAGCCCGGCAGCGGCAGGATGTTGGCGTCAAACAGCTTACGATGGCCAAAGCTGCTGCCGGTGCGGGTATACAGGGTGGCAACACCCTGACCGCCACCGGTGACAACCGCGACCAGACGGCCGCCGTCGGCCAGCTGGTCGAGCAGAGCCTGCGGCACCACTTCCACCGAACCATTGATGAAGATCACATTATACGGTGCCTGTGCCGGATAACCGACCTCCAGCTCACCGGCGACCACAACCGCGTTGTCATGCCCGTGGCTGCTGACGGCGGAAATCGCCATCGCCCGGAAATCCGGGTCGCTGTCCACCGACACAACGGTGTTGGCAATCTTGGCCAGCACCGCCGTGGCGTAACCGGTGCCGGTGGCAATTTCCAGCACCACATCTTCCGGGTTGATCTCAGCGGCCTGCAGCAGGCGGGCCAGCACCATGGCCTCCATCACACCCCGGCCATTGCCGACCGACAGATCATCATCGGTGTAGGCAATGCTGCGCAGGGCCTTCGGCACATAATCTTCGCGCGGCACTTCCGCCATCGCTGCAAGAACAGCCGTATCGGTCACGCCGTTCGGGCGGATCTGACCTTCCATCATATTGTGACGGGCAGCAGCGAAATCCATGGGGGGCCCCTCTCGCAACACTTTTATCATCGGGTTGAGCCGGTAACGGTGGCAGGTGCGAAGGGTCTTTCCTTCAGGACCGCCTGCGTGCCGTCTTTCCTTATACCCCGGCCTGCATCCTGCGACACCGACCGGAAGACTTTAACACAGGCGACACCAAACGCCCCGTTGCGGCGACAGGTCTCTTTGTGCGGTTTTATACCCGCCCGCCCCGGCCTTGACAATCTCTATCCATTCCCCGCGCCGGGTGACGCGGCAAAGGAGAACAATGGAAAAATCCGGCATTTGCAGGATTTTGAAAAAACGACAAAAAAGCTGTTGACCTGCCAGAGGGGCACCGTTATAAACCGCCTCCTCAGCGCAAGGCCGGGTGGCAGAGTGGTGATGCAGAGGACTGCAAATCCTTGTATACCGGTTCGATTCCGGTCCCGGCCTCCACTGAGAAAACTGATGGATATTCCGGCGTAGCTCAGCGGTAGAGCCCCCGACTGTTAATCGGGTTGTCGTAGGTTCGAATCCTACCGCCGGAGCCATCATGTAGCAGCGTCCTTCCGGGACGGAATAGCTGAAGCTGTCGCCTCTGGCGGCGGCTTTTTTGTTTTTCAGCTTCAGGCTGCATTTGCCAATCGCTTTTTGCCCAAAACATCACATTTTGTTCTGGCCGAAACGATTAAGGCGGTCACTTCCCTGTTGCCCCCGCCTGACATGGGGTTTATGCAGGAAATATGACGTAGTTTCAGGCCTGCGCATTGCAGCTGCCATTTTCTGACGGCCCATTCCGGGGGAGTTGAGCCGACCGTGACCGCTACCATGATTCCATCGGGCCTGCTCGTGCCCGCCCTGACCGTTCTGGCGCTGGCCGCCGGGGCTGGCGGTGTTGTCTTATGGCGGCGTCAGGGGCCCCTGATCCCGCTGCTGATGGCCGGCATGGTGGCCAGCGGCGGCGTTTATCTGCTTGGGCCGCTGTCTGATCCGGCGGTCAAACCCCGTAGCTTTGAATGCAGCTGGGATGCCACGGCCGCCCCATCCTCCGGCAGCCAGCGCTTCCGGGTGACCGACAGCGGCGACCACCTGCACGGCAGCTATCTGGCCGGGCAGGAGCGCCGGAAGGGACAGGTTTCCATTGCCGAGGATGACACGCTGACCTTCACCTTTCCGGCGGCCCGCACCGACAGTCCGCCGGATCTGGTGGTGGTGATCGACGGTGATGATGAAGAGTTCAGCCCGGATGTCCCCCGCGCCTTCCGCGCCCTTGGCGTGCTGGTCGGCGATGATCCGCTGAACAACCCCGATGACTTTACGGTCGAAGGGGTGTGCGTTCAGGCGACGGAAGCCCCCTGATCCCCCCAACAGGCCTACAGTACCCCGGGCACCACCGCCAGATCGGCGGCGATCAGCTCCAGTGCATCAATCCCTCTGGCCGAGTTGCCCCGTGCGTCCAGCGGCGGGGACCACACGCACAGGCTTCCCACCCCCGGAAGAATGGCGATGATGCCGCCCCCGACCCCGCTTTTGGCCGGCAGCCCGACACGGAACACAAAGTCCCCCACCCCATCGTACAGGCCGCAGGTCAGCATGACAGCCAGTGTCTGACGGGTCTGCACCGGGCTGAGGACCCGCGCCCCGTCCAGCGTGGTGCCGTTATTGGCAAGAAAAAGCGCCGCCTGCGCCAGTTCCCGGCAGGTCAGCGGAATCGCACACTGGCGGAAATACGTGCGCGTCACCTCCGCCACATCGTTTTCAAACCGGTCGTGTGCCTTCAGAAAATAGGCAATGGCCCGGTTGCGGTCGCCGTGCTGCTCTTCTGACCGCGCCACATCCTCATCAATGAAAATTTTCTTCCGTCCGCACAGCGACGCCAGAAAATCCAGAATCGCCCGCTCCGGCTGGGCATAGCGCGACACCAGCGCGTTGGTGACCGCCAGCGCCCCGGCGTTGATAAACGGATTGCGGGGAAAGCCATCCTCATGCTCCAGCTGGACCAGAGAGTTAAAGGCCGTTCCAGAGGGCTCCCGCCCCACGCGCTGCCACAGATCGTCGCCATACAGCCGCTGCGCCATCACCAGCGTGAACAGCTTTGACATGCTCTGGATCGAAAACGGCTCATCCGCCTCTCCGGCAGAGAAGACCCGCCCGTCGGTCAGGGCCAGAGCCAGACCGAAGCGGCGGCCATCCACCCGGGCCAAAGCCGGAATATAGTCCGCGACTTTCCCCCGGATCGGCTGCGCCGCCACGGTGGCATGAACACGGTCCAGCAAAGACTGATAGTCATAAGACATGATCGGGGTCATCCGGCATCAGCGGGGCCATCCTGACCGGCGTTGTTTGAGAACACCCGCCGGGGCTGTTCACAAAACACGCTGGACATTCCGCAAGGGCGGGGAGAATACTCGCGCCCTCAGACTGCCGCAACGGCAACAAGCGGTCCGCCCGTCCCTTTCCGGCGTCTTTCAGCCCTGCTTTCCGGATGGTCTTCATCATGCTGCAATCCCTGACGGTGCTGCTGCTGTGCCAGCTGGCCGGTGAAGTTCTGGTACGGCTGCTGCACCTGCCGGTCCCCGGCCCGGTCTGCGGCATGGTGCTGCTGTTTGCCGGGTTCTGTCTGCTGGGGCGGATCCCCGATGCGCTGGCCCGCACCGCCGACGGTATGCTGGCAAACATCTCGCTGCTGTTCGTACCCGCCGGGGTCGGCGTGATGCTGCATTTTGACCTGATCGCCGCGGACTGGGCTGCGATTGCGGTCGGCATCATCCTTAGCACCACCGCCGGGCTGATTCTGACCGCCCTGCCGATGCACCTGCTGCGGCGACGCCACGCCGCAGACCCCGCCGCCAGCCCCGGGAAGGAACAGCCCTGATGCAACAGCCGGTTCTTCCCCCTGAGGTACAGGACCTGTGGGTCTATCTGTCGGCCAGCCCGCTGTTTCACCTGACCCTGACGCTGGCCGCTTTTGTTCTGGCACAGGCGCTGTTCCGCCGTTCCGGCGGATCGCCGCTGCTTAATCCGGTGCTGCTGACCGTGGTGATGGTGGTGCTGGTTCTGCTGGCGACCGGCACCGATTACCGCACCTATTTTCAGGGCGCGCAGTTTGTCCACTTCCTGCTGGGGCCGGTGACGGTGGCGCTGGCCATTCCGCTGTACCGGCAGCGGGCCATGCTGCTGCGGTACGCGGTGCCGCTGGTCGCCAGCCTGCTGATCGGGTCAGCAACCGCCGTGATCTCGGCGGTGATCACCGTGCAGATGATGGGCGGCCGGGCCGATACCGTCAGCTCAATGGCCCCCAAATCGATCACCGCCGCCGTTGCCATGGGGGTTTCGGAACAGATCGGCGGCCTGCCGTCGCTGACCGCCGTACTGGTGATGATGACCGGTGTCTTCGGCGCCGTAACCGCCCCGGCCCTGCTGCGGCTGTGCGGCATCACCGACCCGGCGGCGGTCGGGCTGGCCATCGGGACAGCCAGTCACGGTATCGGCACCGCCCGCGCCCTGCAGCTGGGCGAAACCTGCGGTGCCTTCTCCGGCCTTGCCATGGGGCTGAATGCGGTGGCAACCGCCCTTCTGCTGCCGGTGCTGTGGCATCTGGCGATGAACTGGCTGTAACCGGCCCCTTGACGTCTCCGGCCCCCGCTGTCTGGTCCTGATGTACCAGACAGCGCGCCCGGCCTATGCCCGTACCGGGGGATCGCTTATAATAAGCGGTATGCAGATCCTTTCCTCCGCTTTCCGGTAACCATGGCTCCCAGACCTTCGCAGAAACAGGCTGTTCCCCCGGCGCAGCGGGCGATGACCCGGCGTGCCGTTCTGACAGCCCTTGCCGCCGCCGCAGGCGGGATCGCCCTGCTGCGGCGGGCCCGGGCAGAGGATCTGCCACCCGTGCGGATCATCACGTCAGAGTTTGCGCCCTATTCCTACTCAGACAACGGACAGGCCAAGGGAATTGCCGCCGACCGGGCACGGCAACTGCTTCGGCAGGCCGGAAGATCAATCCCGATCGAGATTTACCCGTGGGCGCGGGCCTACGAAACTGCCCTGCGCACCCCGGGGGCGCTGCTGTTCCCTGTTGCCCGGGTCCCGGAACGGGAAGATCTGTTCAAGTGGGTGGGGCAGGCAATTCCGTTTCAGGTTGCCCTGTTCCGTGCCTCTCAGCGCCCGGACATTACCCCGGCCACACTGGAAGACGCCGGACGCTACCGCATCGGGGCCCTGCAGAAAGACGTTAAGGGCGTCTATCTGACCAGCCGGGGCATCCCCCATGAGACCATTGCCGATGAAGAACTGGGCATCCGCATGCTGATACACGGCCGGCTTGATCTGCTGCCGTCAGACGTCCGGTCAATGCTGTACCGACTGGACAAACTGGGGCTGCCCGCCGATTCTGTGGTCGCAGCCCTGCCGTTGCCCGAGATTTCCCGGCCGCTGTATTTTGCTTTCAACCGCGATACTCCTGACGCGCTGGTGACAGAGTTCCGTCAGGCCCTGTCCGCCCTGCCCCCGCAGGATCAGTCCTGAACCGGACCATGCTGAAAAACAGCGGCAGCAGACTCCAGATCAATGACCGCAGACGGATGACCGGCTTATCTGTGCCCCAATGACGGTGCCGCACCCTGTTTCTGGTTTGCCTGCACCTGCCGAAGCCCGTAAAACAGCCGCCCCGTCCACGGACCGCTTGTTCAGGATCAGCCCATGTTCTCCGACATTCCCGGCCTTGCCGCCCCTGCCCGCCCGGCACAGAAACTGTGGACCTTCGAGGCCGAAACCTTTTCCCCCGAAGAATGCAGCGCCATCATCGCCCTGATGGAGACCGGACGGCAGAAAGATGCCACGCTGGTCAACGGCGAGGCGGTTTCCCGCATCCGCAGAACGGCGATTCACTGGCTGCCGGAAGGACCGGATACCGACTGGATCTATCAGCGGCTGGCCCGGCTGGTCGCCAGCGCCAACCGCGAACATTTCAATTACGCGCTGGATGGCTTTCAGGAAGATGCACAGGTCGCCCGCTATCAGGACGGTGGCTTCTATGACTGGCACATCGACCGCGGCGGGCGGGGGGCCGCAGGGCGGGCCCGCAAGCTGACCATCGCCATTCAGCTCAGCCCGCCGGATGCCTATGAAGGCGGTGACCTTCAGCTGAATCCCGAAGGCCATGTGCTGACCGCCCCGCGTGACCCCGGTACCGCTGCCGTGTTTCCGGCCTTCGTCCTGCACCGGGTGACGCCGGTCACCGCCGGGGCCCGCCATTCTCTGGTGATCTGGACCCACGGGCCGGATTTTACCTGACCCGTCACCTCTCTCTTTACCCTGAAACGACAAAGGGTTTTTGCTGCAATGCAGCATATAACCCGTTATACTGCATGTCCCGTACCGCCGCTTTCCATGAAGGGGATGGAGAGGACCCCGGCGGAGGGATAATCTGGCACAGCCTGGGGGAACTCCGACGATGAGCGTCCGGTATCTGAAGCAACTGTTCAAACCCGCATCGGTCGCCGTTCTCGGCGCCTCCAACACGGCGGACAGTGTCGGCGGCATCGTCATGCGCAACCTGCTGCAAGGGGGCTTTACCGGGCCGATTCTGCCGGTCAATCGGAAGTATCAGGCGGTTCAGGGGGTTCTGGCCTATCCCTCGGTCGCCGCGCTGCCGCTGGTGCCCGATATGGCAGTGATTGCCGTCCCCCCGGATGACACCCTGACCGCCCTGAAAGAACTGGCGGACCGTGGCACCCGGGCAGCCATTGTCGTTGCCTCCGGCATCGGCTGGGCCGGGGTCAAACCTGATGTCGCCGCCGCCATCCGTGATACGGCCCGCAGCCACGGCATCCGGGTCCTCGGCCCGAACAGTCTGGGTGTGCTGGTCCCCGGGATCGGCCTGAACGCCAGCTTCGCCCCCCAGCCTGCCAACAAAGGCCGTATCGCGTTTGTGTCTCAGTCCGGCGCGGTCTGTACCTCGGTTCTCGACTGGGCCCGCCCCAAGGGCATCGGCTTCTCCCACTTCATTTCGATGGGGGATATGCTGAACACCGATTTCGGCGATGTGCTGGATTATCTGGGGTCAGACCCCGATACCCGGGCGATTCTGCTGTATATCGAAAGCATCCCGTTACGGCGCAACTTCATGTCAGCCGCCCGCGCCGCTGCCCGTAACAAGCCGGTGCTGGCGATCAAGGCCGGGCGACGCAATGCCAGCCAGCAGGCCACCATCAGCCATACCGGCATCCTCGCCGGGGCTGATCTGGTGTATGACGCCGCCTTCCGCCGCTCCGGGATGTTGCGGGTGTACACCATCGAGGAACTGTTCGCCGCCACCGAAACCCTGTCGGTGATGACCAAGCCGAAAGGCGAGCGGATGGCCATCCTGACCAATGGTGGCGGATTCGGCGTGATGGGTGTCGATGAACTGGATGAACAGGGCGGCCTTCTGGCCGAACTGACCCCCGAAACCATCGAGGCCCTGAACAGCGTTCTGCCTGCCACATGGTCACGCGGCAATCCGGTGGATATCATGGGCGAGGCATCGCCCGAACGGTATGCCGCCGCCCTGAAGATTCTGTCCGCCGCCAAAGAGGTGGACACCGTGGTGGTCATGCACTCCCCGGTCGCCACCACGGACCCGCTGGCGATTACCGAAGCCCTGATTCCGGTGATCAAGCAAAGCCGCCGCGTCAGCATTTCCACCTGCTGGATCGGTGATGAGCTGGTCCGGGATTCGCGCCGACGCTTCCATGAAGCGGCCATCCCGACCTTTACCACGCCTTATCAGGCGATCCGCAGCTTCCTGCACACCGTCGCCTACCGCAAAAACCAGGACATGCTGATGGAAACACCCGCCAGCCTGCCCACCGAGTTCACCCCCAATATCACCATCGCCCGCCGCCTGATCAGCGATGCGCTGTCCGCCGGGCGGACCACGCTGTCAGAGCCGGAAGCCAAGGCCCTGCTGTCAGCTTATGGTATTGCCGTGGTGGAAACCCGGGTTGCCCATACCCCGGCCGAAGCCCGGGCTGTTGCAGACGCGATGGGCTACCCGGTAGTGCTGAAAATTCTGTCCGATGACATCTCGCATAAAAGCGAACACGGCGGCGTGCGGCTGGATCTGACCAGCGGCGACGAGGTGGAAAAAGCGGCCCAGAGCATGTTGACCCGCCTGTCCATCTCCTTCCCGGAGGCACGGATCAGCGGCTTTACCGTGCAGCCCATGCACCGCCATTCACTGGGGCAGGAGCTGATCGTCGGCATCAATACCGACCCGATCTTTGGCCCGGTGATCCTGTTCGGGCAAGGTGGCACCGCCGCCGAAATCATCGCCGACCGCGCCGTTACCCTGCCGCCGCTGAACATGGCACTGGCAGCGGAAGTGATCGGCCGCACCCGTATCGGCAAGGTTCTGCAGGGGGCCAAGGCCCACAGCGCCGCAGATCTGGAATCGCTGTCACTGGCCCTGATTCAGGTTGCCCAGATGACCGTCGATCTGCCGGAAATCCGCGAACTGGATATCAATCCGCTGCTGGCAAGCCCGGACGGTGTCATTGCGCTGGATGCCCGGGTGGTCCTGGCCCCCTATGCCGGAACCAATCCGACGGACCGGCTGGCAATCCGCCCCTATCCGCAGGATCTGGAGGAAACCTTTGTCATGAAAGGCGGGCGCCCGGTTCTGCTGCGCCCGATCCGCCCGGAAGACGAACCCAACCACCATGTTTTCGTATCCCGTCTGACCCCGGAGGATATCCGGTTCCGCTTCTTCGGGCTGGTGCAGGAACTGCCACACAGCCAGATGGCACGGATGACCCAGATCGACTATGACCGCGAAATGGCTTTCATCGCCACCGCCCCTGACAGTGACGGGCGGGAAGAAACGCTGGGCGTGGTCCGCGCCGTCACCGACCCGGATAACGAAACGACCGAATTCTCGATCGTCGTCCGCTCTGACCTGAAGGGCGCCGGGCTGGCCAAGGCGATGATGGTCAAAATGATCCGGTACTGCCAGAGCCGGAAAACCCGCACCATGGTCGGTCAGGTGCTGAAAGAAAATGCCCGGATGCTGACGTTCGTCGAGCATCTCGGCTTCCGCCGGGTGCGGATGGTCGAAATCGACGTGGTGGAAGTGGAACTGGACCTGCAATCCGCCAGAACCGAAGGCGTTCCTCTGTTCGACTGACAGGGCACGCCCGCCCCCGGAAAACAGAGATAAAAAACAGATAAAATAACAGCGCCCCCGTCCTGCCTAACGGGGGCGCTGTTTGTTTCACCCTGCCGGAAGAGGCTCCCCCCTCCGGAAGACCGTCAAAGAGCGGGAACCCCCACCCCCTCCGGCAATCGCCCGGCGGCAACGCTGCCCCCCGGGCCGGAATAGCGCAGAACCGCGGCCAGATCATCCGGGGCCATCGGCTTGCCGAACAGATAGCCCTGCACCACGTCACAGCCTTCCGCCCGCAGGTATTCGTACTGATCCTCGGTCTCGACCCCTTCGGCGATGACCTCAAGCCCCAGACTGTGCCCCAGATTAATGGTGGCCCGGGCAATGACCGCATCGGAATGGTTGGTCGTCATCTGCCGCACAAAAGACTGGTCCAGCTTCAGGCGGTCCACCGGAAACTGCTTGAGATAACTCAGCGAGCTGTAGCCGGTACCGAAATCGTCAATCGCCAGCTTAGCCCCCAGACCCGACAGGTCTTCCAGTGTGCGGATCGCCTCCCGCGCATCCTGCATCAGCATGCTTTCGGTCAGCTCCAGCTCAATCCGCGAGGGGTCTACGCCACTTCTGGCAATTGCATCCCCGACCTGGCGCACCAGCGTCCCCTGCTGGAACTGCACCGCCGAAATGTTGATGGCAACCGTGATCAGCGGCAACCCGGCATCCTGCCACACCCGGCTCTGCCGGATTGCCTCTTCGATCACCCAGTCACCGATCGGCAGGATCAGGCCGGAATCCTCCGCCACCGGAATAAACCGCGACGGCGGGATCATCCCATGGTCCGCATGCTGCCAGCGCAGCAGGGCTTCCACGCCGATAATCCGGCGGGACCGGACATCGACCTGCGGCTGGAAGTGCAGGCGCAGGTCGCCATTATCCAGCGCCCGGCGCAGGTCGCCTTCCAGCGCCAGCCGGGCCCGGGCCTCGTCATTCATTTCGTTGGAATAGAAGAAGCACTTCTCCGATTCCGACCGGACCGCCCGGTACATCGCCATATCGGCATTCTTGATCAGGTGGTCAGGGTCTTCGCCGTCCTGCGGATAGATGGCGATACCGACATTGGTGCCCACCCGCACCTCCAGACCGCCAATATCGACCGGGCGGTTGACCGCGTCGATCACCTTGCGGGCCAACGAAGCCGCAGCCTCGGTGTTCGGCAGGCGGCTCTGGATCAGGGCGAACTCATCGCCGCCGATACGCGCAATGGTGTCGGCCTCCGGCGCGGCGACAGCGTTGATCCGCGAGGCGATGGTCATCAGCAGCTGATCACCGATATCGTGCCCCAGCGTATCGTTAACGCGGGAAAAGCGGTCGAGATCGACGAACAGAACCGCCAGAGAGCCACGGTTGTTCCGGGCCTGATTGACGGCCTGATACAGATGGTCGCGGAACAGCACCCGGTTGGGCAGACGGGTCAGCGTATCGTAGTTGGACAGATACGCGATGCGCTCTTCCGCCCGCTTCCGCTCGGTGATGTCTTCATGGACGGTCACAAAGTGGGCAATCTGGTCACGCTCGTCCAGAATCGGGGCGACGGTCTGATCGACCGTGTACAGGCTGCCGTCCTTGCGACGCTCCACCATTTCACCACGCCAGACGCGGCCACCCTTGATGGTATCCCAGAAGCGGCGGTAGCTGTCATCATCCTGCATGCCGGACCGCAGCAGAGCCGGGGTCTTGCCCAGAACCTCATGCGCCTCGTACCCGGACAGGCGGGTGAAGGCCGCATTGACCCATTCAATCCGGCCCTGCACATCGGTGATGAAAATGGCATTGGCGGCAGCGGCCAGAGCCGTACCCTGAAGACGCATCTGCGTCTGGTCCTGCATCACCTGCAATGCATTGCCCAGACGGGCCGACACCGTATCCATCTGCTTCAGCGAGCGCTGATCAGGGGCCAGACCGGTTCCGGCAACCATCAGACAGCCGATCACCTCGGTCTGTCCCCACAGCGGCAGCGTCACCAGCCAGTCCTGCGGAACCGGCAGACTCGCCGGCAACCCACTGTCATGACCGGTCAGCAGAAGCCGCCCGCCCATGCGCATCACATCCTGCAGGACACCATTGTTCCATTCCGGCTTTGACAGCAGGTGCGCGATTGCTTCCGGTGATGCCCCGGCAACACCGCGCACCCCCAGCCCGCCCTGACGGTCCGGGACGACAATCACCGTCACCGCCAGCCCGAACAGGTCACAGATCTGGTGACAGAGCTGCTGCTGAATATCTTCCGGGTTGCCACCGGCAATCGCAGTCCGGTCCAGCTCATGCAGAAAGGCGTTCATCGCCCCGGAGCGACGCTCCTCGCTCAGGTCATGCAGCACCATCAGGCACAGCGGGTGGCCGTCATAATCGGTCCGGGTCATCACGGCCCGGACCGGCAGATGGCCGCTATCGTGCGTTCCGGCGACCGAGAAATCACAGGACACCGCCTCTTCCGACAGCAGCGCCGCCCAGTCGGCGGCAGCCCCGCTCTCTTCCCGCAGGAATTCGGAAACATGGGCCCCGCAAAGCCCCCCCGCCCGGGCCTGCCGGTCCCCCAGCAGCGCCACGGCCTGCCGGTTGGCGTCAACGATCGCCCCGCCCGCCTCAACGACCAGAAAAGCCTCCGGCAGGGTTTCCAGAAGGTGCTGGAACCGCCGGGCCTTCCGCAGATCGTCCCGCCCCTGCTCCTCGGCCTGCGCAAAGCGGATGGCGGCAGCCTCCCGCCACAGGGTGAGCTGCCGGTACAGCACCGGCAGCAGGGCAACCGGCGGCAGCAGGGCCATCGCAGCAGCAACCACAGCCCCCAGAGGTTCCGTCGGCAGGGCCAGCACGGCCATAACCGCCCTGCCGGCAGACCACAGCAGCAGCAGGAACGGGGCCGCGCCCCCGGCATCCGCGTAGGTCGCCGCCCCGGCCCGGTCATGCTTCAACAGATGTTGATAAACACCATAGGCTGCAGCAGCCCCCACCGATGCCGCAGCATAAGGGACCATTGCAACCGGCAGAAACAGGGCCGCGACTCCTGCAATCAGGGCTGCCACCAGCATCAGCAGCAGGAACGACGTCATCGACGCCGACGCCTGAACCCGCAAAAGTCGTAAAACCTTAAGGGGGTTTGACTGGGCCCCCATCACGAACAGAACCGCACCCGATGTCATCAGGCCAGCAGAGACCCCCGAAAGACATGCTGCCACAACATGCTGATTTTCCTGATATATTGACATGGAAACCGCTGTCACAGCGTCCCCGCCCGCCAGCAGGGCAAGCGCCACCGCACACTGCCGGAGCGGCCCGCCGTCTCCGTCAAGACCTCGCGACATCACCAGAAAAAGGGCTGATACCGCAATCAGGAGGAGTGGCGCATGAAGAGTCAAAGGGTCTGTCACGATGTCCATCGGGCAACAAAAGGAGACGACACTGTATCATCCTATTTTTTCCGTGGATAAGGTTTCCAATCAAGTCTGAAGCGATAAAATGTGATGAGAAAGTGCGTTGTCGGCCTGCCGACAAAAAAGGTCGGATTTGACTGATTTCGACGAATAAACTATTGGTATGAGAATTACACCGGCCATCGACTGTCTGGCCCGTTGCCCTGCCCTGCGGCAAGGGACGGAAAGATCCGTCGAAACCCGTCGCCTTCCGGCATAAATCCTGTAGCAAGGGGATTGACAGAAACCGGCGGAATACGGACGGCCGGACAGGAAGACGGACCTAAAAAGCCCCGGCGGGGGTATTCAGAAAGGCCCGGACCGGGCACCTGTTGGGTAGGGGAACCAATGACTTTACGGAACGGAAGACACCTGACCGGAGGGGTTGCACTGGCCGGACTTCTGGCTCTGGCGGGCACACCGGCTTTCGCGGCCCCCCTCTCGGATGAACTTCAGGGGCTGCTGACCCAGCACCCGAAGATCGAGGCCGGAAAGAACACGGTCTCTGCGTCGGAAGAAGCGGTCAACAAATCGTTCGCAGGGTTTCTCCCCACCGTCAACCTGACCTCCGACGCCGGATACGAGCATGTCAACAGCCCGGCCCGCCGCGATATTCAGGG
This sequence comes from Novispirillum itersonii subsp. itersonii ATCC 12639, assembly GCF_000381985.1. Classification (GTDB taxonomy): domain Bacteria; phylum Pseudomonadota; class Alphaproteobacteria; order Rhodospirillales; family Rhodospirillaceae; genus Novispirillum; species Novispirillum itersonii. The sequence goes on along the minus strand of NZ_KB907337.1, from coordinate 208,908 downwards.
CGACCCGTACAACCGTGGCCGTCAGGTCGCCTCAGTGGTCGCCAGTCAGCTTCTGTACGACGGTGGCCAGACCAGCTCGCTGTATAATGCCGCCAAGCTGCAGAAAAACGGCGCTGAGTACGAGCTGAACACCACCCAGCAGGCCGTCCTGTTCGAAGGGATCAGCGCCTACCTCAACGTCCTCCGTCAGCAGGAGCTGCTGCGTCTGTCCCGCACCAACGAGGACAACATCAAGCGCCAGCTGAATCTGGAAGATGAACGGGTCCGGCGTGGATCTGGCATTGCCGTTGACGTCCTTCAGGCCAAAACCCGCCTGCAGCTGGCGAAGGAACGCCGGATCGCGGTTGAAGGGGCCCTGAAGGCGGCCATTGCCACCTATGAACAGGTGTTCGGCCATGCCCCGGAGACCGGGCGGATGACGGTGCCCCATGCGCCGATCGCCGACCTTCCCAAGTCGGTGAATGAGCTGGTTGACATTGCCGTGCAGGAACATCCGTCGATCCGGTCCGCGGCCCTGCAGAGTCAGGTCGTTGCCGAACAGCGCGATGCCGTCGATGCCGAATATATGCCGCGGGTCACGCTGGAAGCTGCCAGCAACTTCGAGAACAACAAGAATACCGTCACCGGGGAACGGCGCGATTATACCGTTCTCGTGAAAGCAAACTGGAACCTGTACAACGGCGGCGCGACCAGCGCTGCCTCCGCCAAGGCGTCTTACGACTACGCCGGCAGCCAGAACAACGCGGTCTATGTCCGCCGTAAGGTGGAAGAACAGGCCCGGGTGGCGTGGGAAACCCTGCGGACATCCCGTGAGCGGGTCGGCCTGCTCCAGAACGCGGTCAACATTGCCAGCGAAGTTCTTGATGCCCGCCGCAAGCTGCGCGAGGCCGGGAAGGAAACTGCGCTGAACGTGCTGGACGCTGAGAACGAAGTCTATACCGCCGCCATCAATCTGGCGGCCGCCACATACGACGCCCGCGTTGCCGCCTTCCAGACCCTTCTCGCGATGGGACGACTGACCCCGACCTATGCCGCCGTGCCCCTGAAAACCGGGGAACAGGCGGATCTGGCCCTGCCGGTCAACTGACCCGTCTGCTTCAGTACAGTCCGCCCCTGCAAGCAGCCCCCGCCCGGTCCGCCCGGCGCGGGGGCTGTCTGTTTTTGCGGGGGCTGCCCGCTTTTGCACCGCAATGGCCGGAACAGGTCTGGCAAAAAGTCCGGCCCGCCCCCATAACGGCGGGCGGGCCGGGCCTTTGTCTGTCTCTGTGCCGCTGAACGTCTTACGTGCGGAACATTTTACTTACTGGTGGCCACGTAGACACCATCCCAGTCCGCACCGGGGGAACTAACCCGGTAATCGGCCAGACGGTCCGCATACAGATCATAGAACCCGTCAATATGCAGACCGTCACTCAGGCGGCGACATTCCTGCAACAGCTCTTCCGCACGGTCCCAGTCCTGCGCCCGGTAGGCCGCGATCATCAGATCATGCACCTGACGCAGGGCTATAAAGTCGGGGGTTTTGGCAAACGCTTCATCCCCCAGCAGGGTAAAGATCCGCACCGGCAGGGTTTTACCCTTCACCTTGATCAGATCCAGCTCCAGCACCGCAAAGTCCGGGGCGCGCTGATAGGTGTTTTCACCGATCACGATCGACACCCCATAGGGCTTTGACTGCCCTTCCAGACGCGACGCCAGATTAACGCTGTCACCCAGAACAGAATAGTCAAACCGCTGGTCAGACCCCATGTTCCCGACGCAGACCTGCCCGGAGTTAAGGCCGATCCCGACCTTCAGCGGAATATGCTTACGCCCTTCTTCAATCGACTCTTTTTCCAGATCGACGTTGACCTTCACCATGGTGTCCATCATTGCCAGCGCTGACCGGCAGGCATTAGCCGCGTGGTCGTCATCGTCCAGCGGGGCGTTCCAGAACGCCATGATGCAGTCGCCCATGTACTTGTCGATGGTACCACGGCGGTCAAGGATGACGTTGGTCATCGGGGTGAGGAAGCGGTTGATCAGGCGGGTCAGACCCTGCGCGTCAAACTGTTCTGAAATGGTGGTGAAACCACGCACGTCACAGAACAGCAGAGTCATATCCCGCATTTCACCGCCCAGCTTAAGCTGGCTGGGGTCCTGCGCCAGCCGTTCGACCAGCGCCGGGCTCATATAGCGGCTGAAAGCATCACGCACCTGCCGCCGTTCCGCCTCTTCGCGGGCGTAATTGGAATAGGTGAGCATCATATACAGCAGCAAGGAACACAGGGCCGGATAAACGGGGTCAATCAGCATCTTCTGGGTGTCAAAAAACCACCATGATCCGGCGGCCATGACCCCGATTGCCAAAGCCAGAATGATCACGGTCAGGCGGGCCCCGGCCAGCGGCACCAGCACCACCATCAGCAGACCGGCGGCCAGAGCCCCCAGTATTTCAATCAGCCGCGCCCCCTGCGGACGCTGCAACTGGGTACCACCCAGCACGTTCTCCAGAATCTGGGCATGCACCTCAACCCCGGGGATCACCGAATCCAGCGGGGTTGAGCGGATATCGAGCAGCCCCACCGCCGATGTCCCGACCAGAATCAGCCGCCCGGCCACCTTGGCCGGATCGACCGTGCCGCGCAGAATATCCACCGCAGAGATGTACTTGGCCGGATCATGGCGGGAGAAATAGACCCACACCCGGCCACGCTCGTCCGTTTTCAGCAGGCTTTTTCCGACCAGCACCCCTTCCACCCCCCCGGACGGAAACATCCGGATCACGGTGGAGCGGTTGCCGGTCGCCACCCGCAGCATCTCCACGCTCAGGGCAGGTTCAATGGTGCCGTTGACGTTGGCCATCATCGGCAGGCGGCGGGAAATACCGTCCAGCTCCATCGCTGAATTAAAGATGCCGCGCCCGGCGGCCACCTCCTCCAGCACCTCAAGATTCCGCACGATACCGGTATGCTGTTCCAGCCACGGGCGGGGATCCCCGCCGCGTTCGCCGATTGAATGCTGGGGGACGTTCTCGCGCCCGGTCACCGGCATCGCCTCGCTCCGCAGGGACTGCCCCAGAACCACACGGCTGCGGGAAATCATCTGCGCCAGAACGGAATCGTTATCCGGCAACCCTTCCAGCGCCTGCCGGGCCGCGTCATCCAGCCCCGGCAGCTCACCGGCGATTGCCCCCGGCGACATGCGGTCCGGCTCGGAGAAGACAATATCGAAGCCGATCACCACCGCCCCCATCTGGGTCAGGCGGTCCACCAGACGGGCCAGCGTCGTGCGTGGCCATGGCCACTGCCCGATTTCCGACAGGCTGCGCTCGTCGATATCAACAATCATCGCCGGGCGCTCAGTCACCTCACGCGGCTTGATCTGATTGTAAATGTCGAAGGTCTTGATCCGCAGAAACTGCAGGGGCACCGGCTCCCACACCCCGATGGTCATCATGGCCGCCAGCAGCAGCAGGCCAATCCCCCGGCCACGGCCAAACACGCTGCGCACCAGCCGCCGCAACAGCGGCGGCTTCGGCCCGGCCGGGCGGTTCGGCTTTGCTTTCCGGTCCGCCCCACCTCTGCCAAGGCGGCTGATCAAACTTTTCATTCCCAGTCCCCGGTCAGGCCCTGTCCCGGCCTTGTCAGCAGATCACCCCCGGCATCAGGCCGAAGCGGGGGGAACCGACAGCAGTCGGCATATCCGCCCACCCTGCCCGTCCACGCCCATAACGGCAAGAGCGGAAATACATCTGTTTCAAGCCGTTGACATTCAGGCACAGCACCGTGGACAGACAAGGCCCGACACGGCAGGATCGGCCGATATCCTTGATCCGCGATCCGCCCGGACTCCCGGCCCGGAGCAGCATGACGGAAGCCACCTTTCCATGTCCTCCCCCTCCTCCCTCACCCCACCCCCCGAATCGTGGTTCGACACGGTGCTGCGCCCGCTGTTGCCGGTCACCCGGGATCTGCTGTCCGCCTCGCTGTTCATCAACATTCTGGCGCTGGCGGGCCCGGTGTTCGTCATGCAGGTCTATGACCGGGTGGTGGCGCAGGCCGGTCTGTCCACCCTGACCGGGCTGGTGATCGGGATGGGACTGGTGGTGATTTTTGATTTCACCCTGCGGCAGATGCGGGCCCGGGTGATGCAGGGCGTCGCGGTGCAGGTGGATGTCACGGTTGGCCGCCGCCTGTTCCACAAGGTGCTGTCGCTGCCGCTGCGCACGCTGGAATCCCGCCCGACGGCAGCATGGCAGCAGACCTTTCAGGATATTGAAGTCCTGCGGAACTGCCTGTCCGGCCCGACGGTGGTGCTGCTGTTCGACCTGCCGTTCACGCTGTTGTTTCTGGCCCTGATCTTTGTCATCGCCATGCCGGTGGCCTGGGTTCTGGTCGGGGCGCTGGTGGCTTTTCTGGTGATCGCCATCCTGTCCGCGCGGGCGGTCGGATCGGCAGCGGTGAAGGAACGGGGCCGCAAGGTCAGCCGCGACGTGATGATGGCGGAAACCGTCATGGGCCGGACCACCGTCAAGGCTCTGGCGCTGGAGCGCGGCATCCTGCCCCTGTGGGAAGAGCGGCAGGCAGAAAGTATTGAGCGGTCCCTCGAGCGGGGCCAGAGTTCTGACCGCTTCGTCAACATGGCGCTGGCAGTCACCACCCTGACCACGGTACTGATGACCACGGTCGGGGCGCTGGCGATTGTTGACCAGAAGATGTCGATGGGGGCACTGGTCGCCGCCAACATGCTGTCGGGGCGGATGATCGGCCCCTTCAACCAGCTGGTGGGGGCATGGCGGACCCTGCAGGGGTTCCGGCAATCCGCCCGCCGTCTGGGCGATCTGTTCAGCCAGCCGGAAGACCGCCAGACCAGCAGCCTGAGCCTGCCACGCCCCAGCGGGGCCCTGACCGCAGACAGTATTACCTTCCGGTATGGCGCAGAGACGGTGCCAACCATCAACGCCGTCAAATACTCGTTCCGGCCCGGTGGCATCACCGCGATCATGGGCCGCAACGGCTGTGGCAAAACCACACTGCTGAAACTGCTGCTGGGCCTGTATACCCCCGAAGACGGGCGGGTGCTGCTGGACGGGGCCGACCTGTCACAGTTCACCCGGGCGGAACTGGCAGGCTGGATCGGCTATGTGCCGCAGGACTGCGTGCTGTTCAGCGGCAGTATCCGCGACAACCTGACCCGCGCCCACCCCGGCATCAGCGACGCGGATATTCTGGAAGCCTCAACGCTGGCCGGAGCCCACCAGTATATCGTCAACCTGCCGGACGGCTACGCCACCGATGTCGGGGAAATGGGCAGCCTGTTATCGGGCGGCATCCGTCAGCGGCTGGCGATTGCCCGGGCCCTGATGGGCAAACCATCGGTCCTGATCCTCGACGAACCCTCAGGCAGCCTTGACCGGCAGGCGGAAGAACACCTGCGCGACGTTCTGGTCCGGCTGTCGCAGGACCGTACCGTGATCGTCGTCACCCACAGCCCGACCCTGCTGTCGGCCTGCCGCAGCATTATTGTGATGGATCAGGGGAAAATTGCTGTCAGCGGCCCCTCCGCCGATGTGATGGGGTATCTCAGCCGGGGCGGTCAGCCGCCTCAGCCCGCCACCGGCCCCGCCGCTGCTGCCCCCTCCGTCCCCACGCCCTCCGCACCCGGAGCCTGAGCGCGATGACCGATACCCCGACCCCGATGCCCGCCCCGCCGTCCGGCTCCGCACGTCTTGATGCACTGGCTTCCACCGCGCAGGCAACCGGCCTGCGGCGGCTGGGCTGGGTGATCATGCTGTTTCTGGCCGCATTTCTGGTCTGGGCAGGGTTTGCCCGGCTGGATGAGGTCTCTGTTGCCACCGGAGAGGTGGCGCCACAGGGCAAGGTAAAAGTTGTCCAGCACCTTGAAGGCGGTCTGGTCACCGACATTTACGTCCGCGAAGGGGAACTGGTGCGGGAAGGTGCCCCCCTGATGCAGCTGGACCTTGGCAACGTTGCCGCCAGCCGGGAAGAAATCGCTGTACGGATCGACGGCCTGACCCTGACCCGGGCCCGGCTGCAGGCCGAAGCCGATGGCAGCCCCCAGCCCGTCTTCCCCCGGGAAGCCGCCAGCCGCCGCCCCCAGCTGGTCGCGACCGAAACCGAAACCTTCTCCGCCCGCCGCCGGGAACTGGAAGCCACCCTGCGGGTCATGGCGGAACAGGTCCGCCAGCGGGAAGGGGAACTGCGGGAAATGACTGTCCGTCAGCGCAACCTGACCACCAATCTGGGCCTGTCCCGGCAACGGCTGGCGATGTCCACCGATCTGCTGAAGGATGGGCTGACCGCCAAGATGGATCACGTCCAGCTTCAGGCCGAAGCCGAACAGATCAGCGGGGAACTGTCGCAGATTGAAGCTGCCCTGCCCCGGATCAACGCCTCGCTGGAAGAAGCCCGTGGCCGCGCCACCGAAGCGAGCCTGAAGTTCAAGCGTGAAGCCCGGGAACTGCTGAGCCAGACCGAACTGGACATCGCCCGCAACACGGAACTGCTGAATAAGGCCACCGAACAGCAGACCCGCACCGAAATCCGCAGCCCGATTGAAGGCGTGGTCAAAAACATGCGGATCAGCACCATCGGCGGGGTGGTAAAACCGGGCGAACCGATCATGGATATCGTCCCGTCAAAAGACAATCTGGTGATCGAAGCCAAACTGAACCCGATGGACCGGGGCTATGTCAGCATCGGGCAGGAGGCAACCGTCAAAATTTCAACCTACGATTATGCCCGTTACGGCGGCCTGAAGGGAAAGGTGATTCTGGTCGCCCCGGATTCGACCGTGGTCGAAGGCAAACCGCCCTACTTCCGGGTGGTGGTGGAGCCGGAAAAGTACTGGCTGGGGGACGTGCCGGACACCTATGTGATCTCACCGGGGATGGAAGCAACGGTGGATATCCATACCGGAACGCGGTCTGTCCTGCATTATCTGGTCAAACCGGTGCTGAAACTGAAGCACGAGGCCTTCCGGGAGCGGTAAAACAGCCCAACCGGGGGGTTAAATTTCCTTAGCCGGGCTTGCGCCGCCGCACAGTTTCGTTCACTCTGGCCTCAGACACCGTACTGAGCGGCTTTACGGTGCGTTTACAGGGTTTTCCAATGTCACTGCCTACCTTGCTTGGCGTCCTTTTCAGCATCGTGCTGTTTGTCGGTTCGATCCTGCTGAGCACGAACAAGGTGACGGTCTTTCTTGACCTGCCCAGTTTCGTGATGGTTGTCGGGGGCACCCTGGCCGCCACCTTCGTCTCGTACGAGGCCCGCTATGTCCTGCTGGCGCTGCGGCGGATGCAGTCCATCCTGTTCGTCAGCAAGGTCAACCGGGCGATTCTGACCCATGAAGTGGGCCGGGTGATCCGCTGGGGCTACATCATCCAGAAATCCGGCATGCCGGGGCTGGAGGCTGACGCCAATAAGGTGCGGCGCGACGACCGCTTTGTCGGCTTCGGGATTGATCTGGTGATTTCCGGCTATACCGGGCAGGAAGTGCGTGAAATCCTTTCGACCACTATTGAGACCACCTTCACCCGCAATGTGGTGATCGCCGACATCCTGCGCAACATGGGCGGCACCGCCCCGGCCTTCGGGATGATCGGCACGCTGGTCGGCCTGGTCATCATGCTCGACAACATGGCGGACCCCAGCAAGCTGGGCCCCGGCATGGCGGTGGCCCTGATCACCACCCTGTACGGCATTCTGTTTGCGCGCTTTCTGCTGCTGCCCGCTGCCGCCAAGCTGCAGCAGCGGGAAGAAATCCTGCGCTTCCGTAACTATCTGGTCGCGGAAGGTCTGGCCCTGCTGGCCGAGCGTAAAAGCCCCCGCTACATTCAGGACCGGATGAACGCGTTCCTCGACCCCGCCCTGCACTTCAGCATCGACAGAGTGCGGCAGAAGTGATGCCGGGCTGAGGGAGGACCGTCATGTTCGACAACACCAAGCTTGCCCCGCCGAAGCCTCCGCCGGAGGATGAAAGCTGGATGGCGACCTTCGCCGATATGGTGACGCTGATTCTGGTGTTCTTCATCCTGCTGCTGTCGATGTCAAAAATCGACAGCGCCAAATATGAAGAGGTTTCTGCCGGGATGACCAAATCCCTCAGTGACCGCAAAGTGGAAACCCCGATTGAGGAACTGCGCCAGACCATCCGTGACAATATGAAGGGCACGAAGCTCGACGATGCCATCAGCATCGGCAAAGATTCTGCCGGGGTGTCTCTGGAGATGGCCGCAACCTCTTTCTACGAGCTGGCATCGGCGGAATTCCGGCCGGAGGCGATGGATACCCTGATCCAGCTGGCCGACACCATCAAGGCCGAGCGCTTCAACGGCTTCCAGATCGCCATTGAAGGCCATACCGACGACACCCCGATCCGCACCGAGAAATATCCCAGCAACTGGGAACTGTCGGCGGCCCGGGCATCGCGCATCATCCGGCTGTTTGAGGATCAGGGCATCAACCCCAGCCGTATGCGGGCTGTCGGGCTGGCCGATACCGCCCCCAAAGTGCCCAACCGTGGCCCTTATGGCGACCCGCTGCCGCAGAATCAGGAAATTAACCGGCGGGTGGTGGTCCGGCTGCAACCCCGCTGACACAGGGCTTCCGGAACGGCATCACAAGAACGAAAACCGCTGCCCTGCCGGTGCAGCGGTTTTTTCATTCACAAAGCCTGCGGAGTAAAAATCCCCCGGAGAGGGGGAAAGATCTGCGGGAACGGACTTCTGGAAAAGAACAGCTCAGTCCAGTGTCAGTTCCATATTGTCGCGGGCAACCAGCGCCCGGTCCCACATCCGCCGGGCCTGATCCTCCAGCCGCTCCATAAACTCATCATCATGATCCGGGTCATGGTGGAAAATTGCCAGCCGGTGAACATTGGCCGCCCGGCACAGGCGCACGCCTTCCTGCCAGGTAGAATGCCCCCAGCCGACCTTGGCCGCAAACTCATCATCGGTATAGGTGCTGTCGTAGATGACGAGGTCAGCCCCCTCAATCAGATCAAGAATCCGTTGATCCGGCTGCCCCGGCACATGCTCGGTATCCGTGATCAGGCAGACGGAATGTCCGTTGTAATTGATGCGGTAGCCGGTCGCCCCGTTGGGATGATTCAACGGGGCGGTCTGTACCACCACATCCTCGCCAAACCGCAGGGTCTCACCGGAACGGAAATCGACGAACCGCAGGGTCGCCTGCAAGGCTTCCAGAGGCACCGGGAACATCGGGGTCGCCATCTGACTGGCAAAGACCTGCTGAATACCGCCACAGTCAGACAGATGGCCCGCATAGATATCAAGGGTCATCGGCTGGCAGAAAATCGGTGAGAAGAAGGGGAAGCCGTTGATGTGATCCCAGTGGGTATGGGTCAGCAGCAGCGCGCTGTTGGTCCGGCCCTGCCGGATAAACTCATTGCCCAGCCCCCGAATCCCGGTTCCGGCGTCAAGAATCAGGTGCACGTCGCCGGCTGTCACTTCGATGCAGGAGGTATTGCCCCCATACACCACATGATTCGGCGAAGGACAGGCGATGCTGCCACGGACCCCCCAGAACTTGACCTTGAATGCCATGTCACCTACCCCGAGACCAAAGGAGACGGCCCACCCCGACCGTCAGAAAACCATTAACTGCTCTCTGGAATTATTTAGAAAGCAAAACCATCACATATCAAATTTTATGTACTTTTCCAATCAATCCGGTCACCGACCACCAGCCCCAGCGAATCCCGCGCTGAGCCACCGTTGACGGCAATTTCCACCAGACCGTTGGAATTGACATACCAGAACGGCTGCCCCGGCGGGACCAGCCCGAAGGTCCGGGCAAAGGGCAGCGACCGCCCACGGATCGAGAGAACCCGGTCCGGTGCGCAGCTATCCCCGCGCAGGCCGGTCATCGCATTGCCAAAGCGGTCAAAGTAGATGACCTCCGCCAGCCGGGTCGACCAATCCGGATTGCACAGGGACTGCGGATCAATCGCCGCCACCTGCAGCGGATTTGCCTGCCCCGGCTTGACACCGCAGGCCAAAGCCGCTGCCACCGGGGCGAAAATATCACGGCCATGGAAAGAGGGGCTGGCCTGTTCCGGCCGCCACAGCACCTCCCACGCCTCAGCCCGCTGGGCGGTGGCGATCACCGCATGCAGCAGGCCGTTATCCGGGGCAACATACCAGCGCCCGTCAACCCGGGCGATCACTGCCCGGCGCTCGGTCCCTACACCCGGATCAACGACGCAGACGTGAACCGTCCCGACCGGGAACGGATTGCGGGTATAAGCCGGCAGCAGAAAGCTGGCAGCCCGCGGCTGATAGGTCGGCAGATCCGCAAACAGGTCAATCACCGGAATACCCGGCGCCTTGGCCGCCAGAACAGCCCGCACCTGCCCCAGATAGGGGCCTTCAAGACCAAAATCAGTGCTCAGAACCAGCATCATCGCAGTCAGCCTGCTTTCCTGTTGTGTCCATCTCCTGCGGCGCCGGAGCTCTTTCCAGACCGTACCATCAACACCAGCAGCCCACCAAGCGCCGCCACCACGGCACTGGACAGAAACGCCGGTACATACCCGCCCGTCAGACTGATCATCACCCCGAACAGCGACGGACCGCAGACAACCCCGGCATAGGTGAAGGCCAGAGCCCCTCCGGTGGCCCTTGCCGCATCAGCCGGGCCGGTAAGATGGGCAACCTCTGCCAGAAAAACCCCGTTCCAGCCAATGGCCGACGCCCCGAAGGTCAACGCCACCAGACTGACTGCAAAAACAGGCCACTCACTGGAAAAGAAAGCACATCCTGACGCTGTGACGGTCATCACAATAGATAAAATTGTTAGCATTTTTCGGGCGCCAAACCAATGGTCTGCAAGAGCACCCCATACAATCCGGCCAACACTGCCCGCCACCTGCGCCGCAGCAAAAATACCCCCGGCAACGATCAGCGGATACCCGATCCGGTCAACCAGATAGGTCACCAGATACGCAGAAAAAGACAGCTGTACCGCCGCAAAACAGAACGAGGCCAGCGCCATCATCCTCAGATCCCGGCGGCCCCAGACCAGCAGCAGCGGCGCGGCCCATCCGCTGCGCCGGAACAGTGCCCCGGCTTTCCGCTGCCGCTCCCGGTCCAGCGGGGGGCGCAGCGGCTGTACCAAGACAGCCAGAACCACAGCAGCAGCCCCGATCACCCCCGCCGCCGCCTGCCACCCCAGGGACAACACCAGCCACGGCACCGCCGTTCCCGCCAGAACCCCACCCAAAGGCACCCCGGTCTGCTTGATCGAAAAAATCAGACCGCGCCGCTCCGGCGGGGTCGTCCGCGCCAGCATGTGGGAGCTGGCGGGCGTTGCCGGACCATAACCAAACCCAATGACCAACGCCGCGATCACCGCCGGAACAGCCAGCCCGCTCGCCAGCCCCCATAGTCCGGCCCCGGACAGCAACAGGCAGATCTGGCTGACCCGCATGGCCCCCACGGTGCTGACAACAGACCCGGCAAACAGCGTTGCCAGCATCGCCCCCAGATAGACCAAAGACGTATAAAACCCAACCAATGCCGAATCAAAGCCGATATCCGCCGCCGCCTTGGTGGCAAACACCGGCGGGGTCAGCGCGGCACCCGAAATAAGGGCCTGCATCACGGTGGTCACCGCCAGCACCAGCCACGGCGACGGCCCCCCGGCGGCGGCGGTTTCCCGCCCGGCATCCCGGGCTGAGCCCTTGTTCGGCACCGCCATCCTCTTCCTCTTGTCCCTCATCCCGTCGGTGCCCGGCGGTTTCCTCCTCCGTACTTACCCGCCTCCACACTGCCGGACAAGGGCAACACCCCCGGTCCTGCCTGCCGAGTGACATTTTTTTGACTTTCGCTTTCCGAACCCCACCTTTAGACTTTGGACACGCTGGCTTTACCCTCCGTAAAGCCCTTAATTTTTTGACGTTTTTGCGTTCAGGACGGAACCCATGGCCGTTATCAACCGCATTGCCGCCTTCAGCCCGGAGATGGAAGCGTGGCGTCACGACATCCATCAGCACCCCGAGCTGGCCTACGAGGAACACCGGACCGCTGCGCGGGTTGCTGCCCTGCTGCGGGAATTCGGGGTTGATGAGGTGACCGAAGGGGTCGGCGGTACGGGGGTGGTCGGGGTGATCCGCAACGGCGATGGGCCGTCCATCGCCCTGCGGGCCGATATGGACGCCCTGCCGATCGAGGAAATGGCCGAAGACCGTACCTATAAATCGGTCCACGCCGGTAAGATGCACGCCTGCGGCCACGATGGCCACACCGCCATGCTGCTGGGGGCGGCCCGCTATCTGTGCGAAGCGCGGCCCTTCCGGGGGCAGGTGGTGCTGGTGTTCCAGCCCGCTGAGGAAGGCCGGGCCGGGGCCAAGGCGATGATCGACGATGGCCTGTTCACCCGCTGGCCGGTCGAGGCCATCTACGGCATGCACAATATGCCGGGCATTGATGCCGGGGCGTTTGCCGTTGCCCCCGGCCCGGTGATGGCCGCCGCCGACCGCTTCACCATCACCGTCACCGGTCATGGCGGCCACGCCGCCGCCCCGCATCTGGTGCGTGACCCCATCGTCGCCGGCACGGCGCTGGTGACGGCCCTGCAGACCATTGCGTCGCGGAATACCAAACCGACGGATACGCTGGTGGTTTCCGTCACCCAGTTTCATGCCGGAGACACCGGCAATGTCATCCCCGACAGTGCATGGCTTGCCGGGACCGTCCGCCACTTTGACAGCACCGTCGGGCAGGCAACGGAACAGCGGATGCGCGCCATCGCTGCCGGGATCGCCGCCACCTATAACGTTGACGTCGATGTGCAGTATATCACCGGCTATCCGCCGACCGTAAACTGGGACGGCCCGGCCGCACTGGTCCGCGAGGCCGCCGTCGATGTGTTCGGGCCGGAACAGGTGCAGGTGCAGGCCCCGGCGATGTTTGCCGAAGACTTCAGCTATTATCTGCAACAGGTGCCGGGCTGCTATGCCTATATCGGTAACGGCCACGGTGGGCCACACGGATGCAGCGGCCTGCACAATCCGTTCTATGACTTCAACGACGCCATCCTGCCCGGCGGAGCCAGCCTGTTCGTGCGGGTGGTCGAGAGAGCATTGCCGAAATGACAGCAGCACAGCCCGCCCGGCCGGTTATTGTTTTAAGCCGCCGCCTGCCCCCGGCGACAGAAGCAGAGCTGACCGGTCAGTACACCGTTATCACCAATACCGATGACACCCCCCTGCCCGCAGCCGAACTGGTCAGCCGCTGCGACCGGAACCGGGCGGTGGCGCTGGTGGTGACGCCGACAGACCGCCTGAGTGCGGAGACGATCAGCACCCTGCCGGACAGCCTGCGGCTGATCGCCACCTTCTCTGTCGGGTACGACCATATCGATATTGCCGCCGCGAAAGCCCGGGGGCTGACCGTCACCAACACCCCCGGCGTTCTGACAGATGCCACCGCCGACATTGCTCTGCTGCTGATCCTTGGTGCCGCCCGCCGCGCATCGGAAGGAGAACGCGAAATCCGCAGCGCCAGCTGGACCGGCTGGCGCCCCACCCACATGATGGGCACCCATCTGGGGGGCAGGCGGCTTGGCATCCTCGGCATGGGGCGGATCGGGCAGGCTGTGGCCGTCAGGGCCCGCGCCTTTGGCATGGAAATCCATTACCACAACCGCAGCCGCCTTCCCCCGGATCAGGAACAGGGGGCCGTTTTCCATCCGACCGCCGATAGCCTGCTCACAGTCTCCGATGTGCTGTCCCTGCATTGCCCGGCGACGGCGGAAACCACCGGCTTTCTGGATCGCGACCGGATTGAGCGCCTGCCACCGGGGGCTATCGTGGTCAATACCGCCCGTGGGGCCGTGGTCAACGATGCCGATCTGATCACCGCACTTCGCAGCGGCCGCCTCGCCGCTGCCGGGCTGGACGTGTTCGCCGGGGAGCCGGACCTGCACCCGGACTACCGGGGGCTGTCCAACACCTTCCTCCTGCCCCATCTGGGCAGCGCCACGGTGGAAACCCGCGTGGCGATGGGCGCCTGCGTTATTGATAGTATACAATCAGATCTCTCGGGCAGATCCCCGACGAACGCTTTATAACTCAGCCATCCCGCTTAGGCGGTGTAGGCCATACGGATCATTGCTTATCCATCTTTCCCACCGCTATCGTGCAGACTGTTTTGTGCGTTTGAATAACCCGGTGTATTATCGGGGTAATGAGTGCGATCCGCGTGGGGATGACAAGCAGTATGGCGCAGCCGATCGATCAGGTGACCCGTCTGAGAGAACAGAGGGACCGTTTCATCGCTTTTGCCTTCGCCGGGGCAGAAGTGCTGATGGAACTCGATTCCGAATACCGGATCACCTATTCCGCAGGCACCGCCGAACATCTCCTCGGGGTCAGCAGCGACAGACTGGTCGGGCTGCAGATCGACGCTCTGGTTGCCCCCGGCGACCGTGTGACCCTTCAGGAACTGATGCGGCGGATCCAGAATGCCGGGCGCATGGAGCGCACCCGCCTGCACTTCCTGCGTAAAAACGAGCCCTTCCGCGGCATCCTCAGCGGGATCACGTTCCCCGAACGGCCCGGCACCACATTCCTCACCCTCAGCCGGGCCCAGCGGGGCGACTACACCGGCCGCGACGGTGGCGGCACCAAGGGCGATCAGGCCCCGACCACCATTCCCGAACCAATCCCCCAGAACGGGGACGAATTCGCCCGTCTGGCCGCGCGGCGGCTGGAAGATGCTGAGCGGTTCGGTGAAGATGTGCGGATGACCTTGATCGACTTCGACGAGAACTCGATCAAAGACCGCCTCGACCCTGAAGCCGTTGAACAGTTTATCGAAGGCGTGGAATCCTATCTGCGCGCCTGGTCGGTGGGCGGCAACTCCGTCGGCGTGCTGGAAAACGGTAAATACGGGGTCATTCACGACAAAAACCTGCAGCCGGAACAGGTGACCTCCCGCATTTCTGAGATTGCCTCGCTGTTTGACCCTGCGGGAGAAGGGATTCAGGTCAACGCCTCAACGCTTGATCTCAGTGCTGACAGCCTGACGGCGGAAGATATTTCCAAGGCGCTGGTCTACACGATCAACCGCTTTGTCGAGGAAGGGGGCGAAGATTTCGCCATCCGTTCGATCAAAGACAGCTATACCGAAGCCATCAACGAAACGCTGACCAAGGTCAACGCCTTCCGGCAGACCCTGACCTCTGACAATTTTGTGCTGGTGTTGCAGCCGATCATCGACCTGAAGGCGTGGGGCGTCCATCATTACGAGGCACTGGCCCGTATGGTGCAGGGCGACAAACTGTTCCTGCCGGCCCGCTTTATCGGCTTCGCCGAAGAGTTCGGCGTGGTCAACGAATTTGACCTGATGGTGGTGCGCAAATCCATCTTCATGCTGAAAGAAAGCCGGAAGCTGCAGCCACGGGCATCGGTTGCCGTCAATCTGTCCGGTAAATCCCTCAGTAATGACGGCTTTGTACAGCAGCTTTTGCTGATGCTGGCAGAAAACCGCGATGTGCTGCCCCGCCTGATGTTTGAGGTGACAGAATCGTCAGAACTGAAGGATCTGGAAGCCGCAAACCGCATTCTGCAGAAACTGCGCTCCTTCGGCTGTAAGATCTCGATTGACGATTTCGGGGCCGGGGCTGCCGCTTTTCAGTATCTGAAGGCACTGCAGGTTGACTTTGTAAAGATCGACGGCAGCTATATCCGCGATGCCTTCAACACCCGCTACGGCATCCCTTTCCTGAAAGCAATGGCACAGCTGGCCACCGATATGGGCATCCAGAGCATCGGTGAAATGGTTGAAGATGCCCGTACCATGTGGCTGCTGAATGATGTCGGGGTCCAGTTCGGGCAAGGGTATTTCTTCGGCCGTCCGATGCCTGACGTGTTCAACTTCCGTCTGGCTCCGCTGCCGGACCGCAGCGGGCTGGAACGGACACTGGTCAGCCGCTACTGATCAAAGGGGGCTACGGCCCCCTTCCCTTACCGGAACCCAGCCCGGCGGCAGGCATCGTTGATCTGCTGCTGCTCGCTGTTGGTCAGCGGCGCACCATCCAGATACACCTGCCCATTGCGCAGCGTGACTTCCCCCAGCGGCACCTCACTGCCAAACTTGGTGCCACCGGCCCCCAGCCCCATGCGCTTGGCCAGATCGACGGTAATCGGGATGCGGATCACCTCCAGCATCTTCCGGCCCGCAGCCGGATCAAGGCTGCCCCCCGGCCCGTCCGCCGGGACCACGGCCCGGCCATTGACGTCAACACCGGGCTTATACTCAACATCCGCACTGGTGCTGCCGACAGTGACCTTCCGGCAGGCTGACGGGTTGATACCGACATAGTTTTCCGCTGCCGGAGCGGGAAGAGAGAACAGCAGCGGCAGACCGATGCCGGTTGCGATGGCTGCTGCGTGCCAAAAAGCCTGTATCCGCATGATCTGTTCCTAGGGCTGCGTCACTGCCAACCCACCCATGATAGCCCCGGACACCCGAAAAGCCTACCCCGCCCATTTTGTGATCAATCTGGTCATAAAAAAGTCACTCTTTTTTCTTAGCCATGCATTTTTCGCGTGACAAGAATACGCTTCCTGCATATCTTCTCTCTACCAGCAGGGGCCGAAACAGATGGCCGGGCTTGACGAACCAAACAATTCGTCGCCCCCGTCTCCGGCAGCCCGAGTTTAGGGAGGAATGCCGCATAAGCGGCGGGTCTGGAGACAGGCCACCGGTCAAAGACCGGGTGCAGCGAAAATCGCGCACAGAAAAGGCGGAGCCTGCGGGTTCCGCCTTTTTTTCATGCCGCGCAAAGGGCTATCAACAAAAAACCCCCGAAGCGGTTGCTGCGGGGGTTTTGTCAGCCTCAGGCCTGTTCCAGCTCAACCAGGGTTCCGTTGAAGTCCTTCGGATGAAGGAACAGAACCGGCTTGTCATGGGCACCAATCTTCGGCTCGCCATCCCCCAGAACCCGCATCCCTTCCGCCTTCAGCTTATCGCGGGCGGCATAGATATCGGCGACTTCGTAGCAGACATGGTGGATGCCGCCACTGGCGTTCTTGGCGAGAAAACCGGCGATCGGGCTGTTTTCTCCCAGCGGATGGAGCAGTTCGATCTTCGTGTTATCCAGCTCGACAAACACCACGGTCACACCGTGAGCAGTCTGCGGAACCGGGGCGGAAACCTTGGCCCCCAGCACATCGCGATAGGTGGCGGTGGCAGCGTCCAGATCCGGTACCGCGATGGCAACGTGATTCAGGCGTCCGATCATCTTTCTTATCCTCTCCAGTAATCTCAGATCGTTTTCATCCGACGGATCCCGGTTGGTCCGGGTGCTTTTTATAAAAGTGGGGCCGGGATTTCTCCCGGCCCAAAGTCACAGATTACAGCCGGACCAGATGCACATCGGTCACCGGCTTACGGCCCTGATCAAGGTGCAGCACCTTGCGCAGCGCCCGACGGGCGGCTTCCTGTACAGCACCGTCATCGGTCTTCTCACGACGGTCAAGACGCTCCACCGCATCCCGCACCGCGCGGACCAGAGTATCGCTGCCGCCTTCCTCGTCATCGTCCGGGGTGAACAGGCCGTGGGTGGTCACCAGCGGGTCTGCCACCAGACGGGTGCCATCCAGCACCAGCGTCACCACCGCCGCACCGTTTGTCACCATCTTACGGCGATCCTTCAGCACCGGGCTATCCATCGGCACAATGCGGTCGCCGTCAACAGTCAGCCGACCGACCGGGGCCGAAGCAATCACCTTCGGGCCAGCGGGGGCCAGCTGCAGCACGTCGCCGTTGTCGATCACCGCAGCCTCCGACACGCCCTTATTCAGGGCAAAATCGGCATGAACCTGCAGATGGCGGCGTTCGCCATGGACCGGGATCACCATCTGCGGACGCAACAGGCTGTAAAGCTCCGCCACTTCTTCCTGCCCCGGATGACCGGAGACGTGAATGAAGGCATCGCGGTCAGTCACCACCTCAACGCCTTCACGCACCAGCTGGTTATGCAGACGGAAGATGGCGCGTTCATTACCCGGAATCACGCGGGAGGAAAACAGGCAGACATCGCCCTTCCCCAGCTTGACATAGGGGTGGTGCCCCCAGGCGATACGGGTCATCGCCGCCCGCGGCTCCCCCTGACTGCCCGTGCAGATATACAGCACTTCGCGGTCCGGCAGCCGGTCTGCCTGCTCGGCTTCCAGAAGGCGGCCGACATCCTGCAGATAGCCGCACTCACGGGCGACATCAACGATCCGCCACAGAGAGCGCCCGACCAGACAGACCTGACGGCCATTGGCCCGGGCCGCACCGATCACCGTTTCCAGACGCGCCACGTTGGACGCAAAGCAGGACACCGCCACCTTGCCGCCATACTGGCCGATGACCTCGGTCAGGCTGCGCCGGACCTCCCCTTCAGACCCGGAGTGGCCCGGATTCATGATGTTGGTGCTGTCGCTGATGACCGCCAGCACCCCTTCATCCCCCAGCTCCCGCAGGCGCTTGGTATCGGCGTCGGGGCCGACCAGCGGCTCCGGGTCCAGCTTCCAGTCGCCGGTATGGTAGACATTGCCATGCGGGGTGCGGATCATCAGGCCGTTCGGCTCGGGGATCGAGTGGGTCAGCGAGACAAATTCCACCTCGAACGGATCAAGGGAAATCTTGCCCCCCAGCGGCACCACATGCACCGGCACCTCTCTGTCGATGCCTTCTTCCTTCAGCTTCAGCTTCAGAAATTCGGCCGCAAAGGGGGTGGCGTAGACCGGGCACCGCAGGTCAGGCCACATGTAAGCCACCGCGCCGATATGGTCTTCGTGCGCATGGGTGATGACGATACCGACCAGATCGTCAGCCTGCTCTTCCAGAAACAGGTGATCCGCCATCACCACATCGACACCGGGGATCAGATCGTCACCGAAGCTGACCCCCATATCCACCGCCAGCCACTTGCCGTTGCAGCCGTAGACGTTGAGGTTCATACCGATTTCGCCGGTGCCGCCCAGGGGGAGGAACACCAGACCATCTTTCGGGGCCCGCCGGATCTGCGGGAGGGTTTTGTCGCTCATGCTGCCTTATTTCTTCGGTAAATCTCGACCAGGCCCCGAAGGGTCAGATCCTGATCAAGGTGATGAATGGCCTCTGTGGCCTCGATAAACAGGGGGGCGAGTCCGCCGGTGGCGATGATCGTCATCGGGGCGCCGAATTCTTCCGATATGCGTTTGACCAGCCCGTCGATCAAGCCGACGTAACCCCAGTAAATCCCGGAGCGCATGGCCGGTACGGTGGATTTGCCGATAACCTGCGCCGGGCGGCCGACTGCCACCCGCGGCAACTGGGCAGCCGCCATGTGCAGCGCCTCCAGTGACAGGTTGATACCGGGGCAAATACAGCCACCGTGATAGTTTCCCTCTCCATCCACCACATCGAACGTGGTGGCAGTGCCAAAATCAATG
Organism: Novispirillum itersonii subsp. itersonii ATCC 12639; assembly: GCF_000381985.1. Taxonomy (GTDB): domain Bacteria; phylum Pseudomonadota; class Alphaproteobacteria; order Rhodospirillales; family Rhodospirillaceae; genus Novispirillum; species Novispirillum itersonii. The sequence continues at coordinate 189,453 of NZ_KB907337.1, read as the reverse complement.
ACAATCAGCGGGCCGTTGTACTTAACGTGGGCGGCGACAGCGTTAACCAGCCGGTCAGCCCCCACTTCCTCCGGACGGTCCATGATGATCTGCAGCCCCAGATCCACCGTCGGCTCACCGATGACCAGCGGCTCGGTATCAAAATAGCGGCGGCACAGGGTCTTCAGGGTAAACAGGTTCGCCGGAACCACCGAGGCAATGATGGCGGCGTCGATATCTTCGCGCTTCAGGTTAATGAACTGCATCAGCTGCGACAGCCAGACGCCGTATTCGTCGGCAGTCCGGTCAGACCGGGTCGAAGACCGCCATTCGCCACGCAGCTCATCACCATCATACACGGCAAACACCGTATTGGTGTTACCGGAATCAATCACCAGAAGCATTTCTGACTCCGCTCTCTCGTCCGGTTCACCGGCCGTTGCTGTTTCCTCCGGGGGCTTTTCAGGATGACCCAACCCCTCTGTTCTCCGCGCAGCCTGTCAGCCTGACGATGGCCCGAAAAAGACATCGGCAGCCATGATACGGCTGCGCCCCATGTTGCTTTGCAACACAAGCGCCCCATCGGCGTCAAGGTCAACGAACTCTCCCTGCTGTTCTGTACCGTCATGCAGCCGGGCAATCACCGTCTGCCCCCGCCCCTGTGCCACCTCCAGCCATGCCGCCCGGATCGGGGCGAAACCGGCATCGCGCCACAGGCCGACACAGGCCGCCATATGGCGGCACAGCGCGGCGGCCAAAGTTTCCGGGGAGACAGCCGCCCCTTCCTGCCGCAGGTTGGTCGCCGCATACAGGGCCTGCCCGGGGGGAGGCGACCACGCCAGATTAACCCCAATGCCGACAATGACATATGGGTCATCACTTTCCAGCAGAATACCGGATACCTTCGCACCGTTGATCAGCAGATCGTTCGGCCATTTGCACCGAATCGGCACGTGCGGCGCCACTTCCCGCAGTGCATCAGACAGGGCCACCGCTGCCACAAAGGACAACTGGGCTGCCGTCGCCAGACCGCCGGGGCGGCTGTCCAGCCGCAGCGAAAGATACAGGTTGCCTTCCGGGCTCGACCATTCCCGCCCGCGTCGCCCGCGCCCGCTGGTCTGACGGGCTGCCATCACGGCCAGCCCCTCCCCCGGGTCGCTGTCGCGGCGGCGGCGCAGTTCCTGATTGGTGGAATCGGTTTCCTGCAAAAGCACAAGGCGCCACCCATTGGGCAGCGCCTCGCGGCTTACACGCTCATTCGCCGTGTCCAAGGGATCAGCCCGGGAACAGGACCTGAGCCGCCGTCTGCGCCGAGTTAATCAGCGCCGCCGGCCACAGCCAGAACAGCAGGGTGACGGCAGAGGTCCCCCACAGGATAACCGTGTTGGCAGTCGCCGGACGGTCGAAGCTATCCACCGGCTCATCGAAGTACATGATCTTGATGACGCGGATGTAATAGAACGCCGACACCACCGAGGTCAGAACACCGATGATTGCCAGACCGAACATCCCGGCCTTCACCGCCGCCATAAACACGTACAGCTTGGAGAAGAACCCGGCGAGCGGCGGAATACCGGCCATCGAGAACATGAAAATGGTCAGCGCGGCGGCCAGACCCGGCGAGGTCCGCGACAGGCCGGCGAGATCAGAGATACCTTCAACCGCACGGCCCTTCTGACGCATCGACAGCACGACGGCAAAGGCACCGACGTTCATGAACACGTACAGGGCAAGGTAGACCAGCGCGCCACGCACGCCTTCCGGCGAGGCAACGGTCAGGCCGACCAGCACATAACCCATGTGACCGATGGACGAATACGCCAGCAGACGCTTGATGTTGGTCTGGTTGATCGCACCGAAGGCACCGATGGCCATCGACAGGATCGAGATCAGCCATACCACCTGCTGCCACGCGCCGACCAGATCAGAGAACGGACCGGCCAGAAGGCGGATGAACAGGGCAATCGCCGCCACCTTAGGGGCAATGGCGAAGAACGCGGTGACCGGGGTCGGGGCGCCTTCGTACACATCAGGGGTCCACATATGGAACGGCGCGGCAGAAACCTTGAACGCCATACCGGACAGCATGAACACCAGACCGACCATCACACCGGTAGAGGGGTGATGCGACAGCACTTCCGCCAGTTTATCAAAGCTGGTGGTGCCGGTGAAACCGTAGACCAGCGACATACCGTACAGCAGCAGACCGGAGGCAACCGAGCCCAGAATGAAATACTTCAGACCGGATTCGGTGGACTTCAGATTATCGCGCTTGAACGCGGCAAGAACGTAAGCCGCCAGCCCCTGCAGTTCCAGACCGAGGTACAGGCTCATCAGGTTATTGGCGGAGATCATCATCAGCATGCCAAGGGTGGCGAAGATAACGATGACGGAATACTCAAACTTCTTCACCTGTTCCTGAGCCAGCCACGACAGCGACAGGATCAGGGTCAGGGCCGAGGCCCCCAGCGTCGCCAGCTTGGCGAACACGGCGAAACCATCGGTGATGAACAGGCCGTTGAACAGGGTGACCGGCCCTTTCGAGCCAGTCAGCACCAGACCGGCAGCAGCCACCAGCGCGGCGACGGCCAGCCAGCCGACCTGCGCGGTCGCGTCGGTCTTGCGGAACACACCCAGCATCAGCAGGACAATCCCCGCCCCTGCCAGGAACAACTCGGGAGCAGCAGCACCCAGGTTTGCGATCACAGTCATTGTGTCTATACCTTCTTCTGCCTGCCCGTCGTCAGTTCGCGGCAACCGAACCGCCGTTGGCGGCCGCCAGCGCGGACTGATAGTTCTCGATCAGGTGAACGACCGACGCATGCATCGGATCAAGGAACGAGGACGGATAAATCCCCATCCACAGCACCATCAGGATCAGCGGAACAAACATCGCGATTTCGCGCGGGCTCATATCCAGCAGTGCCTTCAGGTCTTCCTTGTCCAGCTTGCCGAAGCAGATGCGGCGGTACAGCAGCAGCGCATAGGTCGCGCCCAGGATCAGACCGGTGGCGGCAAACAGGCCAACCCAGGTGCTGGTCTGGAACGCCCCCAGCAGGACCATGAATTCCCCGACGAACCCGGCGGTACCCGGCAGGCCGACGGAGGCCATGGTGAAGAACAGGAAGATGGTGGCGTACTTCGGCATGGTGTTGGACAGGCCGCCGTACCGGGCGATTTCACGGGTGTGCAGGCGGTCATAGACCACACCGACGCACAGGAACAGCGCACCGGACACCACCCCGTGGGACAGCATCTGGAAGATCGCACCTTCGATGGCCTGCTGGTTAAGGGCAAACACACCGATGGTCACAAAACCCATGTGGGCAACAGAGGAATAGGCGATCAGCTTCTTCATATCATCCTGCACCAGCGCGACCAGCGAGGTGTAGATGACGGCGATGATGGACAGAGTAAACACCATCGGGGCGAAGAATTCAGTCGCTTCCGGCAGCATCGGGATGGAGAAACGGATGAAGCCGTAGCCCCCCATCTTCAGCAGCACACCGGCCAGAATGACCGAACCGGCGGTCGGGGCTTCCACGTGGGCATCCGGCAGCCAGGTATGAACCGGCCACATCGGCACCTTCACCGCGAAGGAAGCAAACATCGCCAGCCACAGCCACAGCTGCATTTCATACGGGAAACGGGTCTGCATCAGGGTCGGGATGTCAGTGGTACCGGCGACATACAACATCGCCAGCAGAGCAACCAGCATCAGCACCGAACCGAACAGGGTATAGAGGAAGAACTTGAACGCGGCGTAGACACGGCGCGGACCGCCCCACACCCCGATGATGATAAACATCGGGATCAGGACCGCTTCGAAGAAGATATAGAAAATCACATAGTCCAGCGCGCAGAACATGCCGACCATAAAGGTCTCAAGGACCAGAAAGGCCAGCATATATTCCTTCACGCGCTTTTCCACCGCGCCCCAGGTCGACAGAATGCAGATCGGGGTCAGGAAGGTGGACAGCAGGACGAAGAACAGCGAAATGCCGTCAATGCCCATGTGATAGTTGATGCCCCAGTCGGGCAGCCACTGCACTTTTTCAACAAACTGGAAGTCAGCCGTGGCGGGGTTGAACCCCTGCCACAGAGCCAACGACAGCAGAAAAGTGGCCAAAGAGGTCAGCAGGGCCACGTTGCGGGCATTGCGCGCAACCACGGCCTCATCACCACGGACGAACAGAATGAACGCCGCGCCGACCAGAGGAAGAAAGGTGACGAGTGACAGCAAGGGAAGGTCGGTCATCGGTGCTTATCCTGCCTTTGACATCAGGAACCAGGTCACAAACACCGCAACACCAAGGATCATGGCGAAGGTGTAGTGATACAGGTAGCCGGACTGGGCCCGCGACACGCGACGCGCGATGTCACGGGTGGCGGCGGCAATCCCGTCGGGGCCGACGCCATCGATCAGCGCACCATCCCCGCCCTTCCAGAAGTGGCGGCCCAGAACGAACGCCGGACGCACGAAAATGCGGTCATACAGTTCGTCAAAGTACCACTTGTTGAGCAGGAACAGATAAACCGGACGGAACACGCGGGCGATAACACCCGGGATGCCCGGAGCAAACAGATACAGCACGTAGGCCAGAGCAATCCCGCCGACGCTCATGTACAGCGGCAGCAGCTTCACCCAGGACGGAACATGATGGGCGTGGGCAACAGAGTCGGTGGCGTCGAGAACCTTGATCGCCTCGCCCCAGAACGCCTCACGGCCTTCACCGACGAACAGATCATAGCCGACATAGCCGGAGAACAGGGCCCCGACAGCCAGAACCAGCAGCGGGATCAGCATGACCGGCGGGCTTTCATGGATGTGGCCCATCACATGCTCATTCGCACGCGGCTTACCATGGAAAGTCAGGATCAGCAGACGCCAGGAATAGAACGCGGTCATACCGGCGGCAGCGATGCCGAGGACGAAAGCGTACATACCCGGGCCGGAGTGCGCGGCATAAGCCGCTTCCAGGATCATGTCCTTGGAGTAATAACCGGCGAAGAACGGGATACCGGCCAGAGCCAGCGAACCGACCCACATCATGGTATAGGTGACCGGAATGTGCTTCCAGATCCCGCCCATCTTGCGGATGTCCTGCTCGTCAGACATGGCGTGAATGACAGAACCGGCACCGAGGAACAGCAGCGCCTTAAAGAAGGCGTGAGTCATCAGGTGGAACACGGCGGCCTGATAGGCATGCACACCGATGGCGAAGAACATGTAGCCCAGCTGCGAGCAGGTGGAATACGCGATCACGCGCTTAATGTCGTTCTGGGTGCAGCCGACGGTGGCAGCGAAGAACGCGGTGGTGGCACCGACAACGGCGACAACGGCCAGCGCGTCCGGGGCATATTCATACAGCGGCGACATGCGGCTGACCATGAACACACCGGCGGTCACCATGGTGGCGGCGTGAATGAGGGCAGACACCGGGGTCGGGCCTTCCATCGCATCCGGCAGCCAGGTGTGCAGGCCAAGCTGCGCCGACTTCCCCATCGCACCGACGAACAGCAGCAGACCGATGATGGTCAGGGCATGCGCCTGAATGCCGAAGAAGGTAACAGTGGCGTCAGCATATTCCGGAACTGCGGCGAAGATTTCCTTGAATTCGACGGAGCCGAACAGGAAATACACCCCGAAAATCCCCAGCGCGAAGCCGAAGTCACCGACACGGTTGACCACGAAGGCCTTGATGGCGGCGGCGTTGGCCGACGGCTTTTCGTACCAGAAGCCGATCAGCAGGTAGGACGCGAGACCCACGCCTTCCCAGCCGAAGAACAGCTGCACGAGGTTGTCGGAGGTCACCAGCATAAGCATCATGAAGGTGAACAGAGACAGGTAAGCCATGAAGCGCGGCACCGACTTGTCATGGTGCATATAGCCCCACGAATAGAGGTGCACCATCGACGACACCGAAGTGACCACCACCAGCATGACGGCGGTCAGGGTATCGACATGGACGGACCAGGACACCTGCAGATCCCCGGAGGAGATCCACTTGAAAAGCTGAATGGTCTGCGGCTGACCGTTCAGGCCAACCTCGATGAAAATCATGATCGACATGGCGGCAGATGCCATGACTGAGCCGGTGGTCACCAGCTGCGCCCCGCGGTCCCCCAGAATGTGGCGGAAGAACCCGGCGATCATCGCCGCCAGAAGCGGCAGGAAGATTGCTGCGACGTACATTGCGTGGTTCCTCAGCCCTTCATCTGGTTGATGTCCTCAACCGCGATGGAACCACGGTTGCGGAAGAACACGACCAGGATCGCCAGACCAATCGCCGCTTCAGCAGCGGCAACGGTCAGGATGAACAGGCTGAACACCTGCCCGACCAGATCGTGGAGGAAGGTCGAGAACGCCACCATATTGACATTCACCGACAGCAGCATCAGCTCGATGGACATCAGGATGATGACCACGTTCTTGCGGTTCATGAAAATCCCGATCACCCCGAGAACGAACAGGATTGCCGAGACCGAAAGATAGTGCGAAAGCCCGATGGTCAGCATCAGATGCCCCCTCTGGTCGAGACCTTCTTCAGCTCCACCGTGCGGCCACGGTCAAGCTGCGCCGTGATGTTCTGCTTGTGCACACCCGGACGGGTGCGGTGGGTCAGCATGATCGAACCGATCATCGCCACCAGCAGAACCAGACCCGACGCCTGGAAGAGGTAAATGTAGTCGGTGTAAATGATGTTCCCCAGCGCCTGAATGTTGGAGACAGCCCCCGGATCAGCCAGTGGCTGCGCACGGGCGGCCTCCACTTCCGGGGCCAGCATCCAGCCGCCGGTGATGGCGGCGATTTCGGCGAACAGCACCACACCGATGGCGGCACCGACCGGCATGTATTCGGCCATGCCTTCCCGCAGGTTCAGGGTATTGATGTCAAGCATCATCACCACGAACAGGAACAGCACCGCAACCGCGCCGACATAGACGACGACCAGCAGCATGCCGAGGAACTCAGCGCCCATCAGCACGAACAGACCGGCAGCATTGAAGAAGGTGAGGATCAGCCACAACACGGAATGGACCGGGTTGCGGGCGGTGATCACCATCACCGCCGAGAAAACGGCGATGATGGAGAACAGATAGAAAGCCAGACCCTGGATAATCATCTGTTCCCCTCCCCCGCCCGCTGAGCGGGCATCTTGACCAGAGACATAATAGTGCCTTGAGAATTCATGGTGTCCCGGGCCTCGCCTTAACGGTAGGGCGCATCAAGTTCGATGCGCTTGGCGAGTTCCTTCTCCCACCGGTCCCCGTTCGCAAGCAGCTTGTCTTTGTTATAGAGCAGCTCTTCGCGGGTTTCGGTGGCGAACTCGAAGTTCGGCCCTTCGACAATCGCATCCACCGGGCAGGCTTCCTGACAGAAGCCGCAGTAAATGCATTTGGTCATGTCGATGTCGTAGCGGGTGGTACGGCGGCTGCCGTCATCACGCGGTTCGGCTTCGATGGTGATGGCCAGTGCCGGGCAGATCGCTTCACACAGCTTACAGGCGATGCAGCGCTCTTCCCCGTTGGGGTAGCGGCGCAGCGCGTGTTCACCACGGAAACGCGGGCTCAGCGGGCCCTTTTCCATCGGGTAGTTGATGGTCACCTTCGGCTTGAAGAAATACTTCAGCGTCAGCGACATCCCCTGCAGAATTTCGGTCAGCAGGAAGGACCGGACGGTACGGTCGATGAAAGCCATTTTGCCGTTCTCCCTTCCACTCAGTTCCACGGGGTCCAGCCGGTGGCCTTCAGCACACCAGCAGTCAGCACCAGCCACAGCAGAGAACCCGGCAGGAACACTTTCCAACCCAGACGCATCAGCTGGTCATAACGGTAACGCGGGAAGGCGGCACGGGCCCAGATGAAGACGTACAGCAGCAGCACGACCTTGATCAGGAACCACAGCGGACCCGGAATCCAGTTAAACGGCGCGATATCAACCGGGGGCAGCCAGCCACCGAGGAACAGGATGGTGGTCATCCCGCTCATCAGGATCATGTTGGCGTATTCACCCAGGAAGAACAGGCCGAAGGTCATCGCCGAATATTCGACGTTGTAACCGGACACCAGCTCCGCTTCCGCTTCCGGAAGGTCGAACGGGTGACGGTTGGTTTCGGCCAGGGTGGAGATGAAGAACATCACCGCCATCGGCAGATGCGGAATGATGAACCACACGCTGTTGGCCTGCGCTTCCACGATCTTGGTCAGGTTCAGCGAGCCGACGGTCAGCAGAACCGAGATCATGATCAGGCCCATCGCCACTTCGTAGGACACCATCTGCGCCGCAGAGCGCATGGCACCGAGGAAAGCGTAACGGGAGTTGGATGCCCAGCCCGCCATGATGATGCCGTACACGCCCAGCGAAGAAATCGCGAACAGGTACAGCACCCCGACGTTGAGGTCAGACAGAACCCACCCGGCATTAACCGGGATCACCGCCCACGCGATCAGCGCGAGGATAAAGGTGATCATCGGGGCCAGAATGAACACGACACGGCTGGCGCCGGTCGGGATCACGGTTTCCTTCAGCAGCAGCTTCAGGCCATCGGCCAGCGGCTGGAAGAGACCGAACGGTCCGACCACGTTGGGGCCACGGCGCATCTGCATGGCGCCGATGACCTTGCGTTCCATCAGGGTGAGGTAAGCGACGGCCCCCAGCAGCGGCAGCACAATCGCCAGGATCTGGGCAACAATGATGATGCCCGGCCAGATATAGCCTTGCCAGAGGTCAGCCATGGGTTCCCGTCTTCCGCTTCTGGTTGCCGTTCACGTAGACTTCCGTGCATTCCGCCATGGTGCGGCTGGCACGGCTGATCGGATCGGTCATGTAGTAGTTCTTGACCGGGCTTTCGAAGGCCGCGGCATCGGTGGTACCGGCAGCGCCAAAAGCGCCCCACTTACCGGCCGGCACAGCGGTATCTTCATCGAACACGGCACTGATGGCGGCCAGACGGTCGCGCACCTGCGCCAGAGTGTTCTGCGGCAGGGTGTGGCCCAGCACCTCGGACAGTGCCCGGATGATGGTCCAGTCTTCCTTGGCTTCCCCGATCGGGAACACGGCGCGGGCGGTGCGCTGCATCCGGCCCTCGGTGTTCAGGTAGGTTCCGCTCTTTTCGGTGTAGGCGGCACCCGGCAGGATCACGTCGGCGCGCATCGCACCGGCATCCCCGTGGGAGCCCTGATACACCACAAAAGCCTTGCCCAGACGCTTGGTGTCGATTTCGTCAGCACCGAGCAGATAGACAAAGTCCAGCTCACCCTTTTCGGCACCCGACAGAATGCCTTCGAGGTCACGGCCATTGGCACCCGGCACAAAACCGAGTTCCAGACCACCGACGCGGGCAGCGGCGGTGTGCAGCACGTTAAAGCCGTTCCAGCCGTCCTTAACCAGACCACAGCTGTCCACGACCTGCGAAGCCAGCGCCAGAACAGCGGCTGAGTCCTTGCGGGTCAGGGCCCCCATGCCGAGGATAATCATCGGCTTCTGGGCAGCCTTCAGCACCGCAGCGAACGGCGAGGAGCCGTCAGCCACAGCCTTCAGGGCATCCGGACCGGTACCGAGATGGTCAACCTTATAGGTCAGATCGGTGGCTTCACCGATCAGCGCGAACTTGGCCTTGCCGGTCAGGTAACGCTTGCGCAGACGGGCATTCAGAACCGGGGCTTCCCACCGCGGGTTGGACCCGACGATCAGAATGGCATCGGCCTCGTCGATCCCGGCAATGCCGGAATTGAACTGCCACGACAGGCGGTTCGACAGGTCGAACACCGCACCGTCCTGACGGCAGTCGAAGCTGCGCGACCCAAGGGCGGTCAGCAGGTCCTTCAGCAGGACCATCGATTCCGCATCGGCCATGTCACCGGCAACGGCAGCCATCTTGGCGCCGCTGGTGGTCTTGACCTTGGCGGCGATGGCAGCAAAGGCTTCCTGCCAGCTGGCCGGAACCAGCTTGCCGTCCTTGCGGACATAGGGGGTGTCGAGGCGCTGACGGCGCAGACCGTCGATGGCGTGGCGGCTCTTGTCGCCCAGCCATTCCTCGTTCACGTCTTCGTTCAGACGCGGCAGCACACGCAGCACTTCGTTGCCGCGGGCATCAACACGGATGTTGCTGCCCACCGCATCAAACACGTCGATGCTTTCGGTCTTTTTCAGTTCCCACGGGCGGGCATTGAAGGCGTAGGGCTTGGAGGTCAGCGCACCCACCGGGCACAGGTCCACCAGATTGCCCGACAGCTCGGACCCGATGGCCTTTTCCACGTAGGTGGTGATTTCCATGTGCTCGCCACGGTTGACACCGCCCAGATCCGGGGCACCGGCAACTTCCTGCGCGAAACGGACACACCGGGTACACTGGATGCAACGGGTCATCTCCGTTGCCACCAGCGGGCCCATGTACTTGTCCTGCACCGCACGCTTCTGCTCGGTGTAGCGGGAACGGTCGTAACCGAAGGCCACAGCCTGATCCTGCAGATCACACTCGCCGCCCTGATCGCAGATCGGGCAGTCAAGCGGATGGTTGATCAGCAGGAATTCCATCACGCCCTTACGGGCCTTGACCGCCATCGGGCTGTTGGTCTTGACGGTCATCCCTTCGGCGACCGGCATGGCGCAGGAGGCCGCCGGCTTCGGCGGACCCGGCTGCACTTCGACCAGACACATACGGCAGTTACCGGCAATCGACAGGCGCTCATGATAGCAGAAACGCGGGATTTCAATCCCGATCTGCTCAGCCGCCTGAAGGATCGTGGTGCCAGCAGGCACCTCGACTTCGATTCCGTCAATCGTCAGTTTGGGCATAACCCTCTGATCCTCCTTATTCGGCGGCCTGCGCCCGACGACCGAGGCGTTCCTCGATCTGCGGACGGAAATGACGGATCAGGCCCTGAATCGGCCACGCGGCGGCGTCGCCGAGAGCGCAGATGGTATGGCCTTCAATCTGCTTGGACACGTCAAACAGCATGTCGATTTCCTCGACGCTGGCGCGGCCCTGAGACATGCGTTCCATCACGCGCCACATCCAGCCGGAGCCTTCGCGACACGGGGTGCACTGCCCGCAGCTTTCATGCATGTAAAACTTGGCGAGACGGGTGATCGCCCGCACCAGATCGGTGGACTTATCCATCACGATCACGGCAGCGGTGCCAAGGCCCGACTGCACGGCGCGCAGGCTGTCAAAGTCCATCAGCACGTCGTCGCAGATGCTCTTCGGCAGCATCGGAACGGAAGACCCGCCCGGAATGATCGCCAGCAGGTTATCCCAGCCGCCGCGCACGCCGCCACAGTGCTTCTCGATGAGTTCCTTCAGCGGAATCCCCATCTCTTCTTCGACGTTGCACGGCTTGTTGACGTGCCCGGAGATGCAGAACAGCTTGGTGCCGGTGTTGTTCGGGCGGCCAAGACCGGCGAACCAGTCAGCACCACGACGCAGAATGGTCGGAGCCACCGCGATGGATTCGACGTTGTTCACGGTGGTCGGGCAACCGAACACCCCGACACCCGCCGGGAACGGCGGCTTCAGGCGCGGCTGACCCTTTTTGCCTTCGATCGAGTTGATCAGGGCCGTTTCTTCACCGCAGACATAGGCACCCATGCCCCGGTGAATGAACAGGTCAAAGTCCCAGCCGGAACCGCAGGCGTTCTTGCCGATCAGGCCAGATGCATAGGCTTCGTCGATGGCCCGCTGCAGGGCTTCCGCCTCGCGGTAAAACTCACCACGGATGTAGATGTAGCAGGTGTGGGCACGGATGGCGTAGGAGGCGATCAGACAGCCTTCGACCAGCTTATGCGGGTCGTGGCGCATGATGTCGCGGTCCTTACAGGTCCCCGGCTCGCCCTCGTCAGCATTGACCACCAGATAGTGCGGACGCTCACCGACTTCCTTCGGCATGAAGGACCACTTCATGCCGGTGGAGAAGCCCGCGCCGCCACGGCCACGCAGACCGGAAGCCTTCATCTGGTCAATGATCCATTCCGGACCCTTGTCCAGAATCGCCTTGGTGTTATCCCAGTCACCACGGGCCTGCGCGCCTTTCAGGAACGGGTCCTGAATGCCGTACAGGTTGGTGAAGATGCGATCCTTATCCTGAAGCATCAGGCATCTCCCTTCAGAGTGGTCGGGCCGCCTTCGGGGCAGGAGGTCTGACGGCCGATCTGCGAGCCGACCTGCACCGGCTTGCCATCCTTCAGCGCCTGGAACAGGGCTTTGGCGTTGTCGTAAGTCAGATCTTCGTAGTAGTCGTCACCGATCTGGGCCACCGGCGCATTCACGCAGGCCCCGGCACATTCGACTTCCTCGAGGGTGGCTTCGTCGTTGGACTGGCCGAAGCCAATGCCAAACACTTCCTCGGCGGCACGCTTCACGTCGTCAGAGCCGCGCAGCCAGCAGGAGATGTTGGTGCACAGCTGGACGTGATGCTTACCCACAGGGCGCAGCCGGTACATGGTGTAGAAGGTCGCGACCTCGTACACCTTGATCGGCGGCATGCCGAGCAGACCGGCGATGTAGTCCATGGCAGCGCGGGACAGCCAGCCGTCCTGACGCTGGGCCAGATCGAGCAGCGGCATCACGGCGGAGCGCTGACGGCCCGCCGGATACTTGGCGATGAACACCTTGGCCTGTTCCATCACTTCCGGGGTGAAAGCGAAGGTTTCCGGCTGCGGCACGTTGGGATCGGGATAATGCGAACTCATCGGTCAATCTCACCGAAAACGACGTCAATGGAGCCGATGATGGCCGGAATATCGGCCAGCATGTGACCCTTGGACATCAGGTCCATGGCCTGCAGGTGCACATAACCCGGCGAGCGGATCTTGCACTTGTACGGCCGGTTGCTGCCATCGGAGACGAGGTACACGCCGAATTCCCCCTTCGGGGCCTCGGTGGCCACATATGTTTCCCCGGCGGGAACATGGAAGCCTTCGGTGAACAGCTTGAAGTGATGGATCAGGGCTTCCATCGAGCCTTTCATTTCGCCACGCTTCGGCGGGGTCGCCTTGCGGTCGTCGGTCTTCACCGGGCCCTTCACCTTCTCCAGGCGGTCAAGGCACTGGTGAACGATGCGCAGGGACTGGTGCATTTCCTCGACGCGGACCAGATAGCGGTCGTAGCAGTCGCCGGTCTTGCCGATCGGAATGTCGAAGTCCATCTCCTCATAGGAGTCATAGGGCTGCGACTTGCGGAGATCCCACGCAAAGCCCGAAGCGCGCAGGTTCGGGCCGGTGAAGCCCCAGTCCAGCGCCTCTTCCGGGGTCACGACACCAATGTCCACCGTCCGCTGCTTGAAGATGCGGTTGTTGGTGATCATGGTTTCCATGTCCCGGACATAGTTCGGGAACTCGTTGGCCCACAGACGGATCCGCTCCGCCAGACCCGCCGGGAGATCCTGCGAGACCCCACCCGGACGGAAGTAGGCCATGTGCATACGCGCACCACAGACCGCTTCGCAGAATTCGAAGATCAGCTCGCGCTCTTCGAAGGCCCACAGCATCGGGGTCATCGCGCCGACGTCCATGGCGTAGGACGGCACGTTCAGCAGATGGTTGCCGATGCGCACCAGTTCCGCGAACAGGGTACGGATCAGCTTGCCGCGTTCCGGCACCTCGATGCCCAGCAGCTTTTCAACCGCCAGAACGTAGGAATGCTCCATATTGATCGGGGAGCAGTAATCGAGACGGTCAAAGTACGGCAGAGCCTGCACGTAGGTCTTGTGCTCGATCAGCTTTTCGGTGCCGCGGTGCAGCAGGCCGATGTGCGGATCCGCACGGTCCACCACTTCGCCGTCCAGCTCCAGCACCAGACGCAGCACACCGTGCGCCGCCGGATGCTGCGGACCGAAGTTGATGTTGAGGTTTTTGATTTGCGTTTCGCTCATCTTACTTCCCCTCGGCCTTGGCGGTGGCCTTTTCGTCACCCGGCAGCCAGCGGGTGGTCATGCCTTCCCACGGGCTGAGGAAGTCCCAGTTGCGGAAGTCCTGAACCAGCTTGACCGGCTCATAGACAACGCGCTTCTGGTCTTCGTCGTAGCGCATTTCGACATGCCCGGTCAGCGGGAAGTCCTTGCGCAGCGGATGCCCCTGGAAGCCGTAGTCGGTAAGAATGCGGCGCAGATCGGGATGGTCGGCGAAGAACACGCCGTACATGTCCCACACCTCACGCTCGAACCAGTTGGCGGTCGAGAAGACCGGCACCACCGAGGCCACCGGAGTGTTCTCGTCGGTGGAAACCTTCACGCGGATGCGCTGGTTGTGCTTCATGCTGAGCAGGCAATAAACCACGTCGAAGCGCTCTTCACGCTGCGGGTAATCCACCGCCGTCAGCTCCACCAGTTGCGAGAACCGGCAGTTGACGTCGTCGCGCAGGGTGGTCAGCACCTTCACGATGCTGCCGCGCACCACGGTGATGATCAGTTCCTGCTTGGCGATTTCGGCGCTGATCAGGTCCTGCCCCAGCAGGGAGGACACGTGATCGCGCAGATCGCCAAGGGCCTGCATCTGTTCGTCGGTCAGTTTCATGGTCAACCCGACCCCTTCCTCAAACCTGCATCAGCGGTGAAGACCGCCGGTGCGGCGGATCTTCTTCTGGAGCTGCATGATGCCGTAGACCAGCGCTTCGGCGGTCGGCGGACAGCCCGGAACGTAGACGTCCACCGGCACGATGCGGTCACAGCCGCGCACAACGGAATACGAGTAGTGGTAATACCCGCCGCCGTTGGCACAGGAGCCCATCGAGATCACCCAGCGCGGCTCTGCCATCTGGTCATAGACCTTGCGCAGCGCCGGGGCCATCTTGTTGGTCAGGGTCCCGGCGACGATCATCACGTCAGACTGACGCGGTGACGGGCGCGGCACGATGCCCAGACGGTCAAGGTCATAGCGGGGCATGTAGGCGTGGATCATCTCCACCGCGCAGCAGGCCAGACCGAAGGTCATCGGCCAAAGCGAGCCGGTACGGGCCCAGTTGACGAGACTGTCAACGGAGGACAGCAGGAAGCCGCGCTCCTGCAGCTCGGCATTCACCACGTCGGCGAAAGCGGCGTGATTGGCCCCGGCGGCGGGCAGCGCACCCGGAGCGGAAGTCTGGCCGGTCACTCCCATTCGAGTGCTCCCTTCTTCCATTCATAAACGAAGCCGATGGTCAGCACGCCCAGGAACACCATCATCGACCAGAACCCGAGCATGCCGACGTCGCCGAACGACACCGCCCACGGGAACAGGAAGGCAACTTCCAGATCGAAGATGATGAACAGAATGGCCACCAGATAATAGCGCACGTCGAAACGGGCGCGGGCGTCGTCAAACGCCTCAAAGCCGCACTCGTATGCCGAATCCTTCTCAGGATCCGGGCGCTGCGGGGCAACGATGTAGGATGCCAGCACGGCAATCCCTGCGACGGCGACCGCGATCCCGAGGAAGATCAGGATCGGCAGGTACTCGCGGAGCAAGTTCTCCATGAGCGTAGCTCCAACCTCCTGCTGCGGCGGCTGGCAGCCTGAAGCGCCTTGCATGCTGCCTCAACGCCCCCGAAGACCGGATACGCTGATAAACACGGCAGGCCGGGCGACGCCCCATGCGGGAAGCCGGTCCGGCAGCAATCCTTCAGGCGGCACACACCCCCGTGCCAAAAACAAGTGGTTCGCCCGGGGCGGCCCTGCCTGTTCAGGCAGGGCGCGGCTACCGTGGCCCGACGCGCCCTCTGTCAGCGTCCCTCCCGACTGAAAATCCATCCCCAGTCAGGATCTTCAGTCTGTACGTCAGCCCGGGGGCGCTGGATCTGTCCGCCACAGGGCTGACAGATTTTCGCCACGGAAAAGCCGTGCAAAGAAGGTACGCAGGCACAGGACGCGCGGAAAACGGGCCCCGCGCGGAATCGCCGTGATGTAATCCCTGCCCTTGAAACAAGTCAAGCAAACAAGGGCATTGACAGGGAAGTTTCTGCACCGCCACATCAAGGAAGACCCTAGGTTTTCTGCACTGCAAACCGGGGCCGCCGGGCCGGGTGTTTTTCGCGAACGCCCGTCACGGTTCGCGTACGCTGGCCACCGGCGGACAGTCGATTTCTCTGCCCCGGCGGCCTGCCTGTCCGCCGATTACGGCAGGATGATGGCAAAGGCGGTGTTTTCTGCGGCACGATCCGGCCTTATAGCGATGGATCGGTGCCGCCCCTGCCACCGCTCTTCCGGCAGGCGGCACCGCAGTATGTCGCCCGGGGTTTCCGGGGCGGAAGACTTTTTCGCGGCACGGTTCCGGGGTAGCGGAAACCCCGGACCGGCCATACGATCACGGCAAAAGGGGGAAACATGCCGTCCACCACCGTTACCCGCGAGGTCTATTACTCGCAGGAGCAGATGTATTCTCTGGTCGCCGATGTCGAGTCCTATCCCGCCTTTGTCCCCAGCTGGCAGGCGGTGCGGGTGCGCAACCGCAAGGAAGACTCTTACATTACCGATCAGGTGGTGCGGCTGGGGCCGGTGCGTCATACCTTCAGCACCCGCACCCGTCTGGTCGCCCCCTCGGTGATTGAGGTCACCTCTTCCGATCCGCCGTTCAGATCCTTCCGTCTGAACTGGTCGTTTGAAACCGCCGAGGACGGCGGATGCCGCATCACCCTTGTCTCGGAATTTGAGCTGCGGATCCGTGCTTTTCAGATTATCGGGTCGCTGCTGTCCTCAGACTCGATCCACCGGATGATTTCCGCCTTTGAAACCCGGGCCCGCGCCCTGTACGGCCCCCCCGGAGCAGAAAGCCATGCCTGACGGTACCAATCCCCTGCCCCCCCGCCGCCCTCAGCCCGCCCCTGCCGGACACGGCAGCCGGGATGTGCCCGCCTATCTGTCTGACACCTACACCTGGGCCTATCTGTCCGGGTTCGGGACCCGGTTCTTTGACTATCAGGCCGTGGTCAACACCATCCTGTGGGGCAATGCCAACCGCCTGATGGACTGGGTGGCGCGCGACATCACGGCGGGCAGCAGCGTCTGGCAGCCTGCCGCGGTGTATGGCGGCTTCTCCCGCCGCCTTGCCGCCCGCGTCGGCCCGGGCGGCAGCCTGACCGTCAGCGATGTTGCGCCGGTACAGGTGGAACTGACCGCCCGTAAGCTGGCCGACCTGCCGCAGGCCCGGGTGATCCGTCACGATGCCCGCGAGTCTCTGCTGTCCCCCGATACCGCAGAGCCGGTCTGCGTCGATACGGTGGCCTGTTTCTTTCTTCTTCACGAAGTCCCGGCGGACGCGAAACGGCAGGTGACAGCCAGCGTTCTGCGCACTGTCAGGCCCGGTGGCAGGGCTATTTTTGTCGATTACCATGCCCCGGCGCTGTGGCATCCGCTGCGGCCGGTTATGAAGGCGGTATTCGCCCTGCTGGAACCGTTCGCCCGCGAACTCTGGACTACAGAGATCAAGAGCCTTGCCGACGGTGCAGAAACCGGAAACGTCACCTTTGAGTGGAAGAAAGAAACCCTGTTCGGCGGACTGTATCAGAAGGTCACTGCCACCCGCATTTCTTAAGTTCCCGACTGTAAAAATAGGGCTTTAATTTTCCGGAGCCGCAATCCCCTACCTGCCCTGTCATACCAGAGGACAGGGCAGACCGTGCCCTGACCTGCACGCCGTCACAAGGACTTAACGTTTCCTTACGGCAAATCCTCGGCTATCATCAGACGAATGTGATGCTTCGCTCATGCGGGGCAGCGCAGCGTGACTTTTCAGGAGGCAGCAGGGCATGGATGTCCTTCAGACAGATGTGGTGATCGTGGGCGCCGGGGGCGCGGGTCTGCGTGCCGCCATTGCGGTGGCCGAAGCCGATCCGGCGCTGTCGGTGACGCTGATCTCCAAGGTGTACCCGATGCGCAGCCACACCGTGGCGGCGGAAGGGGGGGCTGCCGGGGTCATTAAGGAAAATGACAGTCTGGAGAACCACTTCAACGACACCATCGGCGGCTCTGACTGGCTGGCCGATCAGGATGCGGTGGAATTTTTCGTTGAGCAGGCCCCGAAAGAGCTGACCCGGCTGGAACACTGGGGCTGCCCGTGGAGCCGTGATCCGGACGGCCGCGTCGCCGTCCGCCCGTTCGGTGGCATGAAGATCGAGCGGACGTGGTTTGCCGCCGACAAAAGCGGCTTCCACATCCTGCACACCCTGTTCCAGACCTCGATGAAATATCCGTCGATCAGGCGGCTGGATGAATACTATACCACCGACCTGCTGCTGGAAGACGGCCGGGCTGTCGGCGTGCTGAGTCACGAGATGCGCAGCGGCAAGCCGGTGGTGGTTCTGGGGAAGGCGGTGATCCTCTGTACCGGTGGTGCCGGGCGAGTCTTCCCGTTCACCACCAACGGGGCGATTAAAACCGGGGATGGTATGGCGATGGCCTACCGCGCCGGGGTGCCGCTGCAGGATATGGAATTCGTGCAGTACCACCCCACCGGCCTGCCCGGCACCGGCATCCTGATTTCTGAAGCGGCGCGCGGTGAAGGCGGGATTCTGGTCAATAAGGACGGCTACCGCTACCTGCAGGATTACGGCATGGGCCCGCCGGACCCGTGGCCGCGCAAAAAGGCCATGGAGCTGGGGCCGCGTGACCGCCTGTCGCAGTCGTTCTGGCAGGAACAGCAGAAGGGCCGCACCATCCAGAGCAAATGGGGCGATGTGGTTCACCTCGACCTGCGGCATCTGGGTGAGAAGAAGATCAACGAGCGCCTGCCGTTCATCCGTGATCTGGCCAAGTCTTACGTCGGGGTTGATGTCGTCAGCGCCCCGATCCCGGTGCGCCCGGTGATTCATTACACCATGGGCGGCATCGCCAGTGACATCACCGCAGGCACCCCTCTGCCCGGTCTGTTCTGCGCCGGGGAAACCGCCTGCGTCTCAATCAACGGAGCCAACCGTCTGGGGTCAAACTCGCTGGCGGAACTGCTGGTGTTCGGCAAGGTTGCCGGAGAAGCGGCGGCAAAGCTGGCCCGCAGCCTGCCAGCCCCGTCAGAAACGGCGGCACTGGCGCAGGCCAAGGCCCACCGCGCCCGCGCCGAAGCGCTGGTTGACGGATCGCGCGGAACCGAGGCCGTCGCCACCATCCGCCGCGACATGATGGCAACCATGGAATCCGGCTGTGGCATTTACCGCACGCAGGAAGGTCTGGAAGCCACCTGCGCCACTCTGCGCGACCTGCGGGCCCGCTACCGGGACGTCAAGATTTCTGACCGCAGCTGGGTGTTCAACACCGATCTGACGCAGGCGCTGGAACTGGGGGCGATGCTGGAAATCGCCGAAACCATGGCCCTGTCAGCACTGCTGCGCACCGAATCACGCGGGGCACACCAGCGCCTTGACCACCCGCAGCGTGATGACAGCGCGTTCCTGACCCACAGCATGGCGTGGCGTCAGGGCGATGAGCCGCCACGCATTGACTATAAGCCGGTGACGATCACCAAATCCCAGCCCGCCGCCCGGGTGTATGGGGGGGCCGCATCATGAGCAACACCACAACCGTCACGCTGGAAGTCCTGCGCTATGATCCCGAGCGGGATCAGGAGCCGCGCTTTCAGAGCTTTGAGGTGCCCTATGACGAAGACTGGGTGGTGCTTGACGCCCTCAACTGGATCAAAGACAACACCGACAGTACCCTGACCTACCGCTGGTCCTGCCACATGGCGGTGTGCGGGTCCTGCGGCATGGTGGTCAACGGCGAGGAAAAGCTGACCTGCAAGGCCTTTCTGCGGGATTACCTCGGCCGCGGCCCGATCCGGGTGGAGCCGCTGCGCAACTTCCCGATTGAGCGCGATCTGGTGGTCGATATGGAAGGGTTCATGGCAAAACTTGAATCCGTGAAGCCGTGGATCATCCGGGACGAGGAAAAGCCGGTCGAAGACGGCGAATACATCCAGTTGCCCAAACAGCTTAAGCGGTTCAAGCACCATACGCTGTGCATCAACTGCCTGCTGTGTTACAGCGCCTGCCCGCAGGTCGGGCTTAACCCCGGCTTCATCGGTCCGGCGGCGCTGGCACTGGCCCACCGCTATAACCTTGACTCCCGGGATCAGGGCCGCCATGAGCGGCAGGAAGTCACCGGATCCGCTGACGGGGTGTGGGAATGCACCTTCGTCTCCGCCTGCTCTGATGTCTGCCCGAAGCATGTCGAACCGGGCGGTGCCATTCAGGAACAGAAAATCGCCAATTCCGTGGACTGGTTCCTTGATCATCTGATCCCGGGCCGGTCCAGCGCGGGGAGGACCAAGGAATGAGCCGTCGCCCCTATACCCCGAAAATGACATATGGCTGGTGGCTGGAACGGCCTTTCTATACCCGCTACATGATCCGCGAGCTGTCCAGCGCCTTTGTCACCGCCTACAGCGGCCTGCTGATCGTCGGCCTGTGGCGGCTGGCCGAAGGGGAAGCCGCCTGGAACGGCTATGTCAGCGCCCTCAGCCATCCGGCAACGCTGGTGTTTCAGGGGATTGCCCTGCTGTTCGCGCTGTATCACACCGTGACGTGGTTTGCCGTCACCCCGCGCACCACGCCGGTGATCGTCGGCGAGGATTTTCTGCCGCCGCAGCCGGTGATTATCGCCCAGTATGCCGCCTGGATCTTCGCTTCGGCGGTGATCATCGGCGCGGCCCTGTGGTTTTAAGGACGGAGGGAGAGATATGGCCCGTTCCAGCAAGCCCATCGTCTGGCTGCCCTTTGCCGCCGGGGGAACCCTGTCGGCCTTTCTGCTGCCGGCCCTGATCATCGTCACCGGGGTTCTGGTACCGCTGGGGCTGGCGTCAGGGGCGTTTTCCTACGGTACCATGCGTGCCTTTGCGGCCTCTTTGATCGGCAAGGTGATTCTGGCCGGGGTGATCCTGCCCTGCCTGTGGCACGGTGCCCACCGCCTGCGCATGACCCTGCAGGATCTGTTCCTGCGTGGCGAAGACGGGCACCGTATCGCCGGAGCCCTGTGCTACGGCATTGGTGCGGTGCTGACTCTGCTGTGCGGCTCCGCCCTGCTGACCCTGTGGTAAACACGGCTGTTTTGCCCCTTTCCGGTGAAACCCCATTGATCGCCATCGGTCAATGGGGTTTTCTCTGTGCCTGTTTCCCCACAGCCCTGTGCCCCCGACTCGTAAAGCAGACGTCATGACTGAAACCGCCACCGAAATTACCCATCTTCAGGAACGGATTAACGATCTGGAAAGCCATGTTGCCCATCTGGAACGGGCACAGCAGGAGATGAGCGACCAGATGGCGGCCCAGTGGGACCAGATCGACCGCCTGACCCGCACGATGGAACTCCTCCATCGCAAAATGACCAGTCTGGAACCGGCCCATGAGGTGACAAAGCCGCCGCATTACTGACCGGATCGGAAAACCGTGTTCTGTCAGGGACCTGCCCTGCCCCAGCCCGGTTTAATATCTTTTCGGGGAGAATGCCGCTTCGCCGGAATACCCACAAAATTTTTAACCATTACAATTCGCTCTTGCAACATCTCTGTCACGACCTATAGTCCGTCGCGAATGAGCGGATAGTCCACTGCCGAGGGACTCTCCGCAGGGTCCTCCGCCGGTGCGACGGGCCCGCTGTCGTGAGAGAGGATCGACATGCGTTTTCTGCCTTACGTTCTCGCTGTGTTCATGATTGCCCCGATCGGGATCTGGATCGCCCTTGAATCCATGCTGAACGGGAAGAGCACCAGCTTTGCCGGAGAAACCCAGCAGCAGGTCTTCACCCTGTTGCCGGTCGCCGTTGTCGCGATCTTCATGCTGGCTTTCTGGATGAGCCGCCTGATCGCCCGCACCTCGGGCCGCCCTTCCTGATTCTGTCTTTACAGCAGGATATGATGCAAAAGGGCGCTCCCCCCGGGGCACCCACATCGATAACAAACCCCGCCGGATTTCGGCGGGGTTTGTTTTTTCATAACCTCCTGCAATAACCGGGGCCGGTTCTCGATTGATCTCAGCAACCATGTCAGACGACCAGCCTGACGGAGGGGCCTGGCCTCTAACGGCGATTGCATGGTCATACCCCAAAACAACAAGGCGCCCCCCGCAGTGCGGGAAGCGCCAAAGGAGGGTCATGAACCAGACAACAGACCAAAAAGCTGTCGACCAAGACCAGATCTGGGAAGGGAAGGGAAGGACCAAATTACAAAAGCGACCGGACGCTCCGTGGGATTGCTCGGGGGGGATGCACGGAGCGTCCGGTCTTTTTTGCCTGCCGGGGTCGGTCAGGCCTCTTTCACGGCTTCAATCACGAAGCCGCGGTCTCGGGGATACCGATTAAAAATCTTCGCTCGGGCTCGGTCGGCGTTTTCAGCCACCACCTCAACGTAGTGCGTTTCACTCCAGCTGTCGGCCAGATCGCGGTGATGATCTCCGGTATAGACCAACCGCCGGACTTCGGCATTGTAGATCGCAACTTCGTATCGGGCGGTCATGGGCTGTGCCCCCTTGCCTGATGAACTGACGATACGCCGACTGCCAGTTTTCAACAGTGACGATCATCACAGGGTTTTCTTTTTTGCAGACCCCTGCCGGTTTTTTCCGCCCGCAGGTCTCCGTCCTGTCAAAACAGACCCCGGATGACAAAGAGAGTTTGTACCCGTGTTATGGCGGAAAAAGGGCCCTGAAACGCACCGCTATCCCGCCTGAATATCAGCAAAAAGCCGCCCCGGAACCCCGGAGCGGCCTTTGTTTGGTCACAGTTGACGGAACAGACCGCCTTACGCCCCCAGATCGTCACCGGCAATGGCGCGGTCCAGCAGTTCCACCGACTTATCGACGCCGTACAGGGCAAAGAAGCTGCCCATGCGCGGCCCCTGATCCTGCCCCAGCAGAATTTCATACTGGGCCTTGAACCAGTCGCGCAGCCCGGGGAACGTTTCCGCGTGGGCCTTGCCGATTTCGTAGACGATGTTCTGCAGCTCTTCCGCCCCCGCCCCGGCCGGGGCAGCCTTCAGCTGGTTCCGCAGGTCGGTCAGCGCCTTCAGCTCGGCTTCGCTGGCCTTCCGGAACTGCTTGGTCGGCTTGACGAAATCGTTGTAGTAGACGATCGCATGCGACACCAGCTTGTTCAGGAACGGGGTCGCTTCCGGGCTGGCATCCGGGGCGTAGTTGCGGATGTAATGCCACAGCACGTCCGGGTCATCGGTGTTCGCCACCCCGACCAGATTCAGCAGAATCCCGAAGCTGAGCGGGCTGGTGCCCTTCGGCGGGTTGGCGTGGTGAATATGCCAGGCCGGATTGTTGAACTTACCCTTGTCATCCTGCCCGTGGAAGCTGTCGACATGGGCGATATATTCATCCACCGCACGCGGAATGACATCGAAGAACAGCCGCTTGGCCGCTTTCGGCTTCTGATACATGAACAGGGCCAACGATTCTTCCGGCGCGTACTTCAGCCAGTCTTCCACCGACAGGCCGTTGCCCTTCGACTTGGAAATTTTCTGGCCCTTGTCATCAAGGAACAGCTCGTAAGACAGGTTCTTCGGCGGGGTGCCGCCAAGGATGCGGCAGATCTTCGCCGCCAGATCCACCGACGGGATCAGATCCTTACCGGACATTTCATAATCAACGCCCAGCGCGTACCAGCGCATACCCCAGTCCGGCTTCCACTGCAGCTTACAGGCACCGCCGGTAACCGGGGTTTCCATCTTCTCGCCGGTTTCGGGATCGACATAGACAATCGTCCCGGCGTCAGCGTCGTGGTGGATCACCGGCACCTGCAGCACCACACCGGTGCGCGGGCAGACCGGCAGGAACGGGCTGTAGGTCGCCTGACGTTCAGCGCCCAGCGTCGGCAGCATCACCGCCATGATCTCGTCATAGCATTCCAGCACCCGCTTCAGCGCGTGGTCGAACATGCCGGAGGCATAGCATTCGGTCGCCGACTTGAACTCGTACTCGAAGCCGAAGCTGTCGAGGAAGCCACGCAGACGGGCGTTGTTGTGATGGCCGAAGCTTTCATGGGTACCGAACGGATCGGGGATCCGGGTCAGCGGCTTGCCGAGGTGCTGGCGGACCATCTCCTTATTGGGGATGTTGTCCGGCACCTTGCGCAGGCCGTCCATGTCATCGGAGAAGGCGAACAGCTTGGTCGGCATGTCGGGCGCCAGAACCTGAAAGGCGCGGCGCACCCAGGTGGTGCGGGCCACTTCGCCGAAGGTGCCGATATGCGGCAGGCCCGACGGGCCATAGCCGGTCTCGAACAGGACGTAGCCTTTCTCCGGTTTTTTACCACCCAGGCGTTTTTCCAGCAGGTCACGGGCTTCCTGAAAGGGCCAGGCCGAGGAATCGCGGGCGAGATCAACCAGAGAGTCGCTCATCAGTGTTCGGGTCCAGATGATAGTGTTGAAGGGAACAGCCCGGCTGCGCATGACGCCGGAAACGGGCGGCAGCGGGCTAAGGCTGGCACCCTATGCCGCACCGGGGGTCTGCGTCAACGCCGGAGCGGACCTTCCCCGCATCCGTGATCACATTTTTTGCGACTGCGGCATAAAAACAGCAAAACGGGGGACGGCGACCATCCGCCTCCCCCGCTTGTGCATCAGACCTTAAAGAATAAGGCGGCCCTGCCCCTTACTTCTGTTCAGCCACCTGTGCCGCGTCATCGCGGTAGGTGACGACCAGACGGTTGCCGATCATTTCAGACTTCACCACGTCCCGGTTCAGCACCGGGCGGGTCACGGCTTCGTCATAGACCGGCTGGGCATCGCGGCCGGAGGTCCAGCCGACCGGCTTGGCGGAGGTGATGACATAGGTCTTGTCGCCATACACCGGGGTCGCCTCACCGCCGATCTGTTCCATGCCGACCGGCACCCGGCCCTTCAGCAGCTGGTCGCTGGCCTGAGCGGCAGAGAAAGAGGCAACAACGGCAGCGGAGAAAGCGGCAGCGGCAAAAGCGGTCTTGAAAGCAGACATGATGTGCTCCTTATAAGCGGTCATCCGGGGGGCTGTCCTGATTGGGGCCCCGCTCCGGGAGTGGCCTGAAGTCGAACTGAACTGTTCAGTTCTGTTGAGGGAAACTTAGTCCTGTCGCATCCTGACCGCAAGATCAAACTGAACAGTTTAGTTCAGATTTTTTCGATGAAAGACTGCGCTTTTTCCGATCATAGGAAATAATCATTTCCTTACAGGGAATTAGAGAGCGTCAGATCAGATCCCCCGACTTTTTGACAGATCCTGACAAGAAAATGCTTGCACACCCCGGCCACGACTGATAAATACGCGGCCCTCGACGGGATGTTCCGGTGTAGCTCAGCGGTAGAGCCCCCGACTGTTAATCGGGTTGTCGTAGGTTCGAATCCTACCGCCGGAGCCAGTCGAGACTAAAAAAGCCACGGCCTTCAAAAGCCGTGGCTTTTTTACTTTCAAGTCCCGGCCGGACCCGGCGGTAAAAAATGAAATCAGAGTCAAAACAGGGCTTGCCGGAGCAGGAACAGGCTGTTACAACCCCGGTCCTCGACGGGTTGTTCCGGTGTAGCTCAGCGGTAGAGCCCCCGACTGTTAATCGGGCTGTCGTAGGTTCGAATCCTACCGCCGGAGCCAGTCGAGACTAAAAAAGCCATGACCTTCAAAAGTCATGGCTTTTTTATTTCTCCCCTGCGATTTCTCCGGCCCGCAGGGCCAGCCACAGCACCGTTACCCCGTCTGTGCTGTCCAGCGCATGGCCGGTCAGGCTTTCCACCTTGCGGATGCGGTAAATCAGCGTGGTTTTATGAATCCCCAGCCGCGCCGCCGCCGCCTGCCACGACCGGTTCTCTTCCAGAAACACCCGCAGCGACACAATCAGGTCGCTTCCCTGTGCCGCGTCATAGTCCTGCACCGGGCCCAGAACCTGCTGAAACACCTGCGCCGCCTCGGTCAGGGTGGCAGGCAGCCACGGCACCCGGCCACCCCCGGCATAAGCGTTGATCCCCTGCGGTCCGGCATGGCTCAGGGCCAGCCGGGCTTCCCGCAGCGCCTCTGCCCCACGGTCAGCCCGCCCCAGCGGCTGGCTGTGGCCGATGGCTGTGCCAAACGCCCTATGCAGATGCGGCAGATCCGCCCCTGCCGCCAGCATGATCAGGTCTTCCCCCTGCCGCCGCAGCAGCACCGGCCCTGCCTGCCGCTGCAACCGGACCATCCGGTCACACAGCCCCCCGGCTGTCAGCGCCGCCTCAGCCGGGCGGGCCAATGCGACGCAGGCGGTTGCCGGATCCAGCCCCTGCGCGGCCAGCCGCCGCGCCGCTTCCGGGGCCGACAGCCGTAACGCCAGAAGATCATCCAGAAGATCAGCCCCAGCAGATAACGCCTGCTCCACCCGGCTCAACAGCCGGTCCAGCGCCATCCCCATAACCGTTACCAGATGGTGCAGCACCCCATAATCCGGTGCCGCATCCCCCGCAGGCTGCACCAGCAGCACAAAAGCCCGGCGCGACGGCACCGCCACGGCCAGCACATCCCCGGCCTGCCCCGGATACCGCCGTACCAGCGGCTGGGTGTCGGAAAATTCCGGCGGCTGCCGCCGCAGCACCGCACGTAAGGCAGCAGGCAGATCCCTGCCCTCCGGCAGCCAGACGCGCCCCAGCTCCGCCGGATCGAGCAGGCACAGCCCTGCCCCGATGTCTTTTTCCAGCCGCCGCAGCAGGTCTTCCGGCCCCAGACCATCCATCGCCGCCCGCGCACTGACAAACAGACGGTTAAGGGTGTTGCGCCGGTCAAATTCCGCCTGCCGCCCGGCATCAATCACCGCCCGGGTGACACTGGCGAACGGCACCCCGTATTCCGTCAGCAGCACCGGGAAATCAAGGTCAGCCGCCGCCGCACACAGCGCCGACAGATCCGCCGGGGCCTGCATATTGTCACCGATCATCACCCCGGCCAGCCCTGCCTGTGACAGCGCCGCAATATATGCCGCCTGCCCCGGCGGCGTGGCCGGAATGCCGATGCCGGTGGTCATCAGCAGATCGCCTTCCCCCAGCCATTCGGTCGGGTCGGGCAATTCGCAGACATGGGCCCAGCGCACCGGGCGGTCAAACGTCCGCCCGGCCAGCGGGCGGGTCCGCAGCTCCGGCATGGCAATCAGGTCAGCGATCCGCAGCGGCATCAGCACAGGGCCCCGGACAGAAAATCAGGACTTATCTTCTAACCCGGATGGCGCCAGCCCGGCCAGCAGACGATCCAGACCGGACGGGGCCCGGCCCTGTATCTCCGCCCGCTCCTTCCGGATCACCGCCTGCCGGACCAGCGACCCGCCAAGAAAGCGCAGCGGCTCCGGCGGAAAAGCCCGGCACGACCGCCCGACCAGCGCGCAGGTGCTCCACTCATCGCGGCGGCCCAGCGCCAGACTGGCCAGAATCCGCCCCCCCAGACGGCTGGGGCCGACACCGTTACCGCTCCAGCCGATGCCATAATGAATGTTCTCATGGCCGCTCAGGCTGCCAAACACCGGCAGGCTGTCATAGGCCCGGTCTATCGGGCCGGACCAGCCCCCGTCCACATCCTCCGCCGACAGGGCGGGATAGGTCCGGAGCAGATCAGCCCGGGTCATCGCCAGACTGTCGGCATGCGCGCTGAAGGTGCCATCAATTCTGCCGCCGTAGGTTATTGCTCCGGTCCCCTTGCCGAACGCAATCCGGCCATCGCGGGTGGTGCGGTAGTAATCGACCATCAGCTGAGAGTCGGTGATCGACTCCCCGCCGGTCCAGCCGCCCCCTTCCGCCACCGGCCCCAACGGACGGGTGATGACGATGGAACTGTTGACCGGCGTGATCAGCCGCGCCAGCTCCGGGATTGCCGCCGACCACGCGTTGGTCGCCAGCACCACCGCCCCGGCCCGCACCGACCCGCCCGCCGTCTGCACCCGCACCGGAGAGCCGGGATCAATCTGCGTCACCGCCGAGCCTTCATAAATCCGCACCCCGGCCTCCGCCGCCACCCGCCGCAGGCCCTGCGCCAGCGCCGCCGGTTGCACCGTGGCGTTAGAGGCCTCAAACACCCCGGCCAGATGCACCGCCGATCCGGCCCGGCGTGCCACCTCCGCCGGGGACAGCCGCTCAAACGGCTGCACCCCCAGCCGGGTGCAGGCTTCCAGTGTGCCGTTCCAGGCATCAACATGCGCCGGGGTGGTGGCCGTCCACAGCCAGCCCTTCTGCACAAAATGGGCATCAATCTGATGCTGCTGACAGAACGCCCCCAGCTCCGTAATCGCCCGCTCGGCGCTGTGGCCGAGGAACAGCGCCTGATCCGCCCCATACTGGGCCAGTAACGTGCCGACCTTCGGCCACCACGACATGACAAAGCCGCCATTGCGCCCGGATGCCCCGCCGCCGCAGACATCCTGCTCCAGAATCACCACCCGGCATTCAGGCGCCTGCTGCTTCAGGGTCAGCGCCGTCCACAGGCCGACAAAGCCGCCGCCGAGAATGGCCACATCGGCTTCCTCCGCCCCCGCCAAGGCCGGAAACGGGGTGACAGAGCCCAATGACTGCTGCCAGTGGCTGCGCTTCAGCGGGGCGGTGTGCGGAAAACGGATCATCGGGCCGGACCTTCTGAAGGGGGACAGGCCCCCACTCTCCCGCCCCTGCTCCGGTGCCGTCAATGCGACGGCGGTCGAAAATATGGGGGAGATTTGCGACGATCGGAGGAAATGGGAGGGGGAGAACGCAGGGCGCTGCCCTGCACCCGCAAGGAGGCTTGGCCTCCTTGACCTTTTTATATCAGCAAAACTTATCTCATCAGCACTGGGTTTATTTCTGCTGCCAATCTGTCTGAAGGGACAGGGTACGGCTCATGGGTGAGGCCTCTTAGTGGTATTGTCCAAATCTAGGACGTAGGCACCACCATCCCTAAATTCAAAGGTGATGCACCACGGTGCCTATACGACGCTTTCCAACAGCGCAATCTCATCGGGTGTTAGGTCGAAAAGCTGGTAAACGATCTTATCAATCTGGGCTTCGGCTTGGGTGATTTCTGCCGAGAGGCGGGCAATTTCGGCACGGTCGCGGGTGATCCAGTCTTCCCAGTCGGACCTTTCAGACAACGGAATATCGGCCTTAAACGTCCTTTTGACCTCAGCCCGGAACGCGGCGAAGTCAGGCAGAGTCCACCATTCTTTCAGCTTGGTAGTCAGTCTGGGTGTGCGGTCCGGCGGGCAGAGGTCAGGAATGCGGCGGGTCAGGGCTGTTTGAAGGGCAAGGCGCTGATTGGCAATCAGTTGGCACTGCATCGCCATTGAAGCAAGTATATGTTTTTGATCATCTGTCGCGGAAGGGATTGGGATCTTAGTTGTATTCTGCGTTGTGGCCTCGAAAAATCCTCCTCGAATATAAGAGGTCACTCCAGTAAGGAAAAACCACACAGCCTTGCTGTTTAAAATAGCTACTTCAAAATATCCGCCCTTCCATATATATCCACGGTTATTTGTGTAAAACATTTTATCATCAAAGAAGAATGACGGGCTATCCTGAAAGTGAGAGAATATTATCTTTGGTTCATCATAAGTTCCAATATAATCACACGCCCTTAATTCCCACCAATAATCACCCTTATCAGATCTCTTTAATGCATCATTGTAGAACCCTGACAACCAACTAGATATTCCTGGGAACTCAATATTTAGCCTCTCCCATTGTTCTGCCTCGTTACCCTCTCCATACCGCTTCCGGGTCCAGCCCTTAGTGAGCATGATTCCCCAGAGTCCACGCGGCTCTGCCCGCCATCGCCGTATATCCTTACCCTCCAAAAATGGCTTAAGAAGTTCTATGGACTTTGGGTCTTGCGAACAAATTCGCTCTTTGACTGCATCGTCTATGACAAAGGCCTTATTTAAACCCGTCTTAATTCCATAAAGAGGTGCATCGTAAACGTCTTGCAGCCTTGGCTTTCCAAATGCGATCTTCATTCTCAATTGCTGAAGATGAGGCTTCTCTAGCTCCCAAGACCCAGCGCTAAGGGCGGCTTGCGGATAGACTCCGGCGGCTTTTTCCCATGTTGCCTGAAAGTTGGCCTCTGGCAGGGCGTCAACCTTCCAAAATTGCACATCATGGCCTTCTGGGGCAACAGCACGCTTCATGGTCAGAATGGCCGGGTAGGTGGTGACACCCTCAAAAATTTGCAGGTCGCCAAAATCAATGACGCTTTCCAGCGTTGCCTCGCGCAACAGATATTCCCGCAACGGTTTTCCCGATCCGGTCTTAAAGAAGGTGTTAGAGGAAATATAGCCCAAGCGCCCACCCGGTTTGAGTAAGCGCAAGCCCCGTTCAAAAAAGTAGCAATACAGGTCTGCCCGGTCCGAAACGACTTCGTAGCGTTTTTCTAGATAGGGTTTAATGGCCTTGAGCTGTTCCATGCGGACATACGGCGGATTGCCCAAAACAACGTCAAACCCGCCTTCGGCAAAGACGTGTGGAAACGCTGTTTCCCAGGTGAAAGCGTGATCAAGATAAGCAAAGTTACTGTCTTCGATCAGGCTATCACCGACGCACAGGCTGCTATCAAGGCTGTCTAGAACTTTGCCACGCCGAGCCGTCTTAATCCACAGCGAGAGTTTGGCGATTTCAATGCTTTCCACATTTACATCAACGCCAAATAGGTTATTGGTCAGAATCTCACTGTCTGGAACATATTCCAGCAGGTCGCCATAGTGTTCGGCCTTTGGCGATAGGTCTTTGATCTTTTCGTTTACGCGGGTTAGCTCGGCTTTTAGGAAATCAAAAGCCATAATCAGGAATACCCCTGACCCACAAGCCGGATCAACAATGCGTAGAGTCTTTAGCCGCTCGCGGTAGGCCTGCCACGCCTCCAGCTCGGACGATTTTTTCCGCCAAGGAATTGCAGCGTAGTCGGATAGGTCAGCCTTTGGTTTGGCATGGATACCCAAGATCCCGGTAAAGATTTCCTCTAGGTGTGCGCCTAGGGTCTCGGCAACGATAAAGCGGGCGATGTAGTCAGGGGTATAGACCACCCCATCACGCCGCCGCCGCCCAGTCGTACCCGTCGCACGCGCTTCTTCGACTTCCTCGCCTCGTGCTTGTGCCTGAAGGCGTTCAACGTCTGCAATTGATTGCTCAAAGATATGCCCTAGAACCGTAACCGAGACTTCAGAGGCAAAGTCATACTCCCCAAGAGCCTTAAACCCCTCGCAAATATCATCGGGTATGCTTAGGGCATCAATGGCGTCATCTTTGTGGAACAGGCCCCCGTTATAGCGGGGGATTTTTAAGGCCTCGCTCCCCTGGTCAATGCCATGGAACAGGCCCTTGAAGTTATCCCACACCGGACGCGGGTTATAAGGATCACGGGTGACAAAAGCCTGAGACAACGTGCTACTCGGCAACAGGCCTGTATCTTCGGCAAAGGCAATAAAGAGCACGCGATCAAGAATTTTTTGTGCAATCGCAATGCTTTCGAGCGCGGTAACTGAGGAAGATACCTGTTGGACAGCTCCGATAAGCTTTAGTCGCAGCGCCTTATAGTCTTGATAGAGGCTGTCCGTAATATCACGGTCTTCTGCACGGCTTTGTTTCAGCAGATCAAGCGTGCGCCCTGATAGAAGGCTCTCAGCAGAGAGCAACAGCATAAACCGAGCGTATTCCTTTGGGTCTGTCAATTGATCGAGCTGAAAGACCTCGTAGGCGGTGGTGCCCTCACCAAAGCCATAAAGGCGCAACTCAATCATATTTGAAACAAGAACCCACTTAACGCCCCGTGCATTCATGGCGTATTCCCACGCCTGCTGAACTGGGGTTTTATTGCGCCCTGGCATGATGGCGTCTAGGTCGCGGGTATCCGCCCCTTTTAGCTCGAATGGGGCCAAAATTTCTGGCTCTCGCCCACCAAAATGACCCAGGGCAAGATCAACGCTACCCCGTAGAATCGTTTCTTCGGTGGCAACGGTATAAGACGATCCTGCCGCAGGGCCGCGATAGCCAAGAACGCCTTCAACGATGTTTGCCGCGAATTGCCCGTGAAGGGAAACTTCTTTAAGGGAGTAAACTCTTTGAGAGCGAATCATTTCCGCCCAGGCCTCTAGCTTATCTAGATGCGCTTGGGGAATAGGAGCCGCTTTAATATGACGTTCTAGAGTCTTACGGTTAAAGAGGTTCATAAACTTACGGACTTCCTAAAATCAGCACTACTATCTGGGGTAGATTAATGCCCAATACCGAATAGGAATATCAAAAAATGCCGAACCCAATCGGGATTCTTTGGGGGAAGTTCAAAACGCAAAGACGCTTTTGGTAGCCACAGAACGGGGGCTAACACCGCTCAACTTCGCGGGCTATAAGTTTTCCGACACGATAAAAAAGGGTGGCAAAAGCGCGAAATCATCCCTCTACCATGGTCAACAAAGGGTTCATCACGGAACCCCGAGAATCAACTCCCCGCTTTTTGGGTCAAGCCTTTTTCCCGGAAA
Organism: Novispirillum itersonii subsp. itersonii ATCC 12639; assembly: GCF_000381985.1. Taxonomy (GTDB): domain Bacteria; phylum Pseudomonadota; class Alphaproteobacteria; order Rhodospirillales; family Rhodospirillaceae; genus Novispirillum; species Novispirillum itersonii. Next base: position 157,104 of record NZ_KB907337.1, on the reverse strand, counting down.
AAGGCTTGCTCCCATCCTCCGCAGGAGGCTCCTCCCCCCCCTACATCTCCCCCACCCAATCCTGCGCCAGCACATCGCGGCCAAGGCCGAGGCTGAGGGTGAGGTGCAGTTTGGTCAGCGCGGCTTCCCGCGTCATGTGGCCCCCGGCGATCACTCCGGCGTCGGCGAAGGCGGCACCGGCTTCGTAGGTGTCGAAGGCGATGCTGCCGTGCAGGCACTGGCTGACCGCCATCATCACCGTACCGCCGTCGCGCAGGCGGTTGAGCAGGCGCACCAGCCCGGCGTCGGCGGTCGGGCCGGTGCCGCTGCCGAAGCATTCGACGATCAGGCCCTGTGGCGGCACCGCAAACAGGCTGTCGGCGTGCAGGCCGATGCCGGGGTGCAGGGTCAGAAGGGCCACGGTCGGCGCAGGCGCGGTTTCGGCCACGGGCGGCAGGCTGGCATGGCCGGGGGCGGCAATCGCGGTCTGCGGCCCCGGCTGCCCTTCCAGCAGGGCGGCGGCGTCGCGCATGGCGTCCATCTCGTGGGCCATCAGTTTGCGGGCGCGGGCCCCGTGGATCACCCGCCCGTTAAAACAGACGGAAACCCCGCGCTGTGCCGCCGGGCCGTCGGCCATGGCCGTCACCGTCTTCAGGGCCAGCCCGAGGTTGGCCCCGCCGTCAGATCCATCGGCCACCATCGGCACCATCGCCCCGGTCACGGCGACCGGAATACCGGTTCCCGCCAGCTGGAACGACAGGCTGGCGGCGACGTAACACAGGGTATCGGTGCCGTAGATCACCACAAAGCCGTCGTAGTCCGCCGCCAGCGCCCGGATATCGCGGCCAAGGCGGTACCAGACATCCGGCCCGGCGTTGGCGCTGTCCAGCAGCGGGCTGTATTCCAGCACCTCCGCCCCGTTGCGCAGGCCGGGGTGCAGGCGGTCCGTCAGCGCGGCGAAGGACGGGGCCGGGCGCCAGCCGCGCTCCCCCTGCTCCATGCCAATGGTGCCGCCGGTGTAAAGAATGCAGATGCGACGGGTCATGGTGTCTCCCAATGCTTTCTTTTTAGAATTGTGTCTCTGAGGCTTTTTTTGGTTTAGGGCGGCACTTTGCCATGCCGGGGCTGATTGGCAACGGTTTTGCGATCTCCGGGCAACCGGGGGCAACGGCAGGCTTGACTTGGGCGGGGCGATGCGGTTTCTTCCGCCCCTTTTTCGCCCCCACAGGAGTCCCGCCATGCACTGCGGTTTCGATTTCGGCACCAGCAATTCCGCACTGGGGATTCATGATGGCGTTACCCCGGTGCTGCTGCCGCTGGAAGGGCAGCACCGCACCATGCCGACCGCCCTGTTCTACCGCCCGGAGCGCCCGGCCCCCGATCTGGGGCGCGAGGCGATGCAGGCCTATCTTGGTGGCGATGAGGGGCGGCTGATGCGCTCCATCAAGTCGGTTCTCGGCACCAGCCTGATCGAGGAAACCACCCGCGTCGGCAACCGTCAGGTGCCGTTCACCGCCGTTCTGCATGACTTTATCGCCGAGGCCAAGCGCCGGGCCGAAGCCGCCTGCGGCCACGCGCTGACCGCCATCGTACAGGGCCGCCCGGTCAACTTTGTTGACGGCAACCCCGATGGCGACCGCGCCGCACAGGCGACGCTGGATGGCATCCTGCGTTCGGTCGGTTTTAAGCATATCGAATTTGAGTACGAGCCGGTCGCCGCCGCCTGCCTGTATGCCGACCAGCACGCCGGGGCGGTGAAGCCGGATACGCTGGCGCTGATCGTCGATATCGGCGGCGGCACGTCGGACTTTTCGCTGGTGCGGCTGACCCCGCCGGTGTCTGACCACGGGCGCACCCGGGCTGATGTGCTGGCCAGCACCGGCCTGCGGCTGGGCGGCACCGATTTTGACGCCTCCCTCTCCTTTTATAAGGTGATGCCGCTGCTGGGTCTGGGGCTGGAAGTGACGGAGAAGAAAATCCCGGCCCCGCGCTGGATCTATTCCACCCTGTCAAGCTGGCCGCGCATCAACACCCTGTATGCCCCCAAGGCAGAGCGGGACGTGCGCTGGCTGGCGGAAACCGCCCCGGATCAGGCGGAGTTCCAGCGGCTGGAAACCGTGGTCGAACACCGCCTTGGCCACCGGCTGGGGGCGGATGTGGAAGGGGCGAAGATCGGCCTGTCCAACGCAGCCGACCATGCCCTTGCCCTGTCTTACATCGAAGCCGGTCTGGCCCCGGTGCTGCACGAACACGACCTGCGCGAGGTGCTGACCGAGGGCATGGCCCGCCTGACCGGCGGCATTGATGCCTGCCTGAGCCAGAGCGGCGTCACGGCGGAGGATGTCGGTCTGGTGATCCTGACCGGCGGTTCCACCGAAATGCCGGTGGTGCAGGATGCGGTGCGGGCCCGCCTGCCCGGTGCCGAAATCACCCCCTGCGACACCTTCGGGGCCGTTGCCTCCGGGCTGGCGGTGGAAGCGGCGCGGCGGTTTGCCTGACGGACAGAATAAAACAGACGCCCCCCACATCTTGCGCGGCCGGCAAACTCTCCCTATGGTTATGCCGTCTTCAGCCGAAGACAGTCTTTAACATAAAGGCACTTGTTCTCAGGGCAGGGTGAAAATCCCGACCGGCGGTACATCGCCGCCCCGCGTCCGCGGGGTCCGGCGGCAGCCCGCGAGCGCCTGTCTCCGTGCAGAGGACCGCACACCCGGGACAGGGTCAGCAGATTCGGTGAAAAGCCGAAGCCGACGGTAACAGTCCGGATGGAAGAGGATAAGGCCGCGTCCGCATACCGCCCCCGAACCGGGGATGGTGTGGCGTGGTATGTGCGCATGCGTGCGCCTGACCGTGGGGGAAACCTGCGGGCCGGGTTGCTGCCTGCGGTCTTCCTGCGTGCCCTGATTCTGGTCAGCCGCCCCGATTGTAACGGAGCATAACCATGAATCAGATGTTTTCCGAAACCCCGTCCCTTCTCGCCGGTTACGGCACCCCGCAGGAGCGGGTGAAGCGGGCCGTGGCTGCCCTGCAGCGCGGCGAGGGGATTCTTGTGGTCGATGATGAGGACCGCGAGAACGAAGGCGACTTTATCTTTGCCGCCGACAGCCTGACCGACCAGCAGATGGCGCTGATGATCCGCGAAGGCAGCGGCATCGTCTGTCTGGTCCTGACCGGCGAGCAGTGCGACCGCCTGCACCTGCCGCCGATGGTGGCCGACAACACCTCGCGCATGGGCACCGGCTTTACGGTGTCGATTGAGGCGGCGCACGGCGTCACCACCGGCGTTTCCGCCGCTGACCGGGTGACCACGGTGAAAGCCGCGATCAATCCGCAGGCAAAGCCGGAAGATCTGGCCCGCCCCGGCCACATGTTCCCGCTGCGGGCCCACCCCGGCGGTGTGCTGGCCCGGGCCGGACATACCGAGGCCAGCCTTGATCTGGTGCGTATGGCCGGGCGTGCCCCGGCGGCGGTGCTGTGCGAACTGACCAACCCCGATGGCACCATGGCCCGCCTGCCGGAGGTGATCCGCTTCGCCCGGGGCCTTGGCATGCCGGTGATGACCATCGCTGACCTGCAACTGGTGCTGCGCGGCCAGCAGGCCGCCGCCTGATACCCCGGTAGCCGCCTGATACCCAGGTAACGGCTGACAGAGGCCGGTCAGAACAGCCCGGTGGCCGCAATGCCACCGGGTTTTGTCTGTTTTATAGCAGACCGAAATGACTCAAGAATGTTAATTGCCGACACAATCATCCCATGAGAGCATTTCTGCCGTAACTCTCATAGGGGGCCACCGATGACCACCGCATCGCGTCACCATGTCCTGATGGCACTGGCCCACACCTTGAGCAACGGGCGCCCTGCGGCCCTGCTGGTCAAGCGCAACGGCAACGCTATGCCAACGATGTTTCTGTCGATGGACATGCACCACGCCTACCCCGGCCATACCGCAGTGGTTAACGTGATCCAGCATGTCTACAAAGAAGGATGGGCCTATCTGCAGAATGCCGAAATCTATCTGACGGCTGAACCCAGCGATGCTGACTACGGCATCTTTATCGAGCAGATCAAACAGCAGGGAAAAGCCGGGGAACCGCGCCTGTTTTTCACCCGTGGCGATGACCGGATCTGCGAGTGCCGCCCAAGCAAACTGACGGCAGACCCCCGCAACATCAAATCAATCCTGCCGGATGTGCGGCAAAACACCGGGGCCATGCTGCCATCCCTGAACGCACTGTGGAACAGTCTGGGTCATGCTGGCCCGAAAACCATCCAGTATCTGGGCCATACCTTTACTGCCGCCGATGCCGACGCCGCCCTGATAAAGACCCTGCTGACCACCCCCGCCGCAACGACCCGTGCCGTTCTGCGCCGCTTCGGCATTGTGCCCTATGCCAACGACGGCACGGCCCCGCCTTTTGATCAGGCGGAATACCCGGATGCGGGCAACGGTGTCACCTTCAATCACCTGACCCAGAAGGAGCAGTATATCTTCGACAGCCTGTTCCTGCTGGTCTGCTACGCGCTGGCGGCCCCCTCGCCCCCGGTCAAAGGCAAACATGGCGAAACCGCCAAGGTCGGTGCCCTGATGGTCAGCCCGCGCGGGGGAATCCTCAGCTGGGGGGCTGACTTTTCCGCCACCTTCCATGCCGAGGTTTCCGCCGTAAAACTGTATCAGGACGGTGGGTTAAACATGCCGCCACCGCCGGACACCCGGTTTTATACCTCGCTGGAACCCTGCTTTATGTGTTCCGGCCTGCTCAACACCGCCTACAGCCTGATCCCGCACTTTGCGGTACGGTATGGGCAGATCGACCCCGCCGTGCGGCAGATGGCAAAAACATTTCTGAAAAACAGCTACATCGACGAACGCAAGGCCACCACCCGCTATGATATCGACAGCGCCAAAGGGCTGTTTGCCGACCGGCTGGATCTGAAAGGAACGCAGGAGCTTGGCACCTTCGATTCCGGGCGCTTCAAAAAATCGGTGATGCAGCAGCTTGACGTTCCCTCGTTCCGCCGCCGCTACGCCAAGGCGGCGCTGGATCTGCTGGCAATGCCCTATGTCATCATGCATATCCCCGATACGCAGGGGCACCGTGCCTTTCTGCTGCACGCCTGGAAGAATGCGATGGCGGTTCTGTCACGGGCCAAGGGATCATCCGTTGACCCGCTGATGCGCCGTATGGGGCACTATCTTGACCAGACCCGGGGACAGAACCCGATCAAGGCACAGGATCAGGCGTATCAGGCCAAACATGCCGGTGATGCGCCGGACAAATACCGCAGTATGGCAGACACCTTCCTGCGGGCCTTCTGGGCCCAATAGCAGGGGAACAGGCCGGGAACCCCCGTCAGGGCGACGCCACACCTTGACCACCACCGGGGGTTATGCTGTGGTGCAGGCATGACCCAGCACGACCTTTTCTCCGCCCCGCCGCCCTCCCTCCGCGCCGACAGCAGTGACGGGGGACCGTCCCGCGTGTTTTCAAACGCAGAGCGGCTTGACCTGCTGCGCCTGATCCGCAGCGAGAATGTCGGCCCTGTCACCCTGCGCCGCCTGCTTGACCGCTTCGGCACTGCCCGTAAAGCGCTGGAGGCCCTGCCGACACTGGCCCGCAACGGCGGGCGGGCCAAGCCGATCAAGGTCTGCCCCGCCCTGACGGCGGAGCGGGAGCTGATGCAGGCCGAGGCCCTGGGGGCCCGCCTGCTGTGCGTGGGGGAAAGCACCTACCCCGCCCTGCTGGCACAGGTCGATGATGCGCCGCCCTGCCTGTATGCGCTGGGCCATGCCCCGCTGCTGGCCCGGCCCTGCATTGGCATGGTCGGGGCCCGCAACGCATCGGTGGCCGGAAAGCAGTTTGCCCGTAAACTGGCGATGGATCTGGTCTCCGCCGGGGTCACCGTGGTTTCCGGCCTTGCCCGGGGCATCGACACCGCCGCCCATGAAGGGGCGCTGCATGCCGGGGCACAGCACAGCGTGGCCGGAACCGCCGCCGTTCTGGCCGGGGGCGTTGATGTGATCTACCCGCCGGAGAATGACCGGCTGTACCGCCAGATGGCCGAACAGGGGGTGATTCTGTCGGAAATGCCGCCCGCCACCGTGCCGCAGGCCCGCCACTTCCCCCGCCGCAACCGCATCATCTCCGGTGCCAGTCTGGGGGTGGTGGTGGTCGAGGCCTCGGCAAAGTCGGGGTCGCTGATCACCGCCCGCTATGCTGCCGATCAGGGGCGCGAAGTGTTCGCGGTGCCGGGGTCGCCGCTGGAAGCCCGCAGCGAAGGCCCCAATCTGCTGCTGCGTGACGGTGCCACCCTGATCCGCCACGCCGGGGATATTCTGGAGGCGATCACCCGCCATCCCCCGGCGCTGGAAGAGCGCGGGCGCGCCGGTTTCAGCGGCCCCGCCCCGTCCCTGCCGCCGGAACAGGATCTGGCCCGGGCCCGGGCGGAAGTTGTCCCCTGCCTGACTGTCACGCCGGTGACGGTTGACGAAATCATCAGGCAATGCCAATTGTCTTTCGCCGTTGTGTCCATGATCCTTCTGGAACTGGATCTGGCGGGCCGTCTGGAACGGCACCCCGGCAACCGCGTCTCTTTGCTGCCAGCCCTCTGACTCTTCAAAGGGATATGGCTGCGGGGAGGCCCCTGACACCGCTTTTCAGCCCTTGCGAGCCCCATGAACGTCGTCATCGTCGAGTCCCCGGCCAAAGCCAAAACCATCAACAAGTACCTCGGCGGCGGCTATACCGTTCTGGCGTCGTTCGGGCACATCCGTGACTTGCCGCCGAAAGACGGCTCCGTGCGCCCGGACGAAGATTTCGCCATGGACTGGGCCACCGATGCCCGTTCGGAAAAGCATATCCGCGAGATCGTGCAGGCGGTCAAAGGGGCCAAGCGCCTGTTTCTCGCAACTGACCCGGATCGCGAGGGAGAAGCGATTTCGTGGCACGTGCTGGAAGAACTGAACCGCCGTAAGGCCCTGAAGGATGTCGAGGTCAAGCGCGTCACCTTCAACGCCATCACCAAATCGGCGATTTCCGAGGCGATGGCCCATCCGCGTGACCTGTACTTTGATCTGGTCCATGCCTATCTGGCCCGCCGGGCGCTGGATTATCTGGTCGGCTTTACCCTGTCGCCGGTGCTGTGGCGCAAGCTGCCGGGGTCGCGGTCAGCCGGGCGCGTGCAGTCGGTGGCCCTGCGCCTGATCTGCGAGCGGGAATCGGAGATTGAGCGCTTCACCTCGGAAGAATACTGGACCGTTGCCGCCGATGCCCTGTCAGCGGGGGGCAAGCCGTTTCTGTCGCGGCTGACCCACCTGGACGGCACCAAGCTGGACAAGTTCGGCCTGCCCGACGCCACCGCCGCCGAGCGGGCGCGGCAGGCGATTGAGGCCGGGGCCTTCACGGTTGGCACCATCGAACGCAAGCAGGCCAAACGCCACCCCTTCCCGCCGTTCACCACCTCCACCCTGCAGCAGGAAGCGGCGCGCAAGCTGTATTTCTCGGCCACCAAGACGATGACGCTGGCGCAGCGTCTGTATGAAGGCGTGCCGGTCAATGGCGAGACGGTCGGCCTGATCACCTATATGCGTACCGACGCCGTCAGCATGGCACCGGAAGCGGTGAATGACGTCCGCACCCTGATCGGTCAGAACTGGGGCGATAAGTTTGTGCCGTCGGCCCCCCGCGTCTACAAGACCAAGCAGAAGAACGCGCAGGAAGCACACGAGGCGATCCGCCCGACCAACGTGTTCCTTAAGCCCGGCGACGTCCGCGATGTGCTGGATGCCGACCAGTTCAAGCTGTACGAGCTGATCTGGAAACGCACTGTCGCCAGCCAGATGGAAAGCGCGGTGATGGACCAGATGGCCGTTGATCTGGCTGACGGCGGCAAGAAGACCGTGCTGCGGGCCACCGGATCAGCCGTGCTGTTTGAAGGCTTCCTGAAGCTGTATACCGAAACCGTCGATGATGCCGCCGACGATGACGAAAACAGCCGCCTGCTGCCGCCGCTGAAAGAAGGCGAAGCGGTGCAGATCACCAAAATCACGCCGGAACAGCACTTCACCCAGCCGCCGCCGCGCTATTCTGAAGCCAGTCTGGTCAAGCGGATGGAAGAACTGGGCATCGGTCGCCCGTCCACCTACGCCTCGATCCTGCAGGTGCTGCAGGACCGTGATTATGTGCGCCTTGACTCCCGCCGGTTTGTGCCGGAAGACCGGGGCCGGATTGTCACCGCTTTCCTCGAAAGCTTCTTCCGCCGCTACGTCGAATACACCTTCACCGCCGATCTGGAAAATCAGCTCGACGAAATTTCCGCCGGGCATCTGGACTGGAAAGAGGTGCTGCGCCGCTTCTGGCAGGAATTCATCGCCGCCGTCGAAGGCACCCAGACCCTGCGCATTTCCGAAGTGCTGGACGCACTGGATGCCGACCTCGGCCCGCATCTGTTCGCAGCCCCGGCAGATGCGCCGGAAGGTCACGATCCGCGCCAGTGCCCGGCCTGCGCCGCCGGCCGCCTGTCGCTGAAACTGGGCAAGACCGGGGCCTTCATCGGCTGCTCGGCTTACCCGGAATGCCGCTACACCCGGCCGCTGGGCGGCGGGGCCGATGACACCGCCACCGACCGCGTGCTGGGGGATGACCCGGAAACCGGGCTGCCGGTCAGCGTCCGCAAGGGCCCCTACGGCTGGTACTGCCAGCTTGGCGAGGCCACCGGCGAAGGCAAGGCCAAAACCAAGCCGAAACGGGCCGGACTGCCCAAGGGCATGGACCCGACGGCGGTGGAGCTGGAACAGGCGCTGTCGCTGCTGTCGCTGCCCCGTACGGTCGGCCTGCACCCGGAAAGCGGCCTGCCGATTCTGGCCGGTATCGGGCGCTTCGGCCCCTATATCGTCCATGACGGCAAATATGTGAACCTGCGTGACGACAGCGTGCTGGAGATCGGCATCAACCGGGCGGTTGACCTGCTGGCCACCGCCAACAGCCGCGCCCGCAAGGCCGAAGGCAAGGATCTGGGGGCTCACCCGGCGGACCAGCAGCCGGTTAAGCTGCTGTCCGGGCGTTATGGCCCCTATGTGGAACATGGTGGCGTCCGCGCCAACCTGCCGCGCGACACCGACCCTGAAACGGTGACGCTGGAACAGGCCACCGAATGGCTGGCTGCCAAAGCCGCCAAGGATGCGGCAGCGGGCAAAAAACCGGCGGCGAAAAAGGCCCCGGCGAAGAAAGCCGCAGCAGCCAAAACCGAAAAGGCGACGGCGGAAAAGAAGCCTGCCGCCAAGAAAGCCGCCCCCAAGAAGAGCGCAGCCAAAAAGGCCGCTTCTGACGATGGCGTCGCGGTCGCCCCGCCGGTCGATGACAGCCTGCCGTGGGATGATGACGCCCCGGCAGCGCCCGCCAAAAAGCCCGCCGCGAAGAAAGCGGCGACCACCAAGACATCAGCCGCCAAGACATCGGCGGCCAAAAAGCCTGCGACCAAAAAAGCCCCGGCTAAAAAAGCCGCGGCAAAGACAGAGGACGGCGGCGCATAAAGGCGCCGGTGGCCGCCGGGGTATCCTCCGGCGGCCGTTTGTCCATCTACACCAAGACCAACAGAAAGCACTGATCCATTGACCAAACACCCGCGCAAGCCCGCCCCCCTGCCCAGCAAGGCCCAGGTTCTGGAATTCATTCAGGACAGCCCCGGCCGTGTCGGTAAACGGGAACTGGCCCGCGCCTTTAATCTGTCCGCCGACCAGCGGCCGTTCCTGCGCCAGATCATGAAAGAGCTGGAGCAGGACGGTAAGGTTCAGCGCGGTCACAAGCGCACCCTGCACCGCCCCGGTGCCCTGCCCGATGTGGCGGTGATACAGGTGACCGGCACCGATGAACATGGCGAGCTGATTGGCCGCCCGTTCACCTGGACCGAAGACAGCCCGCCGCCGCGCGTGTTCCTCCAGCCGGTGCGGCGTGACCTGCCGAGCGTCGGTGTCGGCGACCGTGTGCTGTGCAAAATGCAGTTTACCGGCAACAACCAGTATCAGGCCCGGGTCCTGAAGAAACTGGTGGAAGCCCCGGCCCGGGTCCTCGGCCTGCTGGAGGTCGGGACCAACGGGCTGTTCCTGCGCCCGACCGACCGCCGTGACCGGCAGGACTATGTGGTGGCGCGCGGTGATACCGGCGGTGCCGAAGCCGGGGAACTGGTGGAAGCCGAAGTGCTGCCGGGCCGCGCCCATGGCCTGCGGCAGGTGCGGGTACTCGACCGCCTCGGGTCGCTGACCGCGCCGAAAGCGGTCAGCCTGATCGCCATCCACGCGCAGGGCATCCCCACCGAGTTCACTCAGGGCGCGCTGGATCAGGCTGAAGCCGCCGGGCCGGTGCCGCTGGGCACCCGGGAAGACCTGCGGGAAATCCCGCTGGTGACCATCGACGGGGAAGACGCCCGCGACTTTGACGATGCGGTCTGGGCCGAACCCGACGGCAACGGTGGCTGGCATGCCATTGTTGCCATCGCCGATGTCGCCCATTACGTCTACACCGGCAGTCCGCTGGACAAATGCGCCTACGAACGCGGCAACTCGGTCTACTTCCCCGACCGGGTGGTGCCGATGCTGCCCGAGGCCCTGTCCAACGGCTGGTGTTCGCTGCGCCCGCACGAAGAGCGCGGCTGTCTGGCCGTGCATATGTGGTTTGACGCCAAAGGCAACAAGACCAGGCACCGCTTTGTGCGTGGCCTGATGCGCTCCGCCGCCCGTCTGACCTATACGCAGGTTCAGAATGCCCTCGACGGGCGCGCCGATGACACCACCGGCCCGCTGGTTGACAGCGTGATCACCCCGCTGTTCGGCTGTTATCAGGCGCTGCGCTCCGCCCGCAATCACCGGGGGGCGCTGGAAATCGAAATCGCCGAGCGCAAGGTGGTGCTGGCAGACGACGGATCGGTGGTCGGCATCGTGCCGCGCCCGAGCTGGGACAGCCACAAGCTGATCGAAGAGCTGATGATCGCCGCCAACGTCTGCGCCGCCGAGACGCTGGAAGAACGGCAGCAGCCCTGCATGTACCGCGTCCACGACGAGCCGCCGATGGAACGGCTGGAAGCCCTGCGGAGCTTTTTGCAGACCATCAACCTCAATCTGCCGACCGGGGCGCTGCGCCCGCAGAACTTTAACACCGTTATCAGCAAGGTACGCGGCACCTCGCAGGAACACCTGGTCAACACCGTTATCCTGCGCAGCCAGTCACAGGCCATCTACACGCCGGAAAACCGCGGCCACTTCGGGCTGGGGCTGCGCCGCTATGCCCACTTCACCTCGCCGATCCGCCGCTATTCCGACCTTCTGGTCCACCGGGCGCTGATCCGGGGTCTTGGTTTCGGTACCCCGCAGGAAGCGCTGACCAGTGAGCAGGCTGCCGATTTCGAGCTGATTGGCGAACACATCAGCCAGACGGAACGCCGGGCCGCGCTGGCCGAGCGCGACGTGATCGAACGCTATACCGCCCTGTATCTGTCGGAACGGATCGGGGCGGAATTCGCCGGGCGCGTCACCAGCGTCACCCGCTTCGGCCTGTTTGTTGAACTGGAAGACAGCGGGGCCAGCGGCCTGATCCCGATTTCGTCACTGGGCACCGAGTTCTTTGTCCATGACGAAGCCAACCACCGCCTTGTCACCCGGTCGCAGCGCACCATCCATCAGCTGGGGGATGCGGTGATCGTCCGGCTGCGGCAGGCCGATCCGGTGACCGGCGGCATGCTGTTTGAGATGAAAGCCAATCTGGGCGGTGCCCCGCGCGACGGCTGGAAGGCTGACCTGAAACCCGCCCCGGAGCGGCCACAGCGCCCGCCCCGGTCGATCACCGGCACCGCAGACGGCGATGACAGCGGCGACTCCGCCGTTGCAGACAGCGCCGACGGCGGCTTCCGCCCCGGCAGCCGCAGCAGCCGTAAGCGTATTTCGGGCGAACCGTCGGGCCGCAGCAAAACCGTCCGGATCGGGCGCTCCGGCCCGCCGGGCGGCAAAAAGCCGCGCCGCCGCTGACCGGCTGCTGCCCAAGCTGCTGTAATGCCAGAAAACCCCCTGTCAGCCTTCGCCGACAGGGGGTTTTGCTGAAATAAGCCCCCGCAGGCAAGGCCGATGCTTACATCTTGTTAAGTCAAAGCTGCCATGGTCTGATACTCGGAAGGCAGGGGGCTTACCGCCGTTATCCCTGTCTCCTTCCGCCGACCGCCGTTTCCAGGACTGGACCGAGTATGGCAGCAGGTACCGCAGACCGGATTCTCCGGGCCGTTTCCGGCCACCCCAGTTCTGTTGCCGGATGCCCTGTTTTGGGGTGGCCAGCTTTCAGACAGCCAGCCTTCAGACGGTGCGTGTCCGGGCGGGTTCTCGCCGGGCTGATCTGCCTGTGGCTGTCCGCTGGCGTGCCTGCCGGGGCCGCAGCCCCCCGCGATGACCCGGATTTCTCCCGCGATGAAGCCCTGCGGATGGTCGGCTTCACTTTCGACGTTGTTGCCGAACGCCACCTTGACCCGCTGTCAGGCCGCGTACTGGCCCTTGATACGCTGCGTGGCCTGACCACCCTTGACCCGTCGGTCAGCGTGTCTGCCAATGACCAGTGGATCCAGCTTCTTGACGAGCGCGGGGTGGTCGCCAGCTATTCCGCCCCGCCAGACACCAGCCTGTCAGCCTGGGCCCGCATCACCGTCGATATGACGCAGGCGGCCCGCAAGATTTCTCACCCGATCTCCGATGCCGGGGCCGAGGAGATTTATCAGGCACTGTTTGACGCCCTTGTCAGCCGTCTTGACCCGTATTCCCGCTATGCCGGACAGACGGAAGCCAGCGAGAACCGGGCCAACCGCAACGGCTTTGGCGGTATCGGTATCCGCTATGTTCTGGAAGACGGCAAACTTGCCATCACCGAAGTGATGCCCGATACCCCCGCCGCCGATGCCGGGATCCGGGCGGGCGATCTGGTGACCTCCATCGACGGTACGGCAATCACTAAAATGGGCGGCACGCTGGAAGCGGCGCGGCAACGGCTGCGCGGGCCGATCAATTCCCCCGTCAATCTGGGGATCGAACGCCCCGATGGCAAAACCCGCACCCGGCCGATGGAAGTGACCCTGCGGCGCGGGCTGGTGGTGCCGCAGACCGTCTTTGTGATGTCGGATTCCGACAGCATCGCCCATATCCGCATCAGCAGCTTTAACCACCGTACCGCCAAGGCGCTGGAAGAGGCAGTCACCAACGCCGTGCAAAGCCCCAGAGTCAACGGTCTGCTGCTGGATCTGCGCGGCAACCCCGGCGGCCTGCTGGATCAGGCGGTGGCAGCGGCGGATCTGTTCATGGACCGGGGTAAGATCGTCACCACCCGGGGGCGTCACCCCGAGGCGATGCAGAGCTATTCGGCCCACCCTGATGACATTGCCAAGGGGCTGCCGATCGTGGTTCTGGTTGATGGCAAATCAGCCTCTGCCGCCGAAATTCTGGCCACCGCGCTGGAAGACAGTGGCCGGGCCGTGGTGGCGGGCACCTCCTCCTACGGCAAGGGCACGGTCCAGACCGTGGTGCGCCTGCCCAACGACGGGGAACTGACCCTGACATGGTCACGCTTTCACAGCCCCACCGGCTACGCGCTGGAAGGGCTGGGGGTGATGCCGGGGGTGTGCATCTACGATCAGACCATGACACCGGACCTGACCGTGCAATCCCTCGCCCGCTCCGTGGCCGATCTGGAGGCCTTCAGCCGCCAGTGGCGGTCGGTGGCCGTCACCGATGCCAGCACCCGCGCCGCGCTGCGCAACCGCTGCCCGCCGGGCAACCACAGCGGATGGAGCACCGATGTTGCTGTCGGCAAGGCCCTGCTGCGGGACGGTACCGCCTACAGCCATGCCCAGACGGTGCTGACCCCGCCGGACGACACCGCCGCCCTGCACCGCTGAGCCCGCCCGCGTCCCTCTCCGGACTCCTTTGCCCTGAAGATTTTGGCCCGTATGCGCCATCCCCCGGAAAAGGGGGCTTCCGGGGACCGGCAAAATCGCTTATAAAGACTGGAAAATGCTGGGTTTTTCAGTTTTCTACACAGTTTTCCCCAGCTTTTCCTTGACACCTTTTCCCATCACTGTATTGTGCGCCCCTCGACACGCACGCTGTTTGACCAGGATTTAAGGCGATGGCTAAGCCGACCACTATTCAGATTAAGCTCGAAAGCACCGCGGATACCGGTTACTTCTACGTTGCGAAGAAGAACCCGCGGAATACCACCCAGAAGCTGGAATTCCGTAAGTATGATCCGGTGGTGCGTAAGCACGTCGTCTTCCGTGAAACGAAGATGAAGTAATAACGGGTAACACCGTTTTCTATGCAATAAGGCCGCTGACACCCGTCAGCGGCCTTATTGCATTGCCTTACACAGACTGCAAAAAGCACAGGACATCCGCAGGCCCAAAGATGGCTTAGCCGATCACCGACAGCGTGGTCTTCTGCATCTCATCGGCGGTGCGGATCAGCGCGGCAGAGGCCTTATACGCGGTCTGCGCCAGTTTCATCTGCACCAGATCCGTGGTCAGGGAGCTGTTGGGAAGCCCGTAAGCGGTTCCATCGGTTCCCGGTGCCGGCATATAGGCCGGTACCACCGGGCGCGCCCCGGTGACCACCCCACCGCCGGCAACACTGGATGCCGTCGGCTGCAGCGGCTGATAGCCCTGATACCCGTCGCGATCACTGATTACCCCGCCGCTGCGGGCATTGACGATGTTTGAGGCAGAAATCTGCACGGTCCGCGCCGCAGCGTTCAGGCCGGAAACGGCGATGGAAAAGCTGTCAGCCATGACCCGATATCCTTTCCTGCATCAGACAGACGGGATAGCACCCGGGCAGATCAGCCGGGGCAAACCAGTCTTATGGAAGGAAGAGAATACACCCGGCACCCTGTCAGGCCTGTGAACAGAATCACATCCAGCGGCTATAGACTTCGCCGGTCTGACGGTCTTTCCCACCGGAGGAAATCGCCCGGATCGCCCGCTCATACTGGCTGACGCCGCTGCGGACAGTCGTACCGGCGCTTCCCGAGCGGTCGCCCTGATTGCGGTAAGCAACCAGAACGGCGGAAACCTCGGTGGTGGTCAGGATATCGCCGAAGCGCACCCCTTCCATCCGGGCCTTCTGCTGCTGCGCCTGCCGCTGCGACTGCTGGAACAGGCTGTTCCAGTTCTGGGCAAAACGAAGGGCCTCATCCTCCGGCCCGACATTGCCCGAGTTGGCCATGTCGGTGACATTGCGGAAGGTCAGGGACGACGAAACAGTACCGTTGCTGCCCGCCCGCAACGGGGAGGCAGCGATCGGCTGTCCTATCTGCTGTCCTACCTTCGCAACCACGGTGAGGTTTCCAAATCGCTGTGGGGGGTATGGGTGACACACAGCGCGTCACCCCGGCCCGCCGGGTATCAGTCCTGTTACCGTGGATGCCGGAAAACACGGATCGGGGGATACGGTGCCCCACAGTTAAGGGCTACAGAACCGACCGTTCTATCAGAGTGCAGGTATGGGCCTGCGCGATTCGCCGCGACACGGCGCCCGTCAGCCTGATGAATCCTTGTTTTCCGGCGGTCTGACCACGGATGAAAGACCGCATGGTTTTATGATGACCCCCGGATTGAGCTGTGTCAAATGCCGTGGTCGATCAAAGTCTAACAATTCGCAGACAATCATGCGGCACTGCGTCAAATCAGCCCCGGCCCCACGTCAGGGTTGTCAGCCCAGACACAAAAAGAAACGCCTGCGCACCCTTGGCTGGTCCTTTCGGATCAGTGCCACTTTTCAGACCTGATCGGCCACCTGCCGCAGGGCGGGCAGATTACAGCGGAAGTGATTCCGTCCCAGCGTTTCCAGCAGGGCAGAACGGCGGAACTCGGCAATCGTCCGGCTGGCGGTCTCGGTGGTGATGCCTAAAATGGCCCCCAGATCTTCCCGCGTGAACAGATCACTGATTTCGTCACTGCCGCCGGTTTCAGCCAGATGCAGCAGCAGCCGGGCAACCCGGCAACGGGCATTGCCGGTTGACAGGCCGGTCAGCCATTCGTCCGCTTCCCGCACCGCCTGATGCCAGCGGCGCATCAGCTGGGTATGCAGGCGCGGTGTCTCCCGCTGCAGGCGGGTGACCACTTCCAGCGGCAAACGGCACAGTACCGCATCCTGCACCGCCACCGCGTCATGCTCGTAAGGCAGGGACAGCAGCACCTCCAGCCCCAGCGTATCCCCGGGGCGGCGCAGGCGGACAATCCGCTGCGCCCCGTCGGGCAACGACTGCACCAGCTTGATCATCCCGGAGCGCAGGGTAAACAGGGCACTGCCCTGATCCCCGAGATGATACAGCGGGGCCCCGGCAGGCAGACGCAGCTCATCAATCGGCACATGGATCAGCGCAAAATCAGCCTCCTGCAAATCGGCGAACAGGGCCATCTGTCGGATGCCGCAACTGCGGCACCCTGATGCCCCGGCCCAGGCGGCCTGAATGTTGATACCCGTTGCCACAGCGGCAGGTTTCCTTTGCTCCGGCCCTTTGCAGAGAAGGGGTTTTCGATGATACCGCCGGTATTTAAGCACGTTCCCCCACCGCCGGGGAAGCCGCCAGTCGGGCCGTCAGTCCGCTGACCAGAAAGGAGATCAGCACCCGCACCCGCCGGGGCTGGGCTGCCGTCGCCGGATAAACCAGCTGCAGGGCGGTTTCCCCGGCAGAGAACAGCGGCAGGACCTCGCGCAGGGCGCCGCTGTGCAGATCACCGGCCACATCGAACAGCGACTTGCAGGCAATCCCCTGCCCGTCCAGACACCAGCGGCGGATCAGGTCGCCATCATTGGCCACCCGGTACGGGCGGATCAGCACCCGCTCTGCCCGCCCCCCGATCCGGAACGGCCACGTCGTTTCCACCACGCTGCCGAAGCGCATCAGCAGGCAGCGGTGCCCCGCTGCCGCCTGCGCCAGATCCTGCGGATGCACCGGCACGCCGTGGCGGTCGAGATAGGACGGCGCGGCGCAGATCACCCGCCGGGCCGCCCCCAGCGGCCTGACTTTCAGCGAGCTGTCGGCCAGCACGCCATGACGCACCGCCAGATCCATCCCTTCCGCCACCAGATCGACATGGGCATCAGACAGATGCAGATCAAACGTCACATCCGGGTGATCCTGCCCGAAAGCATCCAGCAGCGGCACCAGATGCCGCCGCCCGAAATCCATCGGGGCCGTCAGCCGCACCGCGCCGGACAGCCGGTCAGCCCCAAGCCGGATACGGCTGTCGAGGTCATCAGCCTCGGCCAGCAGACGGCGCGCCCCTTCGGCCAGAAGGCGCCCTTCCTCGGTCAGTGTCACCGCCCGGGTGGTGCGCACCAGCAGGGCGACGCCATAATGGCGTTCCAGCGCGGTCAGACGTTCTGACACCGAAGACGGCGACAGCCCCATTTCCCGCCCGGCAGCGGCCAGCCCCCCCTTTTCGATGATCCGCAGGAACAGCGCCAGCCAGTCCAGATGCATCAGCCTGCCCTCCATTCTACGGATAATCCGAATTATCATTTCAGATTATTCACCATTCTTCAGAAAATCCAGATCCCATAGTCTGACCGGCAGGATGTTTTCTCTGTCTGCGGGCCCCTGTATGCGGCCCCATGCCTTCCGGAAGGAGACGATGATGTTCACTGACCAGACTGTTTCTGTGGTGATCGGCGGGACCAGCGGCATCGGGCGGGCCGTGGTGTCGGCTCTGTCGGCGCGGCCCGGCACCGTTCATGCCCTCGGCCGCTCCACCGGGCTGGATGTCAGCAACCCTGCCGCCGTCGCCCGGGCCTTTGCCGCCCTTGGCCCGGTCGATCATGTGGTGATCACCGCCGGATCACAGGCCCCCGGCGGCTCGTTGACCGCGCTGGATCTTGTTGCCGCCAAAGCCGCCTTTGAGGTCAAATTCTGGGGCAGTGTCACTGCGGTGCAGGCCGCAGCCCCGCATCTGCGGCCGGGCGGCACCCTCACCCTGACCTCGGGGTTTCTGGCCCGGCGTGCCACTCCCGGCACCTTTGTCAAAACCGCGATGAATGCGGCACTGGAAGCCACGGTTAAGGTGCTGGCGCGCGAACTGGCCCCCCTGCGGGTCAATGTGGTCAGCCCCGGCCTGACGGATACCGAAGCCTATGCCGCCCTGCCTGCCGAGGCCCGGCAGGCGATGCTGGACCGTGCCCGCGCCACCCTGCCGGTCGGGCGGGCCGGTCATCCCGACGATCTGGCCAAAGCCTATCTGTTCGCCATCGACAGCGGCTTCGTCACCGGGGCCGTGCTGGATGTGGACGGCGGCGCGCTGATCGCCTGAGCCCCGCCTTGCCCGCTCACGCCCTTCATGGCCGGTTTACTCTTTTCCTCTTTTTCTCAGGATTTCATCATGCCGTCTTTGTTTGACCCGGTGCGGATCGGCAGCCTGCCGCTGCCCAGCCGCCTGATTATGGCCCCGATGACCCGTGCCCGCTCCGCCCAGCCCGGCGATGTGCCGACCCCGCTGATGGCCGAGTATTACGCCCAGCGGGCCAGCGCCGGAATGATTCTGACCGAAGCAACGCAGATCTCGCCGCAGGGGAAGGGCTATTCCTTCACCCCCGGTATTTACAGCCCTGCTCAGATTGACGGCTGGAAACAGGTGACGCAGGCGGTTCACGCCGCCGGGGGCAGCATCGCCCTGCAGCTGTGGCATGTCGGGCGGATGAGCCACCCCAGCCTGCACGCAGACGGCCAGACCGTCGGGCCATCTGCCCTTGCCCCGGATGCCACGGTGTGGATTGTCGATCCGGCAACCGGAACCGGCAGTATGCTGCCCTGCCCGGTGCCGCACGCCCTGACCACCGCCGAAACCGAAGCGGTGGTTGATGATTACCGCCGGGCAGCGCTGAATGCCCGCGAGGCCGGATTTGATGCCGTGGAGATCCACGCCGCCAATGGCTATCTGATTGACCAGTTCCTGCGGGCCAGTGCCAATCAGCGCACCGACCGTTACGGCGGGTCGGCAGACAACCGCATCCGCTTTCTGCTGGAAGTGGTTGATGCCGTCGCCGGTGTCATGGGGGCCGACCGGACCGGCATCCGCATCTCGCCGTTTATCACCCAGCGCGGCATGACGGACCCGGAAGCCCCGGCCACCCTGCTGAAAGCAGCGGCAGAGCTGAACCGCCGCGCTCTGGCCTTCATCCATATCGCCGAGGCTGACTGGGATGACGCGCCGGAAACCCCGCCCGCCTTCCGGCAGGCACTGCGACAGGCCTTTTCCGGCAGCATCATTGTTGCCGGGGGCTACACGGCGGAAAAGGCGGAAGCCATCCTCGCATCCGGTCTGGCCGACGCGGTCGCTTTCGGGCGGCCGTTCATCGCCAACCCGGATCTGCCGCGCCGGTTGCGGGACGGGCTGCCGCTGGCAGAGGCCGACACCACAACGCTGTTCGGCGGCGGGGCGGAAGGCTACGTCACCTATCCGCCGCTGCCGTAATCCATCCCCATGCTGACGGCAAGGCCGGGGCCAGCACCGGGCCCCCGCCCGGGCGGCTCCGGCCCGGGTAGCTCCGGTCCGGGTGGCTCCGGTCCGGGTGGCTCCGGTCCGGGTGGCTCCGGTCTCCCGCGCAGGGGTCATGCATGCAGGGCATACCCCAGCATTCCCCACAGATAAATCATGACCAGCATCGACAGCAGGGCAAAAAATTCTGACACAAAGCGACCGATCGACATGGTGTCCTCCATCGGGGAACGCGCAGCCCTCTGCGCGGAAAGAGGGGGAGACAGCAACACCGGAACCGGATTTGTTCTTATTTTGTTCCGATATCGCAAATGGGAACATAAGAAGAACAAACTGTCAATCCTGCTGACTCCGGGCTTGCCAGTGCCCCCTATCCGGCGCACTGTCAGCCTGTGTCTGAAACCAGCAGGAGCCCCCGCCCCCCGATGAGCGACCGCGCCGAATACCGCCGGAACGCCCGGATGCCGGGGCTGGTGCTGGGCCATGCCCGCTTTGAGACCACCCACTTCGACCGTCATTATCACCTTGATTATCATATCGGTCTGGTCACCGATGGGGCACAGCGGCAGTCTTTCGCCCACACCAGCGCCCTGCTGGGGCCGGGGGCAATCTCGCTGATGCCGCCGGGCGAAATGCATGACGGCCTGCGCGCCGGGGATCAGCCGTTCACCCTGCTGACCTACCGGATTCCGGCCCCCCTGATGCAGTCCGTGCTGGAAGACTTCAGCGACTCCGGGCTCAGGCCCGCCTCAGCGGAAATGCCCGCACTGGCCCCGGCAGCCGTTGAGGCCCCGGATCTGGCCCCCCGGCTGATCAGCCTGCACCACACCCTGTTCACCACCCCGGACGCCCCGCCACTGGCCACCCAGACAGGCTGGCTGATGCAGCTCGCCACTCTGCTGACCCGCAGCCGGGCTCTGTCAGCACCGCACCAGTCCCCCGGGACCCTGTCCCCCCGCGATCTGCGGCAGGTACAGGCGTACTGTCACGCCCATCTGGCGGAAAAAATCAGTCTGGATGATCTGGCCGGGCTGTGTGGCCTGCGCCGCTTTACCTTTCTGCGGCAGTTCCAGCGCAGCCTTGGCATGACGCCCTATGCGTGGCTGCTGCGCCTGCGGCTGGAACAGGCCTGCGCCCTGCTGACGGAGCGGCGGCTCTCCGTTGCCACCGTTGCGCAGGAGACCGGGTTTTATGACCAAAGTCATTTCAACCGCGCCTTCCGCCGGGCTTATGGCGTCGCCCCATCGGCATACTGACGGCGCAGGCCCCGGATGCGCCCCCCCTGTTGCGACAGCGCACTATTTTACAAGTCGGCTCGCCCGGACACCGGGCAGGATCAGGCATCCCTGATCTGATCCGACGGACCCCCGGAATGACTGAACGCCTGTACTTTTTCAGCGATGCCCTTGATGCCACCGCCACTGTCACCGCCTGTACCCCGCTGGAGGATGGCACCTTTTCCGTGAGACTGGACCAGACCCTGTTCCATCCGCAGGGCGGCGGGCAGCCGTCCGACACCGGTACGGTCGGGGGTGTCCGGCTGCTGCGGGCAATCAACGACGGTGACACGGTGCGGCACATCACCGACGGGGGCCTTTCCCCCGGCCCGGTGTCGCTGGAGGTCGATGCTGCGGCCCGCCGTCTGCATACGCGGCTGCATTCCGCCGGTCATGCGCTGGCAGCGGCTGCCATACCCTTCGGCTGGAAAACCTGTAAATCGCACCACTGGCCCGGCGAAGCCCGGCTGGTGCTGGAAAGCCCGGATGCAGCCCCAGTGCCCGATGCCGGGGCCCTGACCACCGCCGTCAATGCCCTGATTGCCGCCGGTCATCAGCGGTGCCAGAGCCTGACGCCGGAAGGGCGGACGGTGGGCTTCGGCCTGTTACCGGCCACCCTGTGCGGCGGCACCCATGTGCGGGATCTGGCAGAAATCGGGCCCCTGCACCTGACCCGCCTGAAGCAGAAACAGGGGCATCTGACAGTTTTCTATGACCTGACGCCCTGAAATATGCGCCGCAGCGCCCCTAACTGCCTTCTGCGGTCTTCAGGAACGCTTTCAGGCCATCCGGGCCGGTCGGCATGGCGCACAGGTCGTCTTCCTCCGGCGGCTGGGGCCGGGGTTGGGCCGGACGGTCCGGCCCGCCCCACAGCAGCGTATCGGTCTCTGCCGCAGGATTTTCCAGCCGGGCGCAGGCCCAGACGTCATAGGACACCAGATTGATCACCGCCGCAAAATGCCCGGTGTTGCAAGCATGCGGGGTGCAGCCGCCGAACAGCAGCCAGCCGTTCTGTTCCGCCACCGGCTCGGCCACCGTCATCGGGCGGACGGCGGCAACGGTTTCCGCCCCCAGCACCGCACTCAGGCGGGCTTTCAGGTCCGGCACATCCAGCAGAATATGCCCCCGGACCCGGTCATGCGGGTGTTTGCCAAGCCACGCCCGCAGATCACCGGGGCCGGAAAACAGCGGTGCGGTTCTGGGCCGCCACAGCGGCAGATCCCGGCGGATCACCGCCGCCTGTGCCGGTGCGGTCTCCGCCTCGGCCTGTGCGGCGGCAGCCTGCGCGGCGGCGCGCAGCTCCGGCTGCTGCAGGCGGTCGGCGGCCAGAAGCAGCCAGTGCAGGGCCGAAGCCGGGTCTTTGCGACCGGCGGAGCCATCCAGCAGACTTTGACCCAGCGCATACTGGCCGGTGGCGTCACCCTGATCCGCCGCCAGCCGGAACCAGCGGGCCGCCGCAGGCGGATCAGCGGTCACCCCACGGCCATCGGCGGTCATCTGCCCCAGACGCACCATTGCCGGGGCAAACCGCAGCTCCGCCGCCAGACCGAACAGCTCCAGCGCCCGTGCCGGATCAGCCGCCATCCCCTTGCCCGACAGCGCCATCAGGCCGGTGGTATAGGCGGCCTCCGGCAACGGCGACAGCCGCAGCGGCCACAGCAGACTCAGCGCGGTCTCGTACTCCCCCCGGCCATAGGCATCAACCCCGGCCCGCACCTGCTGCTCCGGCAGCTGCGGCGGCAGTTTCTGCATTCCGGCGGCGGTGGAGTAGACCCAGACCTCGGTCTCAAAATCGAAAATAAGCTGGCTGTCGGTCGGCAGCAGCGCATAGATGCCGCAGGTCCCGATCTGCGGGCTGAGGACCGGCACCGCCCCGGACAGATCCAGCACCCGGTACGACCCTTCGCAGGCGTTGCCGCCGTCGCCATAGGCCAGCACCACCCACTTCGGGGCCTGCGCGGTGGGATAGGCCCCGTCAACCGACAGACTCCAGGTTTCCGTATCCGGCGGACCGAACGGGCGACCGTTGAGCAGAATCTGATGCGGGCCACCGGCCTCGCCCGTCACCTGAACCGGGGGGACCGTTTCAGCGGCAACAGGTGACACGGCCAGCAACAGCCCGGTCAGACATGCAGCAATCACCCCGGCCCGCATCCACCAGCCCCCCTGTCCCGGTTCCCGCAATCAGGCGCGGCCGTACACAGCCGCCCTCAGCTTTCCTTCGGCTGCAGCCATTCCTTCGCCCAGCGCAGCCCGGCGGTGGTGTTGATGCGCGGCTTGTATTCGCAGCCGATCCAGCCGTCATAGCCCGAACTGTCCAGCAGGTCGAACAGATAGCGGAAATTGATTTCGCCCAGCTGATCCGGCTCGTGCCGCCCCGGCGCCCCGGCAATCTGGATATGGCGGATCTTTTCGAAGTTGCCTTCGATGAAGTCGGTCAGATTCCCCTGCGTCATCTGGGCGTGATAAATGTCGTACAGCAGGTGCAGGTTGGGGCGGTCCAGCTCCTCAATCACCCGCGCCGCGTCATCCGGACGGTTGAGGAAGTAATCCGGCATATCGACCGGGTTGATCGCCTCCACCAGCACATGCAGGCCTTCGGCATGCAGTTCATCGGCGGCATAGGCGATGTTCTTCAGATAGGTGTCCAGTGCCTCGTCCCACTGCTCTTCCGGCACGACACCGGCCATGATGTGGACGTTGGTGCAGTCAAGAAACTCGGCGTATTTCACCACCAGCTCAAGATTCGCCTTGAACTCATCCTCGCGCCCCGGCACCGCGGCCAGACCACGCTCCCCCTTCGCCCAGTCACCCGGCGGGGCGTTGAACGCCGCCACTTTCAGCCCGGCCATTGCCGCCTTGTCTCCCACCACTTCCGCCGCCTCAAGATAGGGGAACTGCATCTCGCAGCCCTTGAATCCGGCCTGTGCCGCCGCCGCAAAACGGTCAAGGAACGGCAGATCAGTGAACAGCATGGACAGATTGGCGGCAAAACGCGGCATGGAGCCTCCGGCAGCGCGTGGGGGGGATTCTTCGGCGCGACTATACTCCCGCGCCCGAAAAAGGAAAGAGATGCGGGGGAAAGCTGGAACCGATATGATCTGCGTCAAGGCAGGGACGAAGGGACTTGCGCAGGATGCCCCCGCCCCCACATAGTGCGCAGCACGTTTTGCCGCGCCGTAACCGGATACCCCGGCCCACCCCCGTTCCGGGGCAGAGCCGGACAAAAACCTCCGGGCAAAGGAATACCGAGAGAGATGAGACAGGACCTCGTCGCCAAATACGATCTGCGCCTGCCGCGCTACACCAGCTATCCGACCGCGCCGCATTTTTCGCCGGCCGTGACGGGCAGCACTTATGAGGGCTGGCTGGCGGAACTCGATCCGGCGACGCCGCTGTCGCTGTATCTGCACATCGCCTATTGCGCCGAGATGTGCTGGTTCTGCGGGTGTCACACCAAGATCACCCGCCGGTATGACCCGGTCGCTGACTATCTTGAAGTGCTGATGCAGGAAATCGAGCTGCTCGCCTCTAAGCTGCCGGGGCGGTTTTCTGCCCGGCACGTGCATTTCGGCGGCGGCAGCCCGACCATTCTGTCAGCCGAGGATTTCTCGCGCCTGATCGCCCATCTGAAAGAGCATTTCGACATCGCCGACGGTGCCGAGATCGCCGTGGAGCTTGACCCCCGCACCGCCGACGAAGCCTATGTGCAGGCGATGGCCACCGCCGGGGTCACCCGTGCCAGCATCGGCGTGCAGGACTTCAACCGCCGGGTGCAGGAAGCTGTCAACCGTATCCAGCCCTATGAAGAGGTGGCCGAGGTCACCGGCTGGCTGCGCAAACATGGCATCAGCGAAATCAACATGGATCTGATCTACGGCCTGCCGTACCAGACCGTGGACAGCATTGTCGAAACCATCGACCAGTCGCTGACCCTGAAGCCGCGCCGCATCAGCTTGTTCGGGTACGCCCATGTGCCTTGGATGCGCAAGCATCAGACCCTGATCCCCGACGAGGCCCTGCCGGGGCTGGAGGAGCGCTGGATCCAGTACGAAACCGCCCAGAAGCGGCTTCAGGATCACGGCTATGTCTCCGTCGGGCTTGATCACTTCGCGCTGGCCGATGACGAAATGGCAATCGCCCTGAACAGCAAGCAGCTGCACCGCAATTTTCAGGGCTACACCACCGACGCGGCGGAAGTGCTGATCGGCCTCGGGGCCTCGGGCATCGGGTCGCTGCCGCAGGGCTATGTCGCCAACGAAGGCGAGCTGCATGCCTGGAAGCGGATGGTGCTGGACGGCATGCTGCCGACCAAGCGTGGCATCGCCATCAGCGGGGAGGACCGCCTGCGCCGCGAGGTGATCGAGCGCCTGATGTGCGATCTGGAAATTGATCTGGCGGCGATAGCCCGCGCCCATGGCCGCCCGGAAGATCACTTCGCGCCGGAACTGGAAGGCATGGCCGATCTGGAAGCGGATGGCGTGCTGGTGCGCGACGGCTTCAGCCTGCGCATCACCGAAGACGGCCGCCCGCTGGTCCGCGCTGCCGCCGCCCGGTTTGACCAGTACCTGCGGGCCGGAGAGCTGCGCCACTCCAAGGCCATCTGACCCTTGCCGCCCCCTGTTCCGGCCCCTTCCGGCCGGGACAGGGGGGCGGAACAGCAGAAAAGAAAGGGGAAAATGCACCTTTCCCCGATCACCCTCTTGGTTCTTCCAGCCTGAGCCGCTATCGTGCCTGCGGGATCCCTGCCGGGTGCACCGCACTGCGGCAGGGGCGAAAAAGGGCAAGGGACGAGAGACCGGTGCAGGGCAGCCAGACCAGATCCATCGTGCTGACGGCGCTCGCCAGTCTGGCAATCCTTTGGACTCTGGCGGTCCTTGACGGCATCAACAACTACTTCACCATCCGCAAAGCCGCCGAAACGCGGATTATGGCATCCGGTCGCATCATCGAAGCCCGGCTGGTGCAGGTGCTGCGCCAGAGCGAACTGTTCATGGATGATCTGGCACTGGCGGAACGTTTTCCCGAGGTACCGCCGCCCCAGACCCCCGGACAGTCCCCGGGGCTGCCCGATCTTCCCGCCGGTCCGCATGGCAACGGCAAAGCCCATGCCCCGGACGATGCCGTGCTGACCACCCTGCGCGGCCAGCTGGAACAGGATGCCGTGCTGCGCGGCAAACCGCAGAATCTGGCGGTGATCAACCGCGCTGGCAAAATCATCCGCGCCACCAACGGCGGTCTGATCGGGCAGGATGTCAGTCACCGCTATTATTTCCGCGCCATCGCCGATCATCCCGGCAATGAGACGCTGGTCATGGGGGAAGTGATCCGGTCCCCCCTTGGCGGCTACATCTTTGTGGTCTCCAAAGGGTTCTGGAAAGCTGACGGTCAGCTTGATTTTGCCATTACCGCCTCGCTGCCGCAAACCATCCTGACGGAGATCCTGCGCAGCTCGGCCAATCCCAGCGGGGAAGAACGGGTTGCCCTCTCCAACGCCAATTACGATCTGCTGGCCCGCTTTCCCGATCCGCCGGAAGACCCGATCGGGGGCAAACGCCTGACCCCGGCCCTGAAAGAGTTCATCAGCAGCGGCGCGCAGGAGGCGATCCTGGACTCCCCCAGCGGGGCCGATGGACAAAGCCGCATCTTCGCCCTGCGTCACACCCAACCCTATGGGGTTGATATTTCCGTCTCGGTGCCAACGCGGGAAGTGCTGCGCCCGTGGTTCCGGCATCTGACGGTGATTGTCACCATT
This sequence comes from Novispirillum itersonii subsp. itersonii ATCC 12639, assembly GCF_000381985.1. Taxonomy (GTDB): domain Bacteria; phylum Pseudomonadota; class Alphaproteobacteria; order Rhodospirillales; family Rhodospirillaceae; genus Novispirillum; species Novispirillum itersonii. The sequence continues at coordinate 130,581 of NZ_KB907337.1, read as the reverse complement.
TCCGGGCTGCTGACGGCGCTGATTCTGTTCATCACCCGGCAGGCCATCGCCCGCGACCTGTCGCGCAGCCGCGCCGAAATCCGCCTGCGGGAAACCGAAAGCGAACTCAGCCGGGCCCAGAAGCTGGCCCGCATCGGCAGCTGGCGCCCGGCCCCGGATGGCTCCGGCCTGCTGCTGTCAGACCAGATGTATTCCCTGCTGGACCTGAAACCGGGCACCCCGCTGACCCAGCAGGATCTGGCGGATTACATCCACCCGGACGACCGGCTGGATGTGCGGGCGGCTTACGACCGGGCCAGCGACGGCACGGCGGTGGACCTGATCCACCGTATTGTCACCCCCTGCGGCCAGCGCTGGGTCCGCCAGCGCGGCGAACTGATGTTTGATGCCGAGGGGCGGGCGATTTCCGGGGTCTGCACCCTGCAGGACATCACCCGCCTGAAACAGGCGGAAGAACTGATCCTGCAATCGCGGGACCATTATCTGCGGCTGCTGGAAACCTTTCCGTCGCTGGTGTGGCGGTCAGTCTCCGACGGGCTGCCCCGTTACTTCAACCAGACCTGGCTTGACTTCACCGGCCGCACGCTGGAGCAGGAACAGAACGGAGGCTGGCTGAGCGGCATCCACGACGATGATCTGGCGATGGTGCGGGACATGCTGGGCAGCCACCTGACCCGGCAGGCACCGTTCAGTCTGGAATTCCGGCTGCGCCGTGCCGATGGTGAGTATCGCTGGCTGCGGTGCATCGCCCACCCCTTCACCGATATGGATGGCACCTTTGCCGGTTACATCGGGGCCGGGTTTGACATCACCGAACCCCGCCAACTGCTGGAAAATCTTGAACGGTCCAATGCCGAGCTGGAGCAGTTCGCCTATATCGCCAGCCATGACCTGCGCGAACCGCTGCGGATGATTTCCAGTTACCTCAATCTGATCGAACGCCGCCTCGGCCCCGGCATGAACCCGGAAATCGCCGAATTCTTCGGCTATGCCCGTGACGGGGCACAACGGATGAACCGGCTGATCCTTGATGTTCTGGAGTTTTCCCGCGTCGGGCGGCTGTCGTCACCGCCGCGCCCGGTGGAAATGCTGCATCCACTGCGTCAGGCCCTGACCGATCTGGCCCCGCTGATCACCGACAGCGGTGCCAAAATCACCATACAGGAGCCCCTGCCCCCGGTGCTGGGCAACGAGGAGGAGCTGGTCCGCCTGTTCCAGAATCTGCTGTCGAACGCGATTCAGTACCGCCATCCGGACCGCCCGCCAGAGGTGACGGTGTGGTGCCTGCCCGGGCGGCACAGCCACCAGTTTTCGGTACGGGATAATGGCATCGGCATTCCGCCCGAACAGTTTGACCGCATCTTCCGCATCTTTCAGCGTCTGCACGACCGCGAGACCAAGGCGGGAAGCTCGGGGATCGGGCTGGCGATCTGCAAGAAAATCGTCGAGTTCCACGGCGGGAAGATCTGGGCTGCGTCCGACGGTACCGAAGCCGGGGGAGCCACCTTCCACTTCACCCTGCCCACCGTACCCGAGGAGGGCATGGCGTAAAGCGATTTCGCCTTTCAGACCCAAGGCTTTTAAGACGCTGGAGAGGAGTCGGATATGCGGTTTATTGGCATTGATTTTTCTGGTGACGCCGGAAAATGGCGCCGGATCGAGAAAAATCCCTCTGTCTGGATTGCCGAACTCTCCAGTTCTCCGGTCCCCGTCGTTCAGGCCCTTTATCCTGTGCAGCAACTTGCAGGCTCAGGCAGCCCTTTCGAAAATCTTGCCGCATTCCTCAGGCAAGGCGATTATTTTTCCGCAGGAATTGATGCCCCCTTTTCAATCCCGGCCCCCTTTATGCCGGACGGTGGCTGGCCTGCTCTTCTGGATCTCAACAGTCAACTGCCACACCCTAACCGCCCCTTCCCAAGAGGCGACGGTTTCCTTGCGGCCCTGACATCACGTCCACCCGCCAAACATTACCGCCACACGGAAAACCGCTGGAGACAACAGGGGCTGAATGTAAGATCCCCAATGTGGTGGACTCCCCGCGGAGGGCCCCCCCTCACCACCGCCTGCCTGAAACTGCTTGCCCTGTCAAAACCGAAAGCCTGCTGGCCATGGTCAACATCCGCGACCGGGATGCTGACCGAAGCCTTCCCCATGGCCCAACTGCGGCAATGGAAACTGCCGTATCAGGTCTATAACGGTGACAAAGGGCAAACGACCCGCGGTCAGATTATAGATGCGCTGGAAACCCGGGTCAGTTTTGGCTCCTATCTCTCGGTGGTCCGGGCTTCAGCCGATGCGCTGGATGCTGTGCTTGCCGGATTTGCAGCAATCGCCGTCTCCCGTGGGGTGGCACCACCGCCGGAAGCCCACTGGCCCGATACAGAAGGCTGCATCGCCGTCCACCCCTGACCCCTTACGCTTTAAGGCAGAGACTTTACCCCCTTCTCAGACCGTTTACAGACACCGCCGTTTTTCGGCAGAGTCTGTTTTTATGGAGTCTGGCGTAAAGCGGCCCGATCACCGGGCCGCATGGGCGCCGGTGCAGCAGCAGGACGCCGACGGAACGCGGAGTGCAGACGCGCCAGCCCCTTAGCTGCCGCCCTGCCATTTTAACAGCGGTGCCACCGGGGTCGCCCCGTCATTCCCGGCCGTCGTCACACCCAGCACAATGAACTGAACGCCATCCGACCGTTCTACGGTCAGCATCAGCGCCCCCGGGGCGGACAGCAGGGTCTTGCCCTGTGCCACATCGGTCACCGGCTGCTGGTTGACCTGCGCAATCACATCCCCGGTTTTTACCCCGGCCAGCTGCGCCCGCCCCCCGGCATCAACACCGTCCACGACCACACCCCGGCTGCTCCAGCGCAGGCCATAGCGCTTACGGCGCTCCGCTGACAGACTGGCAATGGTCAATCCGGTCTCATGCGCCCCTTCGCGGGCCTCTGCGGGCGGCTGATAGGCGGCAGGCATCGCAGGCAACCCCGCTGCCGGAGACATCCAGCCATCATTGCGGGCGGTGTCCATCACATAGGGGCCATCAGCCAGTCCGGCAGCCAGAATGGTTTCCCCGGCCACAACCGGGGCCTCCGTCACGGCAGGACCGGCAAGGAACACGGCATTCCCCCGCTCTGCCAGCACGTACCATTGCGGCCCCATCGCCCTCAGGGTAGCCTCCAGCGTGTCGGGGGCAGTCACCACCGTACGCCCGGCGGCCACAATCACGTCCCCGGTCTTCAGCCCGGCAGCCGCAGCCACAGACCCGGGCGTCACCTGCCGCACGATCACCCCGACCGAACCCCAGCGGATTTTGTAATCAAGGCGGTTTTTCTCTGACAGGGCGATGACGGTCAGGCCAAACTCCGGCAATACCGCCGTCGCCACCGCGCTGATCTTCCAGCCGGCCGGCCATTCCCCTGTGGTCACCGGCAGGGTGCGTTCCTCTTTCCCCCGCCAGACACGGAAGGAGACCGGCTGCCCGGTCTGGGTGGCACTGACCCGTGAGACCAGATCCTCAAAGCCCGCGACGTCGCGCTGCTCGAACCCCAGAATAACATCGCCGGTCCGCAGGCCCCCCTGCCATGCCGGACCACCGCCTTCGACATCGCGGACAATGACCCCGCCGGTGCCGCTGACAGACAGGGCCTGACGGATCGACGGATCAACCGGCTGCACCTGAATCCCCAGAAAGCCGCTGTCAGCCGCAGCCGGAACGGCCCACAGCGCCGCAACCACGGCAATCATGGCGGCAAGGCTCCTGCGGCGGTCCTGCTCCGGCCCCCTTGCGGAGGGTCGGCACACCTGTTTCAGCACCACGAGATCACTCCCCGCTTCATCCCCATACGGTCTTACCGGCAGCCTGACGGCGCCGACGCCTTCCGTTGCCCCCAACGGAAAGCTCTACAGCATGGAACTATAGAGGGGGAAGATTGAAAGAGCCTTAATTGACTCCCCCGCCATAACCGGAGTTGATGGAAGGACAGGCCTGCGACCGGCACAAAGCAAAACCGCCCGGCTCTTTCGAACCGGGCGGCCTTGAATCTGGCGGAGCGGGAGGGATTCGAACCCTCGGTACGAGTTACCCCGTACGACAGTTTAGCAAACTGCTGGTTTCAGCCACTCACCCACCGCTCCACTGCGTGTCGGCTTGTGTGGCCTGAGGAGGCGGTTTTTAATGGATGCCGCCGCCCCGGTCAACCCAGAAATGTCGGAAATTGCACTTTTTTTTGTGCAAGGCCGACAGAGGCCGCTTAAAGGCCGAAAACATGGGCCAGAAAGCCAGCGGTCAGCTCCAGACCGTCACGGTCGATCCCGTGTTCCAGCCCGGCGCAGGTCATGGTGTTGACATCAACACCGGCATCTTCCAGTGCCCGGCTGGCCATGCCCATGGCGGCAATCGGCACGATCTGGTCAGCATCCCCATGGATCAGCAGCACCGGCGGCGGTTCATCCACCAGCTCCGCCTCCAGCGTCTCAGCACCGATCAGCGCCCCGGAGAACCCGACAACCGCCGCCACCGGCGGCTGGGTCCGCAGGCCGACATGCAGCGCCATCATCGTCCCCTGCGAAAAGCCCACCAGGGCGACGCGGTCACGCCCGATGCCGTGGCTGGCGGCAACACTGTCAATATAGGCCGACAGATCAGGGGCGGCAGCGCGGGTGCCATCCTGCATCTGGGCATAGGCCGGGGCCAGCGTCGCCGGATTGCGGCGCAGCATTTCCGGGTCATACTGCGACAGGCTGAACCACTGCCGCCCGAACGGCCCCATCTCGCAGGGCTGCGGCGCATTGGGGGAATAGAACGCCGTGCCCGGCAGGGCATCGGCCAGCATCGGGGCCAGATCAATCAGATCATTGCCGTCAGCGCCATAGCCATGCAGGAAAATCACCGCCTGCTGAACGGCCTGCCCATCGGCAGGAAGAACGGAAGGTCCGGAAAGAGCCACGTCGGCCTCACTCATTAAAAAATATAAGGGGGGGGGGAAAGGAACAGGCGCAGCATACGGGGCTGGCCCCGGCTGTCCAGTTCAAAACAGATCCAGAAAACAGCAGAAGATCAGGCCGCAGGCAGCCCCAGGCCGTCAACCACCACGCCACCGGTCAGAGACAGCAGTTCGCCCCAGCTCAGGCCAAAGACGCAATGGGTATGGCCTGCCGCCGCATACAGGCGGTCGAACCGCTGTAGCGAGGCATCAATCAGCACCGGCAGCGGCTGCAGATGCCCGACCGGGGCGACGCCGCCGATGGCAAAGCCGGTGACATCGCGCACCAGCCGGGCCGGGGCCCGCTCCGCCACCGCATCGCGCCCAAGGGCCCGCGGCAGGGCATCGGTGCAACAGCGGCGGTCCCCCGCCACCAGCGCCATCACCGGCGCCCCGTCAACGGTGAACATCAGCGATTTGACAATACTGCCCTGCACGGTGGACAGGGCCGCCGCCGCATCTTCCGCCGTGCGGGCGGTCTCAGCCAGCACCTGCACCCGGTCGGTCAGTCCGGCCTGTGCCAGCACGGCAATCACCCGCTGCACACTGGCAGAGGCCAAAAGGGCATCTTCAGTCACGGCAGTCCTCCTGTAACGCCACACATCCCAAGGGCGCGTTAAGCCCCGGCTTACAGCGGCAACATGCCAGCGGGAGCATTGGCGATCAACAGATCTCCCAACAGGCGGAAGTCACGGCCACGCGGGCTGGCCCGCCGCCACACAAGGGCGATGGTGCGGGCCGGAACGGCCCCTTCCAGCGGGCGCACCACCACCGGGGCACCGTCACTGACCTCGACCGGCAGGGCAGACCGCGGCAGCAGCGTCACCCCCAGACCGTTGGCAACCATCTGAACCAGCGTGCGGACGCTGGTGGCCTGAAAGGCCTCGTTCTCACGCGGGCCGCGCAGCCCACAGGCCTGAAGGGCATGATCCCGCAGGCAATGGCCGTCTTCCAGCATCAGCAGGTCAACGCCCTGCAGGTCGGCGTCGGTCAGGCGGGCCTGACCGGACAGGTCATGCCCCTGCGGCAGCAGGGCCACCACATCTTCGCGCCACAGCGGATGCACCACCAGATCGCCGGTCTCATAGGGCAGAGCCAGCAGCCCGGCATCGACACGCCCGGCATCAAGATCCGACAGCAGACGGGCCGACTGTTCTTCCCGCAGGAACAGGCGCAGATCAGGGTAGGCCCGGCGGGCGGCAGGCATCACCCCCGGCAGGACGTAAGGGCCGATGGTGGGGATGACCCCCAGCCGCAGATCTCCGGCCAGCGGGTCTGCCCCGGCCCGGGCGGCATCCGACAGGGCCTCGGCATCGGTCAGCAGTTTGCGGGCACGCTGGACGATATCCTCGCCCAGCGGGGTGACCACCACCTTGCGGCGCGACTGCCGCTCGATCAGCGTCACACCAAGCAGGTCTTCCAGATCCTGAATACCTGCCGACAGGGTGGACTGGGTCACGAAGCACTTTTCGGCAGCCTTGCCGAAGTGCAGGGTTTCCGCGACGGTCACAAGATAGCGCAGTTGCCGCAGGGTGGGGAGCGGACGCATCAGGGTCTCCAGATCATCTGTCCCGCCGCACCGGGGGCGGCCCGGCAGGATTATACCAAATACCGAATTCCCGGCCGGAGAGAGTCCGGCGCGGGCCCTAAACCGAAGGGGCAAATGCCGCCAGAACGGCGAGATCCTCCTCTCCGGCTGTCACATCGCGGTCGCGCCAGTCAGCACCGACCGCCACCGCCCGCTCAACCGCCGGGCGGGCAGCCAGCGCCTGATACCAGCGGTCAACGTGCGGATAATCCTCCAGCCGGATCCCCTGCCATTCGTGACGGCGGATCCACGGCCAGATCGCCATGTCAGCAATCGAATAAGCCCCGGCCACATGTTCCCGCCCGGCCAGACGGGTGTTCAGCACCTGATACAGACGGGCGGTCTCGGCACTGAAGCGGTCAATCGCGTAGGGCACCTGCTGCGGGGCAAACCGGCGGAAGTGGTGGGCCTGACCGGCCATCGGCCCCAGCCCGCCATGCTGCCAGAACAGCCACTGGTCCACCGCAGCCTGATCGCGCGGCGTCTGGCCGTAAAAGCGCCCGGACCGGCAGGCGAGGTACTTCAGGATTGCCCCGGACTCAAACACGGACAGGGCCGGGCCGCCATCCGCCGGGGTCTGATCGATCAGCACCGGCATCCGGTTATTCGGCCCGACGGCCAGAAATTCCGGCCGGAACTGGTCATCCCGCGAGATATTGACCGGGTGAACCCGGTAGGGCAGCCCCAGCTCTTCCAGCAGGATGGTCACTTTCCAGCCATTGGGGGTCGGCCAGTAAAACAGATCGAGCATTGGCGGCACCCCTCTGTCCGGGCGGTGAAAACACAGTCAGGGCGGCAGCCCGCCCTTACCTAGGGTCTTACGACGTTAACAACAAGACACAAATCCGCTTCTTTTGTCCGGATACTTGTTTTTCAACAGTCAGCCGGGCGGCAGACGGTCAGCGGTATCACTGTCAATGATTGTTTTGCCGACCGGGGCCAGAGAAATCACCGCCAGCTTCAGATGGGCCCAGGCCAGCGGCAGACCGATGATGGTCACCGCACAGCCGATGGCGGAACCGAGGTGCCCCAGAGCCAGCCACCATCCGGCCACCAGAAACCACAGAATGTTGCCGACCGTGCCCATCGGGCCGGTGCCCAGATCCTGCTGGCCAGACAGCCGCGACCGATCGACCGCAGCCCGCCCGAACGGCCACAGCGCATACAGACCAATGGTGAAGGCAGACCGGGCCCACGGAATGCCGATGATGCTGATCACCATCAGCACCCCGGCCACCATCCAGCCCAGAAACATCAGCACGCCGCCAAACAGCAGCCAGATCAGATTAAGAATCAGGGAAATCATCGTATTCTCCCATCAAAGTCAGCCCAGACTAGCCGGTGCGCCTGAACGGGGACTGAATAGCGCCCGACAGGGTGGCCTCTGGCACTGCGGTATCTTGATCCGCCCGGCAGATCAGGCCACAAAGGGGTCTCGCCCTACGGCAGACCCACCACGGCAGGATGACGCGGATGTACCAGACAATCGCCACAGCGGGCGGGCCGGTGTTTCTGCTGGTGGTGCTGGGCTATGTGCTGGCATGGCGTAAGGTCATGGACCTTGCCGCACAGCGGGCACTGAACCGGCTGGCGATGTGGGTGCTGATGCCCGCATCCCTGATGTATCTGCTGTCCCACGAAAAGCTGGCCGATATTTTCGACCCCGCCCTGTGGGGGGCGTTCTATGGCGCGGTGGCACTGGTGGCAGTGGTGGCGGTGGCGGTGCTGCGCCTGCTGTTCCGGTGCAGCCTGCCGGAAACTGCCGTGCTGATGATGGCCAGTACGTTTTCCAATCTGGTGCTGCTGGGGTTCCCGATTGTTGAAGGGGCCTATGGGCGCCCGGGGCTGACTATTCTGCTGATTGTGGTGTCAATCCATGCCGCCGTACTGGTGACCGTGACCGTCCTGATGGCGGAATGGGGCCTCAGCGGCGGGGGCAGCTGGAAGGCCCTGCGCAAAACCCTGTCCGGGGTGATCCGTAACCCGGTGCTGCTGGGCATCGCCGCCGGGGTCGTCCTGTCCCTGACCGGCCTGCGCCTGCCTGCCGTGCTCGATCAGGCACTGGGGCGGATTCAGGGGGCGGTCACACCGCTGTCCCTGCTGCTGGTCGGATCCGGCCTGTATGGGGTCAGGCTGCGCGGCGACCTGCGGATCAGCCTGTTTCTGGCTGCGGCTAAAACCCTGCTGCTGCCGCTGCTGGTCTTCTGCCTCGGGCGCTTTGTCTTTGCCCTGCCCCCGTTCACCGTCACGGTCTGCACCGTCATCGCCTGCATGCCGACCGGGGCAAACACCACCCTGATGGCCGGCACCTACCGGCTGGGAGAAAACCGGGTTGCCTCCTCCATCCTGATCGGCACCGCCATCAGCCTGACCATTGCGCCGGTCCTGATTGCCATCCTTGGGCCGTAAGGCAGGGAAAGCGCTGCCGGACAGTTGATTTCGCGAAAAGCCTGCCCAAGTGAAGGGAACAGCCCGCCTTAACCGGGTGCATCCATTTCCCCGATTCTGGATCAGCATGTCAGACATTGCGTCAGCATCCCCGCATTCCCCACACCGGCCGTCTGCCTCCGCCGTACTGGAAGCCTTAGCCGATGGCCCGGAAGACCGCCGCATCCGGTTTGGCGACATTACCGGCGCCCTTGATGAGCGGGCCTTCGGTGTTGCCATCGTTGCCCTTGCCGCCCCCTGTCTGGTCCCCATGCCCCTGCCCGGTTTCGGCCTGCTGTTTGGCCTGCCGCTGCTGATCATCACCCTGCAGCTGCTGATCGGCCTGTCCCGCCCATGGCTGCCCAAAGCCCTGTCGGAACGGTCTCTTGAGGCCCGGACATGGAAAAAGGTGATGTCCTTCGTCAGCCCCCGCCTGCACCGCATTGAAAAAATCCTCACCCCGCGTCTGCCGTGGATGTCATCCCGCGCCGCAGAGCGGATCACCGGCTTTCTGGCCGTGCTGGTGGTCGGCCTGCTGCTGCTGCCGGTCCCTTTCACCAATATCCCGCTGGGGCTGATTTTATGCCTGATCGGCCTCGGCCTGTTTGAACGTGACGGGGTGGTCCTGCTGGTCGGCTGGGGTCTGTCTCTGGTGGCGGTCGGCATCGCTGCCGGAGCCGTGATTACGGGGGGAACCGCCGTCCTGAGCATGCTGGGATAATCGTTCCCCCTTTTCACTTTCCATGCACATTTCAAAGAAAGCGCACATATCGCGCTTTTCTGAACGGTTTTCATTGACTGTTACCATTTTCTTACAGAAATATGACAGTCAGTGATTTCTGGAATGGTCCCAATCTCAGGCCGTCAGTCTACGGCCGGTTCAGACGATGGGATCGCGAGGTGTGCCATGGGCGAACTGTCGGTTCTTATCAACATTCTCGGCGCCGCCGCCCTGCTGCTGTGGGGCCTGCGGATGGTCGGCACCGGGGTGACCCGCGCCTATGGGGCCAATCTGCGCCGGTGGATCAACACCGGCATCAGCAACCGTCTGCGCGCTCTCGGGGCCGGAACGGTGGTGACACTGGCCCTGCAAAGCAGTACGGCCACCTGCTTTATGGCCGCGTCGTTCACCGGGCGGGGCCTGATGACCACCGCCACCGCACAGGCGGTGATGCTGGGGGCCAATATCGGCACCAGCCTGATGGTCAAACTGCTGACATTCAATGTCGGTCCGCTGTCAGCCCTGCTGATTCTCGGTGGCGTTGTGGTGTTCCGCTCCGGCGAAGGACGGCGGCGACATCTGGCCCGCATCGCCATCGGTCTTGGCCTGATGCTGCTGTCCCTGCACCTGCTGCACATCGCGTCAGAGCCCCTGCGCACCTCTCCCCAGCTTCAGGCCGTGCTGCATGACCTTGACGGTCTGTGGCTTGCCGGGCTGGCGCTGGCCGCGCTGATTGCCCTGCTGGCCCATTCCAGCATTGCCGCCATTCTGCTGATCCTGCCGCTGGCCGCGCAGGATTCCTTCGGTCTGCCGTTCGGGCTGGCACTGGTTCTCGGCTCCAACATCGGCAGCGCCCTGTCCCCGGTACTGGAAACCGGGCACGAGAAAGCCGCTGTCCGCCGGGTGCCTCTGGGCAACCTGATTGTACGCCTTGGCGGGGCGGCGCTGACCGTGCCGTTCCTTGACCCGCTGGCCCCCCTGCTGGCCAAAATCGATGCCGATCCGGTCGCGGTCCTCGTCAACTTCCACATCCTGTTCAATCTCACCCTGTCGGTACTGGCGCTGCCGCTGACCGGCCTGATCGCGGGCCTGACCCAGCGCCTGCGCCCGGATGAGGCAGTGACCGATGATCAGCGGCGGCCGCGCCATTTGGATGAATCCGCCCTCGGCAGCCCGACTGTGGCCATCGGGGCCGCCACCCGCGAAACGCTGCGCATCGGTGACCAGATCGAAGCAATGCTGTCCCTGTCCCTCGATGTTCTGCGCGGCGGCACCGCCAAACAGGCCGGAGAACTGGGCAAGATGGATGATGTTGTCGACAGCCTGCACGAAGCGGTGAAAATGTACCTTGTCCGCCTGTCCAACGAGGATATGGGGGATGAGGAACGCCGCCGCGCCAGCGAGATCATGACCTTTGCCATCAACCTTGAACATATCGGCGACATCATCGACCGCAATCTGAAGGAACTGGCGGAAAAGAAGATCAAGCATCACCTGAGTTTCTCGGATGAAGGGTTCCACGATATCGAGGCGATGTTCGCCCTGACGATGTCAAACCTGCGGGCGGCACTGGCGGTCTTTGTCTCCGGCGATGCCGGGCTGGCCCGCCAGCTGGTGGCCGAGAAGGCAGAAATGCGGCGGCTGGAACGCAGTGCCACCGATGCCCATCTCAGCCGGATCAGCAGCGGGCGGCGGGAAAGCATTGAGACCAGTGCCCTGCACCTTGACATCCTGCGCGATCTGAAGCGGATCAACGCCCATATCACCTCGGTGGCCTATCCGATTCTGGAACAGCGCGGCGAGCTGGAGCGTACCCGCCTGCGCCCGGCGGGATAAGCCCCGCCCCATAGGCCTTCAGACTCACTGGAGAGGCGGCAGACCCCATGCCATAGTCTGGAGCCAATCCAGAGAACAGAGTCCCGCCATGCCGACTATCCTTATCGCCGATGATGATCCGGTGATGCAGTCCCTGCTCAACGGTCTTCTGACCGCTCAGGGCCATACGGTTCATATCGCGGGCAATGGGGCCGATGCCGTCAGCGCCACCGCGTCACTTCAGCCTGACCTGATCGTCATGGATATGAGCATGCCCGGCGTCACCGGCTTTCAGGCCGTCCGGCAGATCCGGGCGCAGACCGGGGCGGCACCGCCGATCATCGGCCTGTCTGCCCATACCCTGCCTGAGGATTATACCGAGGCCTATACGGCAGGCTGTACGGCCTTCATCAGTAAGCCCTTCCAGCCCCGCGCCCTGCTGGAACGGATCCGCGATCTTCTGAAATCGCCATAAAATCAGGCCCTTGACCGTTGCCCCCCGAAAAAGACCCGCAGCCTGCGCTGCGGGTCTTGTCATTCGCGTCCGCCGCAGATAGTATCATTTGAAATGGTATCAAATGCAACTAAATGCCCAGCCATACGGCAGGCCGGATCAACCGTCCGCCGGGCAGGCATTCAACAGGAAACGACGCTGAAGGACGCACTCTGATGCTGCAAACCTACTCGTATCCCGAATTTCCCTATGTTCAGCCGCCGGAACAGATCTCCGGTCAGGTGGTGCGCAAAACCGCGGTGGTGGTCGGGGCCGGGCCGATCGGCCTGACCACGGCGCTGGACTTTGCCAGCCGGGGTATTCCGGTGGTTGTGCTTGATGATAACAACACTGTCTCCATCGGTTCGCGCGCGGTCTGTTACGCCAAGCGCCCGCTGGAGGTATGGGACCGTCTGGGCTGTGCCGACCGCATGGTCGAGAAAGGCGTCAGCTGGAAGATCGGCAAGGTGTTCCGGGATGAGGAACTGGTCTATCAGTTCGACCTGCTGCCGGAAGCCGACCACAAATACCCGGCCTTCATCAATCTTCAGCAGTACTATCTGGAAGAATACCTGCTCGACCGGGCAAAGGATTTCGGCGATCTGATCGACATCCGCTGGAAGAACAAGGTCGTCAGCCTGAAAAACCATCCCGATCACGTCCGCCTGTCGATTGAGACGCCCGACGGCATCTATGACATGGAAACCGAGTGGATGGTCGCCTGCGACGGCGCCAAATCTGACATCCGGACCATGATCGGGGCCGAATTCACCGGGCAGTTCTTTCAGGACCGTTTCCTGATCGCCGACGTGGTGATGAAGGCTGACTTCCCGGCGGAGCGCTGGTTCTGGTTCAATCCGCCGTTCCACCGCAACCAGTCGGTTCTGCTGCATATGGAAGCTGACAACGTCTGGCGCATCGACTTCCAGCTTGGCTGGGACTGTGATCCGGACGAGGAAAAGAAGCCCGAAAAAGTGATCCCGCGCCTGAAGGCGATGCTGGGCGAAGACGCCGAGTTTGAGCTGGAATGGGTCAGCGTCTATCAGTTTGCCTGCCGCCGTATGAAATCATTCCGCTTCGGGCGGCTGTTCTTCGCCGGGGACTCTGCCCATCAGGTCAGCCCCTTCGGGGCACGCGGAGCCAATACCGGGGTACAGGATGCCGATAACCTCGGCTGGAAGCTGAAGCTGGTGATTGACGGGCTGGCCCCCGACAGCCTGCTGGATTCCTATGACGCCGAACGGGTCTATGCCGCCGATGACAACCTGAAGAACTCCACCCGCTCCACTGATTTCATCTCGCCGAAGAGCCCGGTGTCGAAGGCTTTCCGCGATGCGGTGCTGGATCTGGCCAACCGCCATTCCTTCGCCCGCCCGCTGGTCAACTCGGGCCGCCTGTCCAGCCCGACGCCTTATGCCGTCTCACCGCTGAACACCCCGGACAGCGACAGCTTTGCCGGGACCATGCGCCCCGGCACCAACTGCGCCGACGCCCCGGTGCGGGTTGACGGCACCGACGGCTGGCTGCTGAACCAGCTCGGCGCGGGGTTCACCGCCCTGTATTTCAGCCCGGATGGCACCGTTCCCGCCGCGCTGGCAGCGCTGGCCGATGCCCCGGTGCCGGTGACACCGCTGGTGATCGGCGGCACGGTGGAAGACGTGAAAGGGCTGGTCGCACAACGCTATGACGCCACCCCCGGCACCGTCTATCTGATCCGTCCGGATCAGCATGTCGCCGCCCGCTTCCGCAGCTTCGACGCCCCCCGCTTTACCGCCGCGCTGAACACCGCGCTTGGCAAGAACTGAGCCTGAGGACCAGACCATGTCCCTGATCCTGACCCCGAACCTGCCCGCCCCTGATGACTTTTACGAAAAGCTGATCAACACGCACCGCGGCCTGAGCGACGAACAGAGCCGTGACGTAAACTGTAAGCTGGTGCTGCTGCTGGCCAACCACATCGGTGATCCGTCTGTGCTGGAACAGGCCCTCGCCGTGGCACGGGAAGGCTACGAGACCGCCTGATCTGCCGCAACACCGCTGCCAAACAACGGGCCGGAGGGGCATTTCCTCCGGCCCGTTACTATTTTGCCCGCCGGAGACTTCATCCATCACCTCAGCAAGATTTCTTAACCCTTTTGCAAACCAGTTTTGGCACTGTGTCGGTTCGGCGGAAAGACAGTAAAGCTTCGGGAGCGATCATGTCTGACGATCAGCGCATCGGTGAAACGGGCACCACGGCGGGCCTTCCCCCACAGGAAGGCAGCGCGGGGCCGCAGAATCCCGTTCCGCCCCCCGCAGACAGCCCCCCCGCGGCCAACAGCATCCCGCCGGAAGCCATACGGCCTGCTGCCGCAGCGGCCCGCCCGCGCCCGGCGCTGTGGATCGGCTCCTCCCTCAGTCTGATCTGGCTGGGGCTGATGGCCCTGTACATCGGCACCGGCCCGGGCCTGCCCGCCCTGCTGGCAGAACCGCCGCTGACCGTCGCCGCGCTGGGCACCGTCGCCACCCTGCCGGTACTGGCCCTGTGGCTGCTGGTCATTCTGTCAGACCGCAACAGCTCATTCCGTGCTGAGGCCGATTACCTTAAGCAGCAGATTTCGCTGCTGGTGATCCCTGATGAGGCCGGAGACAGCCGCTTCAGCCGCCTCTCAGAAACCCTGAAAGAACAGACCCGCGCCCTGAACGATGCCACCCGTGACGCGGTCCGTCAGGCGGAAACCGTGCGGGCGATGCTGAGCCGCGAATCCGGGGAACTGGTGCGGATCACCAGTGATATCGGTAAAGAAGCCGCACCTGCCCTGAACCGGGTGGCAGAGCAGGTCAAGGCGGTCAGCGACCTGATCGAACGGATCGGCACCACCACCAGCACCGCCGACTCTACTCTGGCGAAACGGCAGGAGGCGCTGGAAACCGCCGTCCGGATGGCCGATGCCGTTACGGAACGCCTGAGCACCACCTTTGACCGTCACAATGCCAGCCTGACCGGCCTGAACGACGAACTGACCCGCCGCACCACCGCGCTGGAAGGGCTGACCCACCGGCACGATGCAGCCCTGACCAATACCCGCAGCACCGCAGAAGTCTTTGAGCGCACCGCGCAGGCCCTGATCACCGGGGCCGACACTGCCGCCGCCGAAGTGTCTCAACATGCGGTTAGCATCCGCGAAACGCTGGATGGCCTGACCGGCCAGACGGAAGCCTTCTCCAGCCTGACCTCTTCGCTGAAAGAGACGCTGGGCGACTTCAACGACAGCCTGCACCGCAGTGCCGACGCGCTGGAAGAGCGCCACACCCGCCTGACCGATGCCGCCCGCACCACCACGCAGGAACTGGACGCCGCCACCGCCGCCGCCCTGGGGGACTTCAACGCTTTCCGCGATGTCGCCACCGATGCGCTGGAAGGGGCACAGGTTGCCGCCGCAGCCATTCACGACGCCTCACAGCAGGGCGAAGGGGTGCGCCGCCTGCTGGAACAGCAGGTCCGGGCGCTGGAAGAGGCCGTCCAGCAGACCGGCGAGAAGATTCATGCCATTTCCCTGTCCTGCACCGAGGAATCGCAGGGGATTGCTCAGGCGGCTGACCGGGCGGCGGAACGGATCCGCCATCTGTCGGATCTGATGTCCCGCTCGGCGGTCGATGTCACCCGCACCACGGCCCGCGCCGGGGTGGAAATCGAAACCGTGACCGAGGCGGTGAAACAGGGGGCGGCACAGATCAACACCATCACCACCGACATTCACGCTGCGGGCGAAGTGATCGCCGCCGAAGCCGACGCCGTGATCAACCACATCCGCGTTGCCACCGAAGGCATGCTGCACAGCATTGACGCCCTGACGCAGACCGGCGAAAGCTTCTCGGCAGAGGCCGGGCACATCACCCACGCCACCCACCAGACCACAGAAGCCATCCGGGCCCTGGCCGATGACCTGCGGACCGAGGCCGATCAGTTCGGTATGGTCACCGGCCATGCCATTGAACGGGCCGACAGCCTGCGGCTGACCCTGAATGCGGTGATGACCGACTTTGAACAGGCGGTTGATGCCGGAACCCAGCGGGTGGAGCAGTCAAGCCAGACCCTGCATGATGGCATGGACCGCTTTAATACCTCGGTCCGCGCCACCATGGAATCGCTGACCGGTGCCGGTGGGGCCCTGCGGGCCCAGGTCGACGGCCTTAACCTGCTGACCGAAGAAACCGAAGACAAACTCAGCCGCCTGAACGCGGCGATGAGGGACGGAGAAACCGCACTGGCACAGGCCGGGGCGCGGACCACCGAGCTGATTGTGCAGGCCGGGACGGAATTCAACCGTCATACCGAAGCCCTGATGGCCGGAGTACAGGCCGCCGGAGAACACGTCAAAGCGATGGAAAGCACCCGCGTTGACGTCAACCTCCAGCACTTCATCAGTGAAACGTCTTATGTCATCGACCAGCTGCACATGGCGGCAATTGACATCACCCGCCTGTTCAGCCCATCGGTCGAAGACGACCTGTGGAAACGGTACTACAAGGGGGAGCAGAACGCCTTCCTCAGCTACGCCGCCAAGGCAATCAACCGCACCCAGCTGAATGCGGTGAAGAAGATGTACATGGAGAACCGCGACTTCCGGCATGCGGTCAACCGCTACCTGAATGAATGCGAGGTCTTCATGAAGGCTGCGCATACCAACGAGCGCGGCGACATTCTGTCAGCGGTGTTCGCCTCTTCCGACATGGGCCGCCTGTATGCGGTGCTGGCCCGGGCCATCGGACGGATGGAGGCGGCCTGATCCGCCCCCCCTCCCGGCGGGAGATGCAGACAGCAAAACGGGGGCGGATCATCAGATCCGCCCCCGTTCTCATAAAGCCCCGGAGATCTTTTCTGCCGTCAGACAGACCCCGCCTGGGCCAGACCGCGTTAGTGGGACAGCAGCACCGGCACGGTCAGGTGGGCAATGATGTCACGGGTGACACCGCCACGCAGCATATGCGGGAAGCCATAATGACCGAACGCGCCCATCACCAGCAGGTCGGCGGCAATATCGGTGCAGTGTGACAGCACATAGTCAGCAACACCGATATCCTTCACTTCCAGCAGCTCGCGGTCAGCATTGATGCCGTGGCAGGCCAGATGGTCACACAGGCCCGACCCGTCCAGCGGGCGGGCACCCTGCGGGTTCATCGCCATCACCACCACGCGCTCGGCATCGCGGATCAGCGGAATGGAATCATTGGCGGCCCGGGCCGACTCACGGCCACCATTCCAGGCGACCAGCACACGGCTGCCGATGTTGGGGAACGACCCGGCATAGGGCAGCAGCAGAACCGGACGGCCGGAATTGATCACCACCTGCTCCGCCAGATCAGACGGGGTCCGGCTGCTGCGGTCTTCACGGTCAGTCTGGCCGAGAATGGTCAGGTCAGCGCGGCGGGCGGCCTCGATCATGGTCTGGGTGACCTGATGATGGTTGCCATGCACCAGCGACCGCCACACAGAGGGGACACCGGCAGCAGCGGTACGGGCCTCAAATTCCTTACCCGCTGCGTCGTAGGCGATCACCACCTCGGCTTCGGCGGTACGGCCCAGCAGACCGGAATCAACCTCGGCAAACACACCGACCACCCGGCCACCCCAGCGCTTGGCCAGAGAAATGGCGGTTTCCAGCCGGTCCATGGCGCGGTCGCTGCTGTCGAGATGAACGATCAGATTCTTGTAGCTCATTCTGCTGTAAACCCCTGTTTCGTTTTTAGGTTTGGTTTTTTTAGAGTTAAGCTGGGCCGAGGCCGGAACGGAAACCCCCGGAACGGGTCACCGCTCCGGGACCGGCGGCAGGTTAAGGATCTTGCGGGCCTCTGCCACCGAGGCTGCCCGAAAACCATAATTCATGCAACGGTCAGCCGCCCGCCGGACCAGCTGGGCATTGCTGCTGACCAGCTCGTCGCGGGTGATACGGATATTGTCTTCCAGACCGGTGCGGATGTGCCCGCCCAGATACAGGGCCCAGTCCATCACAATGTCCTGATGCCGCCCGAGGCCGGAGGCCATCCATGTGGAATCCGGGAACAGATTGAGCAGCTCCGCGACAATGAAATCCAGAACCTGACGGCGGGCCGGCAAGGCTCCCTGCCCCCCCAGCACGATATGGAAGTGCAGCGGCTCCCGCAGCAGGCCCTGATCGCACATGGTGCGGGCGGTATAGAGCATCGACAGGTCAAACACCTCGATGCACGGCTTGATGTGCAGGTCGGCGCAGGTGCGGGCCAGTTCGTCGATCACATCCGGCGGGTTGTGATAGACCCCGTTGGGAAAATTGACCGAGCCCAGCGCGATTGCCGCCATATCCGGGCGCAGCGGCAGGCTGGCCGCCCGCTCCGCCGGGGATCCGGCGACGCCGCCGGTTGACAGCTCGATGATCATGCCGGGGCAATGTTCGTACACGCCCTCCATCACCGCCGCGAACCGCTCGGGCAGGAAGCACGGGCGCTCCTGCTCATCCCGGACATGCAGGTGCAGCACGGTGGCCCCGGCCTCGAAGGCTTCATGGGCGCTTTCAATCTGCTCTGCCGGTGATACCGGCACTGCGGGATTATCAGCCTTTCTCGGGCGGGACCCGGTGATGGCGCAACAGATGACGATAGGACGACTCATCCCCACACTCCCTGATTTCCGCTTCAGGCGTCAGCCCGCTTCTCCCCCCGGAGGCGGCACGCCCCGGACCGGGGCGCGGCGATGACGTAACGGAAACCGGACATTCATGCAACAGAAGCCATATCCTACGAAAAAATCTGCTGCATTCCCAGAGGCATCACACCGGAATCACCGGATCTTCACGGAAAAGACGAAAGTCTCTGCCAAAAGCGGATCGGGCCGAAGAAAGCCGGTCATTCCGGGCGGGACGGAACAGCTTCTGCGACAGGTGACCCCGCAGCCGGTGGCGCCCCCGGCACGGCTGTCACCCGGACCGGATCCCAGCCTTTCTGCCGCAGGCGGGATACGGTGTCTGCCGCCCCCGGGGCCGTCAGGCCGGACAGTGACAGGGTAAACCAGCCCTGCCCGCGCCGGTCGGTCCATTGTGTCACCACCGGCGGCACCGCCAGCCAGAACAGGCTGCGCCGTGCCGTTTCCGCCTGATCCGCCGTTGGATACAGGCCGACCTGCACCGTCCAGCGGGCCACCGGCGGGGCCCCATCGGACGGAGGCGGCACCGGCAATTGCGGCGACAGCCCGAACAGATCGGCGACCTTGCCGCCCGCCGCCGGAGGCGGGGCGGTCTCCGCCGGTTTTGCCGCAGTAACGGCAGGACCGGCAGCAGGGGCAGCAGCCGGTGCAGCCACCGCAGAAACATGAGGCCCAGGAGCGGAAAGAGGGGCGGAAAGAGGGGCAGAAGCAGAAGCAGGGGCAGAAACAGGGGCCGGTGTCACCACCGGAGCGGCAGCCGGTTTCAGGGCGATGCCCCCGGCGGTCAGCAGACCGCCGCTCGCCCCGGCCAGCAGAAGGGTGCGCCAGTCCGTCCCCATCCTGTCAGTCCATCACCGTAACCTGCCCGGCGAAGCTGACCGTAATCATCCCCCCCCACAGGCAGGTCAGCATCGCCCCGTTATCGACAATCGGCATCGACCCGACCAGCACCATCGGCTGGGCCGGAATCCACGGGGCAACCGTGTTGGGGATGCAGGGCATCGGCGTCAGCACCCCCAGCGCCGCCGCTGTCGCCGCCGCCACCATCGGGTTGGCCATACTGGTGCAGACCCCAAAGGGCAAAATGTTCAGGAAGGGCTTGTTATCCATAATGTTCGCCACCGGCATGGCGGTCATCACCCGGTTGACCGGCAGCACCATCAGCGCTGACGGTGCCGCGCCGAAGCTGCAGGAACAGATCGCCCCGGCCTGACAGGGAAAGCTCATCTGTCCCCTCCCCCCATCAGTGACTTCAGCCGCCCCAGAAACGCTGAGGGCGAAGGCGGACCGGCGGGAGCAGCCGGAGCAGGACCGACCTTCCCTTCCCGCCGCAGTTCCGTCCCTCTGGCGTCAAACAGCTGCTGACCGACCAGAATCCCTTTCTGCCACCAGCGCACCCGCTGCGGCGTTGCGGTGCCGGGGGTATAGGCCGTCTCCGGGCCATCTGGCAGCCCCTGCGCAAAACCCCGCCGCGCCGTCACCTGCCCGGCAGGATCATAATCCTGCTGTATCCCATGCAACTGCCCGGCCTGCCACTGTTCCTGACGGACCACCGCCCCGGTCTCGCTGCGGTAGGTCGCCACCCCGTGCGGCACCCCGGCCTGATGCGGCACCTCGGCCTGCGGCGGGGCCCCGGGGGCCTGCTCCACCGTCATCACCCCGTCGGGCTGATCCTCCACATACGTCAGGCGGGCGGTCAGATGCCCGTTCTGCCATACTTCTGCCGGGCCATGCTTACGCCCGGCGACAAACGTCACCCGCATCTGCACCCGTCCCTGTGGGTCATACCACACGCCGACGCCGTCCGGCTTCCCCTGCACAAAAGGCAGATCCATCACCGGCCTGCCATCCTGCCACAGCCGGTACAGGCCCTGCACCACCCCGTCAACCATCGGTATTTCCGTCAGCGGGCGGCCCTGATCGTCAAAAGTCCGCAGGGGCTGGCCCGCGGTGCCTCCGGTGGTCATCCCTTATCCCCCCAGCTTGGTGATCGCGCCCTTGAAAGTCCCCATCGCCCCACCTTCGGCGGTCAGCATCGCATCCCCCTTTACCGAGACCATGGTGCCCTTGGCGGTCAGATTGACGCCACCATCCAGCGTCATGCCCAGACTGCCCTTGTGACTGGCCTGCATTCCGGCCTCGGTGTTCAGGTTCATCCCGGCCTTAACGGTGGTGTTGGTCCCCCCTTCTGCGGTCAGGGTGGTTCCGGCATTGATTTCCGCCGCAGTGCCCGCCTTGGCGGTCAGGCCGGTGGAAGCCGTGAGGGTAATCGTGGTGCCGCTGGATTTGATGCTGATGCTTTTGGCAGTGATGGTCAGGTCACCATCCACCGTCAGACTGTAGTTGCCACTGACGGTATGGGTGAAATCGTCTTTGTCAGTGTGGGTTTCCTTACCCGTCACCGTCACCGACCGCTTGCCCTCCACCGTCAGGGTCTCATCTTTTTTGATGTCGGTGGTCCGCGATCCGGTTTCAATCTTCAGGGCGTCATCGCCTTTCTTGATGGTGACGGTGCGGTTGCCTTCGTTCAGGGTCAGCAGGTCATCGGCCTTATCGACCGTCACGGTGCGCTGGTTCTTGATCAGGCCGGTCATGTCTTTTTCCGCCTGATACCACACCTCTTCGCTGCCCTTTTTGTCTTCAAAGCGCAGCTCATTGAACCCCTCTCCCCCCTTCGACGAATTGCTTTTCAGGGTGCTGCGGGTCTGGTTATCCGGCAGCGGATAGGGCAGCGTCTGTTCGGCATTATAGACACAGCCGGTGACCAGAGGCCGGTCAGGGTCGCCTTCCTCAAAGCTGACCACCACCTCCTGCCCGATACGCGGCAGCACCCACATACCCCAGCCTTTCCCGGCCCAGCCCTGCGCCACGCGGATCCAGCACGAGGCGTTTTCATCCTTCTGGCCGCGCTGATCCCAATGGAACTGCACTTTGATGCGGCCATACTGATCGGTCCATATTTCCTCACCGCTTTTACCGACCACCAGCGCGGTCTGGCTGCCGGAAATACGCGGGCGCGGCATCCGCAGCGGGCGGAATGCGGTCGCCGCCGGAAACGCCGCCAGAGTGTTGTGATACTCCCGCTGGCTGGCAACGGTTTCCAGCCGACGGATGACCCAACCGGCGTTGACATCCGATGCCGGATGCCCGGTCACGCTCATCTTTCCCCCGGCGATCAGCCCCCCGGCCCCGGAATCCGCCGTCAGCGTCACCGCCGCCACGGTATGGGCCTGCTGCTGTTGCTGGGTCAGGGTGTCGCCGTCACTTTTCTTGGTATACAGGCCCGGCCAGTCGTAGATCTGCCACTTCGGGCTGTCGCCGCTGCGGCTGGACTTCAGATCGGTCGAGGGGGTCAGAAACGAATAATCATCATACTGAACCGCATTGGTGGTCACCCCATGGCGCAGGGTGCCACCGTACAGCACATCGGCCCGGGTGACGGTCTGCTCCCCCGCCACGCCCCATGTCAGGCTGCCGGCATCACTGCCCCAGCCATCGGTGGAATCCGCCAGCACCAGCGTATGCGCACTGTCAGTATGGGTGAAGTAGAAGAAGATCCCTTCCTCCGACATCAGGCGGCACAGAAAATCCCACGCTGTTTCGCGGTACTGCACGCAGTAATCCCGCGCTGTATAGGTCTGGGTCAGCGACTTTTTCAGATCCGTAAAGCCCAGCTCGGAACAGACGGTGCTGATGATGTCCGGGACGGTGCTGTTCTGAAAGATCCGGCAATCCTGCGTCAGGGTCAGCAGCCAGCACCACGGCACCAGATCCAGCCGATAGCGGGTAGTGCGCTGATCGGCCCCGCCCTGCATAAATCCGGCAACCCGGGCATGGATGAGACGGGTTTTGCCATCGGGCAGATGCAGGGTAACGCTGACCGCCTTGCCCAACACCGTGGCGGCGGACAGGGCCGCATCGGTCGAGACCGCCTCCACCTGATAGGAGAACAGGCCGGAGACCTCTTCATGGCCGGTCAGATAGGTGACGATCAGCTTATCGGCCCCGAAAGGGGTGGTCAGGCTGATCCGCAGCGCTGTCTGGGTGAAGTCCGTCATGCCGGGTCCTCCGCCCAGACCTGCGGCAGGGTCAGCGTCACCGGCGCGGGTACAGCGGGGGCCTGCCCCTCCCGCCGCCCGGCTGTCAGCCACGTTGCCCAGCCCAGCCGGGCCAGCGGTGACCCCAGACGCAGCGGCGGGCACTGCTGCGGGGCCAGTGTCAGCCGCACCTGCACCGTCAGCGGGCGGACCAGATAAAACCGGACCAGATCAATCAGCCGCTGCCATTCCGCCGCGCCCGGCAGGGGCAGCAGACCGAACAGACGCTCCAGCGACAGCAGACCGATATCCAGAATCACCCCGTCAGAGGGATCATAAACCCGGCGGCCCAACACGGCAGTACCGGCCTGACTGGCCGTCCCCAGCCCGTGGTTCTGCCCGCCGGTCCCCCAGACATCCCCCAGCCGGGTCCGGAACCGTTCCGGCAGGCGGTTCCAGCCACCCTGAAACGGGGTCAGCCGCGCCGACAGCGGCGCACACCGGCCATTGGGGCGACCGCGCAACAGGTCGGTCACCGCCCTTTCCAGCCCCACCGCTGACCGCGACCGCCCGAGAAACAAGGGGGCCTGCCGCAAAATCAGTGCATCCGGCACCGCCAGACGGCCGTGGGTTCCGTCTGATCCCAGCCCCAGTGCCGAAAGGGCCCAGCGCGTCATGGCCACCCGCTCCGGCGGGGCCCCGCTCAGACCCGGGCGCATCTGCCGCTGCGCCCGGACAGAGACCGAGGTCAGACGGTGCTGCAACATGTCAAGAAAGGCCCGTGGCGCGGTTTCCCCCTGCCGGGCCAGCTCGCGGATCCAGGCCGCATACACATAGGGCAAGACCCCGTCAGCCCCCAGCAGGGTCCCGGCCCGAACCTGCACCCGCATCTGCGGTATTCCCGGCTGCGGGTCGTACACCGCCGTCACCGCAGCCGGTGCGGTCGAAAACTCAGTATCCTGACGGAAGCGGATCACCTCCCGCGACGGAAAGGCCCCGGTGCCGACCGGCACACAGCCGTCCTCCAGATGTTCCAGCAGCCGCACCGCCATTGCCAGATCAAAGCGCCATGGCTGACGCCGCAGCAGCGCCAGCGGCGCCGCGTCCGGCAGCGGGTCAGACAGGCGGGCGGGCAGGCCCGGCAGTGCCCCTAAAGCAGCGGGTGTGTACCAGCGCGAGGTTCCCATTCCTTCCAGTCTTTCTCCGTCCGTCCGCTATCCGTCGCCCCGGCAAAATGCACGGCAACCTGTGTTGCCGCATTGACCCCGGCCAGCAGGCCGACCACATGGTTCAGGACCGATGCCAGCAGATAGGCATTGCCATCCCCTGCCCCGCTGCCACGCAGGCGCAGCCTGACCCGCAGACCGGGCAGAAAGCCACCGGGGGTAAAAAGATCCGGGGCCCGCCGCAGCAGGGTCCGCCGGACCTCAACCTGCTCCAATGCCCCGGCAACCACGCCGAAATCCCCGTCGCCATCCGGTGACAGCACCAGTGTCAGCAGCTCCCGCAGGGCCCGCAGCGATTCCCCGTCATCATTCAGCACCAGATGCGACAGCGACAAAGCCGACACCAGCCGCCACAGGGTTTCCCCCTGCATCGGCGGCATCAGCTGCCCGGTCGGGCGGCGCAGCAGGCGCACGGTCAGCCCCGGCAGGGCCGCATCGACATGCAGGCGGGTCCCGCCCGGCAGATCCGCCGCCAGCCCCCGGTTGGTACACAGCGTAAAAGCGTATAACGTGCGCTGGTCCGGAACCAGCGGCGACAGCGCCGGATCAACGAAGGACAGCATCATGTCGGTTCCGGTGACGCCCGGCCGCTCCGCCGCCACCCGACGGGTGAGATACCATGGCCCGTCCCCGGCAGCGGCATGATCGCAGGAAAACAGCGGTGACAGCCGGGCCGCGCCATCGTTGCGGTCCCCCGATGCTGAAACAGACAGCACGGTATGGATTTCGGTGCTGTCATCCAGCCGGGCATCGGCCAGCAGCCGGTATTCAAAGCGGTCATGGGTCAGGCGCAACGGCTCGGTGGTCTTGGGAAACAGATTGATGACCGGCACACAGCCCAGCCGCAGGCTGCCGGTGTCAATTTTCATCCCCGGCGGCGGCGGATCCTGCAGGCAGAACAGCAGATCGCAGTGCCGCCCGGTCAGCACACCGTCCAACCCTTCAACATCAATGAACAGGAATTTTTCAGGGAAGGCCGCCAGTTCCTGCAGCAGCCGCCACGCCGGTTGTGCGGTCTCCGGGTCCGGCAGGGCAGCATCGTCATCGGCAAATCCCGCCGCCTGTACCCGCACCCCCGGCAGGGCGGTGACCGTCCCGTCCGCATCCTGACGCAACACACCGACACAGCGGGCGTCAAGCAGGCTGAACAGCATCGGCGCACTGGCCGGATCCCCGCTGCAATGCAGGCGCAGACTGCGGACCGGCAGCCCGTCCAGCGGCAAGGCCCCGGTCGCTTCCAGCCGCACCTGCACCAGCGCCTGTGTGCGGGTCAGCAGCGCCGCTGTCCCATCGTGGCCCATCGGTCCTGCCTGTACGGCAGCGGCCACCGCTTCCGGCCCGGTCAGCCGGGTTTCGGTGCAGCGCAGAGGCCACAGGGTCAGGGGCGAGCAGGTGCTGAACCAACAGACCTGCCCCCGGTCCGTCTCGGCATACAGCCGGGTCTTGCGGGGCACCGGATAGCCGGTGGACAGGGCCCCCTGTGCCGGATCAGCCTCGATATGCGCCACCGCCATCGACGGCACCGGGGTAACCATGTGCGGGGCCAGAATGCCCAGCAGGCTTTCCGGCAGCAGGCCGAAATCACTGTCAACACTGCGCTGAATGCGTGCGGTCAGAAACGCGACCGATTCCAGCAGCCGCTCCACCTGCGGGTCGGCGCTGACATCGGGCCCCAGATCCAGCCGGGATGCCACTTTGGGGTATTCGCGGGCAAAGTCGCGGCCCAATTCCCGCAGGGCGGCAAGCTCCTGCTGATAATAGGGGAAAAGATGGCTGGTGCTGGTGGTCATCACAGGCCCCTGACATCACGGGCGGCAAAATCAGGGATAACCGGGGTCCCCGGACGCAGCGGGGTGACAAACCGGGCGGCAATCCGCCGCGGCCCGGCCACCAGCTCCCCCTCCACCGTCGCCTGCCAGCGCAGGGGGCGGGACGGATCGACCGACCCATCAGCAGGCATCGGCGTGATCTGCACCCGGACCCCTTGCAGGCGCGGCTCGTAGGCGGCAATCGCCGCCGCGACCGCCCGTTGCAGGCGGTCACGGTTGCCGCCGCTGCTTTCGGTCAGGGTGCCGAAATCGGGAATGCCATAGGTCAGGACCGTCCGCCCGTCCGGTTCCAGCCGGTCCCCGTCCACCGGGGCACGGGTCGCCAGCAGGCGGGTCAGTTCCCGCTCCACCGACGCATGCAGACCTTCCAGCGTCAGATGCTGCCCGTCCTTCGACAGCAGCGGGCCGGGATCCGTTCCGCCGCCCGGTTCAATCCCCCATGTCCCGTCTTCCGTCAGGGCCAGACGGTCAAACAGAAGGACCGGCGCACCGGGAAAGGTTTTTCCGGTCATGCCCCGGCCCCCCTGCCATCAGGATACAGACACCTTACGACGAGGCGCCGGTGGCGGTCATCAGGTCGTATTCGTAGGCCAGATTGCCCTTCTGCTCCGCGGTATCTTCCTGCGACATGTACCACCACTTGATCTTGGAATAGTTCAGCGTAATGGTTTCCGTCGGCTGACCGCCGCCGCCGCCGACCGAAATCGACGAGATGATGGCGTTGGTCATGGTGTATTCGATGTACTTCTTCGGGGTCTTCGACTTGTCATCCATCTGATAGATGGTGACCACCGCCGTCGGGAACGAGGTGCCGATGCAGCAATGATAGTTCAGCAGCGGCGATGATTTGTCGAACAGCTTGGTCAGCACCATATCCTGATGCTGGGGCTTGCCGGTGGTGCGCTTGGCATTCGACACGTCCCAGCTCAGCGGCTGCGACACACCGTGCGAATAGCTCATGATCACCAGCTTGTCCTTGGCATCGCTGTAGGTGCTTTCGCCCTTAATGTCGGCGCCAAGGTCGAGGATGATGTAATCCATCGTCAGAAATCCTGTTCGGGGGGCCGGTCCCGGTCGGTGCTATCGGGCGGAACCGGCCATCATCGGATAAAGCGGGAAGACGGCGGTTATGCCGCCGCCGGGGGCGGCAGTTCCGCCACCAGACGCAGCGAGGCGGTCAGCTCTTCCAGCTGGAAATGCGGACGCAGGAACACGGTGGCGGTATAGGCCCCCGGCTTGCCCGGCACCTCGATAACGTCGATGCGTGCCTCCCGCAGCGGATACTGCGCCTTGATGGTCTGCTGGGCGTTGTCATCCAGCAGCACATAATCGACGACCCATGTATTCAGGAAATCGGCGACATTCTTGGCGGTCATAAAGCTGCCGATCTTGTTGCGCATCATCACTTTGATGTAATGGGCAAAGCGCGACGCATTCAGCAGGTACGGCAGGGTGGACGACAGCCGGGCGTTGGCGTTGGCGGCGTCTTTGTTATAGACCTTCGGGCGGTGCAGGGTGGCGCCGCTGAAGAAGGTGGCGTAGTTGGTGCCCTTGCAGTAGCACAGCGAGATCAGGCCCAGATCCGACAGTTCCTTTTCCCGCCGGTCAGTGATGGCGATTTCGGTCGGCACCACCGGCACGCGGATGGTTGCCGGATCATCGGCCTTATCCGGGTCTTCAGGGAACAGGTAGATCGGCAGATTGCTGACCTTGCCGCCGCCCTCAACCCCACGGATCGCCGCCGTCCAGCCGAAGTTGAAGAAGGCGTCGGTGACGCGCATCCCCAGAAACCATGCGGCATTGCCCCACAGGAAGCGGTTGTCGGCCCCGATGCTGGTGCTTTCCTCGTACCGGAACTCCGGCACTTTCTGCCACTTCTCGCCGTAGGGCAGACGCATCACCACCCGCGGCAGGCACAGCGCGACGTAGCGGCTGTCTTCCTCATCCCGGAAGCTGTTCCAGTTGATGTAATCGGCGCTTTCAAACAGCCCGGCCAGATCCCGGGGATTCATCAGGCCAGACCAGTCCTGACCGTTCAGCAGATACGGCGAGGCCGCCGACAGGAACGGCGCATGGGCCGAGGCCGCAACGGCCGCGATACCGCGCAGCGTGGCCAGATCTTCCGGCAGGTGTGACCATTCGTAAGAGCCGAGCAGGCAGGAATACGGCTGGCCGCCAAGGGTGCCATATTCTTCCTCGTACACCTTTTTGAACAGCACGGACTGGTCGGTTTCCACCGCCGTGGTCAGGTCGGTGTGCAGCTCGTTCTTGGTGACGTTCAACACCTTCAGTTTCAGGGTGGTGGAGGTGACGGTGTTCATCACCAGCTGGTGCAGGCCGCGCCAGGTCGCTTCCAGTTCCTGAAAATCAGGGTCATGCAGCACCGCATCCATCATCGCCGACAGCTGGCTGTCAAGGCCGGTGATATAGGCGGCAACCGCCGCTGACAGGTCGGGGCCGGTGGCCGAGGTGCTGTCTTTCAGCACATCCTCAAACAGCAGGCGCAGGGCATCATGGGTGTTGGCCATCGCCTTCTGGTGATCGGCATCAGCGAACACCTGTTCCGGCGGCAGGCCGGGCGGCAGATAGTTGCCGGTCTTTTCCACGACCAGCAGGGCATTTTCCGGTTTATCGATCAGGGGCATCTGTCGTCTCCGAGCTGGCGGGATCAGGTGGCGGCCGGGGTGCCGTTATCGGGGGGGGTCGCATCGGGCTTGCTGCCGTCCGTCAGGCCCGGCACATCTTTGGCGGGCGGATGCAGGGCCGCGATCTTGTCGAGCAGCGCCTTCTTCTCATCCGGGGTTGCCGCCAGCTCCAGCAGCACATCCATCAGGGTGTCGTTGCCATCCAGACGGCTTTGCAGGTCGCGCAGCACCGAACGCTTGTGCAGCAGGGCCGCCATCTCGGGGATTTTTGCGGTCAGCCCGGACGGGGTGAAATCGGTCATGCTCTCAAACGTCAGCGCCAGCGGCAGTTTGGCGGTCACAGCCTTGCCATCCGCCCCGGTGGTGGTCACCTCCACCGCCTTTTTCAGGGTCGGGGTGCTTTTTTTCATCACCGCGCCGAAGGTGTCGCGGTCGATTTCCGCAAACTTACGTTCCTTCAGTTTCGGCAGGGCCTTGCGGGCATCAGCATCGCCGGTCAGATCGGCCATGATCCCCATGACGAACGGCAGGCTCAGCTTTTCCGAGGCATTACCGATTTCCACGTCATAGGTGATCTGCACACGCGGCGGACGGATCTTGCCGAGGCGGTGCTGGAAATTGTCTACGAAGGCTGCGGTCATGGCGCCCCCCTTAGAGGCTGGATAGAGGGTGAAGACGGTATGCCGGAACGGCCCTGCCCCCGACCTTTCTCCCCCGGTCTTTACACGGCAGGAACGGATCTGAACCGGGCAGGCTCAACAACGGTATCTGGAACGTCCAAAGAGACTCTCTGCGGTTATTTTTAACAAACAAAAACACTTTTAGCGATTAAGTTTTCCCGATATCTCTCAATAGACATTAAGAAAAGGCGACCGTAACCGGGACTTGTTCTGTCCGCTCTCATCGCTCACCGTTCAGGTCGAGCAGACCGGACAGCTCCACCAGCCCGATACCCTGCCGCGACAGTTCCGTCAGCAGATCAGAGAGCGGCATCTGGCCCCAGCGGTGGGCGCGGCGCAGCATGTAAGGCACCGGGCTGTGCGGCTCCTGCCGCATCAGGAAGTCGGCAATCTGTTCCAACGCACGGTAGGCCTCTTCCCGCGTGGTCACCGGGCCGGTCAGCCCGCCGGCAGCTCTGGCCTCCTCCGCCGGACCGGCGGCAGGTGTCTCCGTCGTGACGGCGGCGGCAGGCAGGTCATCTTCAGGCTGCATCAGGTCATCCAGTCCATCCGGGTTAAGGCCGCGCCGGTCGCATTCCTGCCGGAGCAATTTGACGATCTGGTCAAGCGTGGTCCGCAGACTGCCAAGGCTGGCTTCGTATCCCGTCATCAGATCCGGGATCGCCGCAGCCCAGTCCGCCACCGCATCCGCCGCCTGACCGGCGGTCACCAGACGGGCCAGCAGCAGGTCGGATGGGGCAGCCTCCAGCACAGCCCGGGCCTGATCGGCTGTCAGGAAAGAAGTGACCTCCCCCGGGCGGGCCTTGCGGGTGCGCGCCGCCTCGTGATCAAGAAAACACAGCGCCCCGATATCGCCGCTGCTGCCCGCGCAGGGGAGCAGCGGCAGATGCTGGACCAGATCGGTCAGGTTGCGGTTGGCCCATTCCACCGCCGCCTGCATCGGATGATCATCATCCGGGTCATGCCGGCACGGGTGCAAAGCCACGCCGAATGTCTGCTGAAGGGTCAGACAGACCCGGATCCCGGCGGCGATGCCGGAAAAGCCGTGCAGATGCCCCCATGCCTCCGTCAGCCACAGCGCCAGCAGCAGGTCCCGGCTGCGGTCCAGCAGCGCGGACCGCGACAGATCCCGCACCCGGAACCAGTCTGCCACCTTCAGGTCGCGCTGCCAGATTCCCTGCGACAGGCGTGGGTTATCGGCCTGCCGGGCATCCCGGATCGCCTGATGGGTCCCTTCCAGCAGCAGATGCGGCCCACAGGGGGCATCGGCGCTGACCGGCAGCCGCAGACGGTCGAGAAACTCCGGCAGGGCGGCATCGGGCGACCCTGCGGCCTCTAACGGGGGCGGTGGCAGCGCCGCCAGCACCGACGGATTTTCCAATGTCAGAATGTAAGGGGATGCGGCGGCATTCATCGGGCCTGCGCTCCTTTCAGGGCAGAAGAGCCCCCGGTCAGGGCAGAAGAGCCCCCGGCGGACGGCAACGGGGACAGAACCGGCGCCGTCACCGGAAACTCCGGCAGCAGCAGCGGTGTCGGTTTGCCATCGGCACCGGGAACCGTCAGCCCCAGCCCCAGCGAGACCCGGGCCTGTGTCACCTGCGGCTCCACCGCCGGGCGGCCCCCCGGCTGCACGGCCCCGGTCACCGCCGGACGGATCGCCACATCAAACAGCAGAGCCCCTGTGCTGCCCTGCACCTGATGGGTGCGCAACAGCGACACCAGCGCCCACGGGTCCTGATAGATCACCTGTGCGGTCAGATCCGGCCCGGCCCCGACCGGCAGCTGCGGGCTGTCTTTCGCCCAGCGCAAGGTCAGGCCGACCGGCTCGCCATAGCTCCATGCCGCCGTCAGACCATCGTTGGGCACCGCTTCCGGCCCGACCATCATGCTCCAGTCAAGGATCTGGTTGGCGTTCCGCTCCTGCTTGCGGTCGGCGCGCCAGCGCGGGGTCAGCGTCACCGCCGGGGCCGGGCTGCCATCCACCGCCGTCAGCCACGGGCCGAAGAATGACCGCACCGCCTGCATACGGCTGATAAAGGCCCGGGCCGCCAGCCGGTCAGCCTGCGCCATGCCGCGCCGGTCAATTTCTGCCGCAAAGCGTGGCACCGATCCATCCCACAGCCGGAAGAAGGCGCGCAGATCATCCGGCGTCACCGCTGGCAGACCGGCCCCATTCGGGGCCTGCGTGAAGGGATACCGCCCGCCGAGAGTGTGATTGAACAGCGCTGCCATCGACGAATAGGCGGTCGTCACCTGTCCGCCGCCGCCGTTCAGCTGGTCGCACCGGCTCCACAGGGCCGTTTGCAGCGTCTGCCGCCGTTCAAGGAAATAATCGCCGGTGGGGTCGGTTCCGGCCAGATCCGGCAGCTTTTCGCCGCAGGCCGGGCCGGTGATACCCGGTAAGACTGTCGCCAGATAGGCGGTCAGATCGCGTACCGTGCTACCCTGCCCGGCAAAATAAGCCGCCGTCTGCGGATACAGCCGCGCCCACGACCGCAGAAGACGCCGTTGACCGTCATCGGCAGACAGCGATCCGGCATCCTGACTCAGGTACAGCCATGCCGCCCCGCCCAGATCCAGCACCGTATGGCGCAGTGCCGCCGCCTGCGTTTCAAGATACGTGTTCAGCCCGGCGGCATCGGGGACGCCATACAGCACCTCCATCGCCGAAGGCATACCGTTCCAGTAATCAAGCTGGGCCAGCCCCGGGGGCTGGTACAGGGCACTCTGGGTAAAGCGGCTGTCAGCATGGGCCAGCACGGCAAAGGCCGTCCCGCGTGAGGCCTGTGCCAGCCCGGCGGCACCGCTGGCATCGTTCAGGGCCGTCAGCGCTGCCCGCACCAGCGAAAACAGCTCCGCCTGACGGGCAAAGGCTTCCGCCCGGCTGTCGGCCCCTTCCATCGGCAGGGCCAGACGGGCCGCGCCGATCTGGCGGCGCAGGGCAGCGGCAGTCGCTTCCTGCCCGGCCACGATCAGCCGGTCACGCAGCGGAGACTGGATCAGCGCCGCATCCTGTGTGGTCCACTGCCCATAGGTCCGGTACAGATCAAGCCCCTGTTCCAGCACGGCGGAATCCCATCCGGCGGGGGCGGTGGTCTCGACCCGCCCACCCCGCCGGGCCTGCATGAAGGGGGTCTGCAAAAAGGCCTGCAAGGTCGCGGTCAACGCCAGAATTCCGTCCCCCGGGGTCAGCAGCCCGGTCACCGGCCGGGCCACCAGCACCGGCCCGGCGCTGCGGGTCTGCCGTGACAGCAGATCTTCGCGGTAGCGGGCGGTGACGGTCCCGAAATGAAGCGACAGGCGGGTCTGTTCTTCCGGCCCCAGAAAACTGTTGTCCCCCACCCGTTTGATCAGAATTGAGAGGGTATCACCCGGCTCCAGCCGCCCGCGCTGAACCGGCAGGGTCCATCCCTGCGTCAGCAGAGTGCGCAGCCTATCGACCGAGGCGACGGCAGCCTCCACCCCGGCAGGGTGGCGCATGCTTTCCCCATCGACTGCCATCACCCCTGTCACGGCCTGTTCCAGTGATCCACGCCCGGTCAGGGCGTCGGTCTGGGCGCTGGCGTGCAGGGCCACCATGCGGGCAGCCCGGCTGCGGTCGGCCTCAGAGATCAGATAGGGATCTTCCCGCACCATGCTGATGGCCCGGATGACCAGCGGATTGGCTTCGCGGCTGCGGATTGTATAGCCCAGCAGGGACTTGGCCAGCGGCACCAGATCCGCAACCCCGCCTTCCCCGCCCAGCCGGTTGAACGAGCGGATATCGGCATCAGCATCGTCCAGAAGATCCATAAACCGGGTAAAGCGGACCTGAGCCGCTGGCTGACCGTCGGTCAGAAGATCCGCATCAACCGGCGCGGTCAGGGTCTGTTCCGACAGTGCCTCGGTGATCTGCAGGTCCAGCGCCCGGCGCATCGCCGACATGACAATGGCGGTAAAGCCCTTAACCACATAGCCTTCCATCGCATGCTGGACAGACCGGTTCCAGGACGCGGGAATCAGGATGGACCCAATGCGCCCGGCATCGACCCGTTCCATCGCATCCAGCAGAATACGGGCAGACTGTTCCTGCGTCGCCAATGATCCGTCAGCCCCCGGACCGGCACTGCGGGCCTGCCCCTGCAGATCACTGCTGATCTGTTTCAACAGCGGTTCCAGACTGTCAAATTCGCTGTCCTGATCCCAGGCCGTCCATGCCAGCCCGCAGGCTGCCGCCACACAGGTGGCCAGCAGGGTGCGGCGGATGATCTGTTCGTTGCGGGCCATCATCCGCTGGGCGCGGTGGGCCGGGCGGGCCAGCGCCCGCTCTGGCAGGATCTTCTGACGGAACAGATCCGCAGACAGAATGACCGGTCCATCCGACTTCACCTGTCCGGTCACCCAGACCCCGCGCCAGCACAGACTGTCAACGTAAGCGGTCGGGCTGAACAGTGTGCCCAGCCAGCCCTCCAGCGCCGTAATCACCCCCTGCACCCGTGACGGACACTGAATCAGCCCCCCGACACGCAGCAGATCAGCTTCGGTCATCCCGGCATTGCCCGACAGCTGCAACCGTTGCTGTGCCCGCACCGCCAGACCGGCCTGAGCCCGGTAGAGGTCTGCTGACAGGCTCTCCGCCGCTGTCGTCACCCAGTCCGCCGTATAGACCGCCTCGGCCCCCATCGGGTTGGCCCAGCCAATCATCTGCTGCCGTTCCGCCGGTTCCAGAAGACCGAAGAAGGCCTGAAAACCGGGGATCCGCTGCCCTTGCGTCACCACCACACTGACCGGCACCACCATGCCCAGTTCAGTCTGGATCAGCGACAGCCGTTCCCACAGGCGGGCTGCCTCGCGGATCAGGCCGCTGCGGGCTTCCGCCCCCACATCCTCCCCCTCCGCGAGCAGCCGGTCGGCGGCAACCGCAATCACCACCCCATCTAGCGGACGGGTACGGCGGGTGCGGCGCAGGCGGTCAAGCACCCGGCGCCAGTCGCGGTCACTGTCGGCCAGCGTCACCCCGCCCGGCACCGGCAGGGCCAGCCCCCCTTCAAAGGCCCACCAGCCGCGTGTGGTCTCCGCCGCCCCGGCCCCCCGCAGCAGGGCTGTCTTGCCCGATCCCTCGGCCCCCAGCACCAAAATCAGCGGCAGGTCATCGGCCATCTGCGGCGAACGATCAAGAACGGTCGCAAAGGGGGACTGCCCGGCCAGACTGTCTGCCGGAACAGACCCAGATACCGGTACGGTCTGGGGCTGGGTCTGGGGCGGGGGCTGCACCGGCAGCGGGGCAAAAGCCGCTTTCAGCGCCTTGGCGGCGGCAGCCTGCTTCCGCAGGGACAGAACCAGCAGGATCAGCGCCAGCAGCCCGGCCGCCACCGCCCCGCCCCCCAGCAGGGGAAGATAGGTCTGCACATCTGCGAGTACCGGCCCCATGCCTTACCCCCCCGGTGTCAGAATGGCGCGGACATCGGCGGTCAGCCATTGCCACACGGCGGTGGACACCAGAAGATACACCAGCACCGCCAGCAGACAGGCCCAGACCCATTGCGACACGGCGGGAAGCCGCCGGATCACCCCACGGTCAAGCGTATGGCTGTAAGACTGCCCGGCGATACGCTGGACCGTCATGTCAGGTGCAGCCCGGCGGGCAAGAGCTTCGGTCAGGGCCGTCAGCCGGGCCTGACCGGCCCGGGCAGCCTGATCCCCAAAGGCCACATCGGCGCGGTAACAGCCCTGAAACCCTGCGGTCAGGACCAGCAGATAGACCGCCGCCAGCTCCGCCTGCTGCCGGTCACCGCGCTTTAGCAGATCTTCCATCATCCGGGGCAGCATTTCCCCGGCGCGGGCTGTGCCACAGTACCGCAGCTCCAGCAGATCAAGTTCCCACACCGCACGCCCGGGCCACGGCGGCCCGAACAGAAACAGCTCGTCGGTCAGCGCCACCATCGCATAGGCCGCCTTATGAAACTGCTCGCTGCCCGCAACCCCGGCCGTGCGGGAGACCTCTTCCGCCTCCTGCACTATCAGATCCAGCAGGCGGGTCTGAATGGTCGCCACCATCGCCCGGATGACATCCCCCCCGCCGGAGGATGCCTCCGGGGCCCCGTCCGGCTGGCGGCGGGCCTGATAGAGGGCCTCCCGGACCTCCTGCTGAAAGCGGACGAAAAAGGCGTACAGCCGCCCCCCCGCCCCCCCTGCCGCCACGGCCGCCGTCATCGCGGTTCTTCCGGCGGCAGGGTTGAGAACGGGGGCGGAAAGCGGGGTTCCCGCCGTTCGGGCTGCGGCCACGCGAACGGATCCGGCGACGGATCATAAGGGTGCCCGGATAGCTGCCCGGATAGTTGTTCTGGCGGCTGATCCGGCGGCGGGGCACCGTAGTGGTCCTCCAGCGGGGCCGGGCGGCGCACCGGGGCCGGGGGCGGAGGAGACGCAAAACCGGCGGCAGGCGCGGCGGCGGCGGCCCGGACCCCGGCCCGTTCAGCGGCGGCGGCGGCGGCCCTTTCCGCCAGTGACGGCCGGTCGGCGGAACGCTCCGGCGGCCGCTGTTCCAGCGGCAGGTGCAACACGATTTCTTCGGGGCGTCCGTCCTGATCCGGGGCCCGGTTGCCGATCACCAGCGCATCATCCTCGCGGAACCATCCGGCATCGCCGGTCAGGGTAAACAGCAGCGTACCGCGCCGGGCCTCCAGCCCCAGCGACGGGTCACGGTCGATACGGTCGCGGCGCAGCCCCAGCAGGCGGTGGCTGCGGGCCAGATCCCGCCGGGACCGGCCACAGACCGTCGCGGTCAGCACCCAGCGTTCGACGGCGTATTCCTCCACCCCCTGCGGACAGGTCACCGCAATCACCATCCGCCCGGTCCCGGAAACCGGCACCGTATGCCCGGCCAGCCGGAACCCGTCTTCCGCCGGGGTAAAGCGGACCACCCGGCTGGACTGGCCCAGCGCACGCAGGGTTTCTTCAACAAACCCCAGCACCTCAGACAGGGCCGCCAGAGGATTATTGTGATCATAGCCGCTGAAGGGGGGCGGAATCAGGGCTTCACGCAGCGAGGCAACCCGCCCCGCCACATCCAGCAAAGCCAGATGCAGGGGGCGCGGATGGGGATCATCATCCAGAACCAGCGCTTCCAGCACCGGCAGACAGGCCCCCAACGTGGTTGCCATCCCCCGGACATCGCGCACGGTGGCCGCCGCAAACGCGGTGACCCCACCCCCGGCCTGTGCCACCAGCCGGTCGGCCTGCGCCCGCAGGTCACTGCACAGACGGCGGCAGCGTTCCTGCAACGGCGGCAGGGCCGACAGCCGCAGGGCCGGGGGCAGGAAGGACGGATCAGGCCGGAAGCCATCCGCCGTCCGCAGCACCCGCACCAGCGGGAAGCCGGTAAACGCCGGGGGAAGCTGATCCCCGACCCACAGGCGGACATTGGGCTCCAGGCGGGCGATGGCGGCTTCACCCGCGCCGCTGACGGCATCGGGAACCGCCGCCTGTTCCGCCACCCGGAAGCGCGACAGATCCGCCGCCGTCGCCGCACCGGGCATCAGCCCCAGCCGGGCTGCGCCCAGCGGCAGCGCCAGCCAGACCAGCCACGACCGGCGGGCCGGGTCTGACTGGTCAAGCACCGCGGCCAACGGCACCGGAGAGGCCGGATCAGGAGTCCGGATCACCGTGCCATCGGGCAGAATTGCTTCCAGCGCCGTCAGGCTGACGGCCCCCTGCCCCCAGACCCGGCTGTCAAAGTCATGCCGCAGCACGCCCCATGACCACGCCGAGACCGCCCGCATCTGATAAGCCGACAGCAGATCAGCCCGCAGGAAGGCCTGCTGGAAATGCTGCGGCATCAGCAGAAGCCCCTCGGACCAATGGACCGGCGCTGGTGGGGGAAGCTGCGTCATCAGGGGCATCCCTTCACAGAAGTGTGCATACGGCGGGCGCTGGCAAAGACACAGGACAGCCGGACCATAAAGGCTTGACTGCCCGTTTCCGATATCACGCCCTTAGCGGGTTCAACAATATAGATGCTATTTTTGCGGCTATCGAGCCAATTAAAGCATCCCGGGGTGCAGATATACCGGCATTGACGCTTTGCCTGCTTTCAGGCACACCCCCCGCCATCCCCCGTTATAACCATCCCGTTACGTAAGGATTCACCGTGCAGCTCCTCCTTGCCCCGATGGAAGGTCTGATGGACCCGGCCATGCGCGGCCTGCTGACCGCCCTTGGCGGCTATGACCGCGCTGTCAGCGAGTTTGTCCGGGTCTCTCAGGGGCTGTTGCCCGCCCATGTCTGGCACCGTTACTGCCCCGAACTGCTGACCGGGGGAGCCACCGCCGCCGGAACCCCGGTCTACGTGCAGATCATGGGGCCGGAGCCGGAAGTGACCGCCGACAACGCCGCCTATGCCGTCAGCCTGGGCGCACCGGGGATTGATCTGAACTTCGGCTGCCCGTCAAAGACGGTCAACCGCCGCTGCGCCGGAGCCAGCCTGCTGAAAACGCCGGAGCTGATCGCCGCGATCATTGCCGCCACCCGCCGGGCAGTCCCGGCTGAAATCCCGGTCACCGCCAAGGTGCGGCTGGGGTATGACGATAAGACACGGTTTCTGGAGATTGCTCACGCCGTGCAGGACGGCGGCGCGACATCGGTGGTGGTGCATGCCCGCACCCGTGAGGAAGGCTACCGCCCCCCGGCCCATTGGGAGTATGTCGGCGCGATCCGTGCCGCCCTGCGGATTCCGGTGATTGCCAACGGCGAAATCTGGACCCCGGCGGATTACGAAGCCTGCCGCACCGCCAGCGGCGGCCCTGATGTCATGCTCGGGCGTGGCGCCATTGCCCGGCCGGATCTGGCCCGGCGACTGCGCGGCGGCGATGCCACCCCCTGGCCGTGGGACAGAATTGCGGACTGCTTCCTGCGCTACGATGATGCCCTGACGGCGGATGGCTGCACCCCGACGATGCGGGCCGGGCGGCTGAAACAGTGGCTGGCACTGGTCAAACAGCACGCGACGGCGGACTGGCCGTTTACCCCGGCCCTGTTCGCCTGCCTGAAAGGCCTGACCGACATCAACGCCGTGCGGGAAACGTTACGGAATCCGCCACCCGCGACAGCCCCCGGCCTTACGGAATTTCCTGCGCCGTAAACCCGGTGGGCCCCATCGACAGGCGCACATGGTCCAGCTTGCCCAGCCGGGCCCGGTGATCGCCCGGCGCGGCGTATCCGGCAAACACCAGAATGTCGTATGACTTGCCCGAGTCGGGGCTGACATCGGTGGCGACCATCTGCGTACCGGGCACCAGCTGCCAGTTCCACACCCTGAAGCCATCAGGATAATCCAGCGTGATCTGCGGTTTGGTGGTGAACCAGGCCGTCGCCGGCATCGCCAGAAGCCGGGTCAGAAGCGTGTGATCGTACACCGCCACCACGTCAACCTGCAGGGCACTGTCATTGTTTGCACCGGGGGCAACAAAGATTTCCACAGCCGAGGTTTTCACTCCCGGCGACAGACTGTTGCATCCGGCGGGGGTAAGTGACAGAAACAGTATCAGGGCAATCCAGCCAGCCCGCCGTCCAACCCGCCATTCAACCCGTTGGCGTGACCGTCCGGGGGACTGTCCGGCCCATGACCGCAAGGCACTCTGCCAGAGGGAACATGACCGCACGATCCACCTCCGCTGTTTTCGATCCATGGTTGCTGTATGTCACAGGGACACTCTAGAGTGCAAGCACCACGACGTCGAGGCGGTCTTCCCCGCGAACGGGCCGGGCAGCCCCACCCTCCGCCTCAGCCCACATCCGGGAAAGGGGCGGGGAAAACAGATACGTCAGGAGGAGAGGTTGACGCCCTGCCCGCTTTCTTACGCGCCGCGCCGCGCTCGCCCCGCCCCCTGTCCCGCCCCCTGTATGGTTTCGCCCCTCATGCTCCGGTGTTGCCCTTGACCCGCTCTGTCCTGACCGCCCTGACCGCAGGCCTGATGATCGGCGGTGGCCTGTTGTTTGTCGGCGGGATGACCGCCGGGGTGCTGTGGTATTCCGGCAAGGGGCCGGTACAGACCGCGACCATCCCCATGCCGCCGCCACAGACTGCCCTGTCGCCGTCGCTGACCATTGACCCGGACCCGAAGCCGGAGCGGCCACAGGTCTTTACCCCTCCGCCCGCCCCGCCGGAGCCGGAACCCCCGGCACAGACCGCCGCCCGGCCTGTCGCACCGGCAGCACCGGCACCGGCTCCCGCCGTGCCATCCGGCATGCCTGCGCCGCCGTCACCGCTGAAGCCGTCGGACCTTGACGCCAAGCCGCCGGAATCCATTCTCGGTCTGTTGCTGAAGCCGGTGCCCCCGGCTGTGCCCGACCCTGCGCCGGAACCGGTGGTACAGGCCAGACCGCAGGTGCCGTCTGTTCTCAACCCGTCGCCGTCAGCACGGCCGCAGGTTTCTGCTGCGCTGCCTGCACCGGCCCCCCGTGCGGCCCCTGTTGCGGCCCCTGTCACAGCCCCCGTTCCGGTTTCCGTCACCCCGCCAGCGGTCATGCCCGATTCGACGGCCCGGTTGCCGCAGGCACCCTCGGCTCAGCCCCCGGCAGCGCAACCGGCAGCGCAGGCGGCACCACAGATCGCCGCCGTCAAACCTGAGCCCGTCAAACCCGAACCGGTGAAGGCTGCCCCCGTAAAGGCCGAACCGCCGAAGCCTGCGCCAACACCGGCCAAAGCCCCCCCAAAAGCTGAAACCGCAAAGCCTGAAGCAAAGCCTGAAGCAAAGACTGAGGCCAAGGCGGCCCCGAAACCGGACAGCAAAACGGCTAAGCCCACAGCCCCGGTGGCGGTGCAGTGGCAGGACGGCAACAGCGGCCCGGCCGTTGGCAGCGTCGCCACCGCTGACAAGGCCGCACAGCCTGCTCCGGCTCAGGCGTCAGCCCCCGTTCAGGGATCCGTGATGGATGCGCTGACCCTGCCACAGGCCCCGGTCGGGTCACGGGTTGAGGTCAGTGCCGACGGTGAACGCCAGACCATCACCCAGCGCACCGCCGCCAAGGCTGAAGAAAAAGTGCCAGAGAAGGCCCCGGAGAAGGCACCGGAGAAGGTCAGGGACGAAAAGCCCTCTGCCTCCGGCCGGGTTGCCGTCCGCTCCGGCGTGTTTGCGCAGGATGAGAACGTTCGCAGCCGTCTGGCGGAACTGAAGGCGATCGGCCTGAGCGGTACGGTCCACACCTTCACCAATTCTGCCGGCAAAACCATGAAAGTGGTGGAAGTCGGGCGCTATCCGTCCCGCAAGGCTGCCGCCCCGGTGATCGCCAAGCTGAAAGCCAAAAAGCTGGAAGTCTACGTGGCTGATCCGCCGTAAGCCCTTCCGCGTACCTTGTACCTTTCCATCTTTTTATACCGACAGGAACCCGATGCGATGAGCAAGCCCCCCTCTGACACCGAAGGTCGCCCCGGCGTTGATCTGCCCGGTCTGTCCCTGCCGGTGGAAGGCCCGGATGGCAGCACACAGGCCCTGCTGGTGCCCATCCGCCCCCCGGCGGACCCTGATGCGGTGATTGACCTGATAGGGCGGCTGGATGCCTTTTTTGAGGAAGAGGCCGCTGACCCGGCTGACGCCACGCTGGGGGCTCTGCTGCTGTCACTGGCGGCCAGCATGCAGGTCAACACCGACTGGCCGGTGACGGCCCGGCTGGATGCCTTCCTGCAACAGGTGACGGAACTGGTGGAAGACGCCCGGTCGTATCTGGACGCCACCACACACTGATTCTGCCCGGTCATCGGGTCAGCGTCAGCCCTCTTCCAAAGCCCCGCCGTCTTTCGGCGGGGTTTATTTTTTCATGAGCTGTCGTGGAGGAAGGGCACGCGTCCCTCTTCCACAGCAGATGACCTGACGGGGGCCTTGCCCCCGCCCCGGCGGGCGGGTACAAACACGCCAGATCTCACTCCCCGTTCGCCCCCGGAGACACCCCGCCCCGTGGCCAAATCGACCAGCCAGTACGTCTGCCAGTCCTGCGGCGCTGTCTATCCCCGCTGGGCCGGGCGGTGCGACGCCTGCGGCGAATGGAATTCCCTGATGGAAGAGGCCCGCAGCGATGTCGGGCCGAAAGCGGTAACCGCCGGCAAAGGCGGGCGCAAGCTGGGCTTCGTCAGCCTGAAAGGCGAAACCAAGGCCCCGCCGCGCTGGCCCACCGGCATCGCCGAGCTGGACCGCGTCTGTGGCGGCGGGCTGGTTCCGGCCTCGGCCCTGCTGGTCGGCGGCGACCCCGGAATCGGTAAATCCACCCTGCTGCTGCAGGCCACCGCCGCACTGGCCCGCACCGGCCTGAGCGTTGCCTATATCTCCGGCGAAGAAGCGGTTGATCAGGTCCGGCTGCGCGCCGCCCGGCTGGGGCTGGATGAAGCCCCGGTGGCGCTGGCCTCTGCCAACAATCTGCGCGACATTCTGGCCACGCTGGAAGAACCGAACGGCCCGCAGGTGGTGGTGATCGATTCGATCCAGACCATGTATCTCGACAGCCTCGATTCCGCCCCCGGCAGCGTCGCGCAGGTGCGCGCCTGCTCGCACGAGCTGATCCGGCTGGCGAAAAAGCGCGGTTTCTCGCTGTTCCTCGTCGGTCATGTCACCAAGGAAGGGTCGCTGGCCGGGCCACGGGTGATGGAACACATGGTTGATACCGTTCTCTATTTTGAAGGGGAGCGTGGCCACCAGTTCCGTATTCTGCGGGCGGTGAAAAACCGCTTCGGCGCCACCGACGAGATCGGGGTGTTTGAAATGACCGACGGCGGCCTGTCGGAAGTGACCAATCCGTCGGCGCTGTTTCTGGCCGAGCGCCGGGGCAATATCTCCGGCAGCTGCGTCATGGCCGGGATGGAAGGCACCCGCCCGGTGCTGGTGGAAATTCAGGCCCTTGTCGCCTCCTCCGCTGCCGGAACCCCACGCCGGGCGGTGGTCGGCTGGGACAGCGGACGGCTGTCGATGGTGCTGGCGGTGCTGGAGGCACGCTGCGGCCTTGCCTTGGGCGGAAATGACGTTTATTTGAACGTCGCCGGGGGGCTGCGCGTCACCGAACCTGCCGCCGATCTGGCGGTGGTGGCGGCGCTGATCTCTTCGGCCTGCGGGACGCCGGTTCCGGCGGATCTGGTGGTGTTTGGCGAAATCGGCCTCTCGGGCGAAATCCGCATGGTGTCGCAGGCGGAAACCCGCCTGAAAGAAGCCGCCAAGCTGGGCTTTGCCGAGGCGATGTGCCCGACCCGCCGCGCCAAAGGCAAAGGCAAACCCCCGGCGGTGGAAGGGCTGCGGCTGCGGGAAATCGGCCACCTGCAGGATCTGGTCAGTCTGTTCCCGACGGACGAACTGACCGGAAACGGCAAGGCGGGCGAGGGCAAGAAAGCCAAAGCAGAGGACTGACCGGCCCCCGGACGGGGGAACAGCCGGGCAGAAACAGGATTACGTGTTTTGCCGACGGGGCTTTTAAACCCCTTTTAATCAGCCGGGCGGTACTGTCCCGGCAGGCTGCCCGGCCTTCCGGCAGGGGCAGCGGACAACAGACAGAACGGATAACGGACCCGCTGATGAACTCGATTTCGCTGACCGCACTGGATCTGGTGGCCATCGGCATTGTGCTGATTTCGGCCGGTCTGGCTTTCCTGCGCGGGTTCGTCCACGAAGTGCTGTCGATCGGCGCGTGGGTCGGCGCGGCTTTTGCCACCCTGTACGGTTTCCCGGTTGCCCGGCCGCTGGCGCGGGAACACATCAGCATCCCGCTGGCGGCGGATATCGCCGCCGGGGTCGGGGTGTTTCTGGTGGCGCTGCTGCTGCTGTCGATCGTCACCTCGGCCATTTCCAAACAGGTGCAGTCTTCCGGCCTTAACTCGCTCGACCGTTCGCTCGGCTTCCTGTTCGGGCTGGTGCGCGGGGCGGTGGTGGTGTCGCTGGGCTTTATCGTGCTGACCTGGGTGTTCCCCCCGGTTTCGGCCCGCCCGGCCTGGATCGAACAGGCCCGTGGCCTGCCGATGATTGAACGCGGGGCTGACCTGCTGCGCTCTCTGGTGCCTGCCGATATGCTGCAGGAAGAGGAACGCGCCCGGTCAATGACGCAGGACGCGCAGGAACAGGCCCGCCGCGCCATGGAAGCCAAACAGCTGTACGACCGCCTCAGCCAGCCGGCCCCCGGTGCCCCGCAGCAGGTGCCGCCCTCCGGCGGGGCCCTGCCGCAGACC
Organism: Novispirillum itersonii subsp. itersonii ATCC 12639; assembly: GCF_000381985.1. Taxonomy (GTDB): domain Bacteria; phylum Pseudomonadota; class Alphaproteobacteria; order Rhodospirillales; family Rhodospirillaceae; genus Novispirillum; species Novispirillum itersonii. The sequence goes on along the minus strand of NZ_KB907337.1, from coordinate 87,307 downwards.
AGCGTGCAGAGTGCCCCCACCCCGACCCTGATCGGCCCCAACGGCATCGGCGCCAACGGGACCCCGGCCCGCCCGCCGTCCACCGCCCCGTCGCTGAACGGTCAGGTGCTGTCCGGTCCCCAGAATGGTGCCCAGAACGGTCAGGCAGCCCCGCAGCCCGGCACCGGCTACACCGACAAGGACCGGCAGGGCATCAACCAGATCATTCAGAAGACCCAGTGACGCCCGGCAAAACCGCCCCGGCCCGCGATCAGCGGATGCAGACGGCGGCGGCAGCCCTTATATGAATAAAATCTCCGTCATATATGAATAAAATCTCCGTCATATGAAGGGCGGCCCAACCGCCCCATCCTGTCCCCCGCCCCCGCGACTGACCGCATTTGCTCACGAGGCCCCGAGGCAACCATGGTCCACTTCCCGCAGCTCCCGTTCGGACTCCCTGACGATCAGGACGACGACAAACCCCGCGAAGAATGCGGCGTGTTCGGCATCTTCAACGATGCTGACGCGGCGGCCCACACCGCCCTTGGCCTGCACGCCCTGCAGCACCGCGGGCAGGAAGCGGCGGGCATCGTTGCCTGTGACGGCGAGCAGTTCCATTCCCACCGCGGGCTGGGCCACGTCCACCGGGTGTTCAAGTCGGAAAAGAACACCATCCGCCTTGAAGGTGCCCTCGCCATCGGTCATGTGCGCTATTCCACCTCCGGCGATCCGGCCCTGCGCAACGTGCAGCCGCTGTATGCCGACCTTGCCTTCGGCGGCATCGCGCTGGCGCACAACGGCAACCTGACCAACGCCCTGACCCTGCGTCACAAGCTGGTGGAACAGGGCTGCATCTTCCAGTCCACCTCTGATACCGAAGTGATCATCCAGCTGATGGCGCGGTCGCAGAAGGTCAGCGTTGAAGACCGCCTGATTGACGCCCTGTCGCAGATCGACGGTGCCTATTCGCTGGTGGTGATGACCGAAGACACCCTGATCGGCGTGCGCGACCCGCAGGGCTACCGCCCGCTGGTGCTGGGCAGCCACGGCGATGCCACCATTATGGCGTCGGAAACCTGCGCGCTGGACATCATCAACGCCGAATACGTGCGCGATGTGCAGCCCGGCGAAATGGTGGTGATCAACCGCGACGGTATCCGCACCCTCAACCCGTTCCCGCAGCAGGGCCGCCGGTTCTGCGTGTTCGAGTACATCTACTTCGCCCGCCCGGACTCGCTGTGCGAGGGCCTGAGTGTGTACGAGATGCGCAAGAACATCGGTGCTGAACTGGCCCGTGAATCCGGCGTCGAAGCCGACGTCGTGGTGCCGGTGCCGGACTCCGGGATTCCGGCGGCACTGGGCTATGCGCAGGCCTCGGGCATTCCGTTTGAACTCGGCATCATCCGTAACCACTATGTCGGCCGCACCTTCATTCAGCCGACCCAGAAGACCCGCGACATCGGCGTGCGCCGCAAGCACAACGCCAACCGCAAGTATCTGGAAGGCAAGCGGGTGATTCTGGTCGATGATTCCATCGTCCGCGGCACCACCTCCACCAAGATCGTCGATATGGTCCGGCAGGCCGGGGCGGCGGAAGTGCATCTGCGCATCTCCTCTCCGCCCACCGCGCACCCGTGCTACTTCGGCATCGACACCCCGGAACGGGACAAGCTGCTGGCGGCCCGCTTCGATGTGGCCGGCATGGCCCGGGTGCTGGGCGTTGACAGCCTTGCTTTCGTTTCGGTCGATGGCCTGTACCGCGCCGCCGGTCTGCCCGGCCGCGACAATGCCAACCCCGGCTATTGCGATGCCTGCTTCACCGGCGATTACGCCACCCGCCTGCTGGATAACGAGACCCCCAGCGAAATGCGCGTGGTCACCCGCCTGAACGAGCGCCGCAAGACCGGCTGAGCCACCCCCTGAAGACCAAGGGCGCGGCGGAGTAAGCTCCGACGCGCCCTTTTCCCATCCGATCAGGAGACCAAGACAGTGAGCAAACGACTGGACGGGCGGATTGCCCTCGTCACCGGGGCGTCGCGCGGTATCGGCCGGGCGGTTGCCCGGGCTTTCGCCGCCGAAGGGGCCACCGTGGTCGCCGTCGCCCGCACCCAGGGCGCGCTGGAAGACCTGGATGACGAGGTCCGTTCCGCCGGGGGCGCACCGCTGGCGCTGGTGGCGGAAGACCTGCGGAAGACCGACAAGATCGAGCAGATCGCCACTGCCATCTACAACCGCTACGGCAAACTGGACATTCTGGCCGGGTGTGCCGGGCTGCTGGGGCAGCTGGGGCCGATCGGCCACATCAAGGCCAAGACGTTCGATGACGTCTTCAACACCAATGTCCGCATGAACTGGGATCTGATCCGCTATTTTGATCCGCTGCTGCGGCTGTCGGATGCCGGGCGCGCGGTGTTTCTGACCAGCGACCGCCCGGATACCCTGACCGCATACTGGGGCAGCTATGCCGCCTCGCAGGCGGCGCTGGAGACGCTGGTGAAGACGTGGGCGGCGGAAACCGCCAGCACCGCCCTGCGCGTCAACCTGTACAACCCCGGCCCGACCCGCACCCGCCTGCGCGAACAGGCCTTCCCCGGTGAAAACCCGGAGACGGTGCCCGCCCCCGAGGTCCACGGTGATCCGCTGATCACCCTGTGCAGCCCGGCGGAAACCCGGAACGGCGAGAAAGTAAGCTACAGCGCGGCCTGACCCGCAGCGGCAGGCAGGACAGGGATCCCTCCCCGTCCTGCCTTTTTTCTGCCTGCCTCTTCTCTGTCGATCCAGCCCCTGATCCCGGGACAGCCTGCCACCATGCCCAGAGGACCCTACACCCCCCGCCTGTCTTTTCGACGGAATGGCCTGAAAGCTGCCATTCTGTTCTGCCTCGCCGCGCTGCTTCAGGGGTGCAGCCTGATGCGGGCCGGGTATGTCTCGTTTCGCTCGCCGGAGGATTTCCCCAAGGTTTCAGAGGCACCTCCGGTTTATGCCGAGCCGGGGGCAGAGGAGATTGCCCGCACCCTTGCCGCCGCCCTGCCGCAGGCGGTCAGGCAGATTGAAGCGACACACGGCGGACCGATGGCGGCCCCGCCACCGATTATCGTCTGCGCCACCGCCCCCTGTTACGGGCATTACGCCGCCATCCCGGCGTCGGCAGCGGAAACCCTGAAGGACATCAGAATTACCATCAACGGGGCGCTGATCCTGAAAGGCGAGCGGGATACGGTGCAGCTGCTGACTCATGAGCTGTCGCATTACTACTGGTACGCTCAGGGCATTCTGTTTCAACCGCGATGGTTCGAGGAAGGGCTGGCCGTCTGGGCCTCCGGCGGAGGCGGGGCGGAAAAAGCCAGCGTGGAAGCCGCCGGACAGGCGATCGCCGCTGGCAAAATGATTCACCCGACGCTGGATTCCGGCCTGTGGACCTATCTCTTCCATCCCCCGGAAGCACCGGACAACAACTGGTACCAGTTTTACCGCCAGTCGGGGATGTTTGTGCAGTCGCTGCATGACAGCAGCCCTGACCGCTTCAACGCCCTGCTGGCCGCCCTGCGGCAGACCGGCGATTTACAGACTGCATGGCCAACCGTGTATCCCGACAGCCCTGATGTGATGTGGGCCCGGTTTACGGCGGACATCAGCCGGCAGGCTACCGCCAACTGACCCCGCACAGGCGCTGTTGTCTTCTGCGGCTCCTTTCCGCCTCAGACGGCTTGTCCGTGCCGGAAAAACCGACTGTAAACATACTTCTTGCCCATAGGCATAGCCCCGGCACACAGGCACACTGAGGTCAGAAAAACCGGCACTTCCCCGCCGCCTTCCGACCCGCCGGGAGATTTCCGCATGACCCATTCAGGAGATACCTTCTCCCGGCGCTGGCACTGGCTGGTTGCTGCCGTGGTGGTCCTGACCGTGGTGTTTGCCGCCGGGTCTTTCATTCATCACGTCAACACCATCAAGGCCGTCACCCGCGCCACGTTTGAAAGCCGCCTGCAACTGACCCGGCAGTTCATGGCGGTCAGCTCTGCCGTTGTTGCGGTCATGCGTGACCGGTTTGTCGATGCTTATACCGATGTGCATTTTGATACCCCACTGCATCTGACACCGCTGACCCTGCCGGGGCCCCCGGCGTGGCAGGCCAGCACCCGTCACGGCACCACCACCGGCGATACGGCGGCGGTACCTGACGATAGCCTGTGGCGGCAGCTGAACGCCGCCGACCGCATGAGTACCGAGCTGAACACGGTCCTCAGCTACAGCCCGGAAGTGGCATGGCTGTATTTTCTGTCAGACCGGGGCTTTCTGCACCTGATGCCCCGGGCCCCGGTGACACAGGTGGTCTTCTCGCCCAAACTGTATGAGCGGGCCTACTGGCGGCAGTCGGTCCCCAAAGCCAACCCCGGTCGCCGGGTGACTCTGGCCGGGCCCTATGAGGACATCGGGGGCAAGGGGCAGGTTCTGACCATTGCCGTACCCGTCTATGACGGCACTGTCTTTCTGGGCATCACGGCGCTGGATATGCGGATCGACAGCCTGACCAGCGTGCTGAATGTCGGCATGGCCGCCGGTACATCCTATCTGATCAATGAAAAAGACCGTCTGGTTGCCGCCCAGACCAGTATCCGGATCCCCGAGCCCGACACGGTCGCCGGATTACAGACATCCGGCGACTGGTATACCGCTGACGACGGCGATCTGCAGCTGGCCGGGGATGTGGTGGAAGGCGAACTGTGGATGATCCACCATCTGCCACTGTCTGACCTGTATCTGGCCGCCGCCCGCGACAGTTCCGGCACCTGGCTGGGGCTGCTGCTGACCGTGGTGCTGTGTGGATCAGGGTTCCGCATGCTGGCGCTGCTGCGCCAGATTGCCCGGATGACCTATCACGATGCCCTGACCGGCCTGCCCAACCGCCGCCTGCTGGAAGACCGCCTGCAGATGGCCCTGCCTGCCGCCATCCGTGCCGGGCAGCGCACCGCCCTGCTGTTCATTGATCTGGATAAGTTCAAGCCGGTCAACGACCAGTACGGCCATGCCGCCGGAGACTGGTTACTGAAACAGGCCGCCATCCGGATGCGCCATGTGCTGCGGGCCGGGGATACCGTCGCCCGCATGGGCGGGGATGAGTTTGTGGTGCTGCTGCCTGCCCTGCCGACTGCCGCCGACGCCATAACCGCCGCCGAGAAGCTGCGTCTGGCGCTGGAAGGGCCGTTTATCCACGACAGCCACGGCCCGATCCGGATTTCCTCCAGCATCGGGGTCGCCCTGTCCCCCGATCATGCGCGGGAAGCCGGGGAACTGCTGCGGTTTGGCGATGAGGCAATGTATGAGGCCAAAAAAGCCGGACGAAACCGGGTGAGTCTGTTCTCAGACCAGACAGCGCCGGTCTCTGCCCTCAGCACCGCACCGCAACCATGAACACCCGCCGGAACGGAAACAGCGTGCTGCCGTCAGCCTGACGCGGATAGGCTCCCCGCAAGCGGGCGGCATAGGCGGCCTCGAACGCCGCAGCCTCGGCCGCGCCATCCGGCAGGGTCAGCAACACGGCCTGCACCACCCGCAGCAAGGTCGAGCGCACCCATTCCAGCACCGGATCCTCGCCGGTCAGCACCTGAATATAGGTGCTCTCCCACACATCCAGACCGCTGGCGAACGGGGCCAGCCAGCGGTGATAGTCCGCCGGGTCCGCCACCGGATCAGGCCGCAGCACCGGGGCCAGCGCCGCCTGCCAGCGGCTGCGGCTGGCTGCGGTTTCCTGCAGCAGGGTATGGCTGGGGGCAGCATGATTGCCCGGCACCTGCACCGCCAGCACCGCACCGGGCCGCAAGGCCCGCAGCAGGGCAGGTAACAGGGCGGCGTGGTTATCCAGCCAGTGCAGGACCGCGTTGGAAAACAGCAGGTCCACCTCCGGCCCCGGCCGCCACACCCCGGCATCCGCCGGGCTGTAATCCCCCGCCGGATCAGAAACGCGGGCCGACGCCAGCATGGCCAGATCATTATCCAGCCCGCTCACCTGCGCCTGCGGCCAGCGGGCCTTAAGCGCCCGGGTCGAAAGACCGGGCCCACAGCCGAGATCAATGATCTGCCCCGGGGCCTGAAGCGGGATTCTGGCGATCAGATCCTGCGCCGGACGGGTACGGTGATCGGTAAAACGCAGATACTGCTGCGGATCCCACGCGGTGGCCATCAACACTCCCCTTTCCCCCCGGAGTCTGTATCGTCATGGTAGCACAGGCTGGGGTCTTGCCGAACCGGGATGACCGTATAAACTGTGCCGTACATTGATCTTTCCCCATTGCCGGAGCATTCATGAAACAGGGCGCCGTCGCCGCAGGTCATCCCGAAACCGCCAGAGCCGCCGCCATGGTGCTGGAAAACGGCGGTAACGCCTTTGATGCCGCACTGGCGGCCTTTCTGGCCTCCTGCGTGACAGAGCCGGTGCTGAGTTCGCTGGGTGGCGGCGGGTTTCTGCTGGCCCGTCCGGCAGGCCGCCCGGCAAAGGTGCTGGACTTTTTTGTACAGACACCCCGCCGCAAACTGCGGGAAAGCGCCTGCGACTTCCGCCCGGTGACAGCCGATTTTGGCACCACCACCCAGCAGTTTCACGCCGGGTTCGCCGCCATGGCGGTGCCGGGGGCGGTGCGCGGGGTGTTTGATGCCCACGCCGCACTGGGCAGGATGCCGCTGAAGGAACTGGCGGAACCGGCCCGGATGCTGGCCCGGGACGGGGTAACCGTCAACACCCAGCAGGCCTATGTGTTTTCGGTGGTCAAAGCCATTCTGGCCCTGTCCGCCGACAGCCGGTCCCTGTTCTTCCGCCCGGGTGAAGACGGCACCCCTTCCGCCACGCCGCTGGCGGCAGGAGACACCTTCCGTCACCCGGTACTGGCCGATGTGCTGGATGCCCTGACTCACGAAGGGCCGGATCTTTTTTACCGGGGTGAAATTGCGCGCGCCCTGACCGACGCCCATGCCGAACACGGCGGCCACCTGACGATGGACGATCTGCGCACCTACCGCACCCATGTGCGCGATACGCTGTCGCTGAAGCATGATGACATCACCATTCACACCAATCCGCCCCCGTCTTCCGGCGGAACGCTGATTGCCTTCGGGCTGGAACTGCTGCGGGGCCAGAGTCTGCACAAACTGGCGTGGGGCAGCCGGGCCCAGCGCCGCATGCTGGCCCGGGTGATGGACCTGACCGGCGCCGCCCGCGCGACGCTGGAAGCCCGGCACGGTGACGACTGGCGCGACCATATGCTCGACCCTGCCCTGCTGGAAACATGGCGCAGCCAGATCGAAGGCCGGGCCAGCGCCTATCGCGGCACCACCCACATCAGCGTGGTTGACGCCGCAGGCAATGCCGCCGCCCTGACCGTTTCCAACGGCGAAGGATCAGGCTGGATGATCCCCGGCACCGGCATCATCATGAACAACATGCTGGGGGAAGAAGACCTGCTGCCCGCCGCCGGACACGGGGGGCCGGACTGGCTAAGCTGGCCGACGGACAGCCGGATGACATCGATGATGGCCCCGACACTGGCCCTGCACCGTGACGGCGGCGAATGGGTGCTGGGATCCGGCGGATCACGGCGGATCCGCACCGCACTGCTACAGGTGCTGGTCAACCTGTTCAGCTACGGCATGGCGCTGGATGACGCCATCACCGCGCCCCGCCTGCACTGCGAAAACGGCCGCCTGACGCTGGAATGCGACCTGCCGGACGGGCTGGCCGACGAATGGCGCGACCCGGTCCTGTGGCCGGAGCGGAACATGTACTTCGGCGGGGTTCACGCGGTGCAGCGTACCCGCAGCGGCGGGCTTGACGCCTTTGCCGACCCCCGCCGGGACGGCGCGGCCCTGATCGTCTGAGGAGACGGTCAGCCCGAACCGACAGTTTCTATCAAAAACATAATATTTTGTTTTTATTATTCACGTAAAAGTGAAAAATCTCTCGCAAAATGATTTGCATTATGCATTAAACAAAATTTCGAAATAAATAATCTGGTCGATTTGTTACGGATCAGAAAACAGTTACACTCCTAGGATAACCTTCATACCCAGGAGGATATCACTCTTAGCAAGTGCAGCAAATATGCGGATACTTTCTGCCCCCTTCTACCGGACATGCAACCATAGACTTTTATCCGAACAGAAGACTCTAATATCCGCGAATAAAAATTCTGCGACCTGATGCAGTATTCTGAGAAAACATCCCTCGGAAGCATCAGATCTTAGCTGCCCCTGACGAAGCATCTTCCCTGGACCATAAGACCTTCCGGCACCGCCTGATGGCGTTGAGTTCTGTACCCGGGGATTCCGCCACACCGGCAAAGACAGAAAAGCAGTCGACATCGACACCACCGACAACCCGATCAGGGATTCTGACGGGACGCTGATCGGCATCATAAAATTCGCCACAGACATCACCATAAGCAGTTCAGGACACCAGGAGACAACCATGATTCACATTCGCAATCAGGCTGCAGATGTTGTCTCCGCCATCTCTGCCGCACAGGCGATCATCGAGTTTTCTCTTGATGGTACGATCCTCTGCGCCAATCAGAACTTTTGCGACCTGATGCAGTATTCAGCGCAGGATCTGCCAGGGCAGAAACACCGGATCTTTGTGTCGCCTGAATATGCGGCCTCTCAGGACTATCAGGAGTTCTGGGAGAAACTTCGCAGTGGAAAACAGTTCACCTCCTCTTTCCAGCGTTTTGCCAAAGATGGAAGCACACGGTGGATTCAGGGCAGCTATATTCCGGTCCGTGACCGCTCCGGCCGCCTGTATAAGGTGATTAAGATTGCCACCGACATCACCGAGGAAAAGCAGAAAGCCCTGCTGCAGGAAAGCCAGCTTGCCGCCCTCAACCGCTCTCAGGCGGTTATTCAATTCACCGTCGACGGCATTGTCATGCATGCAAATGCCAACTTTCTGCAGACACTTGGCTATACGCTGGAAGAAATCCGGGGCCAGCATCACCGGCTGTTTGTTGACCCAGCGGAGCACGGCAGCGCAGAGTACAAGGCATTCTGGAGTGATCTCCGGGCCGGCGAGTTCCGGGTCAGTGAATTTCGCCGTATCGGTAAGGGCGGGCGCGAGGTCTACATTCAGGCGTCGTACAATCCGATTTTTGACGCAGCCGGGCACGTGGTCGGGGTTGTAAAGTTCGCCACGGACATCACCGCGCAGGTACAGGACCGGGTCCGCCGGAATGAGGTCCAGCAGGCCATTGATGATGAGCTGACCCAGATTGTTGCCTTTATCGACGCTGCCAACAGTCAGTCAACTTCGGTCGCCAGTGCGGCACTGCAATCATCCGGCAACGTACAGGCCATTGCTTCGGGCGCGGAACAGATGTCTGCCTCGGTCATGGAAATCAGCCGCCAGGTTACTCAGGCTTCGCAGATTTCAATAGAGGCCGCCCAGCAGGCCGAAGGGACAGACCAGACCGTAACCAAGCTGATGCAGGCAACCGACCGCATCGGTCAGGTCGTCAGGCTGATCAACGACATTGCCGGTCAAACAAATCTGCTTGCCTTGAATGCCACCATCGAAGCCGCCCGCGCCGGAGCCGCCGGAAAAGGGTTTGCTGTTGTCGCCAATGAGGTGAAAAGCCTGGCCAGCCAGACCAGCCGCGCCACCGATGAAATCACTCAGCAGATTACGGCTGTACAGAACAGCACCCAGTCCGCAGTCGGTGAAATCCGTAGTATTGCCACCACGATCGGGAACCTCAGCCGGATTTCCGCCTCAATTGCCTCAGCTGTGGCCCAGCAGACTGCTACCACCCACGAAATCTCAAACAATATGGCCATTGCCGCCAGCGGAGTTGAAAGCATCACAGCCAGCGTTAACCACATCGCGCGGGACCTGAAAAACCTGCACTCCTCCGCCCTGCAGATCAAAGAACAATCCGCGCGGCTGGCCTGAACAGGACGCCTGTCCGCCCTACTCTTCCCCATCCCAGTACTCAACGGCGCTTTCCGGCCTGCCGATATGGCGGAACACCCGGGTTCCGGGCTCCCCCGGCGGGCCGGGAACCCGGTGAACTGCCCCGAATTTACCGCTGTCCGGGTATTCCGCAATCTCGGGATACCGGGCGGTCGCAATCGCCAGATAGCGCAGATCGTCGCTGCCGGTGTTACGGATCTGGTGAGCGGTTTCCGGCCCGTCGGGCGGACAGGCCACCACATCACCCGCCCGGAGCGGATAGCGGCGGTCCCCCAGCCGCAGCTCGCCGCTGCCAGACAGGATCACGAACATCTCTTCATTGACGGTATGGCTGTGGAACGGGAAAGCCGCCTTGCCCGGTGGTACCAGCGTGACGTTATACCCCAGCTTCACCGCCCCGATTTTCCAGCCGATGTCAGCGATCTGCGCCTCAAACGCCCCGCCGTTTCCAAAAGGCTGATAGGTCAGGTCATCAAGGTTGATCACCGGGGACAGAACGGGCGCAGACATCGGGGGTGTCTCCTAAAGGGGGGATCAGATTTCAGGGATCAGGGTTCAGCTTTCAGGCGCAGCAGCAGCGGTGTCCCTTCGATCATGTCGTAATTTTTCCAGCGGTAACAGCGGGAGAACAGACCCGGCGTGCTGTCGGCGTTATGCTCAATCACCGGCATATCGGTGGTGATGCAGATGTCGCCGGTGCTGGTCAGGCCTTTCGGCGGTTTTTTCAGGTCTTTCAGACGCAGCCCGCGAACCTCCAGCACCCCATCCTGCACCAGTTTGATCTGAAGCAGATCTGCCAGCATCCTCATTTTTCCGGCCCGGTAACTGCCCGCTGTCTCCAGCCGGGCCTCAAACCGGGCGTCGCCCTTATACTCCAGCGTCAGGCCCCGTGCCTCCTTCGTCAGTTCTTTGGAGTACAGGCGGACCATCTCTTCCTCCAGCTTGGGGGAAAGCTGCCCTTTATCGCGGGCGGTCAGCATGACCAGATCGACCAGCTGACCATTGTACGTCAGGGTGTAATCCCCGGCGGCGGTCAGATCCAGCGTTGCCTTATAGCGGTCCGGCACCAGACAGGCGGCCAGCAGCACACACGTCGCCACCGCCACCCAACGCAGCAGGGCCGGATATTTCTGCGGTCTGTTCATCTTTCCCCCAGCCTCTCCGGCTCTCATCCGGTCCGGATCATTCCGCCATAGGCTGACACTGTACCGGTCCGCCGCGAGCTGGTCCACCCGCACCCGAGGACAGGGCTCTTCCCCCTCACCGCGCCACGCCGCGCATTTTCTCCACGGTGCGCAGCCCGGCAACGCCGAGCATGGCGAGGATCAGCTCCCACAGCATGTCATCCAGCTTGGGCAGCGGCGGCACCGGGTGCCCGGCGGCGGCGGCGGCCCATTCCAGCAGCGGCCCGGCCACATACTGCGCCGCCAGCGCCGCCCCGCACACCCAGCCGATAAACGGTCGCCAGCCGCCGATGAACAGGCTGCCGGTCGCGGCTTCCGTCTTGTTCACCTCCACCTGTGCCAGTGCCGCCTGATTGGCGGCATCGACCAGCCGCAGCTCCAGTTCCGCCTTCGCCTTCGCGGCTTCGGCGCTGTCGGGGATCAGCCGGTCCAGCACACTGCCCAGCACCGGCACCAGCGCCGCGATCAGCGGCACCATCACGGATACCCC
>NZ_KB907337.1:0-75596 GCF_000381985.1 Novispirillum itersonii subsp. itersonii ATCC 12639 | reverse complement strand
CGGTACGGCGGAGCCGTACCTCCGTTTGTTCGGTCCCTCAGGCGCCGGGCGGGCGCGTCCGCGCCCTTGGCTTACGCGCGAATGGTCGCGCGGGCCCTCAATGGGCCAGTCGGCCTGCACACAGCCCTCCGTTTGTTTGCCCCCCGTCGGCACCCTGCCGTCGGGGGGTTTTTCTATCGTCGCGTCGGCCTGCTTCCCCCGCGACAGCCCCCTGCCCATGCGGCTTCCTCACCTTCCCCTTACGGCAGGTGTCTCTCCTCTCGTCTTTTGCACTGCACTTGTGCTACGAAGAGGAATGTTAGGGCTTGACCATGACGTATACGTCACCCATTATACGGATAGGTCACTAACAGAGAGTCGCCTCACCCCATTCACGGGAGCATCCCTTGAGCGAGCAATTCTACACAGTGACCGAACTGGCGGACGAACTGGGCACCACCCCCCGGGCCGTGCGCTTTTATGAGACCAAAGGGCTGTTAAAGCCACGGCGGGCCGGATCGACGCGCATCTACACCCATAAGGACCGGGCGCGTCTGGTGCTGATCCTGCGTGGCAAGCGGCTGGGCTTCAGTCTGGCCGATATCAAGGAATACCTCGATCTGTACGTGGTCGATACCACCCAGACCGAACAGTTGACCCTGCTGCAGGGCAAGGTGCAGGCCCGTCTGGCCGATCTGCGCAAACAGCAGGAAGACCTGGAACAGACACTGTCGGAACTGAGCGAAATCAACCTGCTGGTTGAAGACGCCCTGCGGAACAAGAAGGCGGGACAATAACCCCGCCTGCCCTACCGCTCCGGCCGGGCCTGCCGCACAGGCCCCCGTCCTCCGCCGTTCCGGCGGTGCCTGTTCCTGCCGCTGCCCCCCCCTCCGGCCCTGCGCCGGGGGCTTTGCCACCGACCAACCCCCGGCCTTATCCGGGGGACGTCACCATAGGGAACATCCCCGCCGGGAAGAAACGCACCTTCCGGGGGAACTGCCGCCGGGCCCGCGCTGGCCCATACCGGCGGCACGTCATCGGGAAACGGAGTGAGACGGTATGAAAAACGTGGTTATCGCCGGTTATGCCCGGTCGCCCTTCCACCTCGCCAACAAGGGCGGCCTGACCAAGGTGCGGCCCGAGGATCTGGCCGGACAGGTGGTGAAGGCACTGGTGGACCGCACCGGGGTGAAGACCGATGATCTGGAAGACCTGATCGTCGGCAACGCCTTCCCGGAAGGGGAACAGGGCTTTAACGTCGCCCGCATCATCGGCTTTGTCGCCGGGCTGCCGCTGTCGATGGGCGCGGTCACCGTCAACCGCTTCTGCGGGTCGTCGATGCAGGCGGTGCATCAGGCTGCCGGGGCAATCCAGCTCGGCGCGGGAGACGCCTTCCTGTGCGCCGGGGTGGAAAGCATGACCCGGGTGCCGATCATGGGCTTCAACCCGATGCCGCATCCGGGGCTGTATACGTCTTACCCGCAGGCGTTTGTCGGCATGGGTGACACCGCCGAAAATCTGGCCGCCAAATACCAGATCAGCCGCGCCGATCAGGAAGCCTTTGCCGCCGCCTCGCACGCCAAGGCCGCCAAGGCGCAGGCCGAAGGCCGCTTTGACGCCGAAATGGTAACCATCACCGACGCCAAGGGCGCCCAGATCAGCGCCGACGGCTGCATCCGCCCGGAAACCACGGCAGAGACACTGGCCAGCCTGAAACCCGCCTTCAATGCCGAAGGCACCGTCACCGCCGGGACCTCTTCCCCCCTGACCGACGGGGCCGCCGCCGTTCTGGTGTGTTCGGAAGACTACGCCATGAAACACGGCCTGACCCCGCTGGCGCGGATCAAAAGCGTTGCCGTGTCGGGCTGCGCCCCGGAAATCATGGGCATCGGCCCGGTGGAATCCACCCGTAAGGCGCTGGCCCGCGCCGGGCTGACCGTTGCCGACATTGATATCATCGAGCTGAACGAAGCCTTCGCCAGCCAGTCTCTGGCCTGCATCCGCGATCTCGGCCTGCCGCTGGACCGTATCAACCTTGACGGCGGCGCCATTGCGCTGGGGCATCCGCTGGGTGCCACCGGGGCCCGCATCGTCGGTAAGGCCGCCAGCCTGCTGAAGCGCGAAGGCGGGCGGTATGCCCTTGCCACCCAGTGCATCGGCGGCGGTCAGGGCATCGCCACCGTTCTGGAAGCCGTGGCGTAACCGGCACCGGACGGGAAGGACCGAAATCAATGGAAACGACCATTAAAAAAGTCGCCGTCATCGGCGCGGGTGTGATGGGGGCCGGTATTGCCGCCCACGTCGCCAATGCCGGGGTGCCGGTGGTGCTGCTGGATATTGTTCCGGCCGGGGCCACCAACCGCAACGTGATTGCCGAAACCGCCGTCGAAAAGATGCTGAAGGCGGACCCGGCCCCGTTTATGTCCAAACGCTGCGCCCGCCTGATCACCACCGGCAATATCGAAGACAACCTCGACTTGCTGGCCGACTGCGACTGGATCGTCGAAGCGGTGATCGAACGGCTGGATATCAAGCAGGACCTGTACAAAAAGGTCGATGCCGTCCGCAAGGCCGGGTCGGTGGTGTCCTCCAACACCTCGACCATTCCGCTGGATCAGCTGACCGGCGGCCTGTCAGATGCCTTTAAGGCCGATTTCTGCATCACCCACTTCTTCAACCCGCCGCGCTACATGCGCCTGCTGGAAGTCGTGCAGGGCCCGCAGACCCGGGCCGATGCCATCAGCGCCGTGTCAGCCTTTGCCGATGTGCGGCTGGGCAAGTCGGTGGTGATGTGTAAGGACCGCCCCGGCTTTATCGGCAACCGCCTTGGCATCCTGTGGATTCTGGCCGCCACCGTCGAAGCCATCGACAACGGCCTGACGGTGGAAGAAGCCGACGCCATCATCGGCCGCCCGTTCGGCATCCCCAAGACCGGGGTGTTCGGCCTGATGGATCTGGTCGGGCTGGATCTGATGCCGCACGTGCTGGCGTCGATGGTCGGGTCGCTGCCCGCCGGGGACACCTTCCACATCCTCAACCGCGACCTTGACCTGATCAAAAAGATGATCGCCGACGGCTATACCGGCCGCAAGGGCAAGGGCGGGTTCTACCGCATCAACAAGGCCAACGGCGGCAAGGTGAAGGAAGCGGTGGACCTGAAGACCGGCGAGTACCGGGTTTCGGTCAAGCCGCAGCTCGCCTCGATCTCCGCCGCCAATGAAGCCGGGAAGAAGGCTGCCGCCGCCCTGCTGGCCCATGCCGACCGGGGCGGGGTCTACGCCCGCCGGGTCATGGCCCGCACGCTGGCCTATGCCGCCTCTCTGGTGCCCGATGTCACCGACAGCGTCGCTGATATCGACGAGGCAATGCGCCTTGGTTACAACTGGAAATTCGGCCCGTTTGAGCTGATCGACAGCATCGGGGCGGAAGCCCTGATCGCCATCCTGACCGCTGAAGGGATGGAGGTTCCGCCGTTCCTGTCCGCCGCCACCGGCAAGACCTTCTATAAGGTCGAAGACGGCAAGCGCTATGAACTGCGCCGTGACGGATCCTATGCCGAGCTGAAGCGCCCCGATGGCGTGCTGATGCTGGAAGACATCAAGCGCACCGCCAAGCCGCTGCTGAAAAACGGCTCCGCCGCCCTGTGGGATATCGGCGACGGCGTGGTGTGCCTTGAGTTCACCTCGAAGATGAATGCGCTGGACCCCGATATCCTCAAGCTGATCGGGCAGGCGGTGAAGCTGGTGCCGCAGAAAGGCTATAAGGCGCTGGTGGTTTATAACGAGGGATCAAACTTCTCGGTCGGGGCCAACCTCGGGCTGGCGATTTTTGCCGCCAACATCGCGGCGTGGCCGATCATTGAAGAGATGGTCGAAGGCGGGCAGAAGGCCTATATGGCCCTGAAGCGCGCCCCCTTCCCGGTGGTGGGGGCCCCCAGCGGCATGGCCCTTGGCGGCGGCTGCGAAATCCTGCTGCACTGCGATGCGGTGCAGGCCCATGCCGAGACCTATATGGGTCTGGTGGAAGTGGGCGTCGGCCTGATCCCCGGCTGGGGCGGCTGTAAGGAAATGCTGCACCGTCTGTCAAAGGCAAAGATGCTGCCGCGCGGGCCGATGCCTGCCGTTGCCAAGGCGTTTGAGACCATCTCCACCGCCACCGTTGCCAAGTCGGCGATGGATGCGCAGGAGAAGAGCTTCCTGCGCGAAACCGACGGCATCACCATGAACCGCTACCGCCTGCTGGCCGATGCCAAGGCAAAAGCGCTGGCACTGGTGGAGGGCTATACCCCCGCCGAGCCGGTCGAGTTCCGCCTGCCCGGCCCGTCCGGCAAGGTGGCGCTGGAAATGGCGCTGGGGCAGTTCCGCCGCATGGGCAAAGCCACACCGCATGACGAAGTGGTGTCGCTGCATCTGGCAACGATCCTTTCCGGCGGGGCCACCGACCATACCGAGGTGCTGAAGGAAGAGGACATTCTGGCGCTGGAACGCAAGGCGTTCATGGCGCTGGTGCGCCACCCCGGCACACTGGCCCGCGTGGAACACATGCTGCTGACCGGCAAGCCGCTGCGCAACTGATGCCCCGGACGGGGTGAGCCGCGGCACGGCGGATGCGGGACAGGGACTGGCCCCCTGCCCCGCCCGCCTGCCGCCCGGCACCCCCGCTGTTCCCGCCACGTTTTAGGGAGACCCCCCACCATGGCCGCCTATAAGGCTCCCCTGCGCGACATGCGCTTTGTGATGAACGAACTGTTCAGCGGCACCACGCTGCACCAGCTGCCCGGGTATGAAGACATGACCCCGGACGTGATTGACGCGGTGCTGGAAGAAGCCGCCAAAATCTGCGAACAGGTGCTGCACCCGATCAACCGCTCCGGCGATGAAGAGGGCTGCACCTATGAAAACGGGGTGGTGCGCACCCCCACCGGTTTTAAGGAAGCCTACCGGACCTTCTGCGAAGGCGGCTGGACCTCCATCGCCTGCAAGCCGGAGTTCGGCGGTCAGGGCATGCCCAAGCTGGTCAACAGCATGGTGGAAGAGATGATCTGCTCTTCCAACCTGTCGTTCGGCATGTATCCGGGCCTCAGCCACGGGGCCTATGTGGCGCTGGAAGCCTATGGCGCTGAAGAGCTGAAGCAGCAGTACCTGCCGAAGATCGTTTCCGGCGAATGGTCCGGCACCATGTGCCTGACCGAACCGCACTGCGGCACCGACCTCGGCATGATCCGCACCAGGGCGGAACCGCGCGGCGACGGCAGCTATGCCATCACCGGCACCAAGATCTTCATCTCCGCCGGGGAACATGACCTGACCGGCAACATCATCCATCTGGTGCTGGCCAAACTGCCGGATGCACCGGAAGGGGCGAAGGGGATCTCGCTGTTTCTGGTGCCGAAGTTCCTGCCCGATGCCAATAACGAACCCGGCCAGCGCAACGGCGTGATGTGCGGGGCGATTGAACATAAGATGGGCATCAAGGCCTCCGCCACCTGCGTGATGAACTTCGACGGGGCCACCGGCTGGCTGGTCGGGCAGCCGCATAAGGGCATGCAGGCGATGTTCGCGATGATGAACACCGAGCGGCTGGCCGTCGGCGTGCAGGGGCTGGGGCTGGGCGAGGCCTCTTATCAGGGGGCGCTGGCCTATGCGAAGGACCGGCTTCAGGGCCGTTCGCTGACCGGCACCAAAAACCCGGAGGCCAAGGCCGACCCGATTCTGGTCCATCCCGATGTGCGGCGTATGCTGCTGACCCAGAAGGCGACCATGGAAGGGTCGCGGGCACTGGTCGGCTGGGTGGCGCAGGCCCTGGACCTTGCCAATCACCACCCCGACCCGGCGGTGCGGCAGGAATCTGAAGATCTGGTGGCGCTGCTGACCCCGATCGTCAAGGCGCTGCTGACCGATCTGGGCTACGAGGCGACCAATATCGGCGTGCAGGTTTACGGCGGCCACGGCTACATCCGCGAATGGGGCATGGAGCAGTACATCCGCGATGCCCGCATTGCCCAGATTTATGAAGGCACCAACGGCATTCAGGCGCTGGATCTGGTCGGGCGTAAGATGCCGGCCAACGCCGGGCGCTCGCTGCGGCGGTTTTTCCACCCGGTGGCGGAGTATCTGGAAGCCAAAGGCGATGACGACGAGATGGAAGAATTCGTCCTGCCGCTGGCCAAGGCCTTCACCCGCCTGCAGCAGGCCACCGGCGCGGTGGCGCAGAAGGGCATGGTCAACCGCGACGAAGCCGGGGCGGCGGCAACCGATTACCTGCGCCTGTTCGGCCTGACCGCGCTGGCCTATCTGTGGTGCCGCACCGTTGATGTCGCCCGCGCCAGACTGGCCGAAGGGGCCAACGGCGATGCGGCCTTCTATGAAGCGAAGATCAAGACCGCCCGGTTTTACATGCAGCGGGTGCTGCCGCAGACCGGGGCGCTGTTCTCCTGCATCATGGCCGGTGGCAAGTCGATGATGGACTTCGCCGACGACGAGTTCTGAGTGTTGATATGAGTTTCCGCCGGGGCGTATACCCCCGGCGGGGATCCGGCCCGAGACTGCCCGGGCCACTCCGCCACGGCTCACCCCCATCGAGCCAAAGCGGACAGACTGCACCCCCGCCCCTGAGCAGCAACAGGGGCGGGGCTTTTTTTGCTTGGGGTGGTGGGGAACCGTGCGGGTATTTGACTTGAGGGCGAAGACGACTTCACGATCAGTGTCAGTGACCTGCCTTCGGAAATTTCCTCCCGTTTGAAGGAGAGTTCGGCCTATCAGAGGACGGACGATAGGAAGCGCAGCCGGTTTTCCGAGGAACAGATCATCGGCATCCTGAAAGAGTCGAAAACGGGGGCGGCGGCGGAGAACGTATGCCGTCGTCATGGCATATCGAGCGCCACCTTCTACAAATGGAAGACCAAGTATGGCGGCCTGGACGTGTCGGAGGCTCGGCGGCTGAAGGCGCTTGAGGATGAGAACGCCCGGCTGAAGAAGCTGCTGGACAGATTGCAGACTGCACCGAGGCCGACGCATTGATCGACGGCCCCGGCGAAGGCGATATTCTGTTGGCCAATAAGGGCTATGACAAGTGCGCGGAGAACGATCTGACTGCAGTAAAATTCGCAGCAACCAGACTTTAGCGCAACAAGAGCTTATGAATCCATACCTTAGAGCCGTACGGCGATGCTGAAGGCAGCATCGCCGTTACAAAATCCTCAAAACGATCCGACTATACACATTGACACCACACCTCTAACTTTAGATTCTGGACTACTCAAAAAAATAAAAATTGATACATTGACAGAACATATAAATAAAATTTCCCTAAAAATCATTAGGTGAAATATTTTTTGTTTTCATATTTCCATCTTTTCTTAAAATTAACTCAACCGCATAACCAGAAACGCTTCCATTTTTTATATAAAAACTCATATCTCTATCAGCTTCACTATACATTGTTTCAGGACCAAATAAATTTTTGTATCCATACCAAGAATCACCAACAGCATATCTTAACCGATAGACACCCAAGGGCACATCCACCCGAAACTCATCACCTCCGTTGATGAAAAATGTCATTGCAGTCTTATTATTTTCAATATCTACAAGTTTTATATAATATTTCCCCGACCCTTGAGGCGTTTTAATTTTCAAAGGAGCCATTCTCTCTTTTGTACTTAAAACCTGATCAACACCTGTTTTAAAAGGCAGAGAGGGCGGCAAAGATGGTGGTGCCTTAGAAGCTTCACTCGCGGCCCCCAATATTGCGACCCTATCACTAGTCTTTATACTCCTCTTAAATTCTTCGATAATAAAGGTAGATGAGTAAAAACAAAACGCAACGGCGATTAAAATAAACCAATGCTTCCATTGAGGCATAGATTTTATTTCAGAGTAAAATTTTGTTGACATCAAAATAAAACCGCAGTCGTCACAGACATAATTTTTATTTTCTGATTTTAAGTCAACTCTATTTATAGACATACAATTAGAGCATTTTATTTCCATCATTTCTTCACCGCAAAATTTTTCAACACTGAATAAGACTGATTAATTTTTTTAGCTATTTCTTCGTAATGAGATGCAATTTCTGGGGATTCCTCAGAAATTTTATCCGGATGAAATTTTGCCATT
Organism: Novispirillum itersonii subsp. itersonii ATCC 12639; assembly: GCF_000381985.1. Taxonomy (GTDB): domain Bacteria; phylum Pseudomonadota; class Alphaproteobacteria; order Rhodospirillales; family Rhodospirillaceae; genus Novispirillum; species Novispirillum itersonii. The sequence continues at coordinate 67,500 of NZ_KB907337.1, read as the reverse complement.
TTTTCTCGATACGCTTTTTTAACGTGTTCAAAATCCTCTGGCATTTCCTCGAACCCAAAAATTGCCAAAGCACTTTTAAGTTCTGAATTCATCGACGGCTTAATTGGCGCCTCATCACTCCCACGCGCCCGTGCCCCGCCCCCTTGCGCTTCTTCATATCGCCTAACCTGCTCTTCTAATTCAGGAAAAGGGTATCCCCACCCTTGATTAGAAGACATCCTGTTTGCGAATTGAAACAAGAAAGCCCGCCTCAACTTTTTATCGAGGTCCCGGACTCCTAGGACGGGAAACCATTTCCCCCCAAGGGAACCATCAAATAGAAAGCTCACTCGGAGCGCTTCATCTGCCTTAAGGGGAACCCCAAGATATAGCCGGGTGTAAAAAAACGCAGGAATCCATGACTGGAATATCGTTTTCTTAAAAAGATCTGTAACAAAATAAAAAATAACAATAGAAATAAAAAATTCAATTATATAAATAAAATAATTATCTTTATAGCCATATAAATTTATCACACTATTAATTAACCCAAAAATAGCAAACAGATAAATAATATTTATTAATGATAAAAAAAAGAAGGCGATGTTAAACAAAAAATAAAAAACTTTACATACATTTGTTCTCATTTTTTTAAGATGCTCTCAATTGGATGTGATAAAAGCACTCTCATTGCAGCCACATAAAATTAACTTAAACCCTTCGAGAGAAAGGGCTTATCCACTCACGTCATCCCACCTATGATAGTTTAGAAACTTCACTTTCCCCAAATTTTTTTCGCAAAATAGATACAATTTTATATAAATGGCATACTTAATTTAATAACAAATAATATAGATCTTTATATACAATGAATTAAAGACGAACAGAGAACGTGTGACACACGACACCCAGCTCTCTTTGCCCTGCCCCCCTACTCCCCCCGCAGCACCTGCCGCACGGCGGTCGGGAACGGGCCGTCTTCTGACAGGCGCAGCACGTCATCCAGCAGCAGCTCGATCTCCGGCTCCGGGAAGCCGTGGCGGAGGATGTCGTCCATCAGCGCCGCGTACTGTTGCAGCAGGCTGCGCCGTGCTGCCCGCACCCCGCCATCCAGATTCAGCACGCGGATGGTTTCTGCCGCCCGGTGGCGGTCGGCGGCGGGCAGGCCGTGGCGGGGGCTGACCCCGCCGTGGAAGTCAAACACCAGAAAATGCTCCGGGTCTTCGGCATCCGGTTTGATCAGGTCTTCGGGCTCGTACGGTTTGCCCTCGGCATCCTTATAATGCCCGCACGACCCCTGCGACTGGCAGGAGCCGAACAGGTTATCCCACGCAAAGGTCAGATCCGGGGCGACGCTGCGGGCGCGGAAGTGTTCGATGTGGCGTCTGCCGCTTTCCAGATCCCGCTCGCAATACGCGCAGCGGCCCTGCTGCATCCGGTCCAGTTCCGCCCAGATCCGCTTTTTATCGGCGGAGGAGACACTGTCCCAGCGGTGATGGCCGGGGCGGTACCCGGCCAGACAGGCCGGGGCCGGGCCACGGGTCAGCGACCGCATCAGTCTGCGCCCTCCGGCGTCTGCGGTTGCCCCGGCCCTTTCAGAGTGCGGCGGTTTTTGAATGTCTGCAACCGGATCCAGCGGTCACAGTCCTGCATCACCGGGTGAGTTTCGCCGAAGTGACCGATCAGTCTGGCCCGCAGGCCGCGCCCCTCTTCGCCGTCGTGCTGATCCTGCTGGATCAGGGCCGCGTAGCGGGCGACGTCCTGCGCCTCCGGCACCGGGGGGATCGGGTCCACCCCCATAATGGCGGTGAGAATGTCAGAGCTGGCCACCCCCAGCGTCTGCGCAAAGCCCTGCCGCACCGTGCTGACCCAGTCGCCGCTGTCGCTGTCGAAGTCTTCGGTCAGCAGGCGGATGCAGTCGGCCTGCACACTGCTGAGGACCTGCGGACTGTGGGTGGACACAATGAACTGAAGGCGCGGAAACGCCCGCCGCAGGGCTGACAGCACCTGTTGTTGCCAGGCCGGATGCAGGTGCAGATCGACCTCGTCAATCAGCACGATGCCCGGTGTTTCCGTCACCGCCCGCCGCCCGAGAAAGCCGTTCAGCCGTACGCAGCGGAAGGCGATATCGGCGACCAGCGCCACCATCGCCCGCACCCCGTCGGACAGCAGCGTCACCGGCATCACCCCGGTGGCGGGGCTGAACATCACCAGTTCTTCGTAGGAAAAACTGTAGTGGAAGCGCGACCAGCCTTCCTGCGCCAGCACCGCATCGACCGCCTCTTCCACCGCTGCCAGCCGGTCGGCCCACACCGTGCCGTCACCGGGCTGTTGCCCGACCGCACGTTCCTGTTGCCCCACGACGCGTTCCTGCTGCATGGCCATGGTGGCGCGGGTCATCCACGCCTGACACTGCGCGTAGTTGGAGGAGGAGCTGAAACAGTCCTCGTACCCGACGGTGCGGTCTTCGCTGACCACCCGTTTCCGGTCCGGGGTTTTCTGGGTCTTCCACAGGCGGGCGGTGCCGTATCCGGCAATCAGCGGCAGCACCACATCCGCCCCCGCCCGCACCTGCTGCTGAAGGGCCTCGCCCAGCGCCGCCAGGGCCTGCGCGTCTTTGACCGTGGTCTTGCTTTTCGGCCCGGTCAGCGCCCGCATCACCGTCAGCGCCGGATCGCTGAAGGTGGCGGTCACCTCCACCGGATACTGGGGGATCACCTCCGGCCCATCCTTGCGACGGCGGAACCGCGCATCGTGGCGGTCAATCTGCGGGGCACGGCCAAAGTCAAAGGCCCCGACAAACGGCCCCAGCGCAATCGCCACCCCATCCAGCACCGATGTCTTGCCGAGGCCGTTTTTGGCGACGATCACCGTCATCTGCGGATGAAACGCCATCCGCAGGGACGGAAACCGCCGGAAATTACTGAGGGTCAGGGACTGAAGGATCACAGGGGGCCTCCGGGACGCAGAAGGCCCTAACCCTAACGCAGAGCGCGGGGGTGTGAAACCCTCCGCCGGTCATACCGGCGCCTGATGGGGAACCGGGTTCGGCACCGCCTGACCGGCGAAGAAGGCTGCCAGATTGGCCAGCACCATGTCTTCCTGCGCATCGCGGGCGCTGGTGCTGGCATAGGCGATATGCGGGGTCAGGATCAGGTTGGGGGCTGTCAGCAGCCGTTCCGGCACCTGTGGTTCCGTCTCCAGCACATCCAGCGCCGCCCCGGCGATGGTGCCCTGCTCCAGCGCCTCAGCCAGCGCGTCAGCGTCCACCATTGATCCCCGTGCCACGTTGATCACATGGCCCTGTGGCCCCAGTGCCGCCAGCAGAGCCCGGTTGACGGTGTGGCGGTTGGTGGCATCGGCGCGCACCGCCACCACAAAGATGTCCGCCCACTCTGCCAGTGCCAGCGGACTGTCTTTATACAGGTATGGCACCCCGGCCTTCGGGCTGCGGCTGTGATAGGCGATCTGCATATCAAAGGCGGCGGCGCGGGCGGCGACTTTTTCGCCGATCGCGCCATAACCGTAAATACCCAGCCGGGTGTCGGTCAGGCCCGGTACGGCGGGCAGACTGACCAGACTGTTGCCACCCCAGCGCCCGTCACGGACGAAGCGGTCAGCGGCCACGATCTGACGGGCCGAGGCCAGCACCAGCCCCATGGCGAAATCGGCGACGCTGGCCGCATTGGCCCCGGGGCTGTGGGTGACTGTCACCCCCCGCGCCGCCGCCGCCGGAAGATCGACCCCTTCATAGCCGGTGCCGAAGAAAGCGACGATGCCCAGCCCCGGCAGGGCTTCCAGCAGGGCGCGGTCGGTGGGCAGGCCGCCCTTGGTGATCAGGGCCGCCGCCTGCCCCGCCCCCGGTGGCAGGGCATCAGCGGCGGAGCGGGTCAGCGGGCCGAGCACGGTGTAGTGCCCGGCCAGCAGGGCCTTGAACCGGGGGGAAAAATCACAGGCCAGCAGAACGGTGGGTCTGGACACGGGGGAGTCTCCATCACAGTGGACGGTCAGCCTATGTCATTCCCGCCCCGGCCGTCAGGCCAGAAGCGATGCCGCTGCGTCATGGCTGCCATGTCCCCCCCCAGTTTCAGCCGTGGTTAGCTTCAGCGGTGGTCAGTCCGTGCCCCGCTGCTGGGCCAGCGCCATGGCAAACACGCCGTTGCCGACGCTCCAGTCGGAATAGTCATTTTCGTGCATGAAGATAAACACATCCTTCGGCGAGACCGCCGCCCGGGCCTCAAGGTTGGCGGCAATGGCGGCATACAGCGCCCGCTTCATCGCATCACTGCGGCCCCGGCGCAGGGTGATTTCCACCACCACCACGGCGTCAGAGCGGGCGATGCCGTTAAAGCGGCGGTCGCAGAAAAACTGCCCGGGGGCATAGGGGCTGACCAGATTGAACAGTTCGTCTTCCGGCATGCCGATGGCAGACACCAGCGCATCGTGAATACCCATCACAATGGCCCCGGTGCGCTGCGGGTCGGTGGCCGCAGGAACAGCGGTGCGGATAAAGGGCATGGTTTTCTTTCCTGTAAGGGGATCAATGCCCGCTGATTAAGCCCGAAAACCGCCGGTTTCCCTATTGACGGCTGCGCCGTCTGTTTGTGATCTTAACTCACATGAGACACCGCAAAGCCCTGCCCGTCGCCGCCCTGCGCGCCTTTGAGGCCGCCGCCCGCCTTGGCCGCCTGACCGCCGCCGCCGAAGAACTGGCGGTCACCCATGGCGCGGTCAGCCGCCACGTCAGCCATCTGGAAGCCCTGCTCGGCACCCCGCTGTTTGAAGGCCCCCGCAACCGCCCCCGGCTGACGGCGGAAGGCCGGGTCTTCGGCACCGCCCTGACCGCCGCCTTTGATCAGATCGAAGACGCGGTGCGCATCATCGCCAAAGGCGACGACACCCTGCTGGATGTCGCCTGCCTCAGCACATTTGCCATGCGCTGGCTGATCCCGCGCCTGCATGACTTCAGCACCCGGCACCCGCGCTATAATGTGCGGCTGGCCACCGACGATCGCAGCCCGCAGACGGCTGCCGATGCCCGGATCACCGTTGTTCCGCCCGGCACCGCCCTGCCCGACCGATGCACCCCCCTGTTTGAGGAACGGCTGGGGGTGGTCCTCGCCCCCGGGCTTGCCGCGAAACCGGCAGACATCGCGGCCCTGCCCCGGCTGGAAAGCCGCACCCGCCCGCAGGTGTGGCAGGAATGGTTCCGTCTTCTGGGCGCAGCCGATGCGCCACCACCGACGGCAAGCCGGGTGTTTGACCATTACCATCTGGCGCTGGAAGCCGCCCTGACCGGGCTGGGGGCCGCCGTTGCCCCGTGGCATCTGGTGGCGGCGGATGTCCGCGCCGGGCGGCTGCTGGCACCGCTGGGGTTCCGGGTCAGCGGCTACCGCTACGCGGTGCAGACCGACCGGCCCGACCGGCCAAAAGTCCGCCACTTTGTCGGCTGGCTCCAGGATCAGGCCGGGCAGGATGCTTCCCCCCCGGATATCGCCCCCGATATGGCAGCCGTCACAGAAGTTTCGGCATCTCCTGCCGGATCATCCTGAGGAAAGCCCGCAGCCGCGCCGGGTAATAACTGGCATAGGGGTACACCAGATGCACCGGCAGCGGGTCAGCCTGCCAATCCGGGGCCAGATGCACCAGCCGCCCGGCGGCCAGATCCTCCAGCACCGCCCAGCGCGACACCACCGCCGCCCCCAGCCCGGTCAACGCCACCCGATGCACGGCATACAGGCTGTCGGTGGCGAAGCGGGGCTGAATGGCAAAGCGCCGGGTTTCCTGCCCGCCGCAGCGGTGCAGGGCGACCTCGGCCCGGTAAAAGGTGCTCAGGGCCAGCCACGGCAGCGTCGCCAGATCCTCCGGCCCGGTCACCGGGCCGTGGCGGGCCAGCAGAGACGGGGCCGCCACCACAATGCGCGGCACCTGCCCGATCGGCACCACCACCGAGGCCGGGTCGGTGGTCTCGCCCACCAGAACGGCGCAGTCGATGTTGTCCGCCATGAAGTTGGGGCTGCGGTCATTCAGCACCCAGTCCACCGACAGGCCGCCGTGGCGGAACAGCAGCTCGGTCAGCGGGCCAATCAGCTGGTCCTGCCCGAAAGCGTGCGGAGCCCGGACCCGCAGCAGCCCCTGCGGCTCCTCCTCTCCGCCGGACAGGTCATCGCGCAGGGCCGACCAGCCATCGCTGACCGCCCGGGCGTGGCGGTAACAGCGTTCCCCGTCGTCGGTCAGCTTCATGGCATGGGTGGTGCGCTTGATCAGCTCCACCCCCAGCAGGGCTTCCAGCGCCTTCAGGCGGCGGCTGACCGTCGGCTGGGTGGTGCGCAACTGCCGCGCCGCCGCCGACAGGCTGCCGCTTTCGACGATCCGGATAAAGGTCTGTAACAGGCTTATACGGTCAGCGGCGTCCATCGCAACCCCCATCATACGCATGACGTATGACAGTTGTACCGCCCCAATGACTACAGGGCCAGCCAAAACAGCCGTAAACATACTGCCACGACGGCCCAGTCGGCCCTTCGGGCCTTGTTTTGTTATGTCCCTCACACGCCGGGCGCGGACATCCGTCCGCTTGGCTTACGCGCGAATGGTCGCGCGGGGCCTCAACGGCCCAGTCGGCCCTTCGGGCCTCCATAGGACTCCCCGCCATGACCCCATCCCCCGCCATCACCGCCGCCCCGCCAGCCCCATCCCGCCCGCTGATCCTGACGCTGGCCGCCGGGGCCGGGTTTGCCGTTGCCTCCCTCTACTATGCCCAGCCGGTGTTGCAGCGCATCACCGATGACCTGCATCTGACCGTGCCGCAAAGCGGCCTGATCCCCACCCTGACCCAGATCGGCTATGCCGCCGGTATCTTTCTGCTGCTGCCGCTGGGCGACCGCTATGACCGCCGCACCCTGATTGTGCTGAAAGCGCTGGCGCTGGCGCTGATGCTGGGGCTGTGCAGTCTGGCCCCCGGCCTGAACACCCTGCTGCTGACCAGCTTTCTGATCGGCGTCACCGCCACCATGGCGCAGGATATCGTGCCCGCTGCCTCCATCCTCGCCCCGGCCGGGCAGCAGGGGCGCACCATCGGCACGGTGATGACCGGGCTGACCGCCGGAATCCTGCTGTCGCGCACCGTTTCCGGCGTGGTCGGTGAACATTTCGGCTGGCGGGCCATCTATCTGATTGCCGCGGCCCTGCTGCTGGTGATGGCCGGGGTGCTGTGGCGGATGCTGCCCCGCTTCAAGGCACAGTCCACCCTGTCGTATCCGGCGTTGCTGCTGTCCCTCGGCGGGTTGTGGAAGACCCATCCCCCCCTGCGCCGGGCGGCGCTGACCACCGCCGTGCTGTCGGTCGCCTTCTCCGCCTTCTGGTCAACGCTGGCCCTGATGCTGCACCAGCGGCATGGGCTGGGCAGCGATATCGCCGGGGCTTTCGGGCTGGCCGGGGCCGCCGGGGCCATTGCCGCCCGGATGGCCGGGGCCCTGTCTGACCGCATCGGCACCCACCGCGTCACCCGGCTGGCCGCCGGGCTGGTGACGGCATCCTTCCTTGCCATGGGCACGGCGGAAGCCCTGCCGATGACCGCCCAGCTGGCCGTGATCGCCTTTGCCACCGTCACCTTCGACCTTGGCTTTCAGTCCAGCCTTGTCGCCCATCAGACACTGGTTTACAGCCTTGATCCCGCAGCCCGGGGCCGCCTGAATGCCGTGCTGTTCACCGTGATGTTCAGCGGGATGGCCCTTGGCTCGGTGCTGGGAACGCAGGCGCTGGCGCTGGCCGGATGGCCGGGCGTGATCGGTCTGACCGTGCTGGCCAGCGGCACCGGCCTGCTGCTGCGCCTGACCGCCCCCACCCCGGTTTCTGTGACCCCGGTTTCTGCTGCCCCGGCCTCGGCTGCCCCCCTGAAAGAGGCCGAAGCCGAAGCCTTAGAAGCCTGAACAGCCACAGGAAAACACCCCCGGCGGGCCATCGCCGGGGGTGTTTCCGTCATTCGACCGCAAACACCGCTGTCTTGCCGCCGCCGAAACTTTCCACCACAAAGGGGCCGTCCTTCTCGCCGCTCATCCCCGGCGAGCCCTGCGGCATCCCGGCCAGCGCGATACCGCGCACCGCCGGTTTTTCCGTCAGCAGCTTTCTGATCGCCGCCGCCGGAACATGCCCTTCCACCACATAGCCATCGACCATGATGGTGTGGCAGCTTTCCAGCGTCGGCGGCACCCCGGCCATGCTCTTCATTTTGGCAAGGGCATCGGTGGTCACCACCTTCACCTTAAAACCCTGCTGCTCCAGATAGGCGGCATGCCCTTCGCAGCAGCCGCACTGCGGGTTTTTATACAGCGTCATCTCGCCCGCCGCAGACGCCGCCACCGGGGCAAGCACCCCCATCATCACAACCGCTGCCAGCATCCGTCCGCGCATCTGATCATCCTTTCCGGGGTGGTTGTGTCTGCTCCGCCCGCCGGGCTTACACCCGCACGGGGGTCCGTCTCAGATAAGGCCCATACCCTGACCAAAAAAGCCCCCCGGCGCCTTGCCGCAGATCAAGGGCCTTGTCAAAACCATCCTACCCCTATACGGTCCGCATACGATTCATATACGCTTCATATATCCGGAGGCCCCCGATGGGCATCGTCAAGATTGATGACACCCTGCATGAAGACCTGCGCCGCGCCAGCGGTGTCATGTGCCGGTCCATCAACGCGCAGGCCGAATACTGGATCAAGATCGGCATGCTGGCCGAAGCCAACCCGACCCTGACTTTCCCCGAGATCATCCGCCGCCAGATGGAGGCCGCCGCCCTGCCTGCCGGGGTGGTGCCGCTGCTGTCAGGCGGTACGGCATCATGACCGGTATCATCCTGAAAACCCCGGACCAGATTGACGCCATGGCCGAAGCCGGGCGTCTGCTGGCCGATGTCTTCGCCCTGCTTGACCGTACCGACCTGACCGGACACTCCACCCTGTGGGTCAATGATCTGGTCGATGACTACATCACCACCACCCTGCACGCCCGCCCCGCCAGCAAGGGCCAGTACGGCTTTGCCTACGCCCTCAATGCCTCGCGCAATGCCGTGGTCTGTCACGGGGTGCCCGCCGCCGATGACATTCTGCAGCCCGGCGATATCGTCAACCTCGACATCACCCTTGAAAAAGGCGGCTGGATTGCCGATTCCAGCAAAACCTACTGCATCGGTACGGTCAGCCCGGCGGCTGCCCGGCTGGTGAAGGTGACACAGGATGCGTTGTGGCAGGGCATCCGTGCCGTGCGCCCCGGTGCGACGCTCGGCGATATCGGCCATGCCATCCAGCGCCATGCCCATCTGCACGGCTACGGCGTGGTGCGGGAATACTGCGGCCACGGCATCGGCCAACAGATGCACGAAGCCCCCCACGTCCTGCATTATGGCCGCGCCGGGGCCGGGCAGCGGTTGCAGGAAGGCATGGTCTTCACCATCGAGCCGATGCTCAATCAGGGCAGTGCCCGGGTTCTGCCGCCGGAAAACGGCTGGGCCGTGCGCACCCGCGACGGCAGCCTGTCAGCCCAGTTTGAGCACACGGTCGCGGTCACCGCCACCGGGGTCAGGGTGTTAACCCTGCGCCCGGATGAAGCGGGACGGATTTGTTTTTAGGTTTTGTTTTTGGTCCCTCAATGGCGGGTGCGGGCATCCGCGCCCTTGCACCGCTGCGCAAAATAGGCTTTGACAGACGCCGCCCCACCGCCCGCCGGAGACCCCGACCCGATGCGCCCGATCCGTCTGCTGCCGTCCGATGATGCCTGCAACGGCTGGAATGCCCTGCTGCCGCCCCGTGCCGCCCGCCCGGCCCTGCGCGGGGATGTCACCGCCGACTGGGTTGTCGTCGGGGCCGGTTTCACCGGGCTGGCCGCCGCCCGGCGGCTGGCGGAGCTGCGCCCCCATGACCGCATCGTCGTGCTGGAAGCCCAGACCGTTGCCGATGGGTCGTCTGGCCGTAACTCCGGGTTCGCCATCGACCTGCCGCACAACATCACCAGCTCGGTCGAGGAACTGGCGCTGTCGCACGCCTACCGGCGGCTGGCGCGGGCCAGCATCGACCATCTGCGCACCCTGACCACCCGCCACGCCATCGCCTGCGACTGGACCGACAGCGGCAAATACCATGCCGCCGCCAGTGCCCACGGGGTCGCCACCGTGCTGACCCCGACCCGGCAGGAACTCGACCGGCTGGAAGAACCCTACCAATGGCTGGAAGGGGCCGACCTTGCCGCCCGGCTGGGCACCGGCAGCTTTGCCGCCGCCCTGTATACCCCCGGCACTGTTCTGCTTAATCCGGCGGCGCTGGTGCGCGGGCTGGCCGATACCCTGCCCGACACCGTCACCCTGTACGAACAGTCCCCCGTTGTGCAGGCCGATCTTGGCAGCCCGGTCCTTCTGACCACCCCGCAGGGCAGCGTCCGTGCCCCCCGGATGGTGCTGGCCGTTAACGGGCTGGCCGCCCAGTTCGGCATCTTCCGCAACCGGCTGCTGCCGTTTTCCACCTATGGCAGCCTGACCCGCCCGCTGACCGGGGCGGAATACGACGCCCTCGGCCGCCCGGCCCCGTGGGGCCTGACCCCGGCCCATGCCTTCGCCGGGGCCACCCTGCGCCTGACCAACGACCGCCGCCTGCTGGTGCGCCAGACGGTGGAATACAGCCCGGCCTTCCGGCGGGATGCCGGGCACCGCGCCACAGTCGCCGCCCGTCACCGCGCCATTCTTGCCCGCCGCTTTCCGATGCTGCCGGACATCACGTTTGACAGCACATGGTCGGGCATGATCTGCGTCTCGCAGAACGGGGCCCCCGGCTTCGGTGCCGTTGCCCCGCACATCACCGCCGCCGTCTGCCACAACGGGGCCGGGGTCACCAAAGGCACCATCGGCGGCCTGCTGGCGGCTGATCTGGCCTGCGGACAGGATAACCCGCTGATCGCCGACCTGATCAGCCTCGGCCAGCCGCAGAAAGTGCCACCGCGCCCGTTCCTCGACATCGGGGTCCGCGCCCGTTTCGCGTGGGAACTGTGGACCGCCCGGCATGAGGCGTAAGCGCCCGATAAGGCGTACCGGTTATCCCCGCGCTTTCAGATGCCAGTCTCCGGCGGGTATCTCATTCCCGATTGCCTGCCGGACATCATCCGGCACCGCCGGGCTGGTCATCGCGAACAGCCCGCACAGCCGCAGGGCGCGCCGGGTGTCGATCGTCCGCCCAAGATAATCATAGACCACCCGGGCACAGACCGGCACCCGGTCCCACCGCCCCGCCCCCCCCAGACGCAGCCCGTGCAGCCGCACCACCCGGTTCCGGAACGTGGGGATCAGCACGGTCTGGGTGATTTCCAGCCCGGTCAGGGTTTCGTAATCATTCAGAAAAATCCGGTCGCCCAGCATGTGGGCAACCCCCAGATACAGGCCGTGCAGCGGTTTCTGGCCCGGCGCTTCCTGCACCCGTTCGGTGCGCTGGTAATAGACACCGCCATCCCGGCGGGTCAGGGTCACCAGCGTGCGCAAAATCTGGCCGGGATAGGCCATCGACAGATAGGTTTCCAGATAACTGCCGAGAAAGCGCTCCATCCCGTCGCCGCCGGTGTGGGCCAGCCGGGCCAGATGGGCGGCCTCCGGGCGCGGGGTGTCGGTGGCGGTGCCCCACTGCCGGGCGCGGACCTGCACCAGATCGGCAAAAGCGGCGGCAGGCAGCAGGATTTCGTGTTCCTCCACCCCGAAAAAGTCGCAGATCCGCCGGAAGTGGTGGCGGCTGGGCCGGTACTGTCCGGCCAGCCAGCGGTTAAACTGCGGGCGGTTGACTTCCAGCCGCCGGCAGACCTCGGCAATCGAGCGGTGATAGCCACACAGCAATCTCAGGTTGGCGGCAAAGTCATCCATCGTGCTGGGGCCTGCTCCCGGATATGGCGCAGAAGGCTGCATTGACTGCGCTATTCTGCACCATTCTACACCATTCCGGCAAATTGAGTTACCGGCATTCTCCTGCTGAAATCACCTGTCAGGATAAAAAAGCCGCAATCAAGGCTTTTCCAAGGCGAAAAGCGCCGCTATAAGGCCCGCCCCATAACAAATCCACCTGACACCCATAAGCCGCCGCAGTGAACGGTGGCACGCTCAGAGATCAATCGACGCCGCCGCCCCCTCAGCCGGGGCGGCGGCTGAGCCGGAGAGTAAACGCCAGATGTTAGAGTTTCTGAATGACCTGCTGTGGAGCAAAGTCCTGATTGCCGCCCTGATCGGGCTTGGTCTGTGGCTGACCATCGGCACCCGCTTTGTGCAGTTCCGGTATTTTGGCCGTATGTTTGCCATTCTGTCGGCCAATCAAGCCTTCAGCCACGACCGTCACGGTCATCTGTCGTCGTTTCAGGCGCTGATCCTGTCGGTGGCCGGGCGCGTCGGCGGCGGCAATATTGCCGGGGTGGCGGTGGCCATCACCATCGGCGGGCCGGGTGCGGTGTTCTGGATGTGGGTGGTCGGCCTGCTCGGCATGGCCACCAGCTATGTCGAATGCACGCTGGCGCAGGCCTATAAGCAGGCCAATCCCGACGGCACCTTCAGCGGTGGCCCGGCCCATTACATCGCCCGCGGTCTGGGCAAGAAGTGGCAGTGGCTGGCCGTTGTTTATGCCGCCCTGCTGCTGGTGACCTTCGGCTTCGGCTTCTCTGCCGTGCAGTCCTATTCCGTTGCCACCTCGATGCAGGATGCCTTCGGCATTCCGGCGGAAGCGTTCGGGGCCGGTCTGGCCCTGCTGATCGGTGCGATCATCTTCGGCGGCGTCAAGCGCATCGCGCAGGTGTCGGAAGTGATGGTGCCGGTGATGGCGGTCGGGTACATCCTGCTGGCGCTGGCGGTGCTGGGGATGAACATCGCCGAACTGCCGGGCGTGCTGATGCTGATCGTCAAAAGCGCTTTCGGGCTGGAACAGGCGGTCGGCGGCGGCATCGGCGCGGCGATGCTGATGGGCGTCAAGCGCGGCCTGTTTTCCAACGAGGCCGGTCTGGGCAGCGCCCCCAACGTGGCGGCGGTGGCCTATGTGCCCCACCCGGCCAGTCAGGGGATTGTGCAGGCGTTTTCGGTGTTTATTGACACCATCATCATCTGTTCCTGCACTGCCTTTATCATTCTGCTGGGCACCGTGTATCACCCGGGCATGTCGGCAGAAATGGGCGGTGTGGCGCTGACTCAGGCCTCTCTGGCCAGTCACGTCGGTGAATGGGGCCGGGCCGCCGTCAGCATCGCGCTGCTGCTGTTTGCCTTCACCACCATCATTTACAACAGCTACCTTGGTGAAAACAGCCTGAAGGTTCTGGCGGAAAAGATCCCCGGCGCGGTGATCGGGTACCGCGTTCTGGTGATCGTGCTGTGCGGCTGGGGGGCCACCACCGACCTTGGCACCGTGTTCGCGTTTGCCGATGTGACCATGGGCTTCCTTGCCCTGTGCAACCTGCTGGCGCTGGCCCTGCTGTATAAGCCGGCCATCCGCCTGATGAAGGACTTTGACCGTCAGGTCGCCGCCGGTGTGACCGAGCCGGTGTTTGACGCCAGCCGGTTTACCGATATGGGGGTTGATCCGGCGGCATGGCAGCTGGAACCCGAAGAGGCCGAAGCCCTGAAAGAGGTGCAGGCCAAAGCCGGGGCATAACCCGCAGCCGCAGAAACAGAAAAGGCCGGAGCAGTATTGCCCCGGCCTTTTTCTTTACCCCTCACCGGATCATGCGACCCGGAAGGCGCCTGCCGCTTACTCGTATTCAGCGGAGGTTTCGCCGGAGGCGCGGTCGTAATGAATGGTGATCTTGGAGGTGGTGCACAGGTCAAACTGTTCCCACTCAGCGGTTTCCTTGTCGGTGTAAACCACCTTCACGTCCCACTTGCAGGCCTGAGTCCCGCGGGAAAACTTGATGTGAACGCTTTTGCCGTTCTCCAGCACGTCCTGCCCCAGCACGTCTTCCTGCCAGTCAGAAGCGGCGGACGGAGAAACGTAAACTTCCTCGATGGCATAGCCGGTCTTGTTGACCATGGTGAAGTCCTGCTTACCGCCGGCGACAGCGGCAGTGGAGAACCCGGCCACGACGACGGCGGCGGCAATGAAACGAGCGAACATTGCGATGTTTCCTTGGCTGAATGTCAGTGCAGCCCGGATGTGCTGCCCGGTTAAGGGCGGCGGATCCCCCCGACGCTGCGCCGCACACTATGACTGAAAAACAGAGTTATCGAAAGAGCCTATCATTAAACCGCAAACAACTTGCCTTACCGGACACAATTCCGTGTACCGTCAACTCCCGGCGCAGGCGGGCGCCGGGTGCGCCCCCGTCACGCTGCCTTAATCGCCGACAGGAAGCGTTCAACTTCCCGCCGCAGGCCATCGGTTTCGGCCTCCAGACTGCGGGCGGCGGCATCAACCTTGGCGGCGGCCAGACGGGTCTGGTCGCTGGCATCCGACACCGCGCCGATGCTTTCCGTCACATCCTGACTGCCCGCTGCGGCTTCCTGCGCGTTGCGGCGGATGTCTCCGGTCGCCTCGCCCTGCTGCCGCACCGCCCCGGCAATCGCCCCGGTGATGGCGCTGACCTCGGCAATGGTGTCGCTGATCCCGGCAATCGCCGCCACCGCCTCAGCCGTGGTGCCCTGCACTGCGGCAACCTGCGCCGTAATATCGTCGGTGGCCCGGGCGGTCTGGGTCGCCAGCGACTTCACCTCATTCGCGACCACGGCAAACCCTTTTCCCGCCTCACCGGCCCGGGCCGCCTCGATGGTGGCGTTCAGGGCCAGAAGATTGGTCTGGTCGGCAATGGCGGTGATCAGGCCGACCACCTCGCCGATACGGGCAGCCGCATCGGACAGGCCACGCACGATGCCATCGGTCCGCCGGGCACTGTCCACCGCTGCCGCCGTCGCCTGCGACGACCGTTCCACCTGCGCCGCCATATCGTTGATCGACCGGGTCAGTTCAGCCGCAGCCACCGCCACGGCCTGCACATTTGCCGAAGACCGCCCAGACACCCGCGCGACATGGCCGGACCGTTCCGCCGTTGCCCCGGCCCCGGCATCCAGACTGACCGATGCCGACCGCAGGCTTTCAATGGATCCGTCAACGGTATCAATCAGGTGCAGCACGGTCTGATCAAAGGCTGCGGTCAGGGCATCCACCCGCCCCTGCCGGGCCCGGGCCGCCTCTGCCGCCGCAGCCAGATCACGCCGCAGCCCCTGCGCCTGTACCAGCGCCTGCCGGAACACCTCAACCGCCTGCGCCATTTCCCCGATTTCGTCGCGGCGGTTCAGGCCCGGCACCGTGATGGCGGTGTCATCCGCCGACAGCGACCGCATGCTGGCCCGCAGCCGGTCAAGCGCCCGGAAATTCCTGTGCAGCAGCCACCACACCCCGGCGCAGATCACCGCCACCAGAACGGCGGAAATCGCCACAATCCGCACGATCAGGGCATCAACCACCGTCTGGAACGATGCCCGTTCCAGCCCCACATACAGCACACCGATCACCGTGCCGTCAGCGGCGCGGATCGGGTCATAGGCGGTGTAAAAGCCCTTGCCGAGAATATCCGCCTCCCCCCGGAACGGTTTCCCCTGTTTCAGCACCGCCTCATACACCGGCCCTGCCGCCAGTCTGGTGCCCACCGCACGGCTGCCATCCGGCTTCAGCACATTGGTGGTGACCCGGGTATCACCGGCAAACACCGTTGCGGTGCCGCCGACTAGCGCCTGAATCTTATCCACCACCGCCGTATTGCCGTTCAGCACCAGATCCCCGGCAGAGAGGGTGCCGTCAGGGGCCAGCCGGAAAGGGCCGCCGGCCTGCTTCAGAACATCCCATGCCACATTCATGCTGGTGGTCTGCCGCTGCTGGGCCATCGCCGCCATTTCCTGCGACACCTGCCGCGCTGACTGGAAGGCCACAACCCCGGCCAGCAGCACCAGCGCCGCCAGCGTCATCAGGGTAAAGCGTGTACTCAGCCGGATCTGTCTCACCACCCCGTCCCTTTCTGTTCCTGCCTGCCCCCGCCCTGCGCGGATGCTCCCCGGATTTTGAAAGAGGTGACTATGTCAGGGGACCGACAGCGATGAAAAGAGGAATAGGCACATTCAGCACCGGGTTTATCGGTAAATTCGTATAAAATACCTGCAAAGTATAACGCATCTAAAGTTGCGCAGAAAAATGGCCCGCCCCCCTTGCGGGAGCGGGCCAGATCTGTCCCTGCCACGGCCCTTTCAGACCGGGCCCGGCCGCCTGTTACGCGTCCTCCGGGTCCGGGACCGGGGTGCGCAGGGTGACGAACTCTTCCGCCGCCGTCGGGTGGATGCCGACCGTGCTGTCAAAATCCTTCTTGGTCAGCTTCGCCTTCACCGCGATCCCGATGCCCTGAATGATTTCCGGCGCATCCGGGCCGACCATATGCGCCCCGATCACCACCTGCGTGGCGCGGTCAACGATCAGCTTCATCATCGTCTTTTCTTCCCGCCCTGACAGGGTGTACTTCATCGGGCGGAAGCGGGTGACGTAGACATCAACCTTGCCACGGGCGCGGGCGGCTTCTTCGGTCAGGCCGACGGTGCCGACCGGGGGCTGGCTGAACACCGCCGACGGCACGGCGTCATGGTCCGGCGACTGCGGGTTGTTGTTAAACTCGGTCTCGGCGAAGCAGGCCCCCTCGCGGATCGCCACCGGGGTCAGGTTGATGCGGTCGGTCACATCGCCCACCGCCCAGATGCCCGGCACATTGGTGCGGGAATAGGCATCAACCCGGACCGCGCCGGTGCGGGGATCAAGCGCGACCCCGGCCTCTTCCAGCCCCAGCCCCTTGGTGTTGGGCACTCGGCCGGTGGCGTACATCACCTGATCACAGGCTTCGGCCTCGCCGGTGGTCAGCAGCACCGACAGGCGGCCATCGGCCTGCTTTTCGATCGACTGCACCTCGGTCCGGCGGCGGATGCGGATGCCCTTGCGTTCCAGCTCGGTGGCCAGATCGGCGCGGATATCCTGATCGAAGCCGCGCAGAATGTTATCAGCCCGGATGACGATGGTGACGCTGGCCCCCAGCGCCCGGAAGATCCCGGCGAATTCCACGGCGATGAAACCGCCGCCGACGATCACGATATCCTTCGGCAGCTGCGGCAGGTCCAGCGCCTCGTTCGAGGTTATGGCGTGGCTGATGCCCGGGATCTCCGGCAGCATCGGCCAGCCGCCGACCGCCACCAGAATACGCTTCGTGGTCAGGCGGCGCCCGTTGACCTCCACCGTGTGGGCATCAATCACCCGGCCCCGGCCTTCGATCAGCTCGACCTTATTGTTGCGCAGGATGTTGCGGTAGATGCCTTCCAGCCGGTCCAGCTCGCGGTTTTTGTTGGCGATCAGGGTCGGCCAGTCAAAGCGCACGTCGCCCGCGCTCCAGCCGTAGCCTTTGGCGTCTTCCAGATCCTCGGCAAAATGCGCGCCGTAGATCAGCAGCTTTTTCGGCACGCAGCCGCGCATCACACAGGTGCCGCCGATGCGGCTTTCTTCGATCACCGCCACCTTCGCGCCGTAACCCCCGGCAAGGCGCGAGGCCCGCACGCCGCCCGACCCGGCGCCCAGAGTGATCAGGTCATACTCAAATTCCGACATCGTCCGGTCCTTATGCCGCAACAGAAAAGGGCTCTGAAGAATAAAGTCTCTGGCTGATAAGATAGGGCGGAGCAGCCCCGGTTGCCAACCCGGCCTATTCCGGCTGCGGCCCGGTCTCCTGTTCCGGGGGTAAAACCGGGGCTGGGGATACACCCGGCACTGGCGCGGCGCGGCGCGGGGCCGGGGCGGCGGCATCCCCCGGCACCGGGAAGCGGTAGCGGATCACCTGAAGCGATACCCCCAGATACGGCACCTCTTCCACGCCGTCATGAAGACCGCCGCAGGCCTCGTAAAACGGGTTCCAGCGGGCTTCTGCCGGGCTGCGCAGCAGTACCGTCCGCGCCCCGGCGGCACCGGCCCGCTCCAGCGCCTGCTGCAACAGACGGCTGCCGACCTTCTGGGCCTGATGGGCCTGCATCACGGTCAGATAGGGCATATCCCAGTCATGCGGGGCCGGGGCCTTGCGGCGGGGCACCGGCGGGCAGACACAGGCAAACCCGACCGACCCATGCAGGGAATCCGCCACCACCACCACACCGGCGGCGCGGCCGATGCCCTTGGCCCGCAGCCATTCCCGCCATTCCTTACCCCGGTCGGCGGCGCTGAGCAGCAGGGCAGACGGCGGCACACCGTATTCAATACCGGCCTGCAGGCTGATGCGGTGCAGCAGGCCGATGGCATCCGCATCGACCAGTGTGCCTTCCCGCAGAATGACGCCGTCCGTTGTGTGCATGGCTTTTACCCCGGCTGTGATCCCGCCGTGACCCCGGGCACCGTATCCGGCCCAGTTTCCGGCGGCACTCTGCGCCGTTGGGCCGCAAACGTCCACTGAAACCTTATCCGCCGCACAACCCGCTCTTTCAGAACGCTGAAACATCCCTGTGCAGACAAAATCCAAACCACTATAGTGTCCCTGTGGGGGAACGCGGATTATCATTATTCGTAAACGGGGTTTTCATCTTACGCCATATGACTTAAACAAATGGCGTTTGTGGGCGGGAAATGCAACCCAGAGGAGAGATCGGGATGCAGAAAATCCAGTGGAGCGATAATTTCGACGTAGGGTTGCCGGTATTGGATGACGGTCATCATGCCCTGCTCGCCCGTCTGGAAGCCCTGTACAGCGCGGTGGAAAGCGGCCAGACCGACACCCCCCTGCTGCCGCTGATCGAACAGATCGACGCCGCCGCCCGCCAGCATTACACCGAGGAAGAGGTGGAGATGCGCCGCTTCGGCTACCCCAAGGCCGAAGAGCATGCCGCCATCCACGCCCGGTCGCTGGAAGAGACAGCCGGGCTGATCCGCCGTCTGCGCGACGGCGACCCGACCCTGACCCCGCTGCAGGTGCGCCACACTCTCTATTTCTGGTTTCACAAGCATTTTCTGGATGAGGATGCCGACTTCAGCCGGTTCCTGCTCGGGCGGGGCATTGCTGCCTCTGGACGTCGCGGTTCGGTGCTGCTGCAACGGCTGTCACACCTGAGCGTCAGCGTCCGGATGTCCATTCTGGCACTGGTGCCGCTGCTGGCGCTGATCATTCTGGGCGGGCTGCGGATCAGTGATGCCCTGACCACCAGCCGCGAGATGGCCGCCGTCAGCACGCTGGCCGGGCTGGCCCCGGAAATCAGTGCCGCCGTGCATGAACTGCAGAAGGAACGCGGGAACTCCGTCGGCTTCACCGGGTCAAAGGGCACCGCCTTCGGGGATGCCCTGAAGGCCCAGCGCCTTGCCAGCGACGGCAAAATCGCCACCCTGCGTCAGAGCCTGTCCGCCTTCCCCGCCGCCGGGTACGGCCCGGCTTTTCTGGCCAAGATGGAAACCGCCCGCGCCACGCTGGACCAACTGTCTGCCCGCCGTGCCGATGTTGATAAGCTGGCCCTGCCCGCGCCGCAGGTTGCCGCCTTCTATTCCGGCCTGATCGGCCAGATGCTGGCGGTGATTGAAGAGATGGCCGTGATCAGCAGTGATGCTGACATCAGCAAGCGGATTCTCGCCTACACCGCCTTCCTGCAGGCCAAGGAACGGACCGGGCTGGAACGGGCGATCGGGTCTGCCGGGTTCGGGGCCGGGGCCTTTGACCAGACCCTTTACAGCACCTTTGTCGGGCTGATCGCCCGTCAGGAGACGTTCCTGCAGGTGTTTGCCGAATACGCCACCCCGGCGCAGAAGGCGTTTCTGGCCGATACCGTCAAGGGGCCGGATGTTGATGAAGTGGTGCGCCTGCGCGGCATCGCGCTGGCCAGCCCGTTTACCGGCACGACACAGGGGGTCGCCGGGCCGGTGTGGTTTGACACCATCACCAAAAAAATCAACCTCCAGAAAGTGGTGGAAGACCGCCTGTCGAAAGACCTGCTGGATGCCGCCGCCGCCGCCGCCGCCGCCAACCAGCGCCTGCTGACCGTGACCGCCGCCGCCGTGGTGCTGATCGCGCTGGCGATCACGGCGCTGACCCTGCTGATGATCCGCAGCATCACCGCCCCGGTGCGGGCGCTGACGCAGGCGTCGGACCGCATTGCCGACGACGATCTGGAAACCGACGTGCCCGCCCTGCTGCACCGTGACGAAATCGGCCGGATGGCCCGGGCCGTGCAGCACTTTAAGGACAACGCCATCCGCATCCGCATGCTGTCGGAGGAACGGGCCTCTAACCGCGCCCTCAGCCATGAACACCAGCATATCGAGATGGAAAAGCTGGCCCGGGTGTTCCAGAGCAATGTCGGCAGCGTGATCGAGGCGGTGTCCTCGGCCTCCACCGAGATGCAGGCCTCAGCCGAAACCCTGAACATCACCGCCGAGCAGACCAGCCAGCGCGCCACCAATGTTTCCGACAGCGCCCGTCATGCCACCGTCAACGTCGAAACCGTCGCCGCCGCCGCCGAGGAACTGAGCGCCTCGATCACCGAGATCGGGCGGCAGGTCGAAGAGTCCGCCGCCTTCACCGCCGCTGCCGTCGGCGAGGCGGAAACCGCCAATGGCCGGGTGCAGAAACTGGCCCAGGCCGCCGAACGGATCGGGCAGGTGGTGCGCCTGATCTCTGACATCGCCGCCCAGACCAACCTGCTGTCGCTGAACGCCACCGTCGAGGCCGCCCGCGCCGGTGAGGCCGGAAAGGGCTTTGCCGTGGTCGCCAACGAGGTGAAGGCGCTGGCAACCCAGACCGCCCGCGCCACCGAGGATATCGCCCGCCAGATCAACGCCGTGCAGAGCGAAAGCCGCGATGCCGCCGCCGCGATCAGCAGCATCACCACCACGGTGCAGAAGATCAACGCCATCGCCAGCGGTATCGCCGCCGCGGTGGAGGAACAGGCCGCCGCCACCCGCGAAATCGCCCGCAATGTCGAACAGGCGGCGCAGGCAACCCATGCGGTGTCGGAAACCATCGACGGTGTCAGTCAGGCCGCCGCCGAAACCGGATCAGCCGCCACCCAGATGCTGGCCGCCGCCAGCGAGCTGGGCCGCCAGTCGGTGCGCCTGCATCAGGAAGTCGATCAGTTTCTGGAGGAAGTGCGGCGGGACTGACCGGCTGCCGCCGGCTCCTGTCGCAGAGGCCCCCGGACCAGAGATTCCTGTCCCAGACTTTGCCGGGCGCGGACTGCGGTCTGCGCCCGTTCTCTTTTCAGCCCGTTCTCTTTTCAGCCCATTCTCTTTTCAGCCCATTCTCTTTTCAGAAAGACGCGCCATGCCCCTGATCAGACCGGCCCGCCCGGA
Source organism: Novispirillum itersonii subsp. itersonii ATCC 12639 (assembly GCF_000381985.1). Lineage (GTDB taxonomy): Bacteria > Pseudomonadota > Alphaproteobacteria > Rhodospirillales > Rhodospirillaceae > Novispirillum > Novispirillum itersonii. The sequence goes on along the minus strand of NZ_KB907337.1, from coordinate 46,192 downwards.
CGATATCCCCGCCATTTTCGAGATCCGCACCAGTGTGCGGGAAAACCACCTGTCACGGGCCGAGCTGGCCGAACTGGGCATCACCCCGGACAGTCTGCGGGCTATTCTGGAAGCCAGCCCCTGCCTGTGGGTTGCCGAGAGCGACGGTGCCGTCGCCGGTTTCAGCATGATTGATGCCGCCGATGCCTGCCTGTTCGCCGCCTTCGTCCACCCACGGGCGGAAGGCCGGGGGCTGGGTCGCCTGCTGGTCGCTGCCGCCGAAGAGGCCCTGTTCAGCACCCATGACAGCGCGTGGCTGGAAACCGCCGCCGCCAGCCGGGCCGCCGGATTTTACCGCCGTCTCGGCTGGGCCCAGTCCGGCCCGGTCAGCGTAGACGGTGATATCCGCATGGAAAAGCGGCGGCCATAAGCCGGGGACCTTCTTCAGGGGGGGGCTTTCAGGTTGGGGGCTCAGCCGTTTTCCGGCGTCCATCGGTGGTCTGCCCCCAGCCTCTCCGCCATAAAGTCGATGAACACCCGCACCGCCGGATTGCTGAACCGGCTGCGGTAATACATTGCGTACAGGGTGTGTTCGGTCCGGGCGCGGTACTGCGGCAGCACCCGCCGCAGCCGCCCGGCGGCCAGATGCGGCCCGGCGACATAATCCGGCAGGCAGACCACCCCGCAGCCATCCAGTGCCATTTCCGCCAGGGCCAGACTGGAATTGGAGACAACCCGCCCGCGTACCGGCACGGTCAGCGGGCGCTCAGCCTGCCCCGGCCCATTCCCCCCGTCACCGTCATCACGGACGAACCCCCACTCCGCCCCGCCGGTCATCTCCGGGTACAGCAGGCAGGTATGCCCGGCCAGATCCTGCGGCACCGACACCGCCGGGTGGCGGTCAAGGTATTCCGGCGCCGCACAGTACACCCAGCGGATCGCGGTCAGCCGCCGCGCCGGGTCCGTCCAGTCCTGCCGGGCGGTGATCCGCAGGGCGACATCAAAGTCTTCCTGCGACAGATCGACACAGCGGTCTTCCAGCGTCAGCACCACATCAATCTCGGGGTAGGCCTCTGAAAAGGCCCGCAGCAACCGGGAGACCTGCGTGCAGCCGAACGCCACCGAGCAGGTCACCCGCAACACCCCGCCGGGCCGCCGGAACTGCATCGCTGCCGTAATCGCCGCGTCGGTGTCGCGCAGAATGGCCGAGGCCCGGTCCAGCATTACCGCCCCCACCTCGGTCAGCGACAGCCGCCGGGTGGTGCGCTTCAGCAGGGTTGCCCCCAGTTCCGCTTCCAGCTGGGCCAGACCTTTGCTGACCGCCGACGGCGTCACCCCCAGCACCCGCGCCGCCTTTGACAGGCTGCCCAGCTCCGCCGCCCGCACAAAAATCTCCAGCCGCGACAGCGATGTTGAATGGCGCATGGTGTGGTCTCTCTTCCCCGGTCCCGCCGGACGGGGACCGGAGGAACCTACTTCTCTGTGCCCTGCGCCGTCGCGGTGACAGCGCTGAACGGGCCGGAACCGGCCAGACCAGAACCGGGGGGCCGCTGTTTGCGCGCCAGCCAGTCCCGGGTCAGGGCTGCGATATCGGCTCCATCCACCAGACGGATCAACGCCTGCTTCATCGCCGCCTGCTGCCGGTCAGAAACGGTGCCAGCCTCCGGCACATCCAACCGGTTTCCCAGTGCCGGGTCAACCTCCCAGCTCTGCTGCATGCTCTTCAGCAGATCAGCGCCACAGGGGCGGCGGATCAGAATCCCCAGATGCAATGACGGCTCCAGCGGTACGCAGTAATGATGCAGCCCCGCCGGGACAAACAGCGTATCGCCGGGCTCCATCACAAAATCATCCACCACCGTCTCAGGCCGCGGTACAGGCCGCTTGCGCCACGGGCCGTCAACCGGGGCCCCCAGCACGGTCCAGCGCTTCCGTCCCGCCACCTGCACCAGAATCAGATCCCGGTTGTCATAATGCAGCGGCAACCCCTGCTGCATCCCGAAGGACCCGATGGCATCAATGCTGATCACCGCCCCCAGCGCCTGCTCCAGCCTGCCGGCCTCTTCCCAGAGGGAATCCGAAGAGCTGTCGAGGCGGTTGAACACAATGGTCAGCCCCTGCGGCAGCAGCGGTTGCAGGGCGGTACGGTCCAACTGCCCCTGCCGGTCGATCAGGCCAAACCGGCAGGGATCGACAGCCTTGCCGCGCAGGAAGAAGCGGAACCGTTCAGGGTGCCCGCCGCTGCGGTGCAGCAGCCGGTCAATCCAGCCCCAGGACAGAATGCCGGGAATCTCGGGGAAAACCCCCGGCAGGCGGCAGAGTTCCTGCCGTTCCGCCAGATCATTCCAGGCCGCCGCAGAGCGTATCGACAGTATTTTTTCAGACAGACTGATCACGGATACCCCCATCCTCACCGTTGCCGGAACAGGCCCCTCTGTCCCGGAAGCGTATACCATCCCCCGTTGCACGCCCATCCCGGGAGTGAGAAAAGGGAAAACATCATCAAAATTCTATGTGTACGGTTTATTGATACAGCGGTCATTACTTTAGCGGGAATTCCTGCTTTTCCACACTGTCTTTCTCCGATATCAATGGGGCCGCCCCGGTCAGTCTGACCGGCCTGAATACGGTGGAGAAGGGACCTGACAATGCTGACAGCCGAGACAGTTCTGGTACGGGCCGACCACTGTCTGACCAGCGAACTCGACACCGAACTGGTGATGATGGACGCCGAGCGCGGCTCTTACTTCTCCCTCAATGCCGTTGGCCGCGAGATCTGGAACCGGCTGGACCAGCCGGTAAAAATCGGGGATCTCTGCACCTCTCTGGGCCAGAGCTACGATGCCCCGCCAGAGGTGATCGCCCGCGACGTCCTGACACTGCTGGAGGCGATGGTCCGCGAAAATCTGGTGAAAATCGCGGCATAGGCCGCAGCCCCCGATGCACCATTACCGGATCAGCGGCTGGACCCTGTCGGCGGATAGACCGCTGCCGTATCTGCACCCCTGCCCGGCCCCGACAACGGCAACCGAGACCGATCTTTCCCTGCGCAGCGGCCCGGTTGCGCCGCCGCTCCTGCCGGTGCGGCTGGACCGTGACGGCATCAGCATCGGCGCCGACGGGGCTGCGGTGATCGACGTGCCCGGCTGTGTCCGCATCGGGGTGACGGGCGGACGCCACGTCACGGTTGATCCGGCCCCCGGTGTGCCGTGGGCCGAAGTTCAGACCTGGCTGCTGGGGCCCTGTCTGGGGCTGATCTGCCATCAGCGCGGGGTGCTGCCGCTGCACGCCTGCGCCATCGGGAGCGGAGAAAAAGCCCTGGCCATTGTCGGCAACAGCCGGGCCGGAAAATCCACCACCGCCACCGCACTGGTGCAACGGGGCCATCGCCTGCTGGGCGACGACGTGCTGGTGACTGACCCCGACAGCGGGCTGGCTTACCCCTGCTTTCCGGCGGTCAAGCTGTGGGACAGCAGCCGGGCTGCCCTGTCGGTCAGCGGAGAGGATCTTCAGCCGGTCTTCCGCAAGGCCGGAAAATGGCACGTCCCGATGCGGCACGCCTTTGACCCCACCCCCCGGCCCCTGACGGCCATCGTACACCTGCGCCCCGACGCCAAGGCCCGGCGCCCGGCGCTGACCCGCTGCGCCCCGGCCCATGCCGCCGCAATCCTGACCGCCATGACCTACCGGAGCTATCTGGCTGATGCCCTGCACGGGCGGCAGCATGTGCTGTCAACCGCAACCCGGCTGGCAGGGCGCATCCCCGTGTGGCAACTGACCCGCACCACGGAGTACACCGACCTGCCGGAAATGCTGGCGCTGCTGGAGGCCCTGATCAGCGGCTGACACCGCCGCCGTCAGCCGCCCTCTTCCACCATACGGATAAAGCGGCCGACCGACAGGCCCCGCAGCAGGGCCAGACAGTACCCCATCGTCCCGTCGGAGCTTACCAGATACCGGATCGCCGCCGGATCAGCCGCAGCCCCCGGCGGTGGCAGACAGGCCATCATCCGCCGCAGCCGTGCAAGATCCAGCACCTGACGGGCCAGCGGCGACCCGTCCAGCCTGTCCAGCTCAGCCACGATCCCGGCCTGATGGGCGATCAGCCCTTCATACCAGTCTGCCGCCTGCAATCCCTGTATCCGGCGGGCCAGCAGCGCTTCCGGCAGCAGCCCGTCCATTGCATCCCGCAACAGGGATGCCTGCCGCCCGCCCTGAATGAACACGTCATCCGGGACGGTCAGGCAGAACTCCATCAGCCGCCGGTCAGAGGTCGGGTCACGGGTATCAATCCCGTGTTCGGCCAGCGTCGCATGGTGATACACCCCGGGGTCATTCTGCCGCAGGGCCCGGAAGCGCGCCGTCCAGCTATCGCGGAAAAATCCCTCGGCCGAGAGGGAACGTCCCCGGGCGGCGGCCAGACGCGGCAGATCAATCGCGGCGGCAAACTCCGGCGACAGGGCGCTATAGGCAAACACCGCATTCCGCCGCCGCAGCCGCCGCAGCCGCCGCAGCCGGTCGGGCAGATAGGGGCCGATGGTCAGGGCCGCCAGCCGCCGCCAGCCCACCCCTTCAGCCCGCATGCCAGCGGCCACAGCGGCCAGCGTGTGCCAGCGCCCCTGACGCAACAGGCGGGGCAGGCAGGCTGTGCCGCTGTAACTGGAGGTCAGGTTGCCCAGCGCCCCACTCAGCAGCACCGTAATCCCCTGACCGGCGGCATCGCGCTGAATGGCCTCCATCCACGCGATATTGGCAGCATTGCGGAACGGCATTTCCAGATGGGGCAGCTTGCGGTCCAGACAGTCCAGCAGGCTGACCGGGCCGGGGCGGACGATGTGATGCCGGACATTTGCGTACCGGCGGGCAACCTCAGCCGCCATCACCGATTCATCAACGACAGTGGCGGGGGAATAAGCCCCGCTGAACCCCTGCCGGGGCGCCCCGGTAAACGCCGTCAGCCCCCCTCCGGCCCCCGCCAGAGCTGTCGCCGCCAGCGCGGTGACCGAGCTGCTGTCAAACCCGGCGCTGAGATAGCTGCCGATCTCGGTCCCCGGCAGAGCCCGCAGACGCGCCCCCACCGCCCCGGCATACAGACGGCGGAATTCTTCGAGATAAGCGTGGTAATCCCCCCTGTGGGAAGCGGGGCGGGAAGCGGGGCGGGAACCGGGCCGGGCCGGGCCGGGCCAATACCGGACCATCCGGTGATGATCGCCCCGGACCAGAAGATAATGGCCGGGCGGAACGCGCGACAGATCCCGGTACAGGGTTTTGGTATCAACCTGCGGGACAAGGGCCAGATAGCAGCCGACTTCCAGCGGATCCAGCGCCCGGGAGACACCATCAGCCGCGAACAGACCTTTCGGCATCGACGCAAAGGCAAACAGGCCGGGCCGGTGGGTGAAAAACAGCGGGCGGCTACCGATCGCATCGCGGGCCAGCAGCAGGTGCTGCGCCTGCCGGTCCCACAGGGCAAAGGCAAAGTCGCCGGTCAGCCGGTCGACACAGTCCGGCCCCCAGCGATGGTAAGCGGCAAGGATCAGGGCAGCATCAGACCGGCCTTCGGCCTCTCTGACCGTCCAGCCAAGCCCGGCGGCCAGCTCCGCCGTATTGTCGATACGGGCATCGGCAACAACACAAACAGACCGCTGATCATCCCACAGGGGCTGGCGGTCTGCTGTGTCTGTCACGGTAGTATGAGACATCCGGCAGGTCAGGGCCAGCCCGGCGTCTTTGATCTCGCAGGAGCCCTCTCCGTCACGGCCATAGGGGGCAAGAGCAGCCCCCATGCGCGTGATCTGGCGGGAAACATCTGCCCCCCCGCCATCATGCTGCCAGATCCCGGCAATGGCGGTCATTCAGCGCGTCCCGCGTCCTCCCCCGCCCGTCGGATCAGGATGCCCCGTCAGGAAATTCCCCGTCGTTAAAGGGCTTGTTAGCCTCTGCGGCCGTGCCGGTGCTGACATCCAGACGCTGCAGCACCGGGGTCTGCCATTCCGCCTTGGGCTGCCGGTCGGCAGGGAGAGTTACGCTATCCATCATCAACCTCATCGGAACTGCACGGGATCAGGACTGTATGGGCCACCGTTCCGGTTGTTACACCGCTAAGATGAGCCTGTCAGAAAGATTAAACCGAATATGGCAAAGGAAAAGCCGAACCGTCAACACAAATACCACCGCAGATACACTAAACACTTTCAATGCAGTCAGCATCCCAGAGATACCCGTCATGCGTTGCCCCCGGCGCGGTCAGGCGGAACCCGAGGCGGCGGTACAGGTCTGCCGCCGCGCGATTGCCATGCTGGACATGCAGTGACACCGGCTTTCCGTCCGCCCTCGCCCGCTCCTGCACGGCGGTCAGGATACGGGTGCCGATCCCCCGCCCCCGGGCTGATGGCAACAGCGCGATATCAATCAGATGAATCACCGGGCCGGACAGATCAATGTACAGCCGCCCGACCGGCTCGCGCCGCAGCTCCGTCACCAGAAAACAGGCGGTGGGATAACGATGGGTATAATCCTGATGCTGCGCCTCAAACTGGCTGCGGCAGAAATCGCGCAGCATGGCCTCCGGCCAGTTCAGGGCGGCAAGCTCCCTGTCCCGGCTGGAACGGTAAAGACGGCGCAGAAACGGCAGGTCCGCCGACCGCGCCGGGCGCAATGCCACACCCGGCACGGTCAGGGATACAGCACAGGGCGATGCGGCAGGAAACACCGTCATTAACCCGGAAATGGCGGGTATATGCCCTGATGGGCAATCATAGGCGTCAGAGCGAGATAAGGCTGACGGTTTTCATGCGCTTTCGGCTTCTCAGAGTAAGCGTTCCCCAACGATGACTTATGGAGGTTGGTATTCATTTTATTTTTCGGCGCGGCCCAGAACTGTGGCGGGGCAACACTCGCCAGCATACTGCCCGCCGTGGCCGTCCCTGTCGTTGACGGCGTCCCGGCGAAATACACCTTATGATCGTGGACGGGCGCATGAAATTCCGTGTCAAGAAGGACCTCATCTTCGCCCTTAGCCATTCCCAACCTCCACTGAATGTACCCATCAGGAACCTGCCCTATCCCCACCGGCACGGTACCAGTCAGGTTCGGGATCCGAAAGGTTTTAACACCATCCCCACCGTATTTGTTACCGATCAAGCTATAAAGGGCAGGATATTCATTAACAGAAAACTCAGACCCAGAGCAAATAAGCCAACCAACGATTGCCCTCGAAAAAGGAAAATAGGTGATCTGACCAATAAATGGTTCACTCATAATATTTACCCCCCTCAATATCTATTTTGAACTGGATACTCTCCAGCGAAGCAAATTATGTATTTCAACCCAAGGCTATTCATAATATTTGGATGAGGCCGCCCCACCCCGGCGTAAGAAAGCACATCATCATTGAACACCCCTATCCGTGGAAGCGGCTTCGGAACCGGACTGACATACCGCTTATAGGCGGGGTCCTGGCTGCTGCCGAAGAGCACCCCCGTACCGGGGGTCTGAGTGGTGTTTTCCTGTGTTGTGGCATAAAAGGTGTGGCTATGCGGGGGGATCATTTCCGTCGTCAGCGCCACACTTTCACTGCCGCCCTTCTCCCCGACACTCCGTGAGGTCAAGGTCCCGGGGCTATTTGTATTCGGCGCAGCCTGCCCCGTTCCCCGACCGACCAGCACCCGGCCATTAAAATCAGGGAGTCCAAAAGTCGACTTACCATCACCACTATAGGTTACGCCAACCAAAGAAAAAAGAGCCTGATACGCCGAAATATAAACAACTTCGCCATTGCAATTCAGCCATCCGTCCGGCGGATCTGACCGGACATAAGGGACAAGGCGAATTTCACCTATAAAAGCATCGGCCATGACATACACTCCTTCTATGCAGCCGTATTACTGAAATTCGGGAAAAATGCCGGTCAGCGCGATCGCCGTATTTACAACCAAAAATGGCTGCATATTGGGGTGTGCCTTACCCTCCCCGACGCTCGAGACCGTCTCAGCACTCAGCGGCACCACCGAATTAGTCCCAGACGGCGCGGCGTACATCGGTGTGGGGATCGATCCGGCAATAGTATTCTTGGCTGTCGTCGCCGGAATATTGTCCGCCGCACTGACACTGCCAGCAACGGTGGACGCCATGACACCATGATTGTGCGCAGGCAGCTGTGCCGCGGTCAGCGTCACCTCCTCTACCCCACCATATTCGCCAAGATGATAAGAAGATCCCCATTGATTAGCCCCGACAACAACCCGGCCCCGCAGGTCCGGCAACCTGAAAGTTGTGCTCCCATCCCCCCCAAAGCGCGTGCCGATCAGGGCATAAAGAGCCTGATTCTGACGGACCGGCAGCGTAGCCCCATCACAGAAGGCATAGCCTTTGGGCGCGAAAGGAAACGCCGCAAATATAATCTGTCCTAAATAGAGTTCCGACATAATATTAACTCCCCTCAAGATCAAAGTGATAAATGTTTTAATTTAAAAATTAAAAATAAAACTGAGCAAAACAATAATAAAATTATCATTATTTATATTTTATTATTTTCACAATAGTTTTTTAAATAAAATAATAGACACAAACTTACACCATAATCTTCTCCTTCCATTCAGGGCAGCACCAGACATCATGGGGCGGAACAACGCCTGACATGATCCTGATGCTGCGCCTGAAACCGGCTGCGGCAGGACTTCCGCCGCAGAGCGGCCTATCCGGAAAAACAGGTGTTTTCAGCCCGTCAGGAATTCAGGTCGGGGTATTCCCCATCCCAGGCAATGCAGGGATTGAGAACAACAAAGGGCTGCCGGTTTTCGTGCGCAGCCACGCCCCCAGAAGTAGAATACGCCGCCCCCAGAGTTGCCGGGTGCAGGGTGGTATTGGCCGCCGTATTGGTCGCCCAGAACTGGGCCGGGGCGATGTTCGACAGCATCGCATTCGCCACCGGCGTCCCGGTGGTGGAGGTCGTACCGGCGAACGAAACCGTATGATTATGGCTCGGCAGGTAGCCGGTGTTGCTCAGGATAACCGCGTCCATCCCGTGGACGCTGCCCAGGGTCCAGTTCAGCACACTGCCGGGGGCAGAGGCGAGACCAAGGCCAACGGGCACCCGTCCCCGAAGATCAGGCACCTTGAAGGTGGTCTTGGCATCCCCGCCGTACACAGTGCCAATCAGGCTGTATAACGCCGGATAGTGCTGGATGTTATACGTGGTGCTATCGCACGGAAGCCACCCCTCAGGGGTCCACGGAAAGCTGAAATAGCATATCTGGCCGATAAAAGGTGTGCTCATGATTATCTCTCCCCTTGATCCTTAAGGCCGCATCGGAAACAGGCCGGCAGTGACGCAGATGGCGTACCGCAGCCCCATACCGGCCATCAGGTTGCTGTGAGACGCATTGCCGCCGGCAGAGGACACCGTGTTCTCATTCAGCGTGCCGATCCGCGGGGCCGGATTGGGAACCGGCGACACATAGCGCTTGAAGGTGGGGGCGGTATCGCTGCCGAAAAACAGCCCGGGGCCGGGAATGTCCGTCGTGTTCGGCTTGGTCGAGGCCGAAAAGGTATGATCATGCGGCGGGATCATTGCCGTTGTCAGAACAACACCTTCGCTGCCACCGGTCTGCCCCGGATTCCGCGGGGTCAACGGCGATGGCGTGGTGGACTTGGGATCAACTGCCCCCGTCCCCTGGTCAACCAGCACGCGGCCATTCAGGTTCGGCAGCGCAAACTGCGTGATGCCATCCCCGCCATAGATGGTCCCGATCACGGCAAACAGGGCCTGATAGTCTGACATGTTCAGAAGTGCGCCGTTGCAGAACATCCATCCCTGCGGAGGGGTGTTTTTAAAATAAGGGAACAGGCGGATTTCACCGATATAAGCGTCACTCATGATGTTTTCTCCTTCTGCACCATCAGTTTAAGGACGCATCGGGTAGATGCCGGTCGTCGCTATGACGGCGGTCGCCACCAGAAACGGCTGCATGTTGGGATGCGCCTGCCCGGCGCCGACGTCAGACACCGTTCTGGCATCAAGCGGCACAAGGTCAGTCGGGACAGACGCCAGCCCATACATGTTGGTCGCGGTCGAACCGGTGATGGCGGGGTTTACCGCCGTCTTGGACGGAAGATTGTTACTGGCACTGATGTTGCCCGGCACTGTACTGGCGGTGACCATATGGTTATGGGCGGGCAGCTGTGCCGCCGTCAGTGTCACGGCTTCTGCCCCGCCATAGGTCCCGGCCTGGTAAGAGGCACCGGAAACCTGCGATACCCCAGCCCCGACAGCGACACGGCCACGCAGGTCAGGCAGCCTGAAATTATTCGTAGCGGTCGAGCCATAAAGGGTGGTGATCAGGGAAAAAAGGGCCTGATTCTGCTGGATCGTCATCAGCGATCCATCACAGAAGGCGTAGCCCTGAGGGGCATACGGAAATCCCCCGAACATAATCTGCCCTACATAGGGTTCTGACATGGGACCCTCCTTAGTCCTTGTTCCATCCGGCCTGATCCCAGATGGAAAAGTTGACAGTCCGGCTGGCAACACCTGCCCGCCGGGCATGCGGAAGCGCTTTCAGCCGGGGCAGAATGCTGCCCTTGCCGACCCGGAACGCTCCAACTCTCTGAAAAAAGGCCCTGTTCCCTGACGGACCGGCACCCGGCCCTGATGACAGGGGCCTCAGTCAAACATCAGTCGAACACGGCGTGGTAAATGATGCCCTCGGCATCCGCGCCCACCGCCGTGACAAAAATATCCATCGGATCGAAGTTGGTTGTCGCCATCTGATACAACCCCTGCGGCAGGATTATTTTCCGCGCACACCGAAAAACAAGTGTGAAGGGATTCTCACGGAACAGACCTTTATTAATCCTTCGCCTTACAGAGACCTGAATAAGTTTAAATTCAGCCTGTATATCGGCTTTCATCCCTGTAAAGACAGAATTAACAAAGGGCTCGAAGTGAGAATGATTAACCCCCTGCATTTTAAAATCCTCCGCGATCACTGATTTAATCCTGAAGGTAGATGTAAGAAAGACGGTTGATCAATGGTTCCATATTTCCGTCAATCACAGTCCCCCAGCATCCTCCCCCACCAGACCGGAGCGCAGATGCCCGGCCACAGCCCACGACCCCAAAAGCAGCAATTTCTAAAAAATAATCTCAAAAAGTGTATATCACATAAAATAGTCTTTTTGGTTTTGAAATTCTTCTTCCACAAACATTTAAGAGCAAAATTGGCACGACACCGCGCAGCCACGGGTTTTTCCCGGCTCTGGCAAATGTGCCTGTACAGCAACAAAAAAGCAGGCCTACACGGCCTGCTTCCCTGAAACACCCCCTGTCAGGCAGAGTCCGCCTGATAAAAGATGATTATTTTCAATATATTGAGAGAGACTCAGCCCTTCGGAAAGGCTTTTTCCAGCCGCCGCACCGCCTCTTCGACCACACTGCGCGGGCAGCCGAGATTAACGCGGACAAATCCATGCGCATCGCTGCCGAATTTCGGCCCCCGGTCCAGCCACAGCCCGGCCCGGAACAGCGCCGCATCCAGATCCGTGACCGACAGGCCGGTGCCCCGGCAATCGACCCACGCCAGATACAGCGAGTCCATCGGCAGCACCCGCACCCCGGCGCAGCGGCTGTTGACCGCGTCAGCAAAAAACGCCTGATTGCCCCGCACATAAGCCAGCATCGCATCGGCCCACTCTTCCCCGCCGGTGTAAGCGGCGGCTGTGGCGACCATGCCCATCTGGCTGGGCGAGGTGGTGGTGTTGCGGTCCAGCGTGCGCCGGATCTCGCGGCGCACCAGCGGGTCGCTGATAATCATCGTGCCACACTGCAACCCGGCAAGGTTGAAGGTCTTGCTGGCCGAGGTGCAGGTGACGCTGTTGGCGGCAAAGCGCGGATCAAGCGCGGCAAAGGGGATATGCTTCAGCCCGTCACCCAGCACAAAATCGGCGTGGATTTCGTCAGAGATGACAAACACCCCATGCCGCAGGCAGATTTCGCCCATCGCCCGCAGGTCGCTTTCTGACCAGACGTTGCCGGTGGGGTTATGCGGGTGCGACAGAATGAAGAGCCGGGTTTCCGGGCGGATCGCCTGCTCAAACGCCACCGGATCAAAGCGGTAGCGGTCGCCGTCCAGCGTCAGCGGTGCCTGCACCACCGTGCGCCCGTTGATCACCGGGTCAGCGTGGAAGTGGTGGTACACCGGAGTCTGGATCAGCACGCTGTCACCCGGGCGGGTCATGGTCTGGATCGTCAGCTTCAGGGCTGCCACCACACTGGCCACCGGCATCACCCAGTCCGCCGCCACCTGCCAGCCAAAGCGCCGGGCCTGCCAGCCGGTGACGGCGGCGACATAGGCCGGGTCAGCCCCGTTGGCATAGCCGAAAATCCCGTGATCAACCTGCCCCTGCAGGGCGTCGATGATCGCCGGGGCAACCCGGAAATCCATATCCGCCACCCACATCGGCAGAATGTCATCGGCAGACACACCGGCCGGAAGCAGCCCGGCGGGCACCGTCCACTTCATGGAATTGCTGTTGCGGCGGTCAACAACGGTCTCGAAATCAAAGGCGGCGGTCATGATCCGGTGATACCCCGTGCGCTGTGGCGGTCAAAAGCGGTGAACAGGCCGATGCTATCCCCCCGGCGGTGGGCGACGGAAACGAATTTCCGGCACAGGGCCTGTGAGAAAAAGTTGAAAATCAGAGCATTCGCACAAACGCCCTTTTGCCTTATTGCAAATAATTATCACTTACCGTAGAGAGGGGCCTTCCGCCACCGTCCCGAAGGGTCCGTTTGATGGCCGCCTCCGACCGGGCCCCGGCAGACCGCGCATCGCTGCTGGGGCTGCTGATCAGACATTACGACGACCTGACCCGCCGCCTGACCCGGCGGATGGGCTCGCCCGCCGCCGCACAGGATGTTGTGCAGGATACCTATATGCGGGTCAGCAGCCTGACCAACGTGCCGGATCTGGATAACCCCCGCGCCTATCTGTACCGCGTGGCCGGGAACATCGCGCTGGACCACCTGCGGGCAGAAAGCCGCGAGGCCCGCCGCCACCTGCCCGCCGAAGCGCTGGACGGCCAGCCGTCAGACCACCCCGGCGCCGACGCCGTGGCTGAGCAGCGCCAGCGTCTGGCCCGCCTGAACGCAGCCATCAACGATCTGCCGGAGCGCTGCCGCGCGGTGTTTCTGCTGCACAAAATCGACGGCCTCAGCCATGCCGAAATCGCCCGGCGGCTGGGCATCTCGCGCAGCGCGGTGGAAAAGCACATTATCCGCGCCCTCGCCCATTGCCGTGACCGGCTGGTCGATTAAAATGCACGGCAGGGTGAGGATGATGGCCGCCTTGATCGTCTATATACACGGGGGGCGGGAAAATGCCCCCGGCAGATGCCGCAGCAAAGGGGGCAGACACCGTGTCTGACCGGTCGCAGTTTTCAGATGTCTCCGATGCCCGCGAAACGGCCCTGCGCTGGTTCGTCCGCCTGCACTCAGGGGACGCCACCCGGGATGACCATGCCGCCTTTGCCGTCTGGGCCGCCGCCACGCCGGAGAACCGGCAGGAATACGACCGCCTCGGCCGGCTGTGGAACGACCTTGACCACCTGCCCGACCCCCGCCCGGCGCAGCGGCAGCAGGCCCGCGCCCGCACCCGCAGGCTGGCCGGGGTGGCGCTCTGTACCGCCCTGACCGCCGTTGCGGCGGTGCTGCTGACCGGCCCGTTCGGCCCGCTGCCGCTGGGGGATGGGGTCGGCTATGCCGCCGCCACCGGGCAGGTGCGCCGGGTTGATCTGGCCGACGGATCGCACCTGATGCTGGATGCCGGAAGCCGCGTGGTGGTGACGTTTTCTGAACACCGCCGCCATGTTGATCTGCAGTCGGGCCGGGTACAGGCCGTTGTCGCCGCCGATCCGGCCCGGCCCTTTGACGTTACCGCCGGGCCGGTCACCGCCCGCGCTTTGGGCACCGCCTATACCGTGGAGCAGCGCCACCACGAAGCCAGCATCGCGGTGCAGGAAAGCACGGTGGACGTGCGCCGCGACGGCCAGCCGCCGCAGCGGGTGACACAGGGCCAGCGGCTGGTGCTGACCGAGACGGGCGACGCCGTACTCGGCCGGGCCTCGCTGGCGGATACCGCATGGCAGAGCGGGCATATGGTGTTTGAGGATGTCGCCTTACAGGATGTGGTGGCAGAACTGAACCGCTGGCGGCCCGGCACGGTGCTGTTGCTGGGGGCCGGTCTGGCCGCCCGCCGGGTCAGCGGGGTGTTTGACACCGCCAGCCCCGACGCGGTGCTGACCGCCCTGACAGCCACCCTGCACCTGCGGGAGACCCGTCTGCCCGGCGGCGTGGTGCTGCTGCGGCAGGGGTAAAACTTTTTTTCAGAAAAATCACGGTCAGGGGGTGAGGATCTTTGCCGCTGGCATCGTCATGACAACAACGCATTGCGAATGCGTACCGTTATCATCATGAGCCAAGGAAGCCCGCCGTGCCCGTTTCGCCGGATTGCCGCCCCGCCGCCCGCCATATCATCCGCCCCCGCAGCCGGTACGGTGCCGCCACCGCCATTGCGCTGGTCCTGTCGGCCCCTGTCATGGCGCAGGCCCAACAGCCGCAGGCGTCGCAGGCCCAGACCCAGGCCCAGCCAAACACCGTCGCCTTTTCCATCCCCGCCGGACCGCTGGCAGCGGGCCTGACTGCCTTTGGCGTACAAAGCGGGCTGCAGGTGCTGTATGCCGCCGACCTGACCCGCGACCGCACCGCCCCGGCGGTGTCCGGCAGCCTGTCGCCCGATGCGGCGCTGCAGGCCCTGCTGGCGGGCAGCGGCCTGACCTTCCAGTATACCGGCCCGGCCACCATCACCCTGTTGCAGGCCCCGGCGGCGGTGCCCGGTGCGATCAGCCTGTCACCGCTGGCGGTACAGGGCCAGCATGACCGCTACAGCGGCTGGCCGGAAGCCAGCCGCACCACCGTCACCCCCGAGGATCTGGAGCGGAAAAACCCCGGCGACGTCCGCCGCGTCTTTGCCGGAGAAACCGCGGTCCGGGTCGGTGGATCAATCCCGATGAGCGAGAAGGTCTACGTCCACGGCGTGGAAGAAACCAATCTGGCCGTCAGCATCGACGGCAGCCGCCAGAACAACAAGGTGTTCCACCACAACGGCACCACCCTGATTGACCCGTCCTACCTGAAGGTGGCGCGGGTGGATTCCGGCGTTGCCCCTGCCGACGCCGGGCCGGGGGCACTGGCCGGGGCCATCGCCTATGAAACCAAGGATGCCCGCGATTTTCTCGATGCCAACGGCGTCGGCGGCATGGTGAAAACCAGCTACAACACCAACGGTAATGTCTCGACCAACAATGCCGGTGTCTATGCCCGGCAGGACTGGGCCGACGTGATGGCCAGCGCCACCTACGCCAAAGGCGGCAAGTTTAAGGACGGTCACGGCGACAAAGTGCGCGGCAGCGCCACAGACATGCAGAGCGGCCTTGGCAAGCTGGGCCTGCAGGCTGACAGCGGCGACCGTGTCGAGGTCAGCGCTGAGCGGGTGCGCGACAGCAGCAACCGCCCGTACCGTGGCAATATCGGCAACATCACCGGCCGCCCGGCGTGGGAGCCGAAAGAACGCCAGTACACGCTGGAACGGGACAACCTGACCCTGTCCTATTCCGACGCCACCCCGACCGACCTGTGGAACCCCAAGGTGGTGATGGCCCGCAGCGGCACCAATGTGACCCTGCCGATTGTCACCTCCTCCACCTCTTACACCGGCGAAGGGGAAACCACGTCGCTGAACGGTAAGGCGGAAAACACCTTCACCTTCGCCATCGGCACCGTGACGCTGGGCACCGACTTCTACCGTGATCGCGCCGGGTATCAGGACCGCACGATGGCGGCGAAGGAAAAAGCCGACAACACCGGCCTGTATGCGCAGGCCCGCCTGAATCCGGTTGATCCGCTGCACCTGTCCTTCGGGGTGCGCAACGACTGGCAGACCTTTACCGGCACCACCGGGCAGGAATGGGAACAGTCCGGCGCCAGCCCCAATGTCTCCGGCGAGCTGGACGTGGTGCCCGGCCTGCTGAAGGCCAAGGCCGGATATGCCCATGTGTGGTCCGGCGTGCCGCTGGCCGAAAACTTTATCATGAACCCGGCCTGGACCTATGCCACCGCCCCCCGGGCGGTACAGTCTGACAACGTCACCGCCGGGCTGGAGCTGACCCACAGCGGCTTTACCGTCGACTGGCAGGTGTTCCAGACCAAAATGGATGACGTGCGCGCCGCCAAGTTCAGCGCCGCCAGCTCGACCCTGACCCGCGATGTGCTGTCGCAGGGCTATGAGGCCGGGGTCCGGTACGCCTGGGATAACGGCTTCGCCCGCATCGCCTATGCCGATACCGACGTGACCATCGACGGCCAGCCGGCGGATTCCGACACCGGCACCTACATCGCCACCCCGATGGGCAAGGTGATCTCGCTGGCGGCGGAACACGTCTTCCGCGATGCCGGGATCACCGTCGGCGGTGATGTCGATATCGTGCGCGACAACAACAAGGCCGCCCCCGGCAATCAGCCGCTGAAGGGGTACGAGGTCTTCAATCTCTACGCCGCCTATCAGTTGCCCGGCAGCCTGAGCAACGTCAGCCTGCGGGCCGATGTGCTGAACCTGTTTGACGCCGTTTATGCCGACCGCGCCACCTATGGGCAGGAATTCAGCACCGTCACCCCGCTGTATCAGCCCGGCCGCTCGTTCCTGCTGACCGCCACCGCGACGTTCTGAAGGTACGGCTGCGCGGTGTTCTTTGTTGGGTCCCTTGTTTGTTCGGTCCCTCACACGCCGGGCGCGGGCGTCCGCCCGCTTGGCTTACGTGCCCACGCGGGCACGGGGCCTCAATGGCCCAGTCAGCCCGGCAGGGCCGGGCTTCCCTTTGTTCGGTCCCTCAAGCGCCGGGCGGGCGCGTCCGCGCCCTTGGCTTACGTGCCCACGCGGGCACGGGGCCTCAATGGCCCAGTCAGCCCGGCAGGGCCGGGCTTCCGTTTGTTCGGTCCCTCAGGCGCCGGGCGCGGGCGTCCGCCCGCTTGGCTTACGTGCCCACGCGGGCACGGGGCCGCAATGGCCCAGTCAGCCCGGCAGGGCCGGACTTCCCTTTGTTTGGTCCCTCTCCATAGATGTAAGGCCTGATGTCACACCCCCCAAAACGCCGTATCCCGTGGTTTACCCTGCATCGCTGGCTGGCGGTGCCGGTGTGGCTGCTGCTGACCCTGATCTGCGTCACCGGAACGGTGCTGACCATCGCCTTTGAAATACAGGGCCTGTGGGACCCTGCCGTTCTGGCCACCGCACCGCAGGCCATCGCCGGTCCCGCCGCCGAACAGTCGCTGAACGCGGTTCTCGCGGCGGCGGCAGCGGCAACGCCGGACGGGATTGTCACCGCCCTCGGGCGGCGCGATCTGCATCTGGCGTACGAAGCCACGCTGGCCCTGCCCGATGCCCCGCAGGCCCGCGCCTTCATCAACCCCTTCACCGCCGCCGTGCAGGGGATCACCCTTGGCCCCGGCTTTACCGGCACCCTGCTGGCCCTGCATGGCTGGCTGCTGTTTCCCGGTGATTACACCACCCTCGGCTGGTACGGGGTGACAGCGCTGGCGGTGCCGATGCTGGGGGCCACCGTCACCGGGCTGTTTGTGTACCGCCGCTTCTGGACGGCGCTGGTCAGGCCGCGGATCCGCCTGACCGCCGGGGCGCGGGTGTTCTGGGGGGATCTGCACCGCGTCGGCGGGGTATGGGGGCTGTGGTTCGCGCTGCTGATGGCCATCACCGGCCTGTGGTTTCTGACCGCCGCCGTGCTGGCGGGCAATGGTGTGCGCATCTTTCCGCCCCCCAAGCCGGTCGCCACCCGCGACGCGCCGGAGACCCTGCCCGATGTTGATGCCGCTCTGGCGGCGGTGCAGGCCGTGGCCCCGGGGTTCCGGCTGCACTATCTGACCCTGCCGACCCAGCCGGGGCAGGCGCTGGTGCTGTTCGGCGACCGGGGCACCGCCCTGACCGGAAAATACGGCCACCGCTTTTATCTGCACCCGCAAACGCTGGACATCACCGCCGCCATCACCCCGCAGGAGATGACCGCGCTGCAGACCACCGCCCGCGCCATGGGCAGTCTGCACTTTGGCAATTTCGGCGGGCCGCTGACCAAAACCATCTGGACCCTTGGCGGCGTGATGCTGTCCACCTGTCTGATCGGCGGCGGCATCGTCTGGCTGCACCGCACCGCCAAAACCACAAAACCCGGCAAAACCACAAAACCCGGCAAAACCACAAAACCCGGATCAGGAAAAACCGCGTTCCGGCGGCGACTGCCGGGGTTTCTGCCGCTGGCGGTTCTGGCCGTGCCGCTGCTGACCATCGGCAGTTATGCCAGTGGCCGCGCCGATGCGGTGCCGCACGGCAGGCCCCTGCCCGCGCAGCCGCTGGGGCCCCACAGCGCCACCCTGTGGCTGGAGGAAGAGCCCGACGGCACCACCGGCGCGGTGGTGATCCTGTCGCCTGAAGCCGCCAGAACCGCCCGCCGGGTCACCGTGCAGCGCGACGGTGGCAAGGCCGTGCCCCTGCGCGGCACCCCATACCGCCTGCGCGGCGAGATGCGGCCCGCCGCAGGCAGCGGCGCGGTGACGGTGACACTGGAAACCCGCGACGGCAGCCGCTTCAGCACCATCTGGGCAGCGGAATAACTCGGCTGGGCAGCAGAATAACCTGGCTGGGCAGCAGAATAACCCGGCTGGGCAGCGGAATAACCCGGCTTACGCCGCGTCCCGCAGGGGTTCTTCCTCCGGCGTGTCCTCCGGCAGGTCGGCGCGCTCCGGCGGGGTCGGCGGGGTCGGCTCGCCGAACGTGGTGCCGAGCGAGGCCAGCACCACCAGCCCGATCCCGGCGCAGGAAACCAGCGACAGCGCCTCGCCCAGCAGCAGGAACCCCATCGCCGCGCCGACCGCCGGTTCGCAGCTGGTCAGCACGCTGAAGCTGCGGGCGGGCAGCCGCCGCAGGGCAAACATTTCCAGCGTGAACGGCACCGCGGACGACAGCACCGCCACCGCCACAGCCAGCGCCGCCACATGCCACAGGGGGTCTCCCCCCGGCCCGGACCCGGTCGGCAGCACCAGCAGCAGCGGGGCAACCGCCAGCGCCGCACAGATCATCCCCACCGCCGGGGCCCGCCCGCCGTGATCAGCCCCGGCCCGCTGGCCCAGCACGATATAGGCCCCCCAGCATACCCCGGCGCCCAGCGCCATCAGCATGCCGACGGGGTCAAGGCCGGTGGCTTCCACCCCGTTATGGCTGCTGCCGCTGGGCAGCAGCAGGGCCAGCCCGACCAGCGCCAGCCCGATCCAGACGAAATGCGAGCGGCGGCGCGACGACAGCACCGCCACCGTCAGCGGCCCGGTGAATTCAATCGCCAGCGCGATACCCAGCGGAATCCGCTCGATCGCCATATACAGCAGCAGGTTCATAAACCCCATCGACAGGCCGTACAGCACGCCGGAGCGGATGGAGCGCCGGGTCAGCGGCGTGCGCCACACCCGCAGCACCACGCCAAGAATCAGCGCCGCCAGCCCCAGCCGCAGCATCGTGGTGCCGACCGGGCCGACCAGCGGAAACAGCGCTTTGGCAAACGACGCCCCGGCGGTGATCGACACCATCGCCGACAGCAGGGCAACCATCGGGGCCAGACGCGACCCGGCAGCAGGGGCAACAACAGGGGCAGACATGACAGCGACACCGGCAGAGAGAGGGCAAAACGGCGGCGACTGTAGCCGGTTCCGGCGGTTTAGACAAAGACCAAGCCGGTATGGGGGCCAGACAGGAGCAAGGATTATAGGGATTTCGCCTGACCGAAAAATATCTTAGAAAATTAAAGAACAGACCTATCCTAAATTGTCCTCCGGACATCTTTCAGGACCAACCGCATGCGATCATACATCCCGATGGTCCCCAGAGGCGGCAATCGGTATGTCGCTGCAATGCTGACATCCCCACGCACCGGAATGAAAGCTGAAGCGCAGGCTTACGCACACTCAATCTAAAAATATCTTAGCCTTTACAATATGTTCTTTGCATCAAATCAGGCTCTTCACTTTCACCCGGCAAGTCCAGCTTAGCGAAACAGGGCAAGTACGGAAAACGCGCTCTGAAATCAAGGAACTGATCATGCTCAAATGTAAAGGCGAAGTCCTCATTTTAACCGGGCCACCGGGGTCCGGAAAAACGACGATCGCAGCAGCACTTGCTCAGATGGCGGGGTCGGCGAAGGTCCATCTCCACTCTGACGACTTCTGGCATTTCATTAAGAACGGCGCCATCGCGCCCTACCTGCCAGAAGCCGACACTCAGAACCGGGTGGTGATGGATGCGCTTTCCCGAGCCACATCCTCCTATGCCAAAGGTGGGTATTTCGTCATTCTCGACGGGATTATCGGGCCATGGTTCCTGTCGGTGTTCGAAAGCCTGACGGTTCCCGTCCATTACATAGTTCTTCGGCCACCGTTACGCGTGGCTATCGACCGCTGTCAGCGGCGGGGTGGCGATACGCTAACCGACCCACAGGCAATTACCGCACTGCATCAACAATTCAAAAATATTGAACCATTGGAAGCGCACGTTCTGGAAATTTCCGAAAGCGACAGCCCCGATTATTTGATCAAAAAAATCACATCAATGACCATGAGTCAAAAATACATCCTGAACCTGAAATAAAAGTATTAACTCACAGAATTACATTTAATTATTATTTTTACAATACAATAAATTGAAAACATCCGGAAAGCGTGCTTTCTCTATCTATCATCAAGGTGATATGGCACTCTTTCGGGCCTTCGGAAGTCAATTCCGCTTAGAATAAAATCTGAGCCCCACACTAAAAAGTGAACATATCATCACATAAAATATCAATAGAAAAAAACAAATAGACATTTACATAAACAAATCGATTTATATTGATATAAATCATCAACATACAGCCTGCTTCCCCTCAGGCGTAAAACGCCACTGGCGGCTTGCCGGGGAAAACCTCCCGCAGGCCCTGACAGGTCAGGCCGAGTTTCTGCAAAATCCGCTCCGACCCGATATTGCCGGGCGAGACGATGCCGACGATGCGCGGCAGGCCAAGCACCATCAGCCCCAGATCACGGCAGGCCACCGCTGCCTCGCTGGTGTAGCCCTGCCCTTCGTATTCCGCCAGCAGGGCGTAGCCGATTTCCACGTCTTCCATGCCGTTACGGCGCAGCAGGCCGCAAATGCCGACCGGCACGCCGTCGCTTTTGCGGTCCACCCGCCACATCCCGAAGCCATGCACGGCGTAAGAGTCCAGCGGGCCGGTGCGCAGGTGGGTCACCGCATCGTCCAGCGTGCGCACGCCCTTATCGCCGATATTGGCGAGAAAGCCCGGCTCATTCAGCAGCCGCAGCATAAAGGCGGCATCGCCCGTGGTCAGGCGGCGCAGGCGCAGGCGGGCGGTCTCGGTGATCAGCAGGCCTTCCGGCGCCCCGTCCGGCATCAGATGTCCAGATCCTTCACAAACTGGGCGTGGGCCTGAATATACTGGAAGCGCAGCTCCGCCTTACGGCCCATCAGCTGCTCCACCAGACTGGCGGTGGCGTGGTATTCCTCCACCTCTTCCTCGGTGCGGCGGTTGGGCAGCATCACCCGCAGCAGCGTGCGGGTTGCCGGGTTCATGGTGGTTTCCTTCAGCTGGGCCGGGGGCATTTCCCCCAGACCTTTAAAGCGGCTGACATCAACCTTGCCGCGCCCGCTGAACTCGGTGCGCATCAGCTGGTCTTTATGGGCGTCGTCGCGGGCGTACTGGCTTTTGCCGCCCTGCACCAGCCGGTACAGCGGCGGCATTGCCAGATACAGCCGCCCGGCTTCGATCAGCGGCTGCATTTCGCGGTAGAAGAAGGTCATCAGCAGACTGGCGATGTGGGCCCCGTCAACATCGGCGTCGGTCATGATGATGATTTTTTCGTAACGCAGCTTATCCAGCTCGAAGTGATCGCGCACGCCGCAGCCCAGCGCCTCGACCAGATCTTTCAGCTCCTGATTGGCGCGCAGCTTGTCATCGGAGGCTGAGGCGACGTTAAGGATCTTGCCGCGCAGGGGCAGAATGGCCTGCGTCTCGCGGCTGCGGGCCTGCTTGGCCGAACCACCGGCGGAATCCCCTTCGACGATGAACAGCTCGGTGCCGTCAGCGATGGAGCGCGAGCAGTCGGCCAGCTTGCCGGGCAGACGCAGCCGCTTGGTGGCGGTCTTGCGCGACAGGTCTTTGCTCTGCTTGCGGCGCAGGCGCTCATCCATGCGCTCAATCAGATGGCCGAGCAGCACATTGGCCGCATCCGGTGCCCCGGTCAGCCAGTGGTCGAAGTGATCGCGCACCGCCTGTTCCACCAGCCGGGTGGCCTCGGCACTGGCCAGTTTTTCCTTGGTCTGGCCCTGAAACTGCGGCTCGCGGATAAACAGCGACAGCATGATGCAGGCGCCGCCGGTGACATCTTCCGCCGTCAGGCCCGATGCCTTTTTATTGTTCACCAGATCGGCGTAGGCGCGGATGCTTTTGGTCAGGGCGTTGCGCAGGCCCTGTTCATGGGTGCCGCCTTCCGGGGTCGGCACGGTGTTGACGTAGGAAGAGAAGAACGCCTCCTGATCCTCCGGCCAGCACACCGCCCATTCCACGCTGCCCATGTCGTCGGCCAGCGCCCCCGACCCGGCATAAACGCTGGAGACCGTCGCCCGGTCCTTCAGGATGGTGGCGAGAAAATCCTCCAGCCCGTTGGGGAAGTGCAGCTCATCCTGCGCCGGGATCCCGTCCAGACCATCCAGCAGCACCGGGTCGCACGACCAGCGGATCTTCACCCCCCGGAACAGATACGCCTTGGAGCGCGCCATGCGGTACAGGGTGGCAGGCTTGAAGCGGGCGCGGGGGCCGAAAATCTCGGGGTCCGGGCGGAAGCGCACCAGCGTGCCGCGCCGGTTATGGACCGCGCCAAGGTTTTCCAGCCCGCCCTGCGGCAGCCCGCGGGAAAAGCTCTGGCGGTACAGGGTGCGCTCGCGGGCGACCTCCACCACCATGCTTTCCGACAGCGCATTCACCACCGAGGAGCCGACGCCGTGCAGGCCGCCCGACACCTTATAGGCATCGCCGCCGAACTTGCCGCCGGAATGCAGGGTGGTCAGAATCACTTCCAGCGCCGACTTGTCGGGATACTTGGGATGCGGGTCAACCGGAATGCCGCGCCCGTTGTCGCGGATGGAGACCGACCCGTCCACATGCAGGTCAAGGTCAATGAACGAGGCATGGCCCGCCACCGCCTCATCCATGGCGTTATCCAGAATTTCCGCCACCAGATGGTGCAGTGCCTTTTCATCGGTGCCGCCGATGTACATGCCGGGGCGCTTGCGCACCGGCTCCAGCCCTTCGAGGACCTCGATATCCTTGGCGGTATAGCCGGTGGACTTGGGGGCGAGATTTTCGAACAGATCGGACATGGACGGGGGAACACTCGCTGCTTCAGGACGGAAAACACAGGGCGGGCACAGTACCGGCCCGACAGGATAAGACCACAGGAAACCGCATGGCACCTATCGGAAAACCCGGTCTGGGCAACCCGCCGTCAGGGATACTATATCAGTCGGACTGAGAAAACAGCGGAATCCCCGCCTGTCCCCCGGGGCTTTTTCGGCCCTGCCTGTTAAGATTTCTGGTCCGATCCCGCCGCCGATGACATATTCTGACCCCCGTATTGATCCCGCTGCGCCGGGCTGCTATCCCCGGCCCGACTGTGCCCTGCCCCGGCCCGCCGGTTCATCCCTGACAGCCGGTGTAACCCTGACCGCCAGTTCATCCCTGACCACCAGTTCATCCCTGACCAGAGGACTCCCCCTGATGAGCAGTGACAGCCCCGGCCCTTCCGGCGAAATCTCGATCCGTACTCTGGCGATGCCCGCCGACACCAACCCGTCGGGCGATATCTTCGGCGGCTGGCTGATGGCCCAGATGGATATCGCCGGGGGCACCTTTGCCCGCTTCAAGGCCAAAGGCCGTGTCGCCACGGTGGCGGTGGATGGCTTTACCTTCCACAAGCCGGTGCTGGTCGGTGACGAGCTGACCTGTTACTGCCGCGAAGCCCGGCGGGGCCGCACCTCGATCGCGGTGCATGTCGAGGCCTGGGTGCGGCGCGGTGACAGCGATATTCACGAAAAAGTCACCGAAGGGCTGTTCACCTTCGTCGCCATCGACGAAAACCGCAAATCGCGGGTGATCGGGTAAGGGCCCTCAGGCGGGCCCTTTACCGGTCCTGCACCGCCAGCCGCAGGCCCAGCGCAATCAGCAGGCCGCCCAGAGTCCGGTCCAGCCACAGGCCGATCTTCGGGCTGGCCCGCAGCCGCGCGGTCAGCAGCCCCCCGGCCAGAATCAGCGGCGGCTCCACCACGGCAGCCGCCGCGATCACCAGCACCCCGTGCAGCATCAGCTGCGCCCACAGCGGCCCGGCCCCCGGCACCACAAACTGCGGCAGAAAGGCCAGAAAAAACACGGCCACCTTGGGGTTCAGCAGCGACACCACAATACCCTGCCGGTATACCGCCCCCAGCCGGGCCGGGGGCGCGGCATCGACCGTCAGCCCCCCGCCGGAAGACCGCAGCGCCTTGATCCCCAGCCAGATCAGATAAGCCGCCCCGGCCCATTTGACGGCAGCAAACGCCACCGCCGAGGCCGCCAGCACCGCCGACAGCCCGGCGGCGGCCATCAGCACATGGCCGAAAGCGCCGGTCCAGATCCCCGCCAGTGCGGAAAACCCGGCAGACCGGCCACCGCGCACCGTCTGCCCCAGAATAAAGGCCATATCCGGCCCCGGCGACAGGTTCAGCAGCAGGGCGGCGGACAGAAAAGCCCCCCAGTGCAGCAATGAATACTCAAACATGGCCCAGATCCTCTGCCACTTGATTTCCTGACCCCTGACTTCCCGCTCCCGGATCCTCAGGGGACAGCCCCAGCAGAAAGCGCCGCGCCGCATCCAGATGCTGTTCCAGCGCCGCCACCGCGTCTTCTGCCCGCCCGGCGACCGCCGCCCGCGCCATCGCCGCGTGATGGGCCAGCCAGTCCGGCGTTGCCTGCGTCAGCGTATCATAGCTGGGCACATGCACCAGACACAGGCGGCGCAGTTCCTCCGCCATCGCCAGCTGGCGCGGGCGGCTGGCCGGGGCATAAAGGGTGCGGTGGAAAAACCAGTCGCCGTCGGCCCAGCCGGGGCGGCCGGCCTCAAGGTCTGACTTGCGCAGGGCGTAATCAACCTCTGCCGCATAGTCCGGCCCCGCCGCCCGCACCGCCCGCCGCAGCAGGTCACCTTCCAGCAGAATCCGCAGATCGTAAACCTCTGTCAGCTCTGCCGCAGACAGGCGGATCACCTGCGCCCCCTTGCCGGGGATCACCGTCACCAGCCGGTCATGGGCCAGTTGCTGAAACGCATCCCGCACCGGAATACGGCTGACGCCGTACCGTTCCGCCGTTTCTGTCTGCGACAGCAGGGTGCCGGGGGGCAGCCGCCCGGCCAGAATTTCCTGCCGCAGAAGATCCGCCAAAGACATCTTGCCCTCCGACCCAGAATCCGTATACGCGTATACATGCCGCACTCTGACGGCTCTGGCAAGGACAGCATCATGGCCCACACCTACACCAGCCACATTCACTGGACCGGCAACCGTGGCGACGGCACCGCCCATTACCGCGCCTATGACCGCACATGGGACATCGCCGTGCCGGGCAAGCCGGTGATCAGCTGCTCCAACGATCCGCTGCTGGGCGGCGACCCGACGAAGATGAACCCGGAAGATCTGCTGCTCTCCGCCCTCTCGGCCTGTCATATGCTGTGGTATCTGCACTACGCGGCCGACGCCAAAATCACCGTCACCGCCTATCAGGACACGCCGACCGCCACCGGCGTGGTGGAACCCGGCGGGGCCGGGCGCTTCACCGAAGCCACCCTGCGCCCGAAAATCACCGTGCGCCCCGGCACCGATCTGGCGGCGGCCGAAGCGATCCACCACCGCATTCACAGCGTCTGCTTCATCGCCCGCTCGGTGAATTTTCCGGTGTCTTACGCCCCGGACTTTGTGGTGGAGGGGGAATAAGGCCCGTTAGAAACATCCGTAAAAAACGATGCCGGGATTTTCAACCGTGCAAAGATAAAATCACTCTCCCGTCCGGCAAGGGGTTCGTCCATGCGTCTGCCTGTTCTCGCCCTGTCCCTGCTGCTGTTGCTTGGTCCCCTGCTGTCCCCACCGGTCGCATCCGCCTTCGAGGAGGTGACCTTTCCCGGGGCACAGGGCACCGGGTATCCGGCGCACGGAACCGTCACCGCCACCCTGCGCCTGCCGGAAAACGGTGCGCCGCCGCCGTGGCCTGCCGTGGTGCTGCTGCATGGCAGCGGCGGCATTGACGGGCGCGGGGCCGACCATTCCCGCGCCCTGCAAAAGGCGGGGATGGCAACGCTGGAAGTGTTCATGTTCAACAAAGGCCAGCGCCCGCGTGGCGGCCATACGGAAACCCTCAGCCATGCCTTCGGGGCGCTTCAGTATCTGGCCGCACGGCCGGATATCGACCCCGCCCGCATCGGGGTGATGGGCTTTTCGTGGGGCGGCAATCTGGCGGTACGTACCGCATCGCAGGCGACATGGGCCGCCTTCTTCCCCAACGGCGGACCGAAATTTGCCGCCCATGTGGCCTTTTATGCCGTGTGGTACATGCATGAGAACATCGCAAAATCACCCGACACCGCCGCAGTCTACGCCGAACTGACAGGTGCGCCGCTGCGTCTGGTGGCCGGGGGGCAGGATACCTACGGCCCGCCGGATGCCGCCCGGCGGTTTATGGATGCCCTGCCGGACAGCCAGCGGACCCTGATGACCCTCGATTACTACCCGGATGCCACCCACGGCTTTGACTCACCGCCCGGCATGGACAGGACCATCAGCGATCCTGCCGCCAATCTGGGTCAGGGCGGCAGTGTGGCCTTCATCCGCAACGTCGATGCCACCGAGAAGGCCCGGGCTGGCACCGTTGCCTTCTTCCGCACGGTGTTTGGCCTGACCGGACAGTAACCGGCGGCTCAGTCATCCTCATACACCCCCTGCTCTGCCCCCCGGTGGCAGGCGGCGCAGTTGGATTTTGTCACCACGCCGGGCTTTTTCCAGACCGCCGGGGCAAAGTCGTGTTCGTGGGTGAACCAGCGCGCCTCGGTGATCCGCTGCGGGGTGGCATCGGGGGCGCGGCGGTCCCGCCCGGCCCCGGCCACCAGCACGGCGCGGATGTGCGCCACTTTATCCGGCGGCAGGCTGGCATCATCGCCGAAGTGATCGGACAGGGTGTCCATCATCCGATCCCACGACCGCGCGGGCAGCAGCCCCGGCTGAAACGCCATGTGGCAGGTGCCGCATTCCGCCCGGGTCAGGGCATCGGTCAGCGGCGGCACCCGGTCGGGCCCGGCCAGTGCCGGAAACCCCAGAACCGCCGCCACCAGACCGACGGGGGCAAACAGGCTGATCTTCATTTTTTACTGCCCCATCAGAAAGGTGATGTAGTCGCCCTTTTCCTGCGCCGTGCAGGCCCGGTTAAGGACGGTCTTACAATCGCGGCTGAACTGCTTTTCCACCCGGTCCGCATCGGTGAAACGGTCGGAATTGGCCGACACCGCCACCGGATCAATCGCCCGCCCGGTCTTGGCATTCTGGCCCGGCTGGCGCGGATTGGCGGTGTGGCAGCTGGTGCAGCCGGTGATGCGCGGGTCGCTGCCCGCCACCACCGCCCGGTACAGCGCTTCGCCACGCCCGGCATCAAAACCGCTGAATCCCGGGATCTCCGCCTGATAGGTTTTCAGGATTGCCTGCCGGGCCGCCGCCCCGTCAGCCGCCAGCGCCGGAGACGCCGCCGCCAGCAGGGCCGCCGTCAACAGAACAGCCGTTTTCATGATGATTTCCCCCCAAAGCGGTCTTTGATCCGGCGGATCTGCGCCAGCAGCCACGGCCGCCCGCCATACTGGTAAAACACAAAGGCAACATGGGCGAAGATCACCGCCAGCGTCACATCACTGGCCGCTTCGTGCGGGTGCTCCATCCACGTCATCCAGTCGGCCACCGCACCGCTGGTCGCCGTGGCTGCCACCGTCAGCAGCAGGGCCACCGCCAGCCCGGCAAACAGCGGATTGCGCCCGCTGCCGCGCCGCAGCCAGTCCATCACCTGCTGCCGCCGCAGCACCGGCCAGCGCAGCAGGCTCTCCGCCGGGCTGAACGCCGCCATCAGCGCCCGCAGCACCAGCGCCGCCAGCACCACGTACCCGGAAAACTGATGCAGGGCGTAGGTGTTCTCATCCCCCGTCGCCCACGCGACCACAAAGCCCCCGGCCAGCAGCGCGTGCCACAGGCGGAGAACGGCAATCTGCGCGGGCCGCTTCAGTCCGCCGGATGCCCGCCGGGTCTGCCCGCCGGATTGAGACAGCGCCGCCATCAGTCGTCCCCTTCTGCAAAGGCTGACGCCATCTGTGTCAGTCCGGTGGAAACATCAGGGGCCCGCATCAGCGCATAGCCTGCCGACAGCAGGCCGATCACCAGCGCGGAAAAAATCCCCTGAAAAATCATTTTTTTCAACATGATGCTACCTACCCCTTAAAGGTGCTTCATATTGAATATGTCATTTTAATGATGAATAGGGCCTGAAGCGGCCGTTCAGGGTTGCCGCCGCCTGCTGCACCCGCGTCCTGCGCGAGAAGCACCGCACAAAAAGAAACTGATCCGAAAAAATAGTTGCGCGGGAAACTATTTTGCCGTCCCCTGTTTACAAGCCTTCCACACTGCGGCCGCATCAGACCCTCTGCTGCCAAGCAGACAATGACGGAAGGCAAAAAAGGAAACGACCAAACCGGGAGCCCCCAGCCATGACCCGCCTGCCCGCCATCCGCCTGCGTCGCGGCCTGCGCCACGCCCTGCTCTGCCTGTCTGCGCTGACCCTGCCCGCCCTTGCCGCCCTGCCGGCACAGGCCGCCGAAATCACCCTGAAGATCAGCCATTACCTGCCCGACAAGCACGGGATCCACACCGATTTCCTCGAGCCCTGGGCGCGGGAGCTGGAAGCAAAGACCAATGGCAAGGTGGCGGTGGAAATTCTGCCCGGCCCCAGCGCCTTCGGCAATGTCGCCAAGCAGATGGATCAGGTAAAGGCCGGGGTGGTCGATATGGCCAACGGTCTGGCCGGAATGCCGCGTGGCCGCCTGCCGCGCACCTCGGTCATGGATATGCCGTTCCTCGCCAAAACCGCCGATGCCGCCACCCGCACCCTGTGGGACCTGCATAAGGAAGGCCTGCTGGCCGATGAATACAAGGGCGTCAAGCCGCTGGCCCTGTACTGCCACAACGCCGGGCTGATCCACACCACCGACAGGCCGGTGCGCAGCCCCGATGACCTGAAGGGCCTGCGCCTGCGCACCCCGTCCCCGGCCATTTCCGAGGCCGTGACCGCCCTTGGCGGTACCCCGGTCGGCCTGCCCCCGGCAGAAGTCTATGAAAGCCTTCAGAAAAAGGTGCTGGATGGCACCATCTTCACCTGGGATGCGGTCGGGGCCTTCCGTCTGAACGAAGTGCTGAAGTACCACACTGACGCCCGCACCTACACCACCTGCTTCTTCTTTGTGATGAACGAAAAGAAGTACGAAAGCCTGCCCGCCGATGTCCGCGCCGCCCTTGATTCCATCAGCGGCGATGCCCTGATCCCCAAGTTCGGCCCGTGGTGGGATAAGTGGGATGCCCGTGGCATGGACGACGCCAAAGCCAAAGGCCACGAGATCATCACCCTGACCGATGCCGAACGGCAGGCCTTCGCCGACCGCCTGAAGCCGATGGCCGACGCCTGGATTGCCAAGCTGGCGAAGGACGACAACGTGCCCAACGCCGCCGCCCTCTACGACCGCGCCAAGGCACTGGTCGCCAAGTATGAACAGCGCTGATCCCGGCAGGCACACCGCCATGCTGACCCGTCTGTTCACCGTCACCGACCGCGCCCTGCGGTCGGTGGCCTTTGCCGGGCTGGGGCTGATGGGCCTTGCCGTCACCGTCACACTGGCCGATATCGCCCTGCGCGGCAGCGTCGGCCAGTCGATCCGGGGCACCGTCGATATCACCCAGCTCGGGCTGATCATCTGTGCCGCGCTGGTGATCCCCTTCGCCTTCCTCCGCGATGCCCATGTGCGGGTTGATATCGGCGTGTCGCTGATTCCGCCCCGCCTGCGGCACGGGCTGGATGGCGTCGGCGCCCTGCTCGGCGCGGGGCTGATGGCCGCCATCCTGTGGGCGGGCAGCGGCACTGCGGTTCAGGCGCTGGACTACGGCGACCTGTCGCAGACCATCGGCATCCCCATGGCCCTGTACTGGGCCTTCTTTCTGGCCGGGGCGGCGCTGTCGGTGCTGGCCTGCCTGCTGCTGGCAGCGCGGGATCTGGCAATTGCCGCCGGACGGATCCCCGCCCCATCCCGTTCTCAGGATATACTGTCATGAGCCTGTGGCCCGGACTTCTCGGCTTTGCCGCCGTACTCGCCCTGATCGGCCTGCGGGTGCCGGTCGCCGTCGCCATGGGCATCACCGGGGCGGTCGGCCTGTGGATCCTGAACGGGTTTGACACCACGTGGTTTCTGCTCGGCAATCAACCGTTCGAGGCGGTGTTCCCTTATGGCCTGTCGGTGGTGCCGCTGTTCATCGCCATGGGCATCTTTGCCGCCCGGGCCGGGCTGTCGCGCACCCTGTATGAAGGGGTCTATGCCTTTATCGGCCACTGGCGCGGCGGGCTGGCGATGGCCACCATCGGCGCCTGTGCCGCCTTTGGGGCCATCTGCGGGTCATCACTGGCCACCGCCGCCACCATGGCCAAGGTGGCCATGCCGGAAATGCGGCGGCGCGGCTATGACGACCGCCTCGCCTCGGCCTCCGTCGCTGCCGGGGGCACGCTCGGCATCCTGATCCCGCCCTCGCTGATCATGATCATCTATGCCCTGCTGACCGAACAGTCGATCGGGGCGCTGTTTGCCGCCGCCCTGCTGCCCGGCGTCCTCGGCACCGCCCTCTACATGGCGGCCATTGCCGTGCAGGTGGCGCGGCGGCCAGAGCTTGGCCCCGCAGGCGACCGCCTGAGCTGGGGCCAGCGCCTGCGCGCCGTGATCCGGGTGTGGGATGTGACCCTGCTGTTTGTCGTCGTCATCGGCGGGATCTATGCCGGTCTTTTCTCCCCCACCGAAGCCGCCGCCGTCGGCGCCTTCGGGGCGCTGCTGTTCGCCGCCCTGCGCCGCCAGCTTGACCGCGCCGCCCTGCGGCAGGCCCTGACCGAGACCGCCACCACATCGGGCATGATCTTTCTGATCATGATCGGGGCCACCCTGTTCAACAGCTTCATCGAGGCCACCGCCCTGCCGCAGACGCTGGTCGGGCACCTGAACAGCCTCGCCCTGCCGCCGCTGGGGGTGATGCTGATGTTGCTGGTGTTCTACTTCATCCTCGGCTGCTTCATGGACAGCCTGTCGATGGTGCTGCTGACCGTGCCGGTGGTGGTGCCGATTATCCTCGCGCAGGGCTACGACCCGGTGTGGTTCGGCATCGTGCTGGTGACGGTGGTGGAAGTCGGCCTGATCACCCCGCCGATCGGCATGAACCTGTTCGTCATTCAGGGCACCACCCCGGGGCTGGCCCTGTCCACCGTCGCCCGGGGCATCCTGCCCTTTGTGGTGGCAGACGCCGTGCGCATCGCCTTCCTGCTCGCCTTCCCCGCCCTGTGCCTGTGGCTGCCGAAGGCCCTGGGGTTTTAAAGACCGGAAGATGGGAAGACGGGACCCGTGGGCTTTGCCCACACCCACCAAGGGCCGAAAGGCCCTTGGATCCCGGTTTTTGGGGGCCATGTTGCCCCATAGGATAGGGGCCTCTGTCCTTGCCCTGCCAATGGTGCGGCTTTTTGCGGCGAATGCGGCTAACCTTCCCGCAGGCCGCCGGACAGCCTTGAGGAGTCGCGGACGGAACTGTTCGAAAGGGACCGTCGGATCCAGCTTTTCCAACGGATCACCCTCCGCTCTCAAGATCCCAGAAACCCGCCGGACCTGTCATCTTCACCTCCCGGCATAGACACCGGAAAGCGAATCACACATTACGCAGAACGGCCAGATTCCGGAGGTGTCCATCTCTGCTCCCCTTGTCCTCGACGGCCCGATGAATGGGGAGGCGTTCCTTGCCTATGTTCGCCAGATCCTTGGCCCTTCTCTGCGGAAGGGGGACATCGTTGTCATGGACGATCTTCCGGCACACAAAACGCAGGATGTTCAGGCGTCCCTAAAAGCAACGGGCGCACAGTGTTTTTATCTGCCGCCATACTCCCCCGACATGAACCCCATTGAGATGGCTTTTTCAAAACTCAAAGCCCTGCTGCGGCAGGAACCGCAGCGCACCATATGATGCGCTGCGGGATCAGGTCGGCAGACTTATCGAGCGCTTCTCTGCACAACAGTGTGCAAATTTCTTCAAAGCAGCGGGTTACACACACTCAATCTGAAAATGCTCTAAGGCGACACCGGAGCTGAAGCCGGAGCCGACTGAAACCTCAGCATTTAGCGCTTGGCGATGCCCTTCGCGGCCTCGATGATCTGACGGGAAACACCTTCTCCGATTGCGCGGTAGCTATCATGACCCTCAGGAGTGTACTCAAGGGGGCTATGGCTAGTCGCGACGGGCATTAGCCCGTCGATAACGCCCTTAAGATACGAGTTCAAGCGACCGACGGGGAGTTCGTCCGGGATTTCAATCTCAATCTTCATTTTAACCTCGGAGGTTGCGGTGGCAGTAGAATGATTGCCTACCCAATTGTGCCGGTGGCAAATTTTTGCCGAGGGCATCACCGTTGATGGTATCGACTTAGTCAGGAATTGCAAAGTTTTTTAGCGGTTGCGATAACATCCAATACTTCTTGCCTATCAATGTTAAGATTATATTCTTCAGGATTGTCTCGGCAAATTCCATAACAATCCCAGTCTACATTTTCTTGATTAACTGTACCTATTATTATTTCTCGCATAGCCACGGGGTCAATACCTGTAATTTCGGCATCCATACCGCCCTTGGTAATTGTCTTGACTTTTGCGATCATTATAGTGGACATTTAACCATTCCTTATTTTGAATATCACAACAACACCCGCATTAGTAGCTGTAATGTGGGGCCGTGTCCAACAAGGACTTCGTTCTTGAACAGCTGGACAGCTCCGGATACTCGCCTTTCGGCTAAATATGTAATTCGCTTTCTGCTGTCGATGCTGGGAGGTGAAGATGACAGGTCAGGCTGGTTTCTGGGATCTTGAGAACAGCCTTGAAGCGCTTTCAGCGGAGGGGGATCCGCTGGAAAAGCTGGATCGGACGGTACCGTTCGAGCAGTTTCACCCGCTGCTGTTGAAGGTCGTCCGGCGGTCCGATCCGTCGAAAGGCAGACGTCCGGGGTCCGGTCTGGTTCTCAAGTTTAGGATGCTGGCCATAAACCATCCGTTCTTAAAACGGCATCGGCGGATCGGATTTTTTTGAAAAATATGAGGTCAAGGAGCCCAAGGCTCCTTGTGGGGTGTGGGGCAAAGCCCCACGGGGTGGGGTATGGGGCAAAGCCCCACGGTAAGGCCCCATCATTCCACAGAAGCGGAGCCCCCACAAAAGCGACAGGGCCCGGCGTCTTCCTCCGGGCCCTGTGCTGACGCGGGGCGGGATCAGAAGTAGCTGACCTCTTCCGCCTCCACCGACAGCGGATCGCGGCCACGCTTGGTCAGCCACGAATAGACCGGCGGCACCCGGTCGGCGATGGATTCCACGTGGATGTCGATCAGGCACGGCCCGCCGGTATAGGCGAAGGCTTCGGCCAGCGCCGCGTCCAGCTCCGCCGCCGAGGTGGCGGTCCATGCCTTGACGTCGAAGGCTTCGGCAATGGCCTGTCCGCGCGGCGGGGTGAAGTCAACGCTGAAGCACTGGTTATGGCCGCGCAGGCGGTGCAGGCCCTTGATCCAGCCGAAGGTGCCGTTGTTGAACAGCAGCAGGATCGCCGGGACATTCAGGCGCACCAGTGTTTCCAGCTCGCCCACCGTCATCCCGAATGATCCGTCGCCGAACATGCCGATCGGGCGGCGGCCCTTGTCGGCAAACCATGCGCCGACGGTGGCGGGCAGCGCCGACCCCAGCCCGCCGAAGGCGCGGGGGATGGCAAAGCGGGTGCGGCGGTCTTTCAGGCGCAGGAAGCGGGTCATGTGCGGGGTTGGGGTTCCGGCGTCGGAATAGATGTGGGCCGCCTGCCCCGATGCCTCCAGCGCTTCGTTGAAGCAGCGCACCGCCCGCTCTGGCCGCAGCGGCAGGCTTTCGCTGGACAGCAGCGCCTCCGCATTGTCCCAGAAGGTGGCGCGCAGCCCGTTCAGGTCATCAACCCACGCCTGCGTGCGGGCCGGGCTGTGCGGCGCGGTGCAGTCGGCCATCGCCACCAGCTGTTGCAGCACCAGCCGGGCATCGCCCTGTACCGACAGCACGTTTTCATAGTTGTTGGCCATGATCTCCGGGTCGATGTCGATCTGGGCCACCCGCTTGTTGAGCGTGATTTTGGGGAAGGTCCAGCCGATTGTCACCACCGACCCGACGCGGGAGCCGATGAACAGCACAAAGTCGGCGTGTTCCAGCGCCCAGTTGGCATGGGGATGAAAGCCGTTGTCGCCGATCACCCCGACCGCCAGCCGGTGATCATCGGGCATGGTGCCCTGCCCGGTCATGGTGGTGCAGACCGGAATGTTCAGCCGTTCCGCCAGGGCCTGCACCTCCGGCCCGGCGCAGGAACGGTTGACCCCACCGCCGGAGACGATCAGGGGCCGTTCGCTGGCGGTCAGCAGGGCCAGCAGCGTATCCAGTTTCTCCGGCGCCGGCAGGGTCGGATAGGCGGGGAAGGTGCGGCATTCCTCTTCCACATGCAGCGAGACGCGGGCCGGATCGACCTCGGCCAGCAGCATGTCTTCCGGGATTTGCAGATGCACCGCCCCCGGCTTGCCGGAGCAGGCGGCGCGGAAGGCCCGGCGGATGATTTCCGGCAGCTTTTCCGGTGTTTTCACCTGCACCGACAGTTTGGTCACCGGCTCAAACAGGCGGGCGCAGTCCAGCTCGGTCAGCACGCCCCGGCCTTCGCCGGGCAGCGGAATATCGATGGTCAGCAGGATCACCGGCACCGAGGAGGAATTGGATTCCGCCACCGGCGGCAGAGAATACATCGCCCCGGCCCCCGACGGGCATTCAAACACCCCCGGCTTGCTGGTAAAGCGCCCGTAGGCATCGGCCATATACCCCGCTGACCGTTCATCGCGGGCCATCACATGGCGGATCTGCCCTTCATGCCGTTGCAGGGCCTCGTAGAACGGCACATTGGTGTCACCGGGCACGCCAAACACCACCTCCACACCATATCCGATCAGCATTTCGACCAGAATATCCGCACCGCGCATCGTCAAACTCCATTCAAAAAGACAAAGGGGGGCCTTTCCCGGCCAGCAGGGGCCGGGGCATCCACGGTTCAGTCAGGAAAAGGGCCGGGAAAAGGGCCCGGGAAAGGCGGTGTCAGCGCCGGAAGCGGGCCGCCATATAGGGGGCCAGGACGGCGTCTTCGGCCACACCGGCCAGCAGGTCAGCCACCAGTCGCCCGGTTTTGGGGCCGCTGGCAAAACCGACATGGCCGTGCCCGAAGGCGTAAACCACATCCTTGCTGCGGGCAGAGCAGCCAATCACCGGCAACCCGTCGGGGGTGGACGGGCGATGGCCCATCCAGCGGTCATCAGCCACCGGCCCGCCCGCCGCCGCCAGCCCGGGATAGGTGGTGACGGCATGCCCGGTCAGAATGTCAGCCCGCCGCCAGTCAGGCGCCGCCGTTACCGAGGCCAGCTCCACCTGACCTGACAGCCGCAGCCCGGCGGTGGTCGGCGTATTGGCCATCCGCCCGTCGCTGGGCATCACCGGATACCGCGGCCCGGCGGCCGGGGTGGCCAGCACACTGTGATATCCGCGCTCGGATTCCAGCGGCACCCCGTCGCCGCAGTGCCGGGCCAGCGCGGCGGACCACACCCCCCCGGCCAGCACGGCCCGGTCACAGTCAACCCGCCCGGCATCGGTGGTCACCGCCACCAGACGGTCGCCGGAAAACACAAAGCCGGTGGCCGCCGCTGTCATCAGGGTTGCCCCGCCCGCCTGCGCCGCCGCTGCCAGCGCCGCCACATAGGCCCCGGCATCAGTGCAGTGGCCGCCATCCACCGCCAGAATGCCAAAGCGGTAATGCGGGGCCAGATCCGGCTCCCGCGCTTCCAGCGCCGCCCGGTCCAGTTCCTGCCAGCGCAGGCCGGTGATGCGGCGCAGGTGCCATGCCGTTGCCTCCGCCTCGAACGCAGAGCGATCGGGGTAGGCATACAACAGGCCATCCTGCCGGATCAGGTCCGGCACCCCGGCCTCTGCCGCCAGCGCCTGATGGCGGGCCGGGCTGTCGGCCAGCAGCACCGCCAGCGCCCGCGCCGTCCGTTCCACCCGCTGCACCGTCGATCCGGCCCGCAGGAAGCGCAGCAGCCACGGCAGCAGCCGGGCCAGAAACCGCCAGCGGATCACCAGCGGCCCACGCGGGTTAAGCAGATAGCCCGGCACCTGTTTCCACAGCCCCGGCATTGACATCGGCACCACCGAGGCCGGGCTGATCCAGCAGCCATGCCCATAACTGGCCGCCTGCCGCCCGCCGGGGGGGCCGGGGTCAACCAGCGTCACCTGATGGCCGTCGCGCACCAGCTCCAGCGCGCAACAGACCCCGACAATACCCGCACCGATCACCGTTATCCGCATGTTACCCTTTCCTTTCCGACCCTGCCCGACGGGGGCCGGATCAGGACACAGCCCGGGGGTCCGCGCCCGGCATCATGCCGGGCCGGGGGGCACCGCCCTGAAAAAAATGTTATTTATCAGATCACTGCGATCCTGATCGCCGTCAGGCCAGACCGTTGTGAACCAACTGGCCGTCAGGCCAGCCCATTATGAAAGTGACTGAGGAATGCCTGTGTCGCCGGGTGCGACGGCTGCTCGATCACCTGCCGGGCCGGGCCTTCCTCCACCACGCAGCCATCGCGCATAAACACCACGCGGTCGGCCACATCGCGGGCAAAGGCCATTTCGTGCGTCACCAGCAGCATGGTCATCCCTTCCGCCGCCAGCGACCGGATCACCGCCAGCACCTCGCCCACCAGCTCGGGGTCAAGGGCCGATGTCGCTTCATCAAACAGCATGACATCCGGCTTCATCGCCAGCGCCCGGGCAATCGCCACCCGCTGCTTCTGCCCGCCGGAAAGGCTGTCAGGGCGCATCTCTGCCTTGTCGGCCAGCCCGACCTTGGCCAGCAGCGCCCGGGCCTGATCCCGCGCCGCAGCCTTCGGGGTGCGCAGCACTGTCACCGGGCCTTCCATCACGTTCTGTTCCACCGTCATGTGGGGAAACAGGTTAAACCCCTGAAACACCATGCCGGTGCGGGCGCGGAACGCCGCCAGATCGCGGTCCCGCGGCAACGTCTGGGTGCTGGAGAAATCCATGCTGTGATCCCCGACGCGGATAAAGCCGCTGTTGGGCACCGTCAGCAGGTTGATGCTGCGCAGCAGGGTCGATTTGCCCGACCCGCTGGGGCCGATCAGGGCGACCACCGCCCCCTTTTCCACGGTCAGGGAAATATCTTTGAGAACCTGCAAGGTGCCGAAGGATTTCTGCACCCCGACCAGCTCGATCATCCGGGTGTTGGACATGGCAGCTGCCTTCCGCTCGGGCCCGGCGCACCCTGCGCCGGGCGGGTTAACCTCAGTGCCCCGGGCGGGCTTCCAGCCGGTGGGCCAGCCGCGTCAGCGGGAAGAGGATGGCGAAATAAATCACCGCAATCATGGTGTAGGTTTCCAGCGGGCGGTAACTGGCCGAGGTGATCAGCTGGCCCTGATACAGCAGATCAGGCACCGCCAGCACCGACAGCAGTGACGTATTCTTCAGCTGCAGCACGGTCTGGTTGACCAGCGGCGGCACCATCCGCCGCATCGCCTGCGGCAGCACCACCCGGCGCATCAGCTGTGACCGCCGCATGCCCAGCGCCCGCCCGGCATCCCACTGCCCCATATCGACAGAGATGATCCCACCCCGGATGATCTCGCCATAAAAAGACGCGCCATACAGGGTCAGGGTCAGAAAAGCCGCCGTCGCCGGGGTCAGTTCCAGCCCGGTCAGGATCGGCAGCGCGTAATAGCACCACACCAGCTGTACCAGCACCGGCGTACAGCGGAAAATTTCGATAAAGGCGGTCACCACCCAGGTCGCCGCCCGCAGGTGCGACAGCCGCAGCAGCGCCACCAGACAGCCGACCACCAGCCCGGACAAAGCCGTGGCGATGGTAAACCCGACCGTGTACAGCACACCGACGCCAATCAGCGCCTTGTATTGCAGCAAAAAACCAAAATCCCATTGATACTGCATGTCAGTTCCCTTCAGCCGCCGGTGCCGGGGGCGTCGCCGCCGCGTGCAGCCAACGGCCCAGAGTCAGAATATCGTAGACCGGCAGGCCGGTATCCTCGGCCAGCAGGGCCGAAAAAGGCGGCAGATTGGTGCATTCCAGCACCAATGCCCCGATGTCCGGCACACGGGCGATCAGCCCCCGGGCCACAGCCCGCAGCTCTGCCCCCAGTGCGGCGCGGTCATAGGGCTGCCCGCCTTCAATCATACCGTGGAAGGCCCCGCCACGGGGCAGACCGGCCACCGGCGGCACCGCGGTCAGCCCGGCAGCGGCAAAGTGGGCGGCGGTCAGGGCGCTGGCATCATAGGTGATCACCCCGACCTGCCGGCACAGCGGCAGGGTGGCCGCCACCGCCGCCACCTGCAACAGGCTGGAGGTGGCAACCGGCAGCGGCAGCCGCGCCGCCAGCGCCTGTTGCCGCAGCACCAGAAAGCCGCAGGATGTGGTGACGGCACAGGCCCCGGCCCGGTGCAGATCTTCCCCCGCCGCCACAAAGGCATCCAGCAGCGGGCCATCCTGCCCGCTGACCACCCGGCGGGCCGTGGCACCGCTGACCGTGCGGTACAGCACCGGAAACGGCCAGCTTGCCGGATTGCCGACATCCCCCGGCGGGCGGGGGAAGGTGGTATCAAGCATGATGATGCCCAGCGGTGCGGCCATCATAATCCCCTTCCCCGGTGCCGGGCCTCAGAACTGCAGGTCAGGCGGAATGTCCTGCTTTTCGACCCCGACCAGCTCAAGGCTGGAGGTGATCCACCCCGTCACCACGCCGGAAGAGCGGTTGAATTCCAGCCAGTTATCAACAAAGGTCCGGAAGCGCGGGCTGTCTTCTGCCCGCACCCCGGCGCAGGTCGGCTGACGGATCTGCGGGCCCGGTACGACGATCTTGCCGACGCTGCGGTTTTTCTTTACCGTCACCAGTGACAGCATCGCCACCTGAATCACCGCATCGGCCCGGCCCGACTGCACCGACAGCGTGGCTTCATCCGGGGTCTTCAGGGCCAGCAGGGTGGCTTTCGGCAGCACCCGGCGGGCAAACAGATCGTGGGTGGAACCGATATCAACGGCAATCCGCACCTCTGGCCGGTTCATCTCTTCCCATGTTTTCGGCTCAAAGCCGGGGCGGGCGATGATGGTGAAGGTGTTCTGCATGATCGGACGGGTGAATTCCACCACCAGCGCCCGCGACGGCGTCGGGCTGAGGCCGAACATGATGTCGATCTTGCCCGCCTGCAGGTCCATCACCGCATTGCCCCAGGTGGTCTCGCTGATCTCCAGCTCGGCTTCCATCGCCTTGGCCAGATCCTGCGCCATGCTCATGCAGAAGCCGGACCAGCCACCGGTGGTGATGTCTTTGTGGTAATAGGGCTCGGTGCCGACAATACCGGCCACTTTCAGCTTTTTGGTGCTGCGGATGCGGTCAAAGGTTGACCCCTGCGCCTGCTGCGCCAGCGCCGGGGCCGAAACCGCCGTCACCGCCGCCCCGGCGGCCACTGCCGCCGCCGCGCCGGTGCCCGCCAGCCCGAGAAGGCCGGCAAATTCTCGCCTGTTCATCATGTTCGGTCCTCTTCTGCCTGACTGCGTGAGGTCTTCGGGGATTTCCGTCACCGGGCCTGCGGTATCCTCCCAGATCCGTGTGCGGGGGGTGACGGTAACAAATTGATTTGCCGGATGATGTTCGCCGGTCTGCGGCGGATCATCCTGTTGGCTCAGTGTGGCCGGGCAGCCCCCTGAAATTAAAACATTGAAAAATGTCTGTTACATGACTTTTAGTCATGATGACACCTTCCCAGCCCGGACATCCCCCCATGCGCCGCTATCTGCCCTCTCTGTCCGCCCTGCATGCGTTTGAGGCTGCCGCCCGTTATATGAACTTCACCAAGGCCGCCGATGATCTGGGCCTGACCCAGAGCGGGATCAGCCGACAGATCAAAAACCTTGAGGATTTTCTTGGTGTTACCCTGTTTCACCGCTCTGGCCCACGTCTGGTTCTGACCGAGGTTGGCGCCACCTATTACCGCAATCTGGCCCTGACGCTGGACCGCCTGCACGAAATCTCGATTGATGCCGTGCGCGGCCGCACGCTGGATGCCACGCTGATGATCGGCACTCACCCGGTGCTGGGGGCGCAATGGCTGCCTGCCCGGCTGGGCTCTTTCATCCGCGCCAACCCCGATATTCCGCTGGAGGTGCTGGTCGCCACCCCGGAGACCGACTTTGAAACCACCCGCCTTGATCTGGCAATCCTGCGCGGCGGCGGATCGTGGCTGCACGCCCGCGCGGTCGAGCTTTTTCCCGAATATCTGGCCGTCGTTGCCTCGCCCGGCCTGATCCCGCCCGACCAGCCGCAGGCCCCCGGGGCCTTCTGGCAGTACCCGATGCTCCAGAATGCCGGCCGGTCCACCCTGTGGCTGCACTGGCTGCAACTGATCGGCCACAGCTATACCGGCACCATTCAGGGCAACCGCTTTGCCAACAACACCATGCTGATCAACGCCGCCATTCATGGGCTGGGCATTGCCGTGGTGCCAACGTGCTTTATTGAAGAAGAACTGCAGCAGGGTCTGCTCCACCTGCCCTTCGGCCCGCCGGTCGCCTCGGGGGATTCCTATTTCGCGGTTTACCCGGAACGGAAAGCCCATCAGGCCAACATCATCCTGATGCGCGACTGGCTGCTGCGCCAGACACTCAGCCTGCGCCAGACCGGCAGCCCGGCAGCGGCCTCTTCCTGAACAGAACAGCAGGCCTGAACAGAACAGCAGGCCCGAAAAGCAACAGACCCCGGAGTTTCCCCCGGGGTCTGCCTGCCTTAACGGCGTTCTCTCCCCTCTTCCCCCTCACCGCGCCACGCCGCGCATTTTCTCCACGGTGCGCAGCCCGGCAACGCCGAGCATGGCGAGGATCAGCTCCCACAGCATGTCATCCAGCTTGGGCAGCGGCGGCACCGGGTGCCCGGCGGCGGCGGCGGCCCATTCCAGCAGCGGCCCGGCCACATACTGCGCCGCCAGCGCCGCCCCGCACACCCAGCCGATAAACGGTCGCCAGCCGCCGATGAACAGGCTGCCGGTCGCGGCTTCCGTCTTGTTCACCTCCACCTGTGCCAGTGCCGCCTGATTGGCGGCATCAACCAGCCGCAGCTCCAGTTCCGCCTTCGCCTTCGCGGCTTCGGCGCTGTCGGGGATCAGCCGGTCCAGCACACTGCCCAGCACCGGCACCAGCGCCGCGATCAGCGGCACCATCACGGATACCCCTTGCGGGACAGCTGGAAGTGCGGGCCGTCTTTCAGGGTCTTCCAGTCGCCGCCCCATTCCAGCATGACCCCGGCCTTGGCCGCCTCGGCCTTCACCACGGCGGCAAGGCGCGAGAACAGCGGCCAGTCCCACCGCGCTTCGCCGTTGACCGCCACGTACAGGTCAACCGCGTGGCCGGTCAGGTGGCGGCTGTTCTGGGTCTGGCTGGCCCCGGCCTTCACCAGCTCGGCCTGACGGGCCGGGGTGCGCAGCCCCTCTGATACCTCAACATTGCAGCCGGGGTATTGCTGCTCATACGTCGCCGCAGCGGCGGTGATCACCCGCACCAGATCGGGGTGAACCCCGCTGAGGCGGGCAAAAGAACGCCCATTCAGGGAACGGTCATTCAGGGCAGGCATTTCGCGCTCTCCTCTTCATCCAGGTGACGCTCTTCAATCGCGGCTTCGCGGGCGCGGACCCGCGAAACCTTCCATTCGTTCCATTTGATCGCCAGCGTAAACAGCGCGATCAGCACCCCGACCGGGGCCACGATAATCGCGGCAATCTCGGGCAGGTGGGTCAGCCACCACGGCGCTGACATCGCTGCCGAGGCGGTGGTGGTGGCGGCAATGTCGCCTGCGGTGATGGTCATCACGGCTCTCCGTCTGATACCCCGGAAAGGGGGCGGTCAGAAAAGGGCGCCGCGCCCGGAGCAAAGCCCGGCCACGACGCCCCGACAGTCTGTGTGCTAGAAGCCCGAATGACCGGCAGATGACCGACGGTCATTCGGCCCGGCAGATCACGGCTCGCCGTACAGCACGGCGGTACCGGTCAGGGTGCCGGAGGAGGCGATGATGCGCACCGCGTTGACTTCTGCCGACGCATACCGGCCCGAGCCGGTGTTGTGCGCGATGTACCCGCCGACCAACAGACCGGACATAACAAAGCGGGCGTTGATCCCGGCAGTGGGCAGGAGCGTCAGGTCAATCTGACCGTTAACGGCAACCTGCGGCCCACCTGCGCCAGCCATATTCTCCAGCAGAGTCAGGGCTGATGCGCTGTCAGCGTTGGTGGCCACCAGAGCGGAAGACACGCTGCTGCTGCCGATCCGCACCAGCTTATAGCCGCTTCCCGCCCACGTCGCCCCGCCGTCAGCAGAGACCTGAAGCAGCAGACTGACAGCACTGGTGGCAGACAGCACATTTTCCAGCTCAACCCGGAACCGGCTGTACCCGGCAGGCAGCGGCAGCACCAGCGTATCGGTGACGGTCAGCAGCTTGCGGCGGGTGGTGTTGAGAAGAGTCGTCACCTGCGCCGCCAGCGCCACCGTGTCGAGGGTGCTGGCATCCACCGGCACCGAGAACGCCTTGATAATCGGCAGACGCCCGGCGTTTTTCGGGCGGGTTTCGGTACCGCCGGTCGCGGTCGCAGCCCCTGCGTTCGCTGTCCCGGCATTAGCCCCGCTGCCCGCCCAGCCGATCGGTCTGCCCCCGGGAAGACCACCGGAGCCATCGCGGGTAAGGACATCGTGGCCGTGGCTTTTCAGCTCATCTTCCTGCCGCCGCCCGAAGTCAGGGGCATCGGCTGCCTGCGCCCGGATGAACAGGCCATCGGTGGTCAGATCCGGCAGGCGGAAGGTGGTGCTGCCGTCCCCGCTGGAAAACTTCGACCGGTTGGCCGGGGTGCCGGACCAGGCGGTATCGCTGATCAGCATGCCCGACGACTGGGCAAACGCCCACAGGCCCGGATAAACCGCACGCGACAGCAGCGCGCCGTTCTCAATCACCCAGCCGGCAGGCGGGGTGGTTCCGGCAAACCACATTTCCGCACCAATCGGGGTCGCATCCCCGACCGGCAGGCCAAACGACTGGCTGACCCAGTTATCCGGGCTGGCGTCGATGTCGCTGTTCAGGCGGACCCCCCCCTGCTCAGACCGCAGCAGCAGCGGAGCAGTGCCACCATCCAGCGTATCAGTCCCGCTGACGGAAACCGACACAGCATTGGCAGTGCCGTCAATCTTCTTGACAGTCAGACGGAACGGCTCGCCGACACTGGCGATCGTCGGCAGGGTGATCGTCACCGGCCCGGCAGCGGCATTGACCGCAAACACCTTGTCACGGTCGGCAGACACGGCAGTGCGGTTGGTGGTCACCACTTCGACCATTTCCTGCCCGATGCTGGCCGCGATGCTGGCCGCAGTCGCGGCGCTGGCCTGCGCCGCATCACGGGCAGACACGGCGGTCTGGGCAGCCGTTTCCGCACGGCCACGGTCGGCAGCAGACGATGCGGCGCTGGCCTGCGCCGCATCACGGGCAGACACGGCGGTCTCGGCGGCAGCTTCCGCACGGCCACGGTCAGCAGCAGACGATGCGGCGCTGGCAGCAGAGAAGGCCGCGCTGGTGGCCGCAGCGGCAGCACTGGCCGCAGCAGCACCAGCCGACTGGTGGTCGCAATCGTGACGGGTCGGCACCAGACCGACAGTGGCGTCAAACTTCAGCGATTTTCCGGCCAGCTGTGCCAGGGGCGGCAGGGTTAACGACATGCCGGCAGAATCGGAAAGATCCATCTGCACGCAGTGATCATGATGCGGGTGATCCGGATGACAGGTCTCTTCCTCTTCGCAGGCGACCGGCTGACGGTACAGCAGGGTCAGAATCTGCCCGGCCATCAGTGCCGGACCGGACAGCGGATAGGTGATGGTGCCGCCCGGGGTGCAATCCAGCTGCTGCACCCGGTATTCCGACGGCCCCACAGGGGTCTCGGTGCCATCCGCAGCGGTCACGATCAGAGAGAGATCACAGACATCCCCGACCGAAAACGAAAACGGCCACACCGTGGTGGTACCGTTGCCGAAATAGGTCTTCACAGAAACGTTATTGGTTACTTTCATCATCAAATTCTCCAATTTGGTTATTCAGAATGCCGCAAATCTCCCGTTTCGCCAAAAAATCGCATTTAGCGTCAAGCAATCGGAAAGATCAGAGAGTCAGAAAGAG
Source organism: Novispirillum itersonii subsp. itersonii ATCC 12639 (assembly GCF_000381985.1). Classification (GTDB taxonomy): domain Bacteria; phylum Pseudomonadota; class Alphaproteobacteria; order Rhodospirillales; family Rhodospirillaceae; genus Novispirillum; species Novispirillum itersonii. The sequence goes on along the minus strand of NZ_KB907337.1, from coordinate 1,351 downwards.
AGAAAGAGGCCCCCCAGAACCGCTTATCGGCCCAGCGCCTTACGGCTCTCCGTACAGCACTGCGGTCCCGGTCAGGGTGCCGGAGGAGGCGATGATGCGCACGGCGTTGACGGCTGCCGCCGCATACCAGCCTGATCCATGATTGGTTGTCAGATACCCGCCATTCGACAGCCCTGCGGCAGAGAACTGCACAATAAGGCCGCTGGATGCCCCTGCCGTGACCAGCGCTGACAGGCCGATACCCCCCTTCCACGCGTACTGTGGTCCGGCGCTTCCCATATCAGCGCCCAAAGTGATGGCCGTTGTGGCGTCACTGTTGGCTGCACTGACCCCGGAAGGGGAATTGGTGCCTGTCGCAATGCGGGTGCTTTTATAGGCTGCCCCGGTCGCCCACGTTGCCCCGCCATCTGACGACACTTGCAGGAACAGGTGAGCGCCGCTCACCGACGCCAGCACCTTGTCAAAGTCGATATGGTATCGGGCGTATCCTGACGGGAGCACCATGACGAGAGTATCGGTGACGGTCAGCAGCCTGCGCCGGGCTGTCGCCACCTGCGCCGCCAGCGCCGTCACGTCAATACTTTTGCTATCGACCGGCACCGAGAACGCCTTGATGATCGGCAGGCGCCCGGCGTTTTTGGGGCGGGTTTCGCTGGCGGTGCGCGGTGTGCCGTTTCCGTTGTACTCCCCCGGAATCAGTGAATTCAGCGGGACCGCCGCGCCATTGGTTACGTGGACACGCCCCGCCCCCGGTGCCGATGTGGGGCTGGCCCCCAGCCCCTCAAGCCCGTTATTGGTGAGCTTAAGCGATGAATCCAAACTGTTAACCATCTGGAACGCCTGAAACGCGTCCTCCTGCCGCCGCCCGAAGTTGGGGGCGGTTGCAGGCTGCGCCCGGATGAACAGGCCATCGGTGGTCAGATCCGGCAGGCGGAAGGTGGTGCTGCCGTCCCCGTTGGAAAAGCTGGCGCGGTTGGTTGGCCCGTTTTGCCAGTTGGCCTCCGTCACCAGCATCCCCGAGGCGTTCGCATGCGCCCACAGATCGGGGTAAATCGCCCGCGACAGCAGCGCCCCGTTTTCCACCAGCCAGCCCGGCGGCGGGGTGGTTCCGGCAAACCACATCTCCGCCCCGACCGGGGTGGCATCGCCGACCGCCAGCCCGAAAGACTGGCTGACCCAGTTATCCGGGCTGGGGTCTATGTCACTGTCCAGCCGCGCCCCGCCCTGCTGCACCCGCAGCCGCAGCGGCGCGGTGCCGCCATCCAGCGTATCGGTGCCACTGGCAACCACCGATACCACATTCGCGGTGTTATCGGTTTTCTTGACGGTCAGCCGGAACGGCTCCCCCACC